>NZ_JAUSYW010000002.1:0-442617 GCF_030817135.1 Peribacillus sp. V2I11 | reverse complement strand
GATTATAAAGGTTATGTTGAGCTTCAGGTACCCAAAAACGAAGTTGTTTTTTATCCCTTCATTGACTATTTATATAAAATTTGGGGAGTGGAAAACATTCGACTTAGAGAACAAACTGAAACAGTTTTACTCTACATCAAGGCAGGAGAAAAGCCGTTAAAATCTGAGGTGTTTGGTATTGCTGATATCTTACCGTATTTAACCAATGGAGAAATGCATCATGAAGATGATACTTTGATATTACGTAGTCCAAATAGAAAAACTAGTTTTGAATTACCTATCGAATTGTTAGAAGCAATTTCAGATTTAGCTGAACAAGAAGGGATTAGTATCAGTAAATGGGTTGAGCAAAAATTATCGTCGATAATAAAATAACTATATAAAATTGTATATAAAATATAAAAAACCCGACCAATAAAGGTCGGATTTTTTCATAGTATAATTAGCAGAAGCCGCCACATCCGTAACCGCCGTCAAAATCTGATATATCTAAACATCTCCTTATTGCTTTTTTAGGTGGTACTTAAATGGGTTAAGAGGTGATAGGCAAGAAAAACAGGCTTGTTTAATCCATAACTTGTAGAATTTTCTTTGGTTTGCTCCCCATTGTCGTAAGCGATTACATAAAAATGAACATTCTTTTCAATAATCATCTGAAGTTTGTTCTTACCTCAATAGGCTTTTTCAACCACCTTAAAACTAAAGTATCAATGGTTGAAAACAGTCCTGAAAATTGCATTTTTAGTAATGGTCTACATTGGAAGCGTCGAATCAGCATCATTATTATAGGTCCTTGGGGATTTGGGTATAGGAAGTATGGCTTGGCATAATCTTATCGCGATTTTACTTCTGAAAAAACCGACCTTAAGAGTATTAAAGGATTATGAAATTCAGAAAAAAGTAGGGAAAGACCCGATTTTTGATTCAAGAAAAGTAGGGATAAGTGGAGCTGATTTCTGGGAAGGGAAATGTAAAGAAGTGGAAAATAATGGAAAGTGATAATTCTAAAGACAAAGAGTCTATCGGTTAAGGGAGGAGGGTACAAATAAAACACCTTTTACCATAGATTATGTCTTAGTGTGAGATTACGTCAAAATGTGTGCGTACCTTTAGTGAAATGAGGAACAAAAAAACGCCTTTAATTGAGAGCACTGCATAAGTCTATAATTCAATGAACGAAAGGTGAGTATCTACCATAAGTAGTGTCTCACCTTAACAATAAAGTAGAATAAATCTCATCTCTCTTCCACAATCACGCCCATTGTTGAATAATGATATCAGAAAAATGATACTATTACTTTTCTTATTAAACCAACTACACATTATTTTTATTTAAGTTTTAGTTTTTTACAATTATATAAGTTTTTCTCCAAACCAATACTTTCTTATATGTGATTTGAAATTATGACCTTCAATTTCTAAATCCTAAAAGCTAACTATAAATAGTCTCAAACCAAATTTATTTTTTTGTGGATAAATCTTTATTGTCTGTTATGATTTAAAAGTAATAGTATCGAAAATTTAGTATTTATTTTAAATAATGGAAATTAAATATAACCTATTTCACATAAATTCTGGGAGTGGAAAAATGCAGACTTTTCTAACAAAGATTCAATATAAAAACAATCCAATTACATTGTCTACTGTTGAAAGAAAACACTTAATTATTACTGGTAAAAATGGTTCAGGAAAAACTAGTATGCTCCAAGCTATAAAAAAACAATTAATCCTTATTGAGAGATATTCAAATGAGCGATTTGAGAAAAAGAAAGATTCGAATGAATTCTTAAATCCTAACTATACAGATTTTTCAAACCTAATATTAAATGAACAAATAGTAGACTATAGTAATATAAATACATCTAATATAGACAATGGAGTTTATTTATCTAGCCTTTCGGACTTGGAAAAAACAAAATTCTTATTAAATGAAATATATAATTCTAATTTTGGAAAAGAAGTACTATTTAGTAACAAACAAAAAAAGTATGTTTCTTTGGAGTTTAATGCGCTACAAGATGAAAAATACGTAAGTAAAATACTTCAAAATGGTTTTATTGTTGCCTATTTTGATTCTAAAAGAGCCTTTTCTTTTGAAAAACCACAGGGTATAACCGTGACCTCTTTATCTCGTTATTCAATTAAAGATCAAGCTAGTTCTAAATTTGTTCAATATCTAGTTAATCTTAAAGCTGACAGAGCATTTGCTTTTGAAGAAGGAAACATTACTAAGGTCGAGAGCATAGACAAATGGTTTCGTACCTTTGAAGTAAATTTGCAGGAATTATTTGAAACTGAAAAATTAGAACTCCATTTTGATCGTAAGACTCTTTCATTTAATGTTAAATTTGAAGGGAAATCTATGAACTTACTCTATTTATCCGATGGGTTCTCTTCTGTAATATATATTATTTCCGAAATTATAATGAGAATGAAGAATAAAAGAAGGCACCAAGAAGAGGGAATAGTTATTATAGATGAGATTGAGACACATCTTCATGTAAGTTTACAGAAGAAAGTATTGAGATTCTTAACAAACTTCTTTCCGAACATTCAGTTTATTGTTTCTACTCATTCTCCTTTTGTTTTAAGTTCAATTGATAATGCAATTGTTTACGATTTAGAGACTAAAGAACAACTGATAGATATGTCAAGCTATTCTTACGAAAGCATAGTTGAAGACTACTTTAATATTGACCAGTATTCTTATATTATAAAAAATCGATTTGAAACTTATTTGAAGATGGTTAATAAGGAAGACTCATTAAATCCGAGAGATTTAGAAGAACTCAATAAACTAAGAAGGTATTTTAACAATATTTCAGATTCAATCGCACCAGAAATAAAATCGAAATTTTACCATTTAGAACTTATGCGAAAGAGTGAAAAAAAATGATTTACTTTAAAAAATCGATGCCAGCTCCACCTAGTCTTGAAGTAGAAAAAAATAAAGCAAGTTCCACAAATTATAGATTACAAGATGTAATAACAAGAATAAAAACAGATTTTAAGAATAAATGCTATTTATGCGAATATAAAGAACCTACAACAATAAATGTCGAGCATTTTATCCCGCATAGAAATAATCGTGATTTAATGTTTAAATGGGACAATCTTTTTTATGCATGTGGGCATTGTAATAATTTAAAGTCTGATCGATTCGACAACATTTTAAATTGTATAGATTACTCAGAGAACATCGAAGAACGTATTTATTTAAAAATGGATCCTTACCCTTTTAAAGAAGTAGAGGTTAAAGGATTGGATGATGATGAAAAAACTATAAATACAGCTGAACTTTTAAAGCTAATTTATAATGGGTCTACTCCTATAAAAACAGTAGAAGCTGAAAATATAAGAAAAAACTTATTAAAAGAAATCCTCGAGTTTCAAAGACTTCTAGTAAAGTATAGTGCGCTTGAAGAAGATGATGATGAACTAGAAGATATTAAACGGACAATAAATCGTCATTTGAAGGATTATTCAGCTTTTACAGCATTTAAACGTTGGATTATAAGGGAAATTCCATATTTAAGAGATGAATTTTACCATCTCTTTCAAAGAAAAGATGAAGCTATACGTTAATTCGAAATGTAGAGGTAGCGCAGTAGAGCAGAGATGATTAGATTTTATTGAAGAAAATTTCTTTAATATCTTGGAATCAATCTTGAAAATTGTCTAAACATTTTAGAAAAAAAGCCCTCGATATAAGGGCTTTTTGATGTTTCATTAGGAAGTTATACTCAAACAAATATGGTGTAAAAATAGGGGGGGCTGAAAAAAGCTCCTATTCTTATGACTGGTAGCAGGAAGAGAGGATTTGCTTCATAGTATATCTTATGAATTCGAACCCACTAATATATGAATTCCAACTACTAATTTAAAAGCCTATTGGAAAGTTTCAAAGAACTTAATGTTTCGAGTAAGTTTTCATGCTAAATAAAAATTATATAATAATGCTCTTACGAAAGGATGAAAAAAGATGACGTTTAAACCTGACCGTCCCATTCTACACTCAGGGGATGATCGATTAAATAGATCTGGATTCGCTGAACATCTTGCAAAAGCAATACTTAAGTATGAATTCACCGAAAGTTTAGTTCTTGGTTTATATGGTAAATGGGGATCAGGCAAAACTTCTGTGATTAATATGGCCGTGGAAGAAATCGTTAAGTTATCCAAAGAAGTTCTTGACCAGGAAAAACCAATTATAATGAAGTTTAATCCTTGGAATTATTCTGGACATCAGCAACCTAAAAAAGAAAAAGAATTAAGAGTTAAGAGTACATAAAAAGTTCTTCATGGGTCTATCCCCTAACGCCTTTTAAAGGTCGATTAGTTTGTGAAGAGTGTGTCAATGATTTAACTCATATTCATTAATGATTAGCAGCCTATAATGGGCTGCTATTTTCATGTTTTCATATAGTTTATGTATTATAATATAGGCAATACTAAATTATCTGGGACATTTACATTATAAAGGTTTTTTCGGGGTCCTCATGTGAGGGCTTTTTTTGTTGCAAAAAAAAACACCCAATAACTTGGGTGGCAGCCTCATCGAGAAAGTGATCTATATGCAGAGGAAAGGGCCTAACTTATCGCAGGGTCTATCCTATTTACGCTCGTCCATTTTTATAAAACGTTCGTTTTTTGAAGCCATACCAAGCCTCCTTCAAAAAATTTAGTCCGTCCTCTTACAGCGACGGCTTATTTGGTGGTTTTTTATCCTTAAAAACTAAGAGACCTAATCCGATACCGATATAATTTTCGCTGACCATTGCTAAAGTATTCTGAAAGAAATCTTCAGGCATTCCTAATGTCACTCCGCCTTGTGAGATATAACTCACTAGCAAAACAATTCCTGCACCTTTGATAAAACCCTTATTTTTTCTCTCTGACATAAAAATTCCTCCTCGATTTGGGCTAAAAATTGGTCGAGAGCTCTAGCCTTCCACAAGGGAGAGGCTATCAAACAGCCTCTTAGGTTAATATTACCATTGATTTTTTGTAAGGGGAAATGAAACGTTAAGGTTTTTTTCAAGTGTAGGAAAATTGAACGAAGATTCGTAACTTAGTTACATGAAAATTATTTTTGGTATAAGAACATTTTACTAGAATGGTTTGTTATACTATTAATGGAAAAATTGAGAGAAGAATTTTTAAAATGGATAATTTCGGAATGATAGTAGCATTTTTAGGTTTGCTTGGACTAATTGTTTTTATAATATGGGGAATCTTCTCGTTGATAAGAAAAAATGGAAAAGCTAAGAAAAGTTTTATGCTTTCTGGTATTTCTTTTGCCATGTTTATAATTGGATTTGTAATTTTCGGTATTTCCTTGTTTTCCTAAGAAAAAGCACCTCTAGAGGAAAACCAAAAAGTTGAAGAGCGAGCTCAAAAAGAACAAGAAGCTAAAGAAAAAGCTGAAGCTAAGGCGAAAGCAGAATAAGCGGCAAAAACACCAGAAGAGAAAGCTGCTGAAGCAAAAGCAAAAGCGGAGCAAGAAGCGAAAGAAAAGGCTGAAGCTGAAGCTCAAGCCAAGAAAGAGAAAGAAGCGGCAGAAAAAGCTGAAGCTGAAATGAAGGCTAGTGCGAAGACAATCGAATATGCACAAATGAAAAAGAATCCTGATCGCTATGCTGGCGAATATGTAAAATATAGAGGGCAAATTGGACAGATCCAAGAGGGGGATGACATAACTGTTATCCGTTTAGCTGTCACCCAAGATTCCTATGGTTAGGGTTCCAACGAAGTGATATGGGGTGAAGTGGATGGATATACAGATATCGTAGATGAAGATATTGTTACTGTTTACGGGACTGTAGTCGGTAGTCACAGTTATACATCACAAGCTGGATGGGAAATTACCGTTCCTGCTATGTTAGCTGATACAGTAGAATAGGCATGAATCTTTTGTAGGTGCAGATAAATCTGTGCGTACTTTTTGATTATCAGCTCCTTTAAAAATGGATATGAATGACAGAAACTTGAAAATACCCTAAAATGGAGTACAAATATAATATAGAATGGAGAATTACATATGACAATATTAATTGGCTTGAAACAAGATGATTTTGTTCTAATAACAGGGGATACAAAAAGCGCACATATAAACGAAACAATCAAACTTTGGATTCATATGATTCAATTCCAAAGGTACATCCAATTTGCGAAAATATGATTATTGGAATCGCTGGCTCAGATCGAGTAGGTAAAGCGGTTGTTGGTGCAATAACGCCAATATTTAGTTTAAATCATAAATTATCAGTTAAAGAGATGATTAAGCATGTTCAAAATACAACTACATTTCTTTATGATATGTTTAGTCAAATGCATTCAGATAGGGATTATGATCAATTACTATTAGTAGTTGCTTGCATTGATCATAATGAAGATAAGTCCTATTTATATTCTTTATCGAGTTCATCTGGATTTAAACCAGTTGAAATCAATGGGGATTGTAAGGTATTTGGTGCAAAACCTCAAGAAGTTGAAGAGTACATTCGTACTAATATGAGCAGGGGATCTGAAAATGCAGATCCAATTCATTTATTTTCTGCTGCTATACGTTCTATAGACGACCAAATGGTTTCAAAAGATACCATTTCACTAATTTTATTTAAAAATAAAACAGCTAAGTTAATAAGGCTGGATGAACAAGGAAATGTGAAGCAATAATATATAGCGCCTGAAAGGAGACCACAAAATGAACTGCACCCCAATTGTTAGACACCATCTAACAATTCTAGTTTTGCCCCCATGGGTGAAGGGGGAATGTTTCGGTTAATAATTGGAAAAAATCTGCTTTTTATGTAATGTATATATTGAATTATGTAATATATATATTACTATAATATCAAGAGGTGATAAAGATACGTGGTTAATAAAGTTAAAATAACTCGTATTCAAATGGATTTAACTTAACAACAATTGGCCGAACAAATAGGTGTCACACGTCAGACAATTAGTTTGATTGAAAAGGGAAAATACAATCCAACTTTAAATCTATGTTTAGATTTATGTTATGCACTTAATAAAACCTTAGATGAATTATTTTGGATTGAGAGGAAAAGTACCGAGGGATGAAATTTTTAAAAAAATAAAGGATGAAAGGTTACTTCTTTGCAGTTAAAGAATATTCGTATAGCCTTTTTCTTTCAAAATCTATGTATCATTACTTTATTGATTTATTACGGAATAAAAGATAGGATGGGCAACGTCACACAAAACTCATTATGGCTAATATGGATTGTTACGGGTGTTTTATTGAGTTTTCTACAAATGGGAATTTGAGTGGATATAGAATCTGAAAAGATAGAACTGTAAGAAATTTAGTGGATACAGATAACAGTTTACAATATCAATAAAAAGTTTATCTGACCAAAATTGAAGTGAGGATGATTAACTATGGGACAAGTTTTTATTGATGAAAAGGGACCACAGGAAACGATTAGAATTTCAAGAAACTATAGTGATGATAGAAGAATAAATCTTGGTGATGATTTAATGCGATCTTATGTTGCTGATGTACTTTATATCCCTGAAAGTTCTCTAAAAGATATTATCAAAAAGTATTCTGAACTTGTTGTAGATTATAGAGAAGAACAAAAAAATAAAGTCGAAAAGGAACTAAAAGGAATTGATATTCTACAGGGGAATTTCAAATTTGGCATTGCGAGTATAAAGAAAGTTAATGGTGATTTCTATCTTAAGTTATTTGATATCCTGCTAGAGGCAGACGTTTCTAACTTACTTTTTTCAGTAAATAAAATGTCAATGGTTGTTGATGCCAGACTCACACAATGGATTCTAAAACTTGAAGCTAAAAGATTTATTAAATCCGCCATATTGTTGAAATACAGTCTCACAAAATATTGTGAATTAGAAGCATCAGAAGAGGTCATTAAAAATCTTTTCGATCCACAAAAAAAAGTCAATGAAATATTGTATTCTATTCAAAATGATTTGAAAGAATTCGTAGCAAAGCACAAAAATAACACTAGAATGAAATATCAATTAGAAGATTACAAAAATATGATAACAATAATTGGGAAGGGGAAACACTTAGCTGATAATTTAGTGTTTGAAAAAGTATCATTTGATTGGGATAAGGTGAGCTTCGATGTTGACTTATGGTTGTCCGAGAACAAGTTAAAAGATATATGGCAACCTGAGCAGTCAACGTTAATTCTTGACCAAGGTATACCTTCTGAGCCATTTGAAAAGATTGGATTTGGGAAAGTGCTGGTAGATCAGGATTCTAAAGATTTCGTTGGATTACAATTAGCAGATATGCTGGTAGTAATAACTGGTAGTTACATTTCTAAACTTGTATCTGCAATTCGTTATGATAAAGCAGAACCAGAAAAGCCTAAACAACTTGATAAAGAGTGGTTTGATCTAGAAGAGCATCAGTTTGACCTAATTTTAAAAATGACACAGTTCTTTTTTGGAAATGACAATACTTACAGTTTCATAGGGGATAGTTATTTTGACGAAACTCTCCTTTTTGAAATATTTTGTAGGTATATAAGTTCATTTAGTAGTTATGAGAATTATCATAAAAAGTCTAGTAATTTACATGTTAAAGATATGTTTAAGTATTATATTGCTGCTTCAAAAGAAAAATGGAGCTTAGGTGTACAAAATGAGTTTTTAGCAAGGAATATTTACGGGGATTATATTACTGGAATTAAAGAGGGGGTAATACGGAGGTTATAATATGTACGGTTTCTAAGCTCCTTTTTATTATTCCCACTCCATATCGTCTGCAAATAATTAGAGGTTATTTGACTGCAATTTGGTGATAATTTAGGGCAATAAATTTTTTAAAAGGCACTTGCACCAATCCTACCGCAGATTTTGTACGACATATGAAAGAGGGAGTAGAAAAAGTAAAGCCATCTAAAGAAACGGAGGAAAAATAATGAAAGCAATTGAAATGATATTCAAAATAGAGATTGAGGTGAAGTAAAGGTGCTTTACTTCAGTTACGATATTCAGCAATCGGGCGCTTTTCTTTAATAAGAGGGAAAAGAAAAGATTGTGAAGATTGCTACTTAAACTATAGAGTGCCTTTAACACAATAAGTAATACAATTATAGAGCCTAAAATATGCAGGAGTTTATGCACTAGTTCGTATTTTGGCTCTTTTTACTTTCATAATAGATAAAGCCTTTTATAGCATTTTTTGAAATGTCAAATACAGTATAATTGAATTGAAAATATTGTGAGTAGGATGATAACTAATGGATACAACAATCATTGAACATTTAGCATGTTTAGAAATGAATACTTTGATATTACAACCACCATTTCACTTGCTTAGTAATATAAATTGGAATGATAAGGGACTCTCCTTTGATGGTGATATTGAGGTATATAGCAACAATATTAAAAAAACTGATTTTATAGGAAGAGCACCTGTGCAAATAAAAGGCACAACTACATATAAAAAACAACACAAGAAAAACAAAATTAAACATTCGGTGGATAAAAAGGATTTAGATGTTTATTATAAAGACGGTAAAGGGGTATTATATTTTGTTGTTACAATAAATCCAGATTCATATGCAAAACAAGCATATTATAGGATTTTAGCTCCATTAGATTTAAAGGGCCTCTTGGATAAGCTTGAGGCTACCGGAAACAATTCAATTACAATACCTTTCAAAAGGCTAGAAAACGGGCATTTAGAACGTATTTGTAAAACATTTATAAAAATTGTTGAGAGACAACCAGTGAAATATATAGAAGGATCTAAGAAGCAAAAATTTATAACTTATAAAATAAATTATGCTGACGTATCAGGAGACTCGTTTGATTTATTCGAAGAATCTGCATATGTTTATGGTGTTTCAGGAGACTTTGAAGTACCTATTGAAACAGCTATAATACAGGAAATTAGAAAAGCAACAAATGAAGTTGTCACCATGAACCACGAAGAAATAAATGTTAACTATGAATTAAGGGAAACTGAAGAAAAAATTACTCTCATTATAGAAAACACTTTAACATATGAATTTTATAAAAAAAGAAAAACCGGTAATATAAATTTAAGTAGAGTAAAAACCCTTGAATCATATGTCAAATGTTTAAAATTAGTAAAGTACCAACATGAACACAATAAACTCCCATTTAAATCCTTCGATTTTATTGCGAAAATAAACGAGAAGGAACTTTTTAAAGATGTTGATAAAGATATAAAATTATTCGAAGAGCTTATAGAAGTTTGCAACCAAATCGGTATAAGTGATAATTATGTTTTTAATGAGCAAGAGGATTTACCTTCACTATTTAATGGAATAATTGATATTTTTAAACATAAAAAATATGAATTAATTAATATTCATGATAATAAAAAATTAGAAAATGCCATGATATGCAATATCGAACTCTCCAATTTTGTGACCGTAAAAGTTATGTTTGTGGAGAATGAATTTATTGATTTCTTCAGTAAAGAAGCATTATCAAGAATAGGTGGACTTATACCAAAAAACCCAACAATAATCAGTAATGCCGAACAGTTACCCGATAATTGGGAGGAATACTACTGGAAAGTAAGTATTTATTCAACCCAGACTATTAATGAAATGCAAGAATCAGCAAATTTTAAATTTGAGACATTAAAGTTATCATTTACTGAAAAATACCATGATATAGCTGTGGATATGACGATAAATATTATGCTAGACTACGTTAATTATTTTGATGAATCTACAGATAATAAATATCTAGAACTTGCACTAGATATAATTCAAAGATATCTTGAAAAGTTCCCTCAAGATGATCTAGGAAAGATTAATCTCTATATAATAAGATATTATCAATTTCATGAGTTGTCTGAAAGAGAACAAGATGAGATTTTAGAAATATTGGAAAGAGCAGAAAAGGAAAATAACAAAAATTTATGTTTTGCCTGCGAAGTCTTATTACAAAACAAACCAAAAGTTAAAAGATTATTTAACTCTATTGATAGCGAAAATCAAAACATGATTAGAGATTTCCCTATTTTCCGTCTATATGAGAAATTGGAGTAAACGATAAAATGAAAAATAGCTTAGAGTAAAATCTCCGAGCCATTTCATTCAATACCCAATCCTTCACTTCTTGATATCTCCAACATAAAAATTAAGGGGATTCGGAAATACGCTTTAAAAAGGTAATCATAAAAAAGGGTAAGGAGAGTACCATACCCAATGCTCATAAAAATGCTCATAATTTTGCTCATAGTCTTTTTTTATTCTGTTTTAAAATATTTTAAACGCAGTCTGAAAATCCCAATAAATCAATGATTCTATCAATCTATTTATTTCTATTTTATATCTTGATGAATGGGCGGCATGATGTAATTTAGCTTATAAAACCCATATATATTAAGGGTTTGTAGGTGGAATCATCATTTTAGGTGCCGAAAAGGTGCCCGAACCGATCCGGAATTATAATTAGAGGCTTCTCATTAGTTGAGCAAACTTTTGAGAAGCTTCTTTTTTTCTGTCTTTTGTAATGTGTAAATAAACCTGTGTAGTTGTTTCATCTTCTGTGTGACCAAGTCGATCCATAATTTGAAGTAATTCAACACCAGCTTCTGCTAACAAAGATGTATGGGTGTGTCTTAAAGAATGAGGTGTTAATCGTTTGTTAATAGAGGGTGTTTTTTTTAACAAGCTTTCCATTCGGTTTTCTATAGTCTTAATAAAATGTGGATAACCGAAATAAGGAGCATTTAACCTTCCAAAAATAAAAGCCTTTTTAATAGTTCCAACTCATTAAAAAGACATTCATCTACTAAATCTATACTTATTTTTTGGTTTTTATTAACAGTGCATCTCTAAATGTCTTTAACTTCTCTAGTTTTTCTGTTTTTGAATTTAGTTGAGGTTTAAGAATTTTATTCTATTTTCTATCATTGAGTTATGAAATTGTACAACATCATTAAAGGTTTTATCTAATTCGTTATTATACTTCTTTGCGTCCGTATATAGAGCCTTAATTCTTGTTAGATCAATTTCATTCTTTTCACTCATAATTTTATTTATATTTTTTCAATTAAAGAAATATCAAATTAATGTGAACAATCTCTTTCATTTTATTCGAGAAAAAGTTTAATAAAGAACCTTACATAATTAACCAATCCTATTTGTGTTAAATGTAATAAACTTAAATAGGGAGAGGTATTAATAATTGGAGTTAGTATAGTTTCATGGACACATTTTAGTTAAGTCCTTACAATGATTTTTGAGAGGATGTGTCCGTCTTGGAACGTAAGAATACAGGTAAAAAATATAATAATGAATTCAAGAAGACTATTGTAGATCTTTATCACTCGGGTAATTCGGTCAAAGAATTAAGCGGCGAATATGGCGTATCAGAAGTTACCATTTATAAATGGGTTAAGGAATTTACTCCTATCGGTTTAGGGGAAGATTCCATGACCCCAAAGGAATTAGCAGCCATACAGAAGGAAAACCTTCGGTTAAAGCAAGAAGTTGAAATCTTAAAAAAGGCTATGGCCATATTCGCGAAAAAGTAACCGAGACAGATCTTTCCGAATTTATTGAGGAACACAAGAAACAATATCCCGTACAGAAGATGTGTGAAATACTAGAAATCCCAAGAAGCAGCCATTATCAGTCCCTTCAAATAGTGGTATCAAATCGCGAACAAGAAAATAAAGAACTAACGAAGGAAATTCATCTCATTTACCTGGAAAGCAAGGGACGGTATGGGGCTCCAAAGATTCATGAAAGCTTATTAACCAAAGGTTTTTCCCTAAGTCTTAAGCGTGTTCAACGTTTAATGAGCAAGGCTAGAATTCGTTCTATTACTAAGAAAAAATACCGTCCCTACCCATCTAAAGAAAAGGTTATTCAATTGGATAATTTGTTAAAACGAGACTTCACTACTCAAACTATTAATGAGAAATGGGTAGCAGATATTACGTATATCCACACGTTAAAAGACGGATGGTGTTATTTAGCTTCGGTATTAGACCTTCATTCTAAGAAAATAGTAGGGTATTCATTTTCTCGTTCAATGACGACAGAACTGGTCATAAAAGCTTTCAATAACGCACACTTATCACAAAAGCCCTCGGAGGGCTTAGTTCTTCATACGGATCTTGGCTCACAATATACAAGCAGTGAGTTTACTCAACATATCCAAAACCATCATATTAAGCAATCCTTTAGTCAGAAAGGTTGCCCGTACGATAATGCCTGTATAGAATCCTTTCATGCCCTATTAAAAAAGGAAGAAGTCAACCACGTACAATATCTAGACTATCAAACAGCAAAATTAGCAATGTTCCAATTTATTGAAGGTTGGTATAACCGAAAAAGAATTCACAGCAGCTTGGGCTATCAAACCCCACAAGCCATTGAAGATCGAATTAGGAATACAGCTTAAGATTTAACTTTTTAGTGTCCAAAATATTGACTCAAATCCAAATGGAAATTTTATTTGGAGCTTTAATTTTTGCAGTATTTGACGCACTAAGAAGGATTAACAACATATCATTGACCAAACAGAAGAAATTAAGAATTTACGTGAAGAAATAAAAAAGAGTAATTAAAAGAAGTGTTTAAAATATAAGCATTTTATTTATTCAAGAAAAGGGCGCTATTTTTTGAATATAACTTAGATTTTTAAACGACTTTATTGTTATATTTTTTAGTTTAGTGAAGTATCTTACATCAAAAATTAAACAAGCATAACCCCCTCCTAAATTTAGAACGGGGTTATGCTTGTTTGAGCTTTTAAAATTAAAAAACTTTATTGTCATTTTACAATTAGGAGGTTTCTTTAATTTAAGAGAACACATAGTATTTTTCTGGCGAAATACCATCCCTCAGGTTATATGGAATTGTAACTTCCAGGCCTTTCGGAACTCACTTTCTGATTATAAATCGGTGAAGGTTTAAATGCCATACACAAATGAAGCATTCGTGACCTAAGCATTCCCCGATAGCCAACCGGCTCGTATAGACCAAATAATTTGTTTTTTACTTAAAGTGGTAGTGTGTACTTCCAGATGCGGCCATTGTTGTGAATTTGGTAGAGATTCCCCCCTGCAGCTACGATATTTTTTGTAGCCGGGTTGTTGTCAAGTTCCTGCCATCCTGTCAAAGGTGTACCGGTGTACTTCCAGATGCGGCCATTGCTGTGAATTTGGTAGAGATTCCCCCCTGCAGCTACGATATTTTTTGTAGCCGGGTTGTTGTCAAGTTCCTGCCATCCTGTCAAAGGTGTACCGGTGTACTTCCAGATGCGACCATTGCTGTGTAGTTGATAGAGGTCGTTGCTATCAGCTTCGATCTCCAGCGATGCTGGATTGTTGTCAAGTTCCTGCCATCCTGTCAAAGGTGTACCGGTGTACTTCCAGATGTGGCCATTGTTATGAATTTGGTAGAGGTTTCCACCTGCAGCCACGATATTTTTTGTAGCCGTGTTATTGTCAAGTTCCACCCAGCCTGTGAACGGTGTACCCGTGTACTTCCAGATACGGCCATTGTTGTGCAGTTGATACAGGTCGTTGCCACCAGCTACTATATCAACCGATGCTGGGTTATTGTCTAGTTCTAGCCAGCCTGTGAATGGTGTACCCGTGTACTTCCAAATACGGCCATTGTTGTGAAACTGGTAAAGATTCCCTCCTACAGCCACGATTTTTTTGGTAGCCGTGTTATTGTCAAGTTCCTGCCATCCTGTCAATGGTGTGCCCGTGTACTTCCAGATACCGCCATTGTTATGCAGCTGATAGAGGTTGTTGCCGTCAGCTACTATATCAACTGATGCTGAGTTATTGTCAAGTTCCTGCCAATTCGGAAATTTATGACCATAAATAGATTGTATACCTGCTATATCATCTTCATGTAAAGCGCGCTGAGGTCCACTATAACTTGGAAACATAAGTGATCCTGAAACAGTTGAATGAGCTAAGCCAAGAGAATGACCGAATTCATGGGCAGCTACACTGATGAGATCGAACCCTGATGGGGGTAAATTCATTGACCAAGTTTCGTCGTCATCAAAATGTGCATCCCCGGCAATCTCACCACCGTTTTGTGGTGGGTAATAAGCATGCGCAAGTACATTACCTGCACCATCGAATGGATCACCATCACCATGATCCCCTGTAACAAAAGATATCAAAATATCAGCATTACCTGATGTAACTTCTGTGAAAGTTAAAGGGGTTACTTCACTCCATAGACCAAATGCAGTAGCGATTCCTGATCGAACTTCCCCTTCAGTTAAATCAGATGTGAAATTTACAAATCTATAAGTAAGATTGTTTTTATCCCACCTATTTCCTTGTGTGGTAAATTTTGCCGTTCCCTGATTTGATTTTGCTGTTCCCTGATTTAAATCGGGAAATCCACATCTTGGTACTTTCATTTGTTTCACAGTAGCTTCATCAAGTTCTCCAGTTATCGGTAGATTATGGAACTCTTGGTATTTTTTTAAGGCGGTTTCTATATTTTCATCAAAATTAGCTTCTACTTCTAATTCAGCCACTCTAGTTGTTTTATCTAAATAACCAAATTTACCAAGAAACTTTTGTAGTTCTTTAACAGGCTTACCTTTAGAATTTCTTTTCAGTCCAATAGAAGATGGTACTCTCATAAAAAAATCCTCCTTAATTGTTTTTATTCTTTATGAATAAAGTCATACTTTTCATAATCTAACTCAAGCAAACGTTCTTGAAAATCCTGATACTCACGATCAAAATTACTATCTGCCATAATTGTTCTCCTATATATTTTTTATAACAAATTTTATTATGTACTTAATAAGGCTATTTATACGTTCTTCAACTATAGACCTTTAGTTGAAGAAGAATTAAGTGATTTTAGGATTGAGACCATATTTTAGTTACTCCATTAAAGGGCGCAATTCTGCAGCAAGGATTGTGCTCTTTCTTTATGTTAAGGGCCAGATTGTGGAGGAAACAGAAAGAGTAAGAATACTGATTAAAGAACCTATGTGAAGTGTTTCACTTAAACTAAATGTCAGTTTAGTTTAATAAACTCTCGAATCTATTGAAATAATATCGATATATGCTAGTTCTCCATTTAAAGAGCGTAAAAGGTGCTCGCCGTGCGCCTCAGTTCTCAAAGCGTTAATTATCAAGCTTTGGAAGGCTCACAACCGATGTGGTTGGGGGGTCTTTTTTATTACTAAAAATCGCTTTTGACCACAATGTCCACATTTTTGATCACCAATCATAGCTCTATGTATTTCTGGAATTTCGATGCTGTCTGCTCTTTAAGATTGTTTGTTACATGAGTATAAATGTATGCAAAATTTGTTCCACATAACCATATTGTTTCCCATACAAACTAGCACATTAAATCGATACACGAGGAAGAATTATATTAATTACTTTGGGGAAATTATATTTAACTATCCGTTTGTCGGGTATCCAATTTGAAACCTATATTTATCGTGGTGGTGTTAAGGTAGCAATTGAAAGTGCAATCGAAATTTCGACTAGAAAGAAACGGTAGGTAAAACAGGCACTCAAGGGATATTGAATTAACGAAATATAATACAGCAATTGTTTAAACTATTCGGCATACAAAAAATGAAATAGGAGAATGTTATTATGAAAAACCGGACAGCTTCAATAATAATTCTGATATTACTAGCTCTTTTAACAGCCCCATCATTGACCTTAGGAAAGCAACAACCATATAGATCTCCATCGAATAAAGGTCCGATTGGGTGGGACATTTACAGGCAACTTAACCGTCTTCCCGAGTTAAAAAGCGGCGTACAGACCCTTCAGTTTTCAAGCTATGACCGTACAGGAGGAAATGATGATGGCTTTCAAGGTACCTATTCTTGTTTAAAACAAGATGCAAGTGGATGTGTGATCGCTGATTATAAAGGGTCAGGTGAAATCGAATCGATTTGGTTCACTAGGGACGATGGAGATGTTACTAAAACAGGGAACATTCAAATAATTTTAGATGGTAAAAAAGTGGTGGACGCTCCTTTACAGGATGTTGTAGACGGCAAATTGGGAGCACCATTTATCTATCCATTAGTCGCAAATGCGGACCAATCATCAGGTGGGGTTTATATTAAAATTCCGATGCCATTCAAAGAAAGTATGCGTGTTATTACGAAAAAAAATCCACTATTTTATCATGTAACTTATCGTGCATTCTCTAATTCGGATGGTGTAAAAACATTTGACTCTTCGGACAAAGCACTTGACGTTATTGATATGTTGAAACATTCTGGGATACAAAATCCAATACCCAAACAACCAAAAGCGAAGAAGAAGTTTAAAGACTTCCATTTATCGCCAGGTGAAAAGGTAACTCTTACTGATCTAAATGGTCCTGGTAGGATCTCAGAATTTCGACTCCGAATACCGCAAATTGTAGGACCGAAAATAGGAAAAAGGGTGACCGATGACGGAAGGGCTTTTGGGAAAGGTGGATACAGTGAGTATAAAGCTAAAATAAATCCTAATAACGATGGTATTCGTCTAACTCGTCGGTACGATCCAGGCATTGGCCAGCAAAAGGCAAGTATTTTAGTAGATGGTGTTGTTGCAGGTGAATGGTCGGGTTTACCTCAATCAGCGACCTGGGCTGACCAAAGTGTTGAAATCCCAGCTTCATTTACAAAAGGGAAATCAGAGATTACCATTCGCAATGTGTTTGTCTCATCCAATTTAGACTTCAATGAATTTACTTACTGGGTGGATTCCAAATTGAATAATGAATGGGTAAGAACGGACACGATGAACATCGGTCCGAATTCGGTTAGTGATGAAACTGCCCATAATTACAAAATTGTCGGCCAAACCTGGAGCGGGGTTCGGAACAACAATTATCCAAATACAGGTGATGTGGCAGTTATTGCAGCTTCAGATGACGTACTACAAAACACAAGAGTTCGAATGTATTTTGATGGTGAACTCACCGTTGATTCACCATTAGGAGAATTTTTTGGTTCAGCATTAGGTGAATATGATGTTCGTTCATTATTTTTTGCTATGGATACTGCACCTGATGGATGGTATTCCTCCTGGTGGCCGATGCCTTATGGACTCTCTGCAAAAATTGAACTGTACAACGGTTCAACTCATGATATCAAATCAGGACAATCCCAAGTTACTTTTGAAAAGTCAGGACAATGGGAAAAAGGACAGTGGGAAAAAGAACCTGGACTAAATAAGATTTATGGTTATTTCAAAACCACATCTGTACGAGGAGAAACTACTCCTGGAGTTGATTGGCAATTTCTAAAAGCCATTGGTAAAGGAACAATTGTTGGTGTAACCCATACAATGGAGGGGAAAGATTTAACCCGTCATTATTTAGAGGGTGATGAAAGAGTATTTGTGAATGAAGCAACGGTTCCGCAAATTCCCGGAACAGGTACTGAAGATTTCTATGAAGGTGGTTGGTACTTTAACCGTGGTACGTTTACGAATCCAATTAACGGAAACCCTGCACACGAAAATACTTCTTTTGGATCAAAGTATGATAGTACAGGGGCGTACCGTTTATTTATAGGAGACGAAATTTCATTCAATACATCAGTAAGATTCGGGATTGAACACGGACCAACAAACGATATCCCAGCAACCTACGGATCAACCACCTATTGGTATGGGAACAACTAGTATCAGGTGTTAATACTTTGAGTTATTGAAAAATGGCGGAGGGAAAATGTCCTCTGCTATTTTTCTCTTCTTTATCAACACCCCCCTTTAAGATACCAATTTCTTTCATAATTTTTTTTCTTGTCAGTCGATGTATTTGTTTCTCTTCCATGATTTGGTTAACAACCCCTTCATAAAATATAAATATTTATCTGTATTAATATTACTGAACTTACTTCTAAAATGAAATTACAATCTTTGTTATATGGGTGGGACAGGCATACATTTCTATAAGTACGTACTTATAGAAACTACTTTCTCTAGGCTAATCCTTTTTCAATTAGGGCAATCAGGAGGTTACCTACTGAGATTAACGACAAAACCCGGTCTATCATATTTTTTGGATTCAAGGGAAAAATGCTTAATAAGGGATCATGATTCGCGAGGTACTTTGGGTTGGATATTTTTGACCCATTCTTTATTTTTTATTCATGAATGCTTTAAAATAAATGGTTTTTATACAGCTCGTTACAAAACAAACAGATGAATAACAGGGATTATGTAGAAAATTATTTTGTTGGAAAATAGTTACTGATATAGTAAATTAGGAGTATAGAGTCATTACAAATGATCTATCTAGCAAATTATTAAATGGAAAATTTATAGGTACAGAGTTTTATTATAACTTATTTGAAAATCTACTTTTCTTTAAAGATATGAACAACTTTATATAAACTAAGGGGATGACCAACGTGACATTTGATAGCAGACAAGAGATTGCATTAAGAAGCCATGATATTTCCATAGGATTAGGTACTAAAGAAGTACCTGAGTTTGAAACATTAACAGAAGTCGGGATTATCAACTTAAACTGTAGGATATGCCTGGTTCCAGATAGCATTTGGGTTCAGCTACATAAACATCTGGGAATGCAAGAAAAATCAACTACTGACCTCTACGCTGCCAGGCTGGATGAAATGTCCTATAGTTTTCTAGGGTGTACTGAAATACACTTATATAAACCTTTTAAGTAGATTATAAAGGGTTTATATGAACTGTAGTTTCCGATAGCTTTCAGTAGTGTGTGACCACGATGTTATTAATAGCTAATTGTATCCCTTAGGTTTAACAGAGGGCCAGCAAACATTAATCGGATTGATTAGGAGTGACCTATAAAATTAAAATACATTTTCATAAAAAAAGAAATCAAGTACGTTCGGTTAATAAATCAACATGGCAGATAAATAGGTAGAAATTCATTATCCCACTAATTAAGACCCTAACAAATCTAGGGTATTAATTTTTTTGATTTTTGTTTCTAAAATAGAAACAATCATATTAATTTTAGTTTCTATTTTAGAAACATCATTGTTGTTGTTTTGTTTATATGTTAAGTTGTAAGTAATTAATTTTTAATGAGGAGGGGATCTACCTTGAATAATGAGCAAATTGGTAAGATTATTCGATCATATCGTGTAGGAAATAGTTTGTCTTTAAGGCAGATGGCCAATGACCTAAATGTATCTTTTTCTGCTCTGGCGAAAATGGAAAATGGTGAACAGCGGATTGAAAGTGAATTTTTAATTAAGATATCCGATTATTTTAACGTGTCTCTTGATCAAATGCTAAATAGAAGTGAATCAAAAGTAGGCATCCAAGGTGGAACTTCCAGTAATTCAGAGTTATTCATCCATAAAATGATGGAGAGAGTTTTGACTGAATACCAACAAGCAAGAAACGTTGGGGGTAAAGGTCACCCTTTGTCAGAGGTTGTTCGTATAAAAATGAAAGAAACTCTTTTTAAAGAGGCTGGATTGGATCCTAATATATATCATGTGGTTGGTTCAGTTGGAATAGGACTGTGGGCTGAGATTCCTTGGGTTTCTATTTTCATTAAAGATTTAACTATCTCGGCTACAAGAGGTTACTATATTGTTTACTTGTTTAATGCTGACGGTAGTGGTTTGTACGTTAGTTTGAATCAAGGATGGACGTATTTTAAGGAAAAGTATGGAACAAAGATAGGCAGAGAAAAAATTCGAGACACGGCTCGTATTGTTAGAGAAAACCTAAACACAATGCCACAAAATATGAACCTTTTGAGCATCGACTTAAAAGGTAGAGGTGATCTTGCTAGAGGATATGAACTAGGACATATTTGTGGTCGTTTTTATGACGCGGACAATCTATCAAGCTCGGAAGAAATTCTTAATGATTTACAAGGTTTACTTCTTACTTACAAAGAGGTAGAAGGCCTTATTGGTAATAGATCAATTGAACAGTTTAATGATTACATTTTGTTAAATGAAGATGGTCTATTTTTAGAAGATGAGGCCAGTGAAGAGGAATATCAGTTTGCAGTTCAGGAATCTGTAATTTCTAAAAAATCTGATGATATTCATGTAGAGGATCAAAAGAAAGAGCGTCCGGAACCCACAGTTAATAAGGGTGGTCGGAAGCAATGGACAAGAAATGCTGTATTGGCATCAAAGGCATTGATGTTTTCAAATTATACATGTGAAATTGAAGGATCTCACGAAACATTTATTTCTAAGTCTACAAACATGCCATATGTTGAATCGCATCATCTAATCCCAATGGCTAGGCAGAAGGATTTTCAATATGACTTGGATCAATTGGCAAATTTGATAAGCCTTTGCCCCTTGTGCCATCGTCTTATCCACTTAGGTACAGATGAAGAGAAGGAAAAACTGTTAAGAAAATTATTTGATCAGCGTAGAGGTCGATTAGAAACAATAGGTATAGAAATTACTTTTTCAGACTTAAAACGGGTCTATGGTATATCTACTAATGGAGGTGTGTAATGAAACAGTTACAGAATAAGGTTATAAAATTTAGAGATGAACGAGGATGGCAGAAATATCACACTCCAAAAGACTTGGCCATTTCTTTGTCGATAGAGGCAAGTGAACTCCTTGAAAACTTTCAATGGAAAAGTGATCAAGAAGCGATTGTTAAAAACATGGAAAATATAAAAGATGAAATGGCTGATGTTTTTATCTATTTGCTGATGTTAAGTAAGGAACTGAATGTTGATCTAGAAAAAGCTGTGGAAACAAAACTTCAGAAAAATGCCGGAAAATATCCAATAGAAAAAGCCTACGGGAGTAATAAGAAGTACAATGAGTTATAAAGTAGGTGAAAATACTAGGTCAGATGGTGAGGTGAATGCAATGATTATTTATATTAGTAATGCAGGGGAATTCAAAAATTCAGTAGAAACAAATAAAATTGCAGAAAAAATTGAAACTGCATTTAGAGAAAAAATGGGATACTCTGTTGGTCATTCAGAGAAAGCATCATGGAATAACTCTATGCAATTCATGGAAAGAATTATCAGGAATTCTGGTGTACCTGATGATTGTGGAATCTTTATTGAATTTAACATCCCAAATACAAGGATGAGAGTAGACTTTATGATTTCTGGCCACGATAAAATGGGTAACAAAAATTTTGTCATAATAGAACTAAAGCAATGGAGTTCGGCTAATTCAACTGATAAAAAAGATGTTATTACCTACGTTGGGGGTAGAAATAAACCGGTATCACATCCTTCATATCAAGCTTGGTCATATAAACAACACCTAATGAATTTAAATGAAGGAATACATTCAAACGGTTTAAATGGGTATTCTTGTGCTTATCTACACAACTATATTGAAAGAGAGTCTGAGCCACTTAATGAAGAACAGTATTGCGATTATCTTGAAGATTCTCCTATCTTTTTCTCAAACGATTATAACAAATTGCAGGAATATCTCTTTAAACTCGTAGGTAATGGGGAAGGGATGGAAATACTTCACACGATTGCAACTGGAAAAATAAAACCATCTCAAAAGTTAATTGACCATGTTGCTGGGTTATTTAAAGGTAATCAGGAGTTTATCCTATTAGACGAACAAAAAGTGGCCTATGAAACAATTATGAGTTTGGTTACTGAACAAGATTCCAAAAAAACAATAATTGTGAAGGGCGGACCAGGTACTGGAAAATCAGTTATCTCAATGAATTCCTTGGGAACGTTACTTAATAGAGGCTTTAATGCTAAATTTATAGCTCCTAATGCTTCATTCAGAGATGTAATAGTTGAAAGATTGATTAAAGAAAATCCAATGGATAGAGCACGTATAAAAGGGTTGTATTCCGGGTCAGGACAGTACTATAACTGTAAAATTGATTCTTTCGATGTACTAATTATTGATGAAGCGCACCGTTTAAAACAAAAAGGTGCCTTTCAATATAAAGGGGAAAATCAGGTTGAAGATATGATAAAAACTGCTAAAACTAGTATCTTCTTTATTGATGATACACAGAGGATCCGACCAGAAGATATTGGAACAGTAGCTGAAATTCAAAGAGTAGCAGAGCAATACGGTTCGGAAGTCCATGAAGTTGAGTTAGAAGCACAATTCAGATGCGCAGGAGCAGACGGATTTATTAATTGGGTCAAAGATGTACTACAGATAGAGAGAACAGGAAACTTTGACGGTTGGGATAAGGAAGCATTTGAATTTGAAATCTTTGATACACCTCAAGAGGTATATGAGAAGATCAAAGTAAAAAATGATGGAGGTTACAATGCAAGAATGCTTGCTGGTTATGCTTGGGATTGGACATCCGAAAAACAGGGCAATCGAAATGGTGAAGTAAGTGATGTGAAAATACCTGAATATAATTTCAGTATGCCTTGGAATGGTCGTTCTTTATCAACTACATGGGCTATAAAAACAGACGGTATAAATCAAATTGGTTGTGTCCATACTTCGCAGGGGCTTGAGTTTGATTATGTTGGTGTGATAATAGGTAATGACATAAAATTTGATACTTCCTCAACTTGTTTATACGCAGATTATTCTGAGTATAAGGATAAAATGGGGAAAAGGGGACTCAAAAATGATAACGAGAGGTTGACTGAGTTAGTTAGAAATGTTTATAAGACTTTATTATCCCGAGGAATGAAAGGTTGTTATGTATTTTGTCGAGATAAACAGTTAGAGCTATATTTGAAAGAAAGATTAGCTGTTGTTAGTAGTTCCTAAGGGAATCATTATGGTGGCCCCATAACTTTTTCGATTGATAATTTACAAAGATAATGGTCTTAATCATTCAATCTGTTGTTTTTTATTTTCTATTGTTGCTGCTAATGTCTGGTCTTCTTATGTCATAGGTTTCCAAAAACGTATTGAATAAGTACTCATGACCAACAGTTGTTCTTGCTTAGACCACTATGATTATTCTGTCAGTCATTCTCGGTTCTAAAAGGTTAATTGTTTCTATCTCAGCCTCTTCATTTTAAATTAGAAAAGCATCCATAAATGAAGTGAACCCAAAAAGTTAGACACTTTATTTAGTTAGGCAACCTTGAGGGCATGAACCCGGTAATCAACCGGGCTCATGCCTTTTAATTTCACCTTAATTCGTTGGTGATTGTAATAATAAATATAATCTTCTAGTTCTTGTTTGAAATGCTTCATGCTGTCGAACTTCTGTAAATAAAGCAATTCGGATTTTAATAAGCCAAAGAAGTTTTCCATGACAGCGTTGTCCAGACAATTTCCCTTCCGAGACATGCTTTGTGTAATCGCATGTGTCTTCAAGGTATGTCATTAACACCACATAAAGCACATTGTTTCGACTGTGTAAGTAGCTTTTGTTTAAACTTCGATTGTCCTATTCTAGCCTTTACAATTCTTTCTTTTTCCGTTTCTTCCAGGGTTTTATCTGCTTGTAATTTCGTCTCATGGCGTTGAATTTATTCAATGATATGTATATTCCTTTGGTTTAAATACCTCAAAGAAGTGCACTTTGACCCCATTTTTATGTGATTCAGCTAGTGTTTTACTGGACACCCGGATGCTTCTTTTTAATGTATTATTTTTAGGAATCAATTAGTTAACTTTGAAGCCTGGTAGCCAGTAGGGAAATTGGGAACAGGCTCCTTTTTACTATATTATTGTATTTAACTAAATTCACAAAACAAATAAGTTTAGTAACGATGTTACTAAACTTGTCGTGACATATTACTCAGTCGAGTTATAATGTAATTAAGTATTGAATAACTTTTTTATAAACAGGAAAACTTAGTAATGAATATACTAAGCGTATAGTAACTAAAAAAGAGGTGTTATTAATGAGTATAGAAAATACATTTTGGAAGTTCAATGATTTAAATAGGAATGATTTGAATCATTCTGAAATAAGAAAGGTGAATGCTTCAATATCTGCTTTAAAATATTTATGTAGTAAAAGAGAAAAGTTTAACTTACCATCTTCATGCTGTATTGAACATATTTTAAGGAGCCAGAATCATGTAAATGAAGTTTTAATTTCTACATTACAATTCATTGAAGATCATGTTGATTTTTTAAGTGGTGTATTTGAGCCTTATGACATGTTTAGAAAAATCAACAGCAATGTATTATTGAAATTTCTATTTGAACTTGAAAGTGTGCAAATAAAAGATGAAGAGTGGTCATCAATAACAAACTTCTTATTTGATTTTAATGAGGATTTTCGAACCCCCAGCTCATTAAACAATCTTGGTATTCGAATTTTAAATTTAAAGAGTGGGGAACTATATGATGGTGCGTTAGGTATCGGTGGTTCACATGTGGCTGCAAACCAATTTGCAAAAAGCGAAGGTTTAGACCTCCATCTATATGGTCAAGAAATAAATAAGGAAATATGGTCCTTAGCTAAATTAAATTTGCTAATTAATGAGGTTGATAATGTAGAGGTTGCATTAGGTGACACATTGCTTAACCCTCAGTTTATTAAAAGCGATACACTTAAGAAATTTGATTATGTGTATATGAACTATCCATTTGGAATGAAATTAATTAGACATGAATTTCTTGAATATGATCCATATAATAGATTTGTTTATGGGCCAGTGCTAAAGAGTAGCGGTGATTCAGCGTTTATACAGCATGCTTTAACATCTTTAAATAATGAAGGAAGAGGAGTGTTAGTTGTCACGAATGGTGTGCTTTTTAGATCTACTGAACAAACCCTTCGTAGAAACTTATTATCATCGGATTTAATTGAAGCGGTAATTGCACTTCCAGAGAATTTATTAGGGTATACAGCAATTCAAACGAACCTTCTGGTGCTTAACAAGAAAAAACCAAAAGAACGAAAAAATAAAGTTCTATTTATAAATGCTGTTAATGAATTTGGAGAAGAAAGAAAAAAGCGGGTTTTAACGACACAAAATATAAAGAAAATAAGTGAAGTCTTCTTTAAAGGAAATGAAGTTGATAAGTTTAGTAAGTTTGTTAATATATCGCAAATTGATGATGCAAATTTATTATGTGGTCGATATCTAGAGAATGATGAAATTATAACAGATGATTTTGGTAAAGTAATCGTTAATCGACAACAACTTGAAAACCTCTCTAATTTACAAGCATTAGGAAATATAGCAAAGGTATACAGAGGGATTAATCTAACTCCGAAGCAAATTGAAGAAGGAAAAGGGAGTAGTAAAATTATTAAATTAAGTGATGTTGAAAATGGAATTGTTCATGCTGAAGAGATTATTCCTTCTAATATTACAATACAAAAAAGCATAGAAGACTATATAGTAGAAGAGGGAGATATTATTATATCTAGTCGAGGAGCAAATATAAAAGTTGCTATTGTTCCTAAACATACTGGGACACTAATATTATCCCAAAATTTTCTTGGTATACGTGTTGGTAAGGAAACAGATGCTCATTACTTAAAAGCCTTCCTTGAAAGTCCTGTAGGACAATTTTTAATTACAGGAATTCAATCTGGAACTAGTATTAAAAACATAAATGCCAAAGATCTTAAGGAAATAAAAATACCTTTCCATACCAAAGAAGAGCAGAAAAGAATTGGAGAAGAGTACCAAATATCTGATTACAACTATTTAGAAACACTAAAAAAAGCTAAAGAAGAAAAATTAGAAATATTATTAAAGGTTTATCAAGATATGGGTATAAATCAAACAATGGAATTGAAAAGAACAAAATTATAAAAAGTTGACTATAATTTTTTGATGAAATAGTAAATAATATGAGGCTTCTAATGAGAGGCCTCGAATAAAGGTAAGTTTTTATTGACATAAAACTTAGTAAACCTTATACTAAATCTTAGATAAAAAAATACTAATTATTTTGTAATGATATTAATTTCAACTACAGATGATTTATTAAAGAAAACCAATAGAAATGAGCTAATTTTTTTATAACCTTAGATTTAGTAACACAAATACTAAGTTTTTAGTAAATTAAACAGGAAGATGGAATGTGCTATGTTAACAAATTATGGTTATGAACGTCAGGATGAAATTTCACGTTACATCGAAGAGAACTAAAATGCATTTGTTGGAACGGAATCACACCGTATATTGAATAAGATTGTGGAACTTTCTAAATACGAAATTCCAATAGAAATGTTACTAAAATCATTTGCATTATTAATAGCCTATGGATATCAAAACTTTCAACAGTTTAGAATACGTGTGTTTTGGGAATATAAAGGGAAAATTTCAAAAAACTGCTATCCTTAGATTAAGTACATATTTGGAGGGAAATTAAGTATAGAGAGGGAGGGAGTGATTATATGAGTTATATTGCTCATATCCGTGAAAGCGACAATCGGATACAAACAGTTGAAGAGCATTTACTAGAAGTAAAAGATTTAGCAGAATCCTACGGAGAAAAGATTGACGTAAAACATTTAACTGGGTTAGCTGGCATGCTCCATGACATAGGCAAATATACCAATGAGTTTAGAGAATACATAGTAGAAGCAGTAAATAATCCTACCGCCCCACCTAAAAGAGGAAGTGTTGATCATTCAACTGCAGGAGGCAAACTTTTATACAACCTCTTCCATACAGAGAATATCACTCGTTACAAAGGGATAGTAGCCGAAATCGTAGGAAATGCTATTATTTCTCACCATGCATATCTACAAGATTTTTTAAATCCAGATTTAGAATCAAATTATTTACATAGAGTTCGGGATAAGCAATTGGCTGAATTTAATCTGACAAAGCAAGAATTTTTTGAGCATGTCATAAGTGAGACAAGATTTCATGAATATGTTGAAAAGGCTGCCCTAGAACTAGAACACTTCTTAACGAAAGAATATTCAGAAAATAAAGAAAATGAATTAATGTTCTTAACTAAATTTATCTTTAGTGCATTAATTGATGCTGATCGAACAAATACACGATTATTCGAAGAAAAAAAGGAAATCGAATCTGGAATTCAGCCAGAAAAATTATTTAATACATATTACCAGAGGCTTTTGTCAAAAATCAATTCATTCAAAAAACAGGAAAATGCAAATACTCCCATTAATCTTCTAAGAGCAGAGATGTCCCATCAGTGTGATCAATTTGCCGAGAAACCGTCAGGAATCTATACATTATCCATCCCCACTGGTGGCGGGAAAACATTAGCTAGTCTAAGATACGCACTTAAACATGCTAACCTTCATAACAAAAAAAGAATTATCTATATTGTCCCTTATACAACGATCATTGAGCAAAACGCAGAAGAAGTACGAAAAGTATTGGGGGATGATGCTCAAATATTAGAGCATCACTCAAATGTAGTAGAAGATGCAGAGGATCATGATGAAAATCAGGATGGCATGATGAATGTGCAGCAAAAATTAAAACTGGCTAAAGATAATTGGGATTCCCCTATTATCTTTACAACAATGGTACAGTTTTTAAATGTGTTTTTTGCTAAAGGAAGCCGAAATATCAGAAGACTCCATAACTTAGCCGAGTCAGTCATTATTTTTGACGAGGTTCAAAAAGTTCCCGTTTCTTCCGTGTCTTTGTTTAATCAAACATTAAACTTTTTAAAAATGCATGGTCATTCTAGTATCATCCTCTGCACGGCAACTCAACCGGCGTTGGACTTTGTAGAACAAAAACTGGAAATCAATGCAAATGCTGAAATGATTGAAGACTTAGAAGGTGTAATCGAAGCTTTTAAACGGGTAGAAATCATAGATAGAGCAACGAATGAAATTTTTAACAATGAAAAAATTTGTGATCTTATTGACGAGAAAATGAATGAAATTAAGAGTATTTTAGTCATTTTAAATACTAAAACGGTTGTAAGGAACTTATATAACCTTTTAAAAGAGAAAGATAACGGTATTCCTATTTTTCATTTAAGCACATCGATGTGTGCTGCGCATAGGAATAGGATTCTTTCTGAAGTCACGCAGCATCTTAAAGAGGGAAATAAGATTATTTGTATCAGTACTCAACTTATTGAGGCTGGGGTTGATGTCAGTTTTGATTGTGTGATTCGTTCATTGGCAGGATTGGATTCCGTCGCACAAGCTGCTGGAAGATGTAATCGTCATGGAGAAAAGGACATCCAAAATGTTTATGTAATCGATCATGGTGATGAAAAATTAGATCGTCTAAGAGAGATTAAAGAAGGTAAGCAGGTGTCAAAAAAAATTCTCATTGATCTTAGGAAGGATCAAACAAGCCATGGTGGCCATGTGTTATCTAAACAAGCGATGGAAAGGTATTTCAAAGAGTATTACACAGCATTTGAAACAGATTTGAATTACTTTATACCAAAATTAAAAAAGAACATGACAGAATTATTGATGGCATCAAAACATGAAAATAGTTACTTAGAAGCCTATTCTCGCAAAGAGAAAAAAGGCATTCCATTATTTCTAACAAATAGTTATAAAACGGCGGCTGATCATTTTCATGTGATTAATGAAATAACTACTTCAGTTATTGTGTCGTACGAGGATGGTGAAGATATTATTACTGAATTAAACGGTAATGGAACAATAGAAGATCTTACTAGATTACTACGGAAAGCCCAGCAGTATACAATTAACCTGTATCAATATGAATTAGATCTATTAGCAGAAAATGATGGAATAGTGAGTTTTCTGGATGGGAAGATTTTAGCTTTGAAGAAGGGGGCGTATAACACAGAATTTGGCCTGAATCTTACAAATGATAGTAAGCTAGGTGAAATCATATTTTAAAAACTTATCTTTTTTAACCTAGGTTTTTAAATAATATTATATTTTTCAATCCACACTTTCGTCTAATTAGCTGGTATATTATGTAACTATAGCTATATATCAAAAAAAGAGGGTGATTATAATGAGAAACTCGATTGAATTTGAGGTTTATGGTAATTATGCTTTATTCACGGACCCCTTGACGAAAATGGGGGGAGAAAAACTTTCTTATCAAGTACCCACTTATCAGGCGCTTAAAGGAATTGTTGAATCAATCTACTGGAAGCCCACTTTGCTAATGGTAGTTGATGATATACGGATTTTAAAACCAATACGTATGGAATCAAAAGGGATTCGCCCCAGTGAATATGGTGGAGGAAATACACTAGCCAATTACACCTATTTAAAAGATGTAAGGTATCAGGTTAGAGCTCATTTTGTATTTAATCTTCATCGACCAGAATTGGCTTTTGACCGTAACGAAAATAAGCATCACAACATATTAAAACGCGCTCTAAATGCTGGAGGACGAAGAGATATTTTCCTAGGAACTAGAGAATGCCAAGCCTATGTTGAACCATGTGTATTTGGTGAAGGGGAAGGATTTTATGATAATTATGGAGACATCCATTTAGGTACCATGGTTCATGGAATTAATTATCCGGATGAAACAGCTAGGAATCAAATGGAAGTGCGATTATGGAATCCAGTGATGAAGGACGGCCTTATTCAGTTTATTAGGCCGGAAGAATGCATACAAGTACGTGTAATATCGGATATGGAATCGAAGCATTTCGATGATAGGAATGTAGAATCCGCTGATAACCTGTTCAACCAATTAGAAAGAGGGAGGTGAATAAATGAGTTGGTTATTAAATTTATTAGAAATATATGAATCTAATTTGGACCGCGTTGGTGTAATTGAAAAAAAGTATAACGATAAAGAATATACGCTGTTACCTATATCCTCATACTACTCAAAATGCCCATATAGAAGTGGAAATCACCGAAGATGGCGAATTTCATTCAGCTACTGTTATTGAAAAAAGTGATGCTAGCACATTAATTCCATGTACGGAAGATTCAGCAAACAGAGCTGGCTCAAAAATTGCCCCGTATCCTCTCCATGATAAATTAAGCTATGTAGCTGGCGACTTTGTTACATATGGCGGGAAAATAAAAAAAGAAGAACCATTTGCTTCCTATATAAAGCAATTGAAAGAGTGGGAACAATCAGCATATAGTCACCCTAAAGTGAAGAGCATCTATACTTATTTGAGAAAGAAGCGTTTAATTAAAGACTTAATAAAAGAACATATTCTGTATGTGGATGCACATAATCACTTAATTGATGTATGGAGTGATAAGTATGAGCCATTATATGGCGCAAAGCCACCCATTTTTTCCGCAGTTAACTCGGGGCAAGAAAGTGCATTTGTTCGGTTTAATGTTCGTTCTCCGGATCGTATTTTAAAGAAGGTTTGGAAAGATCAAGAAATGTTTGAATCTTTTATTCATTTTTATAAAGATTTATTAAGTGAAGAAGATTTATGCTTTGTAACTGGGAAAATCGGCCCGAGGACGGACAAACACGCTAATAAAATAAGAAATGCCGCAGATAAAGCAAAATTAATATCTGCGAATGATACGAGTGGTTTTACATTTAGAGGACGTTTTAAAAAAAGCGACGAAGTAGCTAGTATCAGTTATGAAGTATCCCAAAAAGCCCATAACGCTCTGAAATGGTTAATTAATCGTCAAGGCAAAATCGTTGATCAGCGTGTATTCCTTGTGTGGGGGAATGAAGAAATTACTATACCTGATACAACGCTGGATACCTTTTCTATTTCACCTTTGCCAATTGGAAAAAAAGAAAGAATATCCTTCACCCACCAAGAGTTTGCCAATGAAGTGGCTAAAGCTTTAGACGGGTATAGGAATAATTTAACTTCTAATGAAAACGTCAATGTACTTATTCTTGATTCAGCAACCACTGGCCGATTGGCAGTGCTTTATTATAGAAACATGAACAAGGAACTGTATTTGGATCGGCTGAAGAAATGGCATTCTACATGTGCATGGCTTCACCGCTACCGAAAAGATAATAATGAACAATATATTCAATTTTACGGAGCGCCAGCTACAAAGGACATTGCATTTGCAGCTTACGGTCCAAAGGTGAATGAAAAAGTCGTCAAAGGATTAATGGAGCGCATGCTTTCTTGCGTTATCGATGATAGAAAAATCCCGTTAGATATTGTAAAAAGTGCTTATCAACGTGCTTCTAACCCTGTGTCTATGGATAACTGGGAATGGGAAAAAACACTCAGCATTACTTGTGCACTATTAAATAAACAGGAGGGATGCCAAGTGGCTTTAGATACAGAAAATATGAACCGTGATTATTTATTTGGCAGGTTATTAGCTATTGCGGATGTGATGGAAAGAAGAGCTTTAGGTTCAGGCGAAATGCGAGCTAGTAACGCACTTCGTTATATGAATGCTTTTTCTAAACATCCCGAAAGAACGTGGAAAACCATTCAGGATAGTCTTCAACCTTATCAAGCCCGGCTTGGAACAAAAGGATTATATTTATCCAAGTTAATAGATGAGGTGGCTTCTAGTATTTCATTTGAGGATTTTAATAATAAACCTTTATCAGGTAAATATTTATTAGGTTTTTATAGTCAACGACACGACTTATATCAGTAGAAAGAAAATAATGATGCCTTAGAAGTATCTAACTAAAAGGGGATATTAACATGACAATTCTAGACCATAAAATTGATTTTGCTGTTGTTTTATCAGTAACAAAAGCCAATCCAAATGGGGATCCATTAAACGGCAATCGTCCAAGACAAAATTATGATGGTTATGGGGAGATTTCCGATGTGTCAATTAAAAGAAAAATAAGAAATCGTTTGCAAGACTTGGGTGAATCTATATTTGTTCAATCTAATGATCGAAAAGTCGATGCTTTTAAAAGTTTAAGAGAGCGTGCGGAGTCTAACGCGGAACTAGATAAAGTATTAAAATCGAAAGAAAGTGCAAATGATACGTTTGCAATGATAGCTTGTCAAGAATGGATGGATGTCCGGAGCTTCGGTCAAGTTTTTGCATTTAAAGCAGTAGGAAAAGGATCTAGTGTTTCCGTTGGTGTAAGAGGGCCTGTGTCTATCCATACTGCTACAAGTGTTGACCCAATCGATATTACGAGCATGCAAATTACGAAAAGTGTTAATTCTGAGCCTGGAAAGGAAAAAGGTTCAGACACCATGGGAATGAAACATCGTGTAGATTTTGGAGTTTATGTTTTTTACGGAAGTATTAACACACAGTTAGCTGAAAAAACTGGTTTTACAAATGAGGACGCGGAAAAAATTAAACAAGCACTAGTTACATTGTTTGAAAATGATACATCAGCTGCTAGGCCGGATGGTAGCATGGAAGTTCATAAGGTTTACTGGTGGGAGCATAATTCAAAATTGGGCCAATATTCTTCCGCTAAAGTACATCGGTTACTAGACGTTCAACATAATGTAGAAGAGCCGAAAACGTTTGACGATTATACCATTACTTTGAATGTACTAGAGGGTTTAAAAGTTGAGGAAATTGACGGTTTATAATGGAAGAAGATAATTATCTTATGTTGTCTGGTCTTCAGCATTTTCAATTTTGTAAACGCCAGTGGGCTTTAATTCATGTGGAACAGCAATGGGAAGAAAACGTTAGAACGATTGAAGGACAGCATCTCCATCGTAAGGCGGATAATCCATTTATTAGGGAGAAAAGAGGTAATAAACTTATTGTTCGCGCAATGCCTGTTAAGTCAAATGAACTTAAAATTACAGGTGTTTGTGATGTGGTAGAGTTCATTGAAGATGAAAATGGCGTTGAAATAAATGGAGCTGAGGGAAAATACATCGCTTATCCTGTCGAATATAAACGAGGGAAACTGAAAGTAAACGATGCGGACATTTTACAATTAACAGCCCAAGCTATGTGTTTAGAGGAAATGTTACTTTGTGATATTGATATAGGTTATATATTTTATAATGAGATAAAACACAGAACTGAAGTACCGCTACCGCTAGATACTAAAAATAAAGTAAAGGATATTGTCGCAGAAATGCATGATCATTATAAGCGCAGGCATACGCCTAAAGTAAAAACAGGAGCTTTTTGCAAAAACTGTTCCCTTCAGAATATTTGCTTACCAAAACTAATGAATAAATGGTCAGTAAAAAGTTATATTGAAGGGAAGATCCATGAATGAAAAAACTTCTTAATACTTTATTCATAACTCAGCCTGATGTTTATTTATCGTTAGACGGTGATAATATTGTTCTTCTTAAGAATCAGGAAAAGTTGGGTAGGTTGCCACTACATAACTTAGAATCCATCGTTTCCTTTGGTTATACAGGCACAAGCCCAGCACTGATGGGTTATTGTGCCGAAAGAAATATTTCATTAGTATTTTTAACATTGAGCGGGCGATTTCTGGCGAGAGTTGTCGGGAAAAGTAAGGGGAATGTAGTTTTAAGGAAGAAACAATACCGTGTATCAGATGATGAAGTAATGTCAGCAAAAATTGCCCGTAATTTTATTGTTGGGAAGCTTTATAACAATAAATGGATAATTGAAAGAATGACAAGGGATTATCCATTACGAGTGGACGTGGCTCAATTTAAAGAAGTTTCACAACATTTATCATCTATCATTCTTGAAGTAAGAAAGTGCGAGGATTTAGAAAGGTTAAGAGGTTTGGAAGGACAAGCGGCAGTCAGTTACAATAAACAGTTTAATCAAATGATTTTACAACAAAAAGAGGATTTCTATTTTAATATGCGTTCTCGGAGACCACCGTTAGATAGCGTGAACGCAATGCTATCATTTGCGTATACGTTATTAGCAAATGATATGGCATCTGCCTTAGAGGGTGTTGGACTTGATGCATATGTTGGTTTTTTGCACCGTGATCGACCTGGTAGAGCATCTTTAGCCTTAGACATCATGGAAGAACTGCGAGGTGTTTACGCAGATAAGTTTATTTTGACATTAATCAATAAAAAAATCGTAAATAAGGAGGACTTTCAAAAAAAGGAAAATGGAGCTGTTATCATGACAGATGGAGCTAGGAAGAAATTTTTATCGGCCTGGCAAAATAAAAAGCAAGAAAAGATTACACATCCATATCTAGGTGAAAAAATACCTTGGGGATTAGTACCACATGTACAAGCTTTATTATTGGCTCGTTATTTACGTAATGATTTAGATGAGTACCCACCATTTTTGTGGAAGTAGGTGTAACATTTGTTAGTATTGATTACGTATGATGTAAGTACCATTAGTAGTGGCGGACAAAAGAGACTGCGGAAAGTTTCAAAAATATGTCAAAATTATGGTCAACGAGTTCAGAATTCAGTATTTGAATGTATTGTAGATGCAACTCAATTAGCCACTTTAAAAATAAAACTGGCTAATATTATTGAGGAAGAACATGATAGTCTAAGATTTTATCAGTTAGGCAACAATTATAAGTCTAAGGTAGAACATATTGGTGTTAAAGAATCAGTTGATTTAGATAGTCCTTTAATTTTTTAGTGCGAATGTAAAGCACACATCTATTTTCAGATACATTCGCACCTTTATTTTCATGTTTTACTGGTCAACTTTATGAAATTCTAAATTGAGTTCGTTATTTAATAAAGATAATAGCGTATTTTTGAGTGGAATAACCCATTTTTTCGTTGTTTTAATCAAAAATCGCCGTCGCATCCTTCATGGATGCGTGGATTGAAATCTCATTGCTGTAAGCCATTAAATACAAGACAACTGTCGCATCCTTCATGGATGCGTGGATTGAAATAAAGGAATTTATAATGACTTCTTCATCAACAATGTCGCATCCTTCATGGATGCGTGGATTGAAATATTGAAACAACCTCCTTTTTAGTCTGTTTTTTAGGTCGCATCCTTCATGGATGCGTGGATTGAAATCGTATCAAAAGACCTAGAAGTCGTAATCCCGTCGTCGCATCCTTCATGGATGCGTGGATTGAAATCTCAATCAAAACAAATTCGTCCTCATGGACCCCAGGTCGCATCCTTCATGGATGCGTGGATTGAAATCTCAAGAATTTTCAAGGATTTTTGTTTATATGTTGTCGCATCCTTCATGGATGCGTGGATTGAAATTCCAAAGGTATTGGAGAGTGTTCAAAACGCGTATGTCGCATCCTTCATGGATGCGTGGATTGAAATATACTTGGACAGATACAGGCGAAATTGAAGTTAAGTCGCATCCTTCATGGATGCGTGGATTGAAATCTCAAAAGTTTGATCCTGTCGCAAAACTCTTTTAGTCGCATCCTTCATGGATGCGTGGATTGAAATAACGAAACCTTTACGTATAAAGGAGTAAAGAATAGTCGCATCCTTCATGGATGCGTGGATTGAAATTTTAAAGTCACGGAGAATGTAACTGCATCGTCCATAGGTCGCATCCTTCATGGATGCGTGGATTGAAATCGATAAACATCATGTATGCCTCTGTATCGGTGTGTCGCATCCTTCATGGATGCGTGGATTGAAATCTAACTATTTGCTCGACTTTAACTTCCTTATCATGTCGCATCCTTCATGGATGCGTGGATTGAAATTAAAAATATATACACGTATGATGCAGTGATCGAAGGTCGCATCCTTCATGTATGCGTGGATTGAAATATACGCATCGATTTCCTCTTTGATGGAATCGATAGTCGCATCCTTCATGGATGCGTGGATTGAAATAGCAATAACAATACCCAAGTCGATTGTTGTGCTCGTCGCATCCTTCATGGATGCGTGGATTGAAATAGCCGAAACCCTGGATACTTTTCAAAAGTATAAAAGTCGCATCCTTCATGGATGCGTGGATTGAAATAAAACCCCCGTTTTGAAGCTGCCTAGTGGCGAGCGGTCGCATCCTTCATGGATGCGTGGATTGAAATAATTCAACTTCCAGGGCGACGGCCCCTTGCGTTAAGTCGCATCCTTCATGGATGCGTGGATTGAAATATAGTAATATTCTATGTTATCTGCATTGTCTTTTAGTCGCATCCTTCATGGGTGCGTGGATTGAAATAAAAACACCTACAAAATGTTTGACGCCTACTTGAGTCGCATCCTTCATGGATGCGTGGATTGAAATAGCTTTCACTATTCTAAGTCCTACATTTAATGCAGTCGCATCCTTCATGGATGCGTGGATTGAAATCGCATAGCCGACTTTTATCGCCAACTCGTTTAAAAGTCGCATCCTTCATGGATGCGTGGATTGAAATGATATAAGGGGAACCAAATTCCCAGTACCAATCCGTCGCATCCTTCATGGATGCGTGGATTGAAATATGGAGCCGAAAGTCAAGAAGGCACTCATGAAAGTCGCATCCTTCATGGATGCGTGGATTGAAATTCCAAAGCAATCAAGAAATTAGGCGGTCAAGTGGTCGCATCCTTCATGGATGCCTGGATTGAAATATATAAAACCCGGAAACTTCACTTTCAGGCGGCGTCGCATCCTTCATGGATGCGTGGATTGAAATGGAGATACCTACCGTGTTTTAAGTGCTGCCTCAAGTCGCATCCTTCATGGATGCGTGGATCGAAATAATAGAGATAGTGGGGCCTTTGTTATTGATTGGGGCTCATCCTTTCATGGATGCATAGATTGGAATAAATGATTAATTAACATAATATGGTTTATCGGACTTTTGCAAAGTGCTAGTCTTAGCAATAGTTACAGGACGATGGAAGTATTGCATGATGTAGTGAAGGCTGGGAAGGCAAGGTATATTAATAAAATTCTATAAATTAAGGAATTTCTAAATCTTTATCAAGTCGAGCCAGATACGTTATTAAAGGATATTTGGTTTAGAAAAAGGTCTTTATTAATGGATGGAAACTCCGTTAGAACCTTATTTCAGCTCGAACCAGTAGGACATTATTCCATTAGGGAATAATGTCTCTTTATTTTGGACTCAGCTCATCGGAATTTGTTTTAGTTAACTTATATTTTGAAAGTAAAGTCAAAGCGCCTTGTTTTTTGTTTCTAAAATAGAAAAAACCCATATTTAAATTTATGGAATTAGATGCTATTGTTATTATGGAATCATTTGAGGTGGTTGTTATGTCAGAGTTCAGAGATTATTTAGGGTCGTTTATTCGGTTGTATAGATAGTCGAAGGGTTTAACTTTAAGAGAATTAGCTGATTATTTAGACGTTCCTTTTACGTCCCTTTAAAAAATGGAGAGTGGAGACCAGAGGATAGATAGTGAATTCTTAGTAAAGCTAGCTGACTATTTTGGAGTATCAATTGTTACTATGCTTAGTCGTTCATTGGACGAAGCGGAAAAGGATGCTCATCAAAGAGAGAATAAACCTGGAATCCGAGAGGCACTAAAGTATATTCTTGATAATTATCAAGGTGCCAGATCTGAAATATTTAAGAACCATGTACGGAATGTTATTAAGAAAATGATTATAGAAGAGGCAGACTTGGATGAGAAGTTTCTTTATAGTGGGTTCAGTTGGACAAGGTCAGTGCTGAAATTCCATGGATTTCAATATTTATTAAAGACATCATTACAACAGCTACAATGGGATAAACCCCTGCTATGACTGGTGTTGAGCATCCTCCTAACTTTTTACAATATGCAGTACCCGCGCAATAATAGAGTAGGGGCTTTAAAGGATCTTTTTTATTACACAATTTCTCTAGTTTACATAACGTTTATTACAGGTAGTTAGCTATCATTTATTTTGCCTTACCAAGTGACAAAAGCATAGATGGTTTTTATGTTTTCATTTTTACACACATACTAAAAAAGAGAAGACTAGAAAAATCTTCTCTTTTTTCATTTAGTCCTTTTCAAGATAGTTTGTTCTTCTCTCTCCCAGACCAAGTTGAGTCATCAGCAAATGGATGTCTCCTGACTGCTCCACTAAGTTCGTCCCATAGGTATGCCTTAGTTTGTGTGGGGACCTAGATTTATTGGACTTAAATGCCTTAGCCATAACAGCTTTACCTAAATTGCTTTACTGATTTGCTTCTTTTAATATTAAAATACATAGAATAAGGCTTAAATTTTATTATTCATAAATAAAAATATTTATAGTGGAAATTTTTTTATCCCTAAACCCCATATATAGTGAAGGCAATTAAGAATAAAATGACACATATAAAATGGTTATTTTTTCACCTTAACACACTTCAACAAAACATTTGAATTAGACCTGAGGCTAATTCAATAAATAGGAGGAATTGAAATGGAAAACCAAGTAACTACTAGTGACATGAAATCAGCCATTTTTCAGGTGGATAAGGCGCTTAAGAGTTGGCGTGATTCGGGTTTTGATCTGTCAAATGCAATAGGTGAGGTAGTTAATAATTCAATAGATGCCGGCTCTAAAATCGTTAAAGTTGTTCCTTATCAAAATAAAAAGGATAAAAGTTTTGAAACCATAATATTTGCAGATGATGGAATAGGAATTAAACCAGAAATATTAGCACAAACCTAAAAAATAGGTTTTTCCACTCGATATAATCAACGTAAAGGGCTCGGTCGTTTTGGTGTAGGGATGAAAGTTGCTGCCTTAAGTCAAGGTAGAAGAATTGATATTTATACAAAACCTTTTGGGCAGGAACGATACTATCATGCATATTTAGATCTTGATCTAATTGTCAGTGAAGAACAAACTCATATCATAGCAAATAAGGTTCAAGGATTCCCAGCAGAATATACTAAACATATGGGGTGGGAAGACGGTGCGCCTTTTGAATCAGGTACTTTAATTATATGGTCTAAAATTGATCGATTAATGAATGAAGGAAAATACGGGAATTCTGTTAGTGAATCTCTACAGGATTTGACTAAATTCTTAGCAAGAGCATATCGGAAATTTATCGATAAAGGCTTAGTTATCCAGTTAGATGATAAGATTCTGGATTTATATGATCCCTTCACCCTTCATGTTGTTGGATTATTTCTGAAAGTGATAAAAGTAAAAGCGGGAAACCCTGAATTTTCAAAGTTTTTCCCGCTTTTTATCATTTTATATTTGAGTTACATATAATCATAAACAGAGTCATCAAAATAGAGCCAGTGATAATATTCAATCTGTGAATCTGTCATCCTGGAAATTTCTTTCTCATTGAATATTTGATGCTCAATTAATTTCTGCAATTTGGAATTTCTTTCTACTTGGCTCATCTTAAATCCTCCTTATAGTATGAGAAGTAACGAAGTATTCAAATATTGAAAACGCTTTCTTTTTTTCTTATTTTTATTATATATCTCAATGTGAGATTAAACAAATATCAAATATAGATGATTTTTTAGAAAATAATATAGAAATGTTATTTATCTATTTACTTTGAAGCAGTTAAAGAGGCATGGACGAATTGCCAAAGCCTGAGTTTTGTTAAGGATTAGGGATTTGATTCAATAAGGTGGACACAAAAAAGTGGGGATTATGCTGCTTTTAGAGTTTGACCAGTGAAAACTTAGGGAGTCAGCGCAAGTAGGGGATTCTTCTTCCATTTCTTTTGCGTACTTTTTACCTTCAATTTCTCTTTGTTTTTCTTCTAACTCTGTTTTCTTCATTGAGCTATATGTCGTTCGTAAATACAGGGGACTAGGTAGAGAAGAACATATGGTATGGGTGAATTTTTAGAAGTAAAATATGAATTTTTTCAGGTTAACAACTAATAAAAATATGAATTTTTTCAGGTTAACAACTAATAGATAGTAGAAAGCAAGACTCTCGGAAACTTTGAGGGTCTTGCTTTTTTAAAACTAGGTTGATTCTTGCTTGATTTATTCTATTATTTTATTTCGAATAGAGAATTATGTCCTAGTATATTAGATATATTGGAAGTAGTTTCAAGGAGATGTTTAACTAACTCTTTTTCTTTTGACATAACCCGAACTGTTGGTGCACAAATACTTACGGCAGCTGCAATTTTACCGTGACGTGAAAAGACAGGAGCAGCTAAGCAAGATATACCACTTTCAAATGTTTCAAATGACAAATAATAACCTTTATTCCTTATCTGCTCCAATTCCACACGAATCATATTTGGTTCAATTGTAGTATGAGGAGAGTAAGGTATTAATTCTTTAGTAGATAGATAATTTTCAACCACTTCCTGATCACTATAGGCCAATAAAACTTTTCCAAGTCCTGTTGAATAAGGAGGGGATGTTAAGGATAGATGGAATTGTAAACGTAATCCTGATTCTTGATTCATAATTCGCTCTAATAGGACGACTATGTTAGAATCCATTACTCCAAGGTGAACAAGTTCATTAGTTTTTGAAGATAATTGAACAAGCTCTGGATGGGAGACTTTTCGAATATCAAGTCTTTGTTCGTAAGCATTGCCCAACTCTAAACAGGATAGCCCTAGTCGATACTTTCCGGTAGTGGTATCCAAAGATAAAAACCCTTTTTCTTTCAAATTATCTAACAGTTTCAGTAAATAGCTTTTTCTAAGGTCAAGCATTTCCGCCAACTCACCTAAACTACATTCTTCATGTTCTCTAAAAAATAATAAAATATCTAACGAATGGGAAACATTACCATAAGATGGCCGCTTATTTTCTGTCACAAAATTTCCTCCTCTAATAATCATTAACTTTCTCATATTTAGTGAACGTCGTTAACTATTATTAATAAAATAATTCAACGTATTTACAAAATATTTGGTTGATATTACTCCGTTTCTATCTATCTAAGATAGTATATGTCGAAACTTTTTTATTTTCTTTTGTTTGGAGATGCTGGCTAAGCTAATATTTGAACTTATTAAATAGAGCTTAAATTCATATTGTCTAAGTTGATTATACTACGGTAATGAGATCTATGAAAGTTAGTTTGGAATTTATAAACAAAAAAATGTTGAATTTTCTTATTATTTAAAATATAATTTTGTTTAGTGAATAACATTCACCAAATATTAAGGGGGTAGATAAAAAAATATAAACCAAATGAAGACAAAAATGCAATACATATAGTCATGATATTCATCGCTAATAGTTTACAAAGTTTAAAATTAACCCTAATAGATTTGATTAATTGCGTATTTACAAGTATCTGCCTTCTATACAGAATTACCATTATTCATTGAAATGGAAGCGTATACAAACAAGGGATATTAACACGATGATTTAGGTTTTTATGATTTTCTTAATTTATGTTTATGGAAAAGTTTAAAAACTAGAGAGGGAGTTTTCAAACATGTCTTCAATTTCTTATAACTATTTTATGCCGACAAAAGTGGAAGTTGGTATTGGTCTTTCTGAAAAGTCTGGAGAATTTATTAAAGAATTGGGAGCTACTAGAGTCCTTATCGTGACAGATAAAGGGGTACGAGCAGCCAATCTTTTAGAGAGAATTGAAAAATCGCTCGTTGCAGTGAACTTAGACTATCAATTGTATGATGAAGTTGAACCGAATCCTTCTGCTCAAACGATTCATAAGGGGACACAAAAGCTTAGGGAGTATAAAAGTGATGCAGTACTAGCTGTTGGGGGTGGGAGTAGTATTGATACAGCTAAAGCTATCGCAATTATGGCTAAAAATCCAGGAAGTATATTGGATTATGGGGGTGTAGGAAAGATTAAGAATCCTCCGATCCCAATCATAGCTATTCCCACTACAGCAGGTACAGGGAGTGAGGTAACAAATTCAACAGTTATAACAAATAAAGAAACTTCTTTTAAGTTAGCAGTACTTAGTCCATATGTGTATCCAAGTCTTGCAATACTTGATCCGGCTCTTACTTTGAATTTACCCCAGAGTATAACAGCATCAACAGGAATGGATGCTTTAACACATGCGATTGAATCATATACATCAAAGGCTGCAAATCCTATTAGCCAGGCATTAGCTATTAATTCGATTAAAATGATCGGTGAACACTTAACAAAATCCTATTTTGTAGGAACAGATATTTATAGCAGGGAAAGTATGCTTGTGGCTTCAATGATGGCAGGGGCAGCGTTTGGACAATCCCGATTGGGAAATGTACATGCCATTTCTCATACACTTGGAGGTGTCTTTGATATTCCACATGGATTCGCGAATGCAGCATTATTACCTTTTGTTATGAGGTTTAATCTTCAGGCATGTCCGGAAAAATACAAAGATATCGCTATTGCATTAGGGAATGATGTATCTGGCTTATCTACGAAACAGGCTGCCGAAAAGGCAATAGAATCTGTGATTGATATGAATAAAAATATGAACATTCCTTTGAATATAAAAGATTTAGGAGTTTCATTAGAATATATTGAGAAATTAGTGGAGGATTCAATGAGAAGTGGAAATGTACTAATTAATCCTAGACTTACAAGGCCAGAGGATATCCAAAAAATTATTGAAAATGCCTATTATGGAAATTTGGAAGATTCAATGAAAGGAAAAGAAGTTTTGCCTCGACAAAGCGTTCTTTCCCATACATAAGGTAAGGGATCTTAAACTAAAGTCACTTTTATCAACTATTTATTAAGGAAAAGAAAGGTAGGAAACATGATATGCAAAAAATGACTGAGAAAAACGTAAAAACTTATATGAACTTTATTAAAGGAGAATGGAAAGCTTCATCAGCAAATGAAGTGAAAAGCAGTAACAACCCTGCCAACAAAAATGAAATTGTCGGTTATGTACAAGCTTCCTCTCGAGAGGACTTGAACTCAGCCGTAGCAGCTGCAAAACTAGCACAAAATGCTTGGCGAAAACTTTCTGGAGCAGCAAGAGGTGAGTATTTATATAAAGTAGCTAATGTTATAGAAGGACGTCTGGATGATATAGCTGAAACAATGACAAAAGAAATGGGCAAGACATTTCAAGAATCAAAAGGAGAAACTGCCCGCGGAGTGGCTATTCTTCGTTATTATGCTGGTGAGGGAATGAGAAAAATCGGTGACGTTATTCCACCAACGGATAGTGAAGCGCTTATGTTTACATCACGTGTTCCTCTTGGTGTTGTAGGTGTTATCTCACCATGGAACTTTCCGGTAGCGATACCGATTTGGAAGATGGCTCCGGCGCTAATCTATGGAAACACAGTTGTGCTGAAGCCTGCACAAGAAACATCTGTTACAGCTGCAAAATTAATGGAATGTTTTGAAGAGGCTGGTTTTCCATCAGGTGTTGTAAATATGGTAACAGGTCAGGGAAGTGTTATTGGTCAAGGGATTATTGACCATCCAGATATAAATGGTATTACTTTTACAGGGTCCAATACGGTTGGTAAAGCAGTTGGTCAAGGAGCTCTTGCTCGGGGAGCAAAATACCAACTCGAAATGGGCGGAAAGAATCCCGTTATTGTTTTAAACGATGCAGATCTTGATCTTGCCGTTGAAGGAACGATTAGCGGAGGCTTACGCTCTACCGGTCAGAAATGCACTGCAACAAGTCGTGTTTTTGTGCAGACTGATGTATATGAAGAGTTTAAAGACAAGCTGTTAGCAAAAGTAAGAGAACTAAAAGTTGGAGACGGAATGCACGCAGATACATGGATGGGACCATGCGCGAGTGAGAATCAATTAAATACAGTTCTATCTTATATTCAGAAAGGGAAAGAAGAGGGAGCGAAACTTTTATTTGGTGGTAATCGCCTTACAAACAACGAAATAGAAAACGGATATTTTGTACAGCCAACTGTATTTGAAAACGTGAGAAACGACATGATTATCGCTCAGGAGGAAATATTTGGGCCAGTTCTTGTATTAATTAAGGTCGAGACTTTTGAGGAAGCATTAAAACATGCGAACGATGTAGAATTTGGACTAAGTGCTTCTATCTATACAAAAGACATTAGTAACATGTTATCTTTCATTAACGAAATGGAAGCCGGTCTTGTGAGAGTCAATGCAGAAACAGCAGGTGTTGAGCTTCAAGCTCCATTTGGGGGAATGAAGCAATCGAGCTCTCATTCACGGGAGCAGGGACAAGCTGCAATAGAATTTTTCACTGCTATTAAAACGGTATTTGTAACAGCATAATAATATTCTCCTATGATATTGGAGTCCTCTATAAATGATAGAGGACTCCTGATAATCAAATATTAATAGGTAATATTTGGATGGCGAAACTAATCTTAAAACATAACCTCTAACATTAATTCTTATTTTATATTAACCTTATTATTCATAATTAGAATTGGAGAGATATTATGGATTTGACGATTATTCTATTGGCACTTGGCTTACTCGTGTTTGTTGCCTATCGAGGCTTTTCAGTTATCATTTTTGCACCGTTATGCGCCTTATTGGCCGTATTCTTAACAGAACCTGCTCATGTACTGCCATTCTTTTCTAATATATTTATGGTAAAAATGGTTGATTTTATTAAACTATATTTTCCCGTTTTCCTTCTGGGAGCGATTTTCGGTAAGGTAATTGAAATGACGGGCATCGCTCAAAGAATTGCTAAAATTATTGTTAAATTTATTGGTGCTAAACGGGCGATATTGACCATCGTGTTAATGGGGGCCATTCTTACTTACAGTGGTGTGAGCTTATTTGTAGCAGTATTTGCTATTTATCCCTTTGCATCACAGCTATTCCGTGAAGCCAATATTCCAAAGCGTCTTATACCTGCTACGATTGCGTTCAGCGCTTTTACTTTTTCAATGGATGCAGTTCCAGGATCGCCGCAGCTTCAGAATGTTATTCCTACCAGTTTCTTTAAGACGGATCTTTATTCAGCACCTATATTAGGAATGATCGGCGCATTGTTTATTTTTGTATTTGGTATGTGGTATTTGGAGAGCCGGCGTCGTAAGGCTGAAAAGGCTGGAGAAGGTTACTACGGCAAAGGTGGAGATGCGATTTCTGAAATGGCGGCTGCTAGTGAGACCTTGCCTGCATCCATGGTATCAGGGATTTCTGGGGTTTCAGTTAGTACAAAAGATTGGCTCGCTTTCCTCCCACTCGTACTAGTCGGTATCACGAATAAACTTTTTACCACCTATCTTCCCCAGTGGTACCCAAATGGATTTGATTTTGCTAAAATCGGTCTAGAAAACTTTGGTAGCGTTAACATGGGGCAAGTTCTAGCTATTTGGTCCGTAGAATTAGCGCTTCTTGTCGGAATTTCAAGTGCTATTTTACTGAATTTCCAAGCAGTAAAGATTAATGTAAAAGAGAATCTCAATGTTGGAATAGGTGGCTCCTTACTTGCCACAATGAATACAGCATCGGAATATGGTTTCGGCGGTGTTATTGCAGCCTTGCCTAGCTATGCAGCCATTCAGAACTCCCTCACTGATACCTTTTCGAATCCGTTGGTCAACGGTGCTGTAATGACTAATGTTTTGTCAGGGATCATAGGTTCTGGATCTGGAGGAATGAGTATCGTGTTAAGTGCAATGGCAGATAAGTATATAGAGGCAGCGAACGCATTTGGTATACCGTTAGAGGTTATGCACCGTGCCATGGCAATGGCGGCTGGCGGCATGGACACTTTACCACATAATGGTGCAGTCATAACTTTACTTGCAGTAACCGGATTAACTCATCGCCAAGCTTATAAGGATATATTTGCCATCACAATCATTAAAACAATTGCTGCATTCTTTATCATTGTGGTTTATAGTCTTACTGGTATTGTATAACCAAATTTCCAATGCTGTGTTGATTTTCTAAACCCCTCTAGCTAAAAGAATTCAAGAAGATAAAGTAAAATTGTTACCACGAATGATTGATGATTCAATGAGAAGTCCGAATACGCAATCGAATCCGCGAATTACAACAGCCAATGATATTAGACGAATTTTTGAAAACGCTTACCACGGTAACTTTCAAGCGATAAATTTTATAGAGGTTGGTACAAAAAAGATGAACTTTCTAAAAACAAGGTAAACTATTGTATACATTTTACTAATAATTATATTTATATTTTAAACTCAGAATATGTAAAAATATTAAAGGAGGAAAGGTTATATGAATTTAAACCTGAAGGGGAAAACGGCGCTTGTAATTGCCTCAAGTCAGGGACTTGGGAAAGCAGTTGCTGAACAGTTGGTGCATGAGGGTGTAAATGTAGTAATTTCGAGCCGTGAGGAAGGAAAACTGCAAAAGGTACAGCAAGAACTACAGCAGATAGGAAAAGGACAGGTTGCCTATCATCGTTCTGATGTTACGAATATTGAAAATATACGTTCACTGGTACAGTTTACTCGAGAAACCTTTGGGTCAATTGACATTTTGGTTAATAATGCAGGTGGTCCTCCTGGAGGGAATTTTGAACAGATTTCTGATGAAGATTGGCAGAAATCATTCGAATTGAACCTCCTTAGCTATATTCGAATTATTCGAGAAGTGCTCCCGGATATGAAGAAGGGAGGCGGAAGAATTATTAATATTACTTCCACCTCTATTAAACAGCCGATTCCAGGGCTCATTCTTTCTAACACAATCCGTTTGGGAATCGTTGGTCTTACGAAAACGCTTTCTGTAGAATTGGCCCCTTATAATATTTTAGTTAATACGGTTGCGCCGGGCAGAATTGCAACAGAAAGAACGGACCATCTTGATCAGATAAATGCTGATAGACAGGGGATTTCCCGAGAAGCAGCAGCAGAACAGTCGAAAAAGACCATTCCTCTGGAACGGTATGGCACACCTGAAGAATTTGCAAAAGTCGTAACTTTTCTTGTATCAGAGGCAAGCACATATATTACGGGTAGCTCTGTACTTGTCGATGGTGGGATGGTTACATCCATTTAGTTAGGAGTTTTGTCCAATGGCAGCTTTTATCGAGGGTGAAAGGATAAAATCTATTTAAGCATCTTATTAATACTTTATCAAAGATAAATCAAGTAAGAGGACTGCCCATTCACAGAATTCGCTTCTGGTGTAAAAAGCTTAAACTGATGGTAAGTAATCTATCAATTTAAGGCATTTAGCTTAAAAGTAATGTATGCATATAAGCCTGATTATTTGTAATTGCTCGATATTTGTTTCAAAAAGGGATTATAAACCTGAAAAAATTTTGTGGAAAGGGTGTTATAAATTATGTCTTTAATGCCTTATAGGCCTAGTGACAGGGTAGCTGCTCTAGTCCGCAGAATTTTTACCAATAAAAGTAATTGAACTTCTTATAAGACAAATGTGAAATGATAATAAAGTTGTTTAATTTTGAAGCTGAAAAAACACATTACACCGTCCGCAAAAGTGGACGGTGTAAAAATAAAGTCGTTTAAAAATCGAATCCTTATGCATACGAATAGGTAAGGGTTTGACGTTATCACCCACTTTTCCCCTCGTTCGCACCGCACGTGCAACTTTCATCCATACGGCGCTCCAACTAATCCAATTCATTCAATTCTATATGTAACGAAGAAGTTTATTTCCAATTAGATTGAAATATTATTACATAGTTTTCGTAGTTGATTTACTTTTTCTTTTTGTTTGTTATTTAATTGTAAAGCATTAAGTAGGAGATTGATTTTATCAGTATCTTTTATATGTACAAGACGGTGAACGGATTCGTGCAACACTATCAAATTTGAATATTTGTTATCCCTTGAGAGATGATAAAGTTTCTTATGATGACAGTGCCAGTCGCTTTCTCCGAGTTCAACTCCGGTAATTGCACACCTTTCATATTACCCAATGAACCTACTTATGCGGTAAGGTGGCTATTTATCTTGGGATTTTATTACAAATGGGATTTTTTAATGACCATTAATGTGGATTATTCCCAGGAACAATGCAATTATTTGTAAAATACATACAATAGGGCGGGACGCTCATGGATAAAAAAACGCAACTAGCTTTGATTTTTCTATTAACACCTCCGGCAATATCAATTTATTTTTGGTTTTCGGAAGCCTTATTACGAGGGGGATATGATTTAGCTATAGATGGTTTTGTAGTAGCCAGAACCTTAATGATTATTTACACATTACATTTATTAGGAATATTAGGAGAATTTATTAGTCCAAACAAAAAAATTAGCTAATGAGCAAATCTTTTTTGTTTGGACTAATAATCATTTAAACTATGATAATCTGAAAAATAATTTAAATTTTTAATTCTGTCTCAAAATTTAAGAATACTCGTTACAATGAGATTCAATAAAAAAAGCCTCTAATGGAATGAACTTAGAGGTTTTTTCTGAATACAACTGGTCCTGGACAATCGTTTCAGTGATCAAAATAAGGAGTACCTATATTATACAATGAACAAGTGTGAATGTTCTGTGAAATGACACGTGTAAGTTGTGTACTTTTTTTGAACACTTTCATTCTGTCTCACTACAACAAGATTACTTGTCTTTTTGAGACAGATTATTTTGTGTACTATTAACTTCCTATAATTTATCTTATGTAAACTAGATAAATTGTAAACTACGAAAAGGGCAATCTAATGACCACCCCTCTTTTGTGAATTAATCTTCTTTGCTATCTGGTACTACAACACAGTCCTTATATTTTTTAGTATCTTTAGCCACCTTTACTCTTAACGCTTCAGCTTCATCGCCAATATCTGATTTCCCGGAACAATGAGTGCTAATGTTACTACAGAACAAATGTCAGAGACACGACGAATCAAAGTAAAATTAAAAGGCATGAGCCCAGTAGATTACCGGGTTCATGCCCTCAAGGTTGCCTAATTAAATAAAGTGTCTAACTTTTTGGGTTCACTTCATTATTGTGGTCTCTTTAGTGCATCCTATGGAAGCAAAGAAAATAAATAAAGAGATAGCAATATTCATATACCCCCAAAATCCTTTTCTGTCTTTTTGAAGTTCGGCTAATCCTGTCACCAACATAAGTGCCCCAAGGAAAAACACATAATACGGCGTTAACTCCAAGGTTTTAGTTATTAGACTTTAACCTGATAGAACAATAACCCTATTGCTAAGAAATTCTAACCAATATATTTCCCCCTAGAAATTAACTGTTCTGTCCCTTATAGCACGTTTCTCGAAATTTACATTCAAAACTAAAAAAGAGAAGAATAGAAAATCTTCTCCTTTTTTATTTAATCCTTTTCACGATAATTGGTTCTTCTCTCTCCTAGCTGTTTTGCAGCCTTTTTAGCCTTCTCCTGCTCAGGGTTTGTATATAGGGCAGCCGTCGTGGTTGAAGTATGACCAAGTTGAGTCATCAGTAAATGGATGTCTCCTGACTGCTCCATTAAGTTGGTCCCGTACGTATGTCTCAGTTTGTGCGGGGACATCGATTTATTGGACTTAAATGCCTTCGTGTATTTCTTTACTAAAGCCTCAATGGCACGGTTGGATAGAGGGGTCGCTCCATCATTCACCCTAGTCAAGAATACATAGGCTGTATCATCGTTTAATCCCCTATAACGTTCCGTTCGTACAGCTAGGTATTCTTTTATGTCCTGCATAGAAGGAGGAGAGACTGCCACTACATCCTTTTTTCCACCCTTACGTAAAACGTGTATTTGTTTTTCTTCGAAATCCAAGTCTCGTAGCCTTAAGTTGGATAACTCGTTCACCCGGATGCCGCTTCCTAAGAAAAGGGATAAGATCGCAAAATCACGTTCCTTGTCCCTTTTAAAATATATGAGTTTTCTGGACTTTTCAGGGAGCTCCTTTTCATAGTCATGCTTCACGAATTCAAGAAACCGCGCATCCTCATCATTGTGGAAAATCTTTGTTGATATTCTGGAAGCACGCGCCCCCAATGTTTCTTTCACTTTATTCACTTCAATTTTCAGCATAACATTTCGATAGAAGTAGGGTTCGCCATCATCATTTTCTGTCTGAGTCGTTAAATATTTGAAAAGGGAGCGTAATGCTGAAATTTTCCGATTGACGGATACTTTTTCCGCTTTTTTTGTTTCCTTCTTATTAATGGGGATATTTCTCCGTTCCAAAAATTTTATAAAAGATTGAGCTTCGATCAACTTCAACTTTTCCAGCACGGATAGGGGGATATCTTTAATATGCTCCTGCTCAGCAATGCCTTCGGCAAGCAGCCACTCCAAAAATAATTTATAATCAAGAACGTAATTCAAGAGGGTGGAAGGGGACCGGGTATCCAATTTATTGTCAACATATTCAACGATATAGAAAGGCATGGACTTAACCAACTGTTCCAATTTCTGCTCATGGACTTGATGTTGTCTGGTATTGGCCATTAGTTGACTCCTTTTTAAAGATATTTATGCATAAAATTCAATTTTTACGAATAGTTGTTTACATAATTATATTATGTTCAAGTTACTATCTAACGTAACAGCTCATGCACGGAAGGATAGGACTGAAATAATTAATTTTTCACAGGAATTTTTACATACTCATATTTTTCTGGATTTTGAAGTTTATGATTTTCGATAGCAGCTTCAGCAGCATCTTTAGTTTCAAAAACTTCATCTACCTTGATCGTTTCTTTATTTGTATGGAGATTATAAACTCGGATTTTGTATTTCATCATAAAACCCCTTTATTAGAATTTAAGGATTTGTTTTGTATAGTCGGTAAAATCTCCAAGATGGTTTTCAACAATTTGCTGTAAAATGTCAATATTTACGGTTTGGTAATCATGAACAGCTATATTCCTAAAACCCACCATGGCCTTTAACCGTTTGGCAGTATTTTCGTCAATAATTAAAGCCTTGTGAAGCATATCGAACGCATCTCTGCTGGTTTGAGGCAATCCCAATTTCTGTTCAGCTACAATATGCATAGCCAAGTCAATTGACGCTTCGCAGGCCCTTTGAATATTAAGTATGATGGAGTCTTGTTTAGTAAAGTCTTTTAAACTTCCAGCATCGTTGGCATATACTTCGCGAACGCGGTTCATGCAACGCTCTATTACACTAATTTTGTTCAAAATGACATCATTCTTCATAAATGGTCCCACTTTCTCCTATTTTTTTTAAGATATTTTCGCGTTCCTCATTCAATTTAGCGTACATGCTAAGAGCAGTCATTTGTTGGTTTTTAAGAAGTGAGTCATCTTTTGAATAAATAACAGTACCGGTTGTGTAAATCTGTGCCTGAAAAACGGTTGATGCTGATCTTAGATTAATCAGGTCCACATCTATTTTAAGGATATCGGCCAGTTCCTGGGCCAATAAAAATAACTCATATGTAATATGTGAAGAATCTTCACTATAGAACGCTACATCAATGTCACTATCCTTATGTGTAGTGTTCTTCGCGTGAGAACCAAACACGATGATAAATGAAGGATCAATTTTGCCTATTAGGAACTCTTGAATACTTTGAAACATTTCTGTTTTCATAAGACACGCTCCCTAATGATAATATGAATATTATACCAAACGTCTATTCCTATGTCCATTTGTTCGTAAAACTGAAATTTTACGCATAAATAAAAAAACTTTGATGTTGAAATATAGGGGTCACCTCCACCCTCTTTAAGATTTTCCCTCTAAAAATACAAGTGTCATTGCTAAAAATAAGGCATATAGAAGAAGATAACTAAAAAAACAGTAGTCTTTTTTTACTGATTTTAGCTTTGTAAAAATCATCCTTATAAATGTTCCTTGAAAAGTTATCAATACTTTAAAAGAATGTTTGACCATTTTGAGATATCGTCAACCGCGCAAAACATACTTTGATTAATAAACTGGTGATTTGATTTAAAACAATTATTGCGAAATATGTGTACCTGTAAAACCGTTATATTTTGATTTGAGGCGAATTTTCTATCATCATCACTCATGACCTTTACCCAGATTATCTGTTTTTCTATTTTACTAATTGAGTGAGTAATTGTTTTTCTGTTATGATTTTACTGTAAAGTCATAATATAACCTTGTTAATCATAACCTACACAACAGTATTTGGTTATCGTGTTACATAAAATTTGAAATTTGTCGGGATGAGTGATAATGAAATGAATAATCAAAAAACACCTCAAACATCTGATCACCATTCAGAAACTTCTGAACGGTGGTATGTGTTTTGCCCTTAACGCTTTCCTTTCTAGGTAACGATATAAAGTTGTTACAATCCCTGGTGGCTGTTTTTATTTGAGTTAAGTATTTTATTCAGATTTTTGGGCTGAAAATGCACTTTGCACTTGACTCACTGCTGTTTGAGCTTGTGCAATCTCATTAAAAGCCTGTTTGATTGCTTCTTGAGCTAAAGTTGGGTCTGAAGATGATTTCTCAATTGCTTGAGTTAGTAAACTTTCTGTAAGGGTCACATTTGCTTTAGCTTGATTTAATTGGTTTACGTCAATTTGAGCCATTAGGATCTCCCCTTTTTAATATTTGAATTACTTTTATATCTTTACCAAGGTCAATCTTTTTACAACCGAGAAAAACCCAAAAAAATGTTGGTTTTATTTGAGCAATTTTTTTCTCTTCCTATAGAAAATAGGTGTATGTAAATTACGCATTTTGATTATCATTACCGTTGTCAACGATTAAAGAATGATCTTTATCCGTGACGGCCGCATAAAAGATGTTATTGATTTGGTGAAATCCTTGATTTATCAATTCTTCCTGAAGCCATTTTTCATCCTTTAGGATTAATTTTAAATTTTTATGCTGGATTTTCCCTTCGACGACTACGGCAATCGGCAGTCCTTGATAGTCTGTTTCAATATTTAAGTGTCTAGGCGTTAAATTAACAACAGATTGGTTGGGTAATATACTAAGTTCTCCATTCGGTTCCAGAATCACATAATCGATATCTCGTATATTAGGATATCCTGCAGCTCGAATGGTTGATAATAACTCCACGAGAGAAAAGCGTGTTTTCCGTAAGTCTTTTTTGGATATTTTTCCATGTTTGATTAAAATGCTTGGATGGCCAATAAACATTCGATTTAACATGCGAAAAAGACTTAATTTGGAAAACAACAGATACATGAGGACAATGGTAATGATTCCTGCAATGGTCTGTCCAATTCCGTTGGCTTTGATAGGACTGACGGACAATGTTACAACAAACACAATGGCCGCAAGATCGGGCGGGGTCAACTGAGCCAGTACAGTCTTTCCCATACAGCGCATGGCCAAAATCACTAGACCAAAAAGCAGAATTAACTTCCCAATAAAAGTGAACATTTTCAACCTCATTTTTATTCTTCTTAATAAAAGACAAATACTATTCTGCCACAAAAACATGAAAATATACTTAGCAAGGTGGACAACTATACAATTGAAGAAAATCATACCTTCAAGCCGTTACCAAGCGCTTTATGAAATAAGTTATTTATTAAAATAGTAAAATCAACCGGTCGAAGGTCTAATGCAATGAAATCATTCAAACTTCTAGGTACTTCCTTAACTATTCGATGGGGCTAGCCATTAAAGATGTAATCATTCCAATTATACAAATAGTTAAGCCAGAAAAAAGGAAAGCTTTTAACTCAAACATTAACGCCGAGGTTACAATTAGACCATCTATCATGAAAATAATGACCCTGTATTTACGGACATAGCTTTCGATATAAATTGAGCTAACAAGTCGGTTCCTCCGGTACTTGCTTCATATCGAAGCATGATTCCTCCTCCTATTAACATACTCGGAAAAATAGAAAGAGAAAATTGGTTTGCTTAAAGGGGCTAGCCAATCAATGAACACAGAAGCAGCAATTAAACCAAGAAAGCTATTATAAAAAAATGTTCGTTCATGGATCCAGGCGAATATACACAGAGGGATGCTTAAAAGGAACATCGCTAAACCTGTTGGAAATTCAAAGTAATAATGGATGATGAGGGCAATGCCTGCAATCCCTCCATCTAATAAATGATGGGGAACTAAAAAGCCGTTTATTCCGATACCCAATAATAGACTACCTATAAGGATAGCCGTGATTTTCTGAATAATATACATCACCTTTTATCATGTGTTTAAGGCTAATATATGTACAAGCCTATGATTACAGAATGAGTCTAATTTGTAATTAGTTGAAAGCAAGCTTTTTAAAAAGAGGCGTGACAACGAGTTAGACTTTGTACCAATTCCCAAAGACCAGTAATGGAAAAAGCGATTACCAATATCAATACTCAGCATCTCCCCTTTTCTGTATCTGAATATTTACTTTAAAATTGGGGTATGTTATCCTTATATTAACATAAACTAAAAACACCCCCATGCTGGTAACATGAGGGTGACAACTAGCAAGAGTGGTTGGTCACAACTAATAACTCTTAATCAGAAGAATCAGAAGAAGAACCATTTCCATCTTGGAGGGCGGAGTGGTTCTTTTTCTTTTTCTTACTGAACGCAGATATGATGAGACTGGTTGCTACAGCAACTATAATGTCTTTACCAATATCTGTTACCATGTTCAATAGGAAATGTATCATGCGGTCACCTCCCTTCCCATCTATCATTTAGATGGCAAAGGTGAAACTGTGACCTCCCACTCTATCCTCAGTTGTTCCTCTATTTTATCATATTTTTCCCATTCTAGTAATTATATGCAGAAAAAGTCTAAAAAGTAATTTTCACTTAAAAAAAGAAGGCGTATTCGCCCTCTTCTACTAACTTAACTTAATTCCCTTTGTTTACAAGAGTACCTAATAGGTCAACAATATCTCCTAACCCCCATATCATTTTGTTCGTAAAATAGATGTTTTACGCAAAGATTAATATAATTTGCCACACTCTCTTCCTCTTCATAAATCTAGAGCTTATGTAAAAGATGGCTTCAATAAGGAAGTAACTCTAAAACAAAGGGAAACTAACTTATTTTTATAGAGATCACTTTTAATATTATATATTCTAACAAGGTGCATGGTCTTGAATATGCCCTTCTTTTTCGAGTGATAAATCGATAAAGAGAACTGATGTCGATATATCAGTTCTCTAGTGAAATTTTTTTTCTATATTCTTTATTTGTTACATGAGAAGAAATTTATAGTGGAATCAAAAAAGATCAGTCCCTACTGAACCTTCCCATTATTCTTTCATATCATTATTCTCTTGGTCATTCTTTTCTGAAATTCGTCTTTGTTTGGCTTTCGTCTCAGCATTCACATGGTTTGCATCATTTGGTTTATTTTTTTTAGAACCTCTTGCATCATTACTCATACTTATTTCACCTCCCACGGCAGCTTATATACGTATGTTAGCTTACTCTTGCCTCCAAATTTTATACGCTTCACCTGGATGTGGCACATCGCTAACTAGCAAAAAGGCATCCCGTACAGACCGCGGACAACATTATTTCAATCACACAAAAAGAGCAAACCCGTTTAGATTCCGCTCTTGTTATGATTCAAAAATATCCCCATCAAAACTCATATCCGTTATGTAAACTATCTCCTATAGGGGTAGCGTCATGGCGGTACCCCTTATGGTGACGATAAAATATTTTCGAGCAAACATATTGATGATACAGGTGTTAGGACTGCAATTAAACTGGGTCATGGTCAAGCTCTCGATCAAACATTTTATGATAAAAAACATGACATAACAGTGCATTTTAACAGGGTGTTAACGGATGATAAGGAGACAAAACTCTTATTGACCTATCAAAGTAAAGAAACAAATTTAAAAAAACCTTATATCGACCTTTTTGAGGGTGTAAGTTCAATCTACTTGATTGTTGGAGATGAACGAAAGAAGTTAGACAATGTGGGATGGGGAAGTAGTTATTACGATAGTAAAGAAAACAAGATGGCTGAAGCCTTATCCTTTGAATCAATCAAAAAATATGAAGGCCAAGACATTCGTTTAGAAATCGAAAATTTGACAATTTGGAATGACAGTGGAAGGGACAGTGTACAAACGACATGGCCACTCGATTTCAAGCTCGATAAATCTGCCGTCTCAGAAAGAGAAACTGTAGAAATAAATAAAGAATTCACTTTTGAAAAAGAAACATACAAGATTAAGCAGGTAGAGTTTTCAGCTATGGAAACAAGAGTTGTCGTTTCTACACCACCTGATACGGATCCTAACACTGGGTAAAGATGGAATCCAGGCCAGAGTGATGAGCAAATTGGAACATAAATTCCTTTATTCAAGGAAATCAGATAAAGAATACTGTTATCACGTCGATAATAAAAAATCTGGTGTATTTTTGAAATCAGCTGATGAAAAAGTTGTTCCAATATTTAGTAAAGGTGAAGTAGAGAGTGCAAAAGACGAATATATTATGATTTTTGCCCCGGTTAAGGATCGGCAGGACTGCATTCTTGAAGTTGGTAATGATATTAAAATACCATTAACTAAATAGGCACTTAAAAAGGATCTTCCAGTCGAAGATCCTTTTTAATGCCGATAACATTAGATTATGCAAACAACCAAGACGCCCATCAGGACGGCTTGTTTTGCTTAGCGTATAATATACACGTTTTGTCGGGTGAGACCCCATATAAAGAGTACTCCCGGGGTATCAACGCTAAATACGTCAAAGAACGTTCATTACAATTAAGAGAACAGTACCAACGACGATCCAGATAAGTACTGTCAGGCCTTTGATTAGGGTGTTCTCCCTGTTCTTTATGTGTTCTCTTTTCGAGAACGCCCTAAAATCAAAGGCTTCAACCAACTCAATACAAAAAGCACCTTAAGTTAAATTAAAAAACACCCAATTTAATGGATGCGCTCTTAATTCTTATTAACCCCTGGTCTAATACCTAAATCAAATACTGGCTCACTACTTACAACACCTGGGTCTTTCATGTACCCGCCTACTTTATTGCCCAAATCTGTAACTGGCTCACTACCAACTACACCTGGATCAGCTGTATATCCGCCAACTCTGTTACCCTTCTTGACTTTTCTCATAATACCCCTCCTTTTACCTATTCATCACTGAATTACATTGTTTTATAATTCCATAATCTTTCCGGACAAATATACTCCTGAATTATCATCGACTTTTTGCATTTCGCATTCTTTTAGTCTAATGTACAATTCACTTTGAAGCCACTTCGCCTTATCAATAATCGCTTTATCTTCATGTTCATTTCTAGTACTTATGAAGATTGAAAAAATATCGGTATTTCCACTTACCTCTTTTAGTCTATTTAATAATTGACTACTATCCATTTCATCAACTCCCGGAATGACTTCTTCTGTCATTCTCTAACAAGACAAACAAAACCAAAGTAGAAGCGATGCATATCATTAAAAAAGGACAACTTACTTTACAGGACAAGTCTGTCCAAAATCAAGTGAAGTTCATTCATCAACTATTTGGAATGGCAACATAAGAGCTGATTCCATAGGAATCTATATACCTCTTTCCAATGGACGTAATCTTTGCACCAGAACCAATATTCCTACCATATTAATGAATTAATCAAAACGACAAAAAGCCCACTCTGAAGAGCAAGGGCCTGCTTCTAGCTTTTATCAAAGAAAAAAGGTCAGTCCCACTGAGTTAATACTTTAACACAGCGGGGACTGACCCCATTGTCTATTAGACATTTTGATTTTAGCTTTATCTGCCTCAGGTGTTATACCTTTCTACTTATCTATTTAATTGTTTAACTTTTACAGGCTTTTTTTCCTTGCTTACTTTGATGATTTGTCCGATAATACTGATAGCAATTTCTTCTGATGTTTCCGAGCCAATTTCCAATCCGATTGGAGAATGGACCTGCTCCAACTGTTCTTGCGTGACCCCTTCACTTTTTAACTTTTCAAATATGCTTATGACCTTGCGTTTACTGGCGACCATCCCAACATATGCAATCGGAAATTGCAGTGCCGTTTTTAATACAATATCATCACAATCTTTTGTAACAATTACAACATATGACTTTTCATTTAGATTGGCTGCGAGCAAAGCCTTTCCAATATCCTCGTTCACAAAAAGGTTTGTCGCATTAGGAAAGCGTTCCTTCGTACAATAACCAACGCGATCATCGACAATGCAATAAGGATATTCGAGGAAATCAGCGAGCTTTGCCAACGCATAGCCTAAATGACCGGCCCCAGCCAGAATGAGTTCAGGCCTGCTTGTATAGACTTCAATAAAGACCCGTAACGTGCCACCACAATTCATCTGAATTCCGTCTTTTGCATGTTTATTCAATTTATATTCAACGATTTTCGATTGGCCATTTTGGATCGCCTTTACACTATCTTCGATCACATAATGTTCAGCCAAGCCCCCTCCGACAGTCCCTTCAATGGTACCATCCCGGTAGACAATCATTTTTCCAACATGCCTGGGAGTCGAGCCCTTTGATTCAATAATCATGGCTAAAGCAAAGGTTTCGTTTTGACGCGTCAGCATGGCCACCTTTTCCGTCAGCAGCATGAAAAACTCCCCCCTATTTTTAAACATTAATTCGGTTGATATTGCTTCATGCTAAGAAAATAACGTAAAAGATGTAACGCAACGGTTTTTCTGTAAGCCGCAGTGGAGCGTTGATCGTCGATTGGTCTAATGATCTTATCGAAGGCTGCCACAATCGCAGCGATGTCTGCATCGGCTAATGGTATCGTTTTTCCAACCAGCTTTTTCTCAATATCAATGGAACGAACCATCGTAGGTCCGACCGCCCCGAAGGCAAATCGAATGTCATCGATTCGATCTTTGCTTATCCGGACGAAACCCGCAAACGATACTTTGGCAATAGCATCTGCGTTGCGGTTGCCGACTTTCTCGAAAACGACATGTGAATCTTCTAATACGAACGGCAGAATAATCTCCGTTACTATTTCATTGTGAAAGCGTTTAACCCGTCGTGGACCTTGAATAAAATCGCTAATCGAAACCATGCGATCACCATTTACGGAGCGCAACAGAAGCTTTGCATTGTATACATATAATAAAGGAAGCATGTCACCGGCTGGAGAGGCGTTGCAAATATTACCGCCTAATGTTCCCCGGTTTCTAATTGCCGGGGCAGCAATTGTTTTAATTGCATTCTTTAAAGCAAAAGGAATCAACGGATTTTCAAGTAATTCACTATAGGTACAGCAGGCCCCAATGTGGAGATCCTTGTGATGTTGATACACCTGCTTTAATTCGGAAAGATGATTAATAAAAACAATCGGTTTAGGGATTTTCGGAGGTACTCCCCTTCTACTTTTGTGAAGAACCATAACATCGGTGCCTCCGGCTATGATTGCACAATCTTCTCTATTCAATTGGCTCAACGTTTCGTCTAAACGCTCGAAGCGATACGCTGTTATTTTCTCTACCATAAGCCATCACCTTTTTTAGCTGCTAGGTTAATCGCCTCAACAATCATATTGTAGCCCGTACATCGGCATAGATTTCCAGAGATGCCTTCACGAATTTCAGCCTCTGAAGGATGAGGATTTTTAGATAACAAAGCTGCACTTGCCATAATCATCCCCGGAATGCAATAGCCGCATTGCACTCCCCCGGCGATGGAATAGCTCTCATCTAAAATTTTAAATTGTTCCGTTTCAATGATGCCTTCGATCGTTTGAATATCGGCACCAGCAATCGAGCCAATTGGAATAAGGCAGCTGTTTTGCAGGAGGTTATTCACAAAAACACTGCAGGCTCCGCACTCCCCTTCACCACAGCCTTCCTTTGTTCCGATTAACTCAAACTCATCTCTTAATAAATCTAGTAATCTTGCTGTAGCAGGGGCCTCAGTTTCTACCGTTCTTCCATTTAGTGTGAATTTAATCAACCCTCTTCACCTTCTTTCATCCAAAGACTTTCAATAATGACTTCCGGTGTAATCGGAATTTGCTGAAAAGAAGTTTGCAGGGCATCCTCGATCGCAGCTTGAACTGCTGGAGCGCCTCCGATTAAAGTCAATTCACCTGCGCCCTTCGCCCCGTATGGACCATCAGCATAGGGGTTATCAAAGACCTTGCTTTCAATTGAAACAACATCCAATGAAGTCGGCGGTCCATAATCCGATATGCTTTTTTGTTGGATTCTACCTTGCTTTGACGTCATCTTTTCTAGATAACCGTATGCTAGCCCTTGAGCCAAACCACCGTCAATTTGGCCTTTCATAATCCGTTCATCGATGACCTTCCCAACTTCATAATTGCCGTATACTTTTTCTAACTTTATATTTCCTGTTAACGTATCAACTTCTACTTCAACGATATTAACGCCCCATGAATAAGCCGGGTAGGCATCTCCAGTGAAGGTTTTCTCGTCCCAAGGAATCATTTCACGGTGAACATAGTGCTCAACTACTTCCTGTTCCACCCCTGTTTGCCACTGATCCTTAAGTTTTTTTGCGGCCCGTTCAAGCAATTTTCCGACAATCATCGTCGTCCTGGAAGCTACGGTCGGACCCGAGTCGGGAACCTCTTTTGTGTCGGGATAAGGGTACAAAATATCTTCGAACGGGAGATTAAGTTCTTTGGCGACAATTTTACACAACGTCGTCAAAATACCTTGTCCCATATCAGAGTTTGAGATTTTTAGTGATACCTGGTCGTCCTTTGATTTAACCAGCTTCACCGTTGCTTTAATATGATCTCTTTCGCCACTGCCTGTAAATCCACAGCCGTGGAGGAAAAGCGAAGTTCCTATGCCTTTTTTATAGCGGTGATTTTGTTGATTTAAGCGCTGAAAGTCTTCTTTTTTCTTTTTGTATTCTGACACGTTGAGTACATCCTCAATCATTTCTTCCACTAATATCGGGTCGCGGAATTTACCTTTGGTGATGGTGGGGTCTCCTTGTTTGACGAGGTATTTTCGTTTATATTCAAGCGGGTCGATTTTTGCCAGTTTACTAAGATGTCCAATATGACTTTCGATTCCGGCAAAGCTTTGTGGAGCACCAAAGCCTCTGAAGGCGCCGTTCGGAACGGTATTGGTTTTTAAGACATAGCCTTTTGCATGAAAATGCGGAATTTTATAAACACCGGCACTGTTTATTAATGCGCGCTGCAGCACGACAGAGCTCAATCCCACATTTGCCCCTCCATCGAGAAAGATGTCAACACACATGCTCAAAATATTTCCTTCCTTATCAAGGGCCGTTCGATATTTGAGTTTGGCCGGATGTCTTTTCGTCGTAACCAGCATATCCTCAGAACGGTCGAACACGAGCATTACCGATTTTTTGACTGCTCTTGCGGCAACGGCTACGTGACAAGCCATCATCGAAGGATAATCTTCTTTGCCGCCAAAACCTCCGCCGGTAGGACTTTGAACAACTCTGACTTCATCGTCACCACAGGCTAATGCGCTTAGCAATGCATTTTTTATATAATAAAGACATTGCATCGATCCCTGGACGACAATTTCATCATCCTTATAAACGGCGAGCATTCCTTGCGGCTCAAGGTAGACATGCTCCTGATAACCCGTATCATATTCTTCTTCGATGATTTGATGGGCTCCCTGCTCGATAACTGAAATGTTCTCTAAGCTTTCCCCAAATTCATAGCTTGCCAAAACTAAGGATACTGATTTTTGCTTGATCGCTTCGTCCAATGTATAGATAGCCTGATGTTCTTCAAATTCAACCTTCACTTCATTTAACAAACTGTACAGGATATCCAGGTCTTTGCCCGTGAGCATGAGAATCGGCTCACCAATATAATTGACCCACTCATTGGCAAAAATGGGCTGATCTTCTTTGATAATTTTGACATAATTCGGTCCGGGGATATGCTCTGCTCCAACAGCTTCATACCCTTCCGGAAGGTTAGGTAATTGAATGGATATGATTTTTCCATAAGCAATTGGCGATCGATACAAAACACCATAAACCATATTTTCCACTTTCACGTCACTAATATAGGGCAACTGGCCCGATACTTTACCTTTATGGTCCTTTTTGGGCACTGAGGTGCTTATATCTTTGAGATTCATTGCAACAACACCCTTCGACTCATTTTTTTAAAGGGACATATTCTGAATAGAAACCTCTTCCTACGATTTTATCAATGAGAATGATCTTTTATGATTCATTTCTATTCAAGATTTTCGTAGTTTTTAATTATATTTTTACTTCGAGAAATTTAAAGCTTTATCATTATCAATGGCTTTTTGGTAATCCTCCGGTGTATCAACATCCATTAATACTCCCGCATCATCTACATCCATGTATTGCTTTTCGTAACCGCCCAGGACCACACGCAAATTACTTTCTGGATTGGTTTCGAGAATTTTCCGTTTCACTTCGCTTGATAATTTAATGGGATGGCCGCCTTTATAGTCAAAGCTGGGAATAACCACGTTTCCTTTGTGTTTTGCTAGTAGCTGAACAGTCTCTTTTTTAACAAGCGGACAATCTCCGGGTGTTATAAAGAAGTTTGGGGCATTTACTTCGTTGCAGCCCTTTTGAATGGAATGAAACATTCCCTGGTTAAAGTTTTCATTATAAACAAACTTGATCTGAAATGAATAGGCATTTTTACTGATGATTTTGGCAATTTCCTCTTGGATGATTTCCGCTTGAAACCCAGCTACGACGATGACCCTGCTGCATAATCCTTCAAATTTAGAGATCGTTTGCTCCAACACGCTCATTTGCCCCATCGGCAAAGTCATTTTAAATGCATTCGCTCGGCTGGAATATCCAGCAGCTAGGACGATTGCTTCCATGTTTGTCACCTTCTACCTATCATTTTTCTTAATTCTCACAATAAAAGCACAAGCGGAGTATGGATTTGCTGTATGGACTATTAAGAGATCATTGATTGTTTATGCTTTGAATTTTAATTAAAGAATCTGGATAGTGTTTTTTCTTTATATGCGTAAAAGCCTCATTATATTACTTATTAACCAACTTGATACTATTTTTAAATTATCAAAAGATATAAAAGGACAATACATAGTCCCTATTTTAAGAGAAAGAGTGTCAAGTATTGACCAAGGTTTAATCGAAGAAGCTAAAATTATTGAATTATCAGAGAACGATAAATTTTTTAGAATATAAAGAAGCCTTTGCTCAACTGAAGCAAAGGCTCTTTTTGACGAGTTTCTTCTATTTATATTTAGTTAAACCATAGAACAAAAAGGGATAGAAGCCTATAGGCTCTATCCTTTTTTGTAGGTGGAAATAATAGTTATTGACTGTAAATAATCAGTATTATGTAAACTATAGCGATGATCATCTCTATCTCTTAAATGAAGGACGTTATTATTTTCCGGATTTAATACTTATAATAGATTCTAAGGCTGAAAAGCACTTCTTCAAGAAAGCTTTTTACGGTCTAAACCTCGCGTTGCGGGTGGTTCATTAGCGGTAATTGTTGCGTTTGTCGGTTTGATTATTCCGTATTTAGCTAAATCACTTGTCGGGAATGGTTTTGTTGGCAAGTGCTTTGAAGCGAGTAATAAAGGTGATAATACAAAACCACTATATCTCTTGATGAAATTGATCAAGTTAATCGTAACCCCTGATCCCCGTATATTAAATGAGTCCGTTTGGTACCCTGATACATCAATAAAAATATCACTAATTTTAACTTAAATAAGTAAGCGGCCAATATTGACCGCTTAAAGAAATTTTTTAATTATATTTTCTTTTGCATTATTAAACTTATATTGGTAAATTGGTCTCCCAATAGTTCCATAATGAACTTGAACATAAAGAGCATCTATATCGCTCAAAAATTTTAAGTATTTTCTTACCGATACTCTTGAGATGCCAACACGGCCTGCGATATCTTCAGTTGAAAACGGAGACCCACCCATGCTTTGTGCTGTTTCCCATATTATTTGTAACGTACCTTGTGTCAATCCTTTCGGCAGTTCTTCTACCATTGCTCTTGGTTTCTTGTGAAGGATTTGCTTGTCTAACTCCTTCTGACTTAATACATGCTGATTTTTCATAAACATGAATTTCTCTCGATAGGCTGATAAAGCTTCATTAAATCGGTCAAATTCAAAGGGCTTAATCAAGTAATCAACTGCTCCGTACCGCAGTGCTGTTTGAATCCTATTCATATCCGAAGCAGCTGTAATAAAAATTACATCTACTTTCTTCCCTGTTTCCCGAATATGCAACAACAAATCCAATCCAGTCATCCCAGGTATAAAGATATCTAGTAAAATTAAATCGACTGTCTGTTTCTCCAATATATTTAAAGCTGCATTTACAGAAGAAACAACAGACAATAGCTGAAATCCTTCTACTTGCTCCAGATAGCGTTTGTTAAACTCCGCTACCATCAGATCGTCCTCTACGATGAGCACACGTATCATTCTGTATCACCCTTGCAATCATATGGTATATAAACAACAAATCTCGTTCCTTGAGATGGCTTTGAGGAGATTTCTATTTCTCCACCAAGCCTTTCCAGGCTTTGACTGACTAAAAAGAGTCCTAATCCCCTTTCTTCTCCCTTAGTAGAAAACCCTCTTTCAAACATATAATCTTGCGTTTCCTTTTCTATCCCGACTCCGGTGTCCTTTACTTCAATTGTTAAGATATCATCTCCGTAATCGAAATGCACTTCTATTTGCTTACAAGGACCGCTAGATAGTGCTTCTAGAGCATTGTCGATTAAATTCCCCAATATTGTAATTAGCTCGTGAGACATATAAGAATGAAGCGGCTCAGGCACTTGACGTTCGCTCGATATATGTAACTCCGCATCGGCTTCACGCGCATAACTTAATTTTCCTATCAGAAATCCTGCCAGTACAGGATCTTTAATATTTCTGGATATAGCATCAATTTCATTGTTTCGATGATTTACCAATTCCTTTATATAATTTGTCATTTGATCATGATAACCCATATGTGACATTCCTAAAATAACATGCAGTTTATTCATAAACTCATGAGATTGAGCACGGAGTGCCTCTGCATACGAACGTACCCCAGTCAATTGTTCAGCCAGCTGTTGAATTTCTGTTTTATCACGAAATGTCGAAACTGCTCCCACTATATTGTCATTTAAAAAAACCGGCACACGGTTTACAACCAAGGTAATACCGTTTAAAACCATCTCTTCGTCTAACTCTGTTTTCCCAGTCTCCAATATCCAGCCCAGTCTTGAGTTCGACAAGTACTCTTCCAGTTTCATTCCCAACGGGTCTTGAGTTAACCCTGCCTTATGGAATAGACGTAAAGCCGTTTTGTTTACCAGTGTAATCCGGGACTCCTGGTCAACAGCTATAATTCCCTCCCTTACTGATTGCAAGATAGCATCTCGCTCTTGAAATAACTTAGCTATAGCAAAGGGCTCCAGTCCAAAAAGAATTCTCCTGACATACCTTGCCAATAGTACAGCACCTAAAATACCCGCTGCTATTCCAAATAAGGTTCCCGTATAGATATTTTTTCGACCTTGACTTACTGCTTTTTGAACGTCATTTAAAGAAATACCTACCGCTACTACGCCTAACTGCTTACCCTTGCGGTCAAAAATTGGTGTTAGGGAACGAAGCGATGTCCCTAAAGTACCTTTTGAAACAGAAATAAGATCTTTTCCCTGTAAGGCAATCGCCTCATCCCCGCCGACGAATTGCTTTCCTATCTTGGCAGGATCGGGATGCGACTTACGAATTTTATTCATATCCATCACTACAATAAATTGTACATTAGTAAGACGACGGGTTTCCTCTGCAAACTCTTGGATAGAACTTTCCTTTTCTTGTTTACCTAAAGTTTCCGTTACAAGTTGTGAATGTGCTACCATACGCGCCACATTGGTTGCTTTTTCTTCCTGATCCTTTTCTATGCTCGCCGCTATAGTTCTACTGATTAGTAAATCAGTCACGAGCAAAGAAAGAGCTACGACACTACAAACCAATATCGTAATAGTCGCTTGTAGGCTCCATTTTCTTCCTTTCATAATTTCTCTCCCCCAAACTCTCTTGGAACCCTAAATTTTATAACACTGTATCCTTTCTTAGCTATCATTTACTAGTATTTACATAATCCTGAAGAAAATTTTTTTATTTACCATACCTAAGTGGCCTTTAGCTCCAATCATACTAGTATACTCACCAGCAAAATAATAAAAGTTTTAAAAGCTAAAGATTTATAAGTCCTATGACTAAGTAAAAAATAAAAAGAGCCGAATCATCTGCATACGGCAGATGATTTGCCTCTTTTTACTTTAAATCGACTTTTTCATTTCCCTCTTAACCATTTAGGGATTATTGAGTTGATTGTTTAGTTAATCATTCTAAAAAAATCATTTTATTTCTACGCATTAAAATTTGCAACAGAATTAAAGCGATTCATGAATTTCCTTAATACCGGATAAACGAATGGTCAAAACCTTTTGCTGTTCAACTTTTAAAGAAAGGGTTTGTTGATGTAGATCAAGGTTACAAATACGGCCCTTGCATATTTGTAACGATTCATTCTGATAATAGGTAATGGTCATTAAGCAATTTTTTGATAATTCTTTTAAGAACATCTACTTCTCTCCTTTCTTACTAGTGGTTTTTATGAAAAAATACACTTAAAATAATTGGCTAGTTATAAAAAATGACGGGAAGGGTCCGCTTTATGGTTTGAATTAATGACTTTTTACTTTATACATCAGAAATTAGTGAACGCTTACATCGATATTTGAACAACTTCTATTTAAACAAATTTTGCTGGACATACTAACTTCACATCCTTTTTAGACTAATGGAATTCGAATGTCCAAGTTAAAAAAAACTGTATGTCGGCTCACAACATGGTGATATAGGCTTTACTGCACAATTAAAGCATTTGATGAGTTTTCTTTTTAGTCGAGCTAGATTTATACAAAAACAGATTGTTTTTCGTCTGCTAATGCTAATTGGCGCTATTTGATTTCTTCTGCATTGACATATTTTATAAAAAAACAGGTTTCCATTGAGCGGTCAAACGGATCTGGAATCACATAATCCGCGTAAAGGTCTTCATCTGAAATCAATCCAGCAATTGCATAAACGGCAGAAGTTTCATTTCCTAATGGATTACTTTCGAAGGAACGTCTAAAGCACCACGGAAAATGCCAAGGAATGCGCAGACGTTATTTACCTGATTTGGGAAATCAGAGCGTCCGGTTCCTACTACGAGTACTCCCGCGTTTTTTGCCTCTGAAGGCAAAATCTCCGGAACGGGATTGGCCATGGAAAAAATAATTGGATCCTCATAGAACACACCACTTCTTTCGTAAAAACACCTGGAGCTGATATATCAGCTCCAACAAGAGCATCTGATAATTTAACATATTTTTGTGCTTTATTTGTAATGCGAGTCATTTCTTCTTTGAAAGTATTCATGCCGATTGTACGGTCTTCATATATGATTCCTTTTGTATCACATAAAATAACATCTTTTACACCCATATGAAGAACAGCTTGATAATCGCCACGCTTGCGGCACCAGCACCGTTGACGGCAACACGAATATCTTCTATTTTTTTGTTCGACAGTTTTAGAGCATTTATTACCCGGCAGCAGTGCAATGGCCGTACCACGTTGGTCATCATGAAAAATAGAAATATCGCAAGTTTTTTGTAAACGGCCTTCAATTTAAAAAATTGAGGTGCTGCGATGTCTTCTAAATTCACTCCACCAAGTTGACTCTAACAATTGACAACCTCTACAATTTCATCCGGATCTATTGTACCTAAGCAATTAGGAAATGCATCCATAACGGCAAATGATTTATAAATAACAATGCCTTTCCTTCCATGACTGGCAGGGTAGCTTTCGGACCGATATTTCTAAGACCCGTTTACAGCTTTTCTGTCTGTGACAACAGCAATGGGATTCCCTTTTATGGTTTAATCATATACTTTGCTCTCGTCCTCGTGAATGTCTAAGCAAGGCCACACCTGGGAATAAGCAAGACATAAATCGTTTGCATCACGTACCTAAACCTTAGAATGGACACCGAGTTTTCCTTAATTCCCCTTATGCATCATTAATGCTTTATCACGTAAGGTTGACATAGTATCTCTCCCTTTTGTGAATAATAGAGTTATTTTAACTAGATATGTCGGCGCATTTGACTTAAACAGCTTAGTTTATCATCCGTTTACACTAGTTTTAATATAGTTTTTAACTTAATAATTTCATTAAGAGTGTTGCTAATATAACAGTGGCAGCACCGCCAAGTCTTGTTGAAACTTGCGCAAACGGCATTAATGACATACGGTTAGAGGCTGATAAAATGGCTACATCGCCTGTTCCTCCTAAACCGCTGTGACAGCCTGTTACAATCGCTGAATCAACTGGATACATATTCATAAATTTCCCAACAATATACCCGGTCCCTACCATCGTTATAACAACTACAGAACAAACTACAACATAGGCAGGAGTTATAATTTTGACTACATCTTCTAATGGGATGTAGAGCATACCTAATCCAACCATGAGTGGCCATGTTAAACTTGTAGAAATAAATTTGTATAAATGATAGGCGCCTTGTTCCATTTTTGCAGGCATCAATTTCAAACATTTGACAAGTGTTGCAGCTACAATCATTAGTACAGGACCTGGAATGCCAAGAAATTTATGCGCTAGGCTACCGAAGATGAAGAAACCGCAGGCAATCAATAATCCGGCACCCATTAGTGAAAAATCGACAGGTTTATTAATATTTGTTTCTTGTGTAATCCCGTCGCCACCTTTCGTTTTCACTAGTACACCATTACCAGTAAGCTCCGGTTTTTTCTCCCCTAAACGTTTCATTAAACCGGCACAAATAATCGCTACGATATTTCCGATTACAGCTGCCGGAATCATTTGGGATACAAATGTTTCAGCAGATGCACCTAAAATTTGAGAGTATGCCAGGGAAAGCGGTAAGATTCCTTCTCCAATTCCTCCACCAATAATGGGTACGACAATATAGAAGAATGTATGTTTCATATCATATCCAAACAATGAACCTACTAAAACTCCCGCTACGACAGAAGCCAGCGTTCCTACGACGAGTGGAACAAACATACGTGTAAATCCTTGTAATAATACTTGACGGTTCATACCAAGAATACTGCCTGCAACTAAACAAGAAATATAAAGGTAAAGGAAGTTAGATGTTTTCATCAAAGTTGTTACCGCTTCCATTGAAGCCGGATTAACCAAATTATAAAATACCATAATAGACGGTATTAAGAGCGCTAAAATCGCTGGGCCACCAATATCTTTCACTATAGGAATTTTCAATCCTATATCTCCAAGTAAAATTCCCATAACCATGATAACGGCAAAACCACCAATCATATCAGGCGGAAGCTGATTATATACTGATGCACCATAAATAACAAGTGTTAAGGCTATATACAGAGGTAGCGGAATAACTCCTACTTTCAACTCTTTAAGTTTTGACAAAAAGCTTTGGTTATCACCTTTTTCTTCTATATAAGAAAGCGGTTTCAATTTTTTTGCGGGTTCCATATTATGACCTCCTATTATTTAATATATTAAATTTAAGTGATTTTCAAAAAACTTTATAGCTTATGTAACTTTTGTAAGAGTTTTTTAATTAAAAAAAGTAAGAAGCCATTCTATTAAATAAAAGACAGGTAAATATGGTCGTTCCATGAATGAGAATCCGTCAGAACCTTTTACAATACCATCATGGAGCAAATACATCATCAAGTTCAGCCTTTATTAATAAAGCAAAAACTAAATACGCTGTAATCAGCGTGAAAAAAAATGGATACAGGCACCTGCTTCTACTGTTGTAAACGATTAAATTCAGTAAAAGCTAAAACATATAGTAGAGATAAATCAAGAAACATTATTTTTACTTCTACAGGTAAGAAAACTACTGTAAAGACGATGAAATAAATGGTACAAGGAATTATTGATTGCTTTTAAGAAAAAGTGCTATCGTTGAAATTGATGGCCGGGTAAAGAACTTTAAAAGCGATACTACAATTAAAAGAAGTGGCTGCTGCTAAAGAGGAAATAGAAGCAATTAAAGCAGAAAAAAAAGGCTTCCTTTCTCGACTTTTCGGAAAGTGAGAAAGAAAGCCCTAAGCTCTTTTTATATGTCAGAAAAAAAGGGGGCTGACCAACTCTGAATAGTTAGTCATACCCTTATTATACAATAATTACCTCACTAGATAAAACCATAACCCCCGCCTAGTCACCGGGGTTTTTCTTTTGAATCATATATTCTAACGAGGTTAAGTATTACCTATTCTAAGTTCCTTTTGCATTTCAGTTCTTACTGAAATGCGATTATTAGGAAGAACATCTTCTTTAAACATTTGTTGGTTAAGATTAGATGCATATGAATCTAACTCGTTCATTTCAGTACCTCTAAGATCGTTAGTCCCTAAAAGTTTGAAATATTCATGTAGGTTATTACGCATGACATTACATGCATTACTAACAACATCCGTGAAATAAAGTTGATTACAAATATAGTAATTACTTGCCTCGGTCCATTTTTCGAATGCTATTTCGTATTGTGCATTTTTATCAATCTTCCTAATTTCATCGATTGCAGCTGGTTTATTGTCTCTCCATTTTTCTAAAATCCTTTGTTTGTCGGAACTCATCAGCTTTAAATCATTATCAATATATAAATTTAAATCTTCTTCGTTTAGTTTTTCAAACGGATAAGACCGACCAGTTTCAATTTTTTGCTGTAGATCAAAAATATAACTATAGGCAGTTTCTAAATGAAAATACATTTCCGGATACTTTTCGTGTTTTTTTGAAGTAAATAACTCAAAGTCTTTAAAGTTTTTTTGTTGTTGGTATTTTAGATTTTCTAGATCTCTGGATATTTCTTTTTGATGGTCTGCCGTTTCTTTGGTTATTTCTTTTTGATAGTCCGCCATCTCTTTGGATATTCCTTTTTTATAGTCTTCCATATTTTTTTTAAAAACTTGTTGTGCCATTAATCGAGATAGGTAGACTAAAACCGTGACCAATAAGGCAAGCCCTCCAATATCCTTCAAAAAATCATTTTTAAAATAATTAATTAATTCCACCATCCTTATTCCCCCTTGTTTTATTGTAATCTTCATATGCTTTCTTTTGACGGTCATTGAAAGCTTTTACCTGATAATAATGCTGTTCACAAAAATATCCTTCGAGCTCACCATTGGTCCAACTATAAAGAGGTTTTAACCATTCAATCTGTGGCAATCTTCTTTGACAATACAAGCAATATTTTCCTAAACTCATATAATCCCCCTTAAAAGAAAAAAATACTACCCAACTACAACACGTGCATAAAAACCCCGGTTAAAGTGACAAAACGTAATGGCTATTCTCCAGGAAAGGGCCGGGTAGTATTTTTTAGAGAAAATCACTCAAAAAATCTCCACCCTTTACCCTTGCCTTACGAATTTTGTCGGGTTTGTGTCTATCGCCAAGCCGAACATACCCAAAACGAGGATTAAGATATCCGGCTTGCTCTGCCAATCGTACCCGACAAACCGCCTGTGCTTCCGCGCCTGGCGTTTCTTTTTAATCTTTATACAGATACACCAATAAGACCGCCCACGCCTTCACACCCCAAAACAAGGGGGAATTTACCAACTAATTAACCAGTAGACGTCCGGAATATCCAATAAATAAGCAGCTGACGTCCAGCCGATTGACCAGCAAAACGGAACCCGTGGCCCCCCGGCCAACCCTTTTAATCTATAAATTGCTTTCTGGAACTTCTCTTTCAGATAGAGGTTCTTTTATCGATTAAAAAACTCTTTTATAACACCCAATTCTGGTATAAGTTGATCATAATCAGATGAATAAATTCCATCAAATATTTTAAGTAACTCTAAACCTCTGCTTTTAACTTCTTGACTCATATTACCTTCCTTTTTACACTCGGCTACCAAAAGATTCAATTCTTTAAATATCCCTATAAGATAAGTACGATGTTTTTTCATTTCCTTTTCATAAACTAATATCCCTATATAAGACCAAAGAAAAGCTATAACTATCCTTAATTGTATTAGTACATCTTTTTCATTTGCATAAATGCTACTTTGTTCAAATATCCATAAGTTAAAATCTCGCTCTATTTCCCCTCGAATCAATTGTTTAATCGAATTTAAATCAGCTTCTGTAACTTTATAAGACAATTTGTGAGCATAGTTATTCCTAATCGTATTAAACCTTCTATAAACGTCAAAAGCATCTTTAGTAATCAAACCTAACCCTACAGCCAAACTAAGTTTATTCATAAAACCAAAGTTATTACTTAAAACGTATGTAGGCTCGACCAAAACACCTTTCAATAATTTAACTAGTTCATTTTCAATATAAAGATGACCACGCAATATTGCTTGTAATTCATTTTCATGTTCAAGGTCTGCCAGAAAATCAGCAACTTCTTTTTTAAATTGTTCTTGGACTTCCCTTCCACTTAACATATGTTTTTACACACCCTCAACTATATTTACTCTAATTAAGAAAAGCTCCGCATAAGCAGAGCTAACATTCCTATTGATCCACTCCAGCTTAAGGATTCACGGTAATGTTTCTTCTTTCTCATATCATTTTCCTCTTTTCTTGGTATATTTGCTACACATGACCTTGTCAACGATAAATGTCTGACTGACCGTAGAAAAGGAATTTAAGGAGTTGATAAGCTATCTAAAACACTCTGCTGTTTATTCAGAATAACCATATTTTCACATTGATTCGCCATACATTTTATACGCAAACTACCATGGGTGATAACAAATGTATTATACGGGGTCCTACCAACAAAACGCGGAAAACATACGCTAAGAGAATTTTGGAATGAAAAAAGCCGGTTTTCCCTACGTTAAGAGAGTAATATCAGGAAAATACGGGTTTACAACGGTAAGGAAATCATCTAAATATATAAAAAAAAGCCTAATTTTTCGTTTTTAACACCGAGAAATTAGGCTTTAGTTACTTCATTAAAGCGCCCTTTAATGGAACAATTTATTAAACACGATTTAAATGCGTATCTTTAAAATACGTAGGATATTTTCGCTCTCCGTTCCAAGTTTTTCATTTATATGGCCATTTTTGGACTTATCTCGGACTTATCCCAAAATGACATTAAAGGAGACATGCCTTTGTGAACATGTCCCTGATGTTGAGAAACATCACCTTCAGTTTTATTGCCACTCAACAATTTCATCGAGATTTTGTCTTGTTTTTGGACGTTTGGGATCCTCTTTCCGATATCCGAAAGCGACCATACAGGCTACACCGAAATCGTTGCCGTCAATGATACCCTCATTTTGCAAAATAGCGTTCACCTGCTTTTTATCAAAACCTTCCATCGGACAGGAATCAATACCGATTTGAGCCGCAGCTGTCATCATGTTTCCTAATGCTATATATGTTTGTTTGCTTGCCCATTCAAAAATAAGACGGTCATTATTTTCGAGTTTTGTTTCGACGAACGATTTGTAGGAACCGGAAAGACCTTTCATAACCTCTTCAGGCATATCATGAATGTCTTTCATCATTTTGATTACGTATGCCGAGTCGTGCTTTAAACCTTTTTCCCTTCTGGCCAATATAACTACAAAATGGCTGGCAGTGGGCAGTTGTCCCTGGGCACCGCCGGATACAGATTTTAATTTTTCGCGAAGCGCTTCATTCTGGATCACGACAAACTTCCAAGGCTCAAATCCGTATGAACTTGGAGACAATCTTCCTGTCTCCAAAATAAAGTGAAAATCTTCATCCGAAATCTTTTTGTTGACATCAAATGCCTTGCAAGCATGTCTGAACTGGTAAGCTTTTAAAATTTCCTGTTTTTTACTCTCCGTTCGTATCATGTGGAATCAACCTTCCTTTTTAGTAATACTTTAATAAACCATATTTATCCAAAAGTATTTTATTATCCTGCTAGTCAGCTCAATAAGCTTTATTTCATTATCTGGCCCTAGACACGAAAAATGCGCGTTCCTAAATAAACGCGCCCTTTTCTTGAATAAACAAGAAGCTCATATTAGCCGTTATTGTGGAAGCAATTAACTTATTCTTGCTGGTAATGTTAAATATCGTAGAAGAGTGAGATTACTTTGGATCAACAATTGTTTGATTAAAGTTATCCGTTAGCCATCCATGCAGCTCAAAATCAATGCTACACCACAGAGAATGAAAATGGTTAGGAAGTGTCAATATTGATACAGACCTTAATCCAGTCAACCAATGATAGAACTTATTTATTAACGCCCTCCTCTTTTATTTAACGATTGAACAGGGTCTTCTTAAATATTGTCATTTTTCAAATCTTGAAGAAACTTATTTTCATGGTAGCTCAAAGAAAGATCTGTGTAAACATCTCTCGATCCTCAACAAACGTCACCTTTTTGAAGAAAAAATGAATTACTCTTCTCTTGCCTATTTATAATCAATAACATTTTCAGAATACCAATAAAAAGCATAATCAGTCATAACTGAAGAATCACCCAACTGATGTAACATAGCTGAAATATTCCCTCTATGATAGGTTCCATGATTCACAACGTGTAAGACCATTTCAGATATACTTGTTTCTCTTAATCCTGCCCATGGATTATCCAACATTATTCTCTTTTCCATATCTTCCTGTCTGTTCAAAAAGGATTGAAACCGAGATGTTAAAGTGTGAAATTCCGTTTCTAAGTCTTCAATGGGCAGTTTCTCAATCTTTTCTTGAATTTGAAATGAAGATTGCATTGCTTCATTCATACTCTGACCCTCGAGGGTATTAAGCCATCCATATTCCACCAAATATAGATGAGATAAAACCTTTGAAACAGAAGAAAAGACACTTTTCATTTCCTTTTGATATTTCTCAGGAGAAAGTGTCTTAAGATGATCAATAATCCGTTGATTTGCCCATACATGATAGTTATATAGATTTTCTACATGATTTGCCATACAATCGCCTCCTTATCATCACATTTTTTAATATTCTTTATCAGAATGAATTATTCCTTTAAATATTATTACTTATCTGATAAGATCTTCAACTAAATGGCCCGTTTGCTTAATAAGGGTCCTACCCCATCGCCATCAAGCTAAGAGGGGTCCTACCACATCGCCATCAAGCTAAGAAAAAGGATTATCCCCAAAACGAAAAAATATGCTATTCTTTCTGTAAATGCTGCTGAAAAGAAAATTCCCTATCATTTATAGATTTTAGAGAATAGGCATTTATATAAATTAGGAGGAAGAAGCCGTTGAAGACTAGTATCATCATTATCGATGACCATCAGCTTTTCCGTGAAGGCGTTAAGCGTATATTAGATTTTGAATCATCCTTTGATGTTGTTGCCGAAGGCGATGACGGAAGCGAGGCTATGGATCTTGTTGAAACACACAAACCAGATGTTGTTATCATGGATATCAACATGCCGAATATGAATGGTGTCGAAGCGACTAAAATGCTTGTAAACCGTTACCCTGAAACGAAAGTCATCATTTTATCGATTCATGATGATGAAAACTATGTACAGCATGCATTGAAAACAGGAGCACAAGGTTATCTGTTGAAAGAAATGGACGCAGATGCGTTAATTGATGCTGTTCGTGTAGTCGTAGAAGGTGGCACATATCTTCATCCGAAGGTGACACATAATCTAGTCAAAGAATATCGCCGTTTAGCTGTTGAAGTGGGTGCTGATCGTGATTCAGTGCATGCTGTAGAGATCAGAAGACCACTTCACCTTTTGACTCGACGCGAGTGTGAAGTTCTTCAACTTTTAGCAGACGGAAAAAGCAACCGTGCCGTCGGCGAAACTTTATACATCAGTGAAAAAACAGTAAAAAACCATGTGAGTAACATTCTTCAAAAAATGAATGTAAACGACCGTACACAAGCTGTTGTTCTAGCTATTAAAAACGGCTGGGTAGAAGTGAAATAATTTCAACTTATGATAAGTCTGGCTCTTCAGTTTTCGCAATGCGTGCTGAAGAGGCGGACTTTTCTCACGAAACGAGCCTTAGAAGCAATTCTAAAGGGGTACCGTCAGGAAAATGCGGATTTACAACGTTAAGAAAATTACAATATTAAAAAGCCCAATTTCTCAGTATTTAAATTGAGAAATTGGACTTTTTTCGTTACTCCAGAAAAGCGCCCTATAATGGAATAACGAAAATAGAAACACGGATGCAAATTAGCTTATTTTTCTTAACTAACGCCACCCGTTAGCCATCCATGCAGCACAAAATCAGTGCTACACCACAGAGAATGTAACACAATACATATCGAGTTACTTTTATGCTATCAAATCTTGGAAAAAACGTTGATTATGATGATTTCTGGAACATGTAAAAAAGGTGTTCGTTCCAAGAACACCTCATTCATTGTCATTCCCCCAAATTTCTTTGTATACCTGATTAAATATATTCGATTGAGTGTGTAATCTCCACGGAAAAATTAAAGGTACCCATATATGTCGTTGCAGGAACCATGATTGGTTGATCATATACCTCCTCTGACGGACCAAAAGGGAAATAAATGGCTGGACCGATGCTCGCAGCAACTTCATCAACTTGAAATGGGCTATCATCTTCGACTCCCATCAAATGAATCCAAACCACTCTGTTGTCATCATTAACGCTCTCCGGTCCCAATATAACAGTAGGGTGGTTAAGATTATGAAGATTCCAAGGGGGTGCCGTGTCGTCGACAGTTCTAAGAGTACGTTTATTACCTATCATAAGCTTATCTACTTCTGTTTTCTCCCCCTTAAAAATTCTGAATAAAAAATATGCTTCACCGGTGTTTAGATTATCACCATCGTCATTGATATACAACGTTTCATAGTCGATGGTCACTTTTCGTTGTTTGGTTATAAACTGTCCATTAATGACTTGCCAGTTACCCTTGTCATCACTTAGACGTATCAAGTAGTTATATGTGTTACCCGCATCCAGTGGCATCACCGTGACATGATGAATGGTACGGAGTATATCATCTGTGGCCCACTGCTCAGGAAAATTCGGAAAACCTTTAAAAATGTCAGGGTCGGGGTTCGGATTAGGGATGGGCGAATCTTTACTGACCACAATGGAATAGAAAGTATTTTGTTTTGCGACCAAAATATGTTCTCGATAGGTACCACCTACTTTAATTAGTTCGTCTACAAAATCAAACTTGGATTCAGTATCCTTTAGTAGACAAAATACATGTAACTTTGCTTTAAATCTTGTTTCTCCACCGGGTCGACCAGGTGATGTCCGGTGATCGTAAATACGCACCTCGTAAATCTGTCCCGGAGTGAGTTGCGGCGATTCAAACGTTCCACTGCGCTTTGGGTTTAACGTACCAAATACTTGTGTGTCTTTGATTTGATTCCAAGAATTACCTAAAATACGGTGCCACACGAAGATATCTTCAGAACACTGACAATCATATTCGATTAGCGTCGAATCAGTTTGTCATACTTTCTTGTCCACCACGATCGTTTGCTTAGCTGCTTTCAATTTCAAGATAATGCTCCTTTCAATATCTATAAGAAGTGGTTGAAGCAAACATTCCATGGTTTTTGTTCTTTTTCATATATAGTATAGGCTATCAATTTGAAGTTTTATTCAAAAAAAGAAACCAAAGACCCTATATCGCACACGCCTAATTTTTAAAAATTAGGATCATGTAACTCAAGTATATTCATTTACATGATCCAAATAGAGTGTACCCTATTTGGATAAATCAAAACAGTTATTCAACTATTCTGCCCCGTTAGTTCCATACAAAAAAAGCTGCCTTAAAGACAGCTCCGATCTTCAGCTAACGCACCCGTTAGCTGAATAAAAAACACTTTATTTACTAAACTTAAGTTCATTGTTTTTGATATTTTGTATTTTGCATTGCCCACAAAACCCACAAAACCATAATTAAATTAATAAAAAATAAATTCAATGTAATTCTTTCATGAAAAACAATTGAAATAACATCATTAACAATTAAACTAACTAAAGTTAATAAAATACCTATTAACAATGCATGAACAGATAGTTTTAATATCTTTACTTCTGAAAATTTTGGTAAATTTAATATTTTATCTCACTCCTTAAACAGCATCGTAAGCATATATAATTACCAATAGCACCGATCTTCAGCTAACGCACCTGTTAGTTGCACAAAGGAATTTTTTCTAGAGGCACAGTGCCAAGCAATCATCACTCTCATTTGCGGTAAGGGCTAGCTGCCTTTATTCACTCTAGAGGGCGGGCCTGGTTCCAATTACGACAGTAGCGTCCAGTTCATCGCAATTTGCCACCTGTGGAGTTAGCCCGTTTCGAGCAAAGATTTCAACGGTCTGCTTTGTCTGTTGCTGGCTAGTCTCGACCAGTAAATGACCGCCGGGTGCTAGCCAGAGTGGCGCCTCAGAAGCGACCCGTCGCTGGACGTCCAGCCCGTCTGTGCCCCCGTCGAGCGCCACCCGTGCCTCATGTTTTCGTGCTTCTTGGGGTAACAGCTTGATTGCCTCGGTAGGTACGTAAGGTGCGTTTGCGACTAAGATGTCGACGCGGCCACGCAGTTTTGTTGGCAGTGGCTGATAGAGGTCCCCTTCGTACACGTTACCACCGACGGAAGTAACGTTGCGGCGTGCACACTGCACAGAAGCTTGGTCGATGTCAATTGCATACAACTCTATCCATCCCAGACCTACGGTCAGCGCGGTGCCCACCGCGCCCGTGCCGCAGCACAGATCAACGACGATGGCTCCTGGCATGGCGAGGGCAGCTGCCTGGTGGACGAGAAACTCGGTGCGGCGACGGGGTACGAAGACTCCTGGTTCCACAGCTATACGAATACCGCAGAAATCCGCCCAACCAATTATGTGTTCGAGGGGAAAACCTACTACACGTCGATCCACCATGACGGCGAGGGAGTCTGGCGTTCTTGCTTCTGAGATAAGCAACTGGGTCTCATCTTCTGCGAAAACACAACCTGCGGTTCGAAGCCTGGTGATTATACATTTTTCTATTTCGTCGTCCGTATAAGAATTAATTTGCTTCCCCATTTATTTCACCACTCTTGATAACTTATTTTAGTTTATTATTATAGATAATTCGTTAAAAATTGTAGGAATCCTTCCTCCACTAACCTGCCGCGTTAGTAGAAGAAGAAAAATCAACAGCATTGTTTAACAGAGTTTATTTTAAAGAAGTAACAATCAAAAAAAGTTCGTAAAAGTGTACCTTTACGAACGTATTTTAATTTGAAGAAACCGACCTTTATTGGTCGGTTTTTTTCATACTATTTTTAGCAGAAGTCGCCATTTTCGTAATCAAGGGCACACATTCGCCTTAAAAACAACTACCAACAATGATTAAGAGTATAAACAAAACGACTATAAAGGCGAAACCTCCACCAAATCCAAAATCGTGTGACATAGAAACATCTCCTTATTTATTTTTAAGGAGGAACTTATGTGGGTTATATCATCGTATGCTCTAATTAGGAAAATGACCCAATCACGAAGTATGGGAATGATGCAGAATCCGTTGCAGCATGGCAATATCCTTCGTGACCTTGTAAAACCAATAGCCAAAAGTTTTTCCAATTGGCGGCCTTCTTATGGCGCTAACGCACCTGTTAGTTCAATAATTTGGGGATGGACACCTTCTTGAGAGGGTGTCTTTTTTATTTGAAAATAAATGTTGAGTTTCTTTACTCATAGCGTTGAATTAGTAATCTAGCAATTACATTCAACGTTATTTTAATAGAATTTAGGATGGTCCTACTATTAAGAACCTTCCTATCTTTGGCGAATATCATATAATTACAAGGAGGTTTTTTTAATGGCAGATTTATACGCAAATTTTGCAGAGCTACAAGCTAATGAAACATACGGTATAGACTATTCTATTACTGTACAAGAACATCCGACTAGTGATATTACGGTGTTTACACCACATGGTGGAGGTATTGAGGTTGGCACATCAGAAGCGGTAATTGCGTCCGCAAAAGACATTGCTAATCTATACCTGTTCGAAGGTTTAAAATCTAGCAACAATGACACCCTTCATATTACCAGTGCCAACTTCGATGAGCCTCAAGCCGTGCAACTGATCACATCTAAAGCGCGAGCAATCTCCCTTCACGGATACTATGACCCAGATAACCAAACCATTCTATTAGGCGGTTTAGATACAGAATGGCGTGATATCTTAAAAACAAAATTTACCAGAGCAGGTTTTAACACCGTTATCGCCAACTCCACGACAGGATATCAAGGAATCGAACCAACCAATATCGTGAATAGATGCTCTTCAGGTGCCGGAGTCCAGTTAGAACTTAGCACCGCCTTACGCAAAGCCTTTTTCCAAAACGGTGATTGGTCCAGAGCAAACCGCATAAACACTACAAAGACCTTTGATAAGTTTATCCAAGTCATCCGTAGTGTTATCTACTAAGTAAGCCCTGCTTGGACAGTTCAGCAAAGCCATATCCATGTGTTTTTTCTCCAATTGTATAAATTATCTTTAATTTTGATTAAATTTTAAGCGTGCTTAATTAAGATGATAGTCTAAAAGATTCGTTTTGCTTGTTTGAAGTTTGTATTTCTACCCAAAGACTTACATTAGATTTAGAAGGATAGTAAAAACCTTTTTGATATTCTAAACCCTCTATAAAATCCTCTAGGATTTCAAATGTTTTCAAACTCTCTATAACTTGTTCTTCTTTCCAATCCTCAATAATATCCTCAAAATTCTCAGACGCATATCATATTGGGCAAATTGTATTCCTAAGTAAAATGCAAGGAGCTTGGGCAGGGAAACGCAGTTTTTAAAAAAGCTTCATTAGCTTTACAGTTATTCCATTATAGGGGGCTTTAATGGAATAAGAACGGGAACGTCCAAATCGGACGTTCCCATATTTTATACCTGAAAAACAACAATACTACTTAACAAAGCCAAAATAAAAAGAATATTAATTTAGAATATTTTGGTATTAGTTATATATAAGTGTATATCGCGTTGAATTAATTCGGGGAAATAAATTTACTAATAACAAACCATTCCATAACCCTTAATGAACTAACCTGCCCCTTTAGCTCTATAAGTAAAAAGCGACACTTCGTTATTGAAGTATCGCACCTGTTAGTTGATTAACGTTTACTTTTTTTTATAATTAAAGTGAAAATTATGAAGCCTAAAATACTACCAAAAGTATTTAACAATATATCATAAACATCAAACACACCTAGTAAAGTAACATATTGTATAGTTTCAATAATAAGACTAACCACCAATGATAATAATACTATCAATGTCAAATTTCTTAAATTAACGAAAACAAGTGGAAGTAAAATTCCTAATGGTATAAATACTAATATAGTGCCAAATGTATTATAAAACCAAGTATCGAAGTTATAGTGTTGAAAATTGAAGAAGTAAGTTTCAATTGTATGAAACGGTACAATATTATGTGAAACATCTCCAATATTCCCATTAAGTCTTGTTTGGAATATACTAATACCCCAAAAACTAACTATTGCTAACATAAAAATATAAAACAAGAATAAAACATTAACAATTTTTTTATATTTTAATCTTGTACGAAACTCCCTCACTAAATATACCTCCTCTTTATAAGAAGGATATGGTTTATACGTAGAAATCATGCAGAGGTTGCTCAACTAACCTGCCCCGATAGTTGCATAAAGAAAAAGCCACCTTAAAGACAGCTCCGAACTTCAACTATAGCACCCGTTAGTGAAAGAGAAAAAAGGCATTAATCCTTAGTAAAACTTCAATGCTTTATTCTTTCTTTTTCCAAGACATTAAATCAGAAAATGCCAATCCGAATGATACACCCAAAGGAATACCTAAATCCCAAACATCCATTTCCGAACGTCTAAAAAAATAAGAAAGAAGATAGTTCAAAGAACTTAAAGAAATAAACCAAATAATAAACGTAAAAAACCTTTTTCTTATTTGAATCCAATTTAACTTCCTTGTATTCGCAATAACTAAAAAGAGGGAGAACAAACCATATAGAAGAAGATAAATTACATATCCTATAATAAATTTAAGAGATAGCGAAGTATCAATATCCTTATATATTATAAATATCGTAAGTATGGTTCCTGCCAAAAATACAATAAACAAAATTAAGTTTAACGAAATATATTTCTTTATCTTTTACCCCTTACCTTACAAGTTAATTTTCCGAATAAAGTATCCCTATTTAAAGAGATAATTAGGATTATCGATTAGGGTAATACCAGTACCTTCATATCTGACAAATAAACTTTCGCCGTCCCACTCTTTATCAACAAGCATAACTCTTCTTAATCCCCTTTCATCTAATTGTTTATCCTCTTCTTTTGTAATAAGGGCTGTAAAATAATACTTTAAAAGAATATTGAAGATTTTTTCTTCATCAGGAGAATCTTTTTTCAGTTCTTTTATTATTTCTTTGAAATAAATATTTTTACATACTACGTGTTCTTTTATATATGAATTTTTCTCTTTTATTAAATATTTTTCTAGTGCAGAGGGTGAGATATATTTATGAACTCCTATGCTATTCCAATTTAAGTCAATTTCGAAAATTTCATTTGCAGAAGACTTTAAGCATCTAAATACAAAGCCTTGGATAAAGTTTGTGTTATTTTCAAAAGTATAAACTGATTCCGAATCCATCAATTTGATTGCTTGGTAATCTTTTATTAACCACTCTGTTGCCCTTCTATAAACTTGTCTCTCCAATGTAGTTATTTTTTTATCCATTACTAACCCCCGAGATTTTATAAAAATAGAAAATGAATTTTTATTTACTCCAATTATAAATATGAAATTACCATTTTACATATAAAGAAGTTGTTTAGTAATAGAATCCCCCCGTTTTCAACTAAACTTCCCCGATAGTTTCATAAAGAAAAGCTGCCTTAAAGACAGCTTCGATCTTCAGCTAACACCTGTTAGTGGAATAAGAAAAATAAGTTTAATGCCAATAAATGTTGTCGTTATTTTTGCAAACAAGATAAATTCCTTTTTTATCCTTTTTTGACAAGGAAATGGCCAACTGTTTTATTTTTAAATAATCCGTTTTATCAACTAAACTTAAATCTGGGGAGTTTCGATAACCACGTTGACCAAGATATTCCGATGTTGTAATGATTGTATAGTGGTCTCCTTCGGGTTGTTCTGGAATTTCCTCAAAGCTTTTTATAATCTGTCCATTCTTAATGAATACCCTTTTCTCATACAAAGATATAGCTTTATAGCCCATTGGAATTTTCCTATGTACCTCTTTATCCCTAACAAGTTCAGAGTCCGTAAGATATTGTGAATATGAATAAGAGAAGCCATTTGCACTAATAAAATATTTATCATTACATTCAATGTTTAATGGATTATTGCCATTTTCCTTAGGATAATCATAAACAACTGCTGGTAAAGTGTCGCTATAAATAACTTTTGGAGCTCCTACCCATTCACCGACATTCTCATAAACTATAGATGAAAGTTTTTTTATTTGATCTAAAGTCATAGAATTTTCCTTTCTTATTAATGAAATGGACAATTCATTAATCCAATGATTTATACTGGTTAAGATTTTATTATATGCTTCTTTACAATCATATCCTTTTTCTCTATATTCATAATATTTATCCTTTAAATTGGCTTTTACAATATCTAAATCCATATATTTTTCCTCCCAATAGCATAAAAGGGTTGCCGCCGTAACCACTTCTTCAACTCTTGCACCCTTTACTTTAAGTACAATTCTTCACAAACCGGGTTTTTCTTTGTTTTAAGGTCCAAATGACAATCGCGGAAGCATAGTCCATAAGGAGAACAATAACTATAAGATGGTTAGTCCCGCCAGTAAAGGAGCTGACACCCTTTCTTTCCATAACATATGAAACTACAAATAACCCTATCATAATAACAGGGAATAAAGGAACTCCCCCATTCACGATATGATAAACCTGTATTCCAATGATTATCAGTCCTGCTAGGATATTAAGGAAATGTGATTTTTTCAAAATCCTCACCCGTTCTAATTTCAATCAAATTATACATTAATACTCCATATTACCCCATCTTCACTGTTTATCATTTTTTTATTCTTCTTCAACTAAACTGCCCCGTTAGTGCCATAACAAAAAGGCTGCCGAAGCAACCCCTGTTATTGAACTAAAGCACCCGTTAGTTCTATAAGAAAAGTAATTCTTATTAAAGAATCGCGCCCTTTAACGGAACAACTCTATTACCACTCAAGAATTCCCTTGATCCATTTTTAAATTTCAGATGTACTTTATCTTTTGGACATAAAAACACCCTTTAGAGGATATTTTCCAAAGGGGTCAAACGGTGCAACTTTATTATAAACATCGTGACTTTATTTCAAAGCCACATCATTTTCCCTTTAATTCAGCTAAATAGTGCCTTACGGCACTTTCAACTAGTTCATAAACCGTCCTATCATGAATGATTGCTTGTATTTTTAGTTCCTTCATAAGTTCAACATCCATATCGAATGAAGAACGTTTTCTTATAACGTTGGTTCGTTCTATGGTTGGTGCTGATTGTTCGTTCGCTTGTTTGACCTGTTCTTTACCACGTTTTATGCCAACGTTAGAACGTTGGTTGGTATCGTTAATAGGTTCTTTATTCACATTAGTTGAAATGTTCGCCTTTGCTTTTCCTGCTGTTGCAAAGTCATAAATAAGCTGCTCTTGTACCGTTTCCTCGTCACCTTCACCAACGAAATACCAGCCTTTTTCACCTGAATTTCTATACTCATAACCAGCTTTATTCAATGCTTTTCTTAGTAATTTTTCTGAAAGATGAACATCAGCCCTTTTGGCAATATTCGCTGGTGTATCAGTTTTAATTAACTCCAAGATTTTACCGATTTTCATTTAGTACGCTCACGGGAAAACCAATACTTTGTTTTGATATTTCGATAAGTCCCAATGTCTTTGATCAGCTCGGCAATAAGATCATAACCACAATATGTGTGCCTCAGCGTGCTAAATTCATCCAATGTGACATAATCATCACTCTTTAATTCAACGTGACACTCTCCACAACAAATCCCCATATCCAACACCTCCAAAAAGTATATTGATATATTCGTCGAAACTTGGTGGCCATCCTTCTTTCGTACAAAAAACAGGTCCATTGACGGTCCTTTAATGTTTGTTAGTTTTTCAAAATTATCTAGACCTAATTATAAAAAACCTTAATAAATAAAGGGGAGTACATATTAGCCATGTATAATATGTACTCTCCTTTTTTCTTTTAGTGAACTAACGCACCCGTTAGTTCTTTAAGAAAAGCGATTCTTATTGATGAATCCTCCCGATTGCGGAACAATTAGTAATAATAGAGTCTTACTTTTAAAATCGCTCATTACACGGAAAAATTCGGTTTTAAAAGAATCTATAATTGTTAACTTACTTTTTCTCTCCATAAATACTAAAAAGACCTAATACAAATAGTAAAATAACGCCGATTAAAGTCGTTGTTGACCAAGATAATCTTGGGTCAAATAGTTGAAAGAAAAATGTAAACACAGGTACGAAGCAGAGCGACATCATCACTAAGAACGTCTCACAATATTGAATACCTTTCTGTAATAAATACATTGGAATTAAGACACCGGCAATTGTTACAAGGAAAATCCACAATACATTATGAAAAAAATAGTCAAATAAAATATCATAAGTAAAAATAAATGATAAAAGTACGATACCATAAAAACGGTGTGTTAAAATCATCGAACTTGTCCACCCGACCGAACTTAATTGTTTTGAATAGTTCGTACAAAGTACAGCTCCTAAACCACAAAAAACACTCGCTATTACACCTAAAATAGTATTTGTATTTTGATTCATTTGAACACCTGAATTACCGTTAAAGATAGAAACGATTAATAAAAAGCAAGCTAATAAAGTACCCAGTGCAATTCCCCACTGTAATTTACTGACAAACTGTCGCTGTGTTAATGTAAGGAAAATCACAAATAATGGTCCTAAGCCCATCTCAAGTGAACTAACGATTGCTGGTTCAATGAATTTCAATGCGAAGTAAAACCCCATAAATGCTAGTACAGAGGCTAAATTTAACTTTAGTAGCGATTGCCATGTTGATTTCCATTTATATTCTACCTTTTGATTTCTCGCAAAAAAGGAAAAATAACAAGCAGTCAAAAAGAAACTGATACCCGTAAATATAAATGGATTCAAATTTTGTACACGACTTGCGTAAAATACTTGGCTTATTGCAGTTAATAAAGCTGATAATAATAACGCAATTACACCTTTCGTATAAGTTCGATTTTCAGAAATATTCGCTTTAAGCCCCATTTTTATTCCTCGATTTCCTATGTTTAATTAAATATATTATTCTAAATTTAACATAGATATCCAATTTTCCTCAAAGTTATTGTTGAACTAACCTGCCCCGATAGTTGCATAAAATCGAGTAGGAGGAGGCGCCTAGCCTCCGACCTCTCACACCACCGTACATACCGTTCGGTATACGGCGGTTCAGTTTAAGTCTGACGTAGTTTTGTATATCGTTCATATAGATTTACTAACCCATGATGGAGCCAATAAACATTATTAAGGGTTTTGTCTAGAATAGGACTATGCGCTATGCGCCAATAACCCTTTCTGCTATTTCCCCATTCATATGCTTTTCCAAATGGGACGCCTAATCCTTTGAGTTTCCTCACCCTCGTTCTTGGCAATTTCCATTGCTTCCATAGACACATCCTGAGTCTTCTTCGAATCCATGAATCTAAATTCTTCAATACGTTCGGAGTATCAATGAGGGCGAAATACCCCATCCAACCTCTAAGGTATTGCTTTAACTTATTTATTCGGAGTTTCATGGGTATCGGTAATTTTCTCGAGGTCATTTCCCTGATTCGTTTCTTTACTCTCTTCACCGTTTGTTTAGCCAGTAGAACCTTCGGGTTCTTCTTTGACTTCGTGAAACTAAAACCGAGAAACGTTTTGTTCCAAGGGCGATCATACTTCGACTTCGTAGTTGACCTTTAGCTTCAGTTTATTTTCAATGAAGCTTGAGATATTTCCCATTGCACGTTTGGCGGCTTTTCGTGTCTTCACAAAGATAGTACTGTCATCCGCATACCTTACGAATCGAAGATTGCGTTTCTCTAGTTCTTTATCTAACTCGTCTAACATGATATTAGATAATAAAGGACTTAACGGACCTCCTTGCGGAGTTCCCTCCTCACTTTTATGAAAAAGTCCGCCTATCATAATGCCTGCTTGAAGGAATTTACGAATCAGTTTGAGAACTCGTTTATCTTCAATTTTCCGCTCTAACATTCCCATGAGCTTGTCATGATTCACTTTATCGAAGAACTTCTCCAAGTCCATATCCACTACCCATGTATAACCTTCGGTTATATAGGACTTTGCCTTTCGAACCGCCTGGTGCCCTTGTTTGTTAGAGCGAAATCCATAGCTATTCTCCGAAAAGGTTGAGTCATATATCTTGGTCAATATTTGGGCAATGGCTTGTTGAATGAAACGGTCTAGAACGGTTGGAATACCCAATAGCCGAACTCCGCCGTTTGGTTTCGGGATTTCGATACGACGGACGGGCTGCGGTTGATAGGTACCCTGTAAAAGGGCAGTTTTCATGTTGTACCATTCGGTTACGAGGTGCGGTCTCAGGTTTTGAACCGGCATTCCATCTACACCATGGCTTCCCTTATTTCTTTCTACACGCTTCAATGCCTGTATTAAGTTTTCCCTCTCTAGTATCTGTTCCATTAACATCGTTGATATCCTTTCTACGTGGATAAATGGTCTATTTGTGCCTTTATCTGCTCCACCCTTTTGAAGTTCCCCGTGTATTCACCACTTCTTCCTTCAAATAAGTTCCGTTAGGAATTGTTTGCTTCTTTGCAGATAACGAACGCCTAGTATTCATCCTCCTTAATCTGTTCGGTCCTTCCTTATCTTCTCGAGTAGACAAGTACTATGACCTCTGCTGACTTCTGATGATTCAGCTGTTCATCACTGGACAGGTTACCAAGTGTACTTGGCTGTCATCAGACCTCCCCGGGTAAGAGTGCAATCTTTCCCTCCATCTATCTGCTTCATTTACTCTGTACCACCTTCGGCAGTAAGGACTTTGTTTTGTTTCGCAAACTCATCCAATGATACCTAGCCTTATATGAAGTTCGTGTTCCTCAGACCGGAGGTTTGCCGCTTGCTTCCTTCAGATTCCACGTCACCGTGGACACCCTTGCATTAAGCTAACCACTACTACTGCCTTCATGGTTCGGGACTTTCACCCTATAGATTGCACCCATGCCGGGCGCACGAAAGAGCTGCCTTAAAGACAGCTCTGATCTTCAGCTAACGCACCCGTTAGTTCATTAAGAAAAGCGATTCTTATTCCAGAATCGCGCCACCTTATCGGATGCTTACCATTAATGACAAATATGTAGCAACTACAAATAATACACTCATTGAGAAACCTAATAGGATAGGTGCTCTCTTTACATATGACAATATTGTTAGTCCCAAGAAGGATAAGGCTAATAACAATAACATTACACTGTTAAATTCAAAACCAAGAACTATTACTAAATTGCCTGTTATATTTCCTTGATATAAAAGGTCAAATAATCTAGACACTCCTGATGCAGCAATTGTTGTTTCAATATCATGAGGTGGTTCTTGTTGCCCTAATACAGCCGTAGCAGAGAAAATTAGAAATACAATTGAACTCTCAGCTTTCGTCCATGGTCTTGGATTAAAATTATCATTATTTTTTATTTTTTTTCGTATCAAAATGCTATTAATAAAGACATAAGCCAATAAAGGAATTATGAGCAGATGTTTAATTAAAAGTGCTTGTCCATAAGGTAGAATCCAAGAATTTGCATAGTCTTTATAATCGATCACCACAGTCATTAAAAAAAGTCCTGATATAACAGTTATAAAGAAACAAATTAATGCAACGGGCGTAAACCACCTTAAAAATCTAATCCAATTTAAGTGATTTTTTGAGGCCCAACTAACCACGAATAAAATACCTACCCAAATGGTTACAGCAAGAAAATGAATAGTGTGTACAACGAACCCTTTCCATTGCTCAATAGAACTAGCATGACTAGACCAACCTAGTGCAAGAATTAATATGAACGTAATGACAATACCAATGTATGCATATAGTGGATTCTTTCGATAATCAAACCAAACAATATAAATAAATAATAGATTTGAGAGTAAATATGTAAAAATCCAGGCTTTTCCCACTTCAAATGTAAAAAGTACCGATTTAAGTGTTTGTTCAAACCCAATGTCCTGATAAAGATATAAAATCACTTGTAAAACGGGTATAAATGAAAAGATTCCTATACCGGCTGTAGCTAACATTAAAACACTTTTAGGGACGCTAATATCTGGTCTATAGGCACTTGGTACAAGCTTTAGAATGTAACTACCAATTAATAGGGAAAAACAAAGGTATAATAATGGTTCACTAATGATTCCAATCATAACCATTTGTTATTTCTTCCTTAGCATTAGCCATAGGAAACTCCCGGCAACTATGACAAATAAAGCACCCATAATGGAAGGTATTATATAAGAAGGTACGTTACTTTGTTGTACATCATGTTTTGGTTTTTTTATGGTGTTTTCTTGATTATCTTCTACTTGTTTTGGTTCTCCTTCTTCCGTTTCACTCTTCGTTTCTGTGGTGGCTTTATCATTAGGTACCTCTACTGAAAAAGAAAACATTCCTTCTATTGGATGTCCATCTGTACCAATGATCTCCCAGTCCACTTTATAATTTCCATTCTTTAAAGGTTGAAGGAAAGTAGCCCACATTTCCTCTTCCTCTATCACAAAGTTTCCTAGTTTAACAGGTTCTCCGTTTGAATTCGAAACACTAATTCTGCTGTTCTGTTCAACTTTTGTACCAAAAATTAAAGTAAGCTCCCGAATGGGTTCTGTAATTACTTCACCATCTTTAGGTGTTGAGTCTTCCAGAGAAGTGTGTGCTAGTGCTTGCTTTGAAAATAAGATGAAAAGTAATAAAAATAATAAAGATACTTTTTTTATCATTCCAGATACTCCTTTTACAAATTTAATTCATCAATTTTGACACACATATTAGCTACTGCTAATATGATGATAACAAAACATATTAGTCCTGTCTAATGTGTTAGGAGGTAAATATATGAAAAATACTGATATAGATATGAAGGTTAAACTAATTCATGGATTTTCTAATAAAACAAGGATACAAATCCTCGAAAGTATAAAAAGTCAGGAAAAAACTGTTTCTCAAATTGTAGATGAAATCAAGGGGAGTCAATCAAATATTTCACAGCATCTCGCGTGTTTAAAGGGTTGTGGAATTATAGTGGGAAGGAATGAAGGGAAATACTGTTTTTATAGCTTACGTAATCAACATATACGAGATTTATTATCAATGTTCGATGTAGTTCTTGAAGATGTTCAAAATGATGTTGCATGTTGCGAAAGTCATATAGATTAGGAGTGCTTAAAATGGCTGACAAATGTTGTAATTCAAATAATGATGCCGAAAATACAGAAAATAGGACGGATAGTTGTTGTAGCTCCACCAATTTAGAAATAAAACAAGAAAACACAAGTTGTTGTTCAAGTAACAAAGATTCAGTAAACAGCTTTAATTCAATACCTATTTTTATACAAACAGAAACTAGTTGTTGTAGCAGTAATACATCAAAGGAAACCGATAAAGAATTAGAGAAAGTAAGCTGTTGCAGCACTTCCCTTCCAAGTGAAAAAAAGCAAGAAACCAATAATTGTTGTAGCAGTAAAACAACAATTAAAGAAGATGAAACTTCAGTGAAAACTAGCTGTTGTAGTAATGAACAACAGACAATTGAGAAAATCTCGAATCCTCTTCCTTCTGGGGGGAAAAAGGCTTACAGAGTTCACGGAATGGATTGTCCTGCTTGTGCTAAAACCATTGAAAAAGGTTTAAGTACATTGAAGGATATCGCTGAGGTAAAGGTTAATTACAGCACCGCGAAAATGCAGGTGGCTGCAAGTAACATTGATGCCTTTATTCCGATTGAGAGGGAAATAAAAAAACTTGGATTTTCTGTAGAGCCCTTAAATCAAAACGGGAATATAAAAATATATAATATCGAAGGAATGGACTGTGGTAGTTGTGCTAAGAGCATAGAAAACCACTTTGGTTCCAATTCATCAGTTAAAAATGTCAGCGTTAATTTCTCTACTGGGAAAATGAAAATCGAACATTCCAATAGCGTCGAAGATGTTATTTCTGAAGTTTCTAAAATCGGTTATAAAGCTTCCTTACAATCAAATGATAAAACGACCCAGACTAACAAAAATAAAAACGAAAATGGCTTAATAATCTTGTCTGGTGTACTAATAGCTCTAGGTTTTATTGGGTCATTTAATGGAATTTCTACCTTGATGTCCACGATGCTATACGTAATTGCAATGGCGATTAGTGGTTTTAAGCCAGTTAGGAGTGCTTTTTATGCAATAAAAAGTCGTTCACTTGATATGAATGTTCTAATGTCTGCTGCGGCTATTGGAGCTGCTCTTATAGGGGAATGGCTTGAAGGTGCTACAGTTGTTTGGTTATTTGCTATCGGTAACTTCCTACAAACTAAATCAATTGAACGTACAAGGAACTCTATCCGTAATCTTATGGATTTAGCTCCTCCTGAAGCCTGGGTTAAAGTTGGTTCTGAGATTATTAAGAAGCCTGTTCAAGAAATACCTGTAGGTGATACCATCGTTGTTAAACCGGGTGATAAAATACCATTAGACGGTGAAATCATTCAAGGAGAATCAAGCGTCAATCAGGCTCCTATTACAGGAGAATCCATTCCTGTAGATAAGGAAATTGGTGACACAGTATACGCAGGTACTATAAATGAAAATGGATCCCTTGAGATAATGGTTACGAAGTTAGTTGAAAATACAACCATATCAAAAATTATTCACTTGGTTGAAGAAGCCCAAGAACAAAAAGCACCAACTGAAGCTTTTGTAGATAAGTTCGCAAGTATTTATACACCTATTGTATTTATTTTAGCATTGGCAATTATGGTGTTGCCTCCACTACTTGGATTTGGCACTTGGGGAGAATGGTTTTATAAAGGGCTCGAACTACTAGTTGTAGCTTGTCCCTGTGCTTTAGTGATTTCTACTCCTGTTGCGATCGTATCTGCTATTGGGAACGCTGCGAAGAACGGAGTCTTAATTAAAGGTGGAACTTTCTTAGAAAAAGCAGGTGCCATCACTGCCATTGCATTTGATAAAACTGGGACTTTGACTGAAGGAAAGCCTAAAGTATCAGAAATCAAGACGTTAAACGTAACGGAAGAGGAATTACTTTCAATAGCCTTAACACTAGAAGATTATTCAACACATCCTATAGCCAAAGCGATTGTTGGATATGCCAACGAAAAACGAATTCAACCTAAAAATGGCGAGTTATTTAAAAGTATTGTTGGAAAAGGCGTTCAAGCGACTATTGAAGGAGATATTTTTTACGCTGGTAATTTAAAACTATTTGAAGAAATGAATGTATCTTTAAAGGATGTAAAAAATCATGTTCAAGAGATACAGAACAAAGGGAAAACTGTAGTAATAATAGGGACAAATCGCCAAATAATCGGGATGATTGCAGTTTCTGATACAATACGTGACACAACGGCTTCGGCTTTAAAAGCATTAAAACAAAGTGGAGTAAATCAAACTGTAATGTTGACCGGAGATAATGAAGGAACTGCAAAAATGATTGCTTCAGAAGCTAATGTTAATCGTTATTTTGCAGAATTATTGCCAGAGGATAAAGTAAATGCCATAAAGAAATTACAAAATGAAGGACATAAGGTGGCAATGGTAGGAGACGGTATTAATGATGCTCCAGCACTTGCAACAGCAGATTTAGGTATTGCTATGGGTGGTGCAGGAACTGACACCGCAATGGAGACAGCAGATATTGTTTTAATGGCTGATAATCTTGATAAACTTCCTCATACAATGAAGTTAAGCCGAAAAGCTTTAACTATTATTAAACAAAATATTTGGTTCTCCGTAATTATTAAAGTCATCGCATTAGTCTTAATCTTTCCTGGCTGGCTTACACTTTGGATGGCTGTATTAAGTGATACAGGTGCTGCATTAATTGTTATTTTAAATGCAATTAGGTTGTTAAAATTTAAAGAATAGATATTCATGAGATGTTTCTTGATAAGAGACATCTCATTTTTTTACAAATAGAATTCTTATGGCACTAACCTGCCCCGTTCGTATTATAAGGTCAGCCAGAAAATATTTCTGGTTGACCATTTTTTATATAGTTTTATTATAACGGTAGCCGGGGCAAAACGTACCTGCTCGTGGGGATAGACCCCGTCAACTAAACAGTTTGCCCCCTACTTGTAGAAACATGATTAGGCTGGTTGGGACGTAGATCTCGTATAACAAGCGAAGCTGTGACACTGCAAGGAGAAATAGGGGTACCGGTAATCCACTAGATTAGGAGGAGATTTAGAATGAATCCAGTCGTTGGTCTGGATATTTCAAAAGGGGAAAGTCAGGTTCAAGCATTTTTGGATAAGGGTAAACCTTATCAAAAGAGTTTTAAAATAACTCATACTGTTGAGGGGCTTAATTTACTTGTAGCGTTTCTTGAGGGTGTAAAGAAAGAATCTGGTCAGAAGCCTTCAGTCGTTTTAGAAGCCACTGGACATTATCAAACTCCAGTCGTTCATTACTTGGAAGAACGAGGATATTTATTGATTATCATTAATCCATTGATTTCATATAAGGCAAGAGGATCAAGCTTAAGAAAGGTAAAAACAGATGCCATTGATGCCTATCTTCTCTGTGAGTTGTTTTATAAAGAAGAATTAGAGCCAAATAAAAAGCGTGGAGTCCAGTTATTGAACCTTCGTAATCTCACAAGACAACATGAAAACATAACTGGCGTTATGATTCAAACAAAGCTTCAATTTCAGGCAGTGCTTGAACAAGTGTTTCCTGAATATAAAGGAGTTTTTGGAGATTTATATTCTGTGGTGTCACTCTTAACTCTTTCAGATTTCCCCTCTTCAGAGGACATTTTGAAGGCAAGTGAAGAAGCAATGACAGCAAGGATATTTGAGTTATGCAAGAGTAGATCAATTAAATGGGCAAATGAAAAAGCGATTCAGCTTAAAGCTGCGGCAGCTCGTAACCCTTTTGAAAGGACAGTCTATCAGAGTCATATTTTAAGCCTTGGTATGTATATAAATATTCTTCTTCAGTACAAAGAGCATCTATCAAAGTTAGAGGCAGAGATAGACGCCCTCGCTAAAGAAATTGAGGAATATACGATCCTCAAATCTATCCCAGGTATCGGAGAAAAGATCGCGGCAACGATTATTTCTGAAATTGGTGAGATAGATCGATTTAATAATCCTAAAAAACTTGTAGCTTTCTCTGGAGTTGATCCTAGTGTATTCCAATCTGGTAAGTTTACAGCTACCAAAAATAGAATCACTAAAAGAGGTTCGAGTAGACTTCGACATGCCTTATATATGGCAGTTCGTTGTGCTATTCGTGATTGCCGGAAGTCTAGGACAACTGATGAAATTATCCCTCGAAATAAGAAGCTACGCGTGTTTTATGACAAGAAACGCGAGGAAGGAAAGCCTTATAAGGTAGCCGTCATAGCCTGTGTAAATAAGCTCTTACACTGGATTTTCGCTCTATTAAAGAACAAAATGACTTTCCAAGATATTGTTTAAAATTTATATTTAACTAAATAGAACAAAACCTTCCAAAAAAGAGACTGAAGGAAGGTTATTTGGTATGCCTATTTTTAGTATATCACGTATGTTTTTATCTTTTTATTGAAAAATGTTGACAAACTATTAGCTGGTTTAGTTCCATAAGGAAGAGCTGTCTTTAAGACAGCTCGATCTTCAGCTAACGCACCCGTTATTATCTTTTGGACATAAAAACACCCCTTTAGAGGATATTTTCCAAAGGGGTCAAACGGTGCAACTTTATTATAAACATCGTGACTTTATTTCAAAGCCACATCATTTTCCCTTTAATTCAGCTAAATAGTGCCTTACGGCACTTTCAACTAGTTCATAAACCGTCCTATCATGAATGATTGCTTGTATTTTTAGTTCCTTCATAAGTTCAACATCCATATCGAATGAAGAACGTTTTCTTATAACGTTGGTTCGTTCTATGGTTGGTACTGATTGTTCGTTCGCTTGTTTGACCTGTTCTTTACCACGTTTTATGCCAACGTTAGAACGTTGGTTGGTATTATTAATAGGTTCTTTATTCACATTAGTTGAAATGTTCGCCTTTGCTTTTCCTGCTGTTGCAAAGTCATAAATAAGCTGCTCTTGTACCGTTTCCTCGTCACCTTCACCAACGAAATACCAGCCTTTTTCGCCTGAATTTCTATACTCATAACCAGCTTTATTCAATGCTTTTCTTAGTAATTTTTCTGAAAGATGAACATCAGCCCTTTTGGCAATATTCGCTGGTGTATCAGTTTTAATTAACTCCAAGATTTTACTGATTTTCATTTAGTACGCTCACGGGAAAACCAATACTTTGTTTTGATATTTCGATAAGTCCCAATGTCTTTGATCAGCTCGGCAATAAGATCATAACCGCAATATGTGTGCCTCAGCGTGCTAAATTCATCCAATGTGACATAATCATCACTCTTTAATTCAACGTGACACTCTCCACAACAAATCCCCATATCCAACACCTCCAAAAAGTATATTGATATATTCGTCGAAACTTGGTGTCCATCCTTCTTTCGTACAAAAAACAGGTCTATTGACGGTCCTTTATGTTTGTTAGTTTTTCAAAATTATCTAGACCTAATTATAAAAAACCTTAATAAAAAAAGGAGAGTACATATTAGCCATGTATAATATGTACTCTCCTTTTTTATTTTAGTGAACTAACGCACCCGTTTGTTTAAGTACATTTCTTCACAATCTTTACCCGGAATAAAAAAAAGCTGCGACAATGACAGCCGGTTGTTAATCTCTTGCACCCCACTAATTAAGAAAGGATACGTTCATCGCGATGCAATTCTGACTAACCATTGTTATTGATTTCTTGAAACAAGGCATTCAACAGATTCTCAATGTTAAACCTCAATTCTGCATCAATTATTTCTTCGTTCTTACCTAATTTTTTGTTGATAAAAGGGACCGTCAATATTCCTCCTTCTACCACTGATGCACTCATCATCGAGAGTGTACCCAGAAGAGAAGCATTAGCTATTGCACCTCCATCGGGGTGTGGGGAGGCACTAATAACTGCTACAGGTTTGTTTACGAATTCCCCAGATGACACCACCCAATCAAGTGCGTTCTTCAAGGACCCCGGAACCCCTTTAGCGTACTCTGGTGTGCATATTAGTACACCATTCGCTTCCTTTAGGAATTTACGCCAATTGGCAACAGCAGTATCAATTTCATCTAAATCTAAATCCGGATTAAAATGAGGGAGTTGAGCCATTTCACTGTAATTAACGACGGTTCCCTGTGATGGAATCATTGAAATAACAGAACGTAATAATGCTGAATTCAATGATTTTTCCCTTAAACTTCCCGATATAGCCAAAATATTATAAGAGTTGGCAGTATTCAATTTAACACCTCCAAGATAAAGTTTAACATCAATACGATTAAATATAGGTATCGATATATTCTATGTTCAGTTTCCATAATCCTTCTTCAACAAACCTGCCCCGTTAGTTCCATAAAGAAAAAACTGCCTTAAAGACAGTCCAGATCTTAAGCTAACGCACCAGTTAGTTTAACTAGATTACATTTTATTAGTTCCACTTCTATACGGATATAGCACCGTATCGACCCAACTACGAAACATTTCATAGGCTTGTTCATCTGTTTTTACATTACCTAAAAATACCCCCATAAAGTCATCATAATAACGTTCCTTAGCTCCAAATAATGTGTTAAACTCCTTTTCATTTTCAAAATCATCGAAAAATATATCCATTGTTTTATCTTGTCTTTCCCAAGCAATGGCCTCGACATAAGGAGTAAACTCGTTTTTGTAATTGTCTATATGTAGGTGGTTACCCGTATAATTTTCATTGTTAAAATATCCGTAATCATTCATATCTAAGCCTCCTAAATGAAATACCAGATTATTATACCTTTTGTTCAACTATCCTGCCCCTTTGCTCCATAAAAAAAGAGCTGCAAAAGCAACTCCTTTATGGAAGTAAAGCACCCGTTAGTTCATTAACAACATAGTATAAGCATTATTAGTGGCTAAATTTTGAGTGGGGCTTTAACAGACCCTTACACCTTCAACTGCTAACATATACATCGTTAAAGATTCAGCCTCACGCATCATCCATTCACGATAATCGTTTTCAGCACTCACATAATCCTGTTCACAAATAAAACCGTCTCTCGCCATTTGAACTCCTCTGCTTGATGCAGTATCAGCCCATATCCCAATGCGAGTTTGAAAATCAGGGTCCCTTCTATTTGTTACCTCATGAAGGGGGGTTATAATAATATCTTCTATACCAACTTTTCGAAAAAGCCCAGGAAGGTTATCGGCAATTGTATTATCCATACCTGCTTCCGTACGCCATTTCAAATAGGCAGCGTAAAAGTTGAGCATACTTGAAGGTGGCAGGGGATTCCATGATATCTTTTCATGGTTATAATCCGCAATTAAAATGCGACCTCCAATTTTTGCAGCAGATGTCATCATTTTCAATCCTTTTAATGGGTCGGATAACCATATTAATACCCGTGAACAGGTAACAATGTCAAATTGTTGTTCATAAGGAAGATTATAAATGTCACCTGTTTCAAATGATAATCCTGGTATTTCGCCATATGATTGACGTGCTTTTTGAATTAAGGTTGGATTACTGTCAATTCCTACTACACGTCCATTTGGACCCACAGCTTCTGCTATGCCTCTAGTAATTGCCCCTGTACCACATCCAATATCAAGAATTGCCATGCCTTCCGTAATAATTTCTGCAAGCCTTTTGTGTGAGTTTGTTAACGTTCTGGAGTCTAATACATTTGTTAACTTTCCAGATAATTCAGCACGATTTCGAGCCATTTTTGTATCCAAACGTGATTCCCCTTCCCTGTGTTTATTGCAATTTTCAATAAATTCATTTTACCATTTAAAATTTTATTGTTCTTTATTCCAAAAAGGAATTAATAAGGTTCATCATTAAAATCTAAGTAAATAGAATAACGGTTCCATTCAAGGAAACTTCCCTTTGTTGTTGAACTAACCTGCCCCGATAGTTGCATAAAGAAATAGAGCTACCTTAAAGACAGCTCCAATCTTCAGCTAACACACCCGTTAGTTCTTTAAACTATTTCATTGATCTTGCAACTTCCAACATTTTATTCCTTGATACCCGTGAACTCTCCATTTCTACATAAGTTCCTTCTTGTATCCAACGAAGTAAACCACCAGTAACAAGTTCTCCCTTTTTATCTAACTCACCACTATTACCCCATTCTACAAAAAAGCCCTTATGACCGTTTATATCTACCTGCTCTGCATTTATGTTCATTTCTTTATTAGAAGATCCCTTACTTTGCTCAATACCAATTAGCAAATATTTATCTTCGCTATCCATATAGTGCAATCTAAAATTAGTTATTTTATCTTTCTCATCCCAGGGGTATGTTTTTATTTCTAACGTCCAATCATTAGGAATATTTTGAGGAACAACTACTTTAAAATCAACTTTCCTCTTGATTTCAGAAATAGTTATACTTTCGTGATTATATTTAATTTCTTTAGCTTGAACTATTATTGGAATGTTTTGAATTAGAATAAATACAACCAATAAACGTATAAAAAGTAATTTCAATTTACTACCTCTTCCTGTTTGGTTTTTACATAGGTAGTTTTACCAATTTGATATTTCTTATTAAACTAACCTGCCCCGATAGTTCAAGTAAAAGCAAACGTCACTCACTGTATCTTTAACGCACAGTTAATGACGTTTGCTTTCACAATATGACTGTATGAATATGTGTAGTACAGTCTCACGGTTTATTCGTACTGTGAAATAAATATGTTTTTTTTTCATTTATTTAGGAAAACTAATCAAAAATTGATTTAATACAACAGGAGGCAGCAATATTGAAAAAACTAATAACCTCTTTATTTATTTTTTGCTTTATAGCCACTGGAATTGTTTCAAATGCAACAGCAGAGGTAGACGAACTATTTAAAACTCCTATTATAAAGCAATCTGATCAATGGAAAATCGAAATAAAAAAGGGTACAGATACGGCAAAGACTAAAAATAATGCTGAACGGTATAATGTAGTCATCACAAATATTGGTGAAAATCTCGAAGATGTTGAATTCAACACTTACAGAAATGAACCAAATACTGAAACAAAATACGGATTAAGTGTTTCTGACTTTGAATATAAGGAATTTAAACAGGGACAAACCTTCGAATTTCCGAATTTTCCTATATTGAGTAAATCCAGTGAACTTCAATTTGAAATAAGTTGGCACGAAAAGCCGCACAGTAAAGAAATTAAGGGCAGAAAATACAAGGAAACCTTTACTTTTACTAAATGAAAGATGTGAATCTTGGGCACTTTTTAGTGCCTTTTTTTAACGCACAGTTTGTGTCAATTGCGATTTAAAAAGGCCACCAAATTGGGAGCCTTTTTAATCAACTAACGCACCCGTTAGTCTATAAGAAAATCGATTCTTATTAAAGAATCGCGCCCTTTAACGGAACACTTGATTTCAAGATAATCTTAAAAGACATTAATAACGTTCTACCTCTTTTGCTCCCGTTTTGCGGAAGAATTTTTCAAAGACCATTTTGAAGAAACGCCCCCGTTACTTGAAGAAGAAAGATGATAAACGATAAATTACTTCTCCTGTTGACGAACATCTACACGACTTTCGTTTTTTATTCAAAGTTTAAATTTAAATGATTTTTACCTTATCAATTATGAAATTTTTAGTTAGGCCTCCTAAGAATCAAGCTTTCACAAAATTTCAAGATTTGTTCTAGAGTTAAAGAATGTGGTCACACACTATCGAAAACCTCTGTGCATTTAAATATCAAAAATCCCCTTTAACCCTTGATATAAAAGTATTTGTGGACATTGTTGAACACTAGAGGAAATCTTACTTTCTACCCTGGCAGCGTTGAGGTCACAATTTGAATATCAAGTGAATGAAAAATATCGCTTTTTGATATTTCTTCATTACATTTTCGTTTTTAAAATCAAAAGTCTCCTAAAATCATGGATAAATGATCATTCCGACAACTTATTGATAACAACAGAAGCGAGTGTTTGCTTGTGAAGGATGCAAGTGATTGTTTCTGTACTAGAGATGGAACCATTCTCAAAGTATTTGTTTGAGGGAGATCCACCCCCACATAAATCAAAATAAAGACATGTATCGGCGCAGTTCTTAACGCCATTTTCAATTTCAACTTGTAGTTTCAAATAAATATCATTGTTTATAATATTCTCGAAAGAATCCAGTCTGTTTATATTTCCAACTATAAAATCATTAAGTTCTTTATTGCTGCTACCCGCAAATTCAGGAGAATTCGTTGTAATACTACCATTCTTTTGAATCGTAACGATACGAAGCTTTTGTATTTCGTCAGGAACACAATAAAAATGACGGTCTTTGAGTTTGATATTTATAGCAGAGCACATATTTTGAAATTCTCGAATCGTGATTTTATCACGATGTTGTTGCCATAAGTCAAAAAGACGTGACATAAACGAATTATACATTTGAATAATATTTTCCAATTTTTCGGAGTTAAGAGATGTTGAATGGTTATTATTTTCAATTTCTTCTACATTAAATCCGACCCATTTAAAGTCATTTTCATAAAAAAAATGAAAAATTTCCTCCGGATAATGGAGACTTTCTTTAGTAAGAACACATATTGCCCCAAAATCAAGTCCGTACTCTTTTAAAAGATTGACACCGCGCATGGCTACATGATGACTCCCTTTACCAGACCAATCCTTGCGATTTTGGTTATGAAGAAATTCAGGACCATCCATACTTATACCAATTTTAAAATGGTTCTCTTTAAAAAATTTACACCATTTTGCTGATAGTAAAGTACCATTCGTTTGAACGGAATTAATCACTTTCCGATTTTCAGTATTATACTTTTTAATATAATCGATTATTTTCTCATAAAAGGATATTCCTACGGTTAAAGGTTCTCCTGCATGCCATAGATACTCGATATGGTCACTAACAATCGGGCTGCTTAGAGTTTTTGAAAATATATTTTCCAGTGTAGAATCTTCAATGATCATTGAATTTTGTCTTTCGGGAACATAGCAATAACTACAATTCAGATTACAAAGCGAAGAAGGCTGAATGACAATTAAATTAATTGTCATTTAGCATTCCCCCATGTTTTATACCAGTGGCCATGGTCAGTAAAAGTATCGAGCCAGTTACTCCACCGTGGATCTGAAGAATATGAAGAAGTGCTAAAAGAAAATGGAAGTCCCTTATCCTTACTAATTTTCTCTAATTGTTTAAGTAATTCATCCCGACGTTTTACAGGGAAGTTTGGATCATAGAACTTTTCATCCAAGTTTTGTTCACTCCTTCCTTTTTAGTCACTACTCCATGTTATGTGCTTTTTCCTTATGGAATGACTATGGAAATTAATTAGGCACTGACCTTTGTAAAATATTGTACTTAAATTAAACTGCTTCTATAGTTTAAATATATTTCTTCACAATCTCATACAAAAATAATATAAATTCCAGTATATTTGGAGGTTTTTATTCAATTAAATGGCCCAATTGTTGAACAAAGATCAAACAGCACTATTGAACTAACCTGCCCCGTTAGTGCCATAAGAAAAAGGCTGCCTCAGCAACCTTCTAAAGCACCCTTTAGTTCAATAAAGGCTATTAAATTTTTTCTAAATTTTTAGTGAGTCTGATAATCCAATACAATACTATCCACGGAAGTATGAACTTTGTAGCCCATTCAATTACATTAGGAATTAAATATGATGAGTTTATATTAAATAACGGAAGTATTAGCCAAAGTACCAATAAAACTATGATACCAATAATTAAATTTTTCATTTAGATAGCCCCCCTATAATCTCATATTACCATAATAACCCATTATTCTTCTTCAACTAAACTGCCCCTTTAGTTGCATAACAAAAAGGTTGCTTCAGCAACCTCTATTAATGGAGTAAAACACCCGTTAGCGAAATAAGAACTTTTTACCTTCTAACGAATACCGAATATTCCATTGGATTTTCGAATCCTAATCTTTCAGCCAGCTTTATCGACGCAAAATTGTTAACATTACAGTCCCAATTGGGTTTCAAATTTCTTTCAGTACAATGTTCAATGAATATTTCTGCAACATTTTGAGCTAAGCCCATTCCTCTATACTTATTTTGAGTTGCAATATCAATTTCAGCAAATTGTGATGAACTAAATATAGATGTACACTCACTTACAACGGTATCATTATGTAACAAACAATAACCAAAACCATTCTCTAGAAAATTGGATACTGAACCCCAATATTCATTATAATAAGATTCATTAAATTCCAGACTTTCAGTAATTATTTTTTCATCTATTCTCTTTACTATAAAATCTTTAGGGACTTTTTCCTTTTTTATTGTTGAATATGTATCCTTATTAAAATGAAAAGAATATCTTTGCATTTGTCTTAACTCTTTTCCAAACAACTTATTTATAACTTGATCCCATTCTTTTGATGGAGAAAACAAAGTGAATCGCTTTTTATCATTTTTTCTACTTCTATAAATCTCTAAAAATATGCTGTTAAGACCATTGTTCATTTCGTCTCCACCAACAACAAAAATACCTGAATCAGTACCAACTAAAACTGTTTTCTTTAGTTCATCCATATAAACCTGTCCAGGAATATAATTATTTAATATAGAGTAAGCAAATGTCGGATAAGTTTCTTTATCATTTTTTTTCAGTAAATTTATTACCTTTTCAAATTCATTATTCATACACTGGTTCCCCTTTTGTTTTTTGCTATTCCTCATACTTTTTGTACTTTCCTTCTCACTAACTTGCCTCGATAGTTCCTAATGAAAAGAGTCCAGAGCAACCTTCCTTATTGAAGTAAAGCACCCGTTAGTTCATTAAGGACAGCGAAACTTCTTCAAGAATCGCGCCCTTTAATGGAACATTTATTAAACACGATTCAAATGCGTATCTTTTAACGAAGGTATTTTCGCCTTCCGTTCCAGTTTTTCATTTATATAGCTATTTTGGGACTTATCCCAAAATGACATTTAAAGGAGACATGTCTTTGTGAACATGTCTCCTGATGCTAAGAAATATCATCTTAAGTTTATCGCCACTCAACAACCTCATCGAGATTTTGTCTTGTTTTTGGACGTTTGGGATCCTCTCGCCGATATCCGAAAGCGACCATACAGGCTACACCGAAATCGTTTGCGTTAATGATACCCTCATTTTGTAAAATAGAGGTCACCTGCTTTTTATCAAAACCTTCGATCGGACAGGAATCAATACCAATTTGAGCCGCGGCTGTCATCATGTTTCCCAATGCTATATATGTTTGTTTGCTTGCCCACTCAAAAATGAGACGGTCATTATCTTCGAGTTCTGTTTCGACGAAGGATTTATAGAAACCGGAAAGACCTTGCACAACTTCTTCAGGCATATGATGAATGTCTTTCATCATTTTGATCACGTGAACCGAATCATGCCTTAAGCCTTCTTTTCTTCTAGCCAATATAACTACAAAATGGCTGGCAGTGGGCAGTTGTCCCTGGGCACCGCCGGATACAGGTTTTAATTTTTCGCGAAGCGCTTCATCCTGGATCACGACAAACTTCCAAGGCTCTAAGCCAACTGAACTTGGAGATAATCTTCCTGTCTCCAAAATAAAGTGAAAATCTTCATCCGAAATCTTTTTGTTGTTATCAAATGCCTTGCAAGCATGTCTGAACTGGTAAGCTTTTAAAATTTCTTGTTTTTTACTCTCCGTTCCTATCATGTGGAATCAACCTTCCTTTTCTGTTTTTTTGTAAACATATTTTTCAGACAATCACCGGATTTATATTATCTCTGTTTGATAACAGATCTGCTGTTAGAATAACCAATTTTCGGATTAATATCCATTAAATTCTCTTCTTATTAACTAGCTTCTTTACTAAACTCCCCGTTAATTGAATAACTTATAGATCGGTTTTACTTACGAATAATTCCTTCTCTTATTCAAGAATATGGCCCAATTGTTGAATAAAGATCAAACAGCACTCTTCAACTATTCTGCCCCGTTAGTGCCATAAGAAAAGGACCTATTAATGCAAAAACACATTGTGTTAATCTTGAATCATTCCTTTGGACATTTCTATAGTTCCATTGGCATTTTGCACCCGTTAGTTGAAGATGATCTTCATTTTATTATGATTTAAAATCAACAGTAGAAAATTTCTTTTTGTTTGCCTTAACTAAAGTAAAAGATAATATAGCAGAAATAAAGATTAGGATTGAACCGAATATATATACAGCTCGTACTCCAACAAAGTCAGCAATGAAACCCATTAGAAAAATGGATAAACCTGTAACAGTTGATAATAGGATACCTTGGGATGCATACACTTTGGGTAAATGTTCGGTTTGAATATTTATTTGAAATGCAGTTTGTTGAGCTACATCTCTTATTTGGTAGGCTGGACCCATTGCAACACAAAGCAGAAGAGCCAGTATAGGAATACTCGTCAGCCCATAAATTAACGTGAAAATACTAAATAATAACGAACCTATCGCCATACTAAATATCAAGTGCTTCTGAATTGTTTTAGCTATGAACAAGGTGATTATACCCCCAAAAATTGCACCAATATAATAACTTGCATTAATAAAACCCCACCATTGCTCTCCTTGGTTTAAGGCTTCTTTTACATACACCAATGTTATTGCTCCAATCCAAATGGAACCTGCCATTCCCTCAATAACATCCATTAAAGTAACCATTCTAAGAGTTTGATTACGCCATAAAATACCCCATCCTTCATTCATTAGTGCCCACTTAGATTTATTTTCCACCTGAACTTCAACGTTATTAATGAAATATTTTGATGTAATATATAAAGCCAATACAGAAACCCAAAGCAATACTACATTAAAAGCCAAAGTTGAATTATGTCCCCAATTTATTACAGCAAAACCTGTAAAGCTATACCCAGCTATTTGAACAGATTGAGTTGTGATGGATAGAGAACTGTTAGCTTTCACAAGATTTTCTTTCGGTACAATTTTAGGTGTAACAGAGTTAAGTAATGGGTTTCCCCATCCTTCCATAAAAGATATAACTAAAATAAATAATGACAGAACATAAACATGATTAGTTATAGGCAAGAAACCCAGAAGTAAGAAAGTAAGTATTAAAGCCTTCAAACCTTGAAGACTCACAAGTAATTTAGAGAAAGTGAACTTTTTATAAAGTAATGGTGATGTTAGACCAGCAATTAAATTAGCCAAAGCTTTGAATAAAGGAAATAATGAAGCCATTAATGCAGAATCAGTTTTTTGATATATAAATGTGGTAATGACCATAATGTAAATGACATCAGCTAGGGCTATGCTTGTCTTAGCAAACCAGAAACTATAAAACGGTATTCTTTTCATAATATCTCCTATTGATAAATCCACCCATCTAAAACACTCCTATTTTTTTATGATTATATTATTAAATACGTGTTTTCTTCTTGAGCTAACCTGCCCTGTTAGATCCATAAGAAAAAGAGCTGCCAAAGCAACTCCTCCCTTATTGAAGTAAAGCATCTTTTAGTTCTATCAGGCTTTTGGTAGAGTTGAAACAAACTGTGTATTAAAAAAGCCGAAGTTACTCAACGGCAAATTCATATACATATTTATTTACTAAAGCTATAAATTCTGGTCAGTATAATGGTGCAAAAAGAGAAATACTCCAGGCTATAAGAATAAAAGATACAGTTAGCCAAAATGTGTTCTTTGCAGTACTTTCATGTGCTACTGCTTTTTTAATAATACTGACTAGATTTAAACAAAATATAATACAAAAAATAGGCATAAAGTTTTCAGCGATTAAAGTGAAAAATTGGTAATCAACCTTTCTCTCATGAATAAACAATTGATGGATTATTATGTAAAACAATTTTACCACATATTTCGGTACAAAATATGTCTTCATAAACTAACCTGCCCCGATAGTTCCATAAGAAAAGGAGCTGCTGATCAGCTCCTGATAATGAAGTAAAGCACCCGTTACTTAAATTAGAAATTTAATTAGCTTTTCTTGGTCCTCTTAAAAAATAAATAACCTAAAACACCTAAAATTAATGCTATACCTCCGAAAACAATAACTTGAAATATAATATCGCCTATAAACATAACCTGTTCCTCCTATTCTAAAAAACATTTTCCTAAATCTGTATACGAGATTTTCCTAAAAAGGTTTCAACTGATAGTTTGATTCTAAAAGTCTTATTAAACTAAACTGCCCCGATAGTTGCATAAAGAAAGAGCTGCCTTAAAGACAGCTCTGATCTTAAGCTAACGCACCCGTTAGTTTAAGTGAAGTTCTTCACATGCACATCATTATCTGGCTATAAACTGTATTGTGAAATTCATCTTAACTGGTTTTATACATACATATTATTTTAATCTTTTAGCATCATAGCCGAGGGAAGCAACGGTTTATAGTCAATTGGTGAGGAAAGAGAAATTAGTGTAGTGGAGTTTCCATATTTCATACTTTCATTTTCAAATAGTTCAAGTTCTTTTGTAGATTCAACTACTACTTTAATTAAGTAATTATATTCCCCACTTATACGATGGCACTCTACCACTTGTGGTGTATTTTCACAATAATCAACAAAATTAAGACATTGTATGGTTCGAAATAAAATAAAAGCTACTGTTGACTTACCGATTTTATCATTTGATACAACAGTCCTGTAATTTGAGATAATTCCTTGTTCCTCTAATTTTTTTACTCTTTCCGTTACCGCTGGTTGAGATAAACCTATAAGTTTACCAATGGAAGTCATTGACAATCGTGCATCTCTCTGTAAATGCATTAATATATCTTTATCTACGCTATCCATACAAAATCACCCTTTTAAAATAAAGTTAAATTAACAAAAACACCTTTATGTTAAAGGTTATATCCTCTTATTTTATAAGTTTATCATTAATATATATAATTTAATATTATAATTTTAAATTATATATTGTTAATATCTTCACCTTTTATAAATCGAAAGAAAAAGATGTAAATTACTTATAATTTATAATCATTATTCTAATAATTCAAATGATTCCTTATGTAAAATCAATGTTTATTTTTTTATAATTAAGTTGTTCTTAAAATTCATATAGGATGTGATGAACAAATGTTAACAACAGATAAAGACATCATGGGATTGAGTAAAAGGGTTGATGAAGTAATAAATAAAGCGATCGAAAACAACAAAATCGTTGGTACGGTGACTTTAGTTAGCAAGGATGGTGACCTTATCTATAAGCGTGTTGCAGGTTACGCTAATCGGGAAGAAAAAACAAAAATGGAACAGGACTCGATATTTCGCCTTGCATCTGTTACGAAACCAATCGTTTCTGCAGCAGCTTTAGTATTGGTCTCAAAAGAAATAATTGGTTTGGATGATCCAATTACTAAGTGGCTTCCTGAATTTCAACCACTGTTAATAAACGGTGACAAACCTACTATTACTGTAAGGCACTTGCTTACCCACTCTGCTGGGTTGACATATGGATTTTTAGAGCCTGAAGGAGGAGGAGCATATAAAAAGGCAGGGGTTTCAGATGGAATGAACCTTTCAGGACTTTCTCTAGAAGAAAATTTACAAAGACTTTCCTCTGCCCCGTTATTATATGCGCCTGGTACGAATTGGGGTTATTCCATAGCAGTAGACGTGTTGGGTGCAGTTATCAGTAAAGCTTATGGAGATTCGTTGCAAACATTAATTAAGACTCTAATAACTGACCCATTAAAAATGGCGAATACATCATTTGATGTTAAAGATAATCAAAGAATAGTTACTCAATATCTAAGTAGTTCTCCTATTCCTAAAAGAATGGGTGATAAGGAAGTTGCTCAAGTATTTGAAGGGACCGCAGGCATAGTGTTTGAACCTGCTCGTGCATTCGATACCAGTGCTTTCCCTTCAGGAGGTTCCGGAATGAATGGAACTGCAGAAGATTTTCTGTATTTCCTTGAAGAGTTGAGGTCAGGAGATTCTTTATTACCAAATGATATAAAAAATGAAATGACCAAGATTCAAACCGGAAGTTTACCATTAGCCAGCTGGCCTGGAAGAGGTTTTGGTTTAGGATTTACTATATTGAAAGATCCCAAAGAAGCTAATACAAAAGAGTCCATTGGAACATGGAGATTAGGCGGAGCTTATGGACACTCATGGTTTGTTGACCCTATAGAGAAATTAACAGTTGTTTCTTTTACAAATACTGCATTTGAGGGTATGGCTGGTCAATTTACTGTAGACTTAACCGATGCTATTTATGAGTGATATTAAATAAGTTTACTGGAAGAAAAGATGGTTTTAATAAATTAACAGAATAGTCTTACTTTGAGATGTTCCTATAAATTATAGGCACCTTTCTTAATAAAGAGGTGCCTACTTATATATTTTCTTCTTTTTTATAGAAATTTATTTTATGTATTTAAAGGATTGGCTTATTAAATAAATATTAATATAAAAGAGGTGCGCATCTTATGTCACAAAACGGAAGTTCAACTACACGGAGTGCTGCAATTGCCTCTTCACCAGAACGCCTTCCGTGGAACGGTTTAATTACTCTGGCGATGGCTGGATTTATCTGTATACTCACAGAAACTATTCCTGCTGGGTTATTAATAGAGATTGGTAATGGACTAGGAGTTACTGAATCCTTTGCTGGCCAACTAGTTACTTCATATGCTCTTGGATCATTATTAGCTGCTATTCCTTTAACTACGGCAACTCAAGGATGGAGAAGAAAACCTTTGCTGCTTCTATGTATCGTGGGATTTCTTTTATTTAATACTATTACTGCTTTTTCTTTTAATTATACTTTGACGTTAATAGCTCGCTTCTTTGCTGGTGTAACTGCAGGTGTTCTTTGGGGAATGACTGCCGGATATGCCCGTCTAATGGCACCGGAATCACTTAAAGGGAAGGCTATGGCGGTAGCGATGGTCGGAACCCCTCTTGCTCTTGCATTTGGTGTTCCTCTTGGGACATTTCTTGGTTCCTTTTTGGGCTGGCGCTCTGTCTTCGGAATTATGTCATTTTCAACTTTACTATTAGTTATTTGGGTTCTATGGAAACTTCCAGACTTCCCTGGACAATCTACGGAAAAACGCATACCTCTATTGAAAGTTTTGGTCACTCCAGGGGTAAGATCAGTACTATTTGTTGTATTAGCATGGGTACTTTCACATAACATTCTTTATACTTATATTGCACCTTACCTTGACCATATAGGACTAACCCAAAAGATTGACATGATATTGCTTATATTTGGAATAGCAGCATTAGTTGGTATTTGGGTTATTGGAATATTAATTGACCATAAACTACGTTCGTTGGTTTTAATCAGCATTGCTGGGTTCGGTTTGGCATCTGTGACACTAGGCATTGGCATGAATCAAACTATTGTCATCTATCTTGCAGTTACTCTATGGGGTCTTACATTTGGTGGGGCCGCAACACTTCTGCAAACTGCGATTGCGAATGCTGGTGGAGATGGTGCAGATGTTGCTCAATCAATGCTTGTAACAACTTGGAACTTAGCTATTGGGGGCGGAAGTGTGGTTGGAGCATTCCTTTTGGAAACCGTTGGAGTATTTTCTTTCCCTTGGGCAATGTTCTGTATATTGCTAGTTGCATATATTGTTGTATGGAAAGTTAAAACACCTGGTTTTACTCCAAAACACAAATAGAACAAATAAGAATAGAGCTCAAAAAAACACGCTATCCAATATTGGATTGTGTGTTTTTACATTTTCAGTTAGATACTCTTTGCCTATTTTTCTTAATGGCCAGGCAAGCACTTTATATCCTGCAATTACAGTTTAAGTAATAATAGCTTTTATCAATGTTCTCCCCCTCTACATCCTATGGAACTGGAATTAAATTGGATTGGACAAGCATCTATGAAATGGGTGCCACGCGCCATTGTTGAACGAAAAAAATTCGCGACATGTATATCGCGAATTGCTTCCAGGAAGTCTATGACTATGCAATGTCCAGAGTCCCTATTTATTAATATAATCTTGTATAGCTTTCTTATAGGTAGTAGAACCGTTCGTAAAAGTATACTTTTACGAACGGGTGTTTAAATTGTTCTGCCTTTAAGTATTTCACTTTATTTATTAGCTTAACAAGGTATGTATAGATTATTTTTCAACTTTAATGTATGTTCATTCGAATATAGGACGCATAAAGCTTCTCTCATAACTTAAAATACATTTAGTCTCTTCTGCAAATTTATATGCTTCTTGACATTCTGCATCCAATGCCATTTTTACTCGGTACTCTTCATATGCTGCTAAACTTGGGAAAGTGAATAATGCATAAGCAATATTATTAGCACCCTCATGTGGAAGGAAATAACCCTGATGTGTACCGCCTAATTTATTAACTAATCGAATCCACATCTTACCGTATTCCTCGAACTCATTTAATTTATAAGGGTCAATAACATATTTCAGATAGCATGTAACCATTTTAATCCCCCTAAAAAATCTATTTTTTTCCATCATAACATATAATTCGACTAACCTGCCCCTTTAGTTCCGTAAATCGAGTAGGAGGAGGCGCCTAGCCTCCGACCTCTCACACCACCGTACATACCGTTCGGTATACGGCGGTTCAGTTTAAGTCTGACGTAGTTTTGTATATCGTTCATATAGATTTACTAACCCATGATGGAGCCAATAAACATTATTAAGGGTTTTATCTAGAATAGGACTATGCGCTATGCGCCAATAGCCTTTTCTGCTATTTCCCCATTCATAGGCTTTTCCAAATGGGACGCCTAATCCTTTGAGTTTCCTCACCCTCGTTCTTGGCAATTTCCATTGCTTCCATAGGCACATCCTGAGTCTTCTTCGAATCCATGAATCTAAATTCTTCAATACGTTCGGAGTATCAATGAGGGCGAAATACCCCATCCAACCTCTAAGGTATTGCTTTAACTTATTTATTCGGAGTTTCATGGGTATCGGTAATTTTCTCGAGGACATTTCCCTGATTCGTTTCTTTACTCTCTTCACCGTTTGTTTAGCCAGTAGAACCTTCGGGTTCTTCTTTGACTTCGTGAAACTAAAACCGAGAAACGTTCTGTTCCAAGGGCGATCATACTTCGACTTCTCGTAGTTGACCTTTAGCTTCAGTTTATTTTCAATGAAGCTTGAGATATTTCCCATTGCACGTTTGGCGGCTTTTCGTGTCTTCACAAAGATAGTACTGTCATCCGCATACCTTACGAATCGAAGATTGCGTTTCTCTAGTTCTTTATCTAAGTCGTCTAACATGATATTAGATAATAAAGGACTTAACGGACCTCCTTGCGGAGTTCCCTCCTCACTTTTATGAAAAAGTCCGCCTATCATAATGCCTGCTTGAAGGAATTTTCGAATCAGTTTGAGAACTCGTTTATCTTCAATTTCCCGCTCTAACATTCCCATGAGCTTGTCATGATTCACTTTATCGAAGAACTTCTCCAAGTCCATATCCACTACCCATGTATAACCTTCGGTTATATAGGACTTTGCCTTTCGAACCGCCTGGTGCCCTTGTTTGTTAGGGCGAAATCCATAGCTATTCTCCGAAAAGGATGAGTCATATATCTTGGTCAATATTTGGGCAATGGCTTGTTGAATGAAACGGTCTAGAACGGTTGGAATACCCAATAGCCGAACTCCGCCGTTTGGTTTCGGGATTTCGATACGACGGACGGGCTGCGGTTGATAGGTACCCTGTAAAAGGGCAGTTTTCATGTTGTACCATTCGGTTACGAGGTGCGGTCTCAGGTTTTGAACCGGCATTCCATCTACACCATGGCTTCCCTTATTTCTTTCTACACGCTTCAATGCCTGTATTAAGTTTTCCCTCTCTAGTATCTGTTCCATTAACATCGTTGATATCCTTTCTACGTGGATAAATGGTCTATTTGTGCCTTTATCTGCTCCGCCCTTTTGAAGTTCCCCGTGTATTCACCACTTCTTCCTTCAAATAAGTTCCGTTAGGAATTGTTTGCTTCTTCGCAGATAACGAACGCCTAGTATTCATCCTCCTTAATCTGTTCGGTCCTTCCTTATCTTCTCGAGTAGACAAGTACTATGACCTCTGCTGACTTCTGATGATTCAGCTGTCCATCACTGGACAGGTTACCAAGTGTACTTGGCTGTCATCAGACCTCCCCGGGTAAGAGTGCAATCTTTCCCTCCATCTATCTGCTTCATTTACTCTGTACCACCTTCGGCAGTAAGGACTTTGTTTTGTTTCGCAAACTCATCCAATGATACCTAGCCTTATATGAAGTTCGTGTTCCTCAGACCGGAGGTTTGCCGCTTGCTTCCTTCAGATTCCACGTCACCGTGGACACCCTTGCATTAAGCTAACCACTACTACTGCCTTCATGGTTCGGGACTTTCACCCTATAGATTGCACCCATGCCGGGCGCACGAAAAAGGTTGCCGCAGCAACCTCCCTTATTGAAGTAAAGCACCCTATTAAGGTCAATCGTTTTAAAAATAAACGACATAAGAAAGAGAAATTGCCTCGAAATCTAGAGAGTTGGTTACTTTTTCTTTAGAGTCTGGTAAAATTTACTTATTTAAAGAAAAAGGAGGTAATCACTTGAAACGAAATTGATTTATTACCTTCTTAGCCGTTCATACGGTTTACTAATTTCCTCTTCCAAATGTTTCCTTAGCTACTTCTAATGCTGATGCGGATCGCGGCCATCCAACGTAAAAACTTAAATGAGTAATAGTCTCTATAAGTTCCTCCTCTGTTAGACCGTTTTGTTTCGCAAGTTCTAAATGATATGGAAGCTGATTTAGGCTTTCTCCAGTTACTAGCGATGTAACAGTAATTAGGCTTCGGTCTCTTAAATTTAAATTATCTCGTCTCCATAAATCTCCGAAAAGTATGTCTTCAGAGTATCTAACAAAATCTGGTGCAAAATGTCCTAATGAATTTCTTACAGTAGGAGTAATGGGTTTGTTCATAGCTCCTGCTCCTCTCGATTATTAAGTATGATATTAAAACACTAAATCATTTGAGCAATTCCGTCTCCAAAAGACCAGTTTTCAAGATTTGTTTCCGATAGAATTATAAATACATTTTCTTTAACTACATTACAATTATTGTGCAATTTGTTAGCAATACTCTTATACAGTAATTCTTTTTGCTGTTTAGATCTGCCTGGACCGCATGTGATTAAGATGTAAAGAAGTTGGTTTGTTCTTTTACTACTAAGAAGATAATTCGGATCAAAATAAAACTCATCCACCTTATGCGACTGGAAAATTTGAAAATAATCCTTTTTGGGTACGTGAAATTCTTCAATAAGTGCGGCCATAACATTTGTACTGATTAGCTGTAAATCTTTGTGATTATATTCATTTTCCAAGTAACTAATTTGAACGAATGGCATTTTTCCCCTCCTTTTGATAACAAGTTAATTTTACCTCCACTAATGTTATTTGTATAATTGAAATAATCGAATGAAAAATTCATAAAAACGAATGGAGATTACTGGATATGGATTTAAAAGAAGTTAAGACATTCCAAGCAATTTTAAGGGAAGGAACATTTTCAAAAGCAGCTCAAAAATTAAACTATGCACAATCAACTATAACGAGCCATATACAAAAACTAGAAAATGAAATTGGATTTAAGTTATTCGAAAGAGGATGGGAAGCAAAGTTAACAGATTCCGGAGAAATTTTCGCTAAGGAGATTCATTCTCTGATTAAACATTGGGATTTTGTTTTAGAGCAATCAAAAGCAATAGAAAAAGAAGAAGTTGGCACAATAAATATCGGGGCAATTGAAACAGCAGCAACAGTTTTACCATCTGCTATATGCCGGTTTAGGGAAATAAAACCAAATGTAGCTTGTAATATTACTGTAGGAAATACAGACACTCTAATAAATCTTTTAGATAGTGGTATGATCGACTTTGCAATAGGTGGAAAACCGTACAAAGAAAATGGATATTCATTCATCCATTTATATGAAGAAGAAATATCCGTAATATTTTCCAAAAAATATTATCAAGATCCTATTAACATCCAATCGCTGCATGATATAACTGAATACCCTGTTTTCATTGGTGGGGAAAATTGTTTATACTATACAAAGTTTGAAGAAGAGCTGTCACATTTAGAATCGAAACCCTTTTATTACACAGTTAGTCAGATACTATCCATACCTTTATATATTCATAACTTTCCTTCCATTGGTGTAGTCTTATCATCTTCAAAGCTTTCTGATAATATTGTTAAAGTACCCTTAGAATTGAAGAATCCTTTCATTCCTATTGGGATAATACAAAAGAAGGATAATAAGTACCTTTCTAATATAAAGAAGTTATTCCTAGACTTAATAAGAGATTCATTTGATAGGGAATAGAATATATATAATGGGCTAACGTGTGCGTTGTTGAGTAAGACAAATAAAATCGATTCCTTATAAATAGAAGGAATCGGCTTTTTAGGTTAGAATTTGCTTAGCGTACAAAATTCCCGAGATGTTGGCTGAACCCCTCAAAGAAATCGAACCAACATCGTTAGTGGATTAACCGTTATTTTTACTTCAATAATTTCTATAATTGTATCTGAAATAAATCCTGTTATCGTAGGATTCATAACCCTTAATGAACTATCCTGCCCCGTTAGTTCCATAATAAAAAACTGCCTTAAAGACAGCTCCGATCTTCAGCTAACGCACCTGTTAGTTAATTAAGAAACCCTGTATGGAAACAAAGAAAACAAATAAAGAGATAACAATGAACCCATATGTTTTCTCTAACCATATCCGAACTCTCCGATACCCGTAAATTCCCTTAAGTTTTTCATGGCATTCCATGATTTTTTTCTTAATTTCTTCATCCTCTAGTTGCTTTTTAGTGGGCGATTCTTGTCGTTTTAACCACTTGTAATATCCACTTTTTGATACCTGCGCTATCTTGCATAACAATTGAAAAGAATAGTTCCCCTCGGACACTTCCTTGACTACTTCGTATTTCTTATGTGTTGGTACTTCTTCCATTCCCCCTTTCACATCTTTAAGAGCTTTTTTAGCATTTTGTTCTCAGCTTCTAAACGTTTAATTTTATTTTCAGGATCTTCAGGAAGAGTTCTTGGTCTACCTTGACCAGGTCCTTTTGCCTTACCTCGTTTTTCCTTGATAAACAATATGATTATTCTGGATTAAGTAGCTGTTTCTTCTCTTCGGAGGTTTCAAAAGCGTCTAAAATTGAAGAAAGTAGTCCTGGAAAACGGTATTCCAAATCTTCCGTTCGTAGAGAAAGGAAACGCTGGGTTCCTTGGACGCGCACATTCACAATACCCGCTTCTCTTAACGTACGAGTATGATGGGAAAAAGTAGATTTCGCAACGGGCACTCCAATATTCCCACAGGACCGCTCACCTGCATTGTTAATATTGGAGACTATTAATAAACGAACAGGATCGCTTAAGGCAGATAAAACGTTGGATAAATGAATATCTGCACGGTCTGGGTGAAATAAAATTTTCACGATAAAACCTCCTTAAAATTTTTCCGAGTTTATGATTGCATTATACCATAAAGCATGATATATTTCTATTGTTCGATTACAATCGAACAATCGGACTTAAAGTGAGGGGGAAAAAATGATATCCGAAACTACAATTAATTCTAACAAGGCTGTAGAGCAGCGCACCATGAAAGAAGGAACAGTTACTCTCCTGCTTGGTATAACGATTGTACTCGTCATCATGAACACGATGATGTTTAATTTAGCTTTGCCGGACGTGGCGGCAGCATTTCAATTATCGGCATCTTTAACTTCGTGGATCGTGACAAGCTATTCTATCGTATTCGCGATCTCATCAATTACGTATAGCCGACTAGCTGATTTTGTTCCAGTCCGAAGGCTCTTCATTATTGGGATTTTATCTCTTAGTCTTGCCGCAATAGTAGGTTTGTTTAGCAACAGTTTTATCATGTTGCTAATCGTCCGTATATTTCAAGCATCCGGAGCGGGTTCGATCCCAGCCTTGTCACTGATATTAATCACCCGTTATGTTCCTATAGAGCGACGTGGTAAAGCAATGGCTATGATTTTGTCTTCAGTATCGCTCGGTCTAGGATTAGGTCCTGTCGTTGGAGGGGCAATCGTCGAATATATGGGCTGGCATCTATTGTTTGTCGTAACTTCGCTAACTTTACTGTTAGTCCCTCTTTTTGTGATTCTAATTCCAAAAGAAAAAACGAGAAAAGGTTCTTTCGACGTTTTAGGTGCACTATTCATTGGCGTTGGTACAACGGGAGTTCTCCTTTTCTTAACGAAACATTCCTGGATCGTGCTGGTGTTCGGACTAATTGCGATTGTGATGTTCATCGTCCGAATACGCTCAGCTAAGGAACCTTTCGTGCTCCCATCACTATTCCTAAATCGTTATTATCTAATTTTAGGAGCAGTCGGGATTGCGGCATATATCTGTAGCTTTTCGACTCTATTTTTAATGCCACAAATCCTTGTTAAACAATATAGCCTTAGTGCTATCGAAGCTGGGCTTGTGATTTTTCCAGGTTCATTTTCAGCTATGCTTGTCTCCCAAAAGGTAGGACGAATCATCGATTCAAAAGGAAACAGTTCGATTATCAGATATATTCCGTTGCTCCTTTTGGCATCCGTCGTTTTATTCGCTTTGTTTGAAGGAACTTCTTATCTTGCAATCATGTTCATATACATGTTAATGAGTATTAGCTTCACAATCTTGTCGAGCAGCATATCGAATGAAATGTCAAGATTACTACTCCCAACACAGATTGGTTCTGGACTTGGACTATTTCAGCTTCTCCAATTTTTCAGTGGTGCATTCGGGGTTGCTATGACGGCCAGTGCTCTAAACTGGCAAAAGGACATACCATTAGCGCATGCATACAGCAATATCTATTGGGGGTTGACAATCGTCGTTATCCTATCGATTGGTTGCGCGATTATTTATGTACGATCTGCATTTCGTAAACCCATGACTTCATAACGAAAGTTTTACTTTATCCAAAGATAAGCTAAGGACGAGATTTTCGATAATTATATCTAGTTTAAAATCGAGGATTTATTCGAGATAGAAAAAAAGAAAGAGGATGCGGAATAGACTCCGACATCCTTTTTATTTACCCTTTTCTAATTCGAACCCCATTTGCCGTCCTCGTCTCCTTCATTGCTCAGGAACGGACATCATCCGCATGAAAAGTAACAATCAAAAAAAGTTCGTAAAAGTGTACTTTTGAAGAAAATAAAGTAGATGATTCTTAAATAAGCTTAAATAAGTCCCTCTCTATATGAGAAGGGCTGGTGGAGTACTTAGGGGTACTCATTAATATTTTATCCATTCAATTACTTTATATTCTTCCTTATTGAATTGGCTCTACTAGGGGTCCTACCACATAGCCATCAAGTTGTCTCTTTCTTATAAAACTAAAGCAACGTTTTGAGACTGCTGCTAATGGCGGACTGCTTGCGGCAATCATACAGTACCTTTATCCATTAACTCCAGAATGTATCTCGCGTTAAATAATCAAACGGAAACTTAATGAAGTGTTCTCACTGACTCAGACCTAAAGGGAACCAATTCGGCTGTTCGGCCATCACGAATCTTGTTTACCCAGGCAGAATCAACCATTAATGCCCGACCCACGGCTACCAGATCAAATTCTTCACGTTCAAGCCTTTCGATTAACCCATCCATTTGTATTATTGGCACTCTTTCCTTCGGTAAAGTGACTCGTAAAATCGTTATCCAGACCGACCGATCCAACCGTAATCGTTGGTTTACCCGTCAGCTTTTTTGTCCATCCGGCGAGATTCAGATTGGAGCCTTCCAACTCAGGCTCCCAGAAACGGCGGGTCGAGCAGTGGAAAATATCGACACCCGCATCGGACAGAGGCGTCAGGAACCGTTCCAGCAGCGCCGGCGTTGCAGCCAATTTCGCTGTAAAATCCGTCTGCTTCCATTGCGAGAACCGCAGCACGATCGGGAATTCCGGTCCGACGGCACGGCGGCAAGCTTCGATGACCTCCACCGCGAAGCGGGTGCGGGCAACCATGTCGCCGCCATAGCTTTCGGTGCGCGGGTTCGTTTTCTCCCAGAAGAATTGGTCGATTAAATATCCATGCGCACCGTGGAGCTCAATGCCGTCGAACCCAAGACACTTGGCCTCGAATGCTGCCTGTGCAAAGGCTTGGACGATTGCGGCGATATCCGATTCCGCATAATCGCCAACATGGCCTCGCGCACCCATATGCCAAATCTGTGGAATAATCCGTCCGCCCACTTCGTGTACCGCAGCCACGACGTTTGCCCAACCGTTTAATGCAGCTTCGCCATAGAAGTGCGGTATGTTGGCTTGATTGGACGAATCCGAATGATTAATCACCGTACCTTCCGTCACGATAAGTCCAACGCCATTTTCAGCCCTGCGGCGATAATAGGCGGCCACATCCGAACCAGGCACTCCGTCCGTAGAAAATTGTCTCGTCATCGGTGCCATCACTATACGATTTGCCAGCGTCGTATTTCCGAATGCGAATGGTTTAAACAAGTTTTGAATAGATTGAGAATAACTCATAATGACCGAAATAGTATTTTAAAAATATCCACAACAGATTAGCAGTTGCGTTCTTTGCTGCGAGCGTTGTTAGGATAAGCTACGAGCTCTTGGCTGGGATGGCGCAGGCCGTGTAATCAACTGCCACTCCTGACCGCCCTCCATTAGGTCAATGCCCCGTTCTGTCCTGCATGGTTCTGACCATACGGGTCACCATCTTGCGTGGCATTAACCGCGGAATGAACGCCACGAACCGATTGCGAGCCCCTGGCATTATGAGCGTCTTGCCGCGCAAGAAGCCTCGGTACCCTTCCTCAGCCACCTGCCCGGCCTCCATGATGGTGCCACTCTGAAACAGCTTCGAGGCACCCATACCCGAACGATCGACGAATCCGGTTGACGTCAGCCCCGGACATAGTGCCGTCACAGTCACGCCCGTGCGGCTCACCTCGTTCTCCAGAGCCTCGGTGAACGACAGCACGTACGACTTCGTCGCGTAGTAAACCGACATCATAGGTCCTGGGAAAAAACCCACCAACGAAGCCACATTCATGACGCCTCCTTGGCCCCGTTTGACCATATCTGGCAAGAACAGCTTCGTCATAACAGTCAGAGCCTTGATATTGACGTCAATCATATTCGTCTCTTGCTCCAACTTCGTTTCCAAGAATGTCCCGTACAAACCGAAGCCTGCATTATTGACAAGGTAGTCGACGACGATTCCCTTCTCCTTAAGCTCCGCGACAATCTCCTCCGGCACTCCGGGTGACGCGACATCCTTGGCGATGACCGTCGCTTGGACGCCATATTTTTTCCGATATTCCTTCGCGAGCTCCAAAAGTTTACCCTCGGTGCGCGCCACCAGGACCATATCATGTCCATCTTTGGCGAAACGATCCGCCAACTCTTTGCCAATCCCACCCGACACTCCAGTGATAAGAACAGTTTTTCTCATTTTGCAGCCCACCTCTATTTTTAGTGTAAAACTTTAAACCGTTTTGCAGCGTTTCTAACCCCGGATTGTGACTATGGATGTTGGTTATCCATATAGAAGAATCCGCTGGTCGGACCGTCATCAGGCAAAGTGTTTAGCTTCGCCTGTCATACAAGCTTCTGCGATGGATTCCCATATGCTCGACCAGATCGGTCATGGATGTCTTCTCGTAGCCCTGTTCCCAAAAAAGCCTCATAGCATTATCCAATACCGCGGACTCTTCGAACGTTTTGCTTCTCGCCATTCCAACTCCCTCCCGTCGACATAATCTTTACGTAGGTTTTTATGTTCTTTGTAAATTTTTCCTAACTCTAAAATGTTGCTCAGGTTGATTAACTTCATAGGAAAGACAAGTTTTAAGTTGAGAGTAGATACATGCTGACTTACAATCTGTATGCCAATATATCATGACCCGACCCCATGTTTTTGATGCCATTCGATTTATTATCTATGTCAAACAATCACATTGATAATCCATCAGTTTGTTATTTTTGCTAAACTACCTACTCCGTTAGGGGACAAAGATAAGTGGATGCCGCAGCCTCCATTCTCCAACAAATCATTCATAATATTAGTAAGGTGAAGTAGATACTCTTAATGGTAAACATGAGCTTTGATTAGAGAATGATATATAGATACGGTTGATTTAGTCGTTGGTTCAGATGGTGCCTTTTCTATATTCGTTCCCTTCTCCAGATACTGGCTCAATATACAGGGCTGACTATGGTGGAAATCATGTTGCAAGATGTTAAAACTAAACATCCTGAGATTGCTGCTTTTAATAGTCGAGGAAAATTATTTGCCCTTTCTGACCACAAGGGTATTCTGGCTCAGTTAAACGGAGATGGTAATACCCTTGTATATTTAAGTTTTAAAGCTGCAAAAGAATGGTTGGATACTTGTGGCATTCCATTCGATCAACCTCAAGAAGCAAAAATGTACTTTCTCAACAATTTAAAGACTGGGATGAATCCTTAACAAACTATATTAAATGTGCAGAGGGTCCTCTTCTTCCACGACGTATTTATATACTCACTGTAGGTCTTACTTGGGATCATAAACCAGGCGTATCCAATTTCTGCGGTTAATTCTCCCCTGTGACTTCTTCAGCGAATAATTGGCATGCCAGCTGAGTTAAACAGGAGGTCTAGTTTCGGATACTGTTGTTTAATTTGATGCGTCAACTGGTCAACCGACTTCACTTGACTGACATCCGCAGCAATGCCGATTAAAATTAGGGTTTTCTTTGATTGTTTGGTCAATGTTTTGCTTCGAGCGACTAGTGACAATCACCGTGTTGCCCATTTCAAGAAACTTTTTCGCAATTGCCGAGCCTATACCAGACGTCCCGCCCTTTACTAAAATAGTTCGATTTGTCAATATTATGTTGTTGTTTCACCCTCTTGTATAGTCATAAGAATTTTTCCTTGAGCTTTCCCTTTTGCGATTTTGGCAATAGCTTCGTTCACTTGCCGAAAAGCAAATGTCGAATCAATGGTTGGTTTGATGCCCGCTTCATCAATCCACTGGGTGATGTTTTTTAGTTGTTTGCCATTTGGCTGAACATATAAGAAATCATACGTTTTCCGTTGAAGATGTGCCGCTATATCAAACGGCATTCCGATCACACCGAAAAGAAGCCTCTGCAACGTTGAAAATCCGCCATGCTGAATTGCAAAACGTGCATTTGGACCAGCATTTAATGACAATAATTTTCCGCCAGGTTTTAAAACACGCAATTCTTTCCTGAACTCACTTGCACCACGGGTATCAATCACGTAATCGAAATCTTTCAGCACCTCAACATAATCTTGCTTCTGATAGTCGATGAATTGGTCAGCACCAACGGATAGCGCTAAATGACGAGATGATTCACTACCACTGACAGCTACAAAAAGCTTCTTTGATTTCGCAAACGGAATTGCAATCTGCCCAAATCCGCCTGTTCCACCAGGAATGAACAGTTTTGCGCCAGGTTTCACGTTCAGTACATCGAATGCTTGAACAACTGTCAGAGCCGATAATGGAATGGCAGCCCCTTCTTCAAAAGTAAGATGTTTTGGCATTTTCGCAACGATATTTGCATCAGCAACAACATATTCTGCAAAGGCACCCATTGTATCTAGTGGCATTAACGCATATACTCTGTCGCCCTTTTTAAAGTCTGTCACAGCTTCGCCAACCGATTCAATCACACCTGAAAGTTCATTTCCGAGTGTCAACGGAAAATCATAGTGGTCAAAAATGCGCACCTTTCCGGTAATCGCCAATATAAGATGTGGGTCAACGCCCGCCACATTTGTTTTGATTAACACTTGATGTTTGTTTATTCTTGGAATAGGCACATCGTTGATGTGAGCTTCTAGCTTTTTCGAGTAGCTTTTTATTTGGACTGCTTTCATCATGTTCCACTTAAAAATTAATAATCACTTTCCCTTTTGGTCGTCCATTTGCGACTAGTTCTAGCGCTTCATTTACGTTGTCTATGGTAAATAGTGTTGGATGAATTGCTGGAACAATGTTATTTTCTTCAATGATTTTGGTAATCTCTTTGAGTTGTGCGCCGTCAGAACGAACGAAGATAAAATGATATTCCACGTCGTGTTTCTTGGCTTTGTGGTCATACTTTGCGCCAGCAATGGAAAATAGCTTTTGTTTCCACAATGGAAAGTTTCTGTCTTTTCCAAAACGTTTATTTGGTCCTGTACGGAGAGAGAGCAATCTTCCGCCCGGTTTGATGATACTCAATTCATTGTCAAATTCTTTAGGACCCAGTGTATCAATCACGTAATCCACATTCGCCAACAAGTCAACATAGTTTTCTGTTGCATATTCCAAATATTGGTCTGCGCCAATTTCCAAAGTGCGTTCGCGTGCTTCTGAGTTACCACTAACAATGACATTTAGACCCATTGCCTTTGCGATTGGGACAGCCGTTTGACCAAAGCTACCCGATCCACCTGGAATGAAAACAGATTTACCAGACTGTGCTTCAAGTTCTTCATGTAGACCTTGATACGCTGTGAGTCCAGCCAGTGCTGCAGCAGCGGCTTCCACGTAGGACAAGTTTTTTGGCATGGGTGCAATTGCAGCAGCGTCAATTGCGGCATATTCCGCAAAAGCACCAATTTTTTCTAGTGGAAGACGTGTATAGATGGCATCTCCTACGTGAAAGTCTGTCACATTTTTTCCGACTTTTTCGATAACGCCTGTCAATTCATTACCAAGCGTTAATGGGAATTCATAATCTTGAATCAGTTTCACGCTACCAGTGATAATCAACATTTCGAGCGGATTGACCGCCGCAGCTATGACCTTTACCAAGACTTCGTTATCATCGATTTCTGGAATTGGAATGTCATTGACTTGGGCATGGATATTTTTTGAGTACTTGGTGATCTGAGCTGCTTTCATGAGTGTTTTCATTTTTTCATCAGCATCCTTACGTTGAGTTACATTTATTAGGTTTCTTTACCTTATTTTTATTATTTTCACTGTCTACTTGCCATAATCGAATTGAGCTAATTCTTTACAAGGTAGTGATAAACTTCAGGACCTTGTTCACCGGCAATTTCATTCCCCCCTCATCTACGTATTGGGTGACTACCGTCCCTCTACAGATGGTTGAAGATCATCGTTCTTTCATCTTGCCAGTGAGAGAATAGAGGAGTTAGCAATTCCCTCAACTTCCCAACTGTTTGTGAAACCTCGATTTTTTATATAAGCTATACTTCCCCCTCTTGAGATTCTAATTCTTTCATATCGTAGGATAATCCGTATAACCCTTGCTTCCGATACCAAAGAATGTTGTAGGATCTGCTTCATTCAATGGAGCACCTTCTTTAAGCCGTTCTACTAAATCCGGATTAGCTAATGACCATGCACCGACTGGTACATGAAGGTAAGCTAAATCGAATTGAGCTAATTCTTTTACAAGATGGTTGGGAGTTATTATTGAACTCCCCGTTAATTCAATAAGAATAAAGTGATTTTACGACTGAGACCATATTTTAGTTATTCAAGAAAAGGGCGCTTTTCTGGAGTATAGATTGTATAATTTACTACTGTTTGAATTGATTGGTTCAGTACATAATTCAATAAATTATTTAATGATATGAATTGGGGTTCCAAGTGCAACTTCGGCAGCTTCCATTGTCATTTCTCCAAGTGTTGGATGGGCATGGATTGTCATAGCGATGTCTTCTGCAGTCAATCCTGTTTCAACAGCTAAACCTAACTCCGAAATGAGATCTGATGCATTTGCTCCGGCAACTTGCGCTCCGATAACAAGTCCATCTTCTTTACGAGTTACAATCTTAACGAACCCGTCTGTGCTGTCAAGTGACAAGGCACGTCCATTTCCCGCATATGGGAATTTCGCAGCTACTACTTCAATACCTTTATCTTTTGCTTGTTGTTCAGTATAACCTACAGTTGCAAGCTCAGGGTCTGAAAATACGACTGCTGGAATGCCTATATAATCAATTTCAGATGGATGTCCGGCAATCGCTTCAGCAGCAATTTTTGCTTCATAGAATGCCTTATGTGCTAATTGTGGACCTGGAACAACATCACCGATTGCATAAATATTAGGAACATTCGTGCGGCATTGCTTATCGATTTCAATAAGTCCACGGTCTGTCATTTTTACGCCGGCTTGTTCAAGACCTATTTCATCCGTATTCGGGCGGCGTCCGACCATTACAAACACATAATCAGCGTCTATTTTCTTTTCTTCGCCTTTTACCTCAAAGGTTACAGTGACGCCATTTTCTGTTTCTTCTACACCTCTTGCCATTGCTTTGGTATAGAATTCTACACCTTTTTTCTTCATACTCTTCCTAACAACGGCTGACATTTGTTTTTCAAAACCTACGCCTAAAATTTCATCTGCACCCTCTAAAATCGTTACTTGGGTACCAAAGTTTGCATAGGCACCGCCAAGTTCGATTCCGATAACACCGCCGCCAATAACAACGATTTTTTCAGGAATTTCATTTAAGCTGAGGGCACCAGTCGAATTTAGAACGCGTTTTGAATATTTAAATGTAGGCAACTCGATTGAACGCGATCCTGTTGCAATAATTGCATTTTTAAATGTGTATGTTTGAGCATTTTTTTCGCCCATTACGCGTAATGAATTACTGCCTACAAAGAATGCTTCACCACGTACAATCTCAACTTTATTTCCTTTTAATAGTCCTTCGACACCGCCAGTTAACTTTTTCACTACACTAGCTTTCCACTCTTGTACTTTTGAAAAATCAACCTTTACATTCTCTGCTGTAATCCCATATGCATCCGAATGCTTAGCTGTTTCATAGCGGTGACCAGCGGCAATTAATGCCTTTGAAGGAATACAGCCGACATTACAACATACACCGCCCAAATATTCCTTTTCAACAATTGTTACTTTTTGTCCCAGCTGGGCAGCACGAATTGCTGCTACATAACCCCCAGGACCTGCACCGATAACTATAGTATCTGTTTCAATTGGGAAATCTCCGACAACCATTTCTTACGCCTCCATTAACAATAGTTTTGGGTCGTTTAATAATCGCTTAATATGATTCATTCATTGCATTCTGCTGTAGCTCCGTCGATCTATTCTGTAGTCGAAGCTTAATAAAAGAGCAATTACAGACGCTTCTACAATTTCACCATCTCGAACAATTGGTTTTTCAGCAATACGGCCAACCCCAAGAATAGCTACTTCAGGATGGTTAATAACAGGTGTATCCCATTCTCCGCCGGCTGAACAAATGTTTGAAGTCGTACATGATGCACCCTTCATTTCATTTTGAGCATAGGGAAGTCTAAAAAATTCGGTTTTTTACCGTAGTTTTCAATTGCTAAAGCTTTCATTACAATCCTCCACATTTTTATTTAACGCACATGTATCTTTTCATAACGAACCTAAGAAAAAAGATTATGAATATCCCTAGATGGGATATTCATATTAAATAAATTATTTTAAGAAAGGATAATCTGTATAACCATCTTTTCCTCCTGCATAGAGCGTGTTTTTATCAGGTTCGTTTAGGGGAGCACCTGATTGAATCCGTTCTACAAAGTCTGGATTAGCTAGTACCCAAGTGCCTACTGTGACAACATCTGCAAGATTATTATCTACATCAGACGAAAGTTGATCTAGAGGACGACCTGGACGGTTAACAAGAAGTGATTGATCCCAAAGTTGACGCACATCTTTTAGGAATTGCTCGTTTCCAAAGTGCATTAAATGCAAATATGCAAGGTTAAGCTTATTTAATTCACTTATTAAATAGCGATACATCTCAAGGCTATTTTCCCCCTCATCAATGCCTTGCAGTGTTCCTTGAGGAGAAAAACGTATGCCCGTTCTTTCTGCTCCTATTTCATCAACAACTGCTTTAGCTACTTCAATAGCGAATCGAGAACGACCCTCAATCGTACCACCGTATGCATCTTGACGATGATTGGAGTTTTCACTAAGGAATTGTTGGATCAGATAACCATTCGCTCCGTGAATTTCAACTCCGTCTGCACCAGCTTCAATTGCTGAACGTGCTGCTAAACGAAACTCATTGATAACATCTTTTATCTCAAGCTCACTCAATTCTCTTGGTGTTGGAATTTCTTTTATTCCTTCTGCCGTGAAAATTTCTACACTAGGTGCAATAGCTGACGGTGCAACTGCTTGGCGGTGGTGAGGTGTGTTATCAGGGTGTGATACACGTCCCACATGCATAAGCTGAACAAAAATATGACCACCTTCACTATGAACTTTAGAAGTTACTTTTTTCCACCCTTTAATATGATTTTCTGTATAAATACCAGGTGTATTAGTGTAACCTTGCCCATCATCTGAAGGTTGGGTTCCTTCGCTTATAATTAAACCGACTGAAGCACGCTGACCATAGTACTCTGCTACTAAATCGCTCGGCGTACCATCTGGTAAAGCTCTACTTCTAGTCATCGGAGCCATACTGTAAAGCTAGCTCTTGTGCAACCATGCCACCAATGGAAAAACCAAGAATGTCAACTTGTTCTAATCCAAGAGTTTTTATAAATGTTGCTGTATCTTTTGCCATATCAGCAATTGTAGTAGGCGTTAGTCCATCGGTCTCACCAACCCCTTTATTGTCAAATAAGATTACTGGGCGTGTATTTGCAATAGGTTCAAGCATGTTTGGATCCCAGTTTTCCATCGTTCCTCTATAGTGAACAAGAAATACTACTGGTATACCATCTTGTGTACCAAATTTTCTATATGCGTAACGAGTTCCATCTGCTTCAATAAATTCTGATTCTGTTGGTATTTTAAAGTTTGTCATTTTTGTGTTCCTCCTTAGAAATTAAAAAATGATTTTATAAGTATGCATTATGATGGTTTGTTTCATACTTAATTTTAGAACGAACGTTCTAAAAAAGGTAAAAAAAGAAAGCTAGTCCAACACTGAAAGTGCTAGAGTGATGATGCCTTCTAATTCTTTTTTATTGTAATTAGTTTTTATTAGTACTCTTATACCTACCAAATTGTTGTGTAAGAAACGAGATGTGTTATCAGAATCGATTTCTTTTGATAGCTCTCCACTGGTTTGGCCCCGTTTTATAAGGTTATTAAACATATCTTCAGTACGGTTAAACATTTTTGTAACTATGCGCCCAATTTCTTTGTCCAACAAAGATAATTCAATGGCTGCATTTACTGATAGACAACCTTTTGGGTATTGTTCAATGGAATTCAGTATGAAAATAAAAACATCACGTATCGCCTGTTTAATGGATGAAGTGCTGCTAATTATGCTTTCCATCTCATTGACGATGAGCTCTTCATAGTGATTAAGGGAAGCTAAAAACAATGAACGCTTGTCACCAAATGTGTCATATATACTCCTGCGGTGTATCCCCATATGATCCACCAAATCTTGCATGGATGTTTTTTCATAACCCTGTTCCCAGAAAAGCTCCATTGCTTTTCTTAATACTGCTTTTTCGTCAAACTCTTTACTTCTAGCCATTTTATTTCTCCTTTAAAAAATCCATGAACCAATACTAACAAAAACAAACGTCATAATCTATTATAGAATGAACGTTCTAAAATAAACACATGAATTTCAAACCATGATCAAATAATACCCTTTTTAGAACGATTAGTAAAGAATTATAACTAACCAATAATCCCCAACACATTTGCTGCATATCACAATGTTATCCATTAACTTTCACTTAGGAGTACCGCCAAACATTTCTTCTATTCGTTTAGTTTCTTCAGGATTGTTTTCTTCCACTGTTTCAATTAATGGATCAAACTCTTCTACAGATGCACTCATACCAAATAAACAAGAAACAGCAATTAGAAAAAACCATCTGAGCCCTTACTCAACCAAACTGCCCACCTCCCTTAATGATGACAGATAGGTAGGTAAGGGTTTGACGTTATCGCTCCCTTTTCCCCCTGCTCGCACCGTAGGTGTAACTTTTATCGCATACGGCGCTCCAACTAATCTAATTCAATTTGACCATTAACACTTTGAGCATCGCAATACTCGCTATGTCTCACTTCTTCCGTTTCAATAAGTCTGTGACTCCCTTGGGAGTTGAACCTCTTTTAGTCTTACGAGAACCTTATTAACCAATAAAGAATTGCCTTGCGTGATTAAATGAATCTTCATTAGTCTAGTGGCTATCCCTCCATGTTGATTAGACACTTCAACGGTACTGTGCCACCACTTTCACTGATACAAAGATAAGTTATACAGTAGCTATTTTCACTAGTGTTTTCCTTATCAACGTTTCTTTGGAAGTAAGCCCTTCACGCTATCAGCTTACAATGTTGAATTATATCTATTATAGAAAGAACTTAGGTGCTTCCTCTAAGCCTGTTAGCCGTTCATATGCCTATAACATATCATGGATTTTCATATTACTTATTCTTACTCATCCACTGCTAACCTCACATTTGGTGATATACACATTTCTATGTATCGTGCTTGTAGACCTGTACATTCAGAAGTTCGTCAGCAACCCCTTTTATTGTAGGGAATAATGCATTCTCACCATATCCATTCAACTCAAGCATCATGATTTACACCACACCCGCGGGTAGGCTTTCGTCAGCCAAACTGTTACGGTAAATTCTTATGCCTTTTCACCGAGCTTATAACACTATCATTCTTACTAAATCCAGTGCTATTCGACTAAGAGAGAGCCCTTCAAGGCGTTACCCTGTCATTTGACTCTTCTTCCAACGGAATTGTCTAGTCTTTACTGGAGTGATGTAGCCATCCTCCGTTTAAACAAGAAACATTTCGCACAAGTAAAGCACCCGTTAGTGGAATAAGAACCTTTCAAAAATAATAAAAGACTACCCAGTTATGAGTAGTCATTTCTAATATTTGTATGTGTTTATGAGAAATGGGAATTAATTGTATCTTCAACTTTCTTTAACATACCTTTATATGCTTCTTCATCAAGGTATCCAATACTTCCGAATAGTAAATGGTCCACAGGTTCAATTCCAGTAAAATCCCATATTCCAATGTCAGAAGTGACTTTCAAACCTGCTGTCATACCGATTTCATCGTAAACCTCATTAGGAGTACCATGTGTATTGATGATAAAACCTTTTTTACCTTCTAATAACTTAATTACACCTTCTGGTCCAGCAGAATAAGCAAACCCAAATGCAAATACTCGGTCTACATATCCTTTAAGAATAGCTGGAAGACCTGTCCACCAAATAGGGTAAATAAATGTTATTACGTCTGCTTCAGCAATAAATTCTTGTTCAGTTTTAATATCATCAGGAGTTTTTCCTACTTTCATAGCTGCTGTATCTTCTGGTTTCAGTACAGGTTGAAAATCAAGTGCATATAAATCACGGACAACAACTTCGTGACCATTTTTCTTTAATGTATTGACTGTTGTTCCCAAGATAGAGTGATTTAAGCTTTCAGGGTTTGGATGTGCATAAACAACAAGATGTTTCATTTAAAATAACCTCCAAGTATTTAATAACCTTTTATTTGATTACTAATCGTAATCTAATATTATAGTGTTAGACGTTTTTTTAAAAGTAGTCACTTTTTTATAACATAGTCACAAAAATAGTACCATCAAGAAAGAGAGGTATTCATTATGGCACGAAGTAGGTTCGGTGAACCTCCAGAGGACCAAATAGAGGTTTGTCCAGTTACAGAAACTCAAGACATAATTGCAGGAAAATGGAAAATCATTATCTTATGGCATTTAAGCAGACAGACAAGAAGATTTAATGAACTTCAAAGGCTTTTACCTGATATTTCAAAAGGAATACTGACACGTCAGTTAAGAGAATTGGAAGAAGACCAAATGGTTCACAGAGAAGTATATAAAGAAGTTCCTCCAAAGGTAGAATATTCGCTAACATTTTTAGGGAAAAGTTTTATTCCTATACTAGAGAGTATGGGCGAGTGGGGGAAAAAATATAAGGAATTAAGAAAAAGCTAAAGCCTATACTGGTCTTTAGCTTTTTCTTTTTAATTATGTTTGCAGGATTTATCTTAAACTCCCTCAGTTTAATTCGATTTTCTCACAAATACTCGCTTATTCGCAGGATTTCATCACCCTTGAATTTAAGTTCATGGTTAAACGGAGTGATTTCAGACATGAAGATTTCGTGAAGGCATAGGGAAATAAAGGAGTTGTACAAGACTCCACATTTTACCATATAATGCACATTCTCCACGCCGCCCCTGGAGGCTTTCCCTCCCATGTCTCAACGGGTCAATTGCCCTATCATTCCTTCGTCATGCCTATCCAAGGGGTGGAGGCCAGTTATGCTAACCTGATGGGTCGGTGCCCTTTTGTTCAAGAAATCTGGTACTCCGTACATATTTGAAATCCTACGAATAAGCCAACATTAGTAAAAAGAAAACTATGAACATCAGTTTTTAAAGGTTCCCTTCGAGAACCCTATTAAGACATCCCCCTTTAAAACTACGCAACCAGTTCAGTTATAGGTTGAACTTTATCTGCACAATAAGACTCGTTTCTGCGTGCTATTCCAACAAATATCCTAGCTAGCTTACCTACCAATTTCATAATCGATTTCATTTTTTTCACTTTAACATTATGGGAGTGAATGGCTTGAAATTCCGTGTTATTCATCACAAGGCTCATGGTGGCTAAGTAAAGGAAACGCCTTAGCCTGATCGCCCTCGCTTAGAGATGACAATTTGGCCTTTCCACTTTCCAGAGCTTGCTTCAACTAGATGCAACCCAGCGTGCCGAAGTAAAGAATTACCGTGTGAAAAACCACTTAGATCTCCTGCTTCACCTAATATTCCGGCTAATGAAATTTCACTAATTCCCTTTATGGCAAGCAGCTTCTTGGCAAAAGGTATTTGTTTTAATACACCCTTAACCTCTTGTTCCACTCTTTCGAGTTGTAAGACTGCGAGATCATACTCCTCTAATAATTGTTTCAAATGAAATTTATACGCTTCAAGTGCTTGTCTTGTGCCTACTGATTTCTTAGCTAACTGAAGAAGTAATTGAGCTTTCTTTAATCCAGGCTGCCTCTTCATTATTGATTTCCATCCTGAAACAATATCATCAGGTTTCAGGGAACGCAGTTCCATTGGAGATGGAAATAAACGAAGTGTGGCAATAGCCCCTTTAGCAGTAATGTCTTTAAATACTTGCCTGAGTTCGGGAAAGACAATATCAACCCAACGGTTTAATTGATTAATAGTGCTAACGAGTCGTTTAACTACCACATCACGGTTAGACATAAGGGCCCTAAGTATCTCAAATGATTCTGAAGTGTCCTTGACAAAGGCGTAGTAACCGTTCTTCACCATATCAGCGATGACCAGGGCATCTTTCTTATCACTTTTCGACTGAGTATTATCACGGTTTTCTTTATTCCTTTTTACTAAGTGGGGGTTTACCGTTACTACCTCAATTTCTTGTTTAAATAGCCATTTTGAAAGATTAATCCAGTAATGTCCTGTAGGTTCCATTCCCACGATGGCTACCTCCAGTTTATTTAATCTTTGAAGCTTATCCATCCATTTTAATAAACTAGCAAACCCATCTTCATTATTTTCAAATGTAAGTGGATCTCCGACTACAATTCCACGGAAATTCACTGCTCTAGCCACATGTATTTGTTGGGCAATATCCACTCCAACAACAAGGTGTTTATCGGAAATTCTTTCTATTAGTTGATTTTGTTTATCTTGCATTTTAAACTTCATATTAGGTTCCTCCTTAGGGGTTGAGTTAGAGTGGTGTCTTACTCATATCTTACTGAGGAGCCCTATTTTTTTCAAAGCTGAAAAATAACGAACTACAGGAATGCTAACCTGCCCCGATAGTTCCATAAGGAAAAGAGCTGCCGATCAGCTCCTAATAATGAAGTAGTGCACCCGTTAGTGAAATAACCAGTATGTATTATTCACATGATACAGACCAGTTAATAGCTAAGAAGTCCTTTTCAACGTTAGGTGTCTTATTGTTTTCAATACATGCACTTTTTGTGATTTCAAGTGAATTAAAGTTTGAAATAATAGCAATTGCAGAAAATGACAGAACTATAAAACATAGCATAAAAGACTTTTTCCTCTTAATATTCACACCAACATTCCCCCAAAATCCTATTTTAATGACCAAAATTGTACAATAGCCAGCCGTATAATTCTTCCATTAAACTCCTGTTAATTTTAAAAAGGAAATACCACCGTTTAAGTAACCCACTGGATTTGAGTCAATATTTTGGACACTAAAAAGTTAAATCTTAAGCTGTATTCCTAATTCGATCTTCAATGGCTTGTGGGGTTTGATAGCCTAAGCTGCTGTGAATTCTTTTTCGGTTATACCAACCTTCAATAAATTGGAACATTGCTAATTTTGCTGTTTGATAGTCTAGATATTGTACGTGGTTGACTTCTTCCTTTTTTAATAGGGCATGAAAGGATTCTATACAGGCATTATCGTACGGGCAACCTTTCTGACTAAAGGATTGCTTAATATGATGGTTTTGGATATGTTGAGTAAACTCACTGCTTGTATATTGTGAGCCAAGATCCGTATGAAGAACTAAGCCCTCCGAGGGCTTTTGTGATAAGTGTGCGTTATTGAAAGCTTTTATGACCAGTTCTGTCGTCATTGAACGAGAAAATGAATACCCTACTATTTTCTTAGAATGAAGGTCTAATACCGAAGCTAAATAACACCATCCGTCTTTTAACGTGTGGATATACGTAATATCTGCTACCCATTTCTCATTAATAGTTTGAGTAGTGAAGTCTCGTTTTAACAAATTATCCAATTGAATAACCTTTTCTTTAGATGGGTAGGGACGGTATTTTTTCTTAGTAATAGAACGAATTCTAGCCTTGCTCATTAAACGTTGAACACGCTTAAGACTTAGGGAAAAACCTTTGGTTAATAAGCTTTCATGAATCTTTGGAGCCCCATACCGTCCCTTGCTTTCCAGGTAAATGAGATGAATTTCCTTCGTTAGTTCTTTATTTTCTTGTTCGCGATTTGATACCACTATTTGAAGGGACTGATAATGGCTGCTTCTTGGGATTTCTAGTATTTCACACATCTTCTGTACGGGATATTGTTTCTTGTGTTCCTCAATAAATTCGGAAAGATCTGTCTCGGTTACTTTTTCGCGAATATGGCCATAGCCTTTTTTAAGATTTCAACTTCTTGCTTTAACCGAAGGTTTTCCTTCTGTATGGCTGCTAATTCCTTTGGGGTCATGGAATCTTCCCCTAAACCGATAGGAGTAAATTCCTTAACCCATTTATAAATGGTAACTTCTGATACGCCATATTCGCCGCTTAATTCTTTGACCGAATTACCCGAGTGATAAAGATCTACAATAGTCTTCTTGAATTCATTATTATATTTTTTACCTGTATTCTTACGTTCCAAGACGGACACATCCTCTCAAAAATCATTGTAAGGACTTAACTAAAATGTGTCCATGAAACTATACTAACTCCACCACCTACAGGAACGCTGCCCCGTTTCTTAAATAAGAAAAAGGCTTTACTCTTTATTAAAGTAAAAGCCACACGTTGAAAATTAGATTAGTACATAAATCAAAACTATAATTCCTATTAACATAACAAAAAGGGTACTCAAGAACCCATTATTTATTAAAGATTTCCATAAATTCTTTTTCTCATTCTCATTAATTCTCATACAACACCTCTTCCATTTTACTATTTCTTAATGAACTAATGCACCCGTTAGTTCATTAATACTTATGTAGAGTTTACACAAATTGTGAAATAAAAAAAGGCAGAGCTCAATCATTCTGCCTTTAAAACATCCATAGTCTTCTTTATTAATAAAGGGAGGTCTGTAGGTTTTTTGACTCAATCATATCAGACACAAACGTATACAGATTTGGTGGATGCTCTGCAATACGATGTGCAAGATACAAGTACCATTCCGTTCCATATGTGACGTACACCTTCGTCTGGCAATTCTCATCTCTCAGTGATTTAAGTAAATCTGGACGAACACCATCTAACATTTCTACTTCAGTATATGGATTGGCAATCAGTCTATTTTCTTTGAGTGCTGCGATTAGCTTTTCATCATGTGTTGCTATCGACAGAGGATGGTTTCTTGCCACACAAGCCATAACAAAATCTACGTAACACTTATCTAGTTCTACAGATCGTGGGATATACGTACCTTCTTTTTCTTGATAAGCACCTTTTACTAAGCGAATTTTCCCTTGAAATTCCAGTAATTCTTGCAGGTCAAATTGGGAACGGAGTAAGTGTACTTGTAATGTTATGCCGAGATTCGCATACATCGGTGACAGTTTTTTATATATGTTAAGGATCTGATCGGTCTTTTCTGACTCCTCCATGCTAATCATGAGCTGGATATCGTATTGTTGAGCTTGTAGTGCGATTTCTTTCAAGTGTTTAGTTGCAAGAGCATCTGAGATCGACATACCTATATGTGAAAGATCGAAAGAAATGGTTGATTTCATTTCTTTAGCGCCAATCTCGTTAATCAGTGAGAGAAATTCATTCTTTGCTGAGATACATTCATTTTCGGATCGTGTGTTTTCACCAAGATACTCGATGGATACTTGATAACCCATTTGAGCAAGCATGGAAATACGTGCCAATCCCTCTGCCCGTGTATGGCCTGAGACAAATCTTGTTGCAGCTTTCATAAAGAGAGGGAAAAGTTCCTTAGAGTTTTGTATGTATTCTTTGATATCTTCGTTTCGTGCGATCGATTTCAATGCTTTTGAAACACGCTGTTCTGCTTCGTTATACATTTATATCACGCCCTTTTTTATGGATAGTTTAGATTCGTTTGTGAAAATTCTGATTTCTTTATATAGTATACCATTTTACTAGATCATGATATGTGTTACCGTAAAGTCCGTATACACTACCTGGCCCCATAAATCGAGTAGGAGGAGGCGCCTAGCCTCCGACCTCTCACACCACCGTACATACCGTTCGGTATACGGCGGTTCAGTTTAAGTCTGACGTAGTTTTGTATATCGTTCATATAGATTTACTAACCCATGATGGAGCCAATAAACATTATTAAGGGTTTTATCTAGAATAGGACTATGCGCTATGCGCCAATAGCCTTTTCTGCTATTTCCCCATTCATAGGCTTTTCCAAATGGGACGCCTAATCCTTTGAGTTTCCTCACCCTCGTTCTTGGCAATTTCCATTGCTTCCATAGGCACATCCTGAGTCTTCTTCGAATCCATGAATCTAAATTCTTCAATACGTTCGGAGTATCAATGAGGGCGAAATACCCCATCCAACCTCTAAGGTATTGCTTTAACTTATTTATTCGGAGTTTCATGGGTATCGGTAATTTTCTCGAGGACATTTCCCTGATTCGTTTCTTTACTCTCTTCACCGTTTGTTTAGCCAGTAGAACCTTCGGGTTCTTCTTTGACTTCGTGAAACTAAAACCGAGAAACGTTCTGTTCCAAGGGCGATCATACTTCGACTTCTCGTAGTTGACCTTTAGCTTCAGTTTATTTTCAATGAAGCTTGAGATATTTCCCATTGCACGTTTGGCGGCTTTTCGTGTCTTCACAAAGATAGTACTGTCATCCGCATACCTTACGAATCGAAGATTGCGTTTCTCTAGTTCTTTATCTAAGTCGTCTAACATGATATTAGATAATAAAGGACTTAACGGACCTCCTTGCGGAGTTCCCTCCTCACTTTTATGAAAAAGTCCGCCTATCATAATGCCTGCTTGAAGGAATTTTCGAATCAGTTTGAGAACTCGTTTATCTTCAATTTCCCGCTCTAACATTCCCATGAGCTTGTCATGATTCACTTTATCGAAGAACTTCTCCAAGTCCATATCCACTACCCATGTATAACCTTCGGTTATATAGGACTTTGCCTTTCGAACCGCCTGGTGCCCTTGTTTGTTAGGGCGAAATCCATAGCTATTCTCCGAAAAGGATGAGTCATATATCTTGGTCAATATTTGGGCAATGGCTTGTTGAATGAAACGGTCTAGAACGGTTGGAATACCCAATAGCCGAACTCCGCCGTTTGGTTTCGGGATTTCGATACGACGGACGGGCTGCGGTTGATAGGTACCCTGTAAAAGGGCAGTTTTCATGTTGTACCATTCGGTTACGAGGTGCGGTCTCAGGTTTTGAACCGGCATTCCATCTACACCATGGCTTCCCTTATTTCTTTCTACACGCTTCAATGCCTGTATTAAGTTTTCCCTCTCTAGTATCTGTTCCATTAACATCGTTGATATCCTTTCTACGTGGATAAATGGTCTATTTGTGCCTTTATCTGCTCCGCCCTTTTGAAGTTCCCCGTGTATTCACCACTTCTTCCTTCAAATAAGTTCCGTTAGGAATTGTTTGCTTCTTCGCAGATAACGAACGCCTAGTATTCATCCTCCTTAATCTGTTCGGTCCTTCCTTATCTTCTCGAGTAGACAAGTACTATGACCTCTGCTGACTTCTGATGATTCAGCTGTCCATCACTGGACAGGTTACCAAGTGTACTTGGCTGTCATCAGACCTCCCCGGGTAAGAGTGCAATCTTTCCCTCCATCTATCTGCTTCATTTACTCTGTACCACCTTCGGCAGTAAGGACTTTGTTTTGTTTCGCAAACTCATCCAATGATACCTAGCCTTATATGAAGTTCGTGTTCCTCAGACCGGAGGTTTGCCGCTTGCTTCCTTCAGATTCCACGTCACCGTGGACACCCTTGCATTAAGCTAACCACTACTACTGCCTTCATGGTTCGGGACTTTCACCCTATAGATTGCACCCATGCCGGGCGCACGAAAAAGCTGCCTTAAAGACAGCTTCGATCTTCAGCTAACGCACCCGTTAGCGTAAGTACATTAATTCACAATCTTATTTTCCAGACCATGACATTTAAAGTTATAATTAGGATTTTTCCTAACCTCTTCTTTCTGAAGTTCATACATGGCTATTTTATAGTTTATTTCTTCCAAGTGTTTTAAGCTTTCTTCAATTTTCTTCTGCACTTCCAATTTATGCTGTATCAACATTTCTTCTCTTTGCAAGAAGGTAGGATTTCCTACTTCATAAAGTTCCTTATATTCTTTTATTTTAGAAAGAGGCATTCCTGTCTCTCTAAGACAACGAATAAAAGAAATCCAATCGATATGTTGTTCGCTATAAACTCTACGACCTTTTTCATCACGAGTTACATTTGGCAGTATCCCTTGCTCTTCATAAAATCTAAGTGTCTTTGCAGATATATTTAAGTTCTCCACTACATATTTCATTGAATACAACATTACTTATCCCACCTTTAGTTACAGTTACTGCAACTAAAAATATATCATAAAGGAGAACTAAAAACAAAAATCCTTTATATAATCATATAAAAATTAACGCTTTACTTACCCTAACGTTAACCAATTACACTGAAGTAGAACTTCTAATAGGGATAGTTGTAACGGCTCAGAATGGTAATAATAGTAGTCAGATTAACTCAACATTAGAAGAATATTCGATAGAGAGGTTAAAGAAATGAATCAAAAATATAGTAGGTTATTTGAATCCTTCACATTCAAAAGTGGAATAACAATTAAGAATAGTATCGTCATGGCACCTATGACAACCTGGTCAAGTAATGACGACCTTACCATTTCGGATGACGAGGTAGAGTATTACAAACAAAGAGTAAATGGAGTAGGACTCGTCATTACAGGGTGTACTCATGTTACACCTAATGGGCAAGGTTTTACGAATGAATTTGCTGGATACAATGATGAATTTACTCCAAGTTTACGAAAATTAGCTGAAGCAGCGAAAAGTGGAGGCTCACCTGCGGTACTTCAGATTTTTCATGCAGGTAATAAAGCCCTGCCTGGATTGGATGCAGTTAGTGCGAGTGCATTGCAACCCGAAGTTACTAATTTAGGTTCAACTTCAGAAACAAGAGAACTTTCACATGAGGAGATCTTGTCGATTATACGTGCTTTTGGCGACACAACAAGAAGAGCGATTGAAGCTGGATTTGATGGCGTCGAAATTCATGGGGCTCATGGATTTTTAATTCAAAATTTCTGGTCACCAGCGACCAATCAGCGGACGGACCAATGGGGAGGATCACTTGAAAATCGCTTGCATTTTCCATTGGCGATTATTGAAGAAATTAAAAAGGTAATTGAAAAACATGCTACAAAACCATTCATTTTAGGATACCGATTTTCACCTGAAGAATCCTCCAAAGAGGACGGATTACGTATGAAAGACACGTATGAATTAATTAATTTCCTTGTTGAACAGGATTTAGATTATATACATGCTTCATTAGATAATGTGTCTTCAAAGCCAGTAGATAGTCAAGATGAAAAAACACGGCTTGAATTGATTCTTGAAAAAGCAAACGGTAAGGTACCTGTGTTGGCTGCTGGTTCCATGATAACACCCGATGATGCTCTTAAAGCTATGGAATTAGGATTGCCGCTAACCGCCATTGGTCATGCGTTAATTATGAACCCCGATTGGGTTGAAAAAGTCGCAAATGGACGTGAAGCCGAGATCGCTTCTGAGTTGAACGTTTCGAAACTCGACCAGCTTAATATTCCAGAAAAACTACGGAATGTTATTCAAGCAATGCCAGGTTGGTTTAATATTGGTAAATAAAAAAATAGTCCTATAGGGGCTGTTGACAAAATGGGAAAGGAGCCGTTACTCCTTTCCCATTTTTTTTTTTGTTCGTTGTTTTTTTCAATTTAAGTAACGACACACCAGCCACTTTCGAACTTGGATTAATCATGTTTATTACTTTCTTCATTTCTTCCTCCATGACCTTTCGGATAAATAACTATGAGTGTTTTCGATATTTATTATTAAAAACCCACTATTTATTCAATAAATTTATGTCATTTCATCTTCAACTAAACTGCCCCGTTAGTTCCATATCGAGTAGGGGGAAAATAAGTTTATTTTCGCCCCTCTCACAACACCGTACGTACGGTTCGCGTATACGGCGTTTCAATTTATATCACAGTGTGTACTTTTAGATAATGTTCTAAAGCAGAGGGGACTCCCCTCTGCTTTAGTCTTTTGTTTGAGATTGCTCTTTGGACGACTTTTGATACTCCTATGAATCGGTAACCTTTTCGACAGTAGGTTAATCCTTTCGCTTCTTCCTCCGGAATTCCTAGTTGAATAAGCGATTTAATTTGTTTCTTCGCTACTTTCCATTGTTTCCATATGATGACCCTAATTCTAGAGCGAAGCTTTGTGTCTATTCTTTCCGTCGTTTTTTTCATGTTTGCCACTCTGAAGTAGTTTACCCATCCAACTATTACTTGGTTCAATTTCAATATTCGGTAGTCTAGTGGAACATTCCAATTTCGCTTTGTCAGTTGTCGAAGTTTCCTTTGAAACTTCTGTACAGAACTTGGATGAGGTTTCACTTTGTAGTTGTTGTTATTAGTGTCGTAATAATACCCAAATCCTAAGAATTTCAACTCTTTTGGACGTGAGATTCTACTCTTCTCTACGTTGACTATCAGGCCTAATTTCTCTTCTATAAATCTCACGATTGTGCTCATTACTCGGTTCGCTGCCTTTTCACTTTTCACAAAGATAAGGGCATCATCAGCGTACCTCACGAACCTTAGTCCTCTTTTCTCCAGTTCCTTATCAAGTTCGTTTAACATTATATTACTTAATAGTGGACTGAGGTTACCTCCTTGCGGAGTACCGACAGGTGTGTCTTCATATTTTCCATTCACCATGACTCCACTGACTAAGTATTTTCTGATTAACGAGATGACATTTCCGTCTTTTATTGTGTTGGATATGATTCTCATGAGTTTATCGTGATGGACGGTATCGAAGAATCTTTCAAGATCAATGTCGACTACCCAATCATGTTCATCATTCAGAAACTCCAGGCTTTTAATTATCGCCATTTCACAACTTCTTTTTGGTCTGAAACCGTAACTGAATTCACTGAATTGCTTTTCAAATAGTGGACTGAGAACTTGATGAATGGCTTGTTGAACGACTCTATCCACTACTGTTGGTATTCCCAATTTGCGCATCTTTCCATTTTCTTTTGGGATCTCCACTCTTAAGGCAGCTTGTGGTTGGTATTTTCTTGTTCTGATGCGCTGACGCAGTTCATCTTTGTTCTCTTTCAGGTATTGCTTTAGTTCGTCGACTGTTACTCCGTCGACCCCACTTGCACCTTTATTTTTATAGACACGTATGTAGGCTTCGTTCATATTTTTATTACTTAGGATTTGTTCTAAAAGTTCCACACTCGTTTCTCCTTTCCTCTCACGTAGTAAGTGATATCTCCATTTTGGTTATTCTTTGAGGTACGCTCATACTTTCACCATTAACACATTCGGAGTTCGTCACTTACGCATTCGTGGCGTTGAAACACTATAAATTGTTCAGCCCTTCATGAAATTATTTCATTACTATGGCTTCTGCTGACTTCTTGCGACTAACCTTTTTCGACTGTACTTCTGTACATCCGCAAGACCTCCCAGGGTAAGACACCTATCTTTCCTCTTTTACTCGCCTGATTTACTCTATAAAGTTACGCACATCTTTTGGACTTTAACTTGTCTTGGAGTTTAATCCCTTTATAGAGCCTTAGTATCAGATTCCTGTTCGTCGAGCCAAGATTTTATTCCACGCTTCCTCCAGCCCTTACCTCACGATAAGTACCTTGCGCTTCCTTAGTGGTTGGTCGATGTGTACCCCCACAGTGGACTTTCACCACCTAGATAGTTGCCATGCCTGGCACACAAGAAAAAGCTGCCTTAAAGACAGCTCCGATCTTCAGCTAAAGCATCCGTTAGTTCTTTAAACTATTTCATTGATCTTGCAACTTCCAACATTTTATTCCTTGATACCCGTGAGCTCTCCATTTCTATATAAGTTCCTTCTTGTATCCAACGAAGTAAACCACCAGTAACAATTTCTCCCTTTTTATCTAACTCACCACTATTACCCCATTCTACAAAAGAGCCCTTATGACCGTTTATATCCACCTGCTCTGCATTTATGTTCATTTCTTTATTAGAAGATCCCTTACTTTGCTCAATACCAATTAGTAAATATTTATCTTCGCTATCCATATAGTGCAATCTAAAATTAGTTATTTTGTCTTTCTCATCCCAGGGGTATGTTTTTATTTCTAAAGTCCAATCGTTAGGTATATTTTGAGGAACAACTACATTAAAATCAACTTTCCTCTTGATTTCAGAAAGAGTTATACTTTCGTGATTATATTTGATTTCTTTAGCTTGAACTATTAGTGGAATGTTTTGAATTAGAATAAATACAACTAATAAACGTATAAAATGTAATTTCAATTTACTACCTCTTCCTGGTTGGTTTTTATATAGGTAGTTTTACCAATTTGATGTTTCTTATTAAACTAACCTGCCCCTTTAGTTTAAGTGAAGACCTTCACAATCTAAATGATATATTCAAACTCGAATAATCTAATTGCTTGAGAACGTTCCTCAACAATCTGGTCTTTTCTGGAATATCCTGACGCTATCCCCAGTTAACAAATTCTTCATCCTTTAGTTCAAAAACGTCTAAAAAAATATCAAATAATTCTTGTGCAGGTTCATTACCACCACAATGCTCAGGCGATATAGAAACGGTAATCAGGTCCCATTCAACCAAATTATTTTTTAATTTATTTAATTGATTCCTAATGAACTCTTCGCTATATAAGTAAGGATTCGAGCCCCAATTATTAGAAATGTTTTTATAAGCATGCAAATTAAAGAAATCTAAATCAAGATCTAATATGTAACTATGATGTTCATCATCCTTAACGAATTCCTTACGGTGTTCATCCATAAAATGATTATAGGTATAAGCATGATAAACCTCGTTTGAAGGCTTCTCAAAGTCTCCTATCATATACACTTCCTTAACAGTTCCGGTTTCCTCAGCAGGTATAATAAAATCAAAAATATCTAACTCAGCCCCAACTTGTAAAGCCTTCTCTTTACTATGAATATCAGAGATATTCTTTTCAGAAGAAGGAGCTAAATAATCATCATGGAAATCAACATGAAGTAATTTAGCACCACTTTTAATTTCTTTATTAAGTCTACCTATCTCCCAAGCAGAAAAAGCCCAATTATGATCTCTCATTACGTAAATATTTTTAGTAGGAAATCGTACTTTCCAACCTTTATCCATGTTTTTTACTTTCTCCATTTAAACCCCACCCCTCTAAATCTTGACGGTTGCTTATAAAAGTTTCAGAAAGAGTTTAAATACTACCCCTTTTATTCAATAAGAAATGGGGATGCTGAAACAGCTCCTTTATTTCATTCTTGCGCCCTTAATGGAATAACTCAGATTAGTTTATAGATTCATCGAATGGAAAACAAAGACACTTCCAATTATTACTAAATTATGATCTCTGCAAAAAACGAATAAATTTTTTTAGACTTTGTGGTTGCTGTTTTCTGTGTTTAATTACAAAATCTATCTTGATTGTTTCAGACAGTTCTTGATATTGAACTGCTTTTACTTCTTTTCGACTAAATGCAACGTCCGCCGGTAATATACTGATACCAAGTCCTTCATGAACCGCCTGCAGAATAGATTCAAGTGAATCAAATTCCATGATAGCCGGATCATGAAAATTACTTTTGTTAGAAAAATCTAACATTTTATTTCTATACATGCAATTTTTATCGCTATTAACAAGTAACGTTTGATCATGTTGATTTTCAAATTGACCATGTTTAGATGAGATGAGTACGATTTTCTCAAAATAACTATAAACGGTTTCAAACTGGGGATAATTATATGTACCACTAAAAAAAAGTCCATCAAGTTCTCCATAAGAAAGCATTTCTTGTAACTTTTGCTTATCATTCGTTCTTACTTTTACATCAATATTTTTATGTTCCCTCAAAAAAGAAGAAAACAGATGAGGAATTTTAACTGCAGAAATCGTTTGGGATGCACCAATTGTTAAAGATTCCCTCCATTTTTGGGGATTAATTATTGACTTGGCTTCATCCATTAAAAGTATAATGTGATTTGTATACTCTAATAAAACGTTTCCCTCCTCGGTCAATGTTACCCCTCTATTATTACGCATAAATAATCTGACGCCTAGCTCATCTTCCAAACTCTTAATTCGCTGACTGACGTTAGGTTGTACATAGCCCAATTTTTCAGCAGCTTTAGATATTGATTGCAGTTCTGCAACATGTTTAAAAATCCTCAAATCATGGCTTTCCAAGAATACATTCCTCCACTGGTATCATTTAAAATGATATCCCCCTTATTATTCAGTATTATCCTCTTGATATGCGTAAAGGTAAAATAGAACATATTAAATCAAACAAAGTAAGGATGATTTAGAATGAAATTAACAGATAAAGTAGTCATTATAACTGGCGGTGGCACTGGTGTTGGAAAAGCAACTGCTTTGAAATTAGCAGATGCAGGAGCAAAAGTTATTATTAATTATAGCCGATCGGAAAAAGAAGCTGTAGAAGTCGTCAATGAGATTACACAGCTAGGAGGCACTGCAATCGCATTTAGAGCGAATGTAGCGATAGAAAAAGAAGTGAATGATATGGTATCCCAAACTGTTACATCATTTGGGACGGTAGATAGTTTAGTAAACAATGCGAGCATTACAGCTCAAATAGCTATGGATGATTTAGACGCCGTAACAGATGAAGTGTGGGATTCCCTTTTCAGCGTAAATGTGAAAGGAATGTTTCATTGCGTAAAAGCTGTTGTCCCTTATATGAAGAAGCAACAATCGGGTGTGATTGTTAATATGGGCAGCGTGGCAGGAATAACCGGAATAGGTTCATCCATCCCGTATGCAGCAACAAAATCAGCAATTCACACAATGACAAGGTCGTTAGCTATCGCATTAGCACCTTATATCAGAGTGAATAGTATATCTCCTGGTGCAGTTGATACAAAGTGGTGGTCTGGTAATGAAGAAAAGATGTATCAACTTGCGGGCAACTTACCACTTAAGAGAATTTCAACACCAGATGATATTGCAGAGGCTATTCTTTTTCAATTGACTCAAAAATCTGTCACAGGCCAAGTTTTTACAATTGATAATGGCCAAACTCTTTGAAGTTTAAAATAATCCATTGTTTTTGCTTTTCTATAATGTTAAACACAATCTGTAGCATTGAAATAAAGTTTGATTAAATTAACTCTATAAACCTTGATAAAATAGCAAATAGAAAAAGCGTGTTTTGAAAAAAGATTGATCAAAACACGCTTTTAATATATTCAATTGAATCATTCTTTTATAAAAGTTTGATCATTTCTGTGATACTTATTCCATTAAAGCGCCCGATAATGGAATAACTATGAAGCTTCTATTAGCTGGCTTTAAACTCAATCGATTCTCGGTTTTAACAGCCAGGTTGTTTTCTTTGTATTGATTATTTATGGACTGGAACTTCAGCTGGATAAGGTTATAAGTTATTACTTTTTAACAAATCATCTAAATTGTCAACCAGATCATTTATGTCACTTAATAGTGTTATGGTATTGTTGCTAAGAATCATGATTATGTTTTCTTCCATCTTGTCTGGGAGATATTTGCATGTTTTTTGTGCGATCTTAATTAACTTCTTTTCTCCCGGGTGTGGCAACTCGTTAATCGCAAATAAGATATCGAAGTAACTTGCAAGTAACGCAGCAACCCTATGATTGACACTTATGTAGTCTTTTCTTTTTAGAGCTTTCTCGATTTGACAATAGTAGGATGTAACACTGTCTCGTAATAAAGGGTAATTTTTGTTAAGGATATTTTCTTTTAATTCTTTTGGAAAGGCTACGTTAATTTTATCCTGTAGTTTCTTTAATTGACCATTTTGATCATATAGTATTTTGGAATTTAAATAATTACTCCAAAAGCATGTAGTGTAACCGACCTGAGCCTGGAAATTCACTACCGTTTTCATAAGTTCGTTTTCAATCCAAGCATAATTTCTATATATAATTTCTATACCAATATTGGGTTCATTTAGCGTTCCATCATCTTCTGTTTCCCAATACTGGTTATTAATCTCCATATAATCCGAAAACGGTTCTAACAATTTTTTGCGAGTGCTGGTAGGGATTTCTTGATCACTATAAATATACAAATCTATATCAGAATGTTCATCTTGGGTATTTGTTGAAAGAGAGCCAGAGAGTACAACACCTTCCACTTCTTCTAACTGAGAAAATACAGATGAAATCTTCATAATCATGTCATTAATAGTATTCATTTTGGATTTCTTCCCATCTATTTTTTATTTTTCGTATTGCCCCAATTATAGGGTATTTATGGGATGTAAACCATTTTTATATTGGTAAATTGCTACCCTTAAAACAAAAATGAGGAGATTAAAAAATTGCATTACCCTTATTCAAGAATATGGCCCAATTGTTGAACAAAGAAACAGCACTCTTCAACTAAACTGCCCCGTTAGTTTAACAAGAAAACTAAAAGTAACCTTAGTTATGAATTTATTTGAGCTATTAAAACAACTATTAAAATTGCAAAGCCAATTAGCCACAACAACACAGCCCAAGTACGAAAACTAAAAAGATTAAATAATTGAATAGACATTATATCAAATACAAAGTCGGTTAAAACCTCCCAAAAGGGTACTTTCGGGTCTCCTTTTTTCCATAAGTACGATGCTAGTAAGATTAATATTATTCCTAGTAAAAAAAATGTGATTCTAATCATTTAAGTCGATTCTACCTCACAGTAATTCTTATTTTAAAACGATATTAACTTCCCTCCGATTGACTTGTCACTGGTAAGTATAGGGAGTATTTGTTATTAAACTAAACTGCCCCGATAGTTCCATAAAGAAAAAACTGCCTTAAAGACAGTTCCGATCTTAAGCTACGCACCCGTTAGCTTAATAAGAAAAAACACCCTAGTTGGCATTTTTCGGCACAGTAAATATGCTGGTTTATGAACTTTCAATGGAGATTTTCTTCATTAATCGTTTTAATTTATCTTCTGTAGCTGTTCCCTCTACTGGTGTATAGATACTGCACCTTAAGTCCATGTCCCCCTGGACTTGGAGAGAAGTTAAATTAAACAGCATCTTTCCGGCTTTAGCATGTCTAAATTCAATCATCATTTCTGGAGCTTTACTCACTTGACTCTCTTGCCATAAAGATTGAAATTCTGGGTGAGAATTACTCATTTCTTTAATAAATAGGTTATACCATTCATCACCTAAGTAGTGACCATAATAGGCACGAAAAATGGCAAGAAATCCTTTAACAAAATGCTCCCAATTCACAGCTAATGCTTTTAATTCTTTTCTTGTAAATACTAGATGGATCAAATTTCGTTGGTCATCTGGGAGTTGTTCAAAATCTAAAAATACATGAGCAGCAGCATTGTTCCAGCCTACAATATGACAATGTCGATCTGTAATGATAGTAGGGCAATACGTTAACTCCGCTAAAATTCTTTCCAAGGAAGGACTAAGTTTTGGCTGATCCTTCTTTCGATGAATAATGGATGATTTCACTTCTAAAGCTAAATCATATAGATACTCTCGTTCATCATTATTTAATTGTAGAGCTGTAGATATGCAATCCAATACGCTTGTAGAGACCTTTATATCCCGACCTTGCTCTAGCCACGTATACCAAGTAGTACTAACTCCCGCCAAATGTGCAACTTCTTCTCTTCGTAAGCCAGGTGTTCTTCTCCGTGTTCCAACAGGTATACCTATAGATTCAGGCTTTATTTGGGATCGCTTCGTTTTCAAAAATGCAGACAAAGCTTCAAGTCTGGTTTTATCATTCATTTCTAAAACCTCCATCATAATAATTTAACCTAGTAGTTATTATACTAGGATAAACACTCACTTGTAATAGGATAATCCCGAAGTATAATACAAGTATACTATTCATTTGGAGTGATGAAAAATGGAAAGAGTCGTTATTACCGGAATGGGAGTAGTCTCTCCTATTGGAAACAACGTAGAAAAATTTTGGAGAAATCTGACTGAAGGGAAGTCGGGCATTTCCTCTATTGATACATTTGACGTAAGCAATCATAAAGCAAAAATTGCAGGAATTATTCGTGATTTTAATGCAGATGATACTTTAGGAAAAAATGAAGCACGACGTCTAGATCGCTTTTCTCAATTTGCTTTGGCTGCTGCTGAACAAGCTTGGACTGATTCTAATTTAGATATTGATGATATCAATCTAGAAAGACTTGGCGTATATGTTGGTTCGGGGATAGGAGGAATTGAAACATTGATTGATAATGTGGATACTCTTCGAGAGAAAGGTCCAAGAAGAGTTAGTCCAACCCTGGTACCAGCCATGATTTCAAATGCTGCCGCAGCCCAAATTAGTATTAAGTGGAACGCAATGGGACCTACTATGTCCCCTGTTTCTGCTTGTGCGATCGGAAATACAGCTATTGGTGAAGCATTCAGACTTATTCGCTTTGGAGAAGCTGATGCCGTTTTTGCAGGAGGAGCAGAAGCAGCTATAACAGATTTATCATTAGCTAGTTTTGGTAATGCTACAGCATTATCAACGAGAAACGATAATCCAACTAAAGCTAGCCGCCCTTTTGATGTAAATCGAGATGGATTTGTCATGTCCGAAGGCGCAGGAATTTTAATCTTGGAATCTTTGTCTCACGCTTTACGTAGAGATGCAAAAATTTATGCAGAAGTCAATGGGTATGGTGCGAGTTCTGATGCCTATCATATGGTAGCTACACACCCAGAAGGTAAAGGAGCCTATCTTGCAATGAAAATGGCTTTGAAAAATGCAAAAATTTCTCCTGAAGAGATTGATGTTATTAGCGCTCATGCAACAAGTACAGAAGTGGGAGATCGATCTGAGACACTGGCCATTAAAAAACTATTTGAATCAAAAGCTTATCAAATCCCAATAACAGCTAATAAATCTATGCTTGGTCACATGTTAGGAGCAGCTGGAGGTGTGGAAGCAATTGCTTTGGCAAAAAGTTTAAAGGAAGGAATTATTCCTCCAACCATCAACTTAGAAAAGCCTGATTCATTATGTGATTTAGATTATGTACCAGGTGTTGCGCGTAAAGTGGAAATAAGTACTGGTCTATCCAATTCATTTGGTTTTGGAGGTCATAATGCAGCTATCGTTTTAAAAAAATACGAGTGAATTAAATTTCGCTCGTATTTTTAAATTAAAATTAAAGATCCTCAAGAGAACCTTTAGTTAGTTACCATTATGGGTCTTCTAGGAAATTAAATACGAAAAAGCCCTTTTTCTTGTTCATAAAAGTGTACTTTTACGAACGGGGGAGTGACCTTCACAACATAATTAAAAGATGTGGCTTGAACATTATTACTTTATTACCACCGATTCTGGATACCAGTCTGGATTTTTCTTTGTCACTTTTTTAATATCTATTGGATCTGGAAATAATTTTAAATCGTAAAACGTATCAGCTAAATTTTGTTGAGCTTTTACAGCTTCTTCATCAATAGATAGTACACCAAATTCTCGTCTACCATTCGCAACTTCAAGAGGCTTAGCGTCAAGTTTAAGTTCTTTTGATAAAATTGTAGCTACTTCTTTAGTGTGCGTATTCGCCCATTCATCTGACTTTTGTAATTCATCTAAAATAATTTTAATTGTATTAGGATTGTTATTTACGAACTTTTCAGAAACAAAATAAAAAGTACGGTTTTGTGTTAAGTTTTCACCATTTACAATCGTTCTTGTGCTTGTACTACTTTCTAATACAGCCAAAAATGGATCCCAGGTACCGATTACATCAATTTCCCCAGATTCAAATGCAACGCGCCCTTCTGCTGCATCTTTATAGTAAATCGGTTTTACATCATCAATACTTAGCCCTTCTTTTTCTAGGGCTTTAACAAGAAGGTAATGCATATTACCGCCCTTAGTTACCCCAATTTTCTTACCTTTAAAATCTTTTACGGTTTTAATTGGAGAATTATCTTTAACTACTAAAGCAACTCCTTTTGGGTAAGGTGTATCAGATGCTACATATACACTGGTTTTACCACTTGCTTGTGAAAAAACACCGTTGGCATCTGATGCATGTCCAAAATCGATAGCTCCAGTATTTAATCCTTCTAATAAAGCTGTCCCAATCGGAAACTCAGACCATTCGACTTTTATATTTTCTTTCTCTAACCGCTTTTCCAACGTACCTCGTGCTTTTAAAATATTTAACGTATTTCCTTTTTGATAACCAATTTTAACTACTGTTTCCTTAGCATCGCTTGACTTAGAACTACTTTCCTCTGCCCCACACGCAGCCAGCAACCCTACTAATAAAACCGTAATCAATCCATATATCCACTTTGCTTTTGTTCTCATGTGATATCCTCCTAGTTATCTTTGTTCATGCATTAATTGATTCAATATAATATTTTGATAATGTATAAATTCATTATCCACATGTCTTGGTCTTGCTAACGGAACCGATATGTCTGATTCAATTCCCCCATCTTTAATGACAATGACTCGATCAGCTAAGCGTATCGCTTCACTAACGTCATGTGTCACGAGAATGGCTGTGAATTTTTCTTCATTCCATAACTTTTCAATTAAATCTTGCATCTCTAAACGAGTAAGTGCATCTAACGCACCTAGTGGCTCATCAAAAAGTAACAATTTAGGTTTTCCAGCAAGAGCTCTTGCTAAAGATACACGTTGCTTTTGTCCTCCAGACAATACTGCTGGCCATTCTTTTTGTTTATCTACTAACCCAACAAGTGATAAAGATGTTTCTGCATTTTTTTTATTTTTATCGGTGACACCAATTTCAACATTTTCTAAAACGCTTTTCCACGGAAGCAAACGCGAATCTTGAAACATAATTCTTGTATCTGAATGTAACCCTTTCACTTGCTTTTCGTTAAATAAGATCGTTCCATTTGATGGTGTTTCTAATCCAGCAATAAGACGAAGCAGTGTACTTTTCCCACAACCACTTTTTCCAACAATCGCTACAAATTGACCAGGCTTAATGGTTAATTTAATGTCCTTTAATACCTTCAAATCTCCAAATTTTTTGTCTACATTGTTTAGTTGAATTTTGATTCCTGACACGTGAAACCCCCACATTATGCTTTTTTCTTATAAAAATTCGGATGCCACTGAAGCCATTTTTTTTCTAAAATTAACGCTAGCACATCTGATAACTTTCCTAATAACGCATATAAAATGATACTTAAAATAACGATATCCATCTGCATAAACTCACGTGCCGATGTTGCCATATACCCAATTCCTGTATCTGATGCAATTGTTTCAGCCACAATTAATGACATCCACATGATACCTAATGCATAACGTACGCCAACTAAGATTGACGGCAACGCCCCTGGTAATAAAATCTGCCTAAACAGCGAAAATCCTTTTAATCCATAAACTTTCCCCATTTCAATTAATCCTTCATCAACATTACGAATACCATGATATGTATTTAAGTAAATAGGAAACGCTACACCTAAAGTAACTAAAAAGATTTTAGCTTGTTCACCAATCCCAAACCACAAAATAACCAACGGAATAAGTGCTAAATGTGGAATCGTTCGAATCATTTGTATCGATGTATCTAGGAATTTAGATGCCATCGGAATTAATCCATTCACTAAACCTAAAACAAAACCAATAACTCCTCCTATGAAAAAGCCTAAAAATGCCCTTTTTGTACTAATCCATATATATTGAAACAAACTGCCATCCTGAGCTAACCGAATTGTACCTTCAATAACTTCAACGGGGGTAGGTAGAATTTTTTTCGATAAAATACCTAATGAACCTAGTAGTTGCCATAGAACAAAAAAAAGAATTGGAATAACCCAGGGTATTAAAGGTTCTAAAGTTGTCTTTATTTTATGACTCACACCGTTGAGCTCCTTTCCCCATCTACTACATCTAAGACATCTGCTAAATGTCTTACTGTACTTCCAGCTCGTAATGCTGCAGCAATTAAACTTGCCTCGCCTAATTCTATTTCACTAACATTATATTTACTTGCAACAGTTTGAAGTTTTTCTACATACTCATTGGATCTCAAAGCGTGTGCAACAGCATATGAAATCAAAATAACAAGTTTTGTTGGCAAAACACCTACAGAATCTACAAAGGGTAAAATAAGCAAATCATGTAAATTTATATATTGATCAGGAAAAAGCACATTTAATAGCTCTTCTTGACTCTCAACTCCTAATGTTTGAAATATATTAGTAGAAATTGAAGGTATAAGTGCAGTGCATGTTTCAATTGAAGTAGCAATAATAACTCCTTCTACTAACTCTTTTGTTGTAACACCTATTCGTTTTGCTTTCTTTGAATGAAAATCTGTGCAATAGGAACATTTCGTCACAGTTGTCACGGAAACGGCAATAATCTCTTTTTCCTTGGCTGAAAGTACGCCTTTTTGCCATACATCGTCTGCGAAACTTCTGTATTTCTGAAAAAACTCCGGATGAATACTTGGGAGTTTTATTAACTGCTTACCAATATTATTCATAGTCATCTACCATTTACCCCCTTTTTTTATATCTTTACTTGGTTTTTATTTAAGGCAAAACTTAACTCTTTCTACTACACGACTACTTTGAAGAAAGCTTATATTTTTATTTTGAAAAAGCTATCATCATTATATAGTCTAAAAAAATGAAAGAAAAAAGATCACACCTATTAAAATAAGAACAAAACCTTTCTTTTAACCTAAAGATATCCCTTTTATGAATATGGGGTGGCTATTCTTCTTATCTTTCAAAGCTTTTGCTTTCCTGGAGTTAGAACCTATTCCGAAGAATGGTTGCTAATTTCATTGGGCCAGTCCCTTACACCTCTAGTCCAATGGGATCCTAATTTTTTCTAAGGAGAGGAAAAAATACAGATCATACTTTCCAATAATTGCGGTTCCCTTTATTCAATTTTTCCCCTTTTGTTTGAAACATTGTTTTCTTTGCACTCCATAAATCAGTTAAAACACCGGCTAGCCAGGATGCAACAATTAACGTAATTCCATATACGGTAAATGCCCATGACGATTGTTCAACCGAAAAACCTGATTCCACGATATATTTGTATAGAAAAGCTTGCTCTATCCCGTCTCCAGACATGAATAACAATATAGCAACAAACCCTAAAATCACTCGAATAGGTAATTTCTAAACACTAATTTTTCTGTACTACCTCCCAAACTTTTCTCCTCCTTTTAATATCATCTTTAAATCTATAAATCCCTTTAAGAATACGGGGTAATAGAAGGAAGTCGATTACTTAATGTCCATTTACCGATATCACGAACTTTATAAGCTAAAGGGTCATGCAAGCTTAACGTTCTTGCATTGCGCCAATATCTGTCAAACTTATATTGATTAGATGTTGCTCTAGCTCCCATTACATCAAATATATTTGTCGTAATATCTAAGGCGGCCTGTGCGGCAAACGTTTTAGCAACAGCAATTTCCAAACTGCATTCTCCGCGCTTTTGTTCCGTTAATCTATCTTGTTCATTCCATACATCTTCAAAAGCAAGAACGGCTTTTTCAATAAGAGCAGCTGATGCTCTAAGTTTAATGCTCATTTCTCCGTATTGCTGAATAATATACGGATCTTCCTCAGCTGCTTCAACATCAGCTGTAAGCCACGGTCTGCTTTGCGTGTGCACATATTTTTTGGATTCTTCTAATGCTCCTTCAGCTAATCCATGTAACAAATGAGTTAAAATTAATTGAGCCAGATGTGTTCGAATCGTTGGAAATATCGTTGCATTTTGATTTGTTCTATGTAAAATCTCTGTTTCCTCCACTACTACTTGATTAAATGTTACATTTCCACTATCTGTTTGACGCTGTCCAAATCCATCCCAATTATTTTCAATTACAATACCTTCCTTCCTAGTAGGCAACACGCATAGTATCAGTTCGTCACTACTTTCTAATTGAGCAGAAACTAATAATCGGTCTGAATCGGTTGCACCTGAACAAAAACTTTTTCGACCAGTTAATAAAATTTGTCCGTTTTCTTTAACAGCTTTCAAGCTTTGCTCTCGGGGATTAAATGCATTTCCCCAAAACAAGTTTTGCTCAGCTGTTTCTTGATAAAAATGCGCGTACTGTTTTTCATCTCCAAATAAAAATGTAGATGATACCGTTAAATAGTGATAGCCCAGTAAATGAGCAAGCGAGCTATCCACATTTGCAAATCTTTTAATCACTTCAAATGTTAAAAACCAATTTGCTCCGTGCCCTCCGTACTTTTTGGGAATAGTCACTGCTAAAAGTCCGCTCTCTCTAAGTTGATTCCGCTCCTTTAACGGCGTGTGACCAATTTTATCTCTTGCTATCGCTTCTTTTGAAAACTCTGCAGCTAATTGTTCGGCTAGATAAATGATTTGTTCGTCTATTAGCTTTGTTTCGCTGTAACTTGTCATTATTATCCTCCTGAAAAATTGTAAAAAAGAGCAATAATCTACGAGAGAAATTATTGTTCTAGTTTACTAGTCACTTATTTATTTTTGACAGGGACTTGCTCGTTTTCGATCATTTCACCAAACTGAATCACGAACACACGTTCGTTTTAATCATGATGACACTTTATAGGTAGCCTTGGAAACAGTAGTTCTACTGTACGGTAAGCTTCTTCTAAATGAGGATATCCTGACAAAATAAACTTCTCAATTCCTAAATCCACATATTCTTTTATTCTCTCAGCAACTGTATCCGCATCTCCGACTAAAGCTGTACCCGCTCCGCCTCGAACTAAACCAACTCCTGCCCATAAGTTTGGACTTACTTCAAGATTTATTAATTTAAATCATGCATAGGGATTAGGCGTTGGATACTGTTCATTTAAAACCCAATTTCCTATGTTTCTCAGTTTATATTCTGCCGGATTATGCAACGTATGAGTTCTTACATTTCGCCAAAATCGATCATAGCCATATTCATTATTCACTGAACGTGCTCCCATTACTTCAAAAATACTGCTTGTTACATCAAGTGCTGCCTTGCCGCTAAATACATTTGCTGTTGCCACACTAACAGCTAGCTCTCCTCTTTCTTCTTCAGTTAGTTCCTTTTCTTTCTCCCACACTTGATCTAATAATTTAGCTGCTTCATCCGCTAACACGCTTGCTGCTTTTGACTGTATCCACAACTCACCATATTTGCGTAAAATCCCTGGGTCATGAGATGCTTTTTCCACACCTGCTGTAAGCCATGGTCTTGTTTTAGAAGTCGTGTATTTCTTAGCTTCAGCCATTGCCCCAAAGGCACTTCCAATAAAAACATTCGTTAAAATGAGCTGCGATAGTGAAGGCCCCAACGTTGAAAATGGCGTTGGGTTTTTCACAAAATCATCAATTATTTCATGCTCTTCTAATTCCACATTTTTAAAATCAACCTTCCCGCTGCCCGTTTGTCTTTGACCGATTGCATTCCAATTATCTCTTACAGAGATACCCGGTTTCTTCGTAGGTATCACGCCATTCATGTATTGACCTGTTACTGCATCATTAAAAGATAGCCATAAATATTGCGAATCAGGAGAACCTGAACTAAATGCTTTTGTCCCGTTTAAAAGATAGCTTTTTCCTTGCCTTTTACCTAGTAGACTTTCATTTAGAGGATTGGACGAATTCCCCCAAAAAGCGTTTTGCTGCACAGATTGCGGATAGAAAAAGGCTTGCTGTTCTTTCGTTCCTTTAATTTGAATATCCGATACAAATAGAGAATGATAACCAAACAAATGGCCTAAAGCCGCATCTGTTTTTGAAAATTCTCGCACAATTTCTAGCGCAGTAGACCAATGCTGTCCTTCTCCGCCAAATTCTTCAGGAATAAGCAAGTTCAATAATCCACTTTCACGAATTTGATCTTTTTGCTTTTTCGGAGTTCCACCTAGTTTATCTCGTACAACAGCGTCTTCAGCAAAATAAGCCGCTAATTTTTTAGCTTTCTCTAAATAAACCTCACTTTTCACACCGATTGTTGTCATTTTAAGATCTCCTTTCGGTTTAAATTCCGGTAATATGCGCCCGTATGCTCTTTAGGCAATAAACGAGACTTATTAAATAGCTTTTCACGATATGTTCCTTCTGCATAATCTTTTTTATATAAACCTCTTTCCTGTAAAACTGGAATGACATACTCAATAAAATCTGCAAAAGTCCCAGGAGTCGTAACATAAGCCATATTAAAACCGTCCATTCCTGTTTCATCTATCCAACTCTCCATAAAATCAGCAATTTGTTCTGGATTCCCAACTGTTATAGGACCCATTCCTCCAATACTGACAAAATTCACAACTTCCTCTACTGTCCATTGTTTATCTGGGTCACTAATTGTAAATTTCTCTAACGCAGATCGAACTGAGTTGGTTTCAATAAATTGAATGGGTTGATGGGGTTCATACTTTGATACATCAATACCTGTCCAACCACTAAACAAAGTAGCAGCACCTTCATAATTGGTATACTGCTTATACTCTGCAAATTTTTGTTTTGCTTCCTCTTCGGTTCTACCGACTATCGGAGTAAATAAATTGAAAATTAGCACATCTTTAGGGTTTCTTCCTGCTTGTACGATTTGAGCATGCATTTTTTTAACATAATCCGCAGCAACTTTTTTCGTTGGAAAACTAGTAAAAATACATTCAGCATGTTTCGCTGCAAATTCTCTTCCTTGAGCTGAAGATCCTGCTTGAAATAAAATCGGTGTTCGTTGAGGAGAAGGTTCTGATAAATGAACACCCGGTACACTAAACCATTTTCCCTTATGTGAAATAGGATGAACGCGTTCCGGATTTGTAAAGATTCCTTTTTCTTTATCTTTTACAACTGCTGAATCTTCCCAGCTTCCTTCCCACAACTTATAACAAACTTCTAAAAATTCGTCAGCAATGGCATAACGAGTATCATGATTAAAATGCTCCCCTACTCCTAGATTAATAGAGCCGCTCTCCAAATAAGACGTGACTATATTCCAAGCAATTCGCCCATCTGTTAAATGATCTAAGGTAGAAAACTTCCTCGCAAATGCATATGGTTTTTCATACGTCGTTGATACTGTGACACCAAACCCTAAATGTTTTGTTGCATATGCCATAGCAGAAATCAAAACGGTCGGATCATTGACCGGTAACTGAGCAGCTTGCTTCAATGCACCAACATTACTTTGTTCATATACATCATAAATCCCAAGTACGTCTGCTAAAAAAAGTCCGTCAAATTTTCCTTTTTCTAATAGCTTAGCTAAATTCACCCAATAATTAAGCGTTTTATACTGTTCAGCTTGATCACCAGGAAATTTCCAAAGTCCAGGCGTCTGATGCACCACACAATTCATATCAAATGCATTTAAATAAATTGGTTTACTCATAAAAATCTCCTTTCCATATTAAATACATAGGTTAACTATGTTTTAATCCTAGTTATCGCTTAATCTAAAATTCGTCGATTATACGAACTGCTTGAGGTTATGTCATCCCCAAAGAAAATATGTAAAGTTGGACTTGATTAAAAAATATAAAACTCTTTAATATTCGCCACTCTAATAATATCAGCTGCATATGGGATGCCAATTCGTTCAAGAACAGCAACAAAGGGGCTCTCTAATACTCCTGCATCCGAGATAGGCAATAACCCAGATAATACAACGAAGTTCCTACAAAAAAGATAATCAATCTCCACAATGTTATACGAATTGCCTTTGGTATCGTTTTTTCTGGATCTACAGTTTCTCCAGCTGCAATTCCTATTAATTCAGTTCCTGAAAATGCAAAATTCACAGCAAGCATCGTCATTATAATTGCAAAAGCACCATTAGGAAATAAACCTGTACTTATAAAATTAGAAAAGAATGGTGCAGGTTGTGAATTAGTCATTGGAATAAAACCTACCATTGTCGCTGCACCTAAAATAATAAATATCACAATCGCTAATACCTTATGTTTCTTTATTCTCCGCCTTTTACCCAGAGCTCGAGAGGGAGTCCGACGAGGTCTTTACCAATCCATTCTCTTGCAATATTATTCGATGGCCCCATTGCAATTCCAGCACGCGCATCACGGAAAAGGCGTTCAATAGGTCCTTTTTTATATCCGTATCCTCCGCTTACATCTAGTGCGATTTTCGCAGCCTTATTCGCTACCTCGGAAGCATGAACTTTGAATTCTGTAAGAGGAAGGGTTAGCACTCCCTGCTCTTTTCCTTCTGATTGTAAAATATCTAATTGTTCGGCAAGGTCGAATTGCCATGGTTTTGTACTTTCGATTAATACTTTGGCTTCTGCAATTTGCTGGCGGATTACTTGATAGTCACTTAAACGGTTATCAAAATCCCGATGGATGGTATTTGTAACATAATCTCTAGCTAATTGGAGAGCATGTTGTGCTACGCCTAACCATGCCGATCCAAGTCCGATTAGGTAAATAGGGGATACTCCATGCAGAAGGATGTCCTTTCCTCGATTTTCTCCTCCTAAAATATCACGTCTAGGAACTAATACATCTTTATAGGAAATGGGACCACTATGATTCCCGCGCACACCCAGCGCTTCCCACGGGCTTGCTTTAATTCCAGGGAGCTTTCCATCTACAATAAAGAAACTGATATCGGTTGCATCCTGTGCTTCAGGACTCCTTGTTTGGACCACATAAAAATCCGCTTGACCGGCACTCGTAGTAAATGATTTATCGGCATTTAAAATATAATCTTCGCCATCACGCTGTGCTTGACTGAAGTTATACCACCAATGTCCGCCGGAAGCCTTTTCACTTGTTGAGTATGTACTGATCCATCCCCGTTCAATAGGTTTTAGCCAGCGTTCCTTTTGTTCGTCATTTCCGTAAAGGGTAATGGTCTGGACAGCTCCTACATGCATTACATAAACAAGGGCAGTGGAGGCGCATGCTTTTCCTATTTCTTCTGCCGCAATAGCAAACGCTATATGATCGAGCTCCAAACCGTTATATTTCTTAGGAACAAAAATATTTCCCCATCCTGCTTTAATAAGAGCTTCTAAGTTTTCTCTAGGAAACTTTCCTTCCCAGTCTGTAATTTCAGCATTAGGACGTACCACCGTATCTACAACTTTACGAATCTCTTGACGGATTCCCTCGTAATATTCACGGTTCGTTTTATTATATAATGGTCGTGCCGCAATCTCTAATGACATAATAGTTTCCTCCTCTAAGACTTATCTTTATATTAAGATGAATTTCTATAATAAAAATAGTGCTATCTTTTTTCATAAGCAGGCTGAAGTCTTATACTGTCCCTGCTTTTTCCTTTAGTTGTTCTTCCTTTTGTCTTACGATCGGGATAACTTTCTCGCCGAATGCTTGTAAATCTTCTTCGTAGTGCAAGAATCCTGTTAGAATGATATCGGCACCGATTTTTTTCAGTTCGATAATGCGATGGGCAACTTGCTCGGCTGTCCCGATTAAACCAGTTTTGAAGCCATCATTGTACTGGACAAGATCCTCAAATGATGAATTTTCCCACATTCCTTTACCTTGCGGGGAGGCTTGCCCTGCGAATTTCACTTGACTTTTAAACCCTTCAACTGCTTCACTATCCGCATGTAAAACAATCTCTCTTAACACTTGTTTTGCTTCCTCTTCTGTATCACGGACAATCACGAAACCATTGACACCAAATTGAATGTCTCTACCGTTCAAGCTGGCCAGCGATCTCACGTGATCAATTTGCTGTTTTAATTGGTCCAAGGAGTTTCCATTCATGAAATAAACATCTGATACTCGTCCTGCCATTTCTCTTGCAGCTTTCGAATTTCCCCCTTGAAAAATTTTTGGAGCGTTAATTGGTTTCGGTTTTAACGGTGCTTCATTCAGGCGGTAAAAATCTCCTTTAAAGGTTGTTGATTCTTGTGTCCACATATTACGCAGAACTTGGATAAACTCCTCAGAACGGCGGTAACGCTCATCGTGGTCCAGCCATGGCTCGCCATAACCGTTAAACTCGCCTTTAAACCATCCGCTTACAATGTTCACAGACGCTCGCCCATTGCTAATATGGTCAATTGTAGAGATAATCTTAGACACTACACCGGGATGCCATAAGCCCGGAAGAACAGCTGTGATAATGTTAATCTTTTTTGTGACGCTTGCTAATGCGGATGCAAGGGTGGCTGCTTCTAATTGGTTCTCCGCACCATAGCTTGCAAAGAAACGTGTTTGCAGCAAAACATAATCAAAGCCTGATTCCTCAGCAATCTGGGCATACCGTCTATTCGCCTCATACGACCATCCCGTCTTTTGAGGGATATTGGAAATAACAAGCCCGCCGCTCACATTTGGGGCCCAATAAGCAAATTGTAAACTCATTTTATACTTCCTCCTTTCCTAAATAAAAAAGGCTCTTGCCAGGTTCTTTAAAGATAAAGAACCGACATGAGCCTCCGGTGATCCAGTGGGCATATTCAGATATTTCAAAAAAAGATGATGTTGTTATAAGGTTAAAGTAAACTAAACACATCTGTCAAGTGTGAATTGTAAAATGAAAAATATTTTTATAGAGGAGAACACTTCCATCAGTAGGGGATGGAACGAAGACTAACTACGCGACGTCCTGTCGCAACGACTTTACTAGCACATCCTGTGCGTCGCCGATGGTTAGGGATCTTATCGTGCTTTTACGGGCAGTTATCTCCCACTTACACTTCTTCGATTAAGCTTCGTTTTGAGGTGAGGTCTTACTCCCCGTTAATCGGGATAAAGGCTCTTATCTAAAAGCTTGCTAGTTTTATTTTGGACCTATCATGCCGAAACGTGACAGGTCCAAAAGCAACCATGTTTATAAAAACAATCAAATAAAAAAAGAAACACGCGATAAGAAATATTGCTTTGTTACATAAACCGTTCGGCTAATTTTCAAAATAAATTCTAAATTCCGACTTGACATATTGGTTTAATTTATTTTAATATATCTTTAAATATTTACCTCGCACTCACGGGCGGTAAGACCCCCATTGATAAACGTTTTATTTTATTTCAAAAAGTTTGAATATGCCGACTAGATCACTAGAGGCTCTCAATTCAAGGCGTACTTTCCCTTGAACTGAGAGCCTTTTATCGTTATAAGACTTTACATGCAAGAAAAACCTTAATTTCATAAAAAGGGTGAGGAATATGCAACAAGCCAAAGAGGGTATAAAAGAACAAATATCAATTTGCGGAAGTGTGGTTCATGGAAGAAAGATGGGAAGAGAACTCGGTTTTCCTACAGCAAATGTTAATGCTGATGCCGGACTGATAGAAAACGGGGTGTACGGAGTATGTGTGTCTTTAAAAGGAAATCAATACAGAGGCATTATGAACATCGGTCTCAAACCAACGTTTGAATCAAATTTAGAAAAGACGATTGAAGTCCATCTTCTAGATTTTCAGAATGATATTTATGGAGAGGAAATAGAATGTCAGCTTCTCTTTAAAGTCAGAGAGGAGCGGAAATTTCCCTCTATCGAATTTTTAAAACATCAAATTAAGGAGGACATTCACTATGCAAACCAACAGTTCAAGCTTATCAGGGGTTTCCACTAAAACACGAAAGAAGAGTTCCTTAGAGGAGAACGAATATCTTAATTTACCTGATTTGAGTTTTTTTCATTGGTGCGAACAACGTTACGCCCTAAATAAAGGGGTTTATAATACCATTGATAACTGGTTTTATGAATATGGGATTGTCCATATTCTTTCCCGGCGAATTTACCTTTTGGCATTCCTGGAATTCGTCAAAGACGCAGGATTAAAGAAGGATCAACATAAATTTATCCGATTTGGCAATGGCGGGCTCATAAGAAGGCTACATGAATTTATGAAGGAAAAAGAAAATGAAAAGTACGTTATCTAAATATTTTTCTCTTTACACTCAGCCCGTTAAGGGGATGAAAGGTTGTCGACTCACAAGAATTGAAGCGATTGTTGCTGGAATATGGTTTATATCGACCTTTTTTAAGATGAGCATGTTGTTCTATGTATTAAATTTGGGTATAGCCCAGATATTGAACTTGAAAGACTATCGTTTATTAACGTTACCTTTGGGTATGATTCTATTGGTTTTTTCCCTTGTGTCGGTACCAAATACGGCGTATCTTGGTGAGTATACCTAAAAACGGGGTTTATAATTGTTGTATTATTTTCCTCATTTAGCTGCATAATCGAGTAGGAGGAGGCGCCTAGCCTCCGACCTCTCACACCACCGTACATACCGTTCGGTATACGGCGGTTCAGTTTAAGTCTGACGTAGTTTTGTATATCGTTCATATAGATTTACTAACCCATGATGGAGCCAATAAACATTATTAAGGGTTTTGTCTAGAATAGGACTATGCGCTATGCGCCAATAACCCTTTCTGCTATTTCCCCATTCATAGGCTTTTCCAAATGGGACGCCTAATCCTTTGAGTTTCCTCACCCTCGTTCTTGGCAATTTCCATTGCTTCCATAGACACATCCTGAGTCTTCTTCGAATCCATGAATCTAAATTCTTCAATACGTTCGGAGTATCAATGAGGGCGAAATACCCCATCCAACCTCTAAGGTATTGCTTTAACTTATTTATTCGGAGTTTCATGGGTATCGGTAATTTTCTCGAGGTCATTTCCCTGATTCGTTTCTTTACTCTCTTCACCGTTTGTTTAGCCAGTAGAACCTTCGGGTTCTTCTTTGACTTCGTGAAACTAAAACCGAGAAACGTTCTGTTCCAAGGGCGATCATACTTCGACTTCTCGTAGTTGACCTTTAGCTTCAGTTTATTTTCAATGAAGCTTGAGATATTTCCCATTGCACGTTTGGCGGCTTTTCGTGTCTTCACAAAGATAGTACTGTCATCCGCATACCTTACGAATCGAAGATTGCGTTTCTCTAGTTCTTTATCTAACTCGTCTAACATGATATTAGATAATAAAGGACTTAACGGACCTCCTTGCGGAGTTCCCTCCTCACTTTTATGAAAAAGTCCGCCTATCATAATGCCTGCTTGAAGGAATTTACGAATCAGTTTGAGAACTCGTTTATCTTCAATTTTCCGCTCTAACATTCCCATGAGCTTGTCATGATTCACTTTATCGAAGAACTTCTCCAAGTCCATATCCACTACCCATGTATAACCTTCGGTTATATAGGACTTTGCCTTTCGAACCGCCTGGTGCCCCTGTTTGTTAGGGCGAAATCCATAGCTATTCTCCGAAAAGGTTGAGTCATATATCTTGGTCAATATTTGGGCAATGGCTTGTTGAATGAAACGGTCTAGAACGGTTGGAATACCCAATAGCCGAACTCCGCCGTTTGGTTTCGGGATTTCGATACGACGGACGGGCTGCGGTTGATAGGTACCCTGTAAAAGGGCAGTTTTCATGTTGTACCATTCGGTTACGAGGTGCGGTCTCAGGTTTTGAACCGGCATTCCATCTACACCATGGCTTCCCTTATTTCTTTCTACACGCTTCAATGCCTGTATTAAGTTTTCCCTCTCTAGTATCTGTTCCATTAACATCGTTGATATCCTTTCTACGTGGATAAATGGTCTATTTGTGCCTTTATCTGCTCCACCCTTTTGAAGTTCCCCGTGTATTCACCACTTCTTCCTTCAAATAAGTTCCGTTAGGAATTGTTTGCTTCTTTGCAGATAACGAACGCCTAGTATTCATCCTCCTTAATCTGTTCGGTCCTTCCTTATCTTCTCGAGTAGACAAGTACTATGACCTCTGCTGACTTCTGATGATTCAGCTGTCCATCACTGGACAGGTTACCAAGTGTACTTGGCTGTCATCAGACCTCCCCGGGTAAGAGTGCAATCTTTCCCTCCATCTATCTGCTTCATTTACTCGTACCACCTTCGGCAGTAAGGACTTTGTTTTGTTTCGCAAACTCATCCAATGATACCTAGCCTTATATGAAGTTCGTGTTCCTCAGACCGGAGGTTTGCCGCTTGCTTCCTTCAGATTCCACGTCAACGTGGACACCCTTGCATTAAGCTAACCACTACTACTGCCTTCATGGTTCGGGACTTTCACCCTATAGATTGCACCCATGCCGGGCGCACGAAAAAGCTGTCTTAAAGACAGCTCCGATCTTAAGCTAACGCACCTGTTTGTTTAATAAGGAAACAATACTCTTATTAACAACATCTAATCAATACCTCAAGGATTCCAATCACAAGCCATTCCATCATTATCACGATCTAAATCATGAGGGTCTTCCTCTGATCCCCCATTTGCCTCATAAAACAATTGAGCATCTTCTTGTGTATCAAAATCATTACAGTCATGATCAATAGACGTATAGGAATAAGGATTATCAGACTCTTCTGAATCCACAGGTTCTGAACCATCCATACTGCCAATTAAAAAGAAACCGACAATCGAAGTTATTATAACACCACTGATTATCCAACTTGTTTTTCCTTCGCTTGGCTTTTTTACCTCATCTGAAAATTTATCAGCTTGTTTATTCCGTCTTCTTTTTAAAATGAACCATATCAGACCCGAAAAAATGACCGTTCCTATTAAAATCGTAGCAAGGAGGTACTTTTGAAATGAATAATAGTAAATGTTTTCACCAAAGGTTCCCCCTCCACCCTCAATATAACCAGCAAAATACCCCTTCTTATACACTTCCAATTCTTTTTCACTTAAATCGCTGTTGTAATCATTATAAAGGTAATCTTCTTCTGCTGCTATGAACCCTTCATCATAACCATCATCATATAGCGTCTCTTCGTCTATATCAGTTAGTTCTTCCTCTGAGTCTACATCTTCACTCGAATCCATAGAAGAGTCATCTGATGACTCATAAGATACTGCTTCCACTTCCTCACTATCATCTTCACTTTCCGCCTGTGCCCATCCATCCACATATCCTTTTTCATATGAAGTATCGTCATATAGTTCATCCGTTTCAACATTATATTCATAATCATCTATGTAGTCTGAATATCCTTGATCATAACCTGCTTGATGGCTGTCTTCATAGCAAACCAATAAGCCCTCTTGGTGCCCATCATCTATCCCTTGCTCGTATCCATCTCCAAACGCTTGCGGTCCTTCCCACCACCGCTCATATTCTTCTTCACACTGGGAAGTGTAACTATATGCTAGTTCGTAACCACGGTCATATCCATCTTCATAGTCACTCACGGAAGATGCGGGAGTCGAATCATGATAATGATACTCTCCGTAATTTAATCCCCAATCTTCACAATTGGTTCGACACGTATGCCCCCCGCTCGAATCCGTATTCCCTGGATGGGCAAAAGTAGTATTAGCCGACACCATCCATAGAATCATAAATATGTAGAAAATTCTTTTACTCATTACAGTCGCCCCTATTGTTTGAGTTAATAGTTCTATTTTATCATTGAGGGCTCTTGTTGGATAGGGAAAATTTACTAATGATTTTCGTCTGTTTATTGATAACTTTTGATGTAATTGTTTTTTCATCAATCATATTATCGTCCGTCAGTAGTTTATCAAACTAAATACTATTAAAATAAAAACGGCTTTTTATAAAAATAAAATTGTACTCGTTCTTCAACTATCCTGCCCCGTTAGCATTCCTGTAGATCGTTAAATATCAGGTTTGAAAAAAATAGAGCCCCTCAGTAAGATACGAGTATAGAGTCCAATCTAACTCAAAGTCTTAAGGAGGAAGCCCTACTATGAATTTTAAAATGCAAAACAAACAAAATCAACTAATCGAGAGAATTACAGATCAACATCTAGTTGTTGGTGTGGATATTGCCCAACACGTACACGTGGCCCGTGCTGTAAACTATCGGGGCATTGTGGTCGGGAAACCTTTGTCTTTTGAAAATAACGAAGAGGGTTTTACTAGCTTACTAAACTGGATCAAGGAACTAAAACACATGAAAAACTTAGACACCACGATAGTCGGAATGGAACCTACCGGTCATTATTGGATAAACCTCTCAAAGTGGCTAGTCAAACAAAACATGGATGTCGTCACGGTCAATCCTCACCATGTCAAAAGAAACAAAGAAAATCGTGATAATACGCAATCCAAAAGTGATAAAAAAGATGCCCTTGTTATCGCTGATATGGTGAAGAATGGCTACTATGCCTTCGTTCGTTCCACTTCAGAATCATTTGAAAAACTTCGTGTCCTTATGGCTAACCGAGATGTGATCGTTAAGCGTCTTGTTAGCTCCATCAACCAAATTAATCGCTGGGTGGATGTGGTCTTTCCCGAGCTCCGGCAAGTGTTTAAAGACGTATCATGTAAAGGGGCAATCGCAACCCTACGCCTCTTTCCTACCCCAGCTGAATTATGTTCCTTACAGCTTCAAGATATCGTAACCGGGTGGAAATCATGTATGAAGCGACATTCCGGGCATAAAAAAGCCCGTTCCCTGCTTGCATTGGCCAAGCGTTCAATTGGTACGAAACAAGCCCTTGATGCGTATAAACTTCACTTGAGACAGTTATTAGAGGAATATGATCTCGCTTCATCCCAACTCGAAAGAGTAACGCAAGAAGTTACAAATGTCTTGGAACAGATTCCATTCGTTAAGACTTGACATTAAAGGAATCAGCGAGATTTCACTGGCAGGCATCTTAGGAGAAGCTGGAGATCTGAGTGGGTTCGCTCACGGGAATTCACTCCTTCGTCATGCAGGATTGCATCTCGCTGAGGCAAGCTCTGGGAAGTGGAAAGGCCAAATTGTTCTTTCCAAACGTGGAAGATCACGCCTGCGGCGTTACCTCTTCCTTGCGACCATGAGTCTGGTGATGAATAACCCTGAGTTTAAAGCCCTACACTCGAATAATGTTAAAGTGAAGAAGATGAAGAAAATGAAATCCATCATGAAACTCTGTGGAAAACTCGCCCGTGTCCTAGTAGGGATTACTCGTAATGGCTCTGCCTATAAACCGGAAATGGTCTTCCCTCATGAACAACTAGCAGCGTAAATTTACATTCACATGGTTATTTAACGAAAGTTGGCTTATTCGTAGGATTTCAAAGAAAGCACGAAGTACTGGATGTAATGAACAAAAGGGCAATGACCCGTTCCGTTAGCAAAACCGGCCTCCACCCCTTGGATAGGCATGACGAAGGAATGAAAGGGCATAGGATTATGACCCGTTGAGACATGGGAGGGAAAGCCTCCAGGGGCAGCGTGGAAAATGCGTGCAGCATATGTAATAATATGGGATTTTTAATAGATCCCCTATTTCAATCTGCCCTCATCTTATCAAAACGGTCCGATCTCTTTCGTTCATCTAAAGCAACCTATACCATGTGGTTTGAAATCCTGCGAATAAGCGAGTATTCGTGAGCATTATCTATTAAACTGAGGGAGTTCATTAAGCAAAAAGGTCACCAAATGGCAGCCCCGGAAAACTGCAGTAATAATATACGTGCAAAATAGCACTTAAAATAAGTGCAAATTATCACCTAAAGTAACACAATTCCGTTAAGTTATGATACCAACTTAGTTAAAATAAAAACACCCCATTTCTGGGGTGGACATCTCTTGGTCATATGTTCTTTAGTTCTTTAACGAGTTTCTTCTATTTTAAGGTAACTACCAGAACGGTCGTTTTACCGGCTACAGATTGTCCACTATAGTGATACTCTAAATGTGTCACAATGTCTCCATTGGTAATGATCATCGGTGTAATAGTACTTGATGCTTTTTCCTTTACCAGTTCAAGGCTGTAGGTGACCAATATGTCTCCTGCTTTAACCTGGTCACCTTCTGCCACACAAACGGAAAACCCTTCTCCTTTCATGTTAACCGTGTCCAATCCAATATGAATCAATATTTCCAGCCCTTCTGCCGTTTCCAATGCAATGGCATGCTTCGTCGGGAAGACATTGATGACTTTTGCATCAGCCGGCGCCACTACCTTCCCTTCGATAGGAAAGAAAGCAATACCATCTCCCATCATTTTCTGTGAAAAAACTGGATCCGGTACATCTTCAAGCTTTAAAATTTCTCCTTCAATTGGCGATACTAATTTTATTTCCGAAATTTTCGTTTTTTTTCCAAATAAGTTTTTTAACAAGGTAATACCTCCAATTATTTTTAATATTCTGGCTGAACAGCAAATTTCTTAAGCAATCACTTTTTTGATTTATTCTTTTAGCTGGTCTGATTTCGGTCCAAAAATTGCCTAGATGTTATTTCCTACCTCCAAAACGCCCGCAGCTCCAAGGCCTTTTAATAGGTCCTTATCAACTTAGCAAGCCAATCGGTCGGTACTTTTCCGTTTAGGGCAGGCGCCATTATTGATCGATTTGCTGCAGTTGATAAATCGCTTCTTTGGCCGGAATGGAAGAGATTGCTCCTTTTCCAGTCGTAGTAAGAGCGCCACTAGCGTTTGCAAAGCTTAGGATTTCTTGGTGATGAAGTTCAAGAACTTCTTCCAGATTTCCTTGCCGAACGTCTTTTTCTAATAACTGATACAGCAAGCCTCCGATAAATGCATCCCCAGCCCCTGTTGTATCCTGTACGCCGACGCGATACCCGGTTGATTCGTATTTTTTACCTCTTACATATAATTCGGCACCTTGAGCTCCTTTTGTATAAATTACTGCTTTAACAGCACCAGTAAATAACGAAGAAACTGCTTTTTCTTTGTCAGTAATCCCGGTAATAAACTCAAGCTCTTCATCAGAAATTTTCACAATATGAACCATTGGAACAAACTCTAAAATCGTTTTCCGGCATTCTTCAGGATCAGTCCAAAGCGGAAGGCGGACATTTGGGTCAAAGCTGATGATTCCGCCTTTTGCTTTTACGGAAGTAATGGCTTTCACATGTGCATGCTTCATAGGACTTTCCACTAAATCGACTGAACAGAAGTGGAGGAGGTCGCCGTTTGCAAACCAGCTATCGTTAATTTCAGTCTCATGAAGCAGCAAATCTGCAGAAGGATTGCGGTAGAAAGAGAAATCACGTTCACCATTTTCAAGCAAAGATACAAAAGCAAGGCCTGTGTTGGCTTCATTCGTTCTCGTAATTTTATCTATTTTCACGCCGGCTTGCTGCAATTGTTCTAAAAGAAAGTCCCCAAATGAATCCATTCCGAGCTTAGTAATTATCGATGCATTGCCGCCATTTCTGGCAACTGATACAGCAACATTCGCTGGAGCGCCTCCTGGAGCACGCTCGAATTCCATTACATCTTTTAGTGCGATTCCTTTTTGAAGGGGGATAAAATCAATTAATACTTCACCGATTGCATATAAATTTCTCATACCTTACCTCTCGCTTTCATACATAACTCCATTTTTTTGCTTGAAAAGTGGTGCTTCCAGATAATGCAAAGAAACGAATTTCATTTCTGTTTTCACGAGGGAAGATCCGGCTCGTGAATACTTCTTCACCGTCATTGATGAAAATCTCAACAGAAGAGGTATCTACAAATAAATGAAACTTAATTTTTTTGGTATTCACAAAGCATTTTCGGATTGTTCCATAAGCTTCTCCAACGGTCTCACCTGAAGAAGAGCGGTCAAGAATGACTTTTTTCTCTACAGTATCATATTTAATGACCGTTTTTTCATCATCACCGGCCCTGAATTCAATACCAAATTCAACGGCATCGTTGTTTTCAAATTCACATACCATTTCATAGGATACTCCTTTGAATTCTTCATACATGTTCTTGGTGTTCTTCAAAACACCTTTTACTTCAGTTTCCTGCCTGCGTAGCGCTTGAAGTTCCTGCACTGGCCGCTGAATCAGTTTGCCGTTTCGAACAGATAATTCTCTTGGCACTGTTAAACAATGCGCCCAGCCATTTTTGTCTGTGGGTAGGTCGATTTCAGGCAAGCCCATCCATCCGACAAGGATACGCCTTCCGTCAGGATTAACCATTGTTTGCGGCGCATAAAAATCAAAGCCTCTGTCAAGCTCCTGAAAAGAGCCATGTGATAGTGAGTGGGTTATTGTATCTAGCTTGCTGCCAATAACATAACCGGATTGATAAATATTGTGGTAAAGGTCTCCCTTGGGCTCCAAACCTTGTGGAGAAAACATCAGTACACCATAGTTTTGCAGTTCAAAATAATCTGGACATTCCCACATATATCCAAAAGTTCCAAGGTCAGTTTGCAACTCTCCTTCAAATGTCCAGTTTACTAGATTGGAGGAACGATAAAGGACGACACATCCTGTTTTATCTTTCCGCTGTGCACCGATTACTGCATAAAAGGTATCATTTTCTCTCCAAACTTTCGGGTCGCGGAAATGATTAGTATATCCTTCTGGTACGTCCCGAATGAATGGATGGGTCAATTTTTCAATTTGTCCCGTTTTCTCCATGATGGCGATACATTGATAGGGATGTCTTTGCCAATTCTCATCACGGGTGTTGCCGGTATAAAATAAATATAGTTTTCCTTTATATTCAATAGCACTTCCGGAATAGGCTCCATGGCTGTCATAATAATCATCCGGTGCGATCCCGATGCCGGCATTTTCCCAAGAAACGAGATCTTTTGATTTCGTATGATACCAATACTTCAACCCATGTACAGGACCAAGTGGAAACCATTGGTAGAATAAATGGTACTCGCCATGATAAAAAGAAAAGCCATTAGGGTCATTAAGTAGGCCGGATAAAGGCTGTATATGAAAGGTTTGTCTCCATGTGCATTCATTTACTCTTTTTTTCAAATTTTGTAGCTCTACCTGATTAACATCTTCAACGCGGCGATAACGCTGTTCTTTTGTCCATCTCATGTGATCAGACTCCTTTAAAAAATCAGAGGGCTGTTCCTTGTTTCGAACAGCCCTTTTCATATTAATAAATTAGGCTGCTTCTTTTCGAGAAAGTGCAGCAACTTTTTTATCTGCCCGATTTGCTAAACTGAATGTTGCGATAAAGGCAACAGCAAAGGAAATGGCCATACCAATTATATAAAAGATAATTGTATCTGTTTTGATGGAAATAATCCCTGGTAAACCTGCAGCACCAAGTGCAATCGCCTTTACTTTGAAGAAGGTGACGAAAGCAGAAGCCACTCCTGAACCTATAATTGCCCCAATAAATGGATACTTCAGTTTTAAGTTAACACCGAACATTGCAGGTTCTGAAATCCCTAAAAGAGCCGAAATACCCGCTGCAGATGCCGTACCTTTTGTTTTTTTATCTTTCGTAATGAAAGTAACTGCAAGGGTTGCTGCACCTTGAGCAATATTGGACATTGCTGCAATTGCGAAAATAAAAGAGCCCCCAGTTTTTGAAATATCAGAAAGTAATTGTGTTTCTACAGCAATAAAGCTATGATGCATACCTGTGATAACGATTGGTGCGTAAAGAAGTCCAAATATAGCTCCTCCGATAAAACCAGTTCCATCATATAAGAAGATGAGACCGTCTGTTAATAAGTTCCCTGTAGCACGAGTAATCGGTCCTACTACTGTGAACGTTAAGATACCAGTAATAAAAATTGTCAATAATGGTGTTAGAATATTGTCTAGTGCGGAAGGAATGACTTTTCGCAAATACGTTTCTATTTTTGCTAAAATAAAGGAAGCAACAAGTACCGGCAACACAGTGCCTTGATATCCGATTTTTTCAATTTCAAATCCGAGAATATTCCAGACCTGAATCTCACCGCTTACTAAGGCTCCTCCGTATCCCCAACCATTCAATAAGTCAGGGTGAACCATTAGCATTCCAAGTGTAGCACCCAGATAAGGATTTCCGCCAAACCGCTGTGTGGCAGAGAAACCGATTAAGATTGGAAGGAATACAAATGCTGCGTTGGCAAATGTATTAATTAGAGCTGCTAAATCTGCGAATCCCGGGTTAGCTTCGACAATGGATTGCCCTGCGATAAATAAGTCAGGTGCTGTGAGCAAGTTGTTAATCCCCATCAATAGACCGCCGGCAACAATTGCAGGAATAATAGGAACAAAAATATCAGAAAGCATTTTTACAAAGCGCTGAAGCGGATTCATTTTCTTCGAACCAGCATCTTTTACATCTTTCGTCGACATTTCAGTAAGTCCAGTTAGCTTTGAAAACTCTTTGTATACTTCATTAACAGTTCCCGCACCGATAATAATCTGGTATTGTCCTCCAGTTGAATATGTTCCCTTTACTGCATCCATCTCATCTAGTTTTGCTTGATCGACTTTATCTTCATCATGTAAAGCTAAGCGGAGCCGAGTCGCACAGTGTGCTGCAGCTGCCACATTTTCTTTCCCGCCGATTGCCTCCAATATTTCCTGGGATACTTCTTTATAATTCATAATGATCCTCCTTTTAAACGTTTATAAACGCTGACTTGGAACCGGTTCCGTTTGAATCCAAAAAAATATATGAATATATTAAGCAACGGAACCGGTTCCAGCATAAACCAAAAAAATATAAATCAACAAGTTGATTCACAGAAACCGGTTACATTTTAGAAGGGAAATATTTGGTAACCGATTTCATTTTGATTATAATCGGTGTAGTAAACGATTGTCAACGCTTTCTCTTTCAATAATTTTATATTTTGATAGAGATAATTTTGGTAATTCTTCCCCGTTAACAAGCTTTACGATACTTTTAGCTGCCATTTGTCCTGCTTCTTTGTAGTAAAATTTCGCTGTAGTTATGCCTGGGTGTATCATCTCTGTTACTTCATAACCTCCAAATCCAGTGATCGACAAGTCTTCTGGGATTTTTAAACCTCTTAAATAAGCTGCTTTCAAAGCACCAATCGCTATATTATCAGTTGCACATACGATAATAGAGGGAGTGAATTCCTCAATAATAGAGGGGACATTGATTAATGCATCTGTTATGCTGAAGCTTGTTTCATAATACCTTACTTCACAGTCTGATTTTTCATCTATCGCCCGCTGAAATCCTTTTTTTCGCATGACTCCTACAGCAATATCTTTTCCTGTTACGCCCAAAAAAGCAATCTTACGGTGACCTTTTTCCAGCACATGTTTTCCGAGATCATATGCTGCTTCATAATCATTGTGTATGATGCTGTGAATTGTTTCATGCTGCTGACCAACCAGTAAAACGGGCAAGTGCAGCTCTTTGAAGGCCTCTAAATGGGCGTCTGTAACTTGGGATGGAAGCAAAATCATTCCCGCAACCTTTTGCTTAGCCAGTGTGTAAATATTTTCAATTTCCCGATCTAAATCCTGACCGGTATTTGAGATCAGCATTTGATAATTTAGTTCTCTTAATTGTTCATCAATGCCAATTAACGTATGAGAAGAAGCATACGAATCAAGTCTCGGTACGATGGTACCGATTATATTAGTTTTCTTTGCTTTTAAACTTTGAGCGAAGGCATTAGGAGCGTAGCTGGTTTCATTTATCACACGTTCGATTTTATTTTTCGTTGCCTCACTAACAGAACCATTATTTAGATAACGTGAAACTGTACTCTTAGCAACTCCGGCAAGCTTCGCGATATCAGTAATTGTAACCAAAGCATTCATCTCCGTCTTTATATGGATTTATTTATTATACACCAATATGTTTAGTAAATTAAGAGGTGAATATAGTTGATTATTTAAACAGGAAATTTTACAACGTTATCATTGCAAATTTAAATGTAAACGCATTCACGCCCAAGTAGGAGGTGTAAAATATGGAAATTAGTAAAGAGGTTACATTTATACAATGATAAATAGAACTAACCATTAAGAGAGAAAAAATCCTTTCTTTTCTATTTAGCTCTCTTCCTAAATGGGTATAGCACTCCATCAACCCAATTACGAAACATTTCGTATACTTCCTGATTAGTTTTAACTACCAAGAAATACACCCATAAGTTCATTATAATAGTATTCTTTATCACTAAATAACGCTTGAAACTCCTTATCATCTGCGAAATCATTAAAAAACAAGTCCATTGAACTGTCTTTTCTTACCCAAGCAATTGCTTCTATATATGGAGTGAACTCATATTTCCAATTATCTACATGAAGGTGATTACCAGTATAGTTTTCATCATTAAAATAATCTTGATTATTCATTGACTTACCCCCGAAAACTCAACTATTAGCAGAATTATACCATAGGACTTATTGTTCTAATCTGCTCCGATAGTTTAATAATCGAGTAGGGGGAAAATAAGTTTATTTTCGCCCCTCTCACAACACCGTACGTACGGTTCGCGTATACGGCGTTTCAATTTATATCACAGTGTGTACTTTTAGATAATGTTCTAAAGCAGAGGGGACTCCCCTCTGCTTTAGTCTTTTGTTTGAGATTGCTCTTTGGACGACTTTGGATACTCCTATGAATCGGTAACCTTTTCGACAGTAGGTTAATCCTTTCGCTTCTTCCTCCGGAATTCCTAGTTGAATAAGCGATTTAATTTGTTTCTTCGCTACTTTCCATTGTTTCCATATGATGACCCTAATTCTAGAGCGAAGCTTTGTGTCTATTCGTTCCGTCGTTTTTTTCATGTTTGCCACTCTGAAGTAGTTTACCCATCCAACTATTACTTGGTTCAATTTCAATATTCGGTAGTCTAGTGGAACATTCCAATTTCGCTTTGTCAGTTGTCGAAGTTTCCTTTGAAACTTCTGTACAGAACTTGGATGAGGTTTCACTTTGTAGTTGTTGTTATTAGTGTCGTAATAATACCCAAATCCTAAGAATTTCAACTCTTTTGGACGTGAGATTCTACTCTTCTCTACGTTGACTATCAGGCCTAATTTCTCTTCTATAAATCTCACGATTGTGCTCATTACTCGGTTCGCTGCCTTTTCACTTTTCACAAAGATAAGGGCATCATCAGCGTATCTCACAAACCTTAGTCCTCTTTTCTCCAGTTCCTTATCAAGTTCGTTTAACATTATATTACTTAATAGTGGACTGAGGTTACCTCCTTGCGGAGTACCGACAGGTGTGTCTTCATATTTTCCATTCACCATGACTCCACTGACTAAGTATTTTCTGATTAACGAGATGACATTTCCGTCTTTTATTGTGTTGGATATGATTCTCATGAGTTTATCGTGATGGACGGTATCGAAGAATCTTTCAAGATCAATGTCGACTACCCAATCATGTTCATCATTCAGAAACTCCAGGCTTTTAATTATCGCCATTTCACAACTTCTTTTTGGTCTGAAACCGTAACTGAATTCACTGAATTGCTTTTCAAATAGTGGACTGAGAACTTGATGAATGGCTTGTTGAACGACTCTATCCACTACTGTTGGTATTCCCAATTTGCGCATCTTTCCATTTTCTTTTGGGATCTCCACTCTTAAGGCAGCTTGTGGTTGGTATTTTCTTGTTCTGATGCGCTGACGCAGTTCATCTTTGTTCTCTTTCAGGTATTGCTTTAGTTCGTCGACTGTTACTCCGTCGACCCCACTTGCACCTTTATTTTTATAGACACGTATGTAGGCTTCGTTCATATTTTTATTACTTAGGATTTGTTCTAAAAGTTCCACACTCGTTTCTCCTTTCCTCTCACGTAGTAAGTGATATCTCCATTTTGGTTATTCTTTGAGGTACGCTCATACTTTCACCATTAACACATTCGGAGTTCGTCACTTACGCATTCGTGGCGTTGAAACACTATAAATTGTTCAGCCCTTCATGAAATTATTTCATTACTATAGCTTCTGCTGACTTCTTGCGACTAACCTTTTTCGACTGTACTTCTGTACATCCGCAAGACCTCCCAGGGTAAGACACCTATCTTTCCTCTTTTACTCGCCTGATTTACTCTATAAAGTTACGCACATCTTTTGGACTTTAACTTGTCTTGGAGTTTAATCCCTTTATAGAGCCTTAGTATCAGATTCCTGTTCGTCGAGCCAAGATTTTATTCCACGCTTCCTCCAGCCTTTACCTCACGATAAGTACCTTGCGCTTCCTTAGTGGTTGGTCGATGTGTACCCCCACAGTGGACTTTCACCACCTAGATAGTTGCCATGCCTGGCACACAAGAAAAAGCTGCCTTAAAGACAGCTCTGAACTTAAACTAACGCACCCGTTAGCAACTATAAGAAAAGTAATTCTTATTAAAGAATCGCGCCCTTTAACGGAACAACTCTATTACCACTCAAAAATTCCCTTGATCCATTTTAAAATTTCAGATGTACTTTATCTTTTGGACATAAAAACACCTTTAGAGGATATTATCCAAAGGGGTAAAACGGTGCAACTTTATTATAAACATCGTGACTTTATTTCAAAGCCACATCATTTTCCCTTTAATTCAGCTAAATAGTGCCTTACGGCACTTTCAACTAGTTCATAAACCGTCCTATCATGAATGATTGCTTGTATTTTTAGTTCCTTCATAAGTTCAACATCCATATCGAATGAAGAACGTTTTCTTATAACGTTGGTTCGTTCTATGGTTGGTGCTGATTGTTCGTTCGCTTGTTTGACCTGTTCTTTACCACGTTTTATGCCAACGTTAGAACGTTGGTTGGTATCGTTAATAGGTTCTTTATTTACATTAGTTGAAACGTTCGCCTTTGCTTTTCCTGCTGTTGCAAAGTCATAAATAAGCTGCTCTTGTACCGTTTCCTCGTCACCTTCACCAACGAAATACCAGCCTTTTTCGCCTGAATTTCTATACTTATAACCAGCTTTATTCAATGCTTTTCTTAGTATTTTTTCTGAAAGATGAACATCAGCCCTTTTGGCAATATTCGCTGGTGTATCAGTTTTAATTAACTCCAAGATTTTACCGATTTTCATTTAGTACGCTCACGGGAAAACCAATACTTTGTTTTGATATTTCGATAAGTCCCAATGTCTTTGATCAGCTCGGCAATAAGATCATAACCGCAATATGTGTGCCTCAGCGTGCTAAATTCATCCAATGTGACATAATCATCACTCTTTAATTCAACGTGACACTCTCCACAACAAATCCCCATATCCAACACCTCCAATAAGTATATTGATATATTCGTCGAAACTTGGTGGCCATCCTTCTTTCGTACAAAAAACAGGTCTATTGACGGTCCTTTAATGTTTGTTAGTTTTTCAAAATTCTCTTTGGATATGAATAATATCAAAGGAATGCCTTTAAGGTGTGCCTGTTTCCATAAAAAAAGAACCATAATTCCTATCTCTCGAAATCTTCAAAGTACCTAAATAGATAGCCGCCTGGTTTGTATTTAAGAATTTTCTATTTCCACTAAATTTTAAGTGCTATTTTGCACGTAAAAGAATCAACAATAAGGATTAATCAAAAAAGGTCCTCCTGAACCCCCATATTAGCGTAAATAAAAAGAAACCATTTTGAAAAAAGATTGTTCAAAATGGTTTCTTTTTTTGTGATTTGTATACAGTTTTTATAAAAAAGTTTGATTAAATTTTAGGATCCTTATAGAACTAACGCACCCGTTAGTTCATTAAGAAAAGCGAAACTTCTTCAAGAATCGCGCCCGTTAACGGAATAGTGTTTCGCGAATAGTGTATGGATAACTCAAAAAGTTATCATTTCGCTGAATATTATTATAAATATCAACAATAAGAGGAAATACTTTTACCTTTTTATTAGAACCCGCCCAATTTCGATTTAGCCCCGATAGTATAAATAGCCCTTCTTCGTTTCCAAGTGGGGCAAAAACATTATTAGAGGATTTATAAACACCAACATTATATTTCTTTTGCAATATTTCTGAAGCTTGTTCTACATCTTCTACAGGTAGTCCAATTTCACTTATATTTTTAATATCTTGAGAATTAAAATCCCCATGCTCGATTTCGGGAATAGTGTGGCGAGCAATAAACTCAACAATGTTACCCAAAGGGTCATAAAAGTAAATGGAATGACAATTCCAGGATTCATCGTAATAATGGTCTATCCCGTTAATCTGATTGATTGTAACTGCTTTGTTTTTCAACCATTGTAAAGCTTGCTCTATTTTATTTTCAGTGATATTAAATGCGAAATGGTAGTAAGGGAACTCGTGCTCGCTTGATTGATTAAATGTAAGTATCGACGTGCCAGCTTTAAAGGAAATCTTTTCGTTGTTCTCTTGTATAATTGGTAATTCCAATACATCGACATAAAAATTGCTAATCCCATCTAATGAATTTGTGTACAGTATTACTTCCTTTATTTTCATGTAAATCCCCCCATATTTCGGTTTAATTGACATCCTAATTAACGCAATAATTCCACAAGGTAAAACCTGGATAAAACAATATTTATGTAAAATTTATCCTTCATTACTGCAGCTGCCTTAAAGACAGCTCTGATCCTAAGCTAAAGCACCCATTAGTTCATTATTGTTTTTTCCATACCCCACCTGAACAGGGAGTAAAGCCACAGGTTTCATAAAAGTTTTTATGTTTGGAGTCATAGGTCAAGGTAACAATTTCCAATCCATACCGTTCAGACTCTCTTAATAATTCTCTTACTAACTCCATACCAATCCCTATTTTTTGATAATTAGGATGAACAATTATATCTTCCATATAACCATGTTCTAATCCCATGCCTGCAACATAACCAAATGATATAAGTTTATTAGTTTCGTCTCTTACTCCAGCCCAAAAATTACAACGCTCAAACAATTTAGGGTAATCTTTATCGCGTCTTCCCCATCCAACAAGCTCTCTTAATTCAGGTACTTCATGATTAGATATTGGCATGTTTATTATGACTTTATAGTTCATTTAGTTCCCCTTTTCCTCATCTAAATTAGAATTCAAGGTACTGATTTCTATAGGATGAAGTCTAATTCCTTGTCGAACTATCCTGCCCCTAGATCAATAAGGCTTATTGTAGATATGACACAAACTACATAAAAAAAGACGGATTTACCGTCTAATGAATTGTATAAGATTTTTTTGATTTTATTACCTGTAACTATTTAAGGAATTTAGGAATTATTTTTTGTCCTATAAATAATTAGACTGTTTATAAGTTGTGTAATGGCTCCTAACCCTAAATAAACAATACCTGATATGGAAACAGCCATTCCTTCAAAACCTCCTACAACTAAAGGGCCAGATACGATACTAATAATGCCTAAAAAGATGAAAATAAGTGGACAAACAATTGCTATTCCTTTTTTGTTCTTTCTAAGAGCTATTACAAAAGTTACTAGAAGAATAAATGTAATCACGTAGCTTGCATAAGGAGAGAATAAAATATCCATTAAATCACCTCGTTCATAACAACAGTTTAAAAACCTATTTTACCATAAAAATCCAGTAATTAGATTTAAATATCATTTTTCTATTCTTATTTTTTAGTATTTATTACACAGTTCGAATACAATATGCTTGTTGAACTATCCTGCCCCGTTAGTTGCATAAAGAAAAAGGCTAACACTATTAAAGTCTCGTCTCTTTCGCTTTAGCGTAAATAGTGGAACGTGGAACGCCTGTCATTTTAGCTATCTCATTTACACTTAATCCGTTAGATTCTCTCTCCTGAAACAGCTTCAAAGCCTTTTTAACGTCCTTCTCGTCCTTTCCTTTACGTCCCATATGAGTTCCTTTAGCTTTTGCCCTTTCACGTCCCTCAGTGGTCCTATCTTTGATTAAATCACGTTCAAACTCAGCAATAGCCCCCAGCATAGTAAACATTAGCTTTCCAGATGGTGTACTAAAATCAATCTGTTCTTTGATGAATACTAAAGCTATTCCCCGTTCTTCTAGTTCCTTAGCAATCTTTTGTAAATCAAATGTACTCCTAGCTAGTCTGTCTATTTTGTAAACAACCAGCTTGTCTCCTTCCCTTAAAAAGTCTAACGCCTTAATCAGTTCCTCACGATCACTTTTAGCACCACTTTGTTTCTCCATGAATATCTTCTCACAGCCATATTCTTTTAACTTCTCTTCCTGTAAATCTAATGATTGATCAATGGTGCTTACTCGTCCGTATTCATAATCACATCAGATGCGTGAAACAACTACCTTTTGGATTTATCTTTTATAGTTTTTGCTATTGCTAAAAAAATGATGATGTTAATATAGAAGTAGCTATTAGAAAAATAGAAAAAATTATAGGAGTGAAGGACAATAAGTGTACATAAAGCCCTTACGTTACATGCTCAAAAACAAAATCAACTTTTTACTAAATTTTCCCTATTAGACCAACAACGTGAAGATTATATTCAAGGAGCTATAGAATTATGTAAGGCTGAAAAGGATTTTACAACAGACCATATTAATCAAATCACTATGCAAATCAATGTTCTTGCAAACCAAAGGCTAATACCTACTCGTAAATTAGTTACCCCAGAAATGGTTCATTCATATGTGGAGTCATTAAAGTAAAATAATTTACTGATCTCTTAGTCGTAAGAAAAAGCACCGAATATCGGTGTTAACCCTCGACCTCCTGACACTCATTTTATAGATGAGTGTTTTTTTATGCTCAAATCGGGGTACAGTCAGGAAAATGCGGATTTACAACGCTAAGATATTTTTCAATTAAAAAGCCCAATTTAACTCTGAATTAATAGAGAAAATTAGGCTTTTTTTGTGCAATAGGGACTGTTGGTTCGTCTGCTTATAGCTTTCCTATAGCTTTGAAACAAAGTTTGATCAAATTAATACAAGAAACCTTGATAAATGAATAAATAGAAAGGGCATGTTTTGAAAAAAAATTGATCAAAACCTGCCCTTATAATTTTTTTATTGGATATTTCATTTATAAAAAAATTGATCATTTTTGTGTTCCTTAATCAACTAACGCACCCGTTAGCTCAATAAGGAATATTGTTTAACAAATCATAGAAATGGTAAATCTAACCTTTTAGAAGGGTTACACCTTGTCCAAAAAAGACCGGTCTAAATGTTAGAACGGTCTTTCCTTATATATTCAAATATTAACTACTCTCGTCAACATGATGGTGATGATGGTCGCTGCTCTCTTCCTGGTCATGCTGGTAAGCTAGTGTACCGGGGTTTGTATTGCCAAATGTTAGATACCACGGCATCCCTAACGGTCCACCCGCTGAAGCCGGTAGCACGAACACATCGAACGTTTTATGATGATGATGGAGGTTGTATCGCCGCACCGAACCTGTGTCGGGACCGTCACCATTAATTGGCACAAACAGTTTTCCATCAGGACCAAATAGAATTGCCTGCGCAAAGGCTCGTGGCTGCCCGACGAAATCAAGGTTAATCTTGTCGAGAAACTTGCCCGTTTCACCGTCGAAAATCAGAATTTTGTCCGTGTCACTCGCGTCCCTTCTGAAACTGGTGATATAGAGGTTGTCGTCGGGACCGAAGACTAAGCCTTCTGGACGGTTGAGGTCGTTAACAGTGTTGCTCTCAATGAATACTCCAAGGAACTTCCCAGTTTTCGGATTAAATCGCAGAACAGCGCCACCTTCCGGCTGTGGCAGATTGCGTACGGAGACATACAGCAAGCCGTCGGGACCAATGACCAAAGCACGAGGATGGAACTGTCCAGTGAAGCCGGAGTGGTCGAGGTTTCCAAGAAACACCCCTGTGGTGCCATTATACAACCGTACTTCTCCCGGCACGTCTACGTCACCCATGTCCGCCACAAACAGGACATTTTGTTTCGACAGAACGATGCCGCGCGGTGCAAACGGGGCGCCTGGTGCATTCGATTTGACAAGTTCACCCAGAAACGCACCGGTCTGTCCATTATACTTCAAAACGTCACCATTCTGAGGTTGTCCAACGTTTTGGTTCGTGACTAGGAGATTACCCACATGGTCGAAAATCAGTCCTCGAGGACCGCTTAAGCCATTGCTGCCGGATGCAACAAAACTGCCAAGAAACCTCCCCGTTTCTGCATCGAAAGTCTTCACGGTGTTGTCTGAGCCGTCACCAATGTAGAGAAAGTCATTTCGTAATTTCATTACCGAAAAAAATTCCCTTCTATTAAAATTTTTTAGATTAAAAAAGTAATTTTAATCTTATTTTAATATATTCGTTTGAGAGCTTTTTGTATGGGATAAACTCGCTGATAAAACAACACAATTTTAACTTTACGTAGTACACACCAAATGGTCAGCTACTTCTCACCTTACTACTTTCATCGTAAATGGGATGGGTTACGTGTGGGATGTTGCCTTCGCCTACGATTAAGTCGGCAATACCAAAGAACATAGTCGTCTCTGATTCTTGTAGTAACTGATACTTATTCTTCTTCAACTAAACTGCCCCTATAGTTGCATAAAGAAAAAGGCTGCCTTAAAGACAGCTCTTATCCACCATTTAATAGAGGAACTATTATTATTGATAAACCTAAACTTATTAAGAAAGTTATAAGCCAATCTCTTTTTTTTGTCATCTTAAAAAGTATATTCAGAACCGAACTAATACATATACAAACTAAAAATACGAATAAAACCATAATATTTGATTCCAAGTAATCCTCCCCAACAATATTTTATATTTTACCATAAAAAACCAAGTTTTTTATTGAACTATAATATTGGGTATATATTATAATTTATACATTTTTTTCTTGCTTAGTTAAACTTATATCGTTATACTAAATTAGTAAAAAATGTTAATAGTATATTAGGGGGAACATGGAATGAAAAAAGGATTAAAACAAGCAATATTCGCTGGAGCCTTAGCTGTAGGCGTACTAGTACCTACCATATCAGAAGGAGCTTATAGGAGTTATGTAGGGTATGTATTACCTAGTCAAAGTGGTAATAACTATACTTCTACTTATGAAAAAGAAACTGGTGAAGACTATATTCATAATAAATTAGAAAACCTAGAAGGAACATCAGTAGCCAACTTTTGGGCAGTAACTGGCACGCATAGTCAACTTTCAGATAAATACCTTTTTAGAGAAACTAATATTAAAGATTTGACTTTTAACGAAGGTAGATCTAAAGGAGCAAAAGTTGCCATGGCAATGGAAAATGAAGAGTACTGGTCTACTAGAGCTTATGCTGCTGGTCAAGTAGATTTTAAATAAATAACAAAAAAACGTCACTAAGGTGAAAATTATACCTTGTGACGTTTTATTGTTAGAATATTAAATATAAAAGGCGGTAATTCTTTTGAGGAACATGCTTTATTTCGAGTTTAAACGTTGCTTTATGAGAAATGAATTTTATTTAGTGTTTTTCTTTATGTTGCTATTGTCTATAGGGGCCTTTATAGGTGAAGCTATACAGTTTTATGGACGTGAGTTAAGCTTTGTTAGATCGTCCAATGAATCAAGTATTATTCAAGGTGTTTACTCTAGTTCACTTAGATCTACGCTTTTGTTTTTACTCCCCTTAATTTCGGCCATTGTATATGCTGATTCATTTCATGAAGATTACCATACAGGAGCTTATAAGGCGATAGTCACTAAAGTAAATAAAAATAAATACCTTTTATCAAAGGCTATAGTGACCTTTCTTAGTACTTTTATTATTATTCTATTGAGCTTATCTATAAATCAGATACTTAGTATGATTGCTTTTCCAGTAGAGGCGTTTAATAATATTTACTCGTTGCCACCTTATGATATTGGAGTACAAAACTATAACCCCAATGCTTTATTTGATGTATTAAGACTTCAAACACCATTATTATATAATTTTCAATATATTTTAATTATTAGTTTTTACTCTGGTTTATTGGGTTTAATTAACTTTGGAATATATTTTGTATATTTAAATAAACATAAAATATTTGGAGCTATGGTTGTATTTATCGGTAATATTTTACTAGCAATTGGTATTTCAATTCTATTCTCTCAATCACTATCTTTATCGGCCCAATTAACTCCTGGAAATCAAGGTACAACCTTACAGTTAACTTTCTGGGCTATACTACTATTTGTCATATTCTTATATCTATATATTTTTAAAGGTTTGCGCAAGGAATTTGATATGGAAGATTAGAAAATGGGGAGAATCTATGTTTAGGAATGTGTTTAATATAATTAAGACTAATATTTATACTATTTTTATTGTTATTTTAGCTTTCACATTAATGAGAACTTATGGTTCGATAAATTCTGAATATATCAAAGACAATGGGGTCATTACTTTATTTTCATTTTATAAAGTAGTGTTTAACACTCATTTTGTCCTATTATTTATATTACCAAGTTATATTGTCATAAATTATCAACTTACGAATTTCTATATAGAATACAAAGTTTTATTACGATACCAAGGTTCAAAGTTTTTGTGGTGGAAGGAACTTATATTGTCCCAACTTAAACTATCCCTTCTTTTCGCAGTAGCTATAAACCTTATTTTTGTGGTCTCAGTTCTTATAAATGGGGTTACTCAAGTATTAAATCCCTTTTTTATTTTTGTATTAATAATAATTTTTTCAATAGAAACTTTAGGCTTTTTAATTATTAGTGTTTCTTCCTTACTAGTGTTATTTATTATAAGCAATAAATTTTTTACTAACATTATAATTTATACCTTTATAGTAGTACCTGTATTAGTTAAAGGCTTTATATATAAAGAAATTTATTCTTTTTCAGATTATATGTTTCTAGTTAATATAGTTGAGTTAGAAATGTTTTTTATAAAAGGTTGTTCTGTATTTTTTTGGTTTTTACTAATCTTAGTTTTATTATTAATGATTAATCTTAAACAGATTAAACGAAAGGACATACTTTGGAGGAGTTAAATGAATAAAGAGATTTTCTTCAATAAGAAAAGTATATTTTTCACCATAGCAATAGGTATATTTTTAGGGTTTTATTTTTCACCTTATATGAATATAACTAATGCCGAGAAAGATATAATTTCAATAATAATTTTTTCATATGGTCATCTAGAGATTTCAGGAATTAATAATGTACTCCCTGTATTAATATGGATATTTCCACAAGTTTTCTTAATGCATAAATTAGGAGGATATATATCTGATTACATTTCTTTGTTTTCTGTTTACATTTTTACTAGAACAAATAACAGAGTTGCATGGGTGTTGAAATTATTTGGTGATCTATTATTAAAAGTTTCTATTTATTACTCTCTTCAATTCATAGGTGTTTTCATTGTAATTCTAATAAACAGAGTAGACATGATAAATTTCACTATAGTAAAAGATATAATTCTTGTTTATTTATTAGTCGTTCTATCCGGGTATTTTTTAGTAGTTTTAACGAATGTATTATCAACCTTATTAAAAAGTAATTACTCATATATAATAATTTTATTTTTATATGTGCTTTCAATTTTTTCTGCCGGTGTAATTTACAATCACTTCCCAGATAAATTGTATTTCATTAAATATATACCTTTCTTTCAGTCTCTCATTACTTGGCATGATTCAGGAACCTTTTTATTAAAATACACCAATTTATTGAACTTATCTATAGAAGGTTTTACTATCATTTATTCGCTCATTTATCTAATTGTTTGCTCTGTGTTAGTTATTACATATTTTTCAATAAGAATTAAAAGGTTGGATATTTATTAGGAGGGAATTTATTAATGTCTATTATTGAAATTAAAAATGTTACTAAGGATATTAACGGAAAGAAAATATTGGATAATATAAATGTAATTCTATCTAAAGGTCAAATACACGGTTTTTTAGGCCGAAACGGATCAGGAAAGACCATGTTATTTAGGGCGATATGCGGACTTATTAGGCCCTCGTCAGGGGAAATAATTATCGGCGGGTCAATATTACATAAGGAAATCTCATTCTCAAAAAGCATTGGTGTAATTATTGAAACACCTGGATTTTGGAATAATTTAACAGGTTATGAAAACTTAAAACTGTTATCAGAAATTAAAAAGAAAGTTTCTAAAGAAGATATAGAAAATATACTTATCAAAGTAGGATTAGATCCATCTGATTTAAGAACTTATAAAAAATATTCTCTTGGAATGAAACAAAGACTTGGGATAGCCCAGGCATTGATGGAATCACCGGAAATAATAATATTAGATGAACCAACTAATGCATTAGACCAAGAAGGTGTAGAATTAATTAGAAATTTATTATTAACAGAAAAAGAAAGAGGAGCAACAATATTAATTGCAAGTCATAATAAAGAGGATATAGATTTACTTTCAGATAAGAAATATAAAATGGAAAATGGTAAGTTAACTGAAATGAATTGATAAAAAAGGAGTTATTATGAGAAAATCCAAAAAAATATTTTACATTTCTATCTGTTTTTTCATCTTGGGTGCCGTGATTTTTGCGAGTTTTACTCGACAGTCATTTAAAGATAATGTTCATAAATCTAATATTAATCAAGGTTATAAAAATAGCTATGTTTCTATTCAAAACGACGAAGAGTTCACTTCGTTATATTTTAATAATAATATCAACAATTTAGATCAATTAATTAAGGAATCAGATTTAATTGTTAAGGTGAAAGTAAGTAATGAGAGAGAATTATATAATCAAGCAATTCTTAGTAAAATGAAAGTTAAAGAAGTTTATAAAAATTTTAATGATCAAGTAAACCAATATTTTTACATGTTTGAACCTAATTATTTTAACTTTGATACATATATGGCCCTTTCAGGGTATAATATTTTAAAACCTACCCAAGAGTATATTTTATTTTTGAAGCAATTAAAGATTCCAAATGGTTATAAATATGAAAAAAAAGAAAAATTAATGTATGTACCAGTATCTACCGTTTATAGTAAATATTCAATTAACACAGAAAATACTACAAAATTAATCAATTCAAATTCAACGATTCAATATGAACAAATAGAAAATTATGAAATCCTTACAGACAATAAACAAACTTTAGCAAAGTTTCATTCATTTAAAAAGGATGTTCTAGACAGGTTTAATTAGGAGTGTACAAAGAAGAGGTTCATCTAAATGCCCGGTCCGTTTGACATAGTTGACGACTTGCTGCGTTTTTTCAGGATTCGGGTGCGAGTTTAAAAACGCTTCTGGAACCACGATTTTTTTCAGTGATATAAAATCTTCGGTTCCTGTTGGAGCTTTTGGTTTTTCTTGTGGCTTTTCTGCTACTTGGATCTTTACAGGCTTGGTTGCTTCCTTTTTTTCAGGTTTATCAGGAAGAACCGACACTTGAAAACAGATTAATCCGATTTACCTTGGACAATCCTCTACGGGTACATACACGGTAAATTAATCCATCAGTAACGCCAGCTTCTTTGCAATACATTTTGTTGTCAAAAACCTCAAATTGATCTTCAATCTGTCCCAATTATTGAATAAAGATCAAACAGCACTCTTCAACTATCCTGCCCCGTTAGCTCCATAAGAAAAGAGCTGATCGTGAAGTGAACCCAAAAAGTTAGACACTTTATTTACTTAGGCAGCCTTGAGGGCATGAACCCGGTAATCTACCGGGCTCATGCCTTTTAATTTTACCTTGATTCTTTGATGATTGTAGTAATGGATATATTCTTCTAGTTCTTGTTTGAAATGCTCCATGCTTTCAAATTCTTGAAGATAGAGTAATTCGGATTTTAATAAGCCAAAGAAGTTTTCAATGACCGCATTATCGAGACAATTTCCTTTGCGGGACATGCTTTGTGTAATGTTATGTTTTTTCAAATCATGCGAGTATTGTTTCATCTGATAATGCCAGCCCTGATCTGAATGGAGAATGGGTGAATCTTTCGATTCCAAGCGATCAAAGGCTTTATCCAGCATTTTGGAAACGAGCGGATAAACAGGACGAGATTCGATATTATGGGCGATGATTTCTCCATTAAACAGGTCTAGAATGGCCGATAAGTATAGTTTCTCCCCAGCTAGATGGAATTCTGTGACGTCTGTCACCCATTTTTCATTGGACTTTGCCGCCTTGAAATCACGTGCTAGAATGTTGGGCGCAATCTTGCCGATGTTCCCTTTGTACGAACGGTATTTCTTCATGCGAACTAATGACTTCAATCCTAGTTCATTCATCAATCGGAGAACTGTTTTATGATTGATGCGAGCACCTCGGTTACGTAATTCTAGGGTGATACGCCGATACCCATAACGCCCTTTATGCGTATGGAATATCTCTTTGATAAGGGATTTAATTTCTGTGTATTTATCCTCACGCCCGAAGGCGTTAACCCAATAATAGTACGTACTCCGTGCCATTTTAGAAATGGATAGAAGTAGATTTAAATCAAATTGTTTCCTTAGTTCATGGACTACTTTCGCTTTTTCTTTCTTTGTAAGGCTTCCTTTTCTTGAACTAAGGCATTCAACTTTTTTAGATAGGCATTCTCTGCACGTAAGTATTCTAATTCGGCAAGAAGTGCTTCTTGAGAGCCATTAGCTGGCGATTTTTTCTTAGTTTCTTTTTTCATGGATAGACGCCCCTTTTTCTTTGGTTTAAGGGCGTCTATACCTCCTTCCTTAAACTGATTTGCCCAATTCAAAAGTGTAGAATCGGAAGGAAGGTTATAGTGTACAGCGGTCTCGTTGATCGATGCCCCATATTCGTTCAAATATTTAAGTACTTCTAGTTTAAAGGGCAAAGTGTAATTTGTATAGGATGAAACAAGTCCTTCCATCCCATGTTTTAGATAGCGAGCGACCCATCTTTTCAGAGGGGATAAACCTACATTTCTTTCTTGAGCAATGGATTTATAGGATTTTTTCCCTTCTAAGTACTCTAAAACTGCATTTGATTTTTCGTCTATCGTATATTTAGTCAAAAAAACTGCACCTCCAATTGTTAGATGTTGTCTAACAATTGGGGTGCAGTTCATCGTCACAGCTCTTTAATGAACTAACGCAGTATGAACAACGTTTACCATATATTTTTTATAATTAAAGTAAAAATTAGAAAGCCTAAAATACCTCCAAAAGTATTTAACAATATATCATCCACATCAAACACACCTAGCAGAGTAACATATTGTATAGTTTCAATAGTGAGACTAACCAACAATGAGAATAAAACTATCAATGTCATATTTCTTACATTAGCGCAAACAAATGGAAGTAAAATTCCTAATGGTATAAATACTAATATAGTGCCGAATGTATTATAAAACCAAGTATCGAAGTTATAGTGTTGAAAATTGAAGAAGTAAGTTTCAATTGTATGAAATGGTACAATATTATGTGAAGCATCACCAATATTCCCGTAAAGTCTTGTTGGGAATGTACTAATACCCCAAAAACCTAACATAAAAATATAAAACAAGAAAAAAACATTAACATATTTTTTATATTTTAATTTGGTATGAAATTCCCTCACTAAATATACCTCCTCTTTATAAGAAGGATATGTTTTATAAGTAGAAATCATGCAGAGGTTGTTTAACAAACCTGCCCCGTTCGTATTATAAGGTCAGCCAGTTATTTCTGGTTGCCCATTTTGTATATCGATATATGTTAACGGTAGCCGGGGTAGAACGTCCCTGTCCCTGGGACTTGATCCCGTCAACTAAACAGCTCGCCCCCTACTTGTAGAAACATGATTGAGGCTGGTTGGGACTAAGATCTCGTATAACAAGCGAAGCTATGAAACTACATGGAGGAATAGGGGTTACCGGTTAATCCAATTTTCTAGGAGGAGATAGAAGATGAATCCAGTGATAGGTCTGGATGTTGCAAAAGGAAAACATACGTTAAGACATTTTTTGGAGTGAAAAAGCAGGATTTTATTACGCTAAGGATATTTTTTACCATAAACCCTTGTTTTTTGAGGGTTTGAAGGTATGTTTCTTAGCGTAACTTTTTTGAAGATTTTCTATGACCAAAAGAAAAACCAAATACAAATAACCGAAATATTAGTTTGAAAATCGTTTTTGTATAGATTTATAGACAAATTTTCTTTAACGTATGTTTTCCGCGTTTTGTCGGCAGGGCCTCTTAAAGCCCTTTTTTTATACAGGTAATCTCTTTCAAATTAATATCTGCATAAGATAAAATATTCTCCTGATAATCTGTTGATAAAGGGGGGGAAATCAAAAACATAACCAAATTAGGAGGATGTCTAGAATGAGACCTTTGAATCCTTACGAATTTCGACAAGGACCTATCTTTTTTCCACAAATTGCACCTATTTTAGGTGGTGACCCTTTTATGGAATTTATACCTTCGCAGCTGATGACACACCAGCAACAGCAGCAATTAGGCGTGTTACAATTACCAGCTGCCATCCAACATGTCGCACCTTTTACGCCGCCAGGGTTGGTGCAAATGTACCTACCACCACGACCACCACGACCACCACACCCGGTGTTAGGGCAATTCTCATTACCTAGTGGTGTTATCCAACAATTTGCACCTTTTGCCCCGCCTGGGCTTCAGCAAACACCAGTACAGCCTACTGCACCAGCCCCGATGCCTGGACACAATCCCGGACACAATCCTGGAAATCCAGGACATTACTTTGGAAACCCAGGACACTATGGTTCCAATCCTTATTGCGGGTGCAAATGGTAAGGGAGGATATTGCAAACCCTCAAGCTGCTAAACACGCAGCTTGATACCTTACATATAGTGAACCACGGTTTATTATGAGAAGCTCAATATTTTAATTTAGCGAATAAATCAGGACCAAGTTTCCTTGTTATTTGAAGATGGAGTAGAGGATTTCTATTGAATATTTTCATTAAATTGGCAGGTTTTTGTTATACCTTCAATAATTGAATATTTCGGCTGCCAGTTCAGTTCCATTTTGGCTAACTGATTATCAAGACAACTGTGATCAATATCTCCTATTCGTTCTTGTTTATATGCTGGAACAATGTTTTTATTTAAGATACAATTGATTTTTTTTATAAGTTCATTGATGGATATTCGTTTGTTTGTACTAATGTTATAGGTTCCATTTTTTTCTGCTTTTAGTGCAGAGAGATTTGCTGAAACGACATCTTCAACATAGATAAAATCTCTAGTTTGTTGGCCATCTCCAAAAATGGCAGGGGTTTCATCGTTTATTATTTTATTAATAAAAATGGAAATAACACCACCTTCGCCCTTTGGCATCTGTCGAGGACCATACACATTTGAGTATCTTAAAATTGTAAATTTCACATTATAAAGTCGTGCATAACAACGGATATATAGTTCTGGGGTAACCTTGGATATACCATAATTAGAAAGGGGCTGAATAAGGTGTTGTTCACAAACCGGCAAATATAGAGGTGTTCCGTAAACGGCTGCAGAAGATGAATAAATGAGTTTGCTTTTATAAGTTTTGCATAATTCAATTAGATTAATTGAACCTAATATATTAATTTGTGCATCAAGGTCAGGGTTGTGTATAGATGTTTGTACGTCTATTTGTGCGGCTAGGTGAAACACAGCATTTGGCTTCACATCTTCAAAAATCGATTTCATCTTCTGTACGTCTAAGATGTCTGACTGATAAAACTTAGCTATCGGATTCAGAAATTCTATTTTACCTGTTGATAAATTATCAATAACATAGGTTTCAAAACCCTCTTTTATTAACCGATCGACTAGATTGGAACCAATAAAACCACAGCCCCCAGTGACAATTACTTTCATTATATCCCCTTCTTCATACTTTGCTTTTTCCTTCATCCTATTGTTTATGAAAAAAGATCGCATGTTGTTTGGACTAGTTGCTCAAGATACCTTAACAATAAATCCTACCTGATCATAAAAAAGTAGGAATCAATAAATTGATCTTGCTTCTTGTAATCCCTCTCGTTCGTATTAATTGATCTTGGGCACTAAATCATCTAAGGATACAAAAGATACATTAGTACGTTGCTTTGTAAGTAGTAGAATGCTTTTTTTATTACTCTTGGTCAATCTATCCTGTTCCTTTCAAGTATCCATTCTCTTATTTGTTCAGCTACTTTAGTTACATCGGTTTTAGAAGTATCAATAATTGGCATTGGTGGATTATATTTATCGGCTATTTCTATAAACCATTTTGCTAATTTTTTAATGTATTGAATCTTTTCGTCTGTCATTTTTTTTCTTGTACGTAATCGTATCTCACGAGTTTTTTCATCACAATGTAAAACCAGGTAATATATGTGCGAAAAATAATGGAAGTCCTTACAAATTTCAATATCCTGTGGCTTTATTAATCCGCATATTATGGTTGTTCGGCCACTTTCAGCGATTTCTCGTGCAACACGGAGCCAAATATTTTGTATTTGTTGTTTGTCTACTTTGTCTTTGTTTTTTAAAAACTGAAAAAGAACATCATAATCGAAAACATTATAGTCAGGCAATATTCTCCGTAGTTCATTGACAACGAAGGTTTTCCCAGAAGCACCAGCACCTGTAATGATATATAAGGGCGCTTTTGACATGTACAATTCTCCTTTACTTATCAGATTATAATATGATATGAACACAAGTCTCGAAAGGTATATATATGTGTCCGCTTAGAGAATATTAAATAATCAATGGCGGTACGGTTACACGACTAGAGCATATACCCTCCTTCATTTCACCTAGAAAAAAAACTCTCTGTTACCTACAGGGAGTTTTTAATTTTTATACTATTTTTTTACTTTTTTCAAATATTTCATATATTCACCGCGAAGAGGGTGCTTTGAACTCCACCAGGGCTTACTATCTGTCCCTGTGTAGTGAATAATGGCCGGTTCTAACCGAAGGTCAGTGTTATAAAGATGTTTTGACTGATAATTCCATTTTGCGTCTAGTTGAAGCCATTTATCATGAAGAATTCCATTCATCGAATCTTGACTGGGATAACGAATAATGTTTTGGTTATTTTTCATGAAATCAATAATTTGGTTTGTTATGTTGTGCTCTCTCCACTTTTTTAAATTCAAGACTAAAACACCAGCATTGAAGTAATCGCCGTCTTCCGGAATCGAAAGGTCGGAATGTCTTAACTTTTTTAACCCTAACCAAGCATCCTGCACCGCTGAAAGAAAATAATGATCTATATTAATATCCCATAATTTTGTGATGTCTTCTTTAATAACGATATCACTGTCCAAATAAATGACTTTTTCAATGTCTTTTTCTATTAGGTCTGGAATCGATATTCGATGATATGTTTCCTGAGTAAGATGGTGAGTAAGGATGAATCCATCATATAGGGTCGGATCAATGGTTAAATATTTGATTTCAGCGTTGAATCGTTTAACGGTCTTAGTTAATAGGGATTTATTTTTCTCAGAGATTTGACTATTAATAATATAAAAGATGATAGGATTCTTAGAAACCTTATTTTCTAGCAGGGAATATAACATAACTGCCAGATGTTCGGCAAATTCATTATTAACAGCTGTTACAACATGAATCGTGCTCATTATTTTTCCACCTCTTTATTTAGATGTTTAATCTTATCGGAATTTACATTCCGTTATAGGCTCTAGTCTTTCGACTAGGGTCTTTAGTGTTAAAAAAAATAGATATTTTTCTCCATTTTTTCTTTAATATCATTATTGGACGATCTATATACTCTATTCATAAACAGCATTAGCAGTGCAATAAGAATACCTATTTATTTCTAGACAGGAGCACAATTTTCAAGTTTAAACTTTTATCCATTTCAAGAAGTTCTCATCTTACATACTATATATAAAAATAATTAAAAAGTATGGAAAGAAAATGTAATGCGTAAAGGAGCTGAAAAAATGGCAGTCAATGTAAGCGAGCAAGTTACCGCGATTATTAAAACATTCGAACGTCCACATTGCCTAGATATGCTCATAAAGAGTATAAAGAAATTCTATCCTAGTCTACATATTATTGTAGCAGATGATAGTAAATCCCCGAATCCCCTCCCAGATGTAGAGTACCATGTTCTTCCTTTTGATAGTGGATTGTCAAAAGGTCGTAACTTCCTAATGAAACAAGTGAAAACTCCATATTTTTTATTACTTGATGATGATTTTTGTTTTATTAAGGAAACTAATATTGAATGGTTACTTGATGTTCTTGAAAACTCTGATATAGACATTGTTGGTGGTCGATGTATTGAGACAAATGGGGTAAGAAATTCACAAGCAGTTTTTAAGATTGAAGAGGATAAACTCACTTTGAAAGCAAATCCATATGGAACAGAAAACGGTGTGGAATTATATGATATTGTTGCCAACTTTTTTTTGGCAAAAACAGATAAATTACTAAACTATACATGGGATGAAAGGTTAAAAGTGGGAGAACATTATGATTTTTTCTTAAGTCATAAAGGAAAAATTAAAGTAGCGATGCACCCAATAGTATTTATTTATCATACAAACGACCGCTCAAATGATGAGTACAACCGATATCGAAGTCGAGATACAGAGATTTTGCACAACAATATTTATCAAGAAAAATATGGTATCTTACAAGTTAAAAGGGAACAACGTCGTCCACCTATTGATGCCATCAAGGAATACTTGAGCACAGAAACTATTGAAACCTATTTTAGTTGATTGAATATATTTCCGATCCTTCTATAAAAACTATTATGATGATGGAAGTTATACGACTAGAACATTTTCTATATAAGCTATGAACCATACTCATAAGGCGATGATCTTATTCAAGGAGTTGATGTAAAGTGGAGAATTTTAAATCTATTATTGTTACTCATAGGAAAGGGGAAAAAGTAGAAATTGTTCATAATCCAACCTCATATCCGCTAATTGGAAGGGGGAAGCAAGGTGCCGTTTTTAAAATTTCTTCAGATCAATGCGTAAAAATTTATGCAAAAGATGGGAACGCCCTGAAAGAAAGCAAAGTATTAAAGGCTGCACAGGAATCTAACATTGTTCCAAAACTTTATGAGGTTGGAGCAAACTATATCATTATAGAGTACCTTGAGGGTCCTTCTTTATTCGAATATCTTAAAGCAAATCAGGTTTTATCCGAAAAAGTTACCAACCAAATCCTATTCTTACTAAAAGAAATGAAGCGGTTAAAATTTACCCGATTGGATAGTAGATTAAACCACATCATCGTAACAAAGGAAGGGGAACTTAAAGTAATAGACCTTGTGAGCCATTTTAAAAAAAAGGTTGACCATCCTGAATTTCTTATGAAACATCTAAAAAGATTGGGTTTATTGTCGTCGTTTTTAGAACAGGTAAAAAATATCGACCCACAATCCTATCTAGAATGGAAAGATTTCGTATAGAAAAAAACTCCCTGAAGCCTACAGGGGGTTTTTGGTTTTTAAGAGTTTGTAAATTTCCACAAAATTAGGATCACAAAGAAATTTCGCCGTTACTTATGATACGGTTCATTTCGATTTAACCTAAACACTTTAAAGGCGGAACATAATAAAAGCACCCTTTTCCCTTGGGTGCCCTTTCTTTAATTACTCTAATCAGTATCGTTTTCATCTAAAACGTTATTTACTCCATGTTTACAATATTGGGATTGTTGCCTTCAATCTCGTTGCCCCTGCTTTCATCCTTATAATAATCCTTTTTCACATATGCACCTCCTAATATAACCTCTTTACCAAACACATATTTCGTATCCCTTCTTAAACTATCCTGCCCCGTTAGTGCCATAAGAAAAAGGCTGCCGCAGCAACCCTTGTTAATGAACTAACGCACCCGTTAGTTTAAGTAGATTTCTTCACATACTTTTTAGTATTTCAGTTAATACAGGACTGCTGCCCTGTTTCTTCAATTATTGAAGGTTAAAGAGCCAGACAATAATGCAATTAAGATAATTTTCTTTTCTTAGTACTAAACCATATACTGAATGTAACAAAATAGTTAAAATGAGAACCAAAGATCAAAGCAACAAATGGGTTTGTTGGAGTTATCCAATTATACCAATTTATTAAATCACTCCTCTTATTATCTATATTACCTAGTTATATCAGTTGTTGAAGAAAAAGACGGAACTTCATCTAGAACAGTTGCAAAAGATAGTTCTCACAACTTTTATGATAACTGTTACTCATTTCCTGTCAGAGAGGTAGATGGCTCAAATAATAAAGCAGAATTAGAATTTCACTTTAAACGCACCGATAGCTTTCAATCAGGTAAAAATGTGAAAAATTTATGTTTTACGATAAATAAATAGAAGAGGAGGTGAATTCATTCACCTCCTCTTCTATTTATTTGTATATATGTGTTGTTACTTTTTTATCAGAAGGATCCCATATCATTATTCCTTTTTCTTTATTTTGATCCATAAGCCTTACCGTAATTGCAACATGATCTGGGAATAACCTGGAAAGTATTTGAGTTTCTGTAAATTGAAGAAGAGCTATACTTTCTGATGGAGATATGCCAGCTGCTTCAATATCAATTTTCACATCGTTTAAATCTTTATTTAAATAAAGTGCTTTTCCATTGATTACAATTTTCAAGTTATTAAAATACTTCTGAATATCTTCTTTGAAATATGTAAGACTATCTGAAGTAGACTTATCTAAAGTTTCAAGGTCATCTGAAGGAAAGGCATAATACTTCCGATTTATATCATTCCATTCCTTAATATTATTTTCTCCTTGTGGAATATAGGTTTCAGTTAAAAAATTACCTGGAATTACACTATTTCTTTGTTCTTCTTGATATAAAGTCAGAAGTATCGGAACATCTGGAATATCCTTACTATCCCTAATTCGTTTTACCACTTTTTCTGCTATTTTTTTACCACTCTCTTTTACATCATTTATATTATCCTTATCCTCATCTATTTTTACTTTATCTGTATAGACCAATCCTTTACTATCTGTAACCTTTATATAATAATATGTCTTTAACGAAAGAGCTAATGAGATTCCTTCAATTTTCCCGTCTTTATTCAGATAATTCTGCTCTAATATATGAGATAATATTTTAGGGCTTTTCTTCTCATCTTTAAGTGGATTTCCCGTATCAACAATAGAAGGATTTAATCCCTTTGTTTCCTCCTTAGATTTCCTCTCAAGCCATTTATACATTATTTTTTCATTTAAATATTGTCCTTCTTGAAAAGAATGCTTTTTAGGAGAAAAATGATCCATTGATAATTCCATTAATTCCAGTTCCAATTCACTTATATCTAATGGATTATCCATATTTTTCACTAATGCTTCTCTTGAAATATTAAATTTCACAGGAAGTTTTGTTTGATATACTTCTTTTCCTTGTACGATAGGAGCACTTATCTCTTGCTCGATATCCTTTTTATTATCACAAGCTACCAGCATTGTTGACGCTAAAGTTAGTCCTATTATAACCTTTATATAATTCATTGAAATTAAAACTCCTTAAATTTAATAACATTAAAATTTATATATAATCAGCAAAAATCACCTTTTGCCCCTACTTATCTGACCATTTTTTATCCAAATAGACGTTCCTTTTCTCTCGGTTTCTTCCACTCCTGAGGCAATTTGAAGATTTTTTCTATTTTCTGTAATAAAGCCAAGGTTAATTTGTAATTTTGTTCGTGTTACGATTTAAAATCTGAAAATAAATTATTACAGCAGTTACAATGCACAATACACCACTCACTAACCAAATATAGAAAAAAATTTGACCACCAAATGTGGGAGAATTAAAAATAAAATAACTAAGTAAGAATAATACTCCACCCAAAAAGGACAAGTAATAAGCAAACCGTTTATGCTGTGGCTTTAAGAAATGGTATCCAAAAAGAATTAACAAATATAAACTACTTATTACCATAATGATAGGAAAAGTGGGTTGAAATTTAACTGCGTATATAAAGTAGTCAAGTTGTGATATAGAGCTATTACTATTTACCTCACCGTATAAAAATTGAGAAAATGGTGTTGAGTACTTCCATTCCCAAGGATTATCTACGATTGCACTACCTTCATAGAAAGCAGCAACGGTTGAAATTAAAAGTAAAATAGATGCTATACCAAACTGAAACAAAAACCTAAACATATTAAACACCCTCAAATTTATTATTTAAAAATTACTCTTCACACTTAATTTAACATTAATTTAAATTATTAACATTAATATCCTTATTCTTTATTCAATTAACCTGCCCCGTTCATAATCGAGTAGGGGGAAAATAAGTTTATTTTCGCCCCTCTCACAACACCGTACGTACGGTTCGCGTATACGGCGTTTCAATTTATATCACAGTGTGTACTTTTAGATAATGTTCTAAAGCAGAGGGGACTCCCCTCTGCTTTAGTCTTTTGTTTGAGATTGCTCTTTGGACGACTTTGGATACTCCTATGAATCGGTAACCTTTTCGACAGTAGGTTAATCCTTTCGCTTCTTCCTCCGGAATTCCTAGTTGAATAAGCGATTTAATTTGTTTCTTCGCTACTTTCCATTGTTTCCATATGATGACCCTAATTCTAGAGCGAAGCTTTGTGTCTATTCGTTCCGTCGTTTTTTTCATGTTTGCCACTCTGAAGTAGTTTACCCATCCAACTATTACTTGGTTCAATTTCAATATTCGGTAGTCTAGTGGAACATTCCAATTTCGCTTTGTCAGTTGTCGAAGTTTCCTTTGAAACTTCTGTACAGAACTTGGATGAGGTTTCACTTTGTAGTTGTTGTTATTAGTGTCGTAATAATACCCAAATCCTAAGAATTTCAACTCTTTTGGACGTGAGATTCTACTCTTCTCTACGTTGACTATCAGGCCTAATTTCTCTTCTATAAATCTCACGATTGTGCTCATTACTCGGTTCGCTGCCTTTTCACTTTTCACAAAGATAAGGGCATCATCAGCGTACTGGTATTATCCCCTACAGGTAGACAGAGTAAAAAGAGAGCATGATAAAATGCTCTTAAACAGTCTATCTTGGAGGGGATTTTTTTATGGCAAAAAAGGGGCAAACCTTTCAAACATATACAGAAGAATTAAAGCGAGAAGTTGTTCGTTTGAAGTTGGAGGAAGGCTGGTCATATCGTCAGCTTCGTGAGCGATTTGGTATCAAAAGTGATGCGCAAATAGCGAATTGGGTAAAGAAAGTGCAAAATAATGAGCCTTTTGAAGACCAACGTGGTGTATGGAACCGTAAGAATTTTTCTAGTGTAGAAGAAGAAAATGCTTATCTGAAAGCGCAGGTGGACTATTTAAAAAAGCGCAATCCAAATCTACATGGGAAGGAATGGTCCTGAAAGCCGAAAGGTTTAAAGTGATTGATGGATTGAGGAAAACACACCCACTCGCGTGGCTATTAAAAATCGGTGAAGTTTCAAGAGCTGGTTACTACAAATGGAGGAAGACTCAGTCTAGACGTTCTCTGAGACTTGAGAAAAACCTATGGATAAAAGAACATATATTAGCCATCCATAAGATACATCCATACTACGGATATAAACGGATGACCCGAGCTTTATTCAGAGAGGGAATCGTTGTCAATCATAAGCGTGTTCGCCGATTGATGAGAGAATTGGGGGTTACATCTATTATTCGAAAGAAACGCCCTTTCTATGGTCGAAGAGGATCCGTTGTATTTAAAAATGTTTTAAACCGTGAGTTCTATGCAGAGTCCATGTTACAAAAGTTAGTAACAGATATAACCTATGTACGGATTGGAGACACGTTTGTCTACCTATCTGCCATTTTAGATTTGTATAATAATGAAATTGTGGCATGGGAAGTTTCTACGCGAAACGATCTTGAATTGGTTCATAATACGTTAAATCAGTTAAGGGACAAGTCATTTGAAAAGGGTGCCCTTCTTCACTCTGATCAAGGATTCCAATATACGACGAAATCATACGAAAAGCAGGTAAAAGAACTCGGTATTCAAGGAAGCCACTCTCGTCGTGGCAATTGTCATGATAACGCGTGTATAGAAAGTTTCTTCTCGCATATAAAAACAGAGAAGTTATATTTGGAACGCCCAAAAACAGCAGAGGAAGCTTATGTAGTTATTCAGGAGTATATAGAATTCTATAATACTGATCGCTTCCAAGAAAAACTTAACGGCCTTTCCCCGATTGAATATCGAGAAAAGGCCGCAGCTTAAAATACTCTTTTTTTATTGTCTACTTGACAGGGTTATGTGCATACCTCACGAACCTTAGTCCTCTTTTCTCCAGTTCCTTATCAAGTTCGTTTAACATTATATTACTTAATAGTGGACTGAGGTTACCTCCTTGCGGAGTACCGACAGGTGTGTCTTCATATTTTCCATTCACCATGACTCCACTGACTAAGTATTTTCTGATTAACGAGATGACATTTCCGTCTTTTATTGTGTTGGATATGATTCTCATGAGTTTATCGTGATGGACGGTATCGAAGAATCTTTCAAGATCAATGTCGACTACCCAATCATGTTCATCATTCAGAAACTCCAGGCTTTTAATTATCGCCATTTCACAACTTCTTTTTGGTCTGAAACCGTAACTGAATTCACTGAATTGCTTTTCAAATAGTGGACTGAGAACTTGATGAATGGCTTGTTGAACGACTCTATCCACTACTGTTGGTATTCCCAATTTGCGCATCTTTCCATTTTCTTTTGGGATCTCCACTCTTAAGGCAGCTTGTGGTTGGTATTTTCTTGTTCTGATGCGCTGACGCAGTTCATCTTTGTTCTCTTTCAGGTATTGCTTTAGTTCGTCGACTGTTACTCCGTCGACCCCACTTGCACCTTTATTTTTATAGACACGTATGTAGGCTTCGTTCATATTTTTATTACTTAGGATTTGTTCTAAAAGTTCCACACTCGTTTCTCCTTTCCTCTCACGTAGTAAGTGATATCTCCATTTTGGTTATTCTTTGAGGTACGCTCATACTTTCACCATTAACACATTCGGAGTTCGTCACTTACGCATTCGTGGCGTTGAAACACTATAAATTGTTCAGCCCTTCATGAAATTATTTCATTACTATGGCTTCTGCTGACTTCTTGCGACTAACCTTTTTCGACTGTACTTCTGTACATCCGCAAGACCTCCCAGGGTAAGACACCTATCTTTCCTCTTTTATTCGCCTGATTTACTCTATAAAGTTACGCACATCTTTTGGACTTTAACTTGTCTTGGAGTTTAATCCCTTTATAGAGCCTTAGTATCAGATTCCTGTTCGTCGAGCCAAGATTTTATTCCACGCTTCCTCCAGCCCTTACCTCACGATAAGTACCTTGCGCTTCCTTAGTGGTTGGTCGATGTGTACCCCCACAGTGGACTTTCACCACCTAGATAGTTGCCATGCCTGGCACACAAATCGAGTAGGAGGAGGCGCCTAGCCTCCGACCTCTCACACCACCGTACATACCGTTCGGTATACGGCGGTTCAGTTTAAGTCTGACGTAGTTTTGTATATCGTTCATATAGATTTACTAACCCATGATGGAGCCAATAAACATTATTAAGGGTTTTATCTAGAATAGGACTATGCGCTATGCGCCAATAGCCTTTTCTGCTATTTCCCCATTCATAGGCTTTTCCAAATGGGACGCCTAATCCTTTGAGTTTCCTCACCCTCGTTCTTGGCAATTTCCATTGCTTCCATAGGCACATCCTGAGTCTTCTTCGAATCCATGAATCTAAATTCTTCAATACGTTCGGAGTATCAATGAGGGCGAAATACCCCATCCAACCTCTAAGGTATTGCTTTAACTTATTTATTCGGAGTTTCATGGGTATCGGTAATTTTCTCGAGGACATTTCCCTGATTCGTTTCTTTACTCTCTTCACCGTTTGTTTAGCCAGTAGAACCTTCGGGTTCTTCTTTGACTTCGTGAAACTAAAACCGAGAAACGTTCTGTTCCAAGGGCGATCATACTTCGACTTCTCGTAGTTGACCTTTAGCTTCAGTTTATTTTCAATGAAGCTTGAGATATTTCCCATTGCACGTTTGGCGGCTTTTCGTGTCTTCACAAAGATAGTACTGTCATCCGCATACCTTACGAATCGAAGATTGCGTTTCTCTAGTTCTTTATCTAAGTCGTCTAACATGATATTAGATAATAAAGGACTTAACGGACCTCCTTGCGGAGTTCCCTCCTCACTTTTATGAAAAAGTCCGCCTATCATAATGCCTGCTTGAAGGAATTTTCGAATCAGTTTGAGAACTCGTTTATCTTCAATTTCCCGCTCTAACATTCCCATGAGCTTGTCATGATTCACTTTATCGAAGAACTTCTCCAAGTCCATATCCACTACCCATGTATAACCTTCGGTTATATAGGACTTTGCCTTTCGAACCGCCTGGTGCCCTTGTTTGTTAGGGCGAAATCCATAGCTATTCTCCGAAAAGGATGAGTCATATATCTTGGTCAATATTTGGGCAATGGCTTGTTGAATGAAACGGTCTAGAACGGTTGGAATACCCAATAGCCGAACTCCGCCGTTTGGTTTCGGGATTTCGATACGACGGACGGGCTGCGGTTGATAGGTACCCTGTAAAAGGGCAGTTTTCATGTTGTACCATTCGGTTACGAGGTGCGGTCTCAGGTTTTGAACCGGCATTCCATCTACACCATGGCTTCCCTTATTTCTTTCTACACGCTTCAATGCCTGTATTAAGTTTTCCCTCTCTAGTATCTGTTCCATTAACATCGTTGATATCCTTTCTACGTGGATAAATGGTCTATTTGTGCCTTTATCTGCTCCGCCCTTTTGAAGTTCCCCGTGTATTCACCACTTCTTCCTTCAAATAAGTTCCGTTAGGAATTGTTTGCTTCTTCGCAGATAACGAACGCCTAGTATTCATCCTCCTTAATCTGTTCGGTCCTTCCTTATCTTCTCGAGTAGACAAGTACTATGACCTCTGCTGACTTCTGATGATTCAGCTGTCCATCACTGGACAGGTTACCAAGTGTACTTGGCTGTCATCAGACCTCCCCGGGTAAGAGTGCAATCTTTCCCTCCATCTATCTGCTTCATTTACTCTGTACCACCTTCGGCAGTAAGGACTTTGTTTTGTTTCGCAAACTCATCCAATGATACCTAGCCTTATATGAAGTTCGTGTTCCTCAGACCGGAGGTTTGCCGCTTGCTTCCTTCAGATTCCACGTCACCGTGGACACCCTTGCATTAAGCTAACCACTACTACTGCCTTCATGGTTCGGGACTTTCACCCTATAGATTGCACCCATGCCGGGCGCACGAAAAAGCTGCCTTAAAGACAGCTCTGATCTTCAGCTAACGCACCCGTTAGTTTAAGTACATTTCTTCACAAACTTTGTTTTTTAAATGACTCTAATCTGTTATAGCCTTAGTTTGAACAGAGTTACATAACGTATGATCAGAAAGTAACTCTGTTAATTCGCTTAAATATAAATAATGCTTATCGCATTGTGAGGATTCAGGTATTCTTTCACCCTTATTAATCACTTCTAACATTGGAGAGGAAAGAAGAACTTCAACAAAAAGTAAATCTGATTCTTCTAAGTTTATTTTGAAACCTGCAAATACATCTTGTTTTATGTCTTTAACTGTTTGAATTAGATTTTGTAACTTAGTACCACTAATTGTTATTTTTATTAAAGGAAAACATCTTACCGTAGGGTTTTTTACTATCTTTCTATTCCTATAATCATAAACGAAATAAAACTTATCCTGATATTGATTCAGTTTTTGTAATTCATTAGTTAGTAAGTAATATTGGTCAGTAAGTCCAGTTGATAATTGAGACTCTTCTTCACCTACTAATAACGTCAGATTTTCTGGGGAAGAAATTGATATCGTAGTTATTGAGATTTTTGATATTTTGGATGTATATTCCATTAATTCATTTAGCTGAGGATTCGATAACTCACCTTTATAGATCCCTAACAGGTATTGATTCATATTTTACACACTCCTTTTATACTTACTAAGTAAATACGATATGTAAAATAGAATATCCTTCTTCAACAACCTGCCCCGTTAGTGCCATAAATCGAGTAGGAGGAGGCGCCTAGCCTCCGACCTCTCACACCACCGTACATACCGTTCGGTATACGGCGGTTCAGTTTAAGTCTGACGTAGTTTTGTATATCGTTCATATAGATTTACTAACCCATGATGGAGCCAATAAACATTATTAAGGGTTTTGTCTAGAATAGGACTATGCGCTATGCGCCAATAACCCTTTCTGCTATTTCCCCATTCATATGCTTTTCCAAATGGGACGCCTAATCCTTTGAGTTTCCTCACCCTCGTTCTTGGCAATTTCCATTGCTTCCATAGACACATCCTGAGTCTTCTTCGAATCCATGAATCTAAATTCTTCAATACGTTCGGAGTATCAATGAGGGCGAAATACCCCATCCAACCTCTAAGGTATTGCTTTAACTTATTTATTCGGAGTTTCATGGGTATCGGTAATTTTCTCGAGGTCATTTCCCTGATTCGTTTCTTTACTCTCTTCACCGTTTGTTTAGCCAGTAGAACCTTCGGGTTCTTCTTTGACTTCGTGAAACTAAAACCGAGAAACGTTCTGTTCCAAGGGCGATCATACTTCGACTTCTCGTAGTTGACCTTTAGCTTCAGTTTATTTTCAATGAAGCTTGAGATATTTCCCATTGCACGTTTGGCGGCTTTTCGTGTCTTCACAAAGATAGTACTGTCATCCGCATACCTTACGAATCGAAGATTGCGTTTCTCTAGTTCTTTATCTAACTCGTCTAACATGATATTAGATAATAAAGGACTTAACGGACCTCCTTGCGGAGTTCCCTCCTCACTTTTATGAAAAAGTCCGCCTATCATAATGCCTGCTTGAAGGAATTTACGAATCAGTTTGAGAACTCGTTTATCTTCAATTTTCCGCTCTAACATTCCCATGAGCTTGTCATGATTCACTTTATCGAAGAACTTCTCCAAGTCCATATCCACTACCCATGTATAACCTTCGGTTATATAGGACTTTGCCTTTCGAACCGCCTGGTGCCCCTGTTTGTTAGGGCGAAATCCATAGCTATTCTCCGAAAAGGTTGAGTCATATATCTTGGTCAATATTTGGGCAATGGCTTGTTGAATGAAACGGTCTAGAACGGTTGGAATACCCAATAGCCGAACTCCGCCGTTTGGTTTCGGGATTTCGATACGACGGACGGGCTGCGGTTGATAGGTACCCTGTAAAAGGGCAGTTTTCATGTTGTACCATTCGGTTACGAGGTGCGGTCTCAGGTTTTGAACCGGCATTCCATCTACACCATGGCTTCCCTTATTTCTTTCTACACGCTTCAATGCCTGTATTAAGTTTTCCCTCTCTAGTATCTGTTCCATTAACATCGTTGATATCCTTTCTACGTGGATAAATGGTCTATTTGTGCCTTTATCTGCTCCACCCTTTTGAAGTTCCCCGTGTATTCACCACTTCTTCCTTCAAATAAGTTCCGTTAGGAATTGTTTGCTTCTTTGCAGATAACGAACGCCTAGTATTCATCCTCCTTAATCTGTTCGGTCCTTCCTTATCTTCTCGAGTAGACAAGTACTATGACCTCTGCTGACTTCTGATGATTCAGCTGTCCATCACTGGACAGGTTACCAAGTGTACTTGGCTGTCATCAGACCTCCCCGGGTAAGAGTGCAATCTTTCCCTCCATCTATCTGCTTCATTTACTCTGTACCACCTTCGGCAGTAAGGACTTTGTTTTGTTTCGCAAACTCATCCAATGATACCTAGCCTTATATGAAGTTCGTGTTCCTCAGACCGGAGGTTTGCCGCTTGCTTCCTTCAGATTCCACGTCACCGTGGACACCCTTGCATTAAGCTAACCACTACTACTGCCTTCATGGTTCGGGACTTTCACCCTATAGATTGCACCCATGCCGGGCGCACGAAAAAGGCTGCCGTAGCAACCCCTGTTATTGAATTAAGCACCCGTTAGTTGAAAGTGATCTTCATTTTATTATGATTTAAAATCAACAGTATAAAATTTCTTTTTGTTTGCCTTAACTAAAGTAAAAGATAATATAGCAGAAATAAAGATTAGGATTGAACCGAATATATATACAGCTCGTACTCCAACAAAGTCAGCAATAAAACCCATTAGAAAAATGGATACACCTGTAACAGTGGATAATAGGATACCTTGGGATGCATACACCTTTGGTAAATGTTCGGTTTGAATATTTATTTGAAATGCAGTTTGTTGAGCTACATCTCTTATTTGGTATGCTGGACCCATTGCAACACAAAGCAGAAGAGCCAGTATAGGAATACTCGTCAGCCCATAAATTAACGTGAAAATACTAAATAATAACGAACCAATCGCCATACTAAATATCAAGTGCTTCTGAATTGTTTTCGCTATGAACAAGGTTATTATACCCCCAAAAATAGCACCAATATAATAACTTGCATTAATAAAACCCCACCATTGCTCTCCTTGGTTTAAGGCTTCTTTTACATACACCAATGTTATTGCTCCAATCCAAATGGAACCTGCCATTCCCTCTATAACATCCATTAAAGTAACCATTCTAAGAGTTTGATTACGCCATAAAATACCCCATCCTTCATTCATTAGTGCCCACTTGGATTTATTTTCCGCCTGAACTTCAACGTTATTAATGAAATATTTTGATGTAATATATAAAGCCAATACAGAAACCCAAAGCAATGCTACATTAAAAACCAAAGTTGAATTATGTCCCCAATTTATTACAGCAAAACCTGTAAAGCTATACCCAGCTATTTGAACAGATTGAGTTGTGATGGATAGAGAACTATTAGCTTTCACAAGATTTTCTATCGGTACAATTTTAGGTGTAACAGAATTAAGTAACGGGTTTCCCCATCCTTCCATAAAAGATATAACTAAAATAAATAATAACAGAACATAAATATGATTAGTTATAGGCAAGAAACCAAGAAGTAAGAAAGTAAGTATTAAAGCCTTCAAACCTTGAAGGCTCACAAGTAATTTAGAGAAAGTGAACTTTTTATAAAGTAATGGCGATGTTAGACCAGCAATTAAATTAGCCAAGGCTTTGAATAAAGGAAATAATGAAGCCATTAATGCAGAATCAGTTTTTTGATATATAAATGTGGTAATTACCATAATGTAAATGACATCAGCTAGGGCTATGCTTGTCTTAGCAAACCAAAAATTATAAAACGGTATTCTTTTCATAATATCTCCTATTGATAAATCTACCCATCTAAAACACTCCTATTTTTTATGATTATATCATTAAATACGTGTTTTCTTCTTGAGCTAACCTGCCCCTTTAGTTCCATAAGATGATTGCCAGAGCAACCTCCCTTTTTTAAGTAAGCACCTGTTAGTTTAACAAGCTTAAAATACTTCATTTACTAATTGTTCTGTTGTAAGTATAGTAGCGAACTCGTCATATAGGGTAGCTAAAGAAATATTATGTATAGCCTCGGCATCATAATAGTTATCATTTTGGTCTTTTATGCCAAATGCTGCAGTTGCATCTGAAATAAGGTATGTATTAAAACCTAAATTCCCACTCATTCTTGTAGTCGTTGATACACAGTGGGGCGTAGTCAAACCTGTTATTACTAATGTTGTGATATCATTTAATTTTAGAAACTCTTCTAATTTTGTTCCAATAAAACTACTATTTACTTTCTTTGTTATAATTACTTCTTCTTCAAGAGGCTCAACCAATTCTTTTATAGCGAATCTGGATTGTCAACACTAAATCAAACAACTTTTTTAAGGGATAACTTCTTAAACTCTAGAGGGCTTACGTAGCCTAAAGTTCCATGAATTCGCAGCTTATTAAACCAGTTCACATAGTCTCCAAATTCGAGTGTTAGCTGATCTAAGCTTGCGAATGTTGTTTGATTGGCGAACTCAGTCTTAATGATTTTAAAGGTCGCTTCCGCGACAGCGTTATCATAAGGGCAACCTTTCATACTTAGTGAACGACCAATCTCAAATATGGTTAACGTTTCGTCAATCAGCTTGTTTTTAAATTCATTCCCTCGATCTGTGTGGAAGAGCTGAATATCACGGAGGTTCCCTTTGATAGATGCAAACGCTCTTGCCACAAGCTTCGCATCCTTGTTAGGTCCTGTGCTAAATCCAATAATTTCACGATTAAAGAGATCGACAAAGACACATATGTAATGCCATTTATTTTTGACTTTGACATATGTTAAATCGCTTACCACTACTTTTTTCTCTTCTTTTTGTAGAAATTCCCGATTTAATTCGTTTGCCTGGACTGATTCGTTACATGAGGTCTTTTGCGGTTTGTACTGAGCGATTGTATAAGAGGAAACAAGCCCCTGTTCTTTCATGATTCGGCCAATTCGCCTTCTGGAGACCGTAAGGCCTCTTTTCTTTAATTCAACCTTAATCTTACGTGTTCCGTACGCCTTACGGTTTTTATCAAAAATGTCTAAAATGGCGTTTGTGACATCGTCTTCTGAGGTTCGTTCTTTTGCTTCGTAGTAATAGGTGCTCCGTGAAAGCTCTAGGACGCCACACATTGCTGATACCGAGTATTTATCTTTGTTCCGTTTAATTACATTTACTTTCGTCCTAGTATCAGCGCGGCTTGCTTTAAAATATCATTCTCCATCTGTAACTTCTTCAGTTCTTTTCGTAGTTTAATAAGTTCTTGTTCCTCAGGAGAACGGTTATCTTTTTCTTTAAAAGAACCTGTGTTTTCACTCTGTTGTATCCACCGGTCTAAAGAAGAAGGAGTAAGTTCATATTCTTCAATAAGAGCCTTTCGGTTTTTCCCATTTTGGTAGAGTTGAATGATCTGTTGTTTAAATTCGGAAGTGAACGTACGGCGTTCTCGCTTGGTCATTTTGAGTGCTCCCTTATCTGTAGTGAGTTAAGTGTATCTGCCCTTTAAACTTCTGTCCAGATAAGTGTAGACGATTCATAGTTTAAGTGTAATATTTCACAATCTAATTTTAATAAGGCGACCTTCATGTGTAAGAATCGCCCCTGTTAGTGAAATTAAGAATTTGGTTTCCCTAATAATATTTTTGAAAAAGGGCATCTTATTTATAGGAGGTGTATATATGAAGGATAGGACAATATTGAACTTACTGACTATATTTGGAATAGGCGGAAGCATAGGTAAAGCACCCGTTACTTTAAGTTCACCATTTCACAATATTTATTAAAAAACTAAGAATAGTTCCTTTGTAGGTTAACTGGAGACTGGGAAAATTTTTTTTGTGATTTTTGTTGACTTAAACTATGGTTTAAGTTTTATGATTAATCCTGTCGACGAAAGGAAACATTAGATTTGGAGGTCTCCATATGAAGTATTATTCAATTAGCGAAGCTGCAGCCAAATTCAATATTCCAGAATCAACGATACGCTATTATGATAAAAAAGGATTACTGCCACTGGTCGAGCGTAATGAAGCGGGACGGCGGTTATTTTCAGAAGATCAAATTGCCCTACTTGCAACCGTTATGTGTTTAAAAAACACACACATGCCCCTAAGTGGAATTCAGAAATATATTGATTGGGTCGTAGAAGGTGAAAGTACCATTGAGATACGACTTGAAATGATGAAGAATCACAAGGCAGCGGTGTTAGATGAAATTTCATTGATGACGGAATCACTAAAGGGGATTGACGAAAAGATTATACGTTACACAAAACGTATTCAGGAAAGGAAGGAAAATAAATAACATGAAAAAAGTATTAGTAACTGGTGCGAATAAAGGAATTGGCTATGAGATTGCCAAACAAATGAGCGAAAAAGACTTTCACATTTTGCTTGGCGCTCGCGATATAAATCGCGGAAAAGCGGCTTCGGATGAAATAAATTCACTCGGAGGAAAGGCTACCTTTATTCAGCTTGACTTGAGCAGCGAAGAAAGCATTCATAAAGCAGTGGAAGAAATTAAGAGAGACCACCGTGATTTATCCCTGCTAATTAATAACGCAGGGATTGGTGGCAATATGGAACATGGACCTATGGAGACAGAAATGCGTGCTTTACGAGAAGCTTTTGAAGTAAACTTCTTCGGTACGTTTGAACTCACTCGCGGACTCTTACCGCTAATTAAAGAGAATGAGGGAATTATTCTAAACGTTACAATGGAGATGGCATCTTTATCCATTCTCTCACAAGGTATTCTACCAAATTCATTTTCTTATAACACTTCAAAAACCGCAAACAATGCCATGCTTGTTGGATTTGCTCGTGAGCTTAAAGGCACAAATGCGCAAATCTATGCCGTAACACCTGGACCAACATCTACAGATCTAAATGACCATCATCCACTTGGAAAGACGACTGCTGAAGGAGCAAAAATTATTGTTGATTATGCTACAGACGGTAAATGGCATCATGGAGAAATGCTCATGAAAGACGGATTTATGCCGTGGTAAGGCTATAGTAGAGTTATTTTATCAAGTTATGTAAAAATTATGGGTGCTGATTCCAAGACGGACAGACGATAAGTAATAAAAAGGCTGATTTTCCTAATTTGGAAGATCAGCTTTTTCTACTTTGTGAATAAATGTACTTAAACTAAACTGCCCCGTTAGTGCCATAAATCGAGTAGGAGGAGGCGCCTAGCCTCCGACCTCTCACACCACCGTACATACCGTTCGGTATACGGCGGTTCAGTTTAAGTCTGACGTAGTTTTGTATATCGTTCATATAGATTTACTAACCCATGATGGAGCCAATAAACATTATTAAGGGTTTTGTCTAGAATAGGACTATGCGCTATGCGCCAATAACCCTTTCTGCTATTTCCCCATTCATATGCTTTTCCAAATGGGACGCCTAATCCTTTGAGTTTCCTCACCCTCGTTCTTGGCAATTTCCATTGCTTCCATAGACACATCCTGAGTCTTCTTCGAATCCATGAATCTAAATTCTTCAATACTTTCGGAGTATCAATGAGGGCGAAATACCCCATCCAACCTCTAAGGTATTGCTTTAACTTATTTATTCGGAGTTTCATGGGTATCGGTAATTTTCTCGAGGTCATTTCCCTGATTCGTTTCTTTACTCTCTTCACCGTTTGTTTAGCCAGTAGAACCTTCGGGTTCTTCTTTGACTTCGTGAAACTAAAACCGAGAAACGTTCTGTTCCAAGGGCGATCATACTTCGACTTCTCGTAGTTGACCTTTAGCTTCAGTTTATTTTCAATGAAGCTTGAGATATTTCCCATTGCACGTTTGGCGGCTTTTCGTGTCTTCACAAAGATAGTACTGTCATCCGCATACCTTACGAATCGAAGATTGCGTTTCTCTAGTTCTTTATCTAACTCGTCTAACATGATATTAGATAATAAAGGACTTAACGGACCTCCTTGCGGAGTTCCCTCCTCACTTTTATGAAAAAGTCCGCCTATCATAATGCCTGCTTGAAGGAATTTACGAATCAGTTTGAGAACTCGTTTATCTTCAATTTTCCGCTCTAACATTCCCATGAGCTTGTCATGATTCACTTTATCGAAGAACTTCTCCAAGTCCATATCCACTACCCATGTATAACCTTCGGTTATATAGGACTTTGCCTTTCGAACCGCCTGGTGCCCCTGTTTGTTAGGGCGAAATCCATAGCTATTCTCCGAAAAGGTTGAGTCATATATCTTGGTCAATATTTGGGCAATGGCTTGTTGAATGAAACGGTCTAGAACGGTTGGAATACCCAATAGCCGAACTCCGCCGTTTGGTTTCGGGATTTCGATACGACGGACGGGCTGCGGTTGATAGGTACCCTGTAAAAGGGCAGTTTTCATGTTGTACCATTCGGTTACGAGGTGCGGTCTCAGGTTTTGAACCGGCATTCCATCTACACCATGGCTTCCCTTATTTCTTTCTACACGCTTCAATGCCTGTATTAAGTTTTCCCTCTCTAGTATCTGTTCCATTAACATCGTTGATATCCTTTCTACGTGGATAAATGGTCTATTTGTGCCTTTATCTGCTCCACCCTTTTGAAGTTCCCCGTGTATTCACCACTTCTTCCTTCAAATAAGTTCCGTTAGGAATTGTTTGCTTCTTTGCAGATAACGAACGCCTAGTATTCATCCTCCTTAATCTGTTCGGTCCTTCCTTATCTTCTCGAGTAGACAAGTACTATGACCTCTGCTGACTTCTGATGATTCAGCTGTCCATCACTGGACAGGTTACCAAGTGTACTTGGCTGTCATCAGACCTCCCCGGTTAAGAGTGCAATCTTTCCCTCCATCTATCTGCTTCATTTACTCTGTACCACCTTCGGCAGTAAGGACTTTGTTTTGTTTCGCAAACTCATCCAATGATACCTAGCCTTATATGAAGTTCGTGTTCCTCAGACCGGAGGTTTGCCGCTTGCTTCCTTCAGATTCCACGTCACCGTGGACACCCTTGCATTAAGCTAACCACTACTACTGCCTTCATGGTTCGGGACTTTCACCCTATAGATTGCACCCATGCCGGGCGCACGAAAAAGGCTGCCTCAGCAACCTTCATTATTGAAGTAAAGTAACTGTTAGTTTAGTAAGGAATGTCAGTTTCCGGTACCTTATTTAATTTCGATATGAATTTTCCATTCATAATTTTGAATAATATTACTCCAATAATCCCACTTAAAGAATTTAAGATAATATCATCAATATCTACTGATCTATATGCCTCACCATATTCAAAGCTGGTAGCTACATAATTTTGTAAAAATTGAAAACTCTCTATAAATAGAGAAGTAAAAAACGTAATATACATTGCCACAAATCCATTCTTACTATGTTTAAAGGTTAATAAACAAAAAGTAAGAGGGGTTAATAAAATAAGATTACCAACTGTCTGTACAATTGTAGCTGGTGCAACTGTTGCCCCGAATAAATTGTTAGAAATAGTATCAAACGGTATAAAGTTAATCTTAGTAATATCTATAAAAAAATCCCCAACATATTTTTGAGTGAAAAAATGATCAAAATTTATGTACGTAACTACGTTATGTAATAGATGCAAATATAATATGAAGAAAAATAATAAGCTTTTTAAGAATATGCAACCTCTTTGAGTTTTTCTTACAATCCACAAAGAAACGATTAAAATGAACAACCAATTCAATGCTATATTTAGAATAACTTCCCCAGAACTAAATATGTAAAATAAGTAGATAAGCGATGCTGCCAATATAAGACTCACTTCAGTATTAAAAAATTTCACTACATTCAATCCTTTCTCGCCGTAGTAGCAGATCACCTATATTCACTAACTTATTTTATCACTATTTAATTCGTATTTATCCAAATTTTTCATTTTCCCTTATGGAACTAAACTCCCTCAATAAAGAAAGCAAAACCTCTCGATATCTCCGTTTTTCTTAGATTTTCATAGTAGTTTACCTGCCGGTAATCACTTAATAGTTGGGGGAAAATCACTTGAAAGGATAAAATTGGACCTTTGGAGAAAAAAGAATTACAGCCCACTAACCAATAATTTACATAAATTAGTGAATGAGTTAAATTATGATCGCACTGGTGGATGTCCACATTTCTCATGGAGGTCAACCCTCCCATGCCTCACAGAGTCTTCGCTCTCAAATTCCTTCGTCCAACCTTTCCATGAGGTGGATGTCAGCCATGCTGCCCCACAGGGTCCTTGCCCGTAATTTAGTTGCTTTGCCGACTAATCCGTGCTTCAAATGATACCCCAATATACATAACCAAGAAAACTCGCCTCTACTATTTTATCTAATCTAAAACTGAATCAAGCTGCTAGTTCCACCTTCTTTGATACTCGCATATGAGGAATATCCTTTAACATCTTTTCTTCATTAAATTCAAATTGCTTTTTACCCAAGCTAAAGAAAATACGGATTAGTTTATTACACAAAGCAATAAGGGACTGCATCTTCTTTAATGGGTTTTCTGGACGTTGAGTATAGTAGGCATGTAATGCCTTAAATGCTGAATTTTTGGCGACCAGAATCATACAAACCCTGAACAACAGGGCTTGTAGCTTTTTCCGTCCCCTCTTTGTGATAGTTGTTTTCCCCTTATGCTTACCAGAGCTATTTTCTTTTAAGCTTAAGCCGGCCAGCTTAATAATTTGTCGGGGATGAGTATATTCCTTAAGGTCACCAACTTCTGCAAAGAATCCGGCAACAGTGTCTCTACCAACACCTTTTATCGCTAACATTTGTGGTACGCCTGGTATTTCATCAAGTAAACAATCTATTTTTGTATCCAATTCTTCGAATTTTAAGTGGATTAATTCATATTTAGCCAGAAGCGTTTTCAGCTCCAGTTTTGCCATTTCGGAGCCTTGTCGAAGTCCGATGGACTTACTGGCTGCTTGCTTTAACTTACGAATTTTGCTTAGACCTACACTTCGGGTCACGGTTTTTCTTAAGTGGGCTAACAGTTCGTGTTCAGTGAAATTTACTATTTCATGTGGTAAAGCATAGAGCTTTAAGAATTGTAATGCTGCTTTTCCCTCCCACTTCTTAAATACCGTTAGAAATTCTGGGAAGTACCGATCAATCCAGTTATGGACCTGACCTTGGACCGTCTGAAGATCCACTGTTAAAAGATCACGAATTTTCTTCGCCACCCGTAGTTCGGCATAAACTCCTTGTGGTATCGTAGGTTCGGCGTATCTTCCGTCTTTGACCAACTGGGCAATGACTTTAGCATCTTTCACATCATTTTTAGTAGGAGAATTATCATCAAGCTCCTTGCTTTTCTTGACGTGCAGAGGGTTTACAGCTACAAACTTCAATTCATTTTCTTTTAACATATGTGCTAGGTTGAACCAATAATGCCCTGTCGGTTCCATCCCAACCATCACATTCTCCATACATTGTTCTTTCTTGATTTCCATAATCCAATTAATAAAATGCTCGAATCCCTCTTTTGTATTCTCAAAATAACAAGGTGATCCAAACTCCATTCCTCTAAAGTCCTGAGCACGTGCTACATGCTTGAATTTAGCAATATCCACCCCTACTATAAGGGTTTGAGAGGTAATTTGAGCAATTTTCTTATTTTGGTTATAATTCATTTTAAAGCCTCCTGGTATTTGAGTTTTGTCCTTTTCGTTGCCAAGCTTCAGGACTCTCTCATTCTACCAAGAGGTTATTTTTTTGTTCAAACTTCAATTTCACTGATTACAGGAATGCTGCCCCGATAGTTGAAGATCAAATTGTGGCATAACGGACTTTCTACTGCTGAACTCCAGTTTTGAAAAATGCCTTTTTTACGTAGAATGTATAAAGCCAAAACAATAATTGACCAAATCAAATTACCGATAAATGGTTGCTGAGATTGATTTGATATCAAAGAAGAACTTATTAATCCAAAAAACACTGAATAGATTACAATTAACCAAAACCCCCATTTTTTTAGTCTTATATATCCATACACCATTCCCATTGAGAAGATAGCAACTATTACCCTCAAAAGTCGTTCATGCACATTTGGGATACCAAACCTTTCAGCTATACCAATGGAATTATCATCAACATTATAAAAAAAAGAAGTAGATAATAAAACAATTGCACCAAAGATATAAAAATAACTAATTAATGAAACGCCTAAAGGTCTCTTCATTTTTACGCCTCCTTTTAAATCACATCTTTCTAATAATTTATGGAACTAACCTGCCCCGTTAGTTCATTAAGCAAAAAGGCCACCAAATGGCAGCCCCGGTTCTCAACTAACGCACCCGATAGTTCAACAACATACTCTTTCGTAAAAGAAAATGAATCGGGCGGCTTTTTGGGGTTCGATTTCCCAAAAGGGTGCCCTAAAGCTTCTGTCCCACTAGCTTTATTCAGCCCTAACTACGCTTTCGAAATTACTTTTGTGGGATCCGTCACAAAAAGGTTTATTATCGGAAAGTCCACATCTGCATAGGGAAAAGGCTTCTTTTGTTTCAATTTTATTCCCTTCACCATCGACTAGCTCTACATTCCCTGATACACGTAGTGAACCATTATCATTAACTTTAATAGTAGCTATAATAAATCACCTCTTTTTTAAAACATTTTTGCCATGGGGGAATAACTTTAAACGATAAATAAGTTCTACTTCCTCAATATTATTTGATTGACATCCTGCAATTACCAAAAGAAGAAGTGTTATACCAATAAAAACACATCACATTTTATCGCCCTCCCCCTTATTTTTAGAGGATATTACTTTAAAAAGTTCCAAAAACCTTATTCTACTAACCTGATCCTTTAGCTGCATAAGAAAAAGCAATCCTTCTTAATGAAGAATCGCACCCGTTAGTTCATTAAGAAAAGCGATTCTTATTAAAGAATCGCTCCCATACGGAAGATAAACTAATTATTTAGTACTCCTTTCAGTAAAGTTACACAGTCTCCAATTAACTCGACTTTTTCTCCTTTTATCTTTAGTTTCATTTCACCCCCGCGCTCTGAATCTTGATATGCTATAAATTCTTTTTTATTTAAGAGATCACTCCAATATGAAGCTAATGCGCAGTGTGCAGAGCCAGTTACGTAATCTTCATTAATTCCTATCTTTGGAGCAAAATACCTTGATACAAAGTCGTACTTATCTGATCCACGACTAGTAATAATTATTCCCGGACCCTCTAGTTCTCTTATTGCTTCCAAATTAGGCGTTACGTTATGAACCATATCCTGATTTTCTAATTCTAAAATGTACCGATCTTCTGCCCAAGCAGCAGCTTTTATAGGAAAGTCAAATGCACTTATTAACTTCTCAGTCACTTCAATTTGAGTTGATTCTTTTAAATTAAATCTTAAAATTATTTGTTTTTCTAATAACTCAGTTCGAAGAAGTCCTGATTGAGTATAAAAATTAATTGTCGACTCTGATGAAATAAAACCCTCACTCCACAGAATATGAGCAGCTCCTAATGTACCATGCCCGCATAAATCAATCTCTTCAGTGGGTGTAAACCATCTAAGTTGATAGCTATTTGCATCTTTTATTGTAATAAAAGTTGTGATAGGTTGATTGAGTTCTTTTGCAAAAGATTTCATCCACTCTTCTGTTCTTTTCTCTCTCAAGAAAACTATTGCTGCAGGATTTCCTTTGAATTCTTCTTTAGAAAAAGCATTAATAAAATAAAATTCGCTATTCATATATGCACCCACCCCTAAATTCTAATTCCCTTTATAAACCTTACTTTCTGTAACAGTTTTTATGCAACTATCCTGCCCCGTTAGTGCCATAAGAAAAGGGCTGCCTCAGCAACCTACCTTGAAGTAAAGCACCCTTTAGTAAAATAAGTTCAGCCAGATATTTCTGGTTGAAACCATTAATTCACCGTCGGTCCACCATTTGGCGAATAATTTAGCATATCTCCCACCGCCATCATACTTCTTATTCCCTTTTATCTAAGCTATGTTAAATAATATTGTTGATTTCAATAAAAAAATAAGGGAACCCCTAATTTATAGAAGTTCCCTTATTTCTTTAAAGCTCCTCGATTATTGAAGATTAGAATTATTTGTCTGGATTTTGTAAAAAATCAATCATTTCTTCATAATCATATGTTTTTAAAACCAAACCATTTTCATCGAACACGATGAATGCAGGTTCTATCTTTAATTCAAGTTTAGGATATTGCTCATTCAATGACTCATAAGATGATGTATTTGTAACAGGTCCCACATTGGTTATGTTGTTGTCCTCTAGTAAATCCAATGTAATTTCTTTTCCAACAGCTTGTAGTGAATACCTGTGACCTTCACTAGGTAAAAGATTTGGATGAATTCGAGCGAAATCATCTTTTTCATTCGTGCACGCTACTAGCATTGATAAGATTAGAAATATTAAACTTCCATATATAATCTTTTTCATATTCAACTCCCTAATATAAATGTTTCATCAACAATCCCAACAATTCTGCCTCTTTACTGAAATAAACAAATATCAATCATTTGGTAAATTTTAGTAATTTAAGTTTATCATAGGTTGCTTCTGTTGAGAACAGGCAGCTATCAACAATCATTTTGCTTACCGGTGCATCATCATTTCGATGCCTGATGCGGTCAAGGAATTGAAACCAACTTAAATAATGGTGGAGGTATTTTGTCTTTTAATCTCTTCCAATAGAAGAAATAAACCTTTCATTCTGTTTAATTATTGTTTGATTTTGATTTCTCATTTTTGTGAAGTCAAATAAAAATATTAATAAGATTGCTAATATAAAGAAAGCCATATTTCACCTGACACTCTACTTTTCTCTAAATTATACCAGTTCTTATGCAACCAACCTGCCCCGTTAGTGCCATAAGAAAAAGGCTGCCTCAGAAACCTCTCTTATTGTAGTGAAAAACTCTAATCCTTTTTACTTTCTATATTATGTAATTGAGCGACTATAAACAAAAGTAATACAACAATCATACCAACCATAGCCGCAATACCAGCGTGATATCCGGAATAACCATTTATTTCAAAAAAGCTAACTATGCCAATGCCACCTATCCCTCCAATGAGTAACAAAAACAACATCACTGTAAATTTCCACACATCAAATCCCCCCAAAAATACACAATTACATTTTAAGCTAACACGTTTAGTTGAAGAAAAACGTATTGCTTATAGAAAATATATTAATCCAGTAATACCCAAAGAGATTACACCTATGAGGCCTGAGAAGAATGCTAATTTCGTTCTAAAATTCCTATGTCCTTCTGATTCAGAATGAAAATTAGCTCTTTGCTGTTGCCCACCCGTCCAAGCTCCAATAAAAATACCAGAAATAATAATGCCAACTACTCCGATTATAAGAAAAAACTTAAACATGAATAAATCCCCTTTTTTTACATTTTTATTACATAATATACCATGAATTTCATTACATTTCTTGGTGAACAAACCTGCCCCGATAGTTCCGTAAGAAAAACGTTGCCGCAGCAACCCCTTATTGAAGTAAATCCCCTTATTGCATAAGAAAAAGCTACGATATTCTAAAATAAACCACTTAATTGAAATCTAACAGAACCGTCTCCACAACAACGATTCATATCAAAATAAATTATTGCAAACAGCATTATGTAAACTAGGAAAGCTAAATATATATTGTGTTTAATGATGTCGGTTTATGTTGGTTTATGTAGTTTGAATATAGAATAAATATGAACCCTATAAGTTTGTTGCAAAAAAGTTCACTCTATATTTTAAGTAAGAGGCTACCTTCGTTAATTATTAATTACTATAATTTATCTTATTTTTCTTGAGTTATTATATTATTATTTATCACTTAATATTAAATCCATTTTATTGTATGTTTAAACGTTGTTTTAAAGAAATAGAAGAGGGAAGATATGAAAAAATTAAATGATCAACTATTGATAGAATCATACCTTAAAGCAATTGAATTAGGCTTAGATAAAAATTTCATCCTCGTTCTAGAAGAAGAATTGAAGAGAAGAGGTCTACACCATATCGTTCAAAAAGATAGGCGTAACTAATTAGTATAAGCCTCTTAAGTTAATTAAAAAAAAACCACCAAATGGCAGCTCCGGATCTCAACTAACGCACCCGTTAGTTGACGAATGTTGCTGATACCAAACATAAAGTGATGGAAATACTGCTAATTTATTTAAAGTTTCTTACATAAGAAACGTATAAGATAATAATACTATTTAAGAAATAAAGGGATTTTACAGGAAATTTTACAGATACTGCTGTATGAAAGATGGATTCCTGGCACATTCATACGTTTACTCCGTTATCTCACAGTTGTTCTGGCTCTTTTTACACCGTCTTTATATATAGCTTTCATCTCATTTCATTCAGGGTTGATTCCGACCAAACTGGCCATCTCCATTATAGGAACCAGGTCCGGGGTTCCGTTTCCGGCACTTATCGAAGCATTATTCATGGAAATATCCATCGAAATTCTGAGGGAAGCAGGACTGCGCTTACCAAAGCCAATTGGTCCAGCAATGGGTATCGTCGGCGGTTTAATCATTGGGGAAGCTGCTGTACAGGCAGGGATCGTTAGCCCTGTTTTGGTGATTGTAGTAGCGTTAACTGCTATTTCATCATTTTCCATTCCGCACTATAGTATTGGGATTACATTACGGATTCTGCGTTTTCCAGCTATGATTTGTGCTGCCACATTTGGATTATACGGGGTCATTCTCTTTTTTCTTTTCATGACCAGCCATTTAATTAAATTAAAAAGCTTTGGTGTACCTTATATGAGTCCAGCCGTTCCTTATCGCTTAAGTGAATGGAAAGACCTGATGGTTCGCATGCCACTTATGATGATGAAGCGCCGTCCAAAGATGATGCATACAAAAAACCCCATACGTAAAGGATAACCTATCGGTGAAAGGGTGGTTAAAGAATGATTCTCAATCCGAAAGACCAAATCACGACTCCTCAAACAGCTGTCATTATCATCAACTTTATACTTGGTACAGGATTACTCACCCTACCCCGTTCATCCACGGAGAAGGTACATACACCAGATGCATGGATAAGCGTTATTATAGGCGGGATTATCGCGATAATCGCAGGGGTGATCATGGTCAAATTAAGCCAACAGTTTCCCGATAAGACCTTTTATCAATACATCAATGAAATTTTAGGAAAATGGGTGGGTGGGTTACTCAGTTTAGTTATAATCTGTTATTTCCTTACGACTTCCGGGTTTCAGCTCCGTTCAATGGCGGAGGTTGTAAGGTATTTACTTCTTGAAAGTACGCCTATCTGGGCAATTATTATGATGTTTATGTGGGTGGGTCTCTATCTGATCATCGGCGGCATTAACCCCATCGCCCGTCTTTTTGAAATTATATTACCTTTGACGCTTATCCTTTTTTTGGTCGTTACCTGTATGAGCATTAAAATATTTGAGATCGATAATCTGCGTCCAGTATTAGGAGAAGGAATCACCCCTGTACTAAAAGGAGTAAAGACAACGGCTCTCGCTTTTACAGGGCCTGAAATCATGTTACTGCTCATTCCGTTTATGAATCAGCCCAAAAAAGCAGTAAAAGCCGTTCTTGTTGGAGTTTCCATTCCATTGATTTTTTACGTGATAACGGTCGTAATGGTTATCGGAGCATTATCTATTGATGGAGTGGTCACGAGAACATGGCCGACACTTGATTTAATACGAAGTTTTGAAGTCTCCGGTTTAATCTTTGAACGGTTTGATTCTTTATTGCTCGTGGTTTGGATCATGCAAATTTTTTCTACGTTTACCATCTCCTACTATGCAGCTGCTTTAGGACTAGCTCAACTTTCAAAAAAGAGCATTCACCCATTTATGTTTGGCTTGCTTCCGATTCTATACATCATTGCCATGATTCCGAAAAATATCAATGACGTATTTAAACTTGGAGATTTTGTCGGCAATGTCGCATTGTTTTTATTTGGTTTACTCCCGCTTCTCCTTCTTATTATCTCAAGAGTAAAGGGAGAAAAATATGAAACAAGCACATAATAATATACGGCCCCTCTCCGTTCTTTTGTTCTTATCCCTTACAGGATGTTTAACAGGTGTCCCCTCTTTTTCCTCACCGTTTTCATTGACCACATCCTTGTTACAAGCAACTAAACCAAGAAACAATACAAACAAAAACAATAAACTAAGAATTTTCCTTATGATAGCAGTCACCTCATTTCCTTCAAATGTACCTACACTCTACATATTCTATACAAATTGTGAATTACCCTTGTTGAACTAATCTGCCCCGTTAGTTCCATAAGGAAGAGCTGTCTTTAAGACAGCTCGATCTTCAGCTAACGCACCCGTTATTATCTTTTGGACATAAAAACACCCCTTTAGAGGGTATTTTCCAAAGGGGTAAAACGGTGCAACTTTATTATAAACATCGTGACTTTATTTCAAAGCCACATCATTTTCCCTTTAATTCAGCTAAATAGTGCCTTATGGCACTTTCAACTAGTTCATAAACCGTCCTATCATGAATGATTGCTTGTATTTTTAGTTCCTTCATAAGTTCAACATCCATATCGAATGAAGAACGTTTTCTTATAACGTTGGTTCGTTCTATGGTTGGTGCTGATTGTTCGTTCGCTTGTTTGACCTGTTCTTTACCACGTTTTATGCCAACGTTAGAACGTTGGTTGGTATTGTTAATAGGTTCTTTATTCACATTAGTTGAAATGTTCGCCTTTGCTTTTCCTGCTGTTGCAAAGTCATAAATAAGCTGCTCTTGTACCGTTTCCTCGTCACCTTCACCAACGAAATACCAGCCTTTTTCGCCTGAATTTCTATACTCATAACCAGCTTTATTCAATGCTTTTCTTAGTAATTTTTCTGAAAGATGAACATCAGCCCTTTTGGCAATATTCGCTGGTGTATCAGTTTTAATTAACTCCAAGATTTTACCGATTTTCATTTAGTACGCTCACGGGAAAACCAATACTTTGTTTTGATATTTCGATAAGTCCCAATGTCTTTGATCAGCTCGGCAATAAGATCATAACCGCAATATGTGTGCCTCAGCGTGCTAAATTCATCCAATGTGACATAATCATCACTCTTTAATTCAACGTGACACTCTCCACAACAAATCCCCATATCCAACACCTCCAAAAAGTATATTGATATATTCGTCGAAACTTGGTGTCCATCCTTCTTTCGTACAAAAAACAGGTCTATTGACGGTCCTTTATGTTTGTTAGTTTTTCAAAATTATCTAGACCTAATTATAAAAAACCTTAATAAAAAAAGGAGAGTACATATTAGCCATGTATAATATGTACTCTCCTTTTTTCTTTTAGTGAACTAACGCACCCTATAGTTTAAGTATTTTTATTCACAAGATGATTCAAAAACCACTCCAAATCATATCCAATCTATTTGTTAGTTTGTCCAATCCTCCATTTAACTTTTGAATAAGTTATCAAATGGAGGTGTTAAAAATGGATAACGAAGAAAGTATGGATGAATGTAAAATGAAAAATGACAAAATTGCTAAGGACAAAAATTCGTGTCTTCTCGGTCCCTTATCTCCTGCTGAAAGACGCGAGGAGGCATTTGATATTCGTAAGGATGCTGCGAGATTCTATAAAAATCAGCCATTAGTTCACCATCCCTGTAATGGGGATGAAGATAGGTATCCAAATAAAATTGCCAGTTATACAAAAGCATTTCCGCATAATCAGTTAGGCGAGGTAAACATCCAAGCTTATAATAAATATTTAAAAGCATTGGAAACAGGAGACCCTAACGACTTTGAGAAGATTCCACTGGGTGGCGTTGTTAAACTAGTAAATCCACAGGGTGCTTATGCATTCGAATTAGTCGGACCTGATAGTCACCAATTGGTTATTCCTGCACCACCAGCCTTTAGCAGTGCTGAAATAGCTGGAGAGATGGTTGAGCTTTATTGGCAAGCATTGGCACGGGATATTCCTTTCAATATATATAATCAAGACCCATTAACAAATGATGCTGCAAAAGAACTTTCCAGCCTGCCTGTTTTTCGGGGACCGAAAAAGAATGGACTAGTCACGACAGGTACCTTATTCCGAGGGAACCTTCAAGGCGACTTAACAGGGCCATATATTTCACAATTTTTATGGAAAGATGTCCCTTTTGTTTCAACTAAAATTATCCAGCGATACCGTACCACTGTTCCTGGGGACGACCATCTAACTTCTTACGACGACTGGCTGGCTGTACAAAACGGCTCCAGTCCTCCTACCCCAAATCGTTTTGACCCCCTACCTCGCTATATTCGAAATGGCCGGGATTTGGGAGAATGGGTACACAGGGATAGTTCCATTGATGGCGGGTTAATTGCTTGTTACATTTTGCTCAGTTTTGGCAGACAAGCTTTGGATCCGTCCAATCCTTACTTTAACTCTGCAACCCAGGTTGGTTTCACTACCTTTGGACCACCGCATATCTTGGACTTTGTGACAAGAGCTTCGCGTCCGGCTCTTGAGGCAGTTTGGTTCCAAAAATGGCTGGTCCATCGCAGTCTCCGTCCGGAGGAATTCGGCGGCCGAATTCAAAATCAGAAATCGGGTGTTGATTACCCGATCAATCCGGTAGTTCTGAATTCGGAAGCACTTGCCGAAACTTTTAATAAATTCGGCACCTATTTGCTACCTCAGGCATATGCAGAAGGAGCTCCTGCGCATCCATCCTATGTTTCCGGTCATGCAGCACTTATTGGAGCAATGGTAACAATACTGAAGGCCTACTTTAATGAATCGTTTGTAATCCCCGATCCGGGTTGTTGCCAGTTCCGATGGTCTTTCCCTCATACCTTACGAAGGTCCGCCGCTTACGATAGGCGGGGAACTAAATAAACTTGCATCAAATATTTCCATCGGCCGGTCGTTCGGTGGTATTCACTACCGCAACGATTATTTCGATGGAATTATGCTCGGAGAATCTATGGCCATTGGGATAATGAGGGATTACAGAAAAACCTATAACGAGTTTTTCAAAGGATTCTCTCTCACAAAATTTGATGGGACAAAGATAACAATCTGAGAAAATAAAAGACTCCCTGTATCTTTAAACTTGGTGTCTTTTAGCTTTGTGTCCTTTTTGATTTACTTCAGATTTGCCAACCAATTTTCACCTCCGCTTCACCATGAGAAAAGCTGCCAAAATAACAGCTTCGTTGTTCAACTCTTGCACCCGTTAACGAAACAAGGTAGTATGTGTTATTCACAAGAAACAGACCAATTTAATGTTAAAAAATCTTGCTCGATTTTTGGTGTCTTATTGTTATCAATACAAGCATTTTTGGTGTATTCAAGCGAGATAGAGTTTAAAATAATAGCTACTACAAGAAATGATAAAATGATAACGGATGTAATAAAAAAATTTTTTCTCTTTATCTTCATTTCAAAAACCTCCTTTTATAACTATTTTCCTTCTTCAACAATCCTGCCCCTTTAGTTGCATAAGAATGATAGCATGGATGCAGGAAGGAGAATTTGAGCATTAAATTTCAAAATATTACCTTATTTAATTATAATAATTAATAAAGTTTTTTTGTAAATAAGGGGGAAAGATTTTTGGTTAATTATATTTGTGAAACATGTGGAGTCCAATATGAAGGTTCTAAAGAAGTACCCAATCAATGTTTGATTTGCGGGGAAGAAAGACAATATATTAGCCCTAAAGGGCAAACATGGACAACATTAGAACTGATGAAAAAAGATGGAATATTTAAAAATTCTATTAATCTTGACGAAGAGGGGTTATATAGCATAAATACTAGTCCGAATTTTGGAATCGGACAAACTGCTTATCTAATACAAGATAAGAATTTTAATTTATTATGGGACTGTATTACATATATTGATCAAGATACGATTACCCAAATTGAAGATTTAGGTGGAATCGATGCTATAGCGTTATCTCACCCTCATTATTTCTCTAGTCAAGTGGAATGGGCCGAAGCTTTTGACACTCCGATTTATATTCATGAAGATGAAAGAGACTGGGTAACGAGGCCAAGCGAAAAAATCATTTTCTGGTCTGGAGAATCGCTTGAATTACAGGAAGGTGTCATACTTCAGCGAATTGGCGGACATTTTAAAGGCGGCACCGTTTTAGAATGGAAAAATGGAAACAGCCAGAACGGAATTTTACTGACTGGGGATATCATTCGGATCGTTGCTGATCGTCAATGGGTAAGTTTTATGTACAGTTATCCAAACTTCATCCCAATGCCAAGTGTAACAGTCGAAAGAATCGCAAATCGGGTTATTGAATTTAACTTTGGCCGTTTATATGACGCATTTCACCGAGTAATTAAAGAAGAAGCCCATAACCAAGTTCAAAAATCTGCAACTAGGTATGTTAAAGCACTAAATGGAACATTGTTTACTACATAAATACAAGTACGATAATTAATAATAAATCAAGGATAGTTTTCAATTTCGTCTACAGAAATGATTTAACTTTTTTACAAACAGAAATGCTAATATCCGAAATCATAAAACGTTTTTCTCAAACTTTTTTCAAACCGGTTCGTATTTATTTGTTTCTAAGTAAGGCTTTTCACGATATTTTTAATCAAACTTTATTCCAAACCAACAAAAGCCACCAAATTGGTGGCTTTCTTATGCTACTAACGCACCCGTTAGTTTAAGTAGATTTCTTCACAAACTTTTTAGTATTTCAGTTAAAACAGGAATGCTGCCCCGTTCCCTAAGAAAAAGGCTGCCGCAGCAACCCTCCATCTTTATCTCTTGCTCCCGTTAGTGAAAGAGCAAAAAGCCATTAACCCTTAGCAAAACTTCAATGTTCTTTCTTTTTCCAAGACATTAAATCAGAAAATGCCAATCCAAATGATACACCCAAAGGAATACCTAAATCCCAAACATCCATTTCACGTCTCAAAAAATAAGAAAGAAGATAGTGCAAAGCACTTAAAGAAATAAACCAAATAATAAACGTAAAAAACCTTTTTCTTATTTGAATCCAATTTAACTTCCTTGTATTCGCAATAACTAAAAAGAGGGAGAACAAACCATATAGAAGAAGATAAATTACATATCCTATAATAAATTTAAAAGATAGCGAAGTATCAATATCCTTATATATTATAAATATCGTAAGTATGGTTCCTGCCAAAAATACAATAAACAAAATTAAGTTTAACGAAATATATTTCTTCATCTTTTACCCCTTACCTTCAAAGTCTAGATACCTTTTGATTAAAGAATTTTCTTTTTTATGTTTTCGTATATTTATGTTATAATGTGGAATATATAAAAAAGACGAGATGCGCTAACATCTCGCCTTAGTAACCAATCCAAAGTGGGTCGGTTGCTCCTAAATTTTGCGCTTATTAGAAGGCCGCCCGTGCTTTTTGGACAGAGAACGGGTGGTTTTCTTTTTGACTTTTTTAGCAGGAAGCAAGCTAAATAGATAAACAACTGTCGAATTGGCAACTGTTTTAGCCACTTCCACTAGTACGTCTTTTAGCAGATCCATTGCGGTCACCTCCCTTCACTCTTAGATATAAGAGATAGGGTTAGGGCAACCTCCCACCCGGCCAGTTACATACGGTAATTATACCATTTTTATGTAGAAACGAGGCGGAGGTTGCTAAAACTTACATAATAATGGTTCATATACACACACATACTAATTCAATTATCCAGTCTCTAATAATATGAATTGTAGGTGTAAATGTAATAGGAAAACTAAAACAAACTTTTTTTAATGTCCAGTTAATTGACCAATGAACTCAACATCATCAACCTTCCATCCTTGCTCTTTCACAAAAATGAGCGAAGTTTTAACGATAACCGTGTCAGTTGTAGCCACATTGTTAAATTCCGTAGTGAGTTTAAATTCATTAAAAAATTCAGCTTCCGTTTTAGAGGTCTGATATTCAAATGGCTTCAGGCCCACCATGGAAGACTTCACCGATTCTTCTGAATCCGGAAGTTCCGTTCCGGAAGGATGGGTCGCTTTGAATCCTTGATCGGTCATGAATGGTTCCGGGTGGGAGCCCGATTGATTCGGAAGATTGCATCACATCTAATTCACGTCCACCTGATTCCTGTTGGATTATGGCCATGATACGCCCGACATACTCCCCAACCCCATTTTGTTCTGATATTTCCGGATTAACGGCACGTATCGCATGACTTCAGAAGACACCCGCGCTATTCCTCCTGCTCCTTCACCGGACATCACTGATTCAAACTGGTCCTCACCGCCCAGGCTGGTTGAAATGAACAAGGCAAATCCGAAAAGTGATGTAAGGAGGAGAAGGATGCCTGCAATGATCCAAGTGGGGGTTTTTGAGAATGGCAATGACCAATGCCCTTGTACCAGCTAAAAAGTTGGTATAGGGGCATTTTGCGTTATGAGCTGCCTTTCTTTACACCAAAATAAACCTCTTGGGATCCAAGTGGTTTATCGTCTTTCATGTTTATTGTTTATGTATGATTTTATTGAATTAAAAAAGGATATTTTCTCTAAGCCCTCTTCCGGTATCGGCCCCGCCTACGCCAGATACTATGACAGCCACACATGCCATCCAACCCATTTTTACTATAACAGAAAGCGCTTACATTCCCAAGGATTACTAGAAAACATCTTTAGAATTCTTACTCTACGATTCAGTGTTGCTTGGTTGTTCCTCTTAGTAGTTTCTCAGCTTTAATTATACGGGGACCCTTATCATGTATGTATTCAAGTGAGATACCCCTTCTTAAGGCTGATTGTTCCATTAATCTAATTTCATGATACATGGCATCAGACAAGATTCCCTTTTCAATGTTCTTATTTATTTCAAAATAAAACCCAGCTAATAATTCTAACGGTAATTTATCGTAAAGGGAACATTTTTCTTTCACCATAACTCACCTCCTAATAAGACCATACAAAAAATAGAGTAGATTGAAAGATTTTTTTTGTAAGTAAAAACATAATTGGGGTAGCATAAGTAAATGTGGATTTACAACGTTTAGTAAGTTTTAATGGTCTCAATGAATTTGCGGAAAGTTCAGGTTGCGCACCGGGCCGATATTTTTCCAGTGGCTTCCCTATGATATCTGGTGTAACACCAGTAATACGTGTATATTCAAGATTGATCATTCGTTCATACCCATTATGATCAATCATTAGAACACCGTCATTGATTGACTCTATAATTGCTTCACCAGCCTATGCTGTTTTCACTAATTGAAGCTGTGTTTTTATTATTTGATTGCTCTTTCAAGAATCCCTTCACCCTTATATACTATTGTTAATCCAAAATTACCTCTTCATTTAGTTCATTTTTCAGCTTTTTTCGCCTTGATCATTTCTTTGATTTTCTCTCTAAATTTCTCATTCGTAAAAATATCCTGTGTGGTTGTCAAGTGTCGCTTGGCATGTCTGGAGAAGTTAGTCGCTGCCAACCACTGACCACAATATGGACATGGAAGCTGTGCGTCTACTTGCCATTGTGTCGTTACGAATCTATTTCTATTTGAATTACTTCTTTTTGCAACCTTATTGACTACCTCTGTATTCACCTTGACTACATCATCATTCATTTTGTATTCGTCCGTGATTGCTAGTTTTCCAGATACCCTTTCATTCCCTGCCATTTCACGTTCTACCAGCAGACAAACCGCTTCACTGATAGATAAATTCAGTTCGTCACAGTAACCTTTGAAATCACTGTACAAGCTTTCTGGAATGCGTGCGGTTAATACCTCTGTCTTTTCTCTTCTTCTCCGATTACGTGCAAATTGTTCCAAGTATGTCATGCAATTCCCTCCTAAATCATCTTATTGACTTATTCTGTATTCATCACCATACTTCCTTCAACTCATCCTGTATACAATTCGAATCATAATCAAATCACTTTGAAACATTTGTTTTGGATCACCTTGTATACTTGCATATTAGTTTGAAATATATATTCTATCGAGGTTGATTCTAAAATAATTTATAAGCAAACCTCACGAGAGGAACAAGATAAATTTGTCTCCTGGAGTCTATGATGATTGTTCTTTTTAACACTCGTACCGAGTAGTTTTTTTGTTCAAATTACTTATGTATTCCAGAACTAGAACGATGCCCGTTGAATTAGAGAATATGTAATTCAACACCTTTATTCTGAGTGCAAAATAAAAACGACAATTAAGTCGCCTTTTCTCTACCTTTTTAATAAAAATCTTCTAGCAGCTAGTTTTGTTGTCCCACCCATAGCCCCCATCATGCCTCTACCCGACCCAGATGAATACCACATGTTTCTAAGGACCGAAGGACTCTTAATCAAGAGAATACAGCATCCCATGAGTAATAGAAAATTAAGAAATGTAAGGTTTTCATTGATTAATATACTTAAAGCTATTACGAATAAAAAGATTTTGGAAAGAATCGTAACGATCAGACTTAGTAATTCACGCCACCAAACTCCTAAATATTCATTATCATCCGCAATAACCGACACACATGCCAAAGGGCTTAATAAATATAAGAACATCACATCTGCGTGGAATATCGCTACTGAAAATAAGAATGCAATAAACGCTATTGCACAGACAGCTAATAATATTAGAAGTGCTGCCCCTTGGAAATGAAGTGCCTCAAAGTTGTTTGGCGCTAACATGTTTTCTATTTTTTCCTGACTAACCTTACTTCCTTCCCCAATCATCCAGTTTCCCATATTATAAGCAACTTCTTCTAATAAGATTTTCTGAACAAAAGGCATCGCTGGAATCAGTAGTGCGCTTTTTAACGTATTTACAATAACAGGTCCGTACGCAACGGCATCTCCTGCCGCATTCCTTGACATAACCTCTATAATTTTATATAAAATGATCGTTACAGCTATTGTTGAGGTTAGGGCAAGCAAAAGACTATTGACCGATGAAAGGAACTCTACTTCAGCGTTTTGCTTCAGTAAAAGATCATTACACATTAAAAGTGCCCATTCAATAAAATCCTCTAGCATTCCCTGAATGGCTTCTACAATCTTTTCCTTAAAATCAAACAAATTGACTCACCTCTTATTCAGGATCCTGAACGGCTACGATTTTCCAAACGTCTTCCTGTTTATCTAAGGTGATCAATTTGTGATCAAACCCACTTCGCTCTATATCAAAAGTGAATATTTTTTTTTCTTGGTCAAGTGAAACATCTTTCATTTCTGTATTATGTGTAAATAATATATTAGATTTTGTTTCTCCATTACTAAGATCGTCAGCTTTATTAAGCGTCAAAAGATAAAGTAACCTCTTTTGATCTTCTTTAGCTAAATCTTTTGAGATAGCAGCAATATTTTTTTCTTTTAACTTCTTCCACGCGATTATATTTGCTTCATTCCTTGTTTTTGCTTCAGCCAACTTCTCTTGATCCTCAAATGAAGTTAACACACTGTTTATCACTGATGTCGCTTTTTCTTGCTCAACCTTCGGATCAAAGCTTTCACCGCCTCCATTACAAGCAACCAGTAATAGAAGTAAAATGAATGATGGTATAAACAAAGGTACTTTTTTCAACTTAAGATCCCCCTTTTTTTGATGGATTGGTACTAGAGGTAGTATTCATTTGAGAAAAGAAGCTCATGGCCAGTTCCTCTTGTCTTTCAGCCTCTTTTTCAACTTTTCCGACCTTTTTCTCATGCATTTCAACGTCCGCTTTTTCTACTGTTTCTTGCCGTTCCGTTGATTTAAAATACTCGTCATATTCCTCTCTTTTCCCTTTAAGCCAATCCAACACTTCTTGTGATGGTTTATTCTGATAATTTAATTGGCTTACACGTAATGAGCTCGTTACATCTGGAAACAGGACATATTGGTAGGCTTTTTTAACCCTTATTGGGTGTTTTCCAGTGATGATTACGATAGCGTCATCTTTATGCATCGTTAAAATTTCATCAACATTCATCAAGTTGCGTGCTGAATAAGAAAAGCTTGAGGAAGAAGACGAACTGGATGATTGTCCTTTTGATTTTGAAATTGAACCAGTTTTCATTTTTGCGGTGGTTTTTCCCATTAACTCAGAAAAGTATTTAGCGGTCGTTTCATTGACATTCCCTAAACAGATTTTTGTTCCACAATTCCCTAAAATGGATTCTGCTTGCTCCCGGCCATACTTCTCTTGCAATTGAGTGATGCTTTGAACGATGGTAAGTACTCCAATTCCGTAGCCCCGGCAGGTTGCCAAGAATTTTTCATAGTCAGGAAATTTTCCTAAATTCGGAAATTCATCTAAAATAAAGATCATTGGTTGAGGAAGCTTTGCTCTGTTTTGAGCTCCTACTTTATATAACTCCTGAAACATTTGGTTAAAAAATAAATTAATTAACCCTTCCCATGTAGAATCCATAACGGGAATAATCACATATAAGGCCATTTTCCTTTTTCCCACATCACCTAAAAAGAAGTCGGAAAAGCTTGTAAATCGAGAGACCGAACTTGAAGTAAAGTCACCTATCGTCGTAAGTAAAGAAATAATAATATTCGCTCGCGTTTTTTCTTGGGATTTTTTAAACCCTAACTCATAAGCCCTTCTAGCTGGATGTGATTTGTCCATTCTTAAAAACTGTCCATCTAGCTCACTTGCTCCGTCTTTACTTGCTTCCGGGTCAAATTCCTGTAAGAAATCTAACAAACCCGTCATGTTACGTTGTTCGGGTGGTAATTCATGAACGGCGTATAGGATAAGTGCTTTTAACAAACTAAATTGGGCATTGTACCAAAAATCTTTTCGTTTCGGGTCATTTTTAGAAGCTATAATGGCATTCGCTACCGTGGAAGCCTGTATTTCCTCTCTAACGTAATCGAAGGGATTATATCGATCTGAGTATCCCATTTCTGAAAAATTCACCACATGGACTTCATAGCCTTGTCTACGTTTGACTTCAGAAGTTAGTTCATAGACCTCGCCTTTGGGATCCGTTACCACTAAGGAACAATCTTTTTCATGTAACACATTGGGCACAACATACCCTTGAGTTTTGGATGAACCAGGGCCCCCGACTACAAAGTGGTTTCGGTTTGGAAGATTTGAATCCGTTGGCTGCACAATCACTGAATGGTTTAAAACGCCTGCTATGATCCCATTATTTTTCATATAATCGGAAGCCACTTCATTTCTCCCCTTTCGAATCTAGCATACTCGTTTCAAGATCCTGCATAAGCTGTTTTGCTGAAACCTCAACCGTCTCACCATGCGTAAATATTTCGTGCTTTTGCGCAAATCTACTTGAACCATGAACACCGTATTTATCTGCTAATTCATATTTACCCTTTCCACCCTTCGCAAAAAAGACCATAAAGACGGCTAATACGATTACAGCGCCACTACCAATGAAGAAAAGTGGATTCTTCTTTTCAATCATGCTTGTAGATGTTCCAATAGGGTTCATGAGGTTTTCTGTTACAAAGTCCATAAACGGGGCACTGGATATGTTGGCTTTATGTGCCGCAAGAAACGGAAGGATCCCCGCTATGTTAATCACAATCAGTTCAAATATAGCTAATAAAAAGACCATTAACAACAGGCGTATTCCCATCACTTTCAAAAGGATCCACTCCTTTTTGATTACTTTCAATCTCTGCAAATCCGGCAAAACACTCGATACACTCAGTTCTCTTCAAAAGGTTCGAAGGACCCCATTAACTCTAATTTATCAACGAGCCTTTTCTCTCCATCCAAAGCGATCGTGACCTCATATAATTGATTTTTCCTTGGGAATGCACTGCCACCTACAGAGTATTGTGTTTCCATCTTTACAAGCGCTTTTGCTTGGTCCTTTTCAACAGCACTTAGATAAACATGTAAAGACTTCACTTCATTTTTGAATTCAATTTCCATACTACCCATTTCTCCTGAAGCCTTCAATTTTGAAATAACGGACTCTGCTAACCGATCCTTGACCTGATCAAAACGTGAAGCATAATTTTTGTTATCGTAATTAAATAGTCCTCTAAAAGTTTCGTCTACAAAGCTTTTAACCTCTTCACTATGTTCAATTTCATAATAGGTTGCATTCCGTTGAAAGGTATTCAGTTCCTTGTCTTTTGCATTCACTTTACTTTTCAACTGAACCATCTGTTTTTTGGTTTCGATATTTTGATCTTCTGCTTGAGTCATCATGGTCTTTTGACCAACATACATAAATCCTAAAATCATATTCGCTAGGATGGATAGTCCTAACAACGTAGCGAAAAATTTATTCATGGTGTTTTCCTCCTAATGGGACACTCTACCAAAACCAGCTAAATGAGATTTCCAGTAAGACGAATGTATGTCATGGATTCCAATACCCGAACCGTTAGAATCAAACATTTTGCCATCTCCTATGTAAATCCCGACATGTGTGATATATTTGTTGGTCTCATAAGTTCCAGTAAAATAGATAAAATCACCTGGTCTTGCTTCAGATGGCGGGATTTTCGACGACACATCATATTGTTCTTGAGCAGTTCGTGGTAGCTTTATCCCCACTTTAGCAAATATCCATTGTGTAAATCCCGAACAATCAAATCCTCTATGGGGATCTGAACCTCCCCATACATATGGCCAGCCTACATATTTATTCGCTTCTGTGATAATCGCATTAAATGCTTGTTCCCCAAATGGGGAAACATCTTCACTCCCGACAACAATTCCCGTCGGCATTAGATTTCCCATCACTTTCTCCACATACGTATAGTCTCCATAGCAGTAAGGTGCCCTCCAATCCGAACAACTCCATCCTTGTTTTTCAGTTTGGTCCAATGAGAATTGTTGGGCTAATTCAACGGAATGTTTTTTTCCGTTTGAAGAAATAAAACTCAGGTAACCAGAACCAAAATTGTATGACTGAACAATAGCCGGAAAATCCACCCCGTTCTTTTGTCCATCCTCTAACACCGATTTAAAATGTTGAACCCCTAAATTCACGGACATTATCGGGTTTTGAATGGCGTTTGGCGGTAACCCGACAGATTCAGAACTTTGCATAATATCCAAGGTTTGCGAGTTTCCTAATTCCTGATACATGAGCGCCAGTAGAAAATCTGTGTATTCCGGTATTCCGTACTTCGTCGTATATTCTTGAAGCAGGCCCTTCCATTGTTCAATATGAGGTGGAACATTAGCCGTTCCAAATGGCGAGTTAATATATCCCTTTGGCTCCTCTTGAGATTGAGTTCCGAGTAATAAGCCCGCCATTAATATTAAGGAAAATACGACGCCTATCGTAATTTCCTTCCAGTACCGGACGACAAAAACGGTTCCCTTCACAGCAACTGTTGCGGACACTTAATTAAAACCCAATTTCTTATCAAGTTTATCAAGTTCCGTTTTATATGTTGTGAGCTCCTTATTCTTTGGATCAAGCTGTTCCTTAATATCTTTTGATTTCCCGTCTTTCTTTTTCTTGAGATTCTTTATTTGTTGTTCTAATTGAGCCACTTGGTTTTGCAATTCCTTTTTTCTGATCGTAACCGTTAATTCTTTGTTTTTTAACCTCTTATTGAGATCGTTGGCATCTGTTAGATCCCCGTGTTCAGCAAAGGCTTGTCCGATCCGAAGTTGTTGGTCCTCATCCTTTGTAAATGCCTGCATCGATAACAAAACACTGTAATCATAGCTTACTATTTTCTTTTCGATGTCCAGATAGTCACTTTCGGCTTCCAATCCTAGTATTTCTTCCTTTTTATTCGCTTTATATAAGGCTTCCACACTAGGCTTTATCAAGTTATCGTCTGCCTCTATTGCCTTTTGATATTCACCTTTTTCAAAGTAAAGATTCGCAAACTCTTTTTTTGAACCACCCGTTTTCTTCAACAAGGAAAGGGCATCATCATATTTGTCTTCACTTAATAGTTTATAAAATGTTGATTTTTGTTCAGCTTTTTCAAGTTCCGTTGCATAAACCGTTTCAGCTTCCTTGACTGCCATTTGTTGAAGAAAAAGAGCCAAAGTAAAGAATGCAGCAGAGATCCCGATAGAAATTCCTGTCAGGATCCTTTTTTGCTTTTTGATTTTTTGTTTTTCCGCTTCTAATCCGAAAAAATGCAGCGTTTCCTCCTCCTGAAGTTTACTCGCAATCAGCTCTTTCAAATCCTCAACGGAGCCAGCATTTTCAATCCGGAAGAAAAATTCATCTTTTTCCTTTTTAAGCAGATTTTCTTTTTCCCGTTTATACTTTTCATAGGAAAAACGGGAAAACATAGATAGGGTTAGAATTTTGTATTGTTCTAGTTTTTCAATATGGCCTTCAAAGGGCAACCATTGATTGCTTCTGTATAGAAACTTTAGTTTTTTCATATCTTTAAAGAAAATGTTTCTTGGGTGGATAAGCACTTTCCCCTTAAAATTGTGTAAAGGATTCAATTCTAGCAACTGATTTAATAAAGCAAGCCGTAATACGGTTGAATATGATTTTGCTATTTGTAGAGGTTGATAACCTTCATCCATTTCATAATCAAGAATCAAGCGATCGTTTTCTTTTTGTATATCTTTCAGTGTAAAGAAATACGGATGTTCTTCCTGAAGTTCTGTAAGGTCCTCTACCCGTTCAGCCAACACCTTATTTGTCGCAATTTCTAAACGATAGTGCCTATTTTTAAGGATGAATAACGTTCCAAGTTCAAATAATTGGATTTTCACTGTTGTCTCCCCCTTTACAGAACAAAATTTCGAACTTCTTCTTTTTCAATGGGAGTCATTTCATTCCTTCCCTCATAATCAGGGATTTGATCAGGATCTAAACCATATTTTTCAAGGTACCGTTTTTTATTCCAAAGACGTAGTTCTTCTTGCGTGAGCTCAACACGAATAAATGCACGTTGAGACCCGTATACAATTAATGCCTCTCCCTGACGCTTCGCTCTTAATAAGGAAATCTCTTCATCAGAGAATGATAGATTAATTTTTTTAACCACATCTTCAACACCCTTATTGTCCAGACCAAAAAATATTTTTGTATGACTATTTTCAATCATAGCTGCCCCTAGGTTATCCTCGGTATCCAGCACATCGATTATTTGTTGCGTGCCTGCGATAGCGCCGGCATTATACTTCCTAAATCGCTTATAAGCTTGATAAAAGAATCTCATCGAATCCGGGTTCTTTGATAAGAAGTGGAATTCATCAATAAATAGGTACACCAATTCCTCTTTTGTTTTCGTCACTTCATCCCATAGGAAACCAAAGATATTAAAGTAACAAGCAGCCTGCACATCCACTTCATTTTGTAGGGATTTTAGATTAAAAGAGAATAGAGAGTTATTGATATTCACGTTCGTATGGCCATTGAATAACGAGTTAGATCCATGAACATAACTTTCCAGGATAAAATAAAAATCCTGTATTTTTTCATAGCGTTCTAAATCATTTGTCTTCAATGTACCTAAATCGTCATAAAAGTCCTCGAGTATTGGGAAGTCCTTTGCCATTAAACTTGTAAAATTGCTCTCTTCATTAATGGAAAAACGATTGTAAAGGTTGATCAGTGTCTTATCTAAAATACTAGATTCAACTTGGGATAAGTCAGCTTTTAAAACTTTGAAAAAGGCCTTAAGACGTTGAACCTTTTGTTTAACAAGGTCCCTTATGAATTCCGAATCATCATTAAAATCTTCGGTGTCCGTAATTTCTGTGGAGAATATCTCCAAAGGGTTGATTTTCGTTGAACTATTACTACTGAGATGAACAACTTCACCTCCAAGGATTTTCACAATATGCGAGTACTCATTTTCTGGATCAATGATATATATCTTGATTCCCATGGCGTAGCAGCGAAGAATCTTTTGAACCATAAAGGTAGATTTTCCAACACCTGATGTCCCAATGACCACCATATTTTGATTTAATGTACGTTGTGTATCCAAATAGTCTATCGCAACCAACGAATTGGTTGTCTTATTGATCCCTTCCACCTGAGCCGTCGGGGATAAATAGCAAATCTCTGAATCATCGAACGGAAAGAAAGAAGAGGCCGCTTCACTGTTGCACATCTGATAGGTATAATCCTTTAATTGATTATCCCCTAAAGGCAGGGCCGACCAGAATGCCATCGGTGTTGCGTAATGAGGGTTTAGAGCTTTCATTCTTAGTTTCGTTAAAATCCTCTGGACATTGTCTTCTAAGGTCTTCAGATCTTCTAAGGATGCAGCTTGAATGAAGATGTATGTATACAGATACATAAAGGTAGAACGGTTTGATAATACCTGATTTAGTTGATATTTTGCGCTGTCCAGTTCGGATTGCAACCTGATGCGAGTGGCTGGATCTCTTGTTTTTAATAGTTCCGCATCTTTATTTTTAATAGAGTCATTGTAATAGCTGATCATGCCTTCTGAATTGGACGGTTCTAGGTACTGGACAAAGGATATGTTTCCTTTTAATCGCTTCAGATCCGATAGCCAGTTCCCTTTTTGTTCTTTAGGATAAGCAACGACAGCCAGCACCTTAATAAAGTTGCCACCACTTTCGATATAATTCTTATTTTCCTTCCAGACAAAAGGATAAATGGAATTAAGTTCTTCGGTCTCTAACATCCCATGTAAAATGTCTTCGGGACTTTGTTTCACCTGTTCGTCCTGCTTATTTTCACGTTTTATTAAAGAAAATAAAGTAGCTAAAGAAAAAGGCATTTGACTTACTCCTTTCCGAACCGGTTATCCGTATAGTTTTGACATTTCAAAATCAAAGGATCTGTATAGCAACGATAACGTATTTTTCTCAGACAATTTTCTAATCGTTATATCGTACGATTCAAAAGTGGATCGCAGGGAGTTTGTCATTTCCTCCACCTTTTTTGTTAGAATAGTTTCAGTACGTTCTAAATCTTGGAACGTACGTTTATTCATTTTCTCCCTAATGACAACAAAATGTTGTTTTGTCGACATTTCATCCTTCATCCTTATCCCTTGGAAGTGATCGATGTAAGATGTGATTAGGGTTCGCTTGTATTCATTACCTGGGTTATCCTTATTCTCCAGTTCATGCAAATAGCGTTTTTTCCAACCTAAGTTATAGGAACGGAAATCCACTGGAACCGTCATCGATATGGTTTGTAATTGATCATGGACTTGACTCATTAAGAATGAACCGTAATCTTCAAATAAACGATTCTGTTCATACTCCGCCAACAAATCTAGGTTGATACCACTCACTTGCAGGATGGACGTCAGATAACCATTTTTCAAAAGGACATAGTCTTTGTATATCCCTTCTATAATACTTATGTCTTGAATTGTCGATTTTCCCTTTTTTATAAGGGTTTCTACTTCATAGTCAAATTCTTCTCTATCCATTTTCTTATTATGATTAACCACGGAAATCATCCCTTTTATTCGATTTCATAAAGAACATCTTCTGTCTATTGTTGTAATCAATAATTCGTTTTAAATAGCTACTATATGTGATATTTGGCCGAGCAGATATGGGACGTAAAACAGCAAAGGTTAAGGAGCCTAACAGCAAAAGGGCCATAAAGAACAATTTAACCATCATAAATCCCAATGAATAAGGGGGAATGAACAAGATAATGGCGGAAATAACGACCGCCGGTAATATATATCTAAAGAAATTCCTTAATGATAAGCCTTTAACAATGTTATATGATCGATCGACATTATCAGGGAAAACAAACGTTTTCCCCTTGCGACTGTCTTTTTTTCCAAGTAACTCTTTGAGAGCCGCTCTAAGCTCTTCTTTTTCCGTCATCTAGTTCACCTCAATTAAGCGAATAACGCGTACATCCACGGAACAAGCCATACAATTGCGGCTGCTAACCCTACCCCTGCCAAAGCCATTCCTACTCCACGAAACATTTCGTTTTTGGTATGAGGATCATCCACGCCTGGTAATTTTTTAATGATGATCCATATGGATACGCAGATGCCTACTGTAACAACAAGCCCCGTTAACAATGTTTGAACTTGTTTCAGTCCCTCTTTGATTTTTGCTGATACATTGGCTGCTGCAGATGCTTGCTCTGGGGCGATATGTAAAAGTAAAAGAATTGCAGCAAACATCAGTAAGAGTTGTAATTTTTTTAACGAAATCATATGTTTCCTCCTTAGTCGTTTTCCCTAATTTCTTTGAATTGAATATCGGTTTCCACCTCTTGTACCTGTATTTCTTTCCGCTTTTCTAGTTGAATGTGATTATTTAAATTTCCCAACTGTTTCTCGGCCTCTTTCTCAGAGAAGTAAGGGGAAACTTTTTTCACTTTTCCATTGCCACTCAATTTCCCAATATACGAGCCAACTTGATTTGAAATCACCTCAAAATCATGTTGTTTCGCTTGGCTTTCTTTATTTATTTCCATGCCATAAAACGCAAGGAAACCTTCTGCAATAGAACGACTATCCATGATAACTTCATCAAACAATACTTTCATTCCTGGGTTATCTCTTACTCTTTCCATCCATTTTTCTGCAATGTCAGGCAACCAGACGTCTCGTTCTTTTTGATTCTCTACTAATGATAGCCTTGTCCCTTGACCATCATTTGAAATATTTTGGATTGTAACAGTCTTTCCTAAAAGATCTGAAGGAATAAAATGCTCTTCTAAAGCCCTACGAAGAGATTGTTTTCTAAGTTTAGGATCATTTTTAAGTTCCTCTTTTACAACAAAGGTGCGTGCTTGTTCGATATTTTCATAAGTTGTTAGGGTTTTATAAGATTTTGCTAAATTTAGCCGAAGTTGTTTATTGTCATGGAGGGAGAATGCTTTTCCATCATCCACAATGAAGAATGAGTGCATTCTAAACTTTTCAAATTGGGAGGTTCCGAGTGTATTTTGAAGCAAATCCTCTTTGGTTGGAAATACTGGTGTGACGATGTGCGCTTCCTTAAATTCTTGTTTATAGACCCCGAAGTACGCATCTTTATCCTTCAGGATGAGGAAAACACTTTTTTTCTTATCGACTGGGAATGTTTCAATGTAATTCCCTTTTATTTCAAATAACTGAGGGTGATGTTCCTTTATCATGGCGTAATATAGCTCATACTCAGCCTCTGTCTTCTCTTCGGTTGACCAAGAAGTGGAATCTTGTTTCAAACTCTTCTTTTCCTGGTTCATGAGACTTGTCTTATTTAAACTTTTTTGTTTAGACTGTTCAATCATTTGTAGAATAGAGTCAGCAATCGTAAGCATGGAATCATTGACCGATCTTTCAATCGAATCATTTCTCATAACAAGATCATCTCCTTACTGGGTCGAAATGATATTACAGAATGCAACAACTTAGAGTTCATCTGTATCTCATACACAAACAATTTTCCCTCTCCACTAAAAAGGATGCTATGGCAATACCTCTGACGTCTCTCTTGCTTGTATTTTACCAGCGATATTCCTTTTATTGATTAAATCAGCCAAAAAAATACAAAAAATGAACCTATTGATGGGATTCGTAGTCATATAACCCTAACTTTTCTGGTTAGTATTCTAGAGACTTTAGTCTTGTTATTATCCTTTTTACTAATCCTTGATCTATTCTTTTCTGGCTAGATCAACCGCTAGATTCTGATTTAATTAAGTTTTTTAAGTTCATAACGGTAAAAACCTTCTTTTAAGAAGAAAGAAAACAAAAATACGCGGCTGCATTATTCTCAAGGAATAATACAGCCGCGTATTTTTGTTGTTATATTATCGTTATTGTTCCATCATCTTAACATCTTCCATATGCTTTGGAACATATTCATTAAATTGGTTAAATAAATAATTAAGGTAGGAGTTTAGTTCAAATCGATCTTCCTGAATAAAATTGACAAATGGGGTTTTATTTTCTTCTTCCATCTTTTCCTCCCCTTTACTTTATCTTAATATCATCCAGAACCTTAAGCACACACCAATTTGAAGTTCATTACATTTTCTGTTTAGAAATAGTAATTTTTTAATGAATCATCATTTTTATAAATGTATTGGCCCTGCTACGCCAAGATACCATCGCCTGTTTTTATTATAAAAGAAAACGCTTACATTATCCAGTGTTACTGTAATACAAATTTTTACAAAACCTTCGAATATAAAATGTACGACCTGCTTTGAGAACTTTGTAAAAAGATCCAGCCACTCGACGGAACCCCCTATATATAAAATTTCCAGTTAAAAAGGGCTCTTTCCATTTGATTTGAGTGTAAAATTAACAAAAAAGAGACTGATTCAAATTAGTCGTTATTCAACGACCTTTTGAATCAGCCTCTTACATATATCTGAGCTCTATTTTTAAAAGTGTTTTATCCCTTTAAATTGGTCATCTTCCCCAACTTCAATAGTTTAGAAAGGGCTTCGTTTGATTGACCCTTACCTTCCTTAGCATTTTCTTCATGATTGACAGGCGCTTCAGATGGAACGATTGGTGAGGAAGCTGGCTTACTTTTCTGGGATACCGGCTGCACCATTTGCTGGGCAAGCGCCGCCCCTTCGGGATTCCCTACAATTAAAGAAACGATATTATAAAGAATCCTTTGCCCTTCCTCCGTTTTCAAAAGTGCTAATTGATCATTCGCAAAGGTATCTAGTGGAAGGTAAATACCTTGTTCTTTATAAGATCCATTCCGAACCTTTAATCCATCTTCAATAAGCGCGCTAATAAGTTCATTTCTGCTTTTAAAGCTGTCTACCAACTCATTAAATTCATTAGCCCATTTTATCGAGGTTTTTGGGGTATATTGAATTCCCCTACCTGGAATGATTTTTCTATTGGACAACGTTACCACCACCTTGTATCACAACTAAAAGAAGATGCTGCTCCTACTCTTGAATTTTTATGCTTCAATTGATTGCTTTTCAATTTCAGCAATAATATTTTTCAAGAGATATGCCTTACTTGTAAAGAAACTGGCTTGATCGATATTCGGAGGAAATAAACAATCTTCATCTATAAGTTCCGCTAGGTATTGATAAGCGAAGAGAAGCCCTCCCCCGACGATAATCATTTGCCCAACGTTTGTATCAACAAAATACCGGATGACTTTATCCTTCACTTCTTCGGCATATTGTTTTGTATATTTTTCTACTATCTTGGTGATATCTGCTGTTTTGGACTGCCATGTCGCTTTAAAGACAGGAGAATATTTAGGTTTTTTAACCATTTTATCGATTTCCGGCTTGATGAACTTCCTCATGAATTCTTCACGTGTAAACGAAATCTTAGGAGTTTTATTCACCCTTTCAAAACGAGCCCTTATGCTGTCGAATTCCTTTAGTTCAGCTGCTTCTTTCATGATTAAATCAATATATTTATTTGTACCTATCAGATGGTTTGTAGATTTAGTTGAATTTAAACCATTTTCATCATAAAGAGCTAAATCCAATGTTCCAGCTCCCAAATCAGCTATGGCAAACTCATCATGGATTTGTGATGAAAATTCAGTTTCCACCACTTCCCCATCCACTAAATCAAAGGCCAATGCTAAGTAGCTCGTTACGCCTTCCACATTAAGCTGAACATCCGTAATGTTAATTGTTATGGTCTTGCCTTTATAAGGCCCTTTTATTGCTGTAATTTCATGCTCACCCATATATAAGTTGATTTTTTCGGAAGACGCCTGTTTGGCCTCTTCTATTGGAAGTCCAAAACTCAATGGAACGTCTACCTTATTGGTCTTACCCGATTTCCAAGCAGCTAAGGCTAATCCCGTTAAAGTTGTAACAACATGGATTTCATTCCCTAATTTATCTCTTGCATCACTGCTGGTTTCTCTTAAATTATTTTTGTCATTCGTTGAAATTTGAGCATATTCCCCTACTGTATAATAGGCATTTGTTCGATTCTTTGGTAAGGCTTTACTTTTAATATGTAAATGAAGAATCATATCATCTGGAAAAGATTTATCTGCGCTTTCATCTGGCATATCTTCGGCAGTCGTTTCCGCGTTTTCCCCGATAATACTCGCGATATTTAATGAAACAACATTTCCATTTTGATCGATATACGTAATTTTATTAGAAATGTTACCGCTATCCACTCCTGCAATTAAATAATCCTCTTTAAATAAAAAATCAAGTTTTGTCATGGTCTTCCTCCTTCGGACTAATCTAGTTTAGTCTACTTACTATCCAATATATAGAGATTCCCTGTTAAAGTCAATGAAAAACTAGCGCTAAATTGACGTTAACGATATCCTAACGCTGATTTAATATCGTTAAACTAGCGATATCCCGCCGTTTAACACACACCTTTGTGAACAATCGATTCGTTTTAACTATATATTTGACGGTGATTTGACGTTATCGGTCATTTAACGTTGGGGACTGTAGGCGAATTCACTCCATATAAACCAAAATAAACTAGATTAGATTAGTTTATTAATGAGATAACCATCCACAAATTAACGCTAATAATTTTATATTGTTGCATTCTACCGCTAAATTAATGTTATCGGTCATTTAACGCACGAAATGTAGAAAAAGCTCAATAAAAATTTAAACTAGATTAGACTAGATTGGTTATTATTACACTTCCAGATTAATCTAGACTAGATTTAAATTGGTCGAATTCGTTCATTATTTCTAGTAAAGCAAACAAACCTAGTTGATTAGTCTTTATCTAGTAGGTAAACTATAGATACAGATAAATTGACGCTTAGCGATAGGTATATAAAAATAAGCTATAGTTAAACTAGCGTTAAGAGGAGGGTTATCGTGACAAACAGAGTCCAGGCAAATAAGGATTTCATTACAGAAGCACTTCGTGACGATGCTTTATTCACTTCGTTGGTGCTTGATAAGGAATACAGTGCCAAACTATTTAAAGAAGATATACTAGAGTTGGATCCGAATGCTATGTATTCAACCACCGATTGTTCCGATAAGATCTTTAATATCGCTAATTCGACGTTAAGGTATTACGTTAGGATGCTAGAGGGATATTTAGAGATTTATGTTGAAGGTAGAAAGAAGCGATTGCCATTTCTCACTGTTTTTAAAATCCATATGACTTTACTGTCAATTGAGAGGGGAGAAACGATTTCCGATATTCAAGTTAAGTTATCGCTAAAGTCGATTCCTCAACAAAATGGCGGAAAAGCAAAAGGGAGTAAATATAATGAGGATACCTTAGATCAATTATTCTCGGAATTTGATAGAAGGCAGAATGTAATGATGAGAACCTTCACGCTACAAAACACAATCAATCTAATTGAAGTGGAGTTGCTGAGAAGGAGAACTGGAATAGCTGATAGACAAAGACAAATTGAAGTTATAGAAGAAAAGATTAAAAATCATCGGTTAAATCGAAAAATGGATCGACAAGCAGCGAATGTGTTACGAAAAAGTTTGGAGCAAAAGAAAAATACAGGCTTTTTCTCTTTCTTTGCAAAAAAAAGTACAGAAGATACTCTGAATATAGAATCTGACATACTAGTGGATGAAAGGGATATCAAAGCTGACCATATAGAAGTGGAACTCATTGAAGAAATTAATGCAATAAGGCAGAAGATTAGTCAAATGGAAGAAGAATCACTTGCTTTAGAAAAAAGGTTAAAATCTGAAACAGCACTTCTTACCAATGAAAGGGAAGTATTAGAACAAACTATGGAAGATTAATGTTTCTTTTTTATTTATTTTTGGTCTATGGGATAAGGTTGGAAATTGGAACCTCCCAAACCTTTATATGTAGTACGCTTTCTGGAAGATGGATATTTAACATTTCATTTTGTAGATTCAAATTAGGAATAAGAGTGTCCTTTTGCTTTATGAAGATCAATGTGGTCTATAGCCTCTCAATGAGCTCTCTAGAGCTTTATAGCAAGTAAAAGGGGAAAGGGGCCTTGCCCCTTAATTAAATACGTGCAGGAAATAGATATAAGTTTAGGCCACCGTCTTGGGTGGTCTAATTTTTTTACAAAGTATTTTCTTTTTTAAGGTATTACTTGCAGAATTTTTGGTGAAAAGCGATTTCCTGAAAGGTTTTATAGAATGCTGCTCATTTGCTGAATTTTCATAGCTGCCGTTTTAAGCCCGCCCCAACTAATTGGAGGTTTCTTCTGTTGATTGTATAAAATTTATAAAAAATGAACCTTAATCTAACTAATGTGGTTGATTAATATTTCATTAGTTTTCAAATTTGTAATTTTTGAAAGGCACATTGTTTTACTGCGAGTACATTATTCTTAAAATCTATTATTCTAAATTCTGTTTGAAGTGATTTATTTCGTAAATAAACAAATTTAATAAAAAGGCATATTTAATAAGAGAAAACAGATTTAATAAAAGAAACAAAAGTAATAGGCATTTTTCTATTGTTAGGTATATCCCTTGAGGGACAAGGGTTCTAGCCATTTCTAAGAGTCGTTTTAACAGAGTTTCCACTTTCCCACATATAGAATGTAAAAGAAGTCACATATACACAGGGCTTTTTTTTAACTATTTACATATTCACAGGATGGTATTTTTAATATCCACTATTACACAAGTCTATATTCGGAAACTATTAGACGTAAAAAAAAATCCTTCTCAGAAAATCTGCCAGAAACCGTGACAGAAGAGGGAAGGAAAGACTTTTGTTATAAGGGAATACTTCAATGTTTTTTTTTGAGTATATTCGAATAGCCCTGTGAATGTCTTATTTTTTCACAAGGCTGGATTAAGCTATTAAATTACACCGTGTAGCTCTGGTGCTTGGCCGGTTTTGGTGTATTCTCTGATTTTGGCTTCATGGATTAATTCATAAGGAATCTTTTTTAAGGCCCCAGGAAGATACTTTCTAAAGGCCATTCTGAAAAAGGCGCCAATCGAATAGAAATGGAAAGAACCTTTTCGTTGTTTTTCTGTATGTATATGAATTCCTATCTGATCCATTGTTTGTAAAAAGAAGTTTTTCATGAATCGATCACGTATGGTGAAGCTTTCATAGTCCTCATCCATAAGATAGTTCAGTTTATTCATTACTTCCTGCTTAAAGGAAATCATGACATCGATTTGGTCTCTTGGTTTAAATTTAATTTGATGTCCATCAAAGAAGTAGGTGAGCTCTTTTGATAGTTTTGCCATGAGTGAGTTGACATTGAATTCATCCGTGTTTTCTTCCACACATTCCCGCTTCAAGGAAAAGGAGGCTTTTTTAATCCATATTTGCTTGCCACGAACCTCTATCCCTGTGAATTCGATGGAAAAAAGAGCTTCTAAAACGCTTAAAGTTTTACGAACCCCTTTTGCATTTTTGTTTAGTTGAAGTTTAAGTGTCTTCATTGTCCGTTCTTGTTTTATTTTTTCCATTTCACCTGTCTTGCTGAAAGACAGACCAGTCCGGAATTGGTTAAGTAAGGATAAGAGAAGTTCGATACCTTCCGGGTTCGAGGTCCGTACGAATTCTGCTAATATATTCGTTTCAAAAAGGGCGTGCGGTATGATTAGGTAGTTGAGAGATACACCATTAAGTTCAGGTGTATTATACTTATCAACATCTTTTAACACCATAACAGGTAACCCTTCGTGGATTTCCTCTTTTACAAAATGATGATCTTCTAAAAACTTTTTTCCTCCCCAAAGGGTAGAATAAGAAATTCCAAGTTTCTTTGCCCAGTAAGAAAGATTATATTCCTTAAGCATGCCTCGTTGGTTTTGTTCTACTTGTAATTGGTTTAACATGGTCATATATACGACATAGGCAGAGGCAGGAGGGCGCTCAAATGACTGATCACGAAGAAAATGGAATTCTTTTAAGATGGCGTGATGCATTCTAAAACCATCGATTCTTATTCTGGATTCTTTCATTTTAGGCCCTCCTCTCGTCTATTTTTCTAGTTTGAATTATAGCAGAATGGAAAAACAGGAAATGCTGTCCTTTATTAAGGGATTTTCAAAGTTGCACAACGTGTGCTCATCCCTTGGGGGGCAAGGGATTGAAAAAAACTCAAAATATTTTTGTGTGAAAGGAAACGTCATTTTTTCACACGGTTTGTGCATATTGTGAAAGGAAACGTCATGAATTGATAGATAAGCAAATTAGGATAAACGTTGATATATCAATATTTTCATAAGATTGCCCATCCATAAATGGCCAAGAATAAAAAAACTTGCACAGAAATGTGTGCAAGTTTGTGTGAGAGCAAACGTCATTTTTCTTCATTTTAGAACAAAAAGAGATAAGTTTAGGTACTATTTTGTGAGGACTCCTAATTTTTGCTGAAATTTTGTTGGAGATTTAGGGGTGTAAAAGGTTGTTTGATCAAAATGTTTTAAAAAATCTCAAATCAAAAACAGGGAATTGTGCACATTGTGAAAGGAAACGTCAAACAAGAAAAAGTTGCACAGCTTATTATGGATGAGTGAGATGTGCAAGAAGGTATCTATCTTAGGGGATGTTGTTAACGGAAGATAAACTTGCATACCCTTATCATAGTGCACATTGTGAGAGCAAACGTCCAATGAAGGAAAAGTTGCAATCCCATATAATGGTGTGCGTATTGTGAAAGGAAACGTCATTCTTTAATCATTAAGAGGGTTAAGATAATCACTGGTATATCAACGATTTATAAAAAAAAGCCATTTATAATCGAACTAAAATCGTAAAACTTGCACAAAAACGTGTGAAAGGAAACGTCATTTCCCTTTTTATTTGACCTGAAGGAGATTACTTTATGCAAGGCTTTTGGTAAAGAACCTATATTTAAAAAGAAGATTTATATTAAAAGGAATGTGCACATTGTGAGAGCAAACGTCAAATAAAAGATAAGTTGCAATTTTTTCGCCCTGGACCGATTGTCTATGTGTGTTTTTCGTTCCACTTGCCAAAGGGAAAAAACATCCCCCTTTGGCGAACAGATGCGCTTCGCAAGTCAAAAGGGAAAATAACAACCAAGAACCCCAAAACCATACTAAAAAAACTTCCGTTTTTCTTGATTAAAGCAGGCATCGACCCTGCATAGTGGTTGCTGATGCAACCTTTTTAAAAGTTTGAATGATTATTCAAGAAAGTCATTAGATCATGAAAATGCACCCTTGGTTTTACCTACGGCTATAGCACAAGTCATATTGAGACGAAAACGAAGTATCCGAAGATGAGTAAATAAAGGAAATAAAGAAAAAAGGAGAATATATCGCAAGTGAACAGAGAAGAAGTGTTATGTGCACATTGTGAAAGGAAACGTCAAAATTAAAAAAGTTGCACGTTTAAACCGTGTGTTGACAAAAGCAACAATGCTCACTCATAATTACCATATTACTAGATTAGAAGGGGAACACATATGGATTTTTTAGTAGGAGTTAAAGAGGTGGGGGAAATTCTCGGATGGGATCGGAGAAAGGTTTCCACCTATCAGCTGCGTGGCGTGCTTCCTAAACCAGTGGTCCAATTATACAGTGGTCCCATATGGTTTCGAAAACAAATCGAATTTTATAAGGTTGGGAAAGATTTTGGTGTCAGGACTTATTATATAAAAGATGAGATGGTCTATGAATGTATGCATAATCAACCCTTCAAAGATACTATCTATTCCCCTAACGACATCAAAGAACAGATGGGAAATTATATCCTTTATCAGGAAAAGGACATCCAACAGTTGAAAAATGCCATCCTAGAAAAAAATCCGATCGTTCAGTTCCTTTCTTTTGAGTCCGTTAGCTTTCTGCACGATTTGGGTATTTTGGAAACCGTTGTTTTTCAAGATTACATCCAACAGTACTCATTTGAGGACATAGAGTCGACAAAAGAAGGGCGGGTTAAAGAATAATGTTACAACCCCTGCAAACGAAATTTTTGAATGTCATGAAAACGATTTTTCCAGATTATCCTCAACTCTTTGTCGATTGGAATATGGATATCAACCATCTTATGTCAGGTCAAGATGATTACCAGCCTAGCCAAACATTAAAAGCATTTTTTGTGATTTTGGATAGCTTGGTGAAAGATTATGGATTGAAATTCGAGGATATGGAACAATGGGTTGATGATTACATAGAAGAAATTAGGAATTTTGTCCTTCCATACATACAGATTATAGGAGAAGAGAATTCAGCACCTTCCCCAAAGTCTAACAACAGGGAAGTGATAAATGCCTTGTTGAATCAAAATTTTGCCGAGTCCGGTTCGGCCTTATTATTTCATAAATTAAGGGAGACCATAAGTAAAAATGAATTCGACATTGCGACCGAGATTCCTACTGCAAGGATTGCGGAGAGGGCTTTAGAAGCGACGGCCCAAGTGAGGGCAGAAAATGATTATCTGATGATGAAATCAAATGTAGCCATCGAACAATGGAAAAATCTCACCTCTCAAGCCATCACGTCGATGGATGACTTAACCGCAGATATTTTTGATATTGTCTCGATTCTTTGGATGCAACAGGCTACTCATAAGGACCAAATGATTCATTTCCATACGGATGATGCTTTGAATCTAAGGAGATTGCAAGGTCGGAAGGAAGATTTAGACGGCTATCAAATGTCTTATCGAAAAAAAGAACGTGATGATATCATGAAAAGGTTGGCTGCTCTCACAACGATATGGATTAGAATTGAAAAAGAGAATTTGAGGTTCATCAATGAGGATCAGGGAGATTTTGAAGAAATTGGACAAGTGCAGTTTAATCCCTTGTTTTTGGTGGATAGCGTAACGGTAGCCTATCGGGGGGATAACCCGATTGGTATTTATGAATGCAGCATTCGTCCAGGGGAATTGCTTGCCAACTTCTTGTACGGTTCCCAAAGGAGCAGTGGGCTGCTTGCATTAAAGACTCTAGAATACCATCCAATTAAGCAAAAGTACCATAAACGGTTATCCAGGTACCTGTCCTGGCAGTGGAGGATTCGCCAGAAGAGTGCAGACTATCTCAGAGCTTATCATATTGGGGGAGACAAAGGGCTTTTAAAAGTCATGGATTTGGATGTGAATCCTCGATATGGTTCAAGGATTAGAGAACAATTTGAAGAAATATTGGACACCCTGCAGCAGGATGGAATCATTAAAGGGTGGAGCTATAAGGAAAAAACCCTTGAGAAGCAAATTGAGCAGGAGAGAAATTGGTTCGCAAACACCTGGTTGAAGGCACGTGTCCAAATCATCCCACCTACTGAAATCACGGGAATGGGAGATGACCAGGACTTATTATTGATTGAGGATCAGGACTATGACACAGAGAATTTTCTAACGATGTTGAAGGGTATGACGGACAGGGAGACTGGTGCAACCAGGGAGATGGTTGAAGAAAAGCAGGTTTCTCCTGAAACGATAAATAAGGAAAGAACGGATCGGGGATTAAGCATTTTAGAGGCAGCTAAGGAAATGGGAATCTCCCATAGTACCTTGTCCCGGTATGAAAGGAATCTAATTAAACGTCCGTATACAGTCAGTTTAGAAAAAATGAAAGAGTGGTTAAATGAAAAATAAGCATCTAAACGATGCTACAGGCTGTCGACAAAGTCGACAGCTGTTTTTTATAAAAAGTTTAGCAACAATATATTGTGTCCTTCTTTCAAATTTACAACTAAATATGCTAATTAAAAGATAAAAAAACCCCTTTTTCTCCAACAATTCTTTGGGAAAAGGGGTTTGTCTACACTCTGAAGCATCTAAACGATGCTTATTTTTTTTTGAAGATTTTCCTAACATATCATGCGGAGCATCTTCTCAGTAATTAAAGATAAAGGCATCCTAGTTGAACAGACATAAATATTGAAGGGGGTATGAATGATCAGTTATTTCAAGAAGCAAAAGAACGTTTATACCAAAAAAGATTGAGGACATTTAAATTTTTGTGATTGAAATGAAGCAGAGAGCAAGGATTGCTGGTGGAAGTGCTATTGGTGACTAAGTTGCCTTGCTCGAAATATAATATTCCCTCAAAGGGCTAATGTTACATATCAGACAAAAACTGTGATTGTTACAGTCAGAAAAAAGTAACTATCCAGCGTCCAGGTCAAATGTTACTACAAATACTAAAAATAGATAGGACTTGTCCCCCTGTTTAGTAAGCCAATTCGATATCCGATTACTTTGGAGTAAGTATTGATGAAAATATTTTTGGATGAATAGTCCGTTGATGGTATGCAATAGAAGAGAAGAGAAGTTGTTGGTTAACGAAGGGTAGCGATAGTTGAACAACGAAAAGTTAGGTAATGAGCTTGGAGAAACTTCTACAAGCTCATTATTTATGCAAATAGTATTGTGAATGCATAGGTTCATATTTTGAGATTTAGCCTGAGGTAAATTGACTTTCCCCTTCAAATGTGTTCCTTAGCGTTTCGTATATTCTATTCGATTTCGTCATCAAGCAGGCGCAGGATATTTTCTACGACACCCGCATGATTACCTTTTCGAAATTTATCAATAAAGTCTATATAAAGAAGCTCAAATACTTTTTCTAGTGTGTAGCCATGTTCAGGCTGAACTTCCTCCATATCGGCTAGCAACACCTCTCCACGTAAGGCGAATTTCCTTCTCATGCGTAAATTCAATGTTTTCATTTCTTGGTTCTTTTCTTTATGGATTAATTTAAAAGCAGATTCCCCATACTTTTCAAGTCTTGAATCTTTACCAGCATACTGATCCAATGAGGTGAGCAATCGGAATATGGCCATTGAGTCCGGATTCTTTTTCGCAAAAAGTAAGAAGTCATTATATAAAAGATTCATCAAGTCGTTTTGTTCGAAATGCAGGTCTGATAGGTCTTGAATATCTTCACAGAAAACTTCTGCTCTTAGAAAAAGATTCAAGGGGACGTCTATGCTCAGTAAGATGGTTGAAGATTTATTTACCTTGTGGAGAAGCTTTCCGATAAAGTTTGATGATCCGATCAAAGATAGTTCTTCATCTATAAGATTGGCTTGGCTATATTTCCCCATCGGTTACGCCCCCTAGTTGTGCTTTTTTTATATGCTTCTACAAATATTCGATGAGCTGCTTTTCGAACGCTACATTTCCAAACGGCCGCATAATCGCCTATCTTTTGATAAGTTTCATGATCTACTTTGCAATGAACCGTGTAAGGCTGGTCTGAATAGGTGACGTCAGGGTATACGAGCACCTGTTCAAGTCCAAACAATAGTATTTCAGTGCCCAAGGCTGTTTTAGAGCCATTCCAGTATCGTCGGGATTCCCGCCTAAATATCATGTCCATGGGTTCGTCCACGGGGATTTTTATGTCATGAAGCTTATCCGAACGAACTTTCCTTTTTTGTGGTTCAATCATTTTTTTATTAGAAGAAGAGAGAACCGGATTCAAATGGTTAACCTTTCCCATTTGCTTTTCCCCTTTCAAAATCGTCTTTTTCTTTGGGTTGGTTGGTCAGTTGGTTACATCGTTACGCTATGCCAAGAGTGGAGGGAGGTATATTTGCTAGGGATTGTGGCAAGGCTTTTTTTAAGTGAGGTGATACGAAATGAGTAAAGATATTTCAAAAGAACTGGCTGAAAAGCTTGCTAATAAGGCATCTACGCTACATTACGTAAAGAGCACAAATGAATCTAAAAAGAAATAATTAGCCCAAAATAATCTTAATGCCACCCTGTTCATTGATTTTGTATGGGGCTAGATTTTGTTTTTTAATATAGTTTTGATCTGTCCAGCAACCTTCTTCATCCCGCCCCCAATCCGGGCAGGGGAGAGGGACGTCAGCAATTTTGTGTTTTTGGAGGATACTTTTATACTCGTTTGAATGTGCGGCCACAAATAAGGCCAAACGGATAATTTGATTACGATCTAGATCGGTCGCTTTATACACATTCTCTATATATTCTTTATAAACGTCCGGGTATCTTACTGTAGGTCTATACACCATTATCCTTCCTCCTTTTACAATAGTATATGGACGTCTGCTGGTTAAAATGCCATTTGGTCAAATATCGTAATGTGTAAAGTTTGATTATGGAATGACTAAACTAATTTAATCTGGTCTGGTTTTTAAAAAAACAAAATAAACCAAATTAATCTAGATTAGACTAGATTAATTTGGTTTGGATTAGTTTATTTTATTTTCTGTTATTGTTATTTGAAGACATAGATCTTTCATTGTAATAATAATAGAAGGATAGTAAAAAAAGAAAAATTTGTCTGTTTTGTTTTACTACTACACCTTTAAATTAAGAAGTAAGAGGGGGCATGTCCTACCTGAAACAGAGAACGATAAGGCCAAGCCTAGATTTTGAATAACAAGAAGGGTTCATCTTTCTTTAAATCAAAAGTACGTGTGCTTCGGCATTAATATCATTGATAACCACGACCTGTAAGGTTAACGCCAAACACTCCGTTATTTAGTATCATTTACGGCTATCGGCACCATAGAACGTTCCGAAAATCAGAAGATATTTAAAGACAAAGAGAATAAAAGGCTCAAGGAGAACCTGCATATTCATATAAAGAACTACTATCTAAAAATCGATTTTAAAAGGCAAACACATATTAGTCATGGCTAATATGTGTTTGCCTTTTTATCGAGGTGAAACAATCTATAATAATTTCAACATGATTTATGCCATTTTTTTACCTTAATTCATCATTTACATTTCTTACTTGATCTATTTTTTTTTTTTATACATAATTACTTTAATGACAAAATAAATACCATAACTGATAAGAACTAAATAATATTGGGTATAAAAACTAAAAGAATAAAAAATGGTTCCTCTATCATGAAAATTAAAATGAAGAAAATTTAAAGTAGCGAAACTGTTTATGTGTGGTTAATTTATGGGGCTTCCAAGAATGGCTTTATCTTATTATTTTTAATGGACTTCTTCATCTAAATTTTTTATCTGTCGAATTACATATTCTTGATTTTTATTTTTAAAATTAGCTAATACTTTTAGTAAGTTTTCAGTGTCCTTTAGGGACAAGCTTTCTTCTTCTAAGTACTTTTCCAGAAGTGCTCCTTTTTGAATCAGTCTTCGCGTTCGTTCTTTTCTAGCTTCGTTTGAAACTTTATGTTCTAGAACCCTCTTCTTTTGCTCCAGAACCTTTATTCGGTCCTTCATTTTTTGTAATTCTTCGTTAGGCATATGAATTACCCTTTAGGTGGATTTTGTGAAAAATTCTTCTCTTCCTCAGTATCCTCTTTTGAAGAAGAGGCTTCACTTAATGATTTCACTTGATTATTAAATGAATCTATTAATTCCTTTGCTTCATTTACATCTTCCACTTCCCATGAATCCATTAGATATTTCCCAATCTCCCTTTGAGTGTTGTTCAATATCCTTTTCTGTTTTTCTTTCAATCTTTTGATTTGCTCTTCAATACTTAAAATTTGTTCTTTAGTATTTTGTTTTACCAACACCAGCACCCCTTGTGGATATTTTTCCTAATTGTAGCACTTGTACTATAATATGGAAAGTGATAGAATGATCCCGAAGATTTAGATCAAGGGCGCACTTATATACCACTATCGTGATATTGTGCATTGGCTTCTCCTTCGAAGAAACCAATTTCGTGAAGCGTCTGAAAAATTCGCTTCGCTCATGTTAGTAAAAGAAAGTGAGGTGCTTGAACTGTGGCCATCTATCATTTCTCCAATCAGATTATTTCAAGAAAAAAGCAACAAAATACCATTGCTGCAGCTGCATATCGGTCTGGTGAGAGATTGGTAGATGAAAGAACCAATGAGTCCAAGTTTTATAAAAGACAAGTGGAACCGATTACTCATATTCTTGCGCCTAGTCATGCACCTAAATGGGTATATGATCGTCAGCAATTATGGAATGAAGTGGAGAAAGTAGAAAGACAATGGAATGCACAACTTGCCCGTGAAATGAATGTAGCCTTACCAAAGGAACTATCTCATGAAGAGCAAGAACAATTAGCCATTAAATTTTGTAATGATGTTTTTGTGAAAGATGGCATGGTTGCAGATTTAGCGATCCATAGAGATGATGAAGAAAATCCACACTTTCATATCATGTTAACCATTCGACCTTTTAATGAAGAGGGAACATGGGGAAATAAACAAGTGAAGATTAAAGATAACATTAATGGAAAACAACATATAAAAGCCATACATACAACTGATTGGAATACCAAAGAAAAGCTTGTTTACTGGAGAGAGCAGTGGGCGACTTATGCAAATCAATTCTTAGAGAAAAATGGTTTTCCTGAAAGGATCACACATTTATCGAATAAAGATCAAGGGCTTGAAACACTCCCGACCATTCATGAAGGAGTTGTTGCAAGGCAACTGCAAAATGAAGGGAAAGAATCTGAGAGAATTCGAATAAATATGGAGCGTAAAGAGTACAACAAAATCATCATCGAACTGTCAGAAGTGAAGAAAGAAAAACAGATAAAAGAAAGAACAGAGAAGTTTGTTCGCCGCTTCACTCCTTTAGAGAAAAAACAACTACGTGAGTCAGCCAAATCCTTACGACTTTTTGTCAATTACGAAAACATTAACACTAGAAGGAGCCAGTTAGACATATGGCATGCGCGACTAGAGTTTAGTCAGGATTCCGTTGATACATTAAAAAAAATGAACCGGATTGAAAGAGAAACAGACATGTTAGATCAAGCTGAAAATATTTTGGAAAATGAGGCCAATAGGTTTTTAGAAAAGTATTATCCGAATTTTAATATTGAGGATCATTCTAAAGAACAAAAAATTGAGGTTGTTGAAACAACGGTCACGCAGAATAAAAGGTTAAGTAGCCATGAAATTGAAAAAGTTATTACCTATTTAGAGAAAAAGCAAATCGAAAAGGACTTATATGTTTTACTGAACAATAGACCACAGTTTGTTCATTCCATACAAAAAGAAATACAAAGTGCAGAAAAGCAGTTCGAGAATTTGCGTTTGAAAAATGGGGTTAATTTTGCTGATGGATCAACAATCAAAAATGCTTCTGAAGAAGAGTTACGTAAAATGCAGTTTTTATTAAAACAAAAAGAGAATTTGAATAAATCATTAGGCCTGTTGGGACTGCTTTATGACCACCAGCTTCAAGCTATGTATCCTAATTGGGATGGACGTAATTATTTATCGATTGAACAAAAGGAATTCTTTGTCGTGGCAGAAGAGTATTATGAGAAAAACATTACGCCTGAGGATTTTTCAAACCCACCAAGAAAATACTCTAAAGATGAACAAATTGAAATTATTTCCTCTTTTTATCAAATTAGTAACGGTCATATGAATTCATATAAACGAAATCAATCTATTGAGCTCTTAAAAAAGAAGTATCCAGATTTCCAAACGGATAATCAATCTTATAAACGTATGTTCTATTATGAGTGCATGCGATATTCAGATGAAATTGGCCAAGAACGAATGAATCAACTTAAAATTGCATTTGATGTCCAGTCTGTTGGTAAAGAAGAGGACTTCCAACTTGAGCGTTCCACCACTTTCGGTCCGAAAACTAATCATAATTCAAGTTTCTTGTCTTATGATAGTTCTGATTTCTTTTCTATTCTTGAGAATGCCATCCGTGAAGCTGATCGAAAATGGAGAGAAGATGAACTTGAACAGAAGAATAAAAACAAGAGGAAAAGACAAAAGGGAATGGAACGCTAGTATTGGTGTTATTTGATGGAGGTCGAACACATTTTAATGTTCTTTGTCGTAGGCTTGCTATCTCACCCTTTTTCGTGGGTGAACAACGAAGTAGATACATTAATTGAAAAGAAGCTGGATCACTAACTTGAAGCATTTTTGGGGGTCCTCTACCGACTTGAAAGCTACAACATATGGTCCAATGACTATGTAGAACCATCTGTTTTTGGTGAAGATAGAAATCTGAGTCATATAGCCAGGGAAGGCTTTTATTGTTCATCACTTGTGCATGCGGTTAAGAAAGTAGGGGTAGAATAAGTTTCATTATCTTCTACCATATCGGAAACTTTGCTTGCAGCTGTAAAGCGCGGGGAAAGTTAGTTGAATAAGGAATGGGTAAAATAACAATATGTTTTCAAATTTCCACATAAAAACATTGATGAAGTGAGTGCGTAGCCTTTCACAATGAAAAGGAGCAATAAATGTTAGAGAATGAGAATTCACATATCGCTGGATTGGGCTATAACAAGAAGGAGAGAAAAATATGGGGAATACAGAGGTAGAAGTCTGTGATATTTGTTTATCAATGCAAGACACTAAGCGATTACAAGTGAAAAGGTATCGTGGTCAACGATATAGAAATGTTTGTTTGCCTTGTATTTCAGAAAAAGGTTTGGAAAATATACCGGAATATAATCCTACTAAACTACAAGAATTTGTAGATGAAATGGAATGGGATGCAATCGTACCAACTATCCTCTATGATGATAACGGCAAGGAATATCTAGGGTTTGCTAACGGACAAACGAATTTGCTCGCAAAAGACAAAATGAGATTCATAGCTGAGGAATTGCTAAAGACCGTGGAATTGAACGGATTGGCTGAGTTTATCGAAAATCATAACGAAAAAACATACATGATAGCTCTTTATTCAAGGGACCCAGAAAATACAGACAAATTTTTGGTTCCCCTTGACCGACTAAACATCAAAAGAAAGCAGTTTAAGAAAAACAAGGTATGGGGCTTCACGTGCGGTAACTGCTCCACGAAAATATCCAGCAAAGACGGTGGGGAATATTTCTCTATCAGCCCGAGCCAGATATTTAATTATGGTCCAACTGAAAGAGCATGTTCTGAAGGTTGCATGAAAGTAATAGCAAAAGACATTGTTATGGAGTGGATCAGCGACAACGATTACCATGATGATTTTGATACAGACAAATTGGGCAGAAGAATCACAGAGCATATAAAACAGGCTTAATAAAGGAGAATGGATATGGAAACAAATTATGAAGCAATTGAAGCGGCAATGCTTCTGGTAACTTTAGCTTAACCAAGATGATCCACAAGGATTAACTCAATTGTAGTGTTAATGGTTAAAATAAAGTAATTACCTTAAATTAATTTTATTTGAATTGTTTGCATTTTGTAATATTATTTTTTTGAAAATTCGCAACAAAAAATGCTAAAGGAGTTCATTCATTAGAGTAAGGCGTGCATGACAAACTGGGCATTTTTGAACCTGTCGAATACTTTATGCTGGGCTTTGGAATACAGTAAGTGATTATTCTAAAAAAGAGGGAACAAGTCATCTGGTTGACTTGTTCCCTCTTTTGATCTATTCCTTTAAAAATAAGAAGTTAAGTAAACATACGTGAATTAGATGTAGCAACATTAGGCATCATCTTTATTTAGGTTCGCAGACCAACAGAAGTTTAATAAGTCCGAAATAATTGAACTTGCAATTCAAAAAATACCAGTGAAACATGATAAGGGTGCTGTCTAATAAGTCCATAAAGTTTAAATCTGTTTACTGATTATTAACAAAACATATCCCAGGGTTGACTTTTTCAACGGGTTCATTCACAACTTCCTTGGAATAATCTTCGCCATCACTATCGAACGACGATAATTACAACTCCATTCGTAATTGTTTACGGACCTCAGTGATACGCATTCTTGGTTACGATTTATTCAACAATAAATAAGATCGAGATCTTACTCTCAAGCAAATAATATTTCGGCCACCAACAATAATATATAAAAAACCATGTACAGAAACCTTTATTAAAGTCTCTGTACCAAGGTTTTTTGGATTGATTCGTTCGTGAATGTTGTTTTTCTGCCAGAGTGCTGTTTTGATGAACAGTCTCTTCTTTCGACATTACTCGGCCCTAACAAAAAATCTTCTGTTTTGCAAAAAGGATTTTCTAATCGATAGATTCGTTGATTTCTCCATCGTTTTTCACAGCTGTATTTTCCATATAGTTTTTACCCCACTCATACATAGACTCGAGTATGGGCATCAGACTTTTTCCCTGTTCTGTCAGTGAATACTCCACTTTGGGTGGAACAACGGGATAGACTTCACGATGAACAATGAGGTCATCTTCCAATTCTCGCAATTGGTTAACAAGCATTCTTTGGGTGATACCAGGCATGAGAGACTTCAATTCATTAAATCGCTTTGTTCCCTCTTTACCTAGATGCCACAGAATAAGCATTTTCCATTTGCCACCAATTACAGAAAGTGTCAATTCTTTTTCACATTCAAACGGCTTATCACGAAGATGTCCCATTAATTTCACCTCCATTTCCAGCATAATGGTATACAATTTATCACTATATGACTATGAAGTGCGTACTTACGCATAAATATTATACCCGTTATACTAATTTCTGTATAGGTGATACGTTCTTAGGAGGGGATCAAGTGAATGACTTAACTGTTCCACGTGACATTGATTTAGAAGAGAATGCTCTCGATGTATTAAAAACGTTGGAAATGGATTCTGTTACTTTTGTCCTATTTGGAGCGACAGGGGATTTAGCTAAGAGGAAAATTTTCCCTGCTTTATATAATTTATTTTTAGATAAAAAAATTCCTAACTCGTTTTCGGTTATTGGTTTAGGTAGAAGAAAATGGTCTGATGAATCTTTTCAAAAACACGTGAAAGAATCGTTACAAACATTTTCTAGACGTTTGATAAATGAGTCATCCAAAACGGAAGAGTTTCTCAATGCATTTCGCTATAGCCTTTTGGATGTAACGAATAAAGAAGGGTATAAGAACTTACTTGAATTGATTCAAACTCGTGAAGAAGAATTGAGTATTCCAGAAAATCGCCTGTTTTATCTATCTGTTGCGCCAGAGTTTGTGGATGTGATTACATCGAATATCCAAAAAAGTGGATTAGGCTCTACAAAAGGATGGAGACGACTCATTATCGAAAAGCCTTTTGGGAATGATTTGAAGTCCGCCCAAAATCTGAACGAATTATTAAGTGAAACTTTTGAGGAGGACGAAATTTATCGTATAGATCATTACCTTGGAAAGCCGATGGTCCAAAACCTTGAAGCATTAGAATTTGCGAATCCTATGTTTCAAGCGCTATGGAATAACCAATATATTGCCAATATCCAAATCACGGCTAGTGAAACGGTTGGGGTAGAAGAAAGAGCAAGTTATTATGACCAAGCAGGGGCAATTCGTGATATGGTCCAAAATCATATGCTGCAAATACTGATGATGATAGCAATGCATCTTCCAAAACGAATAAGCGCAAAAGATATTCGTCAAGAGAAGAGGAAAGTCATGGAATTTCTACGACCATTGAAGAAAGAAGATGTAGCTTTGCACGTGGTTCGTGGTCAATATGGTCCAGGGGAAATTCAAGGTGAACCAGTTGTTGGATATAAAGAGGAATCCGGAATTGATGCTTCTTCAACAAATGATACCTTTGTTTCTGCCCGTTTGTGGATTGATGATTCTTATTGGAGTGGGGTACCATTCTATATCCGTACTGGAAAAAGAATGAGGGAAAAGTCCACACGTATTGTGATTGAGTTCAAAAATCCGTTAAAGGATTTATACATGTCCCAAAAAGAGCAAACAGCCCCCAATCTATTAATCATCGAGATCAGTCCTAACGAAGGTGTTTCTTTACAATTAAATAGAAAAAACCCGTTAAACGGTAAAATAGAGCCCGTTACGGTGACTTTTTCAGCTAATGCAAAAGAAGTACCGGAAGCCTATGAGCTTTTACTGTTCGATGCTTTGCGTGGCGATCCAACTTTCTTTGCTCATTGGAATGAGGTTGAATTATCTTGGAAGTGGGTTCAACCTATTTTGGAGGTATTTGAGGAAAATGCCCTTCCCCTGTTTCCTTATCGTTCAGGTTCGATGGGGCCAGACGCTTCTGATCAATTATTGGAAGAGGACGGATTTAAGTGGTTATAGGTTTTGATGCTGGTATGGAATTGACTCCCTCTATTGAAAAGATGAATTCATGCATTCCTATAGGTCGCCAAAATAGAAAAATGGATTCATGATCATGATGGTAAAAATAGGTAAATTATAAGCATTAAAGCTTCGGAAAAGAGAAGAAAGAACTGGGATCAGCGTTTATCCAAGAATTTAGATTTATTGTATACCTTGATATGAGATTTAAAGTTTGATCTCAAAGTAGCTAAGATTGATTCTTAAAATGAAGAAGGGACGAATTGACCATGGCAAAACAAAAAATCGGTGTGATCGGTTTAGCCGTAATGGGTAAAAATCTCGCGTTAAATATTGAAAGTCGAGGTTATTCTGTTTCTGTTTACAACCGTTCGTCTGAAAAAACAGAAGAGTTTTTAAAGAAAGAAGCAGAAGGGAAAAATTTTTTTGGTGCGAAAAGCACCGAAGAATTTGTTCATTCATTAGAAAAACCACGGAAAATTTTATTAATGGTTAAAGCGGGTGGACCAACAGATGCAACGATTGATTCGTTAAAACCATATCTTGAAAAGGGTGACATCCTCATCGATGGTGGAAATACATTTTTCCAAGACACGATTAGACGTAATAAAGAATTAGAAGTCACAGGTATCCACTTTATTGGTACAGGTGTTTCAGGTGGGGAAGAAGGGGCATTGAAAGGTCCATCTATTATGCCTGGTGGCCAAAAAGAAGCGTATGAACTTGTAGAGCCAATTTTGAAAGAGATTTCAGCAAAAGTAGAAGGAGATTCTTGTTGTACATATATCGGTCCTAATGGTGCCGGCCATTACGTAAAAATGGTCCATAATGGTATCGAGTACGGAGATATGCAGTTAATTTCAGAAGCGTATTTCATTATGAAACAGGTGCTTGGTTTAAGTGCACAAGAACTTCATGAAGTATTTGCAGAATGGAACAAAGGGGAATTAGATAGTTATCTAATTGAGATTACAGCTGACATCTTTACAAAAGTGGATAAAGAAACAGGTAAACCTATTGTTGACCTAATTTTGGATACAGCAGGCCAAAAAGGTACAGGAAAATGGACAAGTCAAAGTGCTTTAGATTTAGGAGTTTCACTTCCAATCGTCACAGAATCTGTGTTTGCTCGCTTTATATCTGCCTTGAAAGAAGAGCGAGTTAAGGCAAGTAAGCTATTAAAAGGACCTGAGGAAAAGACGTATGAAGGAAATGGAGAAGAATTAATAGAGGCAATACGTAAAGCTTTATATATGAGTAAAATTTGTTCATATGCACAAGGATTTGCACAAATGCGTTCTGCTTCAGAAGAGTATGACTGGAACCTTCGCTATGGTGATATTGCAATGATTTTCCGTGGCGGTTGTATCATTCGTGCCCAATTCTTACAAAAAATTAAAGATGCCTATGATCGTGATCCCAACTTACTAAACTTATTATTAGATTCGTATTTTAAAGAAATTGTAGAAAGCTATCAATCTGCATTACGTCAAGTACTCGCTATGGCAATTGAGCGAGGAATAGCGGTGCCATCATTCTCTAGCGCATTATCTTACTATGACAGTTATCGTACAGATACGTTGCCAGCAAATCTGATACAAGCACAACGTGATTACTTTGGTGCGCACACATACCAGCGTGTAGATAAGGAAGGCATTTTCCATACTGAATGGTTTCAAAAGTAATTTAATTAATATTATAGACCAAAACCCCTGTCTTAAATAATAGACAGGGATTTCAGAAGCGTTACTAGGATTTGCAATATAAAGTAATCTCTTTGATACTACATTTGTTCGATTTCCACTTAGTACACCAGTAAAATGAATTGGATCTACTGCTGCAGTTTTGTCTCCCATTACGTTGAAAGTTGAAGGATATTAATGTTTCTTTTGAAAAGAAGTGGTTTAAAGATTTCTATATTCTGTTATTCCCCACATTTTCGAGCATATTCAACAGAGTGAGAGTATACTGAAGCGTTTCTAAATAGTGGCGGATATAGGATTACACTCAACAACCCTACATAAAAAGATGGCTTCATTATCCGTGAAATTGAAAAAAAGGAGGAACATTCATGGCAAAAATTTCGAATTGTCCATAACCAGAAACGGGAGGATTAGCATTTTACTTTTTAGGGGGAGTGTTAAGCAATGAAGAACAGAGTAAAGGGTTCAGTCATGACCATGATTTTAAGTTTGCTTCTCTTTTCAACAATTAGTACAGCATCTGCTGGACAAGCAATGCCTGTTAAAAAAGCAGAAAATAATAGACACAAATATGTTCAAGTGCTGGATAAAGGAAAATGGGCGCCACATACGTACAAAGCTGTTCAGAGTTTAATAGATAAGTACGGTATAAACAATCCAAAATATAACCCGAAAAAGAAACCTTATGCTGTCTTTGATTGGGATAACACAAACATTATGAATGACACAGAAGAAGCTCTTTTTGTTTATCTAATTGATCACTTGGCATATAAGTTAACCCCAGAAGAGTTTTCAAAAATTATTCGAAAGGACGTTCCGCCAGGCGAATTTTCAGGGGAGTATAAAAACTTGGAAGGCAATCCTGTTACGATAGAGGAGATCGCTGCAGATGTAGATAGGGATTATCAATTCCTGTATCAAGAGCTGCGGAGGGGAAAATCATTAGAAGAAGTGACAGCAACAGACGATTTTAAGGATTTTAAAACAAAGCTGTTGTACATGTATGAAGCCATTAATGATACACATGGAGCAAATATTGGTTGGAAATGGATTCTCTACTTTTTTACAAATATGACGCGTGAGGAGCTTCAAAGCTTGGGGGAAGCGTCCAATGATGCCAATCTTGGAAGAGAATTATCTAAAGTGACATTGAAAAGTCCAGAATCTTTAAAAGGAGAAGCTGGTATTGTTAGCAGTTCTTATTATACTGGAATCCGGCTGACACCTGAAATGTCAAACTTAATGCATACATTGCAAGCGAACGGTATTGATGTGTATGTTGTTACCGCGTCATTAGAAGACCTCGTCGAAGTGTTCGCCAATAATCCAAAATACGGCTACAATGTGCCAAAGAATAATATCCTTGGCATGCGATTAGAAATGAAAGACGGCAATTATGAACCTTACTATAAAGAGGATTGGCCGTTTACTGGAATGCATGGTAAAACGGAAGTGATCCAAAAAGAGATCGCAAGTAAAAAAGGGGGACGTGGTCCAATATTGGTGGCAGGCGACAGCAATGGGGATTATGAAATGATGACAGAGTTCTCGGATACGGAGCTTGTGTTGATTGTAAACCGTGTCAGTGGTGGAAATATAGGAAAGCTATCAGCCATTGCCGCTTCTCAAATCGGAGAAAAGAATGCAAACTATGTACTTCAAGGCAGGGACGAAAATACAGGATTATGGATACCGACAGAGTACACCATTAAATTAGGAACAAATGAAAAGGTTTTATTGACTGATGTGGCTTTGAAATAAAGTCACGATGTTTATAATAAAGTTGCACCGTTTTACCCCTTTGGATAATATCCTCTAAAGGGGTGTTTTTATGTCCAAAAGAAAAAGTACATCTGAAATTTAAAATTGGATCAAGGGAATGGTTGAGTGGTAATAGAGTTGCCCGTTAAAGGACGCTATTCTTTAATAAGAATCGCTTTTCTTAATGAACTCCCTCAGTTTAATAGATAATGCTCACGAATACTCGCTTATTCGCAGGATTTCAAACCACATGGTATAGGTTGCTTTAGATGAGCGAAAGAGATAGGACCGTTTTGATAAGATGAGGGCAGATTGAAATAGGGGATCTATTTAAAATCCCATATTATTACATATGCTGCACGCATTTTCCACGCTGCCCCTGGAGGCTTTCCCTCCCATGTCTCAACGGGTCATAATCCTATGCCCTTTCATTCCTTCGTCATGCCTATCCAAGGGGTGAAGGCCGGTTTTGCTAACGGAACGGGTCATTGCCCTTTTGTTCATTACATCCAGTACTTCGTGCTTTCTTTGAAATCCTACGAATAAGCCAACTTTCGTTAAATAACCATGTGAATGTAAATTTACGCTGCTAGTTGTTCAAGTGGGAAGATCATTTCCGGTTTATAGGCAGAGCCATTACGAGCTATCCCTACTAGGACACGGGCGAGTTTTCCACAAAGTTTCATGATGGATTTCATTTTCTTCATCTTCTTCACTTTAACATTATTCGAGTGTAGGGCTTTAAACTCAGGGTTATTCATCACCAGACTCATGGTCGCAAGGAAGAGGTAACGCCGCAGGCGTGATCTTCCACGTTTGGAAAGAACAATTTGGCCTTTCCACTTCCCAGAGCTTGCTTCAGCGAGATGCAATCCTGCATGACGAAGGAGCGCATTCCCGTGAGCGAACCCACTCAGATCTCCAGCTTCTCCTAAGATACCCGCCAGTGAAATCTCGCTGATTCCTTTAATGGCAAGTATTTGCTTAACGAATGGAATCTGTTCCAAACTATCGTTGTGTCTAGGTTTTTCATGTGTTTTAGTTCCTTGATCCAGTTTAGTAATCTAGTAAAACCCTCTTCGTTATTTTCAAAAGACAAAGGTTTCCCGACCACAATGCCCCGAAAGTTTACAGCACGGGCCACGTGTATGTGTTGGGCAATATCCTCACCAACAACTAGATGTTGATCCGTAATTCTCTCAATTAGTTGATTTTGTTTGTTTTGCATTTTAAAATTCATAGTAGAGCTTCCTCCTTAAGATGAGTTTTGGTTTGTGTGTACTCTCATCATACTGAGGGGCTCTGTTTTTTTCAAAGCCGATAATTAATGCTCTACAGCAATGCTAACAGGTGCATTAGTAAAAAAATTTAAAGGGTGATCAATAATTGAGAAATCCAGTAAAGATTCAGGTCATTATTGAAGAATTGGAAATGCAGTTTGATGAGTCTCGGACATTTTTAAATGTGAAAACTGGTGAAATAATTTCAGTAACTCTGGATGACTTGAGAGCAGCTGAAGATGAAGAAGAATTCGGGTATTTACCTGAGTGGGAACAAGAAGATAGAAAAGTTGCTAATGATGTATTTGAAAACTTTGAGAATTACAAGGAACTCCCAACAAAATATGAAGTAAATGAATATGAGATCATAGAAGACTTTTGCATAACTGTTAGTGATGAAAGAAAGCAAGATAAATTATTAAGTTCAATTAAGGGGAAGGGTGCTTTTAGAAGGTTTAAGGACAAAATCATTGACTTTGAAATGGAGGACCAATGGTATTCTTATCGTGACGAACGATATAAACAAATTGCGATTAAATGGTGTTTAGACAATAACATAAGCTTTATTGATAATTAGCCTTAAAAAAATGTATGGCACGAGACCTATGGCTGAATAAGGTCATTGCTCTTTGTTCAACTGATATGAACGAAACTGTCAACCCACCTAAAAATATTACATTGGTAGGTGCAGAACTTTCTAGTAAATTGAATGAAAAAAATATCAACGCATTGCATAGTGATACGGATTTTGAACAAAAACTTCGTAACCGCAAATTAGATTACTCAAAATCATACGATATTTCAAGAGAAGAAGTACAAAGAGCCCTTAATAAAAATAAGGACTTAAAGTTAATAATAGATATTCACCGCGATACGATACCTAAAGAAGAAAGTACGGTTAAAATAGATGGAAAAAATTATGTGAAAGTTGTCTTATACGTATCAAAAGCAAATAAAACTTACTTTGCCCAAAGTTTGAATTTAGCAAAAACTCTTAATGATGAATTAGAAAAAATGAATCCTGGTCTTTCTCGGGGCGTGATCTTAAAAGATAGTCCGAATACTTACAACCAAGATATTTTCCCTGAATTAGCTTTAATTAGCGTTGGTGGTCCTGAAAATACATTAGAAGAAGAGTACCGAACAATTGAAAAAATAGCAGAGGTAATCCAAAAGGTAACTAATGAGTAATTTTATACTTGAAAGGTAAAATTGTTTGTACTATGGCTTTCCATAAATCAACTAACGGGTGCGTTAGCTGAAGATCAGAGCTGTCTTAAGGCAGCTTTTTCGTGCGCCCGGCATGGGTGCAATCTATAGGGTGAAAGTCCCGAACCATGAAGGCAGTAGTAGTGGTTAGCTTAATGCAAGGGTGTCCACGGTGACGTGGAATCTGAAGGAAGCAAGCGGCAAACCTCCGGTCTGAGGAACACGAACTTCATATAAGGCTAGGTATCATTGGATGAGTTTGCGAAACAAAACAAAGTCCTTACTGCCGAAGGTGGTACAGAGTAAATGAAGCAGATAGATGGAGGGAAAGATTGCACTCTTACCCGGGGAGGTCTGATGACAGCCAAGTACACTTGGTAACCTGTCCAGTGATGGACAGCTGAATCATCAGAAGTCAGCAGAGGTCATAGTACTTGTCTACTCGAGAAGATAAGGAAGGACCGAACAGATTAAGGAGGATGAATACTAGGCGTTCGTTATCTGCGAAGAAGCAAACAATTCCTAACGGAACTTATTTGAAGGAAGAAGTGGTGAATACACGGGGAACTTCAAAAGGGCGGAGCAGATAAAGGCACAAATAGACCATTTATCCACGTAGAAAGGATATCAACGATGTTAATGGAACAGATACTAGAGAGGGAAAACTTAATACAGGCATTGAAGCGTGTAGAAAGAAATAAGGGAAGCCATGGTGTAGATGGAATGCCGGTTCAAAACCTGAGACCGCACCTCGTAACCGAATGGTACAACATGAAAACTGCCCTTTTACAGGGTACCTATCAACCGCAGCCCGTCCGTCGTATCGAAATCCCGAAACCAAACGGCGGAGTTCGGCTATTGGGTATTCCAACCGTTCTAGACCGTTTCATTCAACAAGCCATTGCCCAAATATTGACCAAGATATATGACTCATCCTTTTCGGAGAATAGCTATGGATTTCGCCCTAACAAACAAGGGCACCAGGCGGTTCGAAAGGCAAAGTCCTATATAACCGAAGGTTATACATGGGTAGTGGATATGGACTTGGAGAAGTTCTTCGATAAAGTGAATCATGACAAGCTCATGGGAATGTTAGAGCGGGAAATTGAAGATAAACGAGTTCTCAAACTGATTCGAAAATTCCTTCAAGCAGGCATTATGATAGGCGGACTTTTTCATAAAAGTGAGGAGGGAACTCCGCAAGGAGGTCCGTTAAGTCCTTTATTATCTAATATCATGTTAGACGACTTAGATAAAGAACTAGAGAAACGCAATCTTCGATTCGTAAGGTATGCGGATGACAGTACTATCTTTGTGAAGACACGAAAAGCCGCCAAACGTGCAATGGGAAATATCTCAAGCTTCATTGAAAATAAACTGAAGCTAAAGGTCAACTACGAGAAGTCGAAGTATGATCGCCCTTGGAACAGAACGTTTCTCGGTTTTAGTTTCACGAAGTCAAAGAAGAACCCGAAGGTTCTACTGGCTAAACAAACGGTGAAGAGAGTAAAGAAACGAATCAGGGAAATGTCCTCGAGAAAATTACCGATACCCATGAAACTCCGAATAAATAAGTTAAAGCAATACCTTAGAGGTTGGATGGGGTATTTCGCCCTCATTGATACTCCGAACGTATTGAAGAATTTAGATTCATGGATTCGAAGAAGACTCAGGATGTGCCTATGGAAGCAATGGAAATTGCCAAGAACGAGGGTGAGGAAACTCAAAGGATTAGGCGTCCCATTTGGAAAAGCCTATGAATGGGGAAATAGCAGAAAAGGCTATTGGCGCATAGCGCATAGTCCTATTCTAGATAAAACCCTTAATAATGTTTATTGGCTCCATCATGGGTTAGTAAATCTATATGAACGATATACAAAACTACGTCAGACTTAAACTGAACCGCCGTATACCGAACGGTATGTACGGTGGTGTGAGAGGTCGGAGGCTAGGCGCCTCCTCCTACTCGATTTCTTTAACTAACAGGTGTTATTGTTTAATGAAAACTCTACTAATCTAGTATAATAGTTCTTCTTTTGACTATACTGTCTATTAATATGGTATAGATTGGAGAGAAACAGGTATGATCTTAACTGATGTATGGGGTTTATATAAGGCAGATAAGCAAATCCAAGGTTATTCTCCACAAACATTAAAGGCCTATTACGTCCAATTTAACTTGTTGGTGAATAGTTTTGGAAATATATCCATTCAAGAACTTTCAACTAATTCACTTAAAGTTTATCTGGGAAAAGCAGCTGAAAAGCTTAAGCCATCCAGTCTGGGTCACAGAATTCGATTTATTAAATCTTTATTTAGATGGGCTCAGGATGAAAATTTAATTAATGGAAATCCTGCTTCCAAAATCAAGGAACCAAAATTAGAATTAAGGGTACCAAAATACTTGTCTGAAGAGGAAATTGAACATTTGCGGGAAGCTTGTCATACAACATTCGAAAATGCTTTATTTGAGTTTATGTATTCAACAGGATGCAGAATTGGTGAAGCAATAACTCTAGATAAGGCCTCAATCAATTTCTCTAATCAATCAGCAATCGTTTTAGGTAAAGGGCGTAAAGAACGAGAAGTATATTTCAATACTCGTTGTGAAATATGGTTGAAGCGATATTTAAGTGAGCGAAAAGATCATGAGGAAGCACTATTTGTGACAAAACGCGCACCCCATCGAATGAGTATTTCTCAAGCGAGGAACATTATAAAACTGGTAGCAAAGAGAACGGACATTAAAAAGAGCATTCATCCCCACCAGCTTAGACATAGTTATGCCACAAATTTATTGAATAATGGAGCTCCTCTAGAAGTGATACAAAATTTAATGGGTCATGAAAAAAGTGAAACCACAAAAATTTATGCATATCTAAGTGGTGCAATGCGGAGAGACTTGTATAGAAAGTATTTTTAAGGGACCAAGGGTCCTTTTTATTTTGTTCTTAATAAACTATCGGGGCAGTTTAGTTCAAGAGTGCTGTTTGATCTTTGTTCAACAATTGGGCCATATAATTGAACAACAACTTTAAAGGAATCTGGATATTCTGTATAAGAATATTTGAGATTCTGAAAAATTGAACTTAAATTATGGGGTCAGTTGAATATACAAAAAAGTCGGTCCCTTTCATATAGGAGCTGACTTTTTTTAGTCTCAAATAGATGGGTTATTTCGAACTAGTAAAAAATAATTAAAACTGGTAAAAAATAAAATGTAATGTTGACATTACATTTTAAACTGTATATTATTTGATTATGTAATGTATACCTTACATTTTAGGAAGGATGTAATTCATGAAGCATGGGGTACGAAATTCAGTCAAAGAATTTAGAAAAGAAAAGGGCATAACACAGGACCAATTAGCTGAAAGTATCTCTGTTACAAGACAAACGATTATAGCGATTGAAAAACAACGATATGAACCATCTATTGGTACTGCTCTTAAATTAGCAACTGTTTTAGAATGTTCGCTTGAAAAATTATTTTGGATAGAAGGAGAAGAATAAATTGAATGTATCGTATCGAACAAATTTTATTTTGCGTATGGGGATTCCATTGTTTTTGTTTATTAGTTATTTCTTCATTTCACATTCTAAATTAACATTAATCATTGCTGTTTTAGCAACAATTCAAGTGATTGCATTTGGTTTAGATATTCATAGAAAAGGTAATTGGAATAAAATCAATCTTCAGCATGACCAACGTACACGGTATAATACCTTATTTGCAGGAAATCTCAACTATTGGTTTACCATTCTCGTTTTATCTATTGGCACGTTATTAATTCAAAACTCCATAATCTCGATCACATATCCGAAGTTGATTGGGTACCTGATCTTAATTAGTTTAATTTTAAGATGGATGATACCAGATTACTTAAATAATCAAGCAGAATCCGAGGATTAAAAATGAAAAAAGTCTATTTAAAAGAATTTGAGATTTACAAGAAGAGTTATCAAAAAAGTTTTTGGTGGACATTTATTTTTTCAATTATTATTTTGATCGTGTGTTTCACATTGTCTTTTTTTATGGCTGATTTCTTCATAAAACAAACAGAAGCAATTGCTGAAAGTATGGCTAACGATATAGCTGAAATACGCGGTAAAGAAAGAAGTGAACTATCGGATATACAAACCTTCCTAGTGATTTTTTGGAACAATATCAAAGTAGGTGCAATTACAGTCTTATTAGGAATAATCCCTTTATATCGATTGCCATCCTTTTTTATGGTTTTACAATTTATTGTGATTGGTGTGGTATTTGGTGGATTATCTGCTATGGGACACAGTGTGTTAAACGCATTTGTTTTTAGTTTTTTACCCCATGCCATCATTGAACTTACTGCATTTGTTTACAGCGTAGCAATAGGCAGCTTTATTAATCGAAATATCTTAACGAAAATATTCTTTCGTAAAAAGAAAGATTCTGAACCAATAGGGAAACTATTAAAGCAATCTTTAAGAAGTTACATATTCGTTGTCATTCCATTATTGTTCATAGCAGCTTTTATAGAAGCGTTTATTACTTCTCGATTATCAGAAACTTTTTTATGATAAATAGTCAAATATATTTTAAATGGTAACTATCGAAAGCGTGGATCTAAGAAGAATTAACGCTTTATTTTTTTTACTTATTTTACTAACGGTACAGGTTAGTTTATTAAGCTTAGTGTATTCGTACTGTGACATAGTAAAATAACAGTAACTGATGTTTCTGTTTCTTTTTTTTTGAAATTTGTAAAATTATAAATAGGGATAGTCTAATCACTATCCCTAACATTACATATGATTTCGATTAACGAGTTCTTCCGCCTAATTGTTGTTCAGCCATTTGCACTAAACGTTTTGTAATTTCTCCACCAACAGATCCGTTTGCACGAGATGTTGTATCAGCGCCAAGTGTAACACCGAATTCACTAGCGATTTCGTATTTCATTTGTTCTAGAGCTTGCTCTGCACCATTAACTACTAATTGATTACTGTTGTTATTTCTAGCCATGTTGTCAGCTCCTATGAATGTAATGTGTTGCTAGTCATAGGTTTTGATATTGTTAAGAGTTATATACATAGAATTTAAAGTAAATTAAGGTAGCGATTAAGTGAAAGTAAAACTCACCTGTAGCTCTAGAAGGGAAGGGCACAGGAAAACATTGAAGCCACCGGGTCACAAGGTAAGGGTTTCAGAAGCTTCGAAAAGCAAATAATCTGAGGCAACTGTAAATCCTGCCGGTAAATATCCGTAAGGGAAACGTGTTCTCCTCTAGCCTATGCTTACCGAATCCCGTCAGAGGCTTTCTCCTGCTATTGCACAGTTTGTGTCAACTCTACAATAAATCTTAAGAAACTAACGGGTTCTTTACTTCAATAAGGAAGGTTGCTGAGGCAGCCTTTTTGTATGAAAACACAACAGTAAAAAAGCCATGCTAAAATAAACCCCCATATTCTCATTCTTTTTTTGATGGGCGTAAATGTACTATTTCGTTATTTTAACTGGCTATGCAGTTTGTTGTTCAGATGGAGCGATTGTATAGCCTTTCTTTTTTAGGTATTCGATCATTTTTAATTCTTTGTTATTTTGTTTTTCTTCAAGGTAATTTGAGTCTAGTTCATGATAAGGTTCTCCTGTTTTTAAGATGTTGTAAGCAATCGTTAATAGTAAATGGGCAGAAGCTATTCGTCCTTTCATTTTTCCTTGCCGTTTGGTAATCCTTTTTCGATGTGAAGCTATTCGATTATTTTGCCTTGATGTCGCTAATACACATTCTACGGCCATCGTTTTTAAAGCTTTATTTCCTTGTGTGGTTTTACTCGTTTTTTTTTACCAGCACTTTCGTAATTTCCAGGACTCACACCAGCCCAAGAGGCAAGATGTTTAGCTGACTTAAATACGGACATATCTACACCCATCTCCGCAATAAAAGTAGCAGCGGCAGCTTTGTTCACACCAGGTATACCATCCAATAATTCTACTTCCTTACGATAAGGGGACAGGAGTTGATCGATTTGTTTTTCCAATTCTTCTATGGTTTGTTCTAAATAACCCCTATGCTCCCAATGGTAACGCAACATATCACGATGATGACGGCGAATACGGCCATTAATTGCATTGGCAATGTCAGTTATACTTGCTTTTGTTCGCCAATCCACCATTTTTCGAAGACCATCGGTCTCTATTTTTTCACCGTTTAGAATCGCTTCAAGGATACGGCGTCCCGATACACCGAAAATATCTGATAGAACGGATGTTAGCTTGATATTAGCATCTTGAAGAATTTTGTGAATGCGATTCTGCTCTGAGGTGCGATGATGAATCAATTTTTTTCGATAACGAGTAAGATCTCGTAAATCACGAATGTCCTCCGGTGGAACAAAATTGCTTTCAATAAGTCCGCATCTTAGAAGCTTGGCAAGCCATTCGGCATCTTTTACATCAGTTTTACGCCCTGGAACATTTTTGACATGTCCGGCATTGGCCAGCACAAGGTGAAAAGAACCTTCAAGTATATTCCATATTGGTTTCCAGTAAACTCCGGTACTCTCCATCACAACATCGGATACCTGAAGGGTAGAGAGCCAATCACTTAAAGCCAAGAGTCCCGTTGTAGTAGTCGAAAACGTTTCAATAGAGGTTTTTGGCTTTTTATCTAATGGACCAAATAATACACAGGCTACTACTGTTTCTTGGTGTACATCTAGGCCAGCACACCGTTCAATCATTGCTTCCATAGGAGAATCACCTCAAAAAAAGATTAACCATACATATGACAGTAGATTTGTAACAAAAATTTTTGTATACGTACTAGCAGTACACTAAATGGTTCTTCCATACTGTCACAACCAGTTTCTTATACAGGGTATCTTTCTTAAGATCCACCAAAAAAGGTTCAGCCTGGTTGTATTGTTATCATCCATTATCGTCAAGGGGTTAATGGGTTAGACTCTATTTTTGAGATTAGATTTTCGTAGTAGATGGTGGCGGCGAGGAGCGCCGCCATAGGAGTTTCTTATGGCACTAACGGGGCAGTTTAGTTTAATAAGACTTTTAGAATCAAACTATCAGTTGAAACCTTTTTAGGGAAAATCTAGTATATAGATTTAGGAAAATGTTTTTTGAATAGGAGGAACAGGTTATGTTAGGGGATATTATATATCAAGTTATTGTTTTCGGAGGTATAGCGTTAGTTTTAGGTGTTTTAGGTTATTTATTTTTTAAGAGGACCAAGAAAAGCTAATTAAATTTCTAATTCAAGTAACGGGTGCGTTAGTTCATTACCAAAAATGATCAATCTTTTTTATAAAAGAAGAATCCAATTAAATATTATAAGGGCATGTTTGATTAATCTCAAGACATACTCCTTCTATTTATTTATCAAGGTTTCTTGTATTAATTTGACCAAACTTTGTTTCAAAGCTACATCTACTTTCTCTTAAGGAGCTGAGACCTATGATTCTAGGTTCTTCCCAAGTTGTTAAAGGAATATCCGAAACTAGCGATTATGTAACTCCATTCACAGCCTTTGGCCCATGGATTGCCATTCTAATTATGGCTTTTATTGTAGGGTGTCTGTATTTAGGATTTAGAAGAAGATCTAAAAAATAAGTTGTGTTTGAAAAAGGGGAGGGTATAGATAGTGCCTTCCCCTTCTTTGTCTAATTGGATCAATAATAAAGATAGTGTTGACTTGCAATAACTAGAAATAAGACCACGCGAGGGCTACGCCTCCATCCTTATCAATCTTTTTTATAAAAGAATAATCCAATTAAATATAATAAGGGCAGGTTTTGGTTAATCTTTTTTCAAAACATGTCCTTTCTTTTTAATTTTACTGATGTTGTAAGAATTATTGGTAATTGAGGGATAATAACTTTTCTGATATTTCTGGACAGTATAGGTCTAATACTTAATATTTCTTATGCAACTATCGGGGCAGGATAGTTGAAGAGTGCTGTTTGACAAGACCTCTTCAGTTGAAGAGGTCTATAAATATAGTAATGGTTTGGGAAATTGGATGTAGTTTTCTTTACTTGTACTATGCGTCTTTTTATCCTTCTCAACTAGAGAAGTACATGTATTTGGGAAATTGAAGGGGATAAACTGTTTGTAATCGTCAGGAAAAATATTTGCATTTAGGAAATTTCTAAATGGATGATCAATGGGTTTTAAATCACTATTAAGTTGTGTTTTCAGGTGATTTACAATAACTGTTCCAATATATCTTCCTAATTTGAGTCCTTCATCAATATCTGCTGGAAAATGAACTCCTGCATACAAAGTACTAAGCGCATCGTTATCTGCTATTTTTTGAAGCTTTTTTGCTTCCTTCGGGAAGAAGTAGCTTAACACGACTTGTGCACATCCTGAAAGGGTCGCGTGACCGGACGGATAAGTTGGAAAACGAGGTGTGCATAACAATGTTCTCAGTTTTTGGTCATATTGATTTGGTCTTGCTACATTCCATCGATATTTTAAATCCCACACTATGATCATTGTGTCATTAATTGCACCTTGTACACTAGCTAATATTCTTGCTGCATCTGTTGGGCCAACTCCATACGTATCAATTAAGCGATCGATAACCGGTGTCCATTGTTTTGTAGGTGCTCCTGTTAAATAATATATGGCAATCTTTTTTTGATTAGGGGTAAGTTTCTCTAGAGTTTTTTGGACAATTCGTAACTCTCTTTCAAAGTCAATCCGATTGGGGTTTGTTATAGTCAACTGTATTTTTCTTCCATTAGGATCAAGAAAGTTTCCGTTCCTGTCTCGCTTTAAATAAACCAGAGACCATGAGCCTGCCAAAGGGGTGACTGGGTTAGTAGGTGGTGTCGACTCTCCCGCGTAAGGTACCTCTGACCAACGTAAAAAATCTTTTCTCAAAACTTTTCCACCTCCTATTATTAATAATTTATATTTATGAAAGAAAATACGATGTGTATAGGCTTTTTTCGATCATTAGAGTATTGCCACATTTGGCGATTGTCCATGGTAATTTTGTACGAAAGAAGGATGGCCACCAAGTTTCGACGAATATATCAATATACTTTTTGGAGGTGTTGGATATGGCGATTTGTTGTGGAGAGTGTCACGTTGAATTAAAGAATGATGATTATGTCACATTAGATGAATTTAGCACGCTGAGGCACACATATTGCGGTTATGATCTTATTGCCGAGCTGATCAAAGACATTGGGACTTATCGAAATATCAAAACAAAGTATTGGTTTTCCCGTGAGCGTACTAAATGAAAATCGGTGAAATCTTGGAGTTAATTAAAACTGATACACCAGCGAATATTGCCAAAAGGGCTGATGTTCATCTTTCAGAAAAACTACTAAGGAAAGCATTGAATAAAGCTGGTTATGAGTATAGAAATTCAGGCAAAAAAGGCTGGTATTTCGTTGGTGAAGGTGACGAGGAAACGGTACAAGAGCAGCTTATTTATGACTTTGCAACAGCAGGAAAAGCAAAGGCGAACGTTTCAACTAATGTGAATAAAGAACCTATTAACGATACCAACCAACGTTCTAACGTTGGCATAAAACGTGGTAAAGATCAGGTCAAACAAGCGAACGAACAATCAGCACCAACCATAGAACGAACCAACGTTATAAGAAAACGTTCTTCATTCGATATGGATGTTGAACTTATGAAGGAACTAAAAATACAAGCAATCATTCATGATAGGACGGTTTATGAACTAGTTGAAAGTGCCGTAAGGCACTATTTAGCTGAATTAAAGGGAAAATGACGGAAAGGAGTGCTTCTATAGCATTTTGGAGTCCTATCAGCAAACACAAAAAGCCCCCCAAAAAAACGGGGGCTTTTTGTGTTTTTTCTTATCTTGATACATATAGCAACAACTAGTATTTTTAAAATACGTTTTAAGCCTTGATACAACTGGCTTAAAGCTGTTTATTCTCAAGCTTCGATATAGTGGCCGCCGGGTCTGAAAAAAAGAACGACTGCTAAGCCGTCTATTTAACTCAATCCTTTTTCAATTCCTTCAAATACTGTCTTACCGCCGTTTCCACGATTTCATAAACATTTCTATCATGGACGATTGCTTGTATCTTTAGGTCCTTCATCAGTTCGATATCCAAATCAAAAGAAGAACGTTTTCGGATAACGCTAAGAAGGGGCGCCAATTGGCGGCCTTTTGAGTGTATGATTCTTACACTAATCATACATTCAAATTAGAGAAAAAATACCCTTCTTCAACTATCGGGGCAGTTTAGTTCAACAAGAAATATAGAATGAATAAGATAAAAATGTGTCAATAAAAGGAGGAACGATAAATTAATAACATACCTCGATTCATATTAACGTCATAAGTAAGCCACCAATAGCTCCGGTTATTACTATAACCCAAGGCGGCAATTTCCAGTACACAAGCATACTGAATAAGATCGCAGCAAAAGCAAAGTCTATAGGAGCTAAGATGGAGCTGGTCCAAATGGGATTATAAAATGCTGCAATCAAGATGCCTACAACTGCTGCATTTACTCCCATTAATGCCCCTTTTACTTTAGAATTACGGCGTAATGTGTCCCAAAATGGCAATGTCCCTAAAATAAGAAGAAATGCAGGTAAGAAAATAGCAATTGTTGCTAATAAGCCACCTTGCCATCCATTTATCACGGCACCTATGTATGCTGCAAACGTAAATAATGGTCCTGGAACAGCTTGTGTTGCACCATATCCAGCAAGAAATGTCTCTTTGTCTAGCCATCCAGTAGGGACAAATTCACGTTCAAGCAAAGGCAAGACTACGTGTCCACCACCAAACACTAAAGAACCAGACCGATAAAAGCTATCAAACAGAGCAATCCAATTTGATGAAGTAACTTCCCGTAAAATTGGAAGTAGAAACAGTAATCCGAAAAATAATGCTAAACTAACAAATCCAACACCCCGCGAAATCGGAAAATGAATTTTAGATTCATAACTTTCGTCGTGTTGTTTATAAATTAGAAAACCAATCAATGCGGCCAGTATAATAATACCTACTTGCACATAGGCAGTCTGCCACATCAAGGTCCCAACCAAGGCTATTAATGCAATTGTTTTTCTCTTTATATCTGGAGTTAAATTTTTTGACATCCCCAAAATGGCGTGTGCAACTATGGCTACGGCTACTATTTTTAATCCGTGTATCCAGCCTGAATTTGAAACATCCATTCCTTGGAGAAATAATGCTAATATTACTAACGCTATCACCGAAGGCATTGTAAAACCAAGGAAAGCTAAAATTCCACCGATGAAACCTCCCCGCATAAATCCGACTCCAATTCCAACCTGACTGCTAGCTGGACCAGGCAAGAATTGACACAAAGCAACTAAATCAGCATAGCTTTTTTCATCCACCCATTTTCTTCGTCTAACATACTCATTATGAAAGTAACCTAAATGTGCTATTGGTCCACCAAACGATGTTAAACCAAGCCTTGTTGAAACAAATAGTATTTCAATTAGTGACTTAAAACTTCTATTCGTTTTGTTTTGATCCACTACATTATTCCTCCTATTCTTTAATTTCTTTGAAAAGTTCATAAACTTTCTTTCTAGCTTCCATAACCTATTCCAATATCGATTATCTATATTGAAGTATAATATTTAGAAATGTTTAATTTTAAATTCTAACAATGAATTTACACACTCTTAATATTTGATCATTTAAAAAATAATCCTTGTTGAACTAACGGGTGCGTTAGTTGCGGAACTCCAGTATATATTCACATATTCTTTTATTTCTTTTATACTTAAATGGAATCTTATAAGGTATTCCGAAAGTAGGATGAGTAAAATGAGTAACTATGAAAATAAAGCATTATTAAAAATTCTAGGACCTCTTGAGCTTGAAGTAATGAAAGTGACTTGGTCTAGAAAAGAAGTAACGGTTCAACATGTGCTAACAGAATTAAATAAGCAACATAACTATGCCTATACCACTATTATGACAATCATGAATCGATTAGATAAAAAAGGAATTCTCACACGTAGCAAGCTGGGAAAAGGATATATATATAAGCCTTATTACAGTCCAAATGAACTCCTTCAACAAAATTCTTCTGAACAAGTAGAACATCTCCTTCATCATTACGGAGACATTGCTATTACACAATTTGTAGATGCTGTTGGTCATAATCCCGATCAACTTAACAAGCTGAAAGAACTAATTCAAAAATTAGAGCAGGGTGGAAAATAATGTATCGATCATTTCAAACCTCAAATATATATGTTTTATGGTTGATAGGTGTAATTACCATAATTGTCGGATTTTGCTTTGTTATACATTATCACACGATGCAAGATTGTATGTATTGGCTGTTGGAATGTTGTAACATTCATCAGTATGATCAATTGCTTACAATTACCCTGATTACTTTAGGAATTCTCTTTGTATATTCGGCTATATACTTTATATTTCTGTCTAAAAAGACAAAAGAATTTATTACTAAATTAAATTTATATAGAACAGACTCTTATGAATCAAATGTAATTAGGGTCTTTCAGCAAAAATATTCTGTACAAGTTCAAATTGTGGATTTTACTCAACCTTTAGCTTTCACGTATGGATTCATTCGTCCTCAAATTCTAATTAGCACTGGCTTAATCAACTTATTGCAGCCATATGAATTAGAAGCTGTATTGGAACATGAATATTATCATTATCAAAACAGAGATCCGTTTAAATTATCAATATGGTTTAGTTTAGCACGTGTATTTTCATTTCTCCCCATCTCTCGAAAGTTGTATGAACGCTACATGATAGAAAAAGAAATAAAAGCAGATACTTTTGCGATTCATCAAGTAGGAATGAAAGCTGTTGCATCAGCATTATACAAACTAATGACAACTATCCCGTCTTCTTCATTTGCAACAGTACACTTTCAAAATCATTCTTTTCAAGATACAAACACCAGGATTGAAGTTCTTCTAACAGGAACATATAAACGTTCGTCCATTTCCCTGTTAGAGTGGATGAAATCCATCATTCATATTCTTTTTATTGCTTTCCTAATAGGATGTGTGTCATTTTTGTGAAAATTGTCCCACCTATCATTTTTAAATACTACAATTACGTAGTAGACAATTGACTGAAAAACGACCATATACTACAATCGTGTAGTAGATGGTCGTTTTTCCATCTATATCACAAGATGATGGAGGAGAAAGATAATGAAAAAAGCTATTTTAGGGGCATCAGTTATTGCATTAATGGCATTTGGGGGAAATGCTTTTGCTGCTAGTTCAACTGAAGTGAAATCTGTAAATACAGCAACTTCGGAGTCGAAGACGATAAGTATGGAAGATTGCATGAAGATGATGAAAGCAATGGGTATAAGTGAGAAAGATTGCATGAAAATGATGAAAGACTGTATGGCCATGGGAATGAGTGCTGAAGACTGCATGAAAATGATGAAAGATTGCATGGCTATGGGTATGAGCGCGAAAGATTGCATGAAAATGATGAAAGACTGTATGGCCATGGGAATGAGTGCTGAAGACTGCATGAAAATGATGAAAGATTGCATGGCTATGGGTATGAGTGAGAAAGATTGCATGAAGATGATGAAGAACTTGCAAAAATAAATGATGTAGGCTGACAGTAAAACAAATACTAGTTAAAACTACAGCAACAAATTTGAGGACAAGGGCTGGTTAATTGATAACCAGCTTTTGTTTATTTTTGTTTTTTACATCGCAAAGTTAATTTACTAATGAACACTTACACAAAAGTATTTAAAGATGAAAACAAAGTAAATCAATTCTTTGGAAAATAGAAAATCTATTTTATTCAAGAATTGGGCGCTCTAATGAAGTAACTAAAGCCTAATTTCTCGGTGTTAAAAGCGAGAAATTAGGCTTTTTTATATTTGGATTTCCTTACCGTTGTAAATCTGTTACTCCCTTAGCATATGTTTTCCGCGTTTTGTTGGTAGGACCCCATGCCCATCAAGGTAAGAAATCATAATACCCCCAGAACGAAAATTTTGTACATCTTACTCGTTTTTATCGTTTTGGGGTAACTCGTTATTGTTAGCTTGATGGCGATGTGGCTGTACCCCAATCGGAGATAATGTTGCTGGATGTTTTAGCAATCCAAGTCCAGCAACTACTCCTGCTATAATTGCAATTGGGCCAATTACTCCTACGATTTGTTTTACGATCATTATTCAATCCTCCATTATTTTATTTAGTATCTTTTTCCCATGAACCGTGACGCCGTAAGTCTGCGTCACCTTTAATCCTATTTTTCTTTAAATCTTTGACGAGCGCTTGAACGCCTCCATAGAACATTGGGTTATCATTAGTTTCCAAATCATACCCATATGTTTTTAGCTGATCTTTTGTTTGTTCATTCAATTCAGCTTCTGAATAAAACTTATGCGACTCGAAAATCACTCGTTTGCTTTCAATGGATTTCTTAATTGATTGGTTATTTTCAAAATAGTTCCCCATTACTTGCATTAGCACTTGTGGAATTCGATTTCCACCCGGTGTACCGATGGCCATTATCCATTCGTCACCTTCTCGAATAATAGTTGGCGCTGTGAACGTTCTCGGGCGCTTTCCTTCTTCGATTTTATTAATTCCTTCACCGAACGTACTAAGCGTATTATTTAAAAAGAAACCATCTACATATTTACCGCTTCCGAAAAAGTTACTGAGTGTGTTCGTTGTAGAGACAACCGTTCCATCACCATCTATGACAACGAAGTGGGTTGTACTTTCGTGCTCTTCCACGTCACTAACTTTCGTTTTGTTAGCTTGGGTTTCATTAATTTGTTTAATTAATAAATTTACGTAGTGATCATCCACCCAGTCATCAGATGCTTGTTTAATAAATGATGGGTCAGCCATCTTTTTCAAACGATCTTGATACGCCACTTTCGAAATTTCACTGAGATAATGATAGAAAAGGCTTGGGTGTTTCTCTTTTAAACTCCAAACATCTTCTTTGTCGGCCATTTTCAACATTTGAATTAATGTTGCACCTGAAAACGGAGGAGGTGCGCTGATGATTTCATGCCCTTTATAAGTCGTCATTAAAGGCTTTCGTTCCACAGGCTTATACTCACGTAGATCACGTACTGAAATTTCTGTTTCACCCTGTATTTCATCTGCAATTTCACCTTTATAAAAAGCATTTGGTCCTTCTTCTTTGATGGTTTGCAACGTGTCTGCTAACTCCGACTGCTTTAAAGTATCACCAGTATCAATCGCTTTTCCATTTGAATAAAAGCTTTTTAGTTCTTGCTCATCAATGTTGCCGCTATACGATATGAGATGATCATGCAAATCTTGATCCACCGTAAAACCTTTTTCTGCATATCCAATAGCAGAATCAATTAACTCATTCATCGGCAACGTCCCATATTTGTGATGAATATAATCCATACCAGCGACGAATCCTGGTACACCTACTTCTTCACCTTTATCATCATTAGGTGCTACCTCTCGGTAATCAATAAATGTCGGAAAGGCATCGGCACGATCGATTAACATTCCTCCGCCTCCGCCAATTCCTGAGGCATAAGGTTCAACAACTCCAAGCGTATACGAAATCGCAATAGCAGCATCAACAGCTGTTCCCCCGTTTTTTAATACATCCATTCCAACTTTCGTTGCAAGCGGATCTGATGTACTAACCGCATATTCTTGTTTCGGAAACATGAATTGATAAGCATATACACCGACTACGAGTGAAAAGATGAGAATGGATGCGATTATTACGTTTCGTTTTTTCATCATCTTTCACCTCCTTCATGTACAGACCTACTGAAGTTCGTTTGAATATACTTCTTATTATTAACAGGCGTATCATTTGTTTGTTTATTTTTACGTTCTTTTGCTCGTTCCACAACGTGTGAGTGATCTAACTTAATTTCAAATTTATCTTTCTTTTGTTCTAAACGTGCTTCGTTTGATGCATATTTCGTTAAATCATTATAAAAAGATAAGTCACCCAAATACTTCTCTTTTAATGAATCAATATATCCTTCAAAATTAAAAGATACATATCGAATAGGTGTTACTGGTGTGAAAAAAGCTGGCATATTAAACCCTCCTTTAAATTTTTAAAGATGCGAAATTATCCACATCGATTTAAAACGTTTTTAAACGGCTTTATTTTTGTTTTTAGAACATTTAAGACTCATACCCTTACCTTTGACCAAAAAGTCCCGCAAAATCGATTCTGTGAAGCCGTTTTTTAGTTATCTGGGTTATAAACCGATAAATGGTGACGGATCAATCCGAGATCCATTTTGAAAAATCTCAAAATGTAAATGTGGACCCGTTGACGAACCCGAGTTGCCACACTTCCCGACTACATCACCCATTTCCACAACCCAGACTTACACTTAAACCGGATAAATGGGCGTATGTCGTTTTAGAACCATTTCCATGATCCACCCACACATAAAGTCCGTATCCTTCTTTATGATTATTCGGGTTTTGCCAACCGGCATAAACCACCTTACCGTCTTTTGAAGCTGGGACCGATTGGCCAATACTACACGCAAAATCAATTCTATCTGCATTTCCTAGCCGATCCCCACCTGGATATGACCAACCAATCCAAGTTAAAACCATGAATTGCAAATGTCCGATTGCCCCGACCGGGGAAACCATAGTTTCTAATGTTGAAAACCTGGTTTCTACCCGGTGATGAGCCGCAAGCAGATTCCACGGAACCCCGTATTTTTCTTCAGCAGCTTTATAAACGGGAAGGTATTCAGCAGGGATTTCATTTTCTCCAATTTGCGAAATCTCCCCTCCAATGATCTTTGTTTCACCTTCTTCCGTCATCGTTCCAAAGATCATGAGAAACATGAACATAAACCCGAATAACAGAAGAAGCATAACCAGCAAAGGCGAAGAAGCTAACAAACTGCCCCCAATCAACCATTTCCACTACTTAGATCCTTGGTTAACTTCTTCCTTGCCAATTGATTCAACAGCAGCCTGTTCACTCATCGATCCTCACCCCGTCCACATTCCAAGTGTCGCCATTGGCTTTAAGTAAGACAGAATAGGGAGTGATAACCTTTTGCTTTTTCCCTTCAGTATCGGTTTGCTCGCTTGTTACTTCAATATTCCATATTTGCGTTTCTTCTTGAAAATCCCCTGGTGTAGCAGAAGTATTTTTCACTTCAATTTTTTGACCGTCTAACGTTCCCCTTTTAGGGGTTCCACCACATGCCCATCAAGCTAAGGGCAAATCATTTCCCCGAAAGCGAAAAAAACGCTATCCTTTCTGTAATATCATGGAAAGGCTGGTGTTTTTTTATGAGTCGCGAAATTTCAGACGAACTTACCCTCTTTTCACAGGAACTACAACGATCCTTGGCTCCACAAGCTCTCCAAGAGCTAGCTAAAAAGGTAGGTTTTGTTCAAAGGACGAGTAAGTACCAAGCTAAAGATTTAATAGCGTTGTGCGTGTGGTTAAGCCAAAAAGTAGCGAGTACTTCCCTAACACAGTTATGTAGTTGTTTAGAATCTTCAACGGGAGTCTTGATAAGTCCTGAAGGACTCAATCAACGATTTAATCCTTCGGCTGTCAAGTTCTTAGAACAGGTATTTACTTCCTTGCTTACTCAAAAGCTATATGCCTCTCAGGCTCTTCCTCATCGTTACGCTTCTCAGTTTCAGCGTATACGAAACTTGGATTCTACGACCTTTCAACTCCCAGACATGTTTGCCTCAGCCTATCAAGGATCTGGAGGCAGTAGTCATACAGCTGGCGTAAAGGTTCAATTAGAATATGATCTCCTCAGTGGTCAATTCCTGCACGTTCACTCAGGACCTGGTAAACAAAATGATAAAACCTACGGTTCTACGTGCTTACAAACGGTAGAAACGGGTGACTTATGTATACGTGATTTAGGTTATTTTGACTTGAAAGATCTCTATCAAATGGGTAAGAAAGGAGCCTATTATATCTCTCGCTTAAAATTAAACACTCGGATTTATCTGCGAAATTCTAATCCCGAATACTTCAAAAATGGAACGGTCAAAAAACAAACCGAGTATATTCAATTGGATATGGAAGAGATTATGCATCAATTAAAACCAGGACAAACCTATGAGATCTCTGACGTTTACATTGGCCAGTATCAAAAGTTGCCGACTAGAGTCATTATCCACCGGCTTACGGAAGAACAAACCCGAAAACGGTGGGAAAATCAAGCCCTAAAGGAGAAAAAGAAAGGGATTGTCATGAAAGAACGCAGTAAACGATTGAGTGCTATGAATGTATACATAACCAATGCTCTACCCGAAGATGTTGCAACGGAACATGTTCACGATCTTTATTCCTTACGTTGGCAAATCGAATTACTCTTTAAAACTTGGAAATCCTTCTTTGAAATAGATGATTGTAAAGAGATCAAAAAAGAGCGATTAGAATGTCATCTCTATGGTCAACTGATTGGCATTCTTCTCTGTTCCTCTACCATGTTTCAAATGCGACAACTACTCCTCATCCAGAAAAAACGAGAACTTAGTGAATATAAAGCTATTTATATCATCAAAGACTATTTTTTACTGCTGTTTCAAGCGATACAAAAAAGCACCCAAGAGCTATCAAAGATTCTACTTCGCCTGTTTGTCCTCCTACAGAAAAACGGGCGAAAATCCCACCGTTATGAGAAAAAGACAGTCTTTGATATATTGGGTGTTGTCTATCAGTATACCATGTGTCACAAGAGTGCAGCATAGCGAAAAAAAATGACCTATCAGAGGCTTATTTGGCATGTCTTTCTTTAATTGCATGAACGATTATCTTGTAGAAATAGATCTACTTTAAGTACTCTTTGGTGTTAGCTTGATGGGCATGTGGTAGGACCCCATAATATGTAAGATTAAATGGGGAAGTGAATTGTTTGGAAGTTTTATTTAGTTTTGTTGTGGGTGTTCTTTTTCTAACCGTTGGCATTATTGCGTTTTTCCCTCCTCCTAAATTACCTTGGATAATGAGATTTTTAATTATATTTATTGGTGTGGGTTTTATTTTGTACTCATTATTAAGATTGTTCGGGCTACTTTCTTCTTAAGCTAACAGGTGCGTTAGCTTAAGATCAGAGCTGTCTTTAAGGCAGCTCTTTCTTTATGCAACTATCGGGGCAGAATAGTTGAACAATAATTAATACGATAACCTAATCTTTTAGAAGGTGAAATAATGGAACAAGTAATAAAAGAAATTCTGTCTAGAGGAATACTCTTTAACTGATGCGAATCTATTGTAAGGTAAGCAATAATAAATTCAATCTAGGATTAAATTGGAGGGAATAGAAAATGGATGTAAAGACACTTTTGTTACAACAATGGGCAAGTTGCTTAGATGAAGAAGACTGGTTTCCACCACTTGAAAAAGTGCTAGAGGACATCACTTTTGAACAGGCAATTTGGAAACCAGCTGATGGGGCAATGAATTCCATTTGGGAATTAGTTTGTCATTTACTTTTCTTTGAAAAGAGATATCTGATGCGATTTCTTGGTGAAACAGCGAATGAACCACAGGCAGAAAATAATGACTCTACATTTCGATTACCTACTGAGACGTTAGAAAATTGGAAGGAAACAAAACAAGAATACTTTTATGTTCATCGTGAACTTGGAAAAATACTAGCAAAATCTGAACATGAAGATTTGTATAGACAGATTCCAGGAGATAATTCATTAGTGCTTGAACTGAAGAGTTTAGCAATGCACGACGCATATCATATTGGGCAAATTGTATTCCTTAGTAAAATGCAAGGTGCTTGGGCAGCGAAACGCAGCTTTTAAAAAAGCTTCATTAGCTTTACAGTTATTCCATTATAGGGGGGCTTTAATGGAATAAGAACGGGAACGTCCAAATCGGACGTTCCCATATTTTATATCTGAAAAACAACAATACTATTTAACAAAGCCTAAGATAAAAAAAAGTTTGTGAAGATTTCCACTTAAACTAACGGGTGCGTTAGTTGATTAAGGAACACAAAAATGATCAATCTTTTTTATAAAAGAATAATCCAATTAAATAGTATAAGGGCATGTTTTGATTAATCTTTTTTCAAAACATGTCCTTTCTATTTATTCATTTTCAAGGTTTCTTGTATTAATTTAATCAAACTTTGGATCTGAGCTACAGTAGGAAATGGCTTTTTTTTGCCGGGTTTTGCTTCGTGTAAAATTCCGAAATGTTGGCGGTACCCCTTCTATACGTCTTTTTCGAAGACAAAAAAACGACAAAACAAATGAAAAATAACAATAATACGTGCAAAATAGAACTTGAAATAAGTGTAAATTATCACCTAAATTTACAAAAAGGCAGCTTCACCTATTGGTGAAATCTGCCTAGAATGATATTGATTCATACATAAATTTGGGAAGGCATTAGAATCTCTAATTTGACAGCTCTTTTTAGATTATATGTTTCTGTCTAAAGATTTTTTTATCAAAACCTGATTTAGTATGTTCAATTTTTTGTCATGCATTTAGGAGTATAAGCATAACTAAGCCTAACCTACTCTAGATTTGCATGTCTTCCAAACATAGTTTGGCCGGCTAATTCCTTTTGCTCCATCACGCTTAATATGATAGAGTCGAATAATAACAAGAGACTTTGCTCGAATAAAGACCCCATAGGCTGTATAGTTTTGTAGTCACTATCTGCACCTGCCTTAGGCTTGGCAGGTATTTTAATAGCTAAATCGCTTATTTTTCCAATAGTTGAATCAGGGGAAATCGTGACAACTGCAACAGATGCTTCTAAACCTTTAGCCTTCTCCGCCATTGACACTAAACTTTTTGTCTCTCCTGAACCAGAAGCGATAATTAAAATATCATCTTTTTCTAAACCAGGGGTTACCGTTTCTCCTACTACAAAGGCATCTAACCCCATGTGCATCATGCGCATAACAAAAGATTTGGCCATAAACCCAGAACGACCTGCACCAGCCACAAAGATTTTCTTGGATTTAAGTATGTGATCCACCAATTTTTCAGCTTCATCTTCAGATATTAATTCGATTGTCCGATTTAATTCGTTTTCAATTTCAGCTAAGTATTGAGTAGTCTTCATAATTCACATACCTTTCTTAAGCATAAGTCGCTTGTTTAATTAATTCTTGCATTTTTGCAGCTACTGCTTTTTTATTATCTTGTCCAGTAATACCACCGCCTACAATGACAAGATCAGGCTGTGCTTCAATGACTTCTGGCAATGTATCTAATTTAATTCCGCCTGCTATAGCAGTTTTCGCATTCTTAACAACGCGTTTGATTATTTGAAGCTGTTCAAATGAGTTTTCTCCTTTAGCCTGAAGATCGTACCCTGTATGCACACAAATATAATCAACGCCCAGTGCATCAATTTCGTACGCACGTTTTTCGATATCTTTTACATTGATCATATCAACAAGAATTTGCGTTCCTTGTTTTTTAGCTTCTTCCACTGCACCCTTGATTGTTGCATCATCCGTCGCACCAAGAACTGTGATGATAGAAGCACCAGCTTCAGATGCCTTCATAACTTCATATCCGCCAGCATCCATAATTTTCAGGTCTGCCAATACGGTTAAATTAGGAAATGCTGCACTAACTTCTTTTACTGCTCTAAGACCTTCATTAATGACAACAGGAGTTCCAATTTCTACTACATCGACAAATTGCTCTACTTCTCGAACTACTTCTATTGCCTGTGGGATGTTTACAAGATCTAATGCTAATTGAAGTTTCATAAATACTTCACTCCTTAAATAATTTTTTGTTTGATACTACATTTATTGTATTCTCTAATTATTTAAATGAGAAGTACCCACTTTTATATCATATAGTGTTCAAAAGTATACTGTGTGTAAGGTAAAGAAAGGAAGATAAGTGAAATATACCAAGAGTTGCTTTTTGGAAAATTTGTTGAAGAATTGTGTTTGAAGCCCTATTATGTAGAAGTTGTTAAAGGGTAATGTGATTAAAAAAGAAAATCGTGGTACTTCTTCTTGCAGGTAATTAAATAGACCGTAAAGTGAGTAGTAAGCAACTAATCTAATACAATAGAGTTCGTATACCGTCCGCCGATATGGGTTAACAGGCTAAAAAAACACATGGAGGAACCTTTATAAAGGTTTCTCCATGTGGTTTTTAGTGTCCAATTTATTTAATTAAAGTTTTTTTCTTAATCTGTCCATAACGAAGATAGCGCTTTCAGAAAAGGAGCCATAAAGGATTATTTTCTAATCCTTCATGAGGGAAGCTTTTTTCTCCTAGAGGGATTCTTCTTTTCTATCTACTTGGTTATTCAAGACTGTCTCCATATACTCACTGCCCCAGTCATACATGGATTCAAGAATTGGCATCAAACTTTCTCCTCTTTTGGTCAGAGAATATTCAACTTTTGGTGGAACAACAGGATAGACTTCACGGTGAACAATTAGGTCATCTTCCAGCTCTCGCAATTGACTAGCGAGCATTCTCTGCGTAATTTCAGGAATCATAGATTTTAGTTCCCCAAATCGCTTGGTTCCTTCTTTGCCCAGATGCCACATAATAAGCATTTTCCATTTACCGCCAATAATAGAAAGTGTCAATTCTTTTTCACAGTAAAACGTCTTGTCACGCAGATGTCCCATTTATTTTCCCCCCAGGTCATAAAATAATAGTGTACTTTATAATACTATATAATAAAAAAGTGCGTACTTACAATTAAAAAATATAGATATTATACTTTTATATACATAGAGGATCATCACCGCAAGAACTATTCTTGGTACATCCATTAGAATCTTACTACACTATAATTTTACAATCAAGGAAGAATACAGGGGGGATTAAATGACTTTTCTACGTAATAAATTTTTAGACAGGAATGCGTTTAAGTATCCTAAACGTCGGAAATACCATGCTGTGACCCATATTTAAAGCAACAGGGGCTTTAGATAATAAGGTGAATTTTTATACTAAATAAATATAACGAAGTTACCAATATGTAAAAGGAAAGAAGCACAAATTAGAAGTACTCTATTCTAAAAAGGAGGCCATCACGATGAAAGTTGGATTAATCGGTTTAGGAAAAATGGGATTAAACTTAGGGCAAAACCTAATTGAAGAAAGCCACGACGTTGTGGCCTATGATTTAGATTCCGGTGCTGTAGAAGAAATGGAAAGATACGGAGCTAAGGGAACAACTAATATAGTAGAACTCATTAAATCATTAGAGCAACCCCGACTTATTTGGCTTATGGTTCCTCCAGATTCAGTTGATGTAGTAATTAGTGAAGTGACACCGTTTTTAAATATTGGCGATATTTTAATTCAATCTGGAAATTCCTACTATAATGATACCATTCGCCGGTACAACAGGCTAAAGAGATATGGTGTGAGCTTTATGGATATCGTGACCTCTGAAGGAAAGGAAGGTGCTCGAAAAGAGGCTTGTTTCAAGATTGGAGGAGACCTTGAAGCTTGGCGCATAGTAGAGCCCATTTTCAGAGATATATCTGTAGAAAATGTATATGCAGGAAAAGCAGGGAGTGGTCACTTCTTGAAAATGAACAACAATGGGATTGATTACGAAATGGATGACATTAGGGAAGGATTGGAATTATTAGAAAAAAGGGAATTTGAGTACGACTCTGAGAATGTAGCAAGAGTATGGAAAAAGCGGTTCGGTTATTCGTCCAGGGCCTATGGATTTAACGGAAAAGAGCGTTTTCTAAAGATGAAAAATTAGAAGAAAATAAATAGAGTAGATATGGAAGTCTTCTTGAGAAGGAAAATACGGCCGAGACTGCTTTTGATTTACAAACTGCCACTCCCGTCATCGCATGTCGTTGATGCGCTATCGTTCATTAGAAATTTACAGGGAAAGAGGTAGCCCACTATGCAACGAATTTGGATGGGCATGCTGTAAGGAAAAGTGGGAAGTGAGAAGTCACTGCGTTTAAGAAAATCCAATTAGAGGTTCCTAATGAAAGAACATATTATGTTCATTTCCGTCAGTTCTAAAATGCAAATGAAAGATGAAAAATTATTCAATCAAAAGGAGGAAAATAGAATGGAAAGAAACAATACAGTTATTTTAAATGAAGTGATAGTAGGTTTATATAGCAATAAAGAATTAGATATAATGTTAAATAAATTATCAAATTACTACCAAGTTGATATAGCTGATTTTACTGTAAATAAAGTGAATTCAAATAGCTACAAAGAAATGATTACTTGATTGATAGTAGACTTATGGTCCATTACAGGAATACTTAAATTGGTGAACTGAGAGTCATATTAAACAACTAAAAGAAGGGGCTTTACCTACCCAAACATATTTATCTCATTCAATATGCATCTGTCGTACAGGGAATGGAAAATAACCCATTACCTGTATGATGCTGTTTCATCCCTCCCTATTAAAAATCTCCAAGATTTAAATAGGGATATTGATAAAAAAGGCAATCAAATTAAGGAGATGGAAAGTGATTACCTTACTATTAATACAGGGAAGAGGAGATGGTAACATAGTGTAGATACTAATATTGTAAGGTAAAGGGGAAGAATCCAAAATGAGTAAGGAAAAGAAAATCAATCTAAAGAGGCCAAATAAGTGGTGGGTATGGGTTCTAGCAATTATCGTCATAGCTAATATGGCAAGTGGTTGGGACAAAGAGGAAGTTGCGAAAGAAGAGAAGACTAATGAAACCACCGCTGAACCTAAGGAGGAAATGAAAGAAGAGAAGGAGGAGGAAGTTCCTAAGCAATCTCTATTGCTGCAAGGATTCTCGCAAATCTCACAATACCTTAATTTTCTCTTTTTCCATACATCTATTGTGTTAAAAATATAGACTTCATGTCCTTTCCCATCTTGCGCTTTTCTTAGCAACCGTTCAAAAGTAGATCGGCTTACGCCTAGATATAGAAACTTATTGGAATTCAGAAAAACAGTTATAATTTTGAATAACAAAACTTCTAACTTTATGGACTGTCAGAAAGATCTATACTGTCTATGTTTAAATTTCTGAAAATAAAGTTTTTTCAGATAATTATTGAAATTTTCATTTAAACCCGTTAACATACAATTATAATGGAAATTTATATAAGCGGATGATAATTGTGGGAGAGACCGAAGAAATCGATTCGGCACCGAAGGAGCAATTCCCAAAAAAACCTTGGGATAGAAACTCTCAGGTAAAAAGACTACAATTGGACGCACCTCTGGAGAGAGCTGAAAAGCCACCAAAGGGGAATCCTTTTGATGAAACGAATATTACAAGACAGATTGTTTTGTATTATGTTTCATATCGAAGGTAATCTCTCAGGTAAAAAGGACAGAGGAAAGGTGGGATATTTATCCTGCCTTTCCTCTGTCTTTTTTGTGAGGAAAGGTAGCTTGGAAGAAACTCGAGGAGGATATTTGAATATGAGTCTACAAAACTATGATTCAGAGATTTATAATGCCATGGAAAATGAAAGGGAAAGACAACATAATACGTTAGAATTAATCGCATCAGAAAACTTCGTAAGTAAAGAAGTGATGGAAGCTATGGGGTCTGTCCTCACTAATAAGTATGCAGAAGGATATCCAGGGAAGCGTTACTATGGAGGCTGTGAATATGTAGATGTGGTGGAACAAACAGCGATTGAACGCCTTACCAAGCTGTTTGGTGCTAAGTATGCAAATGTACAACCACACTCCGGTGCACAAGCAAATTTAGCTGTTTTTTATGCCCTGCTTCAGCCTGGCGATAAAGTGATGGGGATGAACCTTTCGCATGGAGGACACTTAACTCATGGTAGTCCTGTCAGCATCTCGGGGAAATGGTTTGATATTGTGTCTTATGGGGTGAGAGAAGATACTCACTTGATAGACTATGATGATCTTGAAGCAATCGCGAAAAAAGAAAAACCAAAATTGATTATTGCGGGGACAAGTGCCTTCCCAAGAACAATTGATTTTGCACGTTTTAAAGAAATCGCCGATCAAGTTGGAGCAAAACTGATGGTGGATATGGCCCATATTGCGGGGCTCGTGGCAGCAGGTTTTCATCCATCGCCCATCCCATATGCGGATGTGGTGACAAGCACAACGCACAAAACTTTACGCGGTCCACGTGGCGGGATCATTTTAACAAATGATGAAGACATGATAAAGAAAATAAATAAAGCTATATTCCCAGGGATTCAAGGAGGGCCACTCATGCATATTATTGCGGCAAAGGCGGTTTCCTTTAAAGAAGCATTGCAACCGAGCTTTAAAATCTATGCCAAACAAATCATTGAAAACTCAGCAACACTTGGCGAAACATTAAAAAAAGCAGGCGCAATTCTTGTTTCAGGTGGAACGGACAACCATATCGTCCTATTAGACGTTCGCCAATGGAATTTAACCGGAAAAGAAGCAGAACGATTACTAGAAGAGGCGGGTATAACAGTTAACAAAAATACGATTCCCTATGATACTGAAAGCCCATTTGTCACAAGTGGCATTCGAATGGGAACAGCGGCTTTAACGACACGCGGTATGAAGCAGGAAGAAATGGTTAAAATCGGAGAAGTGATTGCGGCTGTTTTAAAGAGCAATGGAGATACAGTTGTTCTAGAAAAAGCAAAAGAAACAACAAAAGAGATTTGTAAAGGATATCCATTGTTTCAACAGCCTATAACGGTCTAAGAAGGGAGAAACAACATGGAATTCCAAAGTTGTTTTGACATTATCGGCCCTATCATGGTAGGGCCATCTAGTTCTCATACTGCTGGTGTTGTATCAATGGGGAAGTTCATTCATGAACTATTAGGTGGTTGTCCGGAAGAGGCGAACATTATTTTCTACGATTCATTTGCTGAAACGCACCAAGGTCACGGAACAGATAAAGCCCTACTTGGCGGATTACTTGGCATGGATACGGATGATTCCAGGATTAAAAATGCCATGGAGCTGACTAAAGAACATGAACTAGATTACGAATTTCAATTTGAAGGCAGCTGCCCTTATTTTAAACATCCGAATACAACAGTCGTTACGGCAAAACGTGGGGAATGGCTGGTAAAGGTAGGTGGGGCATCCCTTGGAGGCGGTTTATCTAAAATCTTTATGATTGGTGATGAAATGGTTGATATTCGTTTAAGCACTAGCGATGACTTTTCGGTACTTGCTACACATTACCATTCATATGTGTTGAAAAAAACGTCGTTAGAGGGTGCATGATGGAAATTCGGTCAATGAACGAGCTAATTGAATTTTGTACACATAAACAGAAAACGATTGGTGAAATCATGTTGATGATGGAAATAGAAAAATCGGGGAGAGATCAAAAGACGATCATCAGCATGATGGAAGAACGGTTATTTAAAATGCAGGAAGCTGTTGAGAACGGTAAAAAAGACACCTCTACTGCACCAAGTGGCATTTCTGGTGGTGATGCCGTTAAGATGTACGATTACGTGAATCAAGGTAACTCTCTTACAGGAAGTTATATTAGCGATGCCATGACTTTCTCACTGGCGACATCTGAAAGTAATGCGAGAATGGGAGTCATTGTTGCAACTCCGACAGCCGGAGCAGCCGGTATATTACCCGGAGTATTGTTTTCGCTTCACAAAAATGACGGAACTTCCTACAGAGACTTAGTCATGGGACTGTTCACTGCAAGTGCCCTTGGGTATGTCATTGCCAACCGGTCCTTTATATCTGGAGCAGCAGGAGGATGCCAAGCAGAGGTCGGTTCTGCAACGGCGATGGCGGCAGGGACCATTGTAGAATTAAAAGGTGGCACACCTAAACAAGCGGTTAATGCAACAGCCATTGCTTTAAAATCACTGTTGGGCCTCGTTTGTGATCCAGTTGCTGGGCTTGTTGAAGTGCCTTGCATTAAGCGAAATGTGATTGGAACATCCATTGCTTTTTCAGCTGCTGATTTATCTCTTGCAGGTGTTGAAAGTCGTATTCCATGTGATGAAGTCATTGAAGCCATGTACAAGATTGGAAAGGAAATGCCTCGAACACTTAGAGAAACAGCACTTGGTGGTCTTGCAATGACCGAAACAGGTAAAAGGGTAAAAGAACAGTTATTTAGCAAGAGATCTTAATTGGAGGTGTAGCAATGAGCACAGCAACCGGATTGAAGAGAACACCGCTTTTTGAAACATATAAAAATTACGGAGCAAAAGTCATTGATTTTGGTGGTTGGGAACTGCCAGTCCAGTTTTCAAACATTTTAGAAGAACATGATGCTGTCCGAAAGGAAGCAGGACTTTTTGATGTCTCTCATATGGGGGAAGTGCTTGTTGAAGGGAAAGATGCAGAAAGCTATATTAATTACCTTGTCACAAACGATGTAACAAAGCTTAGCATTAATCAAGCACAGTATACCGCGATGTGTTATCCATCTGGCGGGACAGTGGATGATTTATTGGTCTACAAACTGAAAAATGATAAATTTCTTCTCGTGATTAATGCAGCAAACATTGAGAAAGATTACGACTGGATGAAGCAACATGTTAAAGGAGAAGTGACACTTCGTAATATTTCAAATGACATCGCGCTGATCGCCATTCAAGGTCCAAAGGCGGAAGGCATTTTACAAAAGCTAACGGAAATCAATTTATCGGGAATTGGAGTTTTCCACTTTACTCAACATGTTAATCTGGATGGCATTACGGACGTGCTTGTATCCCGTACGGGTTACACAGGGGAAGACGGATTTGAGCTTTAATTTAGCAGCGGACAAGGCGCCAGCACTTTGGGAAAAGCTACTGGAAACTGGAAAAGAAAACGGCTTAAAGCCGTGCGGACTCGGTGCACGTGACACTCTTCGCCTTGAAGCACGTCTTTCTCTATACGGACAAGAGCTCACAAAGGAAATCAGCCCTCTTGAAGCTGGAATCGGTTTTGTCGTAAAAACGAACAAAGAAAGTAATTTTATCGGCAAAGCCATACTTACAAAACAAAAAGAAGAAGGGGTAAAACGAATATTAGTTGGAATTGAAATGACAGGAAGGGGCATTCCTCGTCACGGTTATAAAGTGTTTTCAGGAGGGTCAGAGGAAATTGGTTTTATTACATCCGGAACCCATTCACCGTCTTTAAAGAAAAGCATAGGTCTTGCGCTTGTATCAGCAGAAAATGCTGACCTAGGAACACAACTTAAAGTGGAAATTCGTAGGAAGATGGTTGATGCTATTGTGGTAAAAGCACCGTTCTATAAAAAAGGATAATCTCTTAACCTTGCACGAAAGAGTAAGCACCCTACAGTAAATATTAATAAATTTTATGAGTGAAAGGAAGAAAAAACAATGACAAAAGTGATAGCTAACCTACTATACAGCAAGGAACATGAGTGGGTACTACAATTAGACGAAAACCGAGTGCGTATTGGAATTTCTGATTTTGCCCAAAAACAATTAGGTGATATCGTTTTTGTTGAAAATCCGGGAGTGGGTGATGAAGTAACGGCTAATGAATCAATAGGATCGATCGAGTCGGTTAAAACAGCTTCTGAAATCTATACCCCTGTATCAGGTAAGGTAGTTCGTGTAAACGAGGAGTTAGATGATGCGCCTGAAATGATCAATGACCAGCCATATGATGCAGGGTGGTTGGTAGAAGTGGAACTATTTAATTCAGAAGAGTTACAAGTACTTCTAAATGAAGATCAATACGAAACTTTTGTGAATGAAGGGGAGGAATAAAATGACAGCGACCTATCGTTATCTTCCTGATACTAAACAAGATCAAGAGGAAATGCTATCCTTTCTTGGAATCTCTTCGACAGAGGAGCTGTTTGAAGATCTCCCGAATGATATTCGTCTGGAAGAGGAGTTAAACATCCCTAATGCAATTCCTGAACCACTTCTGTTGAAAAAGATGCATCAGCTTGCTTCGCAAAACAAACATGCCAATCAAAATCCAATCTTTCTTGGTGCGGGTACTTATGATCATTACATTCCAAGTGTTGTGAATCATATGATTTCCCGTTCTGAATTTTATACAGCTTATACCCCTTACCAGCCAGAAATTAGCCAGGGAGAATTACAAGCCATTTTTGAATTTCAAACCATGGTATGTGAGCTGACAGGAATGGATGTTGCAAATTCTTCCATGTACGATGGCTTTACTTCCCTTGCAGAAGCAGCATCACTTGCAGTTGTATCAACAAGACGTTCGAAAGTACTTGTATCAAAGGCGGTTCATCCAGAATCCCGTGCCATCTTACAGACAGTAGCAGATGGTCAAAGGTATACAGTGGAAGAGGTGAATCTTGCGACGGACTGTACAGACTTAGAGAAACTGCAAGAACAAATCGATCCATACACAGCAGCTGTTATCGTCCAATACCCAAATTTTTTTGGTTCCATTGAAGATTTGAAAGAAATTAAGAAAATTGCCGAGACAACAGGCGCTATGTTAATTGTTAGTGCTAATCCACTGGCATTAGCGCTTTTGCAACCACCAGGTAATCTTGGAGCAGACATTGTAATAGGTGATATGCAGCCCTTAGGGATACCAATGAGCTTTGGTGGTCCGCACTGTGGTTACTTTTCGGTTCATAAAAAGTTTATGCGCAAAATACCTGGACGTATCGTGGGTCAAACAACAGATGAACAAGGAAAAAGAGGATTTGTGCTAACATTGCAAGCACGTGAGCAGCATATTCGCCGTGATAAAGCAGCTTCCAATATTTGTTCTAACCAGGCGTTAAATGCGCTAGCTTCCTCCATTTGCATGACAGCACTTGGAAAGCAGGGAATTAGACATATGGCACAGCTAAACTTCGATAAAGCTGATTACATGGCAAAACGTCTTAAAGAAATAGGTTGTAAGATTATGAATCAAGCACCATTTTTTAATGAATTTATTGTCGAGCTTCCACTTCCGGCTAAGGTAGTCAATGACGAGCTTCTAAAAGCAGGAATCATCGGAGGATTTGATTTAGACCGTGATTACGGCTTAGGAAATCAAATGCTCATTGCGGTAACCGAGCAAAGGACAAAAGAAGAGATTGACCAATTTGTAAATGTATTGGAGGCGATTGTACATGGTTGAATACAACGATATAATCTTTGAAATCAGTCGAGCTGGTCGAATTGGTTCAAGCCTTCCAGAAAGTGATGTCAACAAAATCGATTTAAAAGATAAGCTTCCTATGCATTTGATTCGTGACATACCAGCAGAACTCCCAGAGGTGTCAGAACTTCAGCTTGTTCGCCACTACACAGCACTTTCCAATAAAAACTATGGGATTGATAATGGGTTTTATCCACTTGGTTCTTGTACGATGAAATACAACCCGAAGATCAATGAGGATGTGGCTCGTTTCGACGGTTTTAGCCGCATTCATCCGTATCAGCCAGCCGAAACGGTGCAGGGAGCACTAAAGCTTTTATATGAATTACAGGAAGATTTAGCTGTAATTACAGGTATGGATGCTGTGACGTTACAACCTTCAGCAGGAGCTCAAGGAGAATGGACCGGTTTAATGATGGTCAAAAACTATCATGAACAAAAAGGGGAGACAAGAACAAAAGTACTTGTTCCAGACACAGCCCATGGTACCAACCCTGCCAGTGCATCAGTGGCCGGATATAAAACGGTTACGATTCCATCTAATGAACATGGATTAGTCGATTTGGAAGAATTAAAGAAACATATGGATAATGATACAGCAGCCCTAATGCTGACCAATCCAAACACACTTGGCCTTTTTGAAAAAGAAATTGTGGAAATTTCTAAAGTGGTGCATGAATCAGGTGGCTTACTGTATTATGATGGGGCCAATGCCAATGCGATTTTAGGGAAAACAACACCGGGAAAAATGGGCTTTGACATCGTGCACTTAAATCTTCATAAAACATTTACAACTCCTCATGGTGGAGGTGGTCCTGGTGCTGGTCCTGTTGGTGTAAAAAGCAAGCTGATTCCATATTTGCCGGTGCCACACATTGAAAAAGATAAGGATCACTATGTACTGAACTATAATCAACCATTATCCATTGGCCGTGTAAAAGGTTATTATGGAAACTTCGGGATTCTTGTTCGTGCGTATACCTATATTCGTACAATGGGACCTGAAGGTCTACGTCAAGTATCGGAAAGTGCAGTCCTCCATGCAAACTATCTTCGCAAAAGGCTAGAACCATATTTCGAAGCACCTTATTCACAAATTTGTAAGCATGAATTTGTGTTATCCGGTTCAAGACAGAAAAAACTGGGTGTAAGAACCCTTGATATGGCCAAACGGCTGCTTGATTTCGGTTACCATCCACCGACCATCTACTTCCCGTTAAATGTAGAGGAATGTTTGATGATTGAGCCGACAGAAACAGAGTCAAAAGAAACCCTCGATACCTTTGCAGATACAATGATTCAAATTGCTAAAGAAGTGGAGGAAAATCCAGGTGTTGTACTAGAAGCACCGCATACAACGATCATAGGACGATTAGATGAAGTGCAAGCAGCAAGACAACCTATATTGCGTTACACAAAAGAAGAGGAAGCTGTGAGAGAAAATGAAGTGGTGACATAATAAATTTAATTTCAGGTTGTAATGGTCCGTCGGTAATGAATAGGAGAGAACTTGTTTTGTCTTGGGGTTTTCTTCTTGGTCGTTTCAACATCCACTCAATCGTTCTCCTACCAGGCTTATGTTTGTGTAAAATAAAATGTTTGAGGATTAAAAACATGATAATGGAGAGAAGGAGGGGATTTGATGGTTATAACACTAACGAAATCAGCAGTGAACAAGCTGGAAACAATGAAGTTGAAAGAAGATCAATCTCCTCGGATTGATGCTAATATAGCAGGTGGATGTGGGATGTCTATCAAGTTTACGCTTGTTTTTGAAGAACCACGACGAAACGATACTTTTATTGAATATGGTGATATCCAGATTCGAATCGATCGTTTTACAAAGCGCTATTTAAATGAAGAGACACAAATAGATTATACAGAAGAGCATGGCTTTCTTGTGGGAGAAAGCTTTGCTTCAAGTGCATGTTCAATAGAGGTTGATTAATGGTCGTGGTTCTTCCTAATTGTATATGATAGATTTCTAATCGAACCTATTAAAAGAAGAGATTATAGATTACTAAATTAAGGCGCTGGAAGTTAAGTTGGACGATTCGGAAGGCAAAGAAAAGATAATAAAAAAGCAGCCATTTGGCTGCTTCAGTTTGTAGACAAAGTCCGTTTGTAGGGTCTTTGTCTACAAGCTTTTTTTGTATAATAAAGATAACATTACTTTTTATGGGGGATTGGTTATGTTATCAAAAAACCGACTAGAAAAACAGTTAAAATCAAATCACGGATTTGACTCCTTGTGTATTTAGTAAATCTAAAAGATGACGTACTGCATGGGAGAATCCATCTTCATCATTTGTTTTTGTTATTAAATCAGCCTTTTGTTGAATATTCAGAGGGGCATTACCCATCGCAACGGAAGTGGTTGCTACCTCGAATTGGGCGAGGTCGTTGCCCCCATCACCGAAAGCAATAATCTCATCAAAGGCTAGATTCATCATCTGTTGGTAATGTAATATAGCCTTTCCTTTATGTGTTTCGTTTGAAGTGATTTCAACGTTATTAGGAAAGGAAGAAGCCAACGAAACATCAAACTTATTTGCTAATGTCTTTTTTACTACCTCAATTTTATCTAGTTGATCATACTGTACCAATGCAATTAGTTTATAGATTTTAAGATTGTCTTGATTTAGAATTTTCATCGTAATTGTATGTTTGAAAAAGAGTGTCTAGCTCTTCATTACTTTTATGATGTAATGGAGGCAAAGTGGAAGGGAAACCGCCATAATTTGTATATACGAGAATTCTAACTCCTAATTTTTGCAAAACGGAGAATATCTCTTTATATGTAGACATTGGTAAAGTAACTTCGTACAACAGTTCTCTAGTTTTCGAGTATAAAAGGGAACCATTTAAACAAAAGATTGGAACCTCCATGTTTTGTATAGGTTTAATTTTTACCACATCTGAATAAGATCGACCTGTGTTCAAAATGACCGTATGTCCTTTTTCTTGCAGTTCTTCTAAGGCTTTCAAATCCCTTTCGGATATTTCATGTTGAGAATTCAATAAGGTACCATCTAAATCAATCGAAATACATTTCATCGTTTCAGTCCTTTCCCTAAATTAAAAATTTTTACAATTATACTCCTAAAAAGATTTTGGATTTGGCTATTTTTATTTGTTTTTTTGATAGATAAAAAGATTCTGGTTCAAATCTCTAGTTATTTTATCAAATAAAAAACAAAAATACCGAACTTCCTAGTTTTTATCATGAAAAGTTCGGCATAAAGTTTATATTCGAATAAAAGGTATCTTCTTATAAGGTGATATTAAAATTTGTTCTGCGCTATGCTTTTACAACACACCTCTATTCTACCTTTAATTCCTCTCATGATATACTGAATCTTGATTGAGGCATTGTTCTTGCTTGCAGTTAGAGTAATAAGTCATGACTTTTTCCGTATCGACAGTGTCTATGAGCTCTCCACAGTATTTACATATAACTGTACCTAATGCTTGAGGGCGACTGGAGATTTCCATTTTTTATCCATCCTTTCGTTTACTGCTTGAGCTAACTCAATGACCCTGCAAGCATACGCCCATTCATTATCATACCAGGCCAATATTTTAATTTGATTTTCCACTGTCATGATTGAAAGTCCATCTACAATCGCTGATTTTTCATTCCCTATAAAATCGGAGGATACTAACGGCTCTTCAATATAGCCGACATAATGAGACAGTTTTCCATTTGCTGCTGCATGAAATACTGATTTCACTTCGTCAAGTGATACCTCACGGGCAACTTGAACAGTGAGATCAACTAATGAAACATCCTGTGTAGGAACACGAATTGATATTCCTTCAATATATGAAGCCAGATGCGGGAGAACATCAACAAGGGCTTTACCCACTCCTGTTGTCGTCGGAACAATGGATTGAGTACAAGAGCGGGCTCTTCGTAAATCTTTATGCGGGTTATCTAAATGATTTTGGTCAGAAGTATAAGAGTGAATAGTGGTCATCCATCCCTGTTTAACTTGGAAGGCTTGGTCCATGATACTTAAAAGAGGGGCAACACAGTTAGTCGTGCAGGAGGCTGCGGATAAAATAGTGTGCTTCGAAAGATCTAACAGATGATCATTCACTCCCATAACCACTGTAAAATCCATATTCTTACCAGGTGCAGTAACAATGACAGTGGATGCTCCAGCTGATAAATGCTTTTGTGCCCCCTGGCGGTCATTGAATTTTCCGGTAGCATCAATCGCAATGTCTATACCCATTGTTCCCCATGGAATCCTCTCAGGTTCACGTTCAGAAATGATCTGAATAATATCACCATTAATTAAGAGATGTCCATCTTGTATTGAAATATCTGCATTCCAAGATCTGTGTATGGTATCGTATTTTAATAGATGAGCTACTGTTTCTACAGGATAAATGGAATTAATCGCCACTAACTTAAGTTGATCATGTTTATTGGATAACATTTTTCTAATCAATAGCCGACCGATTCTCCCTGTGCCACTAATGCCTAATCTCCTTATCATTGTGTTGCCTCCTTTCATCTTGTTACCACCTTTGTTATGAAGGTATTAATTTAAATGACCACTTCACTTGAAGTCGTGGTCCGTCTATGTTGACAGATTAGAATAATTTAAGCTTTTTAGATTATAAACAATGCTATTAGGAAGAAATCAAGTCGCTGAACATTTCCCATTCAAGAATCTCAAAACCCCTTGCTCGATTAATAATAAAGGGACCTATCGACAAACTATTATTATTTAGTCGCTTCCACTGGCAATCAAATCCTCTTTTATTAATGCAAGCACCATTCCCGGAATTACTTTATCCCCTTTTTGCACTTCTAAAGAATACACTTCACCACTTATCCCAATACTTATGGTTTCAAGATTTCCTTTACCGGTTTCTATGGTAAACAAAGGTTCCCATTCATATATTCGTGAATGATTTTCAATGGAGACTTCTTGGATGGTTCCATAACAAGAACTCATAACCATTTCATGTTGAATCATAAGTAATCTCCTTCCGGTTTGATATAAGGGGTACTGCTCAAAGTAGAGTTTAATATTGATTTACGAAAAGTTTCTGATTTAAAATCATCTGAAGAAAGATTCGGCATTCATCAACATCAATTGGATGGATTCCTAATTTTTCTGCCCAATAGCAATTCGTTTTCGGTATCTTCATTGCACATTAAGACCATTGTGCCACTTTGAATAGAAACGACCATTGCTTTCCCAAAAAAATTATTTGTAAATATGATAGCAAAGTCATATCGATGATGTTCCGTTGCTATACAATAATAATGGACGGATTGGCTTTCACTTTCCTCAAATAAAATATCTACCATGTTTTTTTCTATGCTCCTTCTTAAGGTTTTATTTGATCCAACCACAAACTCGTGGAACTTGGGTCAACCTTCGAATTGTTCCAATATATGAACGCGTTTTCATATTTACGCCGAAGCTTTTGGATGTTTCAAAGACCTTTAAAGGTTATATTTCACTTTAGGTGTTAGATGAGTGAATCTAATGGTGGGTTTTCAGCTTCTTTGGTTATATAATTATCACTTTGATTTATCCTTTATTCTAAATGGGTAATAGTGTTGCCTTATCGTTTGCTTCTAAGTTCTCAATCATTGCATGCCAGGATTCCGGTTTGTTAGATAAGACAGAGTAATAACGTCTTAAAAATTTTACAATCAGTTCTGTTTGTACTTCATTGACTCTAGCTTCCATTGGAAGAAAACAAAGATCAAGTCCTGTTACAGCCTCTCCATCATTGTTCCAGGAAGGGTGGAGATAAGGGAAATCAAGACGCTTGTAACCAAGATGAGACAGTACTTCACGGCGGACATATGGATTCATAGGCTTAACCCCGCCAAACTCATAGTGTTCTACTCGATATGGATCGTAAATTTCAGCAAACATCCCATATAAACGATTGCCATTAATCGAGGCCAAGTAAATTAAATCTTCTAATCTCTTATTGGCTAAAAATGGACCGATGCCGAGTCCAGCCTGACCAATGATCGTAAAATCTGTCATAGCAACATTAAAATCCTCATAATAACGGTACTCCGTAGCACCAATTACTTTCCTATTATGAACGGCAACAAAAACACGGATTCCTGGGTCTTCCAAAGGTTCTTTCCAAAGATCGAATTCTAATACTTCTTCTGGGGGGAATACGTCTTGCATTAATTGATGCAATTGCTTAAATAAAGGATCTTCTATACTTGTAATTCTAATATATTCCATTTTTATTTTAGACTCCTTTTTGTTTTGACTTTGATGGGCAAAAAGGGTTTTTCCACTCCATCAGTGTTCCGTAATTATGTGATTCTTCATCTTCTAAATAGTTTGCCACTACTTGAACGGGGGTACGACCACAGCGGAGCAGGAAGGTGATGACTGGATCTTTCAGTTCGCCTTTTACGACAGCTTCAAGGTATTGTTCCGGCATCAGCTCACTCTCTTTTTTATGATATCCAGGCATTCTTCCTCCTCCCAGTAATCGTTCCAATCCTTTATGAACTACAACTTCATACATCGAGAACATCAGCCATTTTCCTAATCCTAATTTTCGATAGGAGGGACTTACGCCAATATCCACGACATAGAGCGTATTACCATTTGGATTATGGTTTCGAATATACCCATTGTCCGTGATTTCCTCCCATGTATGTTCCGGATGCTTGGAATCAAAGTCAACCAACAATCCAGTCATTGAACCCGCAATTTCACCATCGATTTCGATGCATAAGGCTCCTTCGGGGAACATGGTAACATGATTATGCAATTGCTCCGTATTCCACCACAATTCAGACGGGAAAGGTGGTGGAAAGCTTTCCTGTTGAACGCGAATTAAGCCGGGAAAGTCTTTTTCTTCATAATTTCGAATCACGGCAGGGACAGATTGATCATGGTCGAAGACAAAAAGCTCTTTTCGATACAAAATGATCCCCCCTTATATTTGTGAAGTGAGTTCTTTATTTGTTTCCCAATCTGGATAAAGGTCTGTACGACGATCCCGCCATGTCGTGACGGAACCACTTTCACGAACCTGGTATAACAGCTCTAAATTCAAATCAGCTGTTACGATCATATCTTGGTTAACTTCTCCCTCTACTTGAATCCCATTTGGAGGAAATGGAATATCGTTTGGTGTAATGACAGCAGCTTGCCCAAAATTCGCTCGCATAAAGTCAATCGTAGGAAGGGAACCGACTGTTCCGGTGGTTACGACATAGACCTGATTTTCTACTGCCCTCGCATGGCTCGTGTAACGCACACGATGAAATCCATGACGGTCATCGGTACAAGAAGGACAGAAAATTATATCCGCCCCCTTGGCCTTCGCCATTCGAACAATTTCTGGAAATTCGATGTCATAGCAAGTCAACATGGCAATTGTGCCTTTTTCAGTCTTGAACACTTCCAGATTTTCTCCAGGAGTCAGCTTCCAGTCATTCACTTCCGTTGGAGTGATATGAAGTTTTGACTGTTCTGCGACCCTACCATCTGGATAGAATAAGTGAGCGACGTTGTACAATCGATCACCTTTACGAATGACATGGGTTCCCCCAATAATATGCATCTTTGTTTGCATCGCCAAATTTATAAATAAAGACCGATATCGTTCTGTAAAATCGGGTAGATCTTGAATGGACAAAGGTTGTCCTTGTTTATTACCAATGGACATTAATTGTGTGGTGAAGAATTCCGGGAACAAGACAAAGTCTGAACCAAATTCTTCAGCTGTTTTAATATAATGTTCCACTTGTTTGGAAAATTCCTCAAAAGAACTAATAGTTTGGAGATGGTATTGCACTGCTGAAACCCTTAGTTTCATAGTCTCATCCTTTCTTATCAATACTCTATAAAGATTTCACCTTATCATGTTTTATTGATTAGCTATTGTTATTATTAGACACATAATAAATTTTAACAAGTACACACTTTTATGTTATTTAGTGAAAAAAAGTATACCGTAAAGATATAAACTAAAAGAAAAATCACAAAGAAAGGAATTTATTGAGGTCCCGTTAAAGGGAAATGGTGGTCAGATTTCCACCTGGGTGAAAACAAAACTAGCTCCTTCATCTGATTGAGTATGCTACCGAGCTAGTAGTTGAGGAATTTATTGTTATCAATGATCTTATGATTAACTTCGACAATCTTTGAGGCAACAGCAACCTTTTTTAAGACATTAAAGGTAGCTGCAATATCCTCGCAAATCGATTTAGATCAAACATCAAATCTTAATTGAGGTAGCTTGTATACTATTGGTTCATTTGTCTCTTTATTTATTAGTTTTCAAGACCACGTCCATGTAGTTCTTCCCCCACTCATACATAGATTCTAGAATAGGAATTAGAGTTTCCCCATGTTCGGTCAGTGAGTATTCAACTTTTGGTGGTACAACAGGATAGACTTCACGATGAACAATTAGGTCATCTTCCAGCTCCCGTAGTTGATTAACTAGCATTCTTTGGTTAATTCCCGGCATGAGTGACTTCAGTTCGTTAAACCGTTGGGTGCCCTCTTTGCCTAGATGCCATAAAATAAGCATTTTCCACTTCCCACCAATAACAGCAAGTGACAATTCTTTTTCACAGCTAAACTCCTTATCACGAATGATCCTCATTGGTTCGCCTCCATGTAAAAGTATACTTTTTAATACTATATGTTTGTAAAGTGCTTACTTACGTACTAATAATTTACGCATTATACTAGAACAAATATAAAAGATAATACGGCTTGTCAAATTAACAGTATACTTTTAATACTATATGTTAAAAAGGTATGTACTTATGATTTTAAATTATACACGTTAATTTAATACGTACAAGTGTAAAATGCGTGCAAATGAAAATAGCTTGTATAAACAAACAGTATACTTTTAAGTACTATGTATTAAAAAAGTGCATACTTACAAATTTATATTATACAAATTATAATTGTTTCTATACAGGTAAAACGTGTACAAAAAATAGTTTGTTTGGCTTGTATAGGTACAAAGAACACAGGAGGTGATCTAATGAGTGAATTAAAAACCAAAGTCGTTAGTAAAGAGCCCGTTCTGTCGTTAGCTATGGATTTTCTCGCTGTAGCACAGCAAGCAGCCATTGCGTCCTATCCTTGGATAGGAAAAGGAAGAAAAAATGAAGCGGATGGGGCTGGAACGAAAGCTATGCGCGATCGAATGAACCTCATTGATATGACTGGTGTTATTGTTATTGGGGAAGGGGAACTGGACGAAGCTCCCATGCTTTATATTGATGAGGTGCTAGGAACTGGAAATGGGCCCCATGTAGATATTGCGGTTGATCCTGTTGAAGGAACTACTTTAATGTCAAAAGGACAGGATGATTCAATAACAGTCATTGCTGTTTCCTCCAGAGGAAGTTTACTGCATGCACCGGATATGTATATGAAAAAGATAGCTGTAGGTCCAAAAGCAAAAGGCCATATCAATATAGACTCATCTTTAACAGATAATATGATTTCCGTTGCAAATGCTTTAGGAAAAGACATAAAAGAATTAACGGTAATGATACAGGATCGACCACGTCATGATCATTTGATCAAACAAGTATTCGATGTGGGGGCAAAAGTCAAGTTGTTTTCTGATGGTGACGTTACAGGAGCAATTGGTACTGCACTCGAAGAAATAGACGTTGATATATTAGTAGGAACTGGCGGTGCCCCAGAAGGAGTAATTGCTGCGACTGCATTGAAGTGTTTGGGAGGAGATTTCCAAGGGAAACTTGCCCCTCAAAACCAAGAAGAATTTGATCGCTGTATTAAGATGGGATTATCAAATCCTGAAATAGTATTAACAATAGATGACATTGTAAAATCTGATGATTGCTTCTTTGTAGCAACTGGAATTACGGATGGAACGCTTATGAAGGGTATCCGAAAAACTGAAGATGGGTCAATACTAACTCATTCTTTCCTTACAGTTGGAGGAATGGATGAAAAAATTCAATTCATAGAAGCGTATCATCGATATTAAAACTAACAAAATGATGTTTACTGAATGGATTGTCTAAATAGATAGTCAATAGAAGCCCTTTATAAGGGCAATTATATAAAGAGGAAAAGGAGAGATGGGAAATTATGCCATTAGTTTCAATGAAAGAAATGTTAATTCAAGCAAAAGAAAATAAGTATGCTGTAGGACAGTTTAATATCAATAATCTCGAGTTTACTCAGGCCATTTTACAAGCAGCGCAAGAAGAGAATTCTCCTGTTATTCTCGGGGTATCAGAAGGTGCTGCACGTTACATGGGTGGATTTAAGTTGGTTGTCACGATGGTTAAAGAATTAATGGATGAATATAAAGTGACAGTACCAGTTGCCATTCATCTTGATCATGGTTCAAGCCTTGAGAAATGTGTACAAGCCATACATGCTGGATTTACATCCGTTATGATTGATGGTTCCCATCATCCATTAAAAGAAAATATTGAATTAACAAAACGAGTAGTTGAAGTGGCACATGCTGTTGGTGTATCTGTTGAAGCGGAGCTTGGTCGTATTGGCGGACAAGAAGATGACATTATCGCTGATATCGAATCTGCATATTATGCGATCCCATCGGAATGTGATCAATTAGTTCGTGAAACAGGAGTAGACTGCTTTGCCCCTGCGTTAGGTTCTGTCCACGGTCCATATAAAGGTGAACCAAATCTTGGATTTGATCGGATGAAGGAAGTTATGGAATTAACAGGTGTTCCTCTCGTTCTTCACGGTGGTACAGGTATTCCAACAAAGGATATTCAAAAAGCCATTATGTTTGGTTCGGCGAAAATTAACGTCAATACTGAGAGCCAAATTTCTGCTACCAAAGCAGTTCGCGAAGTATTAGCAGCGAAGCCAAATGAATACGATCCTCGTAAATTCCTTGCACCAGCCCGTGAAGCAATTAAAAATACAGTCAAAGGTAAAATGCGCGAATTTGGTTCTTCAGGTAGAGCTCAGGTAGAGCAAAAAGAAAAGAGTTTAATTTAATTTATGAGAAAGGGGAAAAATCATGATTGAAGAAAAAGTAAAGGTTGATCAGCTAGCCATTAATACGATTAGAACCCTATCAATCGATGCGATTGAAAAGGTGAATTCAGGTCATCCAGGAATGCCAATGGGTGCTGCTCCGATGGCATACATACTTTGGTCTAAGTTTATGAACTATAATCCAAGCAATCCGAATTGGTTTAACCGTGACCGTTTTACGTTATCTGCAGGTCATGGATCCATGCTATTATACAGCTTATTGCATTTAACTGGTTATGACCTATCATTGGATGACTTAAAAAACTTCCGTCAATGGGGAAGCAAAACACCTGGTCATCCTGAATTCGGCCATACACCTGGAGTTGATGCCACAACTGGCCCATTAGGCCAAGGGATCGCCATGGCAGTTGGGATGGCAATGGCTGAAAGGCACTTAGCTTCTACGTACAATCGTGATGATTTAAATGTAATTGATCATTACACATACAGCATTTGTGGCGATGGTGATCTTATGGAAGGTGTATCTGCAGAGGCAGCTTCACTTGCAGGCCACCTTAAACTGGGCCGTTTGATTGTATTGTATGATTCAAATGATATTTCTCTTGATGGTGATCTTCATATGTCATTTAGTGAAAACGCTGCTGATCGTTTTAAAGCATATGGCTGGCAGGTACTTCGTGTTGAGGACGGCAATGATCTTCATGAAGTCGCGGAAGCTTTAGTTAGAGCAAAGACAAACGAAGATCAACCTACATTAATTGAAGTCAAAACAACAATTGGATATGGGTCACCGAATAAAGGGGGTAAATCTGCCTCGCACGGTGCACCACTTGGAAAAGACGAAATAAAACTGGTCAAAGAACATTACAACTGGAACTATGAAGAAGATTTTTATATTCCAGAAGAAGTAAAAGCACATTTTACAGAACTAAAAGAAGCATCAGAGCAGAAGGAACAGTCTTGGAATAAGTTGTTCGCCCAATATGAGAAAACATATCCAGCACTAGCAAAGGAATTATTGCAATCAATCAATGCCGAGCTTCCAGAAGGCTGGGATGCAGATATTCCTCAATATAGTGTGGGTGAAGATAAACTTGCGACACGTTCTTCCAGCGGTGAAGTATTAAATGCACTTGCGAAAAACGTTCCACAGTTATTTGGGGGTTCAGCTGATTTATCCTCTTCTAATAAAACGATGCTAAAAGGTGAAGGTGACTTTAGCCGTTCAAATTATGGCGGACGTAACATTTGGTTTGGGGTTCGTGAATTTGGAATGGGTGCTGCTGTAAACGGAATGGCCCTACACGGTGGAGTGAAAGTATTTGGAGCAACATTCTTTGTATTCTCTGATTATTTACGTCCGGCAATTCGTCTCTCAGCATTAATGAAACTACCTGTAATTTATGTCTTTACACATGATAGCGTTGCTGTGGGTGAGGATGGACCAACACATGAACCAATTGAACAATTGTCCTCATTACGAGCAATGCCTGGTCTTTCTACAATTCGTCCGGCTGATGGCAATGAGACAGCAGCAGCTTGGAAGTTGGCGTTAGAGAGTAAAGACGAACCAACAGTTCTAGTCCTTACACGTCAAGATTTACCAACACTTGTAAATCCTGAAAAAGGGTATGAGGGTGTTAAAAAAGGTGCATATGTGATCTCAGAAGCAAAAAATGATCTTGATGGTTTGTTATTAGCTTCTGGTTCTGAAGTTCCCCTTGCTGTTGATGCACAAAAGGCACTTGAAAAAGAAGGTATTTTTGTTTCGGTTGTTAGTATGCCAAGCTGGGATCGTTTTGAAAAACAAACGGATGAATACAAAGAAAGTGTACTGCCTAAAGAAGTAAAAACACGTCTGGGTATTGAGATGGGGGCTTCCTTAGGTTGGAGTAAATATGTTGGTGATAACGGTCACGTCCTCACCATTGATCAATTTGGAGCCTCAGCCCCAGGAGAGAAAATAATTGAGGAATACGGTTTTACAGTTGAAAATGTCATTTCTCATTTTAAAAAGCTACTCTAAATTTTTGCCCTGTTTAATTTAGAAATGACCGAGTAATTCATTAGAAACCTTGTGTTCACTGATATATTTTCGAAGAAAATGTTAACCTTAAACATTTAATAGAAACATGGATTCCTTCACACATTTGAAATGTAGGGGTTAGAAACAACTCCCAACGATATATGAATAAACACCTTTTATTACGGCAGACTACACCAGTTGGTGGGCCTGCCCTTTTTTGAACAATTGAAATGAATCACTTCTCTTTAAATAGAAGTATTAATTCAAATAGATCTAGTCTTCATATCTTGTAAATCTCAGTAAGAAATCGAACAAAAATTGAAAGTATTGTTTTGAATAAGCAACACTTTCATAACTATGTTTATTTCCTACGAAGTAGCTATTATCTGTGGAGGGAACAAAGATGACGATTGACATTTTAAAATCAGAATTACTTGTGAATATAGACGCTAAGCGTGAAGAAATGATCGGAATTGCTATTTCCGGAGATTATAAGGATAAAAAAACCATAATGTGTAGCCAAGAGTTGGACCAGCTTTTATATAAATATCAGCAAATTTTGTTTGAAGAGAAAAGGAATACAAATATTTCCTTTCTTGAATTAATGAAAGTTATTAAAAAAGTTTCATAAATTTATACTTTAGAAGTGGTGAACAAATAAAAACCCAAAAAACAATTGTTTCGTCATTCAAGACTTTGAAGAAATCCTCTTTTTTTTATTTTTAGAATCGGTGATCACAAAGAAATATAATGATGAATTTTATTTTGTGGTATAAGGATTAGGATTGCAGAACCATATAGTGACTTTTATATAAGACGTGAAAAATATGGAGGAAAACATGAATGAATAATATTGCAGTATTAACTAGTGGCGGGGATGCACCAGGAATGAATACCGCTATTCGTGCGATCGTTCGAAGAGGGATTTTTAAGGGACTGGATGTTTTTGGTGTGCAAAATGGCTACAAAGGTTTAATAGATGGGGATTTTGTTTCAATGAACCTGGGAAGTGTTCGTGATATTATTCACCGGGGAGGAACCATCTTACAAACCACACGCTGCCGAGAGTTTAAGGAGGCTGAAGGACAGCAACATGCTTTAAAACAACTAGAAAAACAGGGCATTGAAGGTTTAATCGTGATCGGCGGAAATGGCACTTTTGAAGGTGCGAGAAAATTAACCGCCCTAGGATTTCCAACCATTGGTATCCCGGGAACAATTGACAATGACATTGCAGGTACTGAATATACGATTGGATTTGATACTGCTGTGAACACAGCTGTGAAAGCAATTGATAAAATTCGTGATACGGCAGCTTCACATGATCGTACCTATGTCGTTGAGGTAATGGGCCGTGATGCGGGTGACATTGCTCTATGGGCAGGAATGTGTGCAGGGGCAGAATCGATTATTATCCCTGAAGCTGACCATGATGTGGAAGATGTAATTGACCGAATAAAGCAAGGATATCAGCGTGGAAAAACACACAGCATTATTGTGGTCGCTGAAGGGGCATTTAATGGTAGTGTGGGAAAAGGGATAGAAATCGGTAGAGAGATTAGAGAAAAAACAGGATTTGACACTAAGGTGACCATTCTTGGGCATCTTCAACGTGGGGGATCTCCTAGCGCTTACGACCGTATGATGAGCAGTCAGATGGGAGCAAAAGCCGTCGATTTACTGGTTGAAGGTGAAAAAGGGGTGATGGTGGGTTTGAAAAATGGTAAACTGATTCATTCATCTTTTGGGGAAGCAGCGAAAGATAAGCATACCATTGATTTGTCCATCTATCATTTAGCAAGAAGTCTTTCTATATAAAAGGGCTGATTTATTTATATTGAATACAGAAAAGATATGATTGGAAATCAGGAAAAAGTAAGAGTTGCTTATGAATGCTCTAAAGGGATATGTTGGAGCTACAATCTTATTACAAGAAGGAGAATCCCAATAAGTTAGGAGGAGGAAAAAATGAAAGTAGCAATTGCATCTGATCATGGTGGTGTGAATATTCGGAAAGAAATAATCTCCCTGATGGAAGAGCTGAATATTGAGTATATAGACTTAGGATGTGAATCTAGCTCCTCTGTTGACTATCCAGATTATGCGATTCCAGTAGCGAATAAGGTAGCAAGCGGTGAGGTTGAACGTGGTATTCTAATTTGTGGTACAGGTATTGGAATGAGTATTGCGGCAAACAAAGTAAATGGTATACGCTGTGCCCTTGTGCACGATTTGTATAGTGCTAGGGTAACAAGAGAGCATAATGATTCTAATATATTAGCAATGGGAGAGCGTGTCATTCGTCCGGATTTAGCTCGGAATATTGCAAAAACATGGTTAACAACCTCCTTTGAAGCTGGTAGGCACGAGAGGCGTGTCAATAAAATAGCATCGTATGAAGCGTTATAAGTAAAATAAGCACGGTAATTTTACTGGGTTTTATTTAAAGAGAAGTAGAAATTAAATAGTCAGTATATTCAAAAAATATTCTTTTATAGCTAACACCCTCTATCATGGTGAATTTTTCATACAAATTAAAGAAAGTAGAGGTATTAAATTATGATTAAGATTGCACCTTCCATTCTATCAGCTAATTTTGCACGGCTTGGAGAAGAAATAAAAGATGTTGAACGGGGCGGAGCCGATTACATCCATGTAGATGTGATGGATGGACATTTTGTGCCAAATATTACAATTGGTCCATTAATTGTCGAGGCAATTAGACCAGTCACAAACTTACCTTTAGATGTCCATTTAATGATAGAAAATCCAGATCAATATATTGGGGCGTTCGCCCAAGCAGGTGCCGACATATTGTCGGTTCATGTTGAAGCATGTCATCATTTACACAGAACCATTCAACATATTAAATCTGAAGGCATGAAAGCTGGAGTGGTATTAAATCCTCATACTCCGGTTTCAATGATCGAGCATGTGGTAGAAGATGTTGACCTTGTATTGTTTATGACAGTAAATCCAGGGTTTGGGGGACAATCTTTCCTTCATTCTGTTCTACCAAAAATAAAACAAATTGCTGCCATTGTGGAAAAGAGAAAATTGAATGTTGAAATTGAAGTAGATGGAGGTGTAAATATTGAAACGGCAAAACTTTGTATCGAAGCAGGAGCAAATGTCCTTGTTGCAGGTTCAGCCATATATAATCAAAAGGACCGAAGTCAGGCAATTGCAAATATTAGAAATGAAAATCAAGTGTTAAATAGACGTTAAAAGCGAACGTAAATAATTTAGACCCAAGGATTCAATAATTTCTGGAGAATTGCAAGGGCCCATCCCTGATTGGTAGATGTTATGTAACCAACGTTTTATCTCATGGATGGGTCTGGTGCTTGCTATAAACCAATCAAATTTGTAGACTGTAAAGCTAAAACCAAAAATAATGTGGTGGAAATTTATATCCTAATGACCGGTTTAATTACAAAACAGGCCTCTGTAGGGATCCAATAACGTTTTTAATGGATGAAGCGCACCCCAGAATACTCAGTAACCACTTTTATCGAAGTAAAGGAGGAGCTAATATGAGTAAAAAGAGGAAAAACGAAAATATCGTTTTTAATGTTTCAGTCCTACTAACAGTCGCTTTCATTATTTGGGGGATCTTTTTTACAGAGAGCCTTTCAATTATTACCACTACCTTTTTTAATGGTACCATTGACTACTTCGGGTGGATTTATCTTGGATCTGCCCTCTTTTTTGTCCTATTTTCTGTTTATTTATTATTCTCTAAATACGGTCATATTAGATTGGGAAAGGCAACTGACAAACCGGAATTTAAGACAGGATCTTGGTTGGCTATGCTTTTTGGTGCAGGTACGGGAGTTGGAATTATCTATTGGAGTGTTGCAGAACCTGTATTTCATTATACGAGTCCACCCACTGGAAAAGGACATACAGAAGCAGCTGCTAATTTAGCTATGGAGTATACATTTTTTCATTGGGGTTTCCATCCCTGGGCTATTTACACGGTCATTGGTTTGGCCCTTGCCTTTTTCCAATTCAACAAAGGATTGCCAGCATCAGTGAGTTCCGCTTTTTATCCTCTTTTAAAGGAAAAAGTTCATGGTCCGATTGGTAAAACCATTGATATCCTTGCAGTCTTTGCAACCATCTTCGGTATTGCTACCTCTCTCGGTTTGGGTGCCAAGCAAATTTCAGGTGGACTTAATGCCTTATTTGGAATCCCAAATACTCTTCTGGTTCAAATCATCGTTATTGCTGTTGCAACCATTCTATTCTTAATCTCTTTATCCACTGGATTAAAAAGGGGAATTCAATATTTATCCAACACGGCCATGATCCTATCGTTTTTGATCATGTTCTTGGTTTTAGTGCTGGGACCTACTTCTATGATTTTTAAAGTGTTTTTTAATACAATGGGCAGCTATGTAAGTGATTTCGTTGGTATGAGTTTAAACTTAGAGCCCTTTGGCGACAGCAAGTGGATTGGGAGTTGGACGTTATTCTATTGGGCATGGTGGATTGCATGGGCACCTTTTGTAGGCATGTTTATTGCCAGAATTTCTAAAGGAAGGACGATAAAGGAGTTTGTCATTGGCGTATTATTCGTCCCTTCACTTGGTACGTTTGCTTGGCTCTCCATCTTTGGAGGATCAGTTCTCAATATGATCCATAACTTAGGTCAAAAGGAATTAGCCACACAAATTACTTCAAATGTTGATTTATCGGTGTTCAGTTTTTTTGATTATCTTCCTGCAAGTTCTTTATTAAGTATCGTAGGTTTTGCAGTCATGATCATTTATTATATAACCGTAGCTGATACATCCACTTTTGTGTTGGGTATGCTAAGCGAAAGAGGTAATTTAAACCCTTCAAATAAGATTAAAATTACGTGGGGGGTCATTCAGTCAATGGTTGCCGCTGTTTTACTTTTGGCAGGTGGTTTGCAGGTCCTCCAAACTGCCTCCATCGCAGCTGCATTTCCCTTTGCGATTATTATGATTGTCATGTGTTGGTCTTTATTCAAGGCTTTAAAGGAAGAGGTCAAAGAAGACTTTACCTCGATTCAAAAAGAAAAAATTTCTTAAGCAGTAATTCATTTAATAATTAGTGATGCGTTTGTTGAAATAAGTCATATCGAACAGTGCTGATTCCCATGACTTATTTACGAGTAGAGTAAGGATTCTTAAAAGGGCTTTCACTCTTTTGATTTATCCAATAAACTAACTAAAATAAAGAGCTAAAATTCGTAAAACAGGGCAACATTCGATAAAACGTAGCTTACTATCAATTTTCATCATCTATTATGGGGGTTTTCTCCATCTGGATCTCTAAATAGTTGACTGGGCAATAGGCAGCAAAGTTGTAATAGGTTGCACTCTATTTGGCAATGGTAGGAAGGGAGTTTAAAGTAACCTATATAATAGAAGAAACTCATCAAAAGAAGGCCTTTGCTCAACTGGAGCAAAGGCCTTTTATGAATAGGGGGAATACTTTATCAGTATTGCCAGTTATACAAATTTATATACTTTTAGTTTCAAATAATAATAGTGTTGATTTTACGATGAACAATTAACAAATATACACCAAGCTTCACAAACTAAAGAAGTCAGTAAACGGAAAAGGGAGAGTTTTTCTGGTTTCCTTTTCGCCAACAGCATGAACCAATAAATAGAATTACTATATAATAGAGGAAACTCGTCAAGAAGAAGCTTTACTCAACAGAAATAAACACAAATTGTCCGTAAGTACACGCACTAGCCCTCTAACTGTCTATCTTAAATATCCCTAGAAAACAATATGCAACATACAAGATTTAAAATAAATAACTTTTCTTACCTGTTAGGTATTGCCATTGTAAGCGCTTTCATTTATACTGAAAGTGGGTTGGATGGCATGAGTGGCCGTCATAGTATTTGGCGTAGGTGGGGCCGATACAGGGAACAGGGCAATAAAAATGTCCTTTTTAAAGCTGCGTTTGTTAATTTTTTCTAATGCTGTTTATCCTTACATAGAATTTATAATCTTCTTTCCTAATTAATAGGAAAAAACACATCTAAAAAATCCATCTACCTCTGAAAAGAGGTAGATGGATTTTTTAGTATAAGGATATTTTATTTTATAACATTGCTAGTTTGACAGATAGATGGTCATGTTCTTCTAAAGGAAATTGGATGAAACAACAAGGAACTAGAGAATGACATTATCCACTAGATTCTTCAAACTTGTGATAATAGTTGATCTAATTATCAACTGGTTCTTCAGTCACTAGAACCGCATAACTTTTTTCTATTCTCAATGTGTGAATGCGCATGAGTTAGTAAGCATAAGATTTCTATGAAGATTTTTTAAGAGTAATTAGTTCGATATTTTCTCACTGTTTTCAAGGGCTATATTTGTATGATTACAGTCTGAACAGTTTCCATAAATTTCAAAGTGATGTCGGGTTATAGTATAACCCGTTTTTTTTTCAGCCAATAGCTCTACTTCTGTTAGAGTAGGATAGTTAAAATCATGTAATTTTCCACAAGATAAACATACAACATGGTAATGAAGAGAGGTTGCCCATTCGTAACGGCTGGAAGCCTGGCCAAAAGTGAGTTCATTTATGATGCCTAATTTTTTTAAGCATTTTAAATTATTATATATAGTTGTAATTGTTATATTTGGCAACTTCTTTGTTAATGAATTAAAGATTTCATCAGCTGTTGGATGAGAATTTGAAATTGCTAAATATTCCATGATGGCTTTACGTTGGGTTGTCATTTTTAAACCATTTGTTTTAAAAAGCTTTAAAACTTTTTCCACGCGATGTTGATAACACATACAACACCTCATTAGTCATATTTTAAGTATGGTAGTAGAAAAGACCATCACTAAGATGATCTTTTCGTTAGAATTGAATTGTTAATACATTAGAGAATAATTGAGAAAGTATTACGGTTTAAAAATTATTTTCTAATCATGAATTCATCTTAAACTTCTTGTGATACTGATAAACCAAGTCCCTCTGCGATACGTGATCCAAATTCTGAATCTGCTTTATGGAAGTGCCCAATTTGACGAGATTTAATTTCATCACTTTCAACAGGTGTCATCGCACCAACAATTGTTTGGACTAAACGTGTACGCTCTTCTTCACTCATTAATCGATATAAGTCACCAGCTTGAGTATAGTGGTCATTATGATCATAAGCCACGCTTTCGGCTACACCAGAAACTGCGTAAGCAGCTTGCTTTGCATTAGCTGATTCTGTCGGGCCTCCGAAGCTATTTGGTTCGTAGTAAACAGAACCACCACCGTTGTTGTCAAAACGCATTTGGCCATCACGTTGATAGTTTTTCACTTCATTACGAGCGCGGTTGATTGGCAATGCTTGATGGTTAGCACCCACACGGTAACGATGTGCATCATGATAGGCAAACAAACGGCCTTGAAGCATTTTATCTGGCGAAACATCGATACCAGGTACTAATGTTCCAGGAGAGAAAGTTGCTTGTTCTACTTCAGCAAAATAATTTTCTGGATTTCTGTCTAACACCATGCGACCTACTTCAATTAAAGGATAATCTTTTTGAGACCATGTTTTTGTAACATCGAATGGATCAAAGCGGTAAGTATTTGCATCCTCTAATGGCATAATTTGTACATACAGTTTCCATGCTGGAAAGTCGCCTCTTTTAATCGCATTAAATAAGTCTTCTGTATGGTAATCAGGATTTTCTCCAGCAATACGTGCTGCAACTTCTTCTGTTAGGTTTTTAACACCTTGTTCTGTTTTAAAGTGATATTTAATCCAAACGCCATCACCTTCATCGTTCGTCCACTTAAATGTATGACTTCCAAATCCATGCATATGACGCAAAGTGGCAGGAATACCACGGTCACCCATTAAATAGGTTACTTGGTGTAAAGATTCAGGAGATAAAGACCAGAAATCCCATATAGCATTAGGGTTTTTCAAATGTGTTTGTGGATGCCGTTTTTGTGTATGAATGAAATCAGGGAATTTAATCGCATCACGAATAAAGAAAATGGGTGTGTTGTTCCCGACAATGTCGTAATTGCCTTCTTCTGTATAAAATTTCACAGCGAAACCACGTGGATCACGTACAGTATCTGCAGAACCATTTTCACCAGCTACAGTTGAGAAACGAATAAATAACGGAGTGCGTTTTCCCATTTCTGATAAGAAGTTAGCTTTCGTATATTTTGTTAGATCATTTGTTACTTCAAAATAACCATGGGCTCCAGCCCCTTTAGCATGAACAACACGTTCAGGAACACGCTCTCTGTTGAAGTGGGCTAATTTTTCTAAAAGATGAACATCTTGAATTAATGTTGGTCCACGAGAACCGGCTGTCAAAGAGTTTTGATTGTCCCCAACCGGAGCACCCCAGCTAGTTGTAAGTCTATTATTATTATTATTACTCAATTGAATCACCTCATGAAGTTTTTATAGTAACTATATAAAACGATAGTAATTATTATTAAATATTTAATATTATTTTAAAATAGGTATAATTAACTAAAAATTATAAATTTTTACTATAGTTATGTTTTGAGAGTTTTCCATAATAGAGATTGTTCTCACTACAAGTCTTAAATTTGCATATTGAGTTTATCATTCAAGAAATAAGGGTTATGTTTGTATCAAGAGCAGCATTAACTTTTTTTCAAGCAGCTTAGTTGATGGGTAACATAGCTTCGATTAAGATCATTTTCCCTATTAATACGCTAAACTGAATAGTCCATTAATCTGGGACAGATAACGAATGTTACTAGATTCCTTCATTAATGATGCGGGCAAGCCTCTCAATTGGGTTTTATTTTCCCCAATCGTGCCGATTGCGTCTTTACGACCCAAACTGCCCAATGTTCCGGAAAAGACAGGACTAAACTCTTCCATCACACCGCCTGTAATGTAAGCGAACAAATTATAGCCAACTGTTTCCCCCATTTGCCAAGCTAACTGAGCAGTTGGAGGGTACGGACGTCCATCAGGTCCCATAACAACGGCGCTGTCGCCGGAAAGAAACACGTTTTGATGAGATGTAGACTGAAGATATTCATTTACGAGCGCACGTCCGCGATTTACTTCTATTCCCGAATTAGCAACCACAGAATTACCTTGAACGCCGCCTGTCCAGACCATCGTCTTCGTTTCAATCGTTCTTCCATTTTTCAGCTCTACAGTGGACTGTTCCATGTTTGTAACCGGTGTCCCGGTTACAAACTCTACACCACGTGCGGCAAGACTAGTTTGTGCACGTTCCACTAATTCAGCTGGGAATCCTGGCAAAATAGTCGGTGCGGCCTCGACACAAAGCAAGGAAATCTCTTGAGAGTTTACGCCGTATTGTCGGCATAATTGTGGCATTAAATCAGCAAACTCACCAATCAATTCAATACCAGTAAGTCCGCCACCTCCTACCACAATCGTTGCAAATTCCTTACTATGAGTTTTGCTATATGTGCGAATACAGGATTCGACATGGTCACGTAAACGATTAGCATCTTCTACTGACTTTAGTATAAAGCTGTGCTCTTGAAGGCCCGGAATACCAAAGTAAGCCGTTTCGCTACCTAACGCAATCACTAGCAAGTCATATGTCAGTTTCGTTCCATCTGTAAGAAAAACTTGATGATCGTCAGGGGATATCTCTTGAACACTTCCAATCTTTAAATCAATGTTTTTACCACGTAGTATTTTTTCTAGCGGCAATGCTACTGCTTTTTCGGACAAATTCCCTGCAGCCAGACGGTGTAATTCCGTAATAATTTGGTGGGTTGGAAAGCGATTTACAAGTGTAATGGAGGCTTCATCAGTTCCTAAATGTTGTCGTGCTGTCAAGGCACTTAGCAAACCGCCATAACCTCCGCCCAAAATTAAAATATTTTTACCCATAATCTTCCTCCGTTCATTACTTTATCCTCAGAAATTTTTACTGTTTCTCCTGTTTTTTAGATGTTAAATCTAAGTATGCCTGTGCAAATCGAAACATTTTTTGTATTTGCGGATCTTTTAATATTCGAAATAAACCAAACACACCGATAGTAGTTCCCTGATTTGCCTGGGCCCAATCATTTGCTTCTATAGCTGTTGCTGCGCATTCCTTTATCTTTCCTTCCAGCGGTTTTACGCATTCCTGTATACCACCAACTAAATCATTAATGAACACGCGATCTGTCATTATGGATTGCGCTAAATCATAGGATTTGGTCAGATAGGGAACCATTTCTGCCAATTTCGGTAAATTCTCCACAAGGACAGTCAAAGATTCCTGTACTTCCGGTTTTAACAATTGATTAAGCACGTCTATTTGCGCTTGGCTTACTGCTGAAGATGTGAATTGATTCTCAATAGTAGAAGCTTTCCGTATAGATGGTTGTTCATTAATTGCTTGTGACATAGATAGAATCTCCTTTACCATTTTAGTAAGAGGTGGCAAAACGTCACCTCTATTAACTACATATTAACTAGCAGGGTTTTGTTCATCCTTTTTTCCATGTAAGTTGCTCAGTGGTAGTGGCGGACATTTATGCCGTGTTAAATAAGAAACAACGAGAATCGTAATCAAGCCCGCAAGCATGGAAGCGGTACGGAAAGGGAAATATACTGTCCCGTCCTCAATCAAAGGGTACGGAATGATAGGAGGTAATCCGAGTAACGGTTCTCCACCACCGACCCGTAATAATAAGGCGACAATAAATCCAGAGAGTGCTCCGTACCAGTTCGCCCATTTGTAGTACAGGGCACAGGTAAGTTGAGGGAACAAGATACAGTAGACCAGGTCACTCGATAAGTACCATAACGCATAGACACTTTTAGCGTTTAAAGCGATCAATGTTGCACCAATACCAATCAAGATGATACTGCGTTTAATAATCTGTTGCAGTTGATGAGGGCTTGCTTTTGGTTTTACAAGCGGACGATAGACATTCCAAGCTGCCATGCCTGATGCCGACAAGAGTGATGCGGCAACTGCTGACAAAACTGCTGCAGCCAATCCACCAAGGGCAATGGCACCAACAAGGCTAGGTGTCATATATTTAAATACATAGGTTAGGATCATTGAAGAGTTTTCCGGAGCTGCAGTCCCGAGTGATGCCCAATCAGCATTAAAACCTGCAATTCCGATTAACGCAGGTGGAATCGCACAGAAGAAGCATAGAATTCCAGCCCAAATCGATAACCACATCGCCACATTTTCGCTTTTTGCAGATAGAACGCGTTGGAAATAAATTTGCCAAGGTATCCCTCCGAACACTAATAAAAGTGTGTAATCCCACCAATACCAGAAAGAATTTCCCCAATTAGGATCATTCCATCCAGTTAGAGGAGGAAAAAGACTCATCATTCCTTGCATGTTTTCGGCGTAATTATCAAAAGCCACTTGAAAGCCTCCAACATTGGAAAAGGCAAAGGGTAAGACTATTATCAAACCGAAGAACATAATAGAAAGCTGTAGGACATCAGTATGAGCGATCGCCCAAAGACCACCGACTACGGTATAGGCAATTGCTACGATCGCTGAAATAATAATTGAAACAGTGAAACTTAAACCGAGAATAACGCTGAATGTCGTCCCAAGAGCCGTTAGCATCGCAGCGCTCCAAAACAATTCACCAAGAAGAGAAGGGAAGTAGAGAAGTCCAGTCATCTTATACCCGAAACGAGACTCAAGAGGATCCAGCATGGTCATAAATTCCATACGCCGCATCTTTCGTGCGAAAAAAATCCCTCCAATAATCAAGCTAAGCCCATATGCCCATGGCCCTTGTGTCCAAACAATTCCGGAAGAATGAATCGTTTCAGCGGTTCCGGCAATGTAACCTCCGCCAACCCAGGTCGCTGTCATCGTAAACATGGATAACCATAGCGGCATCGACCTTCCAGCAACAAGCATATCATCGGTTTTCCCTCGCCTTTTCTCGACTGCTGTCGCACCGATGTAATAGAAAATGCAATATAAACCCAGCATGATTAGTAGACCAGGCCAATAAATACTTTTCTTAACGATAAGAGAATAAAAGATCGTAAAGCTGGTAAAAACGATAAAACCGGCAATCGTTGTTTTTAAAGGAGTCCAAAATTGTCGCTTTGAACTTACTGAAGGATCAATAGTTATCTGCTCCTGGTCTTGTCTAGCCTGATTTCCATTCAAATGCATCCCTGCTTTCTTAAAATTAGGTATAGTGCCTAATATTGCAAGCGCTTTCATCTTATTACTTTTCAGTATGTTTTTGAAAGGATAGGAGAAAATGTGCGACCTTGATATTAAAATAAGACGGTCTGACTCAAGGACCATCTTATTTTAGGGGGTGAACATGTATACTGCAAACTGTTACTTCGTTCGACCCTTTGTTCTAAATCTTTTTAATGGTATTAACTAATATCACAAAAACTGTTTTCCCACCAATTGTATTTAAATTTTGAGAGTAAGAATTTATGCAGGGAGGTTCGACTTTAAACGGTTCTATGAATCAAACTACTAAACTACTTTTTATTAAGGAAAAAAAATAAAGGTTGCCTCTTTAAGGTGTGGAAGCTTCTTTGTCTATTGGAGTATATTCTATAGGGGTAAGGTTTTACCTACTAGCGGTTTTTTGTTTAGTTGCTCTTTCATTTTCTTTCTAATGAACGTGGGGCTTTAGGCTTCACATTCAAAGGAAAGTGGTTTTGATAGTTGTTTTTGTTAATTTCTGCATTTTTTTACCGACCAAGCATTACTGGATAGTAACACTAAAGATCGGTAAAGATTAGATGTCTTACCACATCGTTGTTTTCCTCTATTTTGAGTAGAGAACCTATTAATCACAATCAATTTCTTCAATCATTTTAAACAATTCTTTCGATCGAAATGCATGGACCAATTTTTTTAACCACAAGTAATATTGGGTTGAATCTTGAAGTTGTTGAAGATCTTTTATTGCTTTTTGTTGTATAGCATCGGGGACATCGGGATTGTCCAATAGAGAATTTAATTTTTCAGTGGCTTTTTCAATGGCTTGCATATTGACAGAGAGTTCCCGATCCCATTTTTTACAAAAAAATGAAAGGAACGATACAAAAAAGTCTTTCTCTGCTTTGTATAAATCTTTTCGTTCCCCTTTTCGCCAAACCTTTTGGACCATTTCTATATCAACAAGAGAATGGATTCCTGTACTCATGCTTGGTTTGCTCATTCCTAAACTTTTGCTCATCTGATTTAATGTCATCGGTTCCTCACTAAAATATAGAACTCCGTAAAGCCTTCCAATGGAATGTGTTACCCCATATAGGTCCATTGTTTCTGCTATAGCATCAATCACAAGTGATTCCGCTTCTTCAAGAATTTCTATGTGATCCTTCTGTTCTTCCATATAGACACACGCCCTCTCTACCATATTATATCACCTCCTTATTTCATCAAAATAATACATAAAATATAAAAAAATATAAATTTAATATAAACAGAGAAAGATTGAATGTCAACGTAAAAATAATCTGAATATTCCGTATTGACTGATAATATTTTATGTACTATACTTTCGGTATATTAAAAACGTTAAAAATTTTTTTAACGAATTCCAATTTCTGGAGGTGCTGATTTGGCAATGAAACGAATGTACATCAATGGTAAATGGGTTGAGGCTAAGAGTAGTGAAAAAAGGGAGATTATCAATCCTTTTAATCAAGAAGTCATTGAAACGGTTCCGCGGGGGAGCCGGGAAGATACTAAAGAAGCAATTCAAGCGGCAAGAAGTGCTTTTGATGAAGGGGTTTGGGGTAGCCTCACGGCGGCGGAAAGAGGAGATCTTCTTTATCAAGTTGCTCAAAAAATAAAAGAGTATAAACAAGAGTTGGCAGAGTTGGAGTCACTGAATACAGGGAAAACTTTGACAGAAAGTCTTGCAGATATGGATGGAATTGCAGGTGTGTTTCAATATTATGCCGGGCTTGCTGATAAAGACGGCGGTCTTATGATCGAATCTCCCAATCCAAACTCGGTCAGTCGTGTTGTACGGGAACCGGTTGGGGTTTGTGGATTGATTGCACCTTGGAATTACCCATTGCTTCAGGCTTCATGGAAACTAGCTCCAGCATTGGCTGCTGGGAATACAGTTGTGTTAAAACCAGCAGAAATTACACCTCTTACATCGATTAAAATGTGTGAGATTTTTGAAGAAGTAGGCTTTCCAAAAGGTGTTGTGAATCTTGTGTTGGGTCCGGGCTCATCAGTCGGTTCGGAATTGGCTGAAAATCCACTCGTCGACCTTATTTCATTTACAGGTGGAGGAGAAGCAGGTCGACACATTATGAAAGCAGCGAGCGGTAACTTTAAAAAGATTTCGATGGAACTTGGAGGGAAAAATCCAAACATTGTGTTTGCCGATGCAGATTTCGATACTGCTGTTGACTATGCACTTAATGCTGTGTTCTTTCATGCTGGACAAGTGTGTTCTGCTGGCGCCCGCTTGTTAGTTGAAAAGAAAATTCATGACCGTTTTGTAGAAGCGATCGTAGAACGAACAAAGAAAATAAATATTGGAAGCGGTTTCAGTGAAGGGACCGAAATGGGTCCTGTTATCTCAGCCGAGCATTTAGAATCGATTGAACAATATATTCAACTTGGAATCCAAGAAGGAGCTACACTTGCCGTCGGTGGAAAACGTCCGAGTGCACCTGAATTACAAAAGGGATATTTTATCGAACCAACGATTTTTACAAACTGTCATACGAAAATGCGGATTGTGCAAGAAGAATCCTTTGGTCCTGTCATTACAGTTGAGACTTTTGAAACAGAAGAAGAAGCTGTTCGACTAGCTAATGATAGTTTGTATGGATTAGCTGGGGCGGTTTGGACAAATGATATGAATTGTGCTGAACGGATTGTCAAAAAACTACGTATGGGGACTGTTTGGATTAACGATTTTCATCCATACTTTCCACAAGCGCCATGGGGTGGCTATAAACAATCCGGTATTGGCCGCGAATTGAGCCATGTGGGCCTTGAAGAATATACAGAAATTAAACATATATATATGAATACAAATCCAGAACCTATGCACTGGTTTAAAGAAGAAAATGCAAAAGTCGAATTAGTTTAAATAAGAAGATTACTATACTTAATTTTATAAAAATAGATGAAGGAGTGATCTAGATGTTTATGAGATTTGAGAGAATGGGAAGATTAAAAAGCTTTGAAGTTCCAACCGTTTTAAAACACGGGATAGGTGCAGCCAAACATACAGGTGAAGAGGTCAAGAATCTGGGCGTCAGCAAAGTATTGCTTGTCACTGATCCTGGTGTTAAAAAAGTAGGATTAATAGATCCAGTTGTTAAAAGTTTAAAAGAGGCACAAATTGAAGTTGTTATTTTTGACCAAGTTGAACCGAATCCTTCTGTTCATGTTGTGGAAAAAGGAACATCTATTTATAAATCATTATCTTGTGATGGGCTTGTTGCTGTCGGTGGAGGGAGTTCCATGGATACAGCAAAAGCGATTGGTGTGGAGGTCGTTCATGGCGAGCCTGTATTAAACTATGAAGCAGCTGAAGGTAAAAAACCGCTGGAAAAACGCATCCCTCCATTAACGACTATTCCAACAACAGCTGGTACAGGAAGTGAGGTAACTCAGTGGGCGGTTATTACTGATCCTGTTCGTGAATTTAAATTTAATACGGGCGGTCCATTAATCGCTGCACATTTAACAATCATTGACCCTGAACTGCATGTCTCAATGCCAGCGCATATTACTGCGGGCACTGGTGTTGATGCCCTTTCACATGCAATCGAGTGTTATACATGCCACTATTCCCAACCAATAACTGATGCAGTAGCGTTGCTTGCAATCGAATACGTAGCCAAATATTTACGCCGTGCTGTTTCGAATGGAAAAGACATTGAAGCTCGTTATGGAATGGCACAAGCAGCCATGCTTGCAGGCTTATCATACGGCAGTGAGTCTGCTGGTGCTGCACATGCAATGGCCCAAACTCTTGGAGGAATTCATCCTGTTGCACACGGACCTTGTGTTGCAGCCATGCTTGGACCAGTAATGGAGTATAACTGGATGGGAGAGCCAGAAAAATTTGCCCGTATTGCTCAGGCTATGGGTGTGAATACTCATGGGATGAGTTTGGAAGAAGCAGCAAAAGCCGCAGTTACAGCAGTATATCAACTTGTTGAAGACGTTGAAATTCCAACACTTGCGGAACAAGGTGTACCTGTTGAAGCGATTGAGCGCTTAGCCAAGGAAGCATTTAATGATCCGCAAACTGTTGGTAATCCACGAGATATCAATGTTAAAGGATATGAATGGATATACCGTCGTTGCTTCAATTTGGAGAAACCTACATTGGAAACTAAAACTACTAAAATTCCAGTAGAAATCGGTTAAATTAAAAAAGAGGAGTGCGGCGTATATTTGCCATATTCCTCTTTTTATGCCATTGTGGCGAGCGAGGATGGAAAGTGAACTCCCGAAAGCCACTCAGTATCATTAGATACTTTCCTGTGTAAGATTTATGAAACTACGTTTAAGGCGGTTAAAATTAGGAACTTTAAAAAACTAAAACATTTGAGGTGCTAAAATGAGCGAAAAAACTTTGACCCAAAACGAGTTGAAATTTTTAGATGAAAAGCCAGGTATTAAGTTAATTAAGGCAGGTTCCTATAATTTAAATGAATTGAGTGAGTTGCGAGGAACACCGGATTTAAAGGGACAAATTATTGATGCACCTGTCACAGACAAAAAAGAAGTATTAACAATGGGTTACTTTGCATTGCAACCTTCAGTAGATTATTCAGCAGAATTTAATTTTATAGAGATAAAAGTAGTTACAAAAGGGAAAATGGTAGTGCGTGATGTCGAAGGGAATAAATATGTAGCAGAAGTTGGAGATGTTTTAATCTTTTCTCCTAAGACAACAGTTATTTTCGATGGAGAAAGTGATGGAGAAGCAGTTTATTTTAAGAATGTGGCAGCTAATCCTTCTTATTTATGATAACCCCACCCCACTAAGTGAAAACTTGGAGTGTAGTCTTTCCTTAGTTCTTTCTTTCTAGCAAATACGAAGATTAATAAATTCCTATATAATAGACTCTCGGTAATTACCGAGAGTCTATTTGAAGTATAAAGAAGGAATTACTGCTTAAGAAATTTTTTCTTTTGGGATCGAGGTAAAGTCTTCTTTGACCTCTTCCTTTAAAGCCTTGAATAAAGACCAACACATGATAACCATAATAATCGCAAAGGGAAATGCAGCTGCCATGGAGGCAGTTTGAAGGACCTGCAAACCACCTGCCATAAGTAACACAGCGGCAACCATTGACTGAATGACTCCCCACGTAATTTTAATTTTATTTGAAGGGTTTAAATTACCTCTTTCGCTTAGCATACCCAACACAAAAGTGGATGTATCAGCTACCGTTATATAATAAATCATCATGACTGTAAAACCTACGATACTTAATAAAGAACTTGCAGGAAGATAATCAAAAAAACTGAACACGGATAAATCAACATTTGAAGTAATTTGCGTGGCTAATTCCTTTTGACCTAAGTTATGGATCATATGGAGAGCTGACCCACCAAAGATGGAGAGCCAAGCAAACGTACCAAGTGAAGGAACGAATAATACGCCAATGACAAACTCCTTTATCGTCCTTCCTTTAGAAATTCTGGCAATAAACATGCCTACACAAGGTGCCCAAGCAATCCACCATGCCCAATAGAATAATGTCCAACTCCCAATCCACTTGCTGTCACCAAAGGGCTCTAAGTTTAAACTCATATCAACGAAATCACTTAAATAGCCGCCCATCGTGCTAAAAAACACTTTGAAAATTGTAGAAGTCGGGCCCAGTACTAAGACTAAGAACATGATCAAAAACGATAGGATCATGGCCGTGTTGGATAAAAATTGAATCCCTTTTTCTAATCCAGTGGTTATAGAGATTAAGAATAGGATGGTTGCAACGGCAATAACGGTGATTTGAACCAGAAGAGTGTTTGGAATACCAAATAAGGCATTAAGTCCACCTGAAATTTGCATGGCACCCAAACCGAGAGAGGTAGCTATACCGAAGATGGTGGCAAAAACCGCAAGGATATCAATCGTTTTACCAATTGGACCATGAATTTTTTCCTTTAAAAGAGGATAAAATGCAGAACTCATTGATGCCGGTAAACTCCTGTTAAATTGGAAAAAAGCAAGGGCCAAACCAATAAGGGTGTAAATAGCCCAGGGATGGAAACCCCAATGAAAAAATGTATACTGCATCGCTAAATTAGCTGCTGCTTCTGTTTGTCCTTCTCCAGTAGGTGGACTCGTATAATGAAATACAGGTTCAGCAACACTCCAAAAGACAATTCCTACTCCTGAACCTGCACCAAAAAGCATAGCTAACCATGATGCTGTCTTAAATTCTGGTTTGTCTGTTTCCTTCCCCAACCTAATATGACCATATTTAGAGAATAATAAATAAACAGAAAATAGAACAAAAAAGAGGGCTGAACCAAGATAAATCCAGCCAAAGTAGTCTATGGTACCATTAAAAAAGGTAGTGGTAATCGTTGATAGGCTCTTTGTAAAAAAGATCGCCCAAATAATGAAAGCAACCGTTAATAGGACTGAAACATAAAAAACGATATTTTCGTTTATCCTCTTTTTACTCAAATTAACTCCTCCTTTACTTCGATAAAAGTGGCTCCTGAGAATTCGGTTGTGGGCTGCATCCCGTTTTCTGCTTATTTTTAATCAAATTATTCTAAAGATACTCAAGGTTTATTACTAGTTTAGTAAATAATGCAGTAAGTAAAATTAAAACTCTTAAAATCTATTGTGGAGTATTGAAAACATTATTTTTACATTCTCTGTTTCCTCCTATCAACAAGTAAACGCTTATGTTGTTTTAATTTCTATTTTTTAACAATGTCTAATCATGATAATACCATAATCAAAATTAGAAGAAAATGTGATTATGTTAAAATATCTAAAAATTCAAAAAATATAATAAGCTTAATTATTCTTATCCGTATGATTATACTACCCTTCAGAAAGTCTATTTAATAGGCTATCCCCAAAAATAAACATTACTACAAAATAAAAAGGATTCAAGTTAAGACCCTTTAAAATCCTTAAAAATAGCAAGATATGACAGTTACAAATAAAAGTAGAATAATAATATCAAAACATTATTTGGTATATATTCTAATAATAGGTAAAAATTAAGATCGCAATTTCCATATGCCCTCTCATAAATGAAGGATCCTTATAGGATCCTTCATTGCTGCTATAGAATGCATTTTTATGTTACACTCAAAATTAATTATCATAAATTCGAGGTGGTTAATATGAAAAAACAAACAGAAAAAAATAAAGAAACGCAAACTGTCCGAATGATGTCTTACTTTATTAATGCAACTGCAGATATTATCACAGATGAGGGAATTGATAGAGTTACTATAAGAAAAATCGCTGATTTAGCAGGTTATAACAGTGCAACGATTTATAACTACTTTGAAGACTTATCCCATCTCATTTTCTTTGCTTCTATGAGATTTGTAAAAAAATACACGGATGCTTTACCAACTTATCTTTTGAGAGCAAGAACACCCTTGGAAAGATATTTTTTAATTTGGGAATGTTTTTGTAAATATTCTTTTGAATCTCCACAAATCTACTATGCGGTATTTTCGGCTAATTTAGGTACTCATCCGATTAACCTGACAAAATATTACGAATATTCCCCGACTGATTTGGTAGCATTTCCAGATGATATAAAGCCAATGCTTTTAGAATCTAATTTATCTAAGAGAACTCTTATTGCCTTTAATCAATGTATCAGCGAAGGATACATTCAAGAGAAGAATGCTGAACGGATCGCAGAAAGTCATTATTTAATCTGGCAGGGCATGCTTACCATGTTTATCAATAATAGATCTACTTATACTGTTGATGAAGCAGCAGAAGTAACTGTTAATCATATTCGTAATACCATTCTTTAAACAATAATTGATAAATCAAACGACTTCTTGTTTCGACTTTTGGGACATAAATCATAAGAATGATAAATGGAAATGCTGCTGCAAATGATGCAGGGTGCTTCTTAATAACTGCACGACAGATATAAGAACTCAGAGCAATTCCTTAGCCGAATCGGCAGATAAGCCTGGAATAAATTAATGCATCTAAAACAAACCCTTTGATTGCACTTCCTGAAGCTCCCTAAAAACGTTCCCCATGCTTTCCACCATACCTAATAAAATAATGTCTAGATTGAAGCTTAAGAATTTTCCTAATAGGTTTTTTCTTAAGCTTGTACATAAAATTGGTCTAGATAGATTCCTAATGTGTTGGTAAACACTTAAAAATTTGAGCTGTCATCCTACTATCGCCTAAATGATCATAAGCGAAATGGTAATCAAAAATATTAGTATTTGATATAACTTTCATTCCCAAATCAATGTTATTAACTAATTCACCCTCTTTTTTAGAGAGCGCTTACAATAATTATCACTAATTTATATTTTAAATTTTTAAAATATTTAAAATATTATTTACTTTGTTAAAAAACGGTAATATAATTATCTTAATTATTAAGTAATCATGATTATTTAATAAAATTATAGAGTTGAAATAAGGGGGTTTTCTGTACAGAAGATTGAATTTATATACTTATCATATTATTCAGAAAATTTTCTTGGTGATTTAAGATTCAAAGAACTAGAAATGTAAGTACATCCTTATGCAGATTTTCAAAGTAAAAAAGTTTACCATCCTCCTAGAATACATCTTGCAACTTCCTCAAGATTACAAAAAATTGCCCCATCTTAAATTTCAGCTTATCAGTCTGTAAACAATGCTACTATTTAAAAGTTTAAAAGGAACATTGTACAACTATTATTTTTTTAGTGTAATCGTGCAGGTCAATTAGAAAAATCGGTCAACGTTTTTCGCATGTCAATTTTCAACTTCTTTTGGTATACAAGGAGCAATCGTTATTGAATGTGAACATAGTAATCCTTATAACATATTAAGAATAACCCAACTAGTTACTATGTAGGTAAAAGAGGGGAGTGGGACGGAGAGTTATGGGACAAAAGAAAATTGTCATCATAGGTGCAGGTGTTGTTGGATGTAGTACAGCCTATTATTTAAATAAAATGGGGCAGCGAAACATAACTGTTATTGAACAAGGACCGTTATTTGAAACAGGGGGATCCACATCGCATGCTCCGGGGCTTGTGTTTCAACTTGGTTTTTCCAAAGTGCTAACAAAATTGGCCTCTCAAACAGTAGAAGCGTTCAAAGAGTTAAGTCATGAAGGTCAACCCTCTTTCTATTCGGTAGGTAGTCTTGAAGTTGCAAATACTCAGGAACGTTTAGACGATTTGAAACGAAAAGCAGGCGTTGCTAAATCATGGGGAATGGAGACATTTGTTCTTTCACCAGAAGAATGTGCCCAAAAAAACCCGTTACTCAACTCAGATAACATTTATGGTGGTCTTTATGTACCGTCAGATGGAATTGCCAAACCTCTTCGGGCTGTTGACCAAATGGCTCATTTTTCTAAATCTTGCGGAACTAAGTTTTATGGTCACACAGAAGTAACGGACATCGAGGTAGTGGATGACCAGGTAAAGGCAGTGGAAACAAGTGCAGGACGGTTTGAAGCGGACTTGATCATTTGCTGTGCCGGATTCTGGGGACCTCGTATTGGAGAAATGGTAGGCGTCACCATTCCACTTCAACCAATCGCTCATCAATATGTATTTTCGAATGACTTACAAGAACTTGCTGCTGAAACGGAAGAAGTATCAATGCCGATTATCCGTCATCAGGATAGTGCTATGTATTATCGCCAAGTATTCAATGGGATAGGAATCGGGTCTTATCAACATCGACCATTGCCTGTTGAGGTCAGTGAAATTACGAAATATGGCGAAGCGAAAGAAATGCCATCTGTAAAGCCTTTTACACCTGAAGATTTTGAAAAGCCATGGGAAGATGCTCAGGAACTCATTCCTGCATTAAAACAAGCCGGCGTGAAAAGAGGAATAAACGGGATATTCTCCTTTACACCAGATGGGATGCCGCTGCTAGGAGAATCACAAAAAGTTCGTGGTTTTTGGGCTGCAGAAGCTATATGGGTAACTCATTCTGCCGGCGTTGGGAAAGAAATGGCTGAATGGATTGTAAATGGAGCACCAACCCTCGATTTGGAGTTGTGTGATATTAATCGTTTTGACACTTATGCACAAAGCCCCGCTTATTATAAGAAACGCTCTATTGAAAATTATGAAAAAGTATACGATATTCATCATCCGTTCATGCAGCCGGAAACATCACGCGACATGCGTGTAAGTCCATATTATATGCGTCAACAATCACTAGGGGCTTATTTTAACGAAAAATCGGGCTGGGAACAGCCACAATGGTTTGAAGCAAATGATTCGCTTGTTGCAACGTATGAAAAAAGCATCTTGGAGCGCAAAGGATGGGCTGCCCAGTATTGGTCACCAATTATCGAAGCTGAACATCTGCATACTCGTCAATACGCTGGACTTTATGATGTGACAGCAGTAAAAAAACGGTTGGAAATCAGTGGAGAAGGAGCGCTTGAGTTTCTACAACACCTCACAACAAGCACGATTGATATTCCAATCGGACAGGTGACGAGTACACTGATGCTTCATGAATTAGCTGGTATAAAAGATGAAATAAAAGTGATTCGTACCGCAGCTTCAACATTCTTTGTTCTTTGCACAGGAGCAGTTGAAGCTAGCTGGATTAAAAAACAAGTACCTGTATCCAGCCAGGTTGTGATTCAAGATCTAACGAACGGAATGTGTGGTCTTAGCGTAATAGGTGGAAAGGCGAGCGAGATAATGAATTCTCTTGATTCTCGGGCTTTTGTTAAAAGTGAATGGGAGATTGGACAGGCCAAAGAAGGATTTATCGGTAATGTTCCAGTACTCGCAGTGTACGATTCCTATGCCGGAACAAAGAGATGGGAGCTATTCACAACATCCGATCAAGGATTAAAGTTATGGGATGTCCTATTTGAAGCAGGACGCCACTATCAGATCATTGCTGCAGGAGACCGTGCACTTGAAAGTCTTCGAATCGAATCACTTTCACTAAGAAACGGTAAGGACTTTTGGAGTGAACATAATCCTTATGAAGTAGGACTCGACCATTTGGTCGACCTTAACAAACCAACTTTCATAGGGAAACAATCATTGCTTGACCGCAAGGCAAATGGACCTAACCTATTGTTAACTCCATTACTACTGGATGATCCTTCAATGGTTGTTATGGGGTATGAACCAGTATTTGATGAAGATAAGGTAGCAGGTTTTGTAACAAGTGCTGGCTATGCATACAACTTTGGTAAGGGGATTGTGTATGCCCTGTTATCACCTGAAACTGTCCATAAAAGTAGCCAATTGAGTATTGAATACTTTGGGAAACGCTATACTGCAACAAGAATGACCCAATCCGCTGTGAGGGCTCATCAGTAAAATCAAAACAGCCAGGAGGATTATATATGTCGACACATTATGATGTTATTGTTATCGGTTTAGGAGCCATGGGCAGTACAGCTGCTTATCAATTAGCAAAGAGAGGTCAGCGTGTGCTTGGGCTTGAGCAGTTTGGTCCCGCACATGATCAAGGATCCAGTCACGGCGGATCACGGATCATTCGACAATCTTATTTTGAAGATCCAGCTTATGTTCCATTATTACTTCGTGCATACGAATTATGGGATGAGATTAAGCGAGAGAGCGGAGAAGAGATTATGACGGTTACGGGAGGATTAATGATGGGTCCTCCAGATAGTTTAACTGTATCCGGTAGTATTAAAAGTTCGAAACAGTGGGACCTTGCTTATGAAGTGCTGGAGGCAACTGATATTCGCGGACGTTTCCCGGTGTTTAACCCATCACCTAACACAATCGCATTATACGAAGAAAAGGCTGGATTTGTCAGACCAGAACGTAGTGTATACACCCATCTTCTTCATGCAGAGAAGCATGGTGCCGACCTTCGATTCTTCGAATCTGTTCAATCGTGGGAAGCACATCCTTCTGGTGAAGGTGTCCGTGTTGTGACAAATAACGGAACATATGAAGCTGGAAAAGTGGTCATTTCTGCAGGAGCCTGGGCACCACAAATCTTGAAAGACTTAGGGGTAAACTTACAAGTAGAGCGACATATTCAAATGTTCTTTGAGCCAACAAGAGGAATTGAGCCGTTCCGTGTTGGAAATCAACCGATTTATATATGGGAAGCAGATGACAATGTGCAATTATATGGTTTCCCTTCTGTAGGAATAGGTGCAGAAGGAGCAAAAGTCGCCTTTTTCCGCAAGGGAAAACCGTGTACACCAGAAACCATTGACCGAAATGTGCATAGCGATGAAGTGGACATGATGAGAGAGTATCTGGCCCAAGGAATTCCACAACTAAACGGTCGCTTTTTACAAGGAAAAACATGTATGTATACAAACACACCGGACGAACATTTTGTCATTTCTGCACATCCCAATCATCCACAAGTGGCAGTTGCAGCTGGATTTTCTGGACATGGATTTAAGTTTGCAAGTGTTGTAGGGGAAATATTAGCGGATTTAGTGATAGATGGAAAAACAAATCATCCCATTGATTTATTCAGCCCGCAGCGTTTTGCCTATCAGTAAGTTTTTTACAATAGATAAAACACCTTGTGTCAGACTGACGTTACATGATTCCAAAAGGACCAAGGAGGAATAATAGATGGCAATGGATCAGAGTATCTTAAATGATAAAGGGAAAGTCAGATCTACCTTAAAAGGAGAATTTTATACATCCCCGGAAGTTTATGAACTAGAAAAAAAGAATATTTTTGCAAAATCTTGGCTTTTCGTTGGCTATGAGTATGAGGTATCGGAGCCAGGCCAGTACATTACAATGAAGGTTGAAGGCGAAAATATTCTGATTGTTAGGGGAAAAGACCGTGTGCTGCGAGCTTTCTTAAATGTATGTCGTCATCGTGGAGCAACACTCTGCAGCGACTCTTCTGGAAAGACAGGGATTATCCGATGTCCATATCATTCTTGGAGTTATGGACTTGACGGTTCCTTACTTGGAGTACCCAAATCGAGTGAATGTCGTGAAGAGTTAATAAATAATGATAGCTACGGTTTAGAAGAAGTGCACCTTCAAACATGGCATGGTATGATCTGGCTGAACTTTTCTGAAAATCCAATGCCGGTTGAACAACAATTAGACACACAAATTTTTGATCGTTTCGGTGAACTTGAGACATTTGGTAGATATCAAATCCAAAATCTAAGAGTCGCTCATCGCAAAGAGTATGATGTGAAAGCAAACTGGAAGATCATTGTAGAAAACTTCCAGGAATGTTACCATTGCTCTGCCATTCACCCTGAACTGACAGCGGCACTTCCTGAATTCAAAACAGGCATTGGAACACAAAACGCAGTCGGTATAGGGGCAGAATTCAATGAAAATTTGGAGGCTTTCTCCATAAGTGGAAAAGGATCTCGGCCAATGTTAAAAGGGTTGCTTCCTGAAGATGACCGTATCTATTATGGAATGACCATTATTCCTCATGTATTCATCAACTTAACGCCGGATCATGTGATAACTCACCGGATCATTCCGATTAGTACGGATCGATCGATTGTGATTTGTGATTGGCTATTTGATCCAGAAGAAATGGCCAAACCAGATTTTAATCCACTGGACGCAGTTGAATTATTCCATCGTGTAAATGAGCAGGATTTTGAAGCTTGTCAATGGTGTCAAGAAAACATGGGATCAAAAGCATACAGAGATGGCGGAATCTTAGTTCCGATTGAACATCATGTTTCCCGATTTTACAATTACGTTTTAGAGTCAATCGGTACGGAAGTTGAATAACAGATACTTATAAATTGGTGATGTAATAAAAAAGGCACCTGCTGAAAACAGGTGCCTTTTGTGAATCCAACGGTTGAATTGGTGGAGTACGGTTCCTTATTGTTACTGAGATTTAATCAAGATACTTTTAAATGGGGGGATATGTGTGAAAGAAGATACTAAAGTATACGATATAACAATCATAGGTGGTGGACCTGTAGGATTGTTTACTGCTTTCTATGGTGGAATGCGTCAAGCGAGTGTAAAAATAATTGAAAGCTTGCCACAACTTGGTGGGCAACTTACAGCTTTATATCCTGAAAAGTACATTTATGATGTTGCTGGATTCCCTAAGGTCCGAGCACAAGAATTAATTAACAATTTAAAGGAGCAAATGGCTAAGTTTGAATCAACAATCTGCCTTGAACAAGCTGTAGAAACGGTTGAAAAACAAATAGATGGGGTATTTAAATTAACAACAAACAATGAAGTGCATTATTCAAAAACGATTGTGATTACCGCTGGAAACGGTGCATTTCAACCTCGAAAAATTGAAAATGAGGAAGCTGCTCATTTTGAGAATAGTAACCTTCATTATTTTATAAATGACCTGAATACATTTGCTGGACAAAGAGTACTTGTATGTGGAGGCGGGGATTCAGCAGTGGACTGGGCTCTTATGCTTGAACCGATTGCAGAAAAAGTATCACTAGTTCATAGGCGAGATAAGTTCCGTGCTCATGAACATAGTATTGAAAATCTTTATAACTCAAAAGTGGACGTACGCACTCCTTTCATTCCAAAGGAATTAACTGGTGGTGAAGGAATTGAGCAAGTAGTTTTAGAAGAAGTAAAAGGCAATCGAAAAGAAATATTAGATGTTGATCATGTTATTGTGAACTATGGGTTTGTTTCTTCATTAGGACCCATCAAAACCTGGGGCCTAGAAATCGAGAAAAATTCTATTGTCGTAAATAGCAAAATGGAAACAAACATCGAGGGAATATATGCTGCGGGAGATATTTGTACATATGAAGGGAAAGTGAAGCTAATCGCAAGTGGTTTTGGTGAAGCACCTACTGCCGTTAACAACGCAAAGGCTTATATGGATCCGAAAGCACGCCTCCAACCGCTTCACAGCACTAGTTTGTTTTGAAATCCGTGATTTGATTTTATTTGACTCCGACGACTTAAATATTAAAACCACTATGCTGTTCCCTATCCGGATAGTAAACGACTTGGAATGAAAATTGAAAATCTTATTAGGGGATTTTTAGAATCAGAAGAGCTAAAAAATCAAAAGATGATAAATACCAATCATTGTTTACAGGTATTCACTTTGAAAAAGCGTATATAATACGCTTTTTTTTGCATTTTATAAACACAATAAAGTTGATTTCCTTCAAGTAATTGATTTACTGGAAATTTAGTGGGAGTTATAATGGAATTATAATCCAAAATAAATAGATAAGAAGAATTAAAGTCAGTTATTCACTTTTAGGAGGAAAAAGCTTTGTTTACTTTTAAAAAAATCACCGTAGGATTCCTGGTTATATGGAGTCTCGCTGCTTGTGACAACGAACAAGTAATGATCATCAAACCTGAAAGGGTAGATTTAAAAGAGGTGCAAAAGCCTACACCACAAGACAATGTGCCATCTTACGAAGCACCAAAGTATCATATATATGGAGGTTGGATGAACGATGAATCTTATATACTTATCAAAAGTGATGGTGACGGTAGATCCAAGTTTACACTGGAAAAAATCCCGAAAAAGGGAAAAGGGAAAATCCTAAAGTATTTCCAGTTACCAGAATCAACTGGATCAAAACTAACCGGTATAATATCTAGCAAAGAATCGAACAACACTTCTTTTCTAACCTTAGAATTAAATAAAGAAAAAACGGAAATAACTGTTACGTTACCTAATGAAAAACCCGTTACATATAAAGAAGCAGAAATGGAGCCGCAAGAATTTAATCCTGATTACGAGTGGTAAATAAAACTATAAAAGTGAAAATGCACCTCTGGAACAGTAGGAGGTGTATTTTAGAGGCGGCAATCGGAATCGACCTGTGCCTTAACACTTGGCTATGCCGCTATATATATTGGCAAGGACAGTAGAAATTGAACCCACACCGAAGGTTTTGGAGACCTCTGTTTTACCTTTAAACTATGCCCTTAAATACTAGTTTGATCCTGGCAACAACCAAACTAGTTTAGTCTGTTTTTTTAATTTCAATCTAGATTAGATTAGATCAGATTGTATTGGATTATTATCCGTATTATTATTTGGAACCATGGTTTATTCCTTTTAATAATAAAATATGTTTACTGATAATTACCCCGTACTAGTTCTGGAGAAATCTGAGCGGCTATAAAAGTTTTATTTATTTTAAAATATACCTCGGTAGAATATAGGTTTTATTTGACATCCCAAAATAGCTAATAACTCATTATTCATTTTAGTAGGATGTATTTTGGAGAGGGTGGATGAACAAAACCCTTACGGATGATATATTGCTGCAAAAAGGGTGGGAATGTGATGACCACGGTCCTGTTGAAATCGTTACAATAAACTTAATAAAAAGAGCCTCATACTGAAGTTAAGTTGAAGATCAGGCTGCCATCTGGCATGCATAACGGGTGCATTACTTCATTAAGGGAGTTGCTTTGGCAGCTCTCTTTCTTATGGCACTAAACCAGCTAATAGTTAGTCAACATTTTTCAATGAAAACTTAAAATATTTCATGCTATACTAAATTTGTGCATGCCAAATAACCTTCCAATGAACTGTGTTTGGAAAGTTTTGTACTATTTAGTTATACTTTTAAACTAGGCTAGATCTTGGAAAGTCGAATGGTTTTGTAATAGTGCATAAATCCATTGTAGAAGCTTATTGGCACATGCTATCACAGCTACTTTAAAGGGCTTTCCTTCTTCACGTTTCTTATCATAAAACTCTCGTAATCTCTTGTTCCGAGGGATGATTTTATCTGTCGTTTTCTTCTTGCGACAATCACGAATGGCACAACGAACGGCCATATATAAGGCATGTCGTAGTCTACCAGAACCTCTTTTGGTAATCCGATTTACTGTGCCTTTAAATTTACCTGATTCAAAGATACTTGGATCAATTCCGGCAAATGCCACTAGTTTTTTAGGGTGATTAAACCGATCAATCTCTCCAATTTCAGAAATGATCGTTGCAGCGATTTTTTCACCGATTCCAGGGATGGATTGGATAATCTTATATTCTTCAATTTCTTTTGCCAAAGCATCTATCTCGTCTTCAAACCTGGATAGGTGCTTTTGGTATTCTAGAAGCATTTTTATATACATCTCTAGGCTTAAAATGTGACTCTGATATAAAGTTCTCTGAAAAGGATTTCGAGCTGAGGCAGCCATAAGTTTCTCTGCCTTTGTATTCGCCCACTTTCTAGAACGACTTGGACAAAGTTCATTAATCCTATTTGCTACAGTTTCTTCACCGACTACTAATATGTCTTCAGAAGTAGGGAATTCTAATAGAGTAAGCAAAGAAACAACCGAATACAAATCTCCAAAAACCCCTCTATATTCAGGAAATACTTGATCAAGAACAGCCTGAAACTGTAGTTTTGTTTGTACATAGATACCTGTTATATTTGCATGTTGTCTTGAAAGATTACGAAGATTTAAGAGTTGTATCCCTCGTTTTTTATAAGGCTCTAAATCCTCTTTATAGTACAGCTCGCAGAGGTGACGTGCATCGATTAAATCTGTCTTTACTTTCCGTAAACTAGAGCTCTTCGCACGATAAGAAATGAGTGGGTTAACGATAATTAATAAGTAACCTCTCTCCTCAAAATACTGCACAATGGGCGTATGATAATGCCCAGTAGACTCTAAAACGACCGGAGGTCGAATTCCTGTTATGTTTTCTATCTCTCTAAGATATTGGTGTAAGCTCTCTAGTTCTTCAATGGTATGTGCTACTTTAAAACTTCTTTTATAAGGCTTCTTTTTATCCAAGAACGCTTGAACCTGACTTTCACCTTTCGCTACATCCAGACCAACCACTGGATTCATTTTTTATCTCCTCCAAAAACATATTATTGCCGGTAACCCCTAATCCTTCTTGTAGTATCATAGCTTCGCTTGTTATACGAGATCTAGTCTCAACCAGCCTAATCATGTTTCTACAAGTAGGGGGCGAACTGTTTAGTTGACGGGGTCCAAGCCCCACGGGCAGGAACGTTCTACCCCGGCTACCGTTATCATATATCGATATAAAAATTGTTCAACCAGAAATAACTGGCTGACCTTTATAATACGATCGGGGCAGGTTAGTTGAAGAGTGCTCTTTGACCTTTATTCAACAATTGGGCCAGATTGTAGCATAACGGATGAAGAATATTTTGCTAAAGTAGGAAGGGATTGTGAAGGAGTGTTATTAACCTTTAGGGTAGCTCAATAAAAAAACAAATTAGGTAAAATGAAATTGTAACTTGGTGTATAGTAAAAAGAAAAATTCCCCTTTATATCTAAGGGGTGGGAGGATGCTATGGAAAAGCTAGAATATGAATGGGTAAAACAAACACGTCAGATTTTATTAGACCAGTGTAGAGAATTGAATGAAGATGACTTTACTAAAGAGTTTGAATTTGGTTTTCAGAGTATTAGAGATTCTTTAGTTCATGTGGCAGGTTGCTATCATGCTTGGGTAGGTTCTTTTGTACTTTCAGAAACATCATCACCATTATTTACGAAGGAAGTAATTAATAATATGAAGATAGATGATATTCAACGCTATTTTCAACAAGCTGATGTATATGTAGAGAGTGTGTTTGAACAATTCAAAAACAAATTTGATGAGTTTATCGAAAAAGAGCCTTCTTGGAAAACAGGCAGTGGGTTTGTAAGAAAAACGCCACATCAATTACTAATTCATTCAATTACTCATGAATCGCATCATAAAGGGCAAATTGTAGCAATGCTACGTCTACTTGGCCATATACCTAAAAATACAGACATATTGGGGTTGCCTGAAAAGGAATTCGCTAAATAAAAATAAGGAAGTCTTCCGCAATAGGGCGCAATTCTGCAGCAAGAATTGTGCTTTTTCTTTATGTTTAGGGCGCGATTGCTTAAACAAAGGTAATCGTCTTTTGTTATTGAAGTAATGGGCTATTTAGTTCAATTTGGTAAGATGATTAAAAAAGCTCTGACTCGAGACTTTTGCTAAATCATCTTCTGTTAATAAACGAATGGTACCATCCAAATCATCTGCACCCTTTGAGAAAAGAACATAAGGAAAATTTTATGATATCGTTAAGTAAATTAATTATTAAAAAAGGTATGAGGAGAATAATAATTATGGAAAATACAGCATTAATAATTATTGACTTGCAAATTGGTGTTCAGCCTGAAAATGTTCCACTTTATAACTTAGCGAATGTATTAAATGGGGTTAATCAAAGAATTCGTTTATTTAGAGAAAAAAACAATCCTATAATTTTTGTTCAACATAATGATAGTGATCTGGTTCTTAATTCTCCAGAATGGCAACTATTTCCGGAATTAGATGCTAAAGATACAGATATCTATATCAACAAAACACATGCAAACTCATTTTACAAGACTGATTTGAATGAACAACTAAGGAAATTAAATATAAATAAACTTGAAATTTGTGGCGCACAAACTGAATATTGTGTAGATACAACTATTAGAATGGCTCATGGATTAGGATATAAATTATTTATGAAAAAAGGGTTAACTACCACCCTTAATAGTGAACTTCTAGGAGCCAAAACGATCATTGAACATCATGAGAATCTCTGGAATAATAGATTTTTAACTTTTTTATAGAAATGAATTGCTTTTATCAAGATGAGTAGTCCTTAACAAATACCCTGCTCCGATGGCCATATAATTTTTTTGGTATTTAAAAATATGGGTTCACTCTAGCTAATGGGTGCCTATCTTCAATAAGATTAGATTAATGATCTTCAGCAATCGGGCGCTTTAATGAAGTAACTAAAGCCTAATTTCTCGGTGTTAAAAGCGAGAAATTAGGCTTTTTTATATTTGGATTTCCTTACCGTTGTAAATCTGTATTTTCCTGATGTTACTCCCTTAGCGTAGGAAAAAAGGCTTTTTTTATCCTGAATTTCTCTTAGCGTATGTTTTCCGCGTTTTGTTGGTAGGACCCCATGCCCATCAAGGTAAGATATCATAATACCCCTAGAACGAAAATTTTGTGCATCTTACTCGTTTTTATCGTTTTGGGGTAATTCGTTATTGTTAGCTTGATGGCGATGTGGCGGTACCCCTAAAAGATAATTATCGTCTTATTCTTGATCAATTGGAGACTGCAAATGGTCATTAAATGTATCAAGGTAAAGTTGTCCATTTGCACCTAAAACTCCATAGGTCACGTCGTTTACCCACAAATTGCGTTTCTTTAACTCTTTCTCTAGCCACGAGAGAGTAATTTTATTCTCCTTCAAATTTTTATCAATGATTTTTCCATCCATAATTAATTCAATGGGAAGCCTGTATTCCGGACTGGACGCGATCCATAAATCTTGTCTTGTCACGGTACGATACTGAGGCTTTTTCAATACACTTAATGTTCCGTTAATTTCAAGAATAGCAAAAAGAACCTCCTCAATATCAAATACATTTTTTTCTCGTAGTTCTTGATTTAAGTAATCTAAGGTATAACGCATCTTTCTCATATTATGTTCTAATATTTTTCCATTCTGAATGACAATGGTTGGATCTCCAGCAAAAAACTTACGAGCCTTTTGGCTTTTTAAGCAAATATAGGCAATAAGAAAAGTTATACCAACAAAGATACCGAAAGAAAGCAAGAGATGGTAGGCTTTAATATGAGTATTAAACGCTAAATTCGCTACAATTGCACCCATTGTGATAGCAATAACGAAATCAAAATAGGTCATTTGAGCAAGAGTTTGTTTACCCAAAAAACGGGTAGTAATTATCAAAATAAAAAATGCTCCGAACGTACGAAGGATGATTTCAATATAATCAGGCATATTCTTCCTCCAGATGAGTCAACCATTTCCTATATCATTATAGTCAGGGTCTTTTTTTATAAACATCCGTTTTTTTGCATACAACTAGAAATCCTATCCAAAGGAATCCATTTAGAATACTCGGTTCAAGAAATCATGATTTGGTATCTAAATAGGAACCAGACTTATTGGTTCCGATAGATAGCGCACTTTATGTTAAGTAAGGCTTATAGTGACATAAAAAATTAATCTTTTCGGTGCAACCGTACAAAGATGTACGGTCTTTTTTTGCTTTAAGAGGTGATCACACACAGTTTAAACCAAAAAGAACGCATACTATACATTAGGTTTAACTTACCAGGTATATATAAAGGAGAAAACGCTAATGACTAAGAATAAAAATAATGTAGAAGTGAGAAGGGAACCAGGAGCGCAACACCGTATTTATATGAGGGTAATTCCAGAAATCAACGGGGTGTTTATGAATGGGACAAGGAAAATGAAATCCTATAATTTTAATAGAGAACATTACATACAGGAGAGTTTCTAAGTTGTTATAGTAAGAAGCAAAGTTATGAACGGCTTTCAAAAGAACACAAAAAGTTATGAACTATTGTTAGACCGACGCTAAAAACTCCCCCCTATAGGAGTGAAAAAAGTGATAAGAGGTAAAAGTACAACGATTCATCTATTTTTACTTTTGGTTGTTACAGCAGTTTTTATATGGTCAATTATAAATCCAGCAGGATACTTGAACTGGGCATTGGAGGTTAGTCCTGCCATTGTCGGACAAATCATCGTAATTGCAACATACAGTAAACTTCGCCTTACTACTCTCTCTTATATCATTATTGCCATTCTAACGATTTTAATGTTTGTTGGCGGCCATTACACATACTCAAAAGTACCCCTTTTTAATTGGATAAAAGATGTTTTAAATTTAAATCGAAACGACTACGATCGATTTGGACATTTTCTAAAGGGTTTGTTTGCGATTGTAATAAGAGAAATATTATTACGAAAAACTCCAATAACCAAAGGCCCTTGGTTATTTTTCTTCACTATAAGTATCGCGCTTGCGATCGCTTCCCTGTACGAAATCATCGAATGGTTAAGTACTAAAATAACAAAAGAAGGAAAAGTAGTTAAAAACTTTTTAGGTATGCAAGGTGATATTTGGGATGCACAATGGGATATGTCGTTTGCCTTAGTTGGTTCGATTCTTGCGTTACTCTTTTTTTCAAAACTACATAACCAGCTGTTAAAAAAAGAATTAATAAGAGAGTCGAGGAAAAGTCAATCTAAAAGTGATTGAAGTAAAGTATCAGAATGTTTTACAAATGCGTGCAAAAAGAAAAAGCTCCCCTCAAATGATATAAAAGGGATGTACCATTAACGAGCGTTAATATTATCCCCTCCAATCCTTTGGGTAAAAGAAGGAAAAATTGCAAAAAATTCGCGATATACATATCGCGAATTGCTTCCAAGAGGTCTATGACTAAACGTCCAGAGCACCTGGTTATTCCCTTCTAGGAAGGGAGAACGCCCCCATTACCCCTACTCAGACCAACAGGCGGCTAAATAAGGTAGCAGAGTTCGCCGGCGTGGAACATGTCGGGTTTACAAGGCAACAAAGGATATTGCCATGCTGCAAGGGATTTTACATCATTCTCATCCTTCTATTACCTTACGATATATTGGCATTACCGAAGAAGAAACGAACAACGTATTGAAAACATTTAGTGTGTTTCACTAATAATGACCTTTTTTTACTTTCTGTATTTCTCTTATTGATTCTATTAATCTCCAATTTCTCTTTCTCCTATAGTTAGTTATGTATTCTTATTGTTTTTCGTCATATATTCTTACCAATTCTAATACACTGTACCGAGTCTTATATAAAAGGAGGGACTACCTTTATGGGTAAAAGAGATGGTAGAAAAGATGGTACAAAAAAACAGAAACATGTGCATGAATTTTTAGGCAGTACCAAGTTGGCAGAAGAAGACGAGGAGAGACATAATCATCGTTTTGCAGGGGTTACGGGTGAAGCAATCCCCAGGGGGAATAGTCATTTCCATGAAATAGAGACTAATACCGACTTTTTTGATCACCATCATGAGGTCGTAATAAGAACAGGCCCTGCTATCCCTGTCGGTAATGGCAAACATGTACACTTTGTGGACGGAATGACTACAGTAGACGATGATCATGACCATGATTTTGAATTTGCCACTTTAATTGATAAGCCTCTTATATAAAGTTAATAAAAAAGATTGCCCTCGAGGGCAATCTTTCAGACTGTAGGCAAACTCGATGGAAATCGAGTTTGCCTACAGTCTTTTTTGTTTTAAAATGGAAGTATTAAAACTTGAGGTGATGAGGATGCTTTCTGATTCTATTCAGCGAGATCAACTTGAAATGATTACTTTAGATCAACTGGTGCCAGCGAACCATTTGGTTCGTAAAATTGAGGCTGCCATTGACTTCTCTTTCATTTATGATTTGGTGAAAGATATGTATTCAGAGGTAGGACGCCCAAGTATTGATCCAGTTATTTTAGTTAAACTGACATTCATTCAATATACCTTCGGTATTCGTTCAATGCGTAAAACAATTGAAGAAGTTGAAACAAATATGGCTTACCGTTGGTTCTTAGGCTATGGATTCCATGATAAAGTGCCTCATTTCTCAACGGCTTAGTGACAGGGTTGCTGCTCTAGACCGCAAAGTAAATGTGGAGGGAATAATAATATACTCCTTATTAGTTTATTTCTCCTAGTTTTCTTCGATTGATTGCCCTATATAGAGAACCTTGCAATATTCCAGTTGCTGAAACTATCTCTTTTATAGAATATTCTTTACTGTCATACATCCGAAGTGCAACAGCAAGCTTCAAATGTTTTATATAAAATGCAAACTAATAGGAGGATTATCATGGTCTATGTCGCACTGCTTAGGGGAATCAATGTTGGTGGGAAAAACAAAATTAACATGAAGTTGCTTAAACAAGCTTTTGAACGAGTGGGTATGAGCTCTGTAGCTACATATATCAATTCAGGTAATATTATTTTCACAGTGAATGGCCAATCAAAAACAATGATATCCCATATTTTAGAAGAGACTATACATACAAACTTCGGATTACAAATCAAAGTTTTAGTCCGTAGTTTTGATGATTTTAAAAAAGTCATACACTCCCTTCCAGAGTCATGGACGAACGACCAACAGATGAGAAGCGATGTGCTGTTTTTATGGGACGAAATTGATGATGAGTCAGTGCTTAATAAGCTGGTCATCAAACCAGAAATTGATACGGTGAAATACGTTCCTGGAGCCATTCTATGGTCGGTTGAAAAAAAAAATATTACCAAATCCGGTATGACTAAACTCGTTGGTTCAAAGCCATACCAACAAATAACAATCAGAAATGTAAATACAACTCGCAAAATATACGAACTTATGCAAGCTGCAGAGGTGTGAATTACATGATACTAGCAAGAACTATTTTCTAGTAATTGGAAACTATCTGACGGATAACTATCAGAACCCTGTCACTGGGCCTATAACACTCGTTATGGTAACAAAAAAGGTTAGGTACTTTTTTAGATATCCAACCTTTTTTTGCCGATAAGACACTTTATGAAAGTTCTGCAATAAACACCAGTTGAATTAAATTAATCGATTTTCAACAATAGGGCGCACTTCTGGAACAAGAAGGCGCCCATATTAAATCCAATATAGCTTTTCCTTTCAGATGCTACATGAAATTGGGTGTCTTCTTGAACTGGTCTAGCGATTGACCTTATAGTACGATAGGGCGCGTTAATCGAGGATGAAGGCTAACGACTCTGAGGTTTTTTAAAAGTTTAATCAAAATGTATCCCTAATAAAACATTGGATGTAAATACCAAATGGCTAAGTAAAGCCTTTTTAGAAACAAGCACCAAAATTCAAGCGCATATTTTCACTCACACAGGTAACATTACTACTTGTACGATCCAAACACATCCCTTAGGAGGTTTTCATCATGGGCTTTTTTGATTTATTTAACGAAGAAGGAACTCAAAAGGAATCTCGAAAAAAGGTACGTGAAGTAGATCGCACTGCCGATACAGAATTTGCAGCAGAAGACGTACATCTTGATCTTCGTGCTGAAGAATTGGACATCGACAAACACCGTGTGGAGACTGGTGATGTGACGCTTCATAAGGACATTGTTGAGGAAGAACAATCAGTGAATGTCCCTGTTTTACATGATCAAGTCGTTATTGAACAAAGAGCCGTTGATCACGAACCAACAGATGAACCAATTACAGAAGAAGAAACGGTTCATATTCCAGTAACTGCTGAAAAAATTGATGTAGAAAAGCATACGGTCGTCACTGGTGAAGTCTCTGCTCATAAACGTTCGGTTCAGGAAACAGAACAAGTACGCGACGTACTTCGTAAAGAAGTTGCAGATGTTGAATCGCATGGTAATACAGATATTATCAAAGAGGACTAATTGTGCCTACCTACTTAACTTCTAGTTAAGTAGGTTTCTTTCCATCCTCATATATAAAAAAGAACTTCAGGAGGTCCTATGGGAAAGTATATTACTATTGGTGCGATAATCGGTAGCATAATCGGTTGGGTAACAGGTTTTACAATCGTAACAGGACTCGTTATAGGAGCAATCGTAGGCGGCATTAGTTATACAATGAATTCGAGAAGGAACATCGACAAACCGACTAAAAAAACAAATGAAATTAAAGAAAAAACGCTTCAATTACGAGAAGAGCAGCTGGAAATAAAAAAAAAACGAGTACAAACGGGGGAGGTAAAGGTTCATAAAGAAGTCGTCGAAGAACAGAAAACGTTCACTGTTCCTATTAAGCGTGAAGTATTAGTAATAGAAGCAGGAAATGAGGAGGAACTTCGAATTCCTCTAAAAGAAGAAGAAATTGAAATAAACAAACACCCCGTGCAAGTAAATAAAGTATTGGTTACAAAACGTCAAATAGAAGAAATAAAACAAATAAAGGAAAAGCTGAAAAAAGAAACAGCACAAGTTTACGTTACAGGTGATGATGCGGATGTCATAAAAAAGCCGCCTTCTGTAACAAAGGACTAACCATTTCCCGCCTTATTCGGGTAGGACAGGTGAAGGCGCTAACCAACCCCTGCTCCTTTTACGTAACCTTCGAGACCACCTTCGCTTCCAACAATCAACAGCGCTGCATTGATAACACTATTGCAGTCAACTGCATTACAATCGAATGAGGAAGGTAACTCATCAAACACAATCGAATGAACTTTTTCATGTTCCAGAGCCTCATCAGCCTACATAAGAACTCAAGATCTTCTGTTTTTTCTCTTTCAAAGAAGTGGTACCGTCTCCCCAATAGGAAGACAAAGATAATTTGTGGTGAAAATTCACTAAATATTGCTTGATATAGCTTGGATTTTTTCATGGCATTTTTATTCATTCTCTGGTGAGATAAACTAGATTGAATTTCTCTGTCAGTTACAATTTATATATATTCAGTTTGTACATTTTATTGATTAAGAAATTAGTCCATATCAAAACATTGCCAGCATCATCAAATCCATGATAGCAAATATTAGATGAAGGGAAAAGTTTTTGCTTTCCAAATATAAAAAGAGGAAGTGCTTGAAAATGAATAACTGGATAACCGCGCTTTTGAATTGGAGAAGACAAAACATTTTAAAGATGTTTGGCAGGAAAAGAAACAATAGAGGCATGATGTGGGTGTCTTTATTAGGTCTTGGAGTTAGTGCAACCGCATTTGGATTAGGTAGGAATCGAAACAGAAATATGCTTCGTCCTGTTCAAAATGTAATGAATAATATTCGAACTCGAACAGCTGGCCAAATGCCAAACGCTACTGCTATAACAGAGTTTTCAAAGCAATTAGTACCTTACAAAAAATCCTTTAAAAAACAAATGAATTTCAGTTCACATAAAAATGCCTACTACAATGTAGGCATTTTTATGTGTAGAAATTGGAACCAGTAAAAACCGAATCAAAATTTTCTCTTGGTAAAAGACAGATTACTGTTACAACTAATAATAATCATACATGTTTTCGACAAAAATATAGCTACTTTTGACGGATATCAATATCATCAGCAAATCAATTGGATAAAAATTTCCAGAAAGTTGATTGATTGACTTAAATACTTTATAGCATCATAAAAATTATCTCCTTACATTATAGATACAAATAAAATTCCCTCTTAAGCAAGAAGTTGTAAAAATCGGGAAAATAGAAATCTTTGGAATAAAGGAACGGAGTCTAGTAAGAGTCCTCTTCACTTTCAAGCAGTTGTTTCACAAACTGCTCATACATGTATTTTTTAATTTCAATCGGGCATCCTGTTATCAGGAATTAAACTGATTAAATTCTGGAAAGGTGGATGGCCGAATTTTAGAACAAAACTGCTTTCTGCCCTATCTTATGATAAATCAAAATCTGTATAGAAAAGAGGAGAAGTATATGTCTGAGCACCCAATTCAAGGACTGATGACAACTGCTATGGAAAATCTGAAAGAAATGATTGATGTTAACACTATTATAGGAGACCCTGTTGAAACCCCTGATGGCAGTTTGATACTAACTGTTTCAAAGGTTGGTTTCGGATTTGCTGCAGGTGGAAGCGAATTTATGCTTAATGGAGATTCAAGTGGCAGCGGTCAAGGACAATCAAAGGAACAACCTTTCGGTGGAGGAAGTGGAGGCGGTGTTTCCGTTACCCCCATTGCCTTCTTAATTGTGAATTCCAATGAGGTGAAAATGGTTCATCTTGATGAAAGCACGCATTTATATGAAAAGATACTCGATCTTGCTCCTCAAGCAGTAGATAAGATTCAGCAGATGTTCAATAAGAACGGCGATGACAATAGCAGTCAGAATCAACAGAATCAAAGCTCAATCTGAAAGGTTATAATGGACCAAAGCAGGATTTAGAATTCGTAAGTGAAAGACGTTAACTTTTACTCTGAGAAGGTTTAACATTTTTCACCCTCAGAAATTATATCTTTCTGAAGTTAGACAGGTCTCTAGCTCCTGTGCTCGGGACTAGAGATCATAAGCCAATCCGTCAAGAAAGTTAATGAACACAACCTCCTGCTGGCTCCCCTTATGCTTGTCGCACCTAACCAAGGTGCTATACTTATTTAGAAATGACTGTTTTTAATTTTAGCTATTTCCAATAGGTGTTCAATACTCTTTTCGACACTACTCTGATCGTTCGGAAATATTTATATGTAATTTACATTACAAATTATTCCTTAAGTTGATAGCTATAGGCTTTCTGTTCTTTATAAAAGGTTATTTATATTGTGTTAAAAAGATTGAAAATCGCGTTTATTTTCGATTTTAAAGCGAATATTAACCAAAACATCCTTAATTTCTAAAAAATTTGGGGTGTTTTAGTGCTGAAAATGCAACTTTTAAATTTGCCCAATGTACTCATTTTGTTATTTAAGAAAATCAATGATGTTAAAATTCGCTTAAAGAAAAATACAAGAGATTCGTAATGAGTGGAAACAATTAATTAGATATCGTAGTCCTCAATAGGCCATGATAGCTGGGTGTTCAGTTAAAGGGCCATTTAATTGAGTAAATAAATCCATATTTCTCATTTATGACAATGAGAGATTGGGATATTTATTACTGGAATATCCTTAACGGTATAATTCTCATTTTCCTGACGCTACACCTATGTACGGAAAATATTAAAATTTCTATAATTTTTATAAGGTAAGCCAATACTTAATCCAGGAATCAAAAACACCATAGGTAAAAAAACAGGACCGAATAGCAACCCGAATACCTTTAGACTTTAAGAATATATCAACTCTGTTGTTACGATATAAGCACGACAAACGGAAGAAAGGAATAAGGTAATTTTTCTCTTCCTGCAGCCCAATTAAGCGTCTCATATAGAAAACCATATAGAGACAGGAATAAAACATGAGCGAGTCATAATTGACCTGGTCAATATCACCTTGAAAGCTGTAAATAATCCCTTTATTAAAATTCGATTGAACGTTGATTAAACTTCAAATACTATCAAAAGCAGTCCCTTAAGAAATTTACCATTTAAAAGTTGTTCAAAGCCTGAAAAGGCAATACTCCAAAGGACCTTCTCAATTCGTCCTTCCCTTGTTGACATCATTCACTGCTTATTAGCTAACTGATCTCTTCTATCCGGTGTTTGTGGCGGTTGCTCTAGCCAACCGTTATTAATCATTATATTGGCTCCACCTTCTACATATTGTACAATTTCCGCCATTAATCGAGGATTAAGAGAAAGAAAAGAGGCTGACAGGGTATATTCAGATCTCGTTCCTTTTTTTCCTTTCCTTCCTTATTGAATATTGTCTTTATTTCTTACGTTTCAATTTTATCTCCGCGACAGAACCGATGAATTTTGTTGTTTTTGCATGGCAGCGGAACTTTTGGTTCCTCTTTCGAGGTTTTCTTTTTCCTCCGATTTAACTTCCTTAAAAATCGATCCCATGGAAGATACAAATAAATTTGAATAGATCTAAATAATTCCCACTGCATTTTAATGGTGTGTTAATGGTATTTTATTTGTTTTATTATCCCTTTGATGTACCGTTTTATTGAAGGGATGATTCATTGTTTAATGACTTAAAAAGGAGGAATAATCTGTTTATTCGGACGAAAATCAAATTGGCACGATAATTGCAAAGTTATATGGTAAGCCGCTAAACGATGGTGAACACGTATCTTTTATGTAAGGAAAAGGAGGAAGAGAAAAAACGAAAAAAAGACCAAGCATCTTTCAAGCGATTGTTCCAGTTTTTACGCAACGGGAAGTAAGACCCCCAGTTTAAAATTTCGAGGAAACCAAGAAGGATAAGTGGAGGATAACTGCCCGTAAAAGGGGCGGGAAACGATTCGTTACTTTTCGATCTATTCAGTAGACATGATGTGAATTAACAGTGTTAGACACCTAATATTCATCAAACCGAGTGGCTAAAAAAGAAGGAGTCATTGCCTTACCCCTGAGAGGCCATATCTAAAATATCGGTCTCTAACGTTAATAAATTTTGGCTATGTTAAAGGCTAGTGTTGATTTTAGGTGGAGGGCAAAAGTCTATACTCATTTTATATAGATAGGGGGTCCAGTCCCGAACATGCAGATTTACAACGCTAAGCTATTCATAGGGTTAAAAATGAATGATTTAACAACGATAAGACTTTTGAGACAGGTCATATGAGACACTGGCACCCCTTATTTGTCGCAAAATTGGTTACGTATCAATAGATTAAACCCTATTGATACAAGGTTGTCTGCCTTAACGTTGTAAATCCGCGGTAATCCTGATGCTACCCCAGATAGATTAATTTTTATATTTTAACAATATTCAATAAACAGTAGAAAGGAAGTAAAATCAATGGTTTTGGGGACTGTATTAGATTTAAGGGAGACTATAGACGAATATCGCTAGAGTATGTACGAAATAGTAAAGAAGAAAAGCATTTCTGATCCACATGTGATAAAAATTAGTCAGCAATTAGATGAAAAAATCATTATGTTGCAAAAAATCATGTACCATCCTCAGCCTTTATCAACAGCAAAGTCTCTTTATCATGATGAAAACAAGATCGAGCCTATAACCATTACTCATAGTAAATAGTTTAGCCGAAATAATCAACAGCAAACTTTAACAAAGCTTAAATTTTAATACTCGTAAAAGTCTAAGGAGGAATTGAAATGAGCAAATTTATGTTAGGTCGTTGGGGTGTCTGTGCGCTTGCCGCAGTCCTGTTTTTTTCCTTCGCGATCATCGGAGCAAGCGGAGCCCCAAAAGAAGCGGCCACTTCCAAGATGAAAGAGGGGCCTAGGGTGATTTTGGCTATTCACGGTGGAGCCGGTGGCGGAACGGTACCCAAAGATCAACAGGACGAATACCGGAACACCATGCGTTCAGCATTGGATGCCGGGAAAAAAATAGTCGACTCAGGGGGTTCAAGTGTCGATGCGGTGGAGGCTGCTGTCCGAGTGTTAGAGGATTCTCCTCTGTTTAATGCCGGAAAAGGAGCAGCTTTCAACGCCGAAGGCTTTAAACTCAGGGTTATTCATCACCAGACTCATGGTCGCAAGGAAGAGGTAACGCCGCAGGCGTGATCTTCCACGTTTGGAAAGAACAATTTGGCCTTTCCACTTCCCAGAGCTTGCTTCAGCGAGATGCAATCCTGCATGACGAAGGAGCGCATTCCCGTGAGCGAACCCACTCAGATCTCCAGCTTCTCCTAAGATTCCCGCTAGTGAAATCTCGCTGATTCCTTTAATGGCAAGTATTTGCTTAACGAATGGAATCTGTTCCAAGACGTTTGTGACTTCTTGCGTCACTCTTTCGAGTTGGGATGAAGCGAGATCATATTCCTCTAATAACTGTCCCAAGTGAAGTTTATACGCATCAAGGGCTTGTTTCGTACCAATTGAACGCTTGGCCAATACAAGCAGGGAACGGGCTTTTTTATGCCCGGAATGTCGTTTCATACATGACTTCCAACCGGTTACGATATCTTGAGGCTGTAAGGAACATAATTCAGCTGGGGTAGGAAAGAGGCGTAGGGTTGCGATTGCCCCTTTACATGATACGTCTTTAAACACTTGTCGGAGCTCGGGAAAGACAACATCCACCCAGCGATTAATTTGGTTGATGGAGCTAACAAGAACGCTTAACGATTACATCTCGGTTAGCCATAAGGACACGAAGTTTTTCAAATGATTCTGAAGTGGAACGAACGAAGGCATAGTAGCCATTCTTCACCATGTCAGCGATGACAAGGGCATCTTTTTTATCACTTTTGGATTGCGTATTATCACGATTTTCTTTGTTTCTTTTGACATGGTGAGGATTGACGGTGACGACATCCATGTTTTGTTTGACTAGCCACTTTGAAAGGTTTATCCAATAATGTCCGGTAGGTTCCATTCCGACTATCGTTGTGTCTAGGTTTTTCATGTGTTTTAGTTCCTGGATCCAGTTTAGTAATCGAGTAAAACCCTCTTCGTTATTTTCAAAAGACAAGGGTTTCCCGACCACAATGCCCCGAAAGTTTACAGCACGGGCCACGTGTATGTGTTGGGCAATATCCACACCAACAACTAGATGTTGATCCGTAATTCTCTCAATTAGTTGATTTTGTTTGTTTTGCATTTTAAAATTCATAGTAGGGCTTCCTCCTTAAGACTTTGAGTTAGATTGGTCTCTATACTCGTATCTTACTGAGGGGCTCTATTTTTTTCAAACCTGATATTTAACGACCTACAGGAATGCTCCCTCACGTGACAATCTGCATCGTTAATTTGACGTGATTAGTAAAGATGGTATCAATCATTTTACCCGTCAAATAGATAGATAAAAGGGTGTATAATACGATATCCCAGTTGAAAACAGCTCCAGAAATAAAAACAATTATGCCATTCATACCGGTGAGAAGAAGGCCAATACTGACATTACTGGTTTGGGAAATCATAATAGCAATAATATCCAAACCGCCCGATGTTCCAGAATACTTTAAGATAAGACCTGCTCCGATACCGGCAATGACCCCACCAAAAACTGTCGATAGCAATATATTGTCGGTCACTTCAACAACTGGCAACAAGTATAAGAAGACCGAAAGTGAAACGACACAAATCAATGTACTGATCGTGATGGTTTTCCAAGTTTGTAGTAGCCTAAAATGACTAACGGTAAGTTAAGCATTAGATTCAATAAGCCAGTATTAAGTGGGGTGATTAATCCAAGCAAAATAGCAATACCACTAATTCCACTACCTAAAATTTCATAAGGAACCAGAAAGAAATTAAAAGCAAATGCAACAATTAGCGAACCTGCAATGACAATTAAATTTTTCATAAACATATGAACTCCTTTAAAAAATCTGTAAAAAAAGCAACAAAAAAGGGACGAATAATATCGGGGTCCAACCTCATTTTCGATATGAAAATAGGTGGTTAGAAATATCTCCTGAAAATGGTTTTAACCCCTTTTCAAACACATTCCTTTGGATGGGGTCGGTTGATAATCCACTTTTACGATGCCGTTGCTGCTTGAGAATGCTTTGTTTACGGTTATGTCTGTAAATCCTGCTGTTTGAGCAACTTTTGTTGCGTCTATTTTGGTATTGCCTTTTTATCAAAACAGAATTTAACTTCATGATAGTTGAAGAATAAAAAATGCTGCCGAAGCTGTTGAATGACAATAAAGTTGTATAAAAACACCAGTCATGTTATTCCATTAAAGGGTCATTTAATTGAAAAAGGCTTATTAAACAAACGAGGCAGTTTATACCCGAGGTTACTCAAAAGCAAAGGAGTCAGACCCCTTTTGAACCAGCCTCGGTTCTTTTTTTTAAATATTACCTTATTAAAAAAGTCATGAACTTTGGAGTGCCAAGAGGGTTTTGGGTATGGTGACCCTATTAACACCTTAAATTCCTTCCACTACGTTATAGTCAGCCTTTTACCGTTGACAGGGCGTTTTTTTATTTCTTTTACGATTATTGGGGATTGTACCGATATTAGATGATCTAGAGAGTGTTTATGCCGCGAAAGTAGTTTTATAATGAGGGTACTCTCATGTAAACTTGTGGAGGTTGCCCTATTTGTAGGAATAATTTTTAAAAAAACGGTGAAAAATACCATAGTTGATAAAAATTATTAATAAAGGCGGATGATAAACATGACAACGGTACGTGACATTATGACTAAAGATGTGAAGGTATGTGCACCACATGATTCTGTAACAGTAGCAGCAAGAATTATGCGAGATATCAATTGTGGTTCTGTTCCAGTTTGTGAAGGTAGGAAAGTCATAGGCATGATTACAGATCGTGATATTATTTTGAATTGTGTGGCAGACGGTAAAGATTGCAATACTATTCATTGCCATGATTCTATGACTACGAATGTAATAACTTGTGCTCCGAATACAGATGCACACGAATGTGCTCGTATGATGGCCGATCATCAAATCCGTCGTATTCCTATTGTAGAAAATGGTGAAATTGTTGGTATTTGTGCTATTGGTGATCTTGTAACAGTGAACATTCATATCAATGAAGCCGGTGAAGCGTTAAGTCACATTTCTGAATCTACTCATTTAGAACATTAAATCGATGCAAAGGTATGGAGCCCTGAGCGGTCTTTGTAGGACAGGAAACTTTATTTTACTAATGTCGACTCCTATTCAATAGAGTTTTCCTTATTGGGGTCCTACTAACAAAAAGTGCAGAAAACATACGCTAAGGATGGAACCCCGTCATATTGGGCTTTTGCTATAATTTAATTTGTTTGAATTAGTTGAACAAAGAATACAGAATGGTTTCTGAACACACCTAGGCTTAACAAACATAGGTTTATAGGTTTTTTTTAACAAAACCTTAGCGTCTATTTCGCGTTTTGTTACCTGGATCCAATAATAAGAATAATTAAAGAATTGGAAGTAAACATTATAAATGTTTCAAATCAAATGGAGGTCAATATAATGAACATACAACGAGCACAAGAGATTGCTGCTTCACCAGTTATGGCTAATGTAACCTACAATGAGGTTCCAATCTATATTCAAAATGTGGATGAAAATAATGAAACAGCTAGAATCTATCCTCTTGATGAACCAAAGAATGAACAAGAGGTTCCTTTATCTAATTTAAAAGAATAATTCGTCAAGTAAGAGTGTGTTTACTTGGGTCACTCTCTTGTCGTAAATGAATGCATAAAACCCCATTTCTTATGCAGCATCCAGACTTCTTCAGAAGCCGAAAACGTTTATTCATCCACACGATGTAAAAAAAGGTGCATAAACTATAAAAACGGACTTGATTAAACCCCTTGAGCATCAAGGGGTTTAATAATTGCTAACTTCCGTTAAGAACATTATGGGGTACCACCACATACCCATCAAGCTAAGTTAAAACAATACCTCCAAAAATGAAAAAACGCTATGCTTATCTTAAGAAGTTTACGAGAAAGGATGGTGTTTTTTTATGAATCCTATCATCTCCATTGTGAACTGACACTTTTTGCACAAGAATTACAACGCTTTTTATCTCCAATAGTCCTACAAGAAATCGCCAAACAAGTTGGTTTTGTACAGCGATCTAGTAAGTATCAAGGGGATGAACTCATCGCCCTTTGCGTTTGGCTCAGCCAAGAAGTCGCTAATACATCGCTAACGCAGCTATGTAGTCACTTAGAAGCTTCGACGGGTGTACTAATGAGCCAAGAGGGACTCAATCAACGCTTTAATCCAGCAGCTGTCGCATTCCTCCGAGAAGTCTTTACCTCACTCCTAACACAAAAACTCTGTTCCAATCAATCGCTTTCTTCACACATGATTTCTACTTTCAATCGTATCCGTATTTTAGATCCGACAGTGTTTCAACTGCCTGATCATTTCGCCACTGACTATCAAGGTTCAGGTGGAAGTAGTAATAGGGGTCCCGGCAGAAAAATGCGGAAAACATACGTTAAGCATATTTCCATGACGATTATCTCATCTTGAGGTCATACTCCGATAGCAGTATGCACTTCAGCTTCATCACTCAAGAATCCCAATACCGTACGTGGGAGTGTCAATTAGTTTTCTCTAATTCGCAACCTGTTGGAAAATCCTCTTGTTGCATTGCTATGTTGCCATTATTTAATTTTTTTATTGTGTAATACTTTACTTCATCTGTATAATTGTCAATTAACTTTAAGTGTAATATTTCATCTTCTTGACTTTCAATTAGGTAAGCGTCCACTGTATCGTCCATTAAGACAGTTTTTGTAGCGAAATCTTCTTGACCTTCTTGACTTTCAATTTGGTAAGAGTACTCTGTATCGTCCATTAAGACAGTTTTTGTAGCGAATTTCACGATATCGTATTCACTCGTGCAGCGATCTGTAACATCTGATTTCCCATGTGCGAAACCATGTTTTTTCACCCAATCTCCTTCTAAAGAAATATCTTTATTTCCGCCGCATCCAGCTAGCAAAGCCAAACAAGAAAACACCATTATCACCTCTTTTTTCAAGTTATCACATCCCCAATCTTCCATTATTTTTCTCTTTCTAAAGACATAGGCGTCAGTTGATGGACGTTGTTTACTCGTTATCCTTTCTGAGAAACCAAACCATCTCCTTTTCCTGAATCAATCCGTTAAACTACTCTTAAAATAAGCTGAAAGGGTTAGTAAGAAATAATGAGTGAGAAAATAGTGTAATCGACCTTATCATTCTGATCAGGATGACCGAGGTCGATTACTGTTGTTGTAAACTCTTTTTTACTGTTTAGTGGACATAAAATGCGTTCTCGATTTACGTTGAATAGGTGTGTGCGCAAACCAGAACGAAACTAATACACCATGGATCGTGATTGGACCAGGAATTTAAACACTCTTTCATGTAATTTTTGTACCAAAATGAGAACTATGTATCTTAATATTTTTAGATAATCTTATTTGGCAAATACATGCTTACCAATCTTAGTTATAGTTTGACCTTGTTAATATCCATTCATCTGGCGGTATAAGGATTGTAATAATATAATGATCCCATAAGTAGGGTACCAACCCTTTAAGGCTTGATGATAGGGTTCTTGCTGTAGACCGCAAAGTAATTTATGGATAAGGAAAAAATGCTCTTATTTTTTTATTTCTTCAAGTTTTCTTCGATTGACTGCTCTATATAGAGAACCTTGAGATATTCCTGTTACCGCCACTATCTCTTTTATGGAATACTCTTTACTATCATACATCCGCAGCGCAACAGCAAGCTTTTCTTTATCTAATTTAGGTCTACCCAATTCTTTTCCACGCTTTTTACTTGCTTCGAGTCCCTCCTTTACTCTTTCAGCAATGAGGTTTCTTTCTAATTGAGCAATCACACACATCATTTGGAACATTGCTTTACCTGTAGAGGTTCTTGTATCCATATTTTCCTTTAAAGAAATGAATTGCACTCCTATCTCTTCCAACTGTTGAATAATGTTGAGGATATCCAATGTTTTGCGTCCTAAACGGGATATGCTTTCCACTACAACTGTATCGCCTTGTCTTATTACATCAAACAGTTGATGAAGTCCCTTTCGATCTTTAATGGTACCTGTAAACTTCTCCTTCACTATTTTTTCACAACCATATTCAGAAAGTATAATAATTTGCCGATCTAAGTTTTGGTCAATAGTAGAGACACGTGCATATCCGATAATCATATGTAACCTCCAATATACTTGTATATTTTAATTTTACTAGAGGTATCTTTATTGTAAAGGTATTTGGAAATCTTTTTGGTAATTATTTTTGGTAACCGGAGATCTTAATAAAATCAAAGGCAAGTAGATGGATGAACAATCGTTACAAAAATACTGGTTTTTGGTAATCTAGTTGAGTAAAAAAAAGTTGTTTAATTTAGTGTTTAAAATTTATGTGTGCTTGAAGGTGATTAAATGACCTCTCAAACACGTTAGTTATTCAAGAAAAGGGCCAGATTGTTGAGGAATGTTTTCACGAAATCGTGTTAGAATTAAAATTGAAATTGTGAAGACTTTTACATTAACTATTAGGTTTAGAGCTCAATAAGACAATAAAAATGAAACTAATTTTAAGCATGCTACGTATATAATAGTTAAAATGTTTTCACCATTATTACTTTAAAAACTTATAAATGAGGTGGTGGCTTATGAAAAGTCAATGGAACTTATTATTAGCACTAATTGTCGTCTTAATTATTGCGATTTTTTCAGTTATCAATGTAGAGCCTGTAACTGTTAATTATTTGTTTGGAAAAGCTGAATGGCCATTGATCCTTGTCATTATTAGCTCAGTTTTATCGGGAGCCCTATTGGTTGGATTAATGGGTATGATGAAAATTTATCAGCTTAAAAGAGCTTTGAAAAAGTCAAAATGTGAAAATAGAGACCAAATAGATAAAAAAGAGATAAATGAAAGTATAAAAGCAAGTAGTTAAATAAAGCATTTAACTAAATAGCTAAGATTCATTAATAGTACTTATTAAAATAGTGAATCGTCTACACTTATCTGGACAGAAGTTTAAAGGGCAGATACACTTAACTCACTACAGATAAGGGAGCACTCAAAATGACCAAGCGAGAACGCCGTACGTTCACTTCCGAATTTAAACAACAGATCATTCAACTCTACCAAAATGGGAAAAACCGAAAGGCTCTTATTGAAGAATATGAACTTACTCCTTCTTCTTTAGACCGGTGGATACAACAGAGTGAAAACACAGGTTCTTTTAAAGAAAAAGATAACCGTTCTCCTGAGGAACAAGAACTTATTAAACTACGAAAAGAACTGAAGAAGTTACAGATGGAGAATGATATTTTAAAGCAAGCCGCGCTGATACTAGGGCGAAAGTAAATGTAATTAAACGGAACAAAGATAAATACTCGGTATCAGCAATGTGTGGCGTCCTAGAGCTTTCACGGAGCACCTATTACTACGAAGCAAAAGAACGAACCTCAGAAGACGATGTCACAAACGCCATTTTAGACATTTTTGATAAAAACCGTAAGGCGTACGGAACACGTAAGATTAAGGTTGAATTAAAGAAAAGAGGCCTTACGGTCTCCAGAAGGCGAATTGGCCGAATCATGAAAGAACAGGGGCTTGTTTCCTCTTATACAATCGCTCAGTACAAACCGCTAAAGACCTCATGTAACGAATCAGTCCAGGCAAACGAATTAAATCGGGAATTTCTACAAAAAGAAGAGAAAAAAGTAGTGGTAAGCGATTTAACATATGTCAAAGTCAAAAATAAATGGCATTACATATGTGTCTTTGTCGATCTCTTTAATCGTGAAATTATTGGATTTAGCACAGGACCTAACAAGGATGCGAAGCTTGTGGCAAGAGCGTTTGCATCTATCAAAGGGAACCTCCGTGATATTCAGCTCTTCCACACAGATCGAGGGAATGAATTTAAAAACAAGCTGATTGACGAAACGTTAACCATATTTGAGATTGGTCGTTCACTAAGTATGAAAGGTTGCCCTTATGATAACGCTGTCGCGGAAGCGACCTTTAAAATCATTAAGACTGAGTTCGCCAATCAAACAACATTCGCAAGCTTAGATCAGCTAACACTCGAATTTGGAGACTATGTGAACTGGTTTAATAAGCTGCGAATTCATGGAACTTTAGGCTACGTAAGCCCTCTAGAGTTTAAGAAGTTATCCCTTAAAAAAGTTGTTTGATTTAGTGTTGACAATCCATAGGGCGCAAATTTGAACAATGATGGACTGTTTCAGCAGTCCATTTTTCTTACTTGGGCTTCGTATGACACAGAAATACTCAAAATTAAGCAACTGTACGGAGTTGGTGGAGGATATGAGATAACTCTAAAAGTCCACCCTTATTATGATGCTCATAATAGTTATGGAATAGATGAGGTTGTTGTAGATACAAGGGGTGAGTTAATAAATTATAAGCACATAAAAACATATCCTTGAACTTCAACTAACGGATGCGGTCTTCATTAAGAAGGATCGCTTTTTCTGATGGAACTAAAGGGGCAGTATAGTTGAAGAAATAAAAAACGGTTAATGATTCCAAACAAAATGCTATTATGAATCTAAGATTTTTAGAGGTTGGTTTTTAATAATAGGAGGAAGTGTAAAATATGATTGAATATATAGGTGGTAAAGAATATTGGAACGGACGTAAGTGCGATAGTAATTTTGTATTTCGTACATTAGCAGATATGTTCCCTCAAGATTATGAGTTATATATAAAAGAATCAAAAGAATACAAAAAAAGAATATAGTTCTACACTGTTCTAATTGTAATTATGATTGGGTGAATTATGAAACCGATATTTCTACGGCCCAATGTCCTACCTGCAAATCAATGAAGTTTCTAAAATTATAAGCCCTTATTTAGACTTTGTGATTGTGAATAAATGTACTTAAACTAACGGGTGCGTGTGCGGCCGAGCCTAGGTCGTATCATATAGCGGGTGGGATTCCGGTCGAGTAAGAACTAGCCATTCGCTCGTAGCGAGTTTTGGAGGGCTAAAGGTAACTTTAGTCTTTAAGCGTAGACAGTTAGGTGGCGGGCCGAAAGTCAAATGGTTGAAGGGATTGAGCTCCATAATGTTAGTAAATCGAGAGGGCTGATGCTTTACGCACAGCAGAAAGCTACATTTTATCCTTCGTTAAGGGCAAGATGGATAAAACCTCTCTGGAGTCAGAGACCTTGGCACGTTACACATCGATATGATACGGAAACTCGGGAGACCCTATCGGTCTTTTCTTGTTAGAAGAGTATGGTGTACAAGCGATAAAAAGCAAGGAAACCAAATGCTGTGTAGGGGGTCGGATAGCAGCGTAGTACCAATGAAGTTGGGTAATGCCGATGGAGGAAAGGCTAGCTACCAGTTATCGCCCTTACTAGGGAAACATTTACTACACTCAGAGGTAGGGATAAATGGAAACAAAACTACTAAGGATAGCAGAATTAGCAAAATCTGAATCTGAGAGATTAGCTGCATTTTAGGGAATGGTAACTAGGAGGAGTCGTGTGAAGAAGGAATGAGACTTCGCTTAATTTACCTGTGTAACCAAAACCACCACCGTCATTAAGCATCAGAAAGTTGTAAATCGGAAAAAGCCCACAACATTTAGGTTGGGGCTCTTCTTGCTCCTATTTACTGACTTTGGCAGCTAGTTGGCGATTTTTGTGACTACTAATGAGGGATACCTATATGTTACATTGGCAGATGCAGTAATAACTCTAATACTTAGCCTATCGTTTGCGGCTAATCGCAGTTGGATTGTTCTTCCTATCGTGTTTCTAATTTCAACTTGCGATGGGTTACCGCCTGGTCCGCCTGTAATACGATTAAAGGATTCAAAAGTGCTTTCAAGAACTGGAGTTGTATCGTTTATGAATAACCTGAACTGCACTTCGGTATTAAACGCCAAGTTAGAAGCATTAATAAGTCTAGCTGTTAAATCCATGCTGATCTCATATACCCCAGCAGTCAAAACCTCAAGATCAGTATAAGGGCCAGGACCAGGAGGAAATGGAGCTGTTCCTAATAACGGCCCAGGAGTAGTGAATACAACCTTTTGCCCCAAGGCAGGTGGAATTACCTGAGACACTGGGACAAAAGTTCCAGACGGATCGTACAATGATCCATAAGCCAAAGCACCCCCTGGCCCCTGAGGACCTTGAGGACCTTGTGGTCCTGGAAGTCCTTGAAATCCTTGAGGTCCTCGAGGACCTTGTTCACAATCCTTACATTTTTTATGATCGTTTTTATTAAGGAAATGCTCGTTTTTATTAAGGAAATCATCGTTATTACACTTATAGGTCGTGTCAACAAATCTACGACCTTGAATTGGCTTTTCTATTTTACTCACCCTTTTTCCTCATTGTTCACTTTCCGAAAAGTCGAGCAATGAAGCTTTTTTTTTGTTTTTTCCGCTTCTCTTTCTGCTTTAATAGTTTCTATTTCCTCTTTAGCAGAGGATACAAGGGGTCCTATACGTTTTACAGTAAGTGACGGAGATCTATAAGAAACACTTCCACTCACATTTTGAATAAACACAAACACGTTTTCTCCTGCATTTAACTCCACTTGGACGGTCTTACCTATAGTGTTAAACCATGAAAGTTCTCCAGTTTGACATGTCAATCCTGTAACGATTTCGAAAGAGGAACTTGGAATGGGCCCTATGACACTTCAGTTAATCGTGAATAAGGCAGTTTCAAGTTCATTAGTAATAACAACAAGGGCGGCACTTATTTCATAGACACCACTAAGAGAGACAGTGATCTCATTTGTTTCCGGATTCGGGATTGTATTTAAACTAAATCCTGGGAAATCAAAATCTATACGGACACGATCCTGCCCTGTTCTAGTGCCTTCCCCATATAACGAGCCAAAAGCTGGAGTGACACCAGGTCCTGGAAATCCTTGAGGTACCAGAAGGTTTTTAGGAGGTTAAAAAAACACTTCCTTTCATCAGTATTAGTACTATTATATTTAGTTTTGAGATGAAAGGTTTGTACTACATAAAAAAAGGCTTTTCCCCCCCTCTATTCGGTGGGTAAGTTCCATATGTATTTAGCTAACTAAATTGGGGTAACTCCCTGCTTATTTTTTTGCCCTTCTCCTGGCGAGTTATGGCCACCCCACCGCAAAAATTTTTAGAGAGAAAACGGAATAAATGGAAACCTCGAAATTCCTAACCACCCCCTCTCTTATATGGCTTTCCTGTATTGAATTGAGTAGGGAAGTAGCTGCTTATCGATAGATAAATTGCCTAGAATCGCCTTCAGCGACATGCATTTAGAAGTTCCCCCGTAATTGGTACCTCGATTAGCATTTTAGTGACCGGCTGCTGTTTATGGTTAGGGTTATTTACCAAATAATACCACTACTACTTTTCGGAAATGGTGCGTCTATTTTCCGAGTACCAGTCACTGGGGGTAGGAGGGGGTGGTCCCCCCAGGGGTGGCTTCCGGTATTCCGTACCTTCCCTATAGGGAGCAGTTGGAGGGAGGGTTATATCCTGCCCGCGTAGGTCCTTGACTCTAATCTAATCCCTTTTCTCTTCTTCTTCTTTCGTTATTCCTATTGTGCTAGTTAGGTCATATCCTGCATTGTACATGGGTTGGGTATGAGGGAGTGTGATCCCGTAGTGCTGGCCTGGTGCCTGGCGCTGGTATGTGGCTACTATCCATGCCTATCACTATGTACATGGTAGTGCTGATAAGAACCCCCTAAGAAAAGTGCCTTTAGAAAAGGAGTCCGATAAGGTACACTTTTACGAACGGGGTTTTTTTTATGAAATCGCCTATTTTTAACGTTCGTTAAAGTTTTAATATATTATACGAACGTTCATTATTTTTCAACAATTTTTACGAACGTTTTTGATAATGGAAAGAATGCAGAAGTTGGTGTAGGAAAATGGATATTCGTAGATTTGGATACATTGATATGGGTGTTATTATTGATGGATACTGTTCGGATATTACACGGACTTTCGTGGTAGGAGAGGAAACAGCTAAGCATAGGGGAATTTATGAAACTGTCCTTCAATCAACTAGAGCAGGAGTGAATACAGTAAAATCGGGTATTCGAATTGGAGATATTGATATTGCTGTGCGTAATGTAAACAAGGAAGCTGGGTATAAACAATATTTTAATAAATGAATCGGCCAAGGTCGTGGTGCAAGAACAGGTATAGATTATCAGCCATGGTTAAAAATTCAAGAAGAGGTAGATGACTTTTTTCAGTATCATTTTGATGATGGTGTCAAGCCTTCCGGAGAGCAGCTTTTGCGGAGCGAGACGACGACAAGATCATTTATACCTTCTCGAGATTACTATTTCAACTTCGTTAACTTCAAATGCAGTGTTTGTGGTTCCTTTTAATTCTGTAATTCGCTTAGCATCCTCTATCACTTTATGTACGTTTAGAAAAAATAGCTCAAAAAAAAGAGACTCCCCATTGTAGGGAAGTCTCTCATTGTCACGAGGACCCAAGTATCTTTTTACCTCTTGGTTTTATGCCTAATTTTTTCAATGAGCATATTACCCGACATTGGGTTTGGCTTGGATAGGCTCATACGTATCAACGTCATCATCATCAAATATCGCCTTCGGCAAACCAGTGTGGCTAGCCCAATAATACGTGATTAGGGAAACGCAGCCAACAATGATAAGATCCCAAGGGTGTTTTACAGATTCAGTACCTCCAAATAACCCGAAATACGAAATAACAATCATGGATGCATAATAAAATACCAGCCATAAAGATGACTTTATTTGTTGTGCAAAACTTACTTTTTCAGTAGGTACCCATTTCTTAAAAAATAAATAGATGACAAACATGACGATTTGCGAACCAAGCAGCCAAGAAATAGTTTTCCAACCAGACCAGTATACAATAAAGGACGCAATAATAAATGAAAGTGGCCCGAGAATGACCATTCCTTTCAAGTAAAATGGACGCGGTAAATCAGGTGCGTTACGCCGAAAAGTTGCAGCTGCAATTGGAGCAATTGCATAACTCAACACAAGAGCTGCTGAAACAACACTGATTAAGGATTCCCATGACGGAAATGGCAACGTCCAGAAAACTGACAAGATAAATGATAACCAAACGGCAGGACGAGGAATACCTGACTTTTTGTCAACTTTTCCAAAAACTTTAAACAATGTTCCACTACGTGCCCAGCCATATACAATACGAGGGGTTGTAGACATATAAATGTTACCTGTCCCACTTGGAGAAATAATGGCATCCGAAACGATAAAAAAGACAAGCCAACCTAGTCCAAGAACAGCAGCAATATCTTTGAATGGTAGGCTAAAATCTTTACCAACCCCTGACCATCCATTTGCTAACATATCTGTCGGAATACTTCCGAGAAAAGCGATTTGTAATAGCACGTATACGATCGTAGATAGGACAACGGATAAAATCAATGCGATTGGTATCGTCCGTTGCGGATTTTTTGCTTCACTTGCAACAGAAACAATAGGTGTCAAGCCTAAATAAGCAAAAATTACTCCCCCAGTTGAGATGGCCGACTCAATTCCAAAAAAACCGGACGGTGCAAATCCTTGAATGGAAAAATTACCGGATTTCATTTGTGTTAATAAAACTATGATGGTAAGAGCAGGAACAAAAAATTTAAAAATCGTAACAATTGTATTTGTCTTCGCAAACGTTTTGACACTCCAATAATTAAGAAGGAAAAAAACACATAATAATCCGAATTGCACTAACCACCCAGTCATTGTCGGTAAGCTTGATCCCGCTTGAGTTAAACTAGGCCACCAAGCTGCCGCATATTGTCGTGCTGCTTCTACTTCAATGGCAATAAGGCTTGAATAAGCAATCAAAGTAATAAATCCAATAAGATATCCTAAAAGTGGTCCATGGGAATATACTGGATATCGTACAACTCCCCCTGCACGTGGGATTGCCGCACCAAGCTCACAATAAACTAAGCCTAATAAAAGAATTGCAAATCCACCAATAATCCATGAAAGTATACCTGATGGTCCTGCAAGTGCACTGACATGACTAGCCGAAAAAAGCCATCCTGAACCAAATATTGCCCCAAACCCTATAAATGTAAGATCAGACAAAGAAAGCTGCTTTTTGAATTTCCCTTGAGTTGTCATCCAAATCACCTCTTCAATTTTATAATCAATGTATCGGTTTTATTTGTAATTACACATCCTTATAGTCACTTGACAAGCAAACAAACGATGAGATTCGACTGAAATTGCGAGGTTACTATAAAAAAATTCCGCCTGATTATCAAAACCTTGTTATACGAGTTTTCACATCCTCATTCTGAATCTCGGTGATAGAATGAATTTCAAATGTTTAAAGAAGTAAAAGGTTTTGCCACTTCGTTTTTAACTAGTAATAATTTTACTAGCATCCTATGTATTCTCACCACCACAAAAACTATTAGATAGAAAAAACGGATAGTTCTATAATCAATTAACATCCGTTTTTTCTTAGTCTAGTAAACAGGTGCCTTAAAGGTAGGCAACAGCTTAGGAGGTTCGATTTGGTATGTTTGACAGTGGTTGTTGTTTACCTAACGGCACCGAATATAGGTACATGGTTCATTTCAATTATTTTAATAAAAATCCGGCAGGCATAGGATCTGTCGGATCTAATACAAATAATTGCATTCCCGTAATGAAGCCACGACTTGTCAAAGTGAACTTATATCCACTCTCTGTTTGTTCGGCTACCTGTACTGTTAGAGAGCTGTTAAAAATACTTTCATTTACGAATGGCGATTCCGTAAACAATCCACCTTTAGAAAGTAAGTTTGTATAACATGCCATTGTCGATTCAAAGCCAGGAGAACGAACAATATACTGGTCTTCACGGAAAGTAATCGTTTTAATCCGCCCATCTTCTAGATGAGAATCATCCATTAAAATGACACCTTTTACAGGAATCTTTGACTCGAGATCCTGAAGCACTGTTTGACTCCATTTCTTCAATTCAGTAAGTTCCTCAAAACGAATCTCTGCAGAAATAACACTTTTCTCAAACACTGCATATAATTGGCCAGCTTGCACGAGGGAGAACTGTGTATTTAAATGCGGATTTGACAATGGGATGTTTGTTTGGACTACTTGACACGGTTCACTTTCTATCACCACTGAAACCACTTCATCTCTTCCCATAATAGCGGTAACCGAAATCACACCACTGACCGTTTCGATTTTGTATTCACTTGACTCCCTTGGTTGCAAATGACCACATTCCAGTAAAGTTGTAATCACAGCAACGATTCCACCGTAATGAAAAGGAACCGTTCCTTCATGATTTAAAAATAACACCGCGGCATCTGCCTCTCGGCTAATCGGTGGAACAACAAGACAGCCATTTAAGCCTGCAAACCCTCGCGGTTCATTCAATAAAAGATTAATTTCTTCTGTATATACCTGTGGAAGCTGCTCATTTAACTGTTCCAAGTTCTGATAATGAATGAATGGCGCATCTTTGATAACTCGGAACGCCTCACCGGCTACGTGTACATCTGTTGTTGAATATACCTTTTGAATCTTCATTTTATGTCCTCCGTTTCATGTTCCATCGGGGGAATGAGCAGAAACCCTTCTTTAAGCGGATCTTCTTCGTGATAGAAGAATCGGTGCATCCCCATTAGCCAAGCTGAACCCGTAATTTTGGTCACTACAGCATCAACGTCTCCCACATACGTTGTTTCCAGTACGCGTCCTCTAAATAGAGAACCCACAATGCTTTCATGAACAAATTCTTCACCAATTGAAATTTCTTGATTAGCATATAACACTGCCATTTTAGCAGAAGTGCCAGTTCCACACGGGGAGCGGTCAATTCCTCCTGGAGGAACAACTACTGTGTTTTTCACATCTGCTTCCGCATGGGTCGGTTCGGTATAAAACTCAACATGAGTTAACCCTCGAATAAATGAATATAGCGGGTGAACGATTTCAGTTTTTTCATTAATGGTATTTCTTATGTTAATCGCTTTTTCAATTATGTTTGAAGCATTCTCTGGGATTAAATCCAATCCAACCGATTCAGCATCAATGATTGCGTAAAAATTGCCACCATACGCAATGTCAGCATTTACACGTCCAATTCCCTTAACATCAACGGAAACACTTTTTAAAAGAAAGGCTGGGATATTACAAAAAGATACTTCTTTTGCTTTTCCATTTTCCAAAGAAATTTCCACTTCAACGAGTCCAGCAGGCGTATCCAATTTTAATGAAGTAACCGGCTCCTGAATGGGTATTAATCCCGATTCAACTAGAGCGGTACACACACCAATTGTGTCATGCCCGCACATTGGCAAATATCCACCCGTCTCTATGTAAATCACGCCAATATCTGCTTCCGGATGGCACGGGTCCGTTAACAAAGCACCCGACATAACATCATGACCACGCGGTTCGTTCATTAAAAGCTTGCGGATCCAGTCATACTCCTTTTTCATATGGAGCATTTTTTCTGACATTGTTTCTCCAACTAGTTTCGGGAGACCACTAATCAGCGTCCTCGTTGGATTCCCGCCTGTATGTGTATCAATTGTTGTAAAGACTCTTTGTGCCTTCATCTGCTCAACACCCTTTCTTTAAAACGGTTAAAGCTAATCGGTTCAACGGGAATGGACGTTTCTTTTTCATTGATTAATTCTTCCACTATTTTCCCTGTTACTGCCGCTAGGCTGATTCCGTCACCTTCATGACCGGCCGCAATATAATAATTTGGAACTTTGTCCACCCGTGAAACGATTGGCAAATGATCTTCCGTCCATGGACGTAACCCTGCGTACGAGCGAATCACCATCATATCCGCCATTTTCGGATAAAAGCGTATGGCTCGGTTTGCTATACATTTGATGACTTCATTGTTTATTCTCGTATTGAGGCCAACGAATTCCCTGCTGCTTCCGATTAAAAAATTTTGACTTTCCGTTGGTTCAAAGACAAGGGCTACTCCGTATTTTTCAGTTAGTGGATCAACACGGCGCTTCCCACCAAACTTGGAAATTAAATAACCAAACTCCATTACTTTTCGAGATCCCACATGTTGTTGCCTTGAAGCAACGATAATATGCCCTTTTCTCGGTTCAATCGGTATCGAAAGATCAAGCATCTCTCCTATTCGAGGTGCCCATACCCCAGCCGCATTGACGACATGATCCGCGGTAAAAACTCCGTTTGACGTTTCTACAGTAAATGAACCGCCTTCTTCTTTTTTCATTTGTTTTACTTCGGTATTTTTCAAGGTTTTAGCACCTAATTTTTTTGCTTCCTCAAGAAGTGAAAAAGCTAGAAGATAAGGATTGACTGTAGAATCAGTGGCACATTCCAAGCCTCCTAATAAATCATCTGCAAAAAAGGGAGAATCCTGACGGATATCCTGCCGGTCAAGCATTCGGAATGGTAAACCAGCTTCTTTTTGACGGTCGACCCATTTCTGTGCGGCTTCCATCTCCTCGTCTGACTCACAAACGAGGATGCTCCCCGGGGCCCGATATTCAAAAGAATGCTCCAGGTCTCTGCTTAATTCATCCACTAAATTCTGACTAAACAACGACATCTGACTATCAAAACCTGGGTCTTTATCAATCGCCAAAATATTGCCGTCACATCGTGAAGACGTACCACTTACAAATTCCCCTTTTTCAATTATTGTTACGTCTCTTCCATATTTAGAGGCATAGTAGGCAATCGAACAACCAATTATTCCTCCACCAATTACTAAAACGTCACAGTGTTTCACATAACATTCCTCCCCTCGACGAAATGGCTTCAACAACTAATAAAGCAATTAGTGTGCCAACTAAAGTGAAGCTTCCACTATGGGCAAAATCTCCACTGATGGTTAGAGAGACGTTGGATATGACAGAAGGGAGAAAGCAAAAGCACTTGGTCGAAGAAAAGCGATAACTTTTATAGACGTGCGTTTTTAATCTTTGTTTCTATAATCAGGCATTTATGGACAGCTTTCCCCTATATTTTCGTCTATTTCTAGAAGTGAAGGACTTACTTCCCTTTTATCTGAGGTAATTGTAAAAATATTATAAATATTTTAAAAATGAGTGTATAATTTTTTTTACAGTGTTAATATTTTTTTACAGTCTGGGAGGGTATCATGGCATTTTCATTACCGTCAGTGAGAGAAATAATAAAACGTCTTCAAATCGATACACCGTTCGATAAGCATCACCTTGAACAGAAAAACGGTGAATTTTATTATTGTTCAACAGCAAAAACACTTAAACATCCATGTAAGGTTGTATATGAGGATGATACATTCTTCACCTTGATTCAGGCGTTTAGTCATCATTCCACAGCTGTGATTCTAGATACAAACAAAAACCCTATAGGCTATATAACAGCCCCACAAATGATCAGTCTTCTTCATGATTCTTACCATCAATTAAAGGCCTTTTATGAAACCGTCATTCAAACGTCGGATGCCTCAGTCACTGTCATTGATGACGAAGAGCGCGTTTGTACATGGACAGAAGGAGCAGAAAAAATATTTTCAGTCAACCATCAAGATATAATCGGGCGACCAATTACCGATTTTTTTGACTCTAATAAACTAAAAATCTTGCAATCATTGCATGATGGGAAAACTATAGTAAGCCAGTATCATCAGCCTCGATCTGATTTGTTTGTTTTAATTAACGCTAACCCAGTTTATATTAATGGCCAGATTATCGGGGCAGTCGTTTCAGAAACGGATGTCACGAATCAAGTCGTGCTTAATGAAAAATTATTTAACATGTCCACCGAAGTACACCGTTTAGAACAAGAAGTAGCAAAGTATAAGGACTCGCCTGATCCCTTTAATTCCATAAAAGGGAAGAGTGCTGCCCTTCAAAGGGCAGTGCATTTAGCGAGAAAAGTGTGTTCTGTTAAATCAACTGTTCTAATCCTAGGCGAAAGCGGTGTTGGAAAAGAAGTGTTTGCTAAATCCATTCATGAAGCGAGTGAAGAAGCAAACGCACCTTTTATTTCAATTAACTGTGGCGCGATACCTGAGTCTTTATTTGAAAGTGAATTATTCGGATATGAGCGGGGGGCCTTCTCCGGTGCTAACCCTAAAGGAAAAAAAGGTAAAATAGAATTGGCAAAAGGAGGTACATTATTTCTTGATGAAGTAGGTGATATGCCGCTGGAAATACAAGTAAAGCTTCTACGCGTGCTACAGGAGAGGAAATATTATCGTGTCGGTGGAGAAAAAGAAATTGATATCGACTTCCGTATCATCGCGGCAACCAATCGTGATTTACAAGAATTAATGAGAGAAGGGCATTTTCGTGAAGATTTATATTATCGCTTGAATGTAGTCAGTCTACACATCCCTCCATTAAGAGAGCGGAAAGAAGATATTATCGAATTAACCCATTATTTTTTAAACGATTTTTCATTGAGTTATCAGCGGCCGGTTCATGAGTTTCCTCCAGATGTAATCCATGAACTTATTCGTTATGTTTGGCCTGGAAATATTCGCGAACTTCGTAATGTTGTGGAAAGGCTTATCGTATTCGCGACAGATGGCGTAATAAAAAGAGATTATTTGCCCTTTAATACAAATAATATCAGCTTTGAAAACACCCCAAAGATTGCATCTAATGTGCTTAATGAAAATGACTTCGTCATTTCATCGCTACAAGAAGAAATGGATCAACATGAGAAAAAAGTAATTGAAAGAGCGTTGCAGATTTTAGATGGCAATAAATTAGAATGCGCAAAACAACTAGGTATCACAAGAGCCACATTATACAATCGATTAAAGCGACTAGGCTTAAATTAATATTCTTATTCCGCTAAGTTGGCACGTTTTTTGCATAATATCCTTCATATGAAGAAAATGAAGGAGGAATTCAAATGGCTAACAAAGAGAGCATTGTTATTTGCCGTTGTGAGGAAGTTACATACCGACAACTTCAATCAACAGCAAATGAGCATAAATGCACAGCAAGAGAATTAAAATTAAGAACAAGAGCCGGAATGGGCTTTTGTGGAGGCCGCACGTGTAGGCCGACATTAGATAGGATTATTGAGAGTGTCATCCCAAATATGTCACCTGGTGAAATTCCGTTAAAATACCAGCCACCAATTCGACCGGTGACATTTGGAACAGTAGGTGAAAATCAATGACTAGAATAGTAAATCATCCTATTTTAGGGAACTTAGATGATAGAGAACAGATTTCTTTTCAATTTGATGGAGTTACATATGAAGCGTTTAAAAATGAAACAGTTGCTGCTGCTCTTTTAGCAAATGGAATAAGGAAACTGCGCGTTCATGAAGATAGCGGAACACCTAGAGGTATTTATTGCAATATCGGTCACTGCCTGGAGTGCCGTGTAACTGTCAATGACCAAGCAAACGTCAGAGCCTGCTTAACAGTTGTAGAAAAAAATATGGTCGTTGAAAGCGGCAAACAGCATCCGAATATTGTAAAAAGGATGGTGGAACAGCGATGATTGATGTAATTGTGATTGGAGGGGGACCAGCAGGATTAGCAGGAGCTATTGCCTGTGCAGGCTCTGGTCTCAAAGTGACCGTAATTGATGAATTTATAAAGCCAGGTGGTAGATTGCTCGGACAACTTCATCAAGAACCTTCTGGTGAATGGTGGAATGGAATTAAAGAATCCGAACGTCTTCATCAAGAAGCAAAAAATTTATTGGTCGATATCCAATGTGGTGTATCTGTTTACAACTTAGAGAAAGAAAATCATCTATGGAATGTACATACAAGTCTAGGTACACTAGAAGCACCATTTGTACTATTGGCCACCGGAGCCGCCGAATACCCTATCCCACTATCCGGTTGGACCCTTCCCGGTGTAATGTCGATCGGCGCGGCACAAGTAATGACTAATGTCCACCGCATTCAAGTTGGCAAAAAGGGGGTCATCATCGGAGCGAATATTTTAGCATTCGCTATTTTGAATGAATTGCAATTAGCTGGCATAACGATTGATCGAGTTGTTCTTCCAGAAAAAAGTGTCCTTAGCCAAAAAGCGGGTGAACCTGAGGAAGTTATGAAATCACTCTTAAAAGCAGCTCACCTCGCACCATCGCCGTTATTACGAATCGGGAGCGGGTTCATGAAAAATGATTGGATCAGAAAAATCGGGTTGAATTTTTATCCGAAAAACGGCATGAAAGTGAACGGTACTCCCCTCCAACTTCGTAAAGCTGCAACCGAAATTATCGGTAAAGATCAGGTGGAAGGAGTTCGTGTTGCAGATATTGATGCTAATGGCAATATTGTTGCCGGGTCAGAAACAATTTATGAGGCAGATTTTGTCTGTATAGCAGGTGGGTTGTATCCGCTGGCAGAGCTTGCTGCCGTTGCCGGATGTCCATTTCAATACGTTCCTGAACTTGGCGGCCATGTGCCCCACCATTCAGAGGCCATGGAAACCCCTCTGGATGGGCTATTTGTAGCCGGCAATATAACAGGTATCGAAAGTGGTAAAATTGCCCTGGCCCAAGGAACGACTGCAGGCCTATCAATCATCAAACATGCCGGAAAAGGATTGAACACAATTGATGAGCAACTGCAACAAGCAATACAAAATGTCCGTTATGTTCGCAAACAAGCTGCAATCCAATTTAATTCTGAGATTGACAGTGGAAGACGCAAAATGAATGAGCTTTGGGGAAGTATTTACTTAAAAAATAACGACATAAGTTTCCCGGAAAAGATTGTATAAAACCTAAATTAAAAAAACTTTCTGTTAATTTATGGATTATATGCAATGACAGTTTATTTATAAATTCTTTACAATTTTGAGAAGAGTTCACTCATGGGTGAACTCTGCCATCTTTTATACTTCAATGCCACTTGTTTTGCCTCAAAGGTAATTTTTTGATATTAGATAGGAATAGATGAAATGCATAAAAACTTTACATCGGAATCCGTGTGATTAATCCAATTATGTGGAGTAGTTGAATCTAAATGAATACAGTCAAAAGGGTGCAAATCGTGTTCTTCATCATCAATTAATACAGTAAGACTACCTTCTAAAACATAAAGAAACTCTTGTCCTTTATGTGAATAAGAACTCCCCCTATTATCACCTGGTTTTAGCATGACTAATAAAGGAGTAAAAAGTGGATTTTCTAAATTGCCACCTAAATCTTTATAAATAAAGCTATTCGGTCTATTGTTTAAATCACTCAAGGCGTTTCGTACAATCGTGGATTTAGTCTTTTTCACTGGATTTGAGAAAAAGAAGCTTGGATTAACATCAAGTGCTTCAGAGACCTTTTTTAATGATTCAAGTGTAATTGATGATTTTAAGCGTTCTACTTGGGATAAAAAACTGATAGAAAGATTGGTTTTATCTGAAACTTGTTTTAATGTAAGCTTTCGTTCTTTTCGTAGCTTTTTTATTTTAATCCCTATGGAATCGTCCATTCTGCATACTCCTTTATATTATTTTTTGCTTTATTATATAAAACTCTCTTTTACTTAAGAATTAAAGTAGTACTTTAATTTTATTATAATCCTAATGAAGATCATGCTCAAAATCAAGCAGATAGAAACAGATTATTTCATACTTCATGGAAATTGTAGTTTCTACGAGATTATATTTTGAAAAAATAGAAAATTCTGTTTACAAAAGAATGGACTTTATGATAGTATCATCAATAAATAAAGTGACACTTCAATTTTATGATATATTTTAAGTGTAACTTTAATTTAATAAAGTAAATCAAATTAGGAGGAATTTATTATGGCAAAATTCAATGGAGTTTATGTAGCACTTGTTACCCCTTTTACGGAAGATTTTCAGGTTGATTACGACAAATTGACAGAATTATGTAATTGGTTAATTGAACAAGGAGTAGATGGGCTTGTTCCAGGGGGTTCTTTAGGAGAATATGCTACTCTAACAGGCGAAGAAAGAGCAAAATTAATAGAAACTGTAATAAAAGCTGCAAATGGTCGAGTTCCTGTTGTAGTCGGTTCAGGTGCACCTTCAACTGCTCAATCTGTTAAATGGGTACAGCATGCAAAAGAACATGGTGCAGCAGGTATTATGGCCTTACCTCCAATCAACTATAAGCCTCTAGAAAATGAAATTATTGAACACTACAGAGCACTATCTGAGGTTGGTCTACCAATCATTGCTTATAATAATCCAAAAGATTATCCAACCGATTTAACTCCTGATTTACTAGCTGAAATTTCGAAATTTGAAAATGTAGTTGGTGTCAAAGAGTTTTCAGGTGACGTACGCCGTATGCAAGAAATTCTAGAAAAAACCGATCTTGAAGTAATGGTTGGGGTAGATGATCTTGCTCTTGAAGGAGCTTTAGTTGGAGCTACTGGTTGGATTTCTGGTGTACCCAATGCTTTGCCAAAAGAAGGTGTGGAATTATTCCAGTTAGCAAGAGAAGGGAAAATTAAGGAAGCACTTGAGCTTTATAAGCACCTATTACCTCTTTTCCGTTATGATGCTAGTCCTCAACTGGTTCAATCTATTAAATATATGATGGAATTAGCTGGTAAACCGGTAGGTCCTACACGTCCACCTCGTTTACCATTGAGTAAAGAACATTATCAAAAATTAGAAGAGGCTTTCAATTATTCTAAAAAAGTAACGATTTAATTTAAAAAAAGTATAAAAAGTTCTATCTGAATGGCGTGCATTGATCTTTAATAATCCTGTAGCCATTCAGATAGGATTCAAGAAGGGGTGTTAGGATGGCTGTAAGTACAAAAGCAACAACATATTTAAACTTTATAAATGGTCAATGGGTAACTAGCTTAAATGAACAAGTAAAAGAGAGCATTAATCCCGCTAATAAAAACGAGATTGTAGGCTATGTTCAAAATTCAACAAAAGACGATTTAGATAAAGCAATACAAGCAGCACATCAAGCAAAAAAATTCTGGAGAAAAATTGGGCAGGCAGAAAGAGGGCAATTTTTATTTAAAGTAGCAAACATTCTTGAGGTGAACTTGAATGAGATTGCCGAAACCATGACAAAGGAAATGGGGAAAACACTTCCTGAGGCAAAAGGAGAAACAGCGCGTGGCATTGCAATCCTTCGCTATTATGCTGGTGAAGGTATGAGAAAGGATGGAGACGTAATTCCTTCTTCTGATAAAGATGCACTTATGTTTACAAAACGGACACCAATTGGGGTTGTAGGTGTCATTACTCCTTGGAACTTCCCTGTTGCGATTCCAATTTGGAAAATTGCACCTGCTCTCGTGTATGGTAATACAGTCGTGTTTAAACCAGCAACCGAATCAGCGGTAACGGCGGCGAAAGTGGTGGAATGCTTTGCTAAAGCGGGACTTCCAGAAGGAGTATTAAATTTCATTACAGGCTCTGGATCAGTAATCGGTCAATCTTTAATTGATAACCCTCTATTAAATGCCATCACGTTTACTGGTTCAGAGACTGTTGGTGAGGGTGTGGCAAAATCCGCAGCTGCACGTGGTATTAAATTTCAATTAGAGATGGGTGGGAAAAACCCAGTAATTATCACTAAAGATGCCGATTTAGAAGCAGCGGTAGAAGGCGTGATCAGCGGTGCTTTCCGTTCAACAGGTCAGAAATGTACCGCCACAAGCCGGGTAATTGTAGAGGATCCAATTTACGATGTTTTTGTAAAAAAATTGGTTCAAGAAACGAAGAAAATTACTGTAGGAAATGGTCTAAAAGAAGGAATCTGGATGGGCCCATGCGCAAGTGAAAGCCAATTTAATACAGTAAGAAAATACATTGAACTTGGAAAAGAAGAAGGCGCTACTCTCATTACTGGTGGGGAGACATTGACAGGTGGAGAATTTGACAAAGGTTTTTATGTTTCTCCAGCTATTTTTGGAGATGTAGAACCGGATATGAAAATCGCTCAGGAAGAAATCTTTGGTCCAGTTATTGCCCTGCTTCGAGCCACTGACTTAGAAGAAGCCATTGAAATAGCTAATCATACAAAATATGGATTGAGTGCATCCATTTTTACATCTAATATAAGCTCTTTGCTTGAATTCATTGATGACATTGATGCAGGTCTCGTTCGAATTAATGCAGAAAGCGCGGGCGTAGAACTTCAAGCGCCATTTGGAGGAATGAAAGCATCTAGTACTGGATCAAGGGAACAAGGGGAAGCGGCGAAAGAATTTTATACAGCTATAAAGACAGTCTTTATTAAAGGTTTGTCAAATGATTAACAAATGGTAATACGTAGAAGAATTTGCAAAATGATCTCATGATTTAAAGGAAGTAAAGTGAATGAAGTTTCACGGCATCATCCCTTCAGTGGTCACCTTATTGACTCACTGGAGATATTGATTTGAATTTGAATCCCAAATGGCGCTCATTTCAGGGTACAGACAGCATTTCGGAAAAATTGTACGTTAAGACTATAAAGGTTGAAATAAAATGAACATATCAATAACGAGAGTTTTTGGGGTTAAAATTCAACGTCCTTGAACTTCAATTCAAATCACTATTTTAAGAACAAGAACTCTTTCCAGAAAACAAAGTATCCATTTTACAAGTTCCCCGTCTTCGTTCTTAGTGCACATAAAATGATCATATTCCTTGTTCAAATTTGCCCAGCTTACCAAATTTCCGTTTTGTTATCGTGAGCCCTTGTAAAGGGAAAGGGGTAAGACTTTGAAAATTGCATCGAATACTAATCAAATACAATATCCGGTAGAAACGACGAAAAAATTCCGTTGGACGATTGTTTGTTGGCTCTTAATAGGCGGAATAATTAACTATCTTGATCGCACTAATTTATCAATTGCGACACCAGAAATTATGAAAGATTTAGGTTTCTCGAAGACAGATATAGGTCTGTTAGGAGCAATCTTTTCCTGGGTCTATGCGTCCATGCAACTTCCAGCCGGGTGGCTTATTGATAAGTATGGAGCAAAAAGAGTATATTTTGTTTCGATCATTTTATGGAGTGTTGCCACAGCTTTAACAGGAATGGCGAATACGTTAGTTATGTTTATTATTGCTAGGATCTTCCTTGGAATTGGGGAGGCACCAACTTGGCCGACAGGTGCGAAAATTACTTCCGAATGGTTTCCAAAAAAAGAAAGAGGTTTGGCTACGGGATTTTGGGATTCTGCCTCCAAATGGGGACCAGCAATTTCTCCACCGATTCTTATTTTCTTAATGGTTACATTTGGATGGCGGGGTTTATTTTTCGCCACCGGTTTAATTGGTATAATCTTCGGGGTGATTTTTCTCATCTTTTATCGTAGCCCTGAGAAGAGCCGCAAACTTACTGAGGAAGAACTGAATTACATTTCATCTGATCATGAAGAAGAAAATGAAAAAGAAAAAGAGAAAATTAAATGGGGAACCCTCTTTACATATCGAACGGTGTGGGGGTTGATATTAGGTTACTTTTGTACAATCTGGATTTGGAATATTTTCCTGGTCTTCTTACCACTCTATTTAATTGAGACCTATCATATATCTTTAACGGAGCTAGGTGTCTACGCAAGTATTCCGTATTTAGGTGGTGTTTTTGGCAACATATTTGGTGGATATTTAACGAAGAAAATGGTGGACCGTGGTATGGCCTCTCCAATGAATTCAAAACGTATCTTAATTTCAACAAGTGCTATATTGACAGCTGTTGTTGTCGTGATTCTTCCGTTTGTTCATAGTATCATTTTCACCGTTGCCTTAATGACTCTCGCCATCTGTTTTATTTCATCAATTACAGGCGGATCTTGGGCGCTTGCTGCGGACGTTTCACCCACTTCTGTCGTGGCATCTACTAGTGCAATTATGAGTTTTGGTGGATACTTTGGCGGTGCATTCTCTCCGATTGTAGCAGGTATGATTGTGGACACTACCGGTTCTTACACGTTAGCATTTATTTCGGGTGGAATTATTGCCGGATGTGCGGCTCTTTGTTTTTGGGGCATTGTGAAAAAGCCTATTGAGGTGAGAACAAATTTCAGATGATAAACTGTAGCTTGGGCAGCTGGTCCAACCTAAGGTAACATGATCATAACGTGCTCATAAGATATTATTGGCTATACCATTTTATACTAAAGAATTGTTAGGATAATGGAGGATGTTCAGCTTGTAGAATAAGGTCCCATTTAGGGTCTAAAACTGCAAGTCTTTTTATGTAATCAAAAAAGTAACAGATTCCAGATAAAAGTAGTATAAACCATAAAGACTAATGTTATAATAGTAATAACAATTATAACTTTTTTTGAAGGAGGAACGTTAATGGCCATTAGGAAATTAACTAAAGTCGGAAATAGCTTGGGTATTACGTTTCCAGTTGAAATGTTGAAAACGGCAAATTTAGCTTTTGGTGACGAATTAGAGGTTGAGTTCAAGGGTGAAGAAATCATTTTAAGGAAAAATAAAAATGTGAAATTACCTAAAGGCGTAGATGCGGAATTTATGGAAATGTTATCAGATGTTATAAAAGAACATGACGAAGCATTCAAGGGTTTGGTGGATAGATAATATGACGTTTGATATTATCTATCTTTCCACTAATCAAATTATTGCGATCAATGCCATTCAAATAAAAGTTTATTCTCCTACTGAACAAATCGGGGTGAAAGATCCCGGTCTCCTTGATTCTGCAGTGAACAGACCCAGACAAACTGTTTTCGAGAATGATGCTTACCCATTTATTCATGAAAAGGCTGCAGCCTTATTCGAATCCATTTCTAAGAATCATGCTTTCCACAACGCAAACAAGAGGACAGCACTCGCTTCCCTTATTATGTTTCTGAAGATCAATCATTATCAATGGCTAATGGGAATAGAAGAAGAACAGGATTTTGTTGTAGATGTAGTCAACCATAAGTATGATTTTAAAGCTATCGCAAGAATCATTCAAGAGAACATAAAGGCTTTATAAAAGGGTTCGAGATTCATTGAGCCTTACCGAAGGTTGGTTTTTTCTAACATTGTTAAAGATGGAAATATGCAGCAAATTCATGCTGGGCATTGGAATACAATAAGTGATTATTCTAAAAAAGGAGGAACAAGTCATCTGGATGACTTGTTCCTCCTTTTGATTCTTTATAAAAGAAATACCTAAATTAGATTTAACAACTTTAGACATTATCTCTTTTGGTCATAGAAAGTTGTATAAGGCGTTATACACTTTTCCTAATATTTTTTAAAATTATTAAACCTGGAAGTCTGTATAAACGTTTGAATAAACTACTTGCAAGGTGTAGAAATATGCTTTTATTTAAATGGATCCTTTTAAGTCAATTGGAGTCCTAAATTTAGCAAAAACTTCTCTATATATGACGAGTTTCTTCTATGTTTCTAACAGGTCATAATTGCCCAGAACCATCTGTTGGAAGTTTATTGTTTCCAATTAGCAATCCCAATAGATATTTTCTTTACGAAGAATCGAAAAGAGTGGAGGAACTCCCGAATAATCTTTTTGGATAAGCCAGATCAAATTCCTCCGTTAAGCATTGACGAAATATCAATTTTGTTCTTTAACCGTCAGAACCCTGTTTATATTGATGTATATGATCAACAAACATACAGATATTTTATATACCCCATCATCAATAGAACCGTTTTTTTTGGCTGCTTGATCATTACTCTTCTTAGACCTCTTTCACATCTTGAGCGGATTACCATTGAGCAAGGAAGCTCAACCCTTGCTTTAGAATTAGCAAAACAGCATACATTGACTGAAGTATATTACCAAAAGACACATGAATATTTTACCGAGTTATTAGAATATAGAGAGTCAGAATTAATTTTAACAAAAGGGAAAGAACTTGGTTTAAATATGAATTCTATCATGTTTGTCACCTTATTTAAAATAAGCTCCTATCAAGATTTGCAAGTTTTAGAAGCTATCATTCATCGATTGGTCTCGATTATTAAACAACAAATGGCTAGAACCGAAAAGATAGTTTATGGCTTTCATAATAAAGTTACACTTCTAATTTCTTTATCAAGTTCAGATTCAGATCATATTTCTTCAATTACTAAACTGCTTGATTCAATCATTAAGGAATGGAACAGAAAAGACGGACCGCCATTGAATGCCGGAATCGGCAATTCTTATTATGGTGTTGAAAATATCCGGAAAAGCTATGATGAAGCTGGTAAAGCTCTTTCGTATTTAACAGAGCAGAACAGGCCTGGTATGATAAGATATGGAGAAATTGGACTTAATCGCTTTTTCTTAAATCAAAAGTCCGAAGAAATAGAAAGGTTCTTGAACGAAATATTTTCACCATTATGGTCTCATAAAGCAAAGAAAAATGAATTAGAAAAAACATTGTTAGTCTATACGGATTCAAATCGTTCTGCAATACAGGCAGCTGAAAAATTACATATTCATATTAATACACTGTACCAACGTCTAAAAAAAATTGAAGAAGCCTTAAATTTAAGTTTCAATAATACTGAAGATATGTTAAAAATTGAGTTAGCCTGTCACTTGAAGAGAACTTTTAATGCATAGAGATGAATTTACTTCAAAAGTTTCCTTATAAAGTCTAAGCATGAAACAACGTTCAAAAGGTCGGTGTTTTTCATTATTTACATTAAGGGTTCCTACCAATGGAGTTACCCCATGTCCATCAAACGAAGTTAAAATCATACCTCTTGGGGTTCCTGTATCAAGCTAAGTTAAAATTATACTGTCAAAAAGAAAAACGCTATGCTTATCGTAAGAAGTTACGAGAAAGGATGGTGTTTTTTTAATGAATCCTATCATTTCAAATGAACTGAATCTTTTCGCAAGAGCTACAATACTTTTTATGGTTCTGGTGCAAAAACTACTCGATAGAAACATAGAGTATCAATTTCCTTTGAATGGCTAACTTATGAAGCTAATCCAAATAATTTTGGTTTTTGGACAGACTTCACCCCTTAATGAACCAGCTTCTTTTTAATCAGATGCATCGCTTCTATACCACTCAATATGTAAGTAGCTGTACGAAATGATTTTAACCCTAACATCGAACGAACTCAGTTCTTTATAAAACGATGATCTTGTTCCATAATGCTCTTAAGATATTTTACCTACCTTATTTGGGTGCCTACTGGCATCTTTTTCTCCTTTTTCAACTCTTCAATCGCAATAGTATAGGCTGGGCTCTTGTCTACTGTGATAACACGGGGGTTTGAAACATGAAAAGACTGCAAAGCTTTCTTGAAAAAGCGCTTTGCAGCCTTATAATCTCGTGTGTTGCTTAAATAAAAATCAATCGTATTTCCTTCTGAATCAACGGCACGATATAGGTACGACCATTGACCTTTAACTTTCACATACGCCTCATCGACTCGCCAAGAATCATTGGTTGGCTTAAGATGACGCCGTACTCCAGGACCATACTGGTGAACCCAGCGCATGATGGTTCTATGAGCAATAGATAGCCCGCGTTCTTCAATCATTTCGCCTAAATCACGAAAACTGAGGTTGTACCGTAGGTACCATCTTACGATTAAAGAAATAATATCAGGTTGATAATATTTCCACTTGAATAGATTTTGCTTTTCCATACTGATCACATTCTTTTAATTAGAGTACTAGTATCAGTATGTCCAAGTTTGGGAGATTACTTGCTGATATTCTGAAGTTTTTGCACCAGAACCCTCTTTTTTTGTACAGTAAAAACATCCACAGCTTTCCTGATTTTAAGACATCATAAAAAATGAAGGTAAACATACATGAATTAGATGTAGGTGTGGAAATATCTTTTATTAAATCTGGACTATTTTTCATTTCTTCAATCTTTAAACCATTTTCGAAGTGGTTTTTTTAAGAGCGCGCCATTTAATTGAGTCCTAAATTCAGCAAAAGTCCCTCTGAATATGACGACTTTCTTCTATTAAAAATAACTAGGGGACTTTTGGTGCTAAGAGAAGATGGTTTGGGTGTTTTACATTTTCGGGCTTAGGAATTTAGGGGCACCCAATCTGCATGTTTCAAAAATGAATCACTAGTTCCAAGAATGATTTATGATTGTTTTTTTGTAAGTAACATTATTATAAGTAATTGAAATTATCTAAATTAAAAGATTGTTGAAGTAGAGACATTTTTTATTAGATAAGTTTCTCTTAATCTAATAAAAATAGAGTGTTTTTTCATGTTGGCACGGTTCTTGCAAAATATGAAGTGAAACAATTAACTAGGAGCAATTTCTTCAATGAACCATAGGAGAAAAAAGTTTTTATCCACTGTGTAAAAGCCTAAACAAGGAGGAAGGTTATGAACATTTATGTTTTGTTAAAAAGAACATTTGATACAGAAGAAAAAATTACAGTCTCTAGTAGTGGTGCCATTAATGAGGAAGGAGCAGAATTTATTATCAATCCATATGACGAATATGGCGTAGAAGAAGCGATTCAGCTTCGTGACACTCATGGCGGAGAAGTCACAGTCGTAACTGTCGGAAATGAAGATGCTGAAAAGCAGCTGCGTACGGCTTTAGCCATGGGTGCAGATAAAGCAGTCCTGATTAACATTGAGGATGACGTAGAAAATGGGGATGAATTCACCACCTCTAAAGTATTGGCTGAGTACTTAAAAGATAAGGAAGTAGACTTAATTTTTTCCGGTAATGTTGCGGTTGATGGGGGTAGTGGACAGGTTGGCACACGCGTAGCTGATTTGCTTGATATTCCATATGTTACGACCATTACTGAAATTCAAGTAGATGAAGATACTGTCCACATTGTTAGAGATGTCGAAGGTGATTCTGAAACAATTGAAACTAAACTCCCGCTTCTAGTCACAGCTCAACAGGGATTAAATGAACCGCGCTACCCGTCGCTGCCAGGAATTATGAAAGCAAAGAAAAAGCCGCTTGAAGAATTGGTACTCGATGATCTGGACTTAGATGAAGATGATGTGGAAGCTAAAACCGAAACGATTGAAGTTAATCTTCCACCGAAAAAAGGAGCAGGCCGGGTTCTAGAAGGAGAGCTTAACGCTCAGGTGAACGAACTGGTTAAATTGCTCCATTCTGAAGCAAAGGTAATATAAGGAGGAAAAGAATATGTCTAGGAATGTACTGGTACTTGGAGAAATCCGTAATGGAGAATTAAGGAATGTATCTTTTGAGAGTATTGCTGCTGCGAGAAGCATTGCTCAAGGTGGAGAAGTCACCGCTGTCCTGCTTGGGGATTCTGTTCGTGAACTAGCAGCCACAATGATTCAATATGGAGCAGACCGAGCTGTGGTCGTTGAGGATTCAAAGCTTGCACACTATACGCCTGATGGTTTTTCTCAAGCATTACTGTCAGTCATTTGTAAGGAAAATCCAAAAGGTGTTATTTTTGGTCATACAGCGATTGGCAAAGATTTATCAGCTAAAATTGCTAGTAAACTTGGGTCAGGACTTATTTCAGATGTAGTAGCCATTGAAACTGGTGGGGATAATATTATCTTTACCAGACCAATCTATTCGGGGAAGGCATTTGAACAGAAGATCATAAAAGATGGCGTTATCTTTGCAACTATTCGCCCTAATAATATTACACCACTAACAAAAGATTCTTCACGTTCTGGCGATGTGTCTATGGCTTCAGTAGAAATCAAAGATTTGCGTACGATTGTTCGGGAAGTCGTAAAAAAAGCAGTTCAAGGGGTTGACCTTTCGGAAGCAAAAATCATTGTTTCTGGAGGTCGAGGTATCAAAAGTGAGGAAGGATTCCAACCATTAAAGGAACTTGCAGACGTCCTTGGGGGGGCGGTAGGTGCATCCCGTGGTGCTTGTGATGCAGGATATGCTGATTATTCCCTGCAAATCGGTCAGACAGGAAAAGTAGTCACACCTGACCTTTACATTGCTTGTGGGATATCTGGTGCCATCCAGCATCTGGCTGGAATGTCAAATTCCAAGGTGATCGTTGCCATTAACAAGGATCCAGAAGCGGATATTTTCAATGTGGCCGATTACGGAATCGTCGGAGATTTATTTGAAGTCGTGCCTTTGCTTACGGGGGAAATTAAAAATCTACTTGTAAAAGCATAGGGTGCCTTTATTATCTAGTAGAATGATAGGTATGTTAAATAGCTGGGCAAGGTCTTTATCCGTATTAACGGGCTGTAATACCCCACTTCACGAACTTAGAAAAATTGATGAAAACTAAGTGGTAATAAATAGCCTGTAAATATCCGATTAGCTCAACTAACCATCAGCGAAAAAGAAAACCCCTACTGATGGAAGTTTCGTTTTATCATAATGAACTCGAAGGAGAAAAGGAATGAAAAATGTTACTGTAATTGGTTCTGGAACTATGGGCCGAGGCATCGCTTTTTCCTGTGCACGTGCGGGCTTTACAACCATGGTCCAGGATATTAATGACGCTACTCTTGATAATTGTCAGTCCTACATTGTCCATCAATTTAACCGCTCAGTTGAAAAGGGCGAACTTTCTAGAGAGGAAGCCGATCAGGCAATTAATAGACTTACTTACACCACAAGTATTGAGGAAGCGGCTAAGGATGCCGATTTGGTGATTGAAGCCGTATTGGAAATTATGGACCTTAAAATTGAGATTTTTAAGCAGCTTGACAAAATCGTGAAGCCTTCTGCACTTTTGGCTACTAATACATCTACGATGAGTCCGACAGAAATCGCTGCCCAAACGTCCAGACCAGATCGCTGCATTGCGCTTCACTTTTTCAACCCTGTACCAAAGATGAAGCTGATTGAAGTTATTTGTGGGCTGGAAACATCAGAAGAGACCATTAACCTTTGCTTTGAATTTGGCAGAGAGCTAGGAAAGGAATGTGTAAGAATCAATGAATTTCCTGGCTTTGCGGTCAGCAGAATGAACTGCTTGATTGGAAATGAAGCGATGAACATGGTAATGGAAGGTGTCGGTACTGTAGAAGACATCGACAAAGCGATTAAATTGGGTCTGAATCATCCGATGGGACCGCTTGAACTCGCCGATCTAGTTGGGCTGGATACAAGGCTGCGAAACATGGAATACCTGTATCAGACGCTTGGTGAAAAATATCGTCCTTGTCCAATTCTTGTCAAATACGTTAAAGCAGGTCGATTAGGGAAGAAAAACGGCAAAGGGTTTTATAACTACAGTTAAGTAAGGGGTGAAGGAATGGATTTTCGAATAAATGAAGAAATTGAAGTGATGAAAAGAAGTATCCGCGACTTTGTTCAAACTGAAGTAGAAGCGGTGGCAATGCAAATCGAAGAAGAAGATAAAATACCTGCAAGAATCATTGAAATGTCCAAAGAACTAGGATTATTTGGTCTTAGTATTCCAGAGGAATACGGCGGACTAGGTATTGGCATGGTTGGGAAATGCGCCTTATACGAAGAAATAGGAGCAACGCATAACGGATACACAACGTTAATCGGGGCGCACACTGGCATTGGCACAGTCGGGATTGTTGAAATGGGAAATGAGGCACAAAAACAAAAATACCTTTCGGATATGGCTGCCGGAGAAAGGATTGGAGCGTTTGCGTTAACGGAGCCATCTGCAGGTTCGAATGCGACCAACCTAAAAACGACGGCGGTTAAAAAGGGCGATAGATACATTTTAAATGGAACGAAACATTATATTACGAATGCAACCGAAGCAGATGTTTTTACCATTATGGCTGTAACTGATCCTTCCAAAGGTGCGAAAGGAATCACCTCCTTTATTGTCGAAAAAGATTTTCCTGGTTTCCAAATAGGGACTGTTGAGAAAAAAATGGGGTTAAAAGGATCGCATTCTGCTGAAGTAATTTTAGAAGATTGTGAGGTTCCAGTTGAAAATGTTTTGGGAGTGGAGGGGCAGGGTTATGTGAATGCTCTCAAAATTTTGACTAATGGACGTGCTGGATTAGCTGCCAGAAATCTCGGTTCATGTCAAAAGTTGCTCGATATGTCTGCAGAGTTTGCTCAACAACGGGTGCAATTTAATGTTCCGATTATCGAACATCAAGCTGTTGCACATATGCTGGCGGAAATGGCCATGGAAATCGAGGCATTACGCTCCTTTACCTATCGAGTGGCCTGGATGGTGGATGAAGGAATGAAGGTCATTAAAGAAGCTGCGATGTTGAAATTGTTTGGTTCAGAAGTTTATAACCGAGTAGCAGATAAGGCTGTTCAGGTTCATGGGGGCATCGGTTATATTGCTGATTATCCGATTGAACGGTTCTTTAGGGATGCTCGGATTACTCGGATTTACGAGGGAACGTCGGAAATTCAAAAAAATATTATTGCCGGGCAATTAAAACAGCAATATAAGCTTTAATTTTTGGTGAGAGAGGGAGAATGAGAATGAGAATGGCGTTAGATGAACAAATCTTTATTGTGAGCGGAGTACGGACACCAATCGCAAGGTATGGTGGTGCATTGAAAGCGGTTAATTCAGGATATTTAGCGACCCATGTCATTAAAGAAGCATTAAATAGAGCGAATATTAGTAGTAATCAAGTAGATGAGGTGATCCTTGGGGAGGTCAGGCAGTCAACAGAATCCTCAAATGTAGCAAGGGTCGCAGCACTAAGGGCAGGGATTCCTGATACTGTACCAGCTTTCACAGTGAATCGCCTATGTGCTTCGGGGATGCAGGCGATTGCCTCTGCTGTCCAACAAATCCAATCTGGTCAAGCAAGTATTGTCGTGGCAGGTGGGACAGAAAATATGAGCCGTGCTCCAATTTATTTACGTGACTCACGTTTTGGTGAGGATCGTGCTCATCTTGTCGACTCAAACATTGAAGCTGGACAGCAACCGATAGAAACGTATGGGGAAAATCTAGGCATGGGGATAACGGCTGAGAATGTGGCGGAAAAATACCAGATCTCCCGGGAAGATCAAGATGCATTTGCATTAGAAAGTCAGCGAAGGGCAGCAGTTGCTATCCGTGACGGCCGTTTTAAAGATGAAATTGTGCCATTTGAAATTAAATCAAAAAAATCTACCTTTTTATTTGAGACTGATGAACATCCAAGACCAGAAACAACTCTTGATAAATTAGCCTCTTTAAAGCCTGCTTTCCGCAAAAACGGCTCGGTAACAGCGGGAAATGCTTGTGGACGTAATGATGGTGCTGCCGCAGTTGTGGTGATGTCGGCTAATAAAGTGGCTGAACTGAATCTCAAGCCTTCTGCTCGAATTGTTGACTGGGCTCAAGTGGGTGTATCACCGGAAATTATGGGTGGTTGGGCCTGTTCCTGCCGTTAAAAAACTTCTTGAAAGAACAGGGAAATCCTTGGAGGAAATTGATTTATTTGAGTTAAATGAAGCCTTTGCTTCTCAGGCACTCGCAAGTATCAGAGAACTAGGGCTTGACAAGGAAAAAGTCAATGTAAATGGCGGAGCGATTGCACTTGGTCATCCAGTAGGTGCAACCGGTGCTCGAATTGTAGTTACGTTAATGCATGAGTTGCAACGCCGTAATCTTAAATATGGGATCGCTACCCTATGTGTAGGCGGCGGGCAAGGTATGGCGATTTTAATCGAAAATCTAGCATAAAACTGCACATGAAAAAGGGAGAGGTAGAATGGGAACTTATCAAAATATCGAAATAAAAAAGAAAAATAGTCTTGCCTACGTTATAATCAACCGTCCTGAGATTCGCAATGCGTTGAGTAAAGAAACATTGCAAGAAATTCTTGGTGCACTCAATGAGCTAAGTGACGATGAGACAGTTGGCTGTGTTATTTTTACTGGTAAAGGAGAGAAATCCTTTGCTGCTGGAGCAGATATTGCTCAGTTAAGGCAAAAGACTGCATTGGATGTTTTCAAACCTGGGGGAATGCAAGAGGTTTTTGATCGGATCGAGATGTATGATAAACCAACCATCGCCATGGTAAATGGCTTTGCTCTAGGTGGCGGATGTGAACTTGCGCTTGCCTGTGATATTAGAGTTGCAGCTTTGAACGCCAAATTTGGACTTCCGGAACTGAATCTTTCGATTATACCTGGAGCGGGAGGCACCCAGCGATTAACCCGTATTGTTGGTAAGGGAAAAGCACTAGATATAATTCTAACTGGGAAAATAATCGATGGAGAAGAAGCCTACCGAATTGGTTTAGTATCAGAAGTTGTCTCTATGGAGGAACTTGAGGCAAAGGTGGAGGAAGTAGCTGGAAAAATCCTTACCAAAGGTCCTCTCGCGGTTAAATTAGCAAAGCTCGCGGTTAAAACCGGATTTGAAACTGACCAAAAATCTGGTTTGTTAATCGAGAAACTCGCTCAGGCTGTACTGTTTTCCACGGAGGATAAATATGAAGGAACGAGTGCGTTTTTAGAAAAAAGGAGCCCTAAATTCACATCTAAATAGAATAGGTAAGCGGTTATTCGATTAAAAAAGAAGGCTGTATCCGAGGAGAAATTTCTTACCGTTCTAGTTTGTTCTAAAGACATAAGTTCCAAAAACGAAACATTAAGTTGTATAATTGAAACAAATGTTGTAAAAATGTTCTGGCATACTGGACAATCTTTAGACGGATATACGACGTAAATAACTTTTATAAGACCTAATATATTAGCTTTTTAAAGGAAAAAAAGTTTTTTATCTCCATATTAAGCAAAATATTTTTAAAATTGGCACAATTATTGCAATTTTAAAATAATAAGTAAATTTTGTTTTGGATGGAAATCATCCTAAGAAGGCCACCCAATAGCTTGGGAGTAAACATCTATTCACTTTGCTTTTTACACTTCAATGAAATTTAGAAACATATTTTTAAATAGTTAGTTTGAAAAATGATTTCACTTAAAAAGGGAGATGTTAGTATGGCAGTTTTGGGAAAAGACATGACATTTGGATTATTCTTTTTGAATTCGGTTGCTCCATGGAAAACGGATGCAGAGGAACTACTTAATGGTTTAGATCAAATTAAGTTGGCAGATGAACTAGGCTTTCAGTCTGCATGGATTGCCGAACATAATGCTCGTGCCTATGGTGTGGTTAGTTCTACGTCCGTTTATTTAGCAGCGGCAGCAGCTATGACTCAGAATATTAAATTAGGTTCAGCTGTTTCTAGATTGCCGTTACACCACCCGCTGAAAGTAGCAGAAGATATGGCCCTTGTGGATATTATCAGTAATGGCCGCCTTTATTTAGGAGTTGGGAAAGGGTATGACAAATTAGAATTTGATGCTTATAATGAGAATTTTGATAATCGTCATGACAAGTACCTTGAATCTCTTGATATTTTAACAACAGCATTGCAAAATGGCAGAGTTAACTATTCAGGTAAATTCTATGATATTAAGGATATACCAATTTATCCGCGTCCAGTACAGAATCCTAGACCACCAATCTTTGTAATGGTTTCTGGAAATGATGCTTCAATGATTAATGCGGCAAAGCAGGGACATTCATTTGTGTTAGGTGGCATTAAGAATGATGACACGAAACATAAAATTGCGTTATACCGAGAAACTTCCTTGGCTTCCGGTCTAACAGAGGAGTACGTAGAAGAAGCTGTTGCCAGATCAGGGAAATTATTATTCTGCTTTGTCGGCAATACAACGGAACAAGCGGAAGAAGATTACAGAGAAGGTTTAGAATGGTATATGAGTGAACGCGATAATCGTCCTACTTTTGGTGTTAACAGCAGAGATCGAAATGTCGATTATGATAGTTTCTTAAAGTCAGAGAATACACTAGTCGGTTCTCCTGAAAAAGTTATTCAAGATATTGAAAGATATAAACAGGAAACAGGATTAAATAACATCATTCTTTGGATGAATATTGGCGGGCAGCGTCAAGAGAAAGTTATTAAGTCAATGAAGTTATTCTCTGAAAAAATTATGCCGTACTTTACAAATCAATCAGTGTTATCTAAATCTTAATTAATTTTTTAAAGCGCTTACTTGAAATGATGAAGATTGATATTTTATATAAAGGGGTCTCTCCTTATATAAGTTTGAATCAAATTTCAAAGGTGCCATGTGGTTTATGATTTCAATTTGTCTATTGATTGTGCTTCTCTATATTTCCCCAGATAAAACACTGTTTCTGCTGAATACAATGAAATAACTCAGGAGTAGAGCACTCTAAAAATCAAGAAGACTCTTAATTCGGGGTGAGAAATTTTGCGTAGACTTGAAGGAAAGATAGCTTTGGTGACTGGTGGTACAAAAGGGCAAGGGGAAGCCATTTCTAAGCTTTTTGCTAAAGAAGGAGCAACAGTCATTCTTGCGGATATTTCCAATGAAGGACAAGAAGTCGTTACTAACATTAACGATAATGGCGGAAATGCTCATTTTGTTCAATTGGATGTGTCGAAAAGTAATGAGTGGGAATCGACTATTCGTTTTATTGAAGAAAATTTTAACAAATTAGATATTCTAGTAAATAATGCAGGAATACCTGGAGCCCAAACTATAGAAACACTTACCGAAGATGAATGGCAGAACATCATGGATGTGAATGCTAAGAGTGTATTCCTTGGCATGAAGACTGCGGTTGGGTTAATGAAAAAAAATCCCGTTGGTGGTTCAATTATTAACAACTCTTCCATTTGGGGATTAGTTGGAAGTGGAAGATCTGCTGGTTACCAAGGGTCAAAAGGTGCAGTGACTCTTTTGACTAAAACAGCAGCAGTTGAGTTTTCAAAGTATAATATTAGGGTGAATTCCATTCATCCAGGTATTATCCTAACGCCAATGGTAAAAAACTCCTTAGCAAGTGGGCGAGGACAAATATTGATTGATAACACACCGCTTAAAAGACCTGGTAAGCCCGAAGAAGTGGCTAATGCTGTGCTGTTTCTAGCATCTGATGAATCGTCCTATATTACGGGTGTTGCTCTGCCAATTGATGGAGGATATACAGCGTGTTAATCTTTAAATTCCGCCTTATTCCTGACAAATCTAGTAAAATAAGATTAAATGAAACTTATTAAGGGGGGAAAAGAATGAGTACGATTCAGTCATTAACTGGGGAAATCTCGATTGAAGACCTAGGATATACTTTAATCCATGAGCATTTACGAACACGGGATGAGCGGGTTGTGGCGCAGTTTCCACATTTATATGATGTAGAAGAGGAGGTTGCTCTAGCCGTTGAGCAAGTGAAAGCGGCAAAGGAACGGGGAGTACAGACGATTTTTGATCCAACGGTCATGGGATTAGACCGGGATGTACGTTTTATGAAAAGGATTGCAGACGAAACCGGCATGCAAATTATTGCAGCGACTGGTATCTACACCTTTCATTACTTACCTACTCGTTTCGTGGCAAACGATATTGATTTCATGGCCAAACAATTTGTTCGCGATATAGAGGTTGGTGTACAAAATACTTCAATTCGGGCCGGCTTTTTAAAATGTGCCACCGATATTCAAGGAGTAACCCCTGATGTCGAAAAAGTCATCCGGGCTGTAGCAAGGGCGCATCATCAAACGGGGGTTCCGATTATGACCCATTCTCATCCAGCTTCTGAAACAGGGCTTAAGCAAATTGCCATCTTCAAAGAAGAAGGAGTTCCATTAAATAATGTTCTAATTGGTCATTGCGGGGACACAGACAACTTAGATTATATTGAGAGAGTGATAGACAGTGGAGCATTTATTGGAATGGACCGCTATGGAATCACACGAGTTTTATCGACGGAAAAAAGGAATCAAACCGTTATAGAATTAGTAATAAGAGGTTATGCCAATCGTATGTTTTTATCACAGGATTATTGCTGTACAACAGATTTTCATAAGCCGGAAGCTGCTAAAAGGGCTCATTATCCTGATTGGTCGATGACCTTCTTAATGGACAAGGTGATCCCGACATTAAAAGAAAATGGGGTATCCGCAAAACACATTCAGACGATGATGGTTGAAAATGTTAAATCCTGGATATCGATTAATTAAAAAGTAAAATTTAAGTCTCGCAAAATATGCGGGGCTTTATTATATTTAATAGAATTTTTTATACCTTTATAATATTCGTTCGATATAATAATTAAAAAATAGATAAGTAGATTTTTAAAATGAAAGGGGAAGAAAAATGCTTAAAATACTGGTTTCGGGATCTTCACCATTAGATGAATATGTAAGAACAGAAATCGTCAAACGAAAAGGTAATATGAAGGAGCTAGTTGTTCAAACCCTTGAATCTATTTTTATTCTAAAAAATCCCACCTATATCACGGATGACGATGTATTAATTTGTGGTGCGATGTTATTTGAGCAATTTAAGAAATTAAAAGTACGGGGAAATATTATTCCATTACGTGTCCAGACGAATGATTTTTATAAAGCTTTAGTAGAGGCTTCGAAGTTTAGTAATGAAGTAAATGTGATTAACTATCAAAAAGAGTATATTCAGACTCAACGGAACTATATAAATGATGGGCATGACGAATTGGATCATATCTTCAAAATTAAGGTGAATCAGTATACCTATAGAAATAAAGAGGAAGCTTATGAATTGGTCAGAAGATTACATGAAGAAGGCCAAAAAGTGGTAATTGGGTCGGGACTTGTTGTAAGACTTGCCAAAAAATTTGGAATGGAAGGGATCCTTTGGTACGGAAAAGAAAGCGTCGGTCTTGTTGTAGATATTGCCTTTAATATCTTAACAGCAAAGGTAGCGGAGCAGAGTAACCAGAAAAGGCAAAGCTATATATTAGAAAACTTCCGCGAGGGTGTTATTAATCTTAATGTATCAGCTAGGGTGTTAAGTATTAACAATCATGCGATTGAGTTACTTGGACTCAGTGAGTATGGGGACCTTTCTTCCCAGCATATCAGTGAAATTGTACAGGAAAGTGAAATTTTAGAAGTTTTATCGACCAATAAAGTCGTCAAAGATATAGTTGTATCTTATAAAAAACGAACGCTATTAATGAATACATTACCAATCCATGTAAATGGCAGTTACAATGGAATTGTCGCCATTTTTTCTGATGCAGAGACCCTCCAGCAACAGGAAAATAAAATTAGACGTAAAATGAATTATAAGGCTGATATCGCGAAATACCAATTTAGCGACATTATTGGTCAAAGTGACCAAACAATTAAAGTGATAAATAAAGCCAAGAAATTTGCTCGTTCCGATTCCAATGTGTTGATTCTTGGCGAGTCCGGTACGGGGAAGGAATTATTTGCACAAAGCATCCACAATGAAAGCAAGCGAAGAAACCACCCTTTTATTGCGATAAACTGTGCAGCCATTCCTGAAAATTTATTAGAAAGCGAATTCTTCGGCTATAATGATGGCGCTTTCACAGGGGCGAAAAAAGGTGGCAATCCAGGTTTGTTTGAGTTGGCACATAATGGAACCGTTTTTTTAGATGAAATTGGCGAGATTTCATTAAGTATGCAGGCAAAGCTACTGAGGGTGTTACAAGAGAATGTGGTTAGGAGACTAGGTAGTTCAAGCGGGATCCCAATTAACATCAGAGTCATTTCGGCTACAAACGTTAATTTAATTGAGGAAGTGAAGAATGGGAAATTTAGAATGGATTTATACTATCGAATTGCCGTATTAAATCTATTTTTACCGAAATTAAGTAATCGGAAGGGAGATATTCCACTCTTAGTTAAAGCGTTTACTGCTAAAAACTATCCTGCTTTTATGCCGCTAATTGAAGAAGTATTAGATGATGTCGTTCCTTTATTAGAGGCTCATGAATGGTATGGGAATATCCGCGAATTTGAAAATACAATGGAGCGGATGTTTGCTTATATCGAAACGCCTCAACAGGTGACAAAAAAGGAAGTGTTTCATCATTTAAGAGAAGCGATTGAAGAAAATTCTTTGTTACTAGATGAAGTGAACTTTGATAATTCATCGTATCAAGAAGTGATAAAAGATATGGAAACCAGCAAAATAAAAGAAGTATTAGAAAAAACGAATGGCAATAAGAAAGAAGCAGCTGAAATTTTGGGCATTAGTAGAAGTACTCTTTGGAGAAAACTGAACGAACCAGTGAAAACGAAATAGACAAATAGAACCCTAGAAACTCTTAGTGTGTTGAATAAGCAAGATTATCTATTGCTTGTTTTATACATTAAGAGTTTTTTTGTGTCTCATTATTAAAACGCTGAATTCAAACGTGAAACATCAATCCGTGAAAAGAACTAGAAGATGATAAGCAAAGAAAAAAGTGCTTTGAATTTTTACAAGGGTTTCCAAAATGTGCGGTAAGGGTTGTAACGGTCGACAAAACCAGTGATTACAATGATTTGCCTAAATTATTAGTTAATTCTACACGTTTCAAAAATATTGTTAAATAAAAAAACAGGAAAATCAATCATATTTAGAAGAGTTGGCACGGAATTTGCAATATTAAAAGTGAAAAGAAGATGAAGGAGTGATAAATACTTGAAACCTCATTTAAGAGCATTATTCGACCCTGAAGGCATTGCCATTATTGGTGCTTCACCCGATCATAAAAAAATTGGAGGAAGACCTTTAAGTTATCTTCAGAGATATGGGTTTGAAGGTGTAATTTATCCTATCAACCCAAAATATGAAGAAATGAATGGTCTGAAGTGTTATCCAGATATAAAAATGGTGGAGGAACAGGTAGATTTAGCGATTATCGCCGTGCCAAAGACAGCTGTCTTAGAAACCTTTAAAAAATGTGCAGAAAGAAAGGTTCGTTCAGTTGTCATTTTTAGTGCTGGTTTTGCTGAAGTCGATGAAGAGGGGAAGAAATTGCAAGAACAAATTTCCTTGATCGCTAAGCAAAATAATGTAAACGTTTTAGGGCCAAACTGTTTAGGGATGTTTAACGTAAGAAAAGGGGTTTACGGGACCTTTTCAACGATCATTGAGAATGAAAAGCCTTTGCAAAGCAATATTGGGTTTGTCAGTCAAAGCGGTGCTTTTGGTTCCCATGTTTTTACGTTAGCGAGACAAAGAAATATAGGTTTTAGTTCTTTTGTCGCCACCGGCAACGAAAGTGATGTTGATGTGGCGGATTGCATTGAATATCTGGCTCAAGACCCTAGTACGGACGTCATTGCATGTTATATCGAAGGAACGAAAGATGGAGAGAAACTCATTGACGCATTTAGGACAGCTCGAAAGAACAATAAACCAGTGATTGCTTTAAAGGTAGGTAGAACTAATGTGGGAAAGAAAGCAGCACTATCACATACTGGATCTCTCGTAGGATCAGATGAAGTGTTCGATACCGTTTTTAAACAAAATGGAGTTTATCGTGCTGAAACCATCGAGGAATTTTTAGATGTCGTCTATGCTACATCAAAATTACCATTTCCAAAGGATAACAATGCAGCAGTGTTTACGATATCTGGGGGAGTTGGAATCATGTTGGCAGATCAACTGGCGGTTAATGGATTTACCTTACCGGAGACTCCAGATGATGTTAAAAAGAAGTTACGAAAAATCCTCCCAATTGCTGGGGTTCAAAATCCAATCGATACAACTGCACAAATTTCATACATTCCTACACTGCTTGAGGATTTTATGGATTCTGTTCTCTCAAGCGGTCAATACGGCTCGGCACTCGTGTTCTTAGGTTTTGCTGGTTTAAAATTAGACTCTTTGAAAGCGAGAATCGAGACATTAGTGAAATTGAAGGAGCGATACCCAGAGATTCCACAAATTGTGGTTACCATCACGAACGAAACTTCTAGACAAATGTTTAGTGATGCCGGACTGATCGTGATAGACGACCCTTCAAGGGCAGTAACGGTGGCCAAAGCCTTGCAATATTTTGGCCAGGGTGAAATCGATGAGGTACATGACATCTACGATTTTTCAAAAGAAGACGTATTTGGTCACTCTCAAGCCTTAACCGAGTATCGAAGCAAGAACATTCTTAAACAGTTCGGGATACCTATTACTCAAGAAAAATTGGCTGTAACACCACAACAGGCGATCCAATATGCAAATGAAATTGGGTATCCTGTGGTGTTAAAGGGAATGTCGCCACAAATTTTGCATAAGACCGATAAAGGATTAGTGTTCTTAAATCTAAAAGACAGTGAAGAGGTACAAGAAAAATACCACCTTTTAAAATCAATCATTGAAAGTACCGAAGGTGCCGAATTTGAAGGGGTTTTGGTTCAAGAAATGTTAAAAGAAGACTCTGTTGAAATGGTGATTGGCTCGAAGAAAGACCCAATCTTTGGTCAAATTGTCATGGTCGGCTTAGGTGGCATCTACATTGAAGTGTTAAAAGATGTGGCGATGAGAAAAGCTCCTGTGTCAGTCAATGAAGCAAAGAATATGATCTATGAATTAAAAGCCAGCCCAATACTACAATCTTACCGCGGAAAGCCGCCATATGACATTGAAAAGCTTAGCCTATTAATCTCTCAATTTAGCCATTTCATCATAGCTCAAGGAGAGAAATTAGTTGAAGTCGATTTAAACCCAGTCATGGTCTTTGCCAAAGGAAAAGGCATCAAAGTGGCAGATGGTTTAATGACACTCGAGAAAAGAATGATCCATTCATAATAATTATAAATAGACTATAAAACCAAAAGGAGAGTTAGCAGATGGATTTTAATATGCCAGAAGAAACACAAGAAATTATTAATGGTATAAAACAATTTATAAATAAAGTGGTTATTCCTCTGGAAGAAGAAAACCGTGACCTGCTTTACAATGAGCGTAAGTATTATTTAGAAGACGGCCGCCGTCATCCAAAAGTAGAAGAGTTACGAAGAATCGTGCGCAAGGAATCAGCGAAAGCAGGGTTTTATACCATGTTTGGTGCTGAAGAACTAGGAGGCGGAGGCTTCGGTCCGCTTACAGCTCTATTAGTCAATGAAGCAATCGGGAAACATTATCCACATCGTAAATTAATCGAACATGTGGTCATTCCTTCTCCATTTACAAACGGCTTAACCCCTGTTTTAAATGGCTTGAAACAGGAACTGAAAGATAAATACATCGAAGGCATTGGTTCTGGCGAAAAAACCCTATGTTTCGGTTTAACAGAGCCAGATGCTGGTTCGGATGTTTGGGGGATTAAAACTCGGGCAGTAAAGGACGGAAATGAGTGGGTGCTTAATGGAACGAAACAATGGATTTCCCATGCTCATTATGCTGACTATTGTATGTTGTTTGCTGTCACCAACCCCGAATTGCAAGCGAAACGAAAAGGCGGGATTACTTGTTTCTTTGTTGAAACGAAGTTAGAAGGATTTAATGTTGATTCCGTTATTCCAGTAATGGGCTCACTAGGCGGTGATGCGACCATTATCAGTATTGATAATCTTCGAATTCCTGAGGAAAACATCATTGGAGAATTAGACCAAGGTTTTGGCAAGGCCATGAATGGAATCAATAACGGCCGTTTAGGAATGAGCGGCAAATGTATTGGATCAGCCCAGTGGGCATTGCAAAAGGCTGTTGAATACTCGAAAATCCGTAAAACCTTTGGAAAAACACTTTCAGAACATCAAACAATTCAAAATATGTTAGCAGAATGTGCGCTGGATATTTATGCTGCCAGAAATATGGCGCTAAACTGTGCATGGAAAATTGAAAACAGCACTAAAACACCTACAAAGGAAATTTCAATGGTAAAGGCTTTTTGTACCGAAATGATGGGAAGGGTTTATGACCGTGCGATTCAGATACATGGGGGTATGGGGCTTTCGAATGAACTGGGGCTTGAAGAAGGATATCGAAATGCGAGACTTGTAAGAATTCCTGACGGTACATCCGAAATCCATCGCCGGACCATTGCAAGAAGCTTATTAAAAGGAGATCTATCATTCTAAAGGAAGAGGAAGGTGTACTTTTATGTCAGAAAAAACTGTACTGATTGAAAAAAAAGGACGAATCGCTTTTATCATTTTAAACAGACCAGAGAAGCTTAATGCCTTAAATGCCGATTTATTTAAAGAATTGGATGAAGCGTTGGAAGAACTTAAAAATGATGCTGGAGTAAGTGTTCTTATTATCAAAGGAAATGGGCGTGCCTTTAGTGTTGGATACGATGTGTCTAAATATAATAATCGAACGGTCCAGGAAGATAGAGACAAGTTAGAAGAATATACGAGAAGATGGCTAAGAATTTGGGAATTTCCGAAGCCAATCATTGCTCAGGTTCAAGGTTTTGCCCTTGCTGGTGGCACACAGCTTTTGGCTTGCTGTGACATTGTAATCACTGATGAAGAGGCACAGTTCGGTTTTCCTTCCTTGCCATTAGGTGGCGGTTTTGTTGGCATTTATTGGGGCTGGCATGTTGGTCCTCAGCGTGCGAAGATGCTTGATTTAACAGCTGGCAGCCGTATTACAGGGAAAGAAGCTACTGAGTATGGATTGGCCGCCAAATGCTTCAAACGTGAAGAACTCGAGGAAGAAACCTTAAATATTGCTCGTGGAATTGCCAAAACGCCTTTAGACATTTTAATTCTGAAGAAAAAAGCACATAACCGGATAATGGAGCTGCAAGGATTTAGAACAGGTATTATGTTTGGCCCGGAACAAGACGCCATCATCCACACAGCGGATGGGATTAAAGTAGTTCATGAAAAAATCAAAGAACTTGGACTTAAAGGTGCGATTGAGTGGTTTAATAGCCAAGAAGTTTAATAATGAAATAGACATTGCTCAGAGTTGGCGTAAAGGAGGAGAAGAATAATGGATTTTACTGATAAAGTAGTCATTATTACCGGTGGAGCTCGGGGGATTGGTGCGAAAACCGCTCTCCTGTTCGCAGAAAAGGGAGCGAAAGTTGCGATATTTGATCAAAATGAACAGGGTGCAAAAGAAACAGTGGAACAGATCCATAGCACTGGTGGAGAATGTCTGACCTTTCGTGTCGATATTACCAAGCGAAAAGATGTCACAAGCTGTGTTGAACAGGTTAATGAAGTATACGGAAAAATCGATATCCTCGTTAATAATGCGGGAGTATTGAAAGATAACATCATCGGCGAGATGACAGAAGAAGAATGGGATTTTGTATTAGACGTCAATTTAAAGGGGAGTTATATTTGTGCTCAAGCCGTCCAAAAATATATGGTCAATCAAGGCCACGGAAAAATTGTCATGACTTCCTCCCAAGCCGCAGTAGGAGCCCGCGGACGCGTGAACTATTCGGCAGCTAAAGCAGGAATTCAAGGAATGACCAAGACCCTTGCTATTGAATTAGGTCCATACGGAATTAATGTAAATGCGGTGGCACCAGGGTTTATTGAGACAGAAATGAGCAAAGTCTCAGAAGCATATGCCAAGTGCCGAGGTATTGAAAACTTTTCAGAAGTGAAAAAAGCCATTATTCAAAGAAATCCCATTCAACGACTAGGTCAGCCGGAGGATGTCGCTAACGTAATTTTATTCTTAACCTCCAAAGAAGCCAGCTACGTGACGGGACAGGTGATTTATGTATCAGGATCACCTGTCGTGTAAGTCTAATTTATATAAAGTTATGAAGTTTTTAGAGGAGGGTAATAGTGAAAATCATCGGCATAAGCGGGACGTTAGTAGGCTCAAAGACCAAAATTGTCACAGAGTTTCTTTTAAATGAGGTTAAAAACCAGTATCCAGAGTATGAGGTGGAATTGGTAGACCTAAAGAATTTTTCCTTAGATTTCTGTGATGGCAGGCCAATTACTCAATATAACGAGTATACTCAGGTGCTAATTTCAAAAATGGAAAAAGCGGATGGGTATATTTTAGGCACAACGATTATGCATGGGTCCATTCCAGGAATTTTAAAGAACCTCTTTGACCTAATCCCACCTACTATACTTGAAGGCAAACCGATTGCGCTTGCTGCAAATGGCGGGAATCCAGAGCATGCTCAAGCAATTGAAAAACACCTTAAACCAATTACTGATTATTTAAAGATGAAGAATGTTGCAAACTATGTTTTTGCTACATCAAAAGATTTCAATCTTCAAAATGAAATTGATAATCCAGAAATTCAAGATCAGATACGCAATCTAGCGAAAGAGTACGGGGAATTATTAATCAGTGCTGCCAATTGATTAAAGGAAATATTCGATGTTCATCATCGATTGAAAATGAGGGGACCATATGGAATTTGAAAAAAACAATATTCATTTAACAGATTATTCTTTTCAAAAACTGTGTGATTTAGAATTTGGTATTAACCGTGGTGTCTATAACGAAATTGACAAGTATTTTTACCATATCGGAATTATAAATATTTTAGAACGAAGAAAACAAATCTTAAGATTCATTCAGTTTCATGCTACTGCTGAAAAGAAAAGGGTCAGATTTGGTAACGGCGGCTTGCGTCAAAGGTTAATAGAGTATATGGATAAAGTCGCCATTTAAGAAACGAGGTTTTCCTATGGAGGAATATAAATGGGGAATAGGCTAAGTAATAGGCAAATACAGCTAAAGAAAAATTTTACCGAAATAAACCGATATTGGCATGATGTGTGGGATGAATTATTAGTTCTTGATGAAGAATTCTTTGAAATACTTTCGAACTTCACTTTTGTACCATGGAAAACAGGTGTCCTTGAGCCAAAGATTAAAGAGCTTATTAATGTTGCCATTAGTGCATCACCTACTCATTTATCAGCCCCTGCAACGAGAATTCATATTCAAAACGCTCTCCGGTTTGGTGCAACTAGTGAAGAAATTTTAGAAGTATTTAAGGTTGTCAGTGTTCTAGGCATGCATACCTGTGCTGTAGGTGTTCCATTGATGGCAGAAGAGTTTGAATTGGAAGCTTTATTCAAAGATGCCCATTTAACCGACCAACAGAAGCAATCAAAGACAGATTTTATTGAGCAAATGGGCTACTGGAACGGTTTTAGAGATGTCCTGTTGCAAATGGACGAGAAATTCTTTGAGAGTTACACCGATTTATTAACTGCACCCCTGAAGAGTGGAGTATTGGAGCCAAAGATTATTGAATTTATATATATAGCGATTGATGCCTCAACTACTCATTTATTTAGGAAAGGTATCCAAGTACATCTGAAAAATGCGCGAAAGTACGGAGCGACAAGTGAGGAGATTTTAGAAGTATTCCAATTAACTTCCTCTTTGGGCTTTGATACGCTGTTAATGGGAATACCTATTTTAATAGAAGAAATGATCAAGAGAAGTAGATAGTTTTTAACTAGATACCGTTGCATCGCGTTTATTCAAAGAGAGAGGCGAATGGGGAATATAAGCAGAAAATAATTGAAAGGGGTGGATGGATAAGGTGGATTTGAAAGAAAGATACGAGAGTTCTCCACTTTGGGACCTGATTGGAATCAAAGTCGATTCTCTTGAATCAAATCAAGCAAAAATCCGATTATCAATTACGAAGTCGCTTTTAAATGGAAATCAGGTGTTGCATGGAGGGATTTTTTCCACCCTATTGGATGCAGCGATGGGGATTAATTTTAAGCTGCGTGTTGGTGAGGTTAAATTTGCCACTATTTCTTTAACCACCCAATATTTAAAGCCGGCTAAAGAAGGCGAAACACTCTTTGCTACTGCAGAAGTCATACAACAAGGAAAAATTATTGCTTCTATTGAAGCTCGAATTGTCAATGAGCGTGGTGAACTAGTCAGTATTGGGTTGGCAACCTTTAAAATAACTCGCTCTCGCAGTTAACGCCATTGGAAGGCTCAATCGTAGGGTGTTCATCAGAAAAATTACTTAACTCGAGGAGGGGTTGGAATGAATTTACCAATGCAAGGGTTCAAAGTATTAGATTTATCACGTACGTTAGCTGGACCATATGGAACAATGATGCTGGCAGATATGGGCGCCGAGGTCATTAAAGTTGAGCAACCGTTAGTAGGCGATGAATCGCGAAGATTTACTCCGCCAAGCTGGAATGGAGAAAGCGTTTACTATCTTGCTGCGAATCGGAATAAAAGAGGAATTACCCTTGATTTGAAATCGGAAGAAGGCATTAAAATCGTCAAACAATTGGTGAAAGATGCGGATGTTTTTGTTGAAAACTTCCGGACAGGAACGATGGAGAAATTAGGCTTGGGATATGACATATTGAAGGAGATCAACCCTCGAATAATTTATTGTTCGATTTCCGGGTTTGGGAGAACAGGTCCAGAAAAAAATCGTGCCGGCTATGATGTAGTGATGCAAGGATTTGCGGGATTAATGAGTATCACTGGTGAGACGGATAAACCAGTAAAGGCAGGGATGTCGATTGCCGATTTGTCTACAGGAATGTTTGCAGCTTTTTCCATTTCTAGTGCCCTGCATGGTGTCAAGCAGACAGGAAAAGGGCAGTATCTGGATGTCAGTTTATTAGATGGTCAAGTTGCGTTATTGAACCATATGGTCACTGGTTTCTATGCTACAGGTTCTTATCCAGAGCGAATGGGGACTGCCCATACAAGCCTTGTCCCTTATCAAGGGTTTAAAGCGTCTGACAGAGACGTCATTATTGCGGTAGCGAATGATGGGTTGTGGAAGAAGCTTTGTATAGGTCTGGAGTGGAATGATTTACTAGAAAATGAGAAATACAAACTCAATATTGATCGCGTTAAATATCGTGAGGAACTTGTAACAATTTTAAGTGAAAGATTTTCTCAAATGAAATGTGAAGACATCATTGAGATGTTAGAAAGGGTCGGTGTTCCCTGCGGGCCGATACAGACAATTGAAGAAGTATTAACACACCCTCAGGTGCAGGCAAGAGAGGCGATGGTTGAAGTGAACCATCCGAATGTGCCTAATCTCAAAGTGCCTGCATTTCCAGTGAAGTTTTCAGAGACGCCAACGTCTGTTCGATACCATCCGCCTTTATTAGGAGAGCACACGGAAGAAGTTTTACTAGAAATTGGCTATGACCAAGAAACTATCAAACAATTAAAAAGCAAAAATATTATTTGATTCCGAGAGCTTATTAAGCACATAAAGATACTTAAAATCAGCAATCATTTTTATTGAAAATGAACGGGAGGAGTTTATATGTATATAAATGGCGAATGGCTTAAAGGTAATGACATTTTGAAGATTACAAATCCGGTAAATGGTGAAATCGTTGGTGAAGTCTATCAGTCAGGAGTAAAAGAAACAGAGTACGCAATTAAGGCGGCACAAGATGCTTTTCCTGCATGGGCAGGGCTTACAGCTGAGCAAAGGTCCGCTTATTTATACAAGGTGATTGACAGACTTAATGAGAGAAAAGAACATCTTGCCCAAACGATTACAAAAGAAATGGGAAAACCGATTGTTAATGCTCGAGCAGAAGTGAACAGCACGATCGCTTATTTCAAATGGTTTTTAGAGGAAGCACGGCGTGTATATGGAGAGATTATTCCAAGTTCTTTCCCTAATAAACGGATATCCGTCATTAAACAACCCGTTGGTGTTGTCGCAGCGATAACTCCATGGAATTTTCCTTTATCGATGGGGGCGCGTAAGCTAGGGCCAGCACTTGCGGTGGGATGTACAGTCGTCTTGCGTCCCTCTAGGGAAGCACCTCTCTCATCGCTAGAGCTTGTAAAAATTCTTGATGAAGTAGGCTTGCCTAAAGGTGTGGTCAATTTATTAATTGGTGGAACAAAAGAAATTGTAGACCCGATTATGGCAAGTGAGGTAGTTAGAAAAATCAGTTTTACTGGTTCAACAGATGTTGGTAAAGTACTGACTAAACAATCGGCCGATACTCTGAAGCGTGTTTCTATGGAGCTCGGTGGTCACGCACCGTTTATTGTCTTTGATGATGCAGATTTGGATTTGGCGGTAGAAGGAGCAATTAGTAGTAAATTTATTTCTGCAGGGCAGCAATGTGTCTGTGCCAATCGGATATATGTTCATGAAAACATCTACAATGAATTTTCCCGTAGGTTTACAGAGAGATCTAAAGAATTGGTCATTGGAGATGGTCTGAATGAGTCCACGAACATTGGGCCTCTTGTCAATTCATCAGCGGTAACAAAAGTGGAAGAACAAGTACAAGACGCGGTGGATAAAGGAGCTAAATTGTTATGTGGAGGAAGCTATCTTGAAGGAGAGGCATTTGCAAATGGAAGTTTCTATCCGCCAACGGTCTTAGGAGATGTGACGGAAGAAATGGTGATAACCTATGAGGAAACATTTGGTCCTGTTGCACCACTTATCAGGTTTACAACAGAGGAGGAAGTCCTTCAGAAAGCAAATAATACTAAATATGGATTAGCAGCTTATTTCTTTACTAATGATGCTTCTCGTGTACACCGAGTTGCAGAAAGGCTGGAATACGGAATGGTGGGGATAAATGACCCGTCTCCATTTACAGTACAATCTCCATTTGGAGGAATAAAAGAAAGTGGCGTTGGCCGTGAGGGTGGCAAGCAAGGGATAGAAGACTATCTTGACATAAAGACAATCACACACCAGTTTAAACTATAGTTGTACTTATATAACAAATTTGAAGGAGTAATAGTAATGCTGCAAAATATGGAATTTAATGCTTGTCTACCGACAAATGTACGATTCGGTCTTAATGTTGTGAAAAACGAACTTCTAAATGAAATTCAGCAGGCTAATAAAAGTAGATTGTTTGTTGCTACTGATAATGGTTTGGTTAAAGCAGGATTAATAGATTCTATTACCACTGAATTAACGGAGAATGGAATTGAAACGATTATTTTTTCAGATGTAGAGCCAAATCCACAGGCAGAAACGATTATGCAAGGGGCTGAACTATATAAGGAGAAATCATGCGATATGATTATAGCAGTGGGTGGCGGAAGCGCGATGGATTTTGCAAAAGCAGTAGGAGTAGTGGTTAGTCATTCCGGACATATCCTTGATTTCCGTAGAGGGGGAGAAAAGGCGATTATTAATCCTATTCCTCTATTGTTTGCCATCCCCACAACTGTGGGAACAGGATCTGAGGTGACAAGGGCTTCCATCGTGACAGACCCTACAGTAGGTCGAAAGTATGCTATTGCATCTCCATCCCTTATTCCAAAAGTCGCTTTTATTGATCCTATATTAACAACGACTTTACCGAAACATCATGTCTCTGCAACAGCAATTGATGCATTAGTCCATGCGATAGAAGCTTATACATCAATTCGCAGCACACCGATCTCTGATGGGCTTGCGCTACAGGCAATACGTATGATTAAGGAAAATCTTCTAGCAAGTTATGCAAATCCGGCCAACTACGAAGCACGAGCACAAATCCATTTGGCAAGTACGATGGCAGGAATGGCGTTTACCTTGGCTGGATTAGGGCTTGTACATTCCTGTTCTCATCCGATGTCTGCAGTCTTTAATGTTGCGCATGGAGTTGCAAACGCGATTATCTTACCATATGTAATCGAGTTTAATCTAATTTCCAATATTAAAAAATTTGCAGAAATAGCTAGGGTATTTCAACCCGAGTTAGTATTAAAGGATGACCAAGCGGCTGCAAATGAACTTTCTTGTCTATTAAAATCATTTACAGGTTCCGTAGATATACCTAAAGACTTCAGCTTTTTAGGGATCGAAGTTACAGATGAAATAATCGATCGGTTGGCCGACGGTGCTATGGATGATGGCACAATTCCATCCAATCCGCGAAAGGTATATAAGGAGGATGTGATCAAAATTTATGACCAAGTGTTACCAAGATAGTCAGATTTGTTAACAAAGATATCATTGTGCAAGGGGACCTTCAAGCTTTTTGATAGTACCTGGCACACCGAACAAACGGATATCCACCATTAGATGTCCCATTGGTGTAGTGGCAGCGATTACGCCATGGAGTTTTCCTTTATCGATGGGAGTGTGTAAGCTGGGACCGGCACTTGCGGTAGGATGTACGGTAATCTTACTTCCCTCCAGAGAAGCACCGCTCTCATCGCTCGAGCTTGTGAAAATCATCGTTGAAGTGGGCATACCAAAAGGAGTGGTCAATTGATTAATTGGTGGAACTAAAGAAATCGTTGCCGATTATGGCAAGCGATATCGTTCGAAAAGTCAGCTTTACGGGTTCAACGGACGTGGCTAAAACACTGATTAAACAATCGGCATATACCTTAAGCGTGTTTCCATGGAGCTAGGTGGCCACGCCACTTTATCGTCTTTGATGATGCAGCCAATGATTTGGCTGTGGAAGGAGCAATTAAAAGTAAATTTACCTCGGCAGGTCAGCAATGTGTCTGTGCGAATCGAATCTAAGTTCATGACGAAATATACCATGAATTTTCGCATAAGTTTGCAGAAAGGTCGAAGGAAGTGTTGATTTGAGACGGGTTATATGAGTCTTACATCCATAGGGCAGCTGGTAAATACATCTGCGGTAACAAAAGTAGTGGAATAAGTCGAAGACGCAGTAAATAAAGGAGAAAAATTGCTATGTGGAGGAAGCTACCTTGAAGGTGAGGCTTACACAATAGGTAGTTTTTATCCGCCAACGGTAATAGGAGATTGTAACAGAAGAAATGGTCATCACCTATGAAGAAACGTTTGGACCCGTTGTTTGGAGGAGTGAAAGAGAGTGGCGTTGGGCATGAAGGCGAAAACAAGGAATAGAAGGTTATGTTGGCATAAAGACGATCTCCCATCAGTTTATACTTAATAGTTAAAATAGTGCCTGGTACCACCAAAAAATGGAACGTGTCAGGCACCAGTCTTTTTATAATCAAGTTACAGTATATGTAAGTGCGCAATTTAGCCCACTAATAAACATGGGTATAGTCATTACACCTTGTAATGTTTCATAATATTTAATTTTTATATGCAACTTTTAATAGGTGATTTTTATGAAGTTCCATTTCATCGATATTTTAACTTTGTACGGATAAGGAAACGAACTAAGAAACGACAATGGAGGATAATCAGCATGTTTTCACTGTTGAATTTTTTTGCTTTCCTAGTCATCTCAGGGTATGCAATTTATTTGTTTGCCAACCTGGTATACAGCCGGTATTTATTTGTGAAGCTTGGAAAAAAAGCGGAGTTTGAACCAAATCTTAAAGAGCGGATCAATGCTGTATTAATTAATGGGTTTGGCCAGAGGAAATTGTTTAAAGACAAGAAAAGCGGGTTTATGCATTTAGTATTGTTTTATACTTTTTTTATCATTCAGGTAGGACTTATCGAACTCATCATAAAGGGGTTTATTAAAGGCTATGAATTTCCTTTTGGTGAGGGGCATAAATATTTCAGTCTTTTACAGGAGTATGCAACATTCTTAATGCTGTTGGCTGTCGGATACGGATTTTACCGTCGTTATGGTGAAAAGTTAAAGCGATTGCAATGGAAGCGTGACGGCAAAGCTGCTTTTGTCTATATCGCTTTATGTACACTAACCTCATCCATCCTGCTTACATTAGGATTCGAAGCAATTATGCTAGATCATGAACCGAATCTGGTCTATGCTCCATTTTCTGGAGCAATTGCGTTATTGTTTTCCGGCATTGGATCCACGGCAGGAACAGTGTTGTTCTATCTATTTTGGTGGGTGCATATGGTAACAGTCTTTTCATTCATGGTGTTTGTACCGCAGTCAAAACAAGCACATGAGTTATTCGCGATGTTTAACATTTTTTTCAAGAAAACCGGTCCTGTAGGGAAATTGAAAACAATAGATTTTGAGGATGAAGAAGCTGAGGAATTTGGAGTCGGGAAAATTGAAAATTTTACCCAGCAGCAGCTTATAGACCTTTATGCATGTGCAGAATGTGGCCGTTGCACAAATATGTGCCCGGCTTCAGTGACAGGGAAGACCTTATCTCCTATGCAACTGATTGTTAAGATGAGGGACCATTTGACAGAAAAAGGAGCAGCTATTACTTCACGCAGTCCATGGATGCCAAGGTCCGTTTTTGGTTCTTCAGTAGCTATCTCTGGGTTGGCAGCTCAGGAAACTGCGGCAGCGATTGAAATGCCTAGCTTGATTGGCGATGTCATTACCGAGGAAGAATTATGGGCTTGTACAACATGCCGGAACTGCGAAGACCAATGCCCGGTGGCGAATGAACATGTGGATAAAATTATTGATTTGAGAAGGTATTTAGTATTAACCGAAGGAAATGTTCCTCAAGAAGCAAGTCGCTATTTTCAAAACATTGAAAGACAGAGCAATCCATGGGGGCTTAACCGTAAGGAGAGAATGAACTGGCGCGATGAACGTGATGACATCGAAGTTCCGACAGTAGATGAGGTGTCTGAGTTCGAATACTTATTCTGGGTAGGTTCGATGGGTTCCTATGATAAACGAAGTCAAAAAATCGTACAGTCATTTGCCAAAATTATGAATGTGGCTGGGATTAAATTCGCTATTCTCGGAAATAAAGAGCGGAATTCAGGTGATAATGCACGGAGAATGGGGAATGAGTTTTTATTCCAGCAATTATGCCAAGAAAATATTGCTAATTTCCAGTCATACGGTGTAAAGAAAATTGTTACCATTGATCCTCATGCTTTTAATACCTTTAAAAATGAATATCCTGAGTTTGGTCTAGAATCTGAAGTCTATCACCATACAGAGTTAATTTGGAAATGGATCCAAGATGGTCTTATTAATCCGATTAAAGAAGTTAAAGAAGCAATTGCTTACCATGATTCCTGTTATCTCGGTCGCTATAACAATATCTATGATATTCCGCGTCAAATTCTTACCTCGATTCCCGGTGTGAAAGTCTTAGAAATGGAACGTAATAAACAAGATTCCATGTGCTGCGGGGCCGGGGGTGGAATGATGTGGATTGAGGAAAAGCAGGGAAAGAGGATTAACGTAGAGCGGACTGAACAAGCACTTAGCGTAAATCCATCGATGATCGGAAGTAATTGTCCGTACTGCTTGACCATGTTAAGCGATGGGATTAAAGCGAAGGAAGTAGAAGAACAGGTCAAAACAATGGATATTGCAGAGATTGTTGAACGTTCATTAACTGGATAATAGTTTATAAAGGGTGCCCCATAAGTTAGGCATCCTTGTCTTACAAAAAAACCAAAAGGATATGATCATGTTGTAGCGTACTAAAGACCCGTGCTTATGAAGAACTTAAAATCAAATCATTTATCCCCTACTAAAATTTAAACAATAAATAAAGGAGAGGTAATCATGACAAATACTGAAAATCAGCAGATATTTAAAGAAGTAATGGGAAACTATCCGACAGGTGTTACAGTAGTAACTACAACAGATGGAGTCGGTAAACCAGTTGGATTAACCGTTAATTCATTTGCTTCCGTTTCATTAGATCCACTTATGATTCTTTGGTCTGTTGACCATAAAGTATCAACAATAAAATCATTTGTTGAAGGGGGGAAGTTCGCTGTTCATATTCTAGCTGGAGATCAACAGGAGCTATGTAAGACTTTTGCTAGCAAAAATGTAGACCGTTTTAGTCAGTGTAACTGGGATTTTTCTGAAAATCAGCTTCCTATTATTGACGGTGCGTTCGCTGTTCTTGAATGTACAACGTTTAAAACGGTAGAAGCAGGGGATCACACAATCTTAATTGGAGAATTAATAAATATTCAAAAGGATAACAAAGAACCTATGCTTTATCATTGTAAACATTTCGGATCAATACCTTCGGAATTCTATCCAGTATTAAAATAACATTCATAGGAGTTTAATGAATCCTAAGGGTAGATACGTCATTACTAACTCGATTATCACGTTCTACAAAAGACCTAATTGAGATAACGGAACTAATTTCTCAATAAAGGGCTGTCAAAGAAATCTTTGTGAACTGCGATTTGGACAGCCCCTTTTCTAGGCTGTAAGTAATGTTAATAAATAAATTGGTGATCCAATCAAGGAACGTTTACTGTTTAGTTAATTCTTAATGCAAAAGGGCTATTAATATGATTCAAAATTGAAACATTATAAATTAAGAATAATACATGAATTGATTCTCATAATTGAAATGTATTTATAAAAAAACCTTATTATTATTTATATTATTCTGAAAATTAAAATAATTATAAAATCAAACATATTTTGGCACATAAATTGCATTAATATAACGTTTGTTATGAAGTATATCCATTCGTGACAAAGTGAAAGGAGTATTGGAATGCCTATAACCAAAACAAAGTTAGACTATGTGGTCTTTCGATATGGTTAAGGCGAAGCCAGGAGAATTCCAAAATGCACTGACAAGACTGCAGATATCTAAGTTTTGAGAAAAATTACATCTTAATGAATTCAACTCAAAAAAACGGAAAGTTAGAACTATTAAAAATTTACGAGGGGGGATTAACAATGAAATCTAGATTCAAAGGCTTCTATTTAGGCATCTTTATTTTATTGGGGTTATTGCTTATTTCAGGTTGTACACCCAAACAAGAGGTTGAGAATTCCGAAAATCAAGCAAACGAAGCAAGTGATGCAGTTGAGGAGAGTGGCGAAAAGGTATTAAGAGTTGCTCTAAATGCTGATGCTACTAGATTGGATCCGCATTTTAATTCGACAGCCTCCGATTTATCCATAACCCAACCGATTTTTAATGGATTGGTCCGTTTTAAACCTGGCTCAGTATCAAGTGATGAAATTGAAGGTGATCTTGCAGAAAGCTGGGAAAGTAATGCTGAGGGAACTATATGGACATTTAAACTTCGTGAAGGAGTGCAATGGCACAAAGGATACGGTGAATTAACCTCTGAAGACGTAAAATGGACTTTTGAAAGGATATTAGATCCTAGTATTGGCTCACGCTTCAACTCCGAGTTAGCAGTCATATACAAAGTAGAAGCACCAGCTAAATATACAGTCGTGATTCATTTGAAGCATCCCGATTCAGCTTTCTTACAACGAATTTTAATTGATGGTTCAGCTGGGGCTATTGTGAAAAAAGAAGCCATAGAGGAAGCAGGCACAAATTCGATAACACTACCAGTTGGAACAGGTCCTTTCATGCTTGAAGAGTACAAACAGGGTCAAGGTGTTACATTAACGAAAAATCCGGATTATTTTAGAGGGGAACCAAAGATTGACAAGATCGAATACATTACGATGAGCGACCGTAATGCAGTTGATGTTGCACTGGAAAAGGGTGAAATTCACTTAGCTGTTGGAGAAACAGACCAATTATGGAGACAACAAGCGGAAAGGAAACAAAATCTGACGATAGATATTGCGGGGCAAAATGTTTACTGGGGACTTTTCCTGAATACTTCCATGAAACCTTTGGATGACATTAATGTAAGAAAAGCGATTGCTCATGCAATTGATGTCAAAAAATATGTAAAGGAAGTTTATGGAGACGGAGGAGCAGGAATTGAAGCTATTGGACCGATTGGTAGCACTTTGTTTGGTGCGTCGGATCTCGGGACATATGAGTATGATCCGGAATTATCGAAAAAGCTGTTAGCTGAAGCAGGATATGAAAACGGACTGACTCTGCCTAAACAGTTCTTAAGTTCCCGGCCTAACTATGTCCAGATGATGACATTTATCCAAGAAGAACTCAGAAAAGCAAATATTGATATGCCGTTGGAAAAAGTCGATGTGGCAACATACGGGGCAAATATCCGTCAAAATCTAAATGGAATTGTTCTTTATGGCAGAGCAACTAAGCCGCATGCATCTTTTGCATTGGATGACCACTATTATGGGCCTTCAACTGTCGGAAAGGAAACTGGTAAACTGAATTTCTCTCATTATAACAAATCCGATGCATTGATCGAACAAGCTGCAAAAGAAATAGATCCAGATAAAGCAGTTTCATTATATAAGGAAATACAGCAAAATATCTACGATGAATATGTGGTTGTGCCGGTTTCAGAAACGAAAAATATCCTGGTACGCAGCAACAAAGTCAAACTTGGCTATGAGATTAAAGGAACTTTAAACTATTTTTATACCTTAAATGAAAATACAGCTCTCCAGTAATGTTTATGAAAGATCAATACTTATTCAGCTTTAAACAGGCTAGAAAATTTGTATTTTTGTTCAGTTGTATCATGAAAACAAGGAGTGATTCGGTTGGCAAGATACCTTGTTAGAAGATTCTTAGTCGCTATCCCAACCATTTTTATTACCATAAGTTTAATCTTCTTCATCCTGAGGGTGCTCCCGGGTGATGCTGCACTGGTTGTACTGGGTGATAATGCCAGTGAAAAAGCTCTTGAAAACTTGCGAATCCAAATGGGTTTAAATGTTCCAATCTGGCAGCAATATATTGTTTTTTTGGGAGACATTTTCAAAGGAGATTTAGGTGTATCGATTGCTTCAGGAACACCTGTTTCAGAATTAATTGCTGATAATTTTGGACATACAATGTTGTTAACTTTAGCTAGTATATTAATAGGTTGTATGATTGGTGTTCCGTTAGGGGTCTTTTCAGCACTCAGGTCAAATTCATGGATTGATAATCTAGTCCGGGCGATTTCAATGACGTGGATATCTGTTCCCCCTTTTTTGATGGGAATTATATTAATTCTGGCGTTTTCTCTTAAGATTGAACTATTTCCATCAATGGGGGGTGGTGAAGGGCTGTGGAAAGGCATCTATCACTTAGCGCTTCCGGCTTTTACGCTTGGTTTGATTCTTTCCGGTGTCATGATGAGATTTGCGCGTGCCAGTATGCTTGATGAGTTAAATCAGGACTATATTAGAACAGCTAAAGCAAAGGGAATTCCAAGTTATATTGTCATTTTTAAACATGCATTAAGAAATAGCCTGATACCGGTCATTACCGTAATTGGACTGGACATCACCGCGCTGATCAGCGGTGCGGTCATTACAGAGTCCATTTTCAGCAGGCCAGGATTAGGCAGTCTAGCCATCGATGCCATTATTACAAGAGACTTTGCCGTTCTTCAAGGCTGTTTAATTCTGGTTGCATTCTTAGTAGTCATTGTCAACTTAATTGTTGATATAAGTTATTCGATTGCAAATCCTAAAATTAGACCTAGCTAATCGGTCGAAGAAAAAGAGGTGATTGACCCTGAACCAGCCTTTAGAAACAATAGATCAGGCAGCACAAAAACCATCTTCAACTCACAAATTATCAGGATGGATGATATTTAAGAGGAATAAGGTTGGAATGGCAGGATTCGCCATCCTGCTAATCATGGTTTTTATTGCTATTGCCGCCCAGTGGATTATGCCATACGATCCGCTTGCCCAAGATGTAGTTCATCGTGCCAAAGGACCTTCTGCCGAGCATTTATTTGGTACGGATCCCTTCGGCAGGGATATTTTAAGCAGGATCATTCTTGGCTCTCAAACTTCCCTGCTAGTAGGCTCGCTTTCAGTTATTTTCAGCACCTTTATTGGGGCTGTCATAGGGATGGTCGCAGCCTTTAAGGGCGGTTTATTGGATGATATTTTAATGCGTATTTTGGATTCGATTATGATGATTCCGATGCTGTTGTTCGGACTGATGGTATTAGTTGCTTTAGGTTCGAGTATGTCTACATTAATCATTGTAATTTCGATTGCTCTCATACCAAATGTTGCGAGGATGGCAAGAGGAACGACACTTGAAATTAAGGAGAAGGAGTATATTAAAGCGGCTATCTCACTGGGAAGCGGAAATTTGCGAATTCTATTTTTTCAAATATTCCCAAATATTATTGGCCCCCTTTTGGTCATTACGACATTAAATATGTCTACGGCTATTCGTGTTGAAGCAAGCTTAAGTTTTATTGGGGTGGGTGTTCAGCCACCTACTCCTACTTGGGGAAACATGATACAGGAAGGGTTTCAATATATAACTGCAACACCAGGATTAGTCATTTATCCGGGAATTTTCTTAATCATTGTATCGATAGCGTTTAATTTAGTTGGTGATGTGATTCGTGATGCTTTTGATCCGCATATTAAACAACAGAGGTAGCAAGGAGGTGGTACGATGACAAATTTATTATCAATTCAAAATTTAAAGGTTGGCAGAACTATGAATGGGAGTTTTACAGCCATTCTTGAAGATGTCAGTTTTTCAATTAAGCAGGGGGAATTTGTTGCGGTAGTAGGAGAAAGTGGATGCGGAAAAAGCATAACAGCTTTGTCTATTATGGGTTTATTGCCGAAAGTAATGAGTGTTCATTCCGGATCCATTATTTATAAGGGTAAAGATCTCACTAAATTATCCAAGAAGGATATTAATAAGATACGTGGAAAAGAAATATCAATGATTTTTCAGGAACCGATGACATCGCTAAACCCCGCTTTTACGATTGGCAATCAGCTTGCTGAAGTATTTAAATACCATTCTGATTTTACTAAAAGCGAAATGAGACAAAAATCAATTGAAGTCTTAGAGCAAGTGGAGATCCCGGCTGCGAAGGAAAAATTAGCCGTATACCCTCATGAATTATCAGGTGGGATGAGGCAGCGTGTCATGATTGCTATGGCTCTTGCTTGTAATCCAAAGGTGTTGATTGCTGATGAACCAACAACTGCTTTGGATGTAACAATCCAGGCCCAAATTCTCAATTTATTGGCAGATCTTCAAAAAAACCTGAATATGGCAATTATGATGATCACTCACGATATGGGGGTTGTCGCAGAAACTTGTCAAAGGGTTATCGTCATGTATGCCGGTCAGGTAATAGAAGAAGCGAAAGTTGAAGACTTATTTAACAATCCTGTTCATCCATATACGAAAGCCTTATTGTCATCTGTTCCGGTGCTTGGCCAACCGGACCGGAAATTGAATGCGATAGAAGGAAGTGTTCCGAGCATATACGACATGCCTAATGGATGCCGGTTTAATCCCCGCTGCAGCCTGGTTACAGGAGAATGCTTTGCACATGAACCTCAATTGGAAACTTACGGTGATGGGAGGTGGGTCCGCTGCTTGAACAAGGGGTAAAAAATGATATCCTTCTCGATGTTAGGAAACTGAGAAAATATTATGAAGGGGATAAAACAGCTTTTGGAAAAGCAAAAAGTGTTATAAAAGCTGTTGATAATGTATCTTTTCAGGTTCAACGGGGAGAAACCTTCAGTATTGTTGGCGAATCCGGATGCGGAAAAAGTACGACTGGCATGTGTTTACTTCGTTTAATAGAACCAACAGACGGGGAAATCAATTTTAATAATCAGGATGTACTGACTCTGAAATATAATGAATTAAAAAGTTTTCGAAAGAACATTCAAATTATTTTCCAGGATCCATACAGCTCGTTAAATCCTAAACATACTGTTAAGACCATTTTGAAAGAACCTTTTTTGATTCATGGAAATATTACAAACGATGAAGTAGAGAAAAAAGTTCAAAATTTAATCGAACTTGTTGGTTTAAACTCTAGTCATTTGGACCGTTATCCCCATGAGTTTTCCGGAGGACAGCGGCAAAGAATTGGAATAGCACGGGCATTAGCCTTAAATCCAAAATTGATTATATGCGATGAGCCTGTTTCAGCATTGGATGTTTCCATTCAGGCTCAAATCATTAATTTGCTAAAGGACCTGCAGCAAAAGTTAAATTTAACCTATATTTTTATATCTCATGACCTAAGTGTCGTGGAGCATATCAGTAGCCGTTTAGCTGTGATGTATTTAGGGAAAATTGTGGAGATGGGCACCCGTGATCAGATTTTTAATGATCCGAAGCATCCTTACACACAGGCTTTGCTATCATCTATTCCTATAGCCAACCCGAAACAAAACCAAAACAAAAAAAGAATAATTATTAAGGGAGATTTACCAAGCCCTAAAAATCCACCGATAGGCTGTCATTTTTATTCCCGTTGCCCTGTTAGAATGCAGCAATGTCAGAAGGCCTATCCAGAAGTGAAATTATTGGCAGGTCAACATCAGGTTTCCTGTCATTTATTCTAAGCAATCATTTTGCTTTAGAATCATTAATTTAGCTGACCTATGGACCCATTCTGACAGGCTTAGGTTACGAATTGAAGGTTGTGACGAGGGGACAGTCCAAAAAGTCTCTGTTAAACACTTTTTGGCTCCCCTTTTTCATTGTCATAAGAATTTATTATTTTAGGGACAAGCCAAGCAACAGCCTTTTATGTTTTTCATATTCACTTTAGTGTTTAATAGTTGGCTCATCAGTTCTGAAAAAATATGAAGCAAATCTCTAATCATTGAAATCTGGCTCAGGCAGTTTTGTTTAGAACCCAGGATAAGAATGAGGGTACACAAGCCTTTCTTGATAAAAGGCAAGCATCATTTATAGGTAAATAAATAAGTGTTTAGATGATGGCTTTATCGAACTCTCGGTCAAAAGAATTGCATGAAATCAGGGAAAGAGCTTTATCATACTCAGTTTTTATACAAATGATCCTTTGGATTTGGTTGGATTTTTATAGAAGTATTAATTTAGTGAATTCAGTGTATTTGTAACAGCTTTATGTGAGTGGGTATCATAACTTAGTTATATGAGATGGATCTCGGCATGTAAAAAAGTATTAAATTACTCTATGGATCAATTGTATCGATTATGTTTGATTTGATGTTATTATGACATCAAAATGAAGCGGTAGGTATATTATTGAAGCAGCTAGATTGTATCATTGTTGAAACAAAAAAGTTTTATTGGTGCAACATTTGACAATGGAAATTATAAAATTGTATGGGGAAAAAAGTGAAGAATTTAAAATAAATAATCCTTCCAACAAGTAAAAAAACACTGGTAATAAAAGATATCATGTGTGTATGACAAGCATAATTTCCATAAAGACTTACCATGATATGTTCTTTTGGCACACTAATTGCTTATATTAAGGGTGAAGGGGGATTGAGAAATGAATAAGATGCTGTGATTGTTGTGTTAGAGCGAAAGGACATTTAAGTAGTGTTAAATAGTCAAGATTCTTTATCTTTACTCCTGAAATGGACTGAAGTTAAGGGAAGCCATAGCTAAACAAAAACTTATGATTAGAGCAATGCAATGTTGATATCCTGATTTGAACTCCTTCTGTTCCGGAGGAATTTCTTTATGATCATCTTTGAAGTAAATGTAATGATTCTTAGTTGAAAGAATTAGTAAATCAATTACTGCTGGTAGGAGTAAGCCTAGATGCCTGTAATCTGTTTGCTTGGTGATAAATGAAAGCGCAGACATATGAAGGCGTATTTTTGGAGATCATTGTATGAGTTTACGGAGAGGAAGTCGTGGTCGGAATCCAAGATTTATTTGGCTGTAATATTGGACAAGTATAATTTGCTCAGGACTAAACAGTTAATATGAGATTTACAAAGTCAAAGGCAATGGATTTCAATAATCACAAGATAGACAACTAGATAAAGCGAATAATGTTACCTAAACATATTGAGTCATTAATTACCTTCCTTGCAAATGATCAAACAAAATAGCTCACCGGTTTAAAAAACTGGTAACAAATTAATATTATGGGATTTTTAAATCATTACTTGACTCTTGCATTTTTTAATTATGTTCCTAAAAAAGGGCATACGAGTTGCGTCTAGCGTTTACTAATTTTTTCAAACCGTCAATTTTAGGTCTTTCAGCACATCATCAGGAGTTTTTCGACAATGCTTGTTCGTAGGCGTATATCACAATTTGGCCGAGATGATCTTTTCGTATACGACGAACCACATCACCAATCGTTAATGGGAGTTCCTGTTCCCATTCTTGACGTTGATACTCCAGGTAGTTATAGGTTAAGAACTCAATACACCAAAAACGTTCAATCCCTCTTGAAAACTAGGATCCTTTTTGTATTGTGTGTCATCGACAATTAAAAAGACAATCGGACGTGAATCTCCAGCTTTGGATGTCTTGACTTTTATTCATAGGATTATTTTGACTGACAGAAGAATAAGCGTCCTCCCAAATCGAATGATTCATTTGTGGTTTAGAAATTTGAAGCTATAGGGCTAAAATAAAATTGCCGATATGTGAATAGAAGGTTACCATAAATTTGCAAGAGTCTAGTCATTTAGAGAGGATTTGAAACTATGCGTTGGATTACTCTAGGTTTTTTGTTTTTACTGTTCACTATAAATTATGCTGATAAATCCATTGCAGGCTTTGCAGCTGTCAAAATTTCAGAAGAATTTGGTATTTCGCCTGTACAATGGGGATTGGTTGGGAGCAGTTTCTTTGTCTCTTTTGTTATTGCAAGTGTTTTTGGAAGTTCGTTAGTAGGACTCTTCGGAACTAAGAAAATGCTTGCATTTATGGCATTAACCTGGTCGATTTTACAATTGGGTGCATTTACTATAACTAGTTTTCCTATGCTCATTGCTTATAGAATTTTATTAGGTGTTTTTGAAGGCCCCTTCTTTGCAGTTGTTATCACTCATTTATACAAATGGTTTCCCCCTGAATCACGGGGGAAGGCCACAGCTATTCTGAATTTCGGTGGTCCATTTGGGTCGCTTGTTTGCGCCCCGGCGTTAGTATACATGATTCAACACTATGGCTGGAAAACATCTTTTGCTTCGTTAGGTATATTAAGTTTGGTCTGGCTCATCTTTTGGGTATGGTTGGGGAAAGAACATCCAGAGAATAGTGCAGAAGAAATAAACATAGTTAAGGAAAAAACACCTGTAAAACAGAAAGTAAGATTTTCTGAGATTTCTTTGGCCTTGGTATCCCGTATCTTCATTTTAACCACCATTGTTGCCTTTACAGCTTATTGGCTTGTTTCTTGGGTTCAGGTTTGGATGCCTTCTTATCTAACACAAGCTTTAAAGGTCTCTCCTACACAGATGGGGTACATTTCAGCAATCATTGGTATAGGTGCAGGTTTGGTTACGATTTCTGTTTCATCGCTCTCGGATTATTTATACAAAAAAAGCTCAAGTTATAAAAAATCTCATGTGATGGTTATCGGAGTATCCGTAATAACAGGTGCAATCCTTTTCTACTCCATCACAGAAGTGCATTACATTGCCTGGGTGACTTTTGTCCTTTTTGTAGTAAAGGGATTATTTTCATCCGTGCATGCACTTGGACCGGCCATTATTAGTAGATTGGCTCCGGACCGGACCTCTTTAATGATTGGTATTTATACATCATTACAGACGATGGCGGGGGTGATTGCACCAATTGTCAGCGGAAGTTTGATACAGAAGGCAGGCAGCGATATTGTTCTTGGATATAATTACTCTGTTCTAATGATTGTAGCTCTTGGGGTTGTTTTTAGTTCTCTATTTCTTTTCATTGTCAATCCAGATAAGCTAAACAAGAAGAAAACAACATCTCTAGAGAATGAGTCCGAAAATGTAGTTGTCTAAGATCGTAAGATGAGAGGCAGTTCTCTTTAACTGCTTCTCTTTTAATGTTAAACTCGATCAATAAATAAAAAGAATTTGATAAAAATCTTTTTCAAAATAAGGCAATATTGTAGATATTGCCAGGTATATTAATTCTTGGGGTGAATAAATGTCAGAATATTCTGTCGTGATATTAATGCCTATAAAAACCCGGTTGGACAAGACTTAAAAATGCTTATGCAATGCTAATGATATTAATATAAAAGAATTGAATTGCTATTTAAAAATATAAAGGGAGGATTTATCAGGTGCTCAAAAAATTGCTGATCGGTGGCTTTCATGCTGATGGCAGTTATTGATGAGAAGTTTTTCGCTTTTGTGACAGGTTAATATTATTTTTGAAAATACTACCTAATCTGGGATTGGGGTTACTATTTAAAGATAATAACAACATTTTCCCTTAAAAAATAACTATCTGGAGGTTAATTAAATGTTCAGTTCTAACCTATCTCAATCGTTGCCCGCTACCTTGTTTACAAAAAAGGAAAATGAAGACGTTTACAAAACCCTTAATTTTGAAGATTCTCAGGATTTTGAAGATGCAAAAAGAGGTCTTATTGCACCACTGGATTTTAAAATTCTTAAAAATGAAAGTGGAAAAGTTGTCTGGGATACAGAAAAAGTAGAATTCCTTAACGATAAAGCACCTGAAACGGTCAATCCGAGTTTGTGGAGGAATTCACAATTACAAGCTATCTCTGGTTTATTTAAAGTAGTAGATGGAGTATATCAAGTTCGAGGATTATCAATATCTACCACTGTGTTTATAGAAGGTAAGGACGGACTTATCGTTTGTGATACATTAAAAAGTATGGAGTCGGCTAAGGCGGCTTTGGAATTATATTATAAGCATCGACCTAAAAAACCAGTTACAGCAGTCATTATTAGTCAAAGTCATGTGGATCATTTTGGTGGTATTCCAGCAGTCCTACAATATGCGGAAAATCCTAATATCCCAATTATTGTTCCGCAACATTTTACCAAAGAAGCAATCAGTGAAAATGTGCTTTTAGGTTCAATCATGAAACGCCGTTCACAGTATCAATTTGGTCCTGACCTAGCTGCTGGTCCTACGGGAGTTGTATGTGCAGGTATTGGACCAATTGTAACTAATGGTACAACAGGTTTTGAGATACCTAATGTTGAAATAGAAAACGAAATCAAATCGATGGACATAGATGGTTTACAGTTTCAATTCTTATTAACCCCAGATACAGAAGCACCAGCTGAGATGCATTTCTATATTGAAGATTATAAAATTGTATTCGCCTCAGAAAATGTAAATAAAACGATGCATCAAATTTACACCGTAAGAGGGGCGAAAACTCGAGACACTTTACAGTGGGTTAGTGCAATTGATAAAACGATCGATATTTTTGGAAATAAAGGGATTGATGCTTTGTTAATGGCTCATGCTTGGCCTGTATGGGGAAAAGAATGTGTTATCAATCATCTGAAGTTGCAACGTGATTTATACAAATATATGCATGATCAAACAGTTCGCCTAGCCAATCATGGATATACAATGGATGAAATAGCTGAAAGGATAGAACTGCCGGATACATTGAATCAATATTGGGGAAATCGTGGGTATTACGGTACGTTAAAGCATAATGTAAAGGGGATTTACAATTTTTATTTAGGCTATTACAGTGGTCATCCATCTGATTTAGATTCACTACCGCAAGTAGAAGCTGGAGAAAAATATGTCCAATACATGGGTGGAGCAACTAAGGTTATTGAACAAGCTAAAGCTGATTATGAAAATGGTGAGTATCGCTGGGTTGCTCAGGTATTAAAAAATGTAGTAATGGCTGATCCTGAGAATATTGAAGCCAAAAATTTATTAGCAGACACTTTTGAACAATTAGGTTACCAAGCTGAATCAGCAAATTGGCGTAATATATATCTTGTCGGAGCAATGGAACTAAGAAATGGTGTTAATAAAGAGATGACTCCTTATGATAGTTCTATGGTTTATAATAAAATTCCAGTTGATGATTTCTTAAAGTTGTTAGCCGTTAAACTAAATGGTCCAAAAGCAGATGGTAAAAAAATGACGATTAATGTGACGATATCGGATAAAAATGAAGAATTCAGTTTATATCTTGAAAATTCTGTATTGACTTATAAATTGGATAAATTAAATGCAAACCCAAATATTTCTGTAGTTGTTGATAAATTAACATTTTATAGGATTTGTAATCGTGATATTACGCTAGAGCAAACAGTGGCAGCAGAAAAACTAGTAATATCAGGTGACCCCAATGAATTTAATGAATTTTTGTCCCTACTTGATCAATTTAATCCTTTAGTAAATATAGTAACTCCTTAATTGGCAGAGGATCGGATTGCGGTTATAAACGATTGACTGCGGCATAGGGGGTATAGGTTTGTTGGGGACGGAGAAATAAAATTAGAAAAAGTATGGAGATGAGTCAGAGCTTACCGTGGCAGTTTGGGGTTTGTTTCAAAATTAATCAAATTGTTATTGGTGTTACCCGCCCTTTCTGGTTCGTAGATTAAAAGTGAATTTTCATGATTGTCTTGGTGGAGTGATGTTGATGGAGATTTCCACAGTAGTAGCAAGCAAAAGGATGTTTATAAGTTATTGGCAAGAATTTAGGAATGGAGTTGCTACGGCAACTCCTCTTTTCCTTGTGTGCTAAACAAGTGATATGGATTGAAGGAGGATAATGTTTGGGAGCATGTAGCAGGGTTAACCTTGCTTTTTTCATTACGATTGTTATTTTATTGGTTCGTAAAAGTACACTTTTAAGAACGGGGTTTTATAGAATAAGACGAAAAAATAAAAAAAGGAGTAAAGAAACGGTTGTTCGAATGATTGTAAGCTAAAAATAACCGATTTAAGATAAAAGTAGTATAAACCATAAAGACTAATGTTATAATAGTAATAACAATTATAACTTTCTTTTGAAGGAGGAATGAATAATGGCCATTAGGAAATTAACTAAAGTCGGAAATAGCTTGGGTATTACGTTTCCAGTTGAAATGTTGAAAACTGCAAATTTAGCTTTTGGAGACGAATTAGAGGTTGAGTTCAAAGGTGAAGAAATCATTTTAAGGAAAAATAAAAATGTGAAATTACCTAAAGGTGTAGATGCGGAATTTATGGAAATGTTATCAGATGTTATTAAAAAACATGACGAAGCATTCAAGGGTTTGGTGGATAGATAATATGACGTTTGATATTATCTATCTTTCCACTAATCAAATTATTGCTATCAATGCCATTCAAATAAAAGTTTATTCTCCTACTGAACAAATCGGGGTGAAAGATCCCGGTCTCCTTGATTCTGCAGTGAACAGACCCAGACAAACTGTTTTCGAGAATGATGCTTACCCATCTATTCATGAAAAGGCTGCAGCCTTATTCGAATCCATTTCTAAAAATCATGCTTTCCACAACGCAAACAAGAGGACAGCACTCGCTTCCCTTATTATGTTTCTGAAGATCAATCATTATCAATGGATAATGGGAATAGAAGAAGAACAGGATTTTGTTGTAGATGTCGTCAACCATAAGTATGATTTTAAAGATATCGCAAGAATCATCCAAGAGAACATAAAGGCTTTATAAAGGGGTTCGAAATTGATAACTAAGAATTGCTCTTATTTCGCTAACAGTTTGCAATAGTTCTATAAAGAGCTGTGACAGAACTGCACCTCCAATTTTGTTAGACAACATCTAACAATTGGAGGTGCAGTTTTTTTGACTAAATATACGATAGAAAAAACTCACATGCAGTTTTAGAGTTCTTAGAAAGTAAAAAAATACTATCAATCCATTGCATTCCAAATGAATTATAAATAAAATTCACTTGATTCTACATAAATCCGTTCCGTAAAGTACGTTAACTTTTCTATGAAAGGCATGACTTCTCTTTTTGGAAAAAGTGCATCATAGCCTTATGAAATCTTGTTTGGCTTAAATAAAGGTTAATCTTATTTCCTTGATATTAGATTGGGTTCGTTTTATCCAACTTGGATAATTCATGAAATAATTCCATTAATCTTGTCTCATTTCTTTCTAAAAAACAGTCTAAAAAGACATTAAATTGTATGTTCAAATTAAGGGTACAAAAATAATCATTTTCTTCTAATACGTTATAATTATTTGACCATAAATAAAGGAAAAATGGATTTTGCAAATCAGAAGCAATGTATTCTATCCATTTTGGGAAATCAGACCAGAAATCACCTGTAAATTTAAGGATCGATGTGTTCTCAATTAGTTCCTTATTTGATAAACCAAGAGAGAGGGATAGTGAGACAATCTGCTTGGAACACATAATAAATACCTCATAGTAATTTTGAAGATATATATGGTCTAGCTGTTGTTTTAATAATTGAGCTGGGATCAAAAATGGAGGTGGATTAGATACAAAAGTACCCTCTCCCTGTCTTGAATCGAGGTATCCTAAAAGTTCAAGACTTCGAATACCTTCCCTGATTGATGAACGACTGACCCCTAATAATTCACTTAGATTTCTTTCAGTAGGAATTTTGGACCCCTCAGATAGTTGCTCGTATTCAATATATTCAACAAGTTGAGTTATGACCTGTTGATACATTTTGGGGGGCTGTTGAACTTTATAGTTTCTATCTCTTTTCACTTAATGAACCTCCTGGATATTAGATAATTAACATTTGAATGAATATTAACATTAATCGTTGACTAAACATGTTACGATTCACTTATGTAGGTGTAATCAATTGAATAGGGAGAAATACAGAGTGTTTTTACGTTGGTACTATATAAACCTTATTTGATAACAACTCCCTACATATACCATTTCTCATTGGCTGTTTATATAAATTATATATGATTATATAGTATAATAATAATTAGGTATAAATAATACTTTAAAATGGTGTAAACATAGTAACTTTAGAAGGTATAAAGAGGTGACAAGATTGGTACTTAAAAACATTAAGAAAAAAAATTTATATGAAGAGATTATCTCTGAAATTATTCAATATATTCAGGAAGAAAATTTGAAACCGGGCGATAAGCTCCCTACTGAAAATGAATTTGTAGAAATATTTCAGGTAAGTAAAACAGCTATCAGAGAGGCGTTAAGTGTTCTTGTAGCTAAAGGGATTATAGAAAAGCGTTCAGGTGTTGGCAGTATATTGAAAGGGATAAATGGTAGTACCTTTATTGAACCCATCACTCAGAAGCTTATGATGGAAGAACAAACGCTAAAAGAAATTCTTGAGTTCCGTAGAGGAGTAGAAGTAGAATCTGCTGCACTAGCAGCGCAAAGAGCTACTATCGAGCAACTTGAAGCAATTGAAAATGCCCACTTAGAATTGATTGAAGTGAATCGTAATGGAGGAATTGGGATAGAAGAAGATTATCGCTTTCATTCTTTAATTATTATTTCCTCTGGAAACTCTATCTATGAAACGATATTTGATATGATTTCTCCAACATTTTTGGAAGCTTTGAAAGTCAGTAAGAATCAATCCAAGAGGTTATCCAAATCATATTTAGAAGAGGCTCACCATGAACATGGACGGATTCTTAACGCCTTAAAGAAAAGGGATGTCGTAGAAGCCCGATTAGCCATGCTTGATCATCTCGAAAAAAACGAAATGAAAATTTGGAACAATGCGCGTTAAGTTTTTATATTAATACTATAGGGTATTACATTATTAGCGATGGTTTTACTTAAAAAGGTAAGACCACTATATTTTCTTTTTTTCATAAAATATCATTTTTCTTTTCATTTCGTATAGAAACAAGCAACAGACTTGCTCTGTTTTACAAGAAGTTCTATAACGTTTTGGGTATGTCACCATAATTAAAATTATTTTAAAAAGCAGCCAAGGCAAAAAAAGCTTGGCTGCTTTTTATGTCTTTTAAATTACTTAAAGTAATATTTTCTTCTGCATTTTAGAAAGAACAGCCCTTGCTATATATAAATAATCTCTAAAATTCATCAATAATAATCGTTGATTCAAAAAATTTATAAAAAATAAAATACTTTACAAATTCAAATTGTCTTTATATTATAAAAATAGTTAAATTAATATGGTCAGACCATATTAATTTAATAAAATAAACTATTTAAATTAAAAGGAGGATTTTTTAATGAGATTAGCAACAATTCAGCGTAACGGAGAAGAAATGGCGGGGCTTGTAGTTCATGATGGAATTTTGTTGATAGAAGATTTAAATACTAAATTTAATCAAGAATGGTCAACAGACTTATTTGAAATAATTACTTCTAGCCAATTAGATGGAATGAAACAATGGTATTACTCAGAAGGTAAAGAAAAAGTTGCAGAACTAGGAGACATTCTCATTCCTTTTCAAGAAGTAGAGTATGCACCTCTATATCGTCATCCGAGAAAAATTTGGGGAATTGGTTTGAATTATGTAGAGCATGCAGCTGATTTAAACGAAAAAGCACCGAATACAGAACCTGCAAGCTTTCTAAAACCGGATACTACCATTATTGGTCCCAATGATACGATCAAAATTCCTTTGCAATCTGAGAGAACAACAGCAGAAGCAGAGCTTGGAATTGTAATTGGAAAGGAATGTAAAGATGTGTCGGAAGAAGATGCCCCTAATGTAATTGCTGGTTTTACTACCATTATTGATATGACAGCAGAAGATATTTTACAGAGAAACCCCTAGATATTTGACTCGTTCGAAAAGTTTCGATACATTTTTTAGTTTTGGTCCTCACTTGGTTACACCTGACGAAGTTGAAGAAGTGGTAAATTTAAATGTTTCTACCGTTATTAACGGAGGGGTTCACCGGAAAAACGTTGTTTCTAACATGTCATTTCTTCCTTGGCATTTAGTATCCTTCCACTCTAAGGTCATGAAATTATTACCTGGTGATATCATCTCTACCGGTACTCCAGGAGCTGTCGTAATACGTGATGGAGACATCGTAGAATGTCATATCGATGGGTTTGAAAAGCTAGTTAATCATGTAAAAGATTTAAAACTTAATGGAGGTAACTAAGCATGGAATTGAATCTTGTAAATAAAGTTGCCCTTGTTGTTGCATCAAGTCAAGGACTGGGAAAGGCTATTGCAAAACAACTAGTCAAAGAAGGCGTCAACGTCATGCTAACAAGCCGGGACAGCGTAAAATTAAAAGAATTACAGCGTGAACTTCAATCTTTAGGTAAAGGAAGGGTTGAATATTGTCAGGCTGATATTACAAATGCAGATGATATCCGTTTGTTAGTTAGGAAAACGACTGAGACATTCGACAGAATTGATATTTTAATTAATAACGCAGGAGGACCTCCTAGTGGTAAGTTTGAACAATTCTCCGATGAAGATTGGGAAAAGGCATTTGAATTAAATTTGTTAAGCTATATTCGTTTAATTCGAGAAGCTTTACCTCATCTCAAGAAACAAGGGGGACGCATTATCAACCTAGCTTCTTCATCAATTAAGCAACCTATACCGGGACTGATCCTATCTAATACCTTTCGGTTAGGAATTGTAGGATTAACTAAAACTCTAGCGGAGGAATTAGCTCCATTTAATATACTGATTAACACAGTTGCACCAGGTAGAATTGCAACAGACCGGGTGGCATTTCTAGATCAGCTTAAAGCCGATAAAGTGGGCACTACACGTGAAGAAGTGGCAAAAGCATCTCAAGAAACGATACTGCTGAAGCGTTATGGAACTCCAGAAGAGTTTGCTAATGTGGTGACATTCTTGGTATCCGATGCAAGCACATATATGACAGGAAGTTCCTTCTTGGTTGATGGGGGTATGATAAAGTCCATCTGAGTATACCAATGGATTTGTCAGTTCGTAGTAGATGGTTAGGATGCAATTCTTATAAAAGAAACCATATTTTTCAGGTTGAAAACAAATGTCAGCCAGCAGTTAGATTAAAAAGCAGAGATATTAAGGTACATTACCGAAAATATTTCGAGAAATTTATCCTGATAAAGAATGAGGAGATGTATTAATTTGCAAAGTGCTACTATGCTACAAGCATTGCCAGAATCAAAAACTCTTTCAATTTTAAATAAAGTTACTCTTCTTAAACAAGAGGGGCATGACATTATCAATCTCGCTGGAGGAGATCCAGATTTTAATACACCAAGATTAATTATAGAAGAAGCAGAAAAGGCTATGAAATCAGGCATGACACATTATGTAAGTAGTAATGGAATTCCAGAGTTACGTAATGAGATAGCTCATAAATTAAAGGCTGAAAATGGAGTTAATTATGATCCTTCGCAAATAATTGTAACGGCTGGGGGAAAACCAGCGTTATATGTTGCATTAAAAAGCATAATAAATCTTGGTGACGAAGTATTAGTTATCAATCCAGCATGGGTAAGCTTTGAACCGTTAATAACTATGGTTGGTGGTCACGCTATTTCAGTAGATTTAGATCCTAATGATAATTTTAAACTTACAAAAGAGTTACTTGATGCTGCTTGTACTGAACGCACAAAAGCCATTATTGTAAATAACCCAAATAACCCAACTGGTAGAGTACTAACTATTGAGGAAATTCATAATCTTAGGGATGTTGTGATAGAGAAAGATTTAATTATTATTGCTGATGAAGTTTATGAAAAGTTGGTTTATGGAACACATCAATTTACTTCGCTTGCTACTATACCTGGACTTGAAAATCGTACCATTACAGTACAAAGTTTCTCTAAGGGGCATGCCATGACTGGATGGAGATTAGGTTATTTGGCACTGCCAAATGAACTTGTACCTGCTGCATCTAAAATACAAGGGCATCTCGCAACATGCACTCCAGCATTTATTCAAAAAGCAGGAATTACAGCTCTGAAGGAAGTGAATGAAGAAGTAGAATTCATGCGTCGCATATATGATAAACGTATGAATCAAGTAGTGACTTATCTGAATCAAATTCCAGGTGTTATATGTCCCCATCCTGAAGGCGCTTTTTATGTTTTTCCAGAAATCAAACTTCGCAATTTCGATTCAATTGAACTTGCCAATTATCTTCTGGATGAAGCTAAGGTAGCGGTTACTCCAGGAATAGCATTTGGTTCTAGCTATTTGCATAATATTCGAATTTCATGTGCTATGTCCGATGGGGAACTTGAGGAAGCATTAAGACGCATCGAAAAAGCACTTACTAAGATGGTGTAAGACCAACCAAACCACACCTTACTATTGAAAGGGGATAGGTAATGCAAGCTCTTAGAAGAATTCCTTTATGGCTCCAGATTTCCGTTGCTCTTGTATTAGGTTTATGTTTAGGATCGATAAGTAAAACCATAGGGATAGAAGCAAAAATTTTAGGTGATGCTTTTATTCATATGATTAAAATGACAATTGTACCATTGATTTTCCCCTTAATTATACTAGGGATTGCTCAAATAAAATCAACCGGATCACTAGGAAGGCTTTCTCTTAAAGCCATTTTCTATTTTGAAATTGTTACAACTTTAATCATCGTTATGTCTTTACTGCTTGCCAATATAGTGAACCTTGGAGTTGGAGCTGATTTATCAGGAGGAAATATGAAAGCTCTAGAGGAACTTGAGGTAAATAAAATTGACTTTAGAGAGTTTATTCTTCACATAATACCTTCCAATATATTTGTAGCTTTTTCAGAAGGGAATATATTAGCCATTGTCTACTTCGGTGTTTTCTTTGGCTTGGCTTTACGTTCCCTAAAGGGAAAAGCAAAACCAATAGAGGATGTCCTTGATTCCCTTTCCAAAGTAATGTTTAAAGTTTTAGATTATGTAATTAAATTCTCTCCACTCGGTGTTTTTGGCTCTATTGCTTATAGTATGGCTACTTACGGTTTCGAAAAATTAAGTACGCTGATTGATTTGATTTTAGTTACATATGCTGGACTAGCCATTGTTTTATTAATCATTTTCCCCATAATTGCTCGCATCTACCGTATTCGGTACTGGGAGTTAATTAATGAAATAAAAGATTTATTATTAATTGCATTTACAACACGGAGCTCCGAGTCTGTATTTGCCCCTCTTACAGCACGTTTAGAAGGATACGGTGTCAAAAATTCAGTGGTATCTTTTGTTTTGCCTCTTGGCTACTCATTTAATCTCGATGGTGGAATGGTCTACATGGCTCCTGCTATTTTGTTTTTAGCTAATGCCTACGATATTCATCTCTCGGTATTTGATCAGGTTCACATTATTCTTTTGCTTATGCTACTTACAAAGGGTGTTGCTTCCGTTCCTTCTGGAGTAATTGTTGTGTTGACAAGTGTTTCTGTTGTGATCGGGTTGCCAATGGAAGGTATTGCATTACTTATGGCAGTTGATTTTATAATGGATATGGCTCGAACTGCAACTAATGTGGTAGGGAATGCTTTGGCTACAGTAGTAATAGCCAAATCGGAGGGAATGTTTCACAAAAAAGAAATCGTAGTTGCTGAACAAGAGAAAATAAAAAGCTCTTAAGACTTTAAGCAGGCTACCCCTTTTGGTATAGATTAAGGTTAGAAATTTAATACTATCCATTTTCGTTACTTCATATAACAAATGTTATCGGAATATAAGAGGTCGTGGGATAAATATTCAAATTATATTTCTTTGATTCTAATATCCTTCTACTTGCCTTAATTCCAATGTAAGCGCCTTCTTTGGTGCATGTTTTTTATATAATATATTTTCAAGACTATATAACAAAAAGAGGAGTGAAAAAAATGGTAACATCACAAGAAGTCCGAAAAGATGATCTACAAGTGGCTAAAGAATTTGTAAACCAAGTGTACGCACAAGTAAAAGAGCGTAACCCTCATGAAAGTGAATTCCATCAAGCAGTGAAGGAAATTTTCCTTTCATTAGTTCCAGTATTTGCAAAACATCCTGCCTATATGAAAAATGGGATATTAGAAAGACTCGTGGAACCGGAAAAAATGATTATCTTCCGTGTCCCTTGGGTTGATGACCTTGGGAATGTACACGTGAACCGTGGTTTCCGCGTGCAGTTCAACAGCGCAATTGGACCATACAAAGGCGGTCTACGTTTCCACCCGACAGTTAATGCTAGCATCATCAAGTTCCTTGGTTTCGAGCAAATCTTTAAAAACTCTCTTACAGGACAACCTATCGGCGGCGGAAAAGGAGGATCTGACTTCGATCCAAAAGGAAAATCAGACGCTGAAATCATGCGTTTTTGCCAAAGTTTTATGTCAGAACTAGGTCGGTATATCGGACCAGACACGGACGTACCGGCTGGGGATATTGGAGTTGGAGCAAGAGAAATAGGTTTTCTATTCGGTCAGTATAAAAAGATGCAAGGAAGCTATTACGCAGGTGTTTTAACTGGTAAAGGGATAAGTTATGGCGGAAGCTTTGCCCGTACAGAGGCAACTGGATACGGGACGGTTTACTTCGTCGAAGAAATGCTAAAAGATAAAGGTTTACAGTTCCACGGAAGCACTGTCGTTGTTTCAGGATCTGGTAATGTTTCTATTTATGCAATAGAAAAAGCTACACAGCTGGGTGCTAAAGTAGTTGCTTGCAGTGACTCCAATGGTTACATTTACGATAAAAATGGCCTAAACCTAGATACAGTTAAACGCTTAAAAGAAGTAGAAAGAAAGCGTCTGAGTGAGTATGTCATTGCTCACCCGGAAGCCGAATACAATGAAGGGAGTTACGGGATCTGGTCTGTTTCTTGTGACATCGCCCTTCCGTGTGCAACACAAAATGAGATAGATGAGGAAGCAGCAAAATTGCTGGTTAAAAACAACGTGAAGGCAGTAGGTGAAGGTGCCAACATGCCTTCTACCCTTGAGGCTATTGATATATTCCTTAATAATTGCATCTTATTCGGACCCGCTAAAGCTGCCAATGCTGGTGGCGTTGCCGTTTCTGCACTTGAAATGGCCCAAAACAGTGCTAGAATGCCTTGGACATTTGAGGATGTCGATGCCAAACTTCACGGTATCATGAAAAACATTTATAAAAACAGTGTAGAAGCATCAGAAACATACGGCGAGCCTGGCAATTTAGTTGTCGGAGCAAACATTGCTGGTTTCCTTAAAGTAGCAGATGCTATGTTGATTCAAGGTATACTTTAAAAGTAAGATCATGTAAAAGGCGGCCCCATATGGACCGCCTTTTCAAAAAAAACCAGTAAATTTCTAAAAAGAAAAGAGTGAGTTTAATAATGAAAGACGTTAAAAATATCTATTGTGTAGGCCGAAACTATGCCTTGCATGCAAAAGAGTTAAATAATGAAGTACCAACTTCCCCTTTATTATTTTTAAAACCAACTCATTCGCTTGTAGAAGCAAATGGTCAGTCAATTACGTTGCCGAGTAATCAAGGTTCCGTTCACTTTGAAACGGAACTTGTCATACATATCGCAAAGCAGTACGAATCAGGAATGAAAGTAGATGAAATAGTAGATGCCTTGGCCATTGGGTTGGATTTAACACTTAGAGATGTTCAATCACAGTTAAAACAAAAACAGCACCCTTGGCTTTTGGCTAAAGGATTCAAAAATTCAGCTGTTGTTAGTGATTTTATTCCCTTTCCAGGTGTCGAAGCATGTGAACAATTAGATTTTTCCCTTATAAAAAATGGAGAGCGTGTACAAGTCGGAAATATTAAAGACTTACTTTTTGATTTAGAAACCGTTATAGAATTTACGGCAGAGAATTTTGGGCTTGGGAAAGGAGATATTATTTTTACCGGTACTCCAAGTGGCGTCGGTCCTCTTTCAGATCAAGACAAGCTTTCACTAAACTGGGGTGGAAATGAAATTGGATGCTGTTCAGTCACACTACATCCATGAAAAAAGAGCAGTCATTTTTGACTGTTTTTTCATGTGGAAATATCTCGGCGTTGCTACTCCTTTGAATTTATATGATAAACGTATAAGTTGACAAAGAGAAAAAGCTATTGTAAATTAAATGCACGCGCATGCATTTAAAAGATGTTGATTTTATACGTGTTATGAACACTAAATCGTATAGTTTGACATGCGTGAGGATCTATATATTTATTCGAAAATCAAAAGGGGGATTTTTTAGAATGGAACATTTATTTAGTCCATATAAGCTTAAAGGATTGGAATTAAAAAACCGTGTTGTCATGTCACCGATGTGTCAATATTCGGTTGAAAATAAAGACGGAATTGCGACAGACTGGCATTACTTGCACTATGTAAATCGAGCAATCGGTGGTGCTGGTTTTATTATGATTGAGATGACAGATGTCGAACCAGATGGTCGTATTTCAGATTATGATTTAGGATTATGGTCAGATGAACAGATTCCTGCTCTAGCACGCATTGTAGAAGCTTGTCACCGTTACGGAGCAAAAGTGGGCATCCAAATTGCTCATGCTGGCCGCAAAGCAGAAGACGCAGAATTACCGGTTGCGCCTTCAGCTATTCCATTTGATGAAAAATCAAAAACACCAAGAGCTCTTTCGACAGATGAAGTCAAAGAAATGGTGGAGAAATTCCGTAAGGCAGTACAGCGTGCGGTAAAAGCTGGATTTGATGTTATTGAAATTCACGGTGCTCACGGCTACTTGATTCATCAATTCCACTCTCCATTAACAAATAAACGAGAAGATGAGTATGGAAAAGACCTTACGAAGTTTGGTCGAGAAATAATTGAAGCAGCGAAAGCTGAAATTCCAGAAGACATACCATTAATGATGCGTATTTCTGCCAAAGAATATGTAGAAGGTGGATATGATATCAACGGAAGTATTGAATTTGCGAAAGAATACCAAAAAGCAGGAGTGGATATCTTTGATATCTCTTCAGGTGGGGAAGGTCCTATTGCTGCTTGGGGAAAACCGGGTACACATGCAGCTTACCAAGTGCCACTAGCTAGAGAAATCAAGAAAGCTCTGGGTGTTCCCGTGATTGCAGTGGGAAGATTAGATGACCCTGCGTTAGCAAATGCTGTAATTGGAAATGAAGAAGCAGATTTAGTCGCTGTTGGCCGAGGCATGCTACGTAACCCTCACTGGGCATTAGAAGCTGCAGCTACATTGAAAAAAGAAACGACTGTGCCTACACAGTACGCAGATGGTTTTAGAAGATAAGTTGAAATGAAAAAAGATAAAAACTTAAAGGAGGAGAATAGAACATGTCATATATTCAAGACAAAGTAGTCATCATTACAGGATCTTCAAGTGGGATTGGAGAAGCAACCGCGCTTTATCTTGCGAAAAATGGAGCTTCTGTCGTTCTAGCTGCCAGAAATGAAGAGAAACTAAAAAGTCTAGCAGAGCAAATCAATAAAGAAGGGGGGAAGGCTTCTTACAAGGTGACAGATGTTACCGTCAAAGAAGAGGTACAATCTCTCGTAGACTTTACAGTAGATAAATTCGGAAGAGTTGATACGTTAATTAACAGTGCAGGGATGATGTTGTTCTCGATGTGGGATAACGCTCATGTAGACGAATGGGAAACGATGATCGACCTTAATATAAAAGGTGTGCTGTATGGAGTAGCTGCGGTCCTTCCACATATGAAGAAACAAGGAAGTGGACAAATCATTAATGTAGGTTCTATTGCCGGTCATGCGATTGGTGAAGGTCATGGTGTGTATAGTTCTACGAAGTATGCAGTAAGAGCCATTACCGAAAGTCTACGTAAAGAGGTATCGGTCAAACATAATATTCAAGCTGTTTTAGTCTCACCAGGTGTCATTGCAACTAATTGGCAAGATACAGTGACAGATGAAGATGTAAAATCTGTACTGGGAGAATTAAATAAGGTAGCTATTGACGTAGACTATGTAGCTGAAACAATTGGATTTGTGGTTAATAAGCCTGCGAACGTGATGATTAATGATGTAATTGTCACACCTACAGCTCAAGAATGGTAATAAAGTAATTAGTAAGAAAGACTTCTGATTACGAAAGTAAAGAAAAGTAATTCACCATACTTGATTTAGTCTATTAGAATGAGACAATGAGCTCTATATTTATAGTTTTTACTAAATTGAAGAGTATTAAATTATATTAATATGGTCTGACCATATTAATATAATTTTTTTATAATTGTGAGATAAGCACTATTTTTAATTAATTTTCAAGGAGGTTCTTTTAATGAATGTATTAGTAGTAGGAGCGAACGGTCGAGTAGGTTCGCATCTTGTTGATAAACTAGTTGAAAAAGGACATTTTGTTTACGCAGGAACGAGAAGAGATAACCTCACAAGCAATACGAGCAATGTTCGTTATGCCCATATAGATTTATTAGCTAGCCCTGACGTAATAGCTAAAAATATGTATGACGCAGAAGCCATTTTCTTTGTGGCTGGTTCTAGAGGAAAAGATTTATTGAAGATTGACTTAAATGGCGCTGTCAATGTGATGCGGGCTGCTGAAAGTAAGAAGATAAGAAGATTTATTATGCTTAGTTCCGTATTTTCTCTTGAACCAGACAAGTGGGATCAAGCTTTTCTAAAAGATTTAACAAATTATAATATTGCTAAACATTTTGCTGACCATTGGCTGATTAATAATACCAAGTTAGACTATACAATCTTACAGCCTGGTGCTTTAAAAGAGGAGTCTGGATCTGGAAATATAGATGTCAATATTGATCACCCTGGTGAAAATGCCATAGAAAATGTAGTGGACACATTAGTTCAAAGTTTGCAAGATCCTAATACCATTGGAAAAGTCATCACAATGAGCGATGGTAAAACTCCTATAGCAGATGCTTTGCGAAATTTATAAGAATAGCATTTCCAGGTTCTAATCAAATAAAACGAGCCTAAGTTAGAAAACTTTATTATCGTTAAATAGACTATTTATAACTTAAAGGAGATTGAGGAAAAAATGAGCAAAACACCAATAAAAGATTACGATGTGATTATTAAAGTAGTGAATAAGTATATTGAATGCCTTATTTCAGGTGATAAAGAAGTAGTAAAGCAAGCTTTTCATAAAGATGCAACGATGTATGGTTACAACACAACTGATGGCTTTTTAGGAGGACCTATTGATAACTTATGGGACTTTATGGATAAAGCTGGTCCTGCAAAGAATCTTAAATCGAGAGTGGATATTTTAGATGTTGAAGGAACGATTGCTTCCGTTCGTGTAAGTTTAGAAAACGATGCTTATGGCGAATCATACACTGATTTTCATCAATTACTTAAACTAGACGGTGATTGGATTATTATATCAAAACTATTCCATCTGCATTCGTAAAAAATAGTTTCTAAATAGAATCATAAGCTCGTCTCAAAAATAGAGGGCTGTCCACTATTTTTGGGACGGGGATTAAAACCTTTTATACAGTCAGATCGGTAATAATGATGGGTAAAGAAGAAGACAAAACCAACGTTATGGGCATCCTTGACAGGAAGAAGATTACGAATAACTACTATTCCTACGACAGTGTAAAGCTTAATTTTATTGATGTAGCAAATTCTCGGGGGCAGGACCTTGCTATGGTGTTTAAGACACTATATTGTCGGAAGTACCTCTGTAAAGATTTTGTTTATTTTAAAATAAACCTCGATAGAATATATATTATGTATAGCATCCCAAAATAGCTAAATACTCACTATTCGTATTTAGTAAGATTAGAAAAACATACTGGTATTGACATTTACTAGAATTTTTATTTTACAAATGCTTATTCAATTGTCTTAGATTAACTCTCAGTCAAAAATAAATTTATTTTCCAAACCCATTGCCCAATTATTTTATTACATAGATTCCTAAAAACACTGATTTATTTCAATCACAAACAGACTTTGACAAGTTTTTCTAATATATGGGGTAGCGTCAGGAAAATGAGGATTTACAACGTTAAGGAAATTACCATATTAAAAAGCCCAATTTCTCAACATTTATATTTGAGAAATTAGGCTTTTTTCGTTGCTCCGTTAAAGCGCCCTTTTATTGAATAAGAATTTTCTTCAAATCGAGACGGATTGGCATATAACGTTTTTGCATTCACGAACCCTGCGAGACTTAGAACGAAGTTCTTAGGCTCGCAGGGTTGTCGCCTGAATCTGGTTCCCTGCTTCTTCTCCTGGCGACCAAGGGGCTCGGAGAGTCCCACAGCGTGAATGCTGTGTTATATGACGTACCCGACTTCTTCGAGATACTTTCACACTGCTTTTCTGTTTCAATTTTTACTTCAGTAATGTATATTTCAGTAAAGGCTTTTTATAAAACGTCACTTACTTATTTGTTACCGAGTTGTTCCGCCAAACCTATTAGAAGTCCTTCGGTTCCACGAATGTAGCAGAGCCGATACGAGTCCTCGTACTGAACCACTTCGCCAACGAGCTGAGCACCATACTTAGTGAGTCTGGATACCATTTCGTCAATGTCTTCAACGGTAAACATGACGCGTAGATAACCGAGGGCATTTACAGGAGCAGTCCGGTGATCTGATATAGTAGGTGGGGTGAGAAATCGCGAAAGTTCAAGTCGGCTGTGGCCATCTGGGGTAACCATCATAGCAATCTCTACGCACTGAGAACCCAATCCGGTTACGCGACCAGCCCATTCACCTTCGACAGTGGCTCGCCCTTCGAGGTTTAAGCCAATCTCCTCGAAGAAAGAGATTGCGTCATCAAGGGATTCTACAACGATACCGACATTGTCCATTCTTAGTAATTTGTTTTTTTCCATAGTTTTATCTCCTTATGTGTAAAAATTTATTATCTGATCATCTTCATAATTATTCTATTAAAAAGTTACAAATTCCTTCCTAACAAAAAACACCTTGTCACAGTTCATGATAACAAAGAAAAGTCACAGTATAGGAAAATGTGAAATTGGGTTTTCAGGTATTTGTTAAGAACAACACTTCGTAAACCCTCTACTATTGGAATATTCGTGAACCTTATTTCGTGAATGCCATCATGTTCAAATAGTTTCAAAAATTCGATACCGTAGTTTCTATTCGATAAAACAACTTCGACTTCCCCACAAAATATTCCTGCCCTGTACTCCATTAAATGGCCCTTTAATGGAATAAGGAACGATTATTGTTTCCCTTCCGACAGCTTTCTATATAATGAAGCCCTAGAAACATTTGTAATTTCACAAATTTGATTTACAGTCATACCTCCTTCTTTATATAGCTTTACTGCATAATTCATTCCTGCGTGATTTTTATGATATTTCTTTAACTGGCCTTTCACTTGCCTTCTTTCTTAGCCAGATCAATCCCTTCACGTTGACGCATACGGATAAGATCTCGCTCTAATTGGTTAACACCAGCCATTACTGTAATTAAGAATTGGCTGTATGGATTATCCTCTGATAAATCTAGCCATGAATCCTTGATTGATTTTAGCTTGCCTTTTTACTTCGTATTATATCAATTAATTCAAATAAATCCTGCGTACTTCGAGTGATTCGAGGGGTACCGTCAGGAAAATGCGGATTTACAACGCTAAGCCCATTTTCCTGACGGTACCCCTATATAAGGTAAAAGAAAGAGTCTTTTACCTTATATATTATTCAAGATGCTACTAGCGTCATTTTTATATCGTGTCCCAGCATCTCCCTCATTTTTTATTCCGGCTGTTTCATGATAGCAATATCGGTCATTCCGGTCATTCCCATCATTGCTATACTAGTAGATAGCCCACTCCGTAGGCTATGGGCAGCGGATTTATTTTCGTTCATTCTTTACGGCCAATATATTCAATGAGAGCAAGCGATTAAATCTCGACCATTTTTCCTATCTTCAAACTTTAAACCAATGTATAAATGGACCTTTTAAGTCAATTGGAATCAAAAAAAAAGCAAAAACTTCTCTAATTATGACGAGTTTCTTCTATTATATATACTCCCCAAACACATCTGATTTCCACAAATGAATCGCATGTCGTTCTTTTTCAAAAATCTTCTCCAAATAAATCTCTGTAGTGGAGAGCTGCTCATGGCCCAGACTCTTCATAATCTGATAGACATCCACTCCATTTAAGTGAGAAATGATGGCAAAAGCATGCCTGAAAGTATGAGGACCAATGGAAGAGGAACGAAACTTCAAAAAAGGCAATCCACTCTCCTTAATGGCTTTTGTTATGTATTGAGACAAATAGGAGGGAGAGTAGGCACGGCCGGTATTGGTCGTAAAGAGCGGGTCTTCTCCTTTTGCTGCATCTATATCGTCGAGCCCTCTAGCTGAACGGAACATGCGAATGCTATTCATTCCTTTTTCTTTCAGTGGGATTTGCCTTCTTTTATTTCCTTTACCTAGTACCTCTAAAAAATACGTGCTGGTAATGGAATCGTATTGAAGATCCTTGACTCGGAGTCTTGTAAACTCTTCATTACGCATGCCTGTCATCGTTAGGATATGAATGATCGAAAAAACGATGGGGTGGTGGATTTCCCTGAAGTAATCAAGTAGCTGAATGACTTCCTTCGGTCCCAAATCACGGTTCGGTCGATCATCTTTACGAATATTGATTTTAAAGAAACCTTCATGAAGGGGCTCCGTGATATAGCCTGATTCGAACAGGAATGTCAAAAAACTCTTAATGATGGTTGTCTTTCTGGATAATGTGGCAACGGAATACGCTCCTTTTGTTAAGACATAAGGGCTTCTTTCCGATAACCATTCCTGATATCTTCGAATGTGGCGAGAGGATAGCGATTTAAAGAGGGAACCCTCCACAACTTTTTCCAAGTCTACATTGATTTCCACTGAATAAGTGAGCATTTGTTCAATAAATTGGAGAAGTTCCCGCTCATAGGCTTGGACGGTACGGGTGGACTTTTCATGTTGCCGTTTTAAATGTTCTCGCCTATGAAGATACCACTGTAGCATGTCTACATCGCTAAAATCGGAAAAAGGATCTTTCCCATTCTTTTCTGTCGCATCTAATCGTTCTTGTAACGTGTGGATCGAAATGTCTGACAGACTTTTTTTCCATGCACTGCTCTGAATCTCTTTCGATTTATCTATCAGTTCATGCATACCTGTATCCCTCACTTTTATATTTCACTTATTAATAAGTTAACGTGTATATCTAGTACTTTCCATATCATGAATACTACTTACATTATAACAAACTACAAGTGTTAATTAATTATGGAAGACCTAAATAAATCCTCCATTTATTTAGGTTTAACTTAATTAATATAAAATTAGATTCAAAAATTATAATAATATCGTTAAATTCAAATATTATATATGTAATGTTTATATATAAAGAATTTAAAATTATACTTATTTAAAAGTATATATATATTATAATAGATATATGAAATAAATAGTTAATCTTGAGATAAGTATACATATAACAATAAAAGATAAAAGGTGAAAGGTGAATAGACAAATAATGAATAAACTAAACCATGAAAAAAAAACGCAGGCTGCATCTTATGAAATGGGGGAAACGGTTTATGTTCTCCAAACATGTACGGAAGAAGAAGACCCAGAGAGTTTTTACTACTTTAAACAATTTGAAAAAAAAGAAGGTGTGATTTTGGAAGTGATCGAACACCCCCGTCTCCAATATCGTGTGAAATTTGGCCAGGCAGAAGCTGTCTTGTATCATGAGGAATTGACGAATGGGAATCAACGGGATGTTCCCATAACAGGAACGGATAATCAAGAAGGATGGGAGGGGGATAAAGTGGAATGGTATACACAAAAAGAAGTAGCTGATTTATTAGGCGTATCCAAGGCAACGGTCTACCATTATGGAAAGCAGAAGAAAATCATTAAGATTCTGGACCCACATCGATTACATCGAGAGGCCCGTTATCAAAAAGCGGAAGTGGATCGATTAGTATATGAAAAACAATCTTTCCCTACTGGCATGAGTCCTAATGAGGTTGCTAAGAAATTGGGATTATCTGTACAAAGTGTTTATAAGTATATACAAGATGGTTCGATAAAAGCTAAGGCCGTCCCTTATGGTGATGAAAGAATCACGTATGTAATTTCGGAAACAGCCTATCAGGAAGCAGAGAAATCACTCAAACCAACTGAAACACAGCGACCAAAAAAATATGAATATTATGATTCAAAAAATGACATTGCTTTGTATCAAAGATTTCATTCGTCTAAAATACCAGAGGCACGTGTGGTTCGTAATGACGAAAATGTATTTGGTTTCTACCTACCCAATATCCAAAAGTGGTTGACGTATGAAGAAGGAATGAAAACTTATACTTTAAAGTCATCATACTCGATCCACCAACCTACTTTG
>NZ_JAUSYW010000001.1:2312500-5452816 GCF_030817135.1 Peribacillus sp. V2I11 | reverse complement strand
GCTAATTGGCCGAGGTGGCAGTGATGCTGATGCAAATAGTGATATATATAAAATTTCACGATTATTATGGGAAAAATTAAACGTTAAATGGGTCGAAACAGCTTTCATGGGTGTAACGGACCCGCACGTTGATGAAGGTATTGAACGATGCATCCGGTTAGGGGCAAAAAAAGTAGTGATGCTGCCATATTTCCTCTTCACAGGGGTGTTGATGGTAAGAATGGAGGATATGCTTAAAGGCTATCAAGAGCAATATCATGATCGAGAATTCATTTTGGCGAAGTATTTTGGGTATCATCCAACATTACAGAACATTCTCCAAGAACGAGTAATTGAAGCTAGTGAAGGCAGGTCAAGTGGGGCACGTGATTTGGAAAACTATCGTAAACATGTCGAGGAACATGGACATGCCCACCATCATCACCATCATGACCACGATCATGACCACGACCACCATCACGACCATGATCACGACCACGATCACGATCATGATGGGCAAGTGGTGGGGACGTCAAAATGATTTTGTTCTTGGCGGGTACAAGTGATGCAAGGGAATTAGCGATTGAGATGCAGCAGGTGGGATTCAAGGTTTTGGCAACTGTTGTAACCGGGTCGGCGGCTAAGAGTTTGCAAGATGCAGGGATATCTACCCGGATTGGCCGATTAACTGCAGAGGATATGACATCTTTAATCTCTGAAAAAGGTTTTCATGCTGTAGTTGATGCAAGTCACCCATTTGCGGAAGAGGCATCCAAAAACGCCCTTAACGGAGCAAAGGCAGCAAATGTTCCTTATATTCGTTATGAGCGTGAAAGTCAACGGTTTCAGAATGATAAATTGATAGTTGTCCGTGATTATGAGGAAGCTGCCAAACTTGCCGCTTCAAAACGGGGAGTCATCATGCTCACGACCGGAAGTAAAACCCTAGCCGTGTTCGCAAAAGAATTGGTTGGGCTCGAGAATACCAGAGTCATAGCAAGAATGCTGCCCCGCATGGACAATATGGAAAAATGTGCGCAGCTGGGCATTGAACAAAAAAATATCGTTGCGATTCAAGGTCCATTTTCCAAAGAATTAAATAAAGCTCTATATGAACAGTATGGCGTCACATTGATGATAACCAAAGAAAGTGGCAAGGTCGGAGCGGTTGACGAGAAATTGGAAGCCGCGTTGGAATGTGGAATAGAGACGATTATGATATCGCGACCGGATGTGGACTATCAAAATGTTCATTCCAGTTTTGAACATGTCATTGCCGAGTTGAAAAAACAGCTAAATGAAAAATAGGAGGAATGCAAGATGGATTTTAAAACTGATTTTAAACCACTAACGGTAGACCCGGACAAAATATATGATTATAGCTTTTCAATCATTGCTGAAGAAATGGGCAATCATGATTTTTCTGAAGATGAATGGAAGATCGTCCGCCGGGTCATTCATGCTTCAGCGGATTTTGAATTAGGAAGAAGTGTCATCATCCATCCAAATGCCATTCAAGCTGGTGTGGAAGCCATTCGCAAAGGTAGACATGTCATTGCGGATGTGCAAATGATCGAGAGCGGTACAGGCAAAAAAAGATTTCAAAAACACGGCGGGGACGTTCATTGCTATATTTCAGATCCGGATGTGATGGTCGAAGCAAAACGTTTGAATACGACAAGGGCGATCATTTCGATGCAAAAAGCCGTAAATGAAAATGAAGGGGGCATTTATGCCATTGGCAATGCACCTACCGCTTTACTTGAGCTCATTCGCCTTATTAAAGAAGGGATTGCAAAACCGGACTTAATCATTGGAATGCCTGTTGGGTTTGTTTCTGCAGCGGAATCTAAAGAGGAACTGGCTAAGATCACAGAAGTGCCATTCATTACGAATATTGGCCGAAAAGGTGGAAGTACTGTCACTGTTGCAGCATTGAACGCGATTTCCCTTTTAGCTGATAGTTAAAAAACATGGAAAAGAAAGTGAAAAAAGACCCCTCACAAATGCGTCATGGGTATACGACGGGAGCATGTTCGACAGCCGTGACCAAAGCGGCATTGACCGCTTTGATCACGGGTGATGCACTTGAGGAAGCAACGATTTCCTTGCCCATCGGCCGAGATGCCACTTTCACTATTGAGAAATATGATATATCGGAAAATGCGGTTAGTGCGGAAACGATTAAAGATGCCGGAGATGATCCCGATGCCACCCATCTGGCACATATTATCTCTACTGTCAGCTGGTCGGATGCACCTGGGATTATCTTGGATGGAGGGATTGGTGTGGGCCGTGTGACCAAACCTGGGCTTCCCGTCCCTGTAGGGGAAGCGGCCATTAATCCTGTACCGCGCAAAATGATTTTAACCACTGTGCAACAAACATTGGAAGAATTTAAGATCAATAGAGGAGTGAAAGTCGTCATCTCCGTGCCAGCAGGTGAAGAAATAGCGAAAAAAACATTAAATGGCCGTTTGGGGATTGTGGGAGGCATTTCCATTTTGGGAACAAGGGGCACCGTCGTCCCTTTTTCCAGTTCCGCCTATATGGCAAGTATCGTCCAGGCTATCAGTGTCGCCAAAGCGAGTGGGTGTGAGCATCTTGTCTTAACCACTGGCGGGCGCAGTGAAAAGTATGCAATGGGCCTTCTCCGGGATTTACCTGAGGAAGCCTTTATTGAAATGGGTGACTTTGTAGGCTTCTCACTTAAGCAATGTAAGAGGCAGGGAATAAAAAAGGTCTCACTGGTCGGCATGATGGGTAAATTCTCCAAAGTGGCCCAAGGTGTGATGATGGTGCATTCAAAAAGTGCCCCGGTCGACTTTGGTTTTCTATCGGAAATAGCCCAAAGCGTCGGAGCAGAAGATGAACTTGTTCTTGAAATCAAGAATGCAAACACAGCCTCACAAGTCGGAGATATGATGTCAGCGATCAATAATTTTGATTTTTTTAATAAACTATGTGAATCTTGCTGTCACTCTGCCATAAAGCAAGTGAAGGGCGGGATTGAAATGGAAACGGCGATTTATTCGTTGAAAGGACAATTACTGGGAAGGGCTGTTGGAATTGAGACAATCGATTAAATTAATCGGGATAGGGGATAACGGTCAGGAAAGCTTACTGCCCCAATATGCCCAATGGATAGAAGAAAGTGAAGTGCTGGTCGGAGGTGAACGGGTCCTATCCTTCTTTCCGAACTATACTGGCAAGAAGATTGTCATAAAGGGCGGTTTGAAAGAGGTGGTAGAACAACTGCAGGATGAAATTCGTCCAACAGTTGTCTTAGCTTCTGGTGACCCATTGTTTTATGGAATGGGAGGCTATCTTTCCAGCAAAATCAACATGGAGGTTTACCCATATTTCAGTTCCATTCAGCTTGCTTTTGCAAAAATGGGGGAAAGCTGGCAAGATGCCTTCCTAGTTAGTATTCATGGCCGCAGCATGAAAGGGCTGGCCCAAAGGATTGATGGGAAAGCGAAAGTTGCCTTGCTTACGGACATCGAAAATAGTCCCAATCAACTGGCTAAATATCTCCTTTCATTCGGAATGACTGAATACCGGGCATTTGTGGCTGAAAATCTTCAAGGAGAAACCGAAAACTCTGGCTGGTATGAACTTGATGAAATGGTGGAGCGGGAATTCTCCCCGTTGAATGTCGTCATTTTGAAAAGAACATCAGAAGGTCCAAGCTGGTCCTTGGGGATAGAAGATGAAGAATTTTCGCAGCGTAAACCGGATAAGGGACTCATAACCAAAAAGGAAATTCGGGTATTAAGCCTGCATGCGTTGAAGCTCAGGAAAAACAGCATAGTTTGGGATGTTGGGACGTGTACGGGATCAATGGCAATTGAAGCGGCTAAGCTTGCTTCAGAAGGCCAAATCTTCGCAATTGAAAAAAATGAGCCGGATTTAGAAAACTGTTATCAAAACCAACGTAAATTCCGTACCGATATAACGGCTATTCATGGAAAAGCTCCGCAGGGATTAGAAACTTTTCCGGATCCTGATGCGATCTTCATTGGCGGGACTGGCGGAGAAATGGCAGATCTAATCAATACATGCTGCAAACGGCTTAAAGAAGGCGGCAGGATCGTTCTAAATGCTGCGACGATTGAGAATCTTTACCGGGCTAATGAGGCATTTGCGGAAGCTGGATTTCACACTTCCATCATGCATGCGCAAATCTCCAGAAGTAAGCCAATATTGGGAATGAACAGGTTTGTACCGCTTAATCCGGTTTATATCATTACGGCACAACGAAAGGAAGACATGAATGAGTAATCTTGGTACATTATATGGCCTGGGCGTAGGCCCCGGAGATCCAGAGCTTATTACAGTAAAGGCATTTCGCGTGATTCAGGAATCTCCGGTCATTGCGTATCCCAAAAAAAGAAAAGGGAGTAAAAGCTACGCCCATCGCATCGTTGAAGTTTACATTCGACCTGAAGAGAAGGAGATGCTGGGCCTTGTTTTTCCGATGACGAAAGATCAAGCGATTTTGGATCGGGAATGGAACGGAACGGTTGAAAAAGTTTGGCAAAAATTATATGAAGGAAAAGATGTTGCTTTCGTTACGGAAGGCGATCCACTTTTATATAGTACGTTCATACATATGATGAAATTGATGCAGGAATTGCATCCCGAAGTCGAAATCAAGACAGTCCCGGGCATTTCTTCCTTTAATGGATCAGCGTCAAGGCTGGGCATCGCTTTGGCTGATGGTGATGATCATGTTGCGATAGTTCCTGCAAGGGATGATTATGAAGCGATGAAGAAGGCGATCGAAGATCATGATGCCGTGGTGTTCATCAAAGTGGCAAAGGTCATCGATTTAATGATTACCGTTTTAAAAGATTTGGACTTGCTTGAAAAGGCCTCGGTCGTAACCAAAGTCACTTCCGATGAAGAAGTGATTTGGAAAGTGAGTGAATTGGAAGGACTTGAACTGGAATACTTAACATTGATGGTGGTGAGAAAATGAAGATATATATTGTAGGTGCTGGCCCAGGTGACCCGGATTTGATTACTGTAAAAGGATTGAACATTCTTCAAACGGCTGATGTGATTTTATATACGGATTCATTAGTGAATGAAGAATTGATTGCTAAGGCAAAACCCGATGCCGAGGTGCTAAAAACAGCTGGAATGCATTTGGAAGAAATTGTTGGCATCATGGTTGATCGTGTTAAAGAAGGAAAGATGGTTGCAAGAATCCATACAGGGGATCCTGCCATGTACGGCGCAATCATGGAACAAATTGTCTTATTGAAGAAAGAGGGTATTGGCTATGAGGTGATACCTGGCGTAAGTTCGGTATTCGCCTCAGCAGCGGCAATAGGAGCAGAGCTGACCATCCCAGATTTAACTCAGACACTCATATTAACGAGGGCTGAAGGACGTACGCCCGTTCCGGAATTTGAGAAGCTACGTGATTTGGCAAGTCATCACTGTACGATTGCCCTTTTCTTGAGTGCGACCTTGACCAAAAAAATCGTTAAAGAACTCCAGGAAGCCGGTTGGAAGGATGATACTCCGGTAGCTGTCATTCAACGGGCAACATGGCCGGACCAAAAAATTGTCCGAACCACGTTAGTGAACTTAGATGATGATATGCGTCAAAACGGTATCCGCAAGCATGCAATGATTTTGGCTGGATGGGCGTTAGACCCTACTATCCATGATAAAGATGAATACCGTTCCAAACTATATGATGCGAGTTTTACCCACGGTTTCAGAAAAGGTGTTAAGCCATGATCATTGAATTGAAAGAAGCGGAACTTGCTCCCATTAAACGGTCTCATAATTATGCGATCGTGGCGATTACAAAGCATGGTGTCGAGCTGGCACGAAAATTACATACCGTTTTTTCGAATTCCGATCTATATTACATGAGCAAGTTTGAAAAAGGGGACGAAGAGCATAAACAGATCCAGCTTTTTTCGGGCAGTGTCCGTATGCTATTACCAGCTTTATTCAAGGAATATAAAGGGATCATATTAATTATTTCACTCGGGGCAGTAGTCAGGATGATTGCGCCAATTTTGAAGGATAAGAAAACGGATCCAGGTGTCGTTGTCATTGATGATAAAGGGGAAAATGTCATCAGTGTACTGTCAGGGCATCTTGGGGGAGCAAATGAACTGACTAAGGAAGTGGCTGCAGCACTTGACGCAAAAGCTATAATCACCACGGCCTCGGATGTACAAAAAACGATTCCTGTCGACTTATTCGGCCAGCGCTTCGGTTGGATTTGGGATTCCGCAGAAAAATTGACGCCAGTAAGTGCGTCCGTTGTAAATGAAGAGCATGTTGCCGTTGTACAGGAGTCAGGCGAACGGAACTGGTGGCCTTATGAAACGGCATTACCTGAACGGATAATCGTATACCGATCCATTGAAGAAGCGCTTCAAGCAAAGCCGCAAGCAGCTCTGGTCGTGACTCACCGCATGCTTAGCCAGTCGGAAAAGAGGATCCTGGAAAATGGGATCGTATATCGTCCGAAAGTCATTGCTCTCGGTATCGGGTGCAATAGGGGAACAGTTGCTGCAGAAATTGAGCAGGTGATTGCAGAAACACTAGCCGAATTATCGTTTTCTTTAAAAAGCGTTAAAGCGCTCTGTACAATTTCCATAAAGAAAGACGAAATCGGCTTGATTGAAGTAGTTGAAAAATATGGCTGGGAATTCGTGCATTATGAACCGGAAGAACTTAATCAAGCCAAAATCGAAGCGCCATCCGATACTGTATTTAAATACACAGGTGCATATGGTGTGAGTGAACCTGCTGTTAGGATCTATACTAAAGCTGATAAATTGGAGCTAGTAAAGAAAAAATCGGGGAACGTAACCATATCAGTTGGGATCATTCCTTTTTAAGGAGGGAGAAACAAATATGAACGATAGAAGATTGGTAATTGCGGGTACCGGAAGCGGTGTCGGTAAAACGACATTGACCATCGGAATCATGGCAGCCCTCCAGAAGAAAGGCTATACTGTTCAGGGGTTCAAATGTGGTCCTGACTATATTGATCCCACTTATCATACCGCAGTTACAGGACGGATTTCACGCAATCTTGACAGTTGGATGTTCGAACATGACACTGTTCTGGAAATCCTTAACAAAGCAGGTGCCGGAGCTGATATATCAATCATCGAAGGAGTCATGGGCTTCTTCGATGGCAAAAGTCCTTTATCCAATACAGGATCGACGGCTGAAATCAGCATCATCACGCAAAGCCCTGTCCTATTGGTAGTCAACTGTGCCAGCATGGCACGGAGTGCAGCTGCCATTGTAAAAGGTTTTCAGGATTTTTCGACCGGTCCGAACATCATTGGGGTCATTGCCAATCAAGTGGGAAGTGCAGGCCATTACAATATTGTCAAAGCAGCCATTGAGCAAGAATGCGATGTACCGGTGCTGGGTTATATGAAGCGGGAAATGGATATTGATATTCCTAGCCGCCATTTGGGTTTAATTCCTGCTATTGAACGCGGGGAACTAAACCCGTTTTTCGATAAGCTGGCACAATTAGTCATGGAAACGATCGATATCGATCAGTTGTACCGGTTGTCCAAGACGAGCGCCGTTTCCAGTGGAAACTCAAATATATTTCAACACCAAAATGAAAAGGACGTGTGCATTGCCGTCGCAAAAGATGCAGCCTTCAATTTTTATTATCAGGAAAACCTTGAGTTGCTTGAAGCATATGGTGCGAACATCAAGTATTTTTCTCCATTAAAAGGGGAAGAAGTTCCATCGGATGCTGATGGCTTATACCTTGGAGGCGGTTTTCCTGAGGAATTTGCCGATGAACTTTCCCGTAACGTGGGTGCTATCAGATCCATAAGAACCTCCATTGAAATGGGGATGCCGACTCTAGCGGAATGTGGCGGTTTCATGTTTTTGAGCAAATCGATTGAAACAACTTCAGGAGAAACGCATCAGATGGCAGGAATGATACCAGGCAGGATTAAAATGCAGAAAAAGCTTGCGGCACTTGGATATCGTGAAATTACAGGAACTTCAAGCAATTTTTTGATCAATGAAATTGAACAGGCAAAAGGTCATGAATTCCACTACTCGACATTTGAAGCGGATGATGATCTTACACATGCTTATGAAGCCAAAGGCAGATTTGGTTCGAAACAAGAGGGGTGTGTTTTAGGTAACCTTGTTGCTGGGTATACTCATTTTCATTTTGCTTCCAATCCAACACTTGCAAAGAACTGGATCGATGCTTGCTTAAAACAAAAAAACAGATCAACCTATGAAACTATCAACAAGGAAAAGGTATTTTTTGAAGATTAAGAGGAGGCGCTAGCATGAAACCGGGAAAAGTTCATCTGGTCGGTGCGGGTCCCGGAGATCCGAAACTGATTACGGTATATGGACTGGAATGTATCCAAAAGGCGGATGTCATTGCATATGACAGGCTTGTCAATCCAGAATTATTAACCTATGCAAAAGAAGATGCGGAACTGGTGTATTGCGGGAAAGCACCAGGGAAACATCATCTCATCCAAAATGAAATACATGAACTTTTAGTGGAAAAAGCCTTACAGGGGAAAAACGTCACCCGTCTTAAGGGGGGAGATCCATTTGTCTTTGGGCGGGGCGGTGAGGAAGCAGAGATACTGGCTGCTAACGGGATTGAATATGATATCGTCCCTGGAATCACAGCGGGAATCGCAGCACCGGCTTATGCGGGCATCCCGGTAACACACCGTGAACATGCTTCAAGTTATGCCATTGTCACTGGCCATGGCCGTGATTACAAGGGGCAGGATAACCTGAATTGGCAGGCATTGGCTCAAGGCATCGATACCATCGCCTTTTATATGGGAATAGGTAATATGCCGTTTATCTGTGAGAAATTGATGGAGCATGGCAGGGACGGTAAAACGCCAGTGGCCGTCATTGAATGGGGCACGACAGATAAACAAAGGACGATCACCGGTACATTGAGTTCGATTTCTTTGAAGGCTGTAAAAGAAGAAATTCAAAATCCGTCCATATTTCTAGTTGGGGATGTCGTCCAATTAAGAGAAAAAATCCAATGGTTTGAAAGAGTGATTGAATCAGAGTCCATTATGGAAGGGGATGAGTCGGAATGTCCATCATTCAAGAATTGAAGGAACGCCGGGCAATAAGGAATTACGAAGAAAAAGAAGTGGAAGACCAAAAAATCAGGCAGCTATTGGAAGCGGCTACCTATGCCCCTAACGACCGATTGCGTGAACCTTGGAGTTTTTATGTTATCAAGGGAGAAGCGAAGCACCGGTATGAAAGATTGGCAGAAAGATATTTACATGAACGCTTCCCGACCAAACCAAAATTAATTGAAAGTTCACTGGAAGTTGTAAAGACGACACCGCTTATCATTGTCGTGACTTCTGATATATTGCCTGACGATCCAGATTCATCCGAAGACAATGTATTCGCGTCTTGTTGTGCCGTCCATTCGATGTGGCTTGCCGCAAAAGAACTTGGTCTTGGATTCGTTTGGCGCACTAGAGGAGTGGGTCTTGTCAGGGATGAACGCCTGCACGAATTTATCGGTTCACCGGAAAACAAAAAAGTGATCGGCACCATTTTTGTCGGATACCCTAAAGGAGATCAACCGGTTCCTGCCACTAAAAGGACTTCATACATAGAAAAAACAGTTTGGCTATGAAGGTAGGTGAGTGAGTGGCACGCAGAGGATTAATGCTTATTTATACAGGAAACGGGAAAGGGAAAACGACTGCCTCATTAGGGGTGACTTTAAGGGCAATCGGCAGAGGAATGAATGTCAAATACCTTCAGTTCATAAAATCTCCTGAGCGTACATATGGGGAAGCATTGGCTTTGAGAAAATTAGGAGTTGAAATGGAACAGCTAGGTATTGGTTTTACATGGACCAAAACTCCAGAAGAGCATCGCAGCGCCTTATCGTTAGCATGGGAAAAGGCGAAACGGGCGCTTAGTGATCCCGGCATTGATTTACTTGTTCTGGATGAATTGAACAATGCGTTAGCGATCTCCAAATTCCCTATTGAAGATGTCTTGCCATTGGCTGAAGTCATCGATGCCATTCGAAATCGTCCCCCTCATATGCATATAGTCATTACCGGTAGGGATGCCAAGCCAGAGCTTATGGAAATGGCTGATTTGGTTTCATCGATTGAGGCGACCAAGCATTATTATGACGAGGGTATCGGCGCTGTCAAAGGATTAGAGTTTTAGGGGGTGAGCGTAATGAAGGCACGATCCATTATGATACAAGGGACGTCATCTGATGTTGGGAAAAGTTTGATTTGTACGGCATTTTGCCGGGTCTTTTCCAATAAAGGATTACGTGTTGTACCATTCAAATCACAAAATATGGCTTTGAATTCTTATGTAACCTTGGATGGCGGTGAAATCGGACGGGCTCAGGGAGTACAGGCGGAAGCAGCACGGATCACGGCAACGACCGATATGAATCCGATATTACTGAAACCGAAGCAGGATATGGTTTCGGAAGTCATCGTGCACGGAAAGCATTTTCTTGATATGAATGCAAAAAGCTATCGCTCTCAATTTGTCCAGGAAGCCATGCCCATCATTCGTAAATCGGTGGAGAAACTTCAAGATGAATATGACATCATCGTACTCGAAGGGGCAGGAAGTCCGGCTGAAATTAACCTTAAGGACAGGGATATTGCGAATATGCGAATGGCTAAACTCACGGATGCGGCTGTCATTTTAGTGGCTGATATTGATCGTGGTGGAGTATTTGCGTCCATTATCGGGACACTTGCCTTATTGGATCAAGATGAACGAGATAGTGTAAAAGGGATCATCATCAATAAATTTCGTGGCATGCGTGAATTGTTGGACGATGGCATTGAATGGGTGGAAAAGGAAACCGGGATTCCGGTTCTCGGGGTGCTTCCCTATCTAGACGTGAATATTGAAGCGGAAGATTCACTAGCACTCTCTTCCTTACGTTTTAAAAAACCTAAAAAGGCTGAGTTTCCGATCGATGTAGCCGTCTTGAGATTTCCGCGGATCTCCAATTTTACAGATGTGGATCCTTTTTTCGATGAACCCGGAGTAGGTGTCCGCCTAGTAAGCAGTGTCCATGAGTTAGGTAATCCCGATCTTCTTATTTTGCCGGGTACAAAAAACACGATGGAAGATTTAGAGTGGTTGAATCGTATGGGGTTGGATGGGGCCATTAATGAACTGCGGAAACAAGGAACGCTGATATTCGGTATATGCGGCGGTTTTCAAATGCTAGGGACCAGACTTTTCGATCCAGACGCGGTCGAAGGTGACGGTGAGAACGCAGAAGGGCTCTCGCTTCTTCCGGTGGAAACCGTATTTCAAGCAGAAAAGAAGACGGTACAAATGGAAGGTGTCCTTTCTGCTGGGATAATGGAAGGTCAAATGAATCTTAACGGTTTCGAAATACATTTAGGCAGAACGACATTGAAGTCACAAGTAAGGCCCTTTCTTTTATTGAAGGATGGAAGAGAGGATGGAGCCATTTCCAATGACAACAAAGTAATGGGAACATATCTTCATGGGATATTCCATAATCGCTTGTTCACTAGATTACTAGTTAACCAAATTCGACGGAACAAGGGGTTGGATGAAGTGAAGGAAAACGTTCAAAGCGACTCGGAGCGTAGGGAGGAAGCGTATAATCTCTTGGCTTCCCATTTAGAAGAAAACATTGATATGGATACCATCTATCAATGGCTGCAGCTGGAAACTGCAGAAAGTTGAACAAGAGTCAGACAGTGCTTAGGTTAATGTTAATCAAAAGCCCTTTTATCTTCAAAAAAGATCAATTTAGAGCTGCAATTCCTTTTATTTAGCCATATTAAGTGACAGAGGCATACAAGATATGTTATGTTGTCTTCTCTACATACTTTATACAAAATAAAAGGATGAGGTGTTCATATGAATAAAACAGAATTAGTGAGCAGTGTTGCAGCACAAGCTGAACTGACAAAAGACGACGCAAAAAAAGTAGTGGACGCATTGTTTGAAACAATCACGGCTACACTTGCTAAAGAAGAAAAAATCCAATTAGTTGGTTTTGGTACATTTGAAGTGCGTGACCGTGCTGCTCGTACAGGAAGAAACCCGCAAACTGGCGAAGAAATACAAATTGCAGCTAGTAAAGTACCCGCTTTTAAAGCAGGTAAGGAATTAAAAGAAGCTGTAAAATAAAAATGAACGAAGAAAAACCTGGCGATGAAATATTCGCCAGGTTTTTTTGTTTACTGCCTGATTTTCATTTTGAGCAGGGGGATTCGTAAAACGGCAGATTATTTTCAATTAACCAGGATTATGCTATTCAAGAGTTACTAATCATTAACTTAAATGGTAAATATTTATAAATGATTTGCTATTTTTGTGAGGCGGGATATAGTTATGAAAAGGCCATTAGGAGTTTCTTAAATTGGTTTTTTATATATTCGGCGCCATTTTCAATGGAAGGCGTTAAGGGTTTTCTCATTTGACCAACAATGAAATAAGCTCACTCCATGAAAAAAGTAAGCAGTAATGGAATGTAACACAAATGAAAAAAAATTATAGTACTTATTAATAAGGTTTATACTGTGACTATGTTAGGCTAAATGTATGACAAGCTTTAAAAAACAAAAATAAAAGAGGTGAAGATATGCTGAAGAAAATAATGAAAAAAATCAAACAACTTTCCCAAGGCAGCAGTGAGCGAAGACATGGTCATTATCGCAGAGGCAGCAGTAGCAGCAGCCGCGGGTATAAAAGATATCCCATGAGTGGAAGTGACCGCTACAAGAGAAAGGGGCGTGGCAGTAGCAGCTAATTCCGTTTCATTGACTTCAATGCAGCCTGCAGGTCCATTGAAATTTCTTTGATATCTGAATAGGGTTCTTGGATGCTTAATAACCTTTTCAGTATATGCTCAGTTTCTTTTTCTAACGAAAGCTCTTCTGTCCAAGGAAGAGCCTTTTTATTTTTGGAAGCGTACGTCGTATAAAGTACATATAAGAGCATTTCACCCAAGTCGTAAAAATCCTGCCTTTTCATCTGCAAAATGGAGTCTTTTGCGAGATCGTCCGAAACGATCATTTTAGACAAACCAAAGTCTATCAAAATGGGCTGATGGTTCTTAAGTAAAATATTTGGAATGCGTAAATCTTGATGGAAAATGTCATGGTCATGTAGATAAGATACTAATCCGACCAGCTCATCAAGAAGAAATAGAGACTCTTTCTCATTGAACGTTATATGATTCAAGAAAATATGGTCTTCTAAATTATCTCCTTCAATGAAATCCATCACAAAAAAAACATTTCCGTCTTGTAAAAATTTCTCGTGAAATTTGGGGATGTTTTTGTGGTTTAACATTTGTAATATGGAGATTTCATTTTCAAACTGTTTCAACTCTTTTTTGCTGCGGCGTTTACTTTTCCGGAGCTGCTTGATCACTATATTTTCATTCATTTTCAAATCATGGCAAAGATAAATAATACCGTAGCTTCCTGTTCCGATTACAGCTTTTACCTCGTAACGGTAATTCAAAACCACTCCTTCTTTAAAAGGAATATCCACGAAAAATTGGTAGATCTTTCTAAATGAACGCAAAATTGAAACTTCCCTCACCACTTTCAAATATTCGAGTCAAGAAACCAAAAGATCATTATTAATTAAGATGGAAATATGAATGATCATGGATAGTTTAACACTGATTTTTGATAATGCGGTAATGAAAGTCTTTTCTTCGGGGTAGCGGATAATGTATCCTCAGCCAAAATCCTGCTTAGCAATCAAGCTTATTCTCCATATCACACGGACTGGGCTCAAGCAGAAGTTAAGTTTTATCAAAATGGTGAATTGCAAAAGAGGGCCTTGGTGAAGCTGTACTCGATCATCCCATTCATTCGATAGTGGAACTTGTAAAAATGATTAGCCGTGAAGGACTTTCCATTCAGGCTGGAATGATTGTTTTAGTAGGCGGAATTACTGATGCCGTTTCCATACAGGCAAACGATGAAATAATAGCAGATTACGGTGAACTCGGGAAACTGACATTACATGTTATATCGTGAAATATTGCAAAGAGGAGGGAATTAATTGCGTGAAGTTAATGCTTCGGAAGTGGTAGGTAATAGTAAATTTGGCCGTTTTCATATAATGGTCTTCATGTGGTGTTTGTTCGCAATTACCTTCGATGGATTTGATATAGCCATGTACGGAGTAGGTTTGCCTTTGATGATGGAGGAATGGAACTTGACGCCAGTCGAAGCTGTCGGAATAGCAAGTTATTCATTGTTCGGAATGATGGTAGGAGCCCTCATTTTTGCACCTCTGGCGGATAAAATGGGGAGAAAAAAAGTGCTTGCCATTTGTATATGTTTATTCAGTGTTTTTACATTACTTTCAAGTTTTGCCCCGAATCCTGCCTTTTTCTCGGTTATGCGATTTTTAGCAGCCTTGGGAATGGGAGGATTAATGCCAAACGTTATCTCCTTAATGGCGGAATACTCACCCAAAAAGAATAAAGTTCTCATTGTAACCACTATGTACTGTGGTTATTCTATCGGAAGCATACTTGCTTCTTTAATTGGAATGTATGTGATGGAACAAATGAGTTGGAGGGTTTTGTATTGGATAGGGGCGCTTCACTTACTGGCACTTTCATTCTTCATGAAGCAATTTCCTGAATCGCATTGATCCAGACGGCGGCTATAACGACTCGGATGATTATGAGTTTGCAAAGTCCAAGATAGGGCAAAGGGCTTTCCAGTCAAGAAACTCTTTGAAAATAAGCGAACTCTTAGTACATTTGCGTTTTGGGTAGCTGCCTTTAACTGTTTACTTATGGTATACGGACTCAATACATGGTTACCCAAAATCATGCAGCAGTCCGGATACGGCCTATCATCCAGTTTATTCTTTCAAACTTATATCGGGAATAGGACAAATTGGCGGATCGATAATTGGAGGATACTTAGTTGGGAAAATAGGCCATAGAAGAGTACTTGTATCCCTATATGCCATAGGTACGGTCTGTTTTGTCATATTAGGATTGACCTCAAATGCAGTAGCATTATATATTCTGATCGCTTTTGGAGGTGCCTGTACAGTTGGCACGATGAATTTGGCCAATACTTATATATCCGAGTATTATCCGCGGGAGATAAGGACCACCGGGATAGGTTGGGCCTTGGCTTTTGGTAGAATTGGAGCGATTGTTGCCCCAACATTAATAGGATTATTGCTGGCTGCAAACTATTCGCCACAAAATGCATTCATGGCCTTCACAGTTCCGAGCATAATGGCTGCCTTGGCGTTACTCGTTGTGAAAGAGAGGTATGGCAGCTATGATAAATCACAGATAGAGGAAAATATAAAACTAAAAGCAACATCGAATGTATAATATTGTTCTTTAGTAGATTGCCTATATGTCAGCGGACGGTCATGCAGACTATTCCCTGACATATAGGCAATTTTTTAGTAAATAAAAGAATTCACGAGTAAAACGGCCAAACTCACGAGTAAAGCTGCAGAATTCCCGAGTAAAACGGCCAAACTCACGAGTAAAGCTGCAGAATTCCCGAGTAAAACGGCCAAACTCACGAGTAAAGCTGCAGAATTCCCGAGTAAAACGGCCAAACTCACGAGTAAAGCTGCAGAATTCCCGAGTAAAACGGCCAAACTCACGAGTAAAGCTGCAGAATTCCCGAGTAAAACGGCCAAACTCACGAGTAAAGCTGCAGAATTCCCGAGTAAACCGAGCATACTCACGAGTAAAGCAGCTGAATTCACGAGTAACCATCAAATTTACGAGAAAAATTGCTAAATTCACAAGTAAAACAACAAATGAACTCCCATTTTATAGTATTTGATTGGAAAGTTATGTATAGTTAGTATTATATTAAAAGTGAATATTCTGAAAAAGGAGCGGTGTTATGAGTTTAACAATCACTGATTTGTTCATCGGCCAGGTTGCTAGTATGCAACGGACATTTAATGAATCTGACGTAAAATTATGTAATGGATTAACAAAAGATTACAGTCCGATTTATCAAGTGAATAAAGAAGCCTGGAAAAGTAATTTCAGCAAGCCGGTTGTACCTGGTTTGTTAACGGAAGGACTTATCACTCAAGTGATCAGTGAAAAACTCCCTGGTAGTGCCTGTATACTTTTACAAAAGGAATTGGTCTTTTATCATCCAGTACATATAGGCGATATGATTTCAGCGGAACTGGAGGTCATTGATATTAATTTGCATAGAGATTGGGTTACGCAAAAGGTGACTTGCTTTAATCAGGCAGGAATTGAAGTCATTAAAGGTCAAGTTGTAATTTTTGTTTTAAGTAATCAAGGTATTAGGTGATGTGAATGGAAAATGTTAAAAACGTAATAAGGAATTGGGGATCGATTGAAGTTGATGAAAATGGAAGAATTATAGGCGCCACTGCTGATTTTTATGAATATTTCATGATTATGCCGACTGATTTGATAGGAAAGTCCATTACGAGAGTCATTCACACTTCTTCCACCTTTTCTTTGAAAGGTCTTGCTCACAAACATGTGTTTTCAGGTGTGATCAGCGGACACTCTTGTTTCATAAGGGTGTTTCGACGAGAAGCTGATACCCTTTATACCATAATCATCCGCCAAGACGAACTGGAATACAGTGATTTAGTGTATTTTGCCAACTCTTTGGAGAAGAATAAAGCCAAGAATAATAGCCGATATAGCTTCGAAGAGATTGTTGGAAAGAGTAAGGAGATAGAGAGGGTAAAAGAGCTGGCCGCCAGAATAGCTACTAGCAGTTCAACAGTACTGCTTACAGGGGAAACGGGAACGGGAAAGGAACTTTTTGCCCAAGCGATCCATAGTTTGAGTACAAGAAAAGCACAGCCTTTTGTCCCGGTAAATTGTGCCGCGATTCCAGATGAATTATTTGAATCGGAGATTTTTGGTTATGAAGCTGGTGCTTTTAGTGGGGCGAAAAAAGAAGGGAAGCCTGGAAAAATAGAATTAGCCCAAAATGGTACGTTGTTTTTAGATGAGATTTCTGAATTGCCTTATCAGGCTCAAGGTAAGCTATTACGAGTTTTACAGGAAAGGGAAGTGGAAAGACTAGGCGGGACGGGGACTAAAAATGTTGATATACGTATTATTGCGGCGACGAACAGGGATTTAAGAACCCTTATTCAAGAAGGGAAATTCCGCCAAGATTTATATTATCGACTTTATGTTTTTGAATTGAAAATTCCTTCCTTAAGGGAGCGGCACGAAGATATTCTTCCTCTGGCATATCATTTCGTCGAGTATTTCAATAACAAGTTAGGGTCCAATGTAAAAGAAATTGATCCTAAACTCCAAGAATGGCTTATCCAATATGATTGGCCTGGTAACATCCGTGAAATCAAAGCGATAATAGAACGCGGAATGAATATCGTAGATGGAGTGACTCTAACTCTGGATTCTATATATTTTACACCTAATTTCATATTGGAGGTTCCCTCAGCTTTGGATAATACTATGTCCGGTACGTTGGATGAAGTTGTAGGTAATGCTGAAAAATCAGCCATTCAACGAGCATTAAAAGATTCGGAAGGGGATCGTTCTTTAGCAGCTCAAAAGCTGAAAATTCATGTTGCCAGTTTATATAGGAAAATTGCCAAATATAAATTGAAATAGTAGTAGCACCCAATGAAATGTAAACAGGGCAACCATTAGGGCACACTTATGAAGTGTGTATTTTTTTTTGTGAAGTTTCGCAAATTTGATTTGCAGAATTGCGAAATAATGCAAACTTGCAAAGCTTAAGTAAACTATAGCCAAATTTGTAGCGAATTCAAGTTGGCACACAACTTGCAATAATAGTTTGTCATATAAGAGATTTCATGTTTCTTAGAATGTCCAAAATATAGGTATCGGATAATTTAGTAATTAAACAAGGAGGTAATGATATGCTGAATTTTTCTTTTACGGAAGAGCAAGATTATTTTCGTAAAATATTGAAAGAATTTGCTAAGGAAGAGTTGCTTCCACATTATACAAAATGGGATCGGGAAGAGATTACTCCAAAACATTTGTGGGAAAAACTGGGGGATCTTGGCGTGAATGGTCTTCGGATTCCAGTGGAATATGGCGGAAGCGGTGCAGACTGTGTGACAACGGGGATAGCTGCTGAGGAGATAGGTCGCGGTGATTTCAATCTTACTTACGCGGTGATGTTGAATGCATTAATCGGTGAAATTATCAATAATCACGCTAGCGAGGAACTGAAAAAGGAGTGGCTTCCCAAAATTTCAAGTGGTGAAAAAATTGTTGGCATTGCGATTACGGAGCCATCCGCCGGTACGGATGCAGGCGGAATTAAAACAACAGCTGTTCATAAAGGAAATAAGTATGTGCTTAATGGAGAAAAGTCTGGAATTAGTGTAGCTATGTGTGGGGATGCCTTTGTTTTATTTGCAAAGACGGAACCTGAATGGGGAAATCGAGGGATAAGTGCCTTCATGGTTCCTGCCGATATTCCAGGAGTTGAATGCAGAGGGTACACAGACATGGGGAATATCCCCATTGGAAGAGGTTCGATATATTTAACCGATGTCGAGGTTCCGGAAGAGTATATGATCGGTCTTCAAAATAAAGGTTTTTCCCAAGTGATGAATGGGTTTGATTTAAGTCGGCTGTTAATAGGGCTGCAATGTGTTGGCACCGCTTCACAAAGTATCGATGAAACCATCGAACATGTGAAAATCAGACATTCATTTGGTAAACCGTTGGCGACATATCAAGGGGTCTCCTTCCCCATTGTGACTCACTATACCCAATTAGAACTGGTGAAGTGGCAAGCCTATCGAGGACTCTGGCTTCGTGACCAAGGGTTGAATCATAGTAAAGAATCGGCTTCTGTTAAGTGGCTAGGTCCCAAATATAGTGTAGAAGCCATCCATGAATGTTTACTGTTGAATGGTCATTATGCTTATACAAAGGAAATGCCTCTTGAGCAACGCTTGCGTGACGTGATTGGGTTGGAAATTGGTGATGGCACTGCACAAGCCAATATGATGGTCATTGCAAAGGACATAATAGGAAAGGAGTTCCGTTCTCATTAATCCAATGGATTAATAATGTTACATTCAGTTGAAACCGAATCGATTACAGAAATGGAAAGCACATAAAGTCGTATTGGGTACCGAATAAGTTCGTAAGGAACAGAGGATTGTTGTGATACAAGGCAAATCATCGTTAATAGACTAGGACAATGAAGGGAATGAAAACGATGGAATTAACAGATGTAATCTATGAAAAAAATGTTGGAATTGCAAAGATAACAATGAACAGACCTAAAGTATACAATGCCTTTCGTGCCAGAACCATTCAGGAATTAATTTGGGCTTTCCGGGACGCTTGGGATGATAATCGTGTTGGTGTAGTGATTCTGACTGGAGCAGGTGAGAGGGCATTTTGTGTAGGTGGAGATCAAAAAGAAAAGGGGGAAGAAGGAGGATATAATCATTCGGGTGGTTTAGGTGGTGGAATGGGACTGGAAATCGAAACGCTGCACCAAACGATCCGCAACATTCCTAAGCCGGTCATTGCAGCGGTTAATGGGTTTGCCATCGGAGGCGGGCATGTCCTTCATGTCATTTGTGACCTAACAATTGCATCTGACACGGCAAAATTTGGCCAGAGCGGGCCAAAGGTCGGTAGTTATGATGCAGGTTTTGGTTCAGCTTATTTAGCACGAATTGTCGGAGAAAAGAAAGCAAGGGAAATCTGGTATTTGTGTGAACAATATTCTGCACAAGAAGCAAAAGAAATGGGACTTGTGAACAAAATCGTTGCCCCAGAACAACTGCACGAGGCAGCAGAAGAATGGGCAAGAAAAATCCTTGATAAGAGTCCTACTGCGCTAAAAATGCTCAAATATGCCTTTAATGCAGATAGTGCCAACATTCAAGGGATTTCACAACTTTCGATGGGCAGTTTAGCGATGTTTTACAATACACAAGAATCGGAAGAAGGAAAAAATGCCTTCCTGGAAAAGAGGCCTGTAGATTTTAAAAAATTCAGAGGTTGATGAGGGGGATGGAAACTGGTGAAATTGGAGACGATTTTGAATCAGGAATATGTGGGGAAATATCAAGGCGTGTGGCCAAACCGAACGATCTTGGATTATTTGAATGATGCTATAGTAAAGCATCCAGATAAGATAGCGATTATAGATAAAAAAAGTAGTTTTACTTACAAGCAGCTGGGTAAGTTGGTCGATCGAATCGCATTGGGTCTCTTGCATATAGGATTGGGTAAGGGGGATGTTGTCTCTTTTCAACTGCCTAACTGGAATGAGTTTATAATCTTACACTATGCTGTTACAAGAATCGGTGCCATTAGCAATCCCTTGATACCGATTTATCGAGATAGGGAAATTGGCTATATGGTTGGGATGGCAGAATCTAAAATGATTGTTGTACCAGATTATTTCCGTGGGTTTTATTACCCTGACATGATTGAGAGACTAAGCCATCAATGGCCATCAATGAAACATATATATGTGATTGGGGACAATGCGCCGAATGGGATGAAACTGTTCTCCTCCTTATTTGAGGAACCTTGGGAAGACCGGATGGATTCATCCATTTTGGATGAAATCACACATGACCCAAATGATGTGACTGAAATTATCTTTACCTCCGGAACCACAGGAAGTCCAAAAGGAGTTATGCATACACATAATACTCTTTGTATATCAACGGATTATTGGATTGACCGCTTACATTTAACACCCGATGACGTTCTTTTCATGGCGTCAACGTTCGCTCATCAAACAGGTTTTGGTTATGGAGTTAGGCTTCCTACACATATTGGAGGTACGGGAGTCTATCAAGACATTTGGAATCCCAGAGAGTTTATTGAATGGGTTGAGAAGGAAAAGATAACGTTTACGGCGGGAGCCACTCCTTTTCTGCAAGATACGGTTCAAATGGAAGGGATAGAAAGGTATGACCTCAATTCGCTACGAGTCTTCGTAGCTTTAGGTGCCCCGATCCCCAGGCATTTAGTAAAGGAAGCCGTGAAAAAAGTACCGTTCAAGATATTGTCAGGATGGGGGCAAACGGAAGATGGCTTGGTAACCTTGACGAGACTTGAAGATCCAGAAGAAAAACTGACGAATACCGACGGAATTCCGTTTCCGGGAATGGAGCTAAAGGTAGTGGATTTTAAAGGGGAGATCTGTGCCCCGAATATAGAAGGCTCTTTATTAGTAAGGGGTCCGGCTCTTTTTGTCGGCTATTTTAAACGGATCGATGATACTTTAGTAGAGTATAATGACGGATGGTTCATTACCGGTGATCGAGGATTCATTGATGAAGACGGATATATCCGGATTTCTGGAAGAAACAAAGACATAATCATACGTGGCGGTGAAAATATTCCAGTCGCTTATGTAGAAAATGTATTGTATGAACACCCGGATATTTCTAGCGCTCAGGTTATTGCGGTACCAGATTCCCGTCTTCAGGAAAAAGCCTGTGCATGTATCAGCATGAAAACGGGGAAGAGCCCGATAACGATGGATTCCATGCAGGAATTTCTCTCGGAAAAGGGTTTGGCCAAACAATATTGGCCTGAATTTCTTGAGATAATGGATGACTTTCCTCGAACGGCTAGCGGGAAAATCCAGAAATTCCGGCTCCGGGAAATGATAAATGAAAAGATAATCGACAATATTTAAGCAGTTTATAATCCATATTGACTAAATGGTGAAAGTGGAGGGGAATATGATGAATAAAAGAATGGCATTTATCACAGGTGCCGGAAGTGGAATTGGCAGAGAGATTGCAAAAAAATTGGCTTCTCGTAATTTTAACATCATCGTGGCTGATATTAATCTTAAAAATGCAGAGGAAACGGTTTCTATAATCGAAAAGTCGGGTTTTGAAGCCAGAGCGGTCCATTGTGATGTAACGAAATTAGAAAGTGTTAAAAAAGCCGTTGAAGAATCAGTGAAGCATTTTCATAGAATAGATATATTGGTTAATAATGCAGGGTGGGATAAGGTGGAACCATTTTTAAAAAGTAATCCCAGCACTTGGAAAAGGATTATCGATATTAATTTACTTGGGCAGATCCATACTTGCAAGGAAATTTTACCTCTTATGATTGAAAACGGTTACGGAAAGGTAGTAAATATTGCATCCGATGCAGCTAGAGTCGGATCAAGTGGAGAGGCAGTTTATTCGGCTGCTAAGGGAGGGGTGATTGCCTTCACAAAAACGATAGCAAGAGAAATGGCACGTCACAAACTCAACATCAATTGTATTGCGCCAGGTCCTGCTGATACGCCCCTATTTCAAGAAATAGGCTCTTATAATGAAGGTATAGCAGGAGCCTTGGAAAAAGCGATTCCATTCCGCCGGCTAGCACAACCAGAGGATATTGCCAGTGCTGTTGCCTATTTCGTTTCGGAAGATGCAGGGTATATTACGGGGCAAACTCTTTCCGTAAATGGTGGATTAACAATGGTTTAAGCGATCATGGTAAGGTGGTAATGCAAGATTGAAAGGTTAGTAACCATAACCATAAATCATGAAAACTTTTTCTAATACGTTTGACAATTGGATTAATCGTGTTAATATAAAGGCAAATGAAATGAATTTAATATACAATTTGTACCACTAGGGGTGCTTTATAGGTAAAAGTTGATTTTACCGGAGAAGCTGAGATTAAAGTATGACTTTAAGACCCTTAGAACCTGATCTGGTTTATACCAGCGTAGGGAAGTGGGGGTCTGGAACAATACGTTTCTGTATTATTTCAAGTACAACCACTTTCTTTACGTTAAAGAAAGTGGTTTTTTGTTTGCAAAAAAAGAGGTGTTAAAAGGTTTTTATCCCGTATCATCCTTTAAAAAATACAATTTGGAGGTAATGGACATGAAGTTTTCAGAGGAAATTCGTCAGGAAGTCGATCACATTTGGGAAGCTAGTTTTAATCACCCGTTTGTTGCAGGGATAGGAGATGGCACTTTGCCATTGGAGTGTTTTCGTTTTTATGTCATGCAAGATGCCTATTATTTATCTCATTTTGCTAGAGTTCAAGCTTTAGGAGCAGTCAAAGCTACAGATTTACATACAACAAGCAGGCTTGCCGGCCACGCACAAGGAACATATGAAGCGGAGTTGAAGCTTCATGAGAATTTTTCTGAGAGATTAGGCATCACAAAAGAAGAAAGGGAAAATTTTAAACCTGCCCCGACTGCTTATGCTTATACTTCCCATATGTACCGTGCGGCTTATTCTGGACATTTAGGGGATGTTATTGCAGCTATCTTGCCGTGTTACTGGCTGTATTATGAAATAGGTGAAAAGCTGCAAGGGTGCTTACCCGAAGAGCCGATTTATCAAGAATGGATAGCGGCTTACGGAGGAGAGTGGTTCCGCACTTTGGTGGAAGAACAAATTGCGAGGCTTGATGAGATTGCTGAAAAAGTAACAGACGAGGATAAGGAGAGAATGAAAGAGCATTTCATCCTTAGCAGCCAATATGAATACTCATTTTGGGAAATGGCTTATCGTTTAGAGACATGGCCTGTGCATAAGGAAACACTAGAAGTATAAAGGAGAATGAAACAATGAAAAAAGGATTGAAATTAACCGATATATTAGTCACGATCGTGATTGCGGTAGCATTTGGAATCGTTTATATCCTTTGGGGTTCGATTTATTATTCCGTTAAACCATTAGGATTACATCTGGATCAACTTATTTATGGAATGTGGTTTATAGCTGGCCCCGTCGCCTTTTTAATTTTACGGAAACCGGGTGTGGCACTTTTGGCAGAGATAGCTGCAGCTTCCGGAGAATTCTTTCTAGGTTCACCATGGGGGCTGACCGTACTGTTATATGGGGTGGTCCAAGGTTTGTTCGCGGAACTGGTGTTCATGGCGTTCAAATATAAAAAATTCAATATGTCGGTAGCCGTTTTAGCTGCGATTGCTTCCTGCCTGGCATCAATCATCATGGATTTTGCTTATGGGGAAATAGGTGCTCTCTCTCTTTGGAATTTATCGTTATTCATGATAGCCAGGTTTGTGGGTTCCATATTCTTTGCAGGTGTGACTGCCTATTATTTAGTTAAAGTACTGGAAGCAACAGGAGTAACTAATCTTGTTCGTCCGGTTTCAAGTAAAGATTATGCAGAACTGGATCAAAAGTAGAGGTTGAGGGCCATGGAACGAATCGTTTCTGTTGAGAAGTTAAGAATGAAATTTCCCGGTGATGAATCTTTGATATTCAAGGACCTATCCATATCGTTTGATAAAGGAGAAAAAGTGCTATTGTTGGGACCATCAGGATGTGGTAAGTCCACTCTTTTGCAAGTGTTAAGCGGATTGATTCCGAATTCCTTCGAAGTCCCGATGAAAGCGGAGGAATTGAAATGCCCTTCATCATGGGGATATGTTTTTCAAGACCCTGATAGTCAGTTTTGCATGCCATTTGCCGATGAGGAAATTGCCTTCGTCCTTGAGAATCTTTCCGTCCCTAAAGAAGAAATGGAAGAGAAGATCCAAAATCATATCCGTAATGTAGGATTGAACCTAGGCCATACAAGTATAGAAACATTATCAGGCGGGATGAAACAGCGTCTGGCAATCGCTTCAGTATTAGCCCTTGAACCAGAAGTGCTATTTTTAGATGAACCAACCGCCATGCTTGATCCGGAAGGGACAAAAGAAATCTGGGACTTGTTGAAGGAAGTCGGACGAGACAAAACGGTTATTATCGTCGAGCATAAAATTGACCATGTTTTAGAATTCATCGAACGAATCGTTCTTTTTAACGGTGAAGGTCAAATCATAGCTGATGGTCCAAGAGACACCATTCTTTCACTATATAAAAATGAAATGAAAGAACATGGAATTTGGTTCCCTGGTGTTTGGGATGAATATATACATGAGAATGCACCCATTCGGGAACTCCAATTTACAGATGGTTTACCCCTTATGGATGTGCAAGGATTTAGAGGTTTTCGGAATAAAGAGGAAAAAATCAAGGTTGAAGAGCTGAAGGTCCATTCAGGGGAATGGATTGTAATCAGGGGAGAAAATGGCGCGGGGAAGAGTACTCTTTTGCATGCACTGATGCAGTTCATAAAAACGAATGGTAAGTATGAATTAATGGGGACCCCCATTAAAGGCGTGAAAAATCCAATTTCGGATCATATGACGTTTGTCTTTCAAAATCCTGAGTTTCAGTTCGTTGCAAATACTGTATATGAAGAGATTGCTTATTCATTGCGAATTGACAAAAGGCCGCAACAAGAAATAGATGAGAGAGTCCGCTCATTGCTTAAAGTGTTCCGCCTGGAGGCACATCGGGATAAACATCCGTTTCAATTATCAATGGGTCAAAAGCGTCGCTTAAGCGTAGCCGCCTCAATCGTAATAGACAAAAAAATCATACTCCTGGATGAGCCAACCTTTGGCCAAGATTCGAAAAATACCTTTGCATTACTGGAATGGTTTGAGGAATATCGAAGGCGCGGAATAACAGTGATCATGGTAACTCATGACGATCATATTTCAAAAAACTTTGCAACAAGGATCTGGACGGTTAAGGACGGAGACGTAATAAGTGATGAGAACATCGCGCAAGCCGGATTTTTGGAGAACAAAGTTTTATCACTATAAAAGGAGTGTCATGTAGATGAATGTTTCAAATGCAGAAACATGGCTCCATAGAATTAATCCAAGCCTTAAACTTGGTGTACTGATTGTGTTATGCATCGTGGCGTTATTCATTCATGACCTGAATTATATGATGAATATCACCATTGGCGTATTACTTTTATTTTTGTTTTTTACCGGGCATTCGATAAAACGCATCTTACTTTTGTCGATTCCCTTTTGTTTCATTTTTATATCCACCTCTTCCGCAATGATATTATTCGGGCAAGGCGAGACGCTTTGGTTTGAGTGGGGCCTAATATCGATTACGGAGGAAAGTTTCATGAGGGGATTACTTGTAGGCTTTCGAGCTTTGTTCTTTGCGGCCCTTGGTTTAACTTTTTCCTTAACGACTAGACCAGTGAACTTGTTTTATTCGTTAATGCAGCAAGTTAAGCTTAAACCGAAATATGCCTATAGTTTCATGGCGGCATTAAGGCTGATTCCCATCATGATGGAGGAGTTCCAAACGATACGAAACGCGATGAAGGTACGCGGTTTCGAAAGGGGAAAAGGGATAAGATCGGTATATTTTAAAATGAAAGCCTATTCCATCCCGTTGTTATCCGGAAGCATCAGACGTGCTCACCGAATCGCGGTTGCGATGGAGGCAAAGCGATTTACAGACACTCGGGATCGAACATACTATTATGAATTTGGTTTTTCAAAAATGGACCATGGTTTCATTCTGTATTTTATCATCCTGCTGTTGGCCGGCTTTTACCTATCGATTCAATTCCCGTTAGTATCCATTTAATTTTATGAGATTGTAACTTTACTAGTTAGGGGTTCTTAGTATGAATGCACATGAATTGCATATTATTTCTACTGGGAAACAGCCAATTGAAAAGTTTGTGGAAATCGCCTCAAACATTCAGGAACATGTTGATTTCTTTTATCTAAGGGAAAAGCATATGAGTGCATCGGAACTCTATCGAGCAGTGACCCTATTACATGATAAAAAGATTCCGCTGTCTAAGATCATCATTAATGACAGGGTGGATGTAGCCTGGGTACACAAAGTATTTGGTGTTCAATTGGCTTTTCATAGTTTAGATGCGGGAGTCGTAAAAGGAGTTATTCCAGGGTTGAATGTTGGCTGTTCGATCCATTCCATGGATGAAGCGAAAGCCGCATTCAGCAAAGGGGCCAATTACGCGATTTATGGACATGTTTTTGAAACGGATTCAAAAATCGGCCTTCCTCCTAAGGGAGTTGAGGAGCTTCATGCAATCACAAGAAATATCAATCTACCAATAATTGCCATAGGTGGAATAACACCTTTCAATTGCCAAGTCGTGCTGGATGCGGGGGCACGTGGAATTGCCGTCATGTCAGGGGTGCTTGAAGCTAAAAATCCGATTAGAGCCGTTAAAGAATATTCGAAGGCTTTGGGAAAGGAGACATAAGATGAATTCCATATATGATGCAATCATTGTTGGGGGAGGAGTAATCGGTGGATCCATTGCTTTTCAATTAGCCAAACGAGGTAAAAAGGTCCTTTTATTGGAAAAAGATAGACTTGCCAGTAAAGCATCCAGTGCTGCAGCCGGGATGTTAGGGGCACAAGCCGAGTTAGATGCTGATAACCCGCTTTTTACATTGGCAAGCCGAAGCAGGGGGATGTTTCCTGCACTGTCGGAAGAATTAAAAGACATAAGTGGAATAGATATCGAATTAGTGAACAAGGGCATGTTTAAGGTGGCGCTAACGAATGATCAGGTAGCCGAGTTAAAGAACTTGACCAGAGTCCAGCAAGATGCGGGACTTGAGGCCGAATGGCTATCGACCGCCGAAATAAGGAAAACGGAACCGCTTCTATCGGATGAGATTAAGGGAGCCATGTACATTCCGAAGGATGGACAAGTTTCAGCCACTAGGCTGTCGCTCGCTTTTACTGAATCTGCAGCTGCCCTTGGTGTAGATATAAAGGAATTTGTTCATGTCTCCGATTTAGTTATGGAAAACGGATGTGTAACGGGAGTGCTTACGAACATAGGTAGATTTTCAAGTGAAAATGTCATCGTAGCAGGTGGGGCTTGGAGTACTTTCCTCCTTGAAAAATCAGGGATTAGACTCGACAGTTATCCTGTAAAGGGAGAGTGCTTTTCCGTCCTGACCGATCGTCCTTTGCTTGAAAAGACAATCTTCTCACATGGATGCTATCTTGTGCCCAAAGTTGGCGGAAGAATCATTGTCGGGGCAACGGTTAAAGCGAACACTTTCGATCAAAAGGTAAGTCTTGAAGGGATTTCTACGTTAATACAAAAGGCAACGCAATTGCTTCCGGCGATTAAAGGAACCGAATTGGAAAAGACATGGGCAGGTATACGCCCCCAAACTGGGGACGGCTTGCCGTACTTTGGTGAACATCCAGCATGCAAAGGACTTTTCATTGCAACGGGGCACTTCAGGAATGGCATCCTGCTTTCTCCGATTACAGGTGTACTTATAGCGGATATTGTAGAACGGAAGACAAATCCCGAATGGTCAGCTTTTCGGTTGGATCGTTCGATACAGACCCTTTTTTCTTAATGGAGGTGGATGAATTGGAATTGATTATTAACGGGGAAAAAATACAGATTCCTGCTGATGAATCAACAGTTACAGGGCTTTTGCAACACTTTAATTTACATCAAAAAGTAGTGATTGTTGAATTGAATGATGAAATATTAGCAAAAGAAAGTCTAAGTGAAACACTTTTGTCTAATGGAGACAAGGTAGAGATTGTACATTTTGTAGGAGGCGGATGATATGTTAAAGATTGGTTCTTATGAATTTTCTTCAAGATTATTATTAGGTACTGGAAAATATCCAAACTTCGATGTTCAGAAGCAATCAGTGGAGGTTTCGGAGACGGAAATATTAACATTTGCGGTCCGGAGAATGAACATTTTTGAAGCCAGTCAGCCCAATTTTTTAGAAAAGCTTGATTTGAAAAAATACACGCTCCTTCCCAATACAGCAGGAGCTAAAACAGCCAAAGAAGCAGTCCGCATAGCCCATCTTGCAAAGGCATCTGGCTTATGTGACATGATTAAGGTAGAAGTCATTGGCTGTCAAAAAACACTGCTGCCTGATCCGATTGAAACATTGAAGGCTGCTGAAGAATTAGTGAAACTGGGATTCACCGTATTACCCTATACTTCGGATGATGTGTTGCTCGCTAAACGCCTGGAAGAAGTGGGGTGCCATGCAATCATGCCTGGAGCTTCACCAATTGGCTCTGGTCAAGGCATTATAAACCCACTGAACTTACGATTCATCATGGAACAATCAGAGGTTCCAGTAATTGTTGATGCAGGGATTGGAACGCCCTCTGATGCGGCAATCGCCATGGAATTAGGGGCGGATGGCGTATTGCTTAACACTGCTGTTTCCGGAGCAAAAGACCCAGTCAAAATGGCGAGAGCAATGAAACTTGCCATTGAGGCAGGTCGATTAGGGTATGAAGCAGGGAGAATCGAAAAAAATGATTACGCGATAGCAAGCAGCCCAGTTGAAGGATTGAGCATTGGATGAATGAACGTTATTCACGTCAAGAACTTTTTGGCCCTATAGGGGAAGAAGGGCAATTGAAAATTCGCAAAAAACACGTTTTGGTGATTGGAGCGGGTGCTCTTGGTACGGGAAGTGCTGAAGGCCTTGTACGAGCAGGAATTGGGAAACTCACCATTGTGGACAGAGATTATGTAGAGTGGAGCAACCTTCAAAGACAACAACTGTATTGTGAAGAAGATGCACTAAAAAGAATACCGAAAGCAGTGGCAGCTAAGAATCGTTTGAATGCGCTAAATTCGGACGTTATCGTAAAATCGCATGTGGCGGATGTTTCGGTTGATGAACTGGCAAAGCTAGTTGAAGGCGTGGATTTAATATTGGATGCCACTGATAATTTCGATACCAGGATGCTTATTAATGATACTGCGCAAAAATATAAAATACCCTGGATTTACGGGGCCTGTGTTGGGAGTTATGGGATAAGTTACACGGTGATCCCAGAGGTGACCCCATGTTTGAATTGTTTGCTGGAAACAGTTCCAATGGGTGGACTGACATGTGATACGGCGGGAATCATCAGCCCTGCTGTTCAAACGGTCGTTGCCCATCAAATGGCGGAAGCATTAAAAATTCTTGTAGAAGATTATGAATCATTAAGAAACAAAATCGTTTCATTTGATCTTTGGAAAAATGAACATTCATCGATAAATGTAGCTCAATTAAAAAAAGATACTTGTTTGTCATGTGGGTCAAATCGAACGTATCCCCACCTCTCCTATTCAAATCGAACAAAGACAGCCGTTTTATGCGGAAGGGATTCTGTCCAGATTCGGCCGGCGTGGAATCTTGAAAGAGACTTAGCGGAGCTCGAAAACAATCTTCTCTCACAAGGTGGTAAGGTTGTTAGGAATCCTTATTTACTTTCATTTACTATCGGAACCCATCGGTTGGTCGTTTTTAAAGATGGGCGGGCGTTGATTCATGGAACAAAGGATATTGCAGAAGCAAAAACGTTATATCATCGATATTTTGGCTGAACTGTATTGAAAAATGGAATGGCACGGACTTGAAATGTTTAAACTCGTGAAAGAAGTGCCAAAAAAGATGCCCATATAATAGGAAGGTATCTAACATTCTTCATGTGACTTATTTGCTTTACAAATAAAAAACGAAAGCGGTGTCTGCCTTTTCAGGGCGGCACCGCTTTGTTGTGGAACGATTATTTAAGCAGCTTACATATCATGACTGCTATTATGCTTCTGACGGGAGTGCTGTCTGTTTTTCACCTTATGAGAACCGCTTAACGGTGCAGGTTGACCTGGATTATTTCCTTTAGGAGCATTTTTTCGAATATCTTTACCATCGTTTTTGTTCATGTGCGATCCCTCCTATCTCTTAAGATAATCAGTCCGTGAAATTTTATTCACATACATATATTTGCAAACCTCGTACATCCTATGGATGGACACTAATTAAGGAGCTGAACCCAAATGCAGGATAAACAAGATAAGCGAAGGACTTTCCAGGAAGCCCAGCAAAGTTATCAACAGGTATTTGATGTATACTCATCCATTGAAAAGAACGCACCGGATTACGGAACGGAATTGAAACATGTGAAGCAGGAAGTGAACGAGGCCTATCAGCAAATACAATCTGCTTTAATCACCGCTTCCGAACATCAGAAAGAACAATTGAAAAAATTCGAACAGGATATTCAGGCAATCGTCAATGAGGTCAATTCAGAGGACTATTGAGTGACAGTTCTATCGTGAATTCATGCGCTTTACTCGTGAGTTTTGCCCGTTTTACTTGTGCGTTCCTGATTTTAGAATGGAATAGGCTTTTTGAAAAATGCAGTACAACTGCCATTTCAAAAAGCCTATCCTATTTAACGCCTAGAAATGAGGGAAATCATTGGTTTTTCTTTCTTTTTTTATTATTTTGCCTTTGCATTTCAGATAATGGCGGCTCATTTCCCAGTTCATCATTGTAACCAGCTCCATTACCTTGCGCTTTTGCAGCATTCATACCTGGTATAACATGATTTGCCTTTTGTTTTGTCATTTCGACACCTCCACCCATAGAATGCGATAATGTCGAATGATTATGTATGAAGTACTAATATGTTTTGCTGGAATAATTTATCAGGCCGCAAATAGGGGTATTTTCAATAAAATGCATATCAGCAAGGCTTCCTAAATGCACTTTAATATGTGGGGATTTTTTTCTATAAGAGAAACTTATCAAAAACAATAACTTTCTTGTTATTTACTTATACTCATTTCTATATTAGTATTAAGTTGAAGGAAGAGTTAGGGTGGGAGAAGAGAGAGAAAATTCGACAAACTAACTTTTTTACTTATATTTATGGTAAACATGGTTTCAGTGAACCAGGTTTTACTTTTATGTGCAGAATATGTTCTGACAGTTTAATAGGGGGTAATATTCATGACGAAAAATGACGTATACCAAGCGCGTAAGTCCTTTGAAATTGAAGGGAAACGCTACAACTACTACAGCCTAGACGCTATTGAAAAAGCAGGGGACGGCCAAGTATCACGCCTTCCATATTCCATTAAAGTATTACTTGAAGCGGTACTTCGCCAAGTAGACGGAAGAGTCATCACAAAAGAACACGTTGCGAACCTTGCTAAATGGGGAACAAGCGAGCAACAAGATATAGATGTTCCGTTCAAGCCATCTCGTGTAATCCTACAAGATTTCACTGGTGTTCCAGTTGTTGTTGATTTAGCTTCTTTACGTAATGCTTTCGCAGCACTTGGTGGAGATCCTGACAAAATCAACCCGGAAATCCCGGTTGACCTTGTAATTGACCACTCTGTACAAGTTGATAAGGCAGGTACAATGGATTCCCTTGATGCCAATATGGATCTTGAATTCGAACGTAATGCAGAGCGTTACCAGTTCCTAAGCTGGGCTCAAAAATCATTCAACAACTATCGTGCAGTTCCACCGGCAACTGGTATCGTTCACCAAGTTAACCTAGAGTACCTTGCGAACGTGGTTCATGCAGTTGAAACTCCAAACGGCGACTTCGAAGTATTCCCTGATTCTGTTTTCGGTACAGATTCACATACTACAATGATCAACGGTATTGGTGTTCTTGGTTGGGGTGTCGGCGGTATCGAAGCAGAAGCAGGCATGCTTGGACAGCCTTCTTACTTCCCGGTTCCAAAAGTGGTTGGTGTTAAACTGACTGGCCAACTTCCTAAAGGTACAACAGCTACTGACCTTGCATTGAAAGTTACACAAGTTCTTCGTGCACACGGCGTAGTTGGAAAATTTGTTGAGTTCTACGGCCCAGGAGTAGGATACCTTCCACTTGCTGACCGTGCAACAATCGCTAACATGGCTCCTGAATACGGTGCTACAGTTGGTTTCTTCCCTGTTGATGCAGAAGCGATCGATTACATGCGCTTAACAGGCCGTGATGAAAATCAAATTAAAGTGGTTGAATCATACTGTAAAGAAAATGGACTGTTCTACTCTCCTGAAAACGAAGATCCAGCATACAATGATGTTGTGGAAATCGACCTTTCAGCAATTGAACCAAACCTTTCAGGCCCTAAACGCCCGCAAGATTTGATTCCACTTTCTCAAATGAAACAATCTTTCCATGATGCTATCAATGCACCTATGGGCAACCAAGGTTTTGGCATGGACAATTCTGAATTGGATAAAGAAGTAACTGTTAAATTTGCTGATGGTAAAGAAACGGTAATGAAAACAGGTGCGATTGCAATTGCTGCAATCACAAGCTGTACGAACACTTCTAACCCGTACGTAATGCTTGGAGCAGGTCTTATTGCTAAAAAAGCAGTTGAAAAAGGCTTGACTGTTCCGGATTATGTAAAAACATCATTGGCACCAGGTTCTAAAGTTGTTACTGGTTACCTTCGTGATGCAGGTCTTCAACCATACCTTGATCAATTAGGATTCAACGTAGTTGGTTACGGCTGTACAACATGTATCGGTAACTCAGGTCCATTAGCGGACGAAATCGAAGCAGCAGTTGCTGAAGCGGATCTTCTAGTAACTTCAGTACTTTCTGGTAACCGAAACTTTGAAGGTCGTATTCATCCACTAGTGAAAGCAAACTATCTTGCTTCTCCAACTTTGGTTGTTGCATATGCACTTGCTGGTACTGTGGACTTCGATCTTAACAATGATTCACTTGGTAAAGACAAAGATGGTAACGATGTATATCTTGCTGATATCTGGCCATCACAAGAAGAAGTTAACGCTGCTGTTAAAGCAACAGTTACACCGGAATTATTCCGTAAAGAATACGAAACAGTATTCAACGATAACAAACGTTGGAATGAAATCCAAACAAGCAACGAAGCAATTTATGCTTTCGATTCAAAATCAACATATATTCAAAATCCTCCATTCTTTGAAGGATTATCACCAGAACCAGGTTCAGTTAACCCACTTTCTGGTTTGCGCGTAGTAGGTAAATTCGGTGACTCAGTAACAACTGACCACATTTCTCCTGCAGGTGCAATCGGTAAAGATACACCAGCTGGTATCTACCTTCGTGAAAACGGTGTGAAACCGCGTGACTTTAACTCTTACGGTTCTCGTCGTGGTAACCATGAAGCCATGATGCGCGGAACGTTCGCAAACATCCGTATCCGTAACCAAGTTGCTCCAGGTACAGAAGGTGGATACACAACTTACTGGCCAACAGGCGATGTAATGGCTATCTATGATGCTTGTATGAAATACAAAGCTGATGGAACAGGTCTTGCAGTCATCGCTGGTAAAGACTATGGTATGGGAAGCTCTCGTGACTGGGCTGCAAAAGGTACTAACCTTCTTGGCATCAAAACAGTCATCGCTGAAAGCTTTGAACGTATTCACCGTTCTAACCTTGCATTAATGGGTGTTCTTCCACTTCAATTCAAAGAAGGCGAAAACGCTGAAACACTTGGATTGACTGGTAAAGAAGCGATCGCAGTTAAAATCGACGAAACAGTTAAACCGCGTGATATCGTAACAGTTACAGCTACTGACGAAGCTGGAAACGTAAAAGAATTTGATGTACTTGTTCGTTTCGATTCAGAAATCGAAATCGACTACTACCGTCACGGTGGTATCCTTCAAATGGTATTACGTAATAAATTAAAAGGCTAATTTCAGCTTTTAGGAAGCGGTAAACCTACTTGTCAGGTTTACCGCTTTTTTTTGTGTCAAGTTTATGAAACAAAGTGATATCATGATATGATTTAAAGGAAATACACTTTTCCGGAGGTCCTTTTATTGTTAAGATGGAATAGGGAAGTTGTTCTATTTCTGGAAATGGACTAATATTTTTATTGTAATGGGACTAGGAGGACGAGTATGCTTAAAAAAATTATTGCTTCGGTGGCCTTACTGTCACTTATTACAGTAGCGATCGTGCAGGCTATGGATAATGAATCAAAGAAAAATGACGAAAAAGATGCTTTAGGCGGATTGAAAATTGGAGCTAAAGCACCGAATTTCTCCCTGAAAACTTTGGATGGGAAACAAGTTGAATTATCTGATTATAAGGGTAAAAAGGTAATGCTGAATTTTTGGGCAACATGGTGTCCGCCTTGCAAGAAGGAAATGCCGGATATGGAAAAATATACACAGCAAGCGGGTGATGATGTCGTCGTACTTGCTGTCAATATTGACCCGGAAAATGATGTACAATCCTTTGTAGACGATAATGGAATTACTTTTACCATTCCGCTGGACAGTCAAAGTGCAGAAAATCCAGTGAATGAGCGCTACAAGATTCTTAGCATACCAACAACTTACTTCATTGACAAAGAAGGCATTATCAGGAATAAGGTAATTTCAGCCATGCAACTAAAAGATATGGAACGAAATATAAATAGTATGCAGTAGGGGAACCTTTATGAAGTTTCATCGGTATTGAAGAAATTCGCGACACTCCTGCCGAATAACTGGCTAGTCGAGACCCCGGAGACGCTTGCTTTGATGCGGCTTGGCAGACAGTCGGCGGAAAGGGAGTGGAGTTCTGAAAACAAACGGGAACGTATTTTTAGAACAAAAATTGTAGGTAAATTGACTTTTCTCCGAAATTTGACTACAGTCTGACGGAACCTTCATAAGGTTCCGTTTTATTGTATGTTAACAAAGTTGTCATAATTTAATGGAAAAATCAAAAAATTTAAAAAATTATGGTTAATGTTAATGAAAAAAGGGTTAAAGTATAGAGAGTGGAGTAATGTAATTTTATCAGGTTAAAAATCTGATAATTATGACAATTTTAGGAATGAACACCATATAGTCATAATTTTACGTTAATTTGGCAATACTGAATAGTATATTAAAAATAAGTAGGTGAAAAGCATGAAAAAAAGAAAAAGGACATTTGAAGAATTAATTAAAGAAAACAAAAAGGAATTATTGATGGACGTTAAACAAATGGAAAGACTTGAGGAACGTCTTGAAAAAAAACATATGCAAAAGGCTGAATAGGTTTTGCAAAGGATTTTTTCAAAAGAGCCAGTGCCATGAAGGTTCCTTCAAAGCGCTGGCTCTTTTTTCATGACTTTTTTCAAAAACTGGCATTCATGAATTTCGTCTTTTTTATCCATGATAAGAGGAGGAGGCGATAGAATGGGTAATCCCAAAAAAGATTCCAAACACTTTAGACCGAGCCATATAGGGACACAACCAATAGCAGCGGGTGGCAATAACGGGAAGAAAATGCAGGACAAATCAGGGAAACATCCTCAAGTCATTCAAACTAAAGGTGAGTAATCAAGGGATTTAATTAAGAAATCGTAATAATATTATGTAAACAAAATAACATGAGGTGAAATTAATGGGCTCATATAAACACAATCAGGATAACCGTTTGGATAATGTTGAAAAAATTCAGGATGCAATTCAAAATACAGAAGAAAACATAATCGCGGCAAATGAAACGTTATCATTCTCTTCAGGGGCGGAAAAAGAGGCAATTAAGGCCAAAAATGACCGAAGAAGAAAGAGCATTGATGGAATGAAGGAAGAAATGCAAGATGAGCAAGAAGCACGGGAAAGCGGTTATAGTAACGATAATATTTAACCAACTAGGTAAAGGGGAGAAAGAGGCGAGAAACTCTTTCTCCTTTTTTTTAGGGATCATGGCAGGGAAGCAGTCAATTAAGACAGCTTAAAGGAAATTTGCACAATTGATATGGTAAAATGTTTAATGCAATAGAAATGAAAGTGGGGAAACAAAATGTTCATAGCTGAAAATGAAATTGAAGTGCGGTATGCAGAGACAGATCAAATGGGAGTTGTATACCATGCGAATTATTTTATATGGATGGAACTAGGCAGGACAAAATTGATAAATGATTTAGGATTTTATTATGCGGATATGGAAGCGGATGGCATCCTTTCACCTGTTATGGATATTCAGGCTTCGTATAAAACCCCTGTTAGATATGGTGATAAGGTAAAAGTTAAAACCTGGATTGAAAAATATGACGGCTTACGGGTCGTTTATGGGTATGAAATCGTTAATGGAAAAAATGAAGTGGCGGCTACAGGTCATTCTTCCCACGTTTGCGTTAAAAAGGAGAGCTTCCGCCCGATATCCATTAAACGGATGTATCCTGAATGGCATGAGGCCTATGAGAAAAATAAAAAGCAGGATGAATTGGTTTAATTACAATCATTGAGGTGAATAAGAAATGGCTTTTGGTATTAAACGGCTAGACTTAGTAGCCTGGAAGCAGAAAATCGATCAAGGCCAAATAGCTTTTTTAACTCATTATTGGCTGGATGACCGATTTCCCGGTTGCAAGACGGTTACAAAAGTGGGGTGTAATGATTTACGGCGTTTATCGGAGTGGGGTAAGAAATACGGGCTTAAAAAAGAGTGGATTCATCACAGGAAGGATGGCTATTCTCATTTCGATCTTTTAGGGGATAAGCAAGCGGAAATTCTTAGGGCGGAAGATATTAAAGAGCGCCTGCTCGATTGAACAAGAAAAAACAGCAGTTTACACCGCTGCTGCATGGGTCAAGCACTCTTTTCGTAGTGAAATTCAGGTTCAGTCAGTTTTTCATTAAAAGTAATAAGTAAATCGTGACCATCAAAGTACCATAAATCCTTTTCTTCTACATAAAAAGTAATCTCATTCATAGTGGTTATGGCTGCTGCAGTTTCAGGTTCTTCTTGCATGATACCTAATGAAAAGCCGCTTTGGACGGTACTATGCCCGCCATATCTTACGTAAAAGCGCAAATGAGTGCCTTCTTGAAGCCCCAGCTCATCAATATACCACTTAGCTGCTTGATCGGAAATGGTCAGTTTCATACTAATGCTCCTTCCTAAAGGTTCGTTATTTAAGTATAAAGTAATTATGAAGTAGATGCGAATAATGTGCGTTTAAGAAAGGAAACAACCATGGATATTATATATAATATTTGTTTCATAACCCGAAAAAAATCCAACGAAAATGAAGTGTTGATGCTATTTCGCCAAAAGAATCCCAATAGGCATAAATGGAATGGAATAGGCGGGAAAATAGAACAAGGTGAAACCATCGATGAATCGATGGAACGCGAAAATATGGAAGAAACTGGATTGAAGGTAAAGGGGTTGGCCTTTCGAGGGATTGTGACATGGAATCAAACGGGTGGAAGGAATGTATGTTTACCGAGCTGAAGATGCAGGTGGCGTGCTTTCTTCCTGTGATGAAGGGGAACTTGCCTGGAAGCCATATCAATGGGTTATGGAGGCAAATGAAGTTGTGTCCAACATAAAGTATTATCTAAAAGATATATTACAGGATGAACCACCACTGGAATTTGCCTGTACCTATGAAAATGAACGTTTAATATCAGTCAAAAAGAAGCCGTTGCCTGATTTTGCAAAAGAATTGACTTTCACCAATTGAAAACCGCCCATGTGCGGTTTTTTTGCCTATTTTGATTCCTAAGCTAAATATTACAAAGCGGTAAAGAATATTCGGAATATTGGTACTTGATGGGGTAGGCAAGATTCTGAAAAATTATATATTATGATGATAAAACGAAATGCCATCTTATTTATTTCCTTAAAGAGGGGGATGCTGATTTGCGGAAAACGGAGCTGTTAAAAGGGAGTACGGAATGGTGTTGCTTTCATTATTGGCTCAAAAGGATAGGTATGGGTATGAGATGATCGAACGCTCAAACAGTTAAGTGATGGTTATTTACAAAGAAGGCATGTTATATCCAGCTTTAAAAAGGCTGGAAGAGAAAGAGTATTTAAATAGTTACTGGCAGGATTCCATAGAAGGGCCGAAAAGAAAATATTATTATGCGATAAAAGTGGGTATTGCTCAGTTTCAAGATCAATGGGAAGAATGGAACGCCTTTCAAGACGTAATCCGTAAGGTCGTTTCGCACACATATGAGCAAAAATAGCTGCAGATTCCTGCAGCTATTTTGTATTTTCTTTTTCTTTTGCTTCAGCCTCGGCAAGCTTTCTCAGCAAGACGGGTGTAGGCATATGCATGATTTGCTCTAAAGGCAAGTTTAGTGACTTGGATAACTTTAATGCGGTTTCCGGTGATATTTGCAATGGCTTCATGGAACTATCTCCTATCGATATTTAATAGCTAGTTCCAGTGTAGCCTCTGTACTCCAATTATTCAATCCTTACTTGACCATTTCTCCATTAAACTAAACCCATAATTTTCTTTTGAGTGGAAGGTAATGTAGATAGACATATTCTAGCGCCTTTTACCTTTACAAAAGAATTGCAATGAGGCCAAAATAAAAAATGATTAGTTCAAAAGAATCGTTTATTTTATATGGGGTCCGTATTATTTTCATAAATGGATATAAAGACTCATGACGAATTGATGGAATATCTTGGGTTCGTATTATCGTGAATACAAAATCAGGGAGAGTGGGAAATGGGGATTTTCATAAAAGCGAAGCAGGAAAAAGCAATCTGGTTACAAAAAGCAAATGAAACAGATGGCATATTGGATGTAAGCAGTGAACAGGTGAAACTTCAGGTGAATATCATCGATTTAACCGAATCGATGATTTAAAGATGATTCATGCTTTTAGAGAGGCTATCGAGCCTCAGGTACAATTCTGCAGGTTCCTGAATTGAAAGGGATAATCACGGAGCACAGCACAGTGGGAAAATTGAGGAAAACGTTAATTACTCATATGCTATCTTTATTCAATGGAGTGATTGACGATGATTTAGTTGAATTGCGGACGAAGGTGGCGAAGACTCATTATCGAATTGGATTTTACAGCCCTGGTGGTATTCATCCGGTTTTCATAATGTAGAGAATTACTTGCAAAGAATTGTCTTTGAACAAAGCAGGATCAAGAAGAGCAGAGGGCATTAATATCAGCGATAGGAAAAATACTCAATCTCGAACAGTTGTTAGTCCTTGAGGCATATGAATTGGAAAATTTAAAAGCTAGGGAAAATCATTATAAGGAAATAAAAGAGGAAGTGAGAAGGAAAATCTCGTTAATTAGTGAAGAATTCCTGAAATAAAGTGAAGAAACGGAGGCTTCCGTTAAGCAAATTATAGAATACGGGCAATATGTCAACACGCAGATCGCAACGCGCGCTGAACAATCACTTCGTTCAAAAACATTGGCTGAAGAGGGGCAGAATCTTATGCAAATCTTAACGGAAAAGATACAAAACCTTGTTATTTTCATGAAAAATGTTGATGAAAAGATTGTTTTATTAAAACCAATCCTTCTTTAGCATTACCGAGTTTGTTAAGCTTGTACAGGGAATAGCCGACCAGACAAAGTTACTATCATTGAACTCAGCCATCGATGCAGCACGTGCAGTGAACATGGTAATGGATTTGCGGTTGTTTCGAATGAGGTCAGGAAACTTGCTGAATAGACTAAAAAGTCGATAGCTGAAATGGATGCAATCGTGCAAACATCAAATGAATATATGAAAGATGTGGTTGATTCTGTCCTAAGGGTCAAGGAAGTGGTTCCAGCTGGCGAGAAAGAATCGGAGTTAACAGAAAACTCCTTTAATGGAATAATCAAAGTTATCAAAGGGAATATAACGGATTCTACAGAAATGGAAATGACAATTCAGGGATTAGTGTCAATCATCCAGGAAATCGGAGACGCTCCGAAAAGGTTTCGAGGCATGCAGGTATCCTGAATAACTCGGCAAATGAATTGTAGAATGGAAAAATAGGCCCATGCATTCGGGCCTACTTTCACTTGGATATGCGCATGTTCTTACAACCACTTTACTTTCGGTTCAGTTTTATCGATAATCCGCTTGATGTTTGCGCGATGCCGGTAAAAAATGAAGATAGTTAATATACCGATTACAATAATGAGCGGCAAATCACCAGTATGAAACACTAAACTATAGATGAGAGCAAGTAGACAAGCAATCATGGAAGAAAGCGAGACATATTTGGATATGTATAAGGATATGAAGAATATGATAACGGCAAAAACAAAAAATAATGGTTCATATGCAAGAATGACACCAGCAGAAGTTGCCACAGCTTTACCGCCCCGAAAGTTTGCGAAAATGGGAAACATATGACCGATGACCGCAAAAACTCCGGCTAGCAATAAATGCATTTCCACGCCTAGCATATACGGCAGAAAAGTTGCTAGGGTACCCTTAAGTATATCCATGATAGTAACGGTAAGCCCTGCCTTGACACCAAGTGTCCTGAAGGTATTTGTCCCGCCTAGGTTTTTACTGCCATGCTCCCGGATGTCGATTTTGTAAAAGGTTTTACCAATTATTAAACCGGAAGGAATCGAACCGATCAGGTAGGCAGCCAGTATAGTGATAAATGTAAGCATTCTATTACCCTTTCTTTAAAGAAAAATCTTTTTTTTTAACACGTTTAAGGGGCGATTGTTCCCTTTTTCAAAAATAAACGTGTAGAAATAGCTAAAAACAGCCTTAAAATACCTGTTTTGTTTCTCTTATTGTAACATTTTCGTGACAAAATGGTACGGCTGTCCAAAAAAAATCCACTGAAAAAATGAATTTTCCTTGATGAACTTGCATCTTTTGATATACGTTAAGTTCATGAAGGGTGAAAGGTTTAGGCTTCTTTATTTTCGTAAATATAAATGAAGGATGCCTCCTTGTATAAATTGTTCCAATACGTGGTAGTCTGTATGAACATAAAGGCAGTTAAGTGAGTCAGCCTTTTCGAAACTTATTCTTTCTTGTATAATGGTTTTTCTTAATCATGGTAATAAACAGCTATTCTCTGTAAAATACCCTTGTTAAGGAATACTCTTTATTCAAATATTACATTTTATTATAAAGGGGATTGAAAAGCATGATAGAAAATCCAACCAGAGAAGAAATGGGAAAGATGTTGAAAAAATCGAAGCGCATCGCTGTCGTTGGTTTATCTAATAACCCTGAACGCACTTCTTATATGGTATCTAAGGCCATGCAGGAAAGCGGTTATGAAATCATCCCGGTAAACCCTGCTGTATCTGAAGTGCTGGGTGTCAAGGCAGTTAAAGCCCTGAAAGATATTGAAGGGCACGTCGATATCGTCAATGTTTTCCGCCGTTCAGAGTTCCTTCCGGAGATAGCCAAGGAATTTGCAGAAATCGATGCAGATATCTTTTGGGCGCAGCTAGGGGTGGAAAATGAAGAAGCCTATAATTTTTTGAAAGAAAAAGGATATACTGTCATCATGAATCGATGCATAAAAGTCGAACACGCCCTTACTAAGTAAAATGAAGAGCGGAACTTCCGCTCTTTTTTTTAGGTATCGCTGTATCTCAACCCGGAGAAAAACTAAAATGCAGCCATAGCGGGGATTGAGCGGTCGGGCAAATTTAAGCCATTAAGGCATAATTTGATTAAAATAATAAAAGTATATTTGCCAAATGAAAATTTACCGCTACAATTAGAATGGTAGCTATGATACGTTTTCATGTTCCAATCAAAGGTGCTAACGCTAATAAAAGGGACGAAAAAAATAGAACACTTGTTCTTTGTTCGTGAAAGTATTATACTTTTTATATGATATTAACGTATGAATGTATTTGTTAAGCTAGTGAGTCATTTCATTGCAGTATGATTTGGCCCGGAAATTGTGTTTAGTAAGGAAAGGGGAATTTCTGTGGCAAAGAAAGTAAAAACAATCGAGTACAATGATGATGCAATTCAGGTACTGGAAGGACTCGAAGCGGTCAGAAAACGTCCCGGTATGTATATCGGCAGTACTGATGCACGCGGACTTCATCATTTAGTGTACGAGATTGTAGATAACTCCGTAGATGAGGCTTTGGCTGGATATGGAGACCAAATTAGTGTGAAAATACATAAAGATAACAGTGTAAGTGTGTCAGATAAAGGGCGTGGAATGCCTATTGGCATGCATAAATTGGGTAAACCGACGCCTGAAGTCATTTTGACGATTCTTCATGCTGGAGGTAAATTTGGACAAGGCGGATATAAAACGAGTGGAGGACTTCATGGAGTCGGTGCTTCGGTCGTTAACGCATTGTCTGAATGGCTTGTCGTGACGATAAAAAGGGACGGATTCATTTACGAACAACGTTTTTTCAATGGCGGAAAGCCAGAAACCACTCTGGAGAAAATCGGTAAAACCAATCAAGCTGGGACCAAAATCCACTTCAAGCCGGATCCGAAAATATTTTCGGTGACGACTTTTAATTATGATATCCTATGTGAGCGTCTTCGCGAATCAGCTTTTCTTTTAAAAGGCATGAAGATAGAATTGACGGATGAACGTAACGACCATAACGAAACTTTTCACTATGAAAATGGAATTGAAGCGTTTGTGGATTACTTGAATGAAGAAAAAGAGACCCTTCATAGTGTAGTCAGCTTGGAAGGGGAACAAAATGGGATAGAAGTAGATCTCGCCTTTCAATTCAATGATGGTTATTCAGAAAATATTTTAAGCTTTGTAAATAACGTTAGAACGAAAGACGGAGGCACCCATGAGATTGGCGCAAAAACGGCCATGACAAGGGCATTTAATGATTATGCCAGAAAAATGGGGCTATTGAAGGAAAAAGATAAAAACCTCGAAGGTACCGATATACGTGAAGGCTTGTCTTCAATCATTTCTGTACGTATCCCTGAAGAACTTCTTCAATTCGAAGGACAAACCAAGAGCAAGCTTGGAACCAGTGAAGCCCGTTCTGCAGTCGATTCCATCGTATCAGAGCACTTAGCCTACTTTTTTGAAGAAGACCCGACCACGAGTACGCTATTGGTTAAAAAAGCGATTAAAGCTTTCCAAGCAAGGGAAGCGGCGCGCAAAGCGCGTGAAGACGCAAGGAGCGGGAAGAAACGGAAAAAATCCGATGCCATACTTTCTGGGAAATTAACACCGGCTCAATCGAAAAATCCCGAACGGAATGAATTGTATCTTGTAGAAGGGGACTCTGCTGGGGGATCCGCTAAACAAGGGCGCGATCGCCGTTTCCAAGCAGTACTGCCATTACGGGGTAAAGTTATCAATACGGAAAAGGCAAAACTAGCGGATATTTTTAAAAACGAGGAAATAAATACGATCATCCATGCCATCGGCGGAGGTGTCGGGGCGGAGTTCAATACGCCGGACACAAACTATGATAAAGTGATTATCATGACAGATGCCGATACGGATGGGGCCCATATCCAAGTGCTGCTGCTGACTTTCTTTTATCGCTACATGAAGCCGTTAATAGAGTCAGGAAAGGTTTACATTGCCTTGCCCCCTTTATATAAAGTGAGTAAAGGGACCGGAAAGAAAGAAGTCATTGAATATGCTTGGAGCGACGAGGAACTTCAGGGAGCGATAGACAAGGTGGGGAAAGGCTATATGATTCAGCGCTATAAAGGGCTGGGTGAGATGAATGCCGATCAATTATGGGATACCACCATGAACCCGGAAACAAGGACATTGATACGTGTGAAGATCGATGACGGTGCCCGTGCGGAAAGACGTGTGACAACGTTGATGGGAGATAAGGTTGAACCACGTCGTAAGTGGATTGAAGCCAATGTCGCTTTTGGTCTCGAAGAGGAATCGAATATTTTAGATAATGAAAATATGTCGATTGAAGAGGAGGTCAATAACGATGGTATTTGAAGAAACATTTCGAGATTTGCCGCTTGAAGAGGTAATTGGTGACCGTTTCGGGCGTTATAGTAAATATATTATCCAAGATCGGGCACTACCCGATGCAAGGGACGGTTTAAAACCGGTACAGCGCAGGATATTGTATGCGATGCATGTCGAAGGAAATACTCAGGAAAAAGGATTTAGGAAATCCGCTAAAACTGTCGGTAATGTAATTGGTAACTATCACCCTCACGGAGATTCATCCGTTTATGAGGCAATGGTTCGGATGAGCCAAGACTGGAAACTGCGGAAGGTCATGGTCCAAATGCACGGAAACAATGGTAGTATTGATGGTGATCCGCCTGCTGCGATGCGTTATACGGAAGCAAGGCTTTCATCGATCGCCTCGGAGATGCTGAGGGATATTGAAAAAAGGACGGTCGATTTTGTACCGAACTTTGATGATACGTCAGAAGAACCCATTGTATTGCCTGCAATGTTCCCTAACCTGCTTGTAAACGGCTCTACAGGAATTTCAGCCGGCTATGCCACTGAGATCCCGCCACATCAACTAGGTGAAGTCATTGATGCTGCCATTATGCGAATCGATAAGCCGGAATCGTCAGTCGCTGATTTAATGACGGTCATTAAAGGGCCGGACTTTCCTACTGGCGGTATCATTCAAGGAATTGAAGGCATTCGTAAGGCCTATGAAACAGGTAAAGGGAAAATAATCATTCGCGGGTTGGCGGAAGTGGAAACGATTCGGGGCGGCAAACAGCAAATCGTCATCACTGAAATCCCATATGAAGTCAATAAAGCAAACCTTGTTAAGAAAATGGATGAGTTCCGCCTTGACCGGAAAGTGGAAGGTATCGCCGAAGTAAGGGATGAAACCGACCGGACAGGACTGCGCATTGTCATTGAACTGAAAAAAGAAGCAGATGCAAATGGAGTCCTGCATTATTTATACAAAAATTCCGATCTTCAAATTGCATACAATTTCAATATGGTCGCGATTTATAAAAAACGGCCAACATTGATGAGCCTGCCAAAAATGCTCGATGCATATATCGAACACCGTAAAGAGGTAATCGTGAACCGTTCACGTTATGAGCTGCAAAAAGCTCATGACAGGGCACATATCGTCGATGGTTTAGTGAAGGCTTTGTCCATATTAGATGAAGTCATCGCTGTCATCCGGGCATCTAAAGACAAACGGAATGCTAAAGATAACCTCATTGCTAATTTCGCTTTTACAGAAGCGCAAGCTGAAGCCATTGTCTCCTTGCAGTTATATAGGCTGACAAATACGGATATTACGGCACTTGAAGCAGAGGCAGCGGAATTGAAGAACAAAATTGAGGAATTGACAAAGATTCTTGGCAGTGAAAAAGTTCTTCTTCAAGTCATTAAAAAAGAACTTCGATTCATTAAAAAGGGCTTTGATGACGGACGCCGTTCCAAAATTGAAAAAGAAATTGAAGAAATCAAAATCAATCTTGAAGTCTTGATTGCGAGTGAAGATGTGATGGTGACCGTGACGAAAGAAGGCTATGTCAAACGGACATCGTTACGATCTTATGCTGCATCAGGCGGTCTTGATTTTGGCATGAAGGATTCCGATCGCCTGCTCCAGAGGCTGGAGATGAATACAACAGATGTCCTGTTGCTGTTCACATCCAAAGGGAACTACCTCTATTGTCCAGTTCATCAGCTTCCTGATATTCGCTGGAAGGAAACCGGTCAGCATATCGCGAACATCATTCCAATCGACAGGGAAGAACAAATCATAAAAGCGATTCCAATCAAAGATTTTACCATGCCTGAATTCTTAGTGTTCATCACGAAAAATGGTATGGTGAAAAAGACAGAATTAGCTTCCTATAAAGCCCAGCGTCATTCAAAACCGCTGGTTGGTGTAAATTTAAAAGGTGACGATGAACTGGTCGATGTCCATCAAACCGATGGACAGGTTGACCTTTTCCTAGTCACTCATAATGGATATGGTTTATGGTTTGATGAAGAAGAAGTAAGTGTTGTCGGTGTCCGGGCAGCAGGAGTCAAAGGGATTAATTTGAAAGAAGATGACTATGTCATTGGCGGAAAGGTTTTGGCCAAGGATAGTAAGGAGTCGATCTTTATCGTTACACAGCGCGGGGCCATAAAGAAAATGAAATTAACCGAGTTTGAAAAAACAAGCCGGGCAAAACGCGGTGTCGTGGTCTTGAGGGAATTGAAATCGAATCCTCATAGGGTCATTGGTTTCGATATTATTAACAAAACCGACAGTTTATTCATTCTTTCTGAAAAGGGAACCATTGAAACGATTCATGCCGCTTCATTAAAAAATCATGATCGATATACGAATGGATCATTTGTTTTTGATGAAACGGTTAGTGGAAAAGCGAAAGAATTATGGAAAATATCATTGGAAGATGACTCCGCCATAGAGCAGTGAATCATTTTTTGAACGGGATGCTGATCTTGATCAGCATCCCGTTTTATTTTTCTATAAATGACCAGTTATATCCTTCAAGAAAATAATCCCCACATGCCTCGAGCTACAAGTTGAGTCGTTTTACAAAAGCAATCTCTCAATTCAAAAATGACTTATTGAGTCAAATTTAAATCCTAGTATTATGAACCTAATATTATTAAGAGTACAGCAAATAATTCAATTTTGAATTTTACCATTAATTGAATCAACGTAATATAACGATTTATTTTTGGCACACTCCTTGCATATTGTTAGTATGACTTCTTTATTTTTTTGAATGAAGAAAGGGGAGGACCAATGGATAGACCTTGGAAAAAGCATATCCCGAAAGGAAATCCAATAGAGATTGATATTCCTGAAATGTCTTTGACAGAACTATTTTATCAATCAGTCGAACAATATTCGGATAAAACAGCGGTTACGTTCATGGAGCAAAGGTATACATATTCAGAGTTGGGGAAGTTAGTGAAAAGATGTGCCCGCTTGCTTGCTGATGAAGGTATCAGAAAGGGAGATCGTGTGGCTCTTATGCTTCCTAATTGTCCCCAATATCCAATTGGGTTTTTTGGAACTCTTTTGAATGGGGCCATTGTTGTTCAAATCAATCCAATGTATAAGGCGAACGAATTAATACATGTCCTGAAAGATTCAGGTGCAAGGCACATCATTGTGCTAGACGATTTATTGCCAATAGTCGAAGCCGTTATAGCTGAAACCGATGTTGAAAAGGTGTTGGGCGTGTCGCTGGAAAAGGGCAAATGTGAAATGACAAAAAAGCTGCTATCAGTAACAGAGGGAGATTTCACAGTGGAGATTGAACCTGCCGAAGATGTCGCCGTCCTCCAATATACAGGAGGAACGACAGGGCGTTCTAAAGGGGCGATGCTAACCCATCGTAATATCGTAGCCAATACGCTGCAAAGTGCAGCCACTTCAAGAATCAATACTCAAAAGGGGAAGGAAAGGGTACTTGGCGTTTCCCCATTATTTCATGTTTACGGCATGACTTCAGGGATGAACCTGACGTTTTATAATGGCGGGGAATTAATTCTTGTATCCCGGTTTGAAGTGACGGAGATCGTCGATTTAATCAATGATATTAAACCGACTATTTTTCCGGGGGTCCCGACGATGTATATTGCTTTATTACAATATTACCAGTCCCATCCATTTGATTTGCATACATTGAAATCTTGCGTTTCGGGTTCGTCACCATTGCCATTGAATGTATTGTCAAGGTTTAACGAATTGAGTGGAACAAAGATTGCAGAGGGCTATGGTCTGTCCGAGGCGTCACCAGTCACGCATCGGAATCCAGTTAGCGGCCTTCAAAAACCAGGAAGTATCGGTATTCCTATACAAAATACCGATGCCGCCATAATTGACAGTATTACAGGAGAGCCAGCCCTCTTGGTTGATACACCTGGTGAATTGGTCATAAAGGGTCCACAGGTAATGAAAGGTTATTGGGGCATGCCTGAAGAGACGCGGCAGACGATTCAAAACGGATGGCTGCATACCGGTGATATTGCCATGATGGATGAAGATGGCTTCTTTTACATTGTGGGACGGAAGAAAGAGATGATCATCGCAGGCGGATTCAATATTTATCCAATTGAAATTGAAGATATTCTATATAGCCATCCTAAGGTTCTGGAAGCTGCCGTCTTTGGCGTTCCCGATCATTATCGCGGAGAAACGGTACATGCAGCGGTAGTTCTAAAACCAAGTCAAAGGATAACTGAAAGCGAGTTGAAGGATTATTGCCGAAAGCAGCTTTCTGCCTTTAAAGTTCCAAAAGCAATCACATTTGAAAGTGAACTTCCGAAGACCGCGGTCGGTAAAATCTTAAAACGCAAGCTTCAAGAAAAACATATCGCTTATTCGGATAAAATATGAAAGCGTTAACAACCAATTCGCAGATAAAGGGGAATACAAATGGACTTTCGCTTAGATGAAGACATCCTGCTATTAAAAGAAAATATACGCCAGTTTATCGAAGAGCAAATCGATCCATTTTCCATGCAGATAGAGGATGAAGATCAAATCCCGGAATCCATTATAAATTTGTCGAAGGAAATCGGGCTATTCGGACTTAGTATCCCGGAAAGGTATGGCGGGCTCGGAATCGGGATGGTGGGAAAATGTGCTTTATATGAGGAAATCGGCAAAACACATAATGGATATACCACTCTGATTGGTGCTCACACCGGTATAGGGACGGTAGGGATAGTTGAAATGGGCAATGAAATGCAAAAGGAAAAGTATCTACCAGATATGGCAAGCGGTAATAGAATTGGCGCTTTTGCTTTAACTGAACCTGCAGCGGAGTCCCATGCTACGAATCTCAAAATGACGGCTGTGAAAAATGGCGATAAATATATTCTAAATGGGACTAAGCATTATATAACGAATGCAGATGTAGCAGATATTTTTACAGTTATGGCCGTAACGGACAAAGATAAAGGGGCGAAAGGAATCACCTCATTCATAGTAGAAAAGGATTTTCCGGGTTTTAAAGTTGGTAGCCTGGAAAGGAAAATGGGTCTTCGAGGCTCACATTCGGCCGAATTGGTTTTTGAAGATTGCGAAGTTCCGGCTGAAAATGTACTGGGGGACGTCGGCCAAGGGTATGTAAATGCTTTGAAGATACTTGCAAATGGCCGGGCAGGCCTTGCTGCACGTAATTTGGGGTCCTGTCAATATCTGCTCGAACTATCTACTAAATATGCCACAGAACGTGAACAATTCAATGTCCCGATCATTGATCATCAAGCCGTATCCCATATGATTGCCGAGATGGCAATGGAAATAGAAGCACTTCGTTCATTCACATACCGGGTTGCATGGATGGTCGATCAGAAAGAAAAAATCATTAAAGAAGCGGCAATGCTTAAGTTGTATGGTTCGGAAGTATATAATCGTGTCGCTGATAAGGCCGTTCAGATTCATGGCGGGATGGGATACATGAAGGATTATCCAGTTGAACGTTTCTATCGGGATGCCCGAATCACTAGAATATATGAAGGCACGTCAGAAATCCAAAAAAATATCATTACCGGACAATTGAAGAGAAAATATCAAAACTAGTCTAATTGGAAAGCGGAGGGGTTAAAATGGATTTACGACTATCAGATGAACAAAAAATGGTACAAAAAACAATACGCAAATTCGTGGAAAATGAATTGATTCCCTTGGAAAATGAAGTGCTTCGCAATGAAATGGAAGGAAAACCCAGTTTACCAGAGGGGACATTGAAAGATTTACAGGAAAAAGCAAAAAATGCTGGGTTTTGGGGCATCAATACTCCGGAGGAATTTGGCGGGGCAGACTTAGGGCAGCTTATGATGGCAATTGTCTTGATGGAAGTATCAAAAACGTTTGTACCTTTCAGCTTTGGAGGTTCGGCTGATAACATACTTTATTATGCAAATGAAGAACAGAAACAGAAATATCTGATCCCTACGATTAATGGTGAGAAAAAGTCCTGTTTTGCCATGACGGAGCCGGGGGCTGGGTCCGATACGAGAAATATTAAAATGACGGCAGTAAAAGAAGGAAACGAATGGGTGCTTAACGGTGAAAAAACTTTCATTACAGGAGGAAATGATGCCGATTTCGTCATGGTCATTGCTGTAACCGACAAAGAACGTCATCAAGCAACCGGAACGGAAGGGGTAACCTGTTTCATTGTCGACCGTGATATGGGCTGGAGATCAGAGTATATCAATACGATGGGAGAATGGGGACCGGCCGGTTTAGTTTTTGATAATGTCAGGGTACACGAAGAAAACATCTTAGGGGAAGTGCATGGCGGTTATAAACTAGGCTTGGAATGGATTGGTTTTGCAAGATGGATCGTGGGCGCACGCGCTGTCGGTTCTGCAGAAAGATTGCTGCAAATGGCTATAGAATACGCTAAAGAACGAGTCACATTCGGTAAACCGATCGCTGAGCGCCAGGCCATTCAATGGCAGATAGCTGATTCGGCTGTAGAGATCGAAGCTGCAAGATGGCTTGTATTGAATGCGGCCTTTACACTTGATAATGGAGAAGACAATCGCCATTTAGCTTCAATGGCTAAACTCTATGGAGCCAATATGGGGAATCGGGTCGTAGATCGCGTATTGCAGATACACGGTGGCATGGGCTATACGAAGGAGCTTCCCATCGAACGTTGGTACCGCGAGGCTAGGCTTTGGAGGATTTATGATGGTACGGATGAAATACAGCGTTTGATCATTTCCCGAAATTTGATTAAGGGGCATGTTAAATTAGGACAATTCTTATAATAGATTAGGAGGAAACGATTATGACAGGGAGATTTTCAGGAAAAACGGCTTTAGTTACAGGTGGAAGCAGAGGGATTGGCCGGGCGATCGTCGAACTATTTGCCAGTGAAGGCGCAAACGTAGCGATTATCGATATCAACGAAGAGGTTTTGACATCAACTGGAAATGAATTAAGGGATAAGGGTTATACCATTTTCACCAAAGTAGCCAATGTGGTCAATTCCGAAGAGGTGGAGGCATCCATAAAAGAAATAGCCGACACATTCGGATCGCTTGATATTCTCGTGAATAATGCTGGGGTCATCCGAGATAATCTGCTTTTTAAAATGACCGATTCAGATTGGCAGACGGTAATGGATGTGCATTTAAAAGGTACTTTCAATGCAGTACGTGCCGCCCAGAAGTATATGGTGGTAAATAAATACGGAAGAATCATCAATATATCATCCACTTCGGCTCTCGGGAACCGCGGGCAGGCTAATTATTCAGCCGCTAAAGCTGGGCTTCAAGGGTTAACAAAAACACTAGCGATTGAACTTGGAAAATATGGGATAACGGCTAATTCGGTCGCACCAGGTTTTATCGAAACCGAAATGACGAAAGAAACAGCTAGGCGGGTGGGAGTGAGTTTTGAGCAATTCATCCAGGATAGGGCAAACAGTATTCCTGTTGCCAGAAGCGGTTTGCCAAGTGATATTGCTCATGCTGTTGCATTCTTCGCCGAAGAAGCATCCTCATTCATTAGTGGGCAGGTTTTATATGTTGCGGGCGGTCCAAAAAATTAAGGGAAAAGGCGGGATGTTATGTTCAACGAAAGTATTGGAAAACGATCCACCCCCGTTAAAAATATAGTTGAACGGGGAGCCGTTAAAAAATTCGCATTATCGATTGGTGATCCCCACCCGATTTTCATTGATGAAGAAATAGGCAGGCAATCAAGGTACGGAACGAATATCGCTCCACCAACTTTTCCAAGGGTCTTTGATTTTGGGACGATTGAAAGCTTAAATCTCCCGAATAAAGGGTTGATTCACGGTGAGCAGATATATCGCTATAACAGGCCGCTGAAGGTAGGGGAACAAATCACCTGTTATACGGAAGTGAAAGACTATTATGAGAAAAAAGGGAAACAAGGGGAAATGGGATTTCTAGCCTTTAAAAATTATGGTACGGATGCAAATGGGGAACTTGTCTTCACTGCTGAACAGCTTGTCATTATAAATGAAACGATCAGAAGGATGGTGATGAGTAAGTGACGACATTAACCGAACTTCATATTGGTGACTCGTTACATTCAATCGAGCTTGCACCTGTAACGCGATTGGACCTCATTAAATATGCCGGCGCATCAGGTGATTTCAATCCCATTCATACGATTGATGAGGAAGCAAAAAATGCTGGTCTTCCCGGTATCATCGCACATGGAATGTGGACGATGGGAAACCTCGCGAAGCTTTTCAGTAATCTTTATGAAATTGGATTTATCGAAGAATACAAGATTCGTTTCAAAGGTATGGTTTTCTTGAATGATGTCATAACTCTTCATGCGGATCTAAAAGAAAAAACGGGGAATAGATATTTTTTCAATGTAGCGGCCACTAACCAGTCAGGTAAGGAAGCGATCAGTGGAGAGGTTATTTTTAAGACTTACTGATGGTCTCATCCCATGAACTGTTCTATGAAACCCTCACTAGATGAAGAAATTCGCGACACTCCTGCCGAATAATTGGCTAGCCAAGACCCCACAGACGCTTGCTTTGATGCGGATTGGCAGAAAGTCGGCGGAAAGGGAGCGGATTTCTGAAATCAACTCGAATTTTTTCAAGGAAAAAAACTGTAGGCAAACTGATCTTCTTTTAATTTGTCTAAAGTCTGTAGTGATGAAAATTATTTCATCACTACTTTTTTTAGGAGCGAAATTCGACAATTTTAAAGGAGTTTCGAAATTTATCCAGAATTGTACTTAAAAAGAATTCTTTTTGCGGCGGTGAATAGTAATGAATCAAGTGAAACAGGATTCTCAGATTAATTTGCTCAAAGAGTGGACCTTTCCTGCACTAGTCGTGGATTCTGCAAATCGGATAAAGGATTGGGGCAACTATTTTAATCAATTATTAAGTCAGAATGGTAATAATGCACTAACCGAACAATTCGATGAGTGGCAATTTCTCGATAATAAAAGGCTTGCTGCTGCAAGGCTGCATGATAAACGGTATTTATTTTTATTAATAAAACAAATGGATACTGACAATATTCTATATATAGGCAGTGAAACACAATTTTTGGACGATTTATTGATTGATGCTCATGAATCGGATAAATTGAATCGAGCACTGGATGCCATTATCGAAAATTCCTATGATGGGATATACATCACCGATCAAGATGGAATCACGCTTTATACCAATTCGGCAATAGAACGGATCACTGGCATACCAAAAGAGTATTATATCGGCAAATCGGTGGACCAATTGATTAAACGCGGCATCTTGAATGCTTCGGTGACGCATAAGGTAGTGAAGCTGAGACGAACGGTATCAGTCGTACAGGATAATTTTGCTGGAAAAGAAACATTGATTACAGGAAGTCCCGTTTTTAATGCAGAAGGGGAAATAGTGCAAGTCGTCACTAATATAAGGGATTTATCTGATTTAAATGAACTGATGCATGAGTTGACCAAAGTTAATGAACTGAATAATCAATATAAGCAGGAAATTGAAAAACTGCGGAAGATAACAAGCAAGGATGGAGTCGTATTTGTCAGCGATAAAATGAAAATGATTTATGAGATTGCTGAAAGAATATCGGATATTGATGCGACCGTACTCATTCTGGGAGAAACGGGTGTTGGAAAGGATGTGCTTGCCCGCAATATTTATAATCGGAGCATCCGATCTAAAAAAGGAGATTTCATCAAAATAAATTGTGGGGCAATTCCCGCTGATTTATTGGAATCCGAGCTCTTTGGATATGAAGGAGGGGCATTTACCGGAGCCAATCAAAAAGGCAAACCAGGGATGTTTGAGCTGGCAGAGAGTGGTATCTTATTCTTGGATGAAATCGGTGAGCTTCCCCTGCAACTTCAAGTGAAGCTGCTTCGGGCCCTTCAGGAAAGGGAGATTCAAAGAATCGGAGGGACAAAGCCAAAGAAAATCGATGTTCGCATAATAGCAGCCACAAACCGAAATCTATCGGAAATGGTCAAATCGGGTGATTTTCGTGAAGACCTCTTTTATAGGCTGAATGTCATTCCGATTACGATTCCTCCTCTAAGGGAAAGAAGAGAGGATATCTTGGCATTGACTGACTTATTTTTAACAAAGGCAAATGAACAATATAAATTTTCAAAAGAAATAGATTCGAGGTTAAAGGAATATTTTTATCAACATGATTGGCCAGGAAATGTCCGTGAATTGATTAATATAGTGGAAAGGCTCGTCGTGTTGACGGATAATCAAATATTATCGATTAATGACCTTCCGGAAGAATATCAGCCGGAAAATCGGAATCAGCCGAACCTCAATGCTACCCTAACTTTAAAAGAAGCGGTGGAAAGAGCCGAAAAGGAAATCTTGACGAAAGCGGCTCAAACATACCAAACTACATATGAAATCGCAGAAGCCCTTGATTCCAGTCAGGCAACAATAGTGAGGAAACTTAAAAAATATCGATTAAAGGTCAGTGGAAAAGAATAGGTAAGTAAGGGGGATTACCGTTTATTGGTGATCCCCCTTACTTTTGCTAATGTCTTTATTAGTCCATTGTAACTTATGTTAAATCAAATATTTTAATTAATTCAGAAATGATTTTTTCAGTCAAAAGTGAATGACGGACATTCCATATGGAACCCATTTTTATATTTTTTACAATTCAATAATGAATTCATCCTGCTGGAAAATAGGCGGTGGGACGGTGTGTTATTTGTGGCACGCCACTTGCATTCAATATAGGAAATAATGATTTTGTAGAAAGTGCGAGGTGAGAGGGTTGAAGGGAATATTCGGTTACCCAGGGATGAGCCGTTATACAGAAGATGGCTATCCCTAATCATGGTTTAAACAGAATTCTTAACGAGTGATTGCTTATCATCAATAGAAACAATATGTGGAAGAACTTGCAGCATCATGGTATAGGACTGGGGCAAGAAAAGAGGAACAAGATTGGTTCCCTGCTTGGTAAATCATCATACCAAACAACTCCTTTTGTACCGTATAGGAAATATGCAGGATCCTGGAAGTGTAGAAGAGTTTGGCTAGGTCATTAGAAATGAAAGCGCTAACAAAAAACCGGGGATTAAGACGCTACACCCAAGCCATATCTTTAGGCGGAGAATATAGGGACATAAAACAAACAGTTCTTATTTAATTGATCGACTAAATTACTGTTCCTCCCGAGAGGTTGAGCCTGTGAGGAAATAATTGAAAGTGTTTTTCGTCGCAGTTTCAAATATGGACAGGATTGTGAGCCAGGGAATAAACAGCAAAGTGAAGTTCAATAATTTTCAAGGAGGAAGTAAATGGAAATTTTGATCCAGCAGCTTTTTAATGGTTTGACGATTGGCAGCGTATATAGTCTTGTTGCCTTGGGATTGACGCTAGTATATGGAATTTTGCATATCCCGAACTTTGCCCACGGTGCCCTATATATGTTGGGCGGATATATCACGTTGTCAATGATGACATTATATGGGGTCAATTACTGGATTGCCATGTTCGTATCCATTATCGTTGTTGGTTTGTTGGGAGTCCTTTTGGAACGTTTCGTGTTCCGCCTGTTAAGGGAGGCACCTCCATTGCACGATAAGATCGCCGCAATCGGAATTCTCCTTTTTCTTGAAGCTTTTGCCCAATTTGTCTGGGGTGCCGACTTCCATACAATGACTTCTCCATACGGCCAAGTGGTCAATATCATGGGTCTGACGTTCACACTTCAGCGATTATTGATCATCGTGTCAGCTATCGCAGTGATGGTTTTACTTTACCTTTTCCTAAAGAAAACTTATACCGGTTCAACGATAATAGCGATGTCCCAAAGTCGTGAAGGTGCGTCATTAGTGGGAATCAACATTAATAAAGTAGCAATGCTTACCTTCATGATATCGGGTGGATTAGCTGCCATCGCTTCATCCCTTGCATCACCGATTAACCTTGTTTTTCCCGGCATGGGGCATTTAGTCATCCTAAAAGCATTCGTCATTATCATATTGGGCGGTATGGGGAGCATCCCGGGGGCGATCGTAGGCGGATATATTCTAGGTTTCAGTGAGAGCCTGGGCGCAACTTATATTTCAAATGATTATAAAGACATCATAGCATTCATTCTTTTAGTCGTAATATTAACAGTGAAACCAACAGGTCTTTTTGCCAAGGGGGAGAGGTAGCGTGAGGATATTTACGAAAAGAAATGCGATTATTGCTCTTATCATCTTTGCCTTTTCATTCCCCATTATCGCGCAAAACGACTATTATCTTCATATGCTGACACTTTCGTTCATCTGGGCGATAGCTGTTTATGGAATCAATTTATTATCAGGCTATACTGGATATCTTTCGCTTGCCCATGCTGGATTTTTTGCCATTGGAGCCTATTCACTTGGGCTGCTGACGGTAAAAGCGGGAATGAACTTTTGGCTGGCACTTGTATGTGCATGTTTAATCACATGTGCAATTGGGTTTTTAATCGGATTGATCGCGCTGAGGACAAAGGAACACTTTTTCGCGATTTATACCCTATGTGTGGGTTACATCATATATCTGGTCATCGATAAATGGGAGGGTCTTACAGAGGGGGTTAGGGGATTGATCGGTATCCCTGCTCCTGGGAATATAGGCCCGATCTCGTTCGATACGGCAGCATCCCAATATTATCTAGTCCTCCTTTTCCTGCTTGCAGTGATTTTAATCGTGTATCGAATTATCCGCTCATTGACCGGCAGGACGTATATGGCCATAAGAAACAGCGAGGACCTAGCACAAACGATAGGTATATCCACAATGAAGAATAAGTTAACAGCATTTGTCCTCTCTACATTTTTTGCAGGTCTGGCAGGTGCCTTGTATGCGTCATTCATACGTTTCATAGGACCTGATATCGGATCAACAGCCATAATGTTCGATCTATTGATGTATTTATTGGTTGGTGGAATCGGGACACTTTCAGGTCCGTTGGTTGGAACATTACTGTTAGTAATCCTTTCGCAGAATCTGCAATTCCTTCAAGAATATCGAATGTTGATATTTGGGCCATTGCTTACGGTGATCATCATCTTTTATCCGCGAGGAATCGCAGGGGCCTTCTTTGATTGGCAAAGAAAGCGAAAAGATAATGAGCTGTCCGGGATGAGAAACGAAATGCACATAAAAGCGGAGGAGGGATGACATTGCTTATCGAAACAAAGAATTTGACGAAGCGGTTTGGTGGATTGGCGGCCGTCAATAATGTGGATTTTACGATTGAAAAAGGTAGAATCAATGCAATTATCGGACCAAATGGTGCAGGGAAATCCACTTTTTTCAACTTGATCAGTGGCTTTCATCGACCAACTTCAGGGATGGTCCATTTTAAAGGGATTGATATCACCAAACTTCCTGCCAATGAAATAGCGGGGCTTGGAATTTCAAGAACTTTTCAAACGACAAGCCTTTTTGATCAATCGACCGTGTTGGATAATGTCATTGTCGGACATAGGCTGCGAACCAAATCCAATTTGGTGGATGCGATTTTAAGGACAAAACGTTTAAAACGCGAGGAAGTGGCATGCAGGGATAAGGCCATGGAGGTGCTTGAAATAGTTGGATTGACGCAATCGGCTGACAGAATGGTCTCCAGCATTTCGCAGGAGGAAAAGAAACGGACAGCCATTGCCATTGCCCTTGCAACGGAACCGGAAATTATCTTTCTTGATGAACCTGCTGCAGGAATCAACCCGGATGAAACGGAAGGCTTGACAGAACTGATTAAAAAATTAAATCGATCGGGACTGACCGTTTGTTTAATCGAACACAAAATGCATATGATCATGAACTTGGCGGATCACATCATGGTCCTCAATTACGGAGAAAAAATTGCCGAGGGCACACCTAAGGAAATCCGCGGAAATGAAGCGGTGATTAAAGCCTATTTGGGAGGTAGTGCCAGTGCTTAAGTTAACCGATGTCGCCGTGAATTATGGGAGTTTCACTGCGATAAAACATGTGAATATAGAAGTTGCCAAGGGAGAGATCGTTGTTTTGTTAGGAGCTAATGGGGCAGGAAAAAGCACGACTTTTCGTTCCATAAGCGGAATCAGTAAGCTGTCCAAGGGGGAAATTCATTTTCGGGGCATGCCCATAGGGGGCCGTGCCCCGGATAAGAATGTTCAGGAAGGAATAGTTCAGTGTGCCGAAGGACGTAAACTGTTTCCACAGATGACTGTCCTGGAAAATCTGAGGATGGGTGCTTATGTGCATCGAAAAAAGAAAGCGGAGATCAAGGATTCCTTGGAATACGTCTATCACTTATTCCCGATTTTAAAAGAAAAGCATCATGATGAAGCGGGAAGCCTGAGCGGCGGCCAACAGCAAATGCTCGCAATTGGAAGGGCCTTGATGTCGAAACCGAAATTATTGATGCTTGATGAGCCTTCGGTGGGACTCGCTCCACTTATTGTCGAACAAATGTTTCAAGTCATTGAAGAAATAAACCGCGAAGGAATCACGGTCCTGCTTGCTGAACAAAACGCGAATGCTGCCCTCAGCATTGCAGATAAAGGATATGTTTTTGAAAATGGGGAAATTGTCGTTCAAGGGAGAGCAAGTGAGTTATTAGCCAATGATGAAGTAAGGAAAGCTTATATTGGGGCCTGAAAAAATTGAATGGGGGATTTTTATGAAAAAACTGAAAGTAATAATTGTCTTTCTCCTGCTAATCATCACTGTTTTGACCGGGTGCAATAAAGGGGATAGCCCTGTGTCAAGCAGTGGCAGTAAAGGAAAAAGTGAAAATGTCGTTAACATCGGTTTTAGCGGTCCTTTAAGCGGGGCAGCAGCGTTATATGGGAAACGGACATTGAATGGTGTCGAAATGGCGGTCAATGAAATTAACGATGCTGGTGGGTTTGAAGTAGAAGGTAAGAAATACACGCTGAATTTAGTATCGTTGGATGATAAATACTTACCTAATGAAACAGGGTCGAATGCTAAACGATTAATTCAGGAGTATGATACGCCGATCATTTTCACTCCTCATAGCGGAGGTGTGCTGGCACTTCAGGTTTTTAATGAACAAGAGGAATTCATCATTGGTGCATATACGAGTGAACCGGCAGTGACCGAGAGCGGAAATTCATTAACCGTTCGAATTCCACCGAATTACGAGGGGTATATCGAACCTTTTACAACATATGCAATGGAACATTTCGGCAAGAAAATTGCCGCTTTGCCAACATCTTCGCAATACGGTAAAGACTGGACGGAAGCGGTGCTCCCACATTGGGAAAAGCAAGGCGGAAAAGTCGTTTATAATTCCTCGATTGATTTCGCCAAAGAAACCGATTTCTTTACGATTGTCACAAATGCCTTGAAAAAAGATCCTGATGTGCTATTTATCGGTGGTGCTTCGGAACCTACGGCAAAAGTAGCGAAGCAAGCTCGGGAGCTAGGATTTAAAGGCGGTTTCATCATCATGGATCAAGCAAAGCTGGATCAAATGAAGCCGATTGCAGGGTCATATGAAACATTGGAAGGCTCGATTGGCGTTCTGCCACTGATGGACTCAGATGAAGAAGCTGTGCCTGCTTTCGTTGAGAAATATCAAAAAAATTATAAGGAAGATCCAAGCTCCGAAGTAGGTTTGAATTATATCGCCATGTATGCGTTTGTGGAAGCGATGAAATCTGCAGGCAGCGTTGATGATGCCAAGGCCATCCGTAAACATATGAAAGATGGACTTTCAAATATAGGGCCAGATCAAAAAATATACGATATTCCCTCGATTGATGAAAATGGAGGATTTGCATCAACCATTGTCGTCGGTGCAGTAGAAAACGGGAAAGTGGTCCCTGTCCGTTAACTGGGTAAGGGTTACAGGTGTTCCGGGTCTGGCGTAGTATACTAGTTTTAGCATTTTGTTAAATTACTTGTTCGTGTATCGTTCCTAATCCTAGGTGACGGTACACGTTTTTTATTGTTGAAAAAATCTTGGGGTGCAAAATCACCAAAAATAGTAGGCTCCTTTGGGTTCTTTATTGGCACACGCAGAAAGTGGCTATGAATGCAAATTTTATTTAATTCCGGCATTGGGGTTTTGAGGAAAGAAAAATGCAATTAACAAGTTTTACAAAAATATCTTGTATCTGAGTAATGAAAACGCTATCATTGAATATAATATGAAATATAATTTCATTATTTTCTATAAAAAAATGAAATTATATTTAAGTGATTGATATAGGGGGATTTAAGTGTCTATGGAAGAACATTTGCGTTCATTAACGACTGAATTACGGAACGAAAAGACGATGAATATCGACAGTGTAAATACGATGGAAATCATTTCTGCAATCAATAAGGAAGATTTTAAAGTGGCAACAGCGGTTCAGGAGGTATTGCCAGAGATTGAAACGGTAGTTGAATGGGCATGCGAATCGTTAAAGAAAGGAGGGAGACTCATATACATCGGAGCAGGAACGAGCGGAAGACTCGGTGTTCTGGATGCCGTGGAATGTCCCCCGACTTTCAGCACATCACCTGATAGGGTGCTGGGAATAATCGCAGGAGGGGAAAAGGCGTTTGTTCGGGCAGTTGAAGGTGCAGAGGATAAAGAAGAGTTTGGGGAATGCGATTTAATTGATGTGGACCTTACAGCAAATGATACGGTTATTGGCATCGCGGCAAGCGGCCGTACCCCTTATGTGAGGGGCGCTTTACGTTATGCAAGGAAAGTTGGGGCTAAAGCCGTGGCTTTATCATGCAATAAAAACGCGAGCATCACGGAAGCAGCTGATATAGGGATTGAAGTGGTGGTCGGACCGGAAGTGTTAACAGGATCCACGAGAATGAAAGCGGCAACCGCACATAAAATGGTACTCAATATGATCTCAACGGCAACCATGATCCGGTTGGGAAAAGTCTATGAAAATCTGATGGTTGATGTAAATGTCAGTAATCAAAAACTGAAGGACCGTGCAATAAGCATCATAGAAACTGTAACGAATGCTGACTATGATCAAGCTTTGAATACGCTTGAAAAAGCAAATAATCAAGTTAAACCAGCGATTGTCATGATAAAAACGGCAACAGATTATGAAAAAGCAATGGAGTTACTGGAAAGTGCGGACGGAGATGTCAGAAAAGCCATCTCGATCCATGAAGATTAAGGAGGGAAGCAATGGCTACAGGAGGATTATCCATCATACAGACGATGTTGAGCAAGCTGCCGCAATCGGAACAAAAACTAGCAGAATATATTCTTCAGAATCCTCATGAAGTTGTGAACAGCACTGTACAGGAATTAAGTACGTCTGCCCAAACAAGCGGGGCTGCTGTTATTAGGTTGTGTAAATCACTTGGAATAAAAGGATTTCAAGATCTGAAAATAAGGATTGCTGGAGATTTGATGAAGACCGTTGAACAGGGCTACCGGGATATCGAGCCTTCCGAATCACTGTATCGGATTGTGGAAAAAACTACGAGTAATTCGATTCAGACCATCCGGGACACATCTGAAATTATTGATCACGATAATCTCAAACATGCAATAACGCTGATGCTGAATGCTAAAACCGTCCACTTTTGCGGTGTGGGTGCTTCGAATATAGTTGCTGCTGACGCTCAGCAAAAATTACTTCGCATCAATAAAGGGGCAACGGCTTTTACAGATATGCATTTAGTTGCAACCCTGATTGCAAATGCAGATGAAAATGACATCGTTTTTGCCATTTCATTCTCTGGGGAAACACCAGAAGTTGTCAATATTCTGAAGCTGGCAAAAGAACGTGGGGTCAAGACGATCGGGCTGACTCATTTTGGTCAAACAACGGTATCTTCTTTGTGTGACGCCACACTGTATACATCCTTTTCGAACGAAGCACCGTTTCGAAGTGCAGCAACATCCTCACGATTGGCGCAATTATATATGATTGACATTTTGTTTTTGGGGATGGCTTCAGAGCAATATGAAGAGACTGTCCAATATATTGATAACACCAGGTCTGCCATTAAATCGATGACAGATCGATATAAATAATTAATGCTAGATTTGACAAAGGGGGCTATTGAATGGGTAAGGGGGATAAGTACGCCAGTTTAGCAGAAGAGTTATTGGGGAAATTGGGTGGGGCATCTAATGTTGCCGATGCTGCACATTGTATGACCAGACTAAGGGTACTGCCAATCGATCGTTCGAAAGTAAAAATGGAAGATATAAAAAATACGGAAGGCGTTTTTGGCGTCATTGAAGAGGAAACGATACAAATCGTCCTCGGGCCAGGCGTGGTGAACAAGGTTCATACAGAATTTGAAAAGCTTCTGGAGGAATCTTCTGGCGAATTGAACCTAAAAGAAGTAGCCTCGAAGAATAAATCAGAGATCGATAGGAAAAACGCAAAACCGTTTAAACTTTTTTTACGCAGGATTGCAAGTATTTTCATCCCTTTAATTCCTGCCTTAGTGGCATCAGGTTTGATTACCGGTATTACAAAAGCAATCGTTCAAGCGGGCTGGCTTGCTGCAGAATCGCAATTAGCCATCATTTTAACCGTTATCGGATCGGGGCTGTTTGCCTACTTGGGGATTTTGGTTGGGACCAATGCAGCAAAAGAATACGGTGGATCACCTGCACTTGGTGCACTTGCAGGCATCTTGGTCATCAACCCGGCCGTCGGCGACATTTCATTGTTCGGTGAAAATTTGCTCCCTGGCCGCGGTGGGTTGATAGGAGTCCTCTTTGCAGCTATTTTCATAGCCTTGGTGGAAAAACAGGTCAGGAAATTCATTCCTCAATCACTGGATATCATTTTGACGCCAACCATCGCTTTACTCATTACTGGGATTGTCACTTACATTGTATTTATGCCGGTAGGAGGGTTTTTATCGGATGCCATTACGACTGGGTTATTGAATGTATTGGATTTCGGTGGTGTTGTAGCTGGATTCGTGCTTGGTGCGGCCTTCCTCCCTCTCGTCATTACTGGTTTACATCAAGGTTTAACGCCTGTCCATCTAGAATTGATCAATTCGATTGGTGATGATCCACTGCTTCCCATTTTGGCGATGGGTGGCGCAGGCCAAGTGGGAGCGGCATTTGCCATCTATATGAAAACGAAGAAAGCAAGTCTGAAGAGAGCTATCGGAGGAGGCCTTCCTTCCGGGATGCTTGGTATCGGTGAACCCCTTATATTTGGAGTGACGCTGCCATTGGGCCGGCCTTTCTTAACTGCATGTTTAGGTGCGGGAGTAGGTGGAGCATTCCAAGCTCAATTCGGAATCGCAACGTCGTCCATCGGCGTGTCCGGACTGCCGCTTACCTTTTTAGTTCATCCAAACCAAATCGGACTGTTCCTCGCTGGGTTGTTCATTTCCTATATAGCAGGATTTATTTTTACGTATTTGTTTGGATTCAAAGATGAAATGGCGGTTGAATTCAAGTGATTGGAATCTCTTTTTATCTACAAGACCCGCGTGCAGAAACACAAATCATCCATGCTGCTAACATGGGAGTGAAGAAAGCATTTACCTCGCTTCATATTCCTGAAGAAAAGGGTGATCTAGTGAGGGGGATGATCAGGCTTTTAAAGCTCTCAGAGGCCTATGGAATGGAAATCCATGCAGATGTCTCTTTAAATACGCTTGATCATTTGGGGATTAGCAAATTTACGGATTTATGGCCATTAGGTATTAAAGGTATTCGCCTTGATGATGGGTTTGATAAAGAAACGATCATATCTTTATCGAAGGTGTTTTCACTCTCACTAAATGCAAGTACGTTGAATGAAGATGAACTTTTAGCCGTGCTTGGGGGCGGTGTGGAACCGGAAAGGTTAATAGCTTGGCACAACTTTTATCCAAGGCTTGAAACGGGACTTGAGGAAGAATTCTTTCATGAACAAAATCGAATGTTCAAGAAATACGGCATACCGATCTTTGCTTTCATCCCGGGTGCAGGAAGTAAACGCGGTCCTCTTCATGAGGGTCTTCCAACGCTTGAAAAACACAGGTTGATGAATCCTTACGCTGCCGGTATTGAGCTGCTTCAGCATGTGGAAGGAGTTTACATTGGAGATCAAGGAACGGAGAATAATCTGCTTGAGAATCTGATCGCTTATAAAAATCTAAATATTCTAACTGTTAGAATGGAATCCAACCTCTTACAAAGCGGGCAGTATAAATTGAGGCCAGATGTTTCTCAAGATGTTTTCCGGCTGCAGAATACACGGGTTAAAGAAAATGTTGAGCCGAGTAATACAGTTGCACGAAGCCTTGGATCCATAACGATGGACAATGATGCTTTCGGAAGATATCGGGGAGAGGTTCAAATTTGCAAGAGGGACCTAGGTGCAAATCACCGAGTTAATGTGATAGGGAGAGTTATAGAAGAAGATATTCCCTTGCTGTCCCTTCTAAAGCCTGGCCAAACGATAAAACTTATAATTGAGTGACCAATTGGGCTCCATGAATCAATTATACAGGGATAATAAATGGATATATTTCATGAAGGCTTGAAAAAGAGGCGGCTTCTGGGATTCCCGATGCTGCCTTGATTTCTTTATAGGGTCTATATAGTTCATTTCCATTCATTTTTATCTCTTCATGGAAGTGGATATGGAATTGTTGCTTACAGAACTAAAAAGTATACAAGGGAGGAAGCCTAAATGATAAAAAGGATATGTGCCCCTGCTGGAATCGCATTATTCTTGGTTTTATCCATTCTGGGAGGAAATGCGACAGCAAAAGGATCAGAGAATGAAAAATCAGTATCGGATATTCAGGAAATCGTAGAGAACATGACAATCGATGAAAAAGTTGGTCAAATGCTCATGCCGGATTTTCGTAATTGGCAAAAACAAGGAGAAGCGAAAGCGACCGGGTTTATTGAAATGAACTCAGAAGTTGCAAGCATCATCAAAAAATATCATCTTGGCGGTGTGATTCTGTTTGCTGAGAATGTAGTCGATACCGAACAAACGGTTCGGCTCACCGATGGTTTGCAGATGGCAAGCCCGGAACTTCCGCTGTTCATAACGATTGATCAGGAAGGAGGAATCGTAACTCGCCTTCAAACTGGAACGAACCTTCCTGGTAATATGGCACTTGGTGCAGCCAGAAATGAGAGTTACGCTTATCAATCTGGAGAAATCATAGGCAAGGAACTGTCGTCACTTGGCATAAATGTCAATTTCGGGCCGTCTGTCGATGTCAATAATAATCCCGGAAATCCTGTCATTGGCGTTCGTTCCTTCAGTTCTGATCCGGAACTTGTATCAAAGCTTGGCATTCAGACGATAAAAGGATTGCAAAATCAGAACATGATAGCGACGACCAAGCATTTCCCAGGCCACGGAGATACAGCAGTCGATAGTCATTATGGTCTCCCCCTTGTTTCTCATGATAAAGAACGTTTGCGCTCCATCGAGTTGGTCCCTTTCCAAAGGGCCATCGATGCTGGAGTTGATATGATGATGACTGCACATGTTCAATTTCCTGCATTCGATGACACTACGTATATCAGTAAAAAAGACGGTCAAGAAATTATGGTTCCTGCAACGTTGTCACATAAGGTCATCACGGGTCTATTACGAGAAGAAATGGATTTTGACGGTGTTGTGGTTACAGATGCTTTGAATATGAAAGCCATCGCGGACAACTTCGGACAGGAAGAAGCTGTGGTACTTGCCCTGAAATCTGGTGTTGATATTGCATTGATGCCTGCACAGGTTAATTCGCTTCGAATGGAAAATAATATAACCTCTGTATTCAATGCAGTGAAGGCAGCAGTGGAAAGCGGGGAAATTCCTCTAGGTCAAGTCAATCAATCTGTAACGAGGATACTTGAACTGAAAGTGAAAAGAGGGATATTAAACCCTGATTATACTCCGATCGATAAAAAAATCGAAACTGCGCTTCAAGTGGTCGGGAATGAAGATCATTTGAAAAAAGAAAGGAAAATCGCGGAAGAAGCCATCACTCTATTGAAAAATGAAGACAAAACGTTGCCTTTCAAACCTAAGAAAAATGATAAAGTTTTAATTCTTGCTCCTTTTGATGACCAGGTTGAATCCATGTCCAGGAGCATCAGCGAACTAGCTGATAAAAAGAAAATAAAGAAAGTCCAGATAACGGGTATGAGTTTTTCAGGAAAGTCATTTACAGATCAAGTGGCCAGACTCATTGATGAATCGGACTTTGTCATAACTGGTTCCTATATTGTCAAAAACGATCCGGCTGTCAATGATGGAGTGATAGATGATAGCATTCAAGATTGGTCGAAGTGGGCAACCGCCTTCCCTAGGGCGGTCATGAATCATGCTAAGAAGAGAGATAAAGAATTTGTTTTAATGAGTTTAAGAAACCCTTATGATGTTGCAAACTTTGAAGAAGCGAAAGCGGTTCTTGCTGTTTACGGGTTCAAAGGGTATTCGAATGGGCGTTATAGACAGCCAAATATCCCGGCAGGCATCTCGACCATTTTTGGAGGATCAAAACCTAAAGGCACGTTGCCGGTCGATATACCATCAGTAACGAAGCCCAATGAAAGCCTTTATAGATTTGGATATGGATTAGATATTAAATCTGGAAGACCCATTAAAAAATAGGGAGGGAAGCAATTTGAAAAGAATGATGATCCTATTTACCATTTGTCTTTTGACTTTTGGAATCGTTTCCTCAAAAAGTGTAACCGCTGTTAAAGAGAAGAAAAAACAAAAGGTCAGTCCCGGTATTGAAGTTCTTTTAAAAGAAGAAAAGAACGTGTTAAGCGGAAAGAAAGTCGGCTTGATTACGAATCCAACTGGCATCGATTCAAAATTAACCAGCATCGTCGATTTACTTAATGATGATCCGGATATTAATTTGACAGCGTTATTTGGTCCTGAACATGGAGTGCGTGGAGACGCGCAAGCTGGTGCAAGCGTTGAATATTATATTGATGAAAAAACAGGGTTACCCGTTTATAGCTTATATGGCAAAACGAAAAAACCGACGCCAGAAATGTTAAAGGATGTTGAGGTCCTTGTTTTTGATATCCAGGATGTCGGAACACGTTATTACACTTATATCTACACGATGGCTTATGCAATGGAAGCAGCCAAAGAAAATGATATCCCCTTTATCGTGCTTGACCGGCCGAATCCACAAGGCGGGGAGTCGGTAGATGGGCCGGTACTTGAACCCGAATTCTCATCGTTTGTTGGTTTGTACCCAATACCGCTTAAGCATGGGATGACTGTTGGGGAACTAGCGACTTTGTTCAATAAGGAATTTAAAATTGGTGCAGATTTAAAGGTCATCAAGATGAAAGGCTGGAAGCGAGATATGGATTATGACGATACTGGCCTCCCTTTTGTCTTGCCGTCACCGAATATGCCGACAGTTTCCACTACGTTCGTATATCCGGCTACAGGCTTGATCGAGGGAACGAATGTCTCGGAAGGCAGAGGAACGACTAAACCATTCGAGTTGATTGGTGCTCCTTATATAAACAGTGATGAGCTTGCTGGGAAATTAAATGCGTTAAGGTTACCTGGTGTAAAATTCAGGGCAGCCTCCTTTACGCCTACATTCTCAAAACATGCAGGTAAACTTAGCCACGGAGTGGAAATTTATATAACTGATAGAGAGGAATTCAAGGCTGTCCCTACTGGACTTCATATCATCAAGACCATTCAGGATCTATATCCTGGTGATTTCGAATTCCTTGCAGCCAATAATTTCAATTTATTGATTGGCAATGGCTGGATAATGTCAAGAATCGAAGAAGGTTCATCAGTAAATGAAATCATGAAAGAATATCAAGTAAAGCAGGATGCTTTTAAAAAGCTTCGCAAAAATTACTTGCTCTATAAATAAGTGAAAAAAGAAAAGTCCGGTTGGACTTTTCTTTTCAGTTTGTAGACAAAAGGGGTTCGGAATTAAAAAATTCTGAACCCCTTTTGAAATTCCCTTTGAATTTTCTCCTAAAGTTAAGAGATTGGGGCTCTACGAGCCCACTATGTTAGGCCATTTTTGACCTCGCCATGTCCAATTGGCCATCTTCTTTAAATTAATGGCAGCGAAAGTAAGCATCGCCTGCATCGACAATTTTTTAAGTCCCCTTAAAGTAGTCCAACGCATACCATGCTTTTCTTTTGCATCTGCGAATACACGCTCAATCGTTTCTTTACGTTTTGCATATATAGGTTTTACATCTTGATGATGACGCAGATGATCTGCTTCTTCCACATGTGTTTGCCAGATATGCCGTGTCACCACTTTTTGACAGTCTTTGCTTTCTGTACACCGAGATAAAAATGAGCATGTTGTACAAATTTGTTTTGGCGATTTGTACTCGCGATAGCCCTCTTTATTTGTTGTTGAGTACTTTAAAGTTTCGCCCGAAGGGCAAAGGTAACAATCAAAATGTTCATCGTATACATAGTCCTGTTTGCGGAAAAATCCTTCTTTGGTGCGAGGACGTGTATAAGGTAAAGCCGGTATGATTTCTTTGTTAAATAGGTAGCTTGTAATCGCTGGTGTTTTATAAGCTGCATCTGCGGCAACGGCTTCCGGTTTTCCAACTTTCTCAATCACTTGTTCAACTAGTGGCTCTAAGATCTGACTGTCATGTGTATTTCCAGGTGTTACAATCGTTCCCAATACAAAACCGTTGCGGTCTGCGGCCGCGTGGAATGAATAGGCAAACTGTTTTGTTCGTTCATCTTTCACATAGTAGCCACTCTCAGAATCCGTTGTACTTTCTTTAATCTCTTTGGTCTCTTCTTTATCAAATTTATCTGGTGGAAAAGGCTTTTTTCCATGGTTTTCACGATCTTGATTTGAAGACGTCCTTGATACGCTCGTGTTTCTTTACGAACGATTTTCTTTTCAAATTTCCGTTTATTCGCACTGGCTTTCACATGTGTGGAATCCACGAAAACGTGTTCAGCACTTATTAACTTTTTTATAAGAAGCTGTCATTAAAATGCGATAGAAAATCTGTTCAAATAGGTCTGTATCTTTAAAGCGTCGCTCATAATTTTTCCCGAACGTAGAGAAATGAGGTACTTTATCATGGAAACCATAGCCTAAGAACCAACGGTAAGCCATATTGGTTTCAACTTCTTCAATCGTTTTACGCATGGAACGAATACCGAAGGTATATTGAATGAAAGTCAGTTTAACTAAAATAACTGGATCAATACTTGGGCGTCCTACCTCTGAATACATATCTTTCACCAAGTCATAAATGAAAGTGAAGTCAATGGCAGCCTCCATTTTACGAACCAAATGGTTCGGTGGCACCAGTTGATCTAAAGTAATCATTTCAAGTTGATCTCGCTGAATAGAATCATGTTTAGAAAGCATCCTCATCACTTCAAGTTTTAATACTTCTATTTTAAAACAAAAATGACTCCAGGCAAAAGTGTTCTATCTAAAAGGTAAGACAAAGTTGATTGGAACGGAAGGTACGAGACTCCTGCGGGAAAAGCGCGTCTAGGGGAGACCCCGCAGGCGAAAGCCGAGGAGGCTCCCCGACCGCCCGCGGAAAGCGAGTGCCTGGAGTGGAAATCAACGTCCAAATTGTACAAGCCATAAAAATAGACAAACTCGATTTTCATCGAGTTTGTCTACAGTCTGAAAAGAAAAGTCCGGTTGGACTTTTCTTTTTTTATGAACTTTCGAAGGAGGAGTAAATCGCTAAGACTTTATTCCAGAATATAGTCAAATTTATAAATGAAATGAAGTTCTAAAATGTAAGGAACCGTTGTCTAATAGAATATGGGGTTTGCCCTAAATCAGTAATTGTCAGGAGGAAAGCGGAATGAAAAAATATCTTCAAAAAATTGGACGTTCCTTGATGCTGCCAGTAGCCGTATTGCCGGCAGCCGCCATTTTAATGGGGATTGGTTATTGGATAGATCCAGCAGGATGGGGAGCGGGAAGTCCGTTAGCAGCTTTCTTAATAAAAGCGGGATCTTCGATCATTGACAATATGGCTATCTTGTTTGCTGTTGGAGTGGCGTTGGGGATGTCGAAAGGAAAAGATGGAGCCGCCGCTTTGAGCGGGCTGGTAGCCTATCTAGTCATAACGACATTGCTTTCCACGGACTCGGTAGCGATGCTGCAGGGGATTGATGCAAAAGATGTAAATCCAGCATTTGAGAAAATAGAAAATGCATTTGTGGGAATCCTCTCGGGTCTTCTAGCGGCAGCTATGTATAATCGGTTCAGTAAGGTCGAACTGCCGGATGCATTCGCTTTCTTTAGCGGTAAACGCCTTGTTCCGATCCTTACTGCGGTTGCCATGTTACTGGTTTCTCTTATATTATTCTTCGTATGGCCACTCATTTACTCCTGGTTAGTTATATTTGGGGAAGGAATAAGTGAACTAGGTGCTGCTGGAGCAGGACTCTACGGATTCTTCAATCGGCTTTTGATACCAACAGGTTTACATCATGCGTTAAACTCCGTATTCTGGTTCGATGTAATAGGACTTAACGATATCGGTAAATTCTGGGCTGGAACAGGAATAAAAGGAACCACAGGCATGTATCAAGCCGGATTCTTTCCCGTCATGATGTTCGGTTTACCGGCTGCGGCTCTTGCCATGTACCATTCGGCAAAATCACGGAAGAAAAAACAAGTGGCCTCACTAATGCTCGCAGCCGGTTTCGCTTCATTTTTCACAGGCGTTACTGAACCGTTGGAATTTGCTTTCATGTTTGTTGCACCAGCCCTATTTGTTGTGCATGCCTTATTAACGGGAATATCGTTAGCTATTGCTGCGACTTTCCAATGGACAGCAGGGTTTGGTTTTAGTGCAGGATTCATAGACTTTGTTTTAAGTTCAAGATTGCCATTGGCAAATGAACCTTATATGCTACTTCTTCAAGGACTGGCTTTTGCTGTCATCTACTATTTCTTATTCCGATTCTTGATAACAAGGTTTAATTTAATGACTCCCGGCAGAGAAGATGATACAGAAGATGAGCTTGATGGCGGAGGAGCGATTGCGGAAGCAGACAACAGTCAAGGCGGGAATAATGAGAGTAAATTCTTTGGAATGGCTTCCGTTATTTATGAGGGATTAGGCGGAGACGCCAACGTAACATCTGTAGATAACTGCGTAACCCGATTAAGGGTTGAGGTGGAGAATATGGGAGCTGTCGATCAGAATAAAATCAAATCAACAGGGGTTGCTGGAATCAATATCGTGGGTCCCCAAAGCATTCAAGTCATCGTAGGGACACAGGTACAATTCATAGCTGATGAAATTGAAAAGATCCGGCGGCAATAGGTCTGGATAAACTGCATTTTGCCTTTTTAATGCAACTGATACACTAAAAATCTACGATCAGAATTATATTTTCTGATCGTAAGATTTATATGATAAAGTACTGATTTTAAACGCGCAAAAGATTTATCTTTATAAACTCTGCTCTTAAAATAGAATAAAACGAATCAATGTTCTATAATATATAAGGGTATCGAATGAAGGATTTGCCATGAATCTTGGAGAATTAGTAATGAAGCTCGTCCGCCAATCATTTGAATAGTTAGGAATTCAGCGGTAATGAAGGCTGTATACATACACGTCAATCTAAAAACACGATCATATAGTGTACTAAGTTTTGAGCAAGGGATATCTTTTGCATTTTTCAAACTTTTAGTATGGGAGGTTCCGGTCATGTATAAACAAAAAACAAAAGAAACTGACAGTAGTGTCATTGAGTTCATTGAGAACGTCGATAATCCAAAAAAGCGTGAAGATGCATATGAATTATTGGATGTTTTCACCAAAACGACAGGTTATGAGGCAAAGATGTGGGGACCGAGCATCATTGGGTTCGGTATCTATCATTTTAAATATGAATCAGGTCACGAAGGCGATGCTCCTCTGGTAGGCTTTTCCCCTCGAAAAGCTAAAATCAGTTTATATTTCTCTCCAGGGGATAAAAAAAGGGAAGAATTGTTACAGGCATTTGGAAAACACACTTCCGGAAAAGGGTGTGTGTACATCAATAAAGTGGCAGATATCGATATTAATGTATTGAAAGAATTGATTAACCAGTCTGTCAAGTTTTTGAGAGATACGTACCGCGACAATGAAATATAGAACGTATGAGCAGTTTATAATTGTTTAAGAGGAAGAAGAAAGCGAGTGGGAACGAGAATGAGAAAAATTAAAGTGGGCATAGTTGGGTACGGATTGTCAGGAGCTACTTTTCACGCGCCATTACTAAGTGTTTTAGGGCAGTTTCAAATAGTGAAAGTTGTCAGCTCCAATAAGGAAAAAGTCCAAAAAGATTTGAAAGATGTGGAAGTGGTAGGTAGCATAGAGGAAGTTCTTGAAGACTCGTCCATTGATTTGGCTGTTATTACGACACCGAGTGGATTGCATTATGACATGGCCAAGCAAAGCTTGTTAGCAGGGAAGCATGTCATCCTCGAAAAGCCGATGGTAGTGGAAGCTTGGGAGGCAGAGGAACTCATTAAGATTGCCGAGGAAAAGAATCTTCTATTAAGTGTCTATCATAACCGGAGATGGGATAATGACTTTTTGACTGTGAAAAAACTTATGGTTGATGGAGTGCTTGGGGAAATCAATACATACCAGGTCCATTATGATCGTTACAGGCCTGTGGTCAGGGATAGATGGAGGGAAAAACCAGGCCCGGGATCAGGCATGCTTTATGATTTAGGATCACATCTCATCGATCAAGCACTGCATTTGTTTGGATTGCCGCAATTCGTTTGGGCAGATGTATTTTCCCAAAAAGAAAATGCAGAAACGGATGATTATTTCCATGTGATATTAGGATATGAAAAGCTAAGAGTTATCTTGCATTCAGGCTCAATCGTTCCGTATAATGGACCGCGGTATCAGGTGCATGGAAGTAAAGGGTCATTTATCAAATACGGTCTTGATTGCCAAGAGGCGGCCCTAAGTGAGGGTAAAAAACCGGTGAATGACTCTTGGGGTGCAGATGATCCCGAATTCTATGGAAAGCTGGTTACGGTTGAAGGAGAAAATGAGATACATGAAACCATTGAAACACTGCATGGATCTTATTTAACGTATTACCAGTCAGTTGCCGATAGTATATTGAGCGGGAAAAAGGCTCCAGTCACTGCCCAAGAGGGGTTATCGGTCATTAGAATCATTGATGCGGCTTTTGAAAGTAGTGAAGGGAAAAAAGCCGTTTATATTAAATGAAATTCATTTTCCCCTTTTAATAATATGAAATGAGAAAAACTGAATGATAAGCGGCCTTATTCTCAGAAATAAGGCCGCTTTTTATTTTGGTCAAATAAAATCATTAACTTAAGGAACAAATGGAGCAACTACTCGTGAATTCGAACATTACGCAAGGTTTTGTGTCATTTACACATGAATATGGAGCAAATACTCAAGAGTTTGAAGCGTTACTCGTGAGTTTGAGCCATTTACTCGTGAAATTGGAGCAAATACTCGTGAGAATCCTACATTTACTCGTGAATTTGAAGCGTTTACTCGTGAATTCGAATGTTACGCAAGATTTTGAACTGTTCTGCATGAATTTGAAGCATTTACTCGTGATTAAACTGTTTTGGAGGATCTCGATTACAAGAAGAAAGGAAATAAAAATCATAATGAAAACCCCCGAATAACGGCTGCTACTCGGGGGTTTCATCAAGGTATAAAACTTGAAATGCCTTTTTAAGCTCTAGGATAATGCCTTTGCATGAAGAGATCGCTTTTGCCAAGCCATGGTAATCATCAAAGTAATGAATAAGAGGAAAAGGCCCAACATGAACGGGTAGGTAATGTGGACATCATACATCATTCCGGCAAGTGTAGGTCCGAGCACATTTCCGATGCTCATATACGCATTATTCATACCCATTGCAAAGCCCTGCTCATTCCCTGCCATCTTGGAAATCAGTGTGTTAAGAACTGGACGTAAGATGGAGGTGGAAAGGAAGATGATCAGTGAAATTAAAAAGAAAATCAGGTAACTTGAAGCAAAAAGTGATAGGAGGAAACCGATGGCCGCAACACTGATAAAGATATTCAGTACATTCACTTCCCCGAAACGCTTTACAATCCGGTCGACGACAAACAGTTGTACTATTACACTGACGATACCGGTGGCTGTAACCATGACGGCGATGTCCTTAGGACTTGAATTGAATTGATTATCAAGATAAAGACCAATTACAGATTCATATGCCATTAAGCCAAAGCTCATTACAAGAGTAATGATGAGTGGGATGAAATAGGGCATTTTCACGGATAAAGCAATCTTCCGAACCATCGTTTCAGTTTTTGCATCCATGGAATGAGTAACCTTTGCCGTTTCGCTTTCTTTTAAAACAAAAATCGAAAATACCACAGCTGATAGGGATACCAGCGCAGAAATCAAAAAGGGAAACTTCAAGCCAAAGTCAGCTAAAAAACCTCCAATTCCTGGACCGACTACAATTCCCAGGGACATGGCGGCAGATACTAAACTATTGCCTTTTGCACGTTGATCAAATGTGGTGATATCGGCTACATAAGCAAAAATTGCGGGGATAAGCAATGCTGCCCCAATCCCACCAATGATACGTGAAGCATATAATAACCAAATGGAATTGACTGCATAAAAAATAAACATGGATAATGTCAAACCGACCAATCCATAAATAATCATTTTTCTGCGCCCGAATTGGTCAGTCCATTTTCCGGCAATTGGCGAAAAAATAAGTTGTGCACCTGCGAAAATGGCAATCATTAGGCCAGCGGCGGTTCCGCCTTGATTAATGGAGGCCAGGTATGCTGGTAAAATGGGAATGATGATACCGAAACTACCTATTGCTATAAACATATTGATCATAAGGATAATGATCTTTTTACGTTGTTCTGCTGACATGGACAGCCTCTCTCTCTCTTTAAAAATCAATAACCAATTTAGTTCGCATGGTTAATTTTTTGATACGTTAATTATGTTATAGTTTTAGATAGATAGTGTCAATAAGAAAGGATTGTCAAACATGAATTCAAGTGAATTGTATAATTTACATCTAGAAATCAGGGAACTAAGCAGTCTCTCACAGGAATTGGTGGAACCGTTATTGGTTAAATATGATTTAACTTCTGTACAGTTTCGCGCATTGCAATTAATAGTCTTGAATGAATCCATAGCAGTTAAAGATGTTTCGCATCATTTGAAGATCAAACCTGCAGCAGGAACTGCACTAATTGACCGGCTTGAACGGAAGAAAATGATTGAGAGGGTACACAGTGAGGATGATCGGCGGGTCGTTTTTATCCAATCCACCGAAAGTGGAAGGGAAGCCTACCATTCCATCAATAAGAGTTTTGCCAAAATCTTTCGTGACTATTATAGCGTCCTAAATGAAGAGGAAACGGAACGGCTTAAGCAAATCGTTGGGAAACTGACCGAACATGTGTCGTCACGTATAGAGAATAAAATATAGTCTTCCTGACGTATACGATTTCCATTATAATAGAAAGAAGAAGCTCTATTTATTAAAGCAGTGAATTCCACTGTTTTTAGGAGGTTAATTATCAGAATAATTAAAAAAATCAATATGCATTCCAAAGAGTATAAAGGTTAGGGGTCATTCAATGATTCTTTAAATGATGTAAGAAATCCATTAAAGAAGATATGACGTTTGGAAAATGAATATGTATCAAAAGGGTTAAGAAATTTTTTCTCAATGACTCATCATGACGAACCAGGCAGAGGAGTGTGCTGTAAGCAGAGAATCTCAAAAAAGGAGATGGTAAAAATGTTTTCCCCATTAACCCCAATGGATTGGAAGCGCAGGGCCGTAAAATATTATCCTCATAAAGTGGCAGTCATCGATGAAGAGAAAGAGTTTACATACAAGGAATTCGGGCAGCGGGCCGATCAACTTTCCAAAGCACTGTATTCTTCGGGAATTGAAAAAGGCGACCATATTGCAGTAATGTTGCCGAATACGCATTATATGTTGGAATGTTTTTATGGCATTTGTCAAATGGGAGCGGTAATGGTTCCTTTGAATTATAGGCTTGCTGCAGAGGATTTGGAATATATCATCAAGCATAGTGATTCAAAAATGTTGATAGTCGATGAAGAATTCACCGCTCCGATCGAAAAGATCATTACTAAACTTGCATTGGAAAAAATCATTATCGTGCCTGTTGAAGGACATGAAACCACTTTAGCTGGAATAGACTATGAGAATTTCATTTTGCATGCAATTGATGAAGGACTGCCAGAGGTTACCATCGATGAAAATCAACTTTTGACTATAAATTATACAAGTGGAACGACTTCAAAACCAAAAGGGGTAATGTTAACCCATCGCGGGAATTACATGAACGCGGCTAATTTCATTTATCATCTTGGAGTGAAGCATGACGATGTATACTTACATACCCTGCCAATGTTTCACGCTAATGGCTGGGGAGGTGTATGGTCGGTAACGGCTACTGGCGGGACTCATGTATGTTTAAGGAAAGTTGATCCCCCCCTTATCCTCAAATTATTCGCCCATCACAGTATTACATTGTTATGTGGAGCACCTACAGTCGTCAATATGCTAGTGAATGATCCTAAAGCAAAGGAAACGAATATCAAAGTGCGTCCAAGGATGGCAACAGCAGGAGCTCCTCCAGCAGCAGCGCTTATACAAAAGGCCCAAGAAATCCTTGGTTTGAATATGATTCACGTTTATGGATTAACAGAAACTTCCCCTTTCATCCTATATAACGAGTGGAAGGATGAGTTTGAAGCAAAATCGGCGGACGAACAAGCAATGATAAAGGCAAGACAAGGTATTGAATTGGTTTTCAATGGGGAAACGATGGTAGTCAATCAAGATGGGAAAGCAGTCGCTTGGAATGGAAAGGAACTGGGGGAAATCATTACTCGCGGTAATGTTGTAATGGAAGGATATTATAAGGATCCGGAAAAGACGGCCGAAGCAATTAGGGATGGCTGGTTTCATACTGGGGATCTGGCAGTGACCTATCCTGATGGATATATAGAAATACAGGACAGGGCTAAGGATTTAATCATTTCCGGGGGAGAAAATATTTCTTCAACAGAGGTGGAAGGGATATTGTATAAACATCCAGATGTTTTGGAGGCGGCGGTCATTGCCATCCCAGACGATAAATGGGGAGAAACGCCTAAGGCAATCATTGTGCTGCACCCCAAAGCGGAAGTGACAGAAAATGAGATCATTGCCTTTTGCCGCTCAAAAATGGCCCACTTTAAAGCACCGACAAAAGTTGAATTCGTAGAGTCTTTACCGAAAACGGCAACAGGTAAGCTACAAAAATACCGTTTGAGGGAAATCCATTGGAAAGGCTCGAAAAAGGTAAATTAAAATCTTTCATTATAGGAACGGGACATATATTATGGGGTTGCTATAAAAAGTTAAAAATAAAAGTACGGCAAATATAAAAACCAAGAATGCATTTAAATCAGCATTCTTGGTTTTTATAATTATGGAAAGCACCATTTCCTCTGTAATACGTTTGATTAATTAACGAGGGCTTCTAAAAGATAGATTTGACTTAGTGTAATATATATACGTTATTTTAGATAAACTTGGTTTTTTACCACAGGCATAGACTGATACATGGTAAGCGTGTTTTCCGGAATGATATGCTGCAATTAAACTATTAGGACTGCCAGCGAGTGCTGATGCCAGTGCAGTAGCTACTCCTGCTGGAGCAGTTGGTCCACCTGCAAACACAGGAGTACTTACGATGCTTAACCATGTTGTTCCCTTTTGATGAGCCTTTACCATCTTTCCTAATTGGGAATTTGTTAGTTTAGCTTGATGAGCAATTGGTTTGCTCATTTCAATGATGCTTGCCGTTGGTTGTATTTGTATAAAATCATCACTAATTAAACGGACTTCCACAATAGGGTTTACTTCTGTTGATGAAGATGTTGTTTCATTTTTCTCTTTAGCAAATGCATTTGGGACATGAGAGACTACTAATAAACTTATTTATTAGTATTGAAAACAAGGACTTTTTCCTCATTTTCATAACACTACCTTATGTTTTTTTGTGAATATTTGGTATTGTACCATACTATATGACTATAAAGGAGGTCGAGATAAATATGGAAACCAGGGAAAAAGTTTCAAAACAGTGATAATTGTACTTATTTCTATCTGTCTAGGTTTTATAATAAGGATGTTTTCAGTAATAATAGCTGATCGAAATTTATTTTCTATGTACAACATATGGTTGAATCAAAAGAAAAAGAGATTAGTTTTTCTTTAAAAGCATTATTTCTGGATAATTAGCGTAGAGACTTACATCAATGGTTATTTTGTAACAATTCGTAAAAAAATAAAAGGCGGGAGGAAAAACAGATTGTTTTTCCTCCCGCCTTTTATTTTAAGAATAGCCGCGTAAAATTTAAAAACCTAAATGAGATCACACTTTATGGAAGAAACTAATGAGCACATAGAAAAATAAGCGATGATCTATAAAAAATTCTGCAAATTCAAATCAAACATTATAACGTTATATTGATTAGTTCGGCAAAATATGATAATCTATTTTTGTAAAGAGAAATGAAATGAATTCTCACACAATTCAGTGTAACCGTATACAAAGTACTTGCAATCGATAGGATGTACCGAAAAGGATGAGGGAAATGACAGATACGTTAGTTCTGAAGAATGTAAAGATGTTAGAGGGAAATGCAGCGGATATCATACTGGAAAATGGGATGATTAAAGAAATCGCACTTCCGGGAACTGCAACAGGAGATAAGATAATAGATTATGATCAAAAAGTTTTTGTTTCGAGCGGATGGATTGATATGCATGTACATGCTTTCCCGGAATTCGATCCTTATGGTGATGAGGTTGATGAGATTGGATATAAAACTGGCGTAACGACGGTCATTGATGCGGGAAGCACGGGGGCAGATAGGATATCTGATCTGGTTAGCAGTTGTGAAAATTCCAAAACGAATGTTTTCGCCTTTCTGAATATTTCGCGGATTGGATTGAAAAGGATTGATGAGTTATCGGATATTTCATGGCTGGACGAAGGGGAATTAAGGAAGGCAATTTCCAAGTACGGGGAGTTTGTCGTTGGACTTAAAGCGAGAATAAGTAAAAGTGTAGTTGGTCCAAATGGTGTCGAGCCATTAAAAATCGCTAGGAAGTTCTCGGCCGAAACTGGTTTGCCATTAATGGTTCATATCGGTTCAGGGCCGCCTGATATTAAGGAAGTCCTTGATTTACTTGAGGAAAAGGACATTATTACACATTTCTTAAATGGTAAAGCGAATAATTTATTTGATGTAAGAGAAGAGCCACTGCCTGAGTTAAGTAAGGCGATTGAACGTGGTGTTCATTTGGATGTAGGTCATGGAACGGCAAGCTTTTCTTTTAAAACTGCCGAAATGGCGAAAAAGCGGGGAATCCGCTTCAATACGATCAGTACGGATATATATCGTAAAAACAGAGAGAATGGGCCAGTTTTTAATATGGCAAATGTGCTTACAAAATTTTTGTACCTCGGTTATCCATTAAAAGAAGTAATAGATGCCGTTACGGTCAATGCAGCAGCTTGGTTGCATAAACCAGAGCTAGGCAGGATTTCAACTGGGGATATTGCAAACTTAACCTTATTCTCGATTGAGGATGAGCAGACCCTCTTATTGGATTCCGATGGCGAAAAAAGGATGGCGGAAAAAAGGGTTGTTGTTAAAGGAGTGGTTATAAATGGAGAATTCATTGAATGCTAAATACGGTTTGAAAAGAGTCATTAATGCAAGTGGAAGAATGAGCATATTAGGGGTTTCTGCCCCTACTGACACAGTGATGGACGCGATGAAAAAAGGTGGGCAAAATTATGTGGAAATTTCTGATTTAGTCGATAAGGCAGGGCAGCACATAGCGAATTTGCTTCATTCTGAAGCAGCTGTGGTCGTAAACTCGGCATCAAGTGGAATTGCGCTTTCAGTAGCGGCGATCGTTACTGAAGGAAACAGAAGGAAAAGCGAAAGGATTCATCAAGATCTCATTCAAAAGAATGAAATCATCATGTTGAAAGGCCATAACGTTCAGTATGGTGCACCGGTTGAAACCATGATTTACCTTGGTGGCGGAAAATTGGTTGAAGTTGGGTATGCAAACGAGGGAAAGGCGGAACATATTGCGGATGCCATAAATGAAAATACTTCTGCCATTTTATATGTGAAATCGCATCATGCTGTTCAGAAAAATATGATATCGGTCGAAGAAGCATGGGAAGTGGCCAAAACGAATAATATCCCTCTGATTGTCGATGCAGCGGCGGAGGAGGACTTGGGGAAATATGTACAATTTTCTGACCTGGCGATTTATAGTGGATCAAAAGCCATTGAAGGACCCACATCCGGTATCGTTGCTGGAAGAATGAAATATATCGAATGGTTAAAGGTTCAATTGCACTGTATCGGAAGGAGCATGAAGGTCGGTAAGGAAACTACCTTTGGGCTGCTTCAGGCATTGGATGAGTATTTTGTCAAGACCGATAATAGCGAAAAAGAAAAAGCTAGTTTACAAGTTCTCACATCACTTGACTCCATTGATGGCGTAAAAGTAACGATAGTTCAGGATGAAGCCGGTCGTGCCATATATAGAGCACGTATTTCCATTGATCCTTTGATAACGGAAACAACGGCGAAAAATGTGAACGAGCAGCTCAGAAATGGGGATATTGCCATTTATACACGTGATTATGGGATACGGCAAGGCTTTTTCGATATAGATCCGCGTCCATTGCAAGGTGATGATATAAATGTCATTGAAGCTCAATTAAGAACCATATTAGGAGGAAAACAAGGATGACAAGCATAAACAAACGGTTATTGAATGATCGTGTAGCCTTAAATGTACTTGCAAATAGTGTAGAAAATGCAGTGGAAGTCTTTGAAGCAGCTGAAGGACATGTATTGGTTGGAGTACTTTCAAAGGATTATCCTACTGTGGAAGCTGGTGTTACAGCAATGAAAGAATACGGGGAAGCCATTGATGAGGCCGTTTCAATAGGATTGGGCGCGGGCGATAATAGACAGGCAGCAGTTGTCGCAGAAATAGCAAAATACTATCCAGGCAGTCATATTAACCAGGTTTTTCCGGCTGTTGGTGCTACGAGGGCCAATTTAGGTGAGAAGGATAGCTGGATAAATTCACTTGTTTCTCCAACTGGGAAAGTCGGTTATGTGAATATCTCCACTGGTCCAGTAAGTGCAGGTGCAAGTGAAACTGCCATTGTGCCTATCAAAGCTGCCATTGCGCTGGTTCGCGATATGGGAGGAAATGCATTGAAATACTTTCCGATGAAAGGCCTGAAGCATGAAGATGAATATCGTGCTGTGGCAAAAGCTTGTGGTGAAGAGGGATTTGCTTTGGAACCAACAGGTGGAATCGATTTAAATAATTTCGAGACCATTCTAGAAATCGCATTAGAAGCAAAAGTGCCTAAAGTTATTCCCCATGTATATTCTTCCATCATCGATGAAGAGACTGGAAAAACGAATGGGGAGGATGTACGGAAATTATTGGCCATAACAAAAAAAATGGTTGAAAAATATGCCTAAAAGGATTGTGGCATTCGGGGAAGTAATGATGCGTTTGCAGGTACCAGGGCATGAATTGCTATCACAGGCTAACACTTTGCAATACTCCTTTTCAGGCACGGGGGTAAACGTTGCTTCTGCGATGACAAAACTTGGACATGATGGGTATCTTGTGACAAAGTTACCGGATAACCCGCTTGGGGATTCAGCGATTTCTTCTTTGCAGCGCTTAGGAATAGGAAGGAACTTCATCTCTAGAGGTGGCAAATACATGGGGATGTACTTTTTGGAAAATGGTTTTGGACAGCGGGCTAGCCGTGTCACATATTCCAATCGACTGGAAAGCAGTTTTAATACAGCATCCTTTTCCGATTATGATCTGGGTATGATTTCGGAAAGTACGGATATCATCCATTTTTGCGGAATCACGCTTGCAATGGCGGAAAATGTCCGGGAAAGTATGAAGGTCCTGGCTAGAAAAGTCAATGAAAAAGGCGGTACGGTCTGTTTCGATTGCAATTACCGCCCCTCCTTATGGGAGGGAGGTTACGCTGACGCAAAGCCTCATTATGAAGAAATGCTTTCTTTGGCTGATATTGTCATGATGAATGAGAATGACGCCCTATATATTTTAGGAATGAAGTCGGAAGGCTCCACAAGGGAAGAGCAGCTTATTGAGTTGATCCCTGAAGTGTCCAAGAAATTCAATATTCAATCAATAGCAGGGACACATCGTTCAATCAACAGTGATAATAGCCATACGCTGAGGGGGTATATGTACAAGGAAGAAACATTTTACTTTTCCGATATCCTATCATTTTCCGTATATGATAGAATAGGTTCTGGCGATGCTTACACCAGCGGAATCTTACATGGCGAATTGCGGGGATATTCCCCTGAAAAGACAGTTCGGTTTGCGGCTGTATCAGGAATGCTGGCATGTACTGTCGTTGGAGATACTCCTTTGGCAACCGAAAAGGAGATACTCTCGGCAATGGAAGGTAAAATGGAAGATATTAAGAGATAAAAGGCAGGAGATTAGGAATGAATGTGAACAGAAAAAATGGACCGATGTATTTACAGATAAAAGAAATATTAAAGGATCGTATATTACATGGGGTTTATGCCATCGACACAAACATTCCCTCTGAGCCTCTTTTGGAAGAAGAATTCAACGTAAGTAAGGTCACGGTCCGTAATGCAATCAAAGAACTCGTGCAAGAGGGGTATGTTGAAAAGAAAAGCGGCAAAGGCACTAGAGTCATAGCTAATGGTTCGATTGTCAAACTTTCCAAAGGAAAGCGTTTCACAGAGCTGTTGGTGGAGGAAGGGCACTCCATTTTAAAAAAGGTGTTAAACATAAGTCATGTCGACCTTTCTTCAGACTCTAAGCTGAAATCTTTATTTGGTGACCACTGCATAAGTATCGAACGGATATATTTATTGGACAATGAACCTTATATTTACTTTACACATTATGTTTCACTTGATTTAAACCAAGAAGAGATAAAAGATGTCCAAATCAATTCTTTGTACCGCTTTTTGGAAGATCAAAACCTCAAACTTGAAACATTCAGAGATGAGTTTGCAGTTGCTATCGCTCCGGATCACATTTGCGAAACACTGAAAATCGAAAACAATAGTCCAGTACTAAAAAGGATTAGGATTTCCAGTGATGGGGACGGAAATGTTATGGAATACAGTGAAGGGTATTACAATACGGCAAAACAGAACTACATTGTGACATATAACGAGCCGGTACAATAATCCCATTTATTGTATTGGTTTGATTGTAAGCGATTTCTTAGGGATGGGGAGAACATATGGATCTATATTTATTAGGAATCACGCTGATAGCAATCGTAATTGTTATTTTGGGGGTATCATGGTGGAAATGGCATGCATTCATTAGTTTGACTGTAGCCAGTTTATTTTTAGCGGTTTTTTCTGGACTGCCAATGGAAAAGATTGTTGGAGCCTATGAAACGGGTGTCGGAGCGGTCCTTGGTCACCTTATTGGAATATTGGCCTTAGGGACCATCTTAGGAAAGATGATGTCCGACTCTGGAGCTGGTATGCAGGTTGCTGACTTTTTCATTATTAAATTTGGCGTGAAAAACCTGCCATGGGCCATGCTTTTATCTGGTTTCATCATCGGCATTCCGGTATTTTTCGAGGTTGGTTTAGTAATATTGCTGCCTTTGGTCATTTCCATTCGGAAATCAACAAAAGTGAACATCTTGTTAATTGGTATTCCAGTACTTGCTGGTTTATCGATCGTACATGGGCTGGTACCTCCGCATCCGGGAGCCATGACAGCTATTGGAATCTATAATGCTAACATGGGGCACGTACTTTTGTACTCATTGATCATCGCATTCCCGACTGCTGTAATTGCGGGACCCCTATTCGCAAAATGGATTCATAAACGGGTTATTCCTGTTGGAGAACCGGAATTGATCCGGGTGGAAACAAAGTCAAGTGGATTACCAAGCACTGGAGTTTCGTTCTTCATCATCCTTTTGCCTGTATTGTTGATGGTTTTAACTGTAGTGGCGCCTTATCTGCCGATACCGGGTTCCATTGAAAAATTCTTATTGTTTATCGGAAGTCCAGTGATCGCCCTATTAATCTCCTGTTTTGCAGCTTACTATTTCTTGGGCTACAGACAGGGAATGGATAAATCACTAATTAAAAAGTTAACGGAAGAATGCTTATTGCCATTAGCTTCCATAATCCTTATTATCGGTGCTGGCGGAGGATTCAAGCAAATTTTAATTGATAGTGGCGTAGGGACTGCAATTGCTTCCATGTCTCAAGAAATTTCTTTATCACCAATCGTTCTTGCATTCCTTGTGGCCGGATTGATTCGGATTGCCACAGGTTCTGCAACCGTAGCTTTGACCACAGCAGCAGGGATCGTTTCACCGGTCGTTGCAAATATGACGGGTGTTAATCTAGAATTGCTCGTTATTGCCACGGGCGCAGGGTCACTTATGTTTTCTCATGTTAATGACGCCGGTTTCTGGTTAGTAAAAGAATATATGGGCTTAACCGTTAAAGAAACATTCAAAACATGGACAGTCATGGAAACCTTACTTTCCTTCGTGGCATTCGGTTTGGTTTTAATTTTGGATATATTCATTTAGTAAATAAAGGGTCTAATAAGTGGCATTTACCTCCTTGATCTGTCTTGGGGTGACAGATCAAGGAGGCTTTTATTTAGTTATGATCATACTGGGGAGGGAGTAAATGACTGGCTTAGCTCTTAAGGGTAGGTCGATTGCGGAAATCAGAAACAAAAGTCATTCAGAATTGGTAGTAGTATGACTGTGACAAGGGTGCAGTTTCATCCAGAAGACGTTTGTTTTGCTCCTCGAAGATATAAGTCCTGACAGAGACTTCTATATTGAAAGATCGACAGCTTCCCGTTTACATATTCATTCTGAATATAATCCAGTAATTCATTGGCATGGTTAGGCTTTTGACGTTTTTCCTGAATATAATGGAGGATTAAAACTTCTATATTCACACACTCACCTTACTTGACAAGTATTTTTTTCCATTAACAATATAACATGGGTATTCAAAAAAATATCATTTTTTGAATATTTTAACTATCGACATATTTATACAAATAAAGGAATGTTTCGGGGTAGAGCTGGAAAGTTGACAAAAATGATATCAAGAAATGCAAAAAAAGAGCGATACCTACTGGTATGGGCTCTTTCTAACTTTTTTTCTACCGTCTTGTTTTTGCCGGCTCAAGAAAAAACCCTTGAAGTTCAAGGGTTGCAGACTGTAGACAAACTCGATGAAAATCGAGTTTGTCTATTTTTATGGCTTGTACAATTTGGACGTTGATTTCCACTCCAGGCACTCGCTTTCCGCGGGCGGTCGGGGAGCCTCCTCGGCTTTCGCCTGCGGGGTCTCCCCTAGACGCGCTTTTCCCGCAGGAGTCTCGTACCTTCCGTTCCAATCAACTTTGTCTTACCTTTTAGATAGAACACTTTTGCCTGGAGTCATTTTTGTTTTAAAATAGAAGTATTAAAACTTGAGGTGATGAGGATGCTTTCTAAACATGATTCTATTCAGCGAGATCAACTTGAAATGATTACTTTAGATCAACTGGTGCCACCGAACCATTTGGTTCGTAAAATGGAGGCTGCCATTGACTTCACTTTCATTTATGACTTGGTGAAAGATATGTATTCAGAGGTAGGACGCCCAAGTATTGATCCAGTTATTTTAGTTAAACTGACTTTCATTCAATATACCTTCGGTATTCGTTCCATGCGTAAAACGATTGAAGAAGTTGAAACCAATATGGCTTACCGTTGGTTCTTAGGCTATGGTTTCCATGATAAAGTACCTCATTTCTCTACGTTCGGGAAAAATTATGAGCGACGCTTTAAAGATACAGACCTGTTTGAACAGATTTTCTATCGCATTTTAATGACAGCTGCTAATAAAAAGTTAATAAGTGCTGAACACGTTTTCGTGGATTCCACACATGTGAAAGCCAGTGCGAATAAACGGAAATTTGAAAAGAAAATCGTTCGTAAAGAAACACGAGCGTATCAAGGACGTCTTCAAGAAGAAATCAATCAAGATCGTGAAAACCATGGAAAAAAGCCTTTTCCACCAGATAAATTTGATAAAGAAGAGACCAAAGAGATTAAAGAAAGTACAACGGATTCTGAGAGTGGCTACTATGTGAAAGATGAACGAACAAAACAGTTTGCCTATTCATTCCACGCGGCCGCAGACCGCAACGGTTTTGTATTGGGAACGATTGTAACACCTGGAAATACACATGACAGTCAGATCTTAGAGCCACTAGTTGAACAAGTGATTGAGAAAGTTGGAAAACCGGAAGCCGTTGCCGCAGATGCAGCTTATAAAACACCAGCGATTACAAGCTACCTATTTAACAAAGAAATCATACCGGCTTTACCTTATACACGTCCTCGCACCAAAGAAGGATTTTTCCGCAAACAGGACTATGTATACGATGAACATTTTGATTGTTACCTTTGCCCTTCGGGCGAAACTTTAAAGTACTCAACAACAAATAAAGAGGGCTATCGCGAGTACAAATCGCCAAAACAAATTTGTACAACATGCTCATTTTTATCTCGGTGTACAGAAAGCAAAGACTGTCAAAAAGTGGTGACACGGCATATCTGGCAAACACATGTGGAAGAAGCAGATCATCTGCGTCATCATCAAGATGTAAAACCTATATATGCAAAACGTAAAGAAACGATTGAGCGTGTATTCGCAGATGCAAAAGAAAAGCATGGTATGCGTTGGACTACTTAAAGGGGACTTAAAAAATTGTCGATGCAGGCGATGCTTACTTTCGCTGCCATTAATTTAAAGAAGATGGCCAATTGGACATGGCGAGGTCCAAAAATGGCCTAACATAGTGGGCTCGTAGAGCCCCAATCTCTTAACTTTAGGCGAAAATTCGAAGGGAATTTCAAAAGGGGTTCAGAATTTTTTAATTCCGAACCCCTTTTGTCTACAAACTGAAACCCTTGAAGTTCAAGGGTTGGATAGTTCATCAAAGTGATAAAAAAATGTTGGTCCTGATTTTACAAGGGGCTTCAGCTTCATACTTGTATCTTTTGTACAGGTATAGGTGATAAGCGCAGCTCTGCGGCTTCTCTCTTAATGGAGAATAAATAAGCTCCCAAACCTAAGGTGGCTGCAAAAATCAGCATGGCGATCGACGTACTGAAGTCCCCGCCAGACAGGTCACGAAGCCATCCCATGATATAGCTCGAAAAGCCGCCCATGATATTTGTGAATCCAATTAGACCAGCGGCTCGTCCTGCCGTTTCAGGTGTTGAGTATTTTACCATGAGCATATTACTTAGATGGAACACACCGCCTTGACATCCCATAGCCAGACCCATACATAGACCGGCCAAAATAGGATTGGGGATGAAGATCGCTACAGCCAGAAAGACAGCCGTCAATGAAAATAGAATCGTTGCCATCAAACTTGGACGTCTGGTTTTGTCAGCCAGAAAACCGCATGCCAAGACAAACCCTAAAGCGAATAGCCAGGAAAGTGAAGTAATGCTCGACATTCCTTCCTTTTCGAATCCTTTTGCTTCAATGAGGTAGGTAGGAAGCCAAATGCTGATCCCGAAAAATAAGAAGGAGCATACTAGCATGCCGAACCAAACAATCCAGAAACGATAATCTTGGGCGAAACTCTTATTCTCGGAGGGGGTGGTTTCTTTCACTTCATTATCCGTTTGGCGAATGAAAGCCAATTCCTCCTTACTTATACGGGGGTGCTCTTCTGGTGTATTCCGTGTCAAAAAGATGAACATCGGGATATTTATAAATAAGTTGAATGCTGCAAGCAAAAAGAAAGCTGCTTGCCAGTGGAGTAAAGATATCACGAGCACCAAAACTACCGCTCCCATAGCCGGACCTAAATAGTTTCCGGTAAGCCATGATGCCTGGGCCCTCCCCAATTCTCGTTTATTAAACCAGTTAGAAATGAATTTTCCGGAAACTGGAATCATCATCCCTTCACCAAAACCAAGAATTACCCTGCTTATTAAAAACATTTCATATGAATTTGCCAGGCCTGACGTAATCATCGTGAGTGTCCAAACGAATAAACCGGCGATGGCTGTTTTTCGGGCACCTAATTTATCAATGATGAAGCCCCAAAAAAGGTTTGAAATTCCATAAGCAATGGTGAATACAAAAGATAGAAGACCGATCTTTGCATTTTTGTCATCGCCTGTCATACCGAGTGCATGCAAGAATTCTGGATCTGTTTGAATGATGGAAATGCCAACCTTATCAATTTGTCCGAAAAACCAAAAGAAAAAAATTGGAACGGCAATATACAACCATCTTTTTTGCCCATTTAACATAATACCATCTCCTTGTCGCTTTTTAGCACTCCTTAAAACACTTACCATTGAGTATAAGTGTTTTAAGGTTATCCCTTTAGAAAGGTACTAGTTTTGATTTTTCATTTAAAAACTTCATCCCGCCTTTCTTTAAAATATTGATAGATAAAAAAGTAACGATAATGTTTTGTAAGGAAAACAAAGTTTCACTTTCTTAACGATAAATTAAAATAATTTGATTGTCAATTTAATATTTTGATAATTTTTTATTTTTTGAATAAACAAATTTATAAGCGCTTTCAGTTTGAAAATCGAACTCCGTTGCATCATTTGTACTTTTTTTGAGAAACATTTAATCAAATGAGTGGATGGACCTAACGGACTTAAAAATGGAAGTAGATTTAATCTTTTGTGTCAAAAAAACTAATTATTATCAAATTATTAAAGATTCTGACTTGTTGGTGTTGAATTTAAAATCAGGAAAATCTATAATTCATTTATATTGTTTTGTATATGAAATACTTAATATGGAAAAAACATGATTTGGCAGAAAATATCGATGTATTAAAATTCTTTATTTGTTTTTACTTGTAAAATGGTTATATTGGGCTTTTCTATCGATACGTCAATTAAGCTAGGTCTTCCAAATAGTTTTATATATGTAAATATGCTTTAATTGACATATATACAATATTCTATTTAAACAAGAGTAAGGGGTAGAAAGGGTTGCCAATTAGCCAATTAGAAGAATGCCCGATTCATTATCTGGAATAGGGATAAGGAAAAGTGCTTGTTATCCTGCATGGTTTGGAAAACAAGGAGACACCAGTTCGGTCAGATGAATGAAGAATTTAGAGTAATTGCATAGGGATGCACCAGGGTATGGTGAAAGTTCTGATCCAAAAGGAGAATTTCAGGATTTTTCTCAGTTTGCAGATATATTGAAAGAATTCCGTGAAAGTTTAGTCTGCAGTCGGTATACCTGCTCGGACATTCGATGGGCTCGGCAATTTCTCTCGATTCTACTAGCCGTATTCCGAAAGTGGTGAAGGCGTTGATCTTATCTGATGCGACTCGCGGGGCAGCTGTTGTTAGTATGGAAGAAAGTAAACGGAAACTTCTGTATAGATTACAATCCATCGAAACGTGAATCAGTTGAACATGCAAAGCAGAGGGCAGTGCGCTATCGGCGTCAAATGTTTCTGTCTGGAAGGAAGCGAAACGATCTTGCCGCAAGTGCTTCCCTCAGGATACCGGCCATTTATGTTATCAGCAGGATCCAGGGATGTTACGGATGCTAAAGACAACAGGTTTGCAACCATTAAAGTATCAAAAGGATTCACCAAAGGAACTTCAAGAAAAAAATGTACATATACGGCAAGTCCTTCTTTCAAGGTATGAAGAAAGCTTTACTGAATGTCAGGAGAAAATGAGATTTATTCACAACGGGGGGAATACTCGAATGGCAAGCGAAGAAAAAGAGAAAGAGAAATATAGTGCTAATTCATTGGTTAGAGGGTTGGAAATCATTAAGCTCTTTAATGAAGTACAGCCGAGTTTGTCTCTTTCAGAAATTGCAAAACAACTGGGAGTAAGCAGAACGGTACCATATCGTTTATTATTCACATTACAAAATATTGGTTATTTGTCTCAGGATGAACATACCAAACGTTATAGTTTAACGCCAAAGGTTCTTGAATTGGGATTCAGCTACTTGAATAGCTTGAAGTTCCAGGAAATTGTCCAACCTTATATGGAGACCTTGCGAGATGAAATCGGAGCCTCCTGCCATCTGTCCATTTTGGATGGACAGGAAGTCGTTTATGTTGGAAGTGCCCCAATCAGAGGTGTATCCGCTGTCAATGTGAACATAGGTTTGCGGCTGCCAGCACATGCTTTGGCCAATGGGAAATTACTTTTGGCTTATCAACCGAAAGAAATGCTAATGCAAATGTTCAAAATCTCAAACCTAACTCCTTATACAGACAAAACACTCACCGCGCCGGGTGAATTTCAAAAACAGCTGGAATCGATTCGGCAAAATGGTTATTCGATGACAAGCGGGGAATTCCACCCTGGCATCCGTTCTGTTGCCGCTCCGATTTTTGACAGGACTGGAAAAGTATTGGCTGCCTTGAATGTCGTGGCAACAGAGTCTGCTTACCAGGAAGATTTCATCGATAAAATTGCCTTACCGAAACTGTTGGAAGTTTCTCGGCAGTTATCCGTTTATATGGGATATAGTGGGGTAAAGCCGTATCAACACGAAGATGTCTGAACATGCTTGAGTGCCAATCTATTAATAAGTGAATAACCTCTTTCGAAAGTGTGGATTGCCCAATAGGGTATCCACACTTTTTTGTGTTAGGAAAAGCTAATCGTTACAAGAGTATCCCAAAGCGGTGAGCGTTCGGATTATAAAAATAGTTTTAAATATTCTAAAAACTCATTGACAATGAAGCGGTTTCATTTTAGACTTAATTCATAGACAAAACATTGTTTTGCTTATAAAACATTAAGTGATTAGAAACAACAAATAAGGGAGGAATTTTAAAATGACAAAAGAAGCTTTTTCAGTAAAGGAATTTGAAAAAAAATATGTTGCCCGATTGAAAGACCGTTCGCTTGATTGGGATGTCTTGAAGTTCCAAGAAGAAATCGATCCGGCTTATAGACGTGCACAGATGAGATATATCGGACGTGGCGCCACTGCCAATAACGATACGAATGTAATCGCAGGTGAACATTTCACTTTAAGTACAATGGTGCTTCCTCCAGGTTGTATCGGTCCTTTACACCTTCACGACGATGTTGAAGAAGTGTTTTTCATTCTTGAGGGTGAAGTCACTGCATTAATTCAAGAGGATAGCTACAGTGAAGTGCATGAAATTAAATTAAGTGCTAGAGACTGCATCAGCAGCCCACCAGGGGTTTATCGGGGAATTAGGAATGACGGGGATGTGGAGGCGCGCATGCTCGTGATGTTAGGGGCAGTGAAGCCTAACTTACCGACATATCCTGAAGGCAGTGACCTGGAAGAACTGCGTAAACAACGCGCTAAAGAAAGAGAAGCCATCATTAAAGACTGATCATTTAGCCGAAAAGGGCACCTGCATTATGAAAATTAATGAGGCGCCCTTTTCGATTAGATTGTTAAATATGGCCAAGGTAAATTATCTAAAGGGCAAAAATTATGGGAGGTATAAAAAATGCTTGGGATTACTCATTTACGACATATAAGCATGATAACTCCGAATTTCGACGATCAAGCAGAGTTTTATGAAAAGGTTTGGGGACTGGATAGAGTGGATGTTCCGGAAGAGGAGAATACGGTTTATTTCCGCGGGGCTGGACCGGAACATCATATTTTAAGCCTTCACAAGGGAGAAAAACGAGGTTTGCATCATATAGCTTTTGGCATGGTCGATAAAAATGCGGTGGATCGTGCCGCTGGGATATTACAATCGAAGGGCGTTCGAATTATTGAACCACCTGGATATTTGGATGAAGCAGGTGCCGGTTATGGCCTGCGGTTTATTGATCCGGAAAACCGCGTGATTGAGCTTTCGGCTTGGGTGGAAGTACAAACGAGTATTTGGAGCAAGAAAAATGTTGATCCAGTGAAACTGAATCATGTTGTAATGAACACGAAGAACTTAGATATGATCGTTGAGTTTTATACGAATGTACTTGGTTTTAAAGTTACTGATTGGAGTGAGCACCAAATGTCATTCCTGCGGTGCAACAGGAAGCATCACTCCATTGCCTTCAATCAAGATGAGCATGCGTCAGTCAATCATATCGCATACGAAGTCGATTCGGTGGATGAACTGATGCGAGGAATAAGCAATGTGCGAAAAGCGGGCTTGTCAGAACTTTGGGGGCCTGGACGTCATGGGCCTGGAGACAATATTTTCTGTTATTTTCAAGACCCAGGCGGTTTTGTTATGGAGTATACATGTTACCTGGAAACGATCGAAGATGAATCTGAGTGGAGAGCACGTGTATGGAAACGGGTCCCGCATTTAATGGATCAGTGGGGGATTGCAGGGCCGCCGAAACCTGAAGCCCGCAAAGCAATGGGAGGAGATCCTGATCCGGGCTGGTTTGATTCTCAAATAGATGATTCAGTCATGGCGGAAAAATGAGGGGGATTCCTCCCATTATTCTTGCGCGTAGTTAGCTTCTTGTATAAAGGACAGCGTTTAAGGAAAATGGCTTTGAAAAGGAGTGACGAGAGTGGATTTAGGATTGCAAGGAAAAGTTGCTGTCATTATGGGCGGCACGTCGGGCGTGGGATTAAAAACAGCAGAGATGTTTTTAGCTGAAGGAGCGAAAGTGGCTATATGCGGCAGAAGTACAGAGCGTATGGAAAGTGCCCAAAGTCAATTGCTCTCATTTGGTGATAAGTCAGATATTTTTGCATCAACATGTGATGTCACCTCAAAATCGGATGTGGATTCATTCATTAATGGTACCGCTGAGAGGTTTGGCGGAATTGATATATTGGTGAATGCAGCCGGTCAAAGCGTGATGGGGCACTTTTTTGACATAACGGATGAGCAGTGGGAAGAACAGATTCAGTTAAAGTTTTTTGCGATCATATATGCCGTTCGTGCTTCGCATCCTCATATGGTGAAAAGGGGAGGAGGGCGGATTATTAATATTAATGCAACGCTTGCTAAAGAACCTGAACGTCATATGGTAGCGACTGCAGCAGCAAGGGCAGGTCTCCTTAATTTAAGCAAAACCTTGTCCCAGGAATTGGCCTTTGACAATATATTGGTTAATTCAGTGAGTCTTGGATTGATCCGGACCGATCAATGGGAGCGAAGAAGATTGAAAAATGCGCCTGATATGGACCCTGAAGAGTATTATGGAGACCTTGCAAAAAAACGGAATATCCCTCTCGGCCGCGTAGGGGAAGCGGAAGAAGTGGCCAGTGTCATTGTTTTCCTTGCTTCAGACAAAGCAAGTTATGTAGCGGGTTCGACGATTGAGACGGCAGGAGCGATCGGAAAGGCACTTTAAATTTATTAAAAAGGTAGGATAACGCGATGAAAATACATGAAGAAATAGAGTTTACGACCGCCGATTCCATCGTAAAGGAGCTGGTTCAAGCAGGAGTGGAAGCTGCTTTCGGGATTGTCAGTATTCACAATATGCCCATCTATGATGCAATTCTTAGAGAAGGTAGCATCAAACTCATTTGTTCACGCGGTGAGAGCGGTGCCGTCAATATGGCTGATGGATATGCCCGCGCCACTGGGAAATTGGGTGTAGTGATTACCAGTACCGGAACAGGGGCAGGAAATGCTGCTGGTTCACTAGTGGAAGCTTGGGCAGCTGGTGTCCCCCTTCTTCATCTTACCGGTGAGGTGGCTTCTTCTTACCTTGGTACAGGCAAAGGATACATACATGAGTGTAAAGACCAGCTTTCAATGATGAGCGGAGCGTGTAAAAATGCAATGAGGCTTAGAAACCCTGAGCAATCTGCAGCAGTAGTAAGGAAGGCGATTCAAGAAGCTTTAACTGCACCAACGGGTCCGGTTACATTGGAAATTCCCATTGACTATCAATCGGCGATCATAGAAGATCTTTCACTCGAAGGGCTAAGAGCTTCAACATCTGAAACAAATCCATTGCCATTTATTCCTGTACAAGCCGTGCAAAAAATGATTGGCGCAAGCCGTCCTGTAATATGGGCCGGTGGTGGGGTCATCAGTGCCAATGCTTCTCATGAATTGCAAAAATTGGCGGAAATCCTTGGTGCAGCGGTTATAACCAGTCAGTCAGGAAAAGGTTCGATCCCAGAAAACCATGAACAATGCATAGGACATTTTGCAGCATATGAAACAACAAAAGAGTTTTTAAGAAATGCAGATTTATTGATTAGCGTAGGTGTAAGGTTTAGGGGGAATGAAACATCCAACTGGAAAGTGCCGGTGCCGGAAGAACATATAGCGATCGATGCGGATTGGCAGGCCATTAACCGGAACTATAAAGCCACAATAGGTTTGGTTGGCGATGCAAAAGATATGCTAGCTGCCATCATTCAAAAGCTCGAAGAACATTCAGTTCATGCGGAGCCTTCTTATTTACAAGAAGTTCTTTCGCTTAGAAATGAAGTGCGCGCCCAACTCAGGGAAACGCTTGGACCTTATGAGCAATTTGTAGATGGCATGAGGGAGATATTGCCGGACGATACCATTCTGGTTCGTGATGTAACCGTACAGGCAAACGTTTGGGGCAGCCGTTTATTTGAAATCTATGAACCAAGAACATCCATTCATGCATCAGGCGGCGGAATTGGTCAAGGTCTTCCAACAGCGATCGGTGCCCAAATGGGGTGTCAAGATAAAACCGTCGTGCTTATGGCTGGAGACGGTGGGTTTATGGTGAATGTCGGGGAAATGGTCACGGCAGCCGAAGAAAACTTACCAGTTATCATCGTTTTGTTCGATGACTCAGGCTATGGGGTCCTTCGTAATATTCAAACTGCCGCATATGGCCGGCAGGTAGCCGTGGATTTATTGAGTCCTGATTTTGTGAAACTGGCTGAGTCCATGCATTTTGATGCAGTCCGTATTGGTTCTGGAGATGAATTCATATCCGAGCTGAAGAAGGCAAAGGAAAGACATAAACCTTCAATGATCGTTGTTGATATGGAAGCTGTGGGGCCAATGGCCAAGCCATTTGGCGGACCGCCAGGAGCTGCAGAAGCATTCAAGCCCAAAAAACTATAAGGAGGATTGAAAATGATTTCGACTTACCCATTGGTTTCAGGAAAATACCTAGTTAATGGAGAATGGATTGAATCGACGGAAAAAGTCGATGTAGTAAATCCGGCAAATACATCGGAAGTAGTTGGACAGGTGGCAAAATGCTCTGAAGAAATTGTGAATGACGCGATTGAAGCGGCAGAAAATGCTTTTGAAACGTGGTCTCGCTCTGACATCGAGGAACGGGCTAACCGGATGAACACTGCGGCAGAAGAACTTTCAAAAATAATCGAGGAAAATGTTACAGTGTTTGTACGTGAAAATGGCAAAACACTTGTTGAAGCTAAAAAGGATTTACTGCGCTGCGTTGAAGTCATGAAGGGCTGTGCAGCAGAGTTACTTGATTGGTGGAAGCCTGAAGTGCTCCCAGGAAATCAAAAAGTCCAAATCCGAAGAAGGGCAAGAGGTATCACGGCAATTATCACACCGTGGAATTCTCCGATGATATTAACATTTAAGAGGGTCATACCTGCTGTTTTGGCAGGCAATGCCGTTGTCGTAAAACCTGCAACGAACTGTCCTTTAACGATAATGACCTGTCTAAAAGTAGTTGCTGAACATTTTCCTCCTGGAGTCATCAATATAGTCTCAGGTTCAGGAAAAGCAATCGGCGACACGCTATGTTCCGATTCACGTGTACGGACATTGGCGTTTGTCGGAAGTACGGAAACCGGAAAAGATATCATGCAGAAATCAGCTGGAAATCTGCAAAAAGTATATATGGAACTTGGCGGCAATGATCCTGCCATCATTTTGGAAGATGCCAATATGGATGAAGCGGCTATCAAACGTTTGAGGATGGGGATTTTACGAGCAGCGGGTCAGGTCTGTTCTGCTGTAAAACGGGTGTACGTCCAAGAATCACGTTTTGATGAGGTTGTGGAAAAGCTTACCAAAGAGTTTAGCCGGATGGTAATTGGCGATGGCATTCAGCCTGATGTTACTATGGGTCCATTGAATAATAAAGCACAATTTGACTTTGTGAATGGCTTGATCGAACGTACCGCTAAGTCAGGAGGAAATATAATCACGACCGGCATTCAGCTGAATCCGGAAACTTGGGATGAAGGTTATTATATGCTTCCTTCCATTATTACTGGCGTCGATCAGCAGAGCGAATTGGTTCGGGTAGAACAATTCGGACCCATCATTCCAATTTTACCTTTCAATGATATTGATGAAGCTGTAAAATTAGCGAATGATAGTCAGTTTGCCCTGCGTGCATCTGTTTGGACCGAGAATGAAGATATCGCTGTCAAAATGGCAGATCGCCTTGAAGCTGGTGCGGTTTTCCATAATAATCATACCGTTTTCAGCGACTTGGCTCTGGATTTCCCTGGCTTAAAAGAAAGTGGTGTTTCCCGGGAAACAAGACATTGCGGGCTGGAATTCTTTGCGGACTCATACGGGTTTGCTGATTGAGGAAGGATGAAACTACATGAAGTTAGGTTTAATCGGATGCGGTAATATCGGGAAATTTCTGCTTCAGGCAATTAATAACGACGGGCTTCTTCCAGGTGGGAAAATCGTTGCGATTTATGCCCGCCGTGAAGAAGTCGCGGCACAACTAGCTGAAGAATTCAGGACTCAGCCATATTGTGATGTCGACGAACTACTTAAATCCGATGTAGATTTAGTCATAGAGGCTGCAACGATTGAAGCAGCTGAAGAATATGCATTGAAAGTGCTTAAAAGCGGGAAGGATCTCTTGTTAAGCAGCATAGGCGTGATGGCGAATTCTGCCTTTGAAGAACATTCAAACCGGATTTGCAAAATGAATAACGTGAATATTCTCCTTCCGTCTGGTGCGATTGGAGGTCTAGATGTACTTAAATCGGCAAAAGCGGTGAATGGCCTTGACTCTGTTTGCATCACCACAAGAAAACCGCCTAACGCTTTGCCAGCAGGTTCTTCAGTGACAGAAGAAACGGTATTATTTGAAGGATCTGCTGCAGAAGCGATCAAACAGTTTCCGAGAAACATTAATGTGGCGATTGTACTGTCCATGGCTGGTCTTGGATCTGAAAAGACGAAAGTGAAAATCATTGCCGATCCAAAAGTGTTAAAAAACATTCACCTGATAGAAGCGTCAGGTTCGTTCGGGAAACTAAAACTGGAAGTGGAAAATGATCCGATGCCAAATAATCCGAAAACGAGTTATCTAGCGGCATTAAGTGTTTTGGCTACTCTGCAAAATAAGGAAAGGAGCGTTCAAATCGGGTAAACCCAATTATGATGTAAAGTTTGGAAGGAGAGAAAAAGTATGCTTGAAACTGAAAAATCCTTAGAAGAAATGTCTAAACAGCAAGTTGTTAACCATTTGAACGAAACGGTTAAACCAGAGGAAGGCGTTATACCTGCATACCTCCTTGGAGACCCAAAGGTTTATGATATTGAACATGAAAAAGTGTTTTTGAAAACATGGGTTTTTATCGGTCATGAATCTGAGGTACCCAACAAAGGAGACTTCATGACCCGTGAACTAGCTGGCTACTCGCTCATCATTACTCGTGATGGTGAAGGGGAAATCAGGGCGTTTTATAATATGTGCACCCATCGCGGAATGAAACTATGCCGTGCAGATAAAGGGAACAAGTCATTATTTACGTGTCCCTACCATGGATTTAATTTTAAAAACACTGGTGAGCTCGTTGGGGTCCCATTACAAAAGGATATATATGGGGGCAACCTTGACCGGTCGGAAATGGGCCTTCACAAAGTGAAGCTTGAGTCCTATAAAGGTCTTTTATTTGGAACTTGGAATGAAGATGCAGAGCCGCTTGAAGAGTTTCTTGGAGACATTAAATGGTATTTGGATATACTCGTGGGACGTGCAGAAATGGAAGTCATCGGGGTCCCGCAAAGATTCGTTGTTAATTCCAACTGGAAAGTTGGTTCCGATAACTTTGTCGGTGATTCCTATCACACGATGGTCACACACGGATCCATTGCAAAACTGGGCATGGTGCCCAATGCTACCTATTCAAAGCGTGGTTTTCAAATCCATACGGAAAACGGGCATGGACTAAACTTAGGGACACCTAACCCTGACTTCGCTTTCCCGGAAGAATTGAAAGATGAATTTAAAAATAATTTGTCTGAAGAACAATATGAAGTGTTATCAAACTTAAAGAATATGATTGGGAATGTTTTCCCCAACTTATCATTTTTAATATCCCATACAAAAATCAAAGACCAATTCATCTCCAACACTTCAATTAGAATGTGGCGGCCAATCGGTCACAATAAAATGGAAGTGATCGCTTGGATGCTCGTGGAAAAGAACGCCTCCCAAGATTGGAAAGATAGATCAAGAGATTCATTTATCTTGACATTTAGCCCATCCGGTATTTTCGAACAGGATGATACGGAAGTATTTACGGATATTACTGAAACAGCCCAAGGCCCAATGCCTTTCCTAAAGAATCTGACCTACAATTATACAATGGGTCTTCATCGTGAACCAGTTGATTTTATAGGACCTGGTGTGGCTTACGATGATAAATTCACTGAAGCGAGCCAGCGGAATTTTTACAAGTACTGGCTGGAATTAATGACGAAATGATAAGCGGGAGGGGGAACGCGGAAATGAATGTGGAGAAAATGTTGCTCAAATGTGAATTTGAACAGTGGTTGTATGATGAAGCTCAATTACTGGATGATATTGAATTTGATGATTGGTTCGATTTGATGCACCCGAGCTTGCGTTACCAAATGCCTGTACGTGTTAATAAAGAAGGGGTGGAACGCCCGGATTATTCAACGGACATGTTTACATTTAATGATGATATTGAGCTGCTGAGATTGCGCGTGGATCGTTTGAAAACGGATTATGCTTGGGCGGAAATACCGCCATCAAGAACACGGCGTTTTGTCTCCAATGTACGCGTTAAAGACTATGTTGAAGGTGAAAAGGCTGTCGTTAAGAGCTATTTGCTTATCTATCGAAGCCGCAGCACGGATATTCAACATGATTTGATTTCGGGGGAACGAAATGATGAATTCATTTTCGAAGAAGGTAAATGGAAGCTTTCCAAACGGATATTCATTGTTGATCAATCAACGATAAATACCAGAAATCTTGCTATCTTCGTATAATATTGACTTGGATAAATAAAATGAGATAACAAGGAGGCTGGTTTCAATGGCAATGGCGTTAAAGGATAAAGTAGTGTTGATTACCGGAGGCAATTCAGGTATCGGAGAGGCTGTCACAAGACGTTTTATACAAGAAGGGGCAAAAGTCAGCATTATCGGCCGCTCGATAGAAACGCTAAAGAAAATGAAAGAGGAATTTGGTGAAGGGATTCTCATTAACCAGGGCGATGTAAGCAAATATGAAGACAATGATAGGGCTGTCCAGGCCACTGTCAAGCAATTTGGAAAGCTGGATGTTTTCGTTGCCAATGCAGGAGTCTTTGATGGATTTGCTAAATTTGCCGACGTAACTCCCGATGCACTTTCCGAAGCATATGATTTTCTGATCGATATTAACGTTAAAGGATCTTTCTTCGGTGCTAAAGCCGCTCTTGAAGAATTGCAAAAATCGAATGGCAATATTATTTTCACCGTATCCGGTGCTAGTTTTTATCCGGATGGCGGCGGGGTGTGGTACACAGCAAGCAAGCATGCCCAAATAGGGTTGATGCGCCAACTTGCCTTTGAACTTGCTCCTAACATTAGGGTGAATGCTGTAGCGCCCGGTGGCACTCTGACAGCATTATCGGTCATTCCTCCCCTACGTCCATTCGTTAAAATAGTGGATAATGAAACGAAGGCAAATAGCATTAAAAAAAGAAACCCTCTTCAGCTTGCACAGATGCCCGAAGATCATGTAGCTGCATATGTCCTGTTAGCATCGGACGCGGCGCGTGCAATTACCGGCGAAGTCATCTCCAGTGATGGAGGATTGTCAGTTCGCGGACTGGGTTGAGTTCATAACAAAATAAACTATGGGAAGAAGGTTTATAAGTATGGCTGAATCGCTATTGGGAAATAGGAATATAAATCAACTCGCATTTGTTGTAAAAGATATTGAAGCCGCTAATCTTGCTTTCACAAGACTGCTAGGCATTAAGAAGGCAGAACCATTCCTAACTGGTGACAATTCTGTTTCGAAAGTCACTTTTAGAGGTGTACCAACGGAATCGCAATCCAAACTGGCTTTTCTGAATACACCAACTGTCCAATTTGAACTAATAGAACCCGATAAAAATCCAGGAACGATGCGTGAGTTCCTGGATGAAGTAGGTGAAGGGATCCACCATATAGCTTTTGATGTAGACTCTATCCAAAAGAGGCTGCCAATCATGGAGAAAAGTGGATACCCGGCTTTGCAAACGGGTGAATTCACTTCAAGTGACGGCCGGTATGTATATGTGGATACACTAGATGATCACAAAATGTTAGTTGAACTGCTTGAAAGTGCAGAGCCAAGAAAAACGGAATGGGACAGACCAGAAGATGCAAGCGTTCAGCCGCTATTAGGGACTAACAAAGTGGAACAGCTTGCGTTAGTAGTAAAAGACCTGGATGCGGTTGCAGATGCATATTGTAAGTTGTTGGGTATTGAAAAACCTCCAATCATACATTCTGGTTCAACCGAAATCACAAACGTGATTTACAAAGGGAAGCCCACCGAAGGAAAATCAAAATATATGTTCATCGATACTCCGTTAATTCAAATTGAATTGATCGAGCCGGGCGAATCACTCAGTACGTGGAAAGATCATCTTGAAACCTATGGTGAGGGTGTTCACCATATCTCTTTTGTCGTTAAAGACATGGAGGCTAAAGTGAAGATGTTAGAAGAAATGGGCTATCCGGTCATACAGACGGGTAACTTTTTTAACGGAAAAGGGCGATATGCCTATATGGATACAACATCGACCTATAAAGTGATTATTGAATTGCTAGAACGTTTTGATGAGTAAAATGTGTATCAATTGATCATCAAGAAGTGTTCCTGCAATTATGTGAGCATTTTACACTTACATAATTAGGGATTATTAAGCCCTGCAATGATTAAATCGGAAACCTAGCCATTTTCCCACCTAAACAGCTAATTAAAGTGATTACCGTACTAAGCATATACAAGGCAATGGGCAGGAAGGGGACTTCAACCATGGCCTTGAACGGTTGGAATAATAGTGAAATATTTATTGACGAATGATTCAGAATATTAATATTATTAAAAAGCACAAATAGGCACCTTTTATGTTAATTGGATTCGGATACACGTTTTATCTTTATTGCTTTTCTGCATCTTTGTCACGAATGGCATGGATTACCTGTAAGTGCTCGTTGTTTCGTTCCTCATACCAAGATTTATCAACCATTGTAACATCTTCATTACGGGCCGATAAAAAGGAAATTCGAAAAGAAAGCCATAATGAATCCGTAGTCTTTTGGAGAAAGGTATTTCTCGATAGGAATATAATAAGCGGTGAAACTCAATATTTGCACGACTTGCGGCTATACGGTCATTATTATTTATGGCATGTTGCAGTTTATCCGTTGCCCATTCCAGTTTTTTTAATTCCTCTTCCGTAATTCCTTCACAAGCTTTTTGTAAAGAATAGTTTTCGAGCATTTTCCTGATTTCCAATTCTTGCTGCAAAAGTTCAATATCCACATTGGATATGACCATCCCTATACCAGGCTTCACCTGAAGCAAATTTTCCTGTTCCAATTTCCTCAAAGCTTCACGAACCGGTGTACGGCTACAATTGAATTGTTGGGCGATATCATCTTCCGTTAAACGGTCTCCGGCAAAAATATCCCTTCAAAGATCGCATTTTTAATAACAAAAAATATAGCTTCCCTTAAGGGCTTAGAAGAATGTTCTATTTGTTCTGTAATATATTGATAGTGATTTGTTTCCATGGTGCTCCTTTCCAAAATCCAATTATATACATGTATATTTATTTTATCTTAAAAAACGATTGAAGTCATTCTCTGCTTCAGACTTTTGATTGTTTATATACTTTAATGGTGCGAGTCCGCTTATGTTTCGGCAGAACTAATGATTTAACTTCATATAAAAAAGTAGTTTATATAATCTATGAAACAATTATAACCAAAGATGCTTACAAGGTTATTGGCAAGGTAAAAAATTCAGGGAAGCCCCAAACATTCAGGGAAGCCCCAAACATCCTGAAACTGGGGAACTGCCTGATAATATTGGGGAAAACAAGGGCGTAGGCGTTTGTATTTTTTATTTTCTAATGTAACGAGAACGTCAGATTGATATTTTTTTCTATAAGTTACAACAGAGGATACATGAGGAGTTTTAAAATGAATTTAGCACAGTTTCCCAGGAAGCGATATACACCAACATATACACCCATTGAGAGATTAGATCATTTTTCTGAAGTACTTGGGGGCCCATCCATTTATGTTAAACGAGATGATATGCTTGGTCTGACGGCTGGGGGAAATAAAACAAGAAAGCTGGAATTCCTTGTTGCCGATGCGTTGGAAATAGGCGCGGATACGTTGATTACATGTGGAGGCATTCAATCAAATCATTGCCGCTTGACACTAGCTGCTGCCGTAAAAGAGAAAATGAAATGCATCCTTGTTTTGGAAGAGGGACTTTCAAAAAAATCAGAACCGGATTTTAACGGTAACTATCTCTACCATTTATTGGGCGCTGACCAAATTATTGTTGTACCTAATGGATCGGACTTAATGCAAGAAATGCAGAAAGTGGCTAAAGAGGTGACAGAGAAAGGACATCGACCTTATATCATACCTGTTGGGGGATCCAATATCATTGGTGCAACGGGATATGTTGCATGCGCTCAGGAGATTTTAGCACAGTCCTTTGAACAAGGGATTGATTTGAAAGCAGTTATTTGTGTAAGCGGCAGTGGGGGAATGAATGCTGGTTTGGTGGCAGGATTCCATGGAAATCAAAGTGGAATATCAGTAATTGGCATAAATGTAAGCAGAGGAAAAGCTGAACGAGAAGAGAAAGTTTTTCAGCTTGTTAGAGAAACTTTAACACACATCGGCATACAAAATTCATTTCCTCGTGAGGATGTTACGTGTTTGGATGAGTATGTCGGACCGGCTTATGCTTTGCCTACACCTGAAATGGTGGAAGCAGTCAAGCTAATGGCAAGAACAGAAGGGATTTTGCTGGATCCGGTATATACGGGTAAAGCGGCAGCGGGACTCATTGATTTAATCCAAAAAGGCACCTTTAAGCCGGAGGGTAACATCCTATTTGTTCACTCTGGTGGTGCTTCATCGTTATATGCCAATACTTCGCTCTTTAATTGACATGTCATTATATAATAAATTCTAATGTTAAAGTGGAGAAAAGCTGGCTCATTTGCATAGCTCAAATGCCAAGACAACAGAAGCAGTGAGGGTAATCTAAATGATTCATTCTATACATAATATGCAGGTTGCCTAAATTCCACTTTTTTAATAAAGTAGAAATGGTTATTAAGCGAAAAACCTATTTATCGAATTATAATCCAAACAAGCGTTCATGTATGTAGCCGGTTCCGAAATATGCTAACGTATTGGTAGCGGAAAAGCTTATTGCCCATGTACAAAGGAGGATTCTACAGTTGTAGAATCCTCCTTTAATGTTACTTTTCGATTAAAGACGTCGTATGATCAAAAACAACTTTACCATCAACGATCGTTAGCCTTACCTTTGTATTGGGGATTTCTTCTACTGGTATTTCAAAGAGATTTCGTTCTAATACTATGATATCTGCAAGTTTTCCTACTTCTAGTGTACCTAATTCCTCATCTCTAAATGTACCGTAAGCGGATCCGGCTGTATAAGCTTTCAATGCTTCGGCAAGTGTGATGCGCTCATGTGGATGCCATACCGTTTTTCCGCTGCTGTCGATTCGCGTTACTGCACGATAGATTTGTAGAAGCGGATTAAGGATATCAATTGGGAAGTCCGTTCCAAATGCCAAATTCGCTCCGGCTTTTTGCAATGTATTAATCGAGAAAACATGCTTTTCGCGTTCAGTACCAATTCGCTCGGTGTAAACTCCTCTTTCTGACATCGCAAAGTGATCCGGCTGCATTGAAGCAGTGACGCCTAGCTCTTTGAAACGATGAACATCATCCGGGTGGATCACTTCAATATGTTCAACAGAATGACGCGAATCTCGTTTGCCGTTTGTCTTTTGGGCTTCTTCATAGGCATCTAAAGCAAGGCGAATCGCTCCGTCGCCAATGGCATGAAACCGAATGCTAAAGCCTTCTTTATCTGCATCAACTACCCATTTTTTGATCGTTTCAGGAGGGAGCGATGATTCACCGCGTGTTTTCGGTTGATCAGCATAAGGTTCAAGTAAATAAGCGGTTCGGGCGGTAATGACGCCATCGATAAATTGTTTAAGTCCTGAAACACGAAGTTTATCCGATTGATACGTACCTCGTAATTGTTTGGCACGTTCAAGATTGCCATTTAAAGCTGGCCATAAATGAATGGGCCGTTAATTCTCCATTGTCTTCAAATTCTTTGAAAACATCATAATCATTAAGCATTTCCAATGCTTCTATTGCGAATAAGTCGTGGACGGATGTTACTCCTAAACTAGCCGCATGAGCGAGGAAATTCGTGAAAAGTACCCGCTTTTGTTCTTTTGTAAAATCATAGGCATGGAGGATAACTGCGTCCATTGCTTTTTCGTATAAAAGACCATTAGGTTCTCCAGTTTCGTCTTTTCCAATAATTCCATACGAAGGGTTTTCCGTATGAAGGGTAATATTAGCGATTTCAAGTGCTTTTGAATTTACCCATGCGTAATGACCTTCGGCGTGAAACATGAGCACCGGACGATCGGGGAGAATACGATCCAATGAATGCCGATTCGGTAATTGCTGTGTATCCCAATATCCTGCATCCCATGAAGAGCCGATTATCCATGGATCTTCCGGGCGTGATTCGGCAAATTCACGAATCATTTCTAGCGCTTCTTCTTCTGAACGGGCTGAGAATAAATTGGCACTATTCATCGAAACAGCCCCATCCATCATGTGAAGGTGGAAATCATGAAAACCCGGTATAATTAATTGGTCATTAAATTGATAGATTTTCGTATTCTCGCCTGAATAAGATTTAACCTCCTCCCCAGAACCAATCGAAATGATTTTGTTGTCCTTAATCGCAATTGACGCGGGCTCCGGTTGATCATAAAGACCTGTAAATACAGCATTACTTGAAATAATTACATCAGCTAGTTGTTGATTCATCATCAATCATTCCTTTCAATCCTATAGAGTAGCTTCCTTATTATTAAGCTTGTTCAATGGCAAGCTCAGGAGGGGGTTGTCTAAACATTTTCGTAAGATTTAGAAGGTACACAAATCCGATCCCAAACCAAGTTCCCCCTAGTATTAGCGAATAGATGTCTAACTTTATCCAAAAGAAACCTGTAAGAGAAGCACCAATTAACGGAATAATAAGGTACTTGATTGTTCCCATTAAGGAACGCTGTTTTTTTCGGAAATAATAGTGAGCGATAACCGAAAGATTAACGAAAGTAAAAGCGAATAATGCTCCAAAATTTATAAGAGATACGGCAGTCGTAAGACTTAAGAATAGAGCGCTTAAAGCTACGCTTCCTATAATTAATAAGTTGAAGACGGGTGTACGATATTTAGGAGAAAGATATCCAAATATTTTGGCAGGAAGTACATGTTCACGTCCCATCGCATATAAAATGCGTGAAGCACTTGTTCCTGACGCAATAGCTGATGAAAAACTTGACATGATTCCTTCAGCAAGCATATAACTTATCAAAAAGTTCCCCCCGATATACATTGCAATTTCCATATAGGCAGATTCCGGGGCTTTAAATGATTGGTAGTCTGGCCAGGCAAGCTGTAAAAAATAAGAACCGATAAAATAATATAATCCACCAATGATTGTTACAAGATAAATAGCCCTAGGTATAGATTTTCGAGGGTTTTTCGTTTCTTCAGAAAGAGTGGTTACTGCATCAAATCCTAAAAAGGAAAAGCATAAAATAGGGATCATGGACATGAAGCCCGGCATATTTATATTTGAATCAATAAACGGAAGGATCGAAAAAAGCGTTCCAGCTCCTTGACCATTTAAAAGACCCTTTATTGAAAAAATGGTGAACAACGCAAGTGTTCCGAATTGCAAGAATAGAAGCCCCATATTAAGCTTAGCCGCTATCTTAATACCAAGAATATTAATAATCGTAACCGTGACGATAAAGAGAATAATCCAAATGTACATAGGAATCAAAGGGAAATAGGCCTTCATTGCAATTCCTAACAATAGAGCACTAATCATTGGACTGAACATATAATCAAGTATGATTGTCCAACCTACGAGAAAACCAATGTGAGGACTTAGGGATTTTTGCGTAAACGTATAGGCAGCACCCGCATTTGGAAAGGCTTTTACCATTTGAGCATAGCTGTAGGCTGTAAATAACATTACGATCAAGGCAACGATATAAGCAGTAGTGATCATCCCGTTCGTGCTATGAACAGCTACTCCATAAGTTGAAAACAAAGTAGTTGGAGCCATAAAGGCCAAACCAAAAAACACAACATATTTTAATGGAAGTGAACGTTTAAGACTTGGTGAGTTTGAATTATTCATATATCAGTCCCCCTTATTAAATGGCTACATCGATATAAAGTAAACATTAGATGATAAAGATGCTCCTTGTGGTAGGCCTCTTAATTTAAAGCCGTTTATTAATGCCCCAGAATATCATAAACTACTTTTCCATCCACGATCGTTAACAGTCCCTTTATATCTGGTATTTCTTCCACGGGTACTTCAAAGAGATTTCGCTCCAAGACTACAATATCTGCAAGCTTGCCTACTTCCAATGTCCCCAATTCCTGCTCTCTAAATGTACCGTAGGCTGGTCCACTTGTATAAGCTTTCAATGCTTCGGCTAGTGTGATGCACTCATGTGGATGCCATACCGTTTTTCCGCTGTTGTCGATTCTCGTTACCGCACGATAGACTTGTATAAGCGGATTAAGGATATCAATTGGGAAGTCCGTTCCAAAAGCCAGTTTCGCGCCGGATTTTTGCAAAGTATTAATCGAGAAGACATACTTTTCCCGTTCAGCACCAATTTGTTCGGTGTAAACACCTCTTTCAGACATCGCTAAGTGATCTGGCTGCATCGAGGCCGTAACACCCAGCTCATTAAAACGATGAATATCATCTGGATGAATCACTTCAATGTGTTCGACGGAATGTCGTGAATCTCGTTTACCATTTGCCTTTTGCGCTTCCTCATAGGCATCTAAAGCAAGACGAATCGCTCCATCTCCAATCGCATGAAAACGAATGCTGAAGCCCTCTTTATCTGCATCAACGACCCATTTTTTGATCGTTTCAGGAGGGAAAGACGTCTCACCACGTGTTTCTGGTTGATCCGCATAAGGCTCGAGTAAATAAGCTGTGCGAGCGGTAATGACGCCATCGATGAATTGTTTCAGTCCTGACACACGGAGTTTATCTGATTGATAGTTCTCTCGCAATTGTTTGGAGCGCTCAAGATCGCCATTTAAAGCAGGCCATAAATGAATACGCGTTGTTAATTTACCCTTTTCTTCAAATTCTTTGAAAACATCAAGAGATTCTATTGTTTTTAAACCATGTAAGTCATGGACAGAAGTTACCCCTAAGCTTGATGCGTGTTCCAAGAAATTAGAGAAGATTTCATTCTTATGTGCATTTGAAAAATTAAATGCATGACGGATAACAGCATCCATTGCTTTTTCATATAAAATACCATTGGCTTCACCATTTTCATCTCTACCAATAATGCCATAAGAAGGATTTTCCGTATTAAGAGTAATATTTGCAATCTCCAATGCTTTCGTATTCACCCATGCATAATGGCCTTCAGCGTGAAACATGAGCGCTGGACGGTCAGGAAGAATACGATCCAATGAATGGCGAGTCGGTAATTGCTGTGTATCCCAATAACCTGCATCCCATGTAAATCCGATTACCCATTGATTTTCCGGTTTTGACTCAGCGAATTCGTGAATCATATCTAGCGCTTCATTTTCTGAACGAGCTGCGAACAGGTTGACACTGTTGAGGGCTACGGCACCTTGCATAATATGAAGATGGAAATCATGGAATCCCGGCATTATTAATTAGTCTTTAAACTGATAGATTTTCGTGTGCTCACCTGCGTAGTGTTTAATCTTTTCCTCAGAACCAATCGCAACAATTTTGTTATCCTTTATCGCAATGGAAGCGGGTTCAGGTTGGTCGGAAAGACCTGTAAATACAGTATTACCTGAAATAATTACATCAGCTAGTTGTTGACTCATCATCAATCATTCCCTTCTTTAATAGCTCTATTATTAAGCTTCTTCAAAGGCAAGCTCAGGAGGCGGTTGTCTAAACATTTTTGTTAAGTTTAATAGATAAATAAACCCGATAAGAAGCCAAGTTCCACCTAGTATTAGTGAATGTTCATCTAGTTTAATAAAAAACAATCCAATTAGTGCTGCACCAGTAAGCGGGATAATCAAATATTGAATCGTTCCTTTAAAAGACCTCTGTTTCTTTTGGAAAAAATAGTAAGAAACAACCGAAAAAAGATTCACAAAGAAAAAGGCAAATAACGCTCCAAAACTAATAAGCGATACGGCTGTCGTTAGATTTAAGAAAAGAGCACTCAATGCAACGACACCAATGAGTAAAATATTGAACACTGGTGTCCGGTATTTTGGGGATAGATAGCCGAAGATTTTTTTCGGCAATACATTTTCCCTTCCCATCGCATATAAAATACGAGAGGCGCTAGTTCCCGATGCAACGGCTGATGCAGTGGTGGATGTTAGCCCTACTGCTACAAAGAAGCTCACAAAAATGTTTCCGCCGATATACATCGCGATCTCTAAATAGGCGGATTCAGGGTTATTGAAAGAATGAAACTCCGGAAAAATTAGTTGTGCAAAATAAGAAGCTGTGATAAATAAAAATCCGCCAATCATCGTGATGAAATAAATCGCTTTTGGCAACGTTCTCGTAGGATTCTTCGTCTCTTCTGACAATGTAGTTACTGCATCAAAGCCTAAAAAGCTAAAACATAGAATAGGGATAACAGATAGAAGAGTAGGTACGCTAATTTCAGAATCATAAAAGGGAACGGTTGAAAATAATGTCCCTGTTCCTTTTCCTGCAAGAAGCCCTTTAATGGACAAAATAAAAAATAGTACAAACAATAAAAATTGCAAGAAAAGCATATACATATTAAGTTTCGCTGCTAGTTTAATGCCAAGGATGTTGACAGTAGTAATAATCAGAATAAATAAAATGATCCAAACAAACATCGGAATGGATGGAAAATAAGCTTTCAGTGAAATTCCTACGATTAGGGCGCTGATCATCGGGCTTAATATATAATCAATGATGATCGTCCAACCAACGATAAACCCAATATGTGGACTTATTGATTTTTGCGTAAACGTATACGCTGCCCCCGCGTTCGGAAACGCTTTCACTAATTGAACATAGCTATAAGCTGTAAATAACATGACAACTAAAGCAATGGCATAAGCCGTTGGCATCATCCCGTTGGTGCCGTGTACAGCAACTCCATATGTTGAGAAGAACGTTTTTGGAGCCATGAAAGCCAATCCGAAAAAGACGACATACTTCAAAGTAAGAGTACGTTTTAGTGTGGGGGAATTCGTATTTTCCATTAATCAATCCTCCTTGTGATTTTATGACTAACGATTGGTAGTTAAAATTCATTAATGCGCACTTGGTGAATAACTGAACCATTCTGAATATTCAATTTTGGAATCCCGTATATATTCATGTAATGGAAAAGTTATGATTTTTGTTTTTAAGGATAACCAACATAAAAAGTATCGACTTGTGAACGGAAACAGTTTCAGCTATGACTGGGTGCAGTTAAGCGTTTTCATAATTCCTCTTTAGTGCCTGTCCTCTAATTGGCCGCATAGAGGAATTGGTAATGAAGAGTATGAAAATGCTGGGAACAACATTGTAATGGCCTTGTCTTTTTTTGATTTTAAACTTTTTAATAAATGGCATCACTCCTTAGATCATAATGATGTTTTTAAATAATGCCTTGCTGTTTCCATTTAGGAAAGCATCACTCCATTCAGTATGTATAAATCCATTATAAAGTCTCGTCTAACACCAGAGTAAACAGTTACCATACAAAAAAACAGCCCTGAAATGATAATACTCGAGGCTGTTTACCAGTTTACTTTTTATCTTGAATCGGAATTTGTATTTCATAATAAGCTTCATCATATTGATCAGTCAGTGAAACGTCAACCTGCATAATTCGAAAGGCGTCACCGATAATAACATAGCCATGAGTATCGCAATAATGGAGTAGCTTCTTTAGCTGGGTTAGCATTTTCTCCCTTGTGAGTCCTCCATAGTAGGAACATAAAAATAGCCCTTTTTCAATTTTTTTGGTTGGTTGCTCTGACTCTTCATCCTGAACAAGAATGAATAATTGAGATTGATAGTCACTTAGGTTACCGGAAAAGTCAGATGATTGACGAATTTTATCAAAGTACTCTTTCTTGATAAAATCTCCAAATTTATTGCTGGCCAATGCAGGAATGATTCCACCAATCCTATTTTCGAGCTCCAAGAATCCCATATAAAGATTTTCTGTATCCCCCCAACTTACCGATCTGGCTAGTTGGATGTATTCCCGTTCTTCAAATTGTTTTATCACAATATCCGAATTCCTATAACTGTTTGTGAAATGTTCAATATTGTATAATCGGGTCATCAAAATATTATGGATATCTTGCAATTTCTTAATTTCTTCCTGTATATTGGCCATTGATTTTTGAAGTGATTGAACAGACTTTTTGACATTGCGATTCGTAAGAAATTGCTTGATTTCCCCTAAGGAAAACCCGATTCTTCTTAATTCTTTTATCGTTCCGAGAACTTCATACTGGGAAATGGAGTAATAACGATAGCCAGTTTCGGGGTCAATATGATAAGGCTTTAGTAATCCAATTTTATCGTAATGACGCAATGTATCTACCGTTACGCTTCGCAACTTCGCCATTTCTCCTATACTCAGCATATTTTGCATGGCTTTTTCTCCTAACCAACACTGAATTTATATATATTAATAACATGATTACCACTTATTATAAAGTAGTGATTCTTGTTGTGTATAGCTAGTAGCAGGATAATTCGTAGAGCATTGCGCTTCCAGGTTTAAGTCGGATACTGGACGGAAAGTTTGCGCAATTTTAGGGACATGGAACTTCCATTTCAACAGTTTTTCCTGCTCTAAGCTATGAAAATGGCTTTTTTTCAAACTATCATTAACACATGTTAGTCGAAATCCATATCTCATGATTAAAATAAGATGGTGGTTAGCTATATGTAAAGTGTATTCCTAACCGACTATTTCGGGTCAAGACTGTATTCTCTCTTCTTACAGTGCTGAATAGGAAACTCCTGCTGAACATGATCGAAACAGTATGTAAAAGAAGTAACTTAATGGACAAATACTATGACGAAAACATTATCCGGGCATGTTGTTTAATGATACTTCCAGGAGGCACAGGACAAAGTAAAAAGCAAATGAAATTTCTGAATGGTTTGCCAATTGGACAAAAGTGTTTTAACAACAATTTATATATAAAGTCAATGACGGTCATGAAGACTAAAAGTTTAGTTTCAAAATCAACAAGGTTATAAAGGAAATTATTTATTTCAACTAGTTGCATTGCAAGTATAATAAGGAATTTGTAATGAGGGAACATATGTTTTATAATGGTTTTTGAGTAAGTGATTGTCTAACGAAATAGGGGAGGTATTTATGTATATTACAATTTCAGATTTTATTAAAGAATGGAATAAGGAAGCCATACTGACTCAAAATGTTTTGGATAGTTTGACTGATGATTCATTAGAACAACAGGTTTATCCTGAAGGTCGCACTTTAGGAAGAATTGCTTGGCATTTCACCACGACCATTCCAGATTATCTAGCTCATTTCGGGTTAAAGATAGACCGGATAGAAAGTTCGGAAAACGTTCCATCTTCAGCCCAGGAAATTGCTATCACTTTTAAAAATGTAAGTTCTCACGCAGCCGAAATTATTGAACATCAATGGACTGACGAATCCCTAGAGCAAATACAAGAAGCGTTTGGAAGACTGGAAACAAATGCTTCCATCCTTATGGGGCTAATCAAGCATATTGTTCATCATCGCGGACAAGTTACGGTTCTGATGCGTCAAGCAGGAATAAAACCTTCTGGAGTTTATGGACCGCCAAAAGAAGATTGGATTCATTTAGGTGTGGAAAATCCACCACTTTAATACGATGCTATTTTAAATGAAGTTGAAGAAAAGACGGGCGCTAAGTTTAATTAATATATCCCGATCTCTCAATTTTATCACTGAGTTTATAGTATGTTGAAGCATCCTTTGCAGGGTGCCTTTTTATTTTGCCAAAGAAGGTGTTCAAATGTAAAAGTAAAAGATGCGATAGATCAACAAGCCTTATACGATGACCGTTTATTCCGTCTTTTCTTTTGTTAGGCTATGTTAAACCATTAGTGCAGAACAGTTCTTTATTATTTATAATTATCCCTATTATTCAGCCGCCATATCCCTGACCCCCACCATAATGGCCATCCCCACCGGCACAACTAATTCCGTCAATGATTAGGAGTTAAACAAAACGACTATAAAGACGAAATCTTCACCAAATCAATTAAAGCTGACTGAAAGTGTATAGTTATAGAGCAGGACATATAAATATCAGTATTTTGTAGAAAAATGTCGTTATTTGCGAATATCATTATTGTCATTTCTGAGATATTATAATATTGAATGTACTTTAACACATTGAAGTGATAATGCAACCTTTATGTCGGGACTCAACATAGTGAGTGGGGGAAAATAAATGAGTGTAATCATCGAGAAGAAACTAGTGGAAAACTATACTCATATGGAAGATGTAATGTTGGTAGGAAAAATCCATAATGGTGATGTAGACGCACTGGACTTTTTAATCAAAAAATACAGATGTGTCGTGCAATCAAATGCTTTGAAGTATTTTTTAACGGGTGGAGATAAGGAAGATGTATTTCAGGAAGGGATGATTGGACTATATAAGGCCATTCGAGACTACAAGAATTGCAAAAAGTCGTCTTTCAGATCATTTGCGGAACTGTGCATTACAAGGCAAATCATAACCGCTGTTAAAGCGGCTATTTGCCAAAAGCATTCTCCCTTAAATAATTATGTTTCATTGTATACGCCTATCTATCAAGGGGAATCGGAACAGGCCCTAATTGATCTAATCCCTGAACTGAGACAAAATGACCCAGTCACGATCTTAATAAAATCAGAAGAAATTTGCGATATTGAGCTTGTTTTAACGGAAGTCCTTAGTGAGTTGGAAAGTAGTGTTGTGGACTTGTACCTGCAAGGAAAAACTTATATTGAAATATCAAAGGAACTGAATGTTCAAAAAAAGACGATCGATAATGCCCTTCAGCGGGTAAAAAGGAAGTTGGAGAGGTACTTCGAGTCCAGGAGGTTGGAAGAATAATAACTATAATCATTAAACATAAAGAATCTATTCAATTCTGAATGGGTTCTTTTATTTTACTTTCATAATTTAGTCTGCTTAAATTTTCAAATGTATCCTTATCAATTCATCAACAATAAATTTTATTCAAGAAAAAGGAGCGATTCTTGATAAGATTCGCTACTTAATTTTCTGATAAGGGGAATAGAATATATCCGTCAGTATAGTAAGTAAAGTGTTTAATAACATTGATTTTCGAGATAGAGAGTCCTAGTTTAAAAAAGTAATACTTGGCTCACTATGGTTTGGAACTTACACCCTCCAAATGAGAAAATTTAGTTCATTGACTCAAACCCAGTCAAAAACATATAAAATTTAGAAGCAAAAATAAACAAAAGTCAAATTAAACCTTGTTGAATCGACAAAAAAACCATATTCAAAAGAAGGGGATTCATAAATTTCATCACTTTTTTCACGGTCCTGTCGAACAAGGTACACAACATTAACAGTGACTTCACCTCGATGGTTGGTATGAATTTGTATAAGTAAAAAAATAATGTGATATTATAAATAGATGCAAACAATAGACTGTCAGATTAATAGAAATGAAGCAGCTTAAATGGAGCTGCTTCATTTTTTTTGTGCTTTTTCGATGGTTAATAAGTCCACACTCTGCACAAATGACATAATATTTTTAAAATTTGCACAAGTGGTATTTTTTTGTTGACGTAGCTATTTTTGTAAGCGTATACTAAACTTAATGAAGCACAAATGATTATGTTTGCACAAATGTGCATATATAAAAAGGGTGAGGGACTAAATGGATAAAAGAGAAGAAAAAAGACTCTTGGTTAAAATTGCGCAAATGTATTATGAAGAAGATATGACTCAAGGTGCCATTTCAAAAGAATTAGGTATATACCGAACTTCCGTCAGCAGACTTTTAAAAAAAGCAAGGGAAGATGGAGTAGTTAAAATTACTGTTAGTAGCGATATTGATGGAGCTTTTGAATTGGAACGTCGAATGGAAAAGTTGTTTGGCTTAAAAGAAGTAATTATTCTTCCGGAAAAGAGAGAAAGTACACAACTGGATAAAAAGAAAGTGGTAGCAATAGCGGGGGCTGAATTACTAAAACGAATTATTAAAGACGGCGATGTCATAGGCTGTGCCTGGGGAAGCACAATGGCCAGTATGATCGGTGAATTTACCAACGCCGGAAAAAAAGACGCTCATTTTGTCCCTTTAGTAGGTGGCCCTGGACCAATGGATACGAAGCATCACGTCAATAGAATTGTTTATAATATTGCAGAAGATTTTGGAGGAACTTCTTATTTTATTGATGCTGCGGCAGTAGTAGAAAAAAAAGAGACAAAGGATGACATTGTTCAATCTCACTACTTCACTAAAATAACGGAGCTTTGGGACAACTTAACAATTGCAGTAGTAGGGATTGGGAATCCAAACCAATCATCTAATTTAGTCTGGGCTGGCTTTTGTGGCAATAGAGAAATTGAAGATTTAAATCGACAAGGTGCCATAGGTGATATCTGCTCACGATTTTATGATATAGATGGAAACCTGATTCAATCTGACTTATCCGATCGAACAATAGCCATCGAGTTGGAAAAACTAAAAAATATTCCATACTCAATCGGTATTGCAGAGTCTGTTGAAAAAGCTCCTTCTATTATTGGCGGATTAAGAGGAGGTTACATTAACACTTTGATCACCACTGAGGAAACGGCAAATGCCATCATTGAAATTATAGAAAAAGGAACTGCCTTATCTTAGGAAGTATAGATTAATTTTAACCAAGTCATCTGATTGTAAACGGAAAAGATGTAGGATTCAGTTCATATGAAAAGAGGATATGAAAATGCTATGGTATGTCATTATATTAATTGGTTTTTCTTGGATCCTTCAAAGCATTTTTGGATTTTTGCAAATTAAGCATTTCAATAAAAAGTATGCAGAGATGAGAAAGCTTGGAAGGGTCGCGATTGGGAAAAAAACGGGACATATTAAATCAGGCACTGTTGTAATGTTTGCAATTGACCGAAAAAACAACATTTTGAAAGCCACCAAAATGCAGGGAGTAACCGTACTTTCAAGAGTACGGAACTTAAATGGATTTGAGGGGAAAAATCTCTTACACCTCGGTGAAGAAGATTTTTATAAAGTAAATAAGTTAACAAGGTTAGCTATTGAGGATGCACTGAACAGCTATCATATTATTTCTAAAGGGGGTGAATTGAAGGTTAAGAAAGGCTGGATTGATTTACTCTTATCAAAAAAATAGGAATTATATGAGGTGAATTGAATGGATTGGCTTACAAATGCAGCAGATGGCTTTATGAATTTATTTAGAGCAGGTGCCGAAACTTTTGTCGATTTAGTAACAGGTATTGTTCCACTTCTTATCATGCTTTTAGTTGCAATGAATGCCCTTATACGCTTGGTTGGAGAAGAAAGAGTGGAACGGATCGCGAAGAAATCTAGTAAGAACCCACTTACAAGATATTTTGTTCTACCTGTAATTGGAACGTTCGCTTTGGCAAATCCAATGACATTGTCACTTGGGAAATTTTTGCCGGAAAAATACAAACCGAGTTATTATGCTGCTGCTTCTTATTCCTGCCACACGCATAACGGACTTTTTCCACACGTTAATCCAGGAGAGTTGTTCGTATTCTTGGGAATTGCTGCAGGAATTACAACACTGGGATTTGAAACAACAGAACTAGCCCTTCGTTACTTCTTGGTGGGCATTTTCACAAACTTTTTAAGAGGCTGGGTAACAGATTTAACAACCTATTATGTATCTAAACAGCAAGGGGTTAATTTGAAGGAAACAGTGGATCTCTAAGGAGGGGAAAGCGATGACTCAAACGGTTACGAAGTACAACTCAATTATCGTCAATGCAGGGCAAGGCGGATTTGGTGGGCCGTTAATGATTTCACCGACAGAAGAAAAAAATAAAGTGGTTTATGTAACGGGCGGAACAAGACCGGATATTGCAGACACCATTGCAGAATTAACAGGCTGTGAATTAGTCGACGGTTTTAAAACGAGTGTACCTGAGAATGAAATGGCGTGTGTCATTATTGATTGTGGTGGAACGCTCCGATGTGGCTTATACCCCAAAAAAAGAATCATGACGATCAATATCATGCCTACTGGACAAAGTGGCCCGTTAGCAATGCACATTACCGAGGACATTTACGTCTCTGGAGTAAAGCCTCAAAACATTGAATTGTATGAAGGTGCTGCAACACCTCCAACATCCAATGTGAACAATGCTAACGGACAAGTTGAGAAACCAATTTCTAAACCTAAGTATAGCGCAGATAAAAAAATTAGTGAACAAAGAAAGCCTAAAGGTGTCATCGCACGCATTGGGATGGCGATGGGTTCCATCGTCAATGTCTTTTATCAGGCTGGCCGTGACACGATAGATACTGTCATTAAAACCATTTTACCGTTTATGGCTTTTGTCGCCATGTTAATCGGGGTGATTAAAGCATCTGGTATTGGCGATGTGTTCGCACAATATTTATCACCATTTGCAGGATCTTTGCCGGGCTTGCTCTTAATCTCTTTAATATGCTCATTCCCATTATTATCACCGTTCTTGGGACCGGGAGCTGTTATTTCACAGGTCATTGGGACATTAATTGGAGTGGAAATCGGGAAAGGAAATATCCCTCCGCACCTTGCATTGCCAGCTCTTTTCGCGATTAACTCACAGGCTGCAGCTGATTTTGTTCCAGTTGGGCTAGGTTTAGCTGAGGCAGAAGTGGAAACCATTGAAGTCGGAGTTCCTTCCGTATTGTACGGACGTTTTTTAACTGGGGCACCAACGGTTTTTATTGCTTGGCTCGCTAGCTTCGGTTTGTATGAATAATTACTAGAATAGATTCTGATAGATTATTTAAAGCAAAGAATTGGAGGAGTTTCTTAATGCAGACAGTTTATCAAACTCAAATTAACCAACTTGGTCCATCTGTCTCTGATTTTCTTGGAGAAAAAATGTTCATTCTATTCGGAGCTGATGCTCCGAGTGAATTAGCGGATTATTGCTTATTAATTGATGTAAATGAAATTAATGGTGATATCGAAAAGGGCGACATTCTCGTCTTAGGCAATCATCAATATACCATTACCTCTGTAGGTGACGTGGTGAAAAAGAATTTAGGTTCACTTGGACATATCACGTTAAAATTCAATGGTTCTGAAACGGCAGAATTACCAGGCACTTTACATCTTGAAGAAAGAGATATTCAAATGCCGTCAGCAGGAACAACTCTTCAAATCTTGAAAAAATAAGCTTGTCAAAGGTTTATATAGAATAATTGAATGCAAGAAGAGGGATGTTTCCTCGAAAGAGCTAAACCTTCCCTGAAAATTGCATAAGTACGAGTTAACACAGCTAAACAATTTAGAGTTTGTTACTTATTTTTAAATTCACCTATGATCCTTGGCTCTATCTATAATAAGGAGGAAAAAGAATGAATGAATCATGGCATCAATTAGAAAATAAAGTGGCAATTGTTACGGGTGGTGCTTCTGGAATTGGCTCAAAAATTACAGCACATTTAGTAAAGAACGGTACAAAGGTGATTGTTTCCGATCTAAATGTAAATACTGGCGAACAAACTGATGGAACTTATCATATCCAATGCGACGTTACCAATAAAAAAAGCGTTGAAAATATGGTCACCAAAGCCACAGAGTTATATGGAACTGTAGATATCTTAGTTAATAATGCGGGTGTAAACTTACCACGTTTACTCGTTGATTTCCGTGGTGAAAAGCCAGAGTATGAGTTAAGTGAAAAGGATTTTGATTTCATGGTTGCCGTCAATCAAAAAGGACCTTACCTTTGTGCTCAGGCAGTTGCGAGAGTAATGGTGAAAAATAAAAAAGGCGTTATCATTAATATTTCTTCTGAGGCAGGTATGGAAGGATCTTCTGGACAAAGTGTTTATTCGGCAACAAAAGGTGCTGTCAATGGCTTTACCCGTTCTTGGGCAAAAGAACTAGGGAAATTCAACATCCGCGTAGTTGGTGTTGCGCCAGGGATTAATGAGCAAACAGGTTTAACAACAGATGCTTATAATGAAGCATTGGCATACACACGTGGAGTGACAGTAGAGGGCCTAGGGTCAGATTACAGCAAAACGATACCACTTGGACGACCTGGTAAATTGGATGAAATTGGTGAATTGGTCACTTATCTAGCTTCAGACCGTTCTAGCTATATCACAGGTACAACCGTTAATATTTCAGGTGGAAAATCCCGCGGATAAATAATGGCATCAACCATAAGTCCTTATTCATATTATGAATAAATCCCAGTATGCTGGGTGGTTTTAAAATTCAACATAGAAGCGTTGTATGTTCTATCATTTAACTTTAAAGTAAGTCTTAAATCAACAAACAGGTGCTTTAATTCGTTAACAGGGTTGCTGCGGCAGCCTTTTTTTATGGAACTAACGGGACAGGTTTGTTTAACAAGAAACTAGAGTCTTTCTTTTATTTATTGGGTTTGAAAAAGTATGAAATTTATTAGGGGTGTGTCTTAATGCATTTACAATATATATAAATTTTTATTTGTAATTCTTAACATCTCGTATTAAGAAAACAGGACAGAAAAGAGTGGATTTTGGCTGGAATTATCGTTTCAGAGTTAAGTCCTTTGATTTTCTTTGCCCCCTTAACGATTTTAGGAGAAATAGGTAGGTGGATTTTCAAGAATTAGGAGGAATACTTTTTTTCGTTTACTGTATGTTTGAATGAAATTATAATCCTAATAATTGGTTTGTTTACAAAGGGGAAAAATGGGATTGAAAAAAATAATCAAATTAACAAGTGAGTTGCCTAATGGTAGTGCAGTGCCAACCATGGGAAAATAAATATCCCTCTAGGTAAATGCCGAAGATACATTCTCTGGGTATAAACACAAAAAGCCCAACTGAAACAAAAGGGCTTTTTACAATGTTCATTTTTTTAATTCACTCTATTCAACTGCAGATTATATCTCAATGTTTCTTCGTCTGAATATAATTTGTATCCAAGTCCATCACTGTAGTTAAGAAATACTTTATCCGGAAGATGCTTTTTAGACTCACTTGATATTAATATGGGGACCCCACCAATAATGAATCTCTCATCATCTTCGTTCTTATTATCAATTTTCAATTCGTGTTCCACATAAATCGAACAGCTCCCAACATAAATGGCTTCGATACGAACACCTTCATTCTCTTTATAATCCACTTTTAATAGTTGTTCAATCGCTGCTTCTTTAATCTCAATATTATTCATATAACCCGCTCCCATACAAAAATTGATATTATTTTTATCTATACAAGGAAAACAAAAATCAAACTATGAAGAATCCTCTATTTATTCGTATACCCAATTGTTTATAAGTTAATGTGTTAGACCTTTCCTAGCGATATAATAGAGTTTCAAAAAAGGGGCTTTCCCAAAATAAATAAGCTCCAAATAATCGATCGATGGAATTTAGAACATAGCGGTTCCTTTTTGGGAGGAATCCCCTTTTTTAATCATTGATAAGATTGAGGTAATAGATTTAAGGTCATTCTTTGGAGAAACTATGGCTTTATTTCCGAACAAGAAAAAACAGGAGCCTTCCAAATAATAATTACTTCTATAATTCAAATGGGGGGAGCAAAGAAATCGAGTGTTATCATTTGGTGTTTAATTTAGGATACTAAAGCCAGTGGTTTAGTAAAGTCGGTAATTACGACATAAAGCGTATGTTTTTCAACCTCTTCCTACAAGTCGAGTAAAGGGTGATTTTGTATCTAAGACTTACGGTGTCCAGTAAGGGCCTAATTCAGAAGAAGTTTACCCGAAAGAGGGTGTTAGTGCATAAGTAGATATAAATAAGTCGATTCGTTAATGTTGAACTGCACCTCCAATTTTTAGTTGTGTCTTACAATTGAGGTGCAGTTCATGTATAGTGGATCGACTTTTTTGGTAGGAACTCTCTTGCCGTTTAATATATGCGTATTGCTGTCAGGCAAAAGGGTTTCCAGCATTAATGAGACTGCGTCCTCCTGAATGATCATACCTTAGGCTTTGCTTTCATAGGCCATTTTTTGTTTAATTCAGTTATAAAAGTCTTGACATTTTTTTTATCGTTCATAATTGGGGAATAGACATACGAAAGTGTTCTGTTAAAGGATTCATTTTTTACCTGAATAATAGAAAGGATTTTATTTTGTACGTCCCTTTCAATGACACTTTGGGAAAGCAGAGCCAGCCCTGCGCCGTTTTTTATAAGTGTTTCTTTAATTCCTTGATTACTGCTTATTGTAAGTAGCGATTTAATTTTCAATCCATTTGAACGTATGACGTGGTTAAGGTATTCACGTGTACCAGATCCAACTTCCCTGGTTACCCATGCTTGGTCATGTAAATCAGTAATCTCCACTTCCTCTTTATTAGCGAGTTCATGATTGTTAGAAGACACAATGAATAGCTCATCTTGCATGAATGGGTGAACAGAAAGCTCCTTTTCATTAGTTTGACCTTCGATTAAACCAATATCCACTTTGTATAGCCGAACGGCTTGAACGATTTCTTCCGTGTTTCCAATTACGACTTGAAGTTCAAGTTCAGGATAGTCCTCTTGAAGGTCTATGAGTAAAGAAGGAAGGATATACTCTCCTATTGTAAAACTTGCCCCTATTTTTAATTCGCCCTTGATGGACCTATCGTGTTCCTGAATGTCTTGTCTGGTCTGTTCATATATTGTGATCATTTGCTTGGCCCGGTCGTAAAGAATTTCTCCCGTTAAGGTGACTTTTAGGAATTTAGGAGAACGGAGAAATAATTTGGTTTGGAACTCTTCTTCTAATTTTTTTATATGTAAACTAACACTTGGTTGCGACATAAGAAGTATTTCTGCTGTTTTTGTAAAATTCTTGACTTCCACAAGGGTCACAAATGTTTTTAGAGCATCATAGTACATAGAAATTTCCCCTTATTATTAATATTCTTAATAGTTATAATAAATTATATATATTTTACTAATGATGTGTCTTCCAGTAAAGTTTTAATGAGAAACTTATTTTAGGAAGAGTATAGGCTGGGGAAAGCTATTGTCCTTTATAACCTTATTTTTTTATTTGTTGCGTGCTATGAACCTATATGACTGTATTTTAAATTTTTTTGCAATTAAAACCGACTTGGTCTATAGGAGTAAACGAGTTAATTTATGGATGGAAATAAAAATGTTTAAACCCACTCGTTGTACATAATAGTCAACTAAGATAAGTTAATATCCCTTTGTGAGGTGGAAATCGTGCAACTTCAGGTAAGTAACAGTCCCTTTAATAAAGAGCAGGCAGAGCTCGTAAACAGCCTACTGCCTAGCTTGACAGAAACACAAAAAATTTGGTTGAGCGGTTATCTGACTGCATCTTTGTCAGTTTCGAATAGCAGTACAGCCGACACCCCGGTATTGGAAGCTCAAAGCGGCGGGAAGACAATATCAAAAGAGGTGACCATTCTTTATGGTTCACAGACGGGCAATGCTCAAGGGCTGGCAGAAAATGCAGCGAGTAAGCTTGAGGGGAATGGCTTTCAGGTTACCATTTCATCCATGAGTGACTTTAAAGTCAACAATTTGAAAAAAATCGAAAATCTTCTGATTGCCGTTAGCACGCATGGAGAAGGTGATCCGCCGGATAATACATTGTCTTTCCATGAGTACCTTCATGGCAGAAGGGCACCAAGCCTTGAAGGTCTCCGCTTTTCGGTATTGGCGATTGGTGACAGTTCATATGAGTTTTTCTGTGAAACGGGAAAACAATTCGATAAACGCCTGGAGGAACTTGGCGGGACACGGTTATTTCCGAGAATGGACTGTGACCTTGATTATGATGAGCCTGCTGGAGAATGGCTGGAAGGAGTCATTTCTAGTTTAAATGAAGGGCAAGGCAGTTCTGTTGCTGCAGTTCCCGCAGCGATGGCTTCAGTAGGTGAACAATCGTATTCGAGAACAAATCCGTTTAAAGCGGAAGTACTGGAAAATATAAATTTGAACGGCCGTGGTTCCAATAAAGAGACACATCATCTTGAGTTATCTCTTGAGGGCTCAGGTCTTACATTCGAACCTGGTGACAGCCTTGGTATTTATCCGAAAAACGATTCGGATTTAGTGGATATGCTTCTTATGGAACTCAATTGGGACCCTGAAGAAACCGTGAAGGTCAATAAGCAGGGAGAACTTCGTCAGCTTAGGGAATCGCTCATCTCCGATTTTGAAATTACGGTTTTGACAAAATCGCTCATTGAACAAGCGGCCCAGCTTTCAGGTAACGAGGATTTAAAGGAACTTTTAGTGCCAGGTAATGAAGAAAGATTAAAAGAATATCGTGAAGGCCGTGATTTGCTTGATTTTGTCCGTGATTTTGGTTCATGGGGTGAATCGGCGCAAGAGTTCGTATCAATACTCAGGAAAATGCCAGCCCGTTTATATTCGATTGCGAGTAGCTTATCCGCATATCCGGATGAAGTGCATTTGACAATCGGAGCTGTCCGGTATGAAAGTCACGGTCGAGAAAGAAAAGGTGTCTGCTCCATTTTATGTGCGGACAGATTACAGCCAGGGGACTTGCTGCCCATTTACATTCAGCATAACCAGAACTTCAAGCAGCCTAAGAACCCAGATACTCCAATTATCATGGTTGGACCGGGAACGGGCATTGCTCCGTTTAGATCCTTTATCCAGGATCGCGAAGAATCGAAAGCGAAAGGGAAAACGTGGCTCTTTTTCGGCGATCAGCATTTCGTTACGGATTTCCTTTACCAGACTGAATGGCAAAAGTGGTTAAAAACAGGTGTACTTACGAAAATGGATGTTGCCTTTTCACGTGATACTGATGAAAAAGTGTATGTTCAAAACCGGCTGCGCGAGCACAGCGGGGAATTATACGAATGGCTTCAACAAGGGGCAGCTCTATACATTTGCGGTGACGAGAAAAACATGGCACATGACGTCCATAATACGCTTATTGAAATCATTGAAAAAGAAGGAAATATGAGCCATGCTAATGCGCAAGCTTATCTTGAAGAAATGCAACAGAATAAACGCTATCAACGTGATGTGTACTGAAATTTGGACGAAAAGGAGATAACAACATGGTGAACCCACTATTGAAAGCACCAGAAGGCCCGCCTAGTGATGTTGAGCAAATTAAAGAAAAAAGCGATTATTTGCGAGGTACACTTGGAAAAGTGATGCAGGATCGGATCAGCGCCGGTATTCCGGATGATGACAATCGACTAATGAAACATCACGGCAGCTATTTGCAGGATGATCGGGATCTACGCAATGAGCGTCAAAAACAAAAACTGGAGCCTGCCTATCAGTTTATGTTGCGTGTCCGCATGGCCGGCGGGGTTGCACAGCCTTCTCAATGGCTTGTTATGGATGACCTTGCCCAGAAATACGGGAACGGAACCTTGAAATTGACAACAAGGCAGACGTTTCAAATGCATGGTATTTTAAAATGGAATATGAAAAAAACCATTCAGGAAATCCATGCTTCCATGTTGGATACAATCGCTGCATGCGGAGATGTAAACCGGAACGTAATGTGCAATTCGATTCCATTTCAATCCGAAATCCATTCCGAAGTATATGAATGGTCGAAAAAATTGAGTGATTATCTATTGCCGCGTACAAGGGCGTACCATGAAATCTGGCTGGATGAAGAAAAAGTGGTCGGTACTCCTGAATTGGAGGAAGTCGAACCAATGTACGGAAAGCTTTATTTGCCAAGGAAATTTAAAATAGGCATTGCCGTCCCTCCATCCAATGACATTGATGTTTACTCCCAAGATCTTGGCTTCATAGCAATTGTTGAAAATGGAAAACTCGTTGGTTTTAATGTGGCGATCGGCGGCGGTATGGGAATGACCCACGGTGACAAGGCGACTTATCCCCAACTAGCCAAGGTAATCGGATTTTGCCAGCCAGACAAAATACTGGATGTGGCTGAAAAAGTCATTACGGTTCAGCGGGATTACGGAAACCGATCCGTACGGAAAAATGCACGGTTCAAGTATACGGTTGACAGGCTTGGGCTCGAACCTGTAAAGGCTGAACTGGAAAATCGTTTAGGATGGAAGCTAGAGGAAGCGAGAACTTATCATTTTGATAATAATGGTGACCGCTATGGATGGGTAAAAGGCATGCAAGGGAAATGGCATTTTACACTATTTGTAGAGGGAGGCCGTATTGCCGATATCAATGATTACAAGCTGATGACCGGTTTGCGCGAAATCGCAAAGATCCATACGGGTGATTTCCGTTTGACGGCCAATCAAAACCTGATCATTGCAGATGTGTCAAGTCAGAAAAAGAAAAAGATCATAGAATTGCTTGAAACATACGGTTTGACGGATGGTGCACATCATTCGGCTATCCGACGCAGCTCGATTACATGCGTCGCGCTTCCAACATGCGGGTTGGCAATGGCCGAAGCAGAGCGTTATTTGCCGGTTCTGCTTGATAAAGTCGAGACCATCGTTGATGAAAACGGGCTGAGGAACGAAGAAATCACGATTCGCATGACCGGTTGTCCGAATGGATGTGCCCGGCATGCACTCGGGGAAATTGGTTTTATCGGTAAGGCACCTGGCAAATATAATATGTATCTCGGTGCTGCATTCGACGGAAGCCGATTAAGCAAAATGTACCGTGAAAACATCGGTGAAGAAGAGATATTAAAAGAGCTGCGTGTACTTCTTTCCCGTTATGCGAAAGAACGAAAGCAAGGTGAGCATTTCGGTGACTTTGTCATAAATGCTGGCATTGTCAAAGAAGTGACGGATGGAACGAATTTTCATGATTGATTAACAAACGAGAGACAGGAATTTATTCCTGTCTCTGTTTGTATTCAAGGTGTTTAAGTAGAAAAGTTTTCGGGCGGCTTTGTATTTTTCAAAACCTTTTCCTTTATGATTGTAGGAACCTTGGAGGCGGAAATATAGAGTTTCACTATAGCACTTTGATAATCACACTGTAACTTGGTTGACTAGCCTCTGCTTATAAACAACCTTGGAGAAATGATGACACTCAGTTCGTAAAGAACAAGTAAAGGAATGATGACCAGGATATCCGGGATGAAATCAGGAGGAGTTGTCAGAATTGATACGACAATGAGGACAAAATAAGAGAGTTTTTTCTCGCTCTGGCCCACCTCACAGGAATGAGAATCCCTAGTCTCGTTAAAAACATTTCGACCAACGGCATCTCAAATAAAAAGCCGAACGGTTAAATCAGGTTAATAAGGAAACGGAAGTATTTATCTGCGGTAAACATCGTTTAAAACTGCCTCGCTATAAAACGGTCGATAACTCAGGTTTTTTCTCTTCCTCTTTATCCTCATCAACGAACCCCTTGGTTGTACTTTTAGTTTAGATAAAGTTCGTCCGATTTCAGGTGATTTTTTTAGGTCCAAAAATCACAAGTGCCATGATAAGAATGATAACCAAGCCCGGAACACCGGTATTTTGAAACATATCATTCACTTCAATCGTCTAACTTCTTATTTTAACTTACCTTTATTTTTATAGGCTACTTCTGCTTCAATTTCAATCAGATAATCCGGAGAAACCAGACTTTGCACACCTACTGTTGAACGAGCTGTTTTCACTGGATTTTCTTTTGTGTTAAAGAACAGAGCGTAGGCATTAAACCAACCTTGATAGTCCGGTGTATCATCTTTATTTGGATCTGGCGCGACATACACACGCAGATAGGTTACATCAGCGAGGGAAAGTCCTTTTGTTTTCAAATCTGCTTTTAATTTCTCTAAGATTCCAATTGCCTGCCTTTCTGTATTGCCATATCTCTCATAAATAGTCTTTCCTTCTTTTTTTAAAAGAGGAGCCACTGTTCCACTAAACGCTAACCGGCTATAATCTTGAGGTACAGCAACTGAACTGGAAATCGCAGAAGTTGGGGACCCGAAGAACGTCACTTTATCTGATTTCAATTCATCTTTTTCGCTACCGGCGGAAGCAAAAGAGAATCCCAAGATTACACTTATGCCTATTACAGAAGTAGCGATGATTGATTTCAAAGTTTTTTTCATAAAGTCAGCTCCTTTTATTTAATAAAACATCGATAGGTTAATAACTCTGTTTCTTGAGAAGTGACCTTACCTTCTTTTATACTTTCTGGCTGATTCAAAAAGCATCTGCATCCGAGTTAAATAACTGAGATGTTCACCAGCATGATGAATTCCACCTTGTAGCATATTTAATATATGGTAGTAGTTTTTACGATTGGCTGAAGAATATTCAGCCCCATCCGCCTTCATTTAAAGTGCGCGAACGAGTAGTTCGCACAGGTAGAAACACACAAGCTCCGATGTCCTTTCGCAGGAGCATACCTCCGGTGTCCAATGAATTTAAAGATTGGTTTTCACCTGACACTTTACAAATCAAGCGCGAAAGCCCAGATATTAAGTGGTGATTCTTGTATTTGGATGACTCGAATCGCTCGTTCCAGTCGCTTTTCGGATGGATTCCAGATAAGTAACCACTGAACATCATTTTGAAAAGAATAAGTGTCCTAATTAAGGCCTTCCATACCCACCGGAGTAATTGGGCGAACCTAAAGGATAAAGTAAAAGTCTATATGAATATCAATTTTTCGGTGAAGTTGGTTATGAGGGACAAGGTCAACGATTAAAACAAATTCCAATACGTTTTGTGTGTTGTCAAATGTATTAAACATTAGGATCACTAACCTTGTTATAATACGTGAAAAATACTATATTAACGCTGTGGTTTATCGGAGAGAATTGAAGTTATTAAAGGCTGTCGAGGGTTTCTCAACAGCCTGGGAGAGGGATGCTTTCCTGGAAATTCAAGAAGATGGGGGAACCTATGTTTAGAGATATGTTCAGTGGTATGGTTACTTACTGATAGCATATAAGGAGTATTCCTATTAATTAAAATTATTCTGAGACCCCGGTTTGGATGATGTTAACTGTAGTTTCTATATTAATGTCCATCTTCGGATAAATCTTTTTCCAATGTCCATAGGTCATTTTTTTATTTTTGGCGTGATATTTTTCCTTCAGGCCAATCGGGTCAAGGTTTTTTTTCTGAAAATCCTTAATAAGCCGGTTTGCTTGCTTGGTTAAATCATCTTCCATTTCCCTTTCAATTTTTTTTATCATCTTTCTATTGGTAAGGTTGTCACTTCGCATGGATTCCTTGATTTGTCCTTTAATTTTGATCTTAATCGTGATCGAGGGACTACTCTCTGATTGGGATACTTCATAACTTGAACCGCTTCGGATACTTTCCACTACGATATCGCTTTTTTTCTTGTCTTTTAATTTGAATTTGTATACTCCCCGCCTATGATGTTGAACTAATGTCTTAAAAAGGAACATATCATCCGTTCGAACTTTCGTGACCATCTTATTTTCATGAAATAGGGCGACTCCAGAAACCGCAACTTCATTATTAATTAATTTAATTAAAGGAAGATACGAATCACCGCCAGCTTCTAGAGCGTTTCTTAAAAAAAGATGGAGATTAGTATCCGGTCCGTTCCCTGTTTCATTCTGTTGATTAATCAAATCCGATAAAAAGATTCCAATATTCACATTCGTATTTGGTGGTTTCGTATTTATTACATCCTTGACCTTTCCTTCAACGACAGCCAAAAGTACCCTGTTTCCAAGTTGTGGCTCACGGTAGAGATAATCGGTGAGTTCTGTTATTCCGATTTCACGAACCATTTTTTCGCTAAATAAAACGATGCGTGTCTGTCCTAGCAATACCGGCTTATCAGCTTTTTTGGAAACGACAGCCTGGACATCACTCGTTGTAGTCGATGTTCCACTTAAAATTTGATATTTACCCATCTTATCCTGTTGGAAGATAGGGATGACGAACATTCCTTCGACATTATCATTCTTTAGTATATCGTAGCCAATGGCTTGGGACATATTGACTTCGTCAACCACCCTTGGCTGGGCACAGCTACAAAGGAGGGGAAAAGCCAAGATAATAAAAAATAATTTTCTCATAAACGTTTCCTCAATTTCTTTATATAAATGACGACCAAAAGAAGAGGCAAGTATAAAACAAGGAAGAGTACGCCATATGGATTGACTATTTTATACAATATATATAGTGTATCAACATCAAAAACAAATATATTGATAAGCAGGATGATAATGGACATCCCCCATAATGGATACTTTTGCTGAACATTGAATAAACGCTTGAAACCTCGGCTTGCAGCCCACAAGGCGATGGTCATGTTGGGTATGATGACGATGGCCCACCAAGAAACGTCTATATATTCAAATCGTTGTATAAAGGCAATTCGACAATGCTGGTCATTGTCAGCGTCGGCCATACAGTCATTTCCAACTGTTTTTGTGAATAAAAAACAAGTGAAACCAAATAAACGAATATGGTTATTAAAGTTGTTGTTAAGGCCCCTCCATGAGCATATTTTTGTGAAGTTTTAGCATCTTTGATGAACGGATAAAACATCAGGGTTCAAAACCAAGCATCGTTAATGAAGTGCTTCTGGTTCCTTTCAATATATCCAATAGAGTGTGATGGAAAACAGGAAGCAAATTGGTGAATTCAGAGTATTTCATGGCATAGAATAGGACAAATAAAAGCCAGTATGTCAAAATGGAGCCTAAAAAGGCAATACCCGTAATTGTACGGAACCCTCCCGTTTTTATATAATAAATCAGGATCAGGAAAACCAAGGAAAACGCCCAGGAACCTACCTCTTCAAACATCCATACATGTATGACATTTATATAGCTGATCATGATAGTCATCCCTAGGATCAAAAAGTAAAGAATGAATAATAGATTGAAGAAATTCCCGATCCATTTTCCGAATGCATGATTATTGGCCGAAATGATATCACCAGGGACGATACTGAAGATTTTATATATGACCCAAATCATTATATGAACGATCAGGCCGGCTAATAGTATCGAAATCCAGCCATCCGTTCCCGATGTCTTCGCTAAGACTCTTTGAAAACTTAAAACGCCTATTCCCGTTTGCATGGAATGCACTAAAAAAACACATAGAACGGTGACACTTTATACTTTTCATTAACTCCAGCTTGGTTCATATGGGACCCTCATTTAAATCATTCATTAAAATCATTTTTTTTGATTCTTGCTTTTTTTGGCTGTGATTGTCTGGAAATATCATCAGGCTGCAAATTTACAGGTCGCGACTTGAATAGATTAAAGGGAAGCCGGACAAAGCTATCTTTCCAATCTTGCATGCGAAATGGGTATATCGGTTCAAGGTAGGGGTGTCCCATCGACGTTAATTTGATAAGGTGGGTCATCAAAAACACGGCCGCTATCGTAATGCCGAGCAGTCCCCAAATTTGGGCGCCGATTAAAAAGGGGAACCGCAGCAGCCGAATGGCATTCCCCATTTTGTAAATAGGCGTAACAAATGATGCCAATGCCGAGAGGGCAACGATGATCAATAAGATATTACTGGTCAAACCAGCTACAACAGCGGCTTGACCGATAACGATACCGCCGACGATACCTAATGTCTGACCTACCTTTGTTGGCAGCCTGGCAGCCGCTTCACGTAATAACTCAATGGAAATCTCCAAGAATAATGCTTCGATCAATGGCTGAAAAGGAATCAAGTTCCTTGAAGTGACGATCGTTTCCAAAAGATCTTTAGGAATCAGTTCATAATGATAGGTCAGCACGGCTACATAAATGGGAGTGGCAAATATCGAAAAAGCAACCGCGAATATCCTTAATAAACGGAATGCGGATGCCGGAACCCACGGCATATTATAATCTTCCATGGTGATAAAGTATTCCAACAAAATGGTTGGAGTAATAAGTGCAGAGGACGACCTATCGATTAACAGGGCTACTTTACCTTCAGCCAATGCACTTGCGATGCGATCAGGCCTTTCCGTATTTAGAAAAAGGGGAAACAAGGTATTTGAATTATCATATAGCATTTGCGCGAGATAGGACCCGTCCAAAATTTCATCAAACTCAACGTCATTGATCCTTTGGATAACATTATCGACATTTTCCTGATCAACGATTCCTTCTATAGATAAAACCGCCACTTTCGTTTTAGACAGCGACCCCACAGTCAGTTCACTTACCTGCAATCCAGGGATAGGCAGCCTTTTTCTGACTAGATTCAGATTGATATCAATATCCTCGACAAAAGCTTCTTGAGCACTTATGATTCCAAATTCAAGTTCAGGTTTCTCAACTTGCCTTCCTTGTTGGCCCGCAACATTGATCAATAGGCATTCATCAAGATTCCCATCCAAACGAATGGCAATTTCGCCTCTCATGATCCTTTCTTCGATTACAACCTTGGTATTGGTGATAAGTGTATTTTCTATAGGAACGTTTTCTTTGATTTTCTCCAAATTTATCGCTTCCAGAGTCGGGATGACAGAAAGAACACTTTTATGAAGTTCCTGTGCATCAATTAAAGAGCGATAAAAAGATACCCAATAGCCTACACCATTATATGTTCCTTGATGGTTTATGAAATCATTGGATGAAGAAAGGGTATTGAATAGATCCCTTACATCCGAAACTTTATTTAATTCATCATTTTTATCGTTTGGTTCATTAGGTTTTTTTTTGAAATTTCTGCGGTTAAACAATGCTGTCACCTCTAAACTAAAGCTTGTTATCCTAGCATTTGCATTTTAATTACATATTAACCATTTTGGATTGTTAAGGATGCCCGTTTAGGAACGGGAATACATGATAAGGATCCTTAAAAGCGTCACCATTTCCTGTTCGAATAAAAAAATTGAAAATAGAGGAAACTGTTACAATAAAACGCATATAACCAAAGGAGTTCACCATGGAAAGTAAACCCTTGCATATTAGATTGGATCAAAAGCAGGAAATATTGAAATCTGAATTGGATATGCAGGATGATGTAGTTTTTAAACGGATATTCATTCCCGGTTATGAAGTTTCAGGATTATTTGTTTTTGTCAATGGAACGATGGATTACCCAGCATTCAATGATATAGTCCTGGATTTATCGGCTGCGCAGGTCGAATCAAGGCACCCGGTTTCCATCGAGAAGCTGGTCATTTCCAAAATTTGTTCAGTCAGGGAACAAATTTTGGAACTTATGAAAAAGCCAAAGAGCATATTTTTGACGGGAAAACGCTTTTATTTATAGATGGAATGGCAAATGGTTATGTCTTGAATCTGGAAAAGGAAAAAGCTCGCACACTGGGTGAACCTTCGACAGAGAGGGTTGTCCGTGGACCGAAGCTTGGGTTTATAGAAAGTCTCCAGGAAAATATCGGCTTGATAAGGCAATATTCAAACCATCCCAAGCTAATCGTCAAACAACTGAAGTTCGGGACGATGGAAAAACGGGAAGTTGCATTGATCTATTATGAAGGAAAAGCAAGCGATTCTTTGCTAAAAGAAGTGAATAAACGGATAAATGAAGTGAAAGCTACCGATCTCCAAGACTCGGGGATGCTTGAGGAATTAATTGAAGATACAGCGTTAACCCCTTTCCCGCAAATCCAGAATACGGAGCGTCCGGATAAAGTGTTGGCTGCATTGCAGGAGGGCAGGGTGGTCATCATGGTTGACGGCTCGCCATTTGCGCTTATGGCACCTACGACAATGACGATGCTGCTGCAGTCACCGGATGATTATTATGAAAGATGGGTCGCAGGATCTTTTTTGCGTGTACTTCGCTACTTTTCCTTATTTATCACCGTATTCCTTTCAGGGATTTATATTTCCTTGGTCTCGTTCAACCCTGGATTGCTTCCGACAGAGCTGGCTATGTCAATAGCAGGTACAAGGGAGAACGTTCCCTTTCCTCCATTTGTAGAAGCAATCATCATGGAATTGACGATAGAACTGCTACGGGAAGCAGGCATTCGGCTCCCGGCACCCATTGGGCAAACGGTTGGATTGGTTGGTGGAGTCATTATTGGACAAGCTGCCGTTCAAGCGAATATTGTGAGTTCCCTGATGGTCATAATCGTTGCGATCACGACAATTACCTCTTTTACGGTACCACAATATAGCTTTGGACTGGCGTTTAGGGCATTAAGGTTCGGCGCGATGATTTTTGCCGCCGTTTTAGGTCTTTACGGAACCACATTATTCTTTATCATCATTATCAGCCATTTGTCGAAATTGACCAGTTTTCAAGAACCTTATTTTCAACCAATGGATTTTATCGGTAAAAAGACTTGGAAGGACGCGTTCCTCCGGTTACCGAAGCGGAAAAAAGGGGGGGATTCTCTTGAGCCAATCCGACGGCAAAATTCTTAGTGGCGAATTGGCAGCGATCATTTCATGCGCCATGTTAGGAGTTGGGATGCTTACGCTTCCAAGGACGATAACGGAAAAAATCCATTCGTCCGATGGATGGATCGTTTTGATTATTAATGGGATCGCTATTACCCTTTTCATATGCTTATTGGTTGTACTGTTAAAAAAACATAAGGTGGCTAACTATTACAAATACATGGAGGAGGCCTATGGAAAGTGGCTATCCAAACTTATTGGATTGCTCGTGGTGGTGTACTTTATAGGCGTGGCCAGCTTTGAAGTTCTTGCGATGAGTGAAATGGTCCGATTTTATTTGTTGGAGGAAACTCCGGTTGAGATCGTGATACTTACCATGATTTTAGCGAGTGTGCATCTTTTGACAGGTAAAATTAAAGCCATAGCAAAGGCGAGTGTCTTCTTTCTTCCTTTGACTATTTTTATCGTTTTATTCATTTACTTGTTTAGTCTGAGGGTAGTCGATCTTAAAAACATGCAGCCTGTGCTTGCGAAAGGATTTCTCCCTGTCTTGAAAGGAATGGGCTCCGGAACTTTGTCTTTTTTCGGAATTGAACTTTTCATCTTTTTGTTTGGCGTCGTTAAAAATCAAAACAAGATAAAAAGTGGCGTTTTAATAGGTTTTTTCATACCGCTGATTTTATATGTAATTACATATGTTCTGGTAGTGGCTACACTGACTGTACCGGAAGTCAAAGCGGTTACTTGGCCAACCATTTCTTTTATTCAGTCCTATGAAGTAACAGGGATATTTTTAGAACGTATGGAGCTATTTCTCTTAATCACCTGGATTCTTCAGTTTTTTTTAACACATGCGATTTACTATTACTTCGCAGCAGAAGGAATGACGAGGATTTTCAACAATTCATATACAACGAACCTAATTGTTTTGGTTCCAATCGTTTTTTTTCTGGCCAAAATCCCTAAAAATACAATCGAGATTTTTAAAATGAGTGATATGCTGGGATATGTATTTCCCGTAATATTGATTGGCTTGCCAATTATTACATTCGCAATCGTTCATGTGAAAAGGAGTAGAAGAAGCGGATGAAAAGATTATGGTTAATCTTGCTTATTCCTTTGCTTACAGGCTGTTGGGACAGTAAAAATATAGAAGAGTTATCCCTTGTGGTTGGAATAGGAATCGATAAAAGCAAAAAGAAAGGCGAAATCATGTTAACCCAGCAAATTCTAGTGCCTCCAGCAAATAGTGTTCAAGAGAATCAGGCCCGACTAAAATATAAGAATGTTACCGTCAGTGCCAAAACAATTCATGAAGCAATTAGGGATTCTTTGCTCATAACCAATACGGTTTTAACCAATCATCAGCGTATCATACTCATTAATGAGGATGTATTAAGGAAGATCCCGATGGAAGCGATCATCAATCAGTCCATACGCGATAACAATACAAGGAGAAGTTGCCTTGTTTATTTAACAAAGAGTCCGACAAAAGAAATTTTGGGACTAGCCGACGATGGGGAGATCCCTTCGAATGTAATTTATGAATTGAAAGATAATGTGGAGCGAACGAATAAAATCCTTCCGCCATTAACAATGGGCAAAGCTTCCTCAAGTTTGCAATCAGATGAAAGCTTTGCCATTCAGGCCGTTGATATTAGGAGAGGGAAATTAATTTTGGAAGGTGCAGGGGTGATCAACAACTCAAAGTTGGTCGGAGTCATGAATACTGAGGATATAGCGGCATTAAATTGGTTGAACGGAAAGGTGAAGGGAGGAATAATCGAAGCTGTCCATCACGGTAAGCCTTTAAGTGTTGAATTGATCAATAGGACAAGGAGGAAAATCACGACGGAATTGAACGGGGATCATTTGTCGATAAATGTTAAGGTCGGATACACAGGAAGACTTTCGGAAGATTGGTATGGTAAGGAAAATTCATTTGAAGGAGCCTATTTAAAGAAGATTGAGCGTATTGCCGAGGATGAAGTTAAGAAGGATGTCGAGAAAATCGTATACAAATTGCAGCATGAATATAAAACAGGGGTAGCAGGATTTTATCGTTATGTGGAAAATCAGCATCCGAAGTTTTGGGAGAAAAATAAGAAGAAATGGGACGAAGTTTTCAGTAAAGCTGATATTAATTATGAAGTGGACATAAGGATCGTAGACTTCGGTTCAAAAGGAGGGATAAAGTGACTGGTCATAAGAAAAAAAACCTTCCGAATGGGAAGGTTTTTGTCAAAGCTCTTTATTTATTGATATCTTAATAGCCATTTAAAAGGTCCCATCATTTTAAAAAGGCTCTTCGAATGTTCTAGGCAGATCCGTTACTTCATGTGCAACCCTGATGCCGGATTGAATGGCTCCTTCAATCCAAGCAGGTACGGTTGATGTATGCTCACCAGCGAAGTGGACCCTTCCTTCAGGAGTTGGGATGTATGGAAACAAGTCCGTTTCCTGGCCAGGTTTAAACATGGAGAAAGCGCCGTATGCATACTGATTCAGTGTCCAGCTATAAGAAGCTCCTGATAAAAAATGATCATATACTTGTTTTCCATGGACCACTTCCAAATTTTTTAACGCGTGTAGTAAACGATCTCTTTCCGGAAGTATATCCCATAAAGTGGCATCATCTTCCCATGTATAACTTGCTAAGATGATGCCTGATTCGCTCTGGTTACTCGTTTGGCTGGGGTAATAAGCAAATCTAATGGGTAAATCGGTCGTCAGTTTACCGCCGAAGATTCCTTCCTTTTCCCAAAATCTATGTGTGAACTGAAGTCCAATTTTTGTAGAAGCAGCATAATGGAGTTCTCTTATTGCCTTCCACTTATTATGGGAAAAGGAATTCCGGGGTTCAATATCTATAAATTGCAGCAATTGAAGAGGGATAGTCACGATGGCAAGGTCACCGGTGACCGTTAGGGATCTTTTGCTTTGAGTATGTTTGGAATGGATGGTTACTTGATTATCATGTTGAACGATCTTTGTCACTTCATATCTGAAGTTTAGATTATCCTTCAATTCCGGTAGAAAAGCATAAGGAAGCCGGTCGTTTCCGCCTTCGATTGCAAAAAAATTTATGTCTGGATTAAAAAGCGGCATAAGCTCCCGAAGAATGGCCGGAAAAGAAAGTTCAGGGAATCCTTCTAAACCCATTAGGACTTTGATGCTTTCAATAGCCCCCGTGGATAGACTCATCCCTACAGGATTGTATCGCAAAAAGAAGCTCATGGAGTATTTATCGAATTCTTTAATGACTATTTCCCAATTTCTACGTGGGTTTTGAGTGATGAAGTCAGTCACAGGCTTAATTGCCATGTTGAGTAATTCTTCAGCTGTTTTACCTCTTTCATGGGGAGCTACAGGGTACCTCAGTATATCCGGGTTCCGTTGATATATGGCAGCAGTCGTCTTGATCCCATTGGCATAAATGGGATCATTAGGAGTCGCGTTCACAAAAGTGTTGACTCGTAAACGATACTTCTTAATGTATTCCGCAACTAAGTAATGATAATTCGGGATGCGCATGGCACCGGCTTCAAGGTAGGAACCATTTGAAAATGGCTCCCGTATGGTCAAAACACGCCCTCCGACCCTCCCGGATGCTTCCAATATCGTTACATCGTGCCCCGCTTGTTTTAAAAGGGATGCTGCAACCAACCCAGACATGCCGGCACCAATGATTATGATTTTTTTGGGGATTTGGGAAGGTCCCAGGCCATTTCTGATCACAGCGAGCATTTGATCTTGTGATAGCGGATCTTTGAAAAAGGACAAAGTGTTTTTCTCCTCTCTTGTTACACTTTCTATATGGGATTTACGCTATCTTATTCCAATTGGGTCACCATTTATGAAGGATCTTCAATAATTTGTCATGGTTGATTATTGCTATCATATTCCACTAGGTTTATCCTTTATGTGGAATACTCAATTATTAGATCATTTAAAAATGCAGAAGATGAAAAAGCTGCTGATTTGTTGAAAGATGATGCCTTTCTTTCGGCAGCTAGCAATCTTAAGACTACTATTCATGAGGGAGCCGAAATTAATTTAGAAAGTTAGGGAAGCTGTGGTCAGCCTTTTTGAACAATGGGATGAAATAACGAAGAATGCTATTCGCAACCTTATTAAAATATTGGAAAAATCGAACCAATCAAATATAAATAAAAGTTGTTCAAGCAATAAAGAAAGTGGATATAAAATAACTGCGGCATAGACGTGGCTAGGTTCAAAATGATTTACTTCATCATTTAGAATTTCAGGAATTTATTTTCGTTCCTTGTCTGTTGAAGCCATACGTTAATTTACATAACAATTGGAGTTAGTCCAGTCATATTTTTAGTGAATGTACATAAAACAGTGTTAATTAAGTTACAAGGTTGATTTATTATCACAAGAAGAGAATGAAACATTCAAAAGGTATTTAGGCTCCTGATACTCTATGGGGTATTTCGCTATTATTATCATTCGTAAAAGTGCTAATTCCTGAACAAATAATAAAAAAACTCTATTCATAGTATCCCGTATTTCTTTTACAGGAATTCAATCGTTAGAAACATAGAGTGAAGTTTATATTATAATAAAGTTATTAGTTTTTATTTAAACATATTTGTTTTATGATTGTTAGAAGATGATACTGTATAAATGATTATACTTTCTCATAAAATATATAATAAAAGGGGTTTATTATGTTTAAAATGGAACAAATTAACCTAGACAACTCCTTCACTATAGTGAAACCCTATACATCTATAATTGATATAAAGAACAAATTTTCAAAGTGTGATTTTGTGATTATTTCAGCGGAAGAACACTACTACGTTGTTACAAAGAATGATTGCAGTTTCTTGGCAGCAGTGGATGATTCACTGTCTGTAATCGAGTGGATTGAAAAGGTAAAGTGGACTCCTTGCACCATTTCTACAATCGCTGAACTTTCTATGTTACAAACTGATTGGAGCAGGCCCGTTCTAATCAAAGATCCAGAAAAAGAAGAAATTATTGGAATTATAACTGCAAACCAATGGGTTAAACAACTGGAATTGAAAAATGAGGAGCTATCCGCTTACTTTTCTACATTGGCGGAAACCATTAATGACGCAGTCACAGCTGTTGATCAAGAGGGGAAAGTTATCTGTTGGAATTCCGTTGCTGAGGGAACATACAGCATTAAACGTGAAAATATCCTTGGTCAAAAGATTGGAGAGCACTTTCAATCAGAGTCTATTATATTACATCGTATATTAAATGAGGGACGTCCCGTTCGTGGCGCTTATCATCGCCCTAATAAAAATAATCACGTATTAGTAAATGCCTCTCCAGTCATAAAGGGGAATACAGTTATTGGAGGCATTGCAACAGAACATGATATTACTCAAATTGTTCGTTTAAACGAGGAACTTGATTCTTCTTTACCGTTACTTATTCATCAGGACAACCCTTTTTCCTCTATCATTGGAGTTAATGTAGAAATTCAAAAAGCAGTGAAGATAGCGCAAAAAGTTGCCTACGCAGACATTCCTGTCCTGTTAACCGGAGAACCCGGTTCAGGAAAAGAGATGTTGGCACAAGCTATTCATTACGGCGGTTCAAAGCGTACCGGTCCTTTTGTAACGATTAATTGTTCAGCCATTCCTTCCTCTCTTTTAGAGATTGAATTATTTGGATATCAAAAGGGAGTTTTTACAGCTGATAAGAAGACTGGAAAAAACGGAAAAATTGAGCAATCACATAATGGAACATTATTTATTGAAGAAATTGATAAAATGCCATTAGACATTCAAGAAAAATTTCTACATTACTTAGAACATGGTTCATTTTATCGTGTAGGTACAACGGAATTATTGACGACACATACTCGTGTTATTGCTTCTGCTTCTCAGGCATTAGAAGCAATGGTAAAGGAAGGGAAGTTCAACGAAAATCTTTATTATCGCTTAACTGTAATTAACATTGATATTCCTCCTTTACGTGAAAGGCCAGAGGATATTGTTAAATTAGTTGAACAGTTTGTGCAAGAGTTCAGTTCTAAGTATAAGAAACCAGTTCCAAAAATTGCATCAGAAGTTATAACTATATTGGTTAACTATGAATGGCCAGGAAATGTCCGCGAGCTTAGGAATGTCGTGGAACGTGTTATTCTTCTGAATGATGAAAATACTATTAAAAGCAATCATCTTCAAAAAAATATAACTAGTAACCATTATGTACATAATAGAGATATCTCAGGCCCACATGAAACATCATTACAGGAAGAGGAAAAAGAAGAGTTATTCATGATTCAAGAAGCCTTAAGCAAGACATATGGAAACAAAAGTGCGGCTGCCAAATTACTCGGTATGTCTAGAGGAACACTCTACAATAAGATTAAAGAATATGGATTAAACTGATTTATTTGGTTGAATTATTGAAGAATAAGTTAGGCTCTTTATTAAAAAACAACATGGTATCGAAACTTTTGTTACGGCCAATAACAAATTAAAACGAGAGCTAGTTTTTGAAGACCGTTCAAAAGACTGCTTTGATATTATCCCCTTAAGGTAGACAGTGTAAAAAGACCACAAACAATCGTGGATGTTACACTACTACCTTGAGGGGATTTTATTATGGCTAAAAAAGGGTAAGGGTTCGAGAAATATTCAATAAGAAAAGAAAGTGAAAGCTGTACATATGTATTTGAATGGGGGGCAGCTATGAAATGAAACAATTACGATGAACGTAGGCCTTCATGTAGTACTCATTCGAAAGCAAGAGTAAAGAAGTATAAAAAGGATGGAGAATTTGAAGATTTACAATGGTCTACTGATAATCGAGGCGAGAATCTAGCTTGGAATTAAAGGAAACGACCATGATAATGTCTAAGTGGAAATGTTCTTTAATCAGAGATGTTATATCTAAATCATTTAAAAAACAGAACAAGAATTGATTCAAGACGTGGACGAATATCAAATTTATTACAACTGCAAACGATTCCAAAAACGACTCAGCCACCGACCTCCGATTGAATATCGAATCTCGATGACTGTAGTCTTTTTATGACCATCTACTTGACAGGATAAACCAAATGCCTAATGTGAGTTCGTTTTTTTTATTGCGCCTGCCGTGCCTAAGTTCTATTGGAATAGAGTCCATTGTTTATGGCATATTGCCTTTTGTTTGTAATTAAGAGGCATTTTTTTCTTTGTTGGTTGATGATAAATCTGATGGTTTATTTTTCTTTAAGACAAAGAAAGAACCGACAATCAAAATAGTGATAAGTAGTGTTAAAAAGAATTGTAAACGTAAGGAATCAATAAATGTCATCGCGATAAAAATACTAGTGATCGTAATAATCGTGGCATATGTTAAATAAGGAAATAACCACATTCTGATCTTAAGTGCTCCAGGATTTTCTTTTTCGTATTTTCTTCGCATACGTAACTGAGAGAAGGCAATCACTAGATAAACAAGAAGTGCTACACCTCCGGAAGCATTAACTAAAAACAGAAATACTTTATCTGGAGAGAAGTAATTGAACCCAATACTAATATAAGCAATAACGGTACATCCTAAAATCGCATTCATTGGTATCCCCTTCTTATTTACCGTTAAAAACATTCGGGGAGCATCTCCATTTTTCGCCATCGAAAATAACATACGGGAGCTCGTGTAAATACCGGAATTTAAACAAGAAAGTACTGCCGTCAAAAGAATGAGGTTCATGATTTGAGCTGCAGCTGGTATATTTAAAAGTTCAAGGACAGAAACAAAAGGACTTTTCATCAAACTAGAAGAGTCCCATGGAAGAACTGTTATGATTATTAAAATTGAACCTAGATAAAAAGTTAAGATACGGTAGATAACCGTATTTGTAGCAATCTTCATGGCTTTTTCAGGATGTGATGTTTCCCCTGCTGCAGTCGCCACAATTTCACTCCCCATGAAAGAGAACATAACCAGGGCAACTCCTATAAAGACAGAACTTATTCCAGATGGCAGGAATCCGCCCCTATGTAGAAGGTTTGAGGTTCCAGGTGATTCTATACCTGGTATGAAACCGAATATAATGGCCCCTCCAAGAATTAAAAAGAGAACAATACTGACAACTTTGATCATTGAAAGCCAATACTCAAACTCACCAAATGATTTAACAGAATATATGTTAGTTAGGGTTAATAAAAAAGTAAGCATAAGACTGACTGCCCAAGAAGGCCAAGACGGGAACCAATATTGAATAATTGTCGCACCTGCTATTGCTTCAACTGCAATTGCAATTACCCAGAAAAACCAGTATAACCAGCCAATCGTGTATCCAGCCCATGGGCCGATCGCTTCTCGGGCGTAAGTGGAAAAAGAGCCACTTGATGGATTTGCTGTTGACATTTCCCCAAGCATCCGCATCACCAAAATTACCAGTAATCCTGCAAGCGCATATGAGAAAATAGAACCTGGCCCAGCCGTATTAATTAACGGGCCACTTCCAACAAATAACCCAGCACCGATGATACCTCCGAGAGAAATCATGGTAATATGCCGAATTTTCAACTCTTTTTTTAATTCAGGTTGTTGATGATTCATATCCTACATCCTCTCTAAAAAAACGTAAAAACCAAAAATAATTAAGGGGATTCAAATCTATCAAAAAAAAGCAGAAAGTGAAAACCCTTAAAACAAGAAACAAATAATTAACAAATCTCCTCTTTTATTTCTTCTGCTTATTAGAATTAAAAAATTCAATATGCATATAGACTACCAATAAAAGATGAAAAAATATTAAGAATTATATGATAATACATTTTGTGCATATTTGTCTATTTATTTCCCGGAACGAAACACACACTATACAGTTTTGTTTACTTTATAGTTATTTGGAAAATAATCATCGGTTTATTAAAAAGCCGAGCTCAATCTGATGTTTGGATTGAAGGCATTTTTACAACTTACATACTGTGTGGGTTTATAAGCTATGCATTTGATTAAAAAGAAGCGGGTTAATAGGGGGCTGAATTCATCCATATACTGTATTGATTAGCTTCAAAAGCTAGAATAATAATCTACTTTTCGAAAAAATATATACAATCACTTAGTAATTGAACAAAATTGTTTAATTCTAAAATTTTAGACGGTTTTGTTAAAAAACAGTATACAAAAGTGTCTAAAAAGAATTATAATGTGTTCATATCAAGTTTTTGAATATTGTTTGTATTATAAATTTTCCGTTAATAAAGGAGGGCAATATTGTATTAGCAAACTTTTTCTTAAAAATTCATAGAAGAATTAGTATTCAGTTTGAAAAATTCGAGGCAGCTACTTTCATTAGAAAATTATTCATTGCATTCAATTAACTTAAGATGAAGAACTTTTACATCGATTATACCAATCTATTTTTTTAGGGAGAGAAAAACATGATTACAACAAACAATACGGACATTAAAACATATAAACACGAACCATTTACAGATTTTACGCTTGAAGAAAATAAAAGTGAATTTAAAAAAGCTTTAGAAGTTGTACAATCAGAGCTAGGAAAAAATTATCCACTTGTCATTGGAGAAGAATTTATTACAACAAATGAACAAATTGTATCGATTAATCCAGCTAATAAGGAAGAAGTAATCGGTCGAGTTTCTAAAGCGAATAAAGAATTAGCTGAGAAAGCAATGCAAGCAGCATTGTCCACATTCAACACATGGAAAAAAGAAAAACCAGAAGTACGTGCTAACATATTATTTCGTGCTGCGGATATCATTCGTCGTCGCAAACATGAATTTTCAGGCTATCTTGTTAAAGAAGCTGGAAAGCCATGGAAAGAAGCTGATGCCGATACGGCTGAAGCAATTGATTTCCTTGAATTCTATGCCCGTCAAATGATGCAATTAAAAGACGGAGTACCTGTAAAAAGTCGAGAGGGAGAAGCAAACAAGTTCAATTATATTCCACTTGGTGTGGGTGTCATCATTTCCCCATTCAACTTTCCATTAGCTATTATGGCCGGAACGGCAGCTGCAGCGATTGTTGCTGGAAACACGATTCTTCTGAAACCATCAAATAATACACCAGTGATCGCAGCGAAATTCGTTGAAGTGATGAAAGAAGCAGGTCTTCCTCATGGTGTACTTAACTATATTCCAGGAGGTGGCGCGGAAATAGGCGATTATCTTGTTGATCATCCGAAAACTCGCTTTGTTTCCTTCACAGGTTCCCGTGAAGTGGGCTGCCGCATTTATGAGCGCGCGGCAAAAGTGCATCCGGGTCAAATTTGGATAAAGCGTGTGATTGCCGAAATGGGCGGAAAAGATACTGTAGTCGTAGATAAAGACGCGGATTTGGATGTAGCTGCCTCTTCGATTGTTTACTCCGCCTTTGGATTCTCCGGGCAAAAGTGTTCGGCTGGTTCCCGTGCAGTGGTACACCAGGATGTTTATGATGAAGTACTTGAAAAGGCAGTGGCATTGACTAAGACTTTAACGGTTGGCTGCCCTGAAGATGTAAATACCTATATGGGCCCTGTAATCAGCCAGGCTTCTTACGATAAAATCATGAAATATATCGTAATAGGTAAGGAAGAAGGCAAGTTGATGACTGGTGGAGAAGGGGACGACTCCAAAGGGTACTTAATCGAACCGACCATCTTTGCGGATATTGATGAAAAAGCTCGTCTGATGCAGGAAGAAATTTTTGGACCTGTTGTAGCCTTTTGTAAAGCACGCGATTTCGATCATATGATGGAAATAGCGAATAACACAGACTACGGCTTAACGGGTGCGCTCCTTTCTAACAATCCTGATCATATTGAACGTGCAAAAGAAGAATTCCACGTTGGTAATCTATATTTTAATCGCGGTTGTACAGGAGCAATCGTTGGGTATCATCCGTTTGGTGGGTTCAACATGTCTGGAACGGATTCGAAGGCAGGCGGCCCTGATTATTTGATTCTGCACATGCAAGCGAAAACCACTAGCGAAACACTTTAATTAGAGATGGGGCAATTAAAATGGTTGCCCCATTTAATAAAACAAGGATATATATTTAGGGGGAAATATTCATGTTAGCAGAAGTTTCAAAAAATTTTTTTCTTCACGCTTCCCACAACAAAGCGTTAAACAAAGCTGCGAAAAAATGGGGCCTTCGATTTGGGGCTTCCCAAGTTGTGGCAGGAGATACTATCAAAAGTGCGATTAAAAAAGTTCAAGAATTAAATGAAAAAGGCTTGGTTTGTACACTGGATCATTTAGGGGAATTTGTTTCAAGTAGAATAGAGGCGATAGAGGCAACGGAATATAACGTAAGAACGTTAGAAGCTATGGGTAGTGTAGGAGTAAATAGTAATTTATCTGTAAAAATGACCCAACTTGGTTTGGACATTGATCGGAATTTTTGTGTTCAAAATATGTGTCGAATCCTTGAGACAGCAAAAAAATACAACAATTTTGTCAGAATCGATATGGAAGATCATGCACATTGCCAAATCACTTTAGATATCCTGATAGAATTACGCGAAACATATGATAATGTTGGAACAGTGATTCAATCCTATTTATATCGAGCTGAACAGGACGTAAAAGAATTAAAAGGAATTCCCCTTCGTTTAGTTAAAGGAGCTTATCAAGAATCTCCTACAGTTGCTTATCAAGAGAAAGAAGAAGTAGATAAAAATTATATGAGAATCATTGAAGAGCATTTGCTGAGTGGCAGCTATACGGCGATTGCGTCCCATGATCATCGTATCATTGCTAGAGTAAAAGAATTTGTCCAAAAACACAATATTCCACGTAACCAATTTGAGTTTCAGATGTTATATGGATTTAGAACAGACATGCAACTAAGTTTAGCTAAAGAAGGATATACCATGCGTGTGTATATTCCTTTTGGTAATGACTGGTTTGGTTATTTTATGCGTCGTTTGGCAGAAAGACCACAAAATATCGCTTTTGCCCTTAAAGGATTCTTTTCTAAATAATTGATGAGTTTATAATAATTGGTGAAGTTTTCATAGATAGTTATTTTACTATTAGAGTTCGAAATGGGGAAACTAAACAAATAGGCACATCTACTTTTTTCTAAAATAGAAAAAATTTAGGCATAAATCTTGTCTTTTTCTCCGATTTATCTTTGAGCATGCATTAGAAACAAGATTTACGTTGTTGATAAATAAGTCGCTTTCATTGTTAATGGTGCAGTTTCAACGGAACTGGAAATCAAAGAAAGCGCTCGGTGAAGAGTATGATCTGACCCGTCCTCCCTTGACCGGTGGATTCACCAATATGAGAAGTCTGATTCCTTCCAAGAGAAAGACAACAGTTCACTCGAACAGGAGGAAGTTTTAATGATGCACAAAGAACTTGAGCAACAGCAGATGGTGAATGATATTTTAAAGCAAGCTGCGCATTCTCGGAACACTAGGCCATGTAGGCCGATAGTGTTTAAAGGATAAAAAGCTCAAATTTGTATCATAATATTACCATATACTAAAAGTTTACATAGGTGATTTCAGGTCCCATGTTTTAGGAGGACGGGTTTATGGAAGCAAAATATTGCAAAGAATCAAGAGTGATAAGAACGAGTCGTATATTTCCAAATGATGTGAACAATCATAATACATTATTTGGCGGCCGATTAATGAGTGACGTCGATCAAGTGGCATCGATTTCTGCAGCACGTCATAGTCGAAGTGAATGTGTAACTGCTTCAACAGATTCAGTTGACTTTTTACATCCCATTCGTACAACGGATTCAGTTTGTTTTATATCTTATGTGGCATGGACAGGCACATCTTCAATGGAGGTATTTGTAAAAATTATTGCTGAAGATTTAAAAAGCAGTGTACGTAGAATTGCAGCGACTGCTCTCTTAACATTTGTTGCACTTGATGAACATAAACGTCCAACACGTGTTCCAAAAGTTATTCCGGAGACAGAAGAAGAAAAAAAATTACACGAAACGGCATTAGATCGAGCAAGAATGCGGAAACAGAGAAAACAAAAAAGCAAAGATGTGGCTATGTTTTTAAATGTAGATTATCCTTAACTTTCTTTCATATAGAAGATATAACTTATAACACGAGTTGCAAAGAAGGTAAGAGGCAATCCTTATCCATATCGATCAAGCTGAAAAGCCGGACAATAAGCAAAGTGAAGTATTGGATTTACTAAGGTCAACCCTGTCTATTATAAAGAAAAGTAATTCAAAAGTTAGGATTATAGCATCGAAATGTACGAGTTACTGAAAGAACCCCTTCGAATCCTTCCTGTACGAATGTTGAAATGGGTGATGGTTCAGTAAAAGTTTTCACCGGCTATCGTTCTCCTCATAATGATACAGTTGGACGTACAAAGGGTGGAGTTCGTTTACATCCAGAAGGAACTGCTTTATTCATGTGGATGAGTTTAAAATGTGGGGTTGTTGATCTTCCTTTTGTTGGAGGAAAAGGCGGTATCGTTTTCGATCCCCCTGAACATGTCCTCTTCTGAATTAGAACGGTTAAGTCGAGGTATGTGGGTGCGATTAGTCAAATTGTTGGAACAGCCAAAGATATTTTAGTTCTGGTGGAATCACGGTTCATATTTTGAACGGGTGCAAAACAATCAGGCTATTATTGGACAGAAGAAATGGCACAAAAATTACGAATTAATAGTCGGTTCTTTCAAAAGGTTCCTTCAATAGCACAAAAATTATCAAATAGATAAGCGACTAGCTGCTTACATGGTAGGGTGTAAGTATGATAATTGAAATTCTATTTTATTTCTTTGGAAAGAGAGGTGTTTAAGGTGAAAAAAGTTATTGAAACTGTCTATAGCCCTTGTTGTGGAAAAGTTGAAAACATATTTGTCAGTCAAGGTTCTTATGTATATGAATGGGAAAAACTAATGGTAGTTCATACTACGGACAATAAAAAAGTAGAAATTGAGACTGGTGTAAGTGGCCATGTCGTTTCAATTGAAGTAACTAAAAATCAAAATGTAAGTAATGAAACAGTGTTAATTCAGTTACAGGATGATTTATTAATCACAGGAAGTGATTGATGAGAAGGTCCGAAGGGTATATTAGGATCCTGAATATGGATTTATAAATAAGAGTCTTGTAAAGGTATACGCCGAATATTTAGAACATTCCGTTTATTTAAACAGGGTCAGGTTTATTCTTTTTTTCCATTCATAAAAGTACTAGTTATTGAACAAAAGGCTCTACGATATGGTAGAGTTTTTTTATTATAGAGGTCCTTCGTTATGGTGCCAATGCCATTCGCTAGAAACATAGAGCGATTTTTGCAATAAAGTTAATTTTTGTATTGTATTGTATTGTATTGTTTTTTTATGCCGAAGATAGTTCTATGGATTAAAAATAAATATATATAGGCTAGTCCGTGCTTTTATTCTGATATATAGGAAAATAATTCCTAAAAAAGGGCAAAAGCCAATGCCGTCCGCAATACACACATAGACTACTATATTGTAGGGTATGTGTGTATTTTTTATGTGCAGGAAATTTGTTGTAACGGATGGAACAACTTTAACGGATAGTATTGACCCAATCTTATCCATTGTAGAAACAGCAAAGAATTATGGTGGTACTTGTAGATGCTGCTAATGGAGGGCATTAGTATTTGGAAGAATCGTCAACCACTTTCTATTGAAAGGGCGGATTCTATAACTTTTAACCCTCAAAAGTGGATGTATGCTGCAAAAATTTTTAGGCCCAGTAGCTACAAAGCACAGTGGAACAAGATTCAAGAACCCATCAACAAAGGCATTGAGGAAGGTGCGAAAGTTATCGATGGTGGTTCTGGCAAGTCAGAAGGTTGACGGAGGCTTCTATGTGAAATCTAGAACGAAATGACAAATATTAGCACAGTTATAATAAAATTGCCGTTCGTACATGCAATCTATGCGAGGTTAAGAAGCGATAAACCGAAATGTATATATCCCAAGAATAACCTCGTTAGAATATTAAATAAACAATCAACAAAAAATCATTAAGTTAAAATACTGTCTTTCTGTACCTTCTATGAAAACTTAGTTTGTGGAATAATATTAAATATTTTCCTTTATAGAGGAGATACTACCAAGAGACAAAGGTTAGAAAGGAAGACAGTATGGATCATATACAAATGGCCCGCGCGATGTTCGGGACGAATATGGCTGTACATATCATATTTGCAACGATTGGCGTCGGGTTGCCGATGATGATGTTGGCAGCGGAATTGATGTATCAAAGGACAAAGGATTTACAGTATGTTGTCATGGCTAAACGCTGGACCAAAACATTAGGGGTTTTACTTGGGGTCGGGATTCCGACTGGTACGATTGCGGGTGTGCAGCTGTCACTATTATGGCCTGGGTTCATGGAAGTGATTGGACGTGTCATGGCGCTTCCATTTCAAATCGAGATTTATGCATTCATGGTTGAAGCGCTTTTCATGTCAATCTACGTGTATGCTGCTGAAAAAATCAAGCCATGGGCGCGTATCGTTAGTTTATTCTTTGTTGCATTCGGCGCAATGGCTTCAGCGGTTTTGATTTCGAATGTCCATGCTTTTGAGGGGACACCGGCAGGGTTCCGGTTTGAAAATGGGGAAATCGTCGATGTCGATCCTTGGGCGGCATTTTTCAACCCAAGTTTCTTGGTGACGGCAGGACATACGGCCCTGACTGCTTATACTACAGGCGCTTTTGTCGTAGCGGCCGTTGCTGCCTATAAGATGCTGAAAAATAAATATGGCACTGCTGAATTTAATTTTCACCAAAAAGCACTAAGGCTCAGTATTGTATTGGGTTTGGTTTTTTCTTTTTTGACGGCATTGAACGGTCATGCGACTACACAGCATTTATATAGGGAACAGCCGGAAAAATTGGCAGCGGCAGAAGGGCTGTTTGAAACAAAGGACCATGCCGGACTTACCTTGTTCGGTTATACCGATAGGGAAGCCCAGGAAGTGAAATATGGGATTGAATTCCCATGGTTATTAAGCTTTCTATCAGGTAATAGCTTTGATACGGTCGTGACCGGTTTGAACGATTTTCCGGAAGAGTATTGGCCGCCGCTTTATGTCCATATATTATTCAACGCCATGGTCATCATTGGTTCAGGGTTAATCGCGTTAGCACTGTTTGCATTGGTATGGAATAAGTGGCTGAAAAAGGAAACTTACCCGAAATGGATTCTTTGGCTGTTTGTTGCTGCAGGGCCACTTTCAGTGATTTCGATTGAATGCGGCTGGATTTTTGCCTGTACAGGCAGACAGCCATGGACGATATACAGGATGCTGTCCACGGAGGATTCAGTCACTTCGTACGAAAACCTTGGATTTTTATTCACGATGTTCATTATTGTATATATAATTTTATGCGTTTCTGTCGTGTTTACACTTTTGTATTACTTCAAACGTCATTCCGTGATGGATGATATATATAAGGCCGAACAGAAAGATGTAAGGCTTTTCGATTCGAATTCATAAAGGGGGGAAGGCGAATGAGTAATGCTCTTCTTGCAATAACACTGGTCTGGGGCTTTATTTTTCTTTATGCCATCATGGCCTCTATGGATTTTGGCGCTGGCTTCTGGGCGATGACTTACATTAAAAAGGAAGAAACGAATGCTACGAAGATAGCAAATAGCTATTTATCACCAACTTGGGAAGTGACCAATACTTTTGTGGTCGGTCTTGTCATTGCGATTTACAGTTTGTTTCCAGGTGCGGTTTTCCCGATTGGGGTAGCCTTGATCGTTCCTGCTAGCCTGATTTTGGTCCTGCTATGTATTAGGAGTGCTTTCTTGGTTTTCTCGCATAGCGTAGACAAATATGAAAAAGCGTTAACGTATATTTCAGGATTGACGGGATTGATCATACCCGGGCTATTAATCAGTGTATTGCCAATCACCCACCTTGGATTTGTCGAAGGCGTGAGAGGAAATGAAGAATTGAATCTATCTAAACTTTTCACGAGTCCGAATGAGTATGCATTTGTGGGGTTTGGAATTATGAGCACGCTTTTTTTATCATCTTTGCTCCTGTCTGATTACTCAAAACAGGCTGATGAAATGAAAGCATACAAAATATATCGCAGGGATGCGATGATAACGGGACCGCTTATGTTAGTCATGGCTCTGTTGGTTATGCTCACGTTAAAAAACGAAGCGAATTGGATCTACCAAGGAATGATGGAAAACTCTGCATTGTTATTCGTCTCGCTCGTTTTTTTCATCATTAGCGGGATAGCACTCTACTTACCCTATTTTTCTAAGCAGGTTAAAGGGATGCCTCGCCTTGCTGTAATAGCGATTATCATTCAGTATTTAATCGGCAGTTATGTTTATGGTATCGCCCATTTACCTTATATCATATATCCAAATGTCACGATTCTTTCAGGATTTACCGACCCGACCTCATTCCGGGCCGTTTTTGCCACATATATCGTGGGCTTTGCGATATTAGTGCCAGGGTTCTATTATTTCTGGTCCATCTTCATGAAAGATCAGCGTCGAAAGTTCAAACGGCGACAAATGTCAAATTAGATCATCTTGGAAAAGAGAGGGTATCACTATGAAAAAGTTAGATCTGCTAAAATATGCGGTTTTAGTCATCTCACTATTTTTGAGCTACCAAGCGGTTGAAGCGCATGATAAAAATTTTCAGGTAGATGGCACATATATATCAACAAAAAGAGATGTAACAGGTGACCAGAAAATAGACATCATCCAGGTTCAGGGACTGCCATATGAGGAAGGAAGCAAGTTTCTGAAGGAAATTGAGTTGAATGTGGAAAGCAATCGCCGTACAATCAGCGTCCCGCTCGGAGCTGGGTATACTCCAGATCTCAAGGTTGCCGACTTGAATAATGATAGAGTCCAGGATGTGTTGGTCACGGTTTTGATGGAAGGTAGAGAGCGGTTGATAACCAGTTACGCCTATACGTTCAAGGATGGAAAAGTGAAGGTACTGGAAGTCCCTCCATCCGTTCCAGTAACGGCACAATTTCTTGACGGATACAAAGCGGAAATCATTATTGAAGGTCAAAAGCCTGTGGTGATAGATGTCAGTTCCAGAAAACAAGCTTATGATGAATTGGGCATTTATCGGAATGGAAAACTAAATGAACCGACAGAGCTTTTGGTTGATCCATACTCTTCACTTGACTTCAAAATCGTTTTTGGTAAAGGAAAAGCGCTTATGGGAGTCCAAAATGTAAAAGGGCCCGATGAACGTGATTCGATATTGGAAATCAAATCAGTATGGAAGTATAACAATGGATGGCAGCTTGTAAAAGCTCAGGTTAAACCGGCCAAGGGAAGAAATAAATAGTGATGGCAATATGGTACAGCATCGAATGTATAATGGACCAGGAATAACTTGGTTAAATAAGTAGGTTGACAGCTCTTTGGTTTAGAGGGCTGTTTTTTGTTTATAATTAAAAATTGACAATTTTTAAATATTTGGTAAAATCTAAATAAATCCAGTTTATACATAATCAAACTCTTTATTCTGGATAGAATGTAAGCGGATACAAAGGGGGTGCAGTCTTACGGAGTTAAAAGAAAAAATAATTGAAACATCGTTGACGCTCTTCGATCAGCATGGTTTTCATGGCGTCTCCGTTAACGAAATCGTCAAGGCATGCGGAACTAGCAAGGGTGGTTTTTATCACCATTTCTCTTCAAAAGATGAACTCTTATTTGTCATCCATGATTACTTTATTTCATATGTTTTAATAAAAGCACAGGAAGCCATTTCAGAAAGTACCCATCCAACAGAAAAAATGCAAAAGATCATTCAATCATTCGTTAAAGTTTTTGACCTCTATAAACCACACATCTCAGTTTTCTATCAAGAAAGCATTTACTTAAAACCACCTTATGTTGAAGCAATCAAAAAAAAGCGTCAAATGTATAAAGAAATCATTTTTTCCGTCATCAAAGAAGGCATTGACAAGGGAGTATTCCGCAGCGAATTGCCGGTGGAAATTACCGGAATGTCAATTCTGGGGATGGTGAACTGGTCCTACAAATGGTACAAGAGGGACGGTGGAAAAACAATCGATGAAATCGGCGATATTTACGTGGATTTAATTCTGAATGCCCTATTGACAGATAAACAAAAAGAAGCGGAAATCGCCCAGCCATTTTTACTGAAGAACCAATTTATTGTGGATTAAACAATAATCTTGATTTGTACAGACCAACTAGTCGGTCTCAATTGAAAGGGGAATGAACATATGGATTTTTCACTTACAAAAGAACAGCAGATGATTAAGGAAATGGTTAGGGAATTTGCCGAAAAGGAAATTAAACCCATTGCAATAGAGTTGGATGCAAAGTCCATGTTTGCGGAGGATGTATTCAAAAAAATGGGGAAACTTGGGTTGCTTGGAATTCCGTTTCCTGAAGAATATGGCGGTTCGGGCGGTGATACGATTTCGTATGCCATTGCAGTTGAAGAGGTTGGCAAGGCGTGCGGCGGAACCGGGTTAAGTTATGCAGCAGCCGTTTCGCTCGGAGCAAGTCCAATTTACTATTTTGGAACCGAAGAACAGAAGCAAAAATATCTGGTTCCAATCACGACCGGTGAAACCCTGGCAGCTTTCGGGTTGACAGAGCCTAATGCGGGTTCCGATGCTGGCGGTACGAGAACGACTGCGGTGTTGGAAGGTGATGAATATGTGATCAATGGCGAGAAAACATGGATAACGAATGCCAGCTATTCAAGAACCGTCACCGTCACTGCTGTATCGGGTAAAGATTCCAAGGGCAAGAATATCATCTCGGCATTCATCGTGCCAACCGATACCCAAGGGCTTACGATCAATAGCAATTATGAAAAAATGGGAGTTCGGGCTTCCAATACTTGTGAAATCATTCTGGATAACGTCCGGGTACCTAAGAAAAATTTATTGGGAGATCCAGACAAAGGGTTCAAACAATTCTTATTCACACTGGATGGTGGAAGGATTTCCATTGCAGCTTTGGCCGTCGGTATCGCTCAGGCTGCCTTTGATAGAGCTTTAGCTTTTTCAAAAGAGCGCATTCAATTCGGAAAAACCATATCAAATTTCCAGGCCATTCAATTCAAGCTTGCAGACATGGCGATGGAAATTGAATTGGCGAGGAATATGGTATATAAGGCTGCATGGCTAAAAGACAATAAAAAACCTTTTGCAAAGGAAGCGGCATACGCCAAGCTTTTTGCAAGTGAGACCGCGTTCCGGGCCAGCAATCAAGCGATTCAAATACACGGAGGCTCTGGTTACATGCGCGAATATGAAGTGGAACGCTATTTAAGAGATGCTAAGTTATTGGAGATTGGTGAAGGCACATCCGAAATTCAAAGAATCGTTATCGCCAGACAATTAGGCTGTTAATCTTTACGGAACGTAAAATGAACAATGATGCTTGGGTTCATTTTGGTGAAAAGCAGATGTTATCTATACAGCAAAAAGCGTTCATTCTTACCTTTATTTGATTAGGAGGAGTTTGATGTCTGATTTGCTAGATGTTACTATCGGGAAACTGCTTGAAAGGACAGCTGAACAATATGGCGATAATGAAGCGGTGGTGTACCATGAACTAGGCCTGCGCCATTCCTATCGCGAATTTGAAAAGATTTGCCGAAAGGCGGCCAGGGGATTCATGTCACTAGATATTAAAAAAGGGGAACATATCGCCATTTGGGCGTCAAATAAACCGGAATGGCTTATATCCCAATTTTCCACCGCGAAAATGGGCGGGGTGCTGGTTACGGTCAATACCAATTACCGCACAAGTGAACTGGAATACCTGCTCAAGCAATCGGATTCGACGACGATCATCCTGATGGAACAATATAAGGATCATTCATATATAGATACGCTGTACGAAATCGTACCTGAATTGAAAAATGCAGAACCAGGAAAATTACAATCTGAGAAACTGCCAAAATTGAAAAATATCATCGTTTTAGGTGAAACGCGTTATCCCGGCACGTTTTCGTGGGATGAAGTCATGAGCGGGAGCGAATCCGTTTCGGAGGGGTCATTGGACATGAGGATGGAGGAATTGGCTCCCGGTGATGTGATTAATATGCAATATACATCAGGGACGACAGGATTTCCAAAAGGTGTGATGCTGACGCATTCAAACTTGGTCAACAACGGATTGAATGTCGCGGAATGCATGAAACTTACCGATGCTGACCGGCTTTGCATCCCGGTTCCGTTTTTTCATTGTTTCGGCTGCTCCCTTGGTACGATGGCCTCTGTTTCTGTAGGGGCAACAATGGTGCCCATCGTGGAATTTAATCCACGCGTAGTCCTTCAGACCGTGGAAGCCGAAAAATGTACGGGACTTCATGGTGTTCCGACGATGTTCATCTCTGAACTTAATCTAGATGACTTTGACCAGTATGATTTACGTTCGTTGCGGACTGGAATCATGGCAGGCTCCACATGTCCGATCGAAGTCATGAAAAGCGTGGTAGATAAGATGGGAATCTCAGAAATTACGATTACTTATGGTCAAACGGAATCGTCTCCAGGAATTACGATGACAAGAACGGACGATCCGATCGAACTTCGTGTCTCCTCAGTGGGAAGGGCTTTGCCGAAAGTGGAAGTGAAAATTGTCGATCCAGCTACGGGGGAAGAAGTCCAGCGGGGCAAACAAGGGGAACTCTGTTCAAGGGGATACCATGTAATGAAGGGATATTATAATGACCCGGAGGCCACTGAGCAGGCGATTGACCGGGAAGGCTGGCTTCATACCGGCGATTTGGCGGTCATGGATGAAAGGGGTTATTGCAAGATTACAGGCCGGCTGAAAGATATGATCATCCGCGGAGGGGAAAATATTTATCCCCGTGAGATTGAAGAATTCCTCTATCAACATCCTGCAATTGTCGATGTCCAGGTACTCGGCGTTCCAGATCAGAAGTACGGGGAAGAAGTCGCGGCATGGATCATTTTGAAAACAGGTGAAACCCTTACGGAGAAAGAATTGATTGAGTATTGCAAAGGGAAAATATCTTTTCATAAAATTCCCCGTTACATTCAATTTACCGATGCTTATCCAATGACAGCATCCGGAAAAATCCAAAAGTTTAAGCTTCGGAAACAAACTCTTGACCTACTATCGGAACGCACTAAATAAGGAGGATATCGAATGATTCGAAAAATTCTTATCGCAAACAGGGGAGAAATAGCATCACGCATTATTCGTACATGCAGGAAGTTGGGAATAAGCACGGTTGCCGTCCATTCAGAAGCAGATTCGGATTCGCCATTTGTGGGGTTGGCGGATGAGGCATATTTATTGGGTGGCCCGAGAGTACAGGAAAGCTATTTAAACGTCAATAAGATTTTGGAAATAGCTAAGAAAACGGGAGTGGAGGCCATTCATCCTGGATACGGATTTCTAAGTGAAAATGCAGATTTCGCACGTTCATGCGAAGAAGCCGGCTTGATATTCATTGGTCCCAAACCAGAGATCATCCAGCAGATGGGCAATAAAGTCGAGGCACGGAAAAAGATGGAACAAGCGGGACTTCCATTGGTGCCTGGATTTTCACGTCCGTTAATTGATAGTGCAGAAGCGGCAGCGGTTGCCGAGAAGATTGGCTATCCAGTCATGTTAAAAGCAGCAGCAGGCGGCGGGGGAATCGGCATGCAGGCCGTTGCTAATGAAGATGAACTTACCAAGGCCTACGAAGGGAATCAAAAACGTGCCCAATTGTTTTTTGGCAATGGAGATATGTTCATAGAAAAATTGATTGAGAAGCCTCGTCATATCGAAATTCAGGTATTGGCGGATTCCTTTGGGAATGCTGTTTACTTATGGGAAAGGGAATGCTCCGTTCAAAGGCGCCACCAGAAGGTCGTGGAAGAGGCACCCTCTTCTTTCCTTGACGAAGAAACAAGAAACAGGATGGGAATGGCTGCAGTGAAAGCGGTAAAATCCATCGGTTATAGCAATGCGGGCACCCTCGAATTTTTAGTTGATGCGGATAAAAACTTTTATTTCCTGGAAATGAATACACGCCTCCAGGTAGAGCATCCTGTCACTGAAGAAATTACGGGACTGGATTTAGTCGAACAGCAAATTAAAATTGCATCGGGCAACAAATTGGAATTCACTCAAAGTGAGATTAAACAGGATGGACACTCCATTGAAGTGCGCATATATGCTGAAGATCCGAAAACCTTTTATCCAGCACCGGGAAGAATCACCAGCATGGAACTTCCGGAAGGTGAGGGGATCCGTCATGAATTGGCGGTTCATGGAACTTCCGTCGTATCCCACTTTTATGATCCGATGATCGCAAAATTGGTAGTGAGCGGCGATTCGAGGGATAAAGCGATCAAGAGATTAAGAGAAGCGCTGGCAAGCTATAAAATAGAAGGAATTAAAACAAACCTTCCTTTGCTGATGGAAATAATTTCTCATGAAGCTTTTTCCCAAGGAGATACGACTACGGATTTCATTGCTAAATATATTAAAAAATTGACTGTATAACATGTTTTTTAAAACATAATGATCAGGAGGAATGTAAGATGGCAGAATTAAAGGCAAGCATGGCAGGAAGCGTTTGGAAGATCGTAGCGAATGAGGGGCAAAGTGTAACAGACGGACAGGATATCATTATCTTGGAATCGATGAAAATGGAAATCCCCATTGCAGCAGAGGAAGATGGCACCATTAAAGAACTTAAAGTGAATGAGGGGGATTTCGTAAATGAGGGCGACGTTTTGGCCGTCATTGAATAAAGGGACGGAGGGGTAAGATGAATTGGCCTGAAAAAGTAACAATTAAGGAAGTGGGTCCGCGCGACGGGCTACAAAATGAAAAGGTCATGATACCTGCACAAAGCAAAATGGATTGGATCGATCAGCTCTCTGATACAGGATTATCTTATATAGAGGTGACTTCTTTCGTACATCCAAAGTGGATTCCCCAATTGAGTGATGCCGCCCTGGTGGCTAAGGGAATAAAGCGCAATCCCGGGATCACTTATGCGGCCCTTGTACCCAATCAAAGGGGTTTGGAATCGGCCCTTGAAGCCAATATCGATGAAATTTCCGTGTTCATGTCATCCAGTGAAACGCATAATCTTAAAAATATCAATAAATCGATTTCCGATACCTTTCCAATAATGAAGGATGTCATCGGTACAGCAGCAAAAAGCAGAAAAACGGTTAGAGGCTATATTTCTACCGTTTTCGGCTGCCCTTATGAAGGGGAGGTTTCGTCCGAACAGGTTTTCCGTGTTTGTGATCAACTTTTTGAATATGGCATCGATGAGGTCTCATTGGGTGATACCATTGGGGTCGCATCTCCAAGACAGGTTGCCTTGTTCCTTGAACAGGCTGTAAAAAGATATGATATAAGCCGAATTGCCCTCCATTTTCATGATACAAGGGGAATGGCGCTCGCAAATGTACTTGAATCACTGAATTATGGTGTAGACACTTTCGACTCTTCGCTCGGAGGTTTGGGAGGATGCCCATATGCACCAGGTGCGAGCGGAAATGTGGCTACGGATGACCTGGTTCATATGCTACATAAAATGGGAATTCACACGGGAATCAATCCAGAAAAACTAATGAAGGCTGCGGCCTTGATGCAAAGCTTATTGGAAAAACAATTGCCTAGCCATCAGATGACTGTTTATAACGCACAATAAGAGAAATTGAGGTGAATTTATGACATCTTTAGTTGAAATAAGTACTGAGGAAAAGGGAATTGCCCTAGTGACTTTGAATCGGCCGGATGCTGCTAATGCTTTATCCACAGAATTGCTTCATTGTTTAGCCGAAGGGCTGGATGAATTGAAAAGAGATTCCAATTTACGAACAGTCATTATAACGGGAGCAGGTGAAAAGGCGTTTTGTGCAGGTGCGGACCTTAAGGAACGAGCAGGTATGAATGATGATAAAGTCAAGGAGACAGTCAAGTTGATTGGAGACACGATTACGGCTGTAGAAAACCTTCCAGTTCCAGTCATCGCCGCGATTAACGGTTCGGCTTTTGGCGGAGGACTGGAATTGGCACTCGCTTGTGACATACGAATCGCATCGGAAACGGCGAAGGTGGGACTGACAGAAACGTCATTAGGCATCATCCCAGGCGCCGGCGGTACTCAGCGCCTGCCGCGGATAGTCGGAATGCCAATAGCGAAAGAACTGATTTATACGGCAAGGAAATTGGATGCAAAAACAGCACATGCGTTGAAAATCATCAGTCATGTATATTCACCTCAACTTTTACTTGAGGAAGCGAAAAAATTGGCTGGGGAAATTGCGGTTAATGCCCCATTGGCACTCAGGGCTGCAAAAGCGGCGATCAATCACGGGGCTGAGACTAATTTGAAAACTGGATTACAAATTGAAAAAGACTGCTATCAGACAACTTTAAAAACCCGTGACCGACTGGAGGGTCTATCAGCATTCAAGGAAAAGCGCAAACCGGTATTTAAAGGTCAATGATTTCAATTGAAGGAGGAACAAGGATGGTAACGACGGATAAACTAACCGAAACGGTTGAAACGATTAAAAAAGGCGGCTTAGAAAAATATCATCAAAAAAACGCTGAAAAAGGAAAGCTTTTCGTTCGTGAACGGCTAGAGCTGCTTTTCGATGAAGGGGTTGAAATAGAGGATGCTTTCTTTGCTAATTGTGCCAGTGATGGTCTACCAGCTGATGGTGTGGTTACAGGCATCGGAAAAATCAATGGTCAGAGGGTCTGTGTCATGGCCAATGATTCGACTGTAAAAGCTGGTTCCTGGGGAGCAAGGACAGTCGAGAAAATCATTCGCATTCAGGAAACAGCTGAAAAGTTGCAGTTGCCGCTTCTTTATTTAGTCGATTCTGCCGGGGCACGAATTACGGATCAAGTAGAAATGTTTCCTGGACGCCGCGGAGCAGGACGCATCTTTTACAACCAAGTGAAGTTATCAGGAAAAGTCCCGCAAATTTGTTTATTGTTCGGTCCGTCTGCCGCAGGCGGGGCATATATCCCAGCTTTTTGTGATATTGTCGTAATGGTTGATGGCAATGCATCCATGTATCTAGGTTCACCGAGAATGGCAGAAATGGTCATTGGCGAAAAGGTGAGCGAAGAGGAAATGGGCGGGGCGAAAATGCATTGTTCTGTGTCAGGATGCGGGGATGTGCTTGTCAAGTCGGAAGAAGAATCGATCGCGTTTGCGCGCAGGTACTTAAGCTATTTTCCAGGAAATTATCAAGAAAGGCCTAAAAGCGCAAAACCTGAGCTGCCGGCGGATTTCGAAAAAACATTGGAAGAACTGATTCCTAAAAATCAGAATGCACCCTTCAATATGTATGACCTGATCGATAGGGTTATAGACAGGCAATCGTTTTGTGAAATCAAGAAACTATTTGCGCCCGAATTAATTACTGGGCTTGCAAGGCTAAATGGACAAACGATAGGGATCATAGCCAATCAGCCGCGTGTCAAGGGCGGCGTCCTGTTCCATGATTCAGCTGATAAGGCAGCCAAGTTCATCAATTTATGTGATGCTTTCCATATACCGCTGTTGTTCCTGGTGGATATTCCAGGATTCATGATTGGGACGAAGGTCGAACAGGCAGGGATCATTCGCCATGGTGCGAAAATGATTTCGGCCATGAGTGAAGCCACGGTTCCCAAGATCTCTGTCATTGTCCGTAAGGCTTATGGTGCTGGACTATACGCGATGGCCGGTCCCGCTTTTGAACCGGACTGCGTACTTGCCTTACCGACGGCATTGATTGCGGTCATGGGGGCAGAAGCTGCGGTCAATGCAGTCTATGCCAATAAAATATATGCGATGGAACCAGAAGAGCGCCCAGCATTCATCGAACAGAAGCGCAATGAGTATAATGAAGATATCGATATCTACCGCTTAGCCTCCGAAATGATTGTTGATGGCATTATCCAGCCAAATGACCTGCGTGATGAATTGAGCACCCGGTTTGAAGCGTATAGCAGTAAGCAATTGACATTTACCGATCGTAAACATGGAGTCTATCCCGTTTAAAGAATTCAATGAACAAGCCCGGTCATCATGACCGGGCTTGTTCATGTATGAAAATAAATGATTTTTTAAATAATTAGAAAATTTTTCTGATTTTGAGTTGCTAAATCACACAAGGAAGAGTACTATAATTAGTAATTAATGATTTACTAATTACTTAATCCCATACTTAGTGAAAGAAAGTGAGAGTTGCCATGGATCAGCAGGAAAAAAAGAAATATATTACTCCAGATGGATACACAGCAGATATTGCGATCTTTACGATTACTACGAAGAAAACGGCAGAGAAAGCCCCGCCTGAAATGTTTTTGAAGCTATTATTAATCAAACGTGCCACAAAAGATAAGGAAGGAAGCCCCAATGTAGAAGGAGATAAATGGGCCTTACCCGGAGGCTTTGTCAATGCTGGCGAGACTGCCTATGAAGCAGCTAAACGAGAATTGAAAGAAGAAACGGGTGTAGCTGGATTCCATGTCAAGCATTTCGGGGTTTATGACCGGCCGGGACGCGATCCCAGGGGATGGATCATATCCAATGCTTTTTATGCAATTGTCCAGGAAGAGTTGCTTCATCAAAGAAAAGCGAATGACGATGCAGCCGAGGTTGAATTGTTCACGATTCAGGAAGCCTTACAATTAGATCTTGCATTCGATCATTATACAATTATAAACGATGCGATGAATTTAATGAAAAAAGAAATGGTGCAAACGACGATAGCCCAAAAATTCCTGCCGGATGAATTTACACTTTCTGAACTGCAACGGGTTTTGCTGACAGCCAGAGATGATGCAAAAATCAGCGCTGACTCACTTTTTTATGCAAAAGCCCCGAAACTCCCTTTTTTGGAGAAAGTCTTGGATGAAAAGGGAATGCAGAAGAAAACAAAACGTAATTCGTATCGGCCTTCACAGCTTTACCGATTTAATGCAGAGGTTGTCATGGACTCTATTTACTATTGAGGGGGAATCGTGCTATGGGAAAAAAGGCATTGATCAATATAGATTATACGTATGACTTCGTGGCAGACGGGGGTTCATTGACCTGCGGGAAGCCAGGCCAGGATATCGAGAAGGCTCTTGTCAGTATAACCAAGGATTTTATCGAACGAGGTGAATACACGGTCTTCGCGATTGATTTACATGAAGAAGGAGACCGCTTACATCCCGAATCGAATTTGTTTCCACCGCATAATATTAGCGGTACAATGGGTAGAGACCTATACGGGGCGTTAAAAGAGGAATATGAAACAAATAAAAATCAAAAGAATGTTCATTATATAGATAAAACACGTTATTCGGCCTTTGCAGGAACGGACCTTGATATCCGCCTGCGGGAACGTCACATTACCGATGTATATTTAGTCGGGGTTTGTACAGATATCTGTATTTTGCATACGGCAATCGACGCTTATAATCTAGGCTATAAAATCTTTATATATGAAAATGCAGTGGCCTCGTTCAATGATGCCGGTCACCATTGGGCGCTTGGACATTTTAAAGGATCTCTTGGAGCAACCATTCTATAATATTCATTAACGCAACAGAATAGAAGGGAAGCGAATGCTTCTCTTTTGGGAGGAACTATCCATGGAAAAAAAGTACAACGACGACAGTTACGCATTACACACTGATCTATATCAAATCAATATGGCCCAAACTTATTGGCAGGACAAAACACATAACCGGAAGGCAGTTTTCGAAATATTTTTCAGAAAGCTTCCATTTAACAGCGGATATGCGATTTTTGCGGGACTTGAAAAAATTGTCCATTACCTTCAAAACTTTTCCTTCTCGGAAAGTGATATCGACTATTTAAAAAATGATCTGCACTATGATGAAGAATTTTTGGATTATTTGCGGAACATCCGTTTCACGGGAGCGATCCGCTGCATGAAAGAGGGAGAGCTTGTCTTCGGCAATGAACCGATTTTACGGGTGGAGGCACCGCTCGGTGAGGCTCAACTCATTGAAACTGCGCTGCTTAACATTGTGAACTATCACACACTCGTGGCAACAAAAGCTTCGCGCATCAAACAGGTCATCGGTGAAGAATCTGCCCTTGAATTCGGTTCAAGGCGGGCGCAAGAAATGGATGCTGCTATTTGGGGAGCGAGAGCGGCCTATATTGCTGGCTTTGATTCCACTAGTAATGTACGTGCTGGAAAGCTGTTCGGCATTCCGGTTTCAGGGACGCATGCACATTCCATGATCCAAGCTTATAAAGATGAATATTCCGCTTTTCATAAATATGCTGTTTCCCATAAAGACTGTGTATTTTTGGTTGATACTTATGATACATTGCGTTCTGGCATCCCGAATGCAATCCGTGTTGCCCAGGAACTGGGCGATAAAATCAATTTCATTGGCGTCCGTCTTGATAGCGGTGATTTAGCTTACTTATCAAAAGAAGCACGACGTATGCTTGATGCTGCAGGGTTCCATGATGCGAAGATTGTCGCTTCCAATGACTTGGATGAATATACGATCATCAACCTGAAACAACAAGGAGCAAGAATTGACATTTGGGGCATCGGAACCAAATTGATTACGGCTTATGACCAGCCAGCGCTCGGTGCCGTTTATAAAATGGTTTCAATAGAGGGCGAAGATGGGAATATGAGAGATACCATCAAAATTTCTTCTAACCCTGAAAAGGTTACGACACCTGGCTTAAAACGAGTATATCGAATCATCAATAAAGTGAACAATCATGCTGAAGGTGATTATTTGGCGATGGAATATGAGAAGCCGCAGGAACAGGAAAAATTAAAAATGTTTCATCCTGTCCATACCTTCCTAAGTAAATTCGTCACGGATTTCGATGCGGTTGATCTGCATGTGGATATTTTCAAGGATGGAAGTTTGATTTATGAATTGCCAACCATAGATGAAATCAAGGCATTCACGCAAAAAAATCTCCAAGTATTATGGCCGGAATACCTGCGTGCACTTAATCCTGAAGAATACCCGGTAGATCTAAGCCAGGATTGTTGGGATAATAAAATGAGGAATATAGATGAAGTTAAAGCCAATGTAGAAAGAATGCTAACGAAATGACAATCCTATTTTATTAGAAAGCGGGGCTTTGCCAATGCGTCCATTACAAAAAGAAATCGTAAAAAAATTACTTGTCCAACCAACGATCGATCCTGAAGTAGAATTCAGGAAAAGTGTTGATCTATTAAAAGGGTATATGAAGAAAAATACGTTTCTGAAAAGCTTTGTACTTGGAATATCTGGAGGGCAAGATTCAACACTGGCGGGGTATATTGCCCAAACCGCTGTCAATGAATTGAATGAAGAAAAAAATGGCAGCGACTATAAGTTTGTTGCTGTAAGCTTGCCATATGGAGTACAGGCTGATGAAGATGACAGGCAGCTTGCTTTAAAATTCATCAAGCCAAGCCAAACGGTTACAGTCAACATCAAGGAAGCGGTGGATGCATCAGTAAAAGCTGTGGAAGAAGCAGTTTCTGAAAAGCTATCGAATTTCTTAAGGGGAAATGTTAAAGCACGTGAGCGAATGAAGGTACAATATGATTTAGCCGGACTTTATAAAGGCGTCGTGCTTGGTACGGACCATGCAGCAGAAGCGATCACAGGTTTCTTTACGAAACATGGTGACGGCGCAGCGGATATCCTTCCATTATACCGGTTAAATAAAAGGCAAGGAAAAGAAATCCTGAAATTCGTCGGTGCACCTGAGCGTCTTTATACGAAAATACCAACGGCCGATTTGGAAGATGACAAACCGTTACTTCCTGATGAAGCGGCTTTAGGCGTTAGCTACGATGAAATCGATGATTACCTTGAAGGCAAGGAAATCAGAACGGAAGCTGCTGAAATCATCGAAGGTTGGTATACTAAAACCGAACATAAACGCAATGAAGCCATTAACGTTTATGATACTTGGTGGAAATAAAAGAAGCTGATAAGTTTTCCCGCATCACATAAGATGCGGGTTTTTTTGCAAGTACATAACGAGCACCTTGGCCAACACATCAGTATTGAAATTTTACTGGCAAAGGGGAAAACTAAATGTCGACTCAGCATAAGGATTTATCCAGGATTATTGAAGAAACGAGCAAGGAAATTGAATTCTCGGGTGTAATCGGTGTGAAAGCAGGGGATGATCTGATCCATAGCTCAGCACATGGCTATTCCAATGGAGCTGATGAAATTATGAATACGACCGAAACAATGTTCGGAATTGCTTCTGGGTGTAAACTGTTTACCGCGATAGCCATTTTCCAGTTCATACAAAAAGGGAAACTTAGGTTTGATTCTAAGCTTAAAGACTGTCTTTCGATCGTGTTTCCAGAATTCCATCAAAATGTAACCATACATCAACTCTTAACACACACTTCGGGCATTACTGATTACTTTGATGAAGAAGTGATGGATGATTTTGAAGAGCAATGGCAGAAAAATCCGATGTACCATTTAAAAAGATTAAAAGATTTCCTGGTGCGGATGGAGGGGCGTATATTACCACATCAGATATGTTCAGATTTTGGGAAGGGTTATTTTCCAATCAATTACTGAATCAAGAATATACCAATCTTTTATTGGAACCCCATATTACTACGGGAGATGAAGGGGAATACTATGGGTATGGTATATGGATAAGTAAAAAAATGACGCGATTTTCAAATACCATCTTATGGGGTATGATCCGGGTGTAAGTTTCAATTCAGCGGTTTATCCGGCAAAACGAATGAAAACCGTCATTACTTCAAATGAAAGCGTGGGTGCATACTATATTACTTGCGCGATTGAGAAAGAATTATAAACAAATGGAACCTTCCGATCGTGAAGGGTTCCATTTGTTTATAGATAATGTGACTTCATTCGTCCTTGTTTTAGATTTAAGTAAGGGACGAATTCGCATTCATTTGCTTGATTGTTTCCAGAATTTCTGGATTTTAAAAGGGAAGAAACTTCACCTGTACCTTCATTCTAGAACGCGGATATCACTTTTCCATTTCTTGTCTTGGGAAACTCGTTAATGAGGCAGATTTCTTTAGGTTTCAAGGCTTTTCCAGACAAAGAATTTGTATATTTAGATATCTTGAAGTAGAGTATATTTAATAAACATTATTTTAACCGGTATTTTCCGATGGAGGTTCTTTTTACTTTATGAAGGCAAGATATGAACTCGCGAACATGAACTTAACACTAAGCAATGTGACTTTACGTAATGCTGCGGATAGTTATGTCCTCTTAAAAGCTGCAGATGATCAAAATAATGAAATCACGATCAAGCTTTCCCACGAACAAGCGGAATTCCTGGAAGCAGAATTAAGGGAAGTAAATCGCCGTCGCAGGGAAAATAGTCCTGATATACCCGGAAATGACCAGGAACGTATTAATGACGACGATTCTTTTAATCTGTTTAGCATTGATTTATTCAATGAAAGTGAACCGAAGTAATTGATAGTATATGCTTATTTACCCCGAATCAAATTTGCTTCTCTGTAACCTTCCTTCCGATTTAAGATGATGCTACAGAGAGTTTATCATTCCCGCCAATACAAAACCCGAATTTCAAGTTATTGAAAGGCCATTAGGAATGTTTTAAGCAAGGTGACCTATCGTTACCTTTATTTCGATTGCTTGAAAAAATTCTTCACCAAAAGGAATATGGAAGATAGTACAGCAAAAACCATGAAAAATACGATGAACCCCCAAAGGCCTACCGCCGCATCTTGAAACTCCATATTCCCCCTGCTGGTAAGGGCTTGCTGTATTTCAATGGCAAATACTAAAACAACCATGACTGTAAAGGTATAAAGGAAAGAGAGTATCGTTATCCCAAAACGCATCCGGGAAATTAATTTTGATAAAAATAACACGAACAAAAATATGATGATCCCGATGATTCCCATTATCCAAAAATGCAGATCTTTGTCCGTTGCATTTGAATTTAATGTGTCACTCACAAAGAATAGGATGAAATCGTGAAGATTATTGATGATTTCAGCTAATATCTGGATGATTTCTTTCATTTTTCACACCTCCAATCCTTAGATTATAGCAGGTTATAAATCTATATAGAAGAGGGGAGGTCCTCAGGGGTGCCAGACTGACCTTCAATGGAAGTAATATTAGATCATAGATAGGCTAAGAGAAGAATATTTCGGGAAACGTAAAAAGCATAAGTGAATGAATTGAGAAGTCAAGACATGCAACGTCTGTTAAATAAGGTAATGGTTAATAAATGGTAAATAGATCAACAAAATACATAGAAAATTAAAGTATAAGAGATTCATGAAGAGTAGGTGTGCCTATTTCCAATGTTTCAATGCCTTTAGCGATCTTAGCCATGGTTGTTTTGATCGGTTCTTTATATAATGCTAGTAAAAATTATTTACTTCATGCTTTTATGGTTGGAGGAAAAAAGAATGAATGATGAACATAATCATGTGTTAACGGTAATTGATTTTATGAAAACCGGACATAAAACTTGCTTTGTGAAAGTAATCGGTTTTGATGCTGAATCCAGACAGGATTTTGAAGGCGAAGTAAAGTTTGTCGGTGATTTGCCTTTTGGAGATTTGATACATCCCGAACGGTCACTATTATCTTCTACTTGCAGGGAATTTGTTCGGAATGATTTGTTGCACAGATACAGTTTAGGGCAGTTTGAATGAAGTGGGGGCAATTTTTATAGAGAATCCAATGAGATGACATTCTGCTAACTTGTTTAAAATTGGTAAAATGGAGGGTATAAAGAATATAGTATGCAGGAACTTTTTTATGCCAATCTTCTCTTTCAACTGACAAAATAGCATATTTCTCCCTATTTAACTCTCGGACTTTAATCCTTATAATGTTAAATAAGAAAAATATGACAGTTAGTGTAGAATTATACTGTTTCTGAGGTGAGTTTCATGATTTATGCAGATATTTTGAGTAATATACACTCTGCTATCTCCAGTAAAAAAGCTGATTTAAATGTGAAAATTGAACGTTTAGAAAATGCGAAGAACTATATTATAAAAGAGCAGAGCATGTGCCTGAACGAGATCAGGAAAATAAAAGACCCTGAGCTAGGTGGCAGCTGGACAGGGAAGCGCTCGGATCAATTTCAGGAAGCCCGTCATGATGCCTATAATGTGATGTTTAGTATCATTCATGACGATTATGACGATTACCAATGGAAAATCGAAGCGATGATTACAAAGCTGAATGCCGAAAATACGCTTCTAAGCATAGCAGGGAATATAGCCCAAGAAGCCGATTCCCTTTTGAGCAAAGGCGAAGAGGCATTTGAGCAGCTGGAAAGTAAAATATCAGATTTAAAAAGGCGGTTGTTTTAATGTCGACAATCAAACTGAATCATCCTGCCGTAACGAAGCAAGTCGATCAGGTGAAGACGGCACTTAGTACAGTCGCGCTTGGAAATTTGCCGACAGGCGAGCTTGGCAGCAATAAATTGGAATTCACCTCTAAATGGATCGACCGGGAAACGAACCTGGAGAAGGTCTTCGAGCAATATATCAAAATCGTCCAGAAAAATGTAGAAGATACCCGTGCCAACATTGACTTATTAAAAGAACAGGATGAAGCCATCGCCTATACGTCTTCATACGGGTACCAGCCACGATGAAAATATATGAAGCCAAGACATTGACGGCCGCAACCAAGTCGCGGGCCAAGCAATATGAGGAACTAAAGAATGAAGTCACAGCCCTGAAAAAGGAATTTCAGGGCATCGTCGGCCTGGATAACGAGTTTCAAGGGGCTGGTGCCGCAGCCATCAAAAGCTTCTATGAAGCGCAAATCGAGGTGGCCGACGCCTGGATGGAACTATTCACTACCCAGATCAGTTTTTTGGAAGGCATTCCAGCCAGTCTGGAAGAGGCGGACCTATCCGGAAATACGGTGGTCGAGGTTCCCTTTTTAGTTGGCGAAGTCTCGAACGGCATTAACCAAGCGAAGTCGCTTGTCGATGAACAAGCGAACGATCTCCAAAGGATCCTGAACAGCATTGACGATATCCTGCCTCTCGATATGTTCGACCAAATGGACTTTAATGAAAAGATCATGCTGGCCGGGCATAGACTGGATGACACCGTGACAAAGGTCGAGAATGTCGACCGGCAATTGGTCGAAGAATATGATGTGTCCATCGGGCAGGAAAACGTGGCCGTTGGCCTCTTCCGTGCCTTGCTTGATGCCGCCAAACAGGACGGCAGCGTTTCGCCGATGACGTTCAACCAATCGGCATTCAAGAATAGTGACGTCTATCAAGTGAAGGTTGAAGTCGCGGGTCAGATGAAAGACTATCGGACCTTCAAAAAGGAACAAGCCGAAGCCCGGAAAATCGAACAAGTAATGGAAGAACTCGAAAACCGCCCATGGTATGAAAAAGCCTGGGATACGACAAAAACCTTTACAGGGGAATTCACGGGATATTATGATTCAATCAGGGCCTCAACCGGAGTCGATCCAGTAACGGGCCGCAAGCTGTCCGATGCCGAAAGAATCGCCGCCGGCGCCATGGCCGCCGCTGGATTCATACCCGTCGTCGGCTGGGCCGGCCGGGCCATCAAAGGCGGCAGCGCCCTATACAAAACGGCCAAAGGACTCAACGCGGCGAACCACGCGCTCGATGCCTATAAAACGACAAAAGGCTTTAGCCTCCTCCAGAAAACCGAATACGGGATATACGGACTCCTCGCAGCCAACGGCCTCGGCGAAGCGGTCACCGGCAAAGACATGTTCGGCAACCAACTGACCGAGGAACAGCGCCAGAACGGGCTGTTGATGGCACTTGGCATCGGCGGTGTGGCAGGTGCGGCGAAGGTTGCTGATAAAGTAGCGAGTGGTACAAAGTTCATTCCTTACAGTAAGGAATTTGCACAAAAGCAGGTTCAGAAAGTTAAAGCTACAATAACAGACATAGCGAGATCAGGAAAAACCACGTTAAAAAATATAGGTGAAGAACTAGGTAAAAAAGAAATCCCTAAACGAATAAGTGTGGAACAAGTTTCCCTCGCAGGAGGAGCAACCCTTCCCCAAGTTGTGATGGAAAAGCAGACAATTAAGGAAGCCTATCAGAAATTTATACTGAAAGATAGCAAAGTAGATGGTGTTTCAGGGGAGAGTATTTCCAAGGGTACTGGTAAAGGGAGTTCTGGAGTGAGTGAAGTCAAAACATTTGTCGACAAAGAGCAACAGTTTACAAATGGTAGAAAAAATAGGTTAAAGCCTGATATTAGGTATAAAACTGGAGAGTATGATTACTTATATGAAACAGATAATTTAGGTAGGATTACAAAATTTGAAGCAGAAAATTTACAATTAACAGTGAGAAAAGACAGATTGTCCCACAGCAAAAATACACCAGGTAAAGTAAAAGGTCAAGACCATGCAGGGCATTTGGCAGGTGATAGGTTTGGAGGCTCACCTAAAATTGATAATTTGGTTTCGCAATTATCTGATGTTAATTTGAAGCAATATAAGAAAATTGAATATAAATGGGCTGCAGCATTAAAAGAAATACCTCCTAAAACAGTAACAGTTGATGTTAATATAATTTACTCTGGGAACGATATGCGTCCAGAGAAATTTATAGTCAGATACACTTTTGATGGTAAGGCGGGCTCTGCAGTTCTTAGAAATTAAATTAAGGAGTGAAAAAGTAGTATGAAAGAATTTGAAGAGATATTTAGTGAATTGCAAGCAGATATGATATCCATATGTATGGAATATGTTGAAGATAGAGCTGATAGAGTATATGTTTATGCTTCATGTGAAGAAGGAATTATTTCGAGCAGTTTCTTTTATTTGATTAACAATAAATATGTGGAGTGTCATAAATTGAATGATGCATTGGAGAACGGGGACGAAAGATATGATGTGTCTACAGAACGACAGTTTATGGTACTAGATATTATCAATGAAAATACTGAAAAAATCAAAGTATTGTGCCAAGAATATGAACGGGACATGCCAACTGAATTGAAATTAATATATGATGCTAAGAGTGGCAAACTTCAAGCTGAATACAAATATGATTTAGTTTATACTAATGACGATATTAATACGGCAGATGATATTGCTAATGAGTGGTTTGAGGAGATAAAAAATAATAACCTTTAAATTGTTTACAAGTTAAAGATATTCTCTAATTTGAATTAATGACTCATGAAGGTTATACCTTCAAGGAGTGTCAATGTTATTTTAATATTAGGGCAATAAGAACGAGAATAAGGCGAGTTGACATTAAAAAAGATGACCTACTGGCAATATAAAAACATGAAACTTACAAACATTTGAAAACTCAAAGATCTTACTAAACTTAGAACATGTATGAACTTAAAGCACTTGATTGTCTTCTATAGGCGACGAGTGCTTTTATGCATGTTTACATACATGGATTAAAGCGATCATGATTATTTAATTAGTGTACCGCGTGTTAAATTTTTTCTACGAGTGCGCTCATAATTAGGAGGAGAACAGGCAATGATTGGGTAATGGAAACACAAGTATCGATAGATAAGTATCAATTATTAGACGAATTTAAAAAATTAGCAGCAGAATTTTTTAAAAAATTTTCATTAGAGAAAAATCAACTAAAGCCATTTCAGGTACCACAGATAATATGCCGTGAGGTATTAAAATCATTCTATTAAAAAAATATGGATATACTCAGGGAAGTTGGATTAGAAAAAATTAGCAAGTGGCACAATTTCTTAGAGTAAGGAATTTGCCCAAAAGCAGATTCAGAAGCTTCAAGCTACAATAACAGACATAGCGGGATCAGGAAAAAATCACGTTAAAAAATATAGGTGAAGAAATAGGTAAAAAAGAAATCCCTAAACGGATAAGTATGGAACAAGTATCCCTCGCAGGAGGACCAAGGCTTCCCCAAGTTGTGATGGAAAAGCAGACAATTAAGGAAGCCTATCAGAAATTCACGGTGAAGGATAGCAAAATAGAGGGTGTTTCAGGGGAGATTATTCCTAAGGGTTTAGATAATGTTAAATGTGGTGAACAATACACGAAAGTAAATTGTAAGAAGACTTTAAAACCAAATGTAGAGTATACAACAAAAGAAGGATATAAATATACCACTGATGATAATGGGCGTATTGCGATTGCTGAAGCTAAACTAGAATTGGGTAAAGCAAAAAGAAATCCATATGCCCAAAGAAAGGTTGGAGGAGATGATAGACTATTAAACGTTGATGGTGGACATTTAATAGCAAGTATCTTTAAAGGTTCGGGTGAATTCGGGTGAAATTGATAACTTAGTACCATCCTATGCCTGATCCTTCACTAGATTCAATGGCATCAACTTTAAAAGTAGAAAATATGAAAATCGAAATATACTTTCCCGGAGAGCTCATACTTCTGATAACATGTCAATATGGCTTCCAAAGTATAACTTATTATTTGGTGATATGATTTCGCACTGGAACAAAAGAATTCCGGGATCATTGATGAAGCTAACATGGAAGCTTGGCCAAATACAATGAAGAATTTAATGTATGTTTATAAAGATGCGAAAATCGTTATTCCTGGCCATAAAACCTGGGGAGATTTCAGTTTGCTTCCACATACATTGGAAATTGTCCAGAATCATGGAAAATGAATTAATTTGCTTTCACTTCTAAACTTTTAGCAACTTGTCCACACCATCCATCAGTTCATGCATATACAATAGTAAGGAGGGTGTTAGGATGGAGCTAAATTGTTGTTATGAAGAAAAATGTTTTGAGAACAATGACCCAAGTACAGTATGGTTTCCTGGAAAGCGTAGAAAATGTAAATGTAAATGCAAAAAAAACAAGCGCCGTTTTTATTAATCCCAAAAGAATGAAGCAACTGTAAAAAAGTTGTTCAATAGAGGCAGTCCTAGTGGCTGCCTTTTTTATTTGGACATGCAGTAGTAGATTGGAGTGCGATATATTAGTGGAAAGTTCGCTGTAAATATATAAAGATGAAAAAACACTCAACCGTGATGACTGAGTGTTTTTAAGCTAGTCTTTTTAAGGATCAGCCTGCTTTGCTGAATGATTTCATTATTTTTATTAATCGCTGCGACATTGTTTAACTCAATATTGTCATTGATCAATTCATTGTCTTCCATATATTCAAGTAGCAATCCGATGGATTTATCGAACATTCTTTCCAGTGGGATATCCCAGGAAATTGAACAGCAACCTGTATTAGTTTATGTAACGGATAGCACAACTCCAAAGTCTTATTTTAGTTTAACTAAAATAAGACTTTGGTCATCTTTACGTTGGTCAGTGTCCTCGTCATTTCTAAGCGATTGTATAATTTCCTCTTTAAGTGTAGATAAAGGGGCAGCCGAATAGGTCTTTAAGAATGAGCATAAACGCTCTGAACCTAGAGGTTCTTCAACTCCATCTGTATAAAGGCACAGCTTACTGTCCTTATTGTATGTAAGGGTATTTGTTTTAAAAATTATTTCTTCAAACATTCCGAGTGGAGGCCGATTAGAACGCAAGTGATATTGTTTTCCGTTTATATCCTGTAAAAGAACGGAAGGATGGCCTGCATTGATATAATTAATTTCTCTCTTATCAGTATCGATTAAAAGGTAGACGGCTGTGCAGTAATACGAAGTTTCACTTGTATTTTTGAATAAAGAATGAAGATGATCATCTAATTCCTTCATCACAGTTTTCACTTCAGAACCTTTTAAAATTAATCTCTGAAATATGGAATGAAGTGACATGGTTATTAGAGCTGAAGAAAGCCCGTGCCCCATCACATCAAGCAGGATAAGGCCATACCGTTGGGCGTCAATTTGGTAAAATCCATATAGATCACCTGATAATTGATTGGAGCCTTTATAATACGCTTGAATTTCAAGATGTTCATTAATAATAGGAACTGGTAATAATGTCTCTTGGATTTTTTTGGCAAGATCCATTTCTCTTTCTGTATCTACTTTATATTTTTCGTTTTTTTCGTTTAATTCAATAAGTTTATCCTTTTGCATTTTCATCATTTCATGAGCATTCTCTAAATCAGAATAAGCCTTATTCCTAGCATTTAGAGCTGTCACTGCCTCTTTTTTCGCTATAAGAAGCTCATTTTCTAATTCGTTTCTTTTTCGCATTGGAATCACTACACACTCAATAATAGTTCTTCCATTTCGCTCTCTTCGAACAGCGTTTAGTAACACAGGTATTTCTTCATCATCTTCAGACTTTAAGGATATATATATTTCCTCAATTTGATTTTCTAACATGATCAGAGGAACCAGATAAAGCTGATGAAAGAGTATAGCAGAAGCCGAAAGGATAAAATTAATATGCTGCCCTTTCAATTCATCGAGATTATACCCCAATATTTTAAGTAAGGTTTGGTTAACGGATAAAATAGTATCTTCTTCTGATAAGGTCAAATATCCGCAGGGTGCCCCATTTAATTGTTCATTCACAAAAATTCACACCCATCCCCTTCTGTAAATCATTTGTCGGAAATTCATCCAAATACTGACGGATTAGGTATATCGTCTCTCCAGGGTGACTAATATGTGGACAGTGTCCTGTTGCTTTCATCAATTTCAATGTACTATGAGGAAGATGCTTATGTATATAATCACCTACTGCTGACGGAGCAATAACATCTTTAGAACATTGCAAAATGAGTGATGGTACTTTTACTTTTGGTAAGTCTTTACGGTTGTCTGCAAAAAAGGTAACCTCCGCAAATTGTCGAGCGATTATAGGATCAGTAGAACAAAAACGATTCTCTAGCTCCCGTTTAAGCTCTGGTCGATCTGGATTATTCATTACCGTTCCAGCAAAGGCGGTTGCCCAGCCTATATAATTTTTGTCCATCATATCAATCAATCCTAAAAGTTGTTCTTTCTCGAATCCTCCGTAATAATCATTAGGGAGATTCAGGTAGCAAGGGGAAGGACCAACCAGAACAAGTTTAGAAAAATATTCAGGATGTTTAATTGATGCCAGCATGCCAATCACACATCCAACAGAGTGTCCAACAAATATAGCATCTTTTATGTCTAATGCGGAACAAACATCAAGTACGTCTTGTGCATACCCTTCAAGAGTACTGTATCTTTCCACGTTATATGCCTGTATATCTGAATTACCTGACCCAACATAGTCAAATAGGATAATTTGGTATTCATCTTCGAAGTCTTTTGCAACTGATTGCCAGACATTTTGATCACAACCAAAACCTGGGGCAAATATCATTGGTCGTGTACCACTTCCTTTAAACTTTACATTATTACGCAATAAAATATTGGGATTCATAATTAGCTCCTTCATTAGAAGATATACTTACTATATGTTAACACTAACCTTATTCGAATTAAAGAATTACACTTTTGTACTAAATCGGAGGAACTTATCTTTAACTTCACCAGGATTTACTTGAACAGAAAATTGTCATAGCATCTATTTACCTTAAAAGTTCTGTAACCCCTAATATTCTGAATGAAACTGGATTGGTTGTATATCTAAATCCGGAATAAAGTAGAGCCTTCAATATAATCCAGGATATTGGAGAGATATTACTTATCCAGGCAGCTTTAACGAATTAAGTATTATGAAGAAGACCCTGGTGATTGCGTTACCCATCACAGCTAAGTAGTTAAAAAAAGCACTTCAACATATGAACTGCACCCAATTTGTTCTCTAATTTATCAAAATATCAATATCAATTTTATTATCATGTTAGAAACGCACAAAAAAATATATACCTCCTATTTTATGTCTATATTTGAATAGTTAAAATAGGGGTTTTTATAAGGGGTAACTTAAAAAACTTCTCCCTTTTTCGCAAAATTTAAATAATATATTGGTACCAAACGCCTTCTTTGTATTTTTCTGGATAATAATACTATATTTTACATTTAGTGGGGATTATTTATGGACCAAGCCAGCAGTTTAATAGGGCTTTTTGCAATCATACCGATTTTGTTTTATCTGGGACTTATTGTATTAAGTGTTTATTTCATAATTAAGATAATAAAATTCATCAATGCAAAGACAAGATTAGATCAAGAAAGAAATGAAAAGCTGGATGAATTGATAAGAGTTATTGGTAAAGATAAAGAAAATCAAAATAAGCCTTTATCATAGAACAAAAGCACAATCCCATTATGGGTTGTCTACAGTTTTTTTGCTTGTACAAATTTGGACGTTGATTTCCACTTCAGGCACTCGCTTTCCGCGGGCGGTCCGGGAGCCTCCTCGGCGCACTTGCGCCTGTGGGGTCTCCCTTGGACTCGCTATTCCCGCAGGAGTCTCGCACCTTCCGTTCCAATCAACTATGTTTAAAAATTTAGATAGAATTGCACATAACCCTGTCAAGTAGACAATAAAAAAAGAGTATTTTAAGCTGCGGCCTTTTCTCGATATTCAATCGGGGAAAGGCCGTTAAATTTTTCTTGGAAGCGATCAGTATTATAGAATTCTATATACTCCTGAATAACTACATAAGCTTCCTCTGCTGTTTTTGGGCGTTCCAAATATAACTTCTCTGTTTTTATATGCGAGAAGAAACTTTCTATACACGCGTTATCATGACAATTGCCACGACGAGAGTGGCTTCCTTGAATACCGAGTTCTTTTACCTGTTTTTCGTATGATTTCGTCGTATATTGGAATCCTTGATCAGAGTGAAGAAGGGCACCCTTTTCAAATGACTTGTCCCTTAACTGATTTAACGTATTATGAACCAATTCAAGATCGTTTCGCGTAGAAACTTCCCATGCCACAATTTCATTATTATACAAATCTAAAACGGCAGATAGGTAGACAAACGTGTCTCCAATCCGTACATAGGTTATATCTGTTACTAACTTTTGTAACATGGACTCTGCATAGAACTCACGGTTTAAAACATTTTTAAATACAACGGATCCTCTTCGACCATAGAAAGGGCGTTTCTTTCGAATAATAGATGTAACCCCAAATTCTCTCATCAATCGGCGAACACGCTTATGATTGACAACGATTCCCTCTCTGAATAAAACTCGGGTCATCCGTTTATATCCGTAGTATGGATGTATCTTATGGATGGCTAATATATGTTCTTTTATCCATAGGTTTTTCTCAAGTCTCAGAGAACGTCTAGACTGAGTCTTCCTCCATTTGTAGTAACCAGCTCTTGAAACTTCACCGATTTTTAATAGCCACGCGAGTGGGTGTGTTTTCCTCAATCCATCAATCACTTTAAACCTTTCGGCTTTCAGGACCATTCCTTCCCATGTAGATTTGGATTGCGCTTTTTTAAATAGTCCACCTGCGCTTTCAGATAAGCATTTTCTTCTTCTACACTAGAAAAATTCTTACGGTTCCATACACCACGTTGGTCTTCAAAAGGCTCATTATTTTGCACTTTCTTTACCCAATTCGCTATTTGCGCATCACTTTTGATACCAAATCGCTCACGAAGCTGACGATATGACCAGCCTTCCTCCAACTTCAAACGAACAACTTCTCGCTTTAATTCTTCTGTATATGTTTGAAAGGTTTGCCCCTTTTTTGCCATAGAAAAATCCCCTCCAAGATAGACTGTTTAAGAGCATTTTATCATGCTCTCTTTTTACTCTGTCTACCTGTAGGGGATAATACCAAACTCCTTTTGCCTACAGTCTTTTTTGTTTTAAAATAGATCTATTAAAACTTGAGGTGATGAGGATGCTTTCGAAACATAATTCTATTCAGCGAGATCAACTTGAAATGATTACTTTAGATCAACTGGTGCCGGCGAACCATTTGAGGCTTCCATTGACTTCACTTTCATTTATGACTTGGTGAAAGATATGTATTCAGAGGTAGTACGCCCAAGTATTGATCCAGTATTTTAGTTAAACCGACATTCATTCAATATACCTTCGGTATTCGTTCCATGCGTAAAACGATTGAAGTAGCTGAAACAAATATGGCTTACCGTTGGTTCTTAGGCTATGGTTTCCATGATAAAGTACCTCATTTCTCAACGTTCGGGAAAAATTATGAGCGACGCTTTAAAGATACAGACCTGTTTGAACAGATTTTCTATCGCATCGTAATAACAGCTGCTGATAGAAAGTCAATAAGTGCTAAACACGTATTCGTCGATTCCACACATGTGAAAGCCAATGCGAATAAGCGCAAATTGAAAAGAAAATCGTACGCAAAGAAACACGAGCATATCAAGGACGTCTTCAAGATGAAATAAATCAAGATCGTGAAAACCATGGAAAGAAGCCTTTTCCACCAGATAAATTTGATAAGGAAGAAACCAAAGCAATTAAAGAAAGTACTACGGATCCTGAGAGTGGCTACTATGTGAAAGATGAACGAACAAAACAGTTTGCCTATTCATTCCATGCGGCCGCAGACCGCAACGGTTTTGTATTGGGAACGATTGTAACACCTGGTAATACACATGACAGTAATATTTTGGAGCCACTTGTTGAGCAAGTGATTGAGAAATTCGGAAAACCAGATGTAGTTGCCGCAGATGCAGCTTATAAAACACCAGCGATTACAAGCTACCTATTTAACAAAGAAATCACACCTGCTTTACCCTATACAGGTCCTCGAACAAAAGAAGGATTCTTTCGCAAACATGACTATGGTTACGATGAACACTTTGATTGTTACCTTTGCCCTTCGGGCGAAAGTTTAAAGTACTCAACAACAAATAAAGAGGGCTATCGCGAGTACAAATCGCCAAAACAAATTTGTGCAACATGCTCATATTTATCACGGTGTACAGAAAGTAAAGACCATCAAAAAGTAGTGACACGGCATATCTGGCAAGCATATGTGGAAGAAGCAGATCATCTGCGTCATCATCAAGATGTAAAACCTATATATGCGAAACGCAAAGAAACGATTGAGCGTGTATTCGCAGATGCAAAAGAAAAGCATGGTATGCGTTGGACTACTTTAATGGGACTTGAAAAATTGTCGATGCAAGCGATGCTTACTTTCGCTGCCATTAATTTAAAGAAGATGGCCAATTGGACATGGCAGGGTCCTAAAATGGCTTAACATAGTGGCTCGAAGAGCCCAAATCTCTTAACCTTTGTTCAAAATTTCAAAGGGAATTTTAAAAGGGGTTCGGAATTTTTTAATTCCGAACCCCTTTTGTCTACAAACTGAGCACAATCCCATTATGGGTTGTGCTTTTGTTATTTTACCAGAATTATATGAATGATGAACCCATACTAGGTCAACATAAAAGGGCGTTTTTTTTGTAACGTCAAGGTAGGTGTACAGGCATTTCCTAATAAGTACCATAACATATTAGGAGGTGATAAAATTGACAGTTAGATTAGAAACTTTATTGGATCGTTCGGAAAAGAATATGGGCAGCGGAATTCATCCAGTCGTAAAAGAATCAGCATTGGAAATGGTTAAACGGGCATACCAAGAAGGCATTTTTGTCCAAATCAGCGCAGGTTATCGGTCTATGGAAGAGCAAGCAAAGTTATATGGACAAGGTCGCCTAGGTTATATCTACGATGGTAAAAATTATAGTGATTTATCGAAACCAAGAGTGACCAACGCGATGCCAGGTCAATCTTACCATAACTATGGACTAGCCATTGATTATTTCATAGTCAGCGATGATGGAAAGAATGCCATATGGACAGTTGATGCAAAATGGAAACGGGTAGCGGCCATTGGTAAATCCTTGGGCTTTGCATGGGGTGGGGATTGGTCAAGCTTTACAGATTATCCGCACTTGGATATGACGGGCGGACTAACTTATTCTCAGTTAAAAGCGGGAACAAAGCCTAGACTGATATCAAAAGTGAATGGAACCACTCCACCAGCAACACAAGTCGAATCGGATGTGATTGTAAAAGGTCCGCCTGCAAAGGACAGCGGCAATCAGACTATCAAGTCCATTCAAGGGACATTAAATAGCCGGTATAATGCAAAAATAGATGTTGATGGTTTTAATGGTCCTAATACTAAAAAAGCTTTGATAAGGGGTTTTCAAACCGAATTGAATAAACAATATGGTGCAAAGATTAATGTTGATGGAATATGGGGACCCCAAACAAAAGCGGCTTCACCTAATGTAAGGGAAGGGGCAAAAGGGAATATAACCTATATCCTTCAAGCTGCACTTTATTTGGAAGGACAAAATCCACATGGCATAGATGGTATCTTCGGAAGCGGAACGGAAATAGCGGTGAAGGCATTTCAAAGGGCAAATGGAATACCGGCAGATGGTATTGCAGGTCAAAATACATTTGCAAAATTATTTGGATGATATATGAAATGGAGTAGAACTATAATGCTTAAATGCAATTGGCTTAGCAAAAAAGCCCTAAAATGAGGGCTTTTTTATGAATGAAAAATGTTTTTAAAATAGCGGTTTTTTAAAAGTGAATATCCCAATCATTTAAGAATCGAAGTATAAGAAAAGTAAGAATACATATCGGGACAAGAAATGTAACCGCATTTACTAAATGAAAGTACTTTAATGCGGAATGCTTTATTCCTTGGCTTTTACCACTAAATAGAAGAATGATAGGGTTGCGATCAATGGGCAGAGCAAGCCAAGATCAGTTAAGATCCTTTTGAAATTGGGAAATTTATAATACAAAGTCCAATGAGGAATGAAGCAATGCAGATCACATTGATAACCGACAAAATGGTTGGTATTAACAACAAGTTCTTTTTTACTGTCTCCATAAATTTCACCTCTAAAGTGATAATCCCACGCGATATCTAATATATCCACTCTTTAGGCAGCAAAGCAAGGTTGAAGCTTTTTTAAAAGTAAAGGGTGATTTACTGAGTACAAAGAGAAAATATCCAAAAGTTGTCCTTTCACAAATGTGAATTGTAATATTTATCGAGTATTTATGCTCATTTTTGTTCACTTAAAATTGACTGAAATATAATAGTCCTTTTAATTTTCCATCACATTTAGTCAATAAAGTTAAAGGAGGACATAACTTTATTGGAGGAAAAAAATGAAAAAAATATGGAAAAAGCCAATTTTGCCTATCGCCTCTATTAGTCTAGCATCTGTGATGATTGTAAATGCCAATCCGGAAACTCCAGTTCAAGCAGAATTGAATGTTCAATCACAAGTACAGATGAAAAATCATGTGCTTCCGCTGGGAACGCCTGATTTGCATGAGAAAAGAACTTCTATGAATCCAGCACCGGGAGTGACGTATACAAAAATCAATCGTGGTGAAATATCTTCTAAAGACTTTTACACAGTGGATGCGGCATTTGTAGAAACAGAGAAACTGGCAAAGAAATTGTTAGGGAATTTAAAGAAGGATGGTTTCAAAAATGCTCGTATCATAAGAGAACCGGATCGGGCTTTGGATGACCGGGAAAAAGATCCACTTGGATACATTGTTCGCATCGGCCAATATCAGCTGGAAGCGGATGCAGCCGAAATGAGAAACAAGTTATCGGAAAAGGGATATTCGGGTCTGCGGACTGTATATACGGGTGAAGACGGAGAGAAAACAACGGGACCATGGGTAGTAAATGTCCTTGAAGTGGATCAGGATCGATTTCAAGGGCATATTGTGCCTGAATTAGCTAATGATGCAGTGACAGGGAAAGAAACATTGACCCAAATGGCAGACAGAAATGATGCCATTGCTGGAGTGAATGCTGGATACTTTGTTGTAGGGGAGAAGGATGGAACACCTGGCGATCTTGCCGGTATATCCGCCAGCAATGGTCACCTTGTCAGTGAAGCGATTAATGGCCGTTCAGCTCTGATTTTGTCTTCTGTTGAAGAGAAGGCAAACATTGCTTCTGTTTCCACGTCAATTCAGGCTACTTCATCTGATGGCGCGGTTAGGGAAGTGGATGGATTAAATCGGAAGCCAGGATTAATCCGCAATTGTGGCGGTGTTGGAGGAGATACGACAACAGAACGGCCGAAACATGATTTTACTTGTAAGGATGAAAGTGAGCTTATCCAATATACGTCCGTATTTGGAGAAAAGACAGAATCGGGCGACGGCGTGGAAGTGGTAGTAAATCATGCCGGAGAAGTGGTGGAAATTCATAACCATCGTGGAGGAGTCATTCCAAGCAGCGGTTTTGTTCTTGCAGGAACGGGGGAAGCAGCAGAGTGGCTTCGTGACCATGCCCAACAAGGGATGAAGGTTCAGGTGAAGAGTGAAATCACTGGCGATGGAAAGCTAATAAAATTAGATCAAACCACCAGCATGATTAATGGAGGTCCTCGATTAATGGAAAACGGAGAAATTTCCATTAATGCCGTAGAGGAAGGTTTTCACTGGGAAGAAGATCCTGGGTTTTATTATCGTTTTGGGGAACGTCGTAATCCTAGAACGCTTGCAGGAATCAAGGAGAATGGCAATCTATTATTTGTCACGATCGATGGACGCTCACCCGGATGGAGTGTGGGGGCTAATTTTGAAGAATGTGCGAAAGTCATGAAGTCATTAGGAGCCGTCGATGCCATCAATCTTGACGGCGGCGGATCGACGACCATGACAGTTGGGGATGACCGAGTCACAAGACCATCTGATACAGCAGGTGAACGCCCGATTGCAGACGGAATATTGTTAGTAAAATAAAATATGAACATGTAAAGGAGATTGAGATTAATTCCTTCAGTTATTTTAGAAAATAACTTTAAGAAGGCTGCCCTAAAATTACTGAAACATGATTCGGGGTCAGCCTCCTTTTTTGATCTTAGAAGGAAATGCTCTTTCTTTCGTGAACCTCCAGTTTTTCCTTTGTCAACCGAACGGAGTGGAGAACATCGATTGATCCACTCATTAATTATTGAAACCTCCAATCAATAACCGAGAGTTGTCATAACAAAGTAAGAAAAGAGGTTTCAACATAATGCGATCAGCGGGTTCATGCCCTGAAAGCTATATTAAATAAAGTGTCTAAACTTTTCGGGTTCAATTAGACGATCCCTTTAACTCAATTATAGCTCCCAATTGTGGAAGTCCCTCATTAACTAGTTACAAAACTCTCTTATAATCTGGTTCTTTATTTCTTCTACCGGGAACCTCTGTTGATAGGTAGAAATCATCAACATAATACCTTGTAGCACAGATGAAAAATATAACGATCGTTTCCTTGGTTCTTTTTCCCCCATGCTTTCAAATATTTTACATTGCAACTCGAATTGTCTAGCATTTTCTACAATTATGAGATGACTGTATTTTATCAACTCGTCATCAGCCTCTGGCTGAGTTTGCAGGTGTAGATAGAACCGATGGACTTCCGGTTTTTTGTGGATATTATCAATGGCACCATTGACTATATGTTCAAGCTGTTCACGAGGTGTATTTAAGGTGAACGCTCCTTCCATGACTTCAACCACTTCCTTGATTCTGGCCTCGACCATTTCAGAAAGCAGCTCTTCTTTTCCTTTGTAATAGTTATAGAGTAACCCTTTCGAAATACCCGCCTTCTTGGCTATATCGCTTATAGAAGTAGCGTAATATCCTTGTTTCATAAATAGCTCCATGGCTGCAGCGCGAATTTTTTCTTTGGATGCTTGGCGAATGCGGTCATTCTCTTCTGGTGTACGTGGCATTTATCTTCAATCCTCCATAAAAGCAGTGAATTCTTGATATAAATCTTCAGAATGGGTGAGGGGCAGCATATGATCGGCATTCTCTATTTCGATGAAACTGATGTTTGGAACCTTACGGAAACAATCGGCAACTCGAAAATTATCTGCCAAATCCTTTTTACCGATAAAAAATAAAGTTTCGGGTTTCAATTCTCCTAATCGTTCCATTGCTGGCGGCTGAGGCCATGTCATGCAGAAATCAGCGGGCCACTTAAGCATGCGCCCGAAATGATGCCTGAGCATTTGAATAGTGAGATCTTTGTGCGGACTATTAATAACAACTTGATATGTTGGTGAATGAAGGGCAAGCTCTAACATCTTATCTATATTGGGAGCGATTTCCAATATTTTGTTATGATATTGTAAAAACTCTTTTGAATAGGGAAAGCCAGTCAAAGAAGGAGAAATTAATACAAGTTTCGATACTCTTTCGGGGTAATTAAGAGCAAAATCAGTTGCAATCTGCCCTCCCATGGAATGACCTATAATCGTTGCCTGATTAATTTCTAGGTAATCCATTAGTTCCAGTACATCGTCAACATAGTTTGCATGTTTTATAGGTGATGGTGATTTACCGGCACCACGGCCATCGAAAGATATAACTTTGTAATCCTTGGATAAAAGAGATGCTAAAAATGTCCATTGCCTTAAATCAGCCCCACCACCATGAATTAGAACAACAGGATGACCCTTGCCAGTAATCTCGAAATGTAAATCCAATGCAACCCCTCCATTTATTCACTGAATTTTCAGTATTATTTTATTATTGAATGAATGTTTAGTCAATGGAAAACGCAATTTAATTTTGAATGACTTAAGATATTTTTTCTATTCCGCATATATTCTTGGATTAATAAACATAGAGAGTATAATTTAAAGGTGTAGCTGAATAAGAGGAGTGGTGGATTAAATGGTAAAAATTCGCAAGGCTTTATTTTATGAAGTAGAAATGATTCGTGAACAGAGAGTGACGGCCTACGAAGAACATGCTCAAAGCATTCCTGAAGGGCATTGGGATGCTCTGAAGAAAGCTATTTCTTCAGATGCCGATGAACAGCGAGATGTTGAACTTCTAGTTGCTGAATTAGATGGGGAAGTGGTAGGAAGTGTTGCGTTGTTTCCTGCGAAATCCGATGCCTACAAAGGACTTGTTGACATGTTACATTATCCTGAGATAAGAATGCTTGCAGTCACACGACAGGCACGACACAAAGGTGTTGCTGAGGCATTAATCCAAGAATGTATTCGTCGGACAAAAGTCAACGGTTCACAGTACATCGGCTTACATACCGCAGATTTTATGAAAACGGCAATGCGATTGTATGAACGTATGGGCTTTGTACGATTGCCGCAATTCGACTTCCAACCTGCCGATGATGGTATCATCGTGAAGGCGTATCGACTATCTATCGAATGAATAATATCATCAAAACGAAAAACAAACACCTTATGATAAGGTGATTGTTTTTTGATTGTAGAATAACAAAATAATGACATGCCAAGAGTTAATCATTTAAGGGCGAAAACGACATTGACGTTAAGATGTGTTTCAAAACTTAATGTTTAGTCATAACCGAAAGACAGAAGCAAAATATAATCTCACTGCCTTTTTTCATTTGCACTTAATTATAAGTGCATAAAATGATGACAATTTTGATCACACAAATGATCACATACCCTTAAATGGCACTGCCTTAATGATCACAATTCTGATCACAAATCATCACCATTCCCTCAAACCTTCCTACTAATCTTCTCCACAATCTCCATCAAATCATCCGGCCCATGAAACTCAATCGGTGAAACACCTTTATCGAATTCAATTATATCGGATTCTATCAATAATACATACTTCCCGTTAATCTTCCCTAAATGGACGCTGTCGCCAAAATCGGCCAGCAGTCCTTTGACCGATGTACTGCCAAGCCTCATTCGCAGATTGGCTTCAGGTGTATGCTCGACAATCTGGGCTGTGGCTTCAACGGCTTGGTGCGTTTTCAAGACGTTCCTGGATTTCCCTTTCCCATTTTTCAGGCTTCATCTTTACATCTCCTCAGGTTTTCTTATGCGGTCTTTGTGTTGAGCAAAAAATGATGTATAATGAACACGTTTTTAACAATTTGAAAAAGTGGGTATGAAAAGCATGGAAACTATTTTCAGTATATTGCAGAAACCAGAAACGGATAATGAAATACTCATTATAGGAAATACCGACGATGAGAGTTCGTTTGTGAATAGTAAAATCAAATTTTTTGGTGAAGGAAATCGGTTAATTATTGAACGCGGAGCCGAATTTAAAAATGCAACGCTAAATTTTAATGGCAACAACTCGCTCATAATCATTGGGAAATCCAATCGCAATGCAACGATGAGCGTCAATGTTTGGAATGACAATACATTTTTCCTTGGTCGCAACTATTCATTTAATGGAGCAGCGAGATTTATTCTCTCTGAACAAAAGAATCTATTCATCGGTGATGATAATATGTTTTCAAATGGTGTAGTCGTTCGTTTGGCAGATCCACATTTGATTTACGATGGAACAACTCGAAAACGGATTAACTCAACAAAGAGTGTGTACTTAGGTGACCACATTTGGATTGGGCAGGACGTCATGATTCTAAAAGGGGCAGAAGTTGGTACAGGTTCAATTTTAGGTGCTAAGTCACTCGTGACAAAATCGCTCCCATCAAATGTATCAGTTGCAGGAAGTCCAGCACGTGTGGTGCGGAAAAATGTTTTTTGGGCACGTCCATCTGTCCATGCATATACTGAAAGAGAAACAACGGAATCACAAAAATTCCCGGATGGGCGTTTTGTCTATACGCCAAAAGGCTCAACAGCAAATCATTTTGCAAAAATTGAAGAACAGCTAAATATCGCAACTTCTGTAGATGAGAAGACTGGCATATTAACGCCTTATCTTGATGTAACAAGTAAGAATCGTTTTTTTCTTCCTGTGCCTCCTGAGAAAAAGAAAACATTTCTCGATCGAATCTTTCGCAAAGGAGGTAAAAAGTAAGTGAATGAATTTATCTCAAAAAATAAATTAAAACTCTGAGTTGCTTTCGTTATTCTTTTTATAAACGGTGCGACTTATTTTAAAGCCACTGAAATCAAAATTTTTGGGCAATGATAATAAGGTAGCATAGTATGAAAAACAAATAGAAGAAAAGATTAAAATTAGAAAATCCCAAATGGTAGCTAAGAATGTTGGATACAGTAAAAATTGTAAGTTTTGGAACGGCTACACTTATCTAGACAGAAAATTTAAGGTCAAGTAGACTACAAATACTACTAGTTTAGGAGATTCTACAATGACCAAAAAAGAGCGAAGAACATTTACTGATGAGTTTAAAAGCCAAATGGTACAGCTGTTTGTGAATGGTAAACCAAGAAGGGATATTATTCGTGAGTATGAACTGACACCCTCCTCTCTGGATAAGTGGATTTCTCAACACAAAACCTCCGGTTCTTTCAAAGAAGCTGATAACCGAACACCAGAAGAAACAGAACTAGTAAAGATTCGTAAGGAACTGAAACAGTTACAGATGGAGAACGATATTTTAAAGCAAGCTGCGCTGATACTAGGACGAAAGTAAATGTGATCCGGAATAACCAGCACAAATCCTCGATATCAGCAATGTGTGAAGTCCTTCAATTGCCAAGAAGCACCTATTATTTATGAAGTAAAAGAAAGGTCATCAGTAGATGAAGTAAACTCCGACATCATCGAAATCTTTCAGAACAGCCGGCAAAACTATGGTACGCGAAAGATTAAAGAGAAATTAAAAAAGCGTGGGTTAGTTGTCTCAAGGGACAGATTGGGCGGATTATGAAAGAACAGGGCCTCGTCTCTACCTACACAGTAGCTCAATTCAGGCCACATTCAAAAACTTATAATGAGTCTAACCAGGTTAACGAATTGGACCGTGGGTTTAATCAGGAAAAAGAGTTGCACGCAATTGTAAGCGATTTGACGTACGTAAGGGTAAATCAAAAATGGTGTTACGTATGTGTATTTGTTGATCTCTTAATCGGGAAATTATCGGCTTTAGCGTCGGGCCAAAAAAAGATGCTTTACTGGTCTACCGGGCATTTTCATCGATTAAGGTAGACCTGAGTAAGATTCAGCTATTTCATACGGACCGAGGAAGCGAATTTAAGAATAAGCTAATAGATGATGCTTTAGAGACATTTAACATTCTACGTTCGCTAAGCATGAAGGGCTGCCCGTACGACAATGCCGTAGCTGAAGCTACGTTCAAAATCATCAAAACGGAGTTCGTTAAGGGTCGTCATTTCGAAACGCTAATCGATCTGACAAGAGAACTACAGGACTATATTCATTGGTTTAATCATATTCGTATTCATGGAACACTTGGCTATTTAAGTCCGATTGAGTATAAACTTGAACACCTTAAGAAAGTTGTCTAGTTAAGTGTAGATCCATGCATTTCACATCTTATCATACATAAAGAAATACATGTGGATAAGGTATTCGTCCCATTAGATTTAAAAAGAGTTTGGAATCGTTAATAGCAATAAAAAGAGCAACCGTTTTATATCCAACTGGTATTATCCCCTACAGGTAGACAGAGTAAAAAGAGAGCATGATAAAATGCTCTTAAACAGTCTATCTTGGAGGGGATTTTTCTATGGCAAAAAAGGGGCAAACCTTTCAAACATATACAGAAGAATTAAAGCGAGAAGTTGTTCGTTTGAAGTTGGAGGAAGGCTGGTCATATCGTCAGCTTCGTGAGCGATTTGGTATCAAAAGTGATGCGCATATAGAATTCTATAATACTGATCGCTTCCAAGAAAAATTTAATGGCCTTTCCCCGATTGAATATCGAGAAAAGGCCGCAGCTTAAAATACTCTTTTTTTATTGTCTACTTGACAGGGTTATGTGCAAACGGTTGCTCTTTTTATACCCTAAGGATCAATTACTTCGTGATAATGGTTTTAGATATTTTATATGGAAAAATTTTGAATGCATATAAAACTTTGTTTACTCCATTCTAAAAGAGCAATAATCATTTAAATAAAAGGAGGCGTTATACATGACAGTAATCAATGACGTTAAGACAACTCTTGCAGGGTTGAAAAGTGCTCAGGCAAGCTTTGAAACCTTCTCTCTTGGGACAGATAACGAACAAGCAAAGCAGCTTTATCAGGATGCTGCTAAACAAACTCAATCCGTTATAGATAGCATTGAACCTCGTGTTCAACAAATCGAACAAGAAGAACCCCAATACAAACAACAATAATATGAAAAGGTAGAAAAGGTTGGTTGAGTGTCAACCAACCTTTTCTACCTTCAATGATAAAACAAAGGGGTGAAAAAAAGAATAAACCAATTAATCACTTTTCTATTATTACTAACTGTTATCGGATTAGGCACAGGATGTTTGGTTGAATATCTAAGTCAAAAGTTCCTTGTATTTAGGGGCGTGGTAGAGGGGAAACCTTCGGCACTTATCAAAAATGGAATTGTAGATCGAGAAGCATTAAGGAAAAATAGGATGAATATTAATCAATTGCAAAGTTTACTTCGACAAAGTGAAACTTTTTCTATTCGTGAGGTTGCCTATTGTTATTTAGAGGCGAATGGCTCGATTAGTATTTTGAAAAAATCAAAGTATCAAAAAACTACTCAGGAAGAAATAAGAGACGGTGAAGTTTTATGGGATGAAATTATTTATATGGGCTTTAATGAATCTTGGTTAAGATCACAATTAAATAATCAAAATATTTTTGACTACAACGATGTTTTTATAGCCGAATGGCTTCAAGACGACGGTCTTTTTGTACAACCTTATAAGAATTAAAATGGTGCAATGCAAGTTTTTCAGTCACCAGAATTACGAATCGCGGTAATAATGATTTTGCAATAGTCTGTCCCGGCTAATATTTAGTATTTGTTCTTACACTACTAACAGGTAATAGGGGATGCTGCGAGCATTTCTTATGAACTATCGGGGCAGGTGAGTTCAATCAACATAGTTTAGTCGCATTCATTACCAACAATAAGAATATCTGAAGTAAAAGGAGTGCTAACACTGGATAATGTATTTTCTTCAATTTTCATACTCTTAACTGTTTTATTAATCGCAATCATAGTTTTTATCATTTATAAGTTGTATAAAACTACAGGTAGTGGACTTCCTTGGGCATTAGCTATTTACGGAGTAATTGCATTAACATACACAGTTGAAGAATTTACAAATTTTAGAAAGTGTTGAGCATGATTATAATCGTTTGTGATAATCGGTTCTGAATGGCTTGAGCTATAGTTATTAATATGTGAAATAGCTTCATCAATACCTTCTACTACTTTAATAGCTAAGATGTAATCTAAGTATTCTTGTTTCCAGTCCTCTTCCGTTGCCAATCTTATATTTGGACAGATTTCAGCAACTCTTTTATCTCCACGTATCTCAACATTTTCTTCAATTAATGCTTGAGAGATGATTGGTAAGAATTTCTCAGCTATATTTTTATTTATAAGTACTTTTTCAACTGCATTTCATGCAGAAGGACGAGATGTTTTTGCATTAATAATAATTGATTTCGCCATTTCAATATTACAAGATTCATCTACATAAATGTGACAGTTACCAGTACCAGTTTCGATTACTGGTACTGTTGCATTCTTAACGACGTTCTGGATTAACCTTGAACCTCACGAGGAATAAGCACATCTACATATTCATTAAGTTGTATTAATGATATAGCAGTTTTCACGTCGAGTATCTTCAATTAGTTGAAGAGCGCCTGAAGGTAAAAAATTGCATCAGAAATAGCTTTTGATAATATATTTACAATAGCTAGAGGATATTGCTTCACTGCCACCTCGTAATATAGCTGCATTACCAGATTTTAAACATAATCCGGTGCATCACAAGTTACATTTGGACGAGCTTCATAAATGATTCCTATAACTCCTAATGGCACACTTTGCTGTCCAATTTGTAAACCATTTGGACGTACAGACATATTCTTTATTTCACCAATAGGTCTGGTAAAATAGCGACTTGTCGTAAACCGTTTGCCATTTCTTCAATACGATTTTCATTTAACAATAGACGATCTAACATTGTTTTTGCTGTTCCATTTTCCAAAGCATTGTTTAAATCTATTTGATTTGCCTTTAAGATATCTTGATTATATTTAAGTAAATAATCAGCCATTTTAAATAGAGCATCTTGTTTGCATTTGCTACTTATATTTGCTAGGACGTGGGATGCCTGTTTTGCTTCTCTTCCTTTTATCTGTAATTCAGTCAATGTGATGTAATCCCCTTTAATCAAAAATTTTTCCTATTATTTTTTGCACTTTACAAAGATACTACCTAATTGTACAATAAAAAAGACCGAATGGTCTTATAAATTTCGTAAACCTTTTTCAAACGGAGGCAAATAGATTCATGGTTAATCGTAAGGGAGAACAGACTAAAGCCCTGATCTTAGAAAAGGCATCAAAAATTTTTAATAGCCAAGGATATAGGGCATCTTCTATATCCGACATCATGCACGAGACTGGTCTTCGAAAAGGAGGGATTTATAACCATTTCGAAAATAAAGAGGAAATAATGTTGAGCGCTTTTTCCTTTTCCATTGACACGATGAGTCATTTTTTCTCTGAAGCGATGGCAGGCAAACAAGGATGCATGGAACGTCTTCTTTCCATTATTTCCGTATTCGAGGGGATTGCTGAACGAGAATTGTTCCCAGGGGGTTGCCCGATTATGAATGCTGCCATTGAGGCAGATGACGCAGACCCATTGCTTCAAGAAAAAGTCCGTGAAGCAATGGACGGCTTGCTCGGAATGGTTCGTAATTTTGTTCAGGAAGGCATAAAGAAGGGTGAGGTTAAACAAGGAGTGGATCCCGAGTTTGTGGCTACCGTGTTTATCTCCACGCTGGAGGGGGCGTTAGCACTTAGCAAACTTTACAAGAACCATGAGTACATGAAAAGAGCTGTGCATCATCTTAGATCGTTTCTTGCTCAGAACTGTGCCTAGCAGTCTAAAAAAGAAGCCGGCGATGGCTTTTTTTTAGATTAAAAAAAGACCGAACGGTCTCAGTAACTATCTATTATACTTAAAAGGCGATACTACGAAATCTGCCAAGGATGCTGTCATAGTGGATGTCGTCTGATCATCGATGGGCAAGAAGAAAGAAACTTTAAGTCTTGACCGTTCCGATAGACTTTCCGTACAAGTTCTGTGAGCCTTGGTAGAAAGCTTCACGACGGCGTACTTTGGGATGCTACTGATACAGCGATGAGAATAGCCTACACATCTACCCTCAGCGAAGGGGAGACATTCACAACGCTAGAACTAAAAATCAATTTTACGAAGTCTGTATGGAATGCACGACTTCGAATGATTGGACAGGCCATCAAACAGGGTAGTACTGACGGATGGGCGTTAAATTGAACGACTAAGGAGTTGAGTGCTTTGAAAAAGGTGACAATAAATGATCATCCTGCCGTAAAACAATATTACAAGAAAAAGGTAATTATGCAGGGAACCGAAGGCAGGCGCATAGATACACAATGGTTGCGGAATTTATGTCTACATGCAGGAGCCGACGATGTTGGATTCGTCTCTATTGACCGAAACGAACTTGAGGACCAACGAAAAGAAATTTTTAATCTGTTTCCTGAAGCCAGGACGCTTATTAGTTTCGTCTGTAAAATGAACCGCGAGCCCTTGCGTTCGACAGCTCGATCCATTGCGAATACGGAATTTCATCATGTTGTCGATAACGTAACGCATATCGGACATGAAATCGTGAAAGAGCTTGAAGAGCAAGGGATCAAAGCATTGAATCCGCCAGCAGGATTCCCGATGGAGCAGGAAAGTACCGGAAAAGCATGGGTCATCTCACATAAACCTATTACGGTTGCGGCTGGACTCGGACAAATCGGCATCCATAGAAATGTCATTCATCCCAAGTTCGGCAACTTTATTTTGTTAGGTACGATCCTTACAAATGCAGATATGGCTTCGGAAAGTCAGCCCATTGATTATAATCCGTGTTTGGAGTGCAAATTGTGCGTAGCTGCCTGCCCGGTAGGAGCCATTGGCGCTGATGGTCATTTTAATTTCTCCGCCTGTTATACGCACAACTATAGAGAATTTTCCGGCGGCTTCACCGATTGGGTGAAGAATATTACCGACAGTAAAAATTCTAAAGCATACAGGGACAAAGTAAATGATGCAGAAACAGCATCTATGTGGCAGAGCCTTTCTTTTGGAGCTAGCTATAAAGCGGCCTACTGTTTGTCCGTTTGTCCTGCTGGAGAAGATGTAATTGGTGAGTTTCTTGACGATCGTAAGAAATTTTTGAAGGACGTTGTCAAACCACTGCAGGATAAAAGCGAAATGGTGTATGTAGTGCCGAATTCCGACGCTGAGGATCATGTCAAAAAGCGTTTTCCCCATAAACAAGTTCGGCCGGTGAGCAACGGCTTACGATCGAAATCAATCCGGGCGTTTTTGCAAGTGCTTCCTCATATGTTTCAAAGAAATCAAGCAAAAGATTTAGCTGCTACCTATCATTTCACATTTACTGGAGAAGAAAAGGCTCAAGCAACGGTTATCATTAAGAACAAGACCCTTACTGTGGAAAAGGGACATATCGGGGATGCAGATTTCCAACTTATTGCAGACAGTCAAACATGGATTCGGCTGATGGCCAAAGAAACAGGGATATTATCAGCCGTCATGTCAGGTAAAATTCGCACAAAAGGCCAGTTAAAGCTGTTCAAGGCTTTCAGCAAGTGTTTTCCGTCATAAAAAATGAGAAGATTTTAATAAAAAGTGGGAAATAACATTAATCATTTTGTCAGCACCCCTGAAAAATAATAGTTTAAGTTCCTTTTTCAATAAAAGGGGCGGTTTAAGCGACTTGGTGGAAACGGTCGTGGACAGCAAGAACGTCAAAGAATCGGAATGAAGTACCGATAACCGAAACGACTTCATGGTGGCAAAGTTTGAGTTTCGGGGCTAACTACAAATCGGCTTATTGCTTGTCGGTTTGTCCGGCGGGCGAAGATGTGATCGGGCCGTTTCTGAAAGACCGTAAAGGGTTCACGGAATGATGTGCTAAAGCCGTTGCAGGCATTGTATGTAACCCTTGGCTCTGATGCGGAAGCGTATGTCGTGAAACGTTTTCCCCATAAAACGGTAAAAAGCGTCGGGAATGGACTCAGGTCGAACACGATCCGCGATTTGATCAACCTGATGCCTCATGCATTCCAGCCGAAGCAGGCGTCGGGTTTAAATTCCACATATCTTTTTGCATTCACCGGATATGAAACGAGACAAACGACAATCGACATTCGTGACAATACGATCCAGATTCGGGACGGTTTTCATGGCAAGCCGGATATCGGATTACGGTGGATAGCAAAACGTGGCTTAAGATCGTGGCGAAGGAACAAAATGTGGCGGCGGCATTTCTGACAAGAAAACTCCGGATCAAAGGAAACCCTAAGCTGCTGAAGAACTTCGAGAAATGTTTTCCTCAGTAAGAGTGTATATGCAACGATTATTCGTAAAGGGGATTTAAATAATGGCAAAGTTGGAGTATATCTTCTTGGTTGTAGGAAAGGTTGGTAAAAGCCAATGACAAATCTTATCTTATTCGCAAAGGACAGCAAACAGTTGAATTTCCATGTGATTATGATGCTGAAGTTTTAGCAGGAAGCTTGCACAATACTTTGCTTGGGATTTGGGTACTTGCAAGAACCTCAGCTATCAAAGAAAAGGTACATCGTATAGCGGATTTTTCCTTAGCAATACTGAACAAATGAAGTTTTTTATAAATTAGAATGAATGTTCTCAAAAACATGCTTATGCTCTTTGAGAATCTTGTTGCTCAATAAAGCAAGTAAAGCCACTATATAAATCATTTATAGAGAAAGGATTGATTTTTATGAAAATGGATTCCAACACAATTCTCATAACGGGGGGAACATCCGGGATTGGATTCGAGCTTGCTACTCAGCTCCTTCAGCTTGGGAACACCGTAATTATTACCGGGCGGGATCAGTCCAAAATGGACTTAGCCAAAAAGAAACTGCCATACGTTCACACATTTCAGTTTGATGTAAGCGATCCAAAGGCCATTTCTGACCTTTTTGAAAAAGTAATCAGTCGATTTCCAGAACTGAATGTTCTGATCAATAACGCTGGGGTTATGCGTAAATTGAACTTTCATGCCAAAGAGGTTGATTTAGAGGATTTCAGTAGCGAGATTGAAATTAACCTCAGCGGTTCGATCCGCATGGTGAACCAATTCTTATCGCATTTAAAGGAGAAGAAATCCGCTGCGATTATGAATGTCTCATCCGCACTTGCATTTGTTCCTTATCCGGCATTGCCGGTATATTGTGCGACGAAAGCCGGTATTCATTCATTTACACAGTCACTGCGAATACAGCTAAAAAATACTAATATTAAAGTGTTTGAATTGGCGCCTCCAGCTATTCAGACCCCTTTAGTTGAAGTTTTTGATGCTGACGAGATCAAAGCCGTAAAACCTATGGATGCCGGTAAGATGGTTAGGTACGCAATCAAGGGTTTGAAAAAGGATCGCTTTGAGATCCTGCCGGGCCAGAGCAGTGCGCTGAAGTTCATGAGTCGTGTTGCACCTCAGTTTATGTTAAATCAGATAAGCAAAACTGTTGACAATATGCTGACTCAAACCAAGAGTTAACTATACGGAACAGTGGTACATTAAACTCTTTGCGTTTATAAAATATCCAATTGGAGGTAACAGGATTAAAAAAAGGAAGAATATATAGACATTTAGATAGTAAGGACGAATTGGCCAAAGCTTCGTTTTCATACTTTTTAATCACTCTAAAAGAAAATTATTTACAAGCTAAGGAAACAGCAAACGAACAATTTCAGGCTTTTGCTTCTATATTTTATAACTTTGAACAACAATGATATCCTAGTGGGGGGCTGTCCATTAATGAATGCAGCCATTGAAGTAGATGATTCAGAAATTTTGATTGAAGATGCATTTAAGGAAGGTTTTGATGGCTTAATAAAGATGATCAAGAATTTGATTGAATTTGGTCAGGGTCAAAATGAAATTAACATGAATGTTGATTCTGAACAGATGACTGTATTGATTCTCTCTTCCATGGAGGTGCATTGGCCCTCAAGATTGTATAAGGATAAGCGATATTAGACATGGTCATCATGCAGATAAAGCTATTCTTTTCTAATTGTATTTTTTATTCTTTTTTTTGAACAAAAAGAGACCGATTGGTTTTTTATTCAGGGGGGATTTATATTCTGGCACTTAAAAAATGGTCTATGTGGTCACAACTTATTGCGGGTTTCTTGTTGGTTATTTCGACTACTGGCTTTGCAAGATTGGCTTATGGTGTGTTAATGCCTTTTATGCAAGCCGACTTAAATATGAACTACACACAGGCAGGATTATTAGCAACAACGATCTCGCTTGGCTTTCTATCAATTTCCCCCGTAGCTGGGTTATTAGCACTCAAGTTTGGAATGAAACAAGTCATTATGGCAGGTGGCTTTCTCGTCACAGTTAGCTTCCTTTTTCTTTCATTCTCGAACTCCTTTTATCTATACATGCTTATTATGTTTTTTTGCGGGGCAGGAAGTGCTTTAGCCTTTTCCCCCATAATGTCTTTATTAGTCATCCAATTTCAAAAGAAAAAGGGATTAGTACTCGGTGTCTTATTAAGTGGGGTGGGTTCAGGAATGCTTCTTAGTGGTCTCATGACCACCTATTTGATTAGGTATTTTCCTGTATGGGAATGGAGGGCTATTTGGCTAATTTTTTCCATTACCTCTATTTTATTCACACTACTCTCATGGATCGTATTGAAAGAACCAGGAAAGAGTGTGACTAACAAAGATGATAGGAATCAAGGAGTCGCTCATGCCTACAAAAACCGAAAAATCCTTAGGGTAGGTATTATTTACTTTTTAATTGGATTGGCTTATCTTATCCCAATCCTATTCCAAACATCATTTATGATACACTCTGGGATCAGCGAAAGAGTGGCCGGTAGTTTATTTTCAATTTCTGGCTTATTTACAATTCTTGGAGGTCCAATTTGGGGAATCGTTTCAGATAAAGTAGGGAGAAAAAAATCTTTACTCGTTGCTTTGGCTTTTTGTGTCATGGGAGGTATTATTCCAGTCGTCAATGATCACATAATAAGTTTTATGGCTTCGGTAATTTTATTTGGTTTTTCCATTGGAGGTCTCATGGTTCTTGTCCAAGCGATGGCAGCAGAACGCTCTCTTCCTTATCTAGTACCAGCCGTATTGGGCTTCATAACCATTTTCTTTGCAACGGGTCAATTACTAGGTCCCTTTCTGGCAGGAACAATTATTGAGCAGTTAGGGGGAGTTCGAGAGGCGTATGTATTTGCCATATTCATATTTTTTACTGCCTTTATAATCACTTGCTTTGTAAGTGAAAAGGAGAAGGTTGAATTTGAAACATAAAACACACATAGTGAAGGGGAATGTATGATGGAGAATACGATTAAACTAAATGCCAACAAGGAAATTTCAGTCCCACCTGTGGCAAAGTTAATTGGATTGATCCAGTAGAAGTTAAGAATGGAGAGACCGTATTCACATTAAAGACAAAGGAAGCGCATTTCAATCCGATGGGAACCGTACATGGAGGTATTTTATGTGATTTGGCAGATGCAGCAATGGGAGTTGCATATGCAACATTGTTGAATGAGCATGAAACGTTCACAACAGTCGAATTGAAAATCAACTAAAAATAACGCCGAAGTTACAGGTAGGTTAGCAAGATTGTGAAGGTTTGTACTTAAACTAACGGGTGCGTGTGCGGCCGAGCCTAGGTCGTATCATATAGCGGGTGGGATTCCCGTCGAGTAAGAACTAGCCATTCGCTCGTAGCGAGTCTTGGAGGGCTAAAGGTAACTTTAGTCTTTAAGCGTAGACAGTTAGGTGGCGGGCCGAAAGCCAAATGGTTGAAGGGATTGAGCTCCATAATGTTAGTAAATCGAGAGGGCTGATGCTTTACGCACAGCAGAAAGCTACATTTTATCCTTCGTTAAGGGCAAGATGGATAAAACCTCTCTGGAGTCAGAGACCTTGGCACGTTACACATCGATATGATACGGCAACTCGGGAGATCCTACCGGTCTTTTCTTGTTAGAAGAGTATGGTGTACAAGCGATAAAAAGCAAGGAAACCAAATGCTGTGTAGGGAGTCGGATAGCAGCGTAGTACCAATGAAGTTGGGTAATGCCGATGGAGGAAAGGCTAGCTACCAGTTATCGCCCTTACTAGGGAAACATTTACTACACTCAGAGGTAGGGATAAATGGAAACAAAACTACTAAGGATAGCAGAATTAGCATAATCTGAATCTAAGAGATTAGCTACATTTTGTGAATGGTAACTAGGAGGGGCCGTGTGCGTGAATAGCGCAAGCACGGTTCTGTGAGGGGGGCAGGAACACAATCTACCGTAAGGTAGAGAGGTTCCCTTCTACTCGACTAGCTGAAAATCTGATCTGTCTTTAAGGCAGCTTTTTCTTAATGGCCTAACGGGGCAGTTTAGTTGAACAACCGCATCAGGCATCGAAATGATGATGCAACGGTAAGTAAAATGATTGTTGATAACTGCCTGTTCTCAACAGAAACAACCTATGATAAACTTAAATTTCTACAATTTACCAAATGATTGATATTTGTTTGGGATGAGTCATCTACAATCAACCTTTCTTCTCCACTCAAAATCCAGCTTCTAAACCCTTTAAAATGATGGCTTCCATTTAAATAGTTAACTTTTTAGGTAAACTTCTTTAATATCATATTATTCCTCAGATAAGGCCCATACCGAAACACTTCCTCCATTAACAGGGAACGTTGCAAATCCTTTATCGTCAATGCTAATTTGATCATTTCGATTTTGAGTTATATCTACCCATATTTCTTTAGCACGTTCCGTTCCCACAAACATTTTTTTGTAGCCTCCATCACTATTACAGATAACAACAGCACAGCCGGATCGCTCAATCTCGGTTGTTCCTCGGCGTACCCAACCAATCGTATTGGGATGGTCAAAATAATCATCTTGCTCTCCATAAGCATACTGATGACGAGCGTATAAAAGGGGATCAATCTCATCTTTTTTACCTGGGATAGGATTATCACCTGCAATACCAAAGTAGTCGCCAAAAAAGACAACAGGGTATCCATCTCTTCGAAGTAAAATGAAGGCATAGGCAATTTGTTTGAACCAATCGTCTATCCATGAGTCAAGTCCCTCATTCGGCTGTGTATCGTGATTATCTACAAATGTTACTGCATCAAGAGGGTGGGATTGAACAAGGGTTTTATCAAAAATGGTAGCAAGGTTAAAATGACGGCCTGCTTTTGATGCTTCGTATAATTTATAATGAAGTGCTACATCAAATAATTCAATACTATAATCTATTGAATCTAAAAACTCCTGACTTTCTTTTACATCTGAATTCCAAAACTCACCTACGAAAAAAAATTCTTTTCCTCGATGCTTCAACATTTCTATTACAAAGTCACCAAGAAAATCATGATTAATATGTTTAATGGCATCAAACCGAAACCCATCACATTGCAAAATATCTATGATCCATTTTCCGGCGTTAAAAACCTCTTCTATTACTGATGGATGGTTATAGTCGATATTTGCAAACATCAAATAATCATAGTTTCCCAATTCGTCGTCTACATTCCCGTTCCAATTCTTATTTTCCCCTAAAATACGATAAATTCCTTTTTTACCTGTCTTTGCATCATAATCTACGCCATTAAAATGTTCGAAACTCCATTTAAACGAGGAGTACTGATCTCCTCGCCCCGGGAAAATGAATTTAGTCCACCCTTCGATATCAACTGGTTTCGAGATTACTTCATTACGATTTTGAGGATTTACTTCAACAACCTTAAAGACCTCTGTTTCATCAGCCGCAGCTTTATGATTTAACACTAAATCTACATATACTTGTATGTTATGTTTATGACACTCCTGAATAGCATCTATAAGCTCGTCTTTTGTTCCATACTTGGTTCGAACGGTTCCTTTTTGATCGAACTCTCCTAGATCGTATAAGTCATAAACACCGTAACCTGTGTCTTGAGACGATTGACCTTTAGTTACAGGGGGAATCCAAACTGCATTAATCCATACTTTATTTAGTTCTTGTGCCATTTCTTTTAACCCATTCCAGTGTGATCCGTCAGATGCAACATGCCACTCGAAAAACTGAATCATAGTACGATTTCTTTCCAAGTCTCATTCCTCCCCAAATGGCTAAAAATTTAAGTTTTTGCTTAAATTGATCTTTCTATATAATGCAATAACTGGTTTATTTTTAATTTCCCAATTTTCAGTACGTATCATAGGGATATGGTATTCCCTTTCCATTTCGGTCATTAACTCCATCAATAGATGGCTTCTCATAGGCTCTTTTACTAAAAGAATGATTTTCTGATATTCTTCGTCTATTTTCGCTAATGTTTTCATACTATTGTCCTCTCCATAGTCCTGTGGAATTATACCTTTCCCTAGTATGTTTAATTTTCTCCAATCAAGCATCGCCCTAGTCTTACTAGGACACTTGCAATGGAAGTTCGCAATGGGACATTCCCCTAAAAAATTTATATAGAACCTAACAAAAAAACATTACTCACTTATGTATATTACAAAGGGGTAGAGTGAAGGTGCAAAATCCATATGAGATGTTGCTTGTTCAAATTAATAGAAATAGAGAAGAAATGATCCTCCTTGGAAATCGCATGGACTAACTAACGTCCCCGGAAACAATTAATGCAAGTCATCAGTTAGATCGTCTTCTTAATTATCTGTTATTTGAAAAGCCACCTTTAGTAATTTTAATAAGAAAACAGGATAAACAAGTTAGTCGCCTACTCTATTTGATTGGCTCTTCTAGCAGCGCTAAAGAATCATCGGCTTTTATTTTTATTGGATAAGAGGGCGTAGTGAATGTAAACTTGCTACTTTAATCAAATGTTTATTCATTTAGCATGTAATCACAATAAACTTGCTGAATTCTGGCTACTGAAAAACGTCATTTTTTCCGTTCAGTAGTCTAACGTGAAAGCACTTCTAATTATTTATGGGCTTTATTTGCTAATATAATTAATTCATCAAGGTTTTTAATCACGATTTCTTTTTTCAATGGAGGCAAATCCGAAATGTTTGAAATGATTTCCCTTCTTTTTAGTTCCATTTGTTTCAAAATATCCTTATCAATTCCATCTAGATTACAACTGCTTTCTTCGCCCATCTCTATCTCCCTTTCTTTTAACAAGTATGGATCAACGTTCCTAATCTTACACAATCTTAAGGTTATGCATTTACCTTTTGTTTAGGGCTTAAACCATGGCAACTACCCTTAATTTTCTTTGAAAGAAAAAGGCCGGCTTTCCTCTGATAAAGGATTGCCGGCTTTTTACTGAAGGAAATTCCTAGGAGTATCTACCATATCATAGCTTGTTTACAGTTTAGTTAATGAAAAATAACAGTTTGATAACAGAGACTTAAACCAAAAAACTACCTATATCAGGGCTACCACGTCAACATTTTGGAAATTATAACTCTTAATATATAAGGAATTATAACAATTCGTTTCAAAAAGGCCGTTAAAGGAACTTTAGTTAATAGCTTTTGAAATAGCAAAACTTGTTGAACCAAAGGAGGGTTACTTTTTTACTTAAGGGAAAATCGATTTTAACCTTCTTGGCTTATTTGAGTATGATATGAATAGTATTGTTTAAAGAATGTAATAGCTGCCTGAGCATCCTTTAAATTGAATTTTCTACATAAATCAGCTAACGCCAATAGCGTATAAGTTACGAATTTTTGTTTGTTCGTTGCAAGAACGTAATAAATGAGAGTGTTTATGACGGGGTGTGGCAGCTTAATTTCGCTCAGCTTACGGAGAATATCTGAATGAGGAAGGGATGGAATATATTCCTTGGCTTCTTTTAACACTTCCTCTGTTGAATATACTTCCAAAAATCGGGCTAATTTTTTTTCCTTTGCTTCTAGAAGCTTAGTATCATCACGCATTTCCTTTTCTCCTTCCTATCAACCGTTTCGAACTATCTAGTTGGAGCTTAATGGATTATACAAAAAATGGATGGTTCTCTTATTCCTAGCATTTTATTTAAGAAATAGGTCAAATGCGATGGTGATTAGCCATAGAACAGCAAGAGCACCCGAGACATATATACTTAAGTAGAGTAAAATTTCCATTATGGCTCCTTTTTAGCTTATCTTAATCCCCTTTTCTTGCATTGACGAATATTACTGCAAGAAAACGAGTGGTTTTGAGCTAGGGGATGGATATCACCATTTTACAAACGAAATGTTGACACTTGATGACCAAAAGACTTGTCTTTCCAATTATTAAAGAAGTGAAAGAACAGAATGATCAACATAATCATCGATTATAAATGCCCATGACCAATTGTTGCTATGACAGATCGTTAAATAATAAGTAGTTTATAAATAATTGGTAGCAGATGAGCTTTTCCTCTTTCTGATAGTCAGCTAGAAACAAGCTTGTCGCTATTTTCTAAAGCAAATCCGTTTATTCAAATAGAGGGTAGAAATTTTCAACTCCCTTCCTTCAAAGCTAAAGCCATTATAAACAAGCTATTCTTAAAAATTTGTCGATTAATTCAATATTTCCTATTTTTAATTGAACTGTTAACTGCTCTTAATAAAAGAAAACAACTTGTCATTTACTCCTTATGTCTAATCCCTTTTAAAGTAGTACTCCATCCTAATAAGGTTCTGGTGTAAAAATAGTCACTCAGTGAGATGGAACCATTAATTTCTTGAAATTTAATGATTAAGAAGAACATAACGCTAGAGTAGGCAATAAAGCTATCAATGAAAAGCGTTTTAGACAATGATAGAAAAGCAGATGCTACGGTGGAGCACCCTATAGTAGCCACCGTACAGAACGGTTGGAACAGCTTAATGTTAAATTGTGAAGAGTCTAGAAAAACAAGAACGTATTAAGGATTGTCCAAACTAGCATAAACCAGTATTTAACTTTAATAATCCTCATTGCCTACAAATAGATAGAGCGGATTAGTTTTTTTGATTAGCGCTATTTAGAAAAAGAGATAATCACTGTAATAGAAAGTAGCCAAATACTTTTTTTCGTATTTCTTTCAGTCCTCCATAATTTAACCATTATCTTGGTTCCAATTTATCATCCTACCGTATACTCTCTTGAAGAATGCCTACCTAGTGTTACTTCTTTCTTTTAACTTCTCAGATAGGTGGATGGGACAAATATCCCATAAGAACATTAGTTCGATAAAAACACATCTATTGTAACTGTTTATATGGATTCTGAATTGTTAAACTATTAGCAACAACCAAGAATAAACCGAATATTAATTCTGTCAGGAGGGATACAAATGGAGAGAAAATTACATTTAATTCCGTATGAATTGAATGCAGAAATCGAAGCGGTGTCTGAGGTGCCAAAAGGTATTGAGCTCATTGCAGCTCCAAAAATCTGGGAGAAATCGAAGGGGAAGGGAATCACGGTTGCGATATTGGACACAGGCTGCGATGTCACCCATCCTGATTTGGACGAGCGGATTATCGGGGGACGGAATTTCACTGGTGATGATAATGGAAATCCTGATGTATACACTGACTATAACGGACATGGAACCCATGTGGCTGGCACAATTGCTGCCGTCCATAACGATTCCGGAGTAGTTGGTGTTGCACCTGAAGCAAGTTTACTGATTTTAAAAGTGCTTGATAAAAATGGATCTGGGCAATACGACTGGATCATCAATGGAATTAACTATGCAGTTGAACAAAAGGCGGATATCATCTCCATGAGCCTCGGTGGTCCTGATGATGTATCTGAGTTGCATCAAGCGATTCAAAACGCAATTGCTAAGCAAATTCTAGTAGTTTGTGCTGCTGGAAATGAGGGAGATGGACAGTATTCTTCAGATGAATTAGCCTATCCTGCCTGTTACAACGAAGTCATCAGCGTCGGTGCCATTAATCTGCAACGCCGTTCTTCTGATTTTTCAAATTCGAATAATGAAGTCGACTTAGTAGCTCCTGGTGAAAAAATCCTTTCAACGTATTTAAATGGAAAGTATGCAAAACTAAGCGGAACTTCGATGGCTACACCGCATATATCCGGTGCACTTGCACTCATTAAAGAGATTGAGAACAAAAACTTTGAGCGAAATCTGACAGAGCCTGAGCTGTATGCACAATTAATAAAGAGAACGGTTCCGCTGGGAAACTCGCCAAAACTCGAAGGCAACGGATTGCTGTATTTAACAGCAGAGGACTACTTATCGGATGTGTTCAGCCAAAAATTATCTGCTAAGGTGTTGAAAATATAATGGAAAAGCTAGAATTGCTATACAGTGAATGGGAAACGGGAAGGGCAGACTTTTTAAAATTTAAAGAAAATCGACCGAAAGATAAGGAAGTCAGGAATCAATCATAAATTATATGGGGTAGCTTCATAAGTTAGCCGTTCAAAGGAAAATGATACTTTATGTTTCTAGCGAGTAGTTTTTGCGCTAGAACCGGTTAAACTAGTCCAATGCCCCTTAATAAATTTCAAACATATAATAAGTAATGATACCCTCAAAAGAATAAACTATTAAACATAATGTTTATTAAATTTAATGAGGGTAAAATTGACTAAAAGGAAGGCGAATTGTTTTGGCTATAATAGATATCGACCAATTGCTTTTAGCTACTGAAGAAATTGCCGAAGAGTCAATTCCATTCCATCTCGATACATTTGACATTGATCAATTATTAGATAAAACGGATATGCTTTTTTAATTGGGATAAGATTCAACTGTAGATTTGAAACAAAGTCGTACTTGTTTGTAAAAAAGTTGCACCGTTTGTGAGGGGTTTTTGATCAAACTTTATTTCAAAGCAACATATTATATGGAGAATAATATTTTTCAAGTCAAAACGGGAGAGGAGGAATGAGCATGAAAAAGTTAAAAATGAGTGTCGTGGCATTGGTAGCTGCGCTGTTGTTCCCTTCTTCTACATTTGCAAGCGGCTGGGATTACTTAGGAGAAGAAACTCTGTATTCTAATGGTGCTGAAAGTGAGGTGTATTCCTCTACTGGTGGAGATTATAAGATTTGTCGGGATTCTTACGTGGGTCCAGCTGGTAAGTTAAAAGTTGAATTATGGGAGTACGATGCTGAAAGTTATAATGATTATGTAGGAACAAGATATATAGAACGAGGCAAATGTGGGTATTTCTGGGGTATTGGTAACTTTGTTGATGGAGGAAATGAAGCCGAATTTTTTGCGAAATCAAGGACTGACAGTGATATGCATTTAATCTTTTTTGATTAATTCACTAACTGAATGAAAAAAAGGACCTGGGATTGATTCGTAAAGGCTAAAATGAAGGATGGTAAAGATCGAACCGATAGGCTGCAGGGTTAAGCATCGTTTTAAAAGTATTTTTTTGTTTTATGATGATAAATCTTTTCTACTAGTTGAGCTGGATGAATAGAGTTCGAATGTTTATAAAAAAGATGCGATGTTTTGAATAAAGTCGCAATCTGTACAAAAAGGTTGCAACGCTTTGATGCTTTTAAAGAATTCTAAGTGAGTTTTAATCAAACTTTTTTATAAAACAGAATATTTATTCAAAAAGATAAGAATCCATTTTGATCAACCTTTTTTCAAAATGGATTCTTTTTTTGTGCCATAGAATATGGGTTTGTTGAACGTTTTTGATTAAACTTTATTTTAAATATTCAATAAAAGATTTTTTGAAAGGCACAAAATCATGAGTTTTGTAACAAATAATACTTATTTATTAAATGTGTGCTTTTTAAATTTGTTCAGCAATCGGGCCAGATTGTAGATAAAGTGAAGGAATCTTGTAGAGTAAGGAGAATACCTTGAAATACCATCTGAAGTGAAAAAGCACATTCACCTGGAAGTTGAAGAGGAATGGAGTGGTTCGGCAAACTAACAAAAAAGATGGTTTTCACTGACGTCATTTGTCGGTGGAGTTGCCTTACCATATCAATGTAATTCGAAGAAAAATGGAGGAGGAATATTTGATGAAAAAACATCATACGTTACAGTTGTATGATTATCATGTTTGGGCGAACAACAAGTTTTTCGGGAGATTGAAAGAATTGTCGAAGGACATTTATGATCGGGAAATTCAAAGTGTTTTTCCCTCAATTGCAGAGACGCTCGTTCATACTTATACGGGAGATACAATTTGGCTTGGTGTAATGCGGGAGAATAGTATGGATGAGATTAAAGCTTTCATCGCTCAGGCACAAGAAAAGACCAAGGATAAGGGTCTTGAAGAAATGGAGAAACTGTTTCGTGATTTGTCAGAAAAGTATCAAATATTTCTTAACAATGAAAGTGATTTGGATAAAAAGATTTCCCCCCAACATCCCCAATTTGGGCGTTTAGATACTCATCTTTCCGAATTGGTTCAGCATGTTGTCAACCACGGCACATATCATCGCGGAAATCTCACGGCGATGATACGTCAACAAGGTTACTCAAGTGTGCCCACTGATTATTTTTTCTATCTTTATGAAATCAGTTCAACGAAATAGTTTTTCCTAAACTTCTATCCGGAAGATAAATAAAGTATGCATCTAATTTTCGCAATGGGGTGATTCTTTATTAAGGTTCGCTTTTCTTCATGGAACTAACTTTGTATATTGTATACATTATTACAAGAACATAAGAAACTATTTGATTACTTATATAAGGGGTAGTACCCCATCGCCATTAAGCTAAGGGCGCAAGAGATAATATAAAAGTGTGTTCTCTTTAATTTGCTATGGTAACACTAAAAATACCGCATGACAAAAAAAACCATCAAATAGGTTTTTTTAAAAAATATTAGGCAGCTTTAAGTTTTTGTGAAGTACAATCATACACAATACCTAAGATATCAAAGACCGTTTTCTTGTTATAACGATGACATTTCCGTCCGTTTTTCTCCAAAAGGTGAAACAGACGTAGAAAAATTTTTGATAATTCTTTGGCGTCCTTTTGTAATCCTTGATAAAACAATAAATAATAGTCTTTTATCATATAGATGGATTTATATTCACTTAACTCCTTCTTTTTCTTATCTAAAAGTAACTGGTGCATTCTAAACATCGTAGATGAACAGAGTAAAATGCTAATAAGTTGCCCATACAAGTGACACTCTAAGCGTTCCCTCTTAATCTCTTTGCACTTGTCAATTTGAAAGAAAGATTTCCATGTCTTAAATAGAATTTCAATCTGCCAACGTAACGAATACAGTTCATGAATATGTTCCGTTGGAACGTCTTCTAAAGAAAAATTTGTAATATATACATTCATTCCACTTAATCGTTTGCTTCGGTCTTTATAGGTAATGCCCTTCTTCTTTTCTTTTTTTGCTTGTTCTTTCAATCTTTTCTCTGTTTGTACCTTAGTTAGTCGATGAATAATCACTCGGGCGGGTAGTTTTTGATACAGCCCAATGTATGCTTCTGAAATTTCAAGTGTTTGACCAGGTTGTAATTGATTCATAAGCTCTTCCGTGTCTAACTGAATAAAGAGAGTACCTTTCTTCACAGTCCCATTCCGAAAAAACTCTGGTTCATCATTCTTACGATATATACGAGAATTCAACTTCAAACGTGAGACATAGTAAGCACCTTCATCATCATTTTCTGTAAGTCGTGTAAGTCGAAATACCCTAAATCCCTTATGTATAAGTCTTTCGGTTGAATGGTTAGTAGACTTGTGGAACCGAAGGTTTTATCATTTTCTCTCCCTTCTCCTACATAAACGTGGAGGAACTTCCCACTCAATAGGTCATATTCAAGTTGGATTTTAACACCTGCGGTATGGCTACTTCCGCCAGAACCTTGATAATGTGAAGCAAACTTATCTGGAAGTTGAAATGTTGTAGAATCTAGGATCCGAACACGTTTAAAAGTCGTGGAGTATGGATGAAGTATTTCTTGTGTTGAATGAATTCTTTGAGTTAGAAGATTAGCTAGAACTTATTGAAGAAACTGTACGGCTGAACCATTAAATCGTTGATTAAGCCCTTCGGGGCTCATGAGGACACCTGTAGATGCTTCGGGACGGCTACACAATTGTGTGATTGGTGTACTCGCGACCTGTTGACTAAGCCATACACATAAAGCAATTAATTCTTGTGCTTGATATTTACTTGTACGTTGAACAAAACCAACTTCTTTAGCTAATTGTTGTAGAGAAGATGGAGATAAGAAGTTCTTGAGAAAAGAGATTCATTTCGTCTGAAACAGAAAAACTCATAGAAAACGCCATCCTTCCTGTATATTTCTACAAAAAGAATAGCGTTTTTTTCGTTATGATGATACAAATTCACCTTAGCTTGATGGCGATATGGTAGGAACCCCTATAAGCAATAATACATCTAAAAACAAAAAAACTACTGGAACGAATCTATTCAGTAGTTTTTCTTGAGTTAAATAGTACGTAGATAAGAACCTTGCATTCTAGAATTTAAATACTTCATAGTTAGCTTGCTCAAAAGACAATGAGTTAATGAATTAGCTCTTAAGGACTTAACTAAAATGTGTCCATGAAACTATACTAACTCCAGAGTGCTTTTTTGTGCCTTATTTAATACTTCTTTATTCTTATTAATGAAAACTTTATTTCTTAATATCATTTCTTTATTATTAAGCTCATCATTCAGTTCGGTAGTATTGTCCAGTTTCTCTAGAAGTGAGACTATTGATGGCATTGCTAATAATTCATGGAAAGCTATGTTTGTTTTAGTAGATAAGATTTTTAGCTCAGTAAGTTGACGAGGAGATAAAAAAGACTCAAATGGTTGCCTTTCATTTATTTCCATGATTGTACCCTCCATATGATGAATTATTAATTTGTAATTTAATTATAAAATAGATAAGTTCAATAAATGTATTAATCATGTAAAGATTTGATGAATTGCAGAATAAAGGAGGGATTTGAGTAATCGGGTGTTTTTATTTGCAGGAAATCATCACCTTTTATAGAACTGTTAGTAAAGGAGATGGTAAAATGAGTTGGAATAAAGAAGATCTAAGTCAATATAATTTTGCGGATTCACCATGGTTTATCGTGTCTACTAATGGAAAAGTAGATATAGGAATCCAACAAGGTTTTGGAGATACAAAAATTGGATTACAGCCTGAGGGAATGTATAAATTGGTTCATGAATGGCTTAAAAGTAATCATGATTTAAGTTCTGATCAAAAGAATACATTAATAGAACAATTAAAATAAAAAAAAACGGAAGTAATCAATATGTTAGATCCAGGAGTTGTTGGAAGCAAACATATTGATCGAGGTACAGTTACATACTAAATAAAGAATTTGAAGGCACCTATTCATTGGGTGCTTTTTATTTTGGAGAAATAACGAGAACACTACTTAACGCATTGATTATTGTGGATTGTCAATACTTAACTAGACAACTTTCTTAAGGTGTTCAAGTTTATACTCAATCGGACTTAAATAGCCAAGTGTTCCATGAATACGAATATGATTAAACCAATGAATATAGTCCTGTAGTTCTCTTGTCAGATTGATTAGCGTTTCGAAATGACGACCCTTAACGAACTCCGTTTTGATGATTTTGAATGTAGCTTCAGCTACGGCATTGTCGTACGGGCAGCCCTTCATACTTAAGGGGGAGAGCAATTTTGGCTTTTCAAGGTGACTGGGCTTTTTGTGAAAAATGTTACGGGTTGTTTTATAACGGATACGAATATAAAGGAAAGTGCCCTGCCGGAGGTGACCACAATCAGCCACAAACAGGAATGGGATATAATTACTTGCTAGATCATAGTGTCCCTAGTAACCAATATTCTCAACCTCAATGGGAGTTCTGTGTAAAGTGTCATGGGATGTTTTTTAACGGATATTCAGGGGGGCACTGCCCCAAGGGCGGTAAACATGAGCGCGCCACCACCCCACGGTGTAAATTACGCTTGCGGATGGCCGCCTAATCCGAGTGTGTGCCCAGGTTATTGAGTGATCGGGAATCCAGTGATTAGATTAATGGCATTTTCCTAAAGGCTCACCTTTAATCTATTTTTGTTACCTTTTTCCTATCCGTTTAACAATTTCCGTCTTAAATTAAACTGCTTACTAAGTGAAAACCTTTACAATCTCTATAATATACTTAACATAAATATCTTTTAGTCTTTAAAGCATTCATTAACAATTTGGCCCTTAAATGGAATACCATTACTGGCGTTTTTTAAACAACTTTAACGTAAATGTAACAACTTTATTGTCATTCAATAGTAGGCTAGTTTGGATGAATAATCCACCGACAATAGGGGCGATGATACGGAAACCATAACTCACGCTATACAATCGATCATTGAAGTTGGCTATCTAGTTTGATTGTTATTTTTAACTTTTAAACTAAGGTAGCCAACTTTGCTCCAAGCCGTTTTCCATTCTCTGCTGCCATCGTGCATTTGCAGGACAACCTAGTCAAGTGAAAAATACTGAATAAAAGATTATAAAACAATGAATACTTGTTATGGGTTGATTACATTCACTGTTTACAAATATATGCCTGTTTCGTACAATTTGAAAATTTAAGGAAAATTTGTAGGAGTGATTTAGTGAAAGTCGCTATTAAGGGTATCGACAGATAAAAAAGAACAAAAGCTATCGTTTCAATCTCAGAGTGAGTACTATACACAAAATTGTTCGGAAAAAGGCTATGATTTGTACCATATATACGCAGATGAAGGGATAACAGGGACTAAAAAGGATCGAAAAGAATTCATAAACATGATGTTAGAGGCTGTTTGGATGTGGAACGGAATTGTAGCTAAATATACAAAACTTTAAATGGTCAAATTTATTATTGCGTTGATTGCTGTTGGGTTAATTGGAGTAAGTCAAGTTGATTACAAACATAGTGCTGATCCGGGAACAGGCCCAAGACAAAGAAGATAACCTTATCTAATTGAAGAAAAATAAAAAATAGGCAGTCACAAAGACCGCCATTTTCGGGATACAACACAGGTACAGTGTGACTCTAGAGTCACGTTCCGAGTCACAAATGATCATATTTTCTTGTAACTCAGGCTATCATCAACTTTTATTTATGATTTTTTCAATTAGTACTTGCAAATCATCCGGCCTATGAAACTCAATCGGTGAAACACCTTTATCGAATTCTATTGTATCGGATTCTATCAATAATACATACTTCCCGTTAATCTTCCCTAAATGGACACTGTCGCCAAAATCGGCTAACAGTCCTTTGACCGATGTACTGCCAAGCCTCATCCGCAGTTCGGCTTCAGGTGTATGCTCGACAATCTGGGCTGTGGCTTCGACGACCTGATAGGTTTCAAGGCGTTCCTGGATTTCACGCTTATCGCTGGTTTCCCAGATTTCCAGGTCTTGTTCGAATTTGTGCAATTCGTCACTGTTTTCTTCGAATTGAGCGGATACATGCTCATGGACCATATGGATGACCTGGTTTTTCATGATTTCCGGCATCGATTCGCCATATTCTACGAACTTCAGGAAATCCTCGAAGTAGCGAGCATGTGAGGCCTGATGGATTTTCAGTTCGCCTTCTTCAACCATTCCTTCTTCGGGCATGTATGGGTATTGAATGGATTTCATATTTTTCGTGGTGATTGCCATTTCAACGTGCCTGATCAAGGTTCGTTCATCCGAAATCGAAGCAACCTTTGGCTCGAAATCACATTTTAATAAGAAAACGAATGGTTCATCAAGATATTTCGATAATTTAGCCGATGCGATTATGAAGACACCGCCACGGACGGCACTTGTATCAATATAGGACCGCGTGAATTGTTCATTTTCCTCTTGGAATTCTTCTTTCGTTTTTGCATATCGAACACGGTTAAATACATTGTAATTAGGGTTGGAATCAAGTGCATGTCCTTCTTCGACAATAAAAGAACCGATTTTCGTCGGTATTTGTTCAGTTTTTGGATGACGGTCCACTTTTCGTTTGGAAATCTTCATCAATTCCCCATCCAAAAAGTCCTTTAGAGGACTTTCCTCGTATTCTTGGGTATCGAGAGTTTGGAAATGTTTAAAACGCTTATCAGCCTGATCGCCTTTTCCTTCGACTTGGATTAGATAAAAAGACAGATAGGTAATCGTAAAATCCATGAATGTCACCTTCTTCAATTATTAAGCATAATTCCCATACTTTTTTTAAGACTTAATAAGTATAGTGATGTACTTTGATTCCGTCAAACTATTGGTGCATGAATGATCAGAATAATATTGGAGTATTATTTCATAATAATACATATAAAAAAATAAATAATGATTCTCTATAGAATTAAAAATATTAGAACTTTTATAAGAACAATTTACAGGAATACAGGAGACACTCCAATATCTATTATTAAGATAATGAATTGTTGATCGATCATTCATTATTAAAGATGGATGATTATGTTGAATGATAAAGTTTTCGTTCCAAATAAGTTTTAAAAAATAGAATTTTACAATAATAAATCATTGACGATGAAAAGGGTAATACGTATAATTTAAAAGTCAGATAATTCAGGGATTATAGAAATTTGTCGAAATTTCTCTGATATAAATAGTAAGTGAATTTATTTGTCTGTAGTTTTCAGAATAGTTTATGAAATTTATGGAGGAGAGAACATGAGTATTTTTAGAAAGAAGTCCATTGAGGACTTGTTGAAAAACGCAGGTTCCGGCGATAAGGGATTGAAACGGGAACTAGGTGCTTGGGATTTAACGATGCTAGGAATTGGAGCGATTATTGGGACTGGCATTTTTGTATTAACAGGTACTGGTGCCGTGAATGCTGGTCCTGCACTTTCATTATCGTTCGTCATTGCTGGACTTGCCTGTTTATTCGCTGCACTTTCTTATGCAGAATTTGCAGCTTCCGTGCCGGTATCCGGTTCGACTTATACGTATGCTTATGCAACTCTAGGTGAATTCGCCGCTTGGATAATCGGTTGGGATTTAATCCTTGAATACTTATTGGCTGTTAGTGCCGTATCGGCCGGGTGGTCGGGCTATTTCCAATCATTTTTAAGTGGATTCGGGATTAACTTTCCGGAGAAATTAACGGCAGCACCGGGTTCGGTCGAAGGTGTCACGACTTATATGAACTTGCCAGCCTTTTTGATAGTCATGGCGATTACCTTTTTGATTTCCATAGGTACGAAACAAACGACTAGAATCAATAATATAATGGTCGTTATTAAAGTGTTGGTTGTCTTGCTGTTCATCGTTTCTTCTATTTATTATGTCAAACCGGAAAACTGGCAGCCATTCATGCCATTTGGAATCGATGGGGTATTTTCAACCGCCGCATTAATGTTCTTTGCCTTCATCGGCTTTGATGCAGTTGCATCTGCTGCTGAAGAAACAATAAATCCAGGAAAGAATTTACCACGCGGAATCCTCGGTTCATTGGTCATTTGTGTTGTGCTTTATATGATCGTAAGTTTAATCATGACAGGTGTGGTACCGTATGCACAATTCAGCAAGGCTCTTGACCACCCGATTTCCTTGGTCTTGCAAAGCGCCGGACAAAATTGGGTTGCAGGGATTATCGATCTAGGTGCCTTCCTCGGAATGACAACGGTGATCTTGGTTATGTTGTATGGACAAACCCGAATCATGTTTGCGATGTCACGTGATGGGCTGATGCCAAAATCCTTATCAAAACTTCATAAAAAATATAAAACACCTTATGCGGCTTCATGGATATTTGGTTTGATAGCGGCCTTATTGGGAGCATTCATACCTCTTGGTGAATTGGCTGAGTTGGTCAACATTGGAACATTGACTGCGTTTACGATGATTTCCGTAGCGGTCATCGTTTTACGGAAAACAAGACCGGATATGAAACGTGCTTTTTATTGTCCGGCTGTACCGCTCGTTCCAGGGCTAGCAATCGTTTTTTGCGTATTCTTGATGATACAACTAGGGAGTCTTACATGGATGAGGTTCTTGATCTGGATGGCTATCGGAGTTGTCATTTATTTCACTTACTCCCGTAAGAAGTCCAATCTAAATCAGCAGTAAAAATAATCATTGAAAAAGACACTCTCCGGAGAGTGTCAGTTTGACGACAAAAGGAGGTTCGGACCCGAACCAAGATTTTAACTTAGTTATCCTTTATGTTTTAAACTGTAATATATGAATGAAACTCTCACTAGAAGAAATATGCGACACTCCTGCCGAATGCCTGGCTAGCCGAGACCCCACAGGAGCTTGCTTTGATGAGGCTTGGCAGACAGTCGGCGGAAAGGGTGCGGATTTCTGAAATCAAATCGAACAAAAAATTGTAGGCAAACTGGCTCTTCTCCAATTTGTTTACTGTCTGAACACTCTCTGGAGTGTTTTTTTGTTTGGACATAAATAGTTCAAAAGTCTTGTGTGAAAGGAGAAAATTCATCAAAGTGAATTAAGATTAACAGACTATATGTCGAAATAGTATATATGGGTAGAAAAAATTGTAGGGCAATTCAATCATGAAAAGTATATGGAGAAATAAACAAAGGATAAATTCAATAGATTATATGCAATATAAAGGACAAGTCGGTATCAATATCACGGAATATCCGAGCGTATTGAATCAAGTGGACATGATTCATTTGACGATCGGGGATTTGTGCATAATTCGTTCTTTACAGGAACAAGTGAAAGAACATTTGACCCAAATTGTAGAGAATTTCTATAAAAATCTGGAAAATGAATCCTCTTTAATGAAAATCATTTCGGACAATAGTACAGTTGATAGGTTGAAAAAGACACTGCATCGTCATATGTTCGAAATGTTTAGCGGAACCAATGATGATACGTATATTAAACAGCACAAGTACACCTGCGAATTGGACTGCAGCCAAAATGGTATATGAGTGCTTTTCAGGATTTATTGCAATCATTAATCTTTCATGTGATTTCCAATATAAAAAATATTGAACACTATCAAGAAAACATTCTGGCTGTCACTAAAATTTTTAATTTAGAGCAGCAAATAGTTTTAGCGGCATATGAACTTGAAAATGAGAAGATTCGCCAAAAAAACCTAGCAGAAAAAGAAACGATTAAACTACAGGTCAACCATAATGCAGAGGAATTGGCAGCAATCAGTCAAGAGATTAGTTCAGCAACTCAATTAATGGCAAATAAGGTAGGCGAAATTCATGATTTCACTCAAAAGGGGTCAGAGATTGCAATACATACAGAGGGAAAATCAAATGAGAGAGTCGAACTGTAACGGGGATTAGAGAAAAGATTGGTAAAAACGCAGGAGCAAATGACGATCATCTCAAAAGATATGGATCAGCTATCCAATACTTCAAAGGAAATTGAACGAATTGTCACGATGATCACTTCAATTGCAGAGCAAACGAATTTGTTGGCGTTGAACGCAGCAATTGAAGCGGCAAGAGCTGGTGAAAATGGTAAAGGATTTGCAGTTGTGGCTGGTGAGATAAGGAAGCTTTCAGAAAATACCAAGGAATCAGTTTCGGAAGTAGTGAAACTGGTTAATGGAATTGCTCATTTTACCAATATCATGAACACATCAAATTCCATGGTTAGCGGGGAAATTACTAAAGGCACGAAAAAAGGAAAAGTAACTGGCATATTTTTTTTACTGATATAGCAAAGTCCATGCTTTCTGTTAAAGAGCAGAATATTAAGATCACCAAAGAAATGACAGAGCTGAATGATATATTCGATGAGATTAATGAAGCGTTCAATCAAGTGGCCGTTTCCTCGGATCAATTGACTCAATTGACTCAATTGACGATGAACTTGTAATGAAGTTAAACGGTTTTGTTGAAAGAACACCTTATTGGGCTCAATCATATTTTAATAAACAACTCGATAGAATATTTCTAAATAGCCCAAAAGCTGTTTATAGAATAAGATAAACTTTGAAAAAGTAAGGATTAAAATCAATTCCAAGGGATGCCGTTAACAGGCTGCTCAATAAATAACTTGATATAATATAGGTTTAATGTTATATTAATAAAGCGATGAGCTAATTTGTGTAAGTCGAAGAACATGCTTTTAGCTAAACGTCGGGATGTGGCCTGACGGTTCTGCGCCACAAACGCATCAAAGACGCCTGCTGCGTGCAGGCGTCTTTTTCATTTTATTGATTCTTTTCTTGCAGCTTGTACGTCATCTTTGAATTCCTCTTGTACTTCTTCTGTTATTCCCTTGGTTGCATCCTTAAACTCCCTAAGCGAGGTGCCGACTGCCCGTCCGATTTGAGGTAGCTTGTTCGGTCCAAAAACAATTAAAGCTAAAAGAAGGATTAAAATTAAACCGGGAAAACCAATGTTTGAAAGCATAACTAGTCACTCCAATCAAATCTGTTAGTTAATATTATAGACTCCTTCCATGTATTTGCAAATGATATTTAGGATATATTATAGAGTTCAACATCCGATGATCCATGCAAGACAAACACTTTCAATTCCGTCCCACTTTTATCTTGCACATTCTATCTAAAAATATTTACTTACCCAAGCATGCTATTCCTTAATAAGATATCAATGAAAGCGGGGAAGAAAGTGAAATCAGAGTGCCGCCATTAGTTTTGCCGTTCGGGCATGTAACAAATTGGCTACACCTGATTAATTTGTGGCATGAAATTTTTTGTTGCTTGGGAATGATTAAACTTGCAAGATTGAAGATATTTCGGTATTATAACTATACAAGCTGCGTTGTTCGTAATGATAATTAAGTTTTAACCTTTAAGCTGTAATAGGGAGTTTTACATCGAGACAGGAATGTTATGCCTCGTCACTGACTTGGACAACAGGATTGTTTCTGCAAACACCCACTTTGAGGAGTGGTGGTTTAAAACTTTCTTACTTGAATACGGCAATTGCGGCTTACTACTTTAATAATTAGAAACCAGTTCCGACAGGGACTGGTTTTTTGTTGTTTTACGCATGTTCGGAACGTTGTATATAACGATAGCATCAGAAAACATATTAAGATATTTATGAAGATTATATGAAAGTTTTTATTGAAATATCAGATAATTAGCATTTATAATAATAATTAGATAACTCGGTTCACTATTTGTATAAAATTATGGTGAGTCGATGTTTTTTAAAGAATTGCGTAAGCGCTATCATTTTGATGGAAGTACTGCAGTCATCTAGAGAGGAGAAAATTTTATGGCTAAAATAAATACGACCGAGGTAATTAGCAACAGTAAGTTCAATCGCTTTCATTTTGGATTGCTGGCATGGTGTTTTATCATTATCCTTTTTGATGGATATGACCTCGTCGTTTACGGAACGGTAGTACCGGTATTGACGGAGGAGTGGAACCTTACTTCCGTGGAAGCGGGGGCTATGGGCAGCTATGGACTATTTGGAATGATGTTCGGGGCCATCTTCTTTGGTACTTTAGCAGATCGGATTGGAAGAAAAAATGTAATTGCGATTTCACTGATTTTATTTAGTTTATTTACGCTATTATGTGGATTTGCGAACACGCCTACCATGTTTTCGACTTTCCGATTTCTAGCGGGATTAGGGCTAGGGGGAATCATGCCGAACGTCATTGCCTTATTGACGGACTATGCACCAAAAACGATGCGGAGCATGGTCGTTTCAATCGTTTTGTGCGGTTACTCATTCGGAGGGATGCTTGCCCCTATACTTGGTATCTTGCTTATGCCTTCACTAGGCTGGGAATCAATATTCTGGTTTGCAGGAATACCACTGTTATTTTTACCCTTCATGATGAAGCGTTTACCAGAGGCTTCGACGCATCTGATCAGAATTGGCAGAAAAGAAGAATTGATCAGGATATTATCCAAGGTCAGTCCGGAAAGTAAATTCGACATCAAGGATGAAATTGTTGAAGAGTGAAAAAAACAGATACGAATATGCCAATTCTAGGATTGTTTAAGGATTCCCGTGCTCTAAGCACACTGATGTTCTGGATCGCCTTTTTCATGTGCCTGTTGATGGTATATGGATTGAATACATGGCTACCAAAGTTAATGATCGAGGCAGGGTATGCACTGAATTCAAGCTTAGGTTTCTTGATCGTTCTTCAAGGTGGCGCTATAGTAGGCACGCTTATCATCGCTAAACTTTGTGACCGTTACGGATCCAAGAAAATGCTTGTGCCGCTGTATGCGCTTGGCGCAGTCAGTTTGACGCTATTGGGAATGGGAGGAAGCTCCTTTGTGATATACACATTGGTAGCGATTGCAGGAGCCTGCACCATTGGTGCCCAAAACCTTGTACAAGCCTATGTCTCCCAGTACTACCCACCAAATATGAGATCGACGGCATTAGGGGTGGCATCTGGAATCGGAAGGATCGGAGGTATGCTCGGACCCATACTAGGCGGATTCTTATTATCAATCTCGCTACCCATCCAAATGAATTTCATTGCCTTCGCCATTCCGGGTCTCATTGCCGCGGTTGCCTTATCATTCGTTCCAGCTAAAATGGCTTATTATAAACATGATCATTCGGAACCAACTGAAGAAGTGGTTGTAGAATCCAATAAAATGAACGTCTTGTGAAACTAAATGCATGAAATGCAGTGCTGGGATACCCTAGCTGCCATTTCATGCATATTTGTTTTATTGGCCTTTTTTGCCGTAGTAATGGGTCTATGTGAAAACTGCAAATTGACAAGAATTAGCGTAAAGATTCTCCGGGAATTGCTTGGCTTGACCTATTCTTGAGAAAAGTTGCTTAAATGTACATAATTTCGCAATACGAGTCACTCTTAATATAAAGAAAAAATGTTAGAATGATGGTACGGATAATTAATTCCTCCTTGATATGGAGCGAACTAGAAATTAATCTCATCTTTTGTGAGGAGTCTTACTTTGAAAATTTTAAAACATGTAATTTTTTGGTTAAGCATTATAGGGACATTATTCTCTATGATTTATTTCTTTGTAGCGGACATTCCGTTATATGTTAAATTGTTAGGCGGAGCCATCATCCTTTATCTTGGTTATGATTTAATAACAGAATCAAGGAAAAGAAAGCGTAAAGAAGCCTTGGAAGCTTAATCCTTATACTTATTAAGAGCCCTCTTATCAAAGAGGGCTTAGTTTGTTGACAAAAGGGGTTCGGAATGGTCTCATCCCGAATCCCTTTCACGATTTTATCGAAGGAATTATTACCCAAGTATAAAAATAAAACTAGGTTGTCCTTCATGTATTTTTACTTTTCTATAGATGAAGCCCTCACTAGATTGAAGAAATATGCGACACTCCTGCCGAATAACTGGCTTGCCGAGACCCCGCAGACGCTTGCTGCGAGGAGGCTTGGCAGTCAGTCGGCGGAAAGGGAGCGTATTTCTGAAATCAACTGAAACGTTATGAAGAAAAAAATTGTAGGTAAGCTGGCTTTTCGCGAGTTTGTTTAAATCTGAAGCCCTCTTTGATAAGAGGGTTTTTTTGTTGATTAATTGGGCTAATCGACTTTGATTATTGACAATATTCTAAAAAATAGGTTAATATATAGTGAACTTAGTTCTATATATGTATAATTCGTCTTTGTGACTACAATATCAGTTGTCATTAAAAAAATAGAGACATCCTTAAGAATTCGTCAAAAGGAAAAGCAGAAAGAGGGGAAGGAAATGCGCACGATCCAAGTGTCCGAATTGATGGACGAACAAAAATTTAACCGCTTTCATTTACAAATTTCATTATGCTGTATCTTTATCATCATCTGTGACGGGTATGATATGTTCATGCTTGGGACAATCCTGCCATCTTTGATGGCGGAGTGGAGGATAACTGCTGTAGAGGCAGGGTTATTCAGCAGCTATGCTTTGTTTGGAATGATGATAGGAGCGATGGTATTTGGACCGATGGCCGATAAAGTCGGCAGAAAGAAAGTCATTTTGATTTGTACGGTCATTTTTTCCGTATTTACATTTACTTCAGGTTTTGCCGCTGAGCCAACTTCTTTTGGAATACAACGTTTTATTGCAGGACTAGGCTTGGGAGGAGTCATGCCGAACTTTGGTTGGCGGGCAGTGGTTGGCTTGGTGCGCTCCCATTAATCTTCATGCCCATATTATATAAATTGTTGCCCGAGTCAATAAATTATTTCATGACAAAAACAAGAAAAGCAAATTGGTGAACGTTCTGAATCAAGTAAATGTAGACGGGCAATACACCATGATTGATCATTATGTCCTTCAGGAGCAACTCAAAAGTGAAATGAAAGGGTTTCCAGTAAAACAGTTATTCAAAAATGGGAGGACTCTAAGCACCCTTATGTTCTGGATTTCATTTTTCATGTGTTTGTTCGTAATGTATGGCTATAGTACATGGCTTCCAAAAATCATGGGAGGGGCAGGATATGAATTAGATTCAAGCCTGACATTCTTAGTCGTATTGAACCTTGGAGCAGTTTTTGGAGCTATCGTTGGAGGGAAGCTTGCAGATAGATATGGTTCCAGGATTCTGGTTACTTTCTTGGTCATTGGATTCATTACCCTTACGATGCTGAGCTTCAAGCCAAACATGATCATGCTTTATATACTGATTTGCCATTGCAGGAGGTACGACAACAGGTACACAAATCGTAACGAATGCATATGTATCCTAGTATTATCCAAATGGAATCCATTCTACAGGTGTCGGCATTGGGTATCGGCAGAATTGGCGATTTGTTTCATTCAGGATAATTTCAGCAATATGACCGCAAACAGGCAGGAAAAGAAATTGATATAATGTACAGCCTAGCTGAATCACTTTATTAAAATGTTCAGACGAAGATTGACCAAACAACAAGTGGAGAATTTGGCAAAAGAAATAAAGGGACTTATGCCCTTTAATTTCTTTTACTGTCTAGGGCCCCATATAATGACCGAAACCCCGACCAAACAGATTACAGCTCCAATCCAATCATATAAATCAGGGGTTTTCTTATCGATGCACCATCCCCATAAAACCGATAAAACAATGAAAACCCCGCCATATGCAGCATATACACGTCCAAAGCTAGGGAACGTTTGGAAAGTTGCAATGATGCCGTATAACACCAACCCGAAACCTCCGGCTAAACCTAGATAAATGGATTTACCTTCTCTTAACCAAAGCCAAATAAGGTAGCCGCCACCAATTTCCGCTAAACCAGCCATAAGGAAAATTACAGTAGTAACTAACATATATGTACACCTCGCTTCCTCGTTGAATTTTATCATATATGAAACTATAAATGATCATACTTTACAGAGTTGTTACTAACTAATGTTAACTGGAGCATCACTGTTAAGCATGAAAATGATCCTTCACTAAAAGGATATTGTTATAAGGTCGTTTGTGCTGATCTGGTGTCCTTCTATTTATTTAGATAGAAGTTATAAATTATAGATTAACCATCTTACACTTATAGAGTTTAAGCAGGATAAGATTAAAATATATATGGCGGAATATTCTGACTTTTGATTGACTTTTTTAAACGCTGTGTGTATCATTCATTATGAAGTGGTACTGACGTTATGACGAGTTTTTATACCTGAGGTGTCATTACGTATAGTGGAGGAGTGGTATTACACCTAATTTCTGATGAGCGGATTATGAACTATTTTCGAAAGATAAAAGAGAAAATTTAACGTTTAAATAAATGTGGAAACGAAAGTACTTCTTTTATCACTATTTAATTCTGAATAACTCTTTAAAGGAGGCATTTTTATGGTTCACGTGGATCTCTTGATAACGAACGCAAACGTTTTGACATTAGATAAAAAAAGTCGAATTGGAGGTTCTGTAGCAGTAAGTAATGGAATCATCATAGGAGTCTGGATTGAATCGGAACCACCTCGCGTGTCCATTGAATATACCAGCCGGACACAAGTTATCAATTTAAAAGGCGCAACATTGCTTCCTGGCTTTATCGACACCCACAACCATTTATTGATGTATTCCCAGTTTCGAAAACAAGCAAACTGCAGCTCACCCTTTAACCAAAACATTGAAGAAATACAAGCCCGCCTTCTTTCTATGGCTGAACAAACTGAAAAAGGGAATTGGATTTTAGGTTTTGGGTATGATGATACTCTATTAAAAGAACAAAGGCATCCAACCCGGGCTGAATTGGATGCAGTTGTACCAGCTCATCCCGTTTTTATCAGGCATGTTTCCGCACACTTCGGAGTGGTAAACTCTGCAGCTCTTAAAATGGCAGGAATTGATGAAACTGTTTTGGACCCTCCTGGTGGACATCTAGGCCGGGATAGTTCAGGACGGCTGAATGGTATTTTATATGAGCTGCCTGCCATGAATTTGGTTGAAACGAAGATCCCGGCACCCTCTGTGGGTTTATTAATTTCACTATTAAGCGAAGGCTCGAAGGAGTACTTAGAAAAAGGCATCACTACAAATACTGATGCCGGTGTAGGGTTGAATATGGGCATAGTTGAACTAGAAGCCCATATTCAAGCAATGGCAGAAAGAAAAAATCCATTGCGGATGCAATTAATGATCATGCACAATCTCCTACGGGAAGGAAATGAATTAGGAAAATATACAGCTAGTGAACTTAATATGGAAATTATTGAAAAATCTTACGGGCGTGCTCGTCTGGATAGTGCTAAGTTGTTTCAAGATGGGTCAATTCAAGGATTAACAGCAGCATTGCGGCAGCCATACCATTCTAAACCAAGTGTTTCCGGTGAATTATTACATGAACAAAATGAATTCAATGAAGAAATTCTTGATTTAAACAAAAGGGGTTTTCGCATAACAACACATGGAAACGGCGACAGGGCCATTGGCTCCATTTTAGATGCTTATGAATTTGCATTGAAAAAAAATCCACGTATAGATCACCGCTATCGAATTGAGCATTTGCAAACCGTGACGAAATACGATTTAGAACGAATGATAAAGCTTGGCGTAGCAGGTTCATTTTTCATTAATCACGTTTATTATTGGGGTGATAGGCATAAAAAAATGTTTCTTGGACCTGAAAGAGCCAACGTAATGAACCCCTTAAGAGACGCACTTCATAATAACTTACTATTTACTTTGCATTCTGATTGTCCAGTAACACCTATCTCACCATTATTTTCAGTTTGGGCTGCAGTTAATCGCATTACAATGGGAGGGGAAGTATTAGGGCCGGAACAAAGGATAGACGTAGAGAGTGCACTGCGGTCAATGACGATATGGGGAGCGGAACTTAATTTTGATGAACGGAATACCGGAAGTATTGAAATTGGAAAGAGAGCGGACTTTGTTATTCTTTCAGAAGATCCATTGAAGGTCGACCCATTAGAAATTAAGGATATTCCGGTTCTTGCCACTATTGTGGATGGTATTGTTGTATACCAGAAGGATTGGAGTTTAATATATTGAAACTAAGTTTTAAAAAAATGCTTCCCACTTAGTAATTAAGTAAATAATGCGATAGGTATCGCATTATTAATAACCTAATAAAAGGAAAGGTGGAGAGAATTATGTCTCGCCGAAAATTAGCTGGTATATTCATTGGTGTGGTAATTCCGTATATATCCATTATCGGTATAGTCCCTTTTATTGCGAAACTTGATTTTAGTGTACTGGGAATACCCATCCTTTATTTTTGGGTGTTTATGTGGTTTCCACTAACTAGCCTTTGTCTTTGTATATCTTGGCATATTTATGATCGTCATCAATATAAAAATGAAAAGATGGGGTAGATAAGGAGGAATGGATAATGGCGGCGATTGTGTTTGGATCTATTATACTCTTATCAATTGGAATAGCATTGAACAGTCGAGGTGGAAGAGGGAAAATTGGTGTTGAGGAATATTTAGTTGGGGGCAGATCATTCAGTGGAATATTGCTATTCTTCCTCGCTGTAGGTGAAATTTATAGTATAGGAACGATGATTGGATTTCCAGGAGGAATATACGCCAAAGGTCCGGGATATGGCATCTGGTTTCTAGGTTATATACTCCTTGCTTACCCCATTGGATATTATATAGCTCCTTTAATTTGGAGAGCTGGGAAAAAATATGGAGCAATGACTCTTCCGGATATTTTCAAAGGGCATTATTCCCATAGAGGATTAGAACTAGTAGTGGCAATTTCCGCATTACTCTTCATGATCCCTTGGGGACAGTTGCAATTTGAGGGACTCGTCGTTGCGCTTAACGCCCTAGGTTTTAATTTATCTCCAACACTGTCAGTCTTTGTTTCAGGGTGTTTAGCATTTATTTATATATCGATTTCTGGTGTGAAAGCTCCAGCCTTCATATCTATCCTTAAAGATATAATTATGCTTCTAGCAATCATAATCACTGGGTTAGTGGTTATAAAAGAAATAAATGGAATGTCAAACCTATTCAATTTGGCGAAGCAACATGGGGCGTTGGTTACGATAGACAAATCAGAAGATGTCATTTTTAGTATGACCACTATATTTTTTCAATCATTAGCCTTCTATTGCATGCCGATCATTGTTGCTGTCGTATTCACTAGTAAGTCAGAAGGAACGATTAAGCGAACTCAAAGATTTATGCCATTGTACATGTTGATGTATCCTTTTCTCATTCTAGCTTCATATTTTGCTCTTGTTTCAATACCTAATTTAGATAATCCCAACCATGCCTTCATGGCAACAGTTACAAGCATCCTTCCTCCTTGGGCAGTAGGTTTAGTAGCTGCTGGAGCAGCTCTTTCAGGTATTTTAGTACTTGCTGTAACTAGTTTGGCAGTTGGAGGTTTAGTTTCCAGGAATTTATTAAGTAATGTTCCTGAAAAATCTCAGAGAAAATGGGTCCAAATTATTGTTCTTCTCTATCTGTTGTGTTCGATGGGGTTAACATTGTTGGCGCCAAGCTTGATGCTGAATTTGATTAACACAGCATATTATGGATTTGGGCAATTCCTGCCTGGATTATTATCAATTTTCTTTTTCCGATCAATAAGACCTGCGGGTATTGCAGCAGGCCTCATTACAGGGGATCTGTTCGCCATATGTATGCATTTAGCACAGGTGAATTTCTTTAATATTAATATTGGTTTAATTGCTTTATTGATTAACTTCACAGTTACTTATGCAATTAGTATGTATTTGAAAAGAAAACAGAAAGCACAGACAACTTTTGAAGAACCAATTGCCTACAATAGCATTGAATTAGAAGAAACTTATCCAAAAAACTCTGTCATTGTCGATTAATAATTATTGCTTTTTTACGATATGATGCATTCAGGTTTAATTCAACCATACATTATTGTAATAGGCTTTAACTTGCATAGCACAAAATTCATTCATATTCATCAATTTAATATTATAATTTCTAGCTAGCGAATATTAAAAATGGGAGTAATCCATTTTATGTTCTCCTGTGTTCTAAACCTTGTTGTCTTTTTTGAAATTTCCAATACGTTATATACCCAAAAAAAGACCTGAATTTTTAACTCTAACTTGGATTGCAATACAGATGCAAAGGGTACTATACCTAAATAGGAATATAGTAATCTAGTTGAGGAGTTGCAGCCATGAAATCCCGAACATTTGCATACACGTTAGCGTTATTTCATTCAAGTATTGTCGGCCTATCTTTCTTATTTACGAAAATGGCGATTGCAGAATCGAATCCGCTTGATACTTTGGCGTTCCGGTTCACGGTTTCTTTCGTCATCATTTTATTCCTGGTTGCCGTTAAAGTCATTAAGGTGAACTATTCCTGGGAGTCGTTTAAAAATCTGGTCCCGCTATCCTTATTGTTCCCAACTCTTTTCTTTGCCTTTCAAGCTTTCGGACTTAAGTATTCGCAATCCACCGATGCTGGAATTCTGTCTGCCGTCACCCCAATTCTAACCTTGATGATAGCTGGATATTTCCTGAAGGAGAAAACATCTTTATATCAAAAGCTTTCGATTGTTTTGTCGGTAGTTGGGGTCATTTTCATTTTTGTGATGAAAGGAAGCACCATCAATTTTTCCGACATGCTTGGGATGCTGTTGATCTTGCTATCCTGTATTGCGACTGCCTGTTATACAACGATGACCCGTTCACTTGCCAAGGACCATACACCAGGTGAAATGTCCTTTTTCATGATGGGAACAGGCTTTGTCATTTTTAACGTGGCCGCACTCGTTACCCATTTAAAACAAGGATCGATGGCGGAATTCTTTACACCATGGTCGAGCATGGAATTCATCAGTTCCATTTTGTATTTGGGAATATTGGCATCATTGGTCACCTCGTTATTATCCAATACGATTTTATCTAGAATCAAAGCGTCCCAAATGAGTGTGTTTGCAAATCTTTCCACTGTTGTCACGATTGCAGCAGGAGCTCTCATTCTAAATGAAAAGATTACAATCTACGATATATTGGGGTCGATACTAATCATTTTAGGTGTAATAGGCACGAATTATTTTGGAGTGAAAAAAGAGCATTCAATAAAAGTGAATCTTGAATATAATGAAGGGGAAAATGTGAAATGAATAAAGATGGTCCATCCCATTAGGAATGGACCATTCAGACTGTAGACAAACTCGATGAAAATCGAGTTTGTCTATTTTTATGGCTTGTACAATTTGGACGTTGATTTCCACTCCAGGCACTCGCTTTCCGCGGGCGGTCGGGGAGCCTCCTCGGCTTTCGCCTGCGGGGTCTCCCCTAGACGCGCTTTTCCCGCAGGAGTCTCGTACCTTCCGTTCCAATCAACTTTGTCTTACCTTTTAGATAGAACACTTTTGCCTGGAGTCATTTTTGTTTTAGAATAGAAGTATTAAAACTTGAGGTGATGAGGATGCTTTCTAAACATGATTCTATTCAGCGAGATCAACTTGAAATGATTACTTTAGATCAATTGGTGCCACCGAACCATTTGGTTCGTAAAATGGAGGCTGCCATTGACTTCACTTTCATTTATGACTTGGTGAAAGATATGTATTCAGAGGTAGGACGCCCAAGTATTGATCCAGTTATTTTAGTTAAACTGACTTTCATTCAATATACCTTCGGTATTCGTTCCATGCGTAAAACGATTGAAGAAGTTGAAACCAATATGGCTTACCGTTGGTTCTTAGGCTATGGTTTCCATGATAAAGTACCTCATTTCTCTACGTTCGGGAAAAATTATGAGCGACGCTTTAAAGATACAGACCTATTTGAACAGATTTTCTATCGCATTTTAATGACAGCTGCTAATAAAAAGTTAATAAGTGCTGAACACGTTTTCGTGGATTCCACACATGTGAAAGCCAGTGCGAATAAACGGAAATTTGAAAAGAAAATCGTTCGTAAAGAACACGAGCGTATCAAGGACGTCTTCAAATCAAGATCGTGAAAACCATGGAAAAAAGCCTTTTCCACCAGATAAATTTGATAAAGAAGAGACCAAAGAGATTAAAGAAAGTACAACGGATTCTGAGAGTGGCTACTATGTGAAAGATGAACGAACAAAACAGTTTGCCTATTCATTCCACGCGGCCGCAGACCGCAACGGTTTTGTATTGGGAACGATTGTAACACCTGGAAATACACATGACAGTCAGATCCTAGAGCCACTAGTTGAACAAGTGATTGAGAAAGTTGGAAAACCGGAAGCCGTTGCCGCAGATGCAGCTTATAAAACACCAGCGATTACAAGCTACCTATTTAACAAAGAAATCATACCGGCTTTACCTTATACACGTCCTCGCACCAAAGAAGGATTTTTCCGCAAACAGGACTATGTATACGATGAACATTTTGATTGTTACCTTTGCCCTTCGGGCGAAACTTTAAAGTACTCAACAACAAATAAAGAGGGCTATCGCGAGTACAAATCGCCAAAACAAATTTGTGCAACATGCTCATTTTTATCTCGGTGTACAGAAAGCAAAGACTGTCAAAAAGTGGTGACACGGCATATCTGGCAAACACATGTGGAAGAAGCAGATCATCTGCGTCATCATCAAGATGTAAAACCTATATATGCAAAACGTAAAGAAACGATTGAGCGTGTATTCGCAGATGCAAAAGAAAAGCATGGTATGCGTTGGACTACTTTAAGGGGACTTAAAAAATTGTCGATGCAGGCGATGCTTACTTTCGCTGCCATTAATTTAAAGAAGATGGCCAATTGGACATGGCGAGGTCCAAAAATGGCCTAACATAGTGGGCTCGTAGAGCCCCAATCTCTTAACTTTAGGCGAAAATTCAAAGGGAATTTCAAAAGGGGTTCAGAATTTTTTAATTCTGAACCCCTTTTGTCTACAAACTGGATGGTCCATCCCATTAGGAATGGACCATTTTCATTTCCACCATATAGTTTGAGGGAAATCTGTTGAAGCAATCACTACTGGTTCGCCTATTTGAGGTGTGCAGACCTGGACGCCAAGATCATTGGCCGCTTTGGTTACCCGTTCTATCGGATCTGTCCAGTCATGAAAAGACAATGTGAAACCAGCCCAATGAATGGGGATCATCCGTTGTCCTTGTACGTCGATGTGTGCTTGAACAGTTTCTTCTGGAATCATATGGATGGTTGACCAGCGCTCATCATATTGGCCGCATTCCATTAAAGTCATATCAAAAGGTCCGTATTTTTCGCCGATTTCTTTAAAATGTCTGCCATAGCCACTATCGCCGCTGAAAAATACCTTTTCTTGTTTGCCTTTAATTACCCAAGAACACCATAGTGTCGTATTGCCATCGCGTAAACTTCTTCCAGAAAAATGCCTTGCAGGGGTACAAACAAATTGCAATTCCTTGAATGAAACTTCATCCCACCAATTATGTTCCTGAATCAGTTCTTGTTTAACGCCCCATCTTTCAAGATGTCCACCGACTCCGAGTGGGACTATGAACTGACTGACCTTATCCTTCAATTTCTTTATTGAGAAATAATCCAGATGATCGTAGTGATCATGTGAGAGCAGGACGACATCGATAGGAGGCAGCATATCCAAATCGATAGGCAACTCCCCGCTAAAGCGCTTGTTTCCAAACGAAGGAAAGGGAGTGGGTGCTTTCCCAAACATGGGATCGACTAAAATGGTTTTCCCATCTAACTCCAACATGAATGCAGAATGACCAAACCAGGTGATTATATTGGAATTCGCAGATACAGGTTCTTTTGTTCCAATTACGATTGGACGGTCGGGCCTCCGTTTTGGATTAGCTTTTATGTAATCACGTAAAATGGAACCAGTATGTTTAAGGCTCATCGCTTGACTGGCAGGAATCTGATTTTGGAATTTTCCCTTGGCAAAATTCTCTTTTGTAGTGAAACTTCTCAGTTTTTCTTTATTTGTCCGTCTACCAAGTGGAGGATAGAGGTTTAGGAAAAGTAACAATAATATAAAAGAAGAGATGGTGATCTTAATAATTATCAGCATGATAGGTTCCTCCCGTATTAATCAGACCTTTTCTTAAAACATAGCATATCACAGAATATATAAGGTTATTTACTATGATGCCCCACAAGAAAAATGATAACGATATACCCTTCTGAGAAAAGGCGATGAATGGTGAGAAATAAGATTCATTAACTGTAAACTCACTTTGGGATGACCGTTTTTTCATCTAGTGAAAACTTATGACAAGTGTTTAAGTTTCACCCGTCTTAGGCAGGGAATAGAGGTATACATAATGGATAATATAGAGAGCGGGATAAGGAATGTAGCAGCCGAAGGGTAGGGTGATAAATCGATTGTTAATGTTTTTCAGAGTCTTTGTATGGGTAGTATTTATTGCTTTATTAGCCTATGTCATTCTTTCTTGGAAATATAAAGACAAGGTGAGTAAAAGGATTGAAGCGATTCGAAAAACCTGGTATATCATTTTTATACTGGGAGCATTGATTTATTGGAATTTCTATCCGATGAGCATTTTTAATGAGTGGAAAAATTTCTTGATTATGGCTATCGTATTCATCCTGATTGATATGTTTGTATTCTTGAGCATGTATATATCCAAGATTGGCGATAACGAGCTGTCCTATGCAACAAAAGCCGTTGCAGAAAGTGATAAACTTTTAACGGATAATAGGGAAAAGGTCAAGAATATGTTTCATCTCCTAAAAAAAGAAGGAATACCTGAGTATTATCAAACGAATAAGGAATATTTGGCTTATTTGAGCATTCTCCTACAAGCGTATGCAGCAAAGGAAGGGATGAACGTGAAAATCCTCCCATTCAAAACGGAACAGGACAAGCAATTGGTGATAAATGGGCATCCGAACTTGAATGGCAGTACCATTCGTGCTACATTGGAAAGAGAAGATACGTATTATAATGATGAAGAAAAAATGGCTTTGCAGCCTGTAAGTATTTTGATGGAGACGTGTCAGTTGCCGTAATCAAACCACAGGTAAACATACCCGATGTAGGTTTAAGTCCCCACACTAAAAAAGTGATGAAACAGAACGAACGCATTATCCTGAAACAAAAAGAAAAAGCTGCACGCTTCAGCCGGTTAAAAAACGTTTTATAAGGAAGGGCAGAGGTTTTTCCTTTCCTTATGATATTTAATGGAAAACCCGCATATACTATTCAAAATCAAAGAATAGGAAGGGTCTTTCAGAATATGAACAAAAAACCCGAGAGAGTTAACATCCCGGTCCCCTCCGCTTCACCATCCGAGAAACGGATACATAAGGGAAACGCTGATTTGCTCAAGCTTTTGCAAAAGCTGAAAGCTAAACGTTGGATTTTTTTAAGATAAAAGAAAGCCAGTCTCTAAGGAGAACTGGTTTTTTTATTTTCAGGACAATCACAGTTTGTGGGAGTATTGAATATTCCTACGGCCAGACTCTTTTGCCTTATACATGGAACGGTCCGCTTTTTTCAAAAGTGACTCCATTTCCGTACCATTTTGAGGATAAAAGCTTATTCCTATGCTAGCTGATACCAAATGATCATTTCCATTAACGTGAATGGGCATGGTGATAAATGGTTCAATAATAATTCAGTTTAGCTGAGTTCTTTTCATTAAATCCTCACAATGAGATGGATGTAATAATACAATGAATTCATCACCACCGATTCGAGCCACATGACTACCTTCAGGGACGGATTGCAAAAAACATTCCGCTGCCTTTTTAATAACATCGTCACCAGTATCATGACCAAAGGAATCATTGAAAAATTTAAAATGATCAAGATCGACGTAAAGAAGGGCCATTTCATGTTTGTTTTAACTTTATGATAATCAAAATAATTATAAATGAAGTGCCGATTATAAAGACCTGACAAAGGATCACTGATAATCCCTTTTTCAAGAATGATTGTATGACTCATCAAAGCTGCCAAAGACTTAATGAGTATCAAATCATATTCTTTAAAAACATGAGGTTTAATGTAGAATGCACATAATGTCCCAATGATTTCACCCTCATTTATTAGGGGAGCTCCCATAAAACACCCATTCCCTATAAACTTCGTTGCGGGGTGGCCACTTGTCAATACATGTTCCCTCAAATTCTGGATAACGAGTGGTTCCAAGCCATTCTCAACAACTAAATTGCAATAAACCATAATATAAGGAAGGATGTCACCTTCACAAATTAACTTTGCATTTCTATTGAAGGATTTGATCATAAAACTCTGTATGGGATTCAATATTGAAAGGAATAAAGTTTTGACCTCAATGGTTTGAGCTAAAAGTGCTAATACTTATTTAGCGATAGAATCGAAATTTTTATAATAGTTGATATCTTGCTGAATCATTCTCAGGCTCCTCTTTTATCTATAGTCTTTTTAGATTTCCGGATGTTTTTTCTCATTTTGAACGACAAAAGCACAAAAGCGGAATCTAAATACGGTGACAGTTGTGCGGATTTCCACTAAACTCAATTAAGGGGTTGGATTCGTTTTATCAATGAATAATCGAGTAAGTTGAAGAATTGACCTTTATTTTATTTTTCGGCTTTTTTTAATATCATTTAATTTTTATTTGCCTGATTACCAAATATCTAAACCTGAGTATCCGTTTCTCGATTTCCGGGATTTGCATCACTTCATAATCCCATAAAAGTCTAAGTCAATCAGTATGTATCATGCATTATACTGTAAATGAAATGGTAAGAGTACCTTTGATGTACATATTTGGTATCTTATTCATATTTTCTTCTGGAGAGTACGTAGGTAAAACAACTTGGCATTTCTGCACCTTCTCATGAGTATCTGGCTCATTTATAAAAAAAATTTGGGGAGGATAAAAGGAAGTAATAAAGTACATATTGGATAATTCAAAAGGGGATCATTATGGGAAAATTAGAAAGTATATATCCTATTGCTATAGAGAATACAAAGGAAAAAATAATCCAGGATCTGGATTTGTATTTAGAGAATCAAGAGACAATGCCTTCTTATTCAGCATATATATCAGACAGGACGTCTTTTATTGAGCAAATTTGGATAAATGTTTGGTTAAATAAAGCATCAAACGATGTGCCCAGAAAGGAAAAAAAGGCGTTTTTAAGCGAAAGGGGATTTGTAACGGAAGGTTCAGATCATAAGCTGATCAATAGCATGTTCCGGAACGAATTAAAGAAGTATCGCCCGTTCGATGGCTTAACGTGGATTAAAAAAACCTTTGCTGATAATCAACAAGATTGGGAAAAGAGATATCAAAATGCAAGGGAAAAATTCTTTAGGCGACAAGAAGAACAGCGGCTTGCCAAGCAGCGTTGGAAGATACGCGCAAGGCTGCAAGAAGAGGCCAATACATTTTTTGAAAAAAACTCACTTCCTTTATATTTACATGTCAGGTATTATATTGCTGGAATTTTGACAAAAGATCTTAAGAATAAACCTAAATTCCAATATGTCGATCCATACTTGCTTGAAGAACAGTTGGTTGAAGAGGGGGGCTTTCAAGCTGCCGAATACCTAATGGTCACTGATTTTTTTGAAGAGCTGACAGGCGATATTCACTCGTTAATCGGTTGGGGAAGGAACCGTTATGAATATGAAAATTACTTCTACAGGTATGAAAGATTAGTTTCGGATTTCATAAGGAAATTAGCTCCTGACAAATACTTGAACCATTTACCTGCTGCACTCCATCATGATTTTTTGGAGTCATATGGGGAAAGGCTGACGGGTGAGGCCCTTCAAGGTATACTAAGCGATGAATTGGCCGATTTGTCTCAGTCCTGTTTTGATGAACTTCAGGAAGAATACCTTTCTGATTTAGTGAACCTTGAAGGAATTCCTTTTAATGAAACATTGCACGAAGAAATATTTGAAAAAGATGTGGAGAACAGAGAAAGAAGAAAAGCTGAAGTATTGGCAGAGCAAGCCAAGAAGCGGGCAGAAGAGCAAAGGATGATCGATGACATCATCGGTAAGGCCTATACTCCATCATTAGGGAAAAAAGTTAGATATGTTTTGCATATCGGAGAAACCAATACCGGCAAGACGCATAAGGCCCTGGAAAAAATGAAAGATGCGGAAAGCGGTTTGTATCTAGCTCCTCTTAGACTGCTTGCCCTTGAAGTGTTTGATAAATTAAATGCGGACGGTGTACCTTGTTCATTAAAAACCGGTGAAGAAGAAAAGGCAGTTGAGGGTGCTAAACATGTCTCCAGCACCGTTGAAATGTTTCATGAAAAAGACTACCATGAAGTAATCGTCATAGATGAAGCCCAAATGATTGCCGATAAAGATCGAGGCTTTTCATGGTTTAGGGCAATCACGCAAGCTAATGCGAAAGAAGTACACATAATCGGGAGCAAGAATATCAAAATGATGCTTCTGAATCTATTGAATGAAGCTGATTTAGAACTTCACGAATACAGACGGGAAATTCCGCTCGAGGTAGAACAAAGGGAGTTTGGACTGAAGTATACAAAAAAAGGGGATGCCCTCATTTGTTTTTCGAGAAGGCAGGTACTGGAAACCGCGTCCCGGCTAAAAGAGAGTGGATATAATGTCAGCATGATATACGGCAGTATGCCTCCTGAAAATAGAAAACGGCAAATAGAGCTATTCAATCGCGGTGATACATCAGTTGTCGTTGCCACCGATGCGATTGGAATGGGATTGAACTTGCCGATACGCCGCATCGTCTTTCTTGAAAATGAAAAATTCGACGGGACACGAAGAAGAAGATTGACTTCTCAAGAAGTCAAACAAATCGCTGGTCGAGCCGGTAGAAAAGGGATTTACGACACTGGCAAGGTAGCATTTACAGCTGACATCAAAATCATGAATAAGTTGCTGGAACAGGTAGATGAGCCAGTTCAAACCTTCACTATCGCCCCAACCTCAGCTGTATTTGAACGTTTTCAAAAATATTACCGGAACTTAGGGACATTTTTCGAAATGTGGGAGAGGTTTGAGCCTCCTAAAGGCACGAAAAAGGCATCGCTATCGGAAGAAAGGGAGCTTTACGAACTGATACGGGATACTGAAATCGAAGCGCGTTTTTCTTTAATGGATTTATATGGTTTCCTGCATATTCCTTTTTCGGCAAAAGAACCAAGTCTGATCAGACAGTGGCTGGAAACCGTCGAAGCGATTGCCGAGAGCAGTGACCTTCCTGAACCGGTCATCAAGACTAGAAATCTGGAGGAATTGGAGCTATCTTATAAAGCGATAGGTCTTCATCTATTATTTTTATATCGGATGGGTAAACGGACGGAAGCTGTTTATTGGGAGCGTATCCGTGAAGAAATCAGTGATGGCGTTCATGATCAGTTAAAAGACGAAATGTTGAATTATCAAAAAAAATGCAAGCGCTGTGGAAAAAGGCTGCCGGATGACTCACGTTTCCATATTTGTGATGCTTGTTATCATAGAGGGGTTAGGAAGACGCACAGATTCAATTAATCGAATTCCTTTGAAGGGTAATAACCCGAATAAAGTGCACCTTGGTGTCGTTATTCGGGTTATTGTTGGTTGTGTGTAAATCTTTAAGTCGTTTATTTCGATTTAGCAATAAGAGCTGCTTGCTGTTTCATTCGTTTATCAGCTTTCTTATCATGCACCACTAAGATTGCATGAATTAAACCAGGGACATAAAAGAATAGTGTGAGGACCAAATTAAGCACAGCCTGAATGGGTTTACCGGCAAATAAATACGGCCAATGGAGGGAAAAGGATCGCAATTAGATAAAGAATGGTGAACACTCTCCAATATTATGATTTTTAACTGACCATTACGGTTTGATTCTCCCTTTTTGTTAATCTTTTCAAAACAAATGCTTGCTTTACTTGAATTGAGAAGCGATTCGGTTACTGAAGTTCCATTTTCCTCCTCTTGCTATCGCCTTGATAAATATATGTTCAAGAGCCGGATTCATACCAACTGAGCATTCTGATTACAAGAAGCAGTCTTTTTACCCCCGATAATGGCAGGAGGGCTATGGCTAATAATCTTTTTTGCCGCTAGCGGTCAATGTAACGCCGCTTTTTGTGTTAGAATAATCAGAATACTTACTGATGAAAGCGGGAGATTTATGAAAAAAAAGATAGGCTGTTTGCATGCGCACTATACAAATATAGAATACATAGAAACCGCATTCTCGAATTTTGATATTGAATGGCTTCATTTTGTAGACCCGGGATTGATGCATCGGGTGTCAACAGATGAAAATTTTAAGAATTCGGATGCTCAAAAAAGGGTTAAAGAACAAGTCGAATGGATAGCCGAATGTAAAGTGGATGCCATTCTGATAACCTGTACAAACTACATCGCCTTTATAAACGAAGAACAACTTTCCTTACCCATGCCTATCATTAAAATCGATGAACCATATTTTAAGCAAATTTGCCAATTGCAGCAACCGCAAATGATATTATTCACGAACCCTGCCACCGTTGAAGGAACAATCAAACGCTTAAATGCCCATGCTGAAAAACATGGGAATGTGGATTTTGAAGTGATCATCATCTACAATGCCTTTGAATTCATTATGCAGGGAATGGGAGAGAGATATGACCAGGAAATCATGAACTTCCTCTACCAGTTTAATAACGAAATTAGACCGCTGTCTGTGGCTCAACTATCAATGGTCCAAGCAGCAAAGAGATATGAACTTCAGACAGGAAAGATAGTTTTAAATCCATTGGATGCATTAGTTGATTCCATGATCGTTCAATTAGAATTAAGTTCATTGAGTGGTCTTTGAATCAAAGGATTTCTGGTGCCTCATGAACGGAATGATTTTTAAAGTCTCTTGTATATAAAAGGAAAGAAAAAATCCCTGCATGATCAGGTTAAATCCCAATGCAGGGATTTTTTTTATTATTCCTTTGTGCTGATTTGTTCACGGATGTTTTCAAGTTCTTCAAGGGTTAGATCAGTCAGGGAATTTTTAATTTCCTCTTCGACCCGTTTTCGATCAAGCTCCCTATATTCGCTCCACCAATCCCGCAGCCCTTCAGTGTTTTCAAGAAGATACTCTATATCAATTTCTTCTTGCTCATCATCTGATAAATAACGCATGACCGCACCTAATAATCGATTGAGTTTGGCTATTTCACTTTCCTTATCAGGTGAAGCGGGGGTATCTTTCACTTCTAAATCATCTTTAGCCGGAATATTCCGAGGTGTCATAATATCCTCCTGTTTTTAATACTAGTGTGCCTAAAAAGGGCGGTTTTCAATATATGTAATGGGTATTTTAAAAAATTTCATTATTTAAATATTAAATAATTTCACCATATACCTCGCTAGAATATATCTAATGGATTAAACAAAAGAATGGGTAGGTAAGGGGGAAGTTTAATAAAAGGGAATAGCTTAGTGCCATACCTTAAATCAAGCGGCTAACTTTCTGCATACTTCTACGCATCTCAAGCATGCCTCAGCACATTTTTGACAATGTTCATGATCGTGTTTTTTACATTCGTTTCCGCAGCTTTCACAAATCTTGGCACAAACTTCAGCCAACTCTGAAATAAACGGCGTACCTCTTCCTATCGCCTGTTCTAAATAAGAGCAAATATCCGCACATTCCCGATCCAAACGAATGCATTCCACCATCATGTTTACATGATCTTCATTTAAGCATGCGTCGTAACAGTGATTACACGCGGTCATACAATCATTTAAAGTTTGGATAACAGATGAATAATTCTCATGTGACATGAACAATTCTCCTCCTTAATATGGTCTCTCCCTTACTATTATCCTTTAAACTACCTTTTAAACGTCTTTTAGAATAAGGTGAGTCTTCTATAAAAGTGACCGGACAAGGAATGGACTTTAGGGAATGAATGGAAGGGATAGTGCATAAATTTAAATGAAGGGAGTGGATATATGAAAATGTTTATTAAATTAAGTGTCGCCAGTGTCTCCGGAGCCGTCGTGTATTTGATATATAATGTCAACCAGACGCTGCGTAAAGGAATGGGAACACTTGAAGAAACAAATAAGACACTGGAAGAGGTAAGAAATGCAGTACATGGATTGACGCATGAGTCCAAACAATTGATCCACTCTGCCAATCAAATTACAGCGGATGTGAAAGGGAAGATGGAAAATGTCGATCCTTTGCTAGAATCCGCTCAAGATGTTGGGGAAATGATTCATAATGTAACCCATTCAATGAAAGAAGCCAGTTTGGAAGGCCACCCTAAAGATTTAACCACTCCGAGAGCTCCTTCAACACGAACTGAAGCTGAGGGGGTTCAAATCAAGATCAAATAGTATCATTTATCAATAAAAAACAGGCACCCCGGGATCCACTAACATATATGAAGTAATCGTTTCTACTTTTAAATTTAGAGGGGGAGCTTTATTTTGATTATTCAATATAGTGTGGCTGCAATCGCTTTAGCCTTCATTTGGTTGGTCGTATTTTTAATCAGTACACTTCAAAAGGGAATGGTCACGATAGGAGAAGCCAATCAGACATTGGTTGAGGTGAGAAATGCCATCCACGATCTGTCCGGCGAATCAAGACAACTATTGCAAACTGCAAATGAAATCACCGACGATGTAAAAACTAAAATGAAAACGGTTGAACCATTATTGGATTCTGCTCAGGATGTTGGTGAAGCGATACATTCGGTTACAGACTCTGTAAAAAAAGCCACTAACGGCTTCCGTACAGAGTTTTCCCCGAAAAAAATCAATGCTATCAAACCCAAAAGCCAATTTAGATAAAAAGAAAATATTAAAAAAATGTAAGACACTACCGGGATTTGGAGTGTCTTTTTTGATGGTATGTATAATAGCCGTACTCTTATGATTCATATGGAAATCGCCCGTATATCTATAAGACACATTTCCCTCATACAGATCTCTTAACACCCTGTATGAGAATATGGAACAAACATTAATTTTGTATGGGTTTTAGGACAAGCAATTATTTTTCTGTCTTGTCACCTGTAGCATGACCGGATGTTTTTGAGTCTTTGGAATGTTTGACGCCTTTACTTACATATGGTTTGGCGTTTTTTTTCTTGTTAGCACTTGTTTTCCAACGATTCCAGCCCTTCTTGCCCGTTCCTGTGCCCGTACCTTTACCCGTTCCGCTCTTAGCCTTAGCTTTACTCATGAAATCACTCCATTACTATTGTATGGTTAGTTTAAACCATTTTACTTGATTATTACCCAAGTATGTTGAAATATACAGTAACGAAGGTGATATGTACAGGGAAAGGCTCAATATTTTTCATCTAAATCTTTATATACCAATAACAGCAAGGGATTTTGCTGGAAGGAACCTGGTTTCTGCCTCACTTTATCGATATCGATCTTGATTTCGTCAGTAAGATGCTTATGCCGATTTTTTTGCAAATGGTCAAGTAGTGCATGAAAGTTAATAATACAGCACCAGTATTCATTCCTAAAATGATTCCTCCCATATTAAGAGAAGCCTGGGACCCTAGGATATACATCATTAAAAAGGCAACAATATGGGACCATACGGTATGGATGAAAGCATCTTTCACTAAACCCAGGCCGATGAGATAGGCTTGCATAGGAATGACAAAAAAGTGAAAAAGGAAGTAAGGACATAATAATTTTAAATAATATGCGGCAGATGTTGAAGAAAAAAAGAGGGAGGTCAAAGGTTCCGCAAAGAAATAAATGAAGATCACAGCCGGAACTCCATACAAAACGGTGAAAGACATCGATTTTTGCAATAAAACCCTCAATTTTTCCTTATCCTGCTTCTTGTAAGCATTCGAAACATTCGGAATGAGCATGATCATTAAGGAATGCGCGATAAAGGCTGGAAAGAAGCCAATCGTCATCGCAACTCCAGTGAGCATCCCAAAATGCTCTGTAGCCACTACCGCACCGAATCCTGCCGAGAGAAGGGCAGTATGGATCAAAAAAGGTTGGATGGCATTTGTTATCGCATGAAAGATCCTTAACCCCATGGTGGGCAGCGAAACCGCCAATAACTTTTGTCGTGCATGTTTACCGGTTGTCCGCGAGTTCGTACCGCGCCTCATGATTCGCATTTGAAGAATCAAAAGATTGATCAAGTAAAGAAAAACGAGGAACTCACTGCCAATCAAAACAAAAAAGGCCATCAATAATGACTTTTCCTGGTTAAAATGAAATAAATTGAAGATGAGGAAAAGCAAACCGAATTGAATGATATCTTTTAAAAAGTTGGATAAGGCAATCTTCCCCATTTGCTGGACACCCATGAAATAGCCTCTTGCAATCGATGAAAAGGCAACTATTGGGATCAATGTAATGAGCAGCCATTTAATATAGGGATGGTATCTGTCCATGATGGATGAGAAGGAAAGTATGAAAGGCATGACTATACACATAACCAATACGACGACTGCAGCCATTTTAAGTGCATGAATGATAAGATTATAATGCATTGCCTGTTTATTTTCCGCAACGAATTTTGAAATGGAAATATGTAATTCAAGGCTGGCAATCACATATATCAAAAAGAAAATTGGCAATATGGACATATAAAGCCCCATGCCCTCTTCCTGTAATTCCCTGGCTAGGAGCATGTTCACTAAAAATTCGATACATTCACCAAAAAACGCTGCGACAATCAATATGAGCGTTCCTTTATAAAAAGACTTCATGTTGGCCCACTCCTAACAAGGTGTTTGTATAAAGATATGAGACAGGCCATGGAATATTCATGAGGAACTGCATATCCCGGCGATACAAAATGCAGTTATGCCTAGGGAAATCCTTATTAATCGTTGTTGACAGATAAAAAATTAAATCAGGGTAAGGGTGGGGAATAGAATGAAATCGGATTCGTTACATTCATTTCTTATGTGGAAATCGATACCCGCAATCATCATCGAAAAGCATCAAAGGGTGATATTCACAAGGACAAGTTTTTTCGTCATGTTCCCTTTGGTCGAAAGTGTCAATCATGAACATAAGAATGGGACATGAATTTCATTTTGAAATTCATGCTATATTTTGCTATCCTTTAGGGGGAGGGGATGATCAATATGAAATTCACATCTATTAGTCAATCAAATATAGATGAATTGTGCATTGCGTTTGAAAGTTGTCTTACTAAACATGACATTACATTTAAATATGTAGATATGACGGAAGAGAACGGAATCATATCGTTTATTTTTTGTAATGACCCGAAAAATGCGAGATCGGTCGACTTGGAAAGTGAACGTTTCATTGGATTGGATACTGATTACATAGCCAAGGAAATTTTAGAGCCAATCCTGCCTAGATTAAAGGAATATGCACAAAATAAAATCATCGATTAAGATGATTTTTTTGTTTTGATACTTGTTTTTATTGCCTGAATAGAGCTGAAAATTTAACTTCCTATTATATGCGTAATATTACAGGGTATAGTTTGAGGAACTAAAAAAGCTGGAAGGGAAAAGGAAGAATTCATACAGTGGTTTACCATTGGCTAGCTATTTCAGGAAATGGTGATTAAATAAAAGAAATACCCTGGGTGTGATGACATCCAGGGTATTTCTTCTTTGAAAAGCAATCTTAATGGATTGTAAAGATTGCTTTTCACCACTTACTCTACTCCGCGGAATTTTGGATCAAATGACCATTTTTTTACCGGCAGTTAATTCAACCTCCTGCATTGGAGATTCCACTTTCTTGTTTTTCTTCACTCTAAAGTGATAAACCGCATAACAACCAAGGAAGAACGCTCCCCCGCAATAAAGGGCCATTCGCTGCTCAGGAACAAATGCTAGACTGATCATGACGATGCAGTTTGCTATCAAGGCAAGAATGGGGATGAATGGATATAGCGGTACTTTGAATTTCAAGTTTTCCACCTGTCCACCTTTGCGGATATATGATCTTCTGAAAGCAAGAAGACAAGCAGCGATGGCTATCCAGCCAATTTGTGCTCCTAATCCTGCAAGGGAGAGAAGAAAGACAAACACTGTTTTGGCGGCTACTACACTTGAAAGTAAAGACAAACCAGCTATTGCAAGGGTGATAAGCAAGGCATTAAGCGGAATTCCTCGCTTATTTACCATACCGAGCTTTGGACTTGCCATGCCTTCCTTAGAAAGCGAGTATAGCATACGCGTTGCCGCATAAAGGCCAGAGTTTGCAACGGACAAAAGCGCTATAAGAATGATGAAGTTCATAATGTCAGCCGCATAAGGAACTCCAATACTATCCAGTACAACGACGAACGGACTTTCAACGATTCCTGCCTGTTCCCTTGGAATCATCGCTGAAAGAACAGAAACAGAAAGAACGAAGAAGAAAAGGGTTCTCCAAACGGTTTGTTTGATGGATTTTGGTATGACCTTTTCCGGGTTTTCACTTTCTCCAGCTGCAATTCCGATTAATTCTGTGCCCTGGAAGGAAAAATTCACTGTAATCATTGTGATTAGAAGGGCCGATATCCCATTCGGGAAGAGGCCTTCACTGAAAAAGTTGGAGAAAAATGGTGCTTCTTGTCCACCCTTCATATCAATAAGACCAAACATGGCAGCACCGCCAACTACGATAAACAGGATTATGGCCAATACTTTTATGCTTGAAAAAACAAACTCAGATTCGCCAAATGCCTTTGCTGATAATGCGTTCAGTAAAAATATGAGTAAAGCAAAGATTGCACACCACATCCAAACAGGTGATTCAGGGAACCATCTTTGCATAAGCTGTCCAGCTGCCAAAAACTCCAAGGCAACCGTAACGGCCCAACCTAACCAGTAAAGCCACCCGATGGCAAAGCCGGTTCCAGGACCGATGAATTTAGTCGCATATGTCTGAAACGAACCGGAAACCGGCATGGCAACGGATAGTTCACCTAGGCAAAGCATCGTTAAATACATGATGAAGCCCCCGACTATGTAAGAGAGGATAGCACCGAAGGCTCCTGCTTCATGAATGGTATAGCCTGAACCGATGAAAAAGCCCGTACCAATACATCCCCCTATTGAAATCATAAATAAATGTCTTGCTTTCATGCTCCGTTTTAATTCATTTGGTTGATTTTCTGCTGTTTTCATTGAAAAACTCCTTTACCTGATGGGTGCAAACGGTTTCATTTATGTTGGGACGTTATTAGGGAATTTGTGTTTTCACAAGTCTAATAGCTTTGATTCTGATTCTTAGATGATGTCGAATTCCCTCCGATAAGAGATTACTTCTGCATTAAAGAAGCATGAGTCAATGAAACATAGGTACCTATGCAGAATTAATTTCGAAAGCGCCGCTTAATAAAGAAAGAGAAGCCAAGCGTCAGGAAACTAGGGATGTAAATTGATTCATGCCGATCATCCGCCAATGGGAAGAAGCACATAAAAGAAGTATGGGCTTTTCCCCATGGAGCATCACTTTATCGAACTCTCTATATTTCTATCAAAAACATAAAGTCCGATTATTTAACATGAGCCAATAAATCAGGAGTGATATGATCTTCCGCTCCATATAGTAATTTTTCCCCAAGCAATGAGCCCATTAATGCGACAGCAACTTCAGCCGTTTTATTATGCTCGTCCAAGATTGGGTTTATCTCAACAAACTCTGCTGATGTAATGATATTAGCTTCAGCTAGCATTTCCATGGCAAGATGGCTTTCGCGGTAACTAATACCTCCCATTACAGGCGTTCCGACCCCTGGTGCATCATCTGGATCAAGTCCATCAAGATCAAGTGATAAATGTACAAGATCCGTACGTTCTTTCAGATAGGAAATCGATTCTTCCATCACTTTTGTCATACCCATTCTATCAATCTCATGCATAGTATAGACTTTAATTCCTTTTTCCCTGATTAACTCTTTCTCACCTTGGTCTAAAGAACGGGCACCAATAATGACAATATTCTCTGGTTTGACTTTTGGAGAATATCCGCCAATGTTAGTCAGTGCAGGGTGGCCAAGGCCCAAACTTACTGCTAGGGACATTCCATGTATGTTTCCTGATGGGGAAGTTTCGGCAGTGTTTAAATCCCCATGTGCATCATACCATATTACGCCTAAGTTTTCAGAGTGCTTCGCTAAACCGGCTAATGTCCCGATAGCTATACTGTGATCTCCCCCTAATACTAAAGGAAAACGATTCGTTTGGATGACTTCATTCACTTTTTGACTCAATTTTTCATTACCTTCTGCTACGTCCTGCAGATTCTTTAAATTTGTGTCGCTATCACTTTGTGCTCTTTCCTGTATTTCTACTTTAATATCACCTTCATCACGGACAGTATAACCGATGTTTTCAAGTCTTTCACTCAACCCTGCATATCTAATGGCACTAGGCCCCATATCCACTCCTCTTCTAGTTTGACCAAGATCCATTGGCACACCAATAATTGAAATTTCCTTCTTCATGTGTAATTCCTCCTTCGATTTTTCTTCCCTAGTATAAGGGTAAAAGGATAGATGACTCAACTCGACATTTTTTTGAATATTTATACGATTAAGAAAAGGGTGAAAGTCTTGGGTTAAAATTCCTATTACAGATTATTGATGAACATAATATATTACCTTTAGGGGTATTGGCGACAATGGATGAATCCTTGTAAAAACTGCAATTGTTGAGATTTTTATTCCAGGAATGGAAGTGACAGCGCTACCAATCAGAATCTTTCGCTAAGGATGATTCAGAAGATATTGAATATAATTTACTAGATACATTTATTCAGGAAATGGGGCAGTTACAGCTATAATGCATGGAAGGATTTTTCATTTTTATATTAAAAAAATATTTTTTGAAGAGGTAATAAAGAACTTTTCGCCAATCTGGTTAACCGCGAGAAACGAATCATTCCAAAAAATAGGGTAGTTTGCTAGAATTATATGGAAAAGTTGGTTTAGGTAAACAAAAAAGGTAAAGGGTGGCAGGTTAGATTGCTGCTCTTTACCTTACTGTTAAAATTTTCCACTCCATTCCTCATCTTCAAGTGGCACACTATTGGTACTGATATATTCTACAATCCTATTTCCATGTTTTAGAACCCCATCTTTTTTTAGGGCATTGATAATTTCGGTAAAGCGGTCTTCATCTGCGTTCCGTTTCTTACGTGTAATGGTAATCCGAATGGTTGGGGAAACTTCATAATCTTTATAGCTGGCTGGTTTATTCGGATCAATTTTCAATTCTTTCCCGATCCCCTCATCAAAGACCAAGAGTAATTGATTATAATCGCCCATTTCTTCTTGAATCTTCTCCCAATCTTCACTTTTTGTAATATTTCCCATTTACTTGGAAATCAATACGTCACCCAGTTCTTTGTCAACATAAGGCCTAATTTCTTTTTCTGCATCATCTTGCCATTTATCAGATAGGAATGTATCCTCCATTTCCCCTGTTTCATCATTAAAGAAAACTAGAAATTGAGTACCATATTTTTCATGTTTCACTTTAGCTGCGTATTCAAAATAGCCCCGGTTTCCCATATTATCGTATAGGACATCATATATTTCGGTTCCTTCATCAAAAGTTTTCTCTAGATATCGTTCAGCTTGATCCCGGACCTTCTTTTCTCTGTGTGAATGAAAACACAAGTATCACCACACCAGCCAAGATGATTGAAAAAACACCTAGTAAAGTAAGTAAAACCTTTTTTGTTTTGCTCAAGGAACACCCTCCTGTAATCCTTGCTACTTCTCAATAATTCCCATATTATTCTAACATTTTTATAGCTCATTTCACAAAGGAAATTGGGCCGATCTTTTCCTGGCGCGAAATCTAAATGACCTGCCTTCCAAAATATCGGGATACTTTGTTACAATAAATAAATGGTTAGTACCCTAAAGGGAGAGATTGACTTGGAAACCTATCAAAGAAAAATGAATCATAATCGGGATGAATACAGAAAGTTGCGGTGGCAACGGCATCGTACACAAGTTACAGGATTATTCGATGCCGTTTTTTCGAAAAAAGCGTTCGTAGATAAAGTGGCTATCGTTGGTGCAGGCAATTGCGATGATTTGGATATAGAGTATTTGGCAACTAAATGCAACACCATATATTTATTTGATATTGATATGGAAAGTATGGAAAAGGGTACGGCGAATTTGCCTGATCGGACCCGGAAGAAAATTCAACTTGTTGAAATCGATGTAACAGGCCTCGATAAAGTGGATTTTGATAGCCACCTATCTTCCATGCTCAATCGTGGTGAAACGGCAAAGGGAATTATTCAATATTTAAAGGATACCGAGAATCGCTTAGGTCAGCTTTCTGAAAGTGTTTTTGCTAAATATTATAATGATTTTGATATCGTGGCAACTTCCGCCATTTATACCCAACTATTTTATAATTGGGCCAAGGAACTGCTTTCTGATCATGCAAACCACTATCAGAAAAAAGACGCAGAAGAAATGAAAAATGGAATTTTAGATCTAAGGGATGAGATCGTACGTACAGTGAATCACTCTATATCTAAATGTACCAGGCAAAATGGATTCTGTATTACATGGACTGATATCTTAAAAATCGAACCAGAGTATATGGATACCATTAATGAAGGGCTGAATGCCATCTTTGCATTGGCCTCGAACGTGGGATATGGGGCAGCATTGATAGGGGTAAAAACATTTATTGAAAAAGTGGATAAAAGCGAATTGACCCTTCGATACTGGACATGGGATTTTAATGCAAACAAACAGTATTTGACCATCGGCATTATAGGGAGAATGAATGGATTGTAAAAAAATGAAAATGGCGGGATAGATAAGCATATCAACAGCTTAATCTATCCTTTTTTTGATTGGTTATAGTCCCCTTAGGAAGATTATTAATCTTTTTTGGCGTAATAAAAAGGGAACTGGATCAGCAAATCATAGGAAATAAGACTTAATTATATAAAAGGTATAAAAAAACGATGAAATTTTTGACTATTTGTCTAATGATTTCACAATCTGGTGTGGATATAATGAATCTGTTAAAAACGGAATATTCCGATAAGTGAAGGTGAGAGAAAGCATAGGAAGAGGCGTAGTAATGTAGGTGAAACAATAAGGAAGGGGTGTGTTGTTTGACAGCTGATATCGTGTTCATAAACGGCGAGGTCATAACCGTAAATCAAAAAAATGAAGTCGCAGAAGCCATGGCAATTAAAGGTAATCGTATCTCGGCAGTCGGAACGAATCAGGAAATCAAGGTATTTATCGGAGAAGAGACAAATGTGATTGATTTGCAGGGAAAGACATTACTTCCTGGTTTTATAGATTCTCATATTCATCTAATATTGTACGGTGTCAATCAATTGGCAGTAAGTTGTAAAGCTGAACATATCAAATCTGTAGAAGATTTGTTAATCGATCTGAAGAAGAAAGCTTCGAAGATCCCTAAAGGTGAATGGATCCGTGCCTGGGGCTTCAATGAGACCGCTGTGAAAGAAAAACGTTATCCTACAATAGCGGAATTGGATGCTATTTCAACAGACCATCCCATTATCGTAACCCGTACATGCAGCCATATAAGCGTGGTGAATAGCAGGGCGTTAGCAATTGCCCGAATTGATGAAAACTCAGAGAATCCAACTGGAGGGATCATTGAAAAGGATAGGGAGGGGAGGATTACAGGCAAACTCATTGAAACAGCAAATATGATAATGGCAGACAGAGCAAGTTACTCAGAAAGTGAACTGTTGAAAGCAGTGAAAATAGCGTCGGAGCATTTCATCGCAGCAGGCATAACAAGCATTCATGAAGCTGGTGCCCATGGTCCTGAAAGTTTCCGTTTAATGCAGCAGGCCATAAAAAATAAGGATATTCGTGTCCGTATCTATGCGATGGTCGGCTCATTGAATAACTCTCATGAATTTGTAAATAAAATGGTAGATTCGGGAGTCATAACCGGAACTGGGGACGAAAGATTCAAAATCGGACCAGCTAAATTGTTTACGGATGGCAGCAGTACCGGTCCGACAATTGCTACCCGTGAGCCTTATTCAAGTGATCCTGGTTATTCCGGCATCCTTTATTATAAAGAAGAGGAGATCTATCAAGTATTAGGTCAGGCACATAAAAAAGGCTATCAGATCACAGTCCATGCCCAAGGTGACAAAGCGATAGAGATGTATTTAAATTGCGTGGAAAAGGCTTTGAATGAATCGCCCAGAAAAGATCATAGACATAGAATTGAGCATGCTGGAATATCTTCGCCAGATTTACAAATGAGGATGAAAGAACTTGGAATCATCCCAATCCCCAACCCCCCATTCCCTTATGAATTCGGTGATATATATATTGAACATTACGGCAAAAGGGTCAACCACATGTACGCTGCCCGTGATTTTATTGATAAGGGCATCTTGGCCGCAGGTGGATCAGATGCTCCCGTTACTGATCACGACCCTTTATTAGGCATACACGTTGCTGTTAATAGAACAAGCAGGTCTGGTACCAAAATAGGTAAGGTTCAATCGATTAGCGTATTGGAAGCCATTAAACTATACACATGGAATGGCGCGTTTGCGAGTTTCGATGAAGATGTCAAAGGCAGCCTGGAGGCAGGAAAGCTGGCAGATCTAGTAGTATTGAATGATAGTATATTGAATGTGGATTCCCAAAATATCAAGGATTTGAAAGTTGAATCAACGATTCTGAATGGGGAGATTATTTATCATAGGGAAACATTGGTAGAAATATAATCTAGCGTAACTATTCTAAAACAACAAGACCTTCACTTTCATTTTTTGGCTTAAGCGAACGTAAGCAGGATTTAGCAGGTTATCTAAAAGGGGGATATTCGCTATGAAAAAGCAAAAATTATTAATTAATGGTGAGAGGCTGAGTCGTACGCTAGAGAAATTTGCTGATTTTGGACGGACAAAAAACAACGGAGTCACACGGCTATCCCTTTCCGAAGAGGATCGATTAGTCCGTGATTACTTTTGTGCTTGCTGTAAAGAATTGGGTATGACAATTAAGGTTGATGATATGGGGAATATTTACGCTACTTTGGCGGGAATTGAAAACAAACCACCCATTGTAATGGGATCACATATGGATACCGTAAAAAAGGGAGGACGGTTTGATGGTATCTTGGGTGTAGCTGCAGGCTTGGAAGTCGTGCGGACTCTGGTCGAAAATAATATCCAACCTAAAATTCCGGTAATGATCGTCAATTTTACGAACGAAGAGGGAGCCAGATTCGAACCTTCCATGATGTCTTCGGGAGTTCTTTCAGGTAAATTCGAAAAATCCATCATGCTGCAAAAGACTGATAGTGAAGGAACCACTTTCGAAAGTGCTTTGAATGCAATTGGGTATGCAGGGGATAAAGAGTCTCGTTTAAAAGAAGCGACTGCATTTCTAGAGTTGCATATTGAACAAGGGCCCATTCTTGAACGTGAATCACTCACGATCGGTGTCGTTGAATGTGTCCTTGGTATGGTGTGCTATGAGATAGAAGTTACAGGCGAATCCGATCATGCAGGAACCACCCCGATGAATATGAGAAAAGATGCTTTCTTCACTGCGAATAGCTTGATTATGGAGGCTCGTCAGAAGCTAGGCATGCTTGATGACGATTTGGTTTTTACGATGGGAAGGGTAAATGTATTTCCTAATATCCATACGGTGATCCCTAATAAAGTGGTTTTTTCGCTAGAGGCGAGACATAAGGATTCCAAAGTCATCAAAAAGGTGGAGGAAGTCATTGAAAGCCTTATAACTACAGGCTCAGAAGACGGCTGCGACATCCAAGCGAAAAAATTGTGGGACAGGGATACCGTTTGGTTCGACAAATCCATTTGCAATTTGCTTGAGCAAACGACCAATTATCTAGACCTACCCTATAAAAGAATGGTAAGCGGTGCAGGGCATGATGCACAGTTTATAGCTAGTTATATACCGACAGCCATGGTTTTCGTCCCAAGCATCAACGGTAAAAGCCATTGTGAAGAGGAACTTACTACTTGGGAAGATTGTGAAAAAGGCGTCAATGTAATATTGGAAACGGTCCTTGCCATCCAGTCCGCTTAAGACGAATATATGCTTGGTTGAAAGCAGGTAATGACAGTAAACAAAGGGTGTTATCAAACCATCAGTTCAGTATGAAAGTCGGCTTGACTGATGGTGATGCATCCGTGTAAGGAACCTAAGGGAGGGTATAATTTGGATGCTATTAAACTATTGCTTTTTGTTCCATTTATAGGGTTTTTAGGTTTATTGCCCTATGCAAATAAAATAGAACCGTACATATTGGGGATGCCTTTTTTGTTATTTTGGGTTGCATTTTGGATGGTGATGGCATCGATTATCTTAATGATTGTCTATAAGTTCGATCCTGATAATAAAGGGAGTGATTATGAATGAATATCTCATTACTCATCATTTCCATCTTCTTGGTCCTAGCACTTTATTTAGGGATAAAAGCAAGAAAAGGGAAGGATATGGACATGGAGCAATTTGCCGTAGGGGGCAGGGGCTTCGGTACATTCTTCATTTTTCTCTTGATAGCAGGTGAAATTTATACAACTTTCACATTCCTGGGCGGAAGTGGGTGGGCTTACTCAAAAGGTGCAGCTGCTTATTATGTTCCCGCCTATATTTTCTTGGCCTATGTCCTATCATATTGGCTCGTTCCCAAAATATGGAGATATTCAAAACGCCATTCCATTATCTCTCAGCCAGAGTATTTTGCATCTAAATATAAAAGCAGGTCAATGGGGATGATCGTTGCTGTACTGGGAAGCTTAGCCCTCGTGCCGTACATAGTCATACAGCTCAAAGGATTAGGTATCATTGTTTCAGAAGCATCTTATGGAGCGATTTCACCAGTTGCTGCAAGTGTGATCGGTGCTGTGGTCGTAACTACCTATGTAATGATTTCAGGCATTCATGGATCAGCATGGACAGCCATACTGAAAGATTTCATGATTTTGGTGGTCGTTATCTTTTTAGGGATTTACATTCCATTTCATTACTTCGGAGGCATACAGCCAATGTTCGAGACCGTCCAAGCTGCTAAACCGGAAATGTTGGTATTGGCAGATCAGGGATTGAGTAAGTCCTGGTTTGTGTCCACCGTTTTGCTGAATGCACTAGGATTTTATTTGCTGCCACAAACATTCATGGTCGTTTTATCGTCGAATGGGGAAAGAACCCTTCGGAAAAATGCGATTGCGTTACCCTTATACACATTGTTACTTCTTTTCGTTTTTTTCATTGGATTTACAGCCATTATGGAAATCCCGGGATTGCAAGGAGCTGATGGAGATCTCTCGCTTTTAAGGCTGGCGATTCAAACATTCGATCCTTGGGTGATAGGGGTTATCGGAGCTGCAGGTTTATTGACGGCCCTAGTACCGGCTTCAGTCATGCTTATGGCTGCATCGGTAGGTCTGACAAATAGCTTTTTCAAAGTTCTGGTCCCTGCTGCGACTGAAACACATCAATTGATTGTCTCAAGGATAATTATTATTGGTATCTCAATCATTGCTTTAATTGTAACGGTAACAGGCGGCGAGGCTTTGGCCATCTTGAATATCATGTCATATAGTTTAATTACACAACTGGCACCTTCCTTGTTTTGCAGTTTACCAAAAACCAATATAATCAATAAGTATGGTGCAATGGCAGGAATATTGGCAGGCGTCCTGATCGTTTTATATGCGACAATTGCAGATCTGAAGGTTGCTACATTCCTGCCGGATATCCCTCATGCAATTAATGATATAAGTACAGGCGTCATAGCTTTGTTAATTAATATACTGGTAACATTCATTGTAAGTGCACTGACTAAACATATCTCTATGCAACAGACTGAAATGAATGATCTGGACAAGATATCCTGATTCCTTTTGATTAAGGCTAATGGAATTACGACTGGAATAACTGATAAAGCATGATTTGGGAGGGCTTTTGTGAAAATTAAAATAGCGGCTTGTCAATTTCGTGTAGAAAAAGTGTCAACTTTCAATGAATTTCAGGAACAAGGAGAAAACTTGATCACCCAAGTTCCCGAAAACTCGGATTATATCATTTTTCCTGAACTGGTGACCATCGGGTTATCAGCGGCCTTTGGAGAACAAGATGCTTCGTCCGTTATCAGGATTGATGAATATACCAGTCAATACAAAGATCTTTTCAAGTCACTTTCAAGAAAAAGAAAACAGGTCATCATTGCGGGCACGCATCTGGAACGCCGTGGAAATGAATACTTCAATATTGCATACATTTTTGATAAAGACGGATCAGTCGTTGAGCATAAAAAAACTCATATCTTTCCTGCTGAAGCAAATTGGCATACTTCTGAAGGTGATGATCTGGAAGTTTATTCCGTAGGTCCGCTTAAGATAGGAATAGCGGTATGTTATGAAGCGGAGATACCTGAAATTTCAAGGATATTATCAGTGAAAGGGGCCGACATCATTTTTTGCCCTTCATACACATTTACAGAGGCTGGTTTTTGGCGAGTTCGCCATTGCGCACATGCACGTGCAATCGAGAATCAGGTATATTTTGTTCATTGCCCCACTGTTGGTGAACCAGGGGCACCCCTGCCGAACGGATACGGCCGTGCCAGTTTACTTAGCCCATGTGACAGCGCTTGGCCAGCAAATGGAATAGTAGCCGAGGCGGTAATGAATGAACATACATTCATTACCGGTACGGTCGATATGGACGAACTTTATGAGAATCGAAAAAATGGTGCGGCAACCACTTTCAAGGATCGCAATCGCCGAAAAGATATGTATGCAAAATATGAGCCATACGAAGGGCTGAACTAATCAGTTGTAAAAGGCACTATTAATACAATAAGGGACGAAGAAGAGCCATTTTGCCTACAGTTTTTTTCTGAACATTCCAGTTGATTGGAACGGAAGGCATGAGACTCCTGCGGGTGTCCAAGGAGAACCCACAGGCGCAAAGACCGCCCGCGGAAAGCGAGTGCCCTACGTTTCTATCAACGTTCAGATTTTACAAACCCTCAAATAAAAAACTGCTGGCTTTCTTCGAATTTATATACAGTCTGAGACACTATTAATACAATAGTGTTTTTCCTCTTTTATCTTCTGATAAAATATAAAACAGAAGGAGTCATACCATTCTAGTTTTGCATAAACTTTCGTTTGATGGGCGTATTAGTTATAGAACTTATCTATTCTCTTGCGCAGGAATCAGTAATTGACTTAATATACAAAATATATTGTCAAATGCATGTTGCTTATATTAGAATATATGTAACCATTTCATATTGTAATAATATAGATAGTCACCCTATTTATACCTGTTATGATGTCTGTAATGGCAGGAGGCACTATGAGTATGTTTCAGCAGAATACAGTATATATAGTTGGCGAATCGAAAGCGGCGTCCAATAATCCAATTACACAGCAATTCAACTGCTTTTTTATCGGGTTCGTCATTGATAGTGATACGCATGAAATAGTGGATGCCGAATGCTCGACTACGATATCGATTACATCACGCTTCATTGAATCCATGTTAATTGGTAAATCTATTCTTAGGCCCGATGAATTGGAGAAAGAAATTGAGAAACGGTACTTTGGTTCGTCTCAGAAAGCACTGACCGTAGCTCTAAGAAATGCCAGCATTAAATATCAACAACTTAATAAGTTATAGCTGCTTCTTTTGTCTGTCGCAATAGAAATCCAGCTGTTAAAGAGTGTGTACGCGCTCTTTGGCAGCTGGATTTTTTTATGTAAGGCCATGCAAGAATTCAATGGCGGGTTTGAATAGAAGGAAATTAAATGTTATTTCCGGAATTCCCCTAAATATAAGGAGGTATGAAATATGATTCAGGATGGTGTGATGTTTGTCTGTTTTTTATTGGCATTTACTGCGGTGATTGCCGTAGCGGAAAAAAAGATAGGAGGAAAGTTCTTCAAGTATGTTCCTGGTATTGTCCTCATTTATATTGGTGCGGCTCTAATGAAAACATTCGGGGTCTTTTCAGATAGTGAGTCAGTCGAAAGTGCGTATAGCACCATACGAGGACTCCTGCTGCCTGCCATGTTGATGCTCATGCTTTTACAATGCGATAGTGATGTTTGTCTGTTTTTTATTGGCATTTACTGCGGTGATTGCCGTAGCGGAAAAAAAGATAGGAGGAAAGTTCTTCAAGTATGTTCCTGGTATTGTCCTCATTTATATTGGTGCGGCTCTAATGAAAACATTCGGGGTCTTTTCAGATAGTGAGTCAGTCGAAAGTGCGTATAGCACCATACGAGGACTCCTGCTGCCTGCCATGTTGATGCTCATGCTTTTACAATGCGATATGCGGAAAATAATCAGACTTGGACCAAAGATGCTGTTAACTTTTTTTGCCGCTTCATTCAGCATCATAGGAGGGTTCACTCTTATTTACGTCTTAATGAATGGCTTCTATGCGGAAGGAACTTGGAAGGCATTCTCGGCTTTAAGCGCAAGCTGGACAGGGGGATCTGCCAATATGGTGATCTTGCAAGGCATACTCGATGTGCCGGAAAATATTTTTGGTTATGCGTTGATCATGGATACAGTCAATTATTCCATTTGGGTCATGTTCTTGTTTTGGTTGGTACCTCTTGCTGGAAAATTCAATATTTGGACTAAAACGGATACATCTTTCATTGATCAAATGACTTCCGAGCTTGAAGCAGGGGAAACCGCCAAGACGGAATTCGGATTCGTGGAATTGATCGGTTTCTTGGCGCTGGCTTTAATTGTATCAGCAGGGGCAACCAAAATTGGGGAGAAACTGCCAGTACTGGGTGCAGCTGTGAACGGAACCACTTGGACGATCATCATCGCTTCGACCGTAGGTTTAATTCTGGCTGTCACGAAGGTTGGACGTATTGCCGGTTCCATGGAAATTTCCAAAGTCATGCTTTATATAGTCATTGGTTTAATTGCTTCCCATGCTGATTTTTCACAGCTGTTTCAAGCACCTGTGTATATTTTATCCGGATTTATGATTCTATTCTTTCATGGATTGATCATGGTCATTTTAGCCAAATTCTTTAAGTTGGATCTATTTACAATGGGAGTTGCCTCATTGGCCAATATAGGGGGTGTGGCATCAGCCCCTATATTGGCAGGTGCATTCAACCGGGCGCTAATACCTGTCGGGATATTGATGGCTGTACTTGGCAGTCTTCTGGGCACCTATTTTGGAATTCTTACATCATATATACTCTCAAGCTTTTAAGGAAGGGTTGTTAATATGAAGATTGAAAGTTTACAAGTATCAGTGGAAACCTTGCCACTTGTCAAGCCATTCAAGACGGCATTACGCACCGCAATGGAAATTGAAAATATCATGGTGTCCGTGAAGTTGGAGGATGGAACGGTAGGTTTGGGGGCTGCTGCCCCTACGGTTGCCATCACAGGTGATTCCACAAAAGGAATCATGACGATCATTGAAGAAGTAATCACACCACATCTAATTGGCCTTGACATCGAGAATATCAATGCATTGTCCGAGTTAATCCAACGATCCTGTGTAGGTAACACAAGTGCAAAAGCTGCTGTTGAAATCGCTTTGTACGACGCAGTCAGCAAGCGATGGCAGCTCCCTTTATATCAATATCTTGGCGGTAAATCGAATATCCTGAAGAACGATATGACAATCAGCGTTGATGAACCCGAGGAAATGGCAAAAGCGGCATTGTCACTCATCGATGGCGGATTCTCTACGATGAAGATAAAACTGGGGAAAGACTGGAAGAGTGACGTGGAGCGGGTTGCCTGCATTCGTGCTGCTGTTGGCGACCAGGTTATTATCAGGATTGACGCAAATCAAGGGTGGACAACAAAACAAGCAATTTCCATCATTCGTGATCTCGAGGAAAGAAAGCTGAACGTTGATTTGGTGGAACAGCCAGTGCAAGCCCATGATATCGAAGGGTTGAAAGAAATAAAGAGGTCTGTCCAAGTGCCGATCATGGCAGATGAAAGTTTGTTTTCTCCTCGAGATGCCATGAAACTCCTGAATGAACATGCTGTTGATTTCCTTAATATCAAATTAATGAAAACAGGAGGAATTCGACGCGCACTCCAAATCGCCGATATGGCAGAAGCAGCCGGGGTGGAATGCATGATCGGGAGTATGATGGAATCAACCGTGAGTGTAGCGGCCGCAGCTCATCTGGCAACCGCCCATCCAAATATAACGAAAATTGATTTAGATGCCCCATTATGGATTAAGAATGAACCATTTGAAGGCATTCAATTTATGAAAGATCAACTTCTCATTTCCGAGATACCTGGACTGGGAGTCAAGAGGAAATCCTCATTTACTCAATAAAAACTATTTCGAAAGGGTGATTATTTTGAAAAGGTTAACCGTTTTTGTGCTATCTTTATTTGCTCTTGGTATTTTAGTATTCAGTCCCAATGAAGCCAGTTCAAGAGAGAGGCAAAGAGTTGCCTATGTAGATGTAAACGTTGCTACTCTTTGGACTGAGCCAGGATTATTAAGGGAAATCGATGCTCCTTCAGCATCGAATCCAGTTGATTTGAATGCCTGGATCGGCTCGATGAATTATGAAGACAAACTGTGGCTTGTAGGTAACTTGGAAACACAAGCGTTATATGGTTCAAAAGTGACGATTCTAGAAGATCGGGGTGAATGGGTGAAAGTAGCCGTTGCCAATCAACCGACGCCCCGCAATGATATTGGTTATCCTGGATGGATGCCAAAGGCACAATTAAAAGGCGGAAATTCTTTTGAGAAGCAATTTAAACGAGGATTTGCCCTTGTAAATGCCCCAAAGACTTGGCTTTATTCGGATTCGAAACTTCGGTCCAAATTTATGGAGGTCAGCTTCGATACCCGCCTCCCGCTTTTGCAGGTGAAAAAAGATGAAGTGAAGGTGATGACACCGAGTAATGGAGCAAAATGGATAGAAAAGCAGAACGTGTCAGTCTATCAAAATGAAAATCAAATACCTGCTCCAACCGGTAAGGACATCGTTGAATCAGGAAAAGGATTTTTAGGGCTTCCTTACCTATGGGCTGGAATGTCCGGTTTTGGATTTGACTGTTCTGGATTCACCTATACAATGTACCATGCTAATGGAATAACGATTCCAAGGGACTCTTCCGTTCAGGCGCAACATGGCAAAAAGGTGGAACAAGAAAATCTTCAACCAGGTGATTTACTATTTTTTGCCTATGATAAAGGGAAAGGCAAGGTTCATCATGTCGGAATGTATATTGGTGACGGCAAAATGATCCATTCGCCAAACAGCTCAACACATGTAAGGATAGATGAAATAAAAGCATCGGGATACGGAGAGGAATATGCCGGAGCAAGAAGATATATCGATTGATTCTTAAAAAGCTTAAGAGCCCAGTGCTCTTAAGCTTTTTTCATATTTAAACAGATCTTTCTATCAGTCTATCGAATGACAAAAAGATGCTCAGATGTCTTTATAGAAATAGTTTTGAATAACCTGAAGTTCAGGATGCTTATAAAGTGTTTAGTTAAGATTATAAAATTAAATGAAACTAAATTTATTTTTAAGGATGAGGATATCCATTTTTTGGTTAGTGAAAAACTTGAAATCACTACTTCCTTAGGTTGACGGGTTCCGTATACAATAAGTAAAAATATGGTATAATTAATTACAGATTTTTCTTTATATTATAAATGTAAGGGGTTGCCAATGATGATCACTTTTCCAAAACCTGATGTTGAGCAATTTTTACGAACTTTCTCCATTGCTGATTTTGCCGTAAGTCCAGATGAAAAACATCTGGTTTTCAGTACCAATTTGAGCGGCAAGTATAATTTATGGGGAATGGATTTGCCAAACTCATTTCCTTATCCGCTTACATTCATTGATCAAAGCTGCCAAGAGCTGATATATGATAAGAATAGCCGGTTTATAATTGCTGGTTTCGATCAAGACGGTAATGAAAATACCCAGTTTTACGGGGTTCCCTTGAATGGCGGAACAATGAAGGAAATCGTCCATCATGAACATACACGTAATTTCATGCCAAAATTGTCGAATGACAGTAAAAAGCTCTATTACACGTCATCCAGAGGAAATCCTTCCTTTCTAAATTCCTATTGTTTAGATTTAGAATCAGGACAGGAAAAGCTGGTACTGGAGGGGAAAGATGCAGCGACCTATTTATTTGGTTTCAGCCCTGATGAAGAAACCTTACTTTACTATAAACACTTTGCCAATACATATACCCTTCTCTATGCAAAAAAAGGAAATGAAGATATCCTGCTCACTCCGCCCACTGAGAAACAACACACAGTGAATGATGGTGTTTTTGTTTCAGATTCGATGATATATTTATTGACTGATTATGATGCGGACTTTACCTATTTGGCTTCATATAACCTTGAAACAATCAAATTTTGTAAAGTTAAAGAATTGGAGAATGAGAGTTTTACTGCCATTAAATTTAGTAAAGAAAATCAACTATTATATATAACCAGTCAAAAGGGTGTAGAAGATCAATTATATGAATTCAATCTGCAAAATGAAGATTGGAGAAATATCCCCGGGCCATGCAGCGTCATTAATAAAATTGAAGTTGCTGCATCAGGAACGCTTTACTTATTTGGCATGAGTGCAACCAAGCCTCATAATGTCTATAAAAAATCAGGTGATGAGTGGGTATCATTAACCAAATATACTGTTCCTGGCGTCGATTCTAATGAGCTGGTTGAACCGGATATCATTACATACCCTTCCTTTGATGGACTGGAGATCGAATCGTTATTTTTTAGGGCAAAAAAGGAAAATGACAATGGTGAAGTCATTTTTTGGCCTCATGGAGGACCTCAAGCGGCAGAACGGAAGTCCTTTAGAGCTTCATTTCAATTTTTCCTGAATCACGGCTACAGTATTTTTGCGCCAAACTTCCGCGGTTCTACTGGTTATGGTTTGGAATTCATGAAAATGGTAGAGGGAGATTGGGGAAATGGACCACGACTTGATAATATAGCGGGCCTTGAGTGGCTGATAGACCAAGGGCATGCACAAAAAGGTAACATTCTATTGATGGGCGGAAGCTTCGGAGGGTATATGGCACTTCTGCTCCATGGACGACACGCGGATTATTTCAAAGCGGTTGTCGATATTTTCGGTCCATCCAATCTATTCTCATTTATCAATTCCGTTCCAGAAGACTGGAAGCCAGTGATGGATCAGTGGGTAGGAAATCCCGAAAAAGATAAAGAAAAATTAATCGAGCATTCGCCTATCACCTATTTGGATTCCATGATCAAGCCAATGCTTGTCATTCAAGGGGCGAATGATCCCCGTGTAGTCAAAGAGGAATCAGATCAAATCGTTCAAGCGTTGAAGGATAAAGGAAGAGATGTCGATTATATGCTTTTAGATGATGAAGGACATGGATTTTCCAAAAAGGAAAATGAAATTGCCGTTTATCGAAAAATACTCTCATTCTTAAATCGATTCACAGAGGTAACGGAGAAGGTATAACCAGCATCAAAATATTTCATTTATTTACAATTGAATTGGAAACCCTGCCACTCACTTTCAAAGTGGTGAACAGGGTTTTTCATGTTGGAAAGCTAGATGTCATTTTGGTATTGACGGTTTGAGGAGATAGTAAATAGGACTTCCTGATATGTCGTTTTTATAAATCCTGACATTTCAAATTCAGAATTCCCAGAATAAACTCTAGTCATCTAGTCATAAAGTGCTATATAATATACGGAAATAGTATTTTTTTGTTAAACGGAGTTGATTCGCAATGCCACGGGAATTATTGTTATACATCCTCGTTGTTATATTGGCAGGTGCTTTAAGCTTGTTCCTGTGTTTATTTGCACAGTTAAAGATCAAGGATGCACCTGGAGCAAAACCCTATATTCTCGTGACATTATTGTCTTCCATTTTTACTTTTTCCTATGCTTTCGAACTTTCCAGTACATCTTTAGTACAAATCATATTCTGGTTAAGGGTCGAGTACTTGGCCTTACCATTCATCCCAGTATTCCTTTTGTTGATGTGCATTGAATATGTAGGTCATAGAATAAAGAAGGTGTGGAAATATTCACTCTTCATCATACCGTTCATCACCATTTTCATGCATTATACAAATGACCTTCATCACTTTTATTACAAATCGTTGGGATTGAGAGGCGATAGTCCTTTTCCGATTATTAAACTGGTGGGCGGCCCTTGGTTTTACGTCCACTCCCTTTTTCTTTTTTTATGTGTCATGATAAGTATAATTATATTGCTAAAGCAGGTGAAAAAATCTTCATTCAGATTCAGGATGCAAATATCAATGATGGTGGCAGGTCTGCTTATTCCTATAATGGCAAATTATTATTATATAAATGGATTAAGCTCATATGGTATCGATCTTGGTCCTGTATCCATGAGTATCACCTTTATCTTTCATGGTGCGGCACTTTTGACTTTTCAAATGTTCAATGTAGCCCCGATCGCTCGGGAGACCGTCTTTGAAAGTATGAAAGAGGGGGTCATCGTTTTAAATCAACATGGTTTGATTGTCGACTATAACCATGGAATGCGCAAAGTCATACCCATGTTGGATGAACATTCCATAGGTAAATCGATTACAAGTGTGCTAAATGGGAATCATCATCTCAGGGGAATAATCGACCTTAAGCAAGACAGTGATTTTAATTGCAGCGTTAATGGTGATATGGTACATTACCATATTGGTTTTTCACCCGTGTTCAACAAAAGTAACCTGCCTATCGGACAGATCATTACCTTCGCCGACGTAACTGAAAGAGTGCTCATGCTGGAAAAGTTGAAACAACTTGCCAGCTTGGACGGATTAACCCAAATATTGAATAGAACATTTTTCATCAAAAAATCGGAAATGTTATTTGATGCTCTAAGCATGGAAGGTGGCAGTGTTTCAGTCATCATGTTTGATATCGATCATTTCAAAAATGTAAATGATACTTTTGGACATGAAGCAGGGGATGCGGTCATAACGCTTGTTGCAAATACTGCAAAAGAACACATTCGGGAAGGAGATTTATTGGGACGTTATGGCGGTGAAGAATTTATCATTTGTTTGCCGAATACCGCTTTACCCACTGCATATGAGTTGGCCGATATTATAAGGGAAAAGGTTTCTGAAAGTATAGCAGTGGTTAATGAAAAGAAGATTTCCGTTACCTGCAGTTTCGGGGTGACTCATGCATTAATTGAAGCTGGTGACCGAGGCCATTCCATCAAAACATTAATGCCACGGGCCGACCAAGCCTTATATGCCGCAAAGAAGAATGGCCGAAATTGTGTACAGATCAACGCCTAAGATTATCGGACCATCCCTTTAAACCTTGAACTTGTTCTAGGTTTTTTTTCATTGTATTCATAATTAATCCGTGTAGAAAAACTGAAGAACTAACGTATCTTTTTGAAACTAGAGCATTACTTTTTACTTGCTCTGTATACTCTATATCCGAGGCTGTTTCCGTAAGATAAAATGAGGCGGTAATGTTCGTCCATGACTCGTTCCAAGGATTCATTCAAAGGCTGAATGGGGCTATTTGATGCTGAAGAATCCAATAATCCCTCTAAGACGGTACTCGATCTCAAGATTTCTAGATCAGTAAATCTGATTTGTTGGAAGGCCTTTAACCATTCGGATTGCGTCAATACATCTCTTAAATTATAGAAGTTCATGATTTCTTTTTTTGAGGCAGGATCAAGACTGATTTCTGCGGTCATATCAATGGATAACAAAGTGCCGCCTAGTTTAAGGACCTATCCGTAGTAAAACTGTGAAGCCTTGAATGAAGTTGGCTTGCTGAGGTTAAAAAGACCGGGCAAGACGGAATCCTAAGTCATCTATGCAAAATGTCGGATGGCTGCGCCGACGACATGAAGCTCCACAGCCCCTGGCATCCTCAGCCCAGCTGCCTCCTCGAAAAATACGGTAGGTGCCGTACACTTGTTCATCATATAAGTCCCAGCACCATTCCCAAACATTCCCTAACATATCATGCAGTCCCCATGGATTCGGTTCCTTTGTTCCTGCTTCATGGATCATGCCCCCTGAATTTTCGTTATACCAGGCAATCTTATTCAGCTCACCGTATCTATAACCAGCAGTCCCGGCTTTACATGCATATTGCCACTGCTGCTGAAGGAAGTCGAAAACCGTTTGATTCCCAATCAAAAACAATGTTTTCACCATTTTTAGAATAACACTCTCCCAGTCCAGCTTTCTGTGAAAGTAGATTACAAAAAGAAATTGCATCATTCCAAGAAATATTCACAACAGGTTTCAGATTTCGATCAAAAGAATTAGGGGATTTATTTGTAATAGCATAGTAGAAATCCGTAGTAACAGGATAACGGGCAAGAAGGAACGGTCTTATTTCAGCTTTCCATTTGTTTTTAATTCTATCATCCCTTAATTCTATTTCTCCCCCTGGAATTTTCACCATTGGATAGTCAATGTAACTCATTATTTCCTTAGGCAATCTACCTTCCTCCTATGAATAGTAATTTGGAAATTTTACCAATAGCAGAACATTTAAATCAACATGAATATAAGTTTGTTTTTTTAGATAAACTGCCATAGGTTTAAATGAGTGCTAAAACGAGCGTTTTTGAGACGGGATTTTGAAGCGTAGCAATCAGGTTAAGGAAAAATGACTCCAAGAACACATTAATTTCATGGTGCATGAACAATCGTGCGGGTAATGGATCAAGTTGAAGCTTCATCGCCTCCCATTAATTTATATTAATAAGGTTGTAGGTTTAGGAATACAAATTATAAGTGGGTTTCTTATACTTTAAATTATGGGGGAGAGAAAATGAACGAGTTTTTGGAGAAAACAGCAAGATTCGAGCATAGGTTTTGGCTTCAAATCTTAGGAGACCATGCCAGGTTCATCCATGAGTCTTTAGCTCCGGTTGAAGTGGAAAACATTGAAATTGCCTCAGAATTCATTCAAATTTTTGATACTCTCCTTGGTAAAGCCAATTCGGAAGAGATTTCACAACTTACTGCCATGGCAGAAGAAGAGGCATTAAAATTTCGAGAGTTTAAGCTAAGCCTAATTAAAGAACATCTGGTAGGTAAAATAAAAATACATCTTTCACCTTCATTCATTAATCATATGGTAAACGAATTAGAAGAATATTTAAGATTATTGAAATACTTCAATTCAAATCAAATGCCGCCGGTTTTTCATGAACTCCATCATCATTTGATTTGGCTGTTAGATGCAGCAGGGCATGCAGGTACAATATCAGTCCATTTGGACGATATCGAAAAAAGGTTAAAAGAGAAAAGTGACCAATATAAAAAACATTTTAATGATTTTTATTTAAAAGCAGTTGAAATGGCTGGATATTTACGAACCAATCTGTCAACATTCCCAGCTTTGGAAAAAATGAATGAGGATGTTGCATTAGAAATGAAACTTTTTCAGCACTTTCTGCTTGAAGTGGAGGAGCTTGACCTCAGTGCGCAGGCTCTTGGTACGCTTTCACCATTAATGGCCGATCATATGTGGCGTGAAGAATGTTATTATTTAACGAAACTCGCTGAATCGACAGACTCAGAAAAGCCAAACTGCGATCCAGCGAAACCTAGGCTAGTGGATTAGAAAAATATACCAAGGAGCCCTTTCTATAAAAGGGGCTCTTTATATGTTGAATTTAACTCCATAATCAGTAGAATATATATGTATTACTCCTCGAAGAAGCGTTTGGTCCTCAAGTCTTTTTAAGCTTTTTCCATATCGGTTAATGCGGTTTTCTTAGTTGGTTAAGAATGTGGGTTGTAATTAAGGAAGTTAATTCCTATCCGTATGTTATACTAAAAGAACTAAAATTAATTATAGAAGTATAGGAGTGCTGAAAGATGTTTGGAAATACTTCCAATTTGACGGATGGCATTTATTTTGGAGAATCGTTACCACAACAAATCGCTAAACACATTTTAAAAAAAATCATTGAAGGGGAAATAGAAACTGGAGAGAAAATCGTCGAAGAAGACATTTCCAAAGAATTGAATACGAGCCGTGCACCAGTACGCGAAGCCCTTTATCTATTGCAGGTTGATGGTATTGTTGAGAGAATACCGAGACGGGGAACGATCGTCAAGCCATTTTCACAAAAGGAAATCGTTGAATATAATGATGTTACGATCGGGCTGATTCAAATGGGGATTGAGTTTTCCCAAGGGAAGTGGAAAACAGAAAATAAGCAATCATTACGAAAGCATTTGGATAGTACAACCGATATGTGTGAAAAAAGTAATGTAATCGAGTATCAAAAAAAAGCTGAACAGATATTTCGATATATTTTTTCAATCGCAGAAAACAAAGCATTATCAAGATTTTTTGAAGAAGCCAGCCATATCCTCATGGTTTTTGCCCAAAGTCAATGGAGTATTGAAACGATGGAAAACTTCCATTCCAGGCTAAAAATGTCTATTGAGGGCATTCTCGAAGACGATTTCATTAAAGCAAAAAATGAAATTCATGAAGCCTTGAATCGTGGAGTGATGTAGAGTCTTTGGCTCTAAAGTTAAATTGTCGACAATCGACAAAAATAATGTTATGATGTAACCGTATTCAAGCAAGATATCATCACCAAGATTAAAGGGAGAAAGGGAGAATACTATGCAAACATTTAATTTTACAGAAAAAGTTGCAATTGTTACCGGTGGCGGCGGAGGAATCGGCCGTGCAGCGTCTATCACTCTTTCAGAAAATGGAGCCAAAGTGGTTGTTGTAGACCTTTCTGAAGAAGCTGGCATGATAACGGTAAATGAAATCATAGAAAGAGGCGGCGAAGCGAAATTCGTCAAAGCTGATGTTACAAAAGAAGACGATATAAAACTTATGTACAAAAAACGATAGATTCTTATGGGAAAATCGATATTTTCCTGAATAATGCAGGATGGGAAGGCAAAATAATGCCCCTTGTCGACTATCCTACAGAGGTTTTCGATCAATTAATGTCAATAAATGTACGAGGCGTTTTCTTGGGGTTGAAATATGTATTGCCCCATATGATTGAACAAAAAAGCGGGGCGGTCGTGAATACTGCTTCTGGAGCTGGTTTACTGGCAACGCCAAACATGGTGGCATATGGAGCAAGTAAACATGCGGTTCTTGGAATCACGAAAACTGCAGGTGTTGAAGTTACTCCCCATGGTGTCCGAGTGAATGCCGTATGCCCAGGTGTCGTCAATACCGCTATGATGCGTTCGATTGAAAGCGGATTTGGTCAAGGTGATTCCGCGGCAGCTGAAACGGCTAGAAAACAGTTGGAAGCAACGACTCCGGATGGCCGTTATGCTGAGCCGCAAGAAATTGCAAATCTAATGATGTACTCAGTATCCGATCTTTCCAGCCATATTACGGGTCAAGAACTTGTAATCGACGGGGGAGCCATTTTAATCTGATAAGTAAAAAAATTATAGGGGGACGAATACATGAGTTTGAAAGGAAAAGTCATAATAATTACAGGAGCAGGCAGCGGAATTGGAAAGGAAACAGCCTATAAATTAGCTGAACAGGGAGCGATTGTCGTAGCGGCCGATTACAATGATGTTGCCGCTATAGAAACGGCTGAATCTATTCAACAAAAGGGAGGCACGGCTTCTTTTGTGAAAGTGGATGTAGCAAAAGCGGAAGAAGTGGAAGCGATGGTCGAAGCTGCAGTTGCCAATCATGGCACTATCCATGGCATTTTCAACAATGCTGGAATTGGACTTGTAAAACCATTTTTAGAGATGGATCCAGAGTCTTACCACAGAGTAGTCGATGTTGACCAGCACGGCGTGTATTATGGTATGTATTATGCCGCAAGGAAGATGGTGGAGCTTGGTGTAACTGGCGCAACGATCGTTAATACAGCCTCAATATATGGGACGATGGTTTCAATTGGAAGCTTTAACTACCATGCTGCTAAAGCTGCAGTCATCGCCATGACTAAATCTGGAGCAATTGAACTTGCGCAATATGGGATTCGTGTTGTCGGTGTGGCACCAGGTTTTATCGAAACGCCGATCATCGGTGATGATCCAGAGTTCCTTGACAGTTTGGCACAACTTCATATGAGGAAAAAATTGATTCAGCCTGAAAAAGTTGCTGAAGTTGTAACGTTCTTGTTCTCTGAAAAAGCGGATGCCATTAATGGACAAGTCATTCCTGTTGATGATGGATTCTTAAGCTTTAAGGGATAATCACTATAATCAATTAGATTTTCTAGAAAACTTAAAAAGGGAGTTTTGACATATGAGCAAACGATTCGATGGCAAAGTTGTAATCATTACTGGGGCAGGATCAGGTTTAGGACAAGCAGCCGCATTGGAAATGGCTAAAGAAGGAGCTAACCTTTCATTAGTTGATTTAAACGATGCATCTTTGGAAGTGACAAAAAAATTGATCTTAGAAATTGCACCAAAAACGGACGTGCTTCTAATCACTGCAGATGTATCGGATGAAGAAGCAGTAAAGAACTATGTAGGCCAAACAGTCAGCAAATATGGTAGAGTCGATGGATTCTATAATAATGCGGGTATCGAAGGTAAACAGGCTCCTATGGCTAAATACGATAGCAAAGTTTTCAACAAAGTAACTGACATCAATATCAATGGTGTTTTCTATGGTATGAAATACATTCTGCCAATCATGAAAGAACAAGGATCAGGAGCAGTGGTGAACGTGGCTTCTGTAGGTGGAATTCGTGCTGTTCTTAACCAAAGTGCTTACGTTGCAAGTAAACACGCTGTAGCAGGTTTAACAAAAACAGCTGCCATAGAATATGGTCAATATGGAATCAGCATAAATGCCATTGCACCAGGAGTAATCTTAACAGCAATGGTAGAAGGATCATTCAGGCAAATAGGCGGAGAGAATTGGGAAGAAGCAATGGCGGATTTCGTCAGTGTAAACCCTAAGAAACGCTTCGGTAAACCTGAAGAAGTCGGCCGTTTAGTCGCCTTCCTATTATCTGGGGAATCAGAGTTCATCAATGGGGTAGTCATTCCGATTGATGGCGGACAATCTTCACAATACTAATTAAGCATGGGGAGTGACAGTATTGGGTCACTCCCTTTTTAATGGTATGGTGTCCAAACGTAATCGAATTTGGAAAAAACGACGACTTTCTGGGTCTTCGTTTTTGCATATTCAAAAAGTAGTTCATATGAAACAAAATACGAACCTTAGAGTAGAATAAATAAGTTCATAACAGATGAACTCATATAAAAAACGCCATATAAGGCGCTTAACAAATATTAAAGAAACCAATGGTTACTTCAGACTGTAGACAAACTCGATGAAAATCGAGTTTGTCTATTTTTATGGCTTGTACAATTTGGACGTTGATTTCCACTCCAGGCACTCGCTTTCCGCGGGCGGTCGGGGAGCCTCCTCGGCTTTCGCCTGCGGGGTCTCCCCTAGACGCGCTTTCCCCGCAGGAGTCTCGTACCTTCCGTTCCAATCAACTTTGTCTTACCTTTTAGATAGAACACTTTTGCCTGGAGTCATTTTTGTTTTAAAATAGAAGTATTAAAACTTGAGGTGATGAGGATGCTTTCTAAACATGATTCTATTCAGCGAGATCAACTTGAAATGATTACTTTAGATCAACTGGTGCCACCGAACCATTTGGTTCGTAAAATGGAGGCTGCCATTGACTTCACTTTCATTTATGACTTGGTGAAAGATATGTATTCAGAGGTAGGACGCCCAAGTATTGATCCAGTTATTTTAGTTAAACTGACTTTCATTCAATATACCTTCGGTATTCGTTCCATGCGTAAAACGATTGAAGAAGTTGAAACCAATATGGCTTACCGTTGGTTCTTAGGCTATGGTTTCCATGATAAAGTACCTCATTTCTCTACGTTCGGGAAAAATTATGAGCGACGCTTTAAAGATACAGACCTGTTTGAACAGATTTTCTATCGCATTTTAATGACAGCTGCTAATAAAAAGTTAATAAGTGCTGAACACGTTTTCGTGGATTCCACACATGTGAAAGCCAGTGCGAATAAACGGAAATTTGAAAAGAAAATCGTTCGTAAAGAAACACGAGCGTATAAAGGACGTCTTCAAGAAGAAATCAATCAAGATCGTGAAAACCATGGAAAAAAGCCTTTTCCACCAGATAAATTTGATAAAGAAGAGACCAAAGAGATTAAAGAAAGTACAACGGATTCTGAGAGTGGCTACTATGTGAAAGATGAACGAACAAAACAGTTTGCCTATTCATTCCACGCGGCCGCAGACCGCAACGGTTTTGTATTGGGAACGATTGTAACACCTGGAAATACACATGACAGTCAGATCTTAGAGCCACTAGTTGAACAAGTGATTGAGAAAGTTGGAAAACCGGAAGCCGTTGCCGCAGATGCAGCTTATAAAACACCAGCGATTACAAGCTACCTATTTAACAAAGAAATCATACCGGCTTTACCTTATACACGTCCTCGCACCAAAGAAGGATTTTTCCGCAAACAGGACTATGTATACGATGAACATTTTGATTGTTACCTTTGCCCTTCGGGCGAAACTTTAAAGTACTCAACAACAAATAAAGAGGGCTATCGCGAGTACAAATCGCCAAAACAAATTTGTACAACATGCTCATTTTTATCTCGGTGTACAGAAAGCAAAGACTGTCAAAAAGTGGTGACACGGCATATCTGGCAAACACATGTGGAAGAAGCAGATCATCTGCGTCATCATCAAGATGTAAAACCTATATATGCAAAACGTAAAGAAACGATTGAGCGTGTATTCGCAGATGCAAAAGAAAAGCATGGTATGCGTTGGACTACTTTAAGGGGACTTAAAAAATTGTCGATGCAGGCGATGCTTACTTTCGCTGCCATTAATTTAAAGAAGATGGCCAATTGGACATGGCGAGGTCCAAAAATGGCCTAACATAGTGGGCTCGTAGAGCCCCAATCTCTTAACTTTAGGCGAAAATTCAAAGGGAATTTCAAAAGGGGTTCAGAATTTTTTAATTCCGAACCCCTTTTGTCTACAAACTGAAGAAACCAATGGTTACTTTTCTTTATCGTGAAGGTTATCTTCATATTCAGTTTCTAACATACCATACAGACCATTCATTTCTTGTTCATCAGGATCTGCCCCGAACTCATTTCTATATTTTTTCTTTTTATCATCAAGGATTTCTTCTTTATCAATCTTATTATCCATACATATCACCTCCAACCACTAGGGTGTCTCATTGTCCGAATAAATATACACTGAATGACTCCGGTCCTCTTAAAATTTTTGCGATTAAGTTAAGAGGTGAAGATAACATACTAATTTCAATTACTGGTAAACTCATTTTCATGAACATTTAATTGGGTATTCTAAATAGTTATTACTCTTACTATTTGTTAAGATATAGATATATAACTAGAGATAACGGAGAGAGAATGTGAAGAAGAAACGTAAGAAATCAAAGAATATTTTTGTCATTTTTATCCTGATTTTTGCATTTTTGCTCATAAAGGAGATCATGCGAACCCCCTTTTCCGAAAATGTTTCCACATCAGTAAATACGCTTGATTCTTTTGCGAGCGTGAAAAAGTATAGTTCACTTCTCCGAGCCGAGTTGGCTAAATACGGACTTGAGGAGCATACTTCGACATTGATTGCATTGATGCAGCAGGAAAGCCGAGGACGGGGCGGTGACCCAATGCAGGCATCTGAGTCAGCGGGTCTTGATCCAAATACAATCACAGATCCAACGGAAAGCATTAAGTATGGAGTGAAACATTTTAAGAGGATTAATGAATATGGCAACGAAAAGGGTGTGGATTTTGCCACGATCATTCAAGCATATAACATGGGAATTGGTTATATTGATTTTGTTGCGAATGAAGGGGGCAAGCATAATGAAGAGCTTGCGAAGAAGTTCTCCATGCTTCAGGTCGAAAAAAACCCCACGCTCTATGATTGCGGCGGAGACAAAGATAATTTTCGATACCCATATTGCTACGGTGACTACTCATACAGTGCGAAGGTATCTAAGAACATTGAGGAGCTTGCCGACAGTATATCGGCTCAAGCTGATGGTGAGTGAGGGGGAATAAAAAGCCTACTGAATGAAGTAGGCTTTTTGTTAATGGTAATGGTTTCACTGTTGTGGAGCTCAAAGAATCAATTGTTGTTCAACCATGGAAGGAGGTCGTTATGTTTATAGAGTTTCTCGGATTCTGTAATGATTCGGGGAAGAAGAATATCAAGGGAATCAAGTAAAGAGTTTAGGGCTTGTTTAACAAAACCACTCTCAAATTGGTCTAATGGCACAGGTAACTCTTCCTCGTCTAAAATAAAATGTGCTTCACCCGGAAGCACCAAGATATCAATGATCAAATCCTCAAAGGATACCAACGTATCCTCCATATATGTATTTCTTACAATATTAAAATAGGATCCCAAATAATTCCCTTCGTTATCTCTCCAAATGTATAAATTATAAGGACTGTCTTTCCAATAATAAGCAATCGTATAACTGCCTATAGGAATGGTTAATTTGGTGGGATCCGCTTTCATCGTGAAGGAATCCGTGATTTCATGAAAAAGCACGAAATGTTGATTTTTTGCGTTTAACAGCAAACAGTTATGTTCTACAACTAAGGAGTCATAGCGGATTTTTCTTTCTATTATTTCATCGCCACGTTGAAGTGCTGGTGTAAATATATTGTCCATCGTTTATATTTCTCCCTTAAAAACAATCTAGATTATTAAGAAGCCCAGCTAATCTTCTCATGTGAAGGTAGCTGGGTTTTTAAAGTTGGATATGCAAAATAACAATTAAAATAAGTGCAAATCATCGGTCAAAGTGACACCCCAAAACGATAAAAACGAGTAAGATGCACAAAATTTCCGTTCTGGGGGTATTATGATATCTATGATATCTTACCTTGATGGACATGCGGTATCGCCAGGAAAATACGGATTTACAATTTTAAGGAAATTCAAATATCAAAACCTAATTTCACACCTACATTACTGAGAAACTAGGCTTTAGTTACTTCAAAATCGTACTCTTTTCTGGAATAAACGCAACTAACAGGAAAAGTTGTTTCTTGGATCTTATCCTTTATACGCCTGTTTTAAAGTTTTTATGTCAATTTTCTTCATTTGGAGCAGCGCTTTCATAACTCTTTCCGATTTTTCAGGATTGGAGTCGTTAACCATCTCGGATAGGTTCGCAGGGACAATTTGCCATGACACACCAAATCGATCCTTCAGCCAACCGCACACTTGCGCCTTTTCGTCTCCGGCTTCGGAGAGTTTTTCCCAATAATAGTCCACATCTTCTTGCTCCTCGCAATGGATGATAAATGATATTGCCTCTGTGAATTTGTATTGAGGACCGCCATTTAATGCTACGAATGTTTGTCCTTCCAATTCAAACTCAACGGTCATCACTGATCCCTTTGGCATCCCGTGGATTTGATTTCCTTCATTTCCATAGCGAGTAACTCTTCCAATCTTAGAATTTTCGAAGATGGAAGTGTAGAACTTCGCCGCCTCTTCAGCTTGTGTATCAAACCATAAGTTGGTTGTGATTTTTTGAATTTTGTTTTTCATGATTTCTCCTTTTCGGTTTACATATTTAGCAAGTTTTTGCTAACTATAACCCTTCTGCTATTGGGGGTATCAGGAAAATGCCGATTTTTCGATTAAATTTAATATCTTGAAGGTACCTATTACTATAAACCATTTATCATGAACCCAGAAAATCATGTAAGGATTAGGGGGAATTCATAGGTCGTTTTGTGTATTCATTTTTCACTAACCCATCAATTAACTAATTCCCTTAATTTTAAGACCTATATAGCAGTCCCCATCTCTAAGGGTTAACGAAAAATTATTACCCTATGCTAGTTACAGTATCCTTGCCTCCTGGTGATGGAAATACAAAAAGGATATAGAAACTTTTCGCCAGTGAAAAGTCCTATATACAAATTGAAGGTGAATCAATAAAGGGTCATGTTCATTTCTCAGCTCTCGAAGTTAAATTGCCATTGGATTCCGAATTTATCGGTTAACTGACCGTAAATTTTACTCCAGAATGTTTCTTGGAGCTCTAGACCAACCGTGCCGCCTTCACTTAGTTTGTTAAAGATCGATTTAATTTCATCCAAATCATTACTGACATATGCCAGGCTGATATTGTTTCCTTCAACAAAAGGCATACCAGGAAAAGTATCTGAAAACATGATATTGCTTCCATTAATATTTAACCTTGAATGCATGACTAAATCTTTCGCTTCTTCTGGAAGGGTAAATTCCGGATTAGGCGGTGTTTCCCCAAAAGTCATGATATTAGGTTGTTCCGTTCCAAAAACCCCTGCGTAGAACTCTACCGCTTCTCGACAATTCCCATTAAAATTAAGATATGCATCAACTGACATTTATCTCACTCCTATTTTTTATTTCGTTGCTACAAGTTTAATGACATAATGTTTCATTATTACCTGACGAAAAATTCCGGTGGTTCAATTCCGAGCGTTCTAAGATAGATATAACCCTGTCCCCTATGATGGATCTCATTTTCCAAGGCATATTGAAGTCTATCAAAGTGGCTTTGTGAGGGACCGAAAAAGGGATCCTTTTCCACCATTCCAAGTGTTTCCTCGGTCATTTCCTCCCACAGTTTCCTAGTATCATCCCTTACTGCTTCGCATGCTGAAACTAGTTCCTCTTTGGTTGAAATTCCAGCATACGAATCTGGATACTCCCAAACACTAAGTGCAATCCCACGCATATATCCAGTCTCAATGTTCATGATTTCTTTAACCATCTCTGCGAAAGGGCGAAGCTTCCCGGCCGGTGTATAGTGAAATAATTCCTCTTCAGGAAAGGCTTCAACCACCCGCATCGTCAATCTCCTGTTACCTTCTAATATATTTAACAAACCTTCTTTCGATAGAACCATCATTTCACTCTCCTTTGAGAAATACTCAGTATAGAAGTTCTGGGAAAAATCGAAAAGTCCTGCAAATTTCATTTAATAAAGGTTGCACAGCTTTTTTATTTAAATACAGGGGCAATCCCTATTAATATGTATAATTAACCATTAGATAATTAATAAAGGGGAAATATGTTCGGTTCCTTAAATAGAACAAAATTTATAAAAAAAAAAGAACTAAAAGGCATTGCCTACACAATTGCTTAAGAAATGTAGATAACATGATTATGCTCCAATTTTTATGCTCCAATTTTTCCAATTTTTTATTAATGTATCAGGATGGGTCAAAAGATACTTGGGAACAAGGTTCAAAAACCCTCCCTAAGCGGAGAAATGGAACTTTGGTAATTATTGATTAAATCTTGCATTTATTATACGATTTAATTAGTTATATATTTCCAACTAACAATATCCTTATACGTAAAGGATATCATTAGTAACGGAACCAACAGAAAGGGAGAGAAGCAAATGATTAATAAAGTCGGTCAAATTATGTTATATGTAAATAACCAAGACGAGTCATTGAAATTTTGGACGGAAAAATTCGGTTTTAGCGTCATTTCTGAAGAAGATAACGGCCAAGGGCTAAGATGGATTGAAATAGCCCCAACAAAGGAAGCACAAACGAGTATCATCCTGCATAATAAGGAATTCATTGCTAAAATGCAGCCTGAATTAAATCTTAATACCCCTTCGTTAATGTTTTACTCGGATAATCTTGATGAATTATATAAAGACTTTTCAGAGAAGAATATCAAAGTGGGGGAACTTGTAAACATGCCCTCTGGAAGAGTCTTCAATTTTGCTGATAATGAAGATAATTACTTTGCGGTCATGGAAAAGAAGTAACTCTGTTAGCTAAAGATTAAAAAAACATCAAAACGACTAGAAAAACTATTTTTAGTCATTTTGATGTTTTTTGTTTATACTACGACACTTATGAAACTATTTAGTCAGCAGGCCTTGGCCCGGCAGGAATTCCAGAGTTTTCTACAGTCTTGATCGGCCGAATGGTTATGTCTCCATTCACGTAAATTTGACAAGATAAACGCAAATGATCTTCCATTCCTTTTTCCTCATACATCTTTTTTTCTTTATGTGTGACCTCCAAAAAATCACCTGCCAATATTTCAACCCTGCAAGTTGTACACTTAGCCTTCCCGCCGCATCGGTGGAGAATATTTATACCGTTATCTTCCAATGCTAATACTAACTTTTTTCCCATTTCAACTTCATACGTTCCTTGGTCAAATACTGTTACATAAGGCATCTAATACCACCTCTTATTATAGGATATCTTTCAACAGGTCATTAACATATCTATTCTCTTACCTTGTCCATATGACATAAAAAAATGTAAAGTCATTAGTGATTGATGGTAAAGATGAATAATTAATTATCGTGAAGACAAACTTTAAGTACATTCATAATTATAAATTTAACAAGGCTTAAATAGAGCTAGGGAAAATAAGAGTGGTCTTTTAGAGTCCAATTAAGATTTATTCAAAAGAGAGTGAAAAAATATAAGGGAGGTGCATGCCTGTGAATAATGGCAATTGTGATTTTTCACCAATGAAACAAATGTTAAAAGAGGATATACGCCAAGTAATATCGGCATTACAGGATAACTTAGAAGCAATGGGTGATGAAAATTATTGTCTCCTTGGAAATTTCGAGAAAATAAAGGATAAATTCGTATATATCGATATGAAAGCAGCAACATTTTATTTGAACTGTTATTTGTCACCGTTTACGGACAAATATCCCGAATTATCAATTTGCGTCCAAAATTTATCGAATTTGAGACATGGCGGGTTGATAGTGATTCAAAGGGGAGATCCTCTTGATTCAATGATTCAACCAGGTATTCCAATAGGAGCGGAGTTAACCCATTCTTTATTGGAATCAATTTTTTTTCCTGGAAATCCACTACATGATGGTGCCGTGTTGGTTAGCCAAAATCAGATTGTTTCCGCAGCAAATGTCCTTCCGCTTTCAGACAGATCAACAGGGGGAAAAAAACTTGGAACACGCCACCGCTCTGCCTTGGGTTTATCTGAACGAAGTGATGCCCTTGTATTGGTAGTATCAGAAGAAACAGGAAGGGTTTCTTTCGCGTTTAATGGGAATTTATACCCAATTAATACACATGGGCCTATATAGAATTTTTGAGACAATTAAGTCCCCTTGTGATTATAATCTTCTAGATAATTCACACCTGGAATATTCAAAAGCTTATTTTTCTCAGAATTACAGGTACATAAAAGGTCATGAATTAATTAACCCGGTGATTTTTACCGGGTTTTTGGTTGCTTTTTGTATAAAAAAAGGCATATGATAAATAAGGAGTCTCAATCAGAAAAGTTATAAAACGAAAGAGGATTTTAAATGATAACCATTAAAAGTGAACGAGAAATAAATTTGATGCATGAAGCGGGCAAACTTCTTGCTGCGACGCATAGAGAAATCGCAAAAATGATAAAACCGGGCATCACAACTTGGGAAATCGAAGAATTTGTCGATAAGTACTTGGCAGAGCATGGTGCTACACCTGAACAAAAGGGCTATAACGGCTACAAATATGCAACGTGTGCATCAGTGAATGATGTGATTTGTCACGGCTTTCCGCAAAAGAAAGCCCTAAAAGAGGGAGACATCGTTACGATTGATATGGTGGTGAACCTTAACGGCGGTTTGGCGGATTCAGCTTGGACATATGCAGTCGGTGAAGTTTCCGATGAAGCTCAGCGCTTAATGGATGTAACCAAGAATGCTTTATATAGAGGCATCGAAGTAGCAAGGGCAGGAAATCGTCTCGGGGACATCGGGCATGCAATCCAGTCATATGCAGAAGGTGAAAAGTTTTCTGTTGTCCGCGATTTTACAGGACACGGAATCGGTAAAACCATGCACGAAGACCCAACCGTCCTACATTATGGAAAGCCAGGTAAAGGTGCCCGTCTAAAAGAAGGTATGGTCATCACGATCGAGCCAATGTTGAATGCAGGAACATGGCATATGAAAATGGATCAAGACGGCTGGACGGCGAGAACGGCAGATGGAAAGCTTTCAGCCCAATATGAACATACCCTCGTCATTACAAAAGAAGATCCGATCATTTTAACGGATCAGTAAACAAAAAGAAGAAGCGGCCTTATCATGGGCCGTTTCTTTTTTTTATCATGGGCCGTTTCTTTTTTTGTTTAAACTATTTCATAATAAACCTCGACAGAATATTCTGAATCAACTCCTCCCACAATAGATCGAATTCGAAAAATTAGTACTAGGCAGTTAGGCATTAAAAACTTTACTATTATGTGGCAGCACAGGATAATAAGGGGAAGGGAGAAATATTTAATTATGTGTTTTATAAACAGTATATAAAGGGGGTTTTGACAGTGAAGAAAGGGGAAAAACTGTCTGCAACGGTTGAAACGGTTGGGTTGAGCCAGCGGGAATTTTTAACGATTTTTTTACTTCACTCTTTGAGAATAAAAGCGAATTATCCAAGGGCGATTCATCAAGACCTAAAAAATACGTTCACTGGAAAAGTGCATAGCTATGACTATTTATGTAAAATATCCAATACGCTGGTCGAATCCAACCATCTATCATTATATACGAATAAGGGAAGAAATTATTATCAAATAACGGAAAAAGGCAAAGAGCTTTACATATGGTACCAAGAAAATTTCCTGGAACGGTTTTCCGAAGTGAAAAAGGTCATTGATCGCTTCATGTTCGATTTAAGAGGTTCTGGTGAAAACCCACCGGTTCTTAATGAGCTTCCTGAAGAATACAGGTCGTATTTCTCGAAAATAATATCGGTGAAGGACCTTGTCCGTTATGTAACTTTAAAAGCCGCTTTCACTAAGAAACCCATTTACATGGGGGAAATTGGCGATCTGCTTAAAAATCAGTTTGGTTGGATCGCTTCAAACGGATATTTATACGATTTATCTCATGAAATGGAAGAGAATGGTCTTCTTGTCGGCAGGTGGGAAAGTGAAAAACGAACTAAACGATATTTACGAATCACCGATGAAGGACAGCATCATTACAAACAGATTGCGGATTCTGCCGCCTTTCAAGTCCAGGAAATCCAAAAATACATGGCCAGTGTCGTTATGTTCTTAAAAGAAAAGAGTTAATTGAATATAAGAAATGGAGCCCCTTAATTTTGCTAGGAGAATGAAGTTATATGCTTAAATTGAATCGTTCAAGGGTAAATGTTACTTAAAACACTTCTTAACAAGGGGGAATGAGTGATGGTGGAAAAACACGATGAAATGGGAATCATATTCAGTTTCATTAAAGGCCAGGTAGATAAGCTGCCCATTTCACAAGCGAAAAAGAACAAAATGCTCGACCAGCTCTTAAAACTTAAAACGATGACAGTTGATGCAAGGGAACCGCGAATTGCTCTTGTCGGAAGGCGAGGGTCCGGAAAATCATCACTGATCAATGCGATGTTTGGTCAGGAACGGCAATATGTCAGTTCCGTTAAATCTGGAACGGGTAAGGGAAAATGGCTTTGGTACCCGAGTGATGCCGAGCCCAAAATTCGTTTGTTGGACTCACGCGGGCTGGGTGAGAGTGAAGCTCCTACAGAAGAATTCGAAGAAGCAACACCAATGGATGAATTGATAAAAGCGGTAACCGAAGAACAGCCTGATGTGTTTCTTTTCTTGATTAAAGCAAAAGAAACGGATTCACGGATTGAAGAGGATTTACAAGAATTGAATAAGCTGCGCAAGATCGTTAAAGAGAATCACCATTATGATGTACCCGTAATTTGTGTGGTCACCCAAGTGGATGAATTAGATCCGCCACATTATAAACAAGCACCTTTTGATGCCAATCCTAAGAAAAAACAGAATATTGATGAAGCCATCGCTTTGATGTCAAAACGATTTAAAGAGAGTGAAATACCACTTTTGAACATCATTCCTATTTGTTCGTATATTGATTTTGATGATAGTGGAAATATTGAATATGATATGCGTTGGAACATTGATTTGCTTTCTGATTACTTAATCGAGGCCTTACCCAGTGAAGCGAAGTTGAAGACCGCCAAAGCGATGCAGAGCCGATTCGTTAAGAAGAAATTCGCGCGGACGATAGTGGGAACGTTTACGGCAATCGCCGGTTTAATCGGTGCAGAGCCAATACCTTTTGCTGATTTTCCCATTTTGACCGGCATTCAAGGTTTGATGATTGTGGTGATTGGGTTTATCGCGGATAAAGAAATCAATACAAAAACGGCAAGTGAATTCATTGCTGCATTAGGGATCAATGTTGGAATCGGTCTCCTTGTCAGGGAAGGTGTCAGGGCTGCAGTCCGTTTCATCCCAGGAGCTGGGCTTGCCGTTTCCGGTGCGGTAGCGGGCGCCGTCACATATGGAATCGGGCAAGCAGCGATAGCTTACTTTCTCGAAAACAAAGATATTGATCAAGCGAAGGAAGCTTATAAGAACGCGAACAAAGAATATAAAAATGAAGACATTGACTCTTAATGGGCAGATTCAAACCATAAACTACACTAAGGTGATATGATAAAGTGGAGTTCGCAGTTCTGTTTCTGCTGCTGGAAGGTTCAGCATTTTGTTTACTACAGGAGGGATGATCTTTCATGTCGTTTTTTCAATCACAGAAGCAAAAAGAATATATACAAAAATTGGAGGAAGTGATTCAGTCTTTTTCCGGTCGATCTGAAGCACTTGATGATTCAAGGGGTTTTCCTTTTGAAAACATTCAGGAGTTAAAGGAATTCGGATATCCCCAATTAACGTTAGCAAAAGAAGATGGCGGACATGGCGGGTCTTTATATGATTTTCTCCTATGCCAAGAAAAAATAGCTCAATATTGTGGCCCAACAGCCTTAGGAATAGGCTGGCATGTCGGAACGGTCCTATCCTTAACGGAGAAGAGACCATGGGAAAAAGGAGTCATGAATGAATTGTTTGATGAAGTGTCGAAAGGCGCCCTCATCAACACGGCAGCATCTGAGGCTGGAACGGGTAGCCCGACGCGCGGAGGCCGTCCGGAAACGATCGCTATCAAAAAGGGTCAACAATGGATTTTGAATGGCAGAAAGACATTTACTACACTTTCCCCCGTCCTTGATATTTTTCTAGTAACGGCATGGGTACCCGAGGATGAGCAGCTAGGCATATTTTTAGTTCATCGTGATGTAATGGGGGTAAGTATAGAAGAAACTTGGGATATGATTTCCATGCAGGGGACAGGAAGTCATGATTTGGTGCTAAATGATGTCAGCCTGCCTGAAAAGTATTATGTCATGAAAAGTGATCCTGGTGAAAAAAGAAAACCCGAAGCGTGGCTATTACATATACCTGCTTGCTACTTGGGAATTGCAGTGGCTGCCAGAAATTACGCAGTCGAATTTGCGAAAACCTATTCTCCCAATAGCTTACCAGGACCAATCAGGGACCTTCCGAATGTTCAACGGACGATTGGGGAGATGGAACTGGAATTGGGCGAAGCACACCATTTCCTTTACTCTGTTGCAGAAAAATGGGTGCGGCACCCTGAAGATCATGATGAATTATCGAAGCAATTGGGTGCTGTTAAGTTATCGGTCGTCAACAAAGCGATTTCCATCGTCGATAAAGCGATGAGAGTCGTCGGAGCCAAAAGTTTACAACGGAACAATCCCCTGCAACGCTACTATAGGGATGTACGCGCAGGACTTCATAATCCTCCGATGGATGATGCAACAATCACCATGCTCGCAAAGTCAGCTCTTTATTAAGTTCGTATTTGGATATTTTACTTATGTCACTGAAATGATTTCGTCATTTCAGTGTTTTTTCCTGTTTTTATTCTAGTTCTGAATCATCCGCTTTCTTTGTTGGTTCGCTATAGCTTCCTCTTTTTTTGCCCCGCATGTTAATTTTACTAGCTTATCATTCTCTATCTTGTTATGATTTATATACTTGTCTAAATCTTCGAAAAATATCGAAAGTTCGGTGTAAAAATGAATCTCATGACCAAAGATTTACTGATTAACTTTTTAATTATCCTTTTTCCGATCTTTTTATTGCAAATGAGCTATCTAGTGAAATACGTATACCGTTTAGATGCATTAAAAGGATCGTTCCTATCGATTTTCCCTATTCTTTCACTCGTTCTTTGCATGCTATTTCCTGTGGTTGTAGAAGAGGATTTTGTTTGGGACCTTAGATGGATCCCTTTTCTTTTAGGCGGTTTATATGGAGGTTACCGGTTAGGAATCTTCTTAATAGTCATTACTCTTGTTATTCGCTATTTATCAGGGGGGGAAAATGGATTTTATATATCATGCATCACTTTTCCGCTCATTGGAGTTTCCCTGTTTTTTATATCTAAATATTATCTGAAAATGTCTGTGAGTAAAAAAATCCTCATCGGAATATCATTAATCTTTATTGTTCAAATTCTCACACAGTTTATTTCAACAGAAGTATTTGAACTTACTATCGGCATAAGTCTATGGAAACAATACTTCACGATCCAAGTCATAGGAATCGTTGTTGTAATCATACTATGGGAAGTCATCCTCACTAATTTTCAGGTTCTCGAAAAATTAGTGAAAGCGGAAAAATTGCAGATCGTTAGTCATCTGGCTGCAAGCATATCCCATGAAGTCAGAAATCCCCTTACAGTTACCAGGGGATATATTCAAATGTTAAGCGAAGACGTGTCTTCCCGTACAAAGGTCGAGTATGCAAATATTGCACTGAAGGAATTAGATCGTGCCACGGATGTCATTAATGATTATTTGACGTTTGCTTCCATAAGCCCTGAAAACACTGAGCGATTAAGGGTATCCGAGGAAATTCATCATGTCGTGAACAGCATAAAACCCTTGGCAAACAATAGTGGAACAGAATTGAAGTTATCCCTTTTCGAAGATGAAGCTTATTATATCAAGGGGGAAAGGAAGAAATTTCAGCAGTGCTTGTTCAATATATTAAAGAATGGAATAGAATCGATGCACCATGATGGAGAAATATACATACATTTAATTCGTGCTGCCTCCACCATCCAAATTAAGATCCAAGATCAGGGAATTGGAATGACACAGGAACAAATATTCCGTTTAGGTGAGCCTTATTTCACGACAAAAAATAAAGGGACGGGATTAGGCATGATGGTTTCATATAGCGTTATCAAAAGCATGGATGGAACGGTACATGTTTCAAGTGAACAAGGGAAAGGGACATGTTTCTCAATTAACCTGCCCATACATGGATACGAGACTATTTGACTTTAGTGTAATTGACGGTTTTAAACTCATAGATTACAATTTAAGTAAACTACCAAATATTATGAAATGATTCAATGACGCATTTGATACCTAAGGGAGATGATTGAATGAAACCGCTTACAGATGGACAAATCATTTGGGAACCGACAAAGGAACAAATCGAGCAAACGGTATTGACTCAATATGTGAAATGGTTAAAAGAAAAGAAAGGTTTAACATTTCATGATTATCATGAATTATGGAAATGGTCGGTAGATGAACTGGAGGAATTTTGGGCTTCAATTTGGGATTATTGTGGTGTAAAAGCCGGCAGGAAATATGACAGGATTTTAGCGGAGCAATCCATGCCAGGTGCGAAATGGTTCGAAGGTGCAAGGCTAAATTATGCTGAAAATGCATTATTGAATGATCAAGAAGAGAAAACGGCGATTTTTTTTCGTTCCGAACGTATCAGGCAGCAAGAGGTTAGTTGGAAAGAGCTGAAAGAAAAAGTAGCATCTGTCGCCCATTCATTAAGGGAACTTGGTGTGAAATCCGGTGACCGTGTTGTTGCCTATATGCCTAACATACCTGAAGCGGTGATAGCTTTCTTGGCAACAGTAAGCATAGGTGCCATCTGGTCCAGTTGTTCACCTGACTTTGGGGCAAGAAGTGTCATAGATCGTTTCAAACAGATTGAACCTGTTGTATTACTGGCGGTCGATGGGTATCAGTACAATGGAAATGTATATGATAAAACACCTGTCGTCTCAGAACTTAAACAGGAATTGGTCACTGTCAAGCATACCGTGTTGATTCCTTACATAGAAAAAAAGTTTTTGGAAGAGAATCTGGCAGATACGATTCCTTGGGATGACCTTTTAAAAGAAAAGGCCGAATTATCTTTTGAAAGTGTTCCGTTCGATCATCCGCTTTGGATTCTCTATTCATCAGGTACAACCGGGATGCCAAAACCAATTGTACAAGGGCATGGCGGTATATTATTGGAGCATTTTAAATCAACAAGAATCCATCAAGGCATGACTTCCGAGGATACGGTATTCTGGTTTACGACGACAGGCTGGATGATGTGGAATCTCCTTATGGGTGGTTTGCTTAATGAAGGGACCATTGTCCTTTATGACGGCAGTCCTTCTTTTCCGAATATGGATGCCCTTTGGGAATTGGCGGAAGATACAGGCATGACTTTCTTTGGAACAAGTGCACCATTCCTTACGAATTCCATGAAGTTAGGAAACAAGCCAATGGAAAAATATGATTTATCGAAATTGAAGGCTCTTTTTTCCACTGGAGCTCCATTGTCTGGCGACGGTTATAAATGGGCGTATGAGAATGTCAAGAAAGATATCTGGCTCAGTTCATCCAGTGGCGGAACCGATGTTTGTGCCGGATTTGTAGGTGGAGTTCCAACATTGCCCGTGAGAATCGGAGAGATACAAGGAAGGGCATTGGGTGTTTGCGCGAAAGCCTTTGATGAGCATGGTCAAACATTGATTAATGAAGTCGGTGAATTAGTCATTACCAAACCGATGCCGTCCATGCCGCTATTCTTCTGGAATGATCAAGACGGGACAAGATACTACGAGAGTTATTTCGATACGTATCCTGGCATATGGAAACACGGTGATTGGATAAAGATCGACGACAAGGGCAGCTGTATCATTTATGGACGTTCCGACTCGACCATCAACCGTTCTGGTGTACGGATGGGAACTAGCGATATATACCGGGTCGTCGAAGCGATAGACGAGGTGATGGAAAGCCTTGTCATCGATAGGGAAGTGCTTGGCCGCGGTTCCTCACTGCTGCTGTTCGTTGTCCTTAAGCCCGGTAAAATCCTGGATGCAGCATTGACGGCAAAAATCAAGGAACAAATCAGAGGGCATGTATCCCCTCGCTTTATCCCGGACCAAATCCATGTCGTTGAACAAATTCCTAAAACGTTGAACGGAAAGAAAATGGAAGTCCCGATACGTAAAGTGTTATTAGGTTTCGAGTTTGATAAAGTAGTGAATGCAGACTCCATGGGAAATCCAGAATCGCTACAGTTCTTTAAAGAATTAGCTCTCGAGTTGAATGAGAAAAAAATATTCTAGGATTCAGGCGGAGCAAAAAGCTCCGTCCTTTTTTAAAATTGAATGAACTTAGTGAAAATTCTTCAACGAGCAACTTTTCCATTTCTGTAAACTGGTCTGGATTTTCGAAGGATATGCCAATCGGTCTCCCGTTATAACTGGCCATCTATGACATGAAAGGCAGCTCTTATGTAGTCAACTTTCGTATAAAAGCTAGAAAATCGCTAACTGACAAAGCGATAAATGGTTGCACCTTTTCCCGTTCAATCATTCGGATCTGACTTCCATCTGAAAATAGATTTTGTACTGCTGGAATTTTCTTGACAATTTTAAAACAGATGAATAGAATAAAATAAATGGTCAGTAAGTACTGACATTCCATTTAGAGGAAGTGAGAGCATGAGTAGCGGTAATAAGCTAACTACAGATGATAAGCTGCTGTTGGCGGCAATCGATCTAATAGCAGAGAAAGGGTACAAAGGTGTTTCTACTCAGGAAATTGCTGGTGCCGCAGGCTTGAGTGAAAAAACACTGTTTCGTCGGTTTGGAAGCAAGCAAAATCTTCTGGAAACGGCATTTGACCGATATCATTATGCCGAAGAGATGACAAAACTTTTTAATGAAGAGCAAATCGTGTGGGATTTACATTCGGACTTACAATTGATTAGTCGAACTTATCATGAAATCATGAATCGTAACCGGAAAATGATTATGATAAGTATCAAGGAGGAAGGCAATTTACCTGGGTTTCGAGAAAAAACACAAAAGCACCCTCGACAGTTACTAGAAATTTTGACAAACTATTTTAACACAATGCATGAAAAAGGAAAGCTTATTCACACAAACCCAGAGCTTCAGGCGTTGTCGTTCATGATGATGAATTTTGGTGCCTTTATGAACGACCTGGATGTTGATGAAAACTATCCAACCGTGTCCCTGGAGGCATTTATTATGGAGAGTGTGCAAACATTTACTAGGGCTTTAACTCCCTAGTTTTTCATGAAGAATAATGACAGTTAGTACTGACTCCCTTTAAAAAAGGAAATGCATGAATTGAAAAAAAAAAGTTAATGAGGAGATTATGAATATGAAATCAAGTAACACAATAGTATGGATTAATGTATTTACAGCTAAACCAGGCAAACTAGATGAATTGGTTGCTATCCAAGCTGAAGAACTACTCAATTTTAAGAAGGGATCTCAAGGAGTTCCTGGTTGGATTAGTAGCCGTTGGCATCGTTCTGTTGATAATAATAAGGCAATTATGGTAACTACCTTTGAGAGTATTGATTTTCATAAAGATTGGTTGGAAAAAAGTGAATTTAGAGAACATCTTAGCAAAATAAACCATCTCATTGAAGATACAGAAGGTGGGTACTACACGTTAGTGGAAGAGATTGAAAATTTGTAAATCCATTAAATTATAAGTTAAGCAAACTATTTGCCGAGCATTAACAAGGAGGAGAAAACATTGGAAAAATTAAACATTGGAATTATTTTAGGAAGCACACGTAAAGGACGCGTAAGTCCACAAGTAGGAAATTGGGTAAAAGAAATAGCTGATAAACGAGAAGATGCAAATTATGAAATCGTCGATATCGCAGATTTTAAATTGCCATTTGTTGGAGAAGGTACTGGTAAAGAACCAGGATTATCAGCTTGGCCAGAAAAACTTTCTAGCTTAGATGGTTTTGTGTTTATCGTACAAGAATACAATCACAGTATTACAGGGGCATTAAAAAACGCACTTGATTCCGCACGTGATGAATGGAACAACAAAGCTGCGGGCATCGTGAGCTATGGTTCAACTGGCGGAGCTCGTGCAGCCGAACATTTGCGTGGCATCTTAGGGGAATTACTAGTTGCGGACGTTCGGGTAAATCCAACATTATCATTATTTACAGACTTTGAAAACTTCAAGACATTTAAACCAGCTGATTTACACCTTGGTAATGTCAATGCAATGTTAGATCAAACGATTGCATGGAGCGGTGCATTAAAAAAATTACGATAAGCATGAGTGATTACTACCTGGGCACTCCCCCCTAATAATTTAACAAAAATTCATGTTGGTAAGTACTGACACCTAAAAAAATGGTGCATAAAGAGCTTATTCCTTAAACAGCTGCTTCCGCATTCAAACCATCTTTTCACTTCAGTGATAAGTGAATTGGATAGTATATTACTAAAAAACGAGACAAAACGAGACAACAATCTCATTTTGTCTCGTTTTGTTTCGACTGAAAATAGATAAAAACCTAATTTTACTACCTCCCATCTTGGCACGGCATTTGCAATATATAAGATTGACTCATTATTAATGATTGGGGGCTGAAAAATGGAAACGGTTCAATCGAATGAAATAAAGTTATCACAGGACAAGGCTTATTGGATGTACAAAAAAATGCTGGAGATCAGAAAATTCGAAGACCAAGTTCATGAATCTTTTGCTAAGGGGATTTTACCAGGGTTTGTCCATTTGTATGCTGGGGAAGAAGCGGTAGCTGTAGGGGTATGTGCTCACCTATCCGAAAAGGACAGCATAACAAGCACTCACAGGGGGCATGGCCACTGTATTGCCAAAGAATGCGACCTAAACGGAATGATGGCTGAAATCTATGGGAAAGTGACTGGGCTGTGCAAAGGAAAAGGCGGTTCCATGCATATTGCCGATTTGGATAAAGGGATGTTAGGTGCGAACGGGATAGTTGGTGGAGGCTTTCCGCTCGCATGCGGTGCAGCATTAACTGCCAAATATAAAAAGACCGATCATGTTAGTGTTTGTTTTTTTGGTGATGGTGCCAATAATCATGGGACATTCCATGAAGGGATAAATCTGGCGGCAATCTGGAAGCTACCCGTTATATTCATCGCTGAAAATAATGGGTATGGGGAAGCGACGCCTTTCAACTATGCTTCTAGCTGTAAAACGATAGCCGATCGTGCGATAAGCTACAATATCCCGGGTGTCCGAGTGGATGGAAAAGATGTATTGGCTGTGTATAAGGCTGCTGAAGAAGCCGTTCAGAGAGCTCGCAGGGGAGAAGGCCCCTCTTTGATCGAATGCGTTACTTATCGTAATTATGGACACTTCGAGGGAGATGCACAGAAATATAAAAAAGAACAAGACAAAAAGGAGCATAAACAAGAGAAAGATGCAATTTCCCTGTTTAGGAATTACTTACTCAATCAGAATCTGCTGGCGGAAAAAGAACTGATTTCTCTTGAGAGTGCCGTTGAGGAATCTATTAAACAGGCAGTTAAATTCAGTGAAGATAGCCCGTATCCAGAGGCATCCGATTTATTAAACGATGTTTATGTATCCTATTAAACTATAAAAGGAGGAATTGGGATGAGTAGAAAAATCAGTATGTCACAAGCAATAAATGAAGCAATGGCCATGGCAATGAGAAAAGATGAAAATGTCATCCTTATGGGAGAAGATGTAGCCGGCGGTGCAGAGGTCGATCATTTGCAGGATGACGAAGCATGGGGTGGTGTTTTAGGTGTCACAAAAGGATTGGTTCAAGAGTTTGGCCGGGATAGAATTCTTGATACACCCATTGCGGAAGCAGGATATATGGGAGCGGCCATGGCAGCCGCTTCGACAGGCTTACGACCGATTGCCGAGTTAATGTTCAACGATTTCATTGGCAGCTGTTTGGATGAAGTATTGAATCAAGGTGCGAAGTTCCGCTATATGTTTGGGGGTAAAGCACAGGTTCCCGTGACGATCCGTACGATGCATGGTGCAGGATTCAGGGCTGCAGCTCAGCATTCACAAAGCCTTTATGCCTTGTTCACTAGCATTCCTGGATTGAAGGTCGTCGTTCCCTCATCCCCCTATGACGCAAAAGGACTCTTACTTTCAGCCATTGAAGATAATGATCCTGTCATCTTTTTTGAAGATAAAACGCTATACAACATGGTAGGAGAGGTTCCGGAAGGCTACTATACAATCCCAATCGGCAAAGCCGAAATTAAAAGGAAAGGCTCGGATTTGACGATCGTTGCCATCGGTAAACAAGTTCACACCGCGATGGAGGCTGCTGAAAAACTTACTGCTAAAGGCATTGAAGTTGAGATTGTCGACCCGCGGAGCTTGTCACCACTGGATGAAGAATCGATTCTCTCCTCTGTGGCAAAAACAAATCGTTTGATCGTGATCGATGAAGCGAACCCAAGATGCAGCGTCGCAACGGATATTGCCGCATTGGTGGCGGATAAGGGATTTGACACGCTCGATGCGCCAATTAAGAGGATCACGGCACCACATACACCTGTACCTTTTTCTCCACCGCTAGAAGATATTTACCTTCCAACATCAGAAAAAGTGATACAAGTCGTTTCAGAATTATTGGGGGAGCCTTCCATTCTTGGGGTGTAATTAAAGCAATATGGTGCATGCTCCAGCTTTTTCACATAGAACTGCAAAAGTTGGAGCAACAAAACCAATGATGGACATAGAAACCAATCTGAAGGGAGAAAAAAGATATGGCGGTCGAAGTGGTAATGCCGAAATTGGGCATGGCAATGAAAGAAGGCACTGTTTCGTTATGGAGTAAGGCTGTTGGCGATCCAGTCGAAAAAGGTGAAGCAATAGCCAGCATCAATTCAGAGAAAATAGAAATGGATATTGAATCTCCAGCTGAAGGTACGATTCTGAATATAGCTGTTCAAGAAGGACAAGGAGTACCTCCAGGAACCGTTATTTGTCATATCGGAAATCCGAATGAAAAAATAATGATCAATGATCATGTTGCTGAAGAAACTCAGTCGAAAATTGTTGAACAAGAAAAGCCGAAAACAATAGAGTCACCCATTTTGCCAATGGGCGATAGATTGATGATCACCCCGGTTGCGCGAAAAATGGCACAGGCAGCGAATCTTGACATTGAGAAGATTCAAGGCACCGGGCCAGGCGGAAGAATCACTAAAGAAGATGTACAGAAAGTAATTGAGAAAAGGGATTTCATGTCGGTAAATACAGAAGAAAGGAAAGTGAACCCCCAACCTACTTTAGAGAGTCTGCAGCAGATTCCTGTGACCGGAATGAGGAACATCATTGCTACACGTATGAAAGAGAGCTTGCAAAGCAGTGCCCAATTGACTCTAACGATGAAAGTCGATGTCACTGATCTAGTCATTTTGCAAAAACAGGCTGCTGAAACGCTACAAAAACATGAATCAACTAAATTGACTATAACGGACTTTGTTGCCAAGGCTGTCGTGCTTTCACTTAAAGAGCATCCTAAAATGAATAGTGCTTATATTGAAGATAACATCAATTTGTATGAGCATATCCATCTTGGATTAGCAGTGGCCTTGGAAAATGGACTCGTTGTTCCCGTCATAAGAAATGCCGAAAGTTGTAGCCTAAAGCAGTTATCGAATAAGGGTAAAGAATTGGCCCGGTGTGCACGTGACGGTCAATTGCCTATTGAAGACATGCATGGGTCCACTTTTACAATCAGTAATCTGGGGGCATATGGAGTTGAGCATTTTACACCGATTCTCAATACACCGGAAACGGGGATACTTGGAATTGGCTCTGCTTACGATACCCCGCGTTATATTGGCGAAGAATTGGAGAGGAGAACGATCTTGCCACTCAGTTTAACTTTTGATCACCGTGTACTCGACGGGGCACCCGCTGCTGCCTTTTTACAAACACTAAAACGGTATTTAGAAGAGCCGATCACCGTGCTTTTATAGAAAAGGAGGGAAAGCTCTTGAATCGCATAGCTATTATAGGCGGAGGTCCTGCTGGGTACGTAGCGGCAATCACTGCTGCCCAGCAGGATAAGGAGGTCATATTGGTAGTCGATGGGCCATTGGGGGGCACCTGTTTAAACGAAGGCTGCATGCCAACGAAGTCATTATTGAAAAGTGCCGATACGTATGACTTGGTGAAAAATGCTGGGCAATTGGGAATTCGCCTGCCCTTCAATTCGATTGAAGTCGATTGGGAAACCGTACAGGAACGAAAGAGAGAGGTCATATCTAAACTAGTGAACGGCATTCGATATTTAATGAGTAAGAATAAAATAAAAGTCATTCAGGGAAGAGCGTCTATCCTTTCGAGCCATCGACTGCGGATCGAGAACGGAAATAAAAATGAAGAGATTGAAGCAAGTAAGATCATCATTTCAACGGGGTCCGAACCGATTCCCTTACCTTTTGCGCCATTTGATGGTGAATGGATCATCCACAGTGGCCATGCCATGTCACTTCCCGCCATTCCCGATTCGCTGCTAATTGTCGGAGGCGGCGTCATCGGATGTGAATTTGCCAGTATTTATAGCAGGATGGGCACCAAGGTTACCGTTATCGAAATGGGGGAAAAGCTGCTTCCGGGGGAAGATGATGATATTACGAGCATCTTGCATGGAGAATTGAAAAACCAAGGCGTTACAGTCCATACCTCCACATCTGTCAAAAACATCAATCCAACCAGTAAGACGGTGTTTTTTGAGAAAAGCGATGGCGAATTGGAAGAACATCATGCTGATTACGTACTCGTATCAATAGGGAGAAAACCAAGAGTGAACGAAATGGGCTTAGAGGGAAACGATATTGATTTTTCCCGACTTGGCATCTCGGTGGATGATCGAATGCAAACAAGCAATCCATCGATTTATGCATGCGGTGATGTGATAGGGGGCATACAACTTGCCCATGTTGCTTTTCATGAAGGGCGAGTGGCGGCTCTGAATGCAAGTGGTCAATTTGCACAAGTGAAATACCGGGCAATCCCTCGCTGCATTTATACCTCCCCGGAGATTGCCAGTGTAGGCTTGACTGAAAAAGAAGCGCGAAAAAAATATGGCGAGATTAAAGTTGGTGAATTTGCTTTTTCGGCAAATGGGAAAGCTATCCTTTCCAATAAACCGGTAGGAAAGGTCAAAGTTCTAGTGAACCCACAATATAATGAAATTCTAGGTTTTTCCATTGTTGGTCAACATGCAACAGAATTGATTGGTCAAGGAACGGTCATGATGCATACAGAAATAACGACAGATATGATGGAAGATTTAGTAGCGGCGCATCCAACCTTTTCGGAATCCATACATGAAGCTCTTTTAAACGTTGCAGGTCAAGCTGTGCATTCATAAAAAATTATAAATAAGTTTTTTTGACAGAAGGGGGATTTTTATATGGCTAGCGGTCAACGGACGGCGGTAGTCACTGGTGCAGGACGCGGTATCGGACGTGCCATTGCATTAAGATTAGCACAAGATGGATTGAATGTGGTCATTAACGACGTCGACCTGGATACGGCTGAATTGGTCGTAAATGAGGTTAGGGAGCTTGGACGTGAAAGCTTTGCCGTTATAGCGGATGTAAGCAATAGACGGGAAGTATTCGAAATGGTGAATCAAGTTGTGGAACGTTTTGGACAACTGGATGTTATGGTTTCAAATGCAGGAATTGCTCAAATAAAACCTCTATTGGAAGTAACTCAAGAGGATCTTGAACAGATTTTCAATATAAATGTAAATGGTGTCCTCTTTTGCCTGCAAGCCGCTGCTGAACAAATGAAAAAGCAAGAAGGCGGGAAAATTATAAGTGCTGCCAGCATCGCCAGTTATAAAGGTTTTAGCTTACTAGGTACATACTCGGCCACAAAATTTGCCGTAAGAGGCATTACACAAGCGGCAGCACAGGAATTGGCCCAGTTTGGCATTACGGTGAATGCATACTGTCCAGGAATTGTCGGGACGGAAATGTGGGATTTAATCGATGAAAAAATGGGTCAATATATGAATCTTGCTAAAGGTGAAACATTTAAGAAGTTTACAGATTCCATAACCTTAGGACGCTCCGAAACCCCAGAAGATGTTGCGAAATTCGTATCTTACCTTGCTTCACCGGATTCGGATTATATGACAGGGCAATCCATCATGATTGATGGAGGAGTTATTTTTTCATAAACCAACGCATTATATTGTTCGATCGAGAAGCATCATGTGAATAATCACATGATGCTTTTTTCGTAAACTTAATCTATATATTGTAAGCGGATACATAATCTACTATAATTAAATGGACCTCGAACAACATCCTATTTATACTCCATGGTATTTTTCCTCTAGATTGACTGGTCAAATGAAGGTTTAAACCAAATGATTAGAGGAGGATTATATGCTATCCACTAGTTGCTATCTACGTACATGGGAACGCTTTGTCAGTGAAGGGGTTCTCGATTCAAGTCGTCTGAACAAGCGAATAATGGAATCATGGCATCGCTGCAAAAAAGATCAAGTCAACCCATACCTTAATAAAGGCAAACACATTTTGACGAATGAATTATTGGACATTCAAAGAGAAAAAAACTCCTTCCTATTAGAAGTGGCATCACCCCAATTATCTAGGATGAATCAATCGATAAAAGAATCTGGAATGATGGCTCTATTGGTCGATCCGGATGGATATGTCCTTTCACTTTCCGGAAACGAGAAAATCCTCGATGAGGCAGGCAAAATAAATTTTGTGGAGGGCGTATGCTGGACGGAGGGTGAGGTCGGGACGAACGCAATTGGAACAGCTTTGAAAACGGGTGAAGCCGTAATGATCCAAGGTACCGAGCACTATTCAATTGCCTCACACAAATGGAGTTGCTCTGCCATGCCCATTTTAGATGAAGACGGTAAGATATTGGGAGTTTTGGATATATCATGTCCAGTAGAATATTTCCATCCCTCCATGCTGGGTATGGTAGCCAATTTGGCGTATACGATCGAACAGGAAATGGGAGTGCGTTCCTATAAAAAGGAGCTGGCACTGATCCAGCACTCGATAGAACTTGCAGAGACCTATCCAGATCTACCTTTTATCATATGTAATCATAAAGAAATGATAATCTCCGCCAGTAAACAGGTTCGCAAAAAAATTCCTCAATCCATTGGGATGGCCTTGGCCGATCTATTAAATCATGGATATCAAATCGTTAAGGAAAATCCGCTTTTATCCAAAGAAGATAATAGGATTTCCGGCAAGTGTTTATTCTTATCAGAAATTCTTGGTCATGAAACCAATAGGTTTTTTTCTGCTTCAATGCCTTCAGAAAGGTTTGCCTTCAAAGGGGAAAGAGGGATTAGTGAATCCTTTCATAACACATTACATAAAGTGAAGCTTGTTGCACCGACAGAAGCAAATGTGTATATATCCGGTGAAACAGGCGTCGGGAAAGAGCTTATTGCCAAGGCTATTCATGAAAATGGCATTCGCAAAAAAGGACCGTTCGTCACGATAAATTGCGGAGCCATACCTAAAGATTTAATGGAAAGTGAATTATTCGGGTATGTTGATGGCGCTTTTACAGGGGCTAAACGGCAAGGGCACAAAGGGAAGTTCGAACAGGCCGATGGAGGGACCATTTTTCTCGATGAAATCGGTGAAATCCCTTCAGCGATGCAAGTTGCCTTACTGCGTGTACTTCAGGAAAGAAAAATCGTTCCAATCGGTGGCACTAAAAGCATTTCATTGGATATTCGCATTATCACTGCAACACACCGGAATCTTGAAGAGCTTGTCAACGAAGGGTCCTTTCGTAAAGATTTATACTATCGGTTGAACGTTTACCCCATTCATGTACCTCCCTTAAGGGAAAGGATTGAAGACATTCCTTATCTAGTCAACTACTTGTGTTCGAATAATAATTGGAATATTCCACTAACGGAAGAATTATTGAATCGTTTAAAGGATTACAATTGGCCAGGCAATATTAGAGAACTGCAGAATGTTCTTCAGCGATTGACCATCTTACTTGCAGAAGGACCTCTGGATTATGTTAAAGTGTTGAATTCCATGCATTCACAGCCCGTTGCCAGGCATGATGATTTCCCTTCATGGGAGGAACCTGGTAAAAATGGCATCAAGGGAAATGAATTGACGATCCGTGAAAAAATTCAACGGGATCTAATGATAGAGGCATTACAAAAATCAAGAGGAAATGTAACTGCTGCAGCAAAGTTGATGGATATACCAAGAAGTACATTTTACAAGCGGCTCCATAAGTATGGTATATAGACATGGCGTGTGTACATTATGTAAGGAGGGTAGATTTATAGAAATCCGTGAAAAATGAAAGGGGTATGGCAAATGAAAACGAGAATTACTGAATTATTGGGGATTGAATATCCAATTATTTGCGGCGGGATGTTTCAAGTTGGCCGAGCCCCGCTCGCAGCCGCTGTTTCAGAAGCGGGGGGACTAGGCATCATCACTTCAAAAACACAGGTGACACCAGAAGGTCTCCGCGATGAAATACGCAAAGTGAAAACTTTGACCAAGAAACCCTTTGCTGTCAACCTGAACCTGTTTCCAAGTCAAACGGCAACCCCGAATGATGAGTTCATCGATATTTTAATTGACGAAGATGTAAAAATTGTCGAAACGAGTGGCCGAAGCCCAGAAAGTTTAATGCCCAAACTTAAAGAGCACGGCTTTACCGTGATACATAAGGTTGCGAACGTCAAAAACGCAATGTCGGCAGAGAAGTTAGGAGTCGATGCCATTATTATAGTAGGGAATGAAACAGGCGGACATCCTGGCATGGGGGATGTAGGAACGCTTGTCATGCTCCCTAGAGCCGTTGACTCTGTTACTATACCAGTAATAGCAGGCGGGGGATTTTCGGATGGCAGGGGCTTTATTAGTGCCTTGTCACTCGGTGCTGAAGGTATCGTCATGGGGACTCGCTTCATGGCAACGCAAGAAGCTCCGATTCATGATAACGTGAAGCAGTGGATGGTATCCGCCGATGAAATGGATACGGTCGTCATCCAACGGAATATAGGCAGTCCGTCGCGTGTAGCATTAAATGCCGTCAGTAAAGAAGTGGACAAACTTGAAAATGAAGAGGCCACAATAGAGGAATTGATTCCGCTAATTACGGGACAAAGAAGCAAAAAAGTGTACTTTGAAGGAAATTTAGACGGAGGCATTTGGTCATGCGGTCAATCCGTAGGCATGCGGTCAATCCGTAGGACTGATAAAAGAAATATTGACCGTCAATGAACTAATAAAACAAATCGTCCAAGAAGCAAAAACTTCGTTCCAATTCATCCAAAGCCGTATCGAATCCATCCGAACATAATTAAACCTATCTTTCAAAAGGAATATGAGATCAAGTGTGATTTCGTGTTCCTTTATTTATCTATTAGACATAAGGTTCCATAGGTGGTCTAGTAAAGGCTTTTAAAAAAAATGTTTCTCTTAAAGATGGGAGCATTACTGTTCCTTTTTAACAAAAGGTAGAAGGAAAGACTGGTTTACTCAATATAACGCGAAAAGCCAATTCAAGAAAAAAAGGCACATAACTCATCAATTACTTGTTAACCAACTTTCGGCAATTTCTTAAGAAAGGACTGTTCCAGGCAAAAAGAAATAAAGAAACAGGTGATCAAAATTTCGCAATTAATGTTTACATAACATTATTATTCCGATTAATAATACTAATGTCTTCTGGAATTTCCCTTTATGCTACTTTGATTCCGGCAACTTTTTAAATCCTTTTTTATAAAATGTAAAAATCGACTTTTAGAGTTACATATAATAAATGAATTGCACTCATGATACCGAAGAACTTATTGCTGAAAGTAGGTGTGTTTCTAAACAAGTTCGATTTAAAGGTTTACCTTATAACCCTTGCCAGCTTAATAGTGATTCACTGCATATTGTTGCACTTATGAAAGGAGTTCCATAAAAAAACGCAACTTTCCCTTAAAAATTTAAAAACAGAGCGGATTGATATCATTAAGGTTTTAATCATTTATTATAGGTTATTCATGCTATAGGCAGCTATAAGTTAAATGAAGAATGCTTATAGGAGAATATGTTGCTAAATAGAGGACCCTGTAATGATTTTCAGGAGAACTTTCAAGATAAAAAACCTTTGAATTGTCATCGAGATAAATTATATTTATATAATTTATTAAAAGTGTTAACCCGTGATTTTTCTCATTTCTCCATTTATTTTATATATCAGAATAATAAAAATGATGAATCATGTCAGTTAAACAGGATTAATTTAGATTACTACAGAATTATTAGATAACGATTCTTTGAATAGGTCTTTAGGAAAGGATAATGGAGTTAGTATAGTTTCATGGACACATTTTAGTTAAGTCCTTACAATGATTTTTGAGAGGATGTGTCCGTCTTGGAACGTAAGAATACAGGTAAAAAATATAATAATGAATTCAAGAAGACTATTGTAGATCTTTATCACTCGGGTAATTCGGTCAAAGAATTAAGCGGCGAATATGGCGTATCAGAAGTTACCATTTATAAATGGGTTAAGGAATTTACTCCTATCGGTTTAGGGGAAGATTCCATGACCCCAAAGGAATTAGCAGCCATACAGAAGGAAAACCTTCGGTTAAAGCAAGAAGTTGAAATCTTAAAAAAGGCTATGGCCATATTCGCGAAAAAGTAACCGAGACAGATCTTTCCGAATTTATTGAGGAACACAAGAAACAATATCCCGTACAGAAGATGTGTGAAATACTAGAAATCCCAAGAAGCAGCCATTATCAGTCCCTTCAAATAGTGGTATCAAATCGCGAACAAGAAAATAAAGAACTAACGAAGGAAATTCATCTCATTTACCTGGAAAGCAAGGGACGGTATGGGGCTCCAAAGATTCATGAAAGCTTATTAACCAAAGGTTTTTCCCTAAGTCTTAAGCGTGTTCAACGTTTAATGAGCAAGGCTAGAATTCGTTCTATTACTAAGAAAAAATACCGTCCCTACCCATCTAAAGAAAAGGTTATTCAATTGGATAATTTGTTAAAACGAGACTTCACTACTCAAACTATTAATGAGAAATGGGTAGCAGATATTACGTATATCCACACGTTAAAAGACGGATGGTGTTATTTAGCTTCGGTATTAGACCTTCATTCTAAGAAAATAGTAGGGTATTCATTTTCTCGTTCAATGACGACAGAACTGGTCATAAAAGCTTTCAATAACGCACACTTATCACAAAAGCCCTCGGAGGGCTTAGTTCTTCATACGGATCTTGGCTCACAATATACAAGCAGTGAGTTTACTCAACATATCCAAAACCATCATATTAAGCAATCCTTTAGTCAGAAAGGTTGCCCGTACGATAATGCCTGTATAGAATCCTTTCATGCCCTATTAAAAAAGGAAGAAGTCAACCACGTACAATATCTAGACTATCAAACAGCAAAATTAGCAATGTTCCAATTTATTGAAGGTTGGTATAACCGAAAAAGAATTCACAGCAGCTTAGGCTATCAAACCCCACAAGCCATTGAAGATCGAATTAGGAATACAGCTTAAGATTTAACTTTTTAGTGTCCAAAATATTGACTCAAATCCAATAAGTAAAATGAAAAAAAAGGTTAGAGAGGCATTTACCATAGCTGCTTTATTAATAATGGGAGGGGCAATCATTTATTACTTCATTTCTTCTTCATACACAACTACAGAAGATTTATACGAATTCCCTGTACCTAGAAATGCTGAATTGGTCCAGATAAATGAACAAGGGAATAGATATGAATGGTCAATGGCTTCTGAAGAAAACGGCATACCATATGGATATGAAATTGCCCTTAAAGCGAATAGATGGGAAAAAGGGGAAAGGGAAGGCGCTTCCGTTTTTTACACGAAGGGAAATAATAAAATAGATTTGATTACCACAACAAACCAATTAGAGATTCTTAGAGTGAATGACTAAGTATGATAAATAATAAGTGTGAACTAAAGTAAAGTGTATTAATTGATTGAACGCGTTTTATTAATAAAATGGCCAATAAAATGTATTAACAATTAAGATAAATTAAAATTCAGAATAAAAATCAGAAAAAAAGAATGACATTTGTCGTAATAGATTTTATGAAATCAGCTTATATCTAAGCAAAACTTACTGCCAATGTTTAATCCTAATATAAGTTAATGATCAATCATTTTTTAAAATAATCGTAATTTACTTAATGTTTTATTTAATCAATGAGAAATTAGATAAATATAATTGTATAGGTTAAATTAAAAAATTCGAATTCCGTCTCACTAAGTTAAGTATTCTTAAGATATGAGACGGAATTAACTTTAAAAATATAACTTCCTATAATATATATTATGTAAACTAGAATAAAATGTAATCGTGAAATGGTCACAGCTTCATATTCCCTTTTTGTACACAGACACAAAGTTCAATACATTAGGGACATTAATTTGAGTACATAGTGTTATTAATCCACTCCAAACCTCACTACTTCACTCTCTAACAGTTTGGATATACAAAATCGAGTACATTATATAAACAATACAATCGAATTTAACTGTAAACACACATACCACCGTTCATAAATTTCTGAACGGTGGTATGTGTGTTGCCCTTTCAACCTATACCTCCTCGCTGGATAACGCTTTCCATTCTAGGTAAACGATATAAAGTTCAGAGGGGCGGTTTTTTCTGGGTTTTAAACCCTCATGTTGATGATTCATGTTCCATCTTGCTTGCTGGATCGAAAAAAAGCTGGTTGAATGAACTGAAAACAACCAACAGATACAATCCGTCTGTCCTGATAGATGTTTGTTGCCTTACTCCTCTTCATAGAGAGTAAGAAAGGAATCCGGCTCGGCACATCCCTCTGCAATCGCGTTTACCCTGTCGACGAATTCCGGTAGAATCAGATGACGCAGAGGCTGGTCTACTTGATTAAATCGTTTGAATGCCTCCCGAGCCAACTCATCCCATTCTTTGTAGCGATGCAGATAATCATCCGGCATCACTACGGTGCTAGACGTCCCTTCCTCCGGTTCACACTCAAACGGTTCGTCTAACCCGAGCGTAGCATAGTCGCATGTGATTTGCTCTCCGGGGAGAATATCCCTCGACGCCAATTCAATCTCATAGACCGTCGATACCACATTTGGACTGAAGCTGTGATTCATGTATCTGGCATGATCCCAGCACAGCACGTAGCGGTCGTCATCGTTGAGGTAGGCATATTTATAGACGATTTCCTTTCGCACTAGATCAAGCGATTCAATCTCATCTTCCTCTAGGATGATGTCCAAATCATCCAATGCCCAGATAATCGTTCCTTTGGGAATCATTTTTGTGGCAAAAACGCCCACACCAATCTTTTCATTGACATACCGAATCTCGGTATCTGGATGTATCATCGATTCTGTTCACCCTTTCTCAAAACTTACTATTACAATATATAGCAGAATCGTTTAATTGACTGTTCATTCGCGTATTTTATCTAAGTTCAATTAGCGGAATTTCCTCCTGGAAAACGAGAAAGCACTTTTATTTATGTTCCACAATTGGTCGCTTACTCCTATATGATATCTAATGAAGTCTAAGTAGCATGAACTTCCTGTTAAAGATTCTAATACTTTTAACAAAAGGTTTATTACCCCTCCACTTCCCTTTCTGTACAAAATTGCAGCAGCAAAAAAAATCCCAGCTGGAAGCATAGGATCTTTTTTAACTAAAATATAATTAAAGTTTGTTCTCCACCGTATGAACTGGAGCTTCATCTATACTGTCGCCAGCAGACTTTTTTGACCAGTAAGTCGCGAGAATTGGTCCGGATATGTTGTGCCATGCTGCAGCCAGGACGCTTGGAAGTGCTGCCAGAGGACCGAAATGTGCAGTAGCAAGCGCAACGCCTAACCCTGAGTTCTGCATGCCTACTTCTATCGAAATCGCTCTTCTATTCACTTCATCAAGTCCAAGTACTTTTGCTGTTAAGTAACCAAACAGAAGCCCAAATCCGTTGTGAAGCATCACGGCAGTGAAAATAAGGAACCCGGATGTAGCAATGCTAGCTGCATTGCCTGAGACTACTGCGCTTACAATCGTGATGATAGCTGCTACCGAAATAAGTGGTAAAACGGTTAAGCCTTTTTCAACTATTACAGGAAAAAAGCGCTTAATGGCCAAACCTAAAACAATCGGAAGAAGGATGACTTGTATAATGGACTTAAACATATCAAAAAAATCAACCGGCATCCATTGTCCTGCCAGCAAAAGCAGAAGCAGTGGTGTCATGACTGGAGCCAGTAAAGTTGATACCGAAGTCATAGCTATCGACAAGGGTAAATTACCTTTTGCCAGATAAACCATAACGTTAGAGGCTGTTCCGCCTGGTACACAGCCGAGCAAAACCAGTCCTGCAGCTAATTCTGCTGGCAAATTCATGAGTTTCGCAATAAGAAATGCCACAGATGGCATGATGATAAACTGGGCGCAAACTCCAATTATCACGGGCAGTGGTTTAGTAATGATGATTTTAAAATCAACGGCTTTTAAATTGACTAATGGTTCATCATAACCCAACTCCCATAGCAGTTTGCCAAGTAATGTTCGTTCGTGCCTGGCACACAAAAAGTCGAGACTTCATTAATACTGAAATTTCGACTTTTTGTGTGCTAGGTAATTTTTAGTTAACTTTCGTCCCCTCTTCCCTATGTAATTATAAATCCCGGTGGTTTCTATATGATATTTCCAACCACCTTGTGTTTTCAATTTTCTGGTGTGTCTCAAACGGCACAAAACACAGTGTTGCCTTCTTCAAGATTGAAGAATGATTTACAGTTCAAGAATGAATGTAGCAAATTAATTCAACAAAATATTAAAAAAACAGCCAGTTTAGGGTGATTCCTGATATACTATTGGAAATAAGAAAACGGAGTGATTTACTTGGAATTGCAAATTGGATCACATGACATAGACTTCCACCAATTGATAGAATACTCCCTGAATTCAATTTGGATTGTGGAAGAAGAAGGAAAAATCCTTTACTGTAATAGAGCTTGTTTGGAATTGCTTAAGTTAGCTTCTCCTGAGGACATTTTATATAAAAACTTGTACGCTTTTATCCCACCAGAAATCCATGCTGGTTGTAAAGAACGGTTAAATAGGGTTCTTGAAAAACAAGATATAGTAGAACTTGAAGAACAAAAAATGATTTGTGGCGATGGAGAAGTCATCGATATTGAAGTAACAGCTGCCCCTTTTTATTTAAAAGACATGGTCTTGGCTCAAGTCATTATTCGAAACATTACAGATCGCAAAAGAGCAGAAAGAGCAGAGATTCTTTTGAAAGAAAGAGTTAAATTAGCATCAATCGGTCAAATAGCTGCTGGGATTGTTCATGAAGTTAAAAACCCACTTACATCTGTAAAGGGATTTTTACAGCTATTAAAAGAATCCCAGCCCCATCCTTATTTTGATACGATAGAAGCTGAATTAGAAAAAGCATTAGAAGCTCTGCAAAATCTATTACACGTTTCTAAACCTGATTTACATGAGGAACCCTTTGTTCCCATTGATTTATGTAAGGAGTTAGCTTCTATTTTGTTTTTATTCCAAGAAAAACTTTATAAGGTGGAAATAGAATGGGCTCTAAGTGATACAGAGAGAAAAGTTGTTGGAAAGAGAAATTTATTTCTAAAAGCCTTTTTTAACCTGTTGAAGAATGCAATTGAGGCAATGGATGAAATTCAAGGCAAGGGGAAAATTAGAATTGAACATTATTATAAAAATGGACAGATTCATATAAAAGTCAGTGATACAGGAGTAGGAATATCTGAAGATAAATTAAAGCTGCTAGGAACACCGTTCTTTTCCACCAAAAATGAAGGAACAGGTTTAGGTCTAACTCAAGTATATACAACGATACACAAACATGGAGGAAATATCTCAGTTCAAAGTGTAGTTGGAAAAGGAACTACCTTTCATGTTCAGCTTCCTGTTAAATAAAAATGTTTTCCTTAATGACAATGACGTTTGTCAGTAAAAGAAAGAGCAAAAAATTAACCGCCAATTGGCGGCTTTTATTATTTTTAAAAATGGTATTAGAAGACACGGCCTTTTAAAGTTATTTCTTGGGTCTGTTTTTGTTATTAAATAACTTCATCAGAGATTCCATTATTTTGCCTGGTTTACAACTGACATTACTTGTCTTTTACGATTGATAAAATCGTAATGGTGCTTATAATGCAGAGTGTGCCGAGCCACTCGGCAAAACCGAATGTTACATTCAACCAGAAAACGGATATTAAGGTTGCAGATAATGGCTCAACCGAAGCAAATAAACTTACCTCTGAAGCAGAGATGAATTTTGTACTTTCCAAATAAAAATAAAAAGCAATGATCGTACCGAAAATGATGATGAACAAAACCGCTGAAAATGAAGCTAACGTCCAATTGCCTTCAAATGCCCATGGAGGATGGATCATGCTAAAGCATATTCCTCCAATCAACATTCCCCATCCCACAACAATCATTGAACCCCACCTTGAAAGGAGTTTATAAGGCTGCAATGTATAGAAAGCCAATGCAAAGGCTGATGTTACTCCCCAAAATACTGCCCACCCTGAAATGGAAAGTGTACGTGTGCTTCCTCCCGTCACAAGCAAAAAAGTGCCTAAAATCGCTATGATTACAGCTACACTAACAGTAATGCTTGGAAAACGTTTGGAACGAATGGCTAAATAACAAGTGATCATGGCCGGTGCCAAGTATTGAAGGACAGTGGCAGTGGCTGCGTTTCCATGTTCAATTGCTGCAAAATATGTGTATTGAACAGCGAGCATTCCCAGTATTGCAAAAAGGATAATTTGAAGCGCATCTTTTTTAGTTTTCCAAATCTCAAAAACTTTCAGTCTTTCATTCTTATAAGCGATCCCCAATAAGATGATCCCAGAAAGCAACAAGCGTACAACAGTGAGCCACTCAGGACTGAAACCTTGCTGCTGAAATAGATATTGAGCTGCCGTTCCTGATACTCCCCATAACGCAGCGCCAGTCAGTACTAGTGCAATCCCTTTATTTCTTGAAGGTGATATAGCAACTAAAGTATCATTACTCATTTTTTTCTTCCCCATTTTTTACACGTTCCGTATGGGCTTGAATTCTAAAGTAACTTTCTTTCCAATTCTTTTCTATTACCTTAAGCAACATTGTGAGATTTCCATTCCTTAATGCCTGTATGATCTGATCATGCTCATCAACGGAAAGATGAACATCACTTACCTGATTGAAATAAAAGAGTTCCATTCGTATAAGTTTTTGTTTGAGTCCCGATAGAATCCGCTTCAATTCATCATTTGTTGAAAGATTGATGTAAATGGAATGAAAGTCATTATCTTTCTGGACGGCCTCCACTTGATTTCCCTCGTCGATTGCTTTTTTAACTTCATGATTGATGGCTTCCATCTCAATTAAGTGTCTTTCTTCAATGAAATCAAAAGCCTGTTCCATAGCCAACTTTTCAAGTGTCCAAACAATGGAATATATGTTTAATACTCCTTCGAATCGTATAGGGGAAACAATTGTTGAACGGCTCGGCCTGGTCTCTACAAATCCCTCATCCTCAAGCCTTAAAAGTGCTTCTCTAATAGGGGTTCTGCTTACTCCCAATTGTTCGGCTAATTCTTTGTCACGTAATTGTTGGCCAGGCGTCAGGATTCCCTGGACAATCCAATCCCGCAAAATCATGTATGCTTCTTCACGTACAGAAGTACGTTTAATTTTTTGTGATGAATTTGAATGTACCAATGGCTATACCTCCTTAAATACCAATATATAATATGCAATATATCACATATTGCAAGCTGTTGGAATAGAGGTTAGAAGATTTAAATCTGAGTCCTTTGATAAAACATCAAGCACATTTTATATAATAAAAAGAATCCTTCTATTAACATTGGAAGAAATCCTTCTACCATCAGTCCTCTAGACAAATGATTGACAACGATTCACTGTAAAATTAAGTTCTATTTTTCTTATATCCATAGTATGTTTTTCTAAAATTCTTAGTACACTAGACTGAGTCTTACAGTATTTGTAGTATATAACTCCTGAAACTCCACAAAAGTTGGATCGTTTTCCCGCATCCATTGGATACCTCTCCACTTTACTAAACATTTCAAGTGAGGTTTGGTGTTTCTAAAAAAATGTCTTGAAAATGTCTTGGTGCTGACCGCACTCATTACAGGAATATTCTATTTCTAATGCATCTTCAGTTACTGTATGAACTGTCTCTTTTTTACAAGTTTCACAAAATCTTTTTTCTGATATTTCTTTCATTTATCATTCACGCTCCGTTTCCATCATTGTTTTATAGCCTTGTTAATATTATTTTGCGAATATCCTTCAGAAATAATACCTTTTTCCTGAAGGACCTCAAAATGAAGATGATGAATTAGAGAAAAAGGTACTGGAATAGTTAATTTCACCTCGGTTTCCAAGACATCAAAGCTGCATGAAACGGATATTCGTATTCGAAAACTCCTTCTTTTTCCACCACATATTTATTAAGGATCGTTTTTACTTCATCATAGGAAAAATGTTCATCGAGAATTTTTGTTGTATTATCGCGAATCATTTCTTCATAGGTAGAATAGATTTTTTTACTTTTTAATTTAACGATCTTACAGTCCGCCAGTATTCCAAGTTGATACAAAACATTCAAGATGTGTATGTAATCCCGTTTTCTTAAATTGATCGTATATCCTCGTTGCTTTAATTCCATATAATGAGGTTTTTCTGGTCCGGTTGTCATACCTACTATCACTAAACGGGCTGCAGACTCATTCATTTTTAATAAGGTTTGACCGATTTCTGTCATGCGGTAATAACAATTAAAACCAAATACTACATCATATTTGTCCCTTTTGGTATCACTTTCCCACTTATCATGAATCAACTCCATGTTTTCGAAACCTTTTTCGTTCGCTTGGGATTCTAAAAATTGGATGATGCTTTTGGAACTATCTATACAAGTTAGCTTCCTGACTCCGTTTGCAATATCAAATGTATAATTGCCCCACCCAGGGCCGATTTCCAATACATGATCATCCTGTTTTAATAATGACAGTAATTCTTGCTGTACAAGTTTTGCATAAGGATCCGCTTTATGTTGTTTTTTCTCTGCCACCCTGGAAGACCAAAAAGCTTCTTCAGCAGCATCATCTTTTAGCCTGTTAGGAATTTTTCCTGTATGATCAACCATTGCCTGTTTCCAAAGTTCAATATAATCTGTCATCTTTTCCCCCTGAATTCGTATGTATTTATCGGACTTCACCGTGGTTTGGAGTTGCACCCTATCCTTAGATTCAAATTGAAGCAAACAGCCAAATACTTCCTCTAATAAATATATTAGCATACCAAAGCTAAAATTTTTGTTTTACACAAAAGAAAAAGGAGCAAAAATTTTGCTCCTTTTTCTTTTTTATGGCTGAACTTTTATCTTTTCGATATAGCAGACCACGTATTTTCAAGCCACTTATCAAAGTCTGCTCCTTTTTCACCCTCATAGGTATCATATATATCCATTCTCATCTTCTGGAGTTTCTCTTTGAATTCAGTATATGTGTGATTTTCTGGTAAACTCTTCTTGATCCTGACTAAGATTTTGGTCAATCCTTTAACCAACTCGCCCTTTTTCCTTGCTGGCAATTGAACATCTTCGCCTAAACTTTTCAATTGACGGTAGGCGGCCTCTTGAACTTTATATACAGAATCATCATTCATGATATGTGTGAGAATGTCGATTACTTGTTTATTTTTTGACTGACCTAATTCTTCGATCGCATCTAAACGTTCTCTCCAATTAGATTTACGATTGGCAGATTTTTTTAATTCCTCATAGTTGGCAGGTAACTCGATACCTTTTGTTTCTTTGTTATTCAAATGAATCATTTCTCCTTCTGTCTTTATGTAATCCGGATATTCAAAATGTTAATCCGATACTACAATATTCCCATTACCAAGAATGGTTTATTCCATTCCTTATTATACCCTTTTCCATATTTTAATATAGTTAAATTTCTTAATCATCTGCTGTATCTTCTCAATCAGACGGGTATGCTTTGCTTCTACAAACTTACTCGTACTTATAGCCAATAAGTAACTTCAACATTAAAAGGCATAAATCTGCCTGGATTCATGCCTTTTAATGTTGAATATGAAGTATGCTTTTCTTATTGAGTTGTTAAAAACATGCAATAATAGCATAAATCTAGTCCACGTAATGTTTTTTATAATCTGGATGGATGGAAAATTTTTTACGTAAGTTGGCGAGGTTTACACCAAAACTCTCTTCTAAAAGTTCTCTATGTTTCTCCATGATTTCCATGAGATACAAATCATGAATCATGACTTCCGTAATGGGCATTACCAAACCTACATGCATGGTCCATGCTGCACGGCTATCTTTACCAAGCGAGACAATACCTGCTACCACTTCTGAATCATCTCCACTAATGACAAGCCATCGTCCACCATACTCTTCTGTAATTTCATAACCCATGTAATGGAGGTAAACATTGGCAAAATCACAGACGATTTCCCCATAGGCAATAATTGTTACATTGACCCCTCTATTTGCTGCCTGTCTTAGTTCAGACTCTAATACTTCGAATTCGTCTTCCCAAATCTCTAAGAGTATTCTTTTTTTAGCAGATAAGATACAAGCTTTTACCTTATCGAGTATTTCATTGCGACCCATGATATTCCAAATATTTTCTCGATCATTTGCCGAACGTTCAAACTCGGCTAATGATTTTTCTGCCAGTTCAAAATTCTCTTCTGCTTTCATCCGACGGTTTTTTATTAGCTCCTTTGCAGGAACAGGAGTATACTGTGGTGTGTTTCCAGGACTAACCAGGATATCTCCTCGCATGGCGAGACTGTCCAGAATTTCATATATTCTTGAACGTGGTACACCGGAATTTTTTGCTACTGCATAGCCTGTTAATGGAGATTCTTCCAATAAGGTAAGATATGCTTTCGCTTCATATTCGGTGAAATTTAGATTTTTTAATGTTTCTAAAATGTTTTCTTTCATAAACCCTCCAACACAACCTTAGTTGCTACCTTTGTAACTAATATTTTAGCAAAATCTGTTGACTTTTTCCATATTCATCTAATATACTTACATAAGTAGTTACTTTAGTAGTCACTATAAAAAAGAAGGGAGAACTAGTATGGATAGCTTACTTACATACGTATCAATAGTTGCAATGATGGTTATTATACCAGGAGCAGATACTATGCTCTTAGTGAAAAACACGCTTAGCAATGGTCCAAAAGCGGGACGTTATACCGTTCTCGGAATGGCAACGGGACTTTCCTTTTGGACACTTATTGCTATTCTTGGACTATCTGTTGTCATTGCAAAGTCTGTGATTCTTTTCAGTACAATCAAATATTTGGGAGCCGCCTACTTAATTTATTTAGGGATAAAAAGTTTTTTTGCTAAAAGCGTTTTTTCTTTAAAAGAAATTCAAGCACAAGCAAATACACCTACGAAGTATTCAAATCGGCATAATAAAGATTCCTTTATGCAAGCATTACTTAATAATATTCTTAATCCAAAGACCGTTTTAGTTTATATAACAATCATGCCGCAATTTATCAATTTGAACGGAAATGTAAACCAGCAATTGATTATATTAGCCTTCATCTTAACCTTACTCGCTGTATTGTGGTTTCTATTTCTTGTTTATCTGATTGATTACGCAAAAAAATGGATGAACAACTCCAAATTCCAGAAAGCATTCCAAAAATCAACTGGCTTAATTTTAATAGGTTTTGGCATAAAAACAGGGATTTAAGTCCATTTACTAACACATCTAATTTGATTCTACCCGTTCAGAAAATTGAACGGTTTTTTTCATAAGTATCTAAAGTGCAACTAACATTTTGTTTACTGACCTTCACCGATAGTTGCATAAAAAAAAGCTGCCTTAATCATTTTAGTCAATAATGTTAACAATCTTTCATCCATACATATGGCACAGCATTATTGAACTACAAAGACTTTTTCCTCCTTCATCATAAATGGAGAATGATTGAGTTCCCTAACATTCGTCATTAATTAAATGAAAAATAAAACGTCAGTATTTTCCCATAAGAACAGAAAATACTGACGAGTAATATCCTATGAAGTTTGGAGTATCCTTTTTTGTCAATCCAAGCCGCAAGCTTTGGCAAGTATTTCCACAAGGTGCATACTTTTCATTTGGTTTGCTGCTCCCTCCCTTTGGATGCCAATGCTCATTTGCATTTGGCATCCAGGGTTAACCGTAACTATGGTTGTTGCTTTCGTTTCTTTTAGGTTCTTCATTTTCTCATCAAGAATTTTCATGGATTCATCAAAGTGGAGAAGATTGTAAATGCCTCCAGATGCACAGCAACGGTCAAAGCCTTCCATTTCCACATAGGAAACTCCTGGTATGGATTGCAATAATAAACGAGGTTCCTTTTGGACCTTTTGAACATTGCGTAAATGACATGAATCTTGATAAGAAACGATGCCTTGCCATTCTTCTGTGAAGGGAAGCGGTCCTAATTGATGAAGAATTTGACTGATATCTTTTGATTTTTCCGAGAAACCCCTTGCCGCCCCAGCCCATTCGTGATCATCTGCCAATAGATGTCCATATTCAATAAGGGAAGCGCCACAGCCTCCTGCGTTATTTACAATTACATCAGCATCCGTTTGCATGAAGGCTTGGATATTCCTCTTTGCCAATGCTTTCGCTTGTTTTGTTTCGCCTTGATGGGAATGCAGTGCACCGCAGCAATTCTGATTTTCAGGGAGAATGACCTCACATCCCGCTATGGTGAGCAGCTCAATGGTAAGACGGTTTATTCGTGACATCATGGAATCCATGATACACCCAGCAAAAAATGCGACTTTTAATTTCGTTTCCCCTTTTGCCGGCATTATCGTACCTGTCCGGATTCGTTTGCTGGACGATTCGATGTCAGGAAGTGCTTGTTCTAAATGTGCTAGGGCAGGGGAAACCTTTTGCAGTACATTCGATGTCCGGATAAGTTTGGATAATCCTGTTTTTTGATAGAGATGTACGGCACTTCCAATCCTGTTCATTCGTTTTGGATATGGAAAAAGATGAACCAATGCCAGTTTTTTGATCTTGGTCATTTTATTTTTTGAGTTTGCTGACGGGGAGTTTTCAACAGCTTCCTTTGCCGCTTCCAGTATATGTCCATATGGCACACCAACAGGACATGCGGTTTCACAAGCACGGCAGCCCAAGCATAGGTCGATCGGTTCAGCTAAATCTTTTTGGAAATCTATTTTCCCTTCGGCTGCCATTTTCACTAGATTGATGCGACCGCGTGGTGAGGCGGATTCTACACCCATTGATTCATATGTAGGACATGCTGGTAAACAGTACCCGCATTTTACGCATTGGTTTGTCCAATCATAGGCATCTGAATATAAATTTTGGACTGCTGTATTTGTCTCGTTAGGTTTGACGGGTAGATTCATGTAACCAACACGACCCTTGTCTGGCCCTTATCAGGAAAAATCTTTCCAGGATTAAGGATATTATTGGGATCCCATGCTTCTTTAATTTTTTTCATCATATTCACCCCGGTTATTCCTAATTCCATTTCCATATATGGTGACTTTAAAGTACCGATACCATGTTCCCCGGAAAGTGTTCCGCCTAGTTCGATTGCTGCTTCAAAAATTTCACTGACTGCAAGCTCCACTTTTTTCATTTCCGTAATATTTCGTTTATCGGTAATGATGTTCGGATGTAAATTCCCATCCCCTGCATGGCCGAATACAACCAAGTTCAAACCGTATTTCTCCCGGATATTGTTTAATCTCTCCATCATCGCCGGTATTTGACTGCGTGGAACGGTCGCGTCTTCAGAAATTTTCGTAGGGCCCATTTGTGTAATGGCAGGGGAAACCAATTTACGCGCACTCCAAATAGTTTGGCGTTCTTCCTCTGTCTCCGCTATCTTGACGTAGGAAGCACCCTCCGCCCTGCATAAATCGGCGCATTTATTGATTTCTTCCTCAATTGCCAATGGGTGACCATCTATTTCTATGATCAGAATGGCTTCTACCTGAAGAGGCAACCCTGAAGGCCGATAACTTTCAACTGCACGGATGCACGCATTATCCATCAATTCCAGGGCAGATGGTAAAATTCCTGACGATAAAATGCTGGTAATGGCATGGCCAGAGTCTATCAAATGATTGAAGTGGGCGACAAATGTTTGTTTAGCTAGAGGTTTTGGTATCAAGCGGATGATTGCTTCTGTAACGATGCCCAAGGTACCTTCCGATCCTACGATCAATCGGGTCAAATCATACCCTGTTACATTTTTTACGGTCTTTCCGCCAGTACGAATGATTTCTCCCGTCGGGGTGACCACCTCCAGGCCTATCACATATTCTTTTGTCGTTCCGTATTTCAATCCCTTTGGCCCGCTGGAGTTTTCTAATAGATTCCCTCCTATAGTGGCAACATTGGAACTGCTTGGATCCGGCGGATAGAACAAGCCGGCTTCTTCAGCCTTTTTATGGATATTTGCCGTAATTACACCTGGAGAGACAATGGCAAGCATATTTTCTCGATCAATGATCAATTTATCTCGTAAAAGGGTCATATCAAGAACCATCCCCCCTTTAACAGGTAAAGGGCCGCCACTTAGCGAAGTTCCAGATCCTCTAGGGTAAACAGGTATTTTGTGAGTATTAGCCAATTTAACCACTTCACTGATTTCCTCCGCGTTTTTTGGCTGTATAACGATTTCAGGTAAATATTCCCCAAAAGAAGCGTCATAGCTATAACAATACCTTTCTGACAAATCAAGGAACATTCTGTCACCTGGAATTACCTGACTAAGATCGTCCAGTGCTTCTTTCTCCATACTTCTCACTTCCTTTCTTAATAGTAAATTGGCAAAGAAATGTATGTGTAATATAATGGTATTTTATGACCCTGATAGATATAATATTGAAGAAAAAAGGAGGTTTTTTTTTGAAAATCGCACTGATTCACGCAACCACAACTGCACTAAAACCAATTGAAATAGCCTTTCAGACTGTTGCTCCGAACATTGAACTCCTTCATTTCATGGATACGGGTCTTCTCGCCTTGATGGAAAAGAACGGAAAGTTAACTCCGGAAATCATTCGCCGTTTTTCTGCATTAGTGAATATAGCCTATGATTCTGACGTTTCATGCATCCAACTTACTTGCTCTGCCTTTAATGGCATCACTGCAATTTTACAACCTCTTTACCCTGTAAAGTTATTTCGTTCAGATGAGGCCATGCTTGATGAAGCGCTTCGCTATACTAGCATCGGCCTGGTTTCTACCGTAAAAGAAACACCGATTGCCCTTCAAAATTACTTATTAAATAAGAATCCGGACTGTATGATCGAGTCATTGGTGGATCCCGGGATCATCCATTTATTATCACAAGGAAAAAGAAAGGAACATGACGATCGGGTTAAAAAGATGGTGGAACAATTAGATGGAAAGACAGAAGTGATTTTGCTTTCACAATATAGTATGGAACATATCGCAAAGCAGGTTAACCCTTCTGTCCCCGTCCTAACGGCTCCACTATTGGCTGCTAAAAGGTGTTTGGATCATTTGAATGGGACGTTTAGATGAATGTAAAATCCGTCCTTAGCAGCATGATTGATATTTACATCATTTATATCGTTTTTAACCGTTTGTATGATGGGAACCACCAAAAACTTTCCCGACACCTTGAATTTTTTCAAGTATGACGATTAGAAGGACTGATATGAAGATAACCACGCTTGACACGGATGCAACGATTGGATTGTAGGCATCCTGCATTTGCGAGAAAATCTCGATCGGCAGCGTTCTCATTTCCGGTGATACCATAAAGAGAGAGACCGTTACATTATCAAATGATGTCAAAAATGCGAATAATCCCCCTGAGATGGCCGCAGATCCAATTAGCGGCAGTGTCACTTTCATGAATACTGTTAGTGGATTCGCTCCTAGTATGGCTGCGGCCCGTTCGAGATTATAATCAAATCCACTTAAACCGGTCAATACGAGCCGCATAACATATGGTATGCAAATGACGATATGGGCAATTAAAAATCCTGTAGACGTACCGGCAAGCATCATTGGTGTAAAGTACATTAAAAGTGCAATCCCTAAGACTAATTGCGGCACACTTAATGGAGAAGTTAAAAGGGCCGTAATATACGATTTTCCCGGTATATCATACTTTGCGATGCCAAGGGCCCCCAAAGTTCCGAATATGACGGAGAAAAGGGCAGCTAATGCTGCGAACTTTGCGCTGTTCAAAAATGCTTCTAAAAATTCAGGACGTTCCAAGATCTTGGCATACCATTGCAGTGAGAAGCCTTCAGCCGGAAAACTTGGATAATTGGCACTTGTAAAAGAAGCGGGAATAACGACAATGAGCGGTATCAAGATATAGATAATGGCCAACACGGCAACGGCAATCCGAAGGCCGCCAAACGTTTTCATCATCGGAATACCTCCTTGAATTTCCCTTTTTCAAACACTCTGGTAAAGACGGCTACTGATATGACAGTGGTTGCTAATAGAATATAAGAAAGAGCAGATCCGAAAGTCCAGTGCAGCAGGTTATTTATTTGATCATAGATGACGACTGGCATCACGGGTACATTGGCTCCCCCCATTAGCGCAGGTGTAACATAAGCACTCATTGACAAACTGAATACTAGAATGCAGCCAGATACGATACCAGGGATACTTAGAGGCAATGTAATGGAAAAGAATCTTCTGAATGGGCTTGCCCCAAGTATTGCTCCTGCCTTATCCAGAGAAGGATCGATATTATATAAGCTGGCAACGATGGATAAGATCATGAAAGGAAGATATGCATTGGATAGCCCAATTACAACTCCGATTTCCGAAAACAATAGTTTCAATGGTGCATCTATTATTCCAAGGGCCATCAAGGTTTGATTAATCGTTCCGTTAGGCAATAGTAATAGGTACCAGCCAAAATTACGGACAACTATACTTACCAAGAGCGGTGACACAATCAAGAGAGTGATATACCCTCTGATCCGCGCTGAACTTTTGGCCATCGTTAAAGCTACCGGATATCCAAGAAATAAAGCAACCAAGACCGAATATAAACTGATTTTCACTGTCAGCCATAAAGAAGATAAGTAATAGTTATCGGAAAATAATTGTGTATAGTTCTTTAGGCTATAAACTGCATCCGCTCCCCCAAGATTATCCGTTGATATGAAGCTTAAATATAAAATGTATAACATCGGTATGACGAAGAAACCAAATATGAAAAGTAGAATCGGCGTTAAAAGGAGTAATCCCGGCACCCAGACTTTCCTTTTCTTGATTTTAGGTTCCTTTTGCGGCTCAATAGGATTCGTTTCCTGTTCTACTTCTTGACTAGCATAACTTCTGATGGGCTCCATCCTATCAACACCTCACTTCCATTTTGCCATGATGAATCGAAAGCGGAAGTCAATACTTGAATACTTTTCCCCTGTAATAGAACATTGATTTCCCATGAGGTACCAAGATAGTTAATTTGGCTAATCTTAGCACGATGGAAATCCAATGAAGATGAAGATTTTTCATCTTCAGAAACAATTTGCAGTTTTTCTGGTCTAATATAAATCTTCACCTCATCCCCGGTTTTCAAATCACTATCATCTCCCATGATGTTGCTTGCGTCGACTTGAGTAATATCAGAACCGATCTTGACTGAAACTTTCCGGTTATCCACAGCAGAGACATTCCCTTCAAAACAATTCGATTTACCGATGAATTGAAAGACGAATTCTGTCTTGGGATGATTGTAAATCTCAGTAGGAGTACTTATTTGTTCAATTTTCCCTGCATTCATGACCACGACTCGATCAGACATGGAAAGAGCTTCTTCTTGATCATGGGTCACAAAAATGGTCGTTACGCCAATTTCCTTTTGTAAACGCTTTATCTCGGCCCTGAGTTCATGGCGCAATTTTGCATCAAGGTTTGAAAGCGGTTCGTCAAGCAAAAGGAGCTCCGGTTCCACTACTAGTGCCCTGGAAATCGCAACACGCTGACGCTGACCTCCTGATAATTCCCTTGGATAACGATTCTCCAATCCTGACATTTTAACTAATTCAAGCGCTTTACTTATCTTCTTTTTTTGCTCAGCTTTACCGACCTTGCGCAGTTTCAAGCCAAAACTGAGATTTTCATAGACTGTCATATGAGGAAAAAGAGAATAAGTTTGAAAAACCATTCCTAAATCTCGCTTATAAGGCGGAACCTTCGTAACATTATTACCTTTAATATGGACCTCGCCCCGATCTGCATCGAGGAACCCTGCAATGAGGTTCAAGGTGGTTGACTTTCCGCACCCGGAAGGCCCAAGAAGAGTGAGTAACTCTCCTTGTTTCACCTCCAGGTCGATACCATTCAGGACAACATTCGAACCAAATTGTTTATACGCGCCTTTTATTTCTACATCATTTTTATTTGACCCAAGTCCCTGAACTGCCTCCAGGTGCTGCCTATTAATTTCCACATCTTTTTTTAATACTTCCATGTGAATAACACGCTCCTTATTATTTGAGTTTTTTCCCTAATTCAGGAGTAACCTCTTTCGCCCATCTGTCTGACACCTCGGCACGGATCTCGGCAAACTTGACGAAATCAGGTTTGAATGTTTTATCACTTGCTTTAAGTCCGATTGACTCTTCATATTTCTCTGGGATTTTCATGCCTTCTACTGTCGGATAAAATCCTTTTTCGGAAATTAATGCTTGCGCTTCTTCACTGACTACATAGTTGATGAATTCAAGGGCTTCTTTGCTATTAGGCGTATTTTTTACTAGACCAGCGCTGAAAGCTTGAAGAGGCACGCCTTCTTTAGGCACGGCCATCTTAATGGGAATACCTGAAACGGCTAGTTCACCTATGGAATAACTTCCCATGACCGTTACATCAGCAGCTCCTTGTTGGATCGCTGGCATCATTTGCGTTGAGTTTTTATAAAATGTATTGGAATACGCTGCAAGATCTTTTGCCTTTTTAAGACCTGGTTCCATGTCTTCCGTACTGCCGCCGTTTGAAATCGCCAGACCATTAAGGGTATTGAAACCCCAGTCATTCGTAATATCTGAAAATGCCGTTTTACCCTCGTAATCAGGTGAGACAAGATCATTCCATGAATCAATTGATTTTAACCCTTTCTTTTTAAAGGTTTCCGTATTATATGCAGGTGCAATGACCAAGCCGAATGCTGGCGCGGCAGCCTTTTCAACCGGAATGAAACGTGGATCAACCGATTTCATATTGGGAACATTGGACTCATCAATTGGTACGATCAGTTCCTTCTCCTTAGCGCGAATTACATCAACCGGTACAAAAAGGGCAACATCTATTTGCGGAGCGTTCTTCTGTAATTCCACTTTGGAAAGGATTTCACCTGATAAACCGGAAATATAATTAACAGTGATTCCAGTTTCTTCTTTGAACTTCGGTGCGATCACATCTCGGATGGCACTTTCAATGACTCCGCCATTACCGGCTATCGTTATTTTTTTCTCTCCTTTTTCACCTGCACTCGTTTGTACGGATTCCCCCGGCTTTTGCGGAGTAGGATTACCACACCCCGCAAGAGCGATCAATACTATTATTGATAAAAGACTCATCAGTTTTTTCATAGTCATTACCTCCCGTTTTTCATTGATTTTCAATAATTCCTTGTTCGTTAAAATAATTCATGGCCCCTTGATGAAAATCAAGGGGAACTTGTTTAGTTGCTTCATTTATTGAAATATCAGAAGCAGCCGGATGTGTATGCTGCAGTTCAGGCAGATGTTCATATAATGTTTTCACAAGATTGTAAGCATGAGGGTCAGACATTTCCTTGTAGGTTACCAGGACATTTTTAATTGAAATCGTTTGGACATTTTTTTTCATCCCCCTGTATGTATCTCTGGGAATTTCATTATGAGTATAAACTCCATATTGTTTTTGAAGGCGTTCAATGATGTCTCCCGGTATGGGAATGAAAGTTAGTTCCGTCTGTTTGGATATGAAAGCGATTTCATTATTCGGGATTCCCGAAGAAAAGAAAGCTGCATCAATGGTACCATTTTGTAATGCTTCTGCAGATTGAGAAAAAGAAAGATAGGATAAATTCAATTGATCAGTCGGTAAATCAGATTCTAACAGTATCCGCTCCGCAATAAGCCTTGTACCGCTTCCTACCGTTCCCACACTAATGCGTTTACCAACTAAATCTTCTAAGGAATGGATATCATTTTGTTTAGTGGTAACAATTTGAACATAATTGGAATATAGGGCCGTTAAAGCTCTTAACTTGGATTTATCCGTTTCAGGCAAATCCAGTACATCCACTGTGGTAAAACCAATTTCTGCCCGATGGCGGCTAACCAATTCAGTATTTTCGATGGAAGCTTGGGTTACCTGTGTACCTGACACAGCTCCATTATATTTTTCATACATATTTGATAATCTTTGTCCTAATGAAAAATAAACACCTGTCATATCTCCGGTTCCAATGATTAGCATCCTATTATTTAAATCCTGTCCTCCAGAAGTTAATTGCCTCTGAATCAAGGTGGTAGCAGGTTTAGATATTTCCTGCTGCTCATTCATAAAAGAACATCCTGTCATAAAACAAAATAACAAAGCTACTTTTATAAAGAGTGCTTCATTCTTCATCGTGGCCCTCCTTTCTCAATAAGTTTAGATGCAAATACCATGCCAAGTCGATTTTCTGCTATAAAACGCAAATCCTGCCGATTTCTTGGGTGTAATACAAGTATAAACCGGCAATTTTTTCCGGTTATCCAGAAAAAAATGCCGATTAACACAATAAGCTATTATTCTCCTTTTGAAATGAGCTTGATTTTATCACGAAGGCTTCTTTCAGAAATTTTTAGGATTTGAGCTGTTTTTTGCCGATGGTTTTTACAGTATTGAAGAGTCGCCGTTATGACTTTTTCTTCTATCTCTTTCATGGAAATGCCAATGGGAATCCTGAAACTGTTAAAATCGTCGTCATTGCCATCCGGCTGGAGAATGAACTTCTGTTCTTGAACATATTGCGGCAAGTCGGTTTCTTCCATTCTTTTCGAATTTGATAGGGCAACAGCATATTCTATAATGTTACCAAGCTCACGGACATTCCCAGGGTAATGATAATCCAGTAATATCCGACGGGCGGTTGCCGAGAACATCTTTTCTTCACGATTCATATCCTTAGCGTGCTTTTTTATAAAATAATCCATAAGAATCGGTAAATCTTCTTTTCTATCTCTTAAAGGCGGCATCGAGATGGGAATGACATTTAGCCTGAAATACAAATCCTCCCTAAATTCCCTTTCCATCACCATTTGTTCCAGGTTTTTATTGGCAGCACTTATAATACGGACATCCAATGAGATCTTTGTATTGGATCCCAGAGGCGTCACTTCCCGTTCCTGCAATACTCGTAATAATTTGGCTTGAAGAGGAAGGGGCATTTCACTAATCTCATCCAGAAAAAGGATACCTCCATTAGCAGCAACGAATTTCCCATCCTTCTTCTGTGTTGCTCCGGAAAATGCTCCCTTCTCATAACCGAACAATTCAGATTCCAGCAGCATCTCAGGAATTGCTGCACAATTGACAATCTGCATTGGATTGTTTTTCCTTCTTCCTAGCGTATGGATGTTTCGGGCTACAAGCTCTTTGCCAGTACCACTTTCACCCGTGATAAGAACACTGGAATCAATATCTTTCACTCTTTCGATCATTGAGAAAATACGCTGCATCGCCTTGCTGTTACCAAGGAAGTTACCAAATCCCTTTTGAATTTCTAATTCTTCATGTAATGTCTCCAATTGATTGGACATTTGTTTGAATTCGGCTGCCCTCATCAAGAGCAAAGAAAGTTCTTCTATATTAATGGGCTTTTCAATATAGTAGTAGGCCCCTTTTTTTATGGCCTCGATGGAAGTTTCAATGGATGAATAGGCAGTCATCATGATGACTGTTACGTTAGGTGCTATTTGTTTGATTTTCTGTAGGACTTCAAGTCCACTTTTATTTCCTATTCTCAAATCAAGTAACACAATATCAAAAGGCTGATTGTCGATCTTTCTAAGACCCTCATCCGGGTCAGTAGTTGTCACGACTTGATAAGAATCTTCCAATGCAAAGCTAAGAGCGGTGCAAATAGCAGGTTCATCATCAATCACCAATACATGCATTTTCATATTACTCCTCCTCTTTCCAGGCTTCTATTCGATATATAAAGGTAGTAAAATGGTGAATTTCGTTCCTGAATTAGGATAACTTTTCACATGGATATCTCCGTTATTTTCTTTAATTAGCCTATACGATAACGTAAGTCCCAAACCGACGCCCTTTTCTTTATTTGTGAAAAAAGGCTCGAAAATATGGTTCAGTTCCTCCTGTTTCATCCCTTTTCCCGTATCGGATATGGTAATACGCCCTGTCTTTTCGTTTTCTTTATCAATGGTGATTTTAATGGTCTTTTCCTTTGTTTCTTCAACGGCATGAATCGAATTCAACACCAAGTTAAGAAGTACCTGTTGAATTTGTTGTAAATCTATATAAAAAATAAGGTTCTCCTCAATCGTCTGCACGAAATTTATTTGGTTTTTTTCCATTGTCACCTTATGAAAAGCAAGTAATGATATAAGTTCATTAGCGTGGCAATTTGTAATATTTGGCGGACGTGGACGCGCATATTCAATTAAATCGGTAACAATCGCATTCAAACGGGTTACTTCAGTAGGCAAGTGTTCCATTAGAACTTGTCGGAATTGAGGATTATCATATTTACTCGGAAGTAAATCAATGAATGTTTTAATCGATGTCAAAGGATTCCTGATTTCATGTGCGACACCTGCAACTAGTTGACCAAGAGCGTGCAGTTTTTCTTGTGTGACCAATTTTTTCTCCAATGTTTTCTTTTCCGTCTCATCATTCATTGAAAGTAAGTATCCGGTTTGTATATCTTCAGAATTGAACATCTTATGCATCGAATATGAAATTACCTTTTGTTCATTTTCCTCATTAAAAACCGAGATCCGAAAAGAACCCGTACGATTATTCTCATTTTGTTCTTGTTGTATAGCTTCGAAATTCTTCATTAATTGCGAATGATTCATAAGATTCAGAATCATTTCCTTGGAAATGTTGAGAATATCCGATGCCTTTGCGTTGCAGCTGGTAATCATGAAATCGAGATCGAATGTTATGATGCCATTATTGATATTGTTTAAGATTTGATCTTTGAACGCTTCAGCATTAGCTATGTTTTGCCGTTGTTTCTCCAAATCCTTATTTAATAAATGCAATTTCAACGTCTGGTTATGAACGGATTTTTTTAGCCTTTGATTCCATATGTAAATGATTAGAAGGATAAGGGCCACGGCAGTTAAGGTTATGATCAACCATAATATGAATTGCTCCAGCCTAGCAATTTTTTGATTGGATTGTGGCATGACCCATTTATCGATTATCCCATTGATATTTCGGTTTGCTTTAAGTTCTGTGAGTGTATTGTCCATCATGAAAAGAAGCGATTGATTCCCTTTTTTCACTGCAATCGTATAATCTGCAGGTTCAATGACTTCATCGAGAATGATGTAATTCTTTTCTTGTCGGAACTTTTTCAAATAGAAATCTGCAGTCCATTTGTTTCCGATGAATACATCTGCACGGTTGTTCAATAATGTTAATATACCTGAGTATTGATTCGAAACGGTAGTTAAATTTGTATTCCTCATATTGAGAAATGTACTGATTACTGGAGTGTTATGGTCAAGGACAACATGTGAATCACGTAGATCCGTTAACGTATGAATATCCTTTTTCCTTTTACTAGGAATGATTATTGATTGTGACATTGTAAAATAGGATTGAGTGAAATCAAGTTGGTTATCTTTTTCGGTATTATAGGTACTTCCAACAATAGCATCAATTGTTCCATTACTTAAGGCTTTTTCGGCTTCTTCCATTCTCATCGGAATATATTTGAAATCTACGCCATTATATTTTGCTATTTCCTCCATTAAATCAATATTGATCCCTGTCAGCTCACCAGCTTCATTTTCAAATGAAAATGGAGGAAGAGCTCTTTCTCCAGCAATAATAAATGTTTTTTGTTCAGCAAAAACAGCGGGAGACCAAAACGTTTGAACAAAGATTATAAAGCAAATTATACTTAGTTTAAACAATTGCTTTTTAATTTAGAGCCCTCCTTCTACGTCAAAATCCTTGCAGTCAGTAATCCTCGGCTAAAAACATCATGTTTATATACTTCTCCAATTAGGACTTGAACCCTTTAAATTGTAAAGAATTCTTAGTATAATCTGACACATTCTAACAATAACCTACAAAAAGCTGTGTGTTGCTGAATGCATAACCTGTCCTAACCTAGCTAAGGTGTTTAGCAAAATTAAAGTAGAAGAAGAGCCAGTTGATTTCAGAAATCCGCTCCCTTTCCTCCGACTTTCTGCGAGCTTCCTTGACGCAAGCGTCTGTGGGGTCTTGGCTAGCCAGTTATTCGGCAGGAGTGTCGCATATTTCTTCAATCTAATGAGGGTTTCATTCTAAAAAAGTAAAAAACAGAAGGATAAACAAGTCTTCTTTTAAATCATAAAGTTTGAAATTAGACCATTCGGAACCTCCTGATATTGACAAATTTAAAGAAAAGTCAGTTTGCCTTTAGTTATTTAAAAAAAATACAGTTATTTTGAACGGAAAGTACGAGACTCCTGCGGGAAAAGCGTGTCCAAGGGAGAACCCATAGGCGCCGAGAGTCTCCGTCCGCAGAAAAGCGAGTGCCCTACGTTCCAATCATTCAAACCTTCAATATGTAAAAATTTTTTTCAATTTCGAGACTTTTTAACATTTGCCGTAACGCTCCAAGATGATAAGCAGAGTGGGGAGTGGCCGCATTTAAATTTGTCCGCCATTTTCCTAAATCGAAATTTCAAAAAAACCCAATTTCTCAGTATTAAAATTGAGAAATTGGGTTTTTTTGTTACTCGATAAAAGCACGCTATAATGGAATAACACATTATTTTTATTAGGTGGTTTTGTTGAAGATCATTACTTTTTTTCTTATCGAGTATACTAATCCTTTAATCCCTTTCCATTGAGAATATTCTGCATACATTTTTCAATTCTTGACTCTCGAGTTTTGGATTGTTTGGGTTGAGAAAAATGAAGAATGTATGCTCTTTGCCGTCCCGGTGTCAATGCTTCAAAAGCCGTTTTCAAAGTAGGGAATTCATTAAATTTATTTTGAAGTTCTTCAGGGATTATGAATTCTGTATTATTTTTATAATTCACTTCCAAACCGGCTTTCTCAACTTCAATGGCTTCATGAATATAGGCTTTTAAGATGGTTTCCGTTGCAACTATTTCTTGAACATTGGTGAACCGAATCTGGCGCGCCCCCTGTACGTTCTCCGTTTGTTGGATTAGAATCCCATGGGTATCCTTTAACAAGGCACCTTTGTGAAACAGAAGCGCACAATATTCTTTAAATCCATGTATTAAAACGATGTTTTTCTTCTCAAACGTGTAACAAGGATGCATCCACTTAAAATCTTCGGTCAGCTCACAGTCAAGAACGATATTTCTCAACGTCTCATATTCTTCTTTCCACTTTTTAGCTTTACTTAAAAATTCATCAACCTTAGGATTCATACTATTTGTCATCACGGAACACTCCTCTTTCCGAGCAGTTTGCTTTTCTTATACGTTAGCTAAAAACTAAAAAACAGGTTCAGAGGTTTGATCTTACATTTCCACTAACACTTTTTTAAGTTCTTCGCCCATTTTCGCCCAACCATATTTCGCACCATTGAACGCTTGATCTTCTTTTTCGAATCCTGATTGTTCAAGATGTAAATAGGTTGTTCCATCCTCGTGCTTTAATGTCCATGTGACTGTAGTGTTTATCCCACCACCTATCCAAGTGTAAGATAACTTATAAGGCTCCTCCACTTCAAGAACTTCGGAATCGATAACTAAATTCCACTGTTCATTCCGAAACTGAAATTTATGTCCGACGACAGGTCTAATATCATTAGCCATTACCCACTTCGCAAGAGTATTTGCATCCGTTAAGGCGAGCCATACCTTCTCGATCGGGCTCTTAAAATTAAATTCTTGTGATACTTTTAAATTCATTTTTTGTTCCTCCTGCAATATTTGGTTTAAAAGTAATATTCTTTCACTCCAGAATTTCCTGTAAAACGATACCCAATCCTCAATTTCCCTTAACGGGGCAGCATTCAGCCGATAACGTGTTTCCCTGCCGACCTTTTTGCTGATTACAAGATGAGCCTCTTTAAGGATTGCCAAATGCTTTGAAACCGCAGTACGACCCATAGCAAAATGAATGGTCAACTCATTGAGTGGCAATTCTTCCACGTCCGCCAACAAACGTAGCAATTTACGTCTTGTTGGATCAGCGATGGCTACATAAATATCGCGCTCTTGATTTTGCTCGTTCAAAATCACCCTCCTTTATTGGACACCAATTGGTGTCTTTATTATATGACACCAATTGGTGTCCTGTCAATTTTATTATTGCCATCACGGTATTTGTTTTATTCTCCTATCATCAAGTAAATAGGTTCCTTCTTAATTATTTGTTCAATGATTAAGCTTCAAGCTTATTGAATCCTTTTACAACTAACTCCCTCAATAAACTAAACACAATCTCACGATTGCTATAGAATTCTTAGGATTTCATAGTCATATCATTAACCGTTATCTATGTAAGCTCGGCATTACTCCTCAAGGATAGGGATTTATCGAAAAAAGTGTATGCTAAACTAGCCAATTATAGGAAAAAATTGGTTTGAGCACTGTTATGATCGCACTTTAGGATATCCACATGTCTCATGGAGGTCAACCCTCCCATTGGAGGTTTTTGTTTAACGATCTACCAAACTCAATCAGATTACTCATAAGGCTCAGCCTTTTTTTAAAAAGCGTTTTTACTGGGTCTATTTTGTTGTGTCTTTTTCTGGATTTTGAGCTTTTTTAATTTTCATGGGAGTTGAAGAAGACTTATTGTTAAAGACAGAAGTGCTGTAATTAGCTGCCTATTTGTCTATATTAGAGTAATAATTGGATTAAGCTCGGTAATATGATAAATAACAAGTAGTGGAAGTATTAAATTTGTTTGGGACCCAACGGGTTATTAGTCTTATCACTATACTTAAAAAAGGGAGATGAACAAATGAATACTACCAAAAAGAGCGCATTAATTGTAGGGGTACTGTTTATACTTGCAGCAGTTACAGCAATAATAGGTCTAATTTTATACAAGCCAATCCTAAATGGTCCGGATTATCTGATTAATGGTTCTGAACATGCCAACCAGGTGATACTGGGAGCGCTTATGGAATTAATTCTTGTCGCTTCAGCGATTGGTACTGCAACTACAATGTTTCCAATTTTAAGAAGGTATAATGAGACTATAGCTCTTTGGCATGTTTTCTTCAGGTTTCTTGAAGCGATTGTCATTACTATCGGTGTAATCAGCGTACTGTCCCTGTTGACCTTAAGCCGCGAATTTGTAGCAGCAGGAGCCCCGGATACCGCCTCTTTTCAAACTTCAGGTATAGTATTAAAAGCAATACATGATTGGACTTTTATGCTTGGCCCCCTTTTCATGTTGGGTATAAATACGATGATGTACAGTTATATATTTTATAAATCCAAGCTCGTACCCAGGTTTATACCAATCTTGGGTATGACCGGAGCAACTCTTGTTTTTATTTGTGCCTTGTTAGTAATGTTCGGTGTAATTCAACAAATTTCTGTTTGGGGTGCTATTTTGGCGCTGCCAGTAGCAGCTAATGAAATGATTTTAGCAGTATGGCTCATCGTTAAAGGGTTCAATGGATCTGCGCTCGCTTCCATGTCTGCAATCAAGAAAACGAACGAAATCTGATGGCAACCACCATTTAATCATCTTCTGAACTTAAAGGAAAATCGTTTCTTACCTTTAAAGTTAAAGCTAATTAAATAAAAGACGTTTGGAAGAATTTCTAAACGTCTTTATTTACATCTTTACATACTCTTATGGAACTATCCTTCCCCATTAGTTAAAGTACATTTCTTCACAAATCATGTTTTTACATAAATAACCAATATTGTTAGTTGCTATTTTTGATAATTGGATATGCTCATGTTTCAGCAAAGATCAGAATCCAGAACTGCAGCTTAAAAAATTTCGTGATCTTGGAATTGAGCAACGATATTTTTTTGATAAGCAAAGTGAAAAAGAATTTATCCGGCCTAAAGAGTAGAGATGATGAGGTATCATTCGAGAATGGAAGTATATTACTCGAGATCTGAACGCAGATATTGTGGCAATTGAAAATGAGAAACTTTTTTTTAATAATAGGAAATCCAGAGTTATGGGGTGATCTTGGAAAATTAATAGAGGACCATTTTTTAACTCTGCTTTCATACGTGGCTGAGCAAGGACGTTAAAAAGTATAGGGAACGACAGGCTGAAGGAATGGAAGTGGCAAAGAATAACGGAGTGAGATTCGGACGACGTAAGTATGAAATTAATAGACTTCATTCAAGTATATGATAATGGAAATCAACAATCAGATTTTACAAACCCACAAATAAAAAGATCCAAGATTTTTCATCATATAAAACAGTAAAATACATGAAGGATAATCAAGTTTTGCATTAAAAATTTGGTAAAAATCCCCTAGATTAAATCATGAAAGGGGTTGGTGATGGGGCCATTCCATTAGGTCGACAAACTCACTGAAAAGCGAGTTACCTGCAGTTTTTCTATTTAAGCGGGAAAAGAGCGTCCAGGGGAGACCCCGCAGGCGCAAGAGCGCCGAGGAGGCTCCCGGACTGCCCGCGAAAAGCGAGTGCCCCTACTTTCCAATCATTTTACATACCCTCATTATGTTAGATTATTTTTCTATTTCAATGCTTTTTAACATTTGCCGTAAAGCTCCAAGATGATAAGCCGAGTGGGCAATGGTCGCATTTACATTTATCAGCCATTTTCCTAAATCGATTGTATCGATTTCTGCGAAAAGAGTTACATATTCTTTATGTAATCCCTCCCTGATTTCCGCCCATTTCACCTCATCAACAGTAGTGATGGTCCAGCTTGCGTCCCAATCTTTTTCGAAGTCTGCACCGCTGATCATTGTTCGGATCACCCATAAATAATACCGTATGTGGTCAGAATGAGCAGCAATGGTTGATCCATTTATGGAACGTGAAGCGTCTTCTGCGGTTAAACCATCAAGTGTCCCAAAAATCCCTGTATTCGGTCTTGAATCAGTATAATAGCTCCCTTCATTTCCCGGTCCTTCAAACGTTTCTTTCAAAAGCGTTTTTATTGAACTTCCTAACGTCTCGCTCATCTCAATACCCCCCAAATGTTTTAATCAACTTCATTACTTTATAATACACTAAGACAAATCAATAATCGTTTATATTTTGTTAAATTAATCCAAAAAATATCGGGAGTTTAAAGTATTACTCGATCAACTGGCATAAGATAAGGTTTTCTTTTACTTTCGAGTACATTTCAGAACCTTAAATGGTATTTGACGCTGCTCTTGACGAGATGAAAAAAGTAAAAAAAACTTAAAAAGGCCATTCCTTAAATAAAAAGGAACGGCCTTATATTTTTATAACTTAAAATATGATTCAGTCTGAAAAGTTACAATGCTAAGCCTTAAATTTTTAATAGCTTTTCAAACGCTCTTCAAGGGAAACAATTCTAAACTTTAACTCTTGATTCGAGTCTAAGCCCCCTATTACAATTTGATTATCTTCCGTAATGGTTACATATCTGAAGGTTTCATCACCGTGGATCTTTATTTTTGTATCCAATGTCGTTTCCATTTTTGCAAAAACTTGATCTGTGTATTTAAGCGGAAGAAGATCATCTAATCCTTCTTCTGGGCTGCCTAGCCACTTAAACATGAAATCTTTCAATGAATATTGTTCAATCATCGATAAATGATCTTTAAAAATTAATTTGTCAATTGTTATCTCTTTCAACTTAACCACTCCTCAATAGTATATAAAGTTTATATGGATAAACTCCTAACATCAAGGGTATTACAATGACAAACGATTACAATTTGATTACTTGCTGACTAAATAAACCCTTTCCTTCCGGAAAATGGAGTTTTTTTACCCGTAAAAGAATTTGTAGGTTGATTTTTTTAAAGAAAACGCCTTGGATTAACATAAAGAGGGATTATTTCTCAGGTTTGCACGTATTGATGATATCCTGGAGCATGGATGCTCATTTCAGTCAAAAAACAGCCTTCGTTAACAAATGAAGGCTGTTCAGACTGTAGACAAACTCGATGAAAATCGAGTTTGTCTATTTTTATGGCTTGTACAATTTGGACGTTGATTTCCACTCCAGGCACTCGCTTTCCGCGGGCGGTCGGGGAGCCTCCTCGGCTTTCGCCTGCGGGGTCTCCCCTAGACGCGCTTTTCCCGCAGGAGTCTCGTACCTTCCGTTCCAATCAACTTTGTCTTACCTTTTAGATAGAACACTTTTGCCTGGAGTCATTTTTGTTTTAAAATAGAAGTATTAAAACTTGAGGTGATGAGGATGCTTTCTAAACATGATTCTATTCAGCGAGATCAACTTGAAATGATTACTTTAGATCAACTGGTGCCACCGAACCATTTGGTTCGTAAAATGGAGGCTGCCATTGACTTCACTTTCATTTATGACTTGGTGAAAGATATGTATTCAGAGGTAGGACGCCCAAGTATTGATCCAGTTATTTTAGTTAAACTGACTTTCATTCAATATACCTTCGGTATTCGTTCCATGCGTAAAACGATTGAAGAAGTTGAAACCAATATGGCTTACCGTTGGTTCTTAGGCTATGGTTTCCATGATAAAGTACCTCATTTCTCTACGTTCGGGAAAAATTATGAGCGACGCTTTAAAGATACAGACCTATTTGAACAGATTTTCTATCGCATTTTAATGACAGCTGCTAATAAAAAGTTAATAAGTGCTGAACACGTTTTCGTGGATTCCACACATGTGAAAGCCAGTGCGAATAAACGGAAATTTGAAAAGAAAATCGTTCGTAAAGAAACACGAGCGTATCAAGGACGTCTTCAAGAAGAAATCAATCAAGATCGTGAAAACCATGGAAAAAAGCCTTTTCCACCAGATAAATTTGATAAAGAAGAGACCAAAGAGATTAAAGAAAGTACAACGGATTCTGAGAGTGGCTACTATGTGAAAGATGAACGAACAAAACAGTTTGCCTATTCATTCCACGCGGCCGCAGACCGCAACGGTTTTGTATTGGGAACGATTGTAACACCTGGAAATACACATGACAGTCAGATCTTAGAGCCACTAGTTGAACAAGTGATTGAGAAAGTTGGAAAACCGGAAGCCGTTGCCGCAGATGCAGCTTATAAAACACCAGCGATTACAAGCTACCTATTTAACAAAGAAATCATACCGGCTTTACCTTATACACGTCCTCGCACCAAAGAAGGATTTTTCCGCAAACAGGACTATGTATACGATGAACATTTTGATTGTTACCTTTGCCCTTCGGGCGAAACTTTAAAGTACTCAACAACAAATAAAGAGGGCTATCGCGAGTACAAATCGCCAAAACAAATTTGTACAACATGCTCATTTTTATCTCGGTGTACAGAAAGCAAAGACTGTCAAAAAGTGGTGACACGGCATATCTGGCAAACACATGTGGAAGAAGCAGATCATCTGCGTCATCATCAAGATGTAAAACCTATATATGCAAAACGTAAAGAAACGATTGAGCGTGTATTCGCAGATGCAAAAGAAAAGCATGGTATGCGTTGGACTACTTTAAGGGGACTTAAAAAATTGTCGATGCAGGCGATGCTTACTTTCGCTGCCATTAATTTAAAGAAGATGGCCAATTGGACATGGCGAGGTCCAAAAATGGCCTAACATAGTGGGCTCGTAGAGCCCCAATCTCTTAACTTTAGGCGAAAATTCAAAGGGAATTTCAAAAGGGGTTCAGAATTTTTTAATTCCGAACCCCTTTTGTCTACAAACTGAACAGCCTTCGTTAACAAATGAAGGCTGTTTTTCATATATGGATGTATAAAAAATGGCTGATAAACCCTTAAATTAAACGTTATAATCCCTGGTTTCCTTTAACACCATTTATCGAATAGCTGATTTTAATGTTGGCATTTAATGAATGATATACTGAACAGTACGTATTTTTGGATAATTGTATCGCACGGACCACTTTATCTTCAGGAAGATCACCCTCCAATAAATAGTGGATATGAAAATCGGTAAACCGCTTAGGGTGATTTTCTGATCGTGCCCCTTCTATCTCTATTTGGAAGGCCTTTGTTTCAAATCGCATTTTTTTTAAAATCATTACAATATCAATACCTGTGCATCCGGCAAGAGAATGCAAAAGTAACTCAGTGGGTCTTGCTCCACTATTTTTTCCTCCTACTTCTTCGGCAGCATCCATCTTTATTTCATGTCCCGACGGAGTTGTGCCAGAAAAGGCCATTTCCCCTGTCCATGTAATCATTGTCTTCATTCAATTCCTCCCTTTCTTGTTGTTCTAAAAATAGTCCACATGTCTATTTAATGTAAGTACAGATCATTTAAGTCTTAAAATAATACTCCCTCAATATCGGGGACAGTACGCAAATATACAGAGTACTTGGCTTCAGGATTGTATTATAAGACCCTAACTTGTGATGCACTTTCAATACCTTATATTATTTCCAAAAGCCCTACTTAGTTAGTCGTACTGATTTTTATCTCATGGCCTATATATCCATTTACCATGAAGTTTTATAGTTTCCTTCTCCAGTCAAAGGAGTTTTATAACTATTATTTTCCCCTTCTTGCCAAGTGATATTGCCATTTACATCTTTCATGACGAACTTGAATTCATAGAATCGATCTGCAGCTAAACGGAATGTTCCACTCCAACTGCCTTCAGTGCTTTGAGTGAGTTTATATTCGTAATCTTCAGGATTCCATCTGCCGATTTCTCCTCTATCCCCAATTAAGTAAACTCCCTGTGTGGCAGGTACATTTTCAACTGTAAATGTAACTGGAATCGACTTTCCTTCCAATTTATCAGCCATCATCCTGAACTCGTTTGTTGGATTTCCTTCATCGTCGAATAAATAGGACATCCTTAGCAAGGTAAATCCCTCAAAACCATGGTTAAAAACCATTTCTGCTATATTGTCAAAGCCCCCTTCATTGTTGATCAGCGGGAGTGCGTTTTCCCCGTTTAAGGAAATTCCTTTTTCATTAGCTAAAGAGGCAATATGGGTTACCAACGTTTTAGGTGCGCTATAGGATGGTGCAGTATGTGCGTCTTGATCTCCCATTTCCAAACATGTGAACGTGAGGGCCATATTTGATTTCTTGAATTGATTCAATAATTGGGAGTAGTTATAGTACCCGGCGCTATACTCTGCTGAATGCGGCAGTACTGGATCATTCATTTTCCAATGGACTCCTGAGATTTTAGCTCCAATTGGTACGCCAAAGACTTTATCAAAATGTTTATGGGCAAATTTAGAGATTTTTGCAAGATGCTTTTCGAGTGCTCCTTGATACCACTGCATGAAGTCGTATCCATATTGTGTATCGATTGCTCCACCCCTGGTGAAAAATTCATCCCCGTTTCCTGGCGGCTGAATCTCATTCCAGTTTTTATACGTTTTGCCCCAAGCAGCATTTAATTTTTTTATCGTTGAATATTTTTCTCTCACGGCAAGCCTGAAATCCCGTTTTGCTCCTTCTGTATAAACTTGAAGCTGTCCCCTTTCAGGATATTCCCAGCCATCAGCATTTTGATAGGAGGGGTATCTTAGTTCCCCAGCTGGTCCTGCACTTAGATATATTTTAGCTATTAGATCCTTCTTATCAGCAAAGTTCTCTGCAAAGGATTTATACAATTCGTTGTACTGTTCGGCTGTACCTTCCCACCAAGGAGCAAGTACTTCCTTATTCCAGAAACCACTTTCACTCTTGAATGCCATGTTTTCCGTAGTATCTTTATTCCAGAGCCAACTCGGGATGGGATAGTTACAATCATCCCCCACATTACCTCCGCATTGATGTGTAGACAAAATGGGCACCCATTTTAAACCGGAAGCTTTCACTGTTTCCCCATATTTTTTATAATAGGACCAATCAAACTGATTATCTTTTTTACTCTCGACTAATCCCCACCAGATATCTGTCGTAATTGCATATACTCCATTTTCCTTTAACTGGGTCAGCTCTGCTTCAAATACCTCCCAATCTGTTATTTCACCCAATGGGGCCATCACATAAAGTTTGTAATCTGGTTTTACTTCTGCTAATCCAGGAGAAGTACTTGATAAAGGAACAAAATACAGCATAAATGTAAAAACGCCAACAGATAATTTGTTCATAAAAACGCCAACCTTTCCCCTATTCATTTATAAAAAATTCTAATTGAAATCGTTTACATTCATTTCGTTTAATAAAGTCATTCCTTTACTAGAAATTATATTTGTTTTGGTAATATTTATCAATTTAATTCGTCGGAGGAATTTAGTTCATAGCTACGCAAAGAAAAAATGGATAGTCCTATTAGAGACTATCCAGAGCAGCGGGTTATCTGCATTTTTATAAAACGATATAAACATTACCATCTTCTATTTCAACATTGAATGTCTTTACGCAACCATTATCAGGTTTTTGGACTTCTCCATTCTTGACACTGATTTTCCAGTCATGCATCGGGCAAAAGACGTGATCACCACTCACAATGCCTTCCACCAGAACTCCACCTTTATGTGGGCAACGATTTTCAATAGCCCTGAATTCCCCATTTGCTAAATGAAAAAGAGCAATTTCATAAGAGCCTATAGTAACTGTTTTACCCAGGTTTTTTGGCATCTCATTTACTGTTGAAACCTTTATCTTTTGTAGAGTTTTCCCCATTTAGGCTTCCTCCCTATTCATTTATTTGATATTGCTGGAATTTTCACTTTTTGAAATAAACCGGTCTGGATTGCATTACTCTCAATGATTTCTTTCCATGGTTCTTGCAATACGGATAAGGCCTCATCTAATCGTTGATTAAGATCAATCCTTTTTTGCTTATCACCAATAATCGCCTTAATGGTATCGAACCCTACACGCTCAACCCAGACAGACGTTCTTTCTAAATAATTGGCAGTTTCTCGATAATGTTGGATGTAAGCGCCTGTAATTTCAATTACTTCATCACTTGTTTTCACTTTGCATAATAATTCAGCAGCTTTTAAATGGGTTCCGCCGTTGCCGCCGATATATATTTCCCATGCACCGTCAACACCGACAACACCAAGATCTTTGATCCCGGATTCAGCACAATTACGAGGACATGCCGACACGGCCATCTTAACCTTATGCGGTGTGCCTACACGTTCAAATTTCTTCTCCAGGGCAATGCCCAGCCCAATTGAATCTTGAGTGCCAAAGCGGCAAAAGTTTTCACCGACGCATGTTTTCACAGTTCGAAGGGTTTTTCCATAAGCATATCCAGAAGGCATATCAAGGTCAGCCCATACTTTTGGAAGGTCTTCTTTTTCAACGCCGAACAAATCTATTCTTTGACCGCCTGTAACCTTAAGTAACTTAACATTATACTTATCGGCAACATTTGCTATTTTCCGTAATTGATCAGGATTAGTGACGCCCCCATACATTCTTGGCACAACAGAAAATGTGCCATCCTTTTGAATATTTGCATGTAACCTTTCATTGACATAGCGGGATTCCTTTTCATCTTCATATTCAACAGGATAGATCATGCCTAAGTAATAGTTCAGTGCCGGTTTACACTTCGAGCATCCGTCACTTGTATTCCAGCCGAGAACATTCATGACTTCCCGTGTATGGGTCAGATTTTTTTCGCGTATTTCAGCTACAACCTCATCTCTGGATAAAGTGGTGCACGTGCATATGGATTCCTTTTGGTTTAATTCAGTGAATTCAGCGCCCAATGTCATCTCGAGAATATCAGCGACCAACGGCTTACATCCCCCGCATGATCTCGAAGCATTTGTGCAGCCTTTTACTTCCTCAATGCTTGTTAAACCTTTAGATTCGATAGCCGTCACAATATCGCCCTTGGTTACACCATTACAACCACAGATGATTTCTTCATGTGACATCGAAGTGGCAAGACTAACACTGGGTTCTCCACTCGTTCCAACTTTTAGATATTCTGAAACGTCGGCATTTTTATTGATCATGCTCAAGAGGGTATTGCTTTCCTTTGTATCCCCGAATAATACCGCACCAGAAATTTTCCCATTTCGAATCATTACTTTTTTGTAAGTACCATTCCATTCATTAAATTCCTTGATTGATTTGGCTTTTTCATCCTCGAAGATTTCTCCAGCCGAAAATACATCAACACCAGATACTTTTAACTTAGTAGACAGCACTGAACCCTCGTATGATTTGCCTTCAAGCCCGCAAATCCTTTTGGCTAATACTTTGCCCTGTTCATATAGGGGGGCGACCAAACCATACACCATCTCACGGTGTTCCGCACATTCACCTACCGCATAAATATTCGGTATTCTTGTCTCCATATAATCGTCCACGATAATTCCTCGATTGACAGGGATGCCGCAATTTTGGGCCATTTGAACATTTGGTTTAATCCCAACTGCCATGACCACTAAATCGGCGTTGATTTCCTCGCCATCACTAAAACGTAATCCATTGACATCAATTTCACCTAAAACCTCTTGGGTCTGTTTCCCAAGATGAAAATTCATTCCCTGGCTTTCAAGTTCCCTTTGCAGCATTTTTCCTGCTGTTGGATCTAACTGCCTTTCCATCAAATACTCCGAAAGGTGAATAACATCTACCTGCATACCTAGATTCAAAAGACCCCTGGCTGCTTCAAGACCCAGTAATCCTCCACCAATGACTGCAGCCTTTTTGTTATTTTTCGAATATTCAATCATTTTTTCACAATCTTCAATATTTCGAAAGGCTGTCACTCCTTTTTTATCAGCCCCCTTTATCGGTAGTATGAAAGGGATTGATCCGGTAGCTAAAATTAATTGATCATATTCAACTTCACGATTGGCGTCTGAATATATGATTTTCTTTATGGTGTCGATGTTTGTGACCGTTTCGCCTGAAAAAAGTGTAATATTGTTCTCTTTGTACCAGTTCCAATCATTTATTGTAATATCATCTATCGTCGTAGCCCCTTGCAATACATTCGATAGTTGGATTCGATCATAATTCGGATGTGGCTCACTTCCGATGACAGTCACCTCAAACCTTTCTGGTTGAATTTTCAAAACTTCTTCTATACATCTTACTCCAGCCATACCATTCCCAATGAGTACCAATTTTTGCTTAGCCATGTTTTGTCCTCCACTAAGATTTTTTTGAAAGGATTATATGTATGATTATAGGTGAGGTCACTTTTTATAACAACAACTGTGTTATAAAATCTCACATATTTTTTGAAAATTAATAATTAATGTTAGTTTTCATTACAAATATTCAGAAAATTAGGATATAATATCTTTATTGATCAAGCATAAATCAAAAATGAGGTGATTTTCATCGTCCAGCAAAAAGAATCTTATATAGACAGAAAAGTAATTTCCATAGGAGTGGTCAGAGAATTAACCGGACTATCCGATAGACAAATTCGGTATTATGAAGAAAGAAAACTCGTTTTCCCCGAAAGATCTAAGGGTGGTAACCGTAAATACTCTTTTTCCGACGTCAAGGCATTAGTGGAAATTGCCGATAAAATAGAGGATGGAGTGCAAACCAATGAAATTAGACAGGAAAAATTAAAAGAGAACAAAAAAATTGAACAGGAAAAAATGCGAAAAAAAATGCTGCAGGGCCAATTAAATGCACATTTTGGCTTACGTAATTGATTTTCGCTAAGCAACTGGAATAATTAGCCGATTCAATAAGTACTATAACTGTCCGTATTTCAGACTTCGATTAACCAGATCACAATTTCACCTTGCATTTATAAAATAGCTGATAACCTTATTACACTGGACATGATGACTTTCATGTCCAGTTTTCCATTCTCATTACAGTAAAAGTTTTCTTACTAATCATTCCTCTTCTACGCGAACTCCTTATCTTTTGTCTTCTCTGAAAACCATGATAATTTCTCGGATAACTTCACCACTTCTCCTATTACAATCATGGCGGGATTGGAAACCTGTTCTCTTGTAACGATCGCCACTATTGAATCGATTGTTCCTGTAAAAGTTCGTTGAAAACCTGTCGTTCCTTGTTCTATGACAGCAATAGCAGTTTCAGGCTTCTTTCCGCAAGAGCGTAATTGTTTACAGATATAAGGAAGGTTTTTAATACCCATATAAATAGCAATGGTGTCAACACCATGTGTCAAATGATGCCAGTTGATGTTATCAGGTTTGCCGGTCACGCAGTGTCCTGTGACAATTGCGAAGGAACTCCCCCATTCCCTGTGAGTCACGGGAATTCCTGCATAAGCTGGCGCAGCGATTCCAGATGTGATTCCAGGAACTATTTCAAATTGAATTCCGTGCTTTACTAGCACTTCCGCTTCCTCACCGCCTCGTCCAAAGATGAAAGGATCTCCCCCTTTAAGACGGACGATCGTTTTTCCTTCTATTGACTTACTAATTAACAATTGATGAATGCCCTCTTGAGAGACACAATGCTTACCAGGCGCTTTACCACAATAAATGTATTCAGCTTCAGGTTTACCGAATAAAAGCAATTCACGATTTACCAATCGATCATACAAGATGACATCCGCTTCTGCGATGCATTTGGTTGCCTTGACAGTAATTAAGTCCGGATCACCAGGTCCAGCACCAACAATATAGACCTTACCTTTTTCCATCATTTTTCCCCTTTCGATTATGATTGAACCTAAAAAAATTATGATGAACGGGAGGAAAACCTCCCTTTAATTAGAAGTTAACTCTACTATAGGATGTACTTTTACAGCACTGACTTTAAAGCCAGGCATTTTGCATGTCGGGTCTAAATCCTGTGAAACGAGGTGATTGACATTTTGTGAGTCTGCCCAATGAAAAGGAACGAATATAGTATCATGGCGAATGGTTGCTGACCATTTGCTTCTTACAACAATACTTCCCCTCCTTGATTCGATTTTCACCAAAGTATTGTCTGGAATATGATATTTCTTGGCAGTTTCCGGATGGATTTCCATAAATGATTCAAAATTTCTTGCAGCTAATGATGGGCTTTTTCTCGTTTGTACTCCTGTTAAATAATGTGACATGATTCTTCCTGTTGTTAAATAAAGCGGAAAATCCGTACATGGCTGTTCTTTTGGAACAAGAGGTACATTATTAACCACAACCATGGCAGCCTTTCCATCCGGGTGGGCAAAAGACGTTTCGAATAATCTTTTTGTCCCTTTATGGCCAATGGATGGGCATGGCCACAAAATGCCTCCTTCTTTTCTTAATCGATCATACGTTATACCATAATAATCAGCGGTTCCCCCGCGACTTGCCACTCTTAATTCTTCAAAAATTTCATTTGCAGATTGAAAGGGAAAATGCTCCCCTTTTCCAAGAGCTTTTGCTATATCACAAATGATTTGCCAATCATGCTTCACTTCCCCAGGTGATGAAAAACTTGCTTCCCGCAACGTTACCCGTCCTTCTAAATTTGTCATCGTTCCTTCATCCTCTAAATAAGACGAAGTAGGTAAAATTAAATCAGCCAATCTGGCAGTTTCAGAAACGAACATATCTACTGCGACAAGAAACTTTAATTTTTTCAAAGCCTTTTTGACAAAGTTAGCATTGGGATTTGAAACAATTGGATTGGAACACATTAAAAACATGCCGGTAATTTCACCTTCATTTATCTTCTCTATCATTTCGTATGCTGAGACACCTTTACGTGGCAAATCAACCTCATCGATTCCCCATATTCTAGCAATATGTAATCTGTGTTCCTCATTTTCAATCATACGATACCCCGGCAGCTGGTCTGCCTTTTGGCCATGCTCTCTTGCTCCCTGCCCATTCCCCTGTCCAGTAATAGCACCATAGCCCGAATTCACTTTTCCGATTTTCCCTGTAACAATAAGAATATTAAGAAAATTACGGACGGCAGCCGAACCATCTGTTTGCTGCTCAACGCCCCTTGCTGTAAAAATCATTCCTGATTCTTCTTTCCCGAACATTGCAGCCGCTTTTTGAATTTGGTCGCTAGGAACCCCTGTCATTTCTGCAATTTCTTCCAACTTTAAAGATGTAACATACTCTTTAACTTCGTTGTAGCCATTTGCACGTTCCCGGATAAATGCTTCATCAGTAAAACCCTCTTCAATGATCACTTTCAATAATCCGTTTGCCAAGGCGGCATCCATCCCTGGTTTTACTTTTAGATGTAAATCGGCCATTTTCGTTGTTGCTGTTTCTCGTGGATCTACAGCAATAATAAATGCCCCATTTTGTTTCGCTTTCTCAAAGTACGGCATGATTGTCGGCTGGCATTCCGCAATATTCGTGCCCGCCAAGATAATGCACTTTGTGAACGGAACTTCTGATAGGCTGTTGGTTAGGCCCCTGTCCATACCAAATGTTTGGCTTGCCGCAGAAGCTGCTGCGGACATGCACAAACGGCCATTATAATCTATATACTTTGTTTTTAAAGCTACTCTTGCAAATTTCCCAAGCAAATATGCTTCTTCATTTGAAATGGATGCACTCCCATAAACAGATAATGCATTTACACCATCTTCCTCTTGAATCTTAGTGAAATTCTCCTTAATGTGATTTAATGCTTCCTCCCAAGATATGCGAATAAATTCACCATTTTTTTTAAATAATGGATATTTAATTCGGTCCTTATGCAAGGCATGTTGGTGTGCATTCATTCCTTTAATGCATAAGCGACCCTCTGAGGTTGGATTATCTTTTCCGATCGTCAAATACTTTTTTCTTGTTACTATTGTTTGTTCCAACAGTTGCATCTTACATTGCATGCTGCAAAATGGACATTGTGTATCATATCGTTTTTCTGATTGAACCTCCTGTTGCTTCGTGCGGAAATACTTTAATAATAATTCAGTCAAGGCTCCTCACCCTTTACTCATGGATTTCTTTGGATTTTTTCATGATATAAACATTTATCCGTTTATCTAAGTCGTTCATCAAAAGGTATTTTCCACTTAGTTCATTTTCTGACTTACGCCATTTCCAATCGTTGAGATAGTTGCTGACTAAGTTCATTATCAAACAATACTTCTCTAACATGAATTAAACCCACTCGTTCAATCCATTGCCAAGTCCGTTCTAAATAATTAGCTGTTTCTCGATAATATTGAATAAAACCGATGATGATTTCAATTGCCTCTTCATTTGTCCCGGCTATACATAACAGCTCACCGGCACGTACATTACGCCCGCTGCTTCCGCCCACATATATTTCCCAGCCCCTGTCAATGCCCATAACACCTATATCTTTCGTTGTTGATCCTGCACCGTTATGCATACAAGCAGATATGCCCATCTTTATACGGTAAGGTGATGATACATGCTCCAATCTTTTTTCCAAATCAACAGCAAGTAAAAGGGATTGCTGTTTATCACAAGAGCAAACATGTTCACCGATACATGTTTTGACGTTTTGAACGGCGTTACCATATTTCGAACTTAACGGCATGTCTAAATCTGCCCACACATCTGGGAGATCTTCTTTTTTTACACCCATTAAATGAATCCTTTGTTCACTTGTTACCGCCACCTGAGATATATCATATTTATCAGCAACATATGCAATTTTCCGCAAGTCTTTCGCATTCGTCATCCCGCCGTACATTTGCGGGATAACAGAGTATCGGTTATCACTTTGAACTGTTGCATTCTTTTTTTCGTTTATGAAAAGAGTTTGCTGTCTGATCTCGTACTCTGGATGAATCATCCCTAAATAATAGCTAAGGGCTGGCCGGCATGTTGAACAACCGCCGCTATTTCCCCATTCAAGAACATCCATCGCTTCTTGAACAGATGTTAAGTCCTGGAGCTGCATTTTATACACGACTTCATCTTCCGTTAATGTCGTACATGAACACAATGCCTTTTGTTTCTTAGCCTGATCAGAATGATTACTTTGAATATATGCCATAAGCTCGGTCACTGCCGGCTTACATCCACCGCAAGAACCGGAAGCCTTTGTGCATTGTTTAACTTGTTCCACAGTTGTTAATCCCTTATTTTGAACCGCTTCAATGATTGCCCCTTTTGAAACAGCATTACAATTGCAAATGATTTCATGATTTGCCATGGAAGCGATTAATCCCTCAGCCGCACTTGGTGAGTGGAACAGTGAACGCTTTTCCTCTGACGATACTTCTTGTCTCTTTATAATCATATCGAGTAATCGTGAACTGACCTTTGTATCTCCATACAGAACCGCACCTATGATTTTTCTTCCTTGAAAGACCACCTTTTTATATACACCATCTAATTCATCAAAAGTTGTGATTGATTTCGTTGTTTCATCTCCAAGGAAATCACCAACAGAGAATAACTCAACTCCTGATATTTTCAACTGGGTCGAAAGGACCGATCCTTGGTATCCGTTACATTTCATCCCACAAATATGCTTTGCCAGCACTTCACCCTGTTCATAGAGGGGTTTCACCAGTCCATAAACAATCCCTTGATGTTCAGCACATTCACCAACGGCATAAATATTTGGGATGCTGGTTTCTAAATAGTCGTTTACAATAATGGCACGATTCATAACAATTCCGCTTTCTTTGGCCAACTGAATATTCGGTCTGACTCCCGCAGCCATAACTACTAAATCTGTTTCCAGCTCCGTTCCATCTTTAAAACGGACTCGCTCTACACGCTCGTTACCGATTATCTCCTGTGTTTCCTTTTTTAAAAGAAAGTTCATTCCCTGGTTTTCCAACTCTTTTTGCAGCAAAAGTGATGCCGTTGAATCAAGCTGCCTTTCCATTAAATGGTCAGCAATATGAACGACATTCACTTCCATACCGAGGTTTAACAGCCCTCTCGCTGCTTCTAAACCTAATAAACCGCCTCCAATCACGACTGCTTTTTTATGCTTGCGTGAAATTTCAATCATCTTTTGGCAATCTTCAATCGTTCGAAATGCAATAACTCCTTCTTTATCAACACCGGTAACAGGAAGAATAAACGGGATAGAACCTGTTGCAATTATCAGCTTATCGTAGTAAACTTCCCGTTCTTTGTCTGTTTTTATCTTCCGAGTCTCTTTATCGATTTTTACAACCGTTTCCCCTGTAAACAATTGGATATCATTCTTCGTATACCAGTTTCGATCATTTATCGCAATATCATCAAACGAAGTGCTGCCTTGAAGCACAGTCGACAATAAGATTCGGTTATAGTTAACGTGTGGCTCACTTCCGAAAATAGTAATCTCAAAGGCAGTCGGATCCTTACTTATAATTGACTCAACACAGCGTAATCCCGCCATTCCGTTCCCTACTAAGACCAGTTTTTGTTTATACATTTTATCCCCCCGAAACAAGTACTGTCACAAACCAATATCACTAGTAAACAAAGTTCTAGATCTTAACTGAATTCTTTCCGAGTACCCACGTTTTTCTCCATGAAAGCTGAGCTAGGCCCAGGATAAGCAACGCCATGATTCCAACTGCGGAAAATACTAAAAATCCAGTAGCATATGTCCCAGTAATCTGTTTCAACGTTCCTAGTATGTTTGGAACCAAGAATCCGCCAACACCTCCGGCAGCTCCTACAATCCCTGTGATAAAACCAATTTCTTTAGAAAATCGCTGTGGAACTAACTGAAAGACAGCCCCGTTGCCCATACCGAGAAATAGCATTCCGATGAACAGCAGGATCGTAACGACAGTAAGAGAATAAAGAAAACTAATCCCAAACATACATAATGTGAGTCCAAAAAATAAAAACATTAGCAGTTTAACTCCACCTATTTTATCGGCAAGAAACCCTCCGACGGGACGAAAGAAACTTCCGGCGATGACACATAATGTAACAAATTCCCCTGCCCTTATTCGTGATAACCCATACTCATCAACAAAAAAGATGCTTAAAAAGCTAGTAAACCCGACAAAGCCCCCAAAAGTCACACTGTAAAGAATACAGAAATACCAAGTGTCCTTTATTTTAAATACGTTGAAATATTCCTTGAGTGGTTTTGCGGGCGGTTGAGATGGTGCGTCTTTTGCGATTAAAATATAAATGACAAACACGATGGTTAATGGAATCAAAGCTAATCCCATAACATTATGCCAGCCAAGAGACTCTGCAATACGCGGTCCAAACAATGTCGCAAATAGAGTTCCGCTGTTACCTGCTCCCGCAATGCCCATCGCAAGACCCTGCAAATGCGGGGGATACCAGCGACTAGCCATAGGAAGTGCCGCAGCAAAACTTGCACCTGCCACTCCGAGCAAAATCCCAATTAAATAAAGCTCGGCTAAACTTTCTCCGAATAACCATCCCCAAAAAAGCGGAATCATCGTAACAAGCATTCCCCCGATCGCTGTTTTCCGCGGGCCGATGCGATCAGTCAAAAAACCAAGAACGATTCGAAAAAATGAGCCTCCCAAAATCGGTATAGCTACAATCAACCCTTTTTCAGCTGGGGAAAGTCCGAAATCCTTTGTAATATAGACACCGAGTGCACCTAATAATACCCAAATCATAAAACTGATATCAAAATAAAGGAATGAAGCTAATAATGACGGAGCATGACCGCTTTTTTTCAATTCAGATATTTTCATTTTTCATCTCTCCTATACTTTATTAATTGAATATTCGTTTATTTTACTCTTATAAATGCAAGATTTCTTTGTTTATGTAAGAAAACATTACACACTTTTTTGTAAGTTATTAAATGTGAATACTTTAAAAGTAGTTATTGGTCGAAATTTAATAATTTCATTTCCTTTTTCATATATAAATTGAATGTTATTGTGGTTTACTTAGGTGATGTAATGTTAAACTTTTCAGTTATGGCAGGTGATATGCCAAAAGACATTCCAACAAGCTTTTTCGTAATATTCTCCATACAAAAAAAAGAGAAGCCTAATGCTTAAGCTTCTCTTTGCTACAAACTCTACATTATTAAATAAATGGTTTTCATAACATGTATACTAGGAATCAATAAGCCAGGCACCGAAAATAGTCCTTATGAATGCTCTTTCCACTGAAGAAAACGAGTCTGCCTACGGTTTCTTTCTATAAAGAACGTTCCAGTGTTTTCAGAAATCCGTTCCGTTCCTTTTCGCCGACTGTTTCCCATGTGGAATCTCGGCAAGCCCTTTATTCGGCAGGAGTTTCGCAAATTACGAATAACCTCTCATTAAGGATTTGCATTCTTAATGAGAGCTCATTCTTTTATTTTCCTCAAATGATGACTGCATCTTCATTAGAGGCGGGTTCCTACCACCGCACGAAACAAGGACCCCCTTCATATGATGTGTTATGAGCGGCATGAGATATTTAATAATCTGATCCGGGGAAAGGTTGGGTGCAATAACATGAGGCAATATCCATTTCATAACATCCCATTTCAAAATCTTCAGAAAAAAGACATGTCATTTGAAGAGGTATTCGTTCATATTGTTGAGTTCATGAAATTAAATCCTTCCGGTAACTATCGATTAATGGTCGGTACAGATTCGCAAGTACATAAAAAACATACGGTTTTCATTACAGGCATCGTGATACGTCAGGTCGGAAATGGTGTATGGGGTTGTATAAGAAAATTGATGATTCCTAGAAGGATGCTGCATTTACATGAACGAATTTCCCAAGAATTGTCGTTAACAGAGGAGATCGTATCCATGTTTACGGAAGAAAGAAAAAATAAGTTAATCGATATTGTCCTCCCTGCGGTATATCAAGGGGCAACGTTCACAATGGAAGGGCACATTGATATCGGGATTGGAAAGCGGAACAAAACCAGTGAGTTTGTAAAAGAAATGGTAGCCAGAATGGAATCCATGGGCGTGGAACCGAAAATTAAACCCAATGCTTTCGTTGCTTCAAGTTATGCCAACCGGTATACAAAGCAAGAGTAAATGTCCCCAAAACATGTAATTTTTTAAATTTGATGAAAATATATATTTTAGAACAATATGAGTAGGAAATTTTCAGACTGCAAAGCGGTACATACAATTCATATGGTACTTTGTTCGAAAAACAGCAAAAAACCGGCCTCAGACCGAGACCGGCTTCAACATTAAAAGATATAAGCCGCCATTGCCGTATTCAGTAAGAAAGTTTTAAACCACCACTCCTCAAAGTGGGTGTTTGCAGAAAAAATCCTGTTGTCCAAGTCAGTGACGAGGCATAACATTCCTGTTTCAATATAAAACTCCCTATTACAGCTTAAAGGTTAAAACTTTATTATCATTACGAACAGTGCAGCTTGTATTGTTATAATACCTGAATTCCTCATATGTTACAATGTTAATAATCACCATATAAATCGCCTATGGCAGTGGAAGGGAGTGGACGCCGTATTATCCCTTTATAAAAGCATTCGTATGAATCAAACTATTGATCAAAATAACCGGTAAAATCCCCTTGGTCCTTATTTTGCAGATATAATACCGTTTCTTTGTCAGAAATAGTAGGCAGTCCGAAATTTTGTTCATACCTCTCAATTCCTTTACCTGTAATGATAATCCAATCCCCTTCCTTTCCAGCTTGTAACGCCTCCTGTATAGCAAGTGTCCTATCTGGAATAACCTTCCCATTTCCAGCAGAGTAATCGCTTTGCAGTTTATTTAGTGACGATTCCATCCCCTCAATTCCCTCCGAATTCAGATCATCCATCGTCAAAATCGAAACATCACTATGTTCCGATGATACTTTAACCATTTCAGCCCTTTTGGTTGTATCTCGTCCACCTCGGAAACCAAAGATATGATAAATCTTTCTGGCCCCGCATTCTTTAGCAGTTTGAAGCATGTGATGAATGGCATCCGCAGTATGTGCATAATCGATGACTATTGTCGGTCCAAATTCTTTCTTATATATTTCGAACCTTCCTGGTACACCGGAAAATTGTTTCAGTGAAGTGACAATTTCCTCTTTTGAAATTGGAAACATCCTCGCTACGGAATACGCAGCTGTTGCGTTATATAAATTATGAAGTCCAGGTAAAGGTAACTCAATTTTCACAAAGTCATGATTCTCATTCAATAAAATAAAGGGGTTTGTTGCAGCATTATAATTGGTGATGGTTAAATCGCAACGATTGGATTTTCCAAATACAAAGGCACTCACATTTTTCTCCCCTAAGTATTCTTGTAGTTTTTCTCCCCAGAAATCATCCCCATTAATAATCGCAAGTCCATTTGGTTTCAATTTTTCAAAAAGCAGTAATTTAGCCAGAAAATAATCCTCCATCGTACCGTGGAAGTCGAGATGGTCATGATGCAAATTCGTGAAGACACAAAAATCAAATTCAATCCCTTCTAGACGATATTGAGCTAATCCATGTGAAGACACTTCCATTATGACAACCATGTCCTCACTGGCTGCCAGCAAGGAATTCAACTCCACGCTACCTGGAGTCGTATTATGGGAATCGACTTTGTTTCCATTGATAATATGCTGTATCGTGCCAATGACGGAACAGGTTACCCCATTCTCTTCTAATATTCGCTGAAGCATATAGCTTGTTGTGGTTTTACCATTTGTACCCGTAATTCCTATCATTATTTTTTTATTGCTGGGATCTCCATAAAACCTTTTGGCGATTAGCCCTAATGCTTTACGGCTGTTTTCCACTCGTATATAAGGAACTTCCAATCCCTTTATATCGCGATCGCCAATCACGGCCGCTGCCCCTAAACGAATTGCATCTTTAATGTAATTATGGCCATCGGACTTATATCCGGTTACGGCAACAAAAAGGTATCCCTTTTTTATTTCTTTAGAGTTATCGGTTACACCTGTGATGGCTATATGTTCAATATCCTTCGGCAAATTCCGGTTTATTGCTTCATTCAATATGTCTTTAAGGATCATTAACATTTCTCCTTTTTCATTTAAGCTATTCACCTAACTCTTGAAAATGAAATGCATAAGTATCAACAAGCCATTTTTAGTATTTACCAGTACACTAAAAAAATTGTCAATCCAGAATTTGTATAACAGTCAGAGGAAATCAAGTAGGAGGAGGAGCCTAGCCTCCGACCTCTCACACCACCGTACATACCGTTCGGTATTCGGCGGTTCAGTTTAAGTCTGACGTAGTTTTGTATATCGTTCATATAGATTTACTAACCCATGATGGAACCAATAAACATTATTAAGGGTTTTGTCTAGAATAGGACTATGTGCCAATAGCCCTTTCTGCTATTTCCCCATTCATAGGCTTTTCCAAATGGGACGACTAATCCTTTGAGTTTCCTACCCTCGTTCTTGGCAGTTTCCATTGCTTCCATAGGCACATCCTGAGTTTTCTTCGAATCCATGAATCTAAATTCTTCAATACGTTCGGAGTATCAATGAGGGCGAAATACCCCATCCAACCTCTAAGGTATTGCTTTAACTTATTTATTCGGAGTTTCATGGGTATCGGTAATTTTCTCGAGGTCATTTCCCTGATTCGTTTCTTTACTCTCTTCACCGTTTGTTTAGCCAGTAGAACCTTCGGGTTCTTCTTTGACTTCGTGAAACTAAAACCGAGAAACGTTCTGTTCCAAGGGCGATCATACTTCGACCTCTCGTAGTTGACCTTTAGCTTCAGTTTATTTTCAATGAAGCTTGAGATATTTCCCATTGCACATTTGGCGGCTTTTCGTGTCTTCACCAAGATAGTACTGTCATCCGCATACCTTACGAATCGAAGATTGCGTTTCTCTAGTTCTTATCTAAGTCGTCTAACGTGATATTAGATAATAAAGGACTTAACGGACCTCCTCACTTTTATGAAAAAGTCCGCCTATCATAATGCCTGCTTGAAGGAATTTTCGAATCAGTTTGAGAACTCGTTTATCTTCAATTTTCCGCTCTAACATTCCCATGAGCTTGTCATGATTCACTTTATCGAAGAACTTCTCCAAGTCCATATCCACTACCCATGTATAACCTTCGGTTATATAGGACTTTGCCTTTCGAACCGCCTGGGACCCTTGTTTGTTAGGGCGAAATCCATAGCTATTCTCCGAAAAGGTTAAGTCATATATCTTGGTCAATATTTGGGCAATGGCTTGTTGAATGAAACGGTCTAGAACGGTTGGAATACCCAATAGCCGAACTCCGCCGTTTGGTTTCGGGATTTCGATACGACGGACGGGCTGCGGTTGATAGGTACCCTGTAAAAGGGCAGTTTTCATGTTGTACCATTCGGTTACGAGGTGCGGTCTCAGGTTTTGAACCGGCATTCCATCTACACCATGGCTTCCCTTATTTCTTTCTACACGCTTCAATGCCTGTATTAAGTTTTCCCTCTCTAGTATCTGTTCCATTAACATCGTTGATATCCTTTCTACGTGGATAAATGGTCTATTTGTGCCTTTATCTGCTCCACCCTTTTGAAGTTCCCCGTGTATTCACCACTTCTTCCTTCAAATAAGTTCCGTTAGGAATTGTTTGCTTCTTTGCAGATAACGAACGCCTAGTATTCATCCTCCTTAATCTGTTCGGTCCTTCCTTATCTTCTCGAGTAGACAAGTACCATGACCTCTGCTGACTTCTGATGATTCAGCTGTCCATCACTGGACAGGTTACCAAGTGTACTTGGCTGTCATCAGACCTCCCCGGGTAAGAGTGCAATCTTTCCCTCCATCTATCTGCTTCATTTACTCTGTACCACCTTCGGCAGTAAGGACTTTGTTTTGTTTCGCAAACTCATCCAATGATACCTAGCCTTATATGAAGTTCGTGTTCCTCAGACCGGAGGTTTGCCGCTTGCTTCCTTCAGATTCCACGTCACCGTGGACACCCTTGCATTAAGCTAACCACTACTACTACCTTCATGGTTCGGGACTTTCACCCTATAGATTGCACCCATGCCGGGTGCACGAAAAAAAGAAAAGCAGCCGGAAGTGGCTGCTTTTCTTTAGGTCCAACGGCTATAGCTGAATTGAAGTGACGCACCGCAAGATACTTACGATTGAGTTTCCAGGGGTTTTGTTTCGGCCTTTTGATTGTACAATGGCAATATGAAAAACATCCCTAGAATAAAAAAGAAAGCGGCGGTTTCAAATATGGAGACGAGTGAAAATTGCTCTTTCAGCACGCCAGCCGCACTCATGGTCAAAACCATCGATCCAGTGAATAAAGGGCTTAAGATTCCATTGACCCTTCCGATGAACTCGCCTTCGGTCCTCTGCAATATCAATGTATTGATTCCGATTTGAATACAAGGCAGCATTAGCCCATTAAAGAACTCGGCAGTAAGTGTAATCCAAAGATTTGTTGAAAGCCCCATTACCGCTAATCCAATGGCATTCACAAGCATTCCGAAAGCTAATAATCTCTGAGGTGCCACCTTTTTGGCAAAAATCATCACCCCAGCTCCACCTAAAATCATACCAAACCCATTCACCATAAATAACCATTGCAGATTTTCCTTAGGCAGATCCAATTGTTCTGTAACAAGGAATATAGAGAGCGGTTGAATGAAGCCCAGTCCGAGCCCGGCTGCCAGAAAACATAAACCAAGTAAACTTAGTTCTTTTTTTCGCAATACATAGCTAACTCCGCTTTTCATTTCCTGCCATAACGTTGTTTTTGCAGTCTCTTCATTCAGTTTGCGATCTTTTGGAAGAAAGGCGAGTGTGCCAGCTGAAAATAAAAACGCCAGGCCAGTAATCGCAATCGAGATGTTTATCCCAAATGATTGGAACGCAAATGTACCGAGAATCGGACCTAAAACCATAAATACTGCAAAGACGGTCTGATAAACAGACATCCCTGTCTGAATTTGACTTTCAGGCAAATGCATCTTAAATAGCTTCATGCCTGATGGCTGAGAAAATTGAGAAAGTATCGCCGAAATTAAAGTTGCGAAGAATACCATTTTCCAACTGCCGAAGATAAGCGAGATAAGCACAGCAAATACGGATATTGCACTTAATATATCACACCATACCATGGTTTTTTTCGGACTCCAGCGGTCAGCAAACGTCCCTCCAATAAATGAAAAAATAAAAATGGGTGCGAACTCCGCTACTGATATCATGGAAATGGCAAAAGCATCCCCGTTTGTCTTTTCCATGACGAATAACAAAACTGCAAAATTCCGTACCCATATCCCTATTTGTAAAAACAAGCCTGAAAAGATAATGGCCCGGAATACACGATTTTTAAATATGTTAGGTTCCTTATTACTTAATGTTACGGATGTGTTTTTTCCCAATATAAAAACCTCCTGTGAAATATCTGGACAGGAGGCAGTACAATACAAATTTAACAGAGCAAAATATCCCCAATGGACGGAACACAATGATCTTTGTTTGTATTTTTATGTACAGACTAATCCTATCCAGAAAAAACTTCGTATTTAGCACGCATTTTTTTCTTAAAGAATAGGATTAAATGATCATTGTTTAAAGGTCACCCTTCCATTTTATGCTAAATTTATAATAATCTATTTAATCTGATAAATCAAGCTGAATCCATAATAAAACCATTTTTCAGGAAGGGTTGTTCGACTTATTGTATGAAAAAAGGGACTTCCTTTAATAGAAAGCCCTTTAGTATCCTTAAGTTTCCAAGGACTGTCGCTTCTGCCCTTTGTTACCTTATCCATCATTTTTTCATGACCTTTTCCCGGATTATCTCAAGCAAATGTGTTTCTTTTTATCAGTTATCCAATATTCGTTCTTGATTAGGATTGCCCTGTACAAGCAAATGGGAAGATGGCATTAGAATTTGATGCTCATGCAAAGCAGTCATCATTTCAAACCTCACGCTTCTCGATGTTTCAAAGTAATCATCAGGTTTCACAAGTCCCACTATGCATAGTTCATATCCAACATATTTAAGATTCGGATTTAAATCCGTAATGCCAATGTATCTAAAGTCCTCTTCAGGTGTACCATCCTCCAGCCTTAAAAGGCTTTCACCATACTTCTCATTACAGATAATACATATATCCTCCAACAGCCGTTTTACCTTTTCAGGATTTTCTTGGTAACTTACTGTAATGCGCTCAATGATTCGCATTCTCCCTTTATTAAAATTTTGAATCGTCCTGATTTCACTGTGTGGAATGGTCAGTAATTTTCCTGACCATTCCCTGATCTGCATGAACCGGATACCGATTTCCTCAATCGTTCCAGAACTTGTCCCATTGAATGTCACGAAATTCCCCACTCGGAATTCATTATCTGAAAGCCTTACAAATCCCAATAAGATATCTTTAAGCATTTGCTGAGCGGCAAATCCGATAACGACCCCTAAAATACCAGCTCCAGCTAAAATTCCTTTTAGGTCTATAAACTGTCCAATCAGATAAATGAGGAAAAGTCCTGCAATGCCGTACCTAAGAGAAGAACGAGTAACCCCCTGTATCGTTTTTTCGACTTCTTCCTCAAAAAAATTAGATCTCTTAAAGAACCATTCAACCATTTTATTCAAAATAAAATAAACGGCCAATAACAGTAAAGCTAATATAAAAAGCCTCAATAATAAAAATTCTTCCAAATAATCCATAGCAAGCTCAGTAAATTTCAAGATATTCATGTTCCCACCTCCATTTCCACTTTATTCAGAATCGATTAAAATCCAGTCATCATCCTTGCCTATTATCCCTTGATCAAGTATAAGTCTCGTTTTAAGGCGATAGGAAACCCCTCGCTTATAAGGCTCCTTCAATGTAGGCAGACAAAAGTTAAAAGGAATTTCATTGCTTTCCCCTGAATTTATCTCTCTTGAAGACAAAATGGTACTCGTTTTAAGGATCTCTTCCATTCCCGTAGAATGAGTATCCATAATTAAATCACATTCAATCCTCCTTATTCTTTGCGCCAAGGTACCACCTTTAATCAAGAAATACCCATTTATGCATTCACCAGATTTATACGTATTTTTCGGAAGGATTAAATCTATTTGTGCAGAACCTATCCCTAAAAGTAATAAAGATTTTCTAAGTATCAAAGAATACACTCCATTTATATTTATTTGTTTTTCTATTAAACCCACATGTTTATACATTTCCTTAAGGGCTGCATCATCCGGACTACAAAAAAACCTTTACCATTTTGGTAAAGGTTTACTAAAAGAAAATAGACCTTTACCCATAGGTAAGGTCTGGCTAACAACAATATGCTGCCAACAACACCGAGAGCAAAGAACTCCGTAATGACGACATTGTTGTAAAAGCTACTCCCCTTTGGAGAATGTATTCAAGTATGTAATATATAATACGGTAGAATTGGAAAGTTTGTCAAACCTTTATATTTATTATTTTCGGGCTTAACCGGGAAATTCGAGTTTTTTGTACATATCTTGATATTAATGAAAATATAATGAATTAACTTGTCCCGTTATTGCAAAAGAATTAACTGCTGGGTTTTAAATAGGCCAGTTGGTGGAATATGAAGTATGTAACAGACAATGTCCTTCTATTTACAACTCGGCGAACGCTTCTTTCAATAAGAATAAAGTGAACAAACTATGTATATTTAATGGAAAACAAAAAAATATATTTTAAAATTAACAATATTTCTCTTTTAATTATGCAAGCCTTGTTGTAATATAAATGTAACAATTGTAATATTAATTAAACTTTCGTTACATAAGTATCCTATTAGGGATTGGGGAGAAAAATTATGAAAAAATTTTTAGGCATGCTATTATCCATTATCATTTTATTTTTCACATTAAGTGGTCAGGTTACCGCAAAAACGACATCACAGAATTTGTCTGACGCAAATGCATTAAAGATAGCCGATAATGCGAGCAAACATTTTTGGAATGCATTACACGGGTACACTACCCGTTCATGTTCACAAAAAACGTTCAATTATAAAGGGACAGTGTATTCATACCTTTGCCAAGAGTTTAATACAAAAGATAAATTGACTAACTACTTAGCAGAGACATTTACTAATAATGCAGTTGAAAAAGGGCTGACCAAATATAGTTACATTACCCATAAAGGGAAATTAGCCCGTCCAATCGGAGACGGCTACAGCATGTTGGAGTGGAGAAAAGCAAAAATTAAATTGGTCTATCAAAAACTGAACGTTAGATCCTACAATTTAACTGTACCTACAGTCGACGGTGACTCAGTAAAAAGAACGGTTACCTTTTATAAGTCCGGATCCACTTGGAAAGTCAATCAGTTCGATGCAGTTCAATAAAAAATGGCTTAAATGTAACGCCTCATATGATGTATAGTTAGTTAAAAACTATACATCATATGAGGTGTTTTCTGTAGTCCCTTGGATCTTGAGAAATAATCTTACTGACTTGTATCAACTCACTTTTCACTTAACGGAACTTTCAAACAAAAAAACACAGCTAGGATGCTGTGCCTTTAACGGACTTTTGCCTTTCGGAAGCCTTGATAGGAATCGTAGGCGGCAAAAGAGATGGTGATTAATATGAGACCCCAGTAAATCGAGGTTTTCCATTCATCGATTGTAAACAGTGTATTTTGGTATGCAATGAATTTCGGGTTCAATAAATTAGGATTACTGATGATGATTATGAAAGTCAGTGTGGACAACAGCTGGTATATGGCATGGAATATAGCTAGTTTCAGGGTCCATTGTCTTAAAAATAATTTGTAAATCGCCAAGAGAACACCAATGATAACTACGCAAGATACCAGCAGCCAATAGGAATTCAATACCTCTTGATTGAAAGAAGGGGTCACGAAAATGGGACTGTCATTTCTTTTTTCATAGACGCCTAAGAGGTTTCCTGCATTGAAATAAAGGGCCGTGAATACAGAAAGACCTAACAAACTTGCAAAAATCTCGATCATAGGAACAGCTTTTTTCTTTGAAATGTTCGGAATATCTTTTAGGTTTTCCGGTGTCCATGGTTTCAAGTCTTTTGTTAAAGGCGACTGGTCTTTTGAAGTATCCACGCGTTCTAAAATGGCAAACGAAAGCGTTAACCAGAAAAACACTTGGATGCCTGTACTGATGATACTTGCAATCCCTTTCCCGATTATGGTGAAAACCGCGTCCATAACCGTATTATCCCCCATATCCCGAAACGGATTATCTCCTACTAATCCGATCAGTGAAAAGACGGCAGCGATTGGCAAAATCATTTTCAACAGACTGATATAAACATCATAATAACGCGGTCCAATCAGATGCATTGGCCGATCACGATAACCACTTGCCAGTGTAACCGGATCTCCTAATTTTAAAAGAACGGCTTTCACGTCTTGCTCCGTATAATCCTCCGGAAGCATATCTTCGATTGTAGATTGAAGCTCAAGTGCAATATCCTCCCGGTTTTTTTCTGGCAGCCTGCGGGTCACTTCCTGAATATAGAGTTCAATCAGCTCCATCTTCTCCCTCTCCTTTTAATAATATATAAAGCTCTTGAGAAGTTTTTTCCCATTCTTCCTTTAACTGAATGAAGATTTCTCCCCCATAATCACTTAAAGAATAGTACTTGCGCGGCCTACTTTCAGAAGTATCCCAGTTGCTGGTCACCAATTCTTGTTTTTCCAGGCGGCGAAGCAAAGGATATAAAGTACTTTGATCAATGGTAATTCCCGACTTCTCTAAACGCTGGACAAGCGAGTACCCATACTGAGGGGTTTTGAGCTGACTTAGAACAGCTAACGTCAAAGTGCCTCTGCGCAGCTCAGTGGTTAATGAATTCAGTAAATTGCTCATCCAATCACCTCTTCTTTATACAATGTGACGTACACCATACGTTATACTATGCATCATCCACTATTTTAGTTCATACAACACCATGAAAATGAAAATGTATTCTATTTAAAGCATAAAAAAGAGAAGCGTTTCACGCCTCTCCGTTTTTCCATTATTAATATTACACAAGAATGACCCATAATATCATCGTCGTGATAATCGTGACTACTCCTTGAATTAAGGTTGCCATCGTTTGAGCTTTATAGGCATCCGTCACTTTCATCCCGCTAAATTGGGTGACCACCCAGAAGAAGCTATCATTTACATGGCTTACAGTCATCGCACCTGCTCCAACAGCCATGACTACCAGTGCAAGTGGAATAGCTCCTTCAATGCCCAATGTTGGAAGCATGGGGGCAATCAAAGATGAAGTGATGACCAGGGATGCTGTGGAAGAACCCTGGGCTGTTTTTAACCCAGCAGCAATTAGGAACGGGACCAACAGGAACAAGGAACCGCTAAAGATGCTGCCCATATCCCAACTTTGGATGATATCTGCAATCCCCGTATTTTTAATGACTGTACCAAATGCTCCGCCCGCCCCGGTGATCAATAAAATAGGCGCGGCATCCAATAAGGCTGCTCCTATCCAGTTTGTCAATGTTTCTTCATCGTACTTAGGCAGCAATGTCAAAGCTGAAATTACTCCGATGAGCAATGCGATGACCGGCTGGCCCAAAAATACGAAAAATGCGGCGATTCCCCCCTCTGTACCAAAGAGCGTTAATACAGAACTGGCTCCAATCAGGACAATCGGTAAAACGATCGGTAAAAATGATTGAAAGGCTGAAGGCATCTTGCCAAATGAACGGACAATTTCATCATAATCGTAATCCAGGTCACTTCGGTCATCTTCAACCTCTATCTTGGTCGCTACTTTCATTGACCATATATAACCAGCAAGTGCAGCTGGAATGGCTGTAATAAGACCAATCAAAATGACCGTCCCTAAGTATCCATCCGCTCCGATATTCCCGGCAGCTGCTATTGGCCCTGGAGTTGGAGGCACAAGTGTATGTGTCGCATACAAACCAGTTGCAAGCGCAACTGACATGGAAGCAACCGCTACTTTTGCGCGTCTAGCCAATGCTTTTCTTAAGCTCGATAAAATAACGAAACCTGAATCACAAAAAACGGGTATGGATACGATAAAGCCAATCATACTCATGGCAAGCTGCGGTCTTTTAGGACCGACAATCCTCAATACGACTTCGGCCATTCGTAATGCGGCCCCGGCCTTTTCCAAAATGGTTCCGATTATTGTACCGAAAACGATTACAAGTCCAATGCTCGTCATCAGTCCGCCAAAACCACCGTTAATATTCTCAACGATCTGATCCAGAGGCATTCCAGAAGCAAAACCCACAAATAAAGTGCCTGATAGTAGCGATAAGAACGGATGCAGCTTGAATTTAGTTGTCGCAAAAACAATTAAGAACACACCGATGGCCAAAACAATAAATAACATATGATTACCCCCTATTTTTAATCGCTGCCAAAAAAGTCCGCATTACTTGTTCAGCTGAAACTTCCAACAATTCAGCTCCTCTTTCCATAGCTTCCTTTAATGACATAGGAGCGTTCACCAAACTATGAACACTAGTTATTCCATGGTCATATAAAACTTCAATACCTGTTCCGATCGATCCAGCCAAAACAAATACGGGAATACCATGCTCTTTGGCTTCTTGTGCAACTCCCATTGGTGTTTTGCCTGAAGCAGTCTGGTAATCGATTTGCCCCTCACCGGTAAAGACACAATCGGCATCGGACAATTTTTCACCCAGTTTCGTATACTCCAAAACAATATCGATGCCCCTTTTTGTTTCTGCTCGGAAAAAGGCTTGAAATGCACCTCCAATTCCACCAGCAGCACCAGCACCTGCTTTATCATGCAAGTGTATGCCTGTTTTGATTTCCACCAAATCAGCCCATGATGATAAAGCTTTATCCAGCATTTCAACCATGGTAGGAGTCGCCCCTTTTTGAGGTCCGAATACTCTTGATGCCCCATCGGGACCGACTAACGGATTTTGGACATCCGAGGCAATCAAAAACTCGGCATCTGCTATTCTGGGATCAAAATCCTCCATATTAATTTCTGATATCCGTGATAATTCGGCACCTCCGAATCCTAGCGGTTTACCCTCTTCATCAAACACCTTCATTCCCAAAGCCTGGAGCATTCCAACACCGCCATCATTGGTAGCGCTTCCACCAATCGCCAAAATGAACTTTCGACAGCCATCATTCAATGCTTTTTCAATAAGCTCCCCTGTCCCGTATGTAGTAGTGATCAATGGGTTCAACTCATCTGGATCGACTAGGCATAGACCGGATGCACTGGCCATTTCAATCACACATGTTTCCTGATCGCCCAAGATTGCATATGCTGCCTGAACGTCTTGAAGTAAAGGCCCTTTAACAGTCACTTCAACTTTTCGCCCATTTGTAGCTGTAACAAGGCTATCCATCGTACCTTCCCCGCCATCCGCTGCAGGAACCAATACTGTCTTTGCATCCGGCAGTACCTTCCTGACTCCTCGCTCGATTGCTTTGGATGCTTCTGATGCTGACAAACTTCCTTTATAGGAATCTGGTGCAATAACGATTTTCATGCTCAGGTCCCCTTTGAATATATTTTTATATTAATTTAATTATAATCTTCGGAAATATTTTAATCATCGTTCATTCTATACGAAAAATTAGTATGACATATTTGAATTTTTTGGCTATACTATATAGAAAAAATGTTCTTATAGAAAATTTTCTGTTATTTTCCCAATTTCCTAAAGTATAAGATAGCAAAAGGCTTAAACTATCGACCATTCCCTTTTTCATGAAAAATCATAGCTTGTTTGCATGAAATGTGATTACCATCCTGTTATCGCAAATTGGATGATCCAATAAAAAAACTCTAGAAGGATGACTTGTATGCTAACCCAAGAAATTGCAATGGAAATTGTCAAACAAACCACCATTAGACTTAACAGAAATATTAATATTATGGATGATAAAGGAACCATCATCGCTTCCGGAAATCGTGAACGCATCGACCAATTGCATTTTGGGGCAATGGAAGTACTGAAAACGGGAAAACCTTTAATCATTCACGAAAAGGATCGTCATCAATGGGCGGGGGGCCTTCCAGGAATTAATTTGCCTATTAATTTTCAAAATGTAATTATTGGCGTTATCGGGATCACCGGTGATCCGACAGAACTCTTGGAATTCGGGGAATTGGTGAAAATGATTACGGAAATGATGCTTCATCAAGCTTTTATGGCGGAACAACTCGAATGGAAACAACACTTGAAAGAATTGGTATTTGAAGACTTACTAAAGGAAAAGATCAATCAGCATTCGATTGATCAGAGACTTGAACTGATTGGAATGAAATTAGAACCTCCCTATCAGGTGGGGGTGATGGAAATGAAATTAAATCCGTTAAATAAGAGTGAGCTGATTCAAATGACGGAAACTGTTTTTGGCACACAACACGCCCTTGTTGGGTTCCTGAATGTGAAGCGAGTTTTCATTCTCACTACGGCGCTTACTGAAAATAACATCGACCAAAAACTGGATACAGTCATCAAACAATTAAAGGCAAAAGGCTTTGTTATACGAATCGGTTTAGGCTCTCTTGTTGAAAAGGAATCATACATATGCCACTCTTTCCGGGAAGCTGAATCAGCACTTTTATTAGGTGAAGCCAATCAAGCTTTAACGATATATACTGATGTGGAAACAAAGGCACTGTTGGAAAGGATAGATGAGCGGACGAAACAGCAATTTCAGAAAAGAATACTAGGCAGCTTATCTGAAAAGTTGATCGAGACACTGCAACAATTTTTCCTTAGTAACTTAAATATCGGGGAATGTGCAAAAAGAATGTATATCCATCGTAACTCCCTTATATACCGATTAAAAAAAATCAAGGAAATTACCGGATATAATCCACAAGAGCTGCATGATGCCATAACTTTACAATTAGCCATTTGGGTAAGCCAATCGAAAAGGAGAAGTTAAAAGATGTTGTAAGAACAAGACTGCCTAATTAATTTATTTCGTTCTATCCCTATTAAAGCCTTGCATTGGAATTCTGTATAATTGATCGAGTTACCGAGTAAATTAACGATACATGAATTTTTTGCATACCAGGAGGGATTGAATGAGCGACATCGCAAACCTTTTAATTATCATTGGATTTACCGTTATCTTCATCATCATCATTGTCTTGGTTTTTCTAATACTTTATATGATTTTCTTTGACCGCACGCAGAAGCATCATGCTATTTTAAGAAACTACCCCGTACTTGGAAGAATACGTTACTTTCTGGAAAAAATCGGGCCTGAAATGAGACAGTATTGGTTTAACAGTGATAACGAAGGAAAACCCTTTTCCCGGGATGACTATGAACATATGGTGAAAAGTTCAAAATATTTACGGGATGTCATAGGTTTTGGTTCAAAACGGGATTTTGATGAAGAAGGCTTTTTTGTTAAGAATAGCATGTTTCCAAAATTGGCCGAAGAAGAAAAATACGATCGAGAAACAAAAGTGACGACTAAAAGATACATTCTAATGAAAGATCCGCTTTTCTCACAGCGAGAAGAAAAATGGGGAGATGAAGTATCCTCTGCATTTTTATTGAATGATGAAGATGCTGTGATCATCGGCCCAAACACCAAGAATCCCTTTCGTTTAAAAGGTCTTATCGGCATGTCCGCCATGAGTTATGGTTCTTTGGGGAAGAACGCAATCACTGCCCTTTCTGAGGGATTGGCTGCAGCAAAAGGAACGTGGATGAATACAGGGGAAGGCGGTCTTTCTCCTTATCATTTAATCGGCGGTGTCGATATAATCATGCAAATCGGTCCAGCCATGTTTGGAGTTCGTGATAGTATCGGCGAAATGGATTGGGATGAGTTAAAAAGAAAAAGTGAAATACCAGAAATCAAAGCTTTCGAAATCAAATTGGCACAGGGTGCCAAAACACGCGGAGGGCATATCGATGCTGAAAAAGTGAATCCTGAAATCGCTGAAATCCGGAAGGTCGTTCCGTACAAAGCGATCGATAGTCCGAATCGGTTTCATCAATTCGATGACGTGAAATCCATGTGCGATTTTATCGAAAAAATCAGGGACCATACTGGCATCCCGGTTGGCATCAAAATGGTCATTGGCGGCAATGACAGTGTTGAAGAGCTTGCTAGCTACATGAAAGAATCCGGGAAAGGTCCGGATTTCATTTCATTGGATGGCGGTGAAGGCGGCACGGGTGCCTCTTATCAGGAATTGATAGATAGCGTGGGATTACCGCTAAAATCCGCTTTGCCGATTTTAGTATCGACCCTGGAAAAATACGGTGTCCGCAATCGCGTTAAAATCATCGCCTCAGGTAAATTGTTCACGCCTGATAGAATAGCGATAGCTCTAGCCATGGGAGCCGACCTTGTTAACATAGCAAGAGGTTTCATGATTGCCATTGGCTGTATACAGACGATGAAATGTCAATCCAATGCTTGTCCTGTCGGGGTAGCAACCACTGATCCGGATTTGCAAAAGGCACTTGTCATCGATGAAAAGAAATATCGTGTGGTCAACTTTCTTGTTACCCTTAGGAAAGGATTATTTCGAATCTCAGCCGCTGCTGGTTTGGATTCGCCTATCCATTTTCAACCTAAACATATTAGCTATAAGGACGATAAAGGAATTGTCACATCCCTTGAAGATATCATGAAAGAAGTAAAGGGACAAATAGGAGCCAGGCAATGAAAAAACCACCGCCCAAGTTTGATGGGCGGTGGTTTTCTCTTTATCATCAATGAAGTCATTATAGGCTGCTGTAAAAGTTCCTAAATGTATCAGGCATGTAAACGGATATCCCCTGTCTCCACTTTTCCCTTACCCATCAGCTTTCCATAGCGATAATAAACATAAGCTGCAGCTATAAAACCAGTTACAGACAGGAATGCATCAAATATGAAGATGATTGATATATTCCCGCTTTTCGACATCCAACCCGTTACAAGCGGCATGACTATAGAAGCCAATCCAGCAGCTGTTGCCACGATACCGGTCACTGTTCCTTTTTTCCTCCAGAAAAATTCCGTCATTATTGTTATGGCTAATTGAAAGATCCCCGCAGTGGAAAGTCCGATGAAAAATGCTGTGATGGAAACGACGACCGGTACCTTTACCAAAAGGATCGTAAGGATTGAAATAAAAGTTATGATCGGATAAATCATGATAACCGTTATTGGCCGGACGATCTTTTTTAATAAAACGGATAAAACCAATACGGAAATAAGTGCCCCTAAACTATAATAACTTAGCAATTTGATGGAACTGGCCATCGGCATGCCCACAGCCTGCTGACCATAAGTCGGAAGCCAAATCTGTGAAACGGTGAATAATCCTGTTGATGTGAAACCGATTATCACAAGAGCAAGCCCCTCTTTACGTAATACCGGTTCTGAAATGAATTTCTTGCTCTCGGTACGATCATCTACTTGTTTTTCCTTGTTCATATTCGAACTTGGAAAAGAAACGGTGAATAAAAACATCAAGTTCAATAGATAAATAGCAGCAGGAATAAAAAAGGCATATCCATAAAACATCTCATGATTCGAGAAAAATAAAATCATGAATGGGAGAATAAATGCACCAGCAGACATGAATGCTTTCACCAGTACATTGGCAGAACCAGCAGCCCTTGGGAAAAGCTCTGTTAAACCAGGATATGAACCGGCATCCATTGACGAATTAGCGACACCTGCAAGGATGGCAAAAACAAAAGCCAAATGATAATTTGGTGATAATGGAATACCGATCAAGAAGATGCCCATTCCCAATGATGAAGCAATAATTAATGGTTTTCGTCCGATTTTATCTGATAAATAACCCGTAAAGGCATATGTAAGTAATTTCCCCAACCCTATAGAAGCGATGATATAACTTACTCCGGCATTATCTGTATCCCATTGCTGAGTTAAATACGGCATATTCGATGCGAGCATGATATTGACCATACCTAACAGGAAATAATTAATATACACTCCTGATGCGGTTTTCATATATGTCTTCTTCATCTCAAAACTCCCAACCTGTTTTCAGTAAACGTTCTCCATCGATTCAATATTCATAAGAATCTAAAAATAATCATAACATTTTTTCTTTTTAAGTAAACAAAACCCTTAAACTTTTTCATTAACTAGTATATAGAAGACAGTGGGTCTTGCGTTTTGAATGCAAAAAAAAGCTCATATGACATGAGCTAGAATCAAAGTTCAATATATCAAATGGATTGATAATACCATTTGCCATCACGTTTAAACTTTCTGCATTGGTCAATCAAAAGAAGGTATTCAAGGTGAGCCAATGTTTCACCAACAGCAAACCTGGTTTCGTGAATGGGCAGATTTCCAAATAAGATATGGCAAGCACTTTTTACAGAAATCGGCTCTTTCATGTTTTCATGAATTACATGCAACCGGTCCTGATGGTGATCCAACAATTCAACAATTCTTTTATTGGCATTTTGAAATGGTTTCCCATGTGAAGGTATGACATATTCAACGTCCAGCTTTTGTATTTTTTTCAATGAAGTAAAAAACTCTTCCAATGGGTTACTGAAACCTTTAAACCAATAAGAAATGTTTGGAGATACCCTGGGCAATATATGATCTGTCGAGAAAAGGACACTTTTTTCCTTATTGTATAAGGTAATCAGGCCATCAGAATGACCCGGCGTGAAAATCACTTCATACTCATATTTGCCAAAATGCAGCTTCATTCCTTCTTCAAGATGATGATTTACGGTAGGATAGGGTTTTACTTGTGGCATGAATCCGCTTTCGTCACTGGATAAGGCGACGGCTACATCGTCTTCCATACCACATGCAATATAATTTTCTTTAAGCAGATTCAGCGAATCCGCTTCCCAATACGTAGTTCCCGAATGTTCATCCACTTGTGTCATCCAAACATCCGCACCGGTCAGTTGTTGTAATGCCCCTGCATACCCGAAATGATCTGGGTGATAATGGGTGATGATAATATCGGCAATATCATGTATTTCAATAATTGGGTTCCATAAATCCCTTGTCGTTTTGTTATTTAATCCTGCATCAATGATTGTCCACCCTTTTTCACCTTCTGCCAGGAAACAATGGACATGGTCCAACCTAAAAGGCATTGGAATGGTAACTTGAGTAACTTTCAATTCATTCAGCAAGTATAACTTCCCCTTCCGATGTAACTTTCATTTCATTTTCATGAACAAAAAATAGCCAAATACAATCAAAATAAACCTATAAGTTTGTTAAATAAAGGTATATCCTTAATCAATTCGACGAATTCTTTCAAGTTCCTTTAATCCAGAGCCAATTGATTAAATCCAGAAGCCATTGCCTGGGGGCATTGGTTAACTCAAGAAATAAAAAAACCGCCATTAAAATTAATGACGGCACCTCTTTTTACATATCTTCCTCGATTGTTTGAACAAGGATAAAAAGAAAATGATAGATTAAATTAAAAGCTTCTTCTAATGACATGTCTTCACGAAACCCTTTTATGTTATCCAATGCAAAATTCACATCCCATAGCCCGTCACCCTGGTTAAACATTAAGCTGAACGATCCAATTCCTTCTTGAAGTTCCTTAGTTAAATACGTTTTTAAAACTTCTCCCATTTTTTTCTGGAATTTCAATCCGAACATCGCGTTATACGTACCGAAAACATCATCCACTTCAAACGAAAGTGCCTCAACACCGATTAATTCGAACCAATGTGATTCAAAGTAAAGGAATTCATCTTTGTTTTTTTTCAAATACTCGATCGGTTGTGATAAAAATGCAAAGTTCTCTTCAGAGATTAATTCTTCGCTCTCTTTATTACTGCGCTCCATATAAGCATCTGTAAAACGGGAAGCATTTTCTTTTTCCACTATAATGATATCATCGGCAATTAATTTATGCTTTTCTACATAATTCTTTTCTTCTTTAAATAACTCAACCTTTTTTTCGATTACGGATTTTGATATGTATGATTCCATTTGTTTTTTTAACATGCTATGTCCTCCTAGTATCTTTTCAAGCTCTCACAATTTCAATCATAGCATATTCACTATAGATAAAATAACTTTGTGAAAAAAATTACAATATCGGTTGTGGCAATCATTTCGTGTCTTCGATATAGTAGTGGTATGCGTTTATACATATGAGAGAAATGAGATGTTGAATATGCAAAAAATCATTGTAGTTGGTGCAGGAATTTTGGGAGCTTCCACTGCCTATCAGTTAGCTAAAAACGGGGCTGAAGTGATCATTATTGACCGCCAAGATGTCGGTCAGGCAACATCCGCAGCTGCAGGAATCGTTTGCCCGTGGATATCGCAAAGGCGCAACCAAGCTTGGTATCTCCTTGCCAAAAATGGGGCGGCTTTTTATCCCGGTTTAATTGAAGAACTTGAACGGGATGGGGAAACCGAGACTGGTTATGCCCAAGTCGGGGCCATAAGTTTACATACAGATGAAGATAAACTGAATGCCATGAAGAACCGGGCGGCAAAACGGAAAGAAGATGCACCGGAGATCGGGACGATCACATTACTTTCGGCAGAGGAAACACGTGCCTTATTCCCGCCTCTTTCCAGTGAATATGCAGCCGTTCACGTGAGTGGTGCCGCGCGGGTCGATGGACGCGCATTGCGTGATTCCTTATTGCGGGCATCACAAAAAAACGGTGCAAAACTTATGTATGGTGAGGCTATACTTTCATATAACGGTACACAAGTGACAGGTGTAACACTTGGAGATGAATTCATTCCTGCTGATAAAGTGATTGTTTGTGCTGGCGCTTGGGCACCGGAATTACTCAAACCACTGGGCGTGAATTTTCAAGTCACCTTCCAAAAGGCTCAAATCATCCATCTGGAAACGCCAAATGAAAATACGAATGACTGGCCTGTAGTCATGCCTCCCAGTGATCAATATCTCTTGGCTTTCGATAATAATAAAATCGTTGCTGGGGCGACTCATGAAAATACGGAAGTTTTCGATAACCGAATGACCGCAGGAGGGCTGCAGGAGGTTTTCAACAAAGCCTTGCAAACCGCTCCCGGTTTGACAGATAGTACGTTTGTTGAAGCTAGGGTCGGATTTCGCCCCTTCACGCCGGGATTCCTTCCGGTCATGGGTCCTTTACCTGACTGGGAAGGCATAATCGTAGCCAATGGTCTTGGAGCTTCAGGTTTAACAATGGGCCCCTATTTAGGCTCCCTTTTGGCAAAATTAGCACTTGATAGAAAAATTGAAATCGATATTGGAAATTATGATGTAAGAGGTGCACTTTTCACATAACTTCCAAATAATTACCTAATGGCTGAATGATGAAAGTCGATTGATCTGAAAATTACCATCTGTTTTTTCCAAATGGTCCTTTTCATAAAAAATCAAGGACCATTAATGGGTCCTTGATTCAGTTTGTAGACAAAAGGGGTTCGGAATTAAAAAATTCCGAACCCCTTTTGAAATTCCCTTTTAAATTTTGACCAAAGGTTAAGAGATTTGGGCTCTTCGAGCCACTATGTTAAGCCATTTTATGACCTTGCCATGTCCACGTGGCCATCTTCTTTAAATTAATGGCAGCGAAAGTAAGCATCGCTTGCATCGACAATTTTTTAAGTCCCCTTAAAGTAGTCCATCGCATACCATGCTTTTCTTTTGCATCTGCGAATACACGCTCAATCGTTTCTTTGCGTTTCGCATATATAGGTTTTACATCTTGATGGTGACGCAGATGATCTGCTTCTTCCACATATGCTTGCCAGATTTGCCGTGTCACTACTTTTTGATGGTCTTTGCTTTCTGTACACCGTGATAAAAAAGAGCATGTTGCACAAATTTGTTTTGGCGATTTGTACTCGCGATAGCCCTCTTTATTTGTTGTTGAGTACTTTAAAGTTTCGCCCGAAGGGCAAAGGTAACAATCAAAGTGTTCATCATAAACATAGTCATGTTTGCGAAAGAATCCTTCTTTTGTACGAGGACGTGTATAGGGTAAAGCAGGTGTAATTTCTTTGTTAAATAGGTAGCTTGTAATTGCTGGTGTTTCATAAGCTGCATCTGCGGCAACTGCTTCTGGTTTTCCAACTTTCTCAATCACTTGCTCAACAAGTGGTTCCAAAATATGACTGTCATGTGTATTACCAGGTGTTACAATCGTTCCCAATACAAAACCGTTGCGGTCTGCGGCCGCGTGGAATGAATAGGCAAACTGTTTTGTTCGTTCATCTTTCACATAGTAGCCACTCTCAGGATCCGTAGTACTTTCTTTAATTGCTCTGGTTTCTTTCTTATCAAATTTATCTGGTGGAAAAGGTTTCTTTCCATGGTTTTCACGATCTTGATTTATTTCATCTTGAAGACGTCCTTGATATGCTCCTGTTTCTTTGCGTACGATTTTCTTTTCAAATTTGCGCTTATTCGCATTGGCTTTCACATGTGTGGAATCGACGAATACGTGTTCAGCACTTATTAACTTTCTATCAGCAGCTGTTATTAAGATGCGATAGAAAATCTGTTCAAACAGGTCTGTATCTTTAAAGCGTCGCTCATAATTTTTCCCGAACGTTGAGAAATGAGGTACTTTATCATGGAAACCATAGCCTAAGAACCAACGGTAAGCCATATTTGTTTCAGCTTCTTCAATCGTTTTACGCATGGAACGAATACCGAAGGTATATTGAATGAATGTCAGTTTAACTAAAATAACTGGATCAATACTTGGGCGTCCTACCTCTGAATACATATCTTTCACCAAGTCGTAAATGAAAGTGAAGTCAATGGAAGCCTCCATTTTACGAACCAAATGGTTCGGTGGCACCAGTTGATCTAAAGTAATCATTTCAAGTGGATCTCGCTGAATAGAATCATGTTTCGAAAGCATCCTCATCACCTCAAGTTTTAATAGTTCTATTTTAAAACAAAAAAGACTGTAGGCAAAAGGAGTTCTATCTAAATTTTTAAACATAGTTGGATTGGAACGGAAGGTGCGAGACTTCTGCGGGAATAGCGAGTCCAAGGGAGACCCCACAGGCGCAAGTGCGCCGAGGAGGCTCCCGGACCGCCCGCGAAAAGCGAGTGCCTGAAGTGGAAATCAACCTCCAAATTTGTACAAGCCCCAAAAAAAACTGTAGACAAACTCGATTTTCATCGAGTTTGTCTACAGTCTGAATCAAGGACCATTAATGGGTCCTTGATTTATAAATTCTTTAATTTTTCGAACAGGACATTCTTATGAAAATTTGAAAATTTATCATTTCAAAACTACCGAAAATTTCTATGTATCATTGAACAATATTTACATATGCAATAAATATCGTTGTTACCGTATGTTTTTCTCTAAAGGAAATTGTTGAAGCCCCACAAATAACCATCATCAACAATACATACATTTTTTGTCTACATGACTGTTGATGGTTCAGTTATTTTAATTTTATTCAATGGAATGAAAAAAAATAGGACTCTTCTATTTCAAATTTTTTTCATCTATTTATTATATCACGTCCACTTACTTCTTCATAAATAACTTTTAACTCTTCAATAGTAAGTGATTTTAAAAATTCCTCTAGTTCATCCATGTTAATGCCTCCCACAATAAAGAACACTTGTTCTTATTATAATCTCCAAAATATCACTAGTAAATAGTTAATTTTACTTTTAACACTAATAATGAATAATAGAATTCTTAATCAAATGTTTCCCATCCTTTAATGAGCATACATCCCTCCTCTTTAACCCACGGTCATATCTTTTGAAAAATAGTGCTGTAACATCATTTTCATTTGTTCTTTATTTGCTGCAAATTGCTTATGTCGATGACCATTTCCTCCGGATGGATGAGGAAATCCTAGAAGTATGTTGTTAGCATCCAAATAATCTTGACCCACTAAATAGTTTAAGACCTTGGAAACATTAACGCCTAAAGGAATAATAAGCGGGCGTTCAATGGTACCTATTTAGGTAGCAAAGCCTTCCATTATATTTTTTTTAAGCAACTCGGTCTTTAACATGTTCGGAGTTGTTCCACTGTAGTTTTTCCCGTTATAAAAGACTGGATAGGTTAAAACAGAGGTAGTATGAACGATGTGACTAGCTTCGTTAAAAAGATCCAGTGTGGACGAAATGTTTAAGTATGTGTGTAATCCAAGCTCATCTAACATTTGAACCAAATTTTTTCTCATCGTTCCTTCAAAACTGGAATTCTTTTTTACTTCGTGCAGGATCTCTTCATCGCTATGTATGTGCCCTCTTGCATTAATTACGGTAGAATATGATTTTTTCATTTGATGTAAACCAGGAGTGATTCCGACAATCACCACTTTGGCCCGTTCATTTACATATTCGAAAGGTGCGTAAAAGATCTCGAGTTTTTTCCTTTCATCTCTTTCAAGTAAAAATTGCTCGCTCTTTAACATTTCATCTGTATAGGCAGCAGGTAAAGCATTAATTAAGTCCTTAAATTGCGTAAACTTAGAAAAATTAGCGATCCCCATAAATTAATACCCCCTCTTTCTTCTATTTATTTTGGCCATATCAGTATATCAGAAAAGCATGTTCACCACCGAACACAGGGGGCATTATGAACCTTTTTGAATCCGTATGCTCTTTAACGGAAAATTGGGAAACCATTAGTTGTAATAATGGAATTATATAATTTCAGGATATCGGTTATCCTTGAATTATCTTACAGACACAATTAAAGGAAAGAAAATGATTAATCCTGGAAAGTACTTGAAAATGCCACCAACTTTTAAAAAGCTTCAGAGATTAGGAGAGGTAATTGAAAAAGAAGGATACTCATTATGTGATTTAGACCTTTGTTTACAACTAGACTTCCCGCATTATGAAATGTCTCCCTACGATGTCATTCCGTTTGCAAATATAGGCGCATTCATTATGGCTTCCTAACTGATTTTGGAATGGTATCTGACTTGGAGAATGCGTTTATTGCATGTATCAGTCCAATGGATGATTTCGATGCACACATAAAAATTGTAGCTAGGAATATAAGGGAGTTTGTTAGTTTAGTTTGTACGATGAAAAGTGCCACTGAAATAAACTTTAATTTAATTAAAGAAGAGGAACGGTATATTAGTTTGCTCAAAGAACAAAAAAAGAAGGAGATATGGAGTATGTAGAGCAAGCAAACTATTTAGTGGAAAAAATAAGATCCACCATTGGATGCGAAATAATAGAGAATGTATATCAGTATGTGGAAAAAGAAGTATGGACAGCAAGAGAGGAAACAGTATGAATAGTAAACATTACATATACAAACGTGAAAAAGATATGCAGATTAACTTGGACGACGTGAAATCTTTTTTCAATTCAGCAACTACAGAAAGTAAACTGGCTTTCATAAGAGATGCTCAATTTACTTACTTAATTTCAGACGATATAGAATTAAAAGAATTGGTCATTAATGAATGATTAATTTATGTTTGAATGATGAAGCAGGAAGATTAGAGAGAATATAGAATAATCTTTACACTCTGGGTGCGTTAGTTCAAGATTACAAGTAGAGGCCCTCTTGTTTAAGGTCCTCTTTTTTACTTCCATTAACAACATTAAATTTTAACTGAACCTTTCAAAAAAAAGATAAATTGCTTTCCAACCCTTGGGTTGAAAAGAATTTATCTTATAAATGGTATTTGAGGATGAATACAACTGTTGGTTACAAAATGAAATTATTGATTGAATCTTCCGCGCTGGCGAAGTAATTCACGGTTCAGGTTCGGATCTTTTTCAAATGCAGCGCGGCCGTGAAGCCAAAATATATTGTTGACGACAACTAAATCTCCAACAGGCAGTTCCAGTTCAAGTACACTTTCATCGTTTTCTAAAGAATTGGATAAATCGCGTAAGTATTTGGCTTGTTCAATTGATTCAGGATAAACAAATTGATCGATATAACATACACCAGGTTTGTTATTATGATTGAAGAAAGTCAATCTTTCAATTTCCTGATCAATGTTCTTGCTTTTTGGAGCCTTATACGTGAATTTGTGGCTGGATAATGGATGATTCACATACATATCAAGCTCTTTCCAATCGTCTAAGTGCAATAAACGTGATTCTCCACCGCGTGCATTTTGTTCGACCATCTTCATCATTAATAACCAGTCCGTTGGTTCATCTACAAAGGTTCCGTCCGTATGAAGTGTAAATAAACGATAGGCCTGACGCAAATATGAATCACTGCTATCCGTGTCTTGAACACTAAAACGGGCATAATATTTTCCTGACATGGCATCATGGTTTGGAGTTCCCAGCAAGTATGAAATGGCCGTCGCAAAAATGACATATTCATCCGTATTTTCCGTGACGCCCTCCAAGCCGAGGGTGAAGCCGCCGGATTCCCGATCATGAACGATGTTACGAAGCACTTCACCAAAGTCTTCCCCCACTTGATCCAATAGATATGATGCAACGATGAGTCGTGCATATGGTGTATATTCCAAATGTTGAACAGACTGATTATCCTTCGATACGGTTTCTAAAAAAGCGGCAATTGCCTCTTTTGAAATTTCAATATGATATAATCGGCTGGTTTGAGGGTGAACTTTCACCTCGTATTTTTCTGTTTTCCTTTCAAACTTAGCTCTCTTTTTTTCTGCAATGCTCATGAATAATTCCTCCTGTTATTTGTAATATAGGTGACAAAGTTAACGGGAATTTAAAAAGCCAGTCGCACATGATCCCCAAATAAAATAGGAATCCAACTGTACAACTGGCTTATATTCACTTCACTGCTCTATGCAAATAGAGTCACAGTGAATATGCAGTTTATGTATGATTTATTTTTCCTGTTTCCAATCATTAAGATCTTTACACGATTCTGAAAAGGTATTTTTCAAAAGGTGTTAATGTCAAAATATTGGCTTAATTAAATTAAAACGTTTTTTAGTAAAATTGTCAACACTTTTTACAAATTATTCTGAAAATCACATTTTTAACTTGGTAGTTTTGTTTTTTCTCCTGCTTTAATTTGCTGAAAATGGAGATCCAGGTCCTTCAAGGCAGCAATCAATGCATTAGCCGCTTTCCCCCGATAATAAGATTGAATCGATTCTATCGCGTCATCAACACCATCATTTAAACTGATCCCTTTTAATAAACGCCCAATGAATTCCCGGCCATGCTCTGTTGCCAATGTACAAGAAGCTTCCAGGACAACCCCATATTTAGCATCGACTTCTGCAGTGATGGTTAATGTTTCAAAGACACTTTTCGCTGCCATTCCTTGAGGTAAACGTGCATGACCTGCAATGAAAATTGTTTTACCATTGAACATAAGACTTCTTCCTCTCTCTTTAAAGAATTTTATCATTTCCCGCCAGAAGACTCCCTCTTCAAGCGTGTGAAGGGCGAGAGCCCAACGGTAAGGGGGAGATGAATGGCGGTTGGCATAAGCCAAAGCCAAAGTAATCTTTTGGCAAACGTACGTTCAATGGTTAATAATAACTTAAGGGGGTGAATTTATGGTTGTAAACAAAGCTTATAAATTTCGGATCTACCCAACTAAAGAACAACTAGTTCTCATCAATAAAACGATCGGCTGCTCCCGTTTTGTCTACAACTTCTTTTTAGGCAAACAAAAGGAGAAAGATGCCTACTGGTATATCTGTGAAGAAATGAAGCAGAACGGTCAATTACCCTCTAATGAATGGAAAGGTTCTTTTCTGAATAAATACGCAACAATCAAAAAAACTTCCAGCTTTAAAGAAGGAGTATTCTTTCCTGAAAGAAGTAGACAGTATAGCCTTACAGAAAGCGGTGGAAAATTTAGCAGATTCCTATAGTCGATATTATAAAAAGCAAAACAAGTCACCACGCTTCAAATCGAAAAAGAATCCGGTCCAGTCCTACACGACTAAACACACGAATGGAAAATATCGGAATAATAGGAAACTAAATCAAATTGCCCAAACTCGGTCTAGTACGTTTTGCTAAAAGCCGCGAAGTCGAAGGGCGAATCATCAATGCCACAATCAGGCGGAACCCTTCGGGTAAATATTTCATTTCCGTTTTAGCCGAAACCGATGTAAAAGTACATCCTAAAACGAATCGTTCGTGCGGTGTAGATGTTGGTTTGAAGAACTTTGCGATTCTTTCAGATCGTACGGTCTATCAAAACCCAAAATTCTTCCGGACGGTCGAAAAAAAGTTGGCCAAAGCACAACGGATTCTTTCAAGGCGACAAGAAATAGCCTTGAATCGAAATAACCCATTGACTGAAGCCAAAAACTATCAAAAACAAAAACGAAAAGTGGCCATCCTACACGAAAAAATTTCAAATGCCCGAATGGATTACTTACATAAAGTCTCTACCGAAATCATCAAAAACCACGATGTTATTGGAATGGAAGACTTGCAAGTGTCGAATATGATGAAAGATCACAAACTAGCTAAAGCAATTAGTGAAGTATCTTGGTACCCATTCAAAAAAATGTTGGAATACAAAGCAAAATGGTATGGTAAACAAATCGTGACCATATCTAAAACGTTTGCTTCTAGCCAATTGTGTTCTGGCTGCGGGTACCAAAATAAAGACGTTAAACATCTGAATCTTCGTGAATGGGATTGTCCTTCTTGTTCTACTCACCACGATCGAGATATTAATGCAGGATTCAATCTAATGAACGAAGCCATAAGGCTTCTAACCGTAGGAACGACGGGGATAGCCTAATTAAAAATTGGCCGATAGGCTAATGTTCTTAGGAATCCCCCACTTCATTCAGACCGTATGGTCGATAAGTGGTGGGTAGTTCAATTTGTCAATGCAGCTTCCAATAAGTGTGATTGTTCCGGGATGCGGTTAACAACCTCTTTTCCAATTTCAATTGAAGCTGTTGCTGCAGGTGACGGTGCATTACATACATGAATGGTCCGTTTCCCCATTATAATATGAAAATCATCCACCATATTACCATCATCCTGTAATGCCTGTGCCCGGACTCCAGCAGGTGCAGGGATTAAATCATCTTCTTGAATTTCCGGAATTAATTCCTGCAGGCTTTTCGTAAATTGCTTTTTACTAAAAGAGCGAACATATTCATCCATCCCTTCCTTCATGAATTTACTAGCCAGCTTCCAAAAACCTTTATAGCTTAAAACTTCAGTTAAATCTTTCGCATTGAAATCTGTTTTCTTATAACCTTCCCGTTTGAAACTCAGTACAGCATTTGGACCGGCATCCACTTCCCCGCTAATCATCCGCGTAAAATGAACCCCCAGAAATGGAAATTTCGGGTTAGGTACCGGATAAATTAAATGATTGACTAGGAAGCGCTTTTCAGGCTTCAATTTAAAATACTCACCGCGAAACGGGACTATTTTCATATCAGTTTTGTACCCCGCAGCTGCTGCGATACGGTCACTGTGCAATCCTGCGCAATTAATGACCACCCTTGCCTTTATTGTACCGTTGCTCGTGTCGATGATGACTTCATCTAAATCCTCGTCAATCTTCTCCACCTTTGTATTCAGCTTGATTTCACCACCTTTGCCTCGGATGATATCCGCCATCTTTTCACTTACTTGACGATAATTGACGATGCCGGCTTGCGGGACGCGAATCGCACCAAGTCCGTTAACATGTGGTTCAATTTCCTTTAATTCATCCACACCGATTCTTTGTATAGCTAGTTCATTTTGCAAACCGCGTGAATATAAATCATCTAGAAGGGGCAACTCTTCTGGTTTTGTTGCAACAATGACCTTTCCGCAAATATCATGTTCAATTCCATGCATCCGGCAGAATTCCGTCATTGATTTGCTTCCTTGACGGGCAAACCTTGCCTTGAAACTGCCTGGTTTATAATAAATTCCTGAATGGATGACGCCGCTGTTATGCCCCGTTTGATGATCTGCAACAACAGACTCTTTTTCAATGACTACCACTTTAGCATTAGGGAAACGCTGATAAAGTGCCATTCCCGTCGATAATCCTACAATTCCCCCACCAACAATTGCGAAATCATACACAATTAACACTCCTTTTATTGATGATTTTTAGTATTCAGCAACTCCATATACGTAATTAAATTATTCTTCGTCCGTAAGATGTGAAATTCCACTGCTGCCCTTAGTTCTGCAGGATCCCCTCTTAGTGTCGCTTCATATATCATCCGGTGTTCCCGTTGCGTTTCTGGGTAATAATCAATCAGCAAATTCGGCGCAATCGGTGAGATACCCAGGGTTTCTACCATTTTTTGAACCCTTGGCCATGGGCACCCTTTTCGGAGGGTTTCATGAAAAGCCGCATTCAAAAGGATATAATGCTCATTGGTTTCATCAGATAACTGAATTCCTTCCATTTCAATCAAAATACCCTTTAATTTTTCTTTATCCTCCTTTGTTAAATATGGAAGCGATTTTTCTACTGCAAGGCCTTCAAGCAGAGACCTGGTATGATAAATTTCTTCAATGTCATCCCGGGTAATCGGTGTGACGATTGCTCCTTTATGAGGAACCATTTCAACCAATCCCTCCATTTGAAGCTGTGTAAGGGCTTCACGAATGGGCATTCTGCTTACTTCCAGGCGATCTGCCCACTCCTCTTGGATGAGTCGCTCCCCCTTTTTCAACGTCCCATTCAGAATCGCTTTCCTAAGACTTTTCGTTACATGTTTAACGATTGTAGATTTATCTTTTTTAGAATTAGCATTATCCAATTCAGCGTCCACCTTTCGATATTGGATACAATTTAAACTATATCAACTATATAAAGCGATTACAATACTTAAAATTAAATAAATTGTATCCAATTTAAATATTACTGGATACAATACATTAGGTGAACATCTACCTCACATCTGATAATAATTTGGGCTGCCCATTTATATTTAACTATTTAAACAACTTTGTATTGTTCAATTCACAAATTCCAAAGCAGGAACTAAAGACAAAACCAACCCCCAAAATTACCCTTGCACCAAAAGAATCTGGCCATCTTTTTTGAATATGATGTCATGGGTATTATATCCAATTTTATACAAATAAGGCGTTGCTAGTTAATGAGTAAAGAATTCTACATGATTGGAGAAATAAGGACTAATAATTTCTCGGATAAGGATCTTTTCAAGAAAATCGGATTACTTTGGAGAAAAACAAATGATCATCATATTGAAAATGTTATGAAATATGGGATCTACCATCAGTATGAAAGTAACTATCGTGGAGATTATACTTTAGCTATAGCCGCCGAAACCCCTGTCTCGAATGAGAAATTTGTCATTCCAGATCAAGAATACGCTGTGTTTGAATATTTACAAGATGAACATTCGATAGGTGAAACTTGGAAAGGGATATGGCAGCTGGAAGAAGATAAAAAATTGCACAGAAAATATAGTCTGGATTTTGAAAAGTATTATCCTGATGGAAAAGTGGAAATACATATTGCAATTAAATAAGTTATATAAAAAGAAATCTATTAGGTAAGTGACCACATAAAGGCAGACACTTTATTTTGATAGCCGAAAGGGCATGAGTTCCGGTCCCTCACCGGGCTCATGCCTTTTTATTGGCTTGTTCACTAGGAATTTGAAATAATCCTCCTTTATCTTGTCTCTGTTGATAAAGAAGTAGTTTCTTTGAGATGAATTTCTCTTTTTTTCATCAAGTTTTTTGTATCAGGATGCATTAATATCTTATTTGAATGCTCAAACCGTGATAAAATCAAACCAATATAGTTATGGAAGGTCATATATAAAATATGAAATTGGCAAAAAGTCATTAGAATAAAGGAGAAAATATGGATGACAGAAGTAATCAATTGGAAAAATAGTGCTCGCGGGCATAAATTCATAGCTTCTTTTAGCGGGGGAAAGGATAGTGTCTTAGCCCTATATAAAGCAATGAAGGTTGGAGAAGCGGTAGGACTGATCGTCATGCTGGAGGAAGAGGGAAAACGTTCGAGATCCCATGGAATGCCTCCGGAACTCATACATGCCCAAGCTGAATCTATAGGTTTGCCTGTATATACTGCAGCTGCCAGTTGGACTGATTATGAAGAAGTATTTATGCGCCTTTTAGAAAATGCTAAAAATCAAGGAGCTGAAGTGTTAGTAACTGGAGACTTGGATATGCCCGCTCATGGCTGTTGGCATGATAAGGTTACCAAGAATGCTGGATTGAAGCTTGGAATGCCCTTATGGGAAATGAACCATCGCGAGGCTGTCGATGAGTTCTTGAATCTAGGATTTGTAACGATCATTGTAACCGTTAATTTATCATTAGGAATGCGAGAGGATGATTTAGGGCGAACGTTAACCCATGAATACGTGAAGGAACTTGAAGCTCGCGGAATTGATCCCTGCGGAGAAGGTGGAGAGTTTCATACCACAGTAATAGATGGGCCTATTTTTAAACATCCAATTCCAGTTCGTAAATGTGAGATTATCAAGGACGGAAAATATGCTTTTTTGCCTTTGGAGCTAAATCTGATGGCGGATATGGGTACCTTTTAAACGAAACTAGTTACACATATTCCTTGCAAGCATTATACTGCACCCCAATTATTACATGTTCTATAACAATTGGGGTCAGTTCATATGAAGTATCCTTTGACAGTAGGATAAATCTTGAACATAAGTTAACATAATATTATTATAGTAACTCTATTTTTAGATCCCATTCATACCTGTTAACATCTGTTACATTATTTGTTCAAAATTTAGAATAACAGACTTTTAGAAGACTAAATGTTTCTAATATACTGTATTGATAAAAATTGAGTGATTTTTTACAAGAACCAGTACTGGATGATATCGACAAAAAAAGACTATATTCTAGTCTTTTTTGAGAAGTATTCGGTTGAGATAAGGCCCTCACCAAACTCTTATAGTTTTCAAAACTCCCAGTAAGGTCGATTTTACAAGTAAAAGACGTATCCCATTCCGACAGTCCTTGAAGGGAGAAGCTCTTTTTCTTTCACCTTCCACAATAACAGCTTCCTCTACCCATTTATATATATCAAAATAATGTTTTCTCTGGAATAACTCCTTATTACAGGACTGTGATATCAATATAAAAATACTGAGCAATACAGGAGTTGTACTTCGTTCTGTTCCGTTAATAATAGAAATCCATTAACGTTTCGTCCATTAAATCCTGTGTGAGTCCTATGTAAATCATCGTATCCTTTGGATTGGAATGATTAAGGATTTGTTGCAGTAATGCAATATCCTTGAATTTTTGGTAATGCAAATAGCCGAAGGTTTTTCGAAGGGTATGTGTACCGACATCCGGTATGTCTGCCATTTCAGCTGCTTTGTTCAGGACCCGATAGGCCTGTACCCTAGTGATTGGACCATTACCTTTTCGACTTGGAAATAAATACTGTTCATTTTTCAGGTTCGATTTCCGGACATATTTCCTTACTTCCTTACGAAGTTGAGGATTGACAAGGAACCGCTTAATTTTATCTGTTTTTTGCTCCACAATGACTATATGCGTACCCTCAAGAATATCTTTCACTCTCAATTGTAAAAGATCCCCTATACGTAACCCGATGTTTATCCCGATTGAAAACATCATATAATCCCTGTAGCTGCAATATTTTAATAGTGACTTTTTCATCTTTTCTATGTGATCCAACCGGCGTATCGGCTGCACATTTTTTATTCTTTGAGAGGTTGCTTGCATGAATGGCTCATTCCCCTTTCCCCTTCTTTCATTGTACGTGAACAGGTGAAAAAAAGGCAAGTTTTATAAATTTTGATACCCTTATAAACCTTGATTTAACACGTTTTCGAATGTATCAATAGAGGTCCTTTGTTACATTCAGAATATTCATATAAAATATTCCGTGAATCCCCTATTATCTATTAAACCGCCATTAACCGCTTATATAGCCTCTTAGAGCGATTTTAATTCAATCTTGAATAAAGACTCTATGTAGTTCAAACAATGGCTTTAAAACCCAAATATGAAGGTCGGTTTTTTCTATTTTTATTTTTTTGTAAAATAATGTATAAAATATTAATCACCTTTCCATATTAATAATAACTTCCCTATCCATTTATTAAACATTCTTATGTTAACAATAATTATGTTATGTAAACCAAATGCATTTGATAAAGAGAAACTTATGCATACCCTCTTTATCAAATCATACCGATTGATTAATGAATATAAAAACTGGCATCATCAATGACTTCTATTTCTTTGTAACTTTTCAATTCATCCATCAACTGGAAAAGTGCTCCATCCTTTTGTTTAGCTTCAATCATGCAATCCAATTGTGGTAAGCTACCCTTTATTTGTTGCAAAAATCCCATAAACATTCCTGTATCCACAAAGTCAGCGTGTGCTCGAAATTCTTTATCGGACCTTGGACTTGAAATATGCATTTTAGGGGGTAGTATGGAATTACTCCAGGTATTTAATATTCGGTCCCAATGATCCTTCCAATTTTCACTTGGTAACTGATGTGCGAGGTAATGGTGATAATCAAAAACCATTGGAATTCCCAATTTCTCACATAAATAAAGGGTTTCCGACAAAGTATAGGTAGTATCATCATTCTCAAGAATGACCATTCTTTGAATAGATTCAGGAATCAAACCCCAATTATGGATAAATTGCTCCAAAGCCTGTACATGTTCGCCATAACCGCCGCCAACATGCAGTACGCAGCGGTGCTCGGGAACCACCCCCATTTTTTTCAATAAAGTATAATGCATCCTTAATGTTTTTAATGATGTCTTCAGTATATCGATATTTGAACTATTCAAGATGACAAAATGATCTGGGTGAAAATCTATTCTTATTTTTGGGTGAATTGTAATGAATGTTTTTAATTTAGCAAGTTCTTCTGAAATAGGATCTATGTAATCCCATTCTGGAATTTCTGGATGATTGGCTAAAGGGATAAGTTTAGAAGAAAGCCTAAAGAACTGAATATTATTAGCCTCGTTATGAATCAGTAAACGCCAACAATTATGAAGATTGGAAATTGAAATGCGTTCAAGTTTCCTTATCGCTGCATCTCTGTCCTTAATTTTCGAAAACTGAGCAAAAGTCATTGTTTGTGATGGTGAACAGTTTGGCACATGATTGCTCATGGCTACATAGCCTAGGCGGATTAATGTCAAATGGTTACCCCCTTTAAGGTTTAATGGTTAATGGAAGTATTCCCCTTAGTGACCAATATTATATATGTGAAAGAATCCATCACTCCAAGAAAATAAAAAATGGCATTTTCCGAATGAATATCGGGCAAAAGCCATTTTCCTAATAATCTTTCACGCTAGAATTTCAATTCTTTTTTTGTCCTTACACTTCAGGGGTTGGTGTTGGTTTGGCATATCCACTTTTATATTTTTCATCGACTTTATTCCGGATATCTTTGATGCTCATACCGTCATTCAAGTCCAGTATGGATTGTGCAGCTATCTCTAAGCAAACCCCGCATCTCGTTCCGTGATCATCCCAAACCACTTCACCATTTTTTTTATTCTCATGGATGAAACAATCGTAATTATTTTTATGGTTAGCTGACTCTCCACAACCGCAGTAACAAGGTATTTTTTCTAGTAAATCTTTATTTTGTGCAACAGCTAAATAGATTGTTTTCATATCCTCTGTTTTTTCAGCTAAGAAATCCGGTGCTATTTCCTTACTGTTGGTCTCCTCCTGAAGATCTCCGGATACCGTATGCTCTGAATGTCCTTCATGACTGCTTTCTTTTTGTACAACACTTTCCTCTTCACCGGAACAACCTGAAATTATTATTGAAGAACAGATTCCCAAAATGATGGTCATTAATTTTAGCTTCATTTATACACTCCTTGATCATTTTTATACTCCCATTTTATGGGACGCAAGGGCTTTCTACAAGCATAAGGTTCCTAAATATAAGGATATAAATGACAAGTATTCACTGACACGTATACTAAAATGACTTTCTGGTACGACTCGTACATAATTTTAAAGTATTTACCACACTTTAAGAAAAAAGAATGAGGTGATTGTTGTGAGAGCGCTACCATCATTGTTAATTTTGTTAGGAACGTATTTACTTATTTTACTCCTTGATAACTTACAGGGCTTGAGTATATTGCACTCTTTCTATAGTATCAAACAATATTTGATAGTAGCTCGTGGAGAAGATCACTTTCTGCTCTTTGGATTCGTTGATTCTTGTTTTAATGATCATTTTAGGCTTCATTAAGATCTCGATCTTTTTCTTTTGTGCCATTATTGGCGCAGCGGACTTATTTCAAATGAAACCATCTGCTATATTCATTTATCTGGTTGGCGGTGTTATTTTCATCTCTTCGATTATGATTGCTCCTAGCTATCAGGCACATTTAAGAGAACGTCCTATTCTCACTTTTCCGCCCCTTTTTGAATAAGTGTGTGTGTATATGTTCGTTTCACAAATGATTGATTTTATTATTTGTATCTCATATAAATATATGTAATAAAAGGCTAGTGAGAAAAATTTTGATAGTAATTTAACCGCACTTACCCATCGAAAAAAGCCGATGAATCCCTATATGGGAATCATCGGCCTTAATATTTTGGTGGGTAATCGTCACCATCATACAAGACAAAGTCAATATCGTTCACGATTTTACTTACGTTTCAATTTCCGAATATGAACGTGCAAGTTACTTTATTTCTTACTTTTCGATAAGGTTAGCGGAATGGTTACGAGTGAGACTCCTGCTGCAAACCATAACCAGCTGGTGTTTCGTTGTTTTTCGCTTCCGCCTTTACTGGGTATACTTGATCCGTATGACTTTCTGGAGGTCGACCGGTCTATATCCGCTGTTTCATTTGCTTTATGCAATTTCTGTTCCTCTGGTAATTGGGTGGTTCTTTCTAAATCGCTTGTATCTTCTCCCATTCCTTTAAGGAAGGTCATCAGGTAAGTAATAGCTTGTTTGACTTCTTGGTCATTCAAGGAACGCAGCAAGGCTAAATAACTTGGTTTTTCTGGCGTTCCATCAGACTCGGCTACACGGGCAATCCCTGAATTGACTTTGAGGATAAGCGGTTCAAGCTGTTGAACATTCAGTGTACCTAACGTACCAAGTATGAGAAGGAGATTTTTTAGGGTATTTGCCGTTTCGGGGGTGTCTGCTGTCTTGACGAGAATGTTCAGCACTTTGTCCCCTTCCTTCAACAAACTGTTAACCATTGATAAAATCCCACGATCTTGCATGCCTTTCATGACTTCAAATGTTTCTTTAATCACTTCTTTATTTTCCAAAAGGGTACGCTCGATATCCTCGAGTTCAATTCTTCTTCTCTCTTCATCGCTAATGGTGATTCGGTTGATCACTTTCGTCGCTTTAGCCACGGTTCCTCTCCTCCTTTTTGATTTTCAAGAGGTCACCAGGGAAAATATAATCTTCGCGCGCCCATTTTTTTTGTACTTGTACACCTATTTGCGGTTGTGGATTACCATTACGATGGTTGATGCTCGGCAATGGGTTGTTTCCCTTGACCCTGAGCACTTCCATTTTTGCCTGAACTTCCTTATAGGCAGGGGTATCAGTATCTTTATCTGAATGGCTGCTTGTCAATTGGTTGATTGCTCCGTCACCCGAATCGTTCATTGGCAGATAAACCTCTTTACCTTTTACACGATCCGTAATCAGGCATTGCACTTTTGCATTTCCATATGGTGAAGTAAGCCGAACAAGAGTGCCATCCTCAAGCCCTCTATCTTTTGCCAATTCCCGGGATACCTCAAGGAATACTTTTGGCGTTTTGGAAGTGATGCCTTTTGATTTATAAGTCATGTTTCCTTCGTGGAAATGTTCCAATATACGACCATTATTCACATGGATATCAAACTCATCCCCAAAGTCAATCGGTTTGGTCCATTCGACTGGAAATAACCTTGCTTTTCCATCGGGGAAAGGAAAAGCATCCGTGAATAAAAGCGGCGTATCTTTACCATCTGGTGCCACTGGCCATTGAAGACTTTTATAACCCTCCAAGCGTTCATAACTTACTCCAGCATATAATGGTGATAGTTTAGCTGCTTCGTCCATGATTTCACTTGGGTGCTCATAATTCCAACCTGCTCCTAACGAATTGGCCACATTCATAATGATTTGCCAATCAGGCTTTGAGTCACCTAGCGGTTCAAACACTTGATAAAGACGTTGAATACGGCGTTCGGTATTCGTGAAAGTACCTTCTTTTTCAAAGCTTGGGCTTGCTGGTAGGACGACATCCGCGAATTCTGCCGTTCTTGATAAGAAGATATCTTGTACCACAAAGAATTCCAGTTTTTCAAATGCTTCATGGACATGATTGATATTGGAATCGACCAGACCCATATCTTCACCTTTTAAGTACATGGATTTGATTGTACCTGCATGAATCCCTTCGACCATTTCATGATTATTAAGGCCAGGGTTTTCTGGTATTTTTGCGCCCCAGATGTTTTCATATTTCGCGCGTACGTTTTTGTCCGTTACTTTTTCGTAACCTGGCAAGCGATCCGGCATACTGCCAAAGTCGCTGGCTCCTTGGACATTATTATGTCCGCGTAAAGGATAAGTACCTGTTCCAGGTTTACCGTAGTTGCCTGTTATAAGCAATAAATTGGAAATTGCAGTACTCGTATCGCTTCCTCCGCCATGCTGCGTAACGCCCATGGCCCAAAGTGATGCAACACTTCCCGCTTCATGAATGGCTTCTGCAAGCGTAATTAAATCTTCTTTAGCTACGCCTGTTACTTTTTCCGCATATTCCATTGTGTAAGGTTCTAAAGTCTTGATGTATTCCTCCATCCCATTTACCCGATTTTTGATGAAGTCTATATCTGTCCAACCTTTGTCGATAATATATTTAGTCACGGCCGACAGCCATATGATATCAGTTCCCGGTGCGGGTTGAATAAAGAGGTCGGAACGTTCAGCCATTTCGTGCTTTCTGATGTCCGCCACTATCAGCTTCTGTTTACCTAGTTTATGGGATCGTTTAATTCTTGTAGCCAACACTGGGTGTGATTCGGAAGTATTGGAGCCTATGATCAATACAAGTTCGGACTTTTCGATATCCTTTATGCCCCCTGTATCTCCGCCATATCCAACCGTTCTGAATAGTCCCAAAGTGGCCGGTGTCTGACAATACCGGGAACAGTTATCCACATTATTGGTGCCAATGATTCCCCTTGCCAGCTTTTGCATTAAATAGGACTCTTCATTGGTGCATTTGGAAGACGTTATGAAAGCCATCGAATCAGGACCGTGATAATCTTTTATTTCGGTTAATTTACGGGAAATCAATTCAAGGGCTTCTTCCCATTCAGCTTCTCTGAATGCATCCCCTTCTCTAATTAAAGGTTTTGTGAGTCTTTCTTCACTATTCACGAAATCCCATCCGAATTTCCCTTTAACACAAGTCGAAATCCCATTTGCAGGTGCCTCCACTTGCGGTTCGATCTTAAGGATTTTACGATCTTTGGTCCAAACGTCAAAGCTGCATCCTACCCCACAGTATGTACAAACCGTTTTCGTCTTTTTAATCCTTGCATCCCTCATGGCGGATTCCATATCTGAAATCGCTAAAATCGAGCCATAACCCGTTTCAACATTTTTCGTAATTTCTATCATAGGTCGAAGAGTTTTTTTAGCGATGCCGGTTAAAAATCCGGCTTCACCTTCCATTCCTTTTTCCATCATTGCATTACACGGACAAACGGTGGAACAGTGTCCACATGACACACATGAAGATTCATTGATCGGAACATCATTATCCCAAATGACACGCGGGCGTTTTGCTTCCCAATCAATAGTCAATGTTTCTGTGACCTGAACATCTTGACAAGCTTCAACACAACGGCCGCAAAGGATGCATTGATCCGGATCATATCGATAGAATGGATTCGTCCGATCCACTTCATATGGTTTCTGATCAAAAGGAACACTTTGATGATTTACCTTCATTTCCTTAACGGTATTGTGTATTTCACAAGTGCCATTATTATAATCGCAAACCGTACAATAAAGCTCATGGTTATATAATATCTTGTCCATCGCCATGACCTGTGCTTCTTTTACATCTGGTCCAACTGTATCAATTACATCCCCATCCTTGATCTTGGTAGAACATGACCTTACGAGTTCTCCATTTACGCTCACTAGACATGTATCACATGTTTCGATAGGACCTAGGCTAGGATGGTAACAAACATTCGGGACTTCAATGGAGCTATCCATCAGCATTTGTAATATTGTTTGATTACCTTCCAGACTGGTCCCAGCACCATTGATTTTTATATGCACTTTCTCTGGCAAAATAATCGCTCCCCTCTTAAAAAACGATAAAATTCATCATTTGGTATTTTCTACCCCCGCACAACTTTTCTCAAACTTGCGAAAGTAAAAAATGGAAGACTTCATTTGATCAATTTCATATCAGAAAATGAACTAAAGTCGAAGTGAGACATAGAATTCACTCACTTCGACTTTATTATCATTGGTTAGAGTTTACTTTCAATACAAACGAACTTAAAGGGGCAACGGTTACCTGACTCCCTTTAATCCTTTTTATTTCTTCCAGGCCCGCCCGCTGACCATCCGCTAAAACGGACCAATTACCTTCGTGGGGAAGAGAAATGGTTATCGCGTCCCAATTTGCATTATGAATCACTGCAATTTTAGAATCCTTATGTTTTAAAGTGAATGCAACCGCATTTGGCGGAGCATCAATGAATTGTAAATGCTCCTCAATTTCTTCGGGTGTGCTTAACCTAAAAATAGAATGATTTTTTCTGAGCGAAATTAGTCCTTTCATATACTCCACTTCCCGATCTAACTCCGCTCTCCTTTTCCAATCCAACCGATTAATCCAATCGGAAGATTGATAGCTATTTTCATCTCCATCCTTCGTACGCATGAACTCTTGTCCAGCATGTATCATTGGAATTCCCTGTGACAGTAAGACAACGGCCGAAGCTAATTTATGCATCTGTTTCCGTACTTGTTCTGTCGCATCTGGATTAGTGATGAGAAGCTTATCCCATAAAGTATAATTATCATGTGCTTCAACATAATTGATCACTTGATCTGGTCTTTGATATGTTGCGATATCATCATCATATTTCAAACTACCAGCGATGCCTTTTTTTATAATATCTTCCATTCCCGGTTTGCCATTCACGAATCCTTTATCATGTTCATTCATTACAAACCCTTTTAAACCATCACGGATCGCATCATTAAAGTGGGCGATTCCAGGCATTTTAAAAGCATTCTTTTGATTTGCTTTCAGTTCTTGCGCCAAGGGGGTATCCATATCCCAGCCTTCGCCCAAAACAATGAGGGTCGGATCAATTTCTGCCAGTGCCTTTTTCACTTCATTCATCGTTTCCACATCATGAATCCCCATTAAATCGAAACGGAAACCATCAAGGTTAAATTCCTTCGCCCAATAGGTCACGGATTCAACGATGAATTTTCGCATCATTTTACGTTCAGACGCGGTATCATTTCCTACACCAGTTCCATTAGATAGCGTGCCGTCGGTGTTATAGCGAAAAAAGTAATTGGGAACGAGTTTATGGAAGTTTGAGTCCTCCACTGAATAAACGTGATTATATACAACATCCATGATTACTCGTAACCCGTGATCATGTAAACCTTGAATCATTTCCTTTAACTCCCGGATCCTGACTTTTGGTTGATACGGATCAGTTGAATAAGAGCCCTCGGGAGCATTATAATTCTGTGGATCATATCCCCAGTTATATTGTGGTTCATTCAATTTCATTTCATTGACTGTAGCAAAATCGAATATCGGGATAAACTGAACATGGGTAACACCTAGATCTTTTATATGATCAAGACCCGTTTTCGCTCCTTCAGGACCTTTAGTTCCGGCTTCAATTACTCCTAAGAATTTACCTTTGTGATGGATTCCGCTTTCAGGATGAATCGATAAATCCCGTGTATGCAATTCATAAATGATTATGTCCTCCGCTTTTTCAAGAGGTGGTTTATCCCGTGTCCACCTTTCAGGGTTCGTATCTGTTAAATCTATCACGACTCCTTTAATACCATTAACAGTAACAGCACGAACATAGGGATCGACGGCTTCACTCCAGATTTCTCCCACTTTCACTTTATATGTATAAATCAATCCGTCCTGATCACCGTTCAGCTCAATGGTCCAGGTCCCCTTTTCCGAACGAACCATCCGAAACTCCATTCCATCTGAATCATCCCAATGTTGATAAGTAACAAGCTTAGCTTCAGATGCAACTGGTGCCCATAATCGGAATGCCGTTTTATCTTTAAAATAGGAATTTCCTAAATCTTTGCCTTCATAGAAATATAGTTCATCCAATTCCGACGGGTTTACTGGATTAATATTTGCAATCGGCAGGGATTCCAACTGATTTTCCGTTTCATTATCCGTAGGTTTTCGATTATTTTTATTTTCCTCTTCAAAATAAGAAAGTGAATCTTTAATAGGTCATTCCTCCATTGAAATTCCCATTTTAGAACAGGAATTATTAAATTTTTTATAATCATAAGCGAATCTTCCCTTAAATTATGATTCCACAGGCATTACCATTCAAAACATTCGACCGGCAAATTATGTTGAAAATTCAGAAATCTATATTTAATAATCGAAAGCTGCAGGTCTTTTAGCTGGACCCTACCTTCCTTTTATGAAAAGTAAGCCTAAAAAAGATAAAAAAATGCCTCCATAACAGTTTTACGGTCTTGGAGGCATTTCTAGTACTCTTTATGGTGTTTTAATAATTTTCACAGAGGTATCTTCAACAATTGCAGTGAAGTTCTTAATTTCAGGCTGCTCAAAGATAAAGTCAGTGATGCCGTCTTCGAGCTGTTCTTGAAGAACACGGCGGAGCGGTCTCGCCCCGAAAGTTGGGTGATATCCGAGTTCAATTAGCCTTTGTTTAGCTTCATTAGTTACATCTAAAGATAAACCATTTGCAGCAAGTGTTTCGTCAAGCTCCTGAATCATGATATCAACGATTTGCAGAAGATCTTTTTTCTTCAATGACGAGAATTCAATGATGCTATCGAATCGGTTCAGGAATTCCGGTTTGAAGAAGCTGCCTAAAGATTGTAGGATTGAAGCTTCTTCCACAGCTGAACTTGTACCGAATCCCATTACTTTTTGTTTCTCACCGACTCCAGCATTACTGGTCATGATGATCACGGTATCTTTAAAAGTAACGGTCCGGCCTTGACTGTCGGTTAAGCGGCCATCTTCCATGATTTGTAAGAACATATGCATTACATCCGGATGTGCCTTTTCGATTTCATCCAATAAGATGATACTATAAGGCTTGCGGCGAACTTTTTCCGTCAATTGTCCAGCTTCCTCATGTCCTACATATCCAGGAGGAGAACCGATTAATTTAGAAACACTGTGTTTCTCCATGAATTCACTCATGTCAAGACGAATCATCGCTTCCTTGTCCCCGAACAATTCCTCAGCAAGAGTTTTCGCCAATTCGGTTTTACCGACTCCTGTCGGACCAACGAAAAGGAAAGAACCGGTAGGACGATTTTTGGATTTTAACCCGGCACGACTTCTTCGAACGGCCTTGGAAACCTTTTTGACAGCCTCTTCCTGCCCGATTACTTTTTTCATCAGCTCCGCTTGGAGATGAACCATTCTTGCTTGCTCATCTTCTTGAAGCTTACCTACAGGTATACCAGTCTTTTGTTCGATGATATTTTGAATGTCCTCAACGGTAACGGTTGGCTTAATTGCATCTTCCCCAGCCTGCAATGACTTTTCCAGTTTTTCTTCTTCATCACGAAGAACGGCAGCTTTTTCATATGCTTCTTCTTTTAAAGCCATTTCTTTTTCTTTATAAATTTGCGCCAGACGCTTTTTCATGTTTTCTACCTGGCCGTCTTCGATGGTCAAATTCAATTTGGAACCAGCTTCATCCATCAAGTCTATTGCTTTGTCAGGCAGGAAGCGGTCTTGAATGTAGCGGTTCGAGAGTTCAACAGCCGCTTTTAGGGCTTCCTCACTATATGTTACACCATGATAAGATTCATAACTATCTTTTAAACCACGTAAGATGACCAATGCCTCAGCCGTTGTCGGCTCATTAACGTGTACAGGCTGGAAGCGTCTTTCAAGGGCACCATCTTTTTCAATTTTCCTATATTCGGATAAAGTGGTTGCTCCGACAAGCTGAAGTTCGCCGCGTGCAAGTGCAGGCTTCAGGATATTTCCTGCATCCATTGATCCTTCGGCTGAACCCGCTCCCACAAGTTGATGAATTTCATCGATGAATAAAATGACATTTTTTCTTTCCTGTAATTCGCTGATCAATTGCTTCATTCGTTCTTCGAATTGCCCTCTAATTCCAGTATTCGAAACAAGGGACGCTACATCAAGCATATATACAAGCTTATTGCGTAATTTAACAGGCACTGAACCTTCAACTATCGCTAATGCAAGACCTTCAGCAATGGCTGTTTTACCGACACCAGGTTCACCAATTAAAACTGGATTATTTTTATTGCGTCTATTTAAAACTTCAATGACGCGTTTGATTTCTTCACTTCTTCCGATAACCGGATCAATGAGTCCTGCTTTAGCGGCATCGGTCAAATTGCGGCCATACTCCTCAAGCAATCCTCCTTCCTCGCCATGTTCGGCTGAATCCGGTTTTGGTACATCATTATAATTAAATGGATTGAATGAATTTGGAGATCCGTTATATTGGAATTTCCCTATATCCATTCCGCCCATTGCTGCTCCAAGTTTGTTTCGCTCTTCTTTATAACAAGTGGAGCACAGTTTCAAATCATGCTCCTGACCATTCATATTTAGGTGAACTTGAACATTAGCTTGGTTTACATGGCATTTTTCACAAAGCATGTAGTACTCCTCCTTTAAAATTATTTAATTAAAAAATCTTTGACCTTCTTTGACTTTCTGATTTCATTATACATTGACCTTCTTTGACTTTCAATAATTTTGTCCGGGAATTTTAAAAAATAGAAATTACCCGGGATTGGTTTGCTAAGCATATTAAACTATCCATTTCCAGTCAAATAAAAAGATTCTATGTATGCCTCTTAGTATATTCAGTTATTATTGATTACCCAGTTCAGGACTAACCATAACCTAAACCTATTAACAAAAACCCGTACACCCTTTTTCAGGAATAATCAAGGATCTTATCCATATGCCTCTTCTATTTCAAAAACAAAAAAAGAGACTTCATAAAGTCTCTTACAGACTGTAGACAAACTCGATGAAAATCGAGTTTGTCTATTTTTATGGCTTGTACAATTTGGACGTTGATTTCCACTCCAGGCACTCGCTTTCCGCGGGCGGTCGGGGAGCCTCCTCGGCTTTCGCCTGCGGGGTCTCCCCTAGACGCGCTTTTCCCGCAGGAGTCTCGTACCTTCCGTTCCAATCAACTTTGTCTTACCTTTTAGATAGAACACTTTTGCCTGGAGTCATTTTTGTTTTAAAATAGAAGTATTAAAACTTGAAGTGATGAGGATGCTTTCTAAACATGATTCTATTCAGCGAGATCAACTTGAAATGATTACTTTAGATCAACTGGTGCCACCGAACCATTTGGTTCGTAAAATGGAGGCTGCCATTGACTTCACTTTCATTTATGACTTGGTGAAAGATATGTATTCAGAGGTAGGACGCCCAAGTATTGATCCAGTTATTTTAGTTAAACTGACTTTCATTCAATATACCTTCGGTATTCGTTCCATGCGTAAAACGATTGAAGAAGTTGAAACCAATATGGCTTACCGTTGGTTCTTAGGCTATGGTTTCCATGATAAAGTACCTCATTTCTCTACGTTCGGGAAAAATTATGAGCGACGCTTTAAAGATACAGACCTATTTGAACAGATTTTCTATCGCATTTTAATGACAGCTGCTAATAAAAAGTCAATAAGTGCTGAACACGTTTTCGTGGATTCCACACATGTGAAAGCCAGTGCGAATAAACGGAAATTTGAAAAGAAAATCGTTCGTAAAGAACACGAGCGTATCAAGGACGTCTTCAAATCAAGATCGTGAAAACCATGGAAAAAAGCCTTTTCCACCAGATAAATTTGATAAAGAAGAGACCAAAGCAATTAAAGAAAGTACAACGGATTCTGAGAGTGGCTACTATGTGAAAGATGAACGAACAAAACAGTTTGCCTATTCATTCCACGCGGCCGCAGACCGCAACGGTTTTGTATTGGGAACGATTGTAACACCTGGAAATACACATGACAGTCAGATCCTAGAGCCACTAGTTGAACAAGTGATTGAGAAAGTTGGAAAACCGGAAGCCGTTGCCGCAGATGCAGCTTATAAAACACCAGCGATTACAAGCTACCTATTTAACAAAGAAATCATACCGGCTTTACCTTATACACGTCCTCGCACCAAAGAAGGATTTTTCCGCAAACAGGACTATGTATACGATGAACATTTTGATTGTTACCTTTGCCCTTCGGGCGAAACTTTAAAGTACTCAACAACAAATAAAGAGGGCTATCGCGAGTACAAATCGCCAAAACAAATTTGTGCAACATGCTCATTTTTATCTCGGTGTACAGAAAGCAAAGACTGTCAAAAAGTGGTGACACGGCATATCTGGCAAACACATGTGGAAGAAGCAGATCATCTGCGTCATCATCAAGATGTAAAACCTATATATGCAAAACGTAAAGAAACGATTGAGCGTGTATTCGCAGATGCAAAAGAAAAGCATGGTATGCGTTGGACTACTTTAAGGGGACTTAAAAAATTGTCGATGCAGGCGATGCTTACTTTCGCTGCCATTAATTTAAAGAAGATGGCCAATTGGACATGGCGAGGTCCAAAAATGGCCTAACATAGTGGGCTCGTAGAGCCCCAATCTCTTAACTTTAGGCGAAAATTCAAAGGGAATTTCAAAAGGGGTTCAGAATTTTTTAATTCCGAACCCCTTTTGTCTACAAACTGAAAGAGACTTCATAAAGTCTCTTAGTTTTTTACATTAAGGTTGATTTTCTTCTATTATATACGCTTCGCACCAATATACTTTGGCTTCCAATAACTATTATGGTTTTAGCGTATGACACTCCTTTTGATGATGAAGAGTGTATGAATTCATTGTTTCCTATGTATATAGCTACATGTGTAGGTTTTTTCGCTTCATTTGGTGCAAAAAACATTAAGTCACCTTTTTGCACGCTTTTAACTTTCTTACCTATTTTATATATGTCAGCAGCGGTTCTTGGTAAATTCTTACCAGCCTTTTGATATGAATACTTCACTAAACCGGAGCAATCAAAACCAGAAGAAGAAATGCCACCCGTTTTTTTTGTACCTAATTCACTTTTAGCCACTTTAATCGCTTTTGTATGATATGAAGCAGCTTCCACTTTGTCCCCAGCAAAGGATGCGGTTCCAAGCATGATAGCCAATGACAATCAGACGGCAATTTTCTTAAACAAATTATTTTACCCCCTGATGTAATTTGCTAAACCTAATATACTAGAAAAGGTATATCATTCGCATCATAGGATCTTTACAAATATGCTACATTTAGTAGATATAGGAAGAATGACCATATAAAAGATAAAAATAAGTCGAATAAGGTTTCCAATATTCACCTTATTGTCAAGGCACTTTTACTTTTCCTCATAGAAAAAACAGTGGTAAGAAAACCACTGTCCAGATGACGGCAAAAGGAGATTCGGGATGCTTTCACCCCAAAGCATGATTTTTCACTTGATTATACGAATGAAACCCTCTCTAGATTGAAGGAATTTGCGACACTCCTGCCGAATAACTGGCTAGCCGGGACCCCTCAGACGCTTGCAGTAAAGAGACTTGGCAGACAGTCGGCGAAAAGGGTGCGGATTTCTGAAATCAGCTGGAACTTTTTTTAAAGAAAAAATTGAAGGTAAACTGTTTCTTCTCCAATTTGTCTACAGTCTGAACAGCGGTGAGAAAACCACGGTCAAAATTCTTTTGAGAAAAATGGAAGAAATAACTTTACCCCACGTTTATTAAATGGTAAACATTTCAAATCTGCAACTAAATGACTTATGTATCCTAATAAACAAGTAGTGAAAATTCCGTCAATCCCCATAAAGGCTTCGAATTGAAAGGCAATGATGCCAAAGAAAGCGATACCTGCAATCGAATGGGTATAACTTCTATGTGGTGTAAAGGATGCCAGGATAATATAAACGCCTAACAGCCACAACCAGCTTTCCTGCAAAGATAAACCGCCGCCTAAAACCGCTAATCCAGTCAAGGTGAGCATATGCCTTTGTGTAATGAATGATGAAATAATGAAGATTCCGATTCCTGCCCCTACACCGACCCACTTTTCCGTATCAGAGCCTTCCAAAAGACTATAAATGATCATTAATATCCCAATCGTTTGTGCTATCGTTCGGATAAACTTATGTGAAAAAGTAATCCTATTACTTAACTTCCCATCAATATCCATATCGGGCATAAGGCCTGAAACTCCCCCAATGCCAACCAAGAATAAAGTGGTGGTTGGATCTGTTTGAAGTGTGTTTGCCGTCAAGAATCCAACTGTTGCTCCTAAAGCCATGTGTGCTGTACCGTTCACTGTCTCTCTCCTGTCCCTCTAAGAAGTAATCACTGTTCGCAAGAAACGAATGTTTGTTCGAATCCCTACATTATAACTATACAATATTTTTGGGGAAATTTCTTTATATCTTATAAAAAAGCCTAGTAATTAATAATTAGAGTATATAACTCTCTCGTTCTAAATTAAAATCAATTCTTCTAGTGTGTCTATAATTGCTTTGTTTAGGTAATTTTCATCCCTAAAAAACCCGCAAAATATTTTTCGTAAATTGATGTTTTTCATGAAATTTTATCCATCATATGAATATACTAATCTATAAGGGGAGTGATTCAGATAGCTTTTTTAAATGCCTTCAATAATTTTAAAAAAGGGAAAAAGTCTAAGAAAATAAAGAACATTGATTTTCGGGAACAGCATGTAAATAAATCATCTGAGCTCATTGGGAATAATGAAATTGTCCAAAATATAATTAACAATCACCTTTCCAAAAAAAATAACCACTTGTAGGGTGGTTTTTTTAATTATTATGGGAAATCACTTCATTCTTTTCCATCTTCTCGCTCGCATCGTAAATATAGTTATACTGTAAATAATAATCGTATATGACGTTTTGCAGGATCTTAAGTAGTGATTTATCGAATGTATCGAATTCAGTTTGGTAACTATTTAATACAGTGACAAATTTCCCGTCGATGTTTTCGAAATAATGGAGAAGAAAATTCTTGTGATACTCACTATCACTATTGCTTTTATTCGTAATGCACGGATCGCCGGTTTGAATGGACTTATCAAGCATCGCTTTGATGGATTTAGGCAGCTTTGCTTTCTTGAACTGGTTCAGGGTATAGATATCATAGGTAAAGGAAAGTCCTAATTGATTGGAATAAAAGTCCACGGCACAGTCCAATGTATAGATTAAGGGTGTTTTAAAGTCCTTGCTGTTGGCAATTTCCTCTGATATCTCCAACTGATATTCCTCGGATGTTAGATACGCAGCAAATTTCATTTTCGAACTGCTCATGCTGAATACTTCATAAACGGCTGCATCTTGTTTTTCAATTTCAATTTCGATATTAAAAAATTTAAAGTGTTTTAAACGGTAAAAAGCAATCGGTGCTAATAGGAATAGCAATATCCAAACAAGGTAAAGAAATAACGTGTTAAAGATGATTTGATAAAATTCAGACGTTACTATCGGTTCGATGATTAACGTTATCAATGTATGTTCAAAGCCCTGAGAAATAGGGGTGGCAGGACCAACGGCTTCCTCTGGCTTTTTCAAAGTTTGGATACCTAAATGAGCCATCGCAACTAGAGTATAAACAAAAATTAATATTGTCCCAATCACATAAAATTTTGGCATGAATCCTATAATCCTGTCGAAAACAGAAATCCGCTTATCTTTCTGCTCCTCTATAGCCAATGTGGTTGCTCCTTTTAAGATTATTAATATCAGGACAAGTCTACAGGGACTTAGAACTTCCTGAAGACCACCTATTTAATTTATATGTTTACAATTATGTGAAAATACGTAAAATCCGTTTAATGATTGACATATTCCAAAATATTTTCGACGTTTTCAGTTAAAAATGCCCAACCTCCTCATTGAAAATGAAAGGATGAGCAATTGTTTAGGGTTTTATTTAGGACGGCCCTTTTATCGCGAATTCTTCGACCTTCCTTAAAAACAACTCCATGGCTTTTGATGCTTCGAAGTCTAACTTTTTCACGATTGAAAAAGGTCTTATAATGGGTTCATTTTTCAAATGAAAGGTTTTCAATTCATTGGACTTCAGTTCTTTTTGTACAGTCAATCGTGATAACAGAGCAATGCCAAGCCCAGCCATCACCGCTTCTTTCACCCCTTGGATACTGGTGAAAATAAAGGTTTTCTTAATGTTTAAATCCAGACTGCTCAGAAGTTTATCGGAATATGTACGAGTTCCCGATCCTTCCTCCCTAAGTACCCATGTTTGGTTTTGGAGCATAGTGCCCTCGATGAGGTCCATCTGTGAAAGTGGATGAACCGGGGGGACGACGACGATCATCTCGTCATTCATGAATGGTCTGACATCAATATCTTTATAGTCCGTTTCACCTTCAATCAAACCTATATCAAGCTTATTCGAACGTATCCCTTGAATGACTTCATTAGAATTCGAGATGATGATTTGTATGTCCACCATCGGATATTGAGCCGCAAATTCTGCTAAAACTTTTGGAAGGTAGTATTCCCCTATCGTGAAGCTTGCACCTATTTTCATCGTTCCGCTAACCACGTTATTAAATTCATTTATTTCTCTTATTGCTGTCTCATAATGATTAAGCATTTGCTTTGCATGTCTATATAAAATTTTCCCTGGCTCTGTTATTTGTACTTGTTTGGGAGAACGATAAATTAATTTCGTTCCTAACTCATTTTCCAGATTCCTTATGTGAAGACTGACTCCTGGCTGCGACAGGTTCAGAATATCCCCTGCTCTAGAAAAGTTTTTCTGTTCGATTACGGTGACGAATACTTTTAACGGATCCATGGTTACCTCCCTATTTAGCTATGCGTATCATTTTATCATAAGTAGAAGTAATCATTGAAATAGCAAAAATATATTTCACTTATTTTTAATTAAGCATTAAAGTTAAGGCATCAACATAGATGGAGTGATCACACTGGAACAAACAAACGTTGAAACAAAGAAACTTGGATTTACTAAAGGAATTGCATTGACTTTACTAATTGCCATTGCAGCAAAATACTTAGCAGAGCTTCCATTCCTTCATATAATGGGACAGTTAGTCATTGCGATACTGATTGGTGTTGTTTGGAAATCGATAATTGGCGTTCCGGCTTATGCCGTTGCAGGGACAAATTATTCAAGTAAAATCCTTTTGAGAATGGGCATTATTTTATTGGGAATGCGCTTGAACCTAAAGGATATTATTAATGCCGGTCCGAAAACATTTGCAGTTGGTGCCATTAGTCTTGTATTTGCTATATTAGTAGTTTATGGATTGACTCGCATGTTTAAAGTTGAGAAAAAGCTAGGCATATTGACAGCTTGCGGAACGGGAATTTGTGGAGCTGCTGCCATCCTGGCAATTTCCTCCCAAATAAAAGCAAAAGAAAAAGATACAGCAATAGCTGTAGCGACGGTTGCTGTTTTAGGTACAACCTTCACTTTCGGATATACGATCCTATATCCATTATTGGAGTTATCCGATCAAGGATATGGTATTTTTTCGGGTGCGACACTCCATGAAATTGCTCACGTCATCGCTGCAGCAGCACCAGGGGGAAATGAGGCAGTCGACTTGGCAGTGGTGGTCAAATTGACTAGGGTGGCCCTGCTCATTCCCGTTGCCATTTTAATTGGATTCATCATGAATTGGAAAGAACGATCAACAGTTACCGGAAAGAAATTTTCTTGTAAGTCCATTCAGATACCGTGGTTTATTTTTGGATTTTTATTAATGAGTGCCCTTTACTCTACTGGTGCAGTTCCTGAACCATTAGCTGATAAACTTGTTATGCTTTCCTATATCCTCATGGCAATGTCCATGGCAGGATTAGGATTGAATATTGACCTTGTAACTTTTAGAAAATATGGCCGTAAACCTTTTATAGCTGGACTGATCGGCTCTATCTTATTGACTTGTATTGGGTATGTATTGGTTCAGGTTTTCCATTTAAATTAACTTTTCAATTAAAACAAGCATCCCTTAATCGGCATGCTCGTTTTTTTCTATTGTATGTGGAACATTGGCACCATAAAAAATTTCATCCATCTCCGTTTGAAGCCTTTCTATAATTTCTTGCCTTTCCTCTTTATTCAGCTTTTCCTCTGAATAACCGAATAAGTAATTATTAATATCGAATCTTTTCAGCTTACATTTAGTATGGAATATATTTTCTTGGTATACATTCACATCAATCATGTCATATAAACCTTTTACTTCATCAGGAATATAGTTTTGAATTGAATTAATATCGTGATCAATGAACAATTTCCGCCCATCTTTATCTCTCGTAAAGCCTCTTACACGGTAATCAATCGTGATAATGTCGGTATCGAAGGAATGAATGAGATAATTTAGTGCTTTAAGAGGTGATATTTCTCCACAAGTCGAGACATCGATATCAGCCCTGAATGTGCTAATGCCTTCATTTGGATGGTATTCAGGGTATGTATGTACGGTAATATGGCTTTTATCCAGTTGCATGACCACATTATCAGGTAAAGGCCCCGGTGATTCCTCATAAGTTCCCGTAGGTACTTCGACGACAGGTCCTTCTGAAACAAGAATGGTTACACTGGCACCTTGAGGGACATAATCCTGTTTAGCCGTATTTAAAACATGCGCCCCTATTAAATCAGAAACGTTGTGCAAGATATTCGAAAGCCTTTCTGCATTATATTGTTCATCGATATAATCCAGGTATGCCTCTCTCTCTTCCCTGGTTTTTGTGTAACAAATATCATACATATTAAAGCTTAAAGATTTCGTAAGATTATTAAAGCCATGAAGTTCAATATGTTGCTCTGGTGTAAGTTTCATGATTGATTCCCCTTATATTTTTTTACGACTACCCTTATAGTTACCCTTTTTCTGAAATAAAAAACTAAGTCTGCCAGTCCCAGCTTCTGACTTCTAATCGGTAATCGTTATTTTCTGGACAATCGAGTAGGAGGAGGCGCCTAGCCTCCGACCTCTCACACCACCGTACATACCGTTCGGTATACGGCGGTTCAGTTTAAGTCTGACGTAGTTTTGTATATCGTTCATATAGATTTACTAACCCATGATGGAGCCAATAAACATTATTAAGGGTTTTGTCTAGAATAGGACTATGCGCTATGCGCCAATAACCCTTTCTGCTATTTCCCCATTCATATGCTTTTCCAAATGGGACGCCTAATCCTTTGAGTTTCCTCACCCTCGTTCTTGGCAATTTCCATTGCTTCCATAGACACATCCTGAGTCTTCTTCGAATCCATGAATCTAAATTCTTCAATACGTTCGGAGTATCAATGAGGGCGAAATACCCCATCCAACCTCTAAGGTATTGCTTTAACTTATTTATCCGGAGTTTCATGGGTATCGGTAATTTTCTCGAGGTCATTTCCCTGATTCGTTTCTTTACTCTCTTCACCGTTTGTTTAGCCAGTAGAACCTTCGGGTTCTTCTTTGACTTCGTGAAACTAAAACCGAGAAACGTTCTGTTCCAAGGGCGATCATACTTCGACTTCTCGTAGTTGACCTTTAGCTTCAGTTTATTTTCAATGAAGCTTGAGATATTTCCCATTGCACGTTTGGCGGCTTTTCGTGTCTTCACAAAGATAGTACTGTCATCCGCATACCTTACGAATCGAAGATTGCGTTTCTCTAGTTCTTTATCTAACTCGTCTAACATGATATTAGATAATAAAGGACTTAACGGACCTCCTTGCGGAGTTCCCTCCTCACTTTTATGAAAAAGTCCGCCTATCATAATGCCTGCTTGAAGGAATTTACGAATCAGTTTGAGAACTCGTTTATCTTCAATTTTCCGCTCTAACATTCCCATGAGCTTGTCATGATTCACTTTATCGAAGAACTTCTCCAAGTCCATATCCACTACCCATGTATAACCTTCGGTTATATAGGACTTTGCCTTTCGAACCGCCTGGTGCCCCTGTTTGTTAGGGCGAAATCCATAGCTATTCTCCGAAAAGGTTGAGTCATATATCTTGGTCAATATTTGGGCAATGGCTTGTTGAATGAAACGGTCTAGAACGGTTGGAATACCCAATAGCCGAACTCCGCCGTTTGGTTTCGGGATTTCGATACGACGGACGGGCTGCGGTTGATAGGTACCCTGTAAAAGGGCAGTTTTCATGTTGTACCATTCGGTTACGAGGTGCGGTCTCAGGTTTTGAACCGGCATTCCATCTACACCATGGCTTCCCTTATTTCTTTCTACACGCTTCAATGCCTGTATTAAGTTTTCCCTCTCTAGTATCTGTTCCATTAACATCGTTGATATCCTTTCTACGTGGATAAATGGTCTATTTGTGCCTTTATCTGCTCCACCCTTTTGAAGTTCCCCGTGTATTCACCACTTCTTCCTTCAAATAAGTTCCGTTAGGAATTGTTTGCTTCTTTGCAGATAACGAACGCCTAGTATTCATCCTCCTTAATCTGTTCGGTCCTTCCTTATCTTCTCGAGTAGACAAGTACTATGACCTCTGCTGACTTCTGATGATTCAGCTGTCCATCACTGGACAGGTTACCAAGTGTACTTGGCTGTCATCAGACCTCCCCGGGTAAGAGTGCAATCTTTCCCTCCATCTATCTGCTTCATTTACTCTGTACCACCTTCGGCAGTAAGGACTTTGTTTTGTTTCGCAAACTCATCCAATGATACCTAGCCTTATATGAAGTTCGTGTTCCTCAGACCGGAGGTTTGCCGCTTGCTTCCTTCAGATTCCACGTCACCGTGGACACCCTTGCATTAAGCTAACCACTACTACTGCCTTCATGGTTCGGGACTTTCACCCTATAGATTGCACCCATGCCGGGCGCACAGAAAGAGCCATTGCATTAACAATGCAATGGCTCTCAGTTTGTAGACAAAAGGGGTTCAGAATTAAAAAATTCTGAACCCCTTTTGAAATTCCCTTTGAATTTTCGCCTAAAGTTAAGAGATTGGGGCTCTACGAGCCCACTATGTTAGGCCATTTTTGGACTTCGCCATGTCCAATTGGCCATCTTCTTTAAATTAATGGCAGCGAAAGTAAGCATCGCCTGCATCGACAATTTTTTAAGTCCCCTTAAAGTAGTCCAACGCATACCATGCTTTTCTTTTGCATCTGCGAATACACGCTCAATCGTTTCTTTACGTTTTGCATATATAGGTTTTACATCTTGATGATGACGCAGATGATCTGCTTCTTCCACATGTGTTTGCCAGATATGCCGTGTCACCACTTTTTGACAGTCTTTGCTTTCTGTACACCGAGATAAAAATGAGCATGTTGCACAAATTTGTTTTGGCGATTTGTACTCGCGATAGCCCTCTTTATTTGTTGTTGAGTACTTTAAAGTTTCGCCCGAAGGGCAAAGGTAACAATCAAAATGTTCATCGTATACATAGTCCTGTTTGCGGAAAAATCCTTCTTTGGTGCGAGGACGTGTATAAGGTAAAGCCGGTATGATTTCTTTGTTAAATAGGTAGCTTGTAATCGCTGGTGTTTTATAAGCTGCATCTGCGGCAACGGCTTCCGGTTTTCCAACTTTCTCAATCACTTGTTCAACTAGTGGCTCTAGGATCTGACTGTCATGTGTATTTCCAGGTGTTACAATCGTTCCCAATACAAAACCGTTGCGGTCTGCGGCCGCGTGGAATGAATAGGCAAACTGTTTTGTTCGTTCATCTTTTCACATAGTAGCCACTCTCAGAATCCGTTGTACTTTCTTTAATTGCTTTGGTCTCTTCTTTATCAAATTTATCTGGTGGAAAAGGCTTTTTTCCATGGTTTTCACGATCTTAATTTGAAGACGTCCTTGATACGCTCGTGTTCTTTACGAACGATTTTCTTTTCAAATTTCCGTTTATTCGCACTGGCTTTCACATGTGTGGAATCCACGAAAACGTGTTCAGCACTTATTGACTTTTTATTAGCAGCTGTCATTAAAATGCGATAGAAAATCTGTTCAAATAGGTCTGTATCTTTAAAGCGTCGCTCATAATTTTTCCCGAACGTAGAGAAATGAGGTACTTTATCATGGAAACCATAGCCTAAGAACCAACGGTAAGCCATATTGGTTTCAACTTCTTCAATCGTTTTACGCATGGAACGAATACCGAAGGTATATTGAATGAAAGTCAGTTTAACTAAAATAACTGGATCAATACTTGGGCGTCCTACCTCTGAATACATATCTTTCACCAAGTCATAAAGGAAAGTGAAGTCAATGGCAGCCTCCATTTTACGAACCAAATGGTTCGGTGGCACCAGTTGATCTAAAGTAATCATTTCAAGTTGATCTCGCTGAATAGAATCATGTTTAGAAAGCATCCTCATCACTTCAAGTTTTAATACTTCTATTTTAAAACAAAAATGACTCCAGGCAAAAGTGTTCTATCTAAAAGGTAAGACAAAGTTGATTGGAACGGAAGGTACGAGACTCCTGCGGGAAAAGCGCGTCTAGGGGAGACACCGCAGGCGAAAGCCGAGGAGGCTCCCCGACCGCCCGCGGAAAGCGAGTGCCTGGAGTGGAAATCAACGTCCAAATTGTACAAGCCATAAAAATAGACAAACTCGATTTTCATCGAGTTTGTCTACAGTCTGAGAGCCATTGCATTAACAATGCAATGGCTCTTTCATTATCCTGATTTGTTTTAGGCAGTATGAATTTTTTTCTTTTTTATCGGTGAAAGGATTCGTTCCAGCCATCCGAGTAAAAGATCTGAGAGAATGGCCATCAATGCCGTCGGAATTGCTCCTGCAAGTATGATTGCCGTTCCATTTGAAGCATTCGTTCCCCTGACAATGATATCCCCCAGTCCGCCAGCACCCACGAATGTACCGACAGCAGTTACTCCAATTGCAACGACAAGCGCTGTACGTAAGCCGGCCATGATGACAGACAGAGATAATGGAAGTTCGACCATTCTCAGTAACTGCAGCTTCGTCATCCCCATTGCCTTGCCAGATTCTAAATAAGCATGATCTATACTTGTAATTCCTACATAAGTATTCCTTAGGATTGGCAGTAAGGAATATAAAAACAATGACAAGATTACCGTATTTGTTCCTAACCCCATTACTAGCATAAGGAGAGCTAGCATAGCCAATGCTGGTGTGGTTTGTATGACATTCGTTATCGAAAATACCCAATTACTCAATTTCTTATGTTTCGCGATGAAAATGCCTATCGGGATCGCTACAATGGCTGCAAATAAAACTCCGTAAGCGGACATTAAAAAGTGACGATAAAACTCAGTAAGTACATACATCCAATTTTGGGAATAATAAGTTCCCAGCTGCTGCAAGGTTTCCATTAGTTAGTTTGCACCTCCCATTTATTCAAAGTATTTATGTGCTTTAAGGAATTCCGATGCTACGACCGATGGCTCCTTCAAGTTCCCATCAACTTCATAGTTCAGTTCCTGCATAATTTCAGTAGTGACTTCGCCAATTAACTTGTTAAGTTCATCTTCAATTTCAGGATATCGTTCCAATAATTCTTCGGTAACGACCGGTGAACAGTCATATGGAGGGAAATATTGTTTATCATCTTCTAAAAGCTTCAAATCATTAACCTTAATCCGTCCATCTGAGGAATATGCAAGGACAATATCCATCTGACCATTTTTGACTGCATCGTATACCAAGCCAATCTGCATCGGATAAGTTTCCCCAAATTCCAATCCATATGTATCGACAAACCCTTTATAACCATCCCCTTTTCTTTTCAGCCAAGCACTATCTACACCTAACCTTAAATCATTTGCATCCTTTTCCAGATCCGATATTTTCTGATACCCTTTTTCCGCTGCCAATTTGTTTGAAATCGTAAATGCATAAGTGTTATCGAATCCATAAGAATCAAAAAATTTGAACCCATATTGTTCTTTGAATTCCCTTTGAACAATTACCATCGCCTTTACTGGATCCTTTTCGATTTCCTGTCCCAGGACACTCGTTAGATCAGTCCCTGTATATCGAGTTGCGGCTATATCGATATCACCGGTCTCCATCGCTTTTTGCTGAACGAAATTCGAACCTAGATTTTTGATGATTTTCGTATCAAGTTCCGTATTCCTTTCAAGGAGTTGAGCGATCATATTCGCCAGGATTTCAGATTCGGTCATGCTTTGGGCACCGATCTTTACAGTAGTTTCAGAAGATGACCCTAAACCAGGCAAGGAACAGCCGGTGATCATTAATGAAAAAACTAAAAGGGCCATTAAAATTGTACTTCTTATTTTTTTATTCATGGTAATCCTCCTCATGCAACTTCCTTCATACCTTTCAATCCTTTTGGTACGACTTTTCGTTCTATGATCGAGAATACATAATCCACCAGGATAGCCATGATGATTACCGGAAGTGCACCTGCGATGATATATTCTGTTTGGTATAAATTCAAACCGATAAAAATGTAATCTCCAAGTCCCCCGCCTCCAATAAAGGAAGCTAAGGTGGCCCATCCAATTAAATAGACGGATGCCGTACGGATACCAGCCATAATGACGGAAAGTGCAAGAGGGAATTCAACCAGACGAATTCTCTCCCAGCTTGTCATCCCGATGCCGCGGCCGGATTCCAGCAGATTTTCATTTACGCCTTTGATGCCTGTGTATGTATTCCTGAGTATGGGTAAAACGGAATAGAAAAATAACGCAATAATTGCGGGTGTTTTCCCAACGCCGAGGAAAGGAATGAAAAAGGCTAGGACTGCAAGACTCGGCAGTGTCTGCATAATGTTAGCAATTCCGATTATTATCGAAGCGCTCCTTTTCATTCGTGTCAACATAATTCCTAGTGGTACAGCGACTATTATTCCTAGGAAAACAGCGATCATGGATATATATAAGTGCTCCCATGCTTTAAAGATCAATTCTTGCCAGTTCGTTTGTAAAAAATCGAGCATCGTTTCCATCTCATACACCTCCTAAAACATTTCTGCCACTTGAATTTCTTCCTCTCCCCAAATGCTGTCATATACGATGTCGACCAATGTAGCCCTAGTGACAATTCCGACCAAATGTTTATTCTGGTCAACTACTGGCACGTATTTGAAACCTCGTTTTAAAATCTTTTGAACAGAATCGCGGATTAAAGTATCCTGTTTCACAGAATAGACTTCAGTGTTGATGACTTCACTGATAAATTTAGCTTTTTTTCGATATTCACTAATCGTTTCAACATCTACGAACCCTTTCAAAACATTTTGCTCATCCACCACAAGTAAAGAATCGACCCTTTTCTCGCGCATTATCGTAATAGCATCGGTAAGGGATTTTTCCTCTGTAATGGATATTGGATTTCGACTCATGATTTGTTCAACCAACTCAATATTGGGCCTTGTTTGGAGCAAACGATCTTTGCCAATGAATTCTTCCACAAACTCATTGGCTGGTTTTCTGAGGATTTCATCCGGTGTTCCCACTTGGACGATTTCACCAGCCTTTAAGATGACGATCCTGTCGGCTAGCTTAATGGCTTCATCCATATCATGGGTAACAAAAACGATTGTTTTATCCAGTGTGCGCTGCAGATTTTTAAATTCCTCCTGAAGGGCATCGCGGGTGATTGGATCTAGTGCGCCAAAAGGTTCATCCATTAAAATGAGTGGAGGATTGGAAGCAAGTGCTCTAAGAACGCCTATCCTTTGTTGCTGCCCGCCGCTCAATTCGTAAGGATACCTTTCCAGGTATTCGGGTCCCATATCGACAAGCTGAAGCAATTCCAGTGCGCGTTCCTTTTTCTTCTGTTCATTCCATTTAAGAAGTTTTGGAACGAGGGTGATATTTTCAAGAATCGTCATGTGAGGGAAAAGTCCGATTTGCTGGATAACGTACCCGATCTGTCTTCTTAGCTCAACTGGATCTTTATCCATAATATTTTCACCATTAATAAGAATCTTGCCTTCAGATGGTTCGATAAGCCGGTTAATCATTTTCATTGTCGTTGTCTTACCGCATCCACTCGGACCAATGAAGCAAATGAACTCCCCTTTTTTAATATCCAATGATATATTCTTAACAGCTTTCTTTCCTCCCGTATAGATTTTCGATACATTTTCGATTTTTAACATAACAAGCACCTCCATCATTCGCATACAATTACAAATTTTACAAATATATTAATTTTCCATATGCACAGTCTCTTTTACCCATAAGGTGAAACGTATAAACCTTTTTATTTAAAAAATCTAGTTCATTGTAATTATATTGAAAAAATGGTATAAAAAAACCACCTCATTTTAATTGAGGTAGTTGATAGATTTATAGTATTAAAGATGAATTAAAACCCAATATTTTTAGCAATCAGGAGTTTTACGGTTTCATCTGTCCCTGTAAAGAATGTTGTCAAAGGAATGTCCCGGTGACGCCGTGCAATTTTATAGTCACCCATATTTCCGTAACCATCATGTAATTGCATGCACTTATCAGATATTCGCTTAGACATCTCCGTTATCCAATATTTAGCCATCGATACTTCGGTTATGATATTCTCCCCAGTCATATGTTTACAGATCAAACCATCAACAAATGTTCTTCCCAGATGAATATCTGTTGCTATTTCAGCAATGGTACACTGTGCATTTTTAAATTTACTTATTTTCTTTTCAAATGCTTTTCGTTCTTTTATAAAATTCATCGTTAAGTGAAGCATGTCTTTCGCTGTCATTAAAGACCCGATCGCACACATTAGTTTTTCTTGTTGCAGATTTTGCATGATATATGAAAGACCCTTCCCTTCCTCACCAAGGAGGCTGCCAACAGGTACTAATGCATCATCGAAAAATAGCTCGGCTGTGTCTGAACTTCCCTGCCCTGCTTTACCAAGCTTTCTTCCCCGTGAAAACCCTGGCGTATCTTTATCAATGAGCAGCAAACTGATTCCGTCCTGGGAAGGAACAGCATTAAGATCAGTTTTGCATGCTACTATCATGAAGTCAGCTTTAAAGCCATTTGTGACAAATGTTTTGGCCCCATTGACAATATAATGCCCATCTTTCTTGATGGCTGTGGTTTGTATATCCGCTAATTCCGAACCCATTCCCGGCTCTGTCAATGCAAAGGCAGAAATCATTTCTCCTGTAATGAACTTTGGTAAATATCTTTGTTTTTGATCTATTGTTCCGAATGAGGCAATATAAGGGGCTACAACATCAGAATGAATTGATATTCCTCCTAACATTGATCCAACCATTTCCAATTCTTCTGCCAGCACAACTGAATATCCAAAATCTGCCCCTATCCCACCGAATTCCACATCAAGCCATGGACATAAAAATCCATGATCTCCAATCTTTTTCCAAAATGAGCATGGTATTCCCCCCTCTTTTTCCCATTGATCATAAAATGGGACAGCCTCCTTGGCGAGAAATTCATGAATTGATTGTTTAAATAATAAATGTTCTTCCGTTAGGAAGGAACGGGAAAAATCCTTATTGATCGCCATCGTGCTAACCATGGGTTAACCTCCATTCCCTAATGATTTTGTACTTATAATTCACTACCATAATCAAGTTAAATATGTTAAACGTCTAGATGTAAACGATTACAATAAGCAAATATCAAACAGTTAAAATGTTCCATAATATTCATGTTCAACAAAAGTATCGAATTCCCTTTTATAAATCTTTTTTAATCATTTTAAATTATTTATTTTTACTTAACTGCTTTTAATATGGGTTTAATAAATATTCTGTCGAGGTTATTTTTGGAATATAATTAGTACTAATTTAATAAAACTTCTTTTATTACACTCAATTCTCATCTTTTAATTGCATAATAAAATGGTTGCTTTAACAGCCTCAAACAAGATTCTACAAGTAGGGGGGCGGACAGTTTACTTAACGGGATCATGTCCCACAAGCCGGTACGTCCTACCTTGGCTACTGATAAAATTGATTTCATTAAAAAAGGTCAGCCAGTTCAAAATGAACTGCACCCCAATTGTTAGACACAATTAACAATTGGAGGTGCAGTTTTTTATGGAGTGTTTTACATTTTACCCGTAGCACTTATCTATGTGAAAACAGATGCGAAAGTATAAACTTAACTTTACATAAAGAAAAAAACACTCTGGAGAATGTCTTATCCCAAAGTGTTTTTTACGCTATACTACTTCTTTATTTAGCCGCCTCTTTTCCTTAACCGGTTTAAAAGCAGTAAACTTTGATAGTAGCAATTTGTATTTATTCTCCCGTATGTGGGTTTCTGGTTCGATCTGCTCGGTCGCACACTTCAAATGTATCAAATCTAATCAAATTAGAGCTCATAAAAGTAAGGATCTCGAGATCTATTACACCATCTTGGCTCCAGAAAGCTTATCATGCACGTTAGCACTATGAACGCTGTTATATGCCTTGCACCAATTTCTGTGGTCCAACCGCTATATACCTTCACCTTCTATAATGAGTATTTTCACTATTACTTCGCAAATTTTAATCTTGGATTTTTCCATTAATGACAATACACTTCCCATTTGTAGGTTGCTTTATCATTCTTCCATCCTTGATGTATACGGTGTAAGTATATTGACTTTAGACTTTAGCATCTAATCTTGCTAGGTCTCCCATTCTTGCTATGAATTTTTGACAGCTTCCCTCTTCAGATTATTCATATCTTGCTTTTTCCATTGTTCCCGTTTGTTTTTTTGTTTATTTTCATCAACCATCAGGATCCCATCCTTTTTGTTTGATTATGTTTTCTACCTGATATTAGGTATTATATTTTTATCATCTTTTTGGATTCTTTTTTTGTTTTTATAACAAAACAGGTTACGGTAAAATTAGTGAATGATTCAGGTACAACCTTTTTAGCAAAAAATAATCAACGATAACTAAGCAAGGGTTTTCCTCGTAAAAATGTTTTATGGTATGATAGTTAGATTGTATATCTACCCTTTGACACATTTACATTCATCTAAGAAAAGAGGTATTTATGCACGCCACAGAATTATCCAAGCGACATTGGCTACTCATCTTAACACTTACTTTACTAACATTTGTTCTCGGGACAAGCGAATTTGTTATCATCGGGATCTTAACCGATATTTCCTCGAGTCTCCATATGACAAATGCAAAAGCAGGTACACTCGTTTCTGCGTTTGCGATTACGTTTGCCATTGCCACACCACTCGTGATGTCGGCAACAAGCCATTTTCCAAAGCGTAAATGGATGTTGTTTTTGATAGGTTCGTTCATCATCCTGAATGCTTTGTGCGTGATTTCGACAAGCTACATCATGCTCCTTGCACTTCGGATGATGACTGCGATTGTAACAGGAGTTTTAATTTCTCTTGCCATGATTGTTGCAAGCGAAACCATGCCAATCGCAAAACGTGGACTTGCTATATCATTCGTTTTCGGTGGTTTTACTCTTGCAAACGTAATTGGAGTACCAATAGGCACTGTCATCGCTGATTGGTACGACTGGAATGCAACCTTCCTGTTAACGACTTTTCTCGGTGGAATTGCGTTTTTGGCATCTTTCTTCATTTTGCCTACTATGCACAGTACATTTCGCAGTTCAATGCGTGAGCAATTTTCTTTGTTAACACACCCACGAATCTTAATGGCATTTTTCATTCCATCTCTTGGATTTGGAGCAACGTATGCCGTTTATACGTATCTTGTTCCGATCCTTAAAGGAATGGATGCACCAAGTAGTTCAATCAGTTTGATCTTGTTTGGCTACGGATTTATTTCCATTTTCAGCAACATACTCGCTGGTAAAATTGCCAGCTACAATGCTATCGGACGCCTCCGGTTTGTTTTTCTCGTGCAAGCAATCGTTCTGATCAGTTTATATTGGACGACAGATAATTTTATCTTTGGATTGGTTAACATTAGCTTGATGTCATTAATGGCCATCCTTTTAACAACATCTACCCAGCTTTATTTGATAGACCTTGCCGGCATTTATCAACCAAAAGCTACAGGACTAGCTGCTTCACTGATGCCAGTAGCAAGCAATGTCGGTATCGCCTTCGGTTCCGCATTAGGCGGAATTGTTTACCATCAGGGAAATTTGATGAGTGTGACATTGGTAGGTGGGCTGGTTGCTATCTTTGCAAGTCTTCTAACTTTCCTAAGTCATCGCTTAGACCAAAAACAAAAGAAACCAGCATAAGATAGAAGCTACTAACGCCTTGGTATGCTTCCCATGGTACCTCCAATGATATAATAAACGAGATTACAGTTAATCCTTCAAATAAAATTGAAGAAAGAAGTATCAAAAACGTTGAGTTGTTCTTTGATACTTCTTTAAAAAACAGGTAAAGACCACGATGTAATGCAAATGAATTATAAGGTACAAGAAAGAGGTGCTTACCTTTAAAAATCAAGCGGACAATTGCAAAAGAACTTATCAAGATCATTGATATGGCGTATCTGAAGTTACCCTTTATAAATAGGCTAAATAATTTACTCCTATCGATTGCGAGGAAGAGTTCGTATGCCATTCCCCCGATTGGCTAGGACAGAACTCAATAACACTCTCTGCTAGTCTTCTTTCTCCAGCTAAAATACCGCCTCTGAAGTAGGATTTTCCTTTAACAACAATAAAGAAACTTTCGACGAATATAGATCCCAAAAAACCACTAAACAGTACCCCTAGTCCTGCAGTGTCATAGCTTCGCTTGTTATAGGGAATCTACGTCCCAACCTGCCTCAAACATGTTTCTATAAATAGAGGGCGGACAGTATAGTTCACAGGATCATGTCCCACGCATCCGTACGTCCTACCCTGGCTACTGATATAATAGATTCTATTTAAAAAAAAGGTCAACCAGTAATTTTTCAACCTTATAATACGTAAGCACCCGTTAGCTCCATAGCTACTTACAGTATTTAATATTACTTCTTAATATACTAGGTCCCAATTTTCCAGTTTTTGAATTAGAAAGACGCACCTGCACTTCTACATTTTCCATTTTCGCAGTAATTTCATCAAATCTTCCAGTCCAAGTCGGACTATCTTTTTCCGGCGAAAGATAAAGCCTGAAACGCCAACTAATTTCATCTGGTATAAAAGCAAAACCTTCATAGCCATCGTAATTCCCATAAGAAAATGGTTCTGGAAGGTGCACCCCAAGAATACTTACATTAGTTCGTGCAAAACTTGGTGGGTGTAACTGCACTTTATAAACCAATGCTGTTCCCTTTGAATTTGTAAGCTCTTTATCAATTGGTTCCAATACCATACTACAAGGCATAGTTGTTGCATTTGTTTGTAACGGAGAAATAACAAAAGTTAAGATAATAAATATGCCCAAAACAAATTGTTTCATATAACACCTCTTACGATTATTTTACCCTCATTATGATCTAAATATAGATAGTCCTTCTTAAAGTCACAATCTTTTCAGTAGCATTAACATAAATATCCATTAACAAAACTCAACTCTAAGAAATAGAGGTGAGGTGATATGAATTCAATCAAACTTTACATAATCCCCTTCTTTGATTTGATTCTTTTCAAACCATCCAAGATTCACTTCAATTGCATAATGATAAGAAAGTTCTGGATCATAGGTAGGGCATATATCCTTTTTACAAGGCTCCATATTAAGTATTTTTAGAATTTCCCCATATGAATCAAGAAAAGCAATTGATAAAGGAATTAATGTGTTTTTCATCCAAAAGCCACCATATATTTCTTCTGAAAACACAAATAACATCCCCTCATTTTCGGGTAATTTCTCAACAAACATTAAGCCCATTTCTCTTTTTCTTTGAGTATCTGCAACGTGAACGGTTAATCCAGTTTCCTTGTTTCCACTGAGTATTTTTATCATTTTTGTTTTCATTCTATTTTTCATGATCACTCACCTTCTAGTATTATTATAAGCAGGAAAGAAACTTGATGAATTTTCTTTTTTCAAAAAAACTCTATTCCCTAATAATAAAAAGGAAGAAAGTTGGAGATAAAACGAATACTAGATGAAAAAAATAACTAAGTAAGCTCCACTTTCACTTCCAATACTTATTCCATGGTTTTAAATTTAATGCTTTGTTTTCAATAATCACAACAACTATATATAAAAGCACAGGTGTGTTTTATATCATGAACTTAATAACATTACTTTTAGTAGTTTCCTCCCTCTTCTTCCAATCTGTAATGAATAATGAATTGAGCAAAACCTGCTGTCCATGTAGGACCTGGAAGGACTGAGTTAACGGTTTCTCCATTCCTTTAGTAATTTCGGTAAGTCCCCGGGAAAGTATCATTAAAGATGTCTTAGAGACACCGTAAGGATCCAGTTAGGGGTATCCACGCTATACAAAATTTAACTTTATAACATTAATATCCATAGTTAAATATGGGAATTTTCTTTTGTTTGAATGTTCGATTTTATGTATTTTAATGTTCTGGTATTACTTTTTAAGACTTCATCTTTTAAAGTTCTTTTCTTAAAGGGGATGGCCTCAACATGAGTGCCAATAAGGTGCCTTTTAAAAAACCTCCCTATTTAGCACCTTTCATAAGGCCGATCCTAGGGCCTGTACAACTGTACTACGTAACGTCATACGGTATCAGCAAGGCTACTATATAGGGGGGATTTGGAGAATTGGATTGGAATAGTATATTGTATGCTCAATATTCCAATTAGTGTCGAATAGTAATAAATATCAGCATCAGACACAGATACCCTACCACACACACACCCTTATACCCACCCCATGTTCGAATAAGTACCCTGTTGATTTTTAAGAAAAAAGGCTGGGTGCTAGATTTGGATTGATAGACAAAAAAGGGTCCGCATTTCTTTACATAATGAATGCTGACCCTAGTTTTTTACGATGACCTCAGAATAAGAGTCATTCTTTAAAGCATATTATTTATTCTTCTCATAAAGTCTTTCATAACGGCGGATAATTTCCCTTTAGCTTCCTTCATCGAGCTTCCTTGAACACCGAAATAAAATTTAATTTTAGGTTCTGTTCCCGAAGGTCGTAAACATACCCATGTGCCATCTTCAAGAAAGTATTTTAATACGTTCGATTTTGGGAGCTTGATGGCCTCTTCCCTATTTGCCGCAAACATGTATTTTTTCCTGCTGAGATAATCCTCTTGTACCACTACTTGATGACCAGAGATTTGATCTGGTGGATTTTCACGGAATTCATTGAGAATCGCTTGAATTTGCTTGGCACCTTCAATTCCTTTTAAAGTCAACGATTGCAAATCTTCCAAGTAATATCCATATTTATCGAAAACATCCAGTAAACCTTCGTACATCGTTTTGCCTTGCTTTTTGTAATAGGCACAGACTTCCACTGCCAGAATAGTAGCCTGTATGGCATCCTTATCTCGAGTAAAATCTTTGATTAGATATCCATAGCTTTCTTCATAGCCAAACAGGAAAGAATGTTCTCCACTCGTGTGGTATTCATTGATTTTTTCAGCAATGAATTTAAATCCAGTTAAAACATCTACGGTTTTTAAACCATTTTGCTCAGAAATCGCCCGTCCTATTTCTGAAGTAACGATGGTCTTTAATACGACTCCATTTTCAGGAAGCGTCCCTTTCTTTTGTTTTTGTGAAATTAAATAATCCAAAAAGAGAGCTCCTGTTTGGTTGCCTGTTAATACGACATAATCTCCAGCATTATTCTTCACGCTAATTCCGAGCCTATCCGCATCCGGATCGGTGGCAATCAATAAATCAGCGTCGACACGGTTTCCTAGCGCGATGGCCAATTCAAAAGCAGCATGTTCCTCTGGATTGGGCACTTTAACAGTAGGAAAGTTAGCATCGGGCATTTCCTGTTCTTTAACAATATGGACATTTCGATATCCTAGATCATGTAAAGCACGTTTTACTGATTTATTGGCTGTACCATGAAGCGGTGTAAACACGAGCTTTACATCAATTTCATCTGCTAACTTTGGATCTTCCGGAAGAGTGAGCAAATGCTCATTATAAGCAGTATCCAACTCCTCCCCAATGATTTGAATGAGCCCTCTGTCCTTTAGGATTTCTTCTTCCTCCACTACAATGGAAAGCTCACTTTCCATCGCGTTCACATAATTAATGACTTGATCCGCCGCTTCAGGAGGTAGCTGTGCCCCGTCTGATCCGTACACTTTATACCCATTATATTCAGGCGGATTATGGCTTGCTGTAATGACGATACCGGCAAATGCACTTAGCTTACGTACGGAAAAAGAGAGCTGAGGGGTAGGCCGTAATTCATCAAATAAATAAGCTTTAATTCCTTTTGTTGCCAAAGTTTTGGCTGCTTCCAATGCAAATTCGGGAGACTTATATCTTGAATCGTAAGCAATTACGACTCCTCTGGATTTTGCCTCGTTTCCAAACGATTGAATATACTCAGCAAGTCCTACAGTCGCTTTTCGCACGGTATAAATGTTCATCCTATTCGTACCTGGACCAATTTCCCCTCGCATACCACCCGTCCCGAATTCCAAATTTTTATAAAAGGCGTCTTCAAGTGCTATCTCATCATCCTTCATTTCTTCGAGCATTAAACGCATTTCATTATCTAAATTTCTGTAACTTGTCCAAATAGTATAGAAAGACTTCCAGTCCATGAAAAAACAGCTCCTTCAAGCCTGTAGTTTTGCTTTGTTTGTCCCGTCTTCGCTCTTTAACCTTAGTAGACATTGTAGGCGATCAATTGAGTACGGGGTCGATCTAAAAGCCATCGTTCCTAAAGTATCCAATAGTTCTCCATCATGCAACGGAGTTGTAGAATAGCCAACTATCCCCCCCCCTTCCAATGTAGGTTGGTTCATTTATATACCCAACCAATACTTTGGTAAGAGCGTCATTTACTTCATTATTCTTTGGAAGGAGAGCGAAAATACGGCTGGTTTCGAAAAAATTCAATTACGAAATCTTGAATAATTATAAATTTCTTTTTTGATATCGGGATTCATTTCTTTTTGCAGCTGATTGATTGGAAAGAATTGTACAGCACTTCCTCCTTACCATCAGGTTTCAAGGTCCCTTCGATAATTATTCTCCTAACTCCATAGTCCCCCTGGTAATCCCCATACTTTTGTATCTGTTCAAATTTGTAATGAAATCTGCCCAAGTGGATTAAATACTAATAATTTTGCCCATTTAAAATGACTGGCCTTTTTCCTGCAAGCTTGCTTGCGTAAATCTTCAATGTAGCCCATTCCCTTTCTGCTTAAATGATAATTATTGGGTAATGTAAACCTTTTTAATAATAAATGAACTAGTCCTCTTTTTTGTTTGGACTATTGTCTACATGCAAACCTATTATTAAGATTCATTTAAGAATTTGTGTAGTTTTTGTAAAGATTGAATGGCAAAAGTCTAATTATAAAAAAAGTAGACTTTCCTTCGCTAATTGGGAGCCTGGTAGTCTTTCCGGAAAATATATCACCCTAAGATGTGTTACAAAATTCAACTATTTCGTTGCATTTATACATTCCCTATATCACTCTAAAATTAAAATTCTTCAGCTTTAAGTTTCATTGAAAGGATTGAAGAATGGGTGAACATGTATTATGATTTGCACATGACCTTATGGTGCGATTGTTATATACCCGAATAATAGATACTAATAAAAAAGTGCCCTCTTATTCGGGTTTTTCTATGTCTCTCAATGGTGAATATAAAGAGTCCACCCACTAGCCAAATAAGATAGAACCGCTGTTAATTTATCAAGATTCCTCCCTGAAACTGATCCGGTAAGCCAAAATAAGACCTGCCCTAAAATGCTTCATTTGAGACAAGTATCCCTTTCGTTAGCGAAGAAAAGCATAGCCGTCGATTCAGCTTCATAGTTGTTAGTTATACCCTCCCTAGCGATCAAACCAATCATATATTCACTTATCCTGACCCAAGCCATCAAGAACCTTGTATGGCATTTCCCTTTCCACCTTCACCCTCCATATTAACTTTGAGGGAAAATAGCATCCTATAAGTGTTTTTCACAAATATTATTACTCTATTTTTGTTTATATCCAAATAATATTGAGTTGTATACCCTTTTAACGGATTGTATCTGCTCTGACACATCGACTAAGTGCCTTTTATCAGTAAGAAAAGCTTGGACTTGTTTAAAAAGACCAGGTTTGAATTCTGTATCATGATGTTTTATGAGGGATATTTCTTCTATATGAAAGGAATTGTGCTTCATTATATATAATCGTTCGAGCGGTTGAAGAATAAGTTTGTATTGGTCAGTCATTACTTCAATTCCCCATCTACCTGGTGATTTCCAATTCGCGTGATAACTGAACAATACATCATTGTTTGTCATTCCAGAGCCTGTAAAGATAGCCGCATCAGGGTGCCAAGCTAGATGATTTGTGGACAAAGATTGTATTACTTTTGGTTTTCCAGCAATAAAAAATGCTAGATCGATGACATGTGAAGAATTGGCAATTAGCCAATTTTTCTTCACTTCATTTGTATTTTTACTTTTTTCTATTTGCTTGCTAAGTTCTGTAAAATCAAAATGTATAGAGCGAATAGGATTGTCTTCTGTGACATACGAAAGCAACTTGTTAACCGATTCATAAAACCTTCTATTGTACCCAATAAATACTTTTGAATTAAATATTTGAGCTACTGCCTGCAATTCTATTAATTCATCACCACTAACTGCTCCTGGTTTTTCAAGCAGGATTTCTTTAACACCATTTTGCATAAGCGTAATGGCGACTTCTTTTAAATGTTCTACGGAAACGGCCACGATTGCCCTATCATATGAATGCTTTTCATGCAATATTTGATCTAGATTTCCAAATGAAGCCTGCTTTCCTATTAACTCTTGAAAATGAAGAGCTGTTTCTTCAGATCTTGTGAATACATGAAATGATTGATTCATTTGCTTTAAAACTTTTGCATACTCAGAGCCCATATTCCCTGCGCCTACAAGAAGTATTGGTTTTAAGTGATTGGACATTCTATCACCCTATGACCTAGAACCTTTGAGAAGAAAGTATTTAGATTTTTAATCAAGTTTACATGTAGTTTTTTAGATGTCTCATAATCCGGAAGAGAACATTTTCCAAGTAATAATAAATCATTTACTATGAGAGAGGTAATCGAACTTTGCTTTGGATAGTTGATAACCTTTTCTATAATTTCATTATTTTGAGTGTCTTCTACCGTGATTTTCTCCAACAAAGGGAATATCGTCCAAATTTCTTCGTTAAATTTCAATTTCATGACATACTCAAGACTTGATTGGTTACTTGATGAAATGATCAATGTATCTTCCTTATTCGTACAAGCTGTCAATACTCCCAAAACCTCTAAATATCCCTTTCTTTTACTCTCAACTACATTTTCCAATTTACTCGTTTCAATCTTCATGTCCAGACAATTTGTCAAAAAGGAGAATAAATCCAATTGATGAATACTGTTACAACCAATCCCAAAATTACTATATTCAATATAATAGCTTAAACTAGTTTTGATTTTCTCTTTCAATTCCCTGAATATTGGAATCGTTCGTAAGGGACAATTCACCCAACAACCTTTTACATTGAATTCCTTAAGAAGAGATGACATTTGATCATAGTCACTCTCTTTTTGGAATAGCACTTTTTCTAAAATCAAATATTTCACTGAAGTAGTTTTTAATAAGGTTTCTGCAACTTCCAATCTAACTTTTGAGCTGGTAGCAATGATACATAGATCCATTTGACCTGGAATATCTTTTATAGATTCGAAAAAATAACAAGTTTTCTCTATTGGATTAGAATCCTCATAACACTTTTGCACGAGATTTAAAGCTTCAACGCTTGGATCCATAACATATATCTTTAGAGATAAATCTGTCTTGAGCAGTCCTTCAAAATGTCTGTATCCTATATTTCCGCTACCTATGATTAAAACTTTAAACATATTTTCAGCTCTCCTCCCATTTATGATTTCGATTGTTTCAATATTATTTCTTCCATTTTATTTTTCACTAGAATAGGAGCCTGGTCCACGGTTAAAATCGTCTCTGTCAGAAATTTTTTTCCTTTTTTTATTAAAAGATCTACATAACTCTGCTCGGTGGTTACTTTTTTAACAGCTTGAATTAGGTCAGTCACATTATTTATAATTTCTCCAGCTTGAGCTTTTGCTAAGTGCGCATTGATTTGATTGTGGTTTAATTGATAATGATAGGGAATGTTAGGTTGTAGGATGAGGAGCGGTTTATCAAAAAGAGCAGCTTCAATTGCGGTATTAGAGGATATGGTCATCAAACAATCTATATGAAATAAAAATTCGTATAAAGGATCATCATTCGATACTATTCTAACATTCTTGTTTTTCCTTATTAACGGATATTCATATTTATCGTTTTTATGTTTTTTGATTAATATAGTCACAGGAAGATTACTTGGTATATCTAACATCCATTGCTCGAGTTTATCATTTGTATTTAAAAATGGTTGAGTTGTAAATGAAAGAATCTTATGATTACTCGGTATGTTGTGTTTTTCATAAAACGATTCTTTTGTAGTAGGATGATTTTCCATCTCATAATAATATTTTATATTTCCGGTTACAGTTATCTTTTCTGGTTTAATCTTTCGACTTAATAACCAGTTTTTTTGATTTTTCCCCCATACAAAATAATAGTCGGCTCTAGAAGGTGTGATTGATCGGTCTCCAATTAACATGATGGGCATGTTAATATATGGTATTTGGTACTTTTTTGAAAGCAGCCCAAGAATTCCACCAAAAACACTTGCCTCTACAGGGTTTATAATTACCATTGGCCTCGTTTGTAAAATTAATTGTTCCAAAATATAGACCCACTTAATGATCCCCATACAGGCTGCTATAAACCATTGTTTAAATAATGGCGTGCTAAAGTAATAATGAGGGGGGCTAGAGCTTAACATTTGATCCACCTGTACTTTTAAAAGCCTTTTTTGTTGATTAACCATCTGACCATTAATTTTCAACATTTCATCTTTAAATAGGAAACTTTCAAACTGGCTTGGGAGATTATTTTGATGTTTATTAGGATGAACTCCATAGAATGTCACTTGGTATTCTTTTAGCTGATCAACTGCAAAAGCATGATATTCATCCGAAAGGAGTATAGATTTTTTGTTTTTTTTAATAATTACCGTAGAAATGTTCGCAACGGCTATTAATTTTTGATTAATATCCCCCATCGTCATGAATAGTTGTTGCTTACGACAATGACTAATAATCATTTGATTTTCCAAATTCTGATCAACAAATGGTTGAATATGCACAAGAAATTTATCTACCAAACATTGCGCTATTGGCAAGCCGTAAATTTCCACGGAAGAAAAGTACAGAAAAAAATCATATAACAAAGAATATTTTAGCAAGTGATAATCATTTACTTCCATTTCACCATACATTTATAAGACCCCTCTTTACCAAGCTGTTAATCCACCGTCTACAATAATATTTTGCCCCGTCATATAACTTGAAGCATCTGAAGCCATAAATATAACGGCTCCTACCATCTCCTCAACTAAACCCATACGACCAAGAGGGACTCTATTCGAGTAATTATGGATGAACTCCTCGTTTTGTCCTGTTTGAAGTCCACCGGGAGTTAATGTATTGACGCGTATATTGTGTTCAGCCAAATAAGTAGCTAAATATTTTGTCAATCCGATTACCCCTGCCTTTGAAGCTGAGTATACAGCGGGTGAATTAATTTTGTGATTCAAAAAGTACGCTCCATCATAAATCCGGTGATCTGGTCCGACTACACCATAAATAGAGGCGGTTTGAATGATGGAACCACCTTTTCCATTTTTCATCATTTGCTTACTTGCATTTTTCGCCACTAAGAACATCCCATCTAAATTTACAGACATGATCTTTTTCCATTCTTCATGAGAATAATCCTCGAATGGGGCAAAGAAGGCATCTAGGTTCCTTGACTTGGTAGCTGCGTTATTAAAAAGTACATTGATGTTTCCTAGAACATTCGTTACTTGTTCGATCATTTTTTGGACTTCAACTTCAACTGAGACATCACAAGATATTCCGATTGCTTTAATATTATATTGTTCCGCAACTTCTTTAGCGAAACTTTCCGTCTTTTTTTTATCAAGATCAACAATCGCTAAATTGGCTCCATGTTGCGCAAATCCTTTTACACATTCTTTCCCTAGATAGCCCAGTCCCCCTGTAATAACGATATTTTTCCCTTTCAAAGAAAAAAGATTAGTATAGTCCAATTTCATCAATTGTCACCGGCCTTTTTTCTGATTTTGAGATGTTACCAGCAATTAAAACCTTCATAATATTAACAGTAACTCGGGCTTCTATAACAGGATTTCTTGTTTTGATAGAGTGTATAAAGTGCCACAACATCCTTTTAAACATGGAAAAGTTATCTTTGACATCGAATGTAATATATTGATTTTCATTAAATATTTCCATTTTAAATAATGGGTTCATATTACCTAGGCAATTAATCTGTAACACTTCTTGATTCATTAAGTAAATTAAATAAGAATCAATTGGTCCAGGTTGATATTCAACCACTGTTGGCTCAAAACTCGTTAAAGTCGAAAAACCTTCAATTAAATGAACACCGTACTTTTCCCAATCATTCACAATGGAACCTCTAAAAAAATTCAATTGCTCATGATGAACATTCTTTTTAGCCGTACATACTTCATCAGAAAATCTAAAGCTAGAAGAACTCATTAACTTCCCTGTTTTTAAGAACGGGATAAAATATGAAAGTTCCTCTACATTCAAGGTTAAGGGCTTATCAATAAATACAGGAATATCCTTTTCAAGAAAAAGCTTCGCAATCGGATAATGGGATTCATAATCATCTCTTGCAATGATGACACCATCTACTTCCGGAATCATGTCCTCTATTCTTTTAACGGCATGATCAATATTACAAGCTCCAGCCAATATTTTTGTTGACTCTTCCTCCTGTGTCCAACAATGGGTGACTATTGCATCAAGTATTCCAAAATCGGATAAATCCTTTGTGTTCAAGTATCTATAAATAACGTCCCACTCTGATTCTTTCATTTTTCCATCGTCATACCCATTGATGATTGCTGAAAAAGAAAAAGGATGACCGTTTCCAGGACTTAACCCTATTATGCCGAGTTTTGTTACCAAACGGCCCATCCCCCGTCTACACATACATTCTGTCCCGTTATATAGCTTGAAGCACCTGAACAGAGTAAAGCCACCGCTCCTTTAATTTCATGAGGTTCACCTATTCTATTTAAAGGGTTTTTTTCTTCAAGTTGTTTCAGAAATTGCTTATTTTTCTGTGTAGCTGGATGAGGGAAAGGACCTGGACTTAAGCAATTTACTCGAATTTGATAGGGGGAAAGAAAGCTAGCCATATATTTTGTCAGTTGTATCACACCTGCTTTTGCAGCTCCATAGCTAGGTGGGTTTGTTAATTCTGCACCATCGTAAATTCTATAGTCTGGAGCAGTATGTCCATACATAGAGGTAATGTTTAAAATGACTCCTTTAGAATTTTTTAATAATGGTAAAGCTGTTTTTACACATCTAAAAACAGAGGATAAGCTCATATCTATGTCGTATTGCCAATCTTCTTCTGAAATACTTTCAAATGAATTTTTATTTCCTGACCAAGCGTTGTTAACAAGAATATCTAGTTGTCCAAAGCTCTCTTCTATATCTTTAAAAACGTTACTTATACTAGTTGAATTAGTCACATCCACTTCCATTGCAAACAGCTGATCTTTTACATTTAATTCACTTTCCAATTCTTTACATTTTTCTTCACACTTTGAAAAGTTACGACTTCCAATTATTACTTTTGCCCCTAACTCGACAAGTGTTTCGGTTATAGAAGTTCCCAAGTAACCTGCCCCACCCGTCACAAAAGCTACCTTCCCTTTAAGAGAAAATAGATTTTCAATACTATTATTCATTTTTTCTTCTCCTTTCCATGAGCATTTCGGCTAAAAAAAATTCTATTTCTTCATCAATATCTACGGCTCTTTCTTTCGGAATAATAATTCCACCTGTATTTTGATCAAGAAAAATTTTACTTTCTTCATTTATTGTGCTTAGATAAAAAGCATAAACGGCACCATTCAGCTGATAAGCTTTGGGTAACTTTTGACGAGGCAAAAATGGATTTGCATGTTCGATAAATGTTTTTGTACTTGTACCATCTAAAGCCCAGGCCCTTATTGGATTTAATTCAGCCTTTGAAAAAGTTGCTACTGATGTATACCCTTGATTATTTTCAATGAGAAGATCTAAACAATCATAGATATCTTCTTTTGATCGAAGAGGAGAGGTAGGTTCCAAATAGAGCATAATATCATAGGTTTCTTCCTGTTCTTTCATTACATCCATTGTATGCTTGACTACATCTATTGACATAGAATCATCTGTTGATAATTGGTCAGGTCTCTCTATTACTTCAGCTCCATAATATTGAGAAACGATTGAAATATTTACATCATCAGTAGATACGACAACTTTATCGATTTCAGGCATTTCCTTCACTAAATCAAGGGTCCAAGCAATAAGAGGCTTTTGACATAGTAGTTTTATATTTTTATAGGGGATTGTTTTACTTCCTCCCCTTGCTGGTACTAAAACAATAATCTTTTTGTTTTTATACATTTTTGTTCACCCCCCACTGGTTTTAGCTATTATTAAAGTAAAGTACGATAAATTTTTCACTAGTTACAAAATGTATGTGTGCAAATTTTGTAATTTGCATGATGTATTGAATCATCTGCTAATTTCACCGCCATGAAAATGGACGATGAGGATATTTAAATAATAGGCTGGATTGAAGCAACAAGCATTTCACCTTTATCCTCTAAAAATAACAAGAAAATCGTGATTCTTTAACTTTAAACTTTTACAAAAATTTAATATTCCTAATCCTAACGATTGAGATATGGATCCCTTATTATTTGTTATTACTGCTAAATTCCCAACTTTCCTCCCCTGAAGATTCACTTTACCTTTTTTACGAATCCCCAACCAAATAAGGCTACCAATTATGTTTGTTTCATAATAATTTCTTCTATTTTATTTTTCGCTAAAATAGGTGCCTGATCTACAGTAATAATTGTTTCTGACAGAAATTTTTTTCCTTTCTTTAGTAAATGGCCAACATAGCTTGGATCCGTTGTTACTTTTGTTACCGCTTGAATTAATTCTGTCTCATTTTCTATTACTTCCCCTGCTTGAGCTTGTGCAAAATAAGTATTGTTTTGATTATTACTTATTACATAATGGTAGGGTATACTAGGTTGAAGAATTAGCAGTGGTTTATCTAAGAGTGCAGCTTCAAATGCAGTAGTGGATGAGATGGTCATTAAACAATGTACACTATATAAAAAATCGTATAATGGATAATGGCTAGGTAGGATTTTAACATTCTTATTTTTGTTTATTGACGGGTATTTGTACTGATCAAACCTATGTTTTTTGATTAATATGGTTATCGGGAGATTATTCGGAATTGCATCTATCCATTCCTCAATCTTATCATTTGATTGAAACGGTTGTGATGTGAAACCTAAGATATAATGATTACTTGGAATGTTAAATTTTCCATAAAGGGATTCTTTTAAAATAGCCGTTTTTTTCTTTTCATAATAAAATTTCACATTTCCAGTTTCAGTGATCGTATCCTCTCTAATCTTTCGCTTAATAAACCAGTTTTTTTGATTTTGTCCCCAGACAAAATAATAGTCGGCTCTCGAAGGAATTATGGAACGATCTCCAATTGCTGAAATTGGCATATTGACAAATGGAACTTGGTATTTTTTCGAAAGTAGTCCAAGTATAAAGCCATAAAGACTTGCTTCGGAAGGAATTATAATCACAGATGGTCTCGTCTTTAAAATTAGCTTGTCTAAAATATAAACCCATTTAACGATGCTAATACACGCTTTTGAAAACCATTGTTTAAATGACGGTGTACTGAAGTAATAATGCTGCGATAGGTTCATTACCTTTTCATCCGCCTGTTTTTTTAAAAGGGCTTGTTTCTGCTTAACCACCTGGTTATTAACTTTCATTATTTCCTCCCTAAATAGATAATTTTTAAACTGCTTTGGTAGATTAGTATGATTTTCATTATGAAGAACACCATATAATGTGACTTCGTATTCTTTTAGTTGATCAACCGCAAACGCATAATAATCATCAGAAAGCAGCATTGATTTCTTATTTTTTTGAATCGATACTTGAGAAATATTATCGAAGGCTAATAGTGTTTTATTAATATCCCCCATTGTCTCAAAGTTTTTTTGCATTCGAAATTTTTTAATGAATTTTTGATTTACCTGATTCTTATCAACAAATGGTTTTATATGGACTAAAAATTGTGCCGCTAAACATTGTGCTATTGGTAAGCCATAAATTTTTATCGAAGAAAAGCTAACAAAAAAATCATACAATACAGAATACTTCAATAAATGGTAATTATTCACCTCATTTTCACCAAACACTAAATAATCCTCCTGCTCATAAATATAGTTTGTTCTCCTTACATGTTAACCTGAAGAAGTTTACATGTTTTAATAAAGGTCTAATCATTTTTTATACTGTAGTCAAAATACAAACCATGATGAAGTTTGGACTATTTTTACATGAACTTTAATACTCTGCTTATAACTACCACGAGTAAAAGGATAGATTTTTAATTGAAGTCCTTTCCAATCGTGTTTAGAAATTTCCTTTTATAAAGACTTTATCGATTTCAGGTATTTCCTACACTAAGTCAAGGGTCCAAGCAATAAGGGGCTTTTAACAGAGAAGTTTTAATTTTTATAGGGAAAGGCTTTGCTTCCTCCCCTTGTATTAATTTTTAAAGTTTTTATTGATTAACATCCATTTATCAGGCGTCGTTTCTTTTAACACCTTAATAACCTGGGTTTCCGGACATTTTACAGTATCATATGGGTTTGAACTAATTTTCTTTTCCGTTAGCAAAACAGTTTTTATTGCTGCGATAATTTGGCCCTCATTATAGGGAGTCTCTACTACATTACTCCCCCGTTCTCTTCCCTTTTGCCGATTTCCTATTAAGACATACGGGAGATTAAAAAAGGGCGCTTCTATCAATCCGCTACTGGAATTGCCAACCAATACGTTCGCTTGACTTAAAAGAAACAAATAATCCTCTTGCGGTATTGAATGATAAAAAGATGTTGCAGCTTTATTAAAGTGGCAAAATTCCTTTATTTTTTGATTAAAGAAATCCCCTCCAGCGTCACTATTTGCCCCAATAAAGATTAATTGTTCATGACAAATTGGTTTTAATGAACGAAGTAGAGTCTCCACTTGTTTTTCAACAGGGACAGCATCACGGGAATCCGGATGAAAGGCCACTATCAGGAGATTTTTATTAGATTGAATAGAATATTTTTTCCTAAACAACTCATTTTCAGAAATGGACTGATTTTTCACCTGATTAATTTCAGTTTTTCGAAGGCTGCCTATCACGTGTATCCGCCAGTCTTCCTCACCTAATCGGAGTAAGGTCCTGTATGATTTTTCCGTAGAAGCAAAATGAAGATGTGCTAATTTTGTGATCGCATGACGAATGGAATCATCAGCCGATCCGCTCACTTCCCCTCCATGAAAATGAACAATTGGGATATTTAAATAATGAGCAGTGATGGCAGCAGCAAGCATTTCCCCTCTATCTCCTAAAACCAATAAGAAGTCGGGGTTATTTACCTTGAAAATCTCAGTAAAGTATAAGATTCCTAACCCTAACGATTGGGACATGGAAGCCTTATTATCACCTTTCACTAAAATCGAAGGAGTTGCTGAAATCCTTAGTTGATCTTTTTTAATCTCTTGTATGGTCTCCCCATACTCACCCAACAAATGCATTCCCGTTACGATAAGGGAGAGGTCGAATTCCGAATTCTCCTCCAGTTTAAGCAATAAGGGCCGATAGATTCCGTAGTCTGCTCTTGTACCAGTAACACAAAGAACTTCTTTTTTAGTCATTGAAATCAGTCCACGATAAAGGTTCATGTTTCTTTTTTGGAACTCTTAAGACTTTCCCGATTACTTTTTCAAATTCATTAGCCTCTATTCCAGCTAACGGTCGAAGAGCGATAAGATCATTTTCTGAAATAATGGTTCCGATGGGGACATTTGATTTTAAATAAAGGCTCCTCCTTACTAAAGGTTTCACTCTTTTTTCATTTGCCGTTAACTGCTTTTGTTCGGAACCAAGGGATATTTCCGTTAATCTCACTAATTGAACCATTTCCTTGAATTCCTTTATATCAATAGAAGCTAAATGATCCGGACCTGGCAAGGTATTGTCTAGGGTTATATGCTTTTCGAGAATCCTTGCACCCAAAGCAGTCGCGGCAATAGGAATATGGGTCCCGATTGAGTGGTCCGAGTAGCCGATCACAAAAGGATATCTTTTTAAGTAATCGCTAATGACTTTTAAATTGATTTGTTGCTCGGGAGTTGGATAACTGGAGGTACAATGAAGAATACTTATTTGCAAATTTTCTTTTAATGCCCTTAAATAGGCGATAGTTTGGTCAATTTCGGATATTAAAGACATTCCCGTAGAAAGAATAATTGGTTTATCTGTTTCAACAATACGTTTTAAGAGGGGGTAGTTCGTAAGGTCTCCGCTTCCCACTTTAAAAGCGGACATATCCAAATCGTTTAAAAAATCAACACTCTTCAAATCAAAGGGAGTTGCTAAAAAAATAATATTTTTCTTGTCACAGTAATTTTTTAGATCTATGAATTCAACAGATGATAGCTCTAATTTCTTTAACATGTCATACTGGTTTTTTTCCTTCGTCTTTTTTTGGTACTGCACTAAATCCGCTTGTCTTGTTGTCAATTCTTCGGTGTCAAACATTTGAAATTTCACGGCATCTGCACCTGCATCAATGGCCGCATCCACTAATTTTTCAGCTAATTCTAATGACCCATTATGATTTACTCCGATTTCAGCAATAATGAATGTTGGACTGTTACGGTCAATCAATCTTTGCTTTAATTCTAGTTTCATTGAGTATCCCTCGTTAATATATCTAACAGAGTTGTCATAACATATTTTTGTTCCTTTTCACTTAAATCATTAAAAAACGGAATTGCCAGAGATCGTTTTGCCAACATTTCACAGACTGGAAAATCACCATCATTTGTTTGAAAAAGATCTTTATAAAAAGGTTGTAAATGTATCGATGGGAAATATGGTTTTGACTGAATGCCCTTTTTAAGAAGCTCTTCCAACACTTTATCCCGATTCGTATATTCAGGAAGCAATACAGGATATACAAACCAGCTAATCGTTGCATGTTGATGATTTTTTAAGTACATCACTGGAACTTGGTATTCATTTATGAGCTTATGGTATTGTTCGGCAACCTTCTCCCGTTTTTTTAAGATTTCTGGAAGTCTTTCCATTTGGGCAACTCCTATAGCCGCATGGATATCTGAAAGTCTATAATTGTATCCGAGCCTTTCATGACTTAACCATTCATTGCTTATGCTTCTACCCTGATTTCGTAGACTGGCTGCCATGTTATATATTTGTTCATCATTCGTAACTAACATTCCTCCCTCACCCGTTGTTATTTGTTTGTTGGGGTAAAAGGCAAATACACTTACATCTCCAAAGGTTCCGGCAAGCCTGCCATTCCAGGTAGCCCCGATTGCTTCACAGGCATCCTCAATGATCCTTAAATTATATTTTTTGGCTATTTTAATAATTTCATCCATATTGCAAGGGTGACCGAATATATGGACAACTAAAATTGCTTTTGTTTTATCTGTAATTGCTTTTTCTATTAATCTTTCATCCATAACGGTTGTATCAGGATGAACATCCACGAAAACAGGCTTTACTCCTTCATAGAGTAAACAATTACTTGAAGCCACAAAACTATACGGTGACGTAATAACCTCATCACCTTCCTTAAGCCCCAATGCCTTAACTGCAACATGCAGAGCACTAGTACCACTATTCATTCCTACTGCATAGGGAACGTTTAATAAATCTTGGAATTTCCGCTCAAACTCGATAATTTTGTTCCCTAAACTTAATTCCCCTGTATTCAAAACATCCATTACATATGTCTTTTCTATGTGAGTTATATCAGGCTTAGATAATGGAATTTGCACATACATTCTCCTTTCTAATCTAAATAAGAGCTTATTCTAAAATATTTATTTTGGATTCAACCTCTAAAAATTACTAAGATCCCGATGGTTTTAATTTAAGGGGCTATTGGCAACGCTTTTACTCTAGTCATTCAACTCTTTATGAGTTTTTGTACTTAACGAAAAACTGAAGTCTTTTTATTATATTAAGATAAGTCATTTTTGCTCACACCAAAAACCTAGCCTATCAATAAAAGGCGTACCCCATGCTATGCCTCCATTCGATATTTCTCATAAAATACTTTATCCAAGGAAAATATTATCATTCCATTATTCTTCAATTAAAAGGAACTTTCCAATCCTTTTCTAGATTTACTTGTAAAATGTTTGAATTCACTAACGCCTTTTGTTATAGATCTACATAATATGATTAATGATAATTTTTACCAAATCTTATTAATTAGGAGGTTTTATATTTTGCAAGGTTCTTCTTTAAATATTAATCCTGATCTATATGATCATTATCAGGATAAAGTCATTCTCATTACTGGCGGCACTGGTTCAATTGGCAGTCAAATCGTAATGGAACTAGTCAAATATTCTCCTAAAAAAATCATTATTTATAGTAAAGACGATAGCAAACAATATTTAATGAAAAAAAGAATGAAAAAATTTAATAACATTTATTATATACTGGGAGATATTCGCGATTTTCAGAGAGTGGAATATGTATCCCGAGGGGTAGATTATATTTTTCATACTGCTGCATTGAAACAGGTACCCATATGCGAAGAAAATCCAGATGAGGCCATAAAAACAAACCTTTTAGGGAGTCTAAATATTATTGAAGCTGCCATAAATAATGGAGTAAAGAAAGTCATAAATATTAGTACTGATAAGGCAGTCAACCCGACAAACACCATGGGGGTAACAAAACTTTTAGCAGAAAAATTATTTAAGCAGGCTAATTTAAAATTAAATAATCACCATACAAAGTTCTCTTCTGTTCGTTTTGGGAATGTTCTCGGCTCACGCGGTTCTGTCTTTCCTCTCCTATTTGAACAGCTTATGAATCAAGATCCCTTGACCATTACCGACCTTGGAATGACACGTTTTTTTATGTCTATCAAAGAAGCAGTTCTCCTTACTATTAAGGCAGGCGCTTATGCTGAGGGCGAAGAAATTTACATTCTTAAAATGAAAGCTTTAAAGCTTTCAGACCTAGTAGTTGGTTTAAAAGAGTATTCAAAACAAAAACAGGTAAAAGAACCTGCAGTGCAAATCATTGGCATAAGACAAGGAGAAAAATTATACGAAGAATTAGTACTGGAATCGGAACTTGAAAATTTGTATGAAAACGAAGAGATGTATGTAATTTCACCTAACTCCCCCGATACAACCCTATTCAAGAAATTATACTTATCTGATTATCGATCAGATAAAGTTAATCTAATTACTCAGAAGGAAGTTCTCCAAATACTCAAGGATCTTGACCGAACATGAAGTGGGGAATAATCGGGACAGGGGGTCACAGCAAAGTAGTTCTTGAAGCCATTAAATCCTTCGGTCATTATGTTCAGGTTACGTGTTTTTCAAAAGCACTTCCTAATCATCCCTTTTTCCTTCCATATCCCATCGTTTTAGATGAAGAAAAAATGATTCATTTACATGAAAATGTTATTGATAGTTGGCATGTAGCGATTGGAGATATTACCATCAGGGAAAAAAAGCTAGAACAGTTAGAACAAAAGAAACTAATCATCGCTTCTATTATTCACAAGAACTCTATTGTTAGCCCTTCTGCAACTATAGATGAAGGTACCTTTGTAAATGCAGGTGCAGTAGTTAATGCGTCTACAAGAATTGGTAGAGGCTGTATTATCAATACCTCTGCAAGCGTTGATCACGATTGTATGATAGGTGATTTTGTAAATATTGGACCAGGTTCCCGTTTAGCAGGTCATGTTTCAGTTGGAACAAAAACTGAATTAGGGACTGGGGTTTCTGTAGCACCAAATGTAAAAATAGGAAAAGGCTGTATAATCGGGATAGGTTCTGTGGTAGTAAAAAACATACCAGACTTCAGCTTGGCTTATGGTGTTCCAGCTCAAGTAATAAAACTTTTAGAGGACAAACAGTGTAAGAAAACCATTTAGATTTAATCTTGCTTACCTTAATCTATATAAATTTTAACCATTTTTCTCGAATTCCACTATTTATCCATAACATTTATTCCAATTATTTCATATAAATAATGGATGAAAGTCAAATTTCTACTATAAAAAGGGGGATTGAATTTTATGTCAGTACTATACTCAACAGGTCCTGTTGAAAACGTGAATGGTGACGGTTCCTTAGACCCTTCATTTACGTTGGACAAGCTTTTTCACACTGTCGTAGTAAACATTCTAAATAATAGTAAAAAAAAGAAGGACAAATTTGAAATAGCAGTATTTGATGTAGATGGTCCAAAAAACAAAGCAGAAAGTTTTGAGGGTAGTGTAGAGGAAGAGTTTGGTTTCTCTTTAGAAATAGAAGTGTCAGAATTTAACCGCTTTGAAATTCAAATTGAGCTTTCACTTAAAGATGATGTCCTCTTATCTGTCACCGGGAAAAATGCTTTAGGGGAAATTATTAGAGAACTGCCATTAACACGCATAAATCATAATAAGCTACTTTACTCATCGTGTTTAAGCAAGCTAACATAACTGGTTTTTACTCTGGCTTGCTTTTTTTAGATTAGATGAATTGCAGACTTAAATGCGACGCCTAGAAAAAAAGCCCTACTTGCCTCTTGTAAAATAGAAGTTACCACACAACTTTTTACATGGAGGACGAGTATGAAACTACCACATTTGAGCGTGGACAACTAGAAGTGCTCCATAAACTAGGGCATTCTCCAAGAGGAAATTAGTGCTGTTCTTAATCGCCATCATTCCTGTTTTGCGTGTGAGTTAAAATGCATCCATAAATATAAGCGCTAAATATAATATAACAGCTAGGAAGCTCAAGAGCAGTATGCTGAGCGCCATAAAACTTGAAAACCCTTTGGAAAGTATTTTTTAGACTTAGCCAAACAGATTCCAAAGTAGGATCGTACACGGTAACCTGAATAAATTCAATTTCCTTACAGAGTAATTATCTTTTTAAATAATTTATAACTGACTTTATCAAGGGCAGTTATTGATTAAGGATCTTTCCATACTGAGGAATTAAGGATAGCGCGCTAAAATCCAAGAGAGAGCCGGGCCGTTTTAATGTTGGCACCTCCATCAAAAATGCCCAAAGGAAAAAAAACACGTGAAATATTTGGTCATTGGAAACTAGATACATCACCTCCTCTTTTGTTATCATTAACAAAGTTGAGGTGATTGATATTTTTTAATCTTACTGACTAAAGTAGAGATTCCTTGTTCTTTATTCACTGATATCCCACTTAGTAAATTTCACTACTTCTTTTTTTATTGTACTTATTGTACCAATTCACAAAATGAGTTAATCCTTCTTCTATTGTTGTTGAAGGATAGAACCCCACATCAGCATGCAAATCGGCAATATCTGCATATGTCTCCTTAACATCTCCCAGTTGCATTGGTAAGAATTCTATTTTTGCCTTTTTGCCAATCAGTTTCTCTAATGTGTTAATGAAATCCATTAATTTTATGGGCTTATTGTTACCGATATTATAAATTTTGTATGGGGCATAGCTTGAACTTGGATCAGGATTAGCTCTATCCCATCCAATATTATTAACCGGTGGTTTATCAAGTAATCGGATTATTCCTTCAACAATATCATCAATATAAGTAAAGTCTCTTCTCATATCTCCATTATTAAAAACCTTTATTGTATTCTCTTCAATAATATTTTTAGTAAAAGAGTAATAAGCCATATCAGGTCTCCCCCATGGACCATACACCGTAAAGAAACGGAGTCCTGTGGTTGGAATATTATATAAATGACTATAAGTATGAGCCATTAATTCATTAGACTTTTTAGTGGCAGCATATAAACTTACTGGATGATCCACTGGATCTTTGGTTGAGAAGGGGATATTAGTATTTGCTCCATATACAGAACTAGAGGATGCATAAATTAAGTGCTTTACATTATTTTGTCGACAGACCTCTAAGATATTCACAAACCCAACTAGGTTGGAATTAACATAAGAATCCGGGTTGTCTATGCTATAACGTACTCCAGCCTGAGCTGCTAAGTTGATGACTATATCAATCGTTCTGTCTTTAACTAATTGATTTAATTTTTCTTTATTTGACAAATCCATTTTATGGAATTCAAAATCAGGGTTTTCTTCTAATATCTTGAGTCGATTGTTTTTTAAAAAAACATCATAATAATCATTAATATTGTCTACTCCTATAACATTGATATCTAGGGCTAACAAACGTTTTGTTAAATGGAAACCAATGAAACCTGCAGCCCCTGTTACTAAAATGTTCATAGTATTGATTCCAATCCTTTCTATTACAATAGGATTTCGACACTTCCGGAACACTGAGTAAGCATTATTTATACATTGATACTTTCGATCCTTTACACCAACAGAACAAAATTCATTATGACGGATATAAAGAGGAGGCAAACTCAACATCTTCATTGGGGAGAGACTTACGTTTTATTCGTAATCCACAAATGACATGATATCCTTTTTCACTTTAAGCCTTATGAGTTTTCCACTCTTATATCCGCTGTGAACTAACACTTACGTTGAAGTTTAAGCTAAAACGATCTTGAAAACCGTTGAATGCGAAAACATCACAGGTTTTAATATGCTCCTTTTTAGGCGTAAAACCTTTTTACATTTTTTCGTTAGGTCCAGGTTACATAACTTTGACTATACAAGCGTATTATCATTTTCAGTTAATGGGATTGGTGTTTTTGTCCATTCAGCATACGTACCAGGATCTATCGCCTTCACTTGTTCTAAAAAAGAATCTAAAAAATTTCTTTCCCGTAGGTCTTTAAATAACTCGAGAGGTCTTTTTTGTTCACGTGAAAACGAGTACACATGATCGACTAATTTGAAACCACTCCTGGTTATAATAATATGCCGTAATGGGGCATCAATTTGTTTGAAACCCGATTTTTTCCATTGTTTTTAATATATAGAGTAATCGTTTTGTTATATCCTCAGATAGTGCAGATTGTTTTTTAAGAAACGTATTTAAATCTGGTCCTAATAGATATTCCATTAAAATATAATTTGGTCCTGTTTCAATGACTTTCGGGATAAAAGGCAAGTCTTGACTTGATAAAAGAACCATTTTTTCCTGATTTGCATGTTCAGTTTTTCCGTAAAGTTTGACGCATGTGTCTTCAGACACTCGATAAACAGCACCTTGATGCCCTTTTCCAATGAGTGTTTGTGTTATAGCGCTATCCACTTTCACTCCTTTCCCTGACCCTCCCGAGAGGACGGGAATGTTTCTAAAGTCCAAACTATTTTGATTGAAATAATCCTCCCACTCATTGAAGGTGTCCGGTTCGAGCTTTTTCACTTGGGCTAAGAACGAGTCCTTTAAAAGGATTATTTTTAAATCCCTTAATAATTTTAATGGTACAGGATGCATCCTTTTAAAGGAATTTACATGATCAATCACCTTAAGTTCCTCGTTACCAACGACAAAAATATGGCGTAGGGGGGCATCTATCATGGTGAATTTTGCTTGTTTCAATTCCCTTAATATATAGAGTAGTTTCTTTACTATAGAATCAGGGATATACGTACAATTTCTCAGATATTCTTTTAAGGTTGGAGCATTAAAATATTCCATGACTATATAGTTTGGTCCTGTTTCATATACCAAAGGCATAAAGGGTAGATCTTTTCCAGCTTTAAGAGCTTTTTCCTCCATTTTCGCTTGTACCGGGTCTGAATAGATTTTTACACATTTATCTTCTGAAAGTTTAAATACTGCACCTTGAGCACCCATTCCAATAAGCGAATAGGTAGTGGGATTGTGAATTTCCAAAGATTTTTCACCTTTGGTTACAGTAATGGTTCTAAAATTCTCCATGATCTCCTCCTAACTGCTCATCTATGGCCGTCTGTTGAAACCGTTGAATTTTATTAAGGGCTTTTTTGACTTTTTCGGCTTTTTGATCCTTTTTTTCTTTTTTACTAGATGCCATTGTTTCATCATTACCTTTTGCTTTCTGTTGAATTTTAGCCTTTTTTCCATTTTTATTAAATGCTACAAGTTCATCTTTGATCTTATCTTTTGTCTGCTGTTGAAGCTGATGAATCTGTTGAAGTTGTTGAAGCTGTTGTAGCTGCCGAAGCTGTGAAAGCTCTTGAAGCTTTTGAAGCTGTTGCATATAAAAAAGGGCTTTTCTGGCTAAATCTGCTTTTTTTCTAGGTGCTAATGTTTCGCCATCATACTTACCTTGCTGTTGAGGCTGTGGAGTCTCCTTAAGGGTTTTTTTATCTATTTGGCGAGGTGTTACTGAATATTGTTTACCTACTTTATAAGGGGCTACAAGTTCAACATAAAATTCAGCTTGTTGTTGAAGCTGTTGGACGAGGTTAAAGTTTTGTTCGACTTTTTGACGAGCCGCTACTGTATATGTTTCCCATATCTCTCTGTTAGTTAGCATAAATTCAAGAGCATCTGCCAGTTCATCTACATTGTTTTCTTGTACTAAAATTCCCTCTTTTTTATTTGTTATTAATTCAGGTATGCCGGCATGATTGGTCGAAATCACTGGTACCCCAATCGCCATAGCTTCTTTTAATGTATTAGGTATACCTTCTACATCTCCATCGGCAGCTTCTAAGCTCGCGGCGCAAAATATATCAGCATTGGTCATTTGTTCTCGTACTTGATCTTTAGGAAGATGATTTAATAAACGAAAAGCGTCTCCTAAATTAAGTTGATTTGCCAATGAAATGAGATATTCTTCAAGCTCCCCCCTTCCGATAATCGTCAGGGTTGCATTTGGAAACTTACCTCTGATTTTTTGAAAAGCTTGCATTAAGATGTGATGTCCTTTTTTTTCCACCAACCTACCGATGGATAAAATGTTTTGAGAGCCCCCTTTATGTGGAGTCCGGTAATTGAATTCGTTAAGGTCAACGCCCCCATATAGCACTCTAATTTTTTCTGAAGGACAACCCCAAGCAATTAACCTATCTGCTAAATACTGACAAACTGGAAAAAAACGCTCACCTCGATCAAATAGCATTTTCATGTTATCTAAATAGCCAATGGGCTGATTAGCTAGGGTTGCATCCCTGCCTCTTATACTTGTTACCAACGGAAGGTTTGTTTCCTCTTTAAAAGGAAGTAATAACATCCCTAATTGCCCATGGTGAGCATGTAATAGGGAGATATTATTTTTTTCCACATATTCTTTTGGTGAGAAAATTTCATTGAGATAATGAACCTTCTCATTTAAAAGGGAAAGATCTATCATATACTTAGGTTGTCGTACCATATGAATATAATCATAATCAGGAACTTCTCGAATCTGTGAGATATATTGGGTCGGGTCTACTCTTAAATTCAAATGCATAACTGTGTTCAAATAAATGATCTCCTTTCAAGCATAGTAAGCAAATTTCCTGGACCTTTTCAAGTATATTATGCAGGACTCCATAGGTACGCATGGACTAATAACATAAAGTAAAGCTAAATGACAGTGAGTATGCGTTTGCCTAATGCAAAGGGGATTGAAGTTCGTGCCATGACACAAGATTTATTTGCAAACAATGATAATAATGCAACATGTTAATAGTTGACGTTGATCTATGGTTCTAATGGTCGATGAAGATTTTTCTTCCGTTTAAAGAAATATAAAAAAGCACCCAAGAACTATCAAAGGTGCTGCATTGCCAGTTTGCCCGCCTAAGACTAACAACTCCCTCTTTGAATCGTTAGTTAATATATGTCTTTAAAAAATCATGTTCGAGTTAATGAAGTGTTAGAAAATGTTTTCGCTTTATGTCATACCAATAACAATTGCTGGTCTTCCTATTGGATAATATTCAATTTTCTTGCACGCTCTGATTCGAACTTCTTCAAGACAATTTCTACCATCAAAAACAATCGGTTGTCTCATTGTGTTCATCAATGTCTCCAGATCTAAATGTCTAAATTCATTCCATTCGGTAACAATAAATACAGCATCCGCATCCACTGTCGCTTCGCTGACTGAGATTGCAAATCTAATTGTATCCCCTAATATGTTCTTCGCATTATCTATTGCAACCGGATCATAAGCTACCACTTCTGCTCCAAGTTTGGTTAATGAACGCGCAATTTTGATTGATGGCGCTTCCCTCATATCGTCTGTCTCTGGCTTGAAAGCAAGACCAAGCATTGCAACCTTTTTCCCTTTTAAATCCCCCAAGCGATTTATTGCTTTCGTTACAAGGATTTCCTGCTGAAAATCATTAATCGCTACTGTTTCTTTTAACAGGGAAAAATGTACTCCGTTTAACTTGGCAGTATGAAGCAAAGCTTTAACATCCTTTGGAAAACAAGATCCTCCATAACCAATACCGGGCTGTAAAAAAGCTTCTCCAATCCTTTTATCTTTTCCCATTCCCTTTGCTACATCTTTAACATCTGCACCTACTACTCCGCATAAATTGGCAACTTCATTGATAAAGCTAATCTTAGTCGCCAAAAAGGCATTGGAAGCATACTTAATCATTTCCGCACTTCTAATACTTGTTAGTATAAATGGTACATTTAACGGACGATACATTTCTTGTACTTTCTTAGACGCCTCATCATTTTCAGAACCGATGATGATTCGATCTGCTTGCATCGTATCCATGACGGCTGACCCTTGTCTTAAAAATTCAGGATTTGAGACCATATTAAAGGTGACCTTTTCGTTACAAAGTCCTTCCATAATTTTTTTAATAAAATCATTCGTACCGACTGGCACAGTACTTTTTATAACGACTACTGAACTCTGTACTAGGTTCGCAGCAATATCCTTCGCGGCTTGCACAATATACGATAAATCTGCTCCCCCATCCTCCATTTGCGGTGTTCCTACTGCAATGATGATAATCTCGGCACCATTTAGCGCTTCTCGATGAGATGTTGTAAATAGCAGTCTACCCGCTGCAGCATTTTGAGCAAGTAAATTCTCCAGACCCGGTTCATATATTGGAGAAATCCCTTGACGTAGATTTTTAATTTTCTGTTCATTTGTATCGATACAAATGACACTATGCCCTATTTCTGATAAACAAACACCAGTGGACAGCCCGACATAACCTGTACCCAAAACAGCTATTTTCATATTATTCAAGCTCTCTCTTTATAATCTGAAGGTTTTCTTTCTTATTTACATCCCTTAAATAGGAAAGTACCTCGTCTCTTATATCATCCCTGCGCAAAGCAAAGTCTATTGTTGCTTTTATGAATCCAACTTTATCACCAATATCATATCGGTTTCCCTCAAAGTTATATGCTAATACGGCCTGCTGCTTATTTAGCTCATTTATGGCTTCAGTAAGTTGTAATTCATTACCATGTCCAACCGGAAGCTTTGATAGTGTTTCAAAAATCTCAGGTCTAAAAACATAACGCCCCATTATCGCATATCTGGAAGGAGCCTCTTCCCTTTTCGGTTTTTCCACCAAAGAATCGATATGAAAAAGGTTAGGCTCAATCATTGTCCCTTTTGGCTTAATAATTCCATATTTACTGACATCCTTTTCCGGTACATTCTGAACAGCTACGACGGAACTGTTGCAATACTCAAAAACACTGATGATTTGTTTCAGACAGGGTGTTTTAGACATAATGATGTCATCCCCTAACAAAACAGCAAAAGGTTCATTTCCAATGAAGCTTTTAGCACAGAGAATTGCATGTCCTAGCCCCATCGGTTCCTTTTGGCGGACATAATAGATATTTGCCAAACTAGATATATTCTGAACTTCCTCTAAAATATCGAGCTGATTTTTTCTTAAAAGTGCATCTTCCAACTCATAAGATTTATCAAAATGATCCTCTATTGATCTTTTTCCTCTACCGATTATGATAATAATTTCCTCTATACCCGAAGCTACTGCTTCTTCAACAATATATTGAATCGTTGGTTTATCAACAATCGGCAGCATTTCCTTAGCCTGGGCTTTTGTTGCAGGCAAAAATCGGGTCCCGAGGCCTGCGGCCGGAATAATGGCCTTTCGGATTTTCATAAGCTGCCTCCCTTTTTTCATTCATTAATCCTTTATATGCAATAGGACAACTTCCGGTCTAGTTAGTAGCCCAATTAGTCCATTTTTATTTAACAGGGACTAGCAGGCTGTACATGTAAGAATTCCAACCTGGCTGTCGCCGAGCCTCGCAACTTGTCGGTTAGTGCCAAATTAATAACTCCATTACACTTAATATGCAATGGAGTTACCTTGATTTTAGTGTAATGGTCGATATACGGTTTGGATAAACGTGTGAGCTTTTTCCGGTTCAGTAGCCAAAACGATTTCCTTTTTTCTTTCCTTGAAAAAATCCAGCTGTCAGAAATGAGAGCAACAATTTCTTTGATTAATATAATGGGTATAGCAGGTCCCGTTTTTAGTGACTAATTTATAAGAGGTTTTTCCATAAATACCTTTCCGTTCCCCTTTATATCAAAATATATGATGGATGATTTTGAAGGGGGGATTTATACTATTAAACTCTTAATCTAATATTTGAAAAGACAATAAAAAGGGGAGGTTTTACTCCCTCCAATTTTAATTAAATTGTTATCAGGCGTGATAACTAAGAGTACGATTTATGTTGCAATGGATATAGTTTAGGCATTTTATTAACTAGCTCCTAAAGCAACAACTCTTATCATCCTTGTAGAGGTTAAGGCAACACTACTACTCTCTCCGTACAAGAAGAGTAAAACTTCGTATATTGGATACATTTCTAATGAGTCATCCGTTCCATTTGCAACGATTGGCTGGTTCCCATAGGCACAATCGACGCAAAGGTTTCGATTTCTGCAGGAATACGCCCTACACCAACTACATCGATATCTTTGAAGTTGGTTTCTATACCCTTTTTGAAGAGTCTCAAATAATCAGGGATGCACATTGGTCGGACAGGAGTGGGGAATACTGTGAAACCGGTCTCCGTATCGGGGACCTGCCCTTACTAACCACAGAAAAGATCCTGGAACTCAAAGGCAAACAAAACAAGATCTCATGGTCAAGGAAGGCAAAACAAAAAAAATCCGCGATATGTATATCGCGAAAAGCTTTCAGAGGCTATTGCTATGCCAAAAACGTCCAGAGTCCCTATTAAGGGAGCACACCCCATTTCCCCTAAATCATGCCTACAGGCAGTTAAATCAAGCTGCAGAATTTACTGACGTGGAGTATGTCAGAAATCATACCTTACGAAACATAGGCATTACCGAAGAAGAAACAAACAATGTACTAAAAACATTAGCGATTTCATTTAAAAAAATAAAAATGACGCATTCAAAACATTCGTAAAAGTCAATGTAAGTTCTTGAAATTGGTCGTACTTTTACGAACGTTAAAAATGGCTGTTCAGGAGAAAACGCCTCCGTTCACGAACGTGTACTTTTACGAACTTGAGTAACAATGCTATACCGCCCATTTCGCAAATTTTATAGGCTTAAAGATTCCAATCTAAAAAGTCGAACTCCTCTACGTTAAGGGCTCGACTTTACTCTTTTAAATTTTCCTGCTTGTACAACATAATTGGTATTGTGAGGAATTCATCATGCATTTTTGCCATACTTGTCCCGCTTAAATCCTTTGAAGCACCCATTTTCACATATTGACATCCTATCGGATAGGTTTCCTATTTCGTATAGAAATCGATATTTTTCTGCCAGTCTTCATATGATTCAGGATCGATTTTCTTTGCTTGTTCCAGGAACTTTTCCAATAAAAACCAATTTATTTAGATCACGAAACATCTTCTGATTATATGGATCATTCATTGTGAGGCAATCTGAATGATCGCTTGCTTTCAGCACATTTCCTTTTGTTACAACAAAATGTCCGATTGAGGTCTTGGTCCTAATATAGAAAAATGATAAAACTTGCACAAAAATGTGTGCAAGTAAGCGTCATTTTTACTCTTATTTAAATAGAAGGAAATAAATTCACGTAAGGATTTTGGTTAAAATACACACATGAAAATCTATACAAAGAGACTTGTGCATATTGTGAGTTTACTATATTTTATGTAAAAGATTAGAGTTTGCTAAAGTCAAGGACCAGGTCAACCAGTAATTTTTACTGGTCGACCTTATAATACGAAGCACTGTTAGCAGAAATAAGAAACAGTTATATAACAACGTTCATGGTATAATTAACATAGGAAACGCTTACAGAAATAAGATAAACGAACTGTTCGGAAAATTCATTCTTTTGGGAGTCGATGAAAGTTGACAGTGAATAATAAAATAAGTAAAGAACAAACTATTTTTAATCATATTGGAAATAAAATCAAAACGGAAGACAGAGAAATTAATGTAATTGCTAAATTAGAAGAACCTCTAATTGTAGTTTTAGGAAATGTTTTAAGTGACGAAGAATGTGACGGTCTTATTGAATTGTCAAAAGACAAAATGCATCGTTCCAAAATTGGAGTTACGCACGAAGTAAATGAGATAAGAACAAGCAGTAGTATGTTTTTCCAAGAAAATGAATATGACATCATTACCAAAATTGAAAAAAGGATATCAACAATCATGAATGTCCCCATTGAACATGGAGATGGTATTCAAATTCTTAAATATACTCCTGGTCAAGAGTATAAAGCTCATTTTGATTTTTTTACATCTTCAAGTATAGCAGCAAAAAATAATAGAATTAGCACAATCATCATGTACTTAAATGATGTGGAGCAGGGAGGGGAAACTTTTTTTCCTAAACTGAATTTTTCAGTGTCCCCGCGAAAGGGGATGGCTGTGTATTTCGAATATTTCTATAACGATAAAAACATAAACGAACTAACTTTACATGGTGGAGCGCCCGTTATCACTGGGGAAAAATGGGTTGCAACACAATGGATGAGGAGACAAAAATAGTCTGCAGCTTGATAATGTGTAAACGATAGACTTTAAAGTCCTCAAATTTAGGTGCCAAATGAACAAAGGCACCTATTCGTTCATTTGGCATCTGTTTTTTTAAAATGGCCAAACGATGAAATCAAAAAAGAATGATCAATAGTCTAATTTAACACTGGTCCGACCCTTTGAACACAAAAATTTCCGAGCGCTCTTGATCCTAACAATCGATTCGCCTATCAAGGGTCTCGAAATACGCTTTTACCCCAGGATTTTCGTTAAGATTGATTTGAAAATACTCTGCATGTATTTAAACACTATTCATTTACCTTTGTTGCTCTTTCTAAAATTATCGTAATCAGTCTTAATGTAATGAAATACCTTCGCGTTGCCATTATGGTCTGGATGAGTTATTTTTAATAACCCTTTATATTCTGCTAATACTTCTTTGTTGCTCGCCATTTTAGAAAGCCCTAATTTTTCACTATAATCATTTGATTGAGTAGTGGAGTCAATATTGTAATTGTTTCTGATTTTTTCTTTTAATTTTATCAATTCATTACGTAATTCAATATTTTCTTTTAATAAATCCTTTGTTTCATTTTGTAATTCACTTTTCTCATTCTTTAGAATGGCAACTTCCTTTTTGAACAAATCCCTTTGTTGAATCAATATTCTTTTTGCAGTCTCATGAAGTTCTTCGATTCCTTCTATATGCTTATCTTGAGCTTGTATTTTTAATTTTAATCGGTGTATGATTTCGTCCTTATTTTGATCTATAATATCATTTATAGCCAGCTTTGAAGCTTTGTCATCGCTTATGTATCCAGTGTTCCTCTTTCCATTTCCCGCGTATTTAATCTTACCTTCGCGAAGCCATCGCCTAACAGTTTGTACACTATTGCTATCTGTCACTCCTGCATCTTTTAACATTTCAAATGCTTGATCTGTGCCATCCATGATGTATCCAGTTTTTCTATTCCCGTTTCCTCCCTCATATTTAATCTTACCCTCACGAAGCCAGCGTCTAACAGTTTGTATACTACTGCTTTCTGTTACTCCTGCATCCTTTAACAGGTTGAAAGCTTGATCTGTGTTCACGTTGTTCCCCCTTTCCCCTTATTACCAACGTAAAGTTACTTCGAATGATATTAGCCTATTAAAAAGGAATATATTTTTACAAAGAATGCGGTTAATTTGTATGTCAATGTTTTAAATAATAGCATAGCCATTTTCTAAACAAAGAACAAATAGATGAAGAATATATGACGAATATCACAGAGAGATAACGATAAGGTATCAAAGTTAAAAGTGTGGAACCATTATCGGTAACTACGTAAATCATGATATACACTGGTGGGGTTCGGTTATTAAGAGCAATATATATACATTCAGATTGAATCCAGGATCTAGGGACAGTGAGAATGAACGCCTACATTATACATATACGTAAAGTAACTTACATGCTATGCTACCGGGCGGGATGATCTTTGGCTGCATATGAAAAGAGATAAGAATCATAACCCATAAGGAGTACCGCAAGCAAAACGTGGATTAACAACGTTAAGGAAATTCCAATATTAAAAATCCCAATTTCTCATTTATATCACTGAGAGATTGGGATTTACTTATTCAACTGATATGAACGAAACTGTCAACCCACCACACCCAAATGTTTTAAATGGTGTTACATTCAGCAATGAATAGAGATATTCCTTGTTCAACTTATAAACCAAATATCCTTTTGGATTTAGCTTGTCAAGGGCGCATTTTCCCTTGATAAGCTAAATCCGAAATGGATACCATCCTAAAAGTTGAATAAGGATAACTTAAAAACTTGGCACGAAGGCAAAAACGTTGACGGTGGTATACAAACTGATATGCGTGGGTTGGGTACCACATTTCACTCCATCCGTCACGGAGCTGCCTCGGACTAACGGCGCACGTTCAGTCCTTAGACCTAGTGCATAGTTGAACATGAGGGTTCTCCTTTCCGGGAGTTTACCTTCGAGCCAAATCTTCAATTTTCATTACTTTTTCGATAAAACCACTTTTATTACATAGTCTTACTTTCAATCTGGTCTTAAGCAACATTTGATTGACTTACTTGCTTATTCTCAATTTCACAGGCAATAGCCCATATAAATCCAAGCAACTCTCTAGCAACAGCAACCACAGCCACTTTTCCACCTTTTCCTTTAGCGGAGATGCGATGATATTTCATATGAAGACGGTGTTGTGCCTTCCAAGCAATACGTTTTGCCTCTGGATCCTGATTTTCTTGACGTTTAAGTAATTCACCTTTAAGAGATGGCCGGTGCCGATAAGACCAACAGACTTCTACAATAGAACGACGAACTTGAGAATTTCCTGTTTTCGTAATGGAACCTTGCCAACGAGTTGATCCACTAGAGTATTCTTTAGGAACAAGTCCAGCATAGGACATCAATTGTCTAGGGTTAGAAAAGCGAGAAAACTGACCAATTTCAGCTACTAGAGTAACCGCAGTGACTTCTGCGACGCCTCTCAAAGTTTGAAGTGCTTGAATTACAGGTGCATGTTCACTTTGAAGGGCTTCTTCATGGATTTGAGCTTCGATACGTTTCATACGATCTTCAACTTCATTGATTGCATGAAGATATTCTTGAAAAACAATACGTTGAGAAGCTCTTTCAAATGTTAATCGTTTTAACCATTCACGATGTTTTACGGACCAATTTCGAACTCCTTGCGGAGGACGTATTCCATGACGAAGTAAGAAGTGAACAAGTCTCTGGCGAGAACTTTGTAAATCCTCACGAGCATCATGACGAGCACGAATTAAGTCTCTCAATGCTTCATGATCTTCATCTGGAACCCATACAGAAGTAAGCTCTCCAGCGCGAAGTAGCTGAGCTAATCTAATAGAATCTCTTTTATCTGTTTTCACACGATCGCCCGATCGCTTTGGAATAAGGGAGGGTGCAACGACCATACAATCAATGTCCATAGATAGAAGAAATCGATAAATTCCATACCCAGAAGATCCTGCTTCATAACATACTAATAGGCTTTCGGGCTTCCCTAACTTTTTCATCAATTTGCGAATATCCTCTGGTTTATTTTGAATAGTTCCATGAAATCTAGGTTCACCACGACCAGAATCAGCAATCGCAACAGCAATTGAATCTTTAGATACGTCTAAACCAACAAATTTTTGTACATCCTTCATAATATCGGCTCCTTTTCGTGTGTAGCTCTACACTTGGTTTTTTATTTTTGGTAGTAACATTATGACCAAGTGCAATCTACGTTAATCGATGGGAGCCGTTTCGTTCATTATGACTAATAACAGTTGCAACTAATAGTCACCAAAACAGCTGCTATTATTTTTACTAGAGATAATTATTGTTGACCCTCTGTATAAATTTGAAAGGTTACACCGAATTTGTCTGATACAATCCCATAAGCAGGGCTAAAAAAAGCTTCCTGCAATGGCATTTTCACTTCTCCACCTTGCGACAAATTTTCAAAGATTCGTTTTGATTTTTCAATATCGTTAATTGAAATACAGATCGTGACTTGATCCCCAGATTGACTGGTTTGACCTGGAAACGTATCGGAAAACATGAGGTCCGTTTCCCCAACCTTTAACATTGCGTGTGCCACAAGATTCTTTGCTTCTTCTGGCAGAGGAAATTCCGGGTTTTCTGGCATTTCTCCAAAAGATTGATTAAAAAGGACTTTTGCATCCAATGCTTTTTCGTAAAATTGGATCGCTTCCTTCGCATTTCCGTTCATCATTAAATATGGAGATAATCGCATGGTCATAATTAAATAGCTCCTTTTGCTTTAATTTTTTTACAAAGCTTGAGAGATTTTCAAGCTTCCTTTTGAACTGGTCAGTGGCAATAACCACTATACCATTATTACCCATGACTGTATTTTATAACAAGGAACATGTGTTCGTCAATGAAAATTTACTGAAAACTATCATTTTTTTTGTTTGTTAACGATTGAATTGAAAAAATTTCAAGATTATTGGTTCAACCTTGCAGTATTGTCATTTTGCAAAGTATGTCAGATAATGCAGTCATGGCGAAATTTTTTGATTACCAAAATCTGATTTGATTTATTATCGGTTTTTCAAATCATGTAACCATTTCAAACAAGAACAAGGTGAAATGAAAAAGGCATGACCCCAGTGATTGCCGGTTTCATGCCTCAAGACTGCCTAAAAAAGTGTTTAATTTTTTGTGATATCGTTTATTAGTATTAACTTGCTATCATTTCTGAATCTTGCCCTTTTTTAAGGTTAGGTAACTTAGAGTCTATAGATAGGAATCGGCTTCCATTCAATACTAGGTGAAGTGCAATAATCATAAGAACGAGATCCAGTTCGTACCCTGTACCTTCTCCATTCCCCATAAAACCTGCTGGGAATTTCACATAAACAATTGCACCAGCCATTATGAATACAAGGAGGGCAGAAATTATTCTTGTTCCAAGACCTATAATTAACGCAATTCCTCCAACCAATTCAATAATACCGACTACATAGGCCATAAATCCCGGAATGCCTATACTTTGAAACCATCCTGAAGTGTTATCCAATCCACCTTTGAATTTTGACAAACCATGTAAGAAAAATGAAATTCCCAACATTACTCTTAATAAAAAGGTACCGATCTCTTGTTTATTCATGACACATCTCCTTTTGTTTTAGTTTACACTACAAAGTGTAGTGTAAAATGGTAAAAAAATCAAGTGAAAGTCATCAGACAATCACTATAGTCATTCCCAAAAGTATAACCAAAACATAAATAGAAACAAAAATCGTGGTAGTTTCAGCCCTCAAAGGAATCGTTTTATGGGGATCAATTAATTGCTGAAGTCTATAGTTAACTGATTCATTGGAGAAATGGACAAGGACAGGATATGATTTATCAGTGCAACCATGTTTAATTAACTTCAACAAAGCGGCACTTATGCCTAATTCAGTCCCCATTTTATTAATCGCATTTTCGTCGGCTGATAATTCACTTATTATTTTGTAATTTTTATGACACCATTTTGTCAGTGGGACAAACCATAAAGCATCTGAGATCAACTGTAAAATAAAAATTACCAGTGGATCATATTTTTTTTGGTGAAAGGCTTCATGCTCTACTACCGCCTCTAGCTCATCAAAATCCAATAATCGAATTAAACCAGTACTGAAAACAATGAAAGGCCGCCTGAAACCAAGCGTAAACGCAAGAGGCTGTTCAGCGTTTACAACTAAGATATCATTGTTGACCCGGATGAATGTTTCATTTATGGACCTTGTCATATCAATGTTTTTGGAAAGAAAAAGCTTTTGTTTAAACCATCTGGATAAGAAATATTGCTCTCCAATTTTGAATAAGGTGCTCAATATACTGTAGGATATTATTATACTGAGCAGGGTGACGACCACAAAGTAGTATACTGAATCTTCCTTGAATAAACTAAAACAAAATTTAAAAAAATTGGCTTTAATATTCACACCAAAAAAGATGTGTACCAAAAAAGCTCCCATTTGGCACCATACTACACAGGCAATTAAAAGACTCATGCTTATCACAAAATAAGACTTTCTTTTCCACATCATAATTTATCCTTTTTTAACGATTGAATTTTTTGTTCCAATTTTTCAATTAAACCTTGGTCAGCGTCTTTCATGGCATCTAGCATATGGCTTATGACCGCCCCTCCAAATTCATCCAGCAAATTCTCAGTCAGTTTCTTTGACTGCTCTTCTAAAAACTCCGCTTTGGATTGAACTGGGCGAAATAATGAAAGCCTTCCTTCAGACCTCTTTTCAAGAATGCCTTTTTCTACTAAACGATTCATGACGGTCATTACTGTGTTGAAATTGATAGGTTTGTCAAGTTCCAATGATTGCTGAACCGATTTTATGCTCTGTTCATCTTTATCCCATAAATATTCCATGATATTAGCTTCCAATGGACCAAAGAAACGATTCAGTCCAACCTCATCATATTTAAAATTTTTAATATTCATCCTTTACCACCTCCCACTACAAATTGTAGTGGAAATCCTTGTTACAATCAAGTATCATCCGGAAGATTAGTATGACGGATTTCTCTAGATTGACTTTAATTGCTTATTACACTCCACTACCTTTTTTCAGTAGCAAATGTTCATCCATTCCTTTTTCCTTTTAAGCGGGGAACAAAATTTACTATCAAATTAAAAAACGAGCATATTGGAGGCCCGTTTCGCTAATTAATAGTAACTCTTTGTGCAAGTTTCTCTATTTCATCAGAATTATAAAAATGATATCCTTTTGCTGTCGTTTGGGCCGCAGCGTACATGGCAGCAGCTACTTTGTTTGCTTCTATTGCACGATATGGGCGTAATGGGCCCACAAAGACAAATTCAGCAAAAGTACTTAGCATACCAGAAATCTTTTCACCTGCCCTGAACTCCTTGCGTTCTCCAAGAAGTAAGGAAGGCCGGAATATATGTACAGTATTCAATTTCAGGTGTTGTAGCGATCCTTCCACATCGCCCTTAACACGACTGTAGAAAAACTTTGATTTGGAATTGGCTCCCATGGCCGTTATGATGAGTAATTTTTCAACATTGGATGTCTTCGCCATTTTAGCGGCCTCGATTACATAGTCATAATCAACTTTACGAAAAGCTTCTTTTGTTTTAGCCTGTTTGATCGTTGTACCCAAACAAATGAAAATATCTGGGACGTTGAACAAATCGGCATACTTGGATAAATTTTCGAAATCCACAACATGTACTGTGCACTTGGGTTCCGTGAATTTCATTTCCCTTCTTGTCAGCAAATGGATTTTTCTATAAATTTTGCTGTTGCTTAGTTCTTTAACCAGCTGGGTGCCAACCACACCTGTAGCCCCTAATATCAATGCCGTCTTATTAGTCATGATTTCCTTCTTTCTATAATTAGCTCCTCAATATCAACCATATTTTTGTTAACTCTAACCAAGCTTAATAGGACTAAGATAAATGATTCACTTGATTGAAATCATCAATTATCCAAGAATCGACTTCAAATCTAATCGTACTTAAGCATGCATTGAACAAGCGCATTTCGGTGGATACGATTGACTCGTTTGACATTAAGCGTAAAATAAAATGAATGACGGCTCCATGAGCAACAAGTATAATTTTCTTCTTAGGATACTCCTTCTGAATTTCCTGGAGCCCATTCATCAGCCTGTTTCGTAAAGATTCCTGATTTTCCTGACCAGGATATTCTTTATCCAAGAATGCTGACTCCCTTTCAGCTGCTGTCATTCCTTCAGCGACGCCAAAATTCTTTTCTATGAATTCCATTTTTTCAATAACCGGGACTTCAATATATTGCGAAATGATATCTGCCGTTTCCCTTGCCCTTTTTAGAGGGCTCGAAATAATCACATCCCAAGAAGCCTCTTTTGACAAAAATTCACCACATTGCCGTGCCTGTATCTTTCCTAGTTCATTTAAAGGTATATCAGTTTGCCCCTGCAGTTTCCCTAATGCATTCCAATCTGTTTGACCATGCCGCACTAAACAGATAGTAGTAATTGTCCTCAAACCCTTCTATGTAGAATGTTATTTTTTCACTTCTTCAATGATGGAGTGTCCCTCACTCTGTTCAAGATCTGACCATTTCCATTTTTCATGCAAGCGTATCCTTCCATCTGGCAACATTTCAGGGGTGGAAAGACAGCTGCCTCCTCTAATTTCACCTTTTTCATTGATATGATTATACCTGAATTCTAGAGACCCATCCATATTGACAAGCCCTATTAAAGTCCCTTTAACTATCTCTCCACCATGATAACTTGCTGAAAGAATTGAGCCTTCTTGTGAATATTGGAAGAAAGTATTTCCTGATACTTCTCCAATTTCAGAATTGGCTTTAGCTTTGAATATCCGACCATCATAATTAAACATCACCATTCCCCCATATGAATTAATAAGGATAATGATACCAAATTAATTAAAAAAAGAATATTGAAAAATCTTATAGAATTTTAATTCGGTGTCAATTTAAATGCCACAAAAAATACATAATATTCCCCATTGAATTCCCCTATTATGTTGTGGTTAGATTATGGAAGATGTTACTTATGGAATGAACATTCCCCAAGTTGAAACGTCTAATCAAACTGGAAGATGTTGGTGAGGTGCTCAATTGAAAGAAATACTTCTGATTCTACTATTACAACTTATTTATGTTCCGATTTACACGTTGCGAACCATTTTCTTAGTAAAAAATATTACCATACTTGCCTCGATACTGGGTATCGCAGAAATGTTAATATACGTTTTTGGATTATCCCTAGTATTTGGCGGTGACCAAAGCATACTCGCCATGGTTGTATATGCAGTCGGTTTTGGAATCGGAATAATTTTTGGTACGAAAATTGAGCAAAAACTTGCCATCGGTTTTATTAATGTGACCGTTAATACTCAAACCAAAAATGAACAGTTGGTAGATACATTGAGGAACAACGGATTTGGTGTAACTCTTTATACGGGCGAGGGCAGGGATAGCAACCGTTATCGGATGGAAATCTTGACAAAACGCAATCGGGAACAAGAATTGATTGCAACCGTTGAAAAGTTCGAACCTAAGGCTTTCATCATTTCATATGAACCACGTTATTTTAAAGGTGGATTTTTATTGGATCGATTAAAAAATAAAGCAAGTTGAATGAAATGCAAAAGCCCATCTTTTTAAGGATGGGCTTTTGCATTATTTCGTTTTTGACTTTCTAATCTTTATTGCCCTCGTTACTGGTTGTTTTTTAATCCACTTTAAGTATTTTTTTAATGCTTCATCATCTTTTAGCAAAAGCACGGTATTTAGTCGAATGGCCAGCTCTCGGTTTGAATACAGTGCGTGAATCTGTTTATGACATGATTTACAGAGATAGGCTATTGGTAAAAGGCTGCCGCCTAATTCTCTAGGTGTTAAATGATGGATGGTAAGTTCTATTTCGCCCCTGTCACAAAGCTTATAAGTACCATTCATCTCATGACTCGGACGTTAAGGCTTAACTGATTTTCCTTCTTCAACAATATGAAACATCAAATGGGCAAGATGGTGGATCGGTCCATACTCTTCATTGTCATCATCTTCTTCATCTTCCACTTCCACTTCATCCATGCCTTGTAAATAAAGTGCCATGAACTCATAAAAATCATTTTTAGTAAAGGAGTAACAATCACTTGGATCCTGATTATCTTCTTCATACTGTAAAACTAGATGGGATAAATCACCCTCATCATCTTCAGCATCAAAAAAAACGAAATACCCGATATTTGTATCCAGTTCAAATAATCTGCGAAAGCCACGTGATGTTGATTTTTCAAACTCAGCTGACGTCAATTTTTGCACTTGCATGCTGTCTACATTATCTTCTTGATGAAAGCCCACGATAAATGTGTTCATAATCTAACCTCCTGTTGAATATGGATAACCATTAGTATTCCCATTTAACCGAATTTATTCGATTTAGAGGTTTGTTTCCAAGACAACAGGGCAATGGTCACTGCCCATGACATCGCAGTGAATGTTAGCCTCTATTAAAGAATCCGCCATACGTTTCGAAACAATGAAATAATCGATTCTCCACCCGATATTCCGCTCTCTTACTTTAGCCATATATGACCACCAAGTATAGGCACCTTCCTGGTCCGGATAAAAATGACGAAATGTATCGATAAACCCTGCATCTAGTAATTCTGTCATCTTTCCTCGTTCTTCATTAGTGAAACCGGAATTCCCAATATTGGGTTTCGGGTTTTTCAAGTCGATTTCCTGATGTGCGACATTGAGGTCCCCACAATAGATAACCGGCTTCACCAAGTCCAGTTCTCTAAGATAATCTATTATCCCATCTTCCCATTCGAGCCGATAATCAAGCCTTGATAAATCCCTTTTTGCATTTGGTGTATAAACATTCACCATATAGAAATTCTCAAATTCCAGTGTTATGATCCTGCCTTCCGGCTCCTCGTCCAGCTCCCCTACGCCATATTTCACTGTAAGCGGTTTTTCCTTTGTGAAAATGGCCGTACCTGAATATCCTTTTTTCAATGCATAATTCCAATATTGATAGTACCCTTCCAACTCAAGTGAAATCTGCCCTTCTTGAAGCTTAGTTTCTTGAAGGCAAAAAATATCTGCATCCACATCCTTAAAGTAATCTAAAAATCCTTTTTTAACACAAGCCCTAATTCCATTCACATTCCAGGAAACCAATTTCATAATCTCTTTAATTCTCCTTATGGCCAATTAATTTATTTACATTTCAACTATACTATTTATCTGCTATTTTTCCCATTAGAGTACATTCGAAAACAATCTGGCAAATGATTCTTTGGAACGTTCCAGTAAGCCACGATTGTTATACCCGATAGGATCTAGTTTGTCACTATCCATCATATCCTCTTTGTAATGAGTGACAAGATCATCAATTGTACGGCTGCCCATAAGAAAGACATTCACTTCGAAATTCAGATGAAAACTCCTCATATCCATGTTTGCCGTTCCTATGGAAGCCATATCACCATCAACGATAATAAGTTTCTGATGAAGAAAACCTTTATTATACGAGTATACCTCTACACCGAATTGAAGCAGCTCCCCGAAGTAGGAACGGCTGCCATATTGGGTTAAAAATCCATCATTTATTGCCGGAACCATAAGCCTAACTTGTATCCCCTTAATTGCGGCATGTTTAATTGCTGCTTTAATCGCTTGATTGGGTACGAAGTATGGACTTGCAATCCAGATTGATTCAGTCGCGCTAGTGATAAGTGAATAGTAAAAATCACTCATGATTCCCTGTTGTGTATCAGGACCGCTTGCCACCACCTGGACAGCTCCATCCCCTTGTTCCACTGTATTCTTGAATTCTGGACGTTCTTGCAATACATCTTCCCCACTGACATATTCCCAATCCAAAAGGAAAACAGTATGAAGCATATATACCGCTTCACCTTCAAGGACCATGTGTGTATCTCTCCAAAATCCGATGTTTTTATTTCGTCCTAAATATTCCTCTCCTACGTTTAAACCTCCCACAAAGCCAACTTCCCCATCAATGATGATGATTTTACGGTGATTCCTAAAATTAAACTTTTGATTGAAAAAACCGTGTTTCAATGGGGAAAATGGATAAGCTTTTATCCCTGCAGTTCTCATTCGTTTAACTTCATTATTTGAAAGGCTTAAACTGCCGGCTGCATCAAAAATGAATAAAACTTCCACACCATTTTTTGCTTTTTCAATAAGGATATCTATAATTTCAGTGCCAAGCCTATCGGAACGAAAAATATAATATTCAATATGGATGAATTTTTCAGCTTTTTTTAACTGTTTAATGATTTCTGTAAACGTTTCTTTACCATTTTTCAATACTTCTGTTTGCGATGATGTACTAATGGTGGTTTCAGATACATTTTTGGCAAAAGCTGCGAATGATTGCTGATGATTATTCAAGAACGATAAATCTGGCGATGATACCTGTGTGACAAGACTCTTCCATTCTTCGCGATCTTTTTTCCTTTTACTTCGAAATAAATATCCTTTTAGGTAGAGCTGACCTGAGAATAGATAAAATGCATATCCAAATACCGGGAAAAACAAAAGCACATACATCCATAAAAGTGTCTCGTGGGCAAATCTATTTTCCAGCATGAGTGAAATCATGGTAATAAACATGACAAAAATATATAATCCAATAAAAAATAGCTTCACGTCGAAGCTAACATGAGAGAACAGGATCATATAAACTGCAGTAATTAAAATAAATAAAAATACAAATTCCATTCTTCTTCTTTTCATCTTTTCATTCTCCTACACAGCAATATTTTATATATATCTAAACATATACCCATATTTGATGGTAAAAGAAACAAAACACTCACGAAAACAATATTCGCAAGTGTTTTGTGTATTACCTATCCAATTATCACTTCATGTCAGGAATCAAACTTTCATATAGCTCAATATACTTTAAGGAAGACGATGTCCAACTGAAGTCTAACTTCATCGCACTTTCGGCCATATTCCTCCATCTTTTCGGCTGAAATTTGTACAGACCAACAGATTGCTCAATTGTATGGAGCATATCGTGTGCATTATAATTCGTAAAACTGAAGCCATTACCTTCACCAGTGAATTGATTATAAGGTATGACCGTATCACGAAGTCCGCCAGTTTCCCTCACTAAAGGCAGAGTGCCATAACGGAGCGCTAAGAGCTGGCCGATACCACATGGTTCGAATTGTGACGGCATCAGGAATAAATCTGAACCAGCATATATCCGTCTTGCTAAACCTTCATCAAAATATGTATTTACTGAAACCTGATTTGGATATTGGTCAGCTAAATGGCGAAAGGCCGATTCATATTGCTCATCGCCTGTACCTAAAAGAATGAATTGAACACCTTGGTTCATCATTTCATGAAAAACATGGAGAATAAGATCGATTCCTTTTTGATCAACAAGCCTGGTTACCATTGATATAACCGGGACCTCATCATTGACAGGAAGCTCCAGAGATTCCTGTAGCTGACGTTTATTTTCCATCTTGCCTTCATAGCAATCGAATGGAACAGCAAGATGTTCATCTGCCGCAGGATTATATTCCTCATAATCGATTCCGTTGATTATCCCTTTAAGGTCACCATTTCTTTTGCGTAAAAACCCATCAAGATTTTCCCCGAAATAAGGACTCTGAATTTCTTCCGCATAACTTGGGCTTACAGTTGTGACTTTGTTAGAGAAAGCTAAGCCGGCTTTCAAATAACTGACATTTCCATGGAATTCAAGACCATCGATATTAAAATATAACTCACTCAAATCCAATAATTCTGCTAAAACAACTTTAGGATAAACTCCTTGATAGCGTAAATTATGTATGGTAAATATCGTTTTAATATCCTGATAGAAAGGATGGTTATGATAATGAGCTTTCAGCAAAACGCTGACAAGGCCCGTTTGCCAATCATGACAGTGTATGACATCCGGCTTTTCTTCTAAATAGGGTAAAGCCTCTAAAATTGCACGGGAAAAGAAGGCGAACCTTTCGCCATCATCAAAGAAACCATAACTCCCATGCCTTTTGAAGTAATATTCATTATCCAGGAAATAATATGTAATCCCATTAGCAACAAGTTTTTCGATGCCACAAAATTGCTGGCGCCAACCAACAGGAACTTCGATGCTCGTCAAATGTTTCAGTTCCTGTTTGTATTGGTTAGGAAGATCCCCGTATTTAGGAAGGATGACACTTACATGGACTCCCTGTTTTTTCAGCGCTTTCGGGAGCGCGCCTATAACGTCTCCGAGCCCTCCCGTTTTTATAAAAGGGGCGCATTCTGAAGCAGCAAATACAACATTCATTGCCGCACCTCCTCTATTAAATTATTTCCGCTTTTTTTATTACAGTAGGCTGTTTTAAACCAATAACTGATTTTTCACTAGTAATTCTCACTTCTTTATCAGTTATGATATTTTCAACGATAGCTCCTTCTTCAATCACGCCTTTTTGCATGATGATGCTATTTCTTATAATCGCACCCTTTTTCACCTTCACCCCTCGGAAAAGTATACTGTTTTCGACAGTCCCTTCAATATCACACCCGTTGGCTATCAATGAATTGGTAACCTTCGAAGAACTTGAATATTTGGTAGGTGCCTCATGTTTGATTTTTGTATAAACATCCCAAGTATCCCCGAAGAAAGAACGGATTACCGAAGGGTTCAGGAAATTCATATTACTGGAATGAAAGCTTTCAATGGAATGGATGAATGGCATATCTCCAGTAAAATTGTAGCCTTTGACTGTAAAACGATGAAGATTGGCTTTCACTGCGTCTTTCAAAAAGTCATATTCTCCACTGGCAACACAGCTTTTGATCAAGTTCACCAATAGCGTTTTACTTATGATGAAGGTTTCTAGGCAAACATGGTCACCAGGTCTAGGGATGGTATAAAAGCTAATGTCAGTAATGTCTTCATCCGAATCTACCGAGCAGGTGTGATAGATTGGTTTCTCTATCAATTCCCCTACATAATCCTTATATACGACCGTGATATCCGCTTTATGTTTTTTGTGATAATCAAGCACTTCATTAAAATCCAATTTGCATACATGGCTTCCAGGGGAGATGATGACAGTATCTGCCTGTGCACGTTCGAAAAAGCTGAGATGATCATAGAATTGCTTCATATCGCCCGTTACCGTTTCATCCGGATGGATAGGGGGCAAGATATATAAGCCTCCTGAACGCCGATCCAAGTTCCATTCTTTACCTGAGCCAAGATGATCCATAACTGAAAGATACTTTTCTTTTGGAAAAACGGCTACTTTTGATACATCTGCATTAATGAGATTCGACATCGTAAAGTCAATCAAACGGTAGCGTCCACCAAATGGCACAGATGCTACATTACGGTGAGCAGTCAGATCTTTTAAATGTTGTCTTTCATTGATTAAGTTAATAATACCCAACACATTTTCCATAGCCATCTTCCCCTTTTTCTAGTTAAGAGTGATCTTTTTTTTGTTTGGATTGGTAATGGTCTGATTTTCACCAATTAAGGTAATATCGGATGTAACTGCTGAATTGCCTACTACGGCACCATCTTCTATAACACAATTGCTGGCTATGATGCTTCTTTCTATATGAACGTTTTCACCAATCGTAACATTAGGCATGATGACTGAATCTTTTATGGTTGACCCATAGCCCACCTGTACATTATAGGATAAAACCGAATGTTCAATGTTCCCATGTATCATGCACCCTTCATTGATAAGCGACTGACTTACCTCGGCATCCGGTGATATATATTGCGGCGGGTGATTTGCATTGCGGGCAAAAATTTTCCATTGCTGATCATCCAACTGGAAATTTGGCGTATCCTCCAATAAGTCCATATGGGCTTGCCAAAGGCTTTCGACCGTTCCAACATCTTTCCAATAATCATTAAAACGATAGGCATATAGCTTTTTTCTGTCTTCAAGCATCTTTGGAATGATGTTGCTGCCGAAATCATTGGAAGAATTTTCATCTTTTTCATCGTTTATTAAATACCGTCTTAGGGTCTTCCAATTGAATAGGTAAACTCCCATGGAAGCGAGATTACTCTTTGGATACTTTGGTTTTTCATCAAATTGAGTGACTTTATCATCATCATTGGTATTCATGATTCCGAAACGGCTCGCTTCCTGCCACGGCACTTGAATGACAGCTATGGTTGCCTCGGCATTTTTTTCAATGTGAGAATCCAGCATCTTACTGTAATCCATCTTATAAATATGGTCACCAGAGAGAATCAGTACATGCTCCGGATCATAATTATCAATGTATTGGATATTTTGATAAACAGCGTTTGCCGTCCCTTTATACCACTCACCGCCTTCTTTCCCTTGATAAGGGGGAAGAACGGAAACTCCGCCAACATCCAGATCAAGATCCCAAGCTTTGCCATTACCAACGTAATCATTTAGAATCAATGGCTGGTATTGGGTCAGTACCCCAACCGTATCAATACCAGAATGAGTGCAGTTACTTAATGGAAAATCGATGATTCTATATTTACCGCCAAAGGGAACAGCTGGTTTTGCCAAACCGATTGTCAATTCACCTAACCTTGAACCCTGGCCTCCTGCCAATAACATTGCTATCCATTTTTTCGCTCCCATTATTCGTTCACTCTCCCCCGTCTTTTTTTTGTTTGCTTCATAAAAATAGAAATGCCTAATGGAGGTACAGTTATTTCCATGCTGAATGGTTGATTATGGTATGGTTCCTTTTTGACATTAATGGGTTCTTCATTGATCTGACCCGATCCTCCGAAAGCGGCTGAATCACTGCTGAAGACCTCTATATATTTACCCTGGGATGGTACACCTATTTGATAATGAGCATGAGCCTGCGAAGAAAAATTACAGACAACAATGCAATAATCGCCTTTGCGTTTACCTTTTCTCATAAAGGTAAGGATACTCTGTTCACTATTGTTCGGATCTATCCATTCAAATCCCTCCTGGACATGATCCAGTCTCCAAAGGGAGGAAGTTTGCCTATAAAAATCCTGAAGGGTACGGAAGTAATACGCCAGCTTTTCGTGGGATTCATATTCCAAAAGCAGCCAATCCAATTGTTCCTCATCTTTCCATTCTATGAACTGGCCAAATTCACCGCCCATAAATAGAAGCTTCTTTCCAGGATGCGTCATGAAATACCCAAGGAGTAACCGTAAATTTGCGAATTTCTGCCAATAGTCACCAGGCATCTTATTCAATAATGACTTCTTGCCATGAACCACTTCATCATGTGAAAAGGGCAAGACGAAATTTTCTGAAAAGGCATAGAAAAATGAAAAGGTTAAGAGGCAATGATGATATGGCCTTTCATCCGTTTCAAGTTTCATATAACGAAGGATATCGTTAGTCCATCCCATATTCCATTTGTAATTAAAACCTAGGCCTCCTATATCGGTAGGAGAAGTTATAAGTGGCCGATCTGTTGCTTCTTCAGCCATCATTAATGCATTGGGATATTTCCTGAAAACCACTTCGTTAAGTTTTTGCAAAAATTGTATGGCTTCCAGGTTTTCCTCACCGCCAAACTGGTTTTTCAGCTTGACCGGCAACGGATTATCATGATTTAAATAGACCATTGACGAAACTGCATCGACACGGACCCCATCAATATGGTATTCATCCATCCAAAACATTACATTTGATATAAGGAAACTGACTACTTCCGGTTTGGTAAAATCAAAATTGTATGTCCCCCATAACGGACGATCTGCTCTATTATGATCAATTGGTTCATAGAGAGGCGTACCATCGAAACGGGAAAGTCCATGCGCGTCTTTACAAAAATGGGCGGGAACCCAGTCAAGGATTACTCCTATGCCCTTTTGGTGGCAAAGGTTAATTAGATATTTAAAATCTTCCGGTGGACCGTAACGGCTGGTTACGGAATAATAGCCCGTGACTTGGTATCCCCACGATTTATCAAATGGGTGTTCCATTATGGCCATGATTTCGATATGTGTAAAACTATTATCAATCACATAATCAACTAATCTATCAGCCAATTCACGGTACGAATAAAATTCGCCATCTTCTTTCTGTTTCCATGTTCCGGGGTGCACTTCATAAATGGACATGGGCTTATGATAAATATTTTCCTTTTTCCTATCGGCTATCCACTTCGAATCTTGCCATTCAAAATTATCCAGCCTTTTAATGACCGAGGCTGTATTTGGTCTGACTTCCGAATAAAAGGCATATGGATCGGCTTTTAGGATACGTTTATTTCCAGGTGTATGTATTTCGTATTTATAGAGTTCCCCTTCTTGTAGTCCTGGTACGAACAACACCCAGATACCTGAACGCTCGATCCGTTTCATTGCATGATCTTTTCCGTCCCAATTATTAAAATTACCGACAACTGAAACTTGCTTGGCATGGGGGGCCCAAACGGTGAAGCGTACTCCTTCTATACCTAATGATGTTACAATGTGTGCCCCAAGCATTTTATAGCTTTCATAAAGGGTGCCTTCATGAAACAAATACAAATCGAAATCGCTTGGATAATTCTCTTGCAGCTGGTCAATAATTGTACTCAATAAAACCCCTCCATCAGTATTAACTCGATAGTATTTTACCCATCCTTCCCCAGTTATTATATATATTCGGTGAAAATGATATTAATCCTTCAAATGGAGGTGAAGATATTGTAATAAATGCCCGTTTTTTTGCAAATTAAAACATTTTTTTGCGGAAAATAGCCATTTAATGTAAAAATATTATTATTCCAATAAAAGCTCTCCCCTTTTTTTGGGAAGAGCTTTATGGTATCGTGTATGAATTCTTCATCTTATTTGTTCAGTTCGAATCATATGAGTCTTCGTCAAGAATAAATACGATAATGAGACTGACCATGCCAAAGGAGTATTCCTGTTTGGAATATTACTGCCTATATATAATTCAGGAACTTCCCAATTTTCCGGAATGATCATTTTCGTTTTATCTATATATTCCTTCACTTTGTTCATCATGCCAAGTTCAAGGTAGCATAAGCCCAACCATGGAAGCCCGAAACACCATTCCGCTTCTTGACCGTCATTATAATAAAGATCCTTTTCATACCGTATACAACCCTTTGTTCTTTCAAGGCGCTCTGTGACATTCTTCAATATTTCAAGTGCAATTTCACGGTCTACCAACCGATAAGGATAAATTAAGGATAAAAGGGCTAAATCCGTCTCTTTTGAATAACTTTCCCTAGGAAGCAGGAAACGAAGTGTCTCTTCTCCCTTTTTAATCAGTTCCTCCTTGACGTGGACCAGCATTTTGACTGAATTCAAACCAGCAACACATGCACCTATGCTTGAAGCATGGATTTCGATATTTTCTTCCCACATCCCGTTATCTTCCGACTGCCAATATTGCAGGCATTCCAAATAATTGACCAACTTTTGGACAATTTGTAAATCACGTTGATTCCTTAACACCTTTTTCCCATGCCTATATCCTTCACCGACACCCCATAAAAAGGCACCTATCGCATCATTTTGGGCATGCCCCCACTCATCTGGCAGTTCTTTAAGCTCAGTGGAATATCGTGCGTGGATATGTTCAAAAAGAAACTGGGGTTTCTGTTCTGTATGAATATCTATCTTCCACTCATAGGATTGAAATAAGTCGAATAAAGCATGATATGCTTTCTCGTAACGATTGGATGGATCATTTATAAAAGGCAATACCGTATAAACGACATCCCTTATCCAGACATAATTATAATCATCAGAAACGCTTGCAGTATACGCGCCATTAGGAAGCCGCATGCGGTCAAGAACCTCTAGGGCACCATTTATATTCATTAATTGAACACCTCCATAGTTATTTGCTTATTCCCATTGTTGACAGACTCCCATTTTCTAAACGTTGGTTGTTTCATTTTAAATTAGAAGCGCTTTCAATTCAGCTAACCAAAACGACTTTTCAGAAGTTCATTCATCCTAGTTTATGTAATCACTGCCCTTTTTGATAATCAAGCTTCCAATGTTCATTAAAAAGCGTCATTTGCCTAACCTAAATGAACGGATTCAAAAAGTTGCCGGTTATGAAATTTACTTAAGAAAATAAAAACCCAGTAGTGGCATTCCATTACTGGTTATATCGGCCTATCATTTAAATGTTTAGTACTTATTAAAAGAAATATCGTAATATCATCAAGGAAAGCACGCCAATCATAACCGTCCCCAACAGACTCCTCGTAAAAAGGGCAACCAGGAAAGCTGGTAGAGCTGCTGCCAAATTCAAAGCATTATCCTTAATTGAAAAGACCTGTTCCGATAATAGAAGTTCTTGAGCCAACAACGCCGCCATTACGGCCACTGGCACATGCTTTAGCCAATCTATGCCCCATTCAGGAATCTGCATTTTACTTAGCAGCATCAAAGGAACGACTCTAGGTATAAAAGTTACAATCGAAGTACCTATGATGACAGCAAGGATATATCCGCTTATTTCCATCTGCCAATCACCATCCCCATCGTTGAAGCTACAACCGTTGCAACTATGACCCCAGTACTGCCTGGAAAGAAGAAACTTACTGCAACAACGATTAATATGCTGCTAAAAGCGACTGCAAGATCTATGAAAAAGTCCTTTTTACTTAATATTTGCAAAACTAAAAGTCCGATAAACATCGCTGGCAGGGCAAAGTCCATCCCATATTTTTCGGGATTTGGAATCCATTGGCCAAAGAAACCGCCGGCCATATTTGCAATGAACCAATTTAAATAGGCTGCAAGATTCAGACCAAGCATCCATTAAAATCAAGTCGTTTCCTCTTTTGTGCCGTTGTGACGGCCACTCCAAACGTTTCATCAGTTAATAAGGCTCCGGTTAATTGGTATACAATCCGTTACTCCTTGCCAAAAGCCTTCCCCATCATTGACCATGGAAATGCCATCGATTTACCATTCAGCACTACCCTGACTCATATAATTCCACCCTTGTTTTAATAAGTTCCTTCAATTGTTTTCCAGCTGCCCAAGCAGAATCGGCAACTCACTATATATTTCGATGATCTCTTCTATCGGCATTCTAACTAAACCGCTGGAAGAAGGGGCAACGAATTCCATGGTCTTATTCGATGAAGGGTTTTTTTGCAACCCCCAAGAGATTTTTCGTAATTGACGATATTCCTGATAAACTCCTTTGCCTACAAAACAAACAAGTTTAGGTTTATACTTTTCAATTTTCCTTTTTAATTGCTTCCTTCCTTTTATGTACTCTTCTTTTGTGATTTCGTCCGCACCTTTTGTAGGCCTGGAAACGATATTGGTAAAACCATAACCTAAATCCAGTAATGCCGAGTCTTCAGTTGGGTCATATTTCCTTGGTGTCAGTCCGGACTTGAAAAGGATTTTCCAAAAGCGATTGTTTGGATTGGCATAATGATGGCCAGTCTCGCCTGAACGAATGCTTGGATTGAAACCTACGAACAAAATATCCAAATTTTCCTTTAAATGATCAGAGATGCCTTCCATTTTAAAACTCCTTTTCATATTTAAATATTTAATCATTGTACAAAACTGAAAAATATTTAACTACCTTTTCCGCCATTTTCACAAACTTATATTCAAAAACTAAAAAACGCTTTAATTAGAATCAAGGATGATAGCTTCATAATATAGTGATAACCTGACAAATGGAATATTGACGACCTTTTGCTCCAAAACATTCCGTTCGTCTTCACTCTTCTGCTTCCATAAATCGAATATACAAGTTTGTTACAGTTTACAGATGCCGCGGTTGCAGTTATTGAACACGCAAAAAAATATATTCAGCCATTTTCTCCAAAGAATATTTCAGTAAATGTAAATGAAATTGATACAATTGATTTTTCCCTTTCATTGGAATTAAGAAGAAAAATGAATATTTCTCTGAATGCTAAAGGTAATTGTTAACTAGCAGGATAACCCGGCATTTAGCAAAAATCAGCATGCTTTTAATCAAAGCTAGCAGGGATTTAAAATTAAAGGATATCCCCCAATCTTCATGTAATTATCGTCGGCGAGCATCCAATTTTCATAAGAGGAAAAGTTCATTCATTTTCAATGGGGAACAAAAGAATGTAAGTGCACTTGGAGACCATGTTGTAGGTACGGGTATAGTTGCTTGTGAAGCAATGGCATGCGAAGGACCCGTTATTTCTTGTAGAAATCTCGAATATTTTGGGACGGTTAATAAGCCTCCATCAATCAAATGCCGGTGTCAAGCTAATTGAATTGTATGAGAGTACAATTCAATTAGCTTGTACAGCAGCAGTCCATAAATTAATGGTTCTGCTGCTGTTTTAAAATTATTCAAATCTCTCACGGTGGCTGACTTTATTATAGGGGGTACTATTGATTCTTTGTAAGGAGAATAAACTACATGGATATTGGAGGCATAAGTCTCTCGATTATTAAGAGAGCTAAAAAACGGATCAAAAAATAAATGAATCTATTAAATAGGGTCAAGAACCTTTATTAATACCGAACCAACTTTAAAGGCGGAATCCCATTTGGCAAATAACTTTACTCGTAGGTATTCATGTACCTACGAGTTTTTATGTTACGTATCAGAATATGATTTGTATAAATTCGCTTCTTTCAAACTCGCGAATCAGGAAACATTCTGCCGTTGTTCGATATGATCATGTTTTCTCGCATTGGACATCTTATTGAAGGTAAGAAGAATACCAGAAAGCCATATAATCACGATGCCTGTATAGATATATATATGGGCTTCAATCGGAATCCATGTAGCTAATAATGTTCTTACATTGATTAAGATAATGAAACCACCCACTAAAACACCCATTAATTGAGCAGGAAGCATCCTGACGAGCCAGGCTGCAATTGGTGCGGCAACCACCCCACCAATTATCAACGCTACGACCCAAAGCCAATTGACAGCTTCCCATCCAAGTGAAATGATAAAACCTAGACTTCCGAAGAAAGCAATGGCAAATTCACTCGTATCTACAGTCCCTACGGCTTTTCTCGCCGTCATGCCTTTTTTTGACAATAAAACGGGCGTTGCAATCGGTCCCCAACCGCCTCCGCCTGTTGCATCACAAAATCCTGCAAAAAGGCCTAACGGAATGGATTGTTTTGCGGTCAATGGCTTTACGGTTTCATTTTCCTTTGACGGTTTAAAAATAAATAAAAAACGGAATAAAACGTATACACCAAGGCCAAATAAAAATATGGCAATATACGGTTTAGCTAATTCGGCTGGTAGGTTGCTCAGGAAACATGCACCTACAAATGCACCAACTGAACCTGGAATGATCAAGCGATAGACCATATTTTTATCCACGTTCCCAAACTTTATATGTGAAGCTCCAGATACTGCTGTGGTCACTACTTCCGATAAATGAACGGATGCTGATGCTACTGCAGGGGCAATCCCGAATGTCAACAATAAGGACGTGGAACTCACTCCATACCCCATTCCAAGCGAACCATCGATTAATTGGGCTAAAAACCCGATAAAGGCCAAAACGATTAACTTTTTCATGACATTCCCCTTTTTTCACTAAAATAGAACCTAAATAACATCGACCCGATGGCACCGTTTGCCTGTATAAATCATTTTGATTTCCATTAAGACACAAAGAGGCACCTAACCAAAATGAAATGACATTTTGGTTAGGTGCCTTCAGTTTTTCTGATCAGCCCAATGATATATTTTCTTCGGCATCTACTGGTAAAAGCCTAGCTAAAAAACGATATCTTTCTTTTAGAGAATATTTATAAATATCCTCTATTGAATCTTTCAGTAACTTAGATTTTTCCTCTTTTGAAAATGAACCATTTTTTATAATCATCCTCGCTTCAAAAAGGAATTCAAGATATTCTTCATATGATTCATCATATACTTTACCTAGGTCATTCCGAATTTTTTTTGCGAGTGTTGGGCTTGCTCCATTGGTAGAAACACTTATGGAAAGCATGCCTCTATTCAATGTCGCCGGAATATGAAAATTACCCAGTTCATGATTACTAATAACGTTCACCAACTGACTTTGGGATGCATTCTCGTACACTCGTTCATTAACTTCATTAGAATTTGTTGCAACAATGATTAAAAACGCATCTTTATAGTCAGTTTCTTCCACTTCTTTAAGTAAAACTTGAATCTTACCTTCTTTCTCCAACAGTTGAAAATCTGTGCATATCTCGGGGCTAACGACAGTCACTTCAGCACCAGCTTCCAATAAGGGGCGTGCTTTAAAGTAACCTATTTTACCACCGCCGATGATGACACACTTTCTGTTCTCAATATTAAGCGTAATTGGATACATAAGCTCCCTCCCCACTCACTTCATGAATTCGTTCCGATATTGCTTGTTCAATCTTTGGGTGATAACCTAGATATCGACAAAGTATGAATTTCTGCTTCCCCTTTTTTTGGATCTTTTTTATACCATTTTCGATGGACTTCATTAAGAGACCGGTAAACAAAAGGTAAGGAATGATAAATACTTGGTTTGGTCGAGATTCCTCTGCGAATTCCAATGCTTCTCCAAAACTTGGTGTGGCAGCTGTCAAATAACACTCTTGCACATTGATTTTTGGAAACCTGTTCCTTAGCAAATCGGCCAATCGAGACAAATCCCTTTTCACGTCGGGATCACTGCTGCCCCTTCCAACCAATAAAACCAAGGAATCCTCCGTAACCCTTACATTTGTTTCCTCCAACCGTTCCACTAAAATGTCAACCATTTTATCACTGACACCAATCGGCCTTCCGTATTTCAAGTCAACGGCAGGGTACCGCTCTTTCATTTTGTTCAATATGACTGGAATATCATGTTTTGCATGTACAGCTGTTAGCAATAGAACTGGAATGGCAATGATTCTCGTCGCACCTTTTTGTACGCATCGTTCGTAGGCTTCTTCTATCGTAGGAGTTTCCAATTCTAAGAAGCAATACTCCTGAATGGAATTTGGCTGTGCTTGCATACAAACTTTAATAAAATCAATGGCTTGGGCTGAAGCTTCTTTAACACGGCTGCCATGGCAAATATATAAAATGGCTTCCATTAAAAGGCCTCATTCGCCAACAAATTTTCGGTTTGTTTTCCTTCAAACCATTTGATTTTTTCTCGTAAATTAACGACATCGCCCACGACTATCATGCAAGGATTCGAAATCTGTTCGTTATTGGCGGTTTCCACTACATTAGCCAAAGTACTGACAGCTGTTTTTTGCGTTTTTAATGTCCCCCAATGAATAAGGGCTACAGGGGTCTCTGGACTTTTTCCATGATCCAAAAGTTTTCCTTGAATATATGGCAGGTTTTTAACACCCATGTAAATGGCTAATGTATCGATTCCTTTTGCAAGGGATTCCCACTTGATATTATCCTCTTCATCCTTTTTCCGATGACCGGTAACAATTGCAAATGATGAAGCGTGGTCCCTATGTGTAACTGGAATTCCCGCATAAGCTGTAGCGGCAATTCCAGCCGTAATTCCTGGAACGATTTCAAAGCTCACACCACTTTTGGCAAGGGCTTCCGCTTCCTCCCCGCCTCTCCCAAAGACGAATGGATCGCCGCCTTTCAAACGGGTGACTATTTTTCCCTTTTTTGCATATTTGACCAGGAACCGATTGATGGTATCCTGCTGCAATAAATGATAATCCGGCAGTTTACCGCAATTAATCAGCTCTACACCGTCTTTTGCATAATTCAAAAGTTCTTTATTGACAAGTCGATCATATAAAATGACATCAGCTTCTTGAATGCATTTTAATCCTTTTAATGTAATTAAATCTGGATCTCCGGGACCGGCTCCTACTAGATATACTTTCCCCATTTTTGCAACCTGCCTTCCCTTAGAGAATTGTTTCGAATTCCGATAAAACGAAACCTGCTCCATTTTTAATTTTCCTTTTTTCGTATAATGAGATGTCATCCACTTCAGGCATTTTCAAAAAATGTTTTTCCAGCTCGATATCAACAAGTTCAAAAGCCTTTTCATCTGAATCGGCAACAATGATGACATGGATCGGTTTTTCCTTGATAGTGACTTCGAAACGGTATAGATTCATGGATTTCTTACCTTCCCCTATTAAACGGCCACTTCCGTTAATATATCATCAAGCTTACTTTGTAACTGGGATATCCCTACCCTTTCCACAAAATCAAGAAAGGTTTCGGATAGAAGTTTTGTTTCTTTGAAAAATAGGATCAGTTCTTTCAGAACATGATAGAGCTGTTCGGCTTCCACTTTTCCTTTAAGTTTTTCATTGAACTTCCCGCCCTCATTCAGCGTTCCTCCGACGTATATTTCAAAAGCCTCGACCATCTTTTTATCCTGGTTTTTCATTTTTATGCCTTGAAGCCCAATTTCGGCGATGGCTCTTTGACCGCAATTATTCGGACAACCCACCATATGCATCCTTACAGGTACATCGAGATCTATTTCCTTGTCCAATGATTCAGAAATGGTCCTCATTCGGTTTTTTGTTTCAACGAGTGCCAGGTTGCAATACTCGATGCCTGTACAAGAAACAGAATAACCAATGAATTTTTTTGGTTGATATGGAAACTTTTCAAAGATGGATTCCTGCTTTAATTCCTCAAGTTTTGCATCCGGCACATTTGGAATGATAAGATTTTGAGAATTACAGTTGCGGATTTCACCATTTCCATACTTTTTCGCAAGTTCGGCAAACTCGATCACCTCGTCTGGATTTAGACGACCAACTGGTATATTGACTCCAACATAGTTCAGACCATCTTGTTTTTGTTTATGGATGCCGTAGAAATAACCTGCATTCCATCCCTTCACCGCACTTTCACCCTTTTCAGGAAGCGGACCGGTGTACTCCAGCAATTTTTCCTTGAATTGTTCAGGACCCCAATCAGCGACAAGGAATTTCAATCGCGAGCGATGACGTTTTTCACGGTACCCAAAGTCACGGAAAATCGTCGTGATGGCGGCCGCTACTTCGACTGTTTTTTCGGGTAAAATGAATAAGTCAAGTTCTTCTGCCAGCATCGGAACGGAGGATAGCCCACCGCCTACCTTTACGTGAAAACCAACTACCGTTACACCATCAATTACTTTAGTAGCTGGATTGAATGAAACACAGTTGATTTCAGCATTTGAAGCATTATGGATATTAGCACTTATCGACATTTTGTATTTCCTAGGAAGGTTCGAATAGTCTTCGTTAAGGCGGAAATACTCAAATACATCATAAAGTACCTCGCGTGTATCAAAAAGTTCGTCAGGGTCGATGCCTGCCAATGCATTCCCGATGATATTACGTGTGATATCACCACATGCACCGGCCGTAGTCATTCCAACCTTTTCCAAACGGTTTAAGATATCCGGGACTTGTTCGATGGTCAACCAGTGGAATTGAATGGCTTGACGGGTTGTAATGTCATATACATCCCTCCCATAATCTTTAGCGATGTTAGCTAGAGTTATCTGTTGATCATAAGTCAGGATACCTCCGGGAATAACGACACGCATCATCCAGTAACCTGCTTCTTTTGGCCGTTGCAGGTATAGACCTGCCCACTTGAACATATCCCAATTCTCTTTAGGGATGGATTCAAAACCATTTGCAGCGTAATGTGGAATATCATCGAATATCTTCAATCCGTCTTTTTCCAATTTCCAGATTTCCGTTTTATTTTTAGCGATTAGTGGATTTTCCGACCAAAATTTCTCGTAAACCATTACATTTCCTCCTTGATTAGATCGCTTTCTTTGCTGTCAAATAGCCGATTACCTGTTCAACGCACTCTTCAATGCTGTATTGGTCGGATTCTAAAGTGATTTCCGGTTGTTCTGGTTCTTCGTATGGAGAGTCGATTCCGGTAAAATCCTTAATGATTCCTTTACGCGCCTTGTCATAAAGACCTTTTGGATCACGCACTTCGCACTCTTCGATCGGACACTTTATGTATACTTCAATAAACTCCCCTTCATCGAGTAAATCTCGTACAATCTGCCGATCTGCCCTGAAAGGTGATATGAAGGCGGTCAATACGAACTGCCCACTATCCACGAATAACTTGGAAACCTCACCGATTCGCCTAATATTCTCGGTTCGATCCTCTTCAGAAAAACCTAAATCTTTATTTAAACCGTGGCGGATATTATCACCATCCAAAACATAACTTCGAATATTCCGATTATATAACTCTTTAGCGACCGCGTTCGCAATCGTTGATTTTCCAGAACCCGAGAGTCCTGTAAACCATAGAACTGTGCTTTCATGCCCGTTCTGCTTCCGGCGGAGCTCCTTGGTCAATGACATTTCATGCCAAGTGACATTCGTACTTTTACTCATATAATAATCCCCCTCTTCATGTAATCCTTCAATTTATGTCCAATCAGTTATAAACTTCATTCTTTTTTAGACCTTTGATCAACACCTCGATGACTTCTTTACGGCTAAAGGTAGCTGGAGGAATTTCTCCATTACGCAACATTTCCCTTACCTTCGTTCCTGACAGGATGACATGGTCTTCCTTGTCGTGCGGGCAAGTTTTAGCGGAAGCCATATTGCCACATGCTTTACAGTAAAAACTATGTTCAAAGAATAATAGCGTGATCCCTAACTCATCTGCGTTAAAATTCCCAAAGATTTTTTGAGCATCATATGTGCCATAATAATCGCCCACACCAGCATGATCACGTCCGACGATAAAATGGGTGCAACCATAATTTTTACGGACCATCGCATGGAAAATGGCTTCTCTAGGTCCTGCATAACGCATGGCTGCAGGGAAAACTGCAAGGGACACGCGATCCTGGGGATAATATTTTTCAAGCAGCACTTTATAGCTTTCCATTCTTACATCTGCCGGAATGTCATCGGATTTAGTGGCACCTACTAGAGGATTTAAGAATAAGCCGTCGACAATCTCTAATGCTGTTTTTTGAATGTATTCATGTGCACGGTGAACTGGGTTCCTCGTTTGGAAACCGACAACCGTTTCCCAGCCTTTTTCAGCAAAAGCTTTCCTTGTTTCGACTGGGTCCAAATAATGAGCTTGAAATAGCGGACGCTCTATTCTCTTGATCAACTTTATTTCCCCGCCGACATATACATCCCCGCGGTTATATAAATTTTTCACTCCAGGATGCTTCTCATCATCCGTTTGATATACTAATGTCGCTTCCAATTGCTTATCTGGGGTGTAAATATCGGAAACGGATAGAACCCCGTATGTTTCACCTTCATGAGTCAACGTTACTTCTTCACCTATAGTAAGGGTTTCTGCCGTTTCTTCGGTCAAAGGCAGCGTAATCGGGATGCTCCATACATGCCCACTGCTAAGCCTCATATCCTTGACCACTGTCTCATAGTCACTTTTTGTAAAGAATCCTTTAATCGGACTGTAGGCACCAGTGCCTATCAATTCAAGATCACTTAAAGCAATTTCATCGATTTCGATGGACTTTGTTATTTTACTAAAATCATATTTTGGTTCCCAAAGATCGATTAATGTTCCTCCGTGCGGTAAACTGATTGTCATGCTAATTTCCCCCTATGGTTTCTATTTATTTAAGATAAATGCAATCCGCATTCCGTTTTTTGAGCTCCTTGCCAACGGCCTGAGCGTAAATCATCTGCATTGAAGGCAGGTGCCGTACACGTTTTACATCCAATGCTCGGATATCCATTATCATGCAGGATATTATATGGAAGTCCGTTTTTGTGGGCGTAGCGCCAAACATCTTTCCACGTCCATTGTATAAGTGGACATATTTTAACTGACTTGAACTTATTATCCTTATTGATATACTCGGTCAGAGCCCTTGTTTCAGATTGCTCCCTCCGCAGTCCCGAAAGCCAGGCTGTTGCCGTTGAAAGCACATCGGTAAGCGGAATGATTTTACGGATGTTACAGCACTTATTGGAATCACTAAGCCATAATTCATCCCCATACTCCGCTGCTTGTTCCTCAAGCGTCAAGGCAGGTTTCTTCATTTCGATCGAAAGCTTTGGATATCGCTTTTTCACTTGCTCGATCAATTGGTAAGTTTCCTCAAAATGAACATCTGTATCAAGGAAAACTATTTTTGCCGAAGGATTGACCTTCGCCAATAAATCCGTAAGCACGATGCCTTCAATACCAAAACTACAAGCATAAATCAGTTTGTTTCCATAATGGTCATTCGCCCATTGCAGAACTTCCAAAGCACCTTTTGTCTCACTGTCTTCAGGAAATACAGGTAAATCCCCTGTGTTGAAATTGTCATAGTTTATTAATGCAGCCAACTTTGTAGCCCCCTCTAAAAACTTGCTGTATCAGGTTAGAGTAACTGTTGATCGATACCCGTTGTAATCTTCCTCAGTTTTTATGATTCTAGGAAAAAGAGACGAATCTAACCAATACTCTCCTTATATCAGTTAAACCCGCCTCTAGTTTTTCTAGTCAGCAGATACCTTATTTAATTCTTAATTTTTCATTTCTTTCCATTTGAATGATTTTACCATCCTGGACAATAAGTGTAATGGATCCATATTTCATTGAATTAAGCATTTCTTGAAGTCGTTCAAATATTTCTTCAAGCTGATTCTCTTTATCCAAACCAGTTCCTCCTTTAAGAAAATCCGCGAATATTTTATTTTCAACGCTGATTAAATGAATTTCTTAGATTTATATAATTCCATACAACCTTACATTGTTATGGTTTACCTATAATTCTTCAAAAAAACAAAAATCTTTCCATGATGGAAAGATCCCAAGGTAAATATCTTTACCTTATCTTCCAAAATGATCAACATTTTGTTGGAGGTAGCACCTTGCATCCATCATGCAGGTTGCTGGACTTCAAAGGGCCAATTCCCTCCGTCGCTCTGGATAAGTTTTATTATTTTAAATATTAACATATATTTAATCCTTGTCAATGGAGTTTTCTTATAAAATAACTTGGTTTAATATTATGGATGAACTGTTACTTTTATACACACTATTCAAATTATGATTTTATGTTCATATAAATACGAAAATAGACTCTTCTTTTAAGATAAGGTCTCCAAAAAATTAAGTCTATTTTCATAAATAAGCCTATTATTGACGCCTGTCATTACTTGAAAAAATAATTTCTCGAATTCCAGTCCTTTTGTAGAAGGGAATACTTGAAGTCATTAATTTCTTAACTGTATCGCTTCTACAAATTCTTGAACTTGACTCTGGACGCGATCAATTAAATGCAAATCATTAATCGGGTTTTCTGAATTCTGTTTATCTATTTCCTTATCAACAAAATAAATGCCCTGCATCGGCTCGCCTTTTAATATTGAAATTAATGGTTTAAGCGCATAGTCAATCGCCAATAGATGCCTGTTACTTCCACCTATCATGATTGGCAGCACTGGCTTACCCTTAAAAGCACCTTCTGGCAGCAAATCAATCAAGGCTTTCAATACACCTGTATAAGAAGCCTTATAAACCGGTGAACCAATAATGATTCCTCTAGCTGCTTTAATTCTCTCTGAAAGCTTTAAGATATCTTCGCTATTGTATTTCCCTTGGAATAAATCATCTGCTGAGAAATCCGTAATTGAGAAATAAGCTGTGGTAAATCCTTCGTTTTCGACTAATGATTGAATATGTTTTAGTGAAATGTCCGTTCTTGATGGAATAGCAGGACTTCCTGATAAAATTACGATATCGCTCATTTAATACCCCTCCAATGTTACATGATTTCCAGATAAAATCTTCGTAAAGCATTTCGTGCAATATGCATTTATCGTAATAGTCTGAAAAATATAAGTCAAATCTTACACTCGGGTTTAATAAATTCACCAGTTGACTTCATAGACTCTGAATGAAAATAAAACGGTCATATTTGCGGCTTGATGCTCATGCCCTTCAATATGACCGTTTCATTATGTATGATTTTGTTTACCATGAATACCATATACTAAAAGTTGAGCAATGCTCTTAATTCGTTCAGAAGTAAAATATGGTTCCTTTTTTTGTTGATGGATCTCATAATGTGTAGATAATGCCAATGTGAAAGAAATGATCCCTACATTAAATAGGACAATATCAGAGATATATTGTATCTCTCCGCTATCTATTCTCTTCTGTATTTCAATATGCTTGGCATTTGGCTTGAAAATCTGATCTACATATTGCTTTGAAATATCTTGATCGAATTGTGTTTCCCTAAATAATATCGAAAACTGTTCTTTATTTTCAAGAATTTTTTTTATCATGGTGCAAACATGATTCTCCACTAGATCTTCCGTAGAGAGATGGCTTGTCCCATCTTCATATTCCTCTTTTTCATTAGGGGTAATCGTAGCCAATAGCAAATCTTTTTTGCTGTCAAAGTATTTGTAAATAGTAGCTTCGGAAACATTGCATGCTGAGGCAATTTCATTCGTTCTTGTCATGTCAAAACCTTTAGTGGCAAAAAGAGTCCGGGCTACATTTATGATTCGTTCTTTGGTTTGCTGCCCTTTTTTCAAAATATCAACCTTCTTTTTTAAAGATAAGACCGTTTGACCAATCTATTTCCCATGATATCCCGATGGTTTCAATCGGTCAATATTACCTTTGATCTATTAGAATTCAATATTCCCATTTATCATAAATAGAAAACATCGTCTGATTGGGACGATGTTTTTCTATTTAAGAAAATCACTTAAAAGATGCATAGCCATCATCGACCATGACTACACTTCCATTGATCGCATCCGCTTCCTCTAACGATAATAGATAGACGGCATTTGCAATGGCTTCTGGCTTAATTAATTTACCGCGCATTTGACTTGCATTCAATTTATCGATGATTTCCATATCTTTATAGCCTTGAATGATAGGAGTATCAACCCCTCCTGGCGCAATGCCCACTACCCGTATACCATAAGCACCCAATTCCAAAGCTGCTGTCTGTGTCATCATTCTTACAGCGCCTTTAGTCGCCTGATAGGCAAAAGTCCCATGGGAAGCTAAGTAGCCAAACACAGAAGCGGTATTTATAATGACACCCTTGTTACCTAGCTCCTTCATTTTCCGTCCTGCTGCCATGATTCCGAAGGCAACTCCATGCTGGTTCACTCCAATCGTTTTGAAGTAACCCTCCATATCTTGATCGAGGATCATACCGCCTGCACCGATGCCGGCATTATTGAACATGATGTCGATCCTTCCGTATGTTTCCACTGCTTCATTGATTAACGATTCAACATCTTCTTGCTTAGAAACATCCGTTTTAACAAAAATGGCCTCTCCACCATCCGCTGATATCAGTTCAACGGTTTCCTGCCCCATTTCTTCATTAAAATCGGCAACAACGACCTTGTCCCCTTTTGCTGCGAATTTCAAGCATGTTGCTCGGCCAATTCCGCTTGCTCCTCCTGTAATAACTGCAACTCTTGCTGTCATATACATTCCCCTTTTAACGCTAAAAAATTAGTAAGTGTTCACTTATTTTTTTATTATAAAAGTAAAGAATTTTTAATTCAAGCAATATGCATTTTTATAGAGTTAGGAGCATTCAAAAGTAAAGCTGTCCTATTAATAGGACAGCTTCATTTGTTTAGCAGGTTTTCAATTCGGCCTTACTTATGGATGTCTTCACCATATCAATGAAAAGTTGCAGAAAACGATCATCACCCGTTAATTCTGGATGAAACGCACTGACGAGGACATGATCTTGTCTCGCAGCCACTACATTCTCTTCATAAACAGCCAATACTTCAACACCTTCTCCAATTCCATCAGCAAATGGCGCGCGGATGAAAACTGCCTTATAAGGGTCATCAAGTCCTTTGATTGATAGTTCAGCCTCGAAACTATCCTTTTGACGACCAAATCCGTTCCTTTTCACGGAAATGTCCATTAGTCCAAGATAGGCCTTCTCATCGCCAGTCAACTCATTGGCCGCCAATACCATCCCTGCACATGTACCGAAAATTGGTTTTTTATCTTCGAAGAAAGTTTTGACCGGTTCCATAAATCCATAACGATCCATTAGCTTCCTCATCGTCGTGCTTTCTCCGCCTGGAATGATCAAGCCATCGATTTCCAGCAACTGTTCCGGTTTTTTTACTATAATTGCTTGTTCGCCGGCAGCTTTGATTTGGTTCACGTGTTCTTCAACTGCTCCCTGTAATCCCAAAACACCGATAGTTAACATATTACCATCCACGTTCCTGCATCCGTTCTGCCGGAGCTAGTTTGGAAATATCAATTCCTTTCATTGCACTGCCCAACTCTTTGGACAACCGGCCAATCAATTCATAATTGGTGAAATAGGTAGTCGCTTGAACGATTGCCGATGCGAATTTTTCTGGATTTTCAGATTTAAAAATACCAGACCCTACGAAAACGCCATCTGCTCCCAATTCCATCATCAGTGCTGCATCTGCTGGAGTGGCAATTCCGCCAGCTGCAAAGTTAACCACAGGCAATTTACCTGTCCGTTTGATTTCTCTTAAAATTTCATAAGGGGCTCCAATATTTTTTGCCTCTGTCATTAATTCATCATCACTCATGATGCTCACTTTACGAATTTGTGACTGTACCTTTCTCATATGACGCACAGCTTCCACAATATTACCCGTACCTGGTTCTCCTTTTGTACGAAGCATTGATGCCCCTTCACCAATACGGCGTGCGGCTTCGCCTAAATCACGGCAGCCACAAACGAAAGGTACGGTGAAATCACTTTTTAGAATATGGTATTCTTCATCTGCTGGAGTCAGCACTTCACTTTCATCGATATAATCCACTCCCATGGATTCAAGCACCCTTGATTCAACAATATGGCCAATCCTTGCTTTAGCCATGACCGGGATGGACACTGCATTCATTACTTCCTCGACAATTCGCGGATCTGCCATTCTAGCTACCCCGCCAGCCGCACGGATGTCGGAAGGAACCCTTTCCAATGCCATGACAGCGACAGCACCGGATGCTTCTGCGATTTTTGCTTGTTCTGCGTTAATGACGTCCATAATTACGCCACCCTTTTGCATTTGTGCCATTCCTCTTTTTACTATGTCAGTTCCTAATAATTTTTCCATTTCTCTTCCCCCTAATATTTTCATTTTTTAGATTTGTTAGATGTAGTATAAAAAATAGTTGACCACATTGAAAGTGTCAGTTTTAATAAAATTAATGGGGTCAGTAAAATTTATTCTAAAAGGTGGAAACAAAATGAATATGCTTTCTTGTGATTTAAATCGGTTAAGTGAAGTACCTTTGTACGAACAATTATATTCATATATTAAAAAAGAAATCATTGATGGCCGTCTTCTGTACGGCACAAAGCTGCCTTCCAAACGGAAATTGGCAGAGTTCCTTCAAATAAGTCAAAATACTGTCGAAACTGCATATGAACAATTGACTGCTGAAGGATACGTTGAAGTCATACCAAGAAAAGGATACTATATTCAAACATCCGAGGATTTAGAGTATACACAAACTAACCAAGTATCCTTGGAACAAATCAATCATAAAGAAGGGGAATTGCTGTATCATTTTCATCCCAGCCAAATTGACACGGAACACTTCCCATTTGAAAAATGGAGAAAATACACGAAAAGCAAAATCGATGAATCACATCAAGATCTTCTTTTACTGGGGGATTCTCAAGGGGAATATGAATTACGATGTGAAATTGCCCATTATTTGTATCATGCACGTGGTGTACAATGTGTTCCCGAACAGATCATCGTCGGTGCAGGAATGGAAATTTTATTGCAGCAACTTGTCCTTCTATTCGATAAAAATGCCATCTATGGTGTTGAAGATCCTGGGTATCACTTGATTCACCGGATATTACGCAGCTACCCAAATGAAGTCCATCCACTGCAAATTGATGAAGAAGGCGTAAAGGTGAACCAAATTGAAGATTCAAAGATCGACGTCGTGTATGTTACTCCCTCACATCACTTCCCCAATGGGACGATCCTATCCGTTAACAGACGGACTCGATTGTTGAACTGGGCTCAAGGGGCAGCAAACCGCTATATTATCGAAGACGATTATGATAGTGAATTTCGTTATAGTGGAAAAACAATTCCTTCCTTACAAAGTATGGATGCTGGTGATAAGGTGATTTATTTAGGGTCATTTTCAAAATCATTGATGCCATCAATTCGGATCAGTTATATGGTTCTTCCCGCTCCATTGTTACAAATCCATCAACAGGAATTATCTTTTTACCATTCAACCGTTTCTCGGATTGATCAGCATGTATTGACACAGTTCATGAAGGAAGGGGATTTCGAAAAGCATTTGAATCGGATGAGGAAAGTTTACCGTCGCAAGTTGGATAAAGTGATCGATCTGTTTAAACCCCATCAACAAATAAAGATCATTGGTGAACGGTCAGGATTGCATATCGTCCTCATCGTTAAGAACGGCATGGATGAACAGACACTTATTCAGAAGGCAAACGAAGATCATATTAAAATTTATGGACTATCGACATATTCGATCGAAAAAATTGACGAACACCCTCCAAAAATCATATTGGGCTTTGCAGGGATCCCTGAATCCGAATTGGAAAAAGCCATTCACCTTTTATTGACCTCATGGGGTTTATAAAGACAAAAGAAGTTCACTGTGCTTCTTTAAGTTTGTCGAACAAAATGGGGTTCGGAATGGTCTCATCCCGATTCCCTTTCACGATTTTTTGGAATGATTTTAAAGCAAGACTTTTATTTGTGATGAAACCACATTAGGTTGAAGAAATTTGCGACACTCCTGCCGAATGTCTGGAGCGGAGACCCCGCTAGATGCTTGCGGTGAGGAGGCTTGGCAGGAAGACGGAAGAAAGGGAACGGATTCAATATGTGGACCGCAAAATGAATGCTCCGGAGTCCGAACTAATGTGGTGACGGTCGAATAAAGTTCCGTATGACGAAAAAGTGCTTCGGCTAAAAACAACTGAGAAAATAAAAATACTGCAGGCAAACTCGCTTTTCTTCGAGTTTGTCTACAGTCTGAGAATATCACTCTTTTGGATCTTTTTTTAAGTTTTAAATAAATATTGTTCCATCATATCCTTTGGTACCATGCTCCCGCCGGTCGCCCAGATGATATGCGTGGACTGGTTCATTTTATCCAGCAGTTTTTGATCCCTAAGATATTTCCTTCCTTCTGGAGCTGACAAAAGTTGTATCGGACCAAATGCTCCTGCTAGGGCAGATGGCTCTAAATAATGACCTTCCGTCTCTGCCATTTCCCTGAGCAGTTCGAATAACCTTCTATCCTCTATGGTATAGCTGCCGCTTAACATGGTCGTCATCATACTGGAAACCAATGCTGAAGGCCTTCCGACAGCAAGACCATCCGCTTCCGTCTTATTATCGATTCCAAAGTCCTGCACCGAGACTTTGTCATGAAGGCCTGTCATCAATCCGAGCGTCATGCATGGTGAATGTGTCGGCTCTGCAAAAAAACAATGTACATCATCTTCAAAGGCTAACTTGAGCCCATATGTTATTCCACCGGGCCCGCCGCCGACACCACATGGTAAGTACACAAACAATGGGTGATCTTCGTCTACTAGTATGGACATATCTTTCAGTTGTTTCTTCAGGCGCGTTGCAGCCGTCGCATAACCTAGCAGCAGATCCATGGAATTTTCATCATCAATAAAATGGCAATCGGGATCAAGTGATGCTTCTTTACGGCCCCCTTCTACAGCTTTACTATAATCATCTTCATATTCCTTAACAATGACACCAAGACTTGTTAATTTATCCTTTTTCCACTGTTTGGCATCTGCAGACATATGGACCGTTACTTTAAATCCCAGCTTAGCGCTTATTATTCCAATACTCATTCCTAAATTGCCGGTTGAACCGACTGCTATCGAATATTTTGAAAAAAGCTCCTTGTATTCATCACTCGCAAGTATTCCATAATTATCGGTCCGCTTTAAATCACCATGCTTCATTGCAATTTCCTCAGCACGTTTTAAGACCTCATAAATTCCTCCGCGTGCCTTGATGGAACCTGATATAGGTAAATGACTGTCACATTTCAGCAAAAGTTTCCCAGCTATTTTAGTCTCATGGGATTCTTCCAAGTTTTTTTGCATGGAAGGAATCTCGACTAGTGGTGATTCAATGACCCCCTCCATTGGTTCGGTTTCTGGAAAGGCTTTAATTATATAATTGGCAAATCTATTTAATCTTTCTTCAGCCGAATTGACTTGTTCAGCTTGGACGATTGGGTTTTCTTTTTTGTTACCATAATCTGGATTCATCCAGAAGACTTCATTCATCTTTATCACATTATTAAGTATAGGATCTTTTGCTTTCCAATCCATAATCGTTAAACCTTCGATTTTATTCATCTCCACAGCAGTCCCTCCCGGAAATGTAGTATTCATCATCTACTATAACTCAACAAACTGCAATAAAGATTACAATTTTCACTTTTTTACGAATAATCAGCTTAGAAAGTTAAATTCACGTTTAATTTCCCTCGCACACTATTAATAAACCAAATTTCCTCAGCGTTATTAAGGTCAGCCTTTGAAATGGGTTTTTCCTTGATTTCCTTCTTCCTGATCAAGTCTTGACGAAATGTTCCAGCAAGGAGACCTGATTCCACCGGAGGGGTATAGAGGTCACCATTTATCTTCACCACTACATTTCCGTTCGTGAACTCCGTGATGAATCCTTCTTCATTCCAAAGCAGAACATCATGGAAGTCGGGATTATTCATTTGAAAGCCTTCATATACATCACGATTGGTGGTCTTATGAAATAGAAATGGATTTGCACTTGATATTGGAGTTTCAGCCAAGATGGCCGTAAATTCTGAATCAAGGGGCTTGATTGCTTGTCCGGTGACTTCAATTTCACCATTTTCATTAAGTAGTACCCTTACCTTTTGCAACGTCCCATGGTTTAATTCCGCATACTTTTGGAGCCGATCTCTAAGAAACAATTCAGAGAACCGATAATCGAAGTAATCAGCGGATTGTTTCATCCGATCGATATGATCATTCAACAAATAATATTCTCCATCGCTGAGCTTCAACGATTCCAATAGTTTAAAAGCAGGCCTTTCCACCGTCAATAATTTGGCTTTTAAAAATGCTTCGTCATATTCTTCCGATAACTCGGAATCCCAAGTGATTCCCCCGCCTACCCCATACTCGGCTTTCCCAGTTTCCTTATCGATCACGACCGTACGAATCGGCACATTAAAAACGGCTTCGGATTCAGGGGAGATAAACCCGATTGCACCGCAATAAACCTCACGTGGTGAATTCTCGATATCAGCGATGATCTCCATCGTTTTAATTTTAGGTGCCCCTGTTATCGATCCACATGGAAAAAGGGCCTTGAATATATCAATGATTGTTATTCCTGGATTCGTATCGGCTGTAATCGTGGATGTCATTTGCCAAACGGTCGGATATTTTTCAATTGCCTTAAGCTGTGGAACCTTTACGCTTCCTGGTTCTGAAACCATTCCCAAATCATTTCTGAGCAGGTCCACAATCATGTAGTTTTCAGCTTGATTCTTTTCCGAGGCTGCTAACCAGTCTGCATTGAGCTGATCCATTTTCAGTGTCGTTCCCCGCTTTACCGTTCCTTTCATTGGCCGAGTAATCAGCTGACCATCTTCCCAACGGAAAAACAACTCCGGTGAAGCCGATAGGATTCGATGTGTCCCCACATTCAAATATGCACTGTAGTTCGAGCGTTGAGCCCTCTTCAAGCGGTCAAAGAAAGCGAAGTCATCTCCTTCGAACTGGGATTGCAAACGCATCGTATAATTCACTTGATACGTATTGCCTTTCTCGATTTCGGATTTTATCCTTTGAAACCCGGAATGATAAGTATTCGAATCCGTTTCTGATTGCCATTCAGCTAAATTAAAAGCCCCGGTCATTTTTTCAGGTATTTCTTCTTCCGGTTTATCAAAAACCCCGAACCATAATAATGGCATTTTGGCTCCATTTTTTACTTTAAAAGATTTTTCAAAAGCAGGTGCCGCTTCATAGGAAACATATCCGGCAGCATAATGCCCCTGTTCGATAGCTTCCTGGACTTTTTCGAATTGGGGAAGGACATCCTCAATTGAATGGGCGGTGAAAACTTTTTTCGGGTTCGTAAAATATAGAGGCCGGCTGTCACCTTGTTTATCTGTGAAGTGAAATATTAAGGATAAAGGATCTTCTCGTTTCATTACTCTCTCCTAACTTTGTTTATGAAGTCAATCGGTATGTATTTTATAAAAAAGCTTGCAGATACGGAATCTGCAAGCTCATTCTTTGACACTTATTTCATTCCAGTAACCTCTGCAATGATTTCATAAGAACGAAGTCGTGCATCCTGATCATAAATGGCAGAGTTTATAATCATTTCATCCGCCTGTGTTTCATTTAAAAATGCCTGCAACTGCTCTTTTACCTCTTTTGGATTTCCTATAATGGAAGCGTTCAGTTGCTTCATGACAATGGCCTTTTCATATTCTGTCCAAAGGCCTTCCATCGTATCAACTGGAGGAGCAAGTTGACCAGGCGTGTTCCGTATCAAATTCAAGAACTGCTGTTGATAAGATGTAGCAATCCTATGCGCTTCTTCCGTAGTATCAGCTGCAAATACATTGATACCAACCATGACATATGGTTTATCGAGAACGTCGGATGGTTGGAAATTATTGCGGTAACGGGCTAAAGCTGGTTGAGTATTTTCAGGGGAAAAATGGCTTGCAAATGAAAATGGCAATCCCAGCTGTGCTGATAATGCTGCACTGAAGCCGCTTGAACCAAGCAGCCAAATCGGGATATCCTGTCCTTCGCCAGGGATGGCGCGAACACGATTATGTTTAGAATCCGCATCTAAATAGCTACGGAGCTGTGCCAATTGTTCAGGAAAATCCTGACCGTTATTACGTACATCACCACGGAGTGCCATGGCTGTAAATTGGTCGCTTCCAGGAGCACGTCCCAGTCCTAAATCTATTCTACCAGGATACATTGCTTCCAATGTTCCAAATTGTTCTGCGATAACCAGCGGTGCATGATTCGGTAGCATTATGCCTCCGGAACCCACACGAATTCTTTCCGTCCTACCTGCAACATAGCCTATAAGCACGGACGTTGCAGAGCTTGCAATCCCAGGCATGCTATGATGTTCCGCAACCCAGAAACGGTTGTAATTCCATTGCTCCGCTTGTTTGGCTAATTCTACTGTATTTTTAAAAGCTCCCGAAACTGTGCCACCCTCAACAATAGAAGCCAGGTCCAGAACGGAAAAAGAAATGTCGCTAAGTTTTTTTGCATGTTGATCAGCATTCATATCTTCATCTTCTTTCTTTCAATTATGATAAATTGGACGCAAAGCCATCATATAGAAAATGTACACAAAATGCACACAAAATGCTCGAAGGGATTAACTGTTAAGAATTTCCCTGGCAATCAAACGAAACGAATTAAGCCTATCCTCCAACTTATGAGTGATGGTTATCAGCATGATTTCATCTGCTTGATATTTCTTCTGAATCTCCAATAGGCGATACTTCACCTGTGAAGGGGTACCAAAAATCAGTTTTTTATGCATGGTTTCCATCAGTGCTTTTTCTTTTTCAGTCCAATCATGATTCCTTACCTCTTCTATACTTGGAACCTGCTTTCTTTCCCCATGTCCACTTTGAATTTTCCATAGGGTGTTGCTAAGGGCGATTTCTTTCGCAAGTTCCTCCGTTTCTGCGCATATGGCCGAAACCGTAACAATCGTTTTAGGTTCTTTAAGTAACCCTTTTATTTGAAAGTGCTCTCGGTACTGGTGAAAGCTCTGCACTCCATCATTTTCACTCATGAATTCACCAAACGCGTATGCAACACCATTTTCAGCAGCAAGGTGTGCCCTTTTCCCGCTTGTTCCCAATATCCATGGTTCAGGCGGTACCTTTGGGATAGGAGCAGCAGAGACATTTGAAAACGGATGTTCTTTCGGAAAATCATCTCTTAGAAAATTCAACAGTTCTTGAATAAGTTCAGGCATTTTGTAAACATTCTGAAGAAAATTATCGGATAATGCCATCGTTGCTTCGGCAGATCCACCAGGGGCACGCCCCAATCCCATATCAATCCGGCCTGGAAAAAGTGTGGCAAGCATATTATAAGTCTCTGCTATCCGGTATGGCTTATAATGTGGAAGCAGCACTGCCCCTGATCCAATCCGGATATTTTTTGTTTGTGCACCTATATAGCTCATCAAAACCTCTGGAACGGAACAGGCCAATCCCGGCAGATCATGATGTTCAGTTAACCAGATTCTGCTATAACCCAGTCTATCTCCTTCTTGTGCTAGTTGGAGTGAAGCCTGCAAAGCTTCCTGTGCTGATTGTCCAGATGCAATTGGGGATTGATCCAATATGCTCAGTTTCATTTAGTTACCTCCTTTCTTGTCTTTCGTAACTTAATGGTAAATCATAACTAGTCGAAAGTCGCCTGAAACGCTTGCTTTGTTATTTTAGTTTGCTGCCTTTAGCAGAAAATATAAGGAGTTGAATCTATATTGGGGAGTATGAGGTAATAATATATTCTAACGAGGTGTTTGTTTAAATAAATTAATTGGCAAGGTGGCTCAAGGAGACATCACTTATTCTATCGAGGTCTTTTTAGGGATATATGTAAATGAAGAAAAGCCCTTATTAAGGGCCCTTCCTGAGCTATTCACTTTTTTTGAATTGAGATAGTAATTCATCTGCCATTATTTGCGAATCCAAACGAGCTGCTATAAATGGAGGCTGGACCCGATTATTGGACTCTACGGGCAAACCTAGCCAGATAACTCTTTTATCAAATATGATAAAGGAAAAGGAAACAGGTGAACAAATAAAATGATCAGAGTTGATATCAGGGTTTCTTTTTGCTGAAATAATCGTCAATTTCACTGCAGGGTTTCGTTTCAATAAATATTTCTGCCATTCTTCTGACAAACTGTTCAAATCCGGTACAGCGATAACCATCTCTTGTTTTGTTGATTCAATATCTTCCTGAAAGTCCCCCAATTTACGGGCATGCATCCATTGCAATTTCGGGTGCTGGTGTTTAACCCATTTTCCAATGTCTTTCTTTGGTACAATTTGATCATTTTGAATTTGATGATCGACAAGCTGACGAAGTGTTTTGCTGCGATAAACATGTTTGTTAACAAATGAAGTATCACATACATGTACGAACTTTCCTTTCGTCCTTGTTATGGCCACGTTAATGAGCCTTTCACTTTCTCTCCCTGTCAATAACATTCCAGCCCTGTTTTGCGGATAACTATCAACTGTGTCAAAAATCATCATCTCACGTTCACTTCCCTGGAAACGATGTACGGTTGCAGCGATGATATCCGCTGTTTGCCGTTCTTTGTCATATAAGTCATCCAATAGTTTTTCCATCAAGTCTGCCTGAGCACGATATGGGGCGACATAACCAATTGACCTTGCCCCGCCCATATAAGCTTCATGAATCAGTTGAAAAGATAAAAGTAATTGCCATAAATTCATTCTCGAGTGGGATGTCCGTTCAGTGATGCAATATTCCCCTGATAAGCTAGTATCGAGAAGAGCTGCTGCCATATTGGCAAAAGGTTCCGCCAGCATTATGCCCTCCCTGCTAGTCGCAACACTTTTATGATCTCCAACAAAATTGTTATAGACGACACGATTAGTGAATGCTGAAATATCCGGATGCATGCGGCGCTGTTCCTTTAATAGGAATAAATGACGATGAAGTTCTCCCTCTTCAACAGACTGGGCGACACCAGCCCGATGAAAAATGTCTTCCTTTAGCCAAAGTTTCACGAGGGAATCACGAGCCGAAGCAATAGGTGGCAATTGTTTAAAATCACCACAAACGATAATATGCTTGGATAACGCTGCAGCAAAAGCAACCTGTGGTACGTAAGCCATACTCGCTTCGTCCAAAATGACCAGATCATACTCCTTTTGATAAACCGTTTCATCATTTGCGGCTTTAGCCAAGGTCGTCCCGATGACTTTTGCCTCTTTTACGAATTGAATCTCTTTTTGACGGATTTTCTCCAAGACTTTGGACAGTTTTTTCTCTATCTCGATTAATTGATCTGTATCCCTTTTACTGAAGGACCCTGCCAAGTCATGTTTTAATAGACGTTTCTCTTCGCCAAGCTCTTCTTTTTCTTTAAATAATGTAGGTTCATGTTTACCTAATAATTGCCCCGTTACAATATCATCGTGTCTGGCTAGTGATTCACCGATTTGAGATCCATATCGAAGCACATCGCCTTCTTTGAAACGATCTTTCTTTTTAATGAATGCCGAAATTTCAGCCATCAAAACATCGACAGCCTGGTTGCTATGGGACAAAACCAGAACTTTTTTATCTTGTAAATAATGATTGGCTACTGTACGTGCCAATGTATATGTTTTTCCTGTTCCCGGGGGTCCCCAAACAAAAGTGACAGGATTGAACTTCGAGCGGGCATATAATTCTTTTACACTGCTTTGTTTTTCATTTAAAGGATGTTTTTGAGGCATGGACGGATCCATCAGGCGCTTGATCCGAAGCCTTTTCCTTTTGCTTCTTTTGATTTCATCCAAGCGGATAATCAATTGTTCCAGTAATTCCCAGGGGTCATGGTATAAAAAAGCTTCACTGATCATATCGCCTAACGAGCGATCAAAAACAATGATTATACTTTTCCCTTCAGATGAGAGAATCCTTCCATCCTGTTTAATCCCTCCCCATTCCAGTCGAACGAGGGAACCGACAGGGATTTTTATCGATGAACCTGTTTCAAAATAATAGTTGAAAGAACCGTCATCTGTAAGCAGATGGCCGTTCGAAACCAAGTATTTTGTGCTGCCATATTTTTTCAAATGCAGGATTTCAAGTTGAAGTGCCTGCTGCCATTCTTTTATATAATTAACTGTCGAATTCATTTTTCACTTTCCTCACAAAATATGCCATTGTAGTACAAAGAAACTGGCCCACTGGCTGGGCTCCGATGTTGAAATACGCTGTCACCATGACTTTTTCGCGCATTACCTGTTTCTTCAGCATATAAAATAAGGCCCAATCTATAGATTGGGCCTTTCCTACGCCAATGTTTTAACTATAGCATTTTTTATAGCATCCTACCATGGGCTCTTTTGGAAGAATTGGTTTAGATTAGCCTTCTGTCAACTCAGTGAATTGGTCGACCAGATCACTGAAAATCTTCATTGCATTTTCGATCGGATCAGGTTTAGTTAAATCTACGCCTGTTTTCTTAAGCAGCTCCAATGGGAAATCCGAACTTCCGCTTTTCAAGAAAGTCAAATAACTTTCAAGTGTTTTTTGGTCTCCAGAAAGGATCTTATCAGCGATCGTAATGGCTGAAACGTAACCAGTTGCATATTTATAGACATAAAACGGACGATAAAAGTGTGGGATGCGTGACCAGCCATACTTCACTTCTTCATCGAAAATAATTTCATCTCCATTATATGCACGAAATATCGATTCATAAGCTGTATTAAAAACCTCGGCATTTAGAGGTTCATCATTTTCAGCTTTTTCATGTACGGTCTTTTCAAACTCCGCAAACATCACCTGTGTGAAGAATGTCCCTTTAAAACTATCTATGAAATGGTTAAGTAAGTGTTTTTTCTTCTGCACGTCTTTTGTTGTCTTAATTAAATGGCGGATTAACAGGATTTCATTCACAGTGGAAGCGACTTCAGCGACAAAAATGGAATAACCTGCACTTATTTGCGGTTGGTATTTTGAGCTATAGTATGAATGCATGCCATGTCCAGATTCATGTGCAAGTGTAAAAACACTGTCTAAATCATCACGGTGATTTAATAAGATGAAAGGGTGAACACCATAAAGTCCTAAATTGTAAGCACCTGAACGTTTTCCAGGTGTTTCCCTTACGTCGATATATCTTTTTTCCTTAAAGGTTTTCAGGATTGTGATATACTCTTCTCCGAGAGGTTTCAGTGCCTCCACCATCAAAGAAAAACCATCATCGTAAGAAATCTCCTCTTTAGCTCCTTCGACTAATGGTACACTTAAATCATAGGCACGCAATTCTTCTACACCCAGCAATTTTTTTCTTAAATGAATGTATTTATGCATGGGTCCGATATTTTGCTTAGTTGACATAATCAAATTATCATATACCTCTTTTGGAACTTGATCTCCAAATAAGGATTTTTCCAAGGCAGATGGATAATTTCTTAATTTTGAAAGATTCACATTATTCTTGATTGCTGTGGAAAGTGTGGAAGCGATTGTATTCTTCAATTGTACATATGGCTGATAATAGGCGAAATAGGCCTCTTTTCTTTTATCGCGATCATCGTCTTCAATCAATTTGGAATACATTCCTCGCGTTAGCTCTACCCTCTCGCCGTCTTCATTCGTAACTTCCCCAAATTTTATATCAGCATTGTTGATCATCCCGAACGTTTTTTGAGGTGCTGAAAAGGCTTCGCCTATTTGGGAAAGCACCTCTTCTTGTTCTTTCGTTAACACATGGGCTTTATAACGGAAGGAATCCAGTAGATCCTCTTCAAAATATTTCAAACCCTCGATTTCTTTTATGTACCCTTTTAATGTGTGTTCTTCCAGGCTCAAAAGAAACGGCATGAAAAACGCAGAAGCATTACTGATTTTCTGCCCTAACTTACCAGCTCGATCCAGTAATGCTTGTGATGAGGTTACCCGAGTATCCAAATCCGCTTGCAGCATGGCAAATACATAGAGTTTGTTATAAATGTACCCAAGTTCCTCACTTAATCGTAAATACTCGAACAAATCTTGAGCTGACTTAATATGCCCATCATAAATTTTTAATTTTTCTGTCATCTTCAGAACTTCTTGATAATCTTTTTCCCAGTTAGCCTGATCATCGTAAATATCCTTTAAGTTCCATGTTTCTTCTATTTTTATTTCGTCACGTGATTTAAACGTTTGCATGTTTCCTGCACTTCCTTTCATGCTTATAGGCTTACCCTTTATTATAATCGACTTTCAGAAAAATCTGCATAGAAAAACCAGTATGCTAAAAATACATACTGGTTTTCCCTTTTAATATTTAGAATTTTGCTGCAGTTTCAGCTACTTTTGCCAATCCTTCTGCAACGATATCCTGTGAGCGATCTGGGTACTGATTATGTCCCTCGATTACGACTGTTTCTGGGTTTGTTATGCCCCATAAGTTTAAATTCATCGTTACGTATTTCTCTGCCATTTCGCCAGCATCCATTCCAGGCAATGCATAATCAGATCCGCGTGCATTTAGTAAAGCCACTTTTTTACCTCCAGCTAAGCCGACTGGGCCTTCAGCTGTATATTTGAATGTTGTTCCAGCTTGAGCAAGATAAGAAATATAAGTCACCAATGGTGCCGGAACCGTTGCGTTCCATAGCGGGAAGGCAAAGACTACTTTATCGGAAGCAAGGAATTGATTCAAGTATTGTTGCACGATATCGGCAATCTCCACTTCTTCTTCAGTCAATTCCATACCTTGGCTGCGTTTATATAGGGCAGTAATTGCTGTATTTCCGTAGTAAGGTAAGTTCAGTTTAAATAAATCCAATTCAGTTATTTCATCGTTACTATTTGCTTCCTTATATGTGTTCAAAAACGTTTCATACATTTTGACACTAATAGCTTGATCCGCTGGGCGGTCATTTGATTTAACAAATAATACTTTAGACATTTTTGTTCCCCCAATTGTTAATTTTGTATGTTTTTATAAAAATAGCATTTAATCCATATATCTTGAATTAACTGCAATTGCTACTTTCACATTATAAAACTGAAAATCCAATAAGGCAAGAGATATGTTTTTTATTTTCAAATGTACATTTCAGGAATTTGCGCCAATGGATTTTTTATCCCCGACGCCTTCCAGTAAGACGCGGAAAAAAACCGAGAGCAATATGCCCTCGGTTAAGTTAACTCTTTATGCTGGAAGGGACACTTACCTTTTATCGGTTCTATATCATCCCCAATGAAAAATTGTTTCCATTCATTATGATTTACATCTCCAAAGTGACTGATATCAGGATGTTTAGGAAGGTTATCCCATTTCTCAACTCGTTCACGAACCTTTTCACGCGACATGATTCCGCCTTTTTCCGTTCCTTCCAAGCCTTCAAAAATCATCCGGGGTTGGAATCCAAGTACAAGGCTATTTCCTAAATCGCGGGTTTTACGCTGTTTATAAGCAGGTGCATTACCAAATACAAAGATTGGTTCCCCTGCAAAATGATAGTCCCATAAATAATGCTCGGGATCTTTCGGCTTTTCAATTGGCCAAGGTTTTTCATCCGCTTTATGCAGGTATTGCAGAATATCCCAAAACCTTTTACGGTAAAATTCTATATCACCCTCTATCGATTCAGGCTCCATAAAGACGAAAAGGCCGTGCCTGATATATGGTGGTTCCTGAAATAAATCAAGAAAGCTTTCCACTGCTTTTGGGAGATTGGACCAATCTTCCTGTGTGATGTAAGCATAACGAAGTTCCCCTTTATTTTCAGCTTTCATACCAAAATAACAAGGAAAGGTTTTATCGGTCACTGTATTATGGAATGTTTGATATTCCTTAATTAGCCATTGCGGCACTCGATCGGGATTAGTCATATCTTCTTTTGTTAACAAACTTGAATTAGCAGTCAGCATCATATTTCTCCTTAAATCGTTTTATATATGTTACCCGCTTTAAATAAACTAAAACTTCTTCGAACCGCAAATCAACTCAATCCGTTGCATCCCATATAATTATTTCCTTATATAAGAGTTTATGACTGCCTCCGGGTTCATCGGGATACCAATAAAAAAACATTCGAACTGCATGTTAATCATTTTCTTTACATTAGGATAACCTAAGAAAAAAATAGGAGTGATGCTTAATGGCAAGGAGAAGAAAAATTCTAGTATCTGAAGCGCGAAAAGGACTTAATGATTTAAAAGCCAAAGTTGCTGGTACAAAGTATCCCGAAGAGGCAAAGTTTGAGGTAGCAAAAGAAATTGGCGTACCGCTGAAAAAAGACTATAACGGTGAGCTGACATCCAAGCAGAATGGAAAAATAGGCGGAAAGTTAGGCGGAGGTATGGTCAAGGAACTTATAAAGATGGCACAGGAAAACTTAGGAAAAAAACATTAACCAGAGTCCTCTGAGTCCCGGTTGGTATTGCTCCTTCAAAGGATCATATATCGAAACGAATTGACTGAACGAAAAACTTTGGGAATTAACACGTTGGAAGGCAATTATTACAACGCAAAAAAGCCAACCTTTATGGGCTGGCTTTTTTAGTATTAATTAATTCTCACGGGTGAAACTCTTGAAACTACTGACATTATTAATTCCTCCGACATCGGGTAATTAGAGGCAGCTGGATCCGTCATTACTGCTTTAAGAATCCCTTCCATATTTGACTGGTTAATTCCATAGGCTTGAAAGTCGGAGGGCATCCCAAGATCAGATAGGAAAACACGGAGCTTTTCTACCACTTTCGCTAAGATCCCTTTTGAATCTTCATCATGTATTTTCACACTGAAGGCTTCGGCTATCATATGGACCTTTGGAAGATATAAATCCGGGGTTGATTCCATGACGACCGGTAATAATACAGCATTGGCCAATCCATGGGGTATACGGAATAAAGCCCCATATGCGTGGGCAAAGTTATGAACCGGAATCGCATTCAATGCACTACAAAATGCAGTGATTCCCATCATGCTTCCATGCAGCATTTCCATTCTGGCCTCAATATTCGTTCCGTCCTTTACGGCCCTCGGTAAATTCCTTTCAATAACTCGAATGGCCTGAAATGCATATGCATCGGTTATTGATGTCGCTGCAGGTGAAACGATCGCTTCAATTGCGTGAGTCAATGCATCTGCACCAGTAAACGCCGTAATATCATTTGGCAGTCCGACTGTTAACTCGGGATCTAGAATGGCAACATCCGAACTTAAAAAAACATTGTATATATTCATTTTGACTTTTTTATGTTCATTATATATGACTGCGATCGGGGATACTTCAGAACCGGTTCCTGCTGTTGTGGCTACGGAAATATGCGGGATATTCATAGATTGGGCCTTTGGAAAACCCTCATACAGATAACCGCTTGGTATCGAATCATTAATATCTGTAATTCCTTTATATAATCCGAATTTCAATGCTTTTGCGGTATCAATAACACTCCCTCCACCAATGGCAAGTATGGCATCGGCATTCACTTCGCGTGCATATTTCAATGCTTCGTTTACACATTCACTCGCTGCGTCTTGTGTAACACCCAGAAACTTTCCAACTATTTCAGCTCTGGCACCTAATTTCGGCTGCTCAAAAGTTTCGGCAACTTTTTTAACGACACCTGCATTTTCCAAGCCCGCATCACTCACGAGTAGAATCCTTTTTGCCCCGAGACCATTGAATAGGTCCGGAATGAGTGAACGAGTGTTAGTGCCACTGTAAACCGAAGACCTTAACCAAAAATTCGAATGAACGTTTACCTTCATAAAATTTCACCTCGGATATATTAGTCTATATTCGCATTTTAGGATTGTTCATACCCTGCTACCAAGTTCCTGATGGCCATTCATTAACAATTGTCAACTGGATAGAAAGCTTGTCTCTTGTATCGGCTTTACAAAACCCCATATTCCTTTTCGTTACTTTGATAGATCTCTTCAATCCTCTTTCCTTTTGCCCTCGCTAAAATCTCCATCCGCACGGATAATTGTTTCATGGTAAAATTCAATATGGCTTGTTGGTCATTACCAAATGGATTTCCTAACCGATCATATCCCTCCGTATTTAACGCGATGGCCAGTGGTGAAAGTTCCTCCATTCTCTTTTCAACCTGTTTAAAGATATGAGGATGTTCACTGATGATTCTCTGCAGCAGGAAGGTCCCATAAGCAATATGGCGTGATTCATCCTTCTTCAAAAGACCCACGCCTTTTAATAGACCAGGCATCATTTTATTAGCTTCAAGAGTCTGATAAAACCCAAAATATCCAGTTTCTGCAAGAACACCCTCGGTAAACATATTATAAACAGTAGCTGCTTCTGCCAATGCTTCAGGGGATTGATCGGATAAAAGTTTCTCCATCGCTTCAGGCAATATTTCATAAAAAATCGATTTATATGTTTCTGAGTGATAAACCGTCAAATCACCCGTTTCACCAATTTGATCTAATGTATAACGAAAGAACTCCATATGCTTCGCTTCCTCGAACAAAAATGTCGTTAAGTACATTTCTTCTTCGATCCTGCCTTCTTTGGCTATCGTCATGATGAGGGGAAGCAAATCCAAAGTCACCGCTTCTTCCCCGCCCTGAAAAAGGGAAATGATCCGTAATAACACTTCCCTTTCAATATCAGTAAATGACTTCCAATCTTCTTTATCCTGGCTAAAATCAATGTCACGAGGATTCCATATACCGAATTTCTTTGCCTTTTGATAAAGTTTAAAAGGTAGGGTATCTTCTCTAAAACTGCGGCTGGTTGTCGATAAATACTTTCTTTTCATGGTAATGCCTCCTTGAAATTATGAACTTTAAACTTTTGAATCTCTAAGGAATTGAATTCTTAAATTTGTAAGAGTTTTCATTATATTGTAAGATATTAGTAGCATTTATCCTAGTACTGAAAATGTAGGGAGGAATAAAGTCGAATGCTTGAGGAAACTCTGATGAATCATGTAAAAAAGATTTCCCATCAAAAAGATATGGCAAATAAATCACAAATGATCGTAAAGGGTTGTGTGGATTTTTTTTCATTTCAACGAGCATCTTTATTCAGTTACTCATGTTTAACAGGAATGGGTGAAGGAATATGTGCATGTACAAGTGAAAATACCTTTTCATTACATAATGTTAATGAAAATATTCATGATATATACCCCATCCACCAAGCAGTCATCCATAACAAACCCATATACTTAACCATCCAACATGCGAAATCCTCCATCCCTGCAAAATACGTTAAAAGATTTTCCATTTCTTCATTGGCAATCATTCCGATAATTGTGAATGACATGGCCATCGGTTTAGTGTTGGTTGACCCCATTCACGCAAACGAGCCTGTTACCAAGAATGATTTAATGAAGCTTTCCTATTATTTGGAATTGGCTGTCGGTTCGACATTGGATTCTGCCCCTCCCACTTACCTTCTAAGCAAACGTGAATTGGAGGTCCTTCAATATTTAGCCAATGGATTAGGATTAAAGCAAATGGCACCAAAAATGAGCGTCAGTGAATTTACCGTCAGAGATCATATTTCTTCCGCTATCAGGAAATTGGGAGTGAATCACCGGACCGAGGCCGTCGCGGTTGCCATAAGACACAAAATGATTATTTGAAAACAAAAAAAACCTTCAAAGAAGGTTTTTTTGTTTAAATATCATTGAGTCACTTTTTCTTCAACTTTCGTAGTCCAGTTCAACTCGTCTGCAACTTTACCTGTTTGGACACCTGTCAGTGTATCATAAAGCTTTTTAGAAAGTTCGCCAGTTTCCCCGCTTTGAACAATCATTTCTTCACCATTCCACAAAAATTCACCAATTGGTGATATGACCGCTGCCGTACCCGTTCCAAAGGCCTCTTCCAAGTGACCTAATTTATAAGCTTCATGGACTTCCTCCATCGAAATGCGTCTTTCCGACACGGGAAGACCCCAATGTTTCAGCAATTCAATAATGGAATCACGAGTAATACCCGGAAGGATACTTCCATTTAAAGCAGGAGTGATAATTTCACCATTAATTTTGAAGAAAACATTCATGCTTCCAACTTCTTCGATATACTTTTTCTCTACTCCGTCTAACCACAGAACTTGGGCATAACCCATCTTTTCGGATACTTCCTGGGCTTTTAGGCTCGAAGCATAATTACCGCCCGTTTTGGCTTCACCTGTACCTCCATTAACTGCACGTGTGAAAGCTGACTCCACTGCAATTTTAACTGGATGAATGCCTTCTTTATAATACGAACCTACTGGTGACATGATGATGATGAACTGATATTTATCCGATGGAGAAACTCCAAGATAAGGCTCAGTAGCTATAATGAATGGCCTGATATATAGGGATGTCCCTTCTGCCTGGGGAATCCAATCCTTATCAACGCTAATTAAAGTCTTTAAGGCCTTCAACGCAAAATCAACGTCGATATCCGGTATGCATAATCGGCTATTTGAACTATTTAAGCGTTGGAAATTCTTTTCCGGACGGAATAAGATAATTTCATCCTCTGGTGTCGCATATGCCTTCAATCCTTCAAAAACGGATTGACCATAGTGAAAAATCATAGCTGACGGCTCTAATGAGAGCGGTTGATAAGGAACAATTCTTGGATCATGCCACCCTTGCCCTTGTGTGTAATCCATAATAAACATATGATCGGTAAACTGCTTACCGAACTCAAGCTGGTCCGCCTGTGGTTTTTCTTTCTTTGTTGTACTAAGCGTGATTTGCATGTCATGTTCCTTCATTACCAAAACCCCTTGTTGATTAAATTTACAAGATTTCACTTCCATAAAATCTATCTTTAATTAGTTTACTCCTATCAGGAATCATAGTTCAACCCTTTAAGACGAAATTTTCGGAATTTTTTTAAAATAAATGGGATTTTTTTGATTTCCAGACTATGATTCCTGAAAAAAGATCAATTATTCCTGTAACCACTCAAAAAAATATCAATTCCGATTGTTCGCTAAGGTGTCTTGAAATCGTGAATATTAGATTGATTTTAACAAAATAATTACAATAAAGCCAATGAGAATAATTCTAGTTATTCCATCATGGCACCTTAAGTAAATTCAATCGTTTCCCTTTTTGTAAACAGGAAAATCGATAAATAAAAAGTTGTGCAGCAAATTCGTGATTACAGGTGCTCTAAAAACACTTAGAGCTGATACCTATGTATATTAAAGAACCTAAGAAAATATTTTTTTATTCTGATCCATAAAGTTGGTTTTTTCGTACCATTCCCAATTTTAATCCAATGGAATATAGAGGGAAATTTTTCATGAAATTCAATTTAGTAGTTTACTACTAAATAATAATCTTATATACTTATCCCACGAGATAGATAAAACGCATGCAAAACGATATATTATAGATAAAACGCATGCAACTTTCTTATTTTTGACGAAAAGGGGTAACAACATGACGAAAAACAGATGGTTAATCGCTTTATCCGCTATCGCCATTCACCTTTCCATTGGTGGTGCATACGCATATAGCGTTTACAAAAAACCATTAGTTGAGACTATGGGGTGGTCAGAAACTGAAGTAACGTTAGCATTCACAATAATGATGGCGCTTGCAGGAACTTCTGCTGCCTTCTTTGGTAAATTCGTAGAAAAAAATGGTCCAAGGAAGTCAGCTTTGGTCGCGGCTGTTTTATTCGGTTTAGGACAAGCTGGTTCCGGTTTGGCAGTAATGGTCGATTCACTTCCGCTTTACCTATTGACATATGGGGTTTTAAGTGGACTTGGTATGGGGATTGGGTACATTTCACCAGTATCCACTTTAGTCAAATGGTTCCCAGATCGAAGGGGATTGGCAACAGGAATGGCAGTATTAGGTTTCGGTGCCGGTGCTCTCATTACAGCCCCAGTAGCTGCAAGCCTTATGGAATCCGTTGGCATTTATACTACATATTATATTTTAGGCGCAGGCTATTTCATACTGATGTTTTTAGGTGCATCCTATATTGCACCTCCAAAGGCCAACTGGTTACCTGAAGGAATGAAGAAAGATATTGAGTCCGGTAAGAAAGAACTGAAGAAAGACCTAAGGCAATTATCCGCAAAAGAAGCGGTTAAAACTAAACACTTCTGGATGTTATGGTCCATGAAATTGATAAATACAACTGCAGGGATCATGATGATTTCGGTAGCTTCACCTATGGCTCAAGACGTTGTTGGTCTGTCAGTAGCAGGTGCAGCAACATTAGTCGGTATCATGGGAATCTTTAATGGCGGAGGAAGACTTGGCTGGGCAGCAGCATCCGATTATATTGGCCGTCCAAATGTTTTCGTCATTTTCTTCATCATTCAAATCGGAGCGTTCCTTTTACTTCCAACGACTACAAATACACTATTGTTCCAAGGACTCATCTTGCTGGTCGTTAGTTGTTATGGAGGAGGATTTTCAAATCTCCCTGCTTTTGCCGGGGATTTATTTGGAACTAAGGAAATTGGGGCCATCCACGGTTATCTATTAACTACATGGTCTCTAGGCGGGGTTTGCGGACCAATGTTGGTTACTGCAATCAGGGAAAGTACGAACAGTTACATCCCGGTATTCTACGTTTTCGCAGCATTAATTGCGATAGCATTCGCCATCTCCATCTGGTTGCGTCTGGACATAAAAAAAATGCAAAGAGGACGGAAACAAGGAGTAACGAATACCTTAAGTAAAATATCCTAATTTAAAACCTTTCAAAAAGGCATCATCAAGTAAACTTCCATATCAGGAATTTACATTGATGATGCCTTTTTTAGTTTGTTTATGGCCGTAACGGTGTATTTTTTGGAACAGTGGCACATTAGGATATTTTATGGATTATGTGATCCCACCCGGAATATTTGCTGGTGCAGTTGTGAGCATTTCTTCAACTTAATCGCAGCAGTCTTGGAAATGCAGTTAGCGGTGCAATCCTTGCAGGCGGACTTTATTTTCGACTTATGCAGATAGGTAAACGTCAAAGTGACCTATATATTTTTTAGTTGACCTTCATTTTACAATGAAAGTCTTATTTGAGTTTCCAATGATACTTCATTAAAAAGGCTGTATTCCCATTTCCTTGTTACTGGTCAGCTAGTATTCCTTTTATGTCAAAATTGAAACTGCACAATCGAATTAAAGTTGAATGATAAACGTTCACCTCTATAACAAGTTTTGCAACAAACATTTTGAACAAGTTATATAGTTTAACATTAAGCTAATTCAGGGAATCAAGTAAGAGATGGAAATGGGGGGATTGTCTTGTGGATCAATAAACCGTTTTTCAAATATGCATGCGCGATCATTTTGATCATTTTAATTATTTTTTTACTAGGTAAGATTGATTATGTTCTGCAGCCGCTACAAAAAATCATTGCTGCCATGTTTTTCCCTATTATTGTGGCAGGGCTTTTATACTATATATTACGGCCGGTCGTTAACTTTTTAACTGAATTTATCCCGAGGTCAGCTAGCATTTTCACTGTGTTTTTGATTATATTTAGTATCATTGGGATGGTAAGTTACTTTGGAAGTCCTGTAATCGTGGACCAATTTCAAAAATTATCTGAAAACCTCCCCAGCAAAGTCAAGGAATTCTCTAAAGAATCTGAAGTCATGATTGAAAAAAATGATTTTGGAATGGTTAATATGGAAGATCTTAAAGAAAAAGCGGTCACGCATTTGAAAGATTACTCGGAAAAACTCATTGTGAATGTCAATACCATTTTTTCCACGATCACTAGTGTATTAACAGTATTGGTCATTACACCATTCATTTTATTCTATTTCTTGAAGGATGGAGATAAATTAAGACCATTTCTATTAAAATATATACCGAACGATGTAGAATCTGAGGGGAACACGATTTTAAAAGACGTCGATAAAGCCCTTTCAACTTATATTATCGGTCAATTCATCATATCAATCGTCATTGGGACTTTGATGTATATTGGCTACCTGATCATCGGTATCGATTATGCACTAGTATTAGCCTTATTCGCCATGATTTTTACCGTCGTACCATTCCTTGGTCCATTAATAAGCATCATCCCTGCCCTTTTCATTGCATTACAGCAAGACATTGGGTTGGCAGTGAAAGTTCTCATTGTCCTTATCGTTGTTCAACAGGTCGAAGGGCACTTGGTTACACCGAACATTATGGGAAAACGGCTTAACATTCATCCACTTACCATTATCTTATTGCTGCTTGCTGCAGGATCAATATATGGTTTCATTGGCATTTTAATCGCTATCCCCACTTATTCCGTAGTAAAAACGATAATAGGTAATTTCAGGAAGTTTTATAGATTACGGAAAAGGATTACATAAACAGGTATGGTTGTCTACACACTTAATTAAAGGAGCTGTATCACTAAGAATCCTATTATGAGGTCTTTTCTATAACGTTTCAGACTGTAGACAAATTCAAAGAAAAGCGAGTTTGCCTATAGTCTTTTCTTTTAAAAAAGTTCCAGTTGATTTCCGAAATCCGCTCCCTTTCCGCCGACTGTCTGCCAAGCCTCCTCGACGCAAGCGTCTGTGGGGTCTTGGCTAGCCATTTATTCGGCAGGAGTGTCGCATATTTCTTCAATCTAGTAAGGGTTGTTTCATAAAGCCGTAAAAACATGAAGGACAACCTAGTCTTAAAATCATGGTTCGGGGTGAGACCATTCCGAGTCTCCTTTTGTCGACAAACTAAAAACGTTGATAATTCTATCAACGTTTTTTTAATAATTTTTTAACCCACCGTTTGAAAAACGCTTTGTAGCTTTTCTTTTTTATAACTTGAATGGCATGATTTTGCTTCTCGATATAAATTCCTTCTTTGTTTATGGCATTATTTTCTGCTAATACCAGACCTAAATTGGAATTATAATCCTTGTTTAAGACAATTTTGTAAGGGATATTATGACTCATTGCCAATTTAATATATTTCCCTAGATATTGATAGTCCATTTGACCATTTAAAAACAATTTTGAACGGGGATACTGCTTCATCATTTGCTCTATCTCCGGATATACATTCGCTTCAAAGACTTGGCTTTTTTTTAGGACGATGACGACGCGCTCCCGTAATGTGCCCAGAAATTCCCTTCGTTCACCAGGCTTGATTTCTTTTGGACCATGGATGCCTTGTTCTAGATAGTCCTCCACCTTTAGGCGTGACAATTCTTTCCCACCTCCGCTTTCACTTCAATAATGTATGTAATATGGCCAAAAATAGTGCCCATCATTCTAAGTATGCATAAAAGTAGAAAATGGTCTAGTTTTGAAATTCCCATAGTTAATTAGTCTACCCTTATCTTAAAAAATTGTCACTTTAGCCTCACCTCATGCATAGGATAGTATATGTGTAAATGTAGGTTGCTTAAATGAGGGACGGGGAAAAACATGAAAAAATTAATGCTATTTGTATTGATATTCGCCTTTAGTTTTTTGGGGTTCAGTAATACTTCAGATGCGGCAGCAAGACAACTGATCATCATCAATAAATCCAATAATCAGCTTGCCTATTACGAAAATGATAAATTGGTGAGGGTATTCATCGTGGCGACAGGAAAGAAAGCCTCCTACACTCCTGAAGGAAAGTTCAAGGTAGTGACAAAAATTGTGAATCGTCCCTATTATAAAGGCAACATTAGAGGGGGAGACCCAAAAAACCCTCTAGGTAAAAGGTGGCTGGGGATCAATGCAAGGAATACACCAGGAAATACGTACGCAATACACGGCAATAATGATCCTACTACCATTGGGAAATATATAAGTGCCGGTTGTATTCGTATGTATAACGGTGATGTTCAATGGCTGTACGATAGGGTGAAAATGAACACTGTAGTCTTGATTGCCAATTCGAATAAATCATTTGCCAACATAGCTGCCACGAATGGATATAAAGTGAGCGGATCTGTGAGCCTACCTGTAAATGCAAATGCTACCCTGAAGAAAGGAAGCAGTGGCCCCCAAGTAACTGAACTGCAAAAAAGATTAACTAAACTTGGTTACAGCACTAAAGGAATAGATGGATCATTTGGAAAGAACACTGAATCAGCAGTAAAGAAATTCCAAAAGTCTAAAAAACTTACTTCTGATGGGATCGTCGGACCAAAAACGAAAAGAGCGCTTGGACTTAAATAATTTTCCTTACCGATATCCACTTTTAGAGGATATCTTTTTTTATGTTTTAACTGTACAACCTATACATTATTACCCATATCGTCTTTAATTTTCCTCCATCAGTTATTGACTTTATGTTATAATTTATACATCAACAGCTAATCATAATCGCACTGTCATTACATACAAGGAGGTAATACGAATGTACGATGAAATTCTCGTAACATCCATTAAAGCAATTTTTGTAATTGGAACCATCGCGATGTTTGTGATATTAGGATTCGTAAAAGGACGCCGCTTTTAACTTTATCTTAAATATCCTCACTTACCTGATTACATGTATAATTTCATATGGGTAATCAGGTTATTTTCACTCAGAAAAAAAGCATATCCTCTCTGGGCATGCTTTTCCTTACCAATTCCAATAATCCGTTTTATCTAAAAGTTGGTCGATGTCAAATGTATCAAGATGAAATGGAACTGACTCTTCTGCAATCGCTTCAGTGGCTAATAATAATTGGTCGATATCAATAATGGCCAAAACAGTCCTCTCCCTTTTTTAACGGTGTTTACCCTCATTTTTAATACATTAAACATTTCGTTCAAAAGAAATATTATTAGAGGGTATCCATTAAATTTTACATTTGACATTTATTTAAGATGCAGAGAATCTTTTTCAGATCCTTCCGGTGAAAGCGTATGTATCAATTTAACCAGCTTGTAAAAAGTCCCGCTGCAGATTGTTACCTCGGGCAGATTATGAAATATTGATTTTTTATTAATATGATAATTGTCTTTCTCAGGTGAATACACTATAATTTTCTTATTTAAAGATAATGCATATCCAAGCTCATATAGATTACCTTTGCCTGCAGTTAGGAAGATCAGCATGAAATCTGCTTCCTCAATCCCCTTTTTTTCATATTCTCCAATGCCGTCCGTTATTTGGTTTTTCTTATCATTCGTAATTAAATTCAAGTCATTCACACAAGTAAATCCTTTTGAAGCCAATTTCTTGATCAATGATTTTACTTGCTTCAAATTTTTTTCGTCTGATGCTATATAATATTTCACACATACACCTCCAAAATATATAACTATTGATACTTTTTACCTATGTTACCTATACTATACATATTCGTTATAAAGAACGCAATATCTTTACCCAAAAATAAAAAATAATTAAAGGGAATTTTTAATCGAAACAAACAACCATCATTCCTTTTACGGGTAATGATGGTTTGTTAAAAAAAATTTAACACCTGGGTATTTTATCCAGCAGAATCATAATCACCGTCGACCTCGCCTTACTACAAAAAATAATATACTATCTACTAATTAATGGTCTGCATTCCGGGTTACAAAATGTTCATTGAATTTCAAGAAATACAAAATAAAAACCTTGTCCTCTAACCGACAAGGTTTTTTTATTTTTCATATGTGATATTTTCTATTTCAATCCTGAAGGGTGCAGCCTCACATATATTAATTCCCCTATCCAGATTCACCTTTTCCATTTCACTTGCATCCGGGATTGTTTTTTTATCGTGAATAAAATGTTCGACCATGGATTCCAACAGTTCTTGAGCACAAGCTAAGGCATCTACCCGATTCCTACCGCTAACTGAAGAAATGATTCCTTCTCGCCTAAAATCCGGGAAACAAACTTGAACGGAAAAAGAGTCGATGATCAACGGGTGCTTTTCATAATAGAATACGGCTGGATACTCAAAGATTTGAATGGTCAAAATATCATCCCTTCATACAATATTTAGGTTTTTATATTAATTATAACATGAATTTCCATATTATATGGTTTTATTTACTTTTCTTTGTTTGTCAAGTTAATACTTACATTTAATAGGTCGTTATGCCTGTATCAACTACGAAATAAAAAAACACCAGGAAAATCAGAATCACGAGAACATTCAAGATTATTCCAATAATGCTGCACACTTTTCCAGCTGTCACTAACCCATTTCCTGATTCACCAGTAAGCTTAATTTCTTGTTTACTCTTCGATGCAAATATTAAACCTAGAATACCTAATATGATGCCTATGAATGGAATAAACAGGGATAATACCCCCATGATCAATGATACAATCGCTTTGCTATTGCTTGGTTTAATTTCCGACATATATCCCACCTTCTTTCTTCCTTTATATATACGGTTATTAAAACCAAAAGATTCGTTTTTAGTGTACTTATTCATCACTAAATTTCCAAGCTACCCTGCCTGTTAATTCTTCATACATTTGGTCGGATCCATCCATGTAAAAAACCACTCATATCTGAATCGTTGCAGACTTTAGACAAATTCGAAGAATGCCAGTTTGCCAGTTTTTCTAAATAATATTCCAGTTGATTTTAGAAATCCGCTCCCTTTCCTCCGACTGTCTGCCAAGCGTCTGTGGGGTCTCGGCTAGCCAGGTAGTATTCTCGGCAGGAGTGTCGCGAATTTCTTCAATTAGTGAGGTTTCATCCTATATAAATGAATAAAAACCTTGGAGTATAACCAGTCTACTTTTATAATCATGGTCCGGGTTGAGATCAATCCGAACCTCCTTTTGTAGACAAGTAGAAAACGACTCATTTCTGAGTCGTTTTTTCAGGTTCGTTTCAATTCAAGTCTCTGGGCTACCAAAGAAAGACTATAGTTCACAATGAAGTACATGAGTGCTACCAGGATCAAAATCGGTATTAAATACTTTTGACTTTGTCCATATATGATTTGACCATGATGAGTCAGCTCCGGCAAAGAGATGACAACAGCTAAAGAGGTATCCTTTAATAAAGAAATGAATTGGCTGACAATGGGAGGAACCATGCGGCGCAGCGCTTGGGGCAAAATAATATGTATCAATGCCTGTGTATAGCTCAAGCCTGATGAACGGGCAGCTTCCATTTGCCCCTTATCAATGGATTTAAGCCCACTTCGAATGACTTCAGAAAGCATGGCTGACTCGAAAATTGTCAAGGCAACAATGGCTGCTGGAATGATTTCCAGTTTAATCCGTACCTCCGGCAAAGCAAAATACGTAAAAAATATTATTAATAACAGCGGTAAATTACGTACCGTTTCTACAATCAAAGCTAATACTTGTGATAACACCGGCACCTTTGCGTAACGGATTATACCTACAAGCCCGCCAATAATGAAACTTAGAATAATGGATATAAAAGCAACCTGGAGCGTTACCCAAAATCCTTCTAATAAAAATTTAAGATTATCTGGTGTATAGGCACCTGCAAAATCCATATCATGTACCTCCCTCAATTACTCTTAGCCAGACGTTTTTCCAAATAACCAACGCCAAAACTTAAAGGAATGGTAAGTATTAAGTAAAACGCTGCAACGAAAATGTACACATCAAACACGACAAATGTCCTTGAAGAAATCAAATCCCCGTGGTACATGAGATCGAGTCCTGCTACGACAGCTAAAATGGAAGAATTCTTAACTAGATTGATAAATTGGTTCCCTAAAGGAGGAATGACTATTTTAACGGCCTGAGGCAATATGACGAGCCTCATTGCCTGCCCATATGTCAGACCGGAAGAACGGGCAGCTTCCATTTGACCCTTTGGCACGGAAAGTATGCCGGCTCGAATTGCCTCAGCTATGAAAGATGAAGTGTAAATGGTCAAGGCTAATGTCCCTGCGTATAGACCGCTTAGTTTAAGACCGAGAAAAAAGAAAAAGGTAATGATCAATAACGGTATGTTCCGAATGAACTCGACATAGGCGGTACCCAGCCAGTTTAGTGGCTTTATCGGCGCAATCCGCATGATAGCAATAAGCACACCAAGAATCAAACTCGCTACCAACGCGATCAAACTCGACATGATCGTATTTTTAAAGCCCAATAAATACATACCCATATTCTCTGTTAAAATGGAGAAATCAAGCACGGCAAACACTCCTTTAACTAGTAAGGATGAGCAAAACGCTCATCCTCACAGACAAATGTTCAAATGTTTTTTAAGGTCAGCTTCCCTTATACATTTGCTAAAATGTTTAATGTTTAATCCATTTATCATGGATTTCATCGTACTTGCCTGAATCTTTAAGTGACTTAAGGGCTTTATTCAACTCGTCAACAAAGTCAGCATTTCCTTTTTTCACAGCAATTCCATAAGGCTCTTCCGTAAATGTACCGCCAACAAGCTCATAACTTGGATCTTCATCTGCCATTCCATAAAGGATGGAATCATCCGTGGTCAATGCATCCCCTTGTCCGGATTTAAGTGCAGCGAACGCTTCGGAATAGTTTTCAAATTCAAGCACTTGTGCTTCAGGAGCCTTTTCACGGATATTTATGGAAGAAGTAGAGCCCTTGACGGCCAATACCTTTTTCCCTTTTAAGCTATCAATACCCTTGATATCGCTGCCCTTTTTGACTAACAAAGATTGTCCGGCATCAAAGTAAACATCAGTGAAGTCAACTTCTTTTTTACGATCTTCCGTGATTGTCATGGTCGCTACAATCGCATCGATATCACCATTATTCAATAATGCCATCCTTGTCTTAGAAGTCACTTCTTTAAATTCAACTTTATTCTCATCACCAAGGATTTCTGCTGCAAGAGCTTTGGCGATATCAATATCAAAGCCTTCTACATCTCCAGTACTAGGATTTTTCAATCCGAATAGCCTTGTATCATTTTTTACACCAAAAACGATTTTATCTTTTTCCTTAACTTGCGTGAGAACATCTTTTTCTTTGTCTTTACCTCCACCCTCTTCAGCTTTGTCTGAATCATTCCCCCCGCCGCATCCAGCTAATAAAATGACAGCCAGTAATGATAGCAAAGATAATTTTAACCATTTCTTTTTCTTCAACATGAAATTCACCCCTGTTTTTTATTTAATGATTTAATATACGGCTAAGGAATAAACGAGCCCTCTCTTCACGAGGATTTGCGTAGAACTCAGCCGGTGATGCCTCTTCTAAAACCCTGCCTTCATCCATGAAAACGATTCGATCCGCAACTTCACGGGCAAATCCCATTTCGTGCGTAACCACCACCATCGTCATTCCTTCATGGGCAAGTGCTTTCATTACATCCAATACCTCGCCAATCATTTCTGGATCCAAGGCTGAAGTAGGTTCATCAAATAGCATGATTTCGGGCCCCATTGCCAAACCTCTGGCAATCGCTACCCGTTGCTGCTGTCCACCTGAAAGCTGAGAAGGAAATGAATTCGCTTTATCTCCAATCCCCACTTTGTCCAGATACTTTAGTGCAATCTTTTTCGCTTCCTCTTCGGTTTGTCCTAAAACCTTCCTGGGAGCAAGCATGATATTCTCGAGCACGGTTTTATGAGGATACAAGTGAAAATGCTGGAAAACCATCCCGATATTCCGACGGAGTTTGTTTATGTCCGTTTTTTTATCCGCTACATTTAAACCATTTATGGAAAGGGAACCTTCCGAAATGGTCTCTAGACGATTAATGCATCGAAGCAGTGTACTTTTCCCTGATCCGGATGGTCCGATGACCACTACCACTTCCCCCTTCTTAATTGTAAGATTAATTTCCTTCAATACATGGAAATCTCCATAATACTTATTCACTCGGTCAAAAACTATCATAATTAGCCCCCCGCCCATAATCAATCTACCAAAACTGAAAATTTATAATAATCAGAATTCTAAAAGCGTAATATAGCATTCTCTTAAATCGAATCAAATCTTATGTATAATCCTTTCTTCAAATATTATTTCCCAATATTCGATAGTGATAGCGAAACGACCATTTTTATTGTTATTTTAAACTAGTAATTTAAATAATATATTCAATATTCACATTTTTAATTATATATAATTTTTCTTAAAATTACCATATAAACTTTAAATTGTTAAAAACAATATCATATTTCATGATATTATTGCTATATTTCATAAAAATGATAAATTTAAACTGATAATCCTTGAACCATTCCCTCTTTTTGTAAAAAATCATTTATTTCCCATAAGCACAACGAGCTTTTATAAATACGCACGATAAAAAAAGACAGCAATTGATTGCTGTCTTTTTCATCATTCCAATAATGCATCTTCAAATGGTGCTGAATATAAACCTCTTGGCGCCAGCATATCCGTATCCGATTCGCGGATTTCCCCACCGAGGGTATATGGACCTGCTGGAAAAAAATCAAACATTTCACTTTCCTTATGTATGATCAAGAAATAATCGTATAAATCATCCATAAGTTCCTGATGTTCATCTATTTTCATGATTTCGCCAAATTCATCAATTTCAAAGTTTTCATTAATCGCATCTTGAAGTTCCTCATTATTTGAATACGCGATATAAAAATCGACATCTCCGCACTCCATGCATAGCAAGAGTTTTTCTTCTAGTGCTTCTTCATAGGTTTTCAGGACGATTTCCTTTAAAATGGCATCAATCTTTCCAGTATTAGTCAGTTTAACTTTAGTCTGAAACACAAAACCCCTCCAATCAAATACAGGCATTTAAAAAAGCAAACGCCAGTTTAACAAGCTCACCCTTTAATATTAAATGAGATTGTTGAAAATCATTTTCCAATTAACACCTAAATCAAAGTCCCTAAGTTCGTTTACTAACCGCGATGGGAAACTAGCCCTAGACTTGGTCATCAAGGGCAATACATGTAATCTGTCCGGACCCCTTATTTTTAATTAGATAGCCCGCTTCGTGTATATAATAAGTTTGCCCACATAATTAGAATGATAATCTCCTATAATACAAAGAAAAAGATGATTGGAAGCGTAATCAGGCTTAATGATGTACTAATGAACGTAGCACTTGATACGAATTCAGGCTCCGTATTGAATTGGAGCGCATACATCGTAGTGTTGGCCGCCGTTGGCATGGCAGCTACGATGATCATGATATGCCTGACCATTTCACCCACTGGCAAGGCAAGTGATAGCAGGAAGGCAATGGCTGGTGAAACGGCAAGTTTAAGAAGTAGCGAAACCGATAGTTTTCGATAGGCAATTTTCTTCAAGGAAATGTTGGCCAGCTGCATTCCCAGTGTAATCATGATGGTTGGGATCGCTGCATTTGCAACAAGGTTAATAGCTTCCATTACCGAATTGCTTAAAGGTATGTTCACGAACTGAAATACTGTACCGGCAATAGCTCCATAAACAATCGGCATCCGAAATACTGCTTTAATCGCTGTTTGAACTCCGTTACCTTCCGGGCTGCCCTTTGCTGCAAAATAAATGCCTATTGTGCACATCACCAACTGCTGTCCCACCATAAGGATGATTGCATAATCGAGTCCTGCGGCTCCGAATAACAGGAAAATCACGGGTGTTCCGTAATTCCCGTTATTCATGAAGGCCGATGCCAATATCATGCCGCTTGTCTCAGTGACTGTATAATTACGGAAAAAAGATATGATGTAGACTACTAGTATGAGAGAAAGACAAAGTACTATCGTGAATAAGAACAGGTAAAAATAATTTATCGTAAATTCTGCGGAATAAAAAGTTCGGAATACAAGAAAAGGTGACATTAAATATAATGCCATCGTGGAAATCGATTTTGTATCAAGTTTAAACTTTTTCTGACCGATGAAACCTAAAACAAATATACCGAATATCGGTAAAAGAACTCCCAAAAACCCCATGCATATCACCTTCATAATTCTAATGTTTTTCTTCTAACAATATCAGTTTTATAATTATTTGTAAAAATTCTTTTAAACCACTTTTGATTGCCGTCATATATTCTAACACAAAATGATTTTTTTTTATTTTCAGAAAATAATATTCTATTTCCGCGTCCATATGGTATATTATTCATTATATTTACGTTAATAAACGTAACATTAACACTTTTGGTTATTAATATATGAAGGGGTGTTTTTTAGTGGATGTAAAATTCATGGAGATGGCTGTTCGGCTTGCATATGAAAATGTTTTGGCAAAGAACGGAGGACCTTTTGGTGCTGTAATCGTAAAAGATGGCAAAGTCGTAGGAAGAGGATGTAATAATGTGACAACAGCCAACGATCCTACAGCTCACGCCGAAGTACAGGCGATTCGTGATGCATGCAGGAATCTCGACAGCTTCCAGCTTACAGATTGTGAAATATATACTAGCTGCGAACCTTGCCCCATGTGCATCGGTGCTATTTATTGGGCACGTCCAAAAGCCATTTATTACGCATGTACTAAAGAAGACGCTGCACTTATTGGCTTTGATGATCACTTTATATACCAAGAACTTGCCCTGCCAATGGAAAATCGCACGATTAAAATGGAACAAATGTCTTTTAATAACCACGATTTACCATTCCGAACATGGGAAACCAACACTGAAAAAATGAAATATTAACCTGTTGCCAAAGGGGTTACTAATATGAAAAAAAATTTGCTTAAAAGGAGAATAGACGTTGCGGCGGGCAGAACACCTGCAGATTGTGTCATTAAAAACGGGAAAATCATAGATGTTTTCAATGGCGATACCTATACAGGCGACATTGCTATCGTCGATGGTTTTTTTGCTGGTATTGGGCGTTATGAGGGTATTTCAGAAATCGATGCAGCAGGAAAATTCGTATGCCCTACATTCATTGATGGCCATGTACATATTGAATCTTCAATGGTCAGGCCTTCTGAACTCGCAAAAATCCTCCTTTTACATGGTGTGACCAGCATCGTTGCAGATCCTCATGAAATTGCCAATGTTTCTGGAAAAAAGAGCTTGGAATATATGATTGAACAATCCGATCAACTTCCTTTTGACTTTTACTTCATGATGCCATCTTGTGTACCTGCTACGGAGTTTGAACATTCTGGTGCTGTCTTAAGAAGTGAAGATTTAATTTCATTTTATCAAAACCAAAGAGTGCTCGGTTTAGCCGAAGTCATGAATTTCCCGGCAGTTTCAGATACGGATGAGGATATGCTGCAAAAAATATATGATGCTAATAGACTAGGCAAAAGCATTGATGGCCATGCAGCAGGATTATCCGAACAACAGCTCGATGTTTATATGAGTGCAGGCATTAAAACCGATCATGAATGCACTACAGCGGAAGAGGCAAAAGAAAGACTGCGTAAAGGAATGTATCTTATGATCAGGGAAGGCACCGTTGCCAAAGACTTAATAAACCTGATTCCAGTTATTAATGAGAAGAACTCCCGCCGTTGTTTATTCGTCACCGATGACCGGCACCTAGATGATATTGTATCTGAGGGGAGTATCGATCACAACGTTCGACTTTCCATAGAAACAGGTGTCCCGCCAATTACCGCCATTCAAATGGCGACCATTAATGCAGCAGAATGTTTTGGTTTAAAGGAACATGGTGCAATTGCACCTGGATACAAGGCAGACTTTCTTCTATTGGATGATCTTGATTCTATCATCATCCACTCGGTCTATAAAGAGGGAAAGCTTATGGTGCAAAATAATCGTTTACTTAACTTTCCAGATGTAAAGGAACAGGTTATTGACGACGGATTGAAGCACTCTGTTCAATTTCATGAAATAACGGAAGGTGATTTGGCGATACCTTTTAATAATGAGTTCGCTAATATTATTGAAATAACTCCAAACAGCTTGATTACAAAGCATTCGATTGAACCGGTCACACTTAATCTTGAAGGTCTATTCCAGTTCTCCGAACATGTTGATCATATAAAACTTGCTGTTATTGAAAGGCATCATATGACGAAACAATTAGGTCTTGGAATCGTCAAAGGGCTCGGGTTGAAATCAGGAGCAATTGCCACGACAGTAGCCCATGATTCACATAATTTGATCATTGCCGGGACGAGTGACCAGGATATGCTAATGGCAGCTAAGGAAATCAAAAAAATGCAGGGTGGATTGACCGTAATCCAAAATGGGGAAATACTCGCTTCCCTTCCCCTTCCAATAGCGGGATTGATGAGTGAATGCAATTATATGGATGTGGTTCATTCATTGAAAAAAATCGACGTTGCCCTATTGAAACTCGGAGCAAACAGGCATTTCAACCCTTTTCTTACACTTGCATTCTTGGCTTTACCTGTCATCCCTGAAATTAAACTCACGGATCAGGGTTTATTTTCCGTTTCCGAATTTAGGCATATTCCTATCGAAGCCTCAAAGCCAGTCGATAAAATTTGACCCCCCTAGTCGGGGTTTTTTTCTTTTCACCCAATAATTTTTAAATGAAAAAGGTTCTAACTCAACTAAAACCGGGAAAAGGATATAATGGGTATCATTTATGTTAAAATAAAAATAAACACAAATCTTTCTTGGAGGAGATAATATGGCAAAACATGATCAACAGAACATCATTGGATACATAGGTACTTACACAAAAGGAAACAGCGAAGGTATTTACCGCTTTACTTTAGATACAGAAGAAGGAAAACTCAGTACACCGGTTCTTGCAGCAGAATTAACCGATCCGACTTATGTCGCCATCAGCCAGGACAAAAAAAATCTCTACGCCATTTTAAAAGAAGCGGGTAGCGGTGGAGTTTCAGCCTATTCGATTAATGAAGAATCAGGTGAGCTTACCTTCTTGGGCAAACAACTGACACCAAATGGCTCTTCCTGCCATATAAGTGTCGACAGCAAGAAAAAGGTCTTGGTCACTTCCAGTTATGGAGAAGGCGTGATTGAATCATATCCGCTTCATGATGATGCGACCCCTTTGCCTGTATCATCCACTGTTCAACATGAGGGTCAAGGACCGAATGTTGAACGTCAGGAAAAAGCACACACCCACTTCGCTGGTTTCACTCCGGATGAAAGGTTCATTGCTGTAGTCGACCTCGGAATAGATAAAGTAATAACCTATAAAATAAATAGTGGGGTTTTGGAAGAAGTAAACAGCTTATCAGTTGCTCCCGGCAGCGGACCACGGCATTTGACCTTCCACCCAAACGGAAAATTTGCGTATGTCATGGCAGAACTTGTACCAGAAGTCATTGTTTTGAGCTTCGATGGTCAAACCGGAAGTTTTTCTGAATTACAAACGGTTCGCACCGTCCCGGAAGATTTCAAGGAAAATAACCAAGGAAGCGCGATTCATATTTCTGGTGACGGGCAATTCATATATGCCGCAAACCGCGGACATGATAGTATTGCCGTTTACCAAATCAATCAAGAAACAGGCAAACTGGCATTCGTGGAACTGGTTTCTACCGAAGGACATTGGCCACGTGATTTTTCATTGGACCCTAGCGGAAAATTTCTGATCGCTTCTAATGAACAATCAGGAAACCTGACACTTTTTGCACGGAATGAACAGGACGGAAAACTAACATTAATGCAAAAAGATGTTCAAGTTCCCTTCCCTGTTTGCGTAAAATTCTTATAATCTATAATAAAAAGGATGGAAGCTTGCACTGCAGCTTCCATCCTTTTTTATTATCCTTCTTTAATTCCATTTCTCCGCCATTTCGGGAAAATCTATAAATGGGTTACGATTACCCTGCATTTCATGTATAGCCTGGTTTCTATGTTTTTCATAAGTGCTGACGGGAAAAAGCCGATGCCATTCCAAAAGCAGTGCCAGGTCAATTTTGCCGCTATCGAGGATTCCCTCATATCTGAGTAAAAAGTACAAAGTAGCCCTCGCCACGATGCCTTTTCCGTATTCTGGCTCGAATTTACCTTCTTCTGATTTCCCGCAACCCGCCTTTATTCCGGCAGCCGATTTTTCAGGGATATAATCCTCAAAATCATGGTATGGAAAGTTACTCCGGCTGCTGTTACAAGTTGGTTCACAGGCAAACAGATGATGCAAATCCCCCCTCATCGGTTCTTTTTTATCGAACCATGATTGAGGTACGACATGTTCACAATTAACGAGAATGTTCTCCGAATTTGTTGATTCAATACCTCTTGACATCATTTCTAGTATACGGATATCTTCCTCAATGACTTTTACAGGATCCATCCCTTTACCGGAGTACAGACTTTTCAGCTGGCCATTTTCCTGTAAGTCCACCCATGGGTAAACATGACGATGTGGTGAGTAGTTCAGCTGGTTTTTATGGGTTGCCACAAGTAGGTCCTTCAATCCTTCTCGGTCCAAGGAACCATCTTTGTAGTATGCTAGCTTAAGTTCGTGATCTTTGGTTTCATCATAGTATTCACGGCTTTCATTGAAGTTGACTAGTTCAGCCATTGCCATTTCCCGTTCTTTTTCAAGTACTTCAAAACTATACTTCATCCACTCATCCCCCCGCTTCTATTAAAACCTAACTTTTACCATAATTTAAGTTTAATAGAAATCGACCGAGAAAAAAAGGTGCTTTAGAAGGGTCTAACGAAGAATTTCTATAAAATGGGTAAGGATTTTCGCCGTCATTCCCCAGATTACCCGGCCATTATATAAGTAAAAATATTCTTCCATCTGTTTCGGCTGCCATTTATAATTCTCCCCGCCAACGACTAAATCATGGGGGAAGTTTTCATGCGGTTCCACTTTATATTTGACATGATAAATTTCTGGCGGTTTTTCCATGAAAAAGGATAGCGGGACCGTAAAAATGGTTTCTACCTCAGCTGGATTAGGTATTATCCGTTGATGGTTACGAACAAACCCTGCATAAGGATAGACAATCATCCCAAATGGGGATACCAAATAATCGATTGGAAAGACATTATCGATATCTTCTTTTCCCAAATTAAGTTCCTCATATGTTTCCCTTAGGGCAGCCGCCTGTTCATCATGGTCCAGCTTGTCTATTTTCCCGCCTGGAAAACATATATCCCCCGGCTGCCTCCTCAGTTTGTGTGAACGCTCTTCGAAAAGAACATGAATTCCATCTTCTTTTTCTATAAGCGGTACCAATACAGCATACTTTGAAAAATTCCCACTCCCCAAAATTTCAGGGATATGTAATGTTAGTTTTTTTGTTATATCTTCATTATTCATGTCACTCACCTCTTCTGCCGGTTATATGGATTTTCTACCACTCCTTATCATTCCATTTTCGAACATCCGCTATAACTAAGCAAGGAAAACGATTCCAAAATATCGCCTTAAATTCATAATAGATTTCTTTTCCTCTTATTCTTCCTTGATCATAGACAAAGCACCGTTCAAAGTTCTGAACGGTGCTAAAACTAAACGCTGCTGGCTCATTTAAAAAGCAAAGTATGGATGCAATCTTTCTTCAATAAATAGTGTATCAACAGGTACATACAACTGATTTAATACTGAATTTTCAGTTTTTTACCATCGCCTTATTTTCATAGTTCAGCTAGCGTTCGCTTTACCGTCGTTATGATGAATGAAAAATCCTCTTCAGTTATACTAAGTGGGGGAGCAAGAGTCAGGACATTATTGAAACCTGCGACTGTATCACCATTTTTACCTATGATCAGCCCCTTTTCTTTGCATGATGCAATCACTTTATTGATTTTGGAAAGTTCGATCGGTTGTTTTGTCAGTTTATCTTCCACTAGTTCAATCCCTACCAACAAACCTTTCCCTCGCACATCCCCAACATTGGGATGTGTTTTAATTTCTTCAAACTCTTTCAGAAAGCGCAGCCCTAACTCCTTAGACCGTTCTATAAGATTTTCATTTTCATATATTTCAATATTCTTCAAAGCGACGGCACATGCAGCCGGATTGCCGCCAAATGTATTTACATGCCGAAAGCGGTCATATACGTCTGAGCCAATATACGCTTCATAAATTTCACGTTTGACGGCTGTAGCGGATAATGGCAGATAAGCGCTCGTGATTCCCTTAGCCATTGTTACGATGTCTGGTTTTACATCATAGTTCATAAATCCGAATTTCTTACCAGTACGGCCAAACCCGCAAATGACCTCATCCGAAATGAGCAGGACTCCATTTTTTTCACAAATTTCTTTGACACGTTTCATATAACCATCAGGCGGCATCAAAATTCCGCCCCCAGTGATGATTGGTTCCATAATGACCGCAGCCACCGTTTCGCTCAGCTCCCATGTAATGGTACGTTCAATTTCCGCTGCACTTTTTTCACCGCTTTCATCCTCTGGATTTCGGTAAGAATCTGGCGGTGATACATGAAGAAATCCTGGGGCGAGTGGTTCATATTTATATTTTCGTTGCGCCTGCCCGGTAGCTGACAGGGCTCCCATTGAATTGCCATGATAACCGCGATAACGGGAAATGAATTTATAACGTCCATGTTCACCTTTTTGCTGATGATACTGCCGCGCAATTTTAAAAGCAGCCTCATTTGCTTCTGAACCGCTGTTAGAGAAGAAGATCACATAATCCCCACCAAGCCATTCATTTAATTTCTCTGCCAGCTTAATAGCCGGAATGTGGCTATTCGTTAAAGGGGCATAAGGAAGTTCTTTCAGCTGCTCGTAAGCTGCTTCAGCCAGTTCCGTGCGGCCATAACCAACGTTGACACACCATAAACCTGACATCCCATCCAGGAAGCGATTCCCATCAACATCCGTAATCCATGCTCCTTGCCCGTTTTTAATCACCATTGTCCCAGGGCTGGGTTCAGCCCCTTTCATATGATGCCACACATATTTACCATCGATCGCTTTAAGATCCTGACCCTGTTTTTCAACCTGCATAAGCTACTCTCCTCCTAAAAAGATGTATAAAGGAAGGCCGACCACAATTTGAGCCGACCCGCTTTTTCCTATCAGTATCTTGCCGTTAACATTTTCTTTCTACTGTAAAATTCCACTCCGTCTTTCCCGTTGGCATGAAGGTCTCCATAAAATGAACTTTTATAGCCGGAAAATGGAAAGAATGCCATTGGCGCGGGTACCCCAAGATTAATACCAAGCATCCCTGCATCAATTTCTTCGCGAAATTCCCGGATGGCTTTTGCACTATCCGTGTAGAGGCAGGCACCATTGGCAAATTCGGATTGATTGGTCAATTCGATTGCTTCTTCAAGGGTATTGACCCGTACTATGGATAAGACAGGAGCAAAAATTTCATCCTTCCATATTTTCATGTTTGTTTTTACATGATCAAATAATGTCGGTCCAACGTAATAGCCATTTTCCTGATCGCCTTCATTCCTGCCATCACGAAGGAGGACAGCTCCTTCTTTCTCCCCGATTTCAATATATTGTTCCGTTCTCTTTTTATGACTATCACGAATCACAGGCCCCAGGAAAACGTCCTTATCCATTCCATTTCCAATCTTGATGTCATCCGCTGCAGCCTTTAATCTCTCAACGAGCGAATCTCCGACTTCCCCCACCGCAACAACCACAGACGCAGCCATGCAGCGCTCGCCTGCAGATCCGAAAGCGGCATTCGTAATGTTCGTTACCGCATTATCCAAATCAGCATCAGGCATGACGATTGAATGATTTTTCGCTCCTGATAAAGCCTGGACACGTTTTTTATTGGCAGCTGCCGTTTTGTATACATACTCTGCGACAGGCTGGGACCCAACAAATGATACCGCTTTAATGTCTTCATGTTCCAATATCCCATTCACGACATCGTGGGCACCATGGACAATATTGACAACACCATCCGGAACACCGGCTTCCGTCAATAATTCCACAAGTCGGTTGGCTAATAGCGGTGTCCGTTCTGAAGGTTTTAAGATAAACGTATTTCCACAAGCTATTGCCAGCGGGAACATCCAACATGGCACCATCATCGGGAAATTAAACGGCGTAATCCCTGCAACGACACCCATTGGATAACGATACATGCCAGATTCAATACCTGGGGAAATATCTGGAAGCTGGCTGCCCATCATCAAGGTAGGCGCACCTGCTGCGAACTCCACGCATTCAATCCCGCGCTGAACCTCACCATATGCTTCTGTATAGCTTTTTCCATTTTCGATTGTGACCAGCTTTGCAAGCTCATCCCAGTGTTCTATCAATAATTGCTGGTAACGGAATAAGAAGCGGGCTCTTTTTGGAACGGCGACCTTTTTCCATTCTTTATACGCCTTTTTAGCAACCTGCACCGCTTGGTTTACATCTTCCTTTGTTGAAAGGGGAACGATCGCCAAAGCTTCTCCCGTTGCCGGATTAGGCACTTGTTCATGTTTCGATGTTGTGGAATCCACCCATTTGCCACCGATATAATTTTTCAACGTTTTTACTTCATTTATTACTGCCATTAAAGAAACCCTCCATTTCAACACGATTTTATAGTTTCATTATATTTTTCAAACGGACTTTTTACATTAGACGTTTTGTATAGTTTTTGATTCAATATTTGCACATATTGTTTGTTTTTGATTTTCCAATATTCATAATAATCATGAACAGAAATTCACGCTTCCAAAACCGATGTATTTTTCCTTATTTCATCTTTAATCAGCATACTCCAAAGCCATCATTTTATGATGGAATATAGCTTTAAGTCCTGATGCTTTCCCTTAACAAACATTCCTTTTCTTATGATCCCCTCAAAAGACATACCAGCCTTTTGCATGACCCGTTCTGAACCCAAATTTTCAACGAAGCACCTTGCTTGTATACGAACTAGGTTCATATTTTCAAAGCCAAAGGCGATTATCTTTTGCGCTGCCTCCGTCATCAAGCCACTCCCCCAATATTCGGGTGCAAGCACATACCCGATTTCTGCACTTTGATGATCAACCTGCCATGAAACAAAATCAATAGTACCAATCAACTTACCACTTTCCTTGTGTTCTATGCCCCAGGGAGCGATTTGCTTATCCTCATAATTTTGCAGGATAAATCGGATAAAATCTTTTGTATCACATAGGGAACGATGTGCTTCCCATGTGACGTAACGGGAAACTTCACTGTTGGATGCATAAGCGAACATGTCCTCGGCATCATTCATGGTGACTTTCCTCATGACCAAACGTTTTGATTCTATAATAGGCAGCTGTCCATATATGTCTTTCACGTTCATGAATACACCCCATTCCATTGATTATTAGTATTATAGCAAGATTGTTAAGCAATCGCTTTCCCAATTGAAAGATTATCGAAACTTACGTATAATTCAGAAAAAATGATACTGGAGGATAATTATGCCAAAAAGGAAACTCATAATAAGCCAAAATTTGAATGAGCTCTTATTACAGAAATTTAAGAATCGGTTCCCGACTGGACTGTTATCACTGGAAAATCTCCGGAACTATGGAGAGACCATATAGCCGAGCTGAAGTGATTGCAGGATGGTAAGCGGAGATGTCTGAATCGATTGATGCAAGAGAAGTAAAATGGATCCAGACATGGAGCGTTTCCCCCTGGGAAATTTAGAACAAAAGGATGTCCAGGTTACAACTGCAAACGGTGTTCATACCTATCCCATTTCAGAAACGATTTTCTTGTTAATGCTTGCCTTAACAAGAAAAGTAGATACATATATTAAACAAAGACTTGGCATCACGCACATATGAAGCAGGAAATTCATGAAAAGACCATCGGGATCCTCGGTGTCGGAAAAATCGGAAAGGAAACCGCTAAAATTGCCAAGGCTTTGGCATGACCGTATTAGGAATGCGCCATTCAGGTATATCAGAAGAATTTGTCGATGAGATGTTCACACAAAAACAATTGAATGATCTTCTTCCTAGGTGCGATTATATTTTCGTGTCATTACCATTGACCCCGGAAACACGGAATATGTTCGAAAAAAAAGAATCGAGTTAATGAAACCCTCCGCTTTTTTCATTTATATAGGAAGGAGAAATATCGTCATTCAGAACGAATTGGTTCAAGTGCTTAAAGACAAAGATATTGCGGGTGCTGGACTTGATGTATTTGAAACGGAGCCACTTCCTGAGAATGGCCCATTATGGGAGTTGAACAATGTAATCATCACGCCGCACACATCCGGAAATACGGAGTTTTACGACCAAAGGCTTATTCAGGATATTTTCATGCCGAATTTAAAGAGCTATCTAAATGGTAAAACACCTTCAACAAATTTACTTGATTACAAAAAAGGGTATTAAGAATTGTTCATTGTCTGTGTACATAAATAATCTTCCCTTGTTAGCTTGCAGATTCCGACTTTATCTGTTATATTTAAAAAGAATTATTTTTGTTCGGGAAGATTGATAAGTGAAAAACTTTTCGTCTAATGATTGAGCAAGGGTAGTAACACAATGTGTGGATTCACACTAGGAGGCAACAACAATGGAACAAGGTAAAGTAAAATGGTTTAACGCAGAAAAAGGATTTGGCTTCATCGAACGCGAAAACGGAGACGATGTATTTCGTACATTTCTCAGCTATCCAAAGCGAAGGATTCAAATCATTAGACGAAGGTCAAGAAGTTACTTTTGAAGTTGAGCAAGGTCAACGTGGACCCCAAGCTACTAACGTTCAAAAAGCATAATTTTAAATACAATATATAACGGACCCTACTTGTAGGGTCTGTTTTTTTGATTGAAAAAGCAATCATAAAAAAACCCTATTCACAGGGAATAGGGAACATGAAACAAGTTTAGTAAATGGTAAACCCAGTATAACACACTAAGAAAAGAAACCCTAATTTATCCGAAAAGTAAAAATTATCACGCACTTCCGAAGCCCTGGATTCGCTGACCTTACCATTTATTTCTTATCCACTTCATATGTTCGATCTGTTCCCCATGGGTAAAACGGAGGCATATCTGTGCTGCTTTTCATTTTGAAATCGGCTTTCCTTTTTTCAAGGAAAGCTTCGATCCCTTCTAGTGCATCCGCTTGTTTTCCGGTCCAATGGATCATTTTCGATTCTATTTTGTGTGATTCAACAGGATGGTTTGCACCGAGCATCGTCCACATTAACTGCCGGGATAGCGTCACAGAGACGGAAGATGTATTTTCAGCAATGTCTGTTGCAATTTCCATTGCCGCAGACATCAATTCGTTTGGCTCGACGATCTTGTTTACCAACCTTCCCTCATATGCTTCACTGGCCGAAATCATCCTGCCGGTAAAAATCCATTCGGAAGCTTTACCCATTCCGACAAGTCTAGGTAAGAACCAGCCGCTGCATGCCTCCATCGTTATCCCCCGCCTCGCAAATACAAAACCCATTTTTGCATCTGTTGAAGCAATTCTAATGTCCATGGGCAAAGTCATTGTTATCCCAATTCCGACTGCCGCTCCATTAATGGCCGCTATCATAGGTTTCTTCATCTCAAATATCCGTAATGATAACATTCCCCCTGCATCGCGATATTCAACCAAAGGAGTGTGATCCATAAAGGTTTCTGCACCTTTTTCCAAATCCATTCCAGCACAAAAATCATCCCCAGCGCCAGTTAAAATGACGGCTCGTACGTCATCATTTTCATCCGCCTCATTAAAAGCGTGAATCATCTCCTCACACATCTTTTCATTGAAAGCATTCATTCTCTCAGGACGATTAAGAGTAACAATCATGACACGATCGACGATTTCACTAGTTATCGTGGAATACAATAACAGTCCCTCCTTCTCTCACAAATTGAAACATTCAACAGAATTTAATTTTTACATATAATTACATATTATATGTTTTATTTTCAGATTCCTAGTTATTTATTTTGACATACCGATAAATAATTTAAGTCTGGAGGATAATCGCTTCTTTTCTAAAAATATTTTATATAAATGTGTAAAAAAAGACCAGTTGCAAATGCAACTGGTTCAGTTTGTAGACAAAAGGGGTTCGGAATTAAAAAATTCTGAACCCCTTTTGAAATTCCCTTTGAATTTTCGCCTAAAGTTAAGAGATTGGGGCTCTACGAGCCCACTATGTTAGGCCATTTTTGGACCTCGCCATGTCCAATTGGCCATCTTCTTTAAATTAATGGCAGCGAAAGTAAGCATCGCCTGCATCGACAATTTTTTAAGTCCCCTTAAAGTAGTCCAACGCATACCATGCTTTTCTTTTGCATCTGCGAATACACGCTCAATCGTTTCTTTACGTTTTGCATATATAGGTTTTACATCTTGATGATGACGCAGATGATCTGCTTCTTCCACATGTGTTTGCCAGATATGCCGTGTCACCACTTTTTGACAGTCTTTGCTTTCTGTACACCGAGATAAAAATGAGCATGTTGCACAAATTTGTTTTGGCGATTTGTACTCGCGATAGCCCTCTTTATTTGTTGTTGAGTACTTTAAAGTTTCGCCCGAAGGGCAAAGGTAACAATCAAAATGTTCATCGTATACATAGTCCTGTTTGCGGAAAAATCCTTCTTTGGTGCGAGGACGTGTATAAGCTAAAGCCGGTATGATTTCTTTGTTAAATAGGTAGCTTGTAATCGCTGGTGTTTTATAAGCTGCATCTGCGGCAACGGCTTCCGGTTTTCCAACTTTCTCAATCACTTGTTCAACTAGTGGCTCTAAGATCTGACTGTCATGTGTATTTCCAGGTGTTACAATCGTTCCCAATACAAAACCGTTGCGGTCTGCGGCCGCGTGGAATGAATAGGCAAACTGTTTTGTTCGTTCATCTTTCACATAGTAGCCACTCTCAGAATCCGTTGTACTTTCTTTAATCTCTTTGGTCTCTTCTTTATCAAATTTATCTGGTGGAAAAGGCTTTTTTCCATGGTTTTCACGATCTTGATTGATTTCTTCTTGAAGACGTCCTTGATACGCTCGTGTTTCTTTACGAACGATTTTCTTTTCAAATTTCCGTTTATTCGCACTGGCTTTCACATGTGTGGAATCCAAGAAAACGTGTTCAGCACTTATTAACTTTTTATTAGCAGCTGTCATTAAAATGCGATAGAAAATCTGTTCAAATAGGTCTGTATCTTTAAAGCGTCGCTCATAATTTTTCCCGAACGTAGAGAAATGAGGTACTTTATCATGGAAACCATAGCCTAAGAACCAACGGTAAGCCATATTGGTTTCAACTTCTTCAATCGTTTTACGCATGGAACGAATACCGAAGGTATATTGAATGAAAGTCAGTTTAACTAAAATAACTGGATCAATACTTGGGCGTCCTACCTCTGAATACATATCTTTCACCAAGTCATAAATGAAAGTGAAGTCAATGGCAGCCTCCATTTTACGAACCAAATGGTTCGGTGGCACCAGTTGATCTAAAGTAATCATTTCAAGTTGATCTCGCTGAATAGAATCATGTTTAGAAAGCATCCTCATCACCTCAAGTTTTAATACTTCTATTTTAAAACAAAAATGACTCCAGGCAAAAGTGTTCTATCTAAAAGGTAAGACAAAGTTGATTGGAACGGAAGGTACGGGACTCCTGCGGGAAAAGCGCGTCTAGGGGAGACCCCGCAGGCGAAAGCCGAGGAGGCTCCCCGACCGCCCGCGGAAAGCGAGTGCCTGGAGTGGAAATCAACGTACAAAAGTACAAGCCATAAAAATAGACAAACTCGATTTTCATCGAGTTTGTCTACAGTCTGGACCAGTTGCAAATGCAACTGGTTTTTTTGTTTACCAATATAAATGACAAGCAACGAAATGCCCCGGTTTTTGTTCTTTCCATTCAGGTATAGCACTGGAGCATATCTCCATCGCTTTAGGGCAGCGAGTCCGGAATACACAGCCGCTCGGCGGATTGATCGGACTTGGTACATCGCCTTTAAGTACGATTCTTTCCCGTTTAATAGTGGGGTCTGGTATCGGCACTGCAGAAAGCAAGGCCTGTGTGTAAGGGTGAAGCGGATCTTTCGTTAAAGAATCACTATCCGAAAGTTCCATCATCCTTCCAAGGTACATGACTAAAATGCGATCTGAAATATACTTGACCATCGATAAATCATGCGCGATGAATAAATAAGTCAATCCCATTTCTTTTTGCAGCTCTTTTAATAAGTTGACCACTTGAGCCTGTATCGAAACATCCAAGGCAGAAATTGGTTCATCACAAACGATGAATTTAGGATTTAAAGCCAACGCCCTTGCAATTCCAATACGCTGGCGTTGCCCACCACTGAATTCATGCGGAAAACGAGTAATATGTTCCGGACTTAAACCAACTAGCTTTAACAGGTCTTCCACCCGTTTTCTTCGCTCTTTACCTTTTGATATCCCATGAATGGCAAGTGGTTCCCCAATCAATTCCTCCACCTTCATCCTTGGGTTCAAGGATGCGTAGGGATCTTGGAATATCATTTGTATTTCACGGCGGATATGTGACATTTCCCCGGGTTTGTAATCGAAAATATTTTTGCCCTGAAAAAGAACTTCCCCATCTGTCGGTTCATAAAGCCGAGTGATTGTACGACCTGCAGTCGATTTACCGCAACCGCTTTCCCCAACAAGACCGACAGTTTCCCCTGGGTAGATTTTGAGATCCAAACCATCTACCGCTTTCAGCGATTGAGAACCAATAGGAAAGTACTTCTTCAGATTCTTTATTTCAACAAGAGGAGAATTTTCGTTGTCTGTCTTTTCTTTCACGGCCTTATTTTTCAGTGAAACCATTGGTTCTCCTCCTTTATACATTTGTCGGTGCTTGCACCTGTGCTGCCTTTGCCATTGGGTGGTGCAGCCAGCATGCGGCTGTCTGACCTTCTTCCACTACTTCAAGCTCCGGATCATGGTCTTTGCACACTTTCATTGCTGATTCACATCTTGGATAAAATGGGCATCCTTTTGGCGGATCCAATAAATCCGGTGGTGATCCGATAATCGGAACCAACGGAGCCGTTTTTTCCATATCCAGCCTTGGCACCGTTTTAAGCAGACCTCTTGTATATGGATGCTGCGGGTTTGAAAATATAGCTTCCACCGTACCCGTCTCCACGACCTTACCTGCATACATGACGACTACCCGTTCACAAGTTTCCGCAACCACACCTAAATCATGAGTGATTAAAATGATGGAAGTATCCATTCTTCGCTGGATATCTTTCATCAGTTCCAAAATTTGCGCTTGTATCGTTACATCCAATGCTGTTGTAGGTTCATCGGCAATCAGCAATTTCGGTTCACAAGCAAGGGCCATTGCTATCATCGCCCTTTGGCGCATACCACCTGAAAACTCATGCGGATATTGCTGCATCCTTTTTTCCGGCTGAGGAATGCCTACCAGTTTGAGCGTTTCCAACGCCCGTTCGTATGCATCATTTCGGGACATGTTTTTATTATGCTTTAAAATGCCTTCCATGATCTGGCTGCCGATTTTTGTCGTTGGATTGAGCGAAGTCATCGGATCCTGGAAAATCATGCTGATTTCATTTCCGCGAATCTTCTGCATTTCCCTTTCACTCATTTTAAGAAGGTCTTTACCGCCAAAGTTTATCGACCCTTTTCCATACTCTGCTGGAGGTGTTTCCAGTAATCTCATGATAGATTTCGCTGTAACACTTTTGCCGCATCCGGACTCCCCAACAATGGCAACGGCTTCCCCTTTTTTCACATCAAAGTTCACGCCGCGAACCGCTTGCACTTTTCCTGCATAAGTATGGAAGGTGATTTGTAAATCGTTGACTTCTAATAGGTTCTCCATCATCGTCCCTCCTATTCTAGTAATATCAAATCTTTATGTTAGGACTCATTTATTTCCGTAGTTTTGGATCTAGTGCATCCTGTAATCCGTCACCAGCCACATTGAATGCGAACATGGTTAAGGAAATCAATATTGCCGGGATTAAAAGTTGATAGAAATTCCCTACCAGAATGCTTCCCAGGGCATCACTTGTCAATGTTCCCCAGCTTGCCTGAGGAGCCGGCACACCCAGTCCCAAAAAGCTAAGTGTAGCTTCGGCAAAAATAGCAGTAGGTACAGTCAACGTTAAATTGACAAGGATCGGTCCCATTGTATTTGGAATCATGTGCTTTCTTAATGTCCAGCTCGTATTGGCACCAGAGATGGTTGCAGCATGGATATATTCATTCTCTTTTAGTTGTAAAACCTGTCCCCGTACCAGTCGTGCCATCGGAATCCACCCTGTAATCGACATCGCAATGATGATCGGCAGAATACCAGGTTTTAATACGACCATCATTAAGATAACCATCAATAGGTATGGGATCGCATAGATTACCTCAGCAAACCGCATCATGATATTATCTGTGCGTCCACCGCGAATAGCTGAAATCCCGCCATAAAGGACACCAATTAAAAAGTCGATCAGCGCTGCCATCAATCCAATGAACAAGGATATCCTCGCACCATACCAAGCTCGCGTAAACAGATCCCTTCCTGATGAATCCGTTCCAAACCAATGCTCGCTATTTGGGCTTAGGTTCTTTTTCTCGAAATCTTGTCCATAATAAGTATATCCATTAATATATGGACCAAAAATCGCCATCAAGACCAAGAGGATTATAAGAACAAATCCCGTCATCGCCAGCTTATTTTCTTTAAAACGACGCCAGACGTCAGACCAATATGAAACTGTAGGTCTGGCAATTTTTTCAGCTTCCTTAAAGTTGTCTTCCGCGGGTTGGAACATATCTTCGGTTAAATGCACTTTATTTGCCATTATTTCTTCTCCCCCGTCACTTTAATTCTAGGATCAATCAACGTATAGGCTATATCAACAATGAATATCAATAGGATAAGCACCGCACTATACACAATTGTGGAACCAAGAATGACCGGGTAGTCTCTGTTGGATATTCCCTTTACGAACATATCCCCCATGCCTGGAATACCAAAAATACGTTCAATGATGAAGCTTCCTGTAACGATATTAGCCGTAAGGATGCCCAGAATCGTGATAATCGGCAATAACGCATTCCGAATCGCATGTTTGATTATGACACCGCTCCGTTTCAATCCTTTGGCCTTTGCTGTCAAAATGTAATCCTGCCCCATTACTTCAAGCATGCTTGTCCGCATCAATCTCGCGATGAAAGCAAGCGGCATCATCGAAAGGGCAATGGATGGTAAAATGGTATGCTGCCATGTCGCCCATGTAGCAACAGGGAATATATTCCATTTTATCGCAAAATAATTGATTAAAATAGTCGCCAAGATAAAGTTAGGAACGGAAATACCTACGATGGCAATGACCATTGATAAATAGTCGGGCCATTTATTTCTTTTCAGTGAAGCCACAACACCCAAAATTAGCCCAAAGAAGATGGCAATCACCAATGCTTGTGCCCCTAAGTGCAAGGACACTGGAAATCCCTTCAAAATGTAATCATTCACAGAAATGGATGAGGATTTCAATGAAGGACCAAAATCAAATTGAACGACTTCCAATAAATAATTCCCATATTGGGTCAACAACGGCTTGTCCAATCCATAGTGGACTTGAAGGTTTTCATAAACAGCAGGAGGCATAGCTCCTTCTTTCGCAAATGGATTTCCCGGAATCGTATGCATTATGATGAACGTTAATGTAATAACAGCCCATAAAGTAATAATCGCCCATTTAAAACGGTTTAATGTATATCTCAACATGGTAATCACCCCAATCATCGATTTTCTAAGGAGTTGAAAACGGAAATGAATTCATGAAATATTCAAATTCGCAATTGAAAAATGGGGTATGTCCTTAATCGGACATACCTCCCATTTCACTTTTAACCTTCTATTATTTTTTATCCGCATAAATAAAGTTCGGATAAGCATTAATCGGAGCAAAAACTCCAGTAACATTCGATTTAACCATATATGGTTTTGTATAGAAGTAAATCGGAAGGATCGGCATTTCTTCGATCAGAACTTCCTCTGCTTTATGTAAAGCAGCCATGCGTTCTTTTGGATCCATTGTAGATTTTGCCTCTTTTAATAAACCATCATATTCTTTGTTCGACCAATTTGCATCATTATAGGCACCGTCCGTTTCCCAAAGCATGAAGGTCATTGGGTCAACATAGTCACCAACCCATCCTGCACGGGAAATTTCAAAGTCGCCAGCTTTTTCACGATCAAGCTTAACTTGGAATTCTGCATTTTCAAGTGTCACTTCAACACCCAGGTTATCGCGCCACATTCCTTGAACGGCTTCAGCAATTTTCTTATGGGTATCTAAAGTATTATACAAAATTGAAAAATTAGGTAATTCTTTCATGCCTTCTTCAGCAAGTCCTTCTTTTAACAATTTCTTGGCTTCAGCAACGTTTTCCTCAAATAGGTTACCTGTATTTTCCTGGAAATCTCCAGTTGCATCAGGAATGCCCGGCGGGATTACTCCATAGGCAGGTTTTTGACCGCCTTGAGCAACATTTTCAGTAATCTTTTTACGTTCGATAGCCATTGATAGCGCTTTCCTAACCTTTTCATTGTTGAAAGGTTTTACTTCCGTATTAAAGTTGTAATAGTAGACAGCAAGTTCTGCGCCGTTTTTGAATTCTTTGTCGCCAGAATTAACCAATTGGCCTTGCACGTCCACTGGCAGTGGATAAGCGATATCCAATTCGCCACTTTGATACATTTGCCATGCTGTATTTTCATCTTCAATTAGAGCAAAGTTAACCGCATCCAATTTGATTTTATCTTTATCGTAGTAATTTTCATTCTTTTCGATCTTCAGGCTTTCTTTATGTTTCCACTCCGTTAATTTGAACGGACCGTTCGAAACGTGTGTTTTTGCATCCAAAGCCCATTTTGGATTTTCTTCCTGCACCTTTTTATTGATTGGGTAGAAAGTATAGAAAGAAGTCAAGTCAAGGAAATATGGTGTAGGCTGTTCCAAAGTAACGACTAATGTATGTTCGTCTGTCGCTTTAACGCCTACGTCCTCTTCCTTCCCTTTCTTACTGTTGTAAGCTTCCCCGCCTTTAAGATAATAAAGTTGGTATGCATAATCAGCAGCTGTTTCCGGTTTCAAAGCATATTTCCAAGCATATTCAAAGTCATTGGCTGTAAGCGGATCTCCATTTGACCATTTCAAACCATCTTTCAATTTGAATGTCCAAGTTAATCCATCTTCACTGATTTCCCATGATTCTGCAGAACCAGGTACGATTTTGCCTTCTTCTGTTTTCTTTGTCAGTCCCTCAAACGTGTGTTCAAGGATCCATGATTCATGAGTACCTTGTGCATTCGCAGGGTGAAGCGAACCTGGTTCACTCGAGTTATTTACGTTTAATACTTTTGAGTTGGCTGAGTCACCCGAGCCGCCTTCTTTTTCATTCGAAGTTTCCTTCGAACCGCCATTGCATGCCGCAAGCATTAGCATGATGGCCATAAGAAGAGCAAGCACTGAAAATTTAGACTTTTTCAAAAAATATTCCCCCTCATCTTTAATCTTTCTTAGGATATTCCCATTTAAGAGATTATCCTTCTAGCACCTATTAATCTTCCGTATAGTACATATAATGTCAGCGAGGAAAGTTAGAAGCATTCATTGCAGGAATTCACCTAAAACAACTAGCGAACCGTTTGCATAAATCTGAATTTCTCCCTAAAAAAAGCATTAATGCAGTTTACTAGTAAAAAATCACCCTCTTTTCAACCTCGCTAAAGGTACTATACCTCGAATTAAAGATGTTGAATTTTAAGTATATTACGAATAAATCAAAAAATCAATAAACCGATGAGTACTTTTTCACAATATAGTAATTATTTTCTAATCAATTCGATCTAGATACTAGGTAAAAAGAAATGATAACCTATTTGATGTAAAATGACTTCCGGCTTCCAGTGGTTTTTTCAAACACCTTTATACCAGTATTCATATAAGTTCGCTCGTCTATTTTTTCTAAATATTCTAATAACTCCAGTCAGGTTGTTTGCTAAGACGACTTTCCTAGCAAACCATTCCCAAGTAAATAATAAACTTTAGTAGAATAATGCATTCCCTCAATAAATTATTGAGTTCTGCTTAAACGCATTCCAAATAATGGATAATAACTATATGGGAATAGAAATATTCCATCAGTTTTTCACCATTATGTATCCGTCGATTCAATGAAAGATGACCCTTCATCATTTATGATTAAATAAATATAATGACACGAAAAGTAAGCAAATGCCTGCCACCTTTTTCGTATCCAATGGGATGCGTACGCCTCCAAATAAACCGAAATGGTCAATGATTGCCCCAATCAGTATCTGCCCTGCGATAACCCCGACCAATGCTGGTGCCACTCCAATCTGAGGGACGACCAATATTATCACAATGACATAAATTGCCCCTAATAGTCCACCTATCAATTGCCATTTTGGTACAGACGCGACAGCAGAAATATTTCCATTTCCCGCAAACAAAACAATAAATAATAAAGCGAGTGTCCCGATTCCAAACGAAATGAAAGAAGCTTCAATGACCCCCACTTTTTTCCCTAATCCACCATTGATTTGTCCTTGTATGGCAATGGTGATGCCGCCTAGGACCGCAAGCAACGGAAATAGTATTTTCACAATGATTTTGCTCCTTTTTATGTCCATCGGACTGATTAATGAATCCGCATTCCATTTTAACATGAAAAATATGTATATTGTCCGTTATTGTTATAAAATGTTCCTAACGGGAGAGATATTCTACAAATAAAAAACTGGCACTATCGGCCAGCTGCTAGAATCTATTTGATTCCTGAACACTTTGTTGCCGTAACTGGCAATACTCTGAGCTTAACAAGGAAAATACCAGGGCATCATGCGATTGTTCACGAAGAAATAGGTAACTTCGGAGACTGCCTTCCTCTTTAAAACCAAATTTCTTCAATAGGTTTCTGGATGCAATATTATCCTTGAAAGTTAAAGCGGCGATTCTGTTTAGTCTCAATTCTTCAAAGCAATAGCGCAATACTTCGTTGACAGCTTCAGAGGTAAAGTGTTTCCTCCAATATTCAGGATGGATTTCATACCCTATTTCGGCGCGTTTGTTGGCAAGGCTCAATTGATTCAAGCCAACGGTCCCGATGAATTTGCCTGAATCCTTTAAAATGACTCCCCACCGCATCCCACGCTTGTTTATGTAAGCACTTTTAAACGAGTCGATTAAGCGGCGGGCATCTTCAACTCGAGTTAAACTTTCTATCCCATCATATTTGGTCACTTCATCTTTAGAGAGGATTTCAAACAGACTCTCAGCATGATGGTGACCTATTTCGATTAAACGCAGCCTTTCTGTTTCCAATTCCTTAAACCACATCGAAGAATCCCTCCGTATATTCATTCAGCTGTCTACTTTATTCTATTCATGAAGAAGAGATACCTGTCTTAATGGAAAATACTTTTTGAAAAATTCCTTTCCTTAACATAAAATGCCGAGTCCTCATGTCCACCCTTTGTAATCAAATACCTAATGATTTGTAAAATAATGGCACTTTAGGGCGTCCGTTTCCGCCATAACAATAATAAAAAAACGAATAGGATGATATTTTTTACTCCGTTCCATATAACCACTTATCATTTTGGATGACCTTATTATTCAACCCTGACAACATAGTCATCAATCGTAAAATGATTCTTTTTCTGCATGATATAATTTTTCCGATCTACCAAAAAGCCCTATGATTTTGGTTTACCATTAACACTTCCAGGGTTATATGGACCCTTATTATTCTTTTCCCATTAGATACCTTTTTCCCATAGCAACAAAGAATGTTAAAGAGCCAATTTTACATAAAACTATTTTTATAGCATACTATACTTCCAATCCAGATATTCTACTAGGAGGAATAAAAATGAAGAAAATCATCCTTTTATCAGCACTGTCGCTATCCCTATTATCTCCAAAAGTTGCTCTGGGAGCCAATACTTACGAGGTGGCACAAGGAGATACCTTAACGAAAATCGCTTCTGAATATGAGGTCAGCATTGACGAATTACTTAAAACGAACCCTGCCATAAACGATGCAAATCAAATTCGAATCGGACAAATCATAAATCTTCCCACATCCAACCACACAGTTAATCGCGAAGAAAGTCAATCAGTTGAACAGCAGGTCCTTAGTTTAGTGAACGAAGAACGTTCAAAATCCGGCCTCCCTTCACTTGAAATGGATTCAGACATTTCCAACGTAGCAATTCTGAAATCTGAGGATATGCGTGATAATAATTATTTCAATCATACAAGCCCAAGTTATGGATCGCCTTTCGATATGATGAAATCCTTTGGGATCAGCTACGAGTACGCAGGGGAAAATATCGCAGCAGGTCAACCTAGTGCGGATGCTGTCATGAAATCATGGATGAACAGCCCCGGACATAAGGCCAATATCCTCAACAAGAACTATACGCATATTGGAATTGGGCATGTGACAGGAGGGAAATACACCCACTATTGGACCCAGCAATTCATTGGAAATTAAAAACGTTAGAGGCGGCAGATTGCCGCCTCCCTTTTTTATCCTTATCTTCAATTCCAAATCTAAAAGCTTGCTATTATCCGTTGACTATAGACACCAAGAAAAATATGCAGGGACCTTTCTCACCTATATAGAAAAGACGTCTTGCAGTTTGATCGCATCAATAAATTATTTTTTGTTGGATGGATACGCAAGGAAAACACGTAAAGTAGTTATATCATACTACTTCCAATTATCTTACTGATAAAAATAAAATTATGTTAAAATAGAATTCTAGACATAGGTACAAAGGGACAATTGTAATGAAAATAAAGGTTGGCTCTGTTTTCAACGAATTATGAATAAAACAAAATCTTACAAGAGAAGAACTGGCTAAGGATATATGTGAACCTAATGCCCTGTCAGATTATGAAAGAAGCATCACTTCTCCAACCATTGATGAATTGGCACTTTTTGCGGATAAACTTAAAGTTGACCTGCCGTATTTCTTCACTACCAAAAATGAACCGATTTATAATTACATAGAAACCATTAAACTTTTGATTAACAAATACAAACGCACACGTAATTATGAAGCAATTTATGAAACCGTCCAAAAAGAAATGGCAACGGCACCGGAAAAATCGATATCATTTTATCAATTCTTGAAATGGCATGAATGTATCTCTTTTTTTTATTTGTACAATGACAAACAAAAGGCTATAGAATTATTGAATGAGGCCATTCAGATTACCATGGGTATACGAGTCATTCTTCATCAACAGGAGATAGAAGTATTAAATACTATCGGAATCATCCATTTTAAAACGAAGAATTATGAAGAGGCCATCACCATCTTCAATGAAGCACTGGAATTTATCGAGAATATTCCCCATTTGAATCAAGAAGGTACCATTATCATAAAGATCATTCATGGATTAGCACAAACATTGACTGAACTTAATTATTATCAGGAATCTTTAAATTATACCCTTAAAGGGATCAACATTTGTAATTCGATAGAATCATTATATTTATATGCGGAACTCCATCTTTTAACTGGTAAGAATCTGGTTCATCTTCAACAGCCTGAAGAAGGACTGCACTAAATAAAGCAATCCAAGAACATTTTCAGTCTTCAAATAAACGAAGAATCCGTACAAATTGCCGAACATGAATTGGAAAGCATTTTGCAATGCTTGTGAACTTCAATGGATAAAAAAAGATAGAGATTGCTTTGAAAAACGCAATACTCTATCTTTTTTTTAGCATCGTTAGTTCACCCTTGCTCTTACCAATCATTTTTCAGGAATGCTTAATCTTTTTCACGTTAAAAATGATACTATAAAACAATCATTACACTTTCAATAGTTATTCTATGTCAGCTATAATAGAAGAATGTAACCCAACTGGAGGAAAAAAAATTGTCTAATAGATTAGGTTTAGTGCTTGACGTAGAAACAACTGGTTTACGTCCCTCTTCAGATGAAATTATCGAGCTTGCCCTTATACTCTTTACATACAGCAGTGAAACAGGGGAAATTATTAATCTTATTGATCAGGAGTCATTTTTAAGGGAGCCTCTCTCCTATGGAGCAAGAAGGAATTATGATCAAGCATACAGAATTCATGGAATTCCATACAGCTCCGTCGAAGGAAAAAGTTTTCACGATGAAAAAATTAAATCCTTCATTACCCGTACCGATTCGATTTTCGCACATAATGCTTCTTTCGATAGAAGTTTTCTCTACCAAATGTATCCGGAAATCAATGATCAAAAGTGGTTCTGTACGATGCGGAATGTACCTTGGAAGCAATACGGATTTGAGAATAGTAAACTCTTAACATTACTGCAGGCACATAATATCACCAATTTTCAAACACACAGGGCTATGGACGATATATCTTACCTAATGGAACTTATGAGAAAACCAGGACCTTCTGGTCATCCTTATTTAAAGGATGTCATTGCTAAAAATCCGATGAAGAAATATGCACCTGCTTCTCAAAAGACAAGGGTATAGATGATTCAATAATTTAACTTCCATGTTCAGTCTGCACCAAAGTTTTGTCACAAACAAACCGTTTTATCGCAAATTACTATTCCATGAGAACAGGAATACATATCTTTACGATGGGTTATTTTAGGGGCACTTTTATTTTCCTGCATTTCACTCATTAACTGATATTCATCAAAAAACAGCGACCCATGACGGGTCGCTGTTTTTGATCATTGTACAGTTGCACCTTCCTGTTTTTCATTTAATGCGCCGTTCAATTTCTTATACCGATAAATAAAGTAAAGAAGTGATAATATTAATGCTGCAACGAGGAATATGGCCAATATGCCAAGATTATGCCACATGAAGCTATAATCTCCTGTTGAGATGACTGCACGAAAAGCATTAATAGAATAAGTCATCGGTAAGAACGGTGTGAATCCTTGCAGGATGCCAGGAACCAATTCATTTAGGAATGTTCCGCCACTGCTGGTCAGTTGAAGAATTAAAATCAATAATGCTATGAACCGGCCAGGATTGTCAAAGGCCGAACCCAGGAACTGAATGATTGCCATGAATGTACAGCTAGCAAGAATGCTTACTGCAAAAAATAGCGGCAGGCTCGTAACATTGATTCCAAGACCTAAAATTAAAATCGAGTCCACCAATATGGCTTGACAGATTCCTATAAGTGCCATGACGCTGTATTTACTGATAAACCAGCTAAATCCACTCGCAGGTTTAACAGCAGGATCTCTTAACGGGAAAATGATCGTCAGAACGATAGCCCCGATAAATAAACTTAATGAAATTAAATACGGCGCAAAACTAGTACCATAGTTCGGTACATTATTAATTGGTAATTTATCCACTTGAACTGGGCTTGCAAACATGTCATATACTTCTTCATTGGATTTTATCTTGCCTGCTTCGTTTGCCCCATCATTCAATTCGTCATGTAATTCTGCAGATCCATCTGAAAGTTTGGCGATTCCATCTTGTAACTTAATGGCTCCATTCGCCAGTTCTCCCATACCGTTAGTAAGGCTGGATGAACCTTCTTTCAACTTATCCGTTCCTGTAACCAGACCTTTCGAACCTTCGGAAAGCTGTGAGGTTCCACTTGATAATTGCTTGGAGCCATCTTCAAGCTGATCAAGCCCGCTTACCAAGTTATTGCTGCCTTCGGTTAACTGTCCTAGCCCACTCTGTGCTGAATCTATACTATCGCCAAATGTTGTCAAACCAGACACCAATTGACCTTGACCATTTTTCAGTTCATTCGCCCCATTGGCGAGTTTATCCTGAGCTTGCTTCAATTGAGTGAAACCGCCGCTTAATGCACTTGTACCTTCACCTAACTGATTAGCTCCATCACTAAGGCTATTTGAGCCTTTAGCAATTTCGCTTGCACTGGCCGATAGTTTCCCTACTCCTTCAGATACTCCTTTACTACCTTCACTGATGCGGGTTAGAGAAGAAATCACTCCCTCCAATCGCGCTTTCTCTGCAGGATTATCCGTAGCTTCAAATTGTTGTTTCAATCCGGAAATAACCTCATCCAAACCTTCCGAAACTTCAGATGCCCCCGATTTTGCTTCGTTCGATGCTGCGCTCCATTCAGACAATGAACCTGAAAGCTGGGCAGCACCAGTAGCTACACCATTTGCTCCTTCTGTCAAAGCGGGCAGCTTTTCTTCTATTTGATTGAAGCCCTCTAATGACTGTTGCAGTCCAGAGGCCAATTCACCAGTTCCCGCTTCAGACTTCTTGGCTCCTTGCAAAAGCTCGGATTGCCCATCTTTCATTTGTCCAACACCAGAGCTAAACTGTTGTAACCCTTGATTGAGTTCTTTTGATCCTGCAGCTGCCGAACCGACCCCATTCGAAAAGGAATTTTTCCAGGTTTTCATGGATTTCAACAGAACCTGAATGGAGGGAATCAATTCCTTCATCCACTTTTTTGGAACCTTCTTTAGCTGAGTTAATCCCTTCACCAAGTTCACTTGATCCGTTCTTCACTGTATCTGTTCCATTTTGCAATTCACCAGCTCCATCACTGGCACTTTTGAGTCCGTCAGCCACTTCGTTCAAATTATCGAACATTGACTCCGCATAGGTTTTCGTAACGGCAGACGAAACTTCCCCTTTGATTCTCTCCGAAGCTGCATCACCTATTTTTGTGGATATATAGTTGAACCCCTCATTGGACGTATAAATTAAATCAAGTTTTTCCGGATTGTCCTCCTGGAGGGTCGTTGCATTTTTCGAAAAGTTTTTCGGGATTTCTATTTTCATGTAATAATCTTGATTTTCCAGGCCTTCATTGGCTTCTTTTTGACTGACGAAATGCCAATCGAAATCCTTCTTTTCCTTTAACTCTTTGACTAAATCCTTTCCTATTGTAAGTTCCGATTCATTGAACTCCGCACCCTCATCCATATTGACAATGGCAACAGGCAATTGGTCCACCTTACCATATGGATCCCAAAATGCCCACAGAAAAGTGCCGCTGTATAATAAGGGAATAAGTATGATCCCTATTATGGAAATGAGTATCATAGGATGTTTTATTATGGCTAAAAATTCACCCTTTAAAGATTTTAACACGCCTACCAAGCCCTCCTATACGACGAATATGCCGTTTATTTAATCTATCTCGGTGAAAATCGGATTGAAGAATACATATTTAAGTCATTTGCTTCTGCAATATATATTTAAAATCCTTTATCTTAAACCTTTAATATATATTACTTTTTAAACAAATAATAACTAATGACCATATTGTTCATTCGGTCATTATCACGAAAATAATATAACATTTATCCATCTTATTATCAATATTTTTTCACTGTCTAACATCCTGTATTTACTATTTTACTCTTTATAACCTATTTGGATTGGTTTTTTAGCTGATTTAGACCTAATCATCAGCTGATAAAATTACCTCTGATATTACATGGCAAAAAAGGTATCCATAATGGATACCCCAGTTTGTAGACAAAAGGGGTTCGGAATTAAAAAATTCTGAACCCCTTTTGAAATTCCCTTTGAATTTTCGCCTAAAGTTAAGAGATTGGGGCTCTACGAGCCCACTATGTTAGGCCATTTTTGGACCTCCGCCATGTCCAATTGGCCATCTTCTTTAAATTAATGGCAGCGAAAGTAAGCATCGCCTGCATCGACAATTTTTTAAGTCCCCTTAAAGTAGTCCAACGCATACCATGCTTTTCTTTTGCATCTGCGAATACACGCTCAATCGTTTCTTTACGTTTTGCATATATAGGTTTTACATCTTGATGATGACGCAGATGATCTGCTTCTTCCACATGTGTTTGCCAGATATGCCGTGTCACTACTTTTTGACAGTCTTTGCTTTCTGTACACCGAGATAAAAATGAGCATGTTGTACAAATTTGTTTTGGCGATTTGTACTCGCGATAGCCCTCTTTATTTGTTGTTGAGTACTTTAAAGTTTCGCCCGAAGGGCAAAGGTAACAATCAAAATGTTCATCGTATACATAGTCCTGTTTGTGGAAAAATCCTTCTTTGGTGCGAGGACGTGTATAAGCTAAAGCCGGTATGATTTCTTTGTTAAATAGGTAGCTTGTAATCGCTGGTGTTTTATAAGCTGCATCTACGGCAACGGCTTCCGGTTTTCCAACTTTCTCAATCACTTGTTCAACTAGTGGCTCCAAAATATGACTGTCATGTGTATTACCAGGTGTTACAATCGTTCCCAATACAAAACCGTTGCGGTCTGCGGCCGCGTGGAATGAATAGGCAAACTGTTTTGTTCGTTCATCTTTCACATAGTAGCCACTCTCAGAATCCGTTGTACTTTCTTTAATCTCTTTGGTCTCTTCTTTCTCAAATTTATCTGGTGGAAAAGGCTTTTTTCCATGGTTTTCACGATCTTGATTGATTTCTTCTTGAAGACGTCCTTGATACGCTCGTGTTTCTTTACGAACGATTTTCTTTTCAAATTTCCGTTTATTCGCACTGGCTTTCACATGTGTGGAATCCACGAAAACGTGTTCAGCACTTATTAACTTTTTATTAGCAGCTGTCATTAAAATGCGATAGAAAATCTGTTCAAATAGGTCTGTATCTTTAAAGCGTCGCTCATAATTTTTCCCGAACGTAGAGAAATGAGGTACTTTATCATGGAAACCATAGCCTAAGAACCAACGGTAAGCCATATTGGTTTCAACTTCTTCAATCGTTTTACGCATGGAACGAATACCGAAGGTATATTGAATGAAAGTCAGTTTAACTAAAATAACTGGATCAATACTTGGGCGTCCTACCTCTGAATACATATCTTTCACCAAGTCATAAATGAAAGTGAAGTCAATGGCAGCCTCCATTTTACGAACCAAATGGTTCGGTGGCACCAGTTGATCTAAAGTAATCATTTCAAGTTGATCTCGCTGAATAGAATCATGTTTAGAAAGCATCCTCATCACCTCAAGTTTTAATACTTCTATTTTAAAACAAAAATGACTCCAGGCAAAAGTGTTCTATCTAAAAGGTAAGACAAAGTTGATTGGAACGGAAGGTACGAGACTCCTGCGGGAAAAGCGCGTCTAGGGGAGACCCCGCAGGCGAAAGCCGAGGAGGCTCCCCGACCGCCCGCGGAAAGCGAGTGCCTGGAGTGGAAATCAACGTACAAATTGTACAAGCCATAAAAATAGACAAACTCGATTTTCATCGAGTTTGTCTACAGTCTGAGGTATCCATAATGGATACCCTTTTAATTAGCTATATTCATATAATTAAATGAAGCGCTTACATATCATTTTGATATAATGCCCTTTAATTTTTCCGCCTGCCCGGTCAATTTCTTTAAGGATTCCTGATACTCTTTTTCTAATTGTTTAATGATGCCGGAAGCGGTATCTATTTTTTTAATCGCCCCTACACCATGACCCGCTGACCAAATATCACGCCACGCTTTAGAATCAGATGATTTGGACATGCTGTCAAAATCGACTTTATCTTTTTTAGCTAATTGTTCTGGGTCCATGCCTTCCTTTCTGATGCTCGGTTTAAGCATATTACAATTAACTCCTGAAAATGCATCAGTCAAGATGATGTCATCATGATTTGAATCGACAAGCATTTCACGATATTCATCTTTTGCCCTGCTCTCTTTTGCCACGATAAAACGTGTACCCATATATGCAAGATCAGCTCCTGCAGCCTGAGCGGCCAAGATACTGTGACCAGTACTGATGGATCCGGCAAGCAAAATGATTCCGTCCCAGAATGTCCTTACGCTATCCACGAAAGCAAAACTATTTATCTCACCAGCATGTCCACCGGCTCCCGCAGCAACCAAGATCAATCCGTCCACACCTGACTCCGCAGCTTTTTTTGCAAAATCCACAGAGCTGACATCAGAAAAGACCAAGCCGCCATAGCTATGTACGACATCCACCACATGTTTTGGTGAACCTAATGATGTAATGACGATGGGAGGCTGATGCTTTTTGACCAATTCCAACTCTTCTTCAAGACGGCTATATGTACGGTGGACAACCATATTCATTGCCCATGGAGCAATCTTTGAGCCTGGTTCTTTAGCTTTTGCTGCAATCAATGTGTCGTTTATGTCACCCATCCATTCATCCAGTACCTCTATCGGCCGCGCATTCGGCGCTGGAAAAGAACCGATCACCCCATTCAAACAGCATTCTTTCACTAACTCAGGACCGGATATTAAAAACATAGGTGCTGAGATAACTGGTAAAGATAATTGATTCCACCACTGTTCAGGCAAACTTCTTGTCATCTTGAAACCTCCCATTTTTAATATATTACCAAAATATAACACTACTAGATTATCATACTTCTAAAATACACAATTTTCAAGAAATTAATTCAACGGCAGAATCTCTTTGTCATGAAGCGCCAGCTCAACGAAAAAACTGTATATGGATTACGTCCCATATACAGTGTCGATTCAATTTGAAAGCGCCCATTCACGAATGGCCTTAGCCACACCATCTTCTTCGTTTGTTGCTGTAACCCAATCTGCTTTATCTTTCACAATTTCTTGGGCGTTTCCCATTGCCACACCCACTTTTGCATCAGAAATCATTGCAAGGTCGTTAAGGCTGTCACCTACTGCCATAACATTCTCCATAGTAATATCGAGCAATGAACATACTAGCTTTATCGCTTTCGCTTTATTGACCCCCATGGCATTCACTTCAATATTCGTTGGGCTTGAATTGCTTATTTCAAAGTTTCCTTTTGATACCAGTTCATCCATGATGATTTGGCGGACCTCATCATCATTTGTATCAAATCCGAATTTAAGCCATTGCGAATCATGGATTTTTTCAGGCATTTCAGCCCTGTAAATATTATCGCAACTAATTGCCCAAAAATGTGTACCATGTTTTTGGCTTAATTCCCACATCCATTGTATGGACTCACTATCGACGATATTCCTTTCCACCAGTTTTCCTTGATTATCGTATATTTCGCTTCCGTTTACCGTAATGAGGTATGATTGGAGTTCCATTGACTTTGCAAAATCACTGCATGTCGCAAAGGATCTTCCTGTGCTCAATACAACAAAAATCCCTTGATCTTCGGCTTCTTTTATCGCTCTCCGATTTTCTTCAGATATCTCTCCAGACTTATTGAGCAGAGTGCCATCCATATCAAGTGCAACTAGCTTAATATCTTGTTTCTTCATTCTTATTCACCCTTCCATAATCCTTCTTTATGTAACTAAGTCCATGATAGCTTATAATGCATACGGAAGAAAAGTACGTGAAATATTGAACAGGCATTACCATTAGTGTCATGCTTTTTATACTCAACCAAATATCCTTATCCGGACACTTTGTATTCTGCCATTCTAAACATCTTCTACTCCCTGCCTTTTTTCATTTCATTCAATTCTTTATTTATCTGACCTTCCCATTTTGGAACACCATCATTTTCATCAAATTCTATAATGACATCCGTTACTCCTCTTTCCTTGAATATCTCATTAAACAGCCGATTTTTGATGTCATCCGCCTGGGCGATTGAAATATGGGGATCAAGTTCAACTTCAAGTTCCACATGAAAGTCTTCCCCTTCTTTTATTACGGCCAGTTTCTGTATATCCCTTACGTCTGGATCATCCATGACCATAGTTCCAATTTTTTGTCGCATTTCAATATCGGCTTCCCCAAGAGCACCTGCAGCATTATCAAGAAAAACCCTTCCAACCACATAGAACATACCGAGACCGATCATGACGGAAGCAACTCCTTCCGCTTGGATGAAGGGCGTGAAGTTTGCTAATAAAATGGCAATTATCGCAAGTACCCCACCACCTGTTGCTACCATATCTTCCATGAATACTAATTTCGTCGCTGGTTTTGCTCTTTTTAAACCAGAGAAGCTCTTAAATATGACGGCTGCTCCTTTAGCTTCGATTCCAGTCTCATGCACCACTTCTTTCATTGCTTTAAATAATACATATGATTCCAACACAACCGCTAACGAAAGGACGGACAAGTTAATAAGGATACCAGTTGATTCCGCAGGGTGCAAAATGTGATGGAACCCTTCTTTAATCGTTTCATAAGACATGATCCCGACAACCAATACTGCCCCTAATAATACGAGGTTAACCAAACGTCCAAAACCATCAGGGAATCGATCAGTTGGTGACTTTTTACTTAGTGCGGAACCAATGAAGACGAAAAACTGATTCGCAGCATCGCCCAGAGTATGTAAAGTTTCAGCAAACATAGCGACATTCCCTGTCATGAAATAAGCAATCCCCTTTAGCACAGCGATGATACTATTCACACAGGCAGCAATGAACGCGGATTTATTACCTTGTTTTAATAACCGAAATAATTCTTTCATATGAACCCCCCCTAATCTTTTTATAAATCCATTATCATAATGTATTATCCCCAACACAGGAATATATGAAACCACAAAAGCGAAACCCTTAACTATACGATTGGAGAATGGTTATAAGTTGTATCACCCACAAACGAATATATTCCAGGAATGGACTCATCTATTCTAATATGTTCACAATGGGCATTCATTTCTTGAGAAAGACTGATTAATGCAACAAACAAAGGGAGTAAGCGGTGGCTTACTCCCTTTCATTCAAGAACTTCTGCGTTTAAGCTTCCATCTCCTTTTTCACTAACTTAGAAGGATTATTTACTTTATACCGTATTTCTTTATTGTATTTTTTGTCGACCACTTTTCCATCAAATTCGATTGCGTCCCCTTCTTCGAGTTCAGCTTTTTTTAAAGTCTTGCTATAACCACACCAAGCATCGCCGATAGTCAACTCAGGATCCGTTGTCACTTTGACATTCTCCAAGAGTATGACTTCATCTTCTTCACCAGTGAAATGGTTCATTTTCGCCGTGAACTCCTTGACGGTTGCAGTGAAATGCACTTTTTCCCCAGGTAAGTCCAACTTAGGTTTTGCTGTCTTTTTAGTTTTGGTTTTTGCTTTTATTGGTTCTTCGCTTAGCTGATCGGAGTTTTCCGTAATTGGTGCTTCCATCACCTGCTCAGTTTCACTTGGATCTGCAGATGCTTCGGAAACCGGTCCACTCAACAATTCTTTTCCGAAACTGGAGCTTTGCATTTCCTTTAAATAGGAAGGGTGAATGCAACTAAGCTTACCATTTTCAAATTCAACGACTACAGTGTCAAGACCATTTCCATATTGTTCATAACCTGCCAATTTGACTTTTGCTTGTAAACTGCCGCTTTTATATAATAGTTCTCTTTTTACCGATCGGGCAGTGAATAATTTCCATTCCAATCCTTTAGCGATATAGTCCGTATCATCTAAAAAAGGGATATACTCTCCTTTTGGTGCAATATAATGAATCAAATCTTCAGCTGGAGTTTCAGCCACAGTCACCACTCCTAATCTTTTCTATAGATTATATTCTAGCAAAGGATTTCAAAGTTGCAAATGAATGAGTATCATAATGGGTTGATAGCACTCACAATTTCGAACAAGCTTAAATTCCCCCCATTAAAATAATGCGGTCATTTTTGGAACCAGAAAAAAGCTGCCCACTAAGAGCAGCCCAAACTGTAGACGTTTGTAAAAACTCGAACGTTGATTTCTGCTCCAGGTACTCGCTTTTCCCGCAGGAGTCTCGCACCTTCTGTTCCAATCAACTTTGTTTTAAAATTTAGATAGAACCTCTTTAGTTGCAGCTTTTTCATAACCTCGTCCAAAATTCAATGGGAATTTCAAAAGGGGTTCGGAATTTGAAAATTCCGAACCCCTTTTGTCTACAAACTAAAGGCTGGAGCGGAAAGCAGTAGTCTCCCCATCTTCAAAAAGACTTTTGGAATACATGTGCTGGCTGGATTTTGCTTTAAAGAAGGTTTGATCGATCTTTTCATTTTCTCTTCGGGTCAATATAGCCGTAGCCCTTGTTCTGTTTTCCACAATATCCTTTTGCTAAAAACGGTTGTTTGAAGGGAAGCATTTTATTAGAATAGTCAATCTTTTCTTTCTATAATTGCACAAAATCGACTACATCCGTTACCCTTCCTTAACGTGAATTTTTTTTAGTTTTGCCTCTTGTTCAGGAGTTATTACCTTTTTCTTATGATAAAACAAAAAGTATGACCCAATTACTAGAATCGTGAGAATGGTTGTAAGAAAGAATTGCAATCTCATGGAATCAATAAACGCCTGAGCAACGAATATAATAAATAATACGGCAATAGTCGCGTAGGTTAAATAAGGGAATAGCCACATTTTCACTTTGAGTGTCCCGGGATTTTCTTTTTCCGTCTTTTTCCGTAAATATAGATGAGAAAAGGCGATAAAGATATACATGATCATAGTGACTCCTCCAGAGCTGTTTGCGAGAAAAGCAAACAATTTATCAGGAGAAACAAATTTAAATGTCGTGCACACATAAGCAAAGAAAACACTTGCCATTAACGCCCAAATCGGGATTCCCCGCTTATTCACACGGGAAAGGATTTTCGGTGCATCACCTTTTTTTGATAAAGAATATAACATACGCGAGCTTGTATATAGGCCTGAATTCAAAACAGAAAGCAATGAAGTGAAGATTACGATATTCATGATTTGACCCGCTGCCGGCAGGCCTGCCATGTCAAATACGCTGGCATAGGGGGTTTTTAGTAAATCTTCAGCCCCCTGGGGGATTACGAGAACCAACACGGTCACGGAACCAACAAAGAAAAGAAGGAGACGCCATACAACACTGTTTATGGCTCTAATAATATTTTTTTCAGGGTTTTCAGACTCTCCTGCAGCAATGGCAGCTACCTCACTTCCCGATAAAGAGAAAGTAATGAATATCACACTAAGGAGGACAGGCAGAAAACCTTTTGGTAAAAATCCTCCATCCCCAGTAATGTTTGAAAGGCCTGGTGAATCAAATCCCGGAACAAATCCAAAAATCATGGCGGCACCCAAGAAGAGGAATATCACAATGGCAGCCACTTTCATGAAAGCCAGCCAGTATTCAAATTCCCCATAAGCTTTGACTGAATAGATATTCGTAATCGTCATTAATATAGGGAAAGATAGACTAGCTGCCCACATAGGTATACCAGGAAACCAATCATGAATCATAGTACCCAATAACGTAGTTTCAATAGCAATGATGATCACCCAGTTGAACCAGTATAACCAGCCGATCGTGTATCCGGCCCAGGGACCAAATGCTTGATGCGCATATGTTGAAAAGGATCCGCTATCAGGATTTACCACAGCCATTTCACCTAGCATGCGCATTATAAGCACGATCATCAATCCTGCGATTATATACGATAAAATAGCACCAGGTCCTGCTGAATCTATTATTGTTCCGCTTCCGATAAATAGTCCTGCCCCAATTACCCCGCCAATAGAAATCATTGTGACATGCCTGGTCTTGAGACCATGTTTCAATTCATTTGTTTGAAGTGCCACTATTGTCACCATCCTTTAAAACTGTCTATTTACCGTTTTGTAAGCAATAAACCACTGCTCATGGGTACCCTAGTAGAAATCTTTCATTCAAAAAAATGTTACAGTCTTATCCCGTTTCATCATTAGTTTTAATGAGGCCAAATTCACAATCGATATATGTATATTGCACAGCATATACTCTTTTAACTGTATCCGCTTTCTTTTTATACTCCCTTTTTACTACCATCAGCCCCTCAACGAAATACACGGAAAGTACAATGTTCTGGTTGATTTTGCACTTTTTGCTTTTTGTTGAGTGAAGGCCTTTTATGTAAAAATATAGTTACCCAGCTCTATTATTCCTTCCTCACTCTCCTTTTTTATAAAAGCACCCTCTCTCACTAAAAATGTTATACATATATAAATAAAAGCAATATCCATGCCAAAAAAAGAATAGTTATTTTAGTGGTGTTTAACGCTTTTATGAATTTAAAAAGATTCGATATTGAATCGAAAATTCAATTTTTGATTCACATATTAATTATTGACCCATTTTGATTCACAATCGAATTAAAAAATGACTATTTAATTGTTTTCTTATAAAATTTCGACACACATATATATACTGAAAATAACAGGGATAAAAAAGAAGATGCTAAAATCCAAATTATGATTTCTTCGCATCTTCCAATTAGATTTATTTTCACTGAGAATGATTTTTATGCAAAATACCGGCAGACCCGGAATGCCCTTCCGCTATTAATCAAAGATCTATGTACAAGCGTCGAAAAATATCGATATGTATATAATGCTGTATGTAAAGTCACTATATGATATGTATTAACCCCTTATATATTCAGTTCTGAACTTTGGGGAAATGGATGCTGAATGTGGTTGAATTTTCATTGGAGACACAATTCATATATCCATCATTACTTTCAATGATCTTTTTACATACGTATAATCCAATTCCCGTTCCTAACTCCTTCGTTGTGACAAAGGGCTCAAAAATAGATTCGATCAATTCACTGGCAATGGCCGGTCCATTATTTGAAATTCGAATTATTCTTTCATTCGCCTCAATTATAGAGTTTATCCTCAAGATTCTAGGATGTTCCTTATCCTTTAAGGCATCAATGGAATTTATAAAAAGATTCAAGAACACTTGTTTTAACCCATCCTTACTCGCTGTCATGACAAAGTTTGGATAAATATCTATTTCCACATTAACGCTGGCATCCACAATATTTGCATAAGTCAGTTCTTGTATTTCCTCAATTAACTTTAACACGGAAATTTCCTCTCTTTGTTCCTCATTAAAATCAGATTTAGAGGTATGGAGGAATTGGGTTATCCTGAAATTCAACTGATTTAACTCATAATCAATGATATCCAAATATTTCAAGCTCGGGTTCTCCCTCTTCAGTAATTTATTGAACCCCATGATAGCTGTAAGAGGGTTTCGAAACTCATGTACAAAGCTTGATGATATCTGACCCAGTACCGCTAATTTATCTTTGTGGTTTTCACTAATATAAGACTTTTTTTCCTCAATCACTTCATTTGTAAGATTCGTATATCTCGTTACTGCATGGTAGCTGAACGTATCAAAGTGCAAGTTGATGTCATTAATGAATTTCTGCATATAATAAATTGGGATATTGGCCCCAAAAACATTTCTGATTATGATATTTCTCCCCAAATTGATATTATATAGAAAATCCCCAATGTTTATATTTGCTTCAAGACGTTCTTTTGCAACCTGGTAAGCCAATTTTATCAGTACAACATCAGACAATACCTCCTTGAACGTTTGGATGACCAGAGAGTACATCCCATAACCATTTTCTTTAATCTTTTCTTTGTAGGGATCTATTTCATTGATCTTAATAGTCTCGTTCCATTCATTTAAAAACGCAGATTCATTTTCTTCCAAATATTGAATCAATACTTGTTTATACTTCTTATGTTCAGATGACAACTTCATACTATTGACCACACATCCCTTGCGGAATTTTAGATACTATATCAATAACATCATTCTATATGAGATTTTGATTTCTTGCACTTCATTATTTATTGTTTTTTAAGGTGAAATGTAGCTTATAAGGAGACAAGGTATGCTGGTCCGCACATAGTTACTAGCGATAACAAAGAACCGACCAAATCAGGTCGGGAATCTGATATTTTCATAAAAAGGTAAATTATCGTTCGTGTTTTTTATACTAAGAATCTCTTACTTTTGAAAGTTGATTCCATATTTTTTCATTTTTCTATAAAGCGTATTTCGGCCGATGTCGAGTTGTTTTGCGGCGTTACTGATATTTCCATTTGTTCGTTCCAATGCATTTCTGATAAGTTGGGTTTCTTGTTCTTGAAAGTTTCTAGGTTCTCGATCGGCATTTGCCCCTTCCTCATGTGTAACGGAAGGAACAGGACAAAGTGCCACAAGCAAGTCCCTTCTAATCGGGCCATTATCAGCCAGGAATGCAGCCTGACCGAGCACGTTTTGTAATTCACGGAAATTTCCTGGCCACGAATATTCCAAAATGAATGTTTTAGCTTCGTCAGTTAGTTCGGTATGTTCGCTCTTATAAGGTAAATCCGCTAAAATGGATTCTGCTAATAGCAATAAATCTTTACGACTCCTTAGATTTGGAAGTTTTAAAGATAATCCACAAAGGCGGAAAAACAGATCTGCACGGAATTCTCCAGCTTCAATTTCTTTTTGTAAGTCTTTGTTGGTGGCGGCAATGACCCTTACATCGATGGGAATGGTAGCATGTCCGCCGACACGGGTCACACATCGTTCCTGAAGCACACGGAGCAGAGTCGCTTGAGCTTGAAGCGGCATATCCCCGATTTCATCCAAAAACAGGGTTCCGCCATCTGCAGCTTCGAACTTCCCCTTATGCCCGCCGCTTTTTGCGCCAGTAAAGGCACCCTTTTCATACCCAAATAACTCACTTTCCAATAAGTTTTCGGGAATTGCGCTGCAATTGATGGCGATGAATGGCTTATCACTTCTTAAGCTAACCCCATGAATGGATTGAGCGAACAGTTCTTTTCCAGTTCCGCTTTCTCCAGTGATTAGTAGGCTAATATCAAGCGCTGCAGCTCTTTTAGCAATGGATATGGTTTGATCCATTCGCGGATCATTACTTATTATATCTGTAAATTGATAACGATTAGTTGTTAAGCCATCAATCAATTTTTGTTTTTTTAACTGTACGATCACGGAGGATTGATGTTCTATATTATTGCCGAGGGTTTGAACCAAGAATTCCTGGTCTTTAATTGAAACCTTCTGTTCTAAAACAAGTGGGTCTGTTCCTGATATTATATTCGATACCGGTTTTTTCAATGTGCCTATAATATGCGACGCCGCTAAATTGAGATCTGTAACTTTCCCCTCTTTATCAAGGGTTATTAACGGATCAGGGTATGAATCATAAATAAAATAAAGGTTTTTCTCCCTTTTTTGTGTATGGGACAATAATAGTGCTTGTTTGATGCTATCAGCCACCCTCTGAACTAAACTAATGGAAAAAGGATGATAATTCTGTTGATGGCTGCTTAAGTTCAAAACACCAAGCAGATGCCCATCGGGGTGATAAATGGGCGACGCGGCACAAGTAAGGAAATGGTTATCCTGATGAAAGTGTTGACTGCCATGGATCAATACAGGGTTTTTTTCTACTATGGCAGTTCCTATTGCATTTGTTCCTTTTGATTCCTCTAGCCAATTGGCCCCTTTTCTCAGGGAAACATTATCTGCATGGCGAATGAAAGCTGGATCCCCAACTGTTTCGATGATATATCCTTCAGGAGCAGCAAGTAATAATATGGACTCCAAACCATTAATCGAGCGATAAACTTCTTCTAATATGGGGGAAGAATGGTACAGGAGTTCTGCATATCGATCGTGGTATTCGGCCAACTCATATGCACCAAGCATATCTTCCTTATCCATCATGCTTGGCTGAAGCCCCTTCGAAATGCACCGCTGCCATGATTCTTGAATAAATGCCGGTATGGTTCCTTTATCCGCACTAATATTAACAGACATTGAATAATCCTCCCCGTATGTATAATCCAGTAAAATGGCCACTGTTTTTTATTCAATTTCATCAATGAAACTCTAAGCAATCCAAAGTTTCAGAGCATTTAGGGTTCGTTCATTCAATTTAATTATAACAGAAAATTCAGATATTCACCAAAATGAAAACAGCCTTATACGAACTAATAAACTTTTTTGTTCCAAATTGGAACACCTGCCTGTTCCAAATTGGAACAGTACGGCACCATCCGATATCCCTCTATCATCTTCTTTAACTGGTTTCATTGGTTTTTTATTATTGGCACAAGTCTTGCATAATTACATGTCGAGAAATTGATTCCTATTTGATAAGGGGGGAACGAAATCAAGTAATCCAGATTTCAAAGATATTCAGACATGCTGCAAATCAGCTAAAGAGAAATGTATCGAAAACATAAGCTTATACCTGATCATTTACTTAGAGGAAAGCCATTGTCTCAACATATTTTATGATCGAACTTAAAATCCAAATGAAAAGGGGTATTAAACATGGAACAAACTATTAAACTAAATCCACGAGTGCAAGAATTCTTGAAGGGCACCAAAAAACTTTTGATTAATGGGGAATTGGTGGAAGCTGCTTCAGGAAAAACCTTTGAGACTCTCGATCCTTCAAACGGCAAGGTGTTAGCAGTTGTGAGTGAAGCTGGTCCGGAAGATGTAGATAAAGCAGTCAAAGCAGCCCGTAAGGCTTTCGACAACGGTCCTTGGAAAAAAATGAGTGCATCTGAACGCAGTCGCCTCATTTATAAATTAGCGGACCTCATGGAGGAACATAAAGAGGCGTTAGCACAATTGGATACCCTGGATAATGGCAAGCCAATTGGCGAAACCACTAATGCCGATGTCCCCCTTGCAATCGATCATTTCCGTTATTATGCTGGATGGACCACTAAGATAGTAGGACAAACAATACCTGTTGCTGGGAATTACTTCAACTATACCCGCCATGAAGCAGTTGGAGTGGTAGGGCAGATCATCCCTTGGAATTTCCCTCTACTTATGGCCGCATGGAAATTAGGCGCAGCCCTAGCAACCGGATGTACGATTGTTTTAAAGCCAGCGGAGCAAACGCCGCTTTCAGCATTATATTTAGGTCAATTGGCGCTTGAAGCAGGTTTTCCTCCTGGCGTTCTCAATGTCATACCTGGATTTGGTGAAACAGCAGGGTCACCGCTTGTAGACCATCCAGATGTCGATAAAATTGCCTTTACCGGTTCAACCTCAGTAGGGAAAATGATCATGCGCCAAGCTTCGGGAACCGTGAAAAAAATCTCGTTGGAATTAGGCGGAAAATCACCTAATATCATTCTACCGGATGCAGATATGAGTAAAGCCATTCCTGGTGCTTTAATGGGCATCATGTTTAATCAAGGACAAGTTTGCTGTGCCGGTTCCCGCCTGTACATTCAAAAGAAATCCTATGACAACGTGGTAGCTGACTTAGTGTCCCATGCAAAAAACATTAAACAAGGGGCCGGTCTTGATCCATCTACCCAGATAGGGCCTTTGGTATCCAGTGAACAATTGGAAAGGGTGGGCAGTTATATTGAAAAAGGAAAGTCTGAAGGAGCCGAAGTGGTTACCGGGGGCAATTACGGACAAGGAGAAGGTTATTTTGTAGCACCTACAATATTTGCAGGCGTTGAAGATGAAATGACGATCGCTAAAGAAGAAATCTTCGGTCCTGTTGTAGCTGCCATGCCATTTGACGATTTGGATGATGTGATAAACCGTGCAAATAACTCTGAATATGGATTGGCTGCTGGTTTATGGACACAAGATGTAAAAAAAGCCCATTATATGGCTAATGAATTAAAGGCAGGTACAGTTTGGGTAAACTGTTATAACGCCTTCGATGCAGCTTCACCATTTGGCGGTTATAAACAAAGTGGAATCGGACGGGAAATGGGCAGTTATGCTTTGGATAATTATACGGAAGTCAAAAGTGTATGGATTAACTTAAACTAAATAAAAGAGTGAACGCTCCATATGATCATTTGGCTCAGGTATCGTGATTGAAATGCATGTTACCGTTTCCTTAAATATTTGCAAAAAGGTGTACCAAAGTGCGGACTTTGGTACACCCTTTTCTTGTTTTGTAACTTATATCATTCGGGCTTAAACAATCGAGTAGGAGGAGGCGCCTAGCCTCCGACCTCTCACACCACCGTACATACCGTTCGGTATACGGCGGTTCAGTTTAAGTCTGACGTAGTTTTGTATATCGTTCATATAGATTTACTAACCCATGATGGAGCCAATAAACATTATTAAGGGTTTTGTCTAGAATAGGACTATGCGCTATGCGCCAATAACCCTTTCTGCTATTTCCCCATTCATAGGCTTTTCCAAATGGGACGCCTAATCCTTTGAGTTTCCTCACCCTCGTTCTTGGCAATTTCCATTGCTTCCATAGACACATCCTGAGTCTTCTTCGAATCCATGAATCTAAATTCTTCAATACGTTCGGAGTATCAATGAGGGCGAAATACCCCATCCAACCTCTAAGGTATTGCTTTAACTTATTTATTCGGAGTTTCATGGGTATCGGTAATTTTCTCGAGGTCATTTCCCTGATTCGTTTCTTTACTCTCTTCACCGTTTGTTTAGCCAGTAGAACCTTCGGGTTCTTCTTTGACTTCGTGAAACTAAAACCGAGAAACGTTCTGTTCCAAGGGCGATCATACTTCGACTTCTCGTAGTTGACCTTTAGCTTCAGTTTATTTTCAATGAAACTTGAGATATTTCCCATTGCACGTTTGGCGGCTTTTCGTGTCTTCACAAAGATAGTACTATCATCCGCATACCTTACGAATCGAAGATTGCGTTTCTCTAGTTCTTTATCTAACTCGTCTAACATGATATTAGATAATAAAGGACTTAACGGACCTCCTTGCGGAGTTCCCTCCTCACTTTTATGAAAAAGTCCGCCTATCATAATGCCTGCTTGAAGGAATTTACGAATCAGTTTGAGAACTCGTTTATCTTCAATTTTCCGCTCTAACATTCCCATGAGCTTGTCATGATTCACTTTATCGAAGAACTTCTCCAAGTCCATATCCACTACCCATGTATAACCTTCGGTTATATAGGACTTTGCCTTTCGAACCGCCTGGTGCCCCTGTTTGTTAGGGCGAAATCCATAGCTATTCTCCGAAAAGGTTGAGTCATATATCTTGGTCAATATTTGGGCAATGGCTTGTTGAATGAAACGGTCTAGAACGGTTGGAATACCCAATAGCCGAACTCCGCCGTTTGGTTTCGGGATTTCGATACGACGGACGGGCTGCGGTTGATAGGTACCCTGTAAAAGGGCAGTTTTCATGTTGTACCATTCGGTTACGAGGTGCGGTCTCAGGTTTTGAACCGGCATTCCATCTACACCATGGCTTCCCTTATTTCTTTCTACACGCTTCAATGCCTGTATTAAGTTTTCCCTCTCTAGTATCTGTTCCATTAACATCGTTGATATCCTTTCTACGTGGATAAATGGTCTATTTGTGCCTTTATCTGCTCCACCCTTTTGAAGTTCCCCGTGTATTCACCACTTCTTCCTTCAAATAAGTTCCGTTAGGAATTGTTTGCTTCTTTGCAGATAACGAACGCCTAGTATTCATCCTCCTTAATCTGTTCGGTCCTTCCTTATCTTCTCGAGTAGACAAGTACTATGACCTCTGCTGACTTCTGATGATTCAGCTGTCCATCACTGGACAGGTTACCAAGTGTACTTGGCTGTCATCAGACCTCCCCGGGTAAGAGTGCAATCTTTCCCTCCATCTATCTGCTTCATTTACTCTGTACCACCTTCGGCAGTAAGGACTTTGTTTTGTTTCGCAAACTCATCCAATGATACCTAGCCTTATATGAAGTTCGTGTTCCTCAGACCGGAGGTTTGCCGCTTGCTTCCTTCAGATTCCACGTCACCGTGGACACCCTTGCATTAAGCTAACCACTACTACTGCCTTCATGGTTCGGGACTTTCACCCTATAGATTGCACCCATGCCGGGCGCACAAAAGAAGAGACCTTTCATTTTCGAAAGGTCTCTTTGTATCCATTATCCATTACGTTCGATTTGCATTTTTTCTCTGTTTGCTTTTTCTTTTTCTATATTTTTCTGCCTTGAAGTCCCAGCAACCAGGATTCCAATCACCACTATCGCTTCAAATCCATACTTAATGAAGGGATTTGCAAAATAGTCGTGCATGAAAGGTTCAGCTACGATCATTTTAGCAGCTGTCCAGCCTAGTATTCCCGCACCAATTATTATGATGACTGGGAAACGTTCTATCAGTTTCAGGATCAAAGTGCTTCCATACATCACTACTGGGATAGATACAAGTAAACCGATCACAACTAAAGTGAAGTTACCATGAGATGCACCTGCGACCGCTAGTACGTTATCCAATCCCATCAAAGCATCTGCAATAATAATGGTTTTTATAGCAGCCCACATTGAGTCTGCAGGCTTCAAATCATGTTCCTCTTCTTCGATAAGGAGCTTATAAGCAATCCATACAAGAAGTAATCCCCCTATTAAATGCAGCCCAGGCACCTCTAATAGCCAAACAACCAGCAGCGTTGCGATGATCCTTATCACAATTGCCCCGACCGCTCCCCATATTATTACCTTTTTTTGCTGTTCTTTTGGAAGCTTTCTTGCAGCCAATCCAATAAGGATCGCATTATCACCGGCTAGAACCAAATCTATCATAATGATCGCTAAAAGTCCTGAAATAAATTCACCTGTTAAAAAATCCAACACAATTTCCTCCCTTTTACAAAAATAAAGAGACCTCTGCCATAAATGGCAAAGGTCTCGCTAAGCACTAAATGAATTAGGCCAATAAAGCCGGTGGAATTCCCACGTAATGACGACTTTATTTCAGGTTATCCCTGACGCTACTCCCCTTTACGGGAATAAAGAATATGTAATTCTTTTAATATCTTTCCATAGGAAACTACCAAGAAAAAATATCACTAATTCAGTATACCAAAAATAAAAATAAAATAAAGAAAAAAATAAAAGATAGGAAGGAAATTCATGAACTTAACCTTGCCCAAATCCTTTCAACGGATAATTTCAGTCAATCATCCCTTCTAGATATCGGCATAATTCGTTTCCAAGGTTCGGGATATCGCTCAAATCCTTCCCCCATAGATATTGATTACTTAAGGTGGCCTCTATCAATTGTCTAAGCGGGATTTCTCCCCTCTCATAACGAAGCCATTGTTCCCTAAAAAATTCAATTGTCTTTATATCGTCTTTGACGACATAGACTTTACCCGAAAAGCTTTTACCAATATAACTCCCCTTCATTTCGTTAACCTTATAAAATCGGATCAGCCCCGAAAAACCTCGGACGATACAGTCGGGCAGCCTGCCTCTCGCCCTATGATATTCCTCCAAGGTGGGCAGGAGACGAACCTTAAACTTTGAAATACTATTCAGCGAAATATCGGCCAGGAGGTGATGTACAAATGGATTCTTAAATCGCTCAAGAACACTTTCCCCATATAGCATCATCTCATTTTGATCAAAAGGTAATGAAGGAATTATTTCCTTTTCGATGGCATTGCTCAGAAATTGGTTGAATTCCGGTTGATCTATTGCCTGTTTTACTTCTTCCAATCCAGATAAAATGCCTAAAGGAGCCAGCAAGGTATGTGAACCATTAAGAATCCGAACCTTCCTCATTTGATAAGGTGTTAAATCTTTTACCCAACGCACATTTAATCCGGATTGTTGTAAGGGAAGACGTTCATCAATAGAAGGATCACCTTCAATAGCCCATAAATGGTAGGGTTCTGCCGTATTTAGCAGAGTATCCGAATATCCAAATGATGCAAATAGCTTTTCCGCCTCATTAGCTGGGAATCCTGTAACGATACGGTCTACAAGCGAGTTTAGGAATAGGTTGTCCCGGTCCACCCACTCCATGAATGGCTTTGGTAAATCCCAATCCCCGCCATGCTTAAGAACACATTGCTTCAATGAATCACCATTTCTCTCTAAAAGCTCACATGGAAGCATGGTCAGTCCTTTTTTCGAATCTCCGTTGAAATGCAGATAACGATGATACAAAAATGCAGTCAGTTTTCCTGGAAAAGATTCAATCGGCTTTCCTTCTTCCAAAGGAGTCGGTTGGTATTTGAGCCCTGCTTCAGTCGTGTTGGAAACTACAAATTCCAATTCAGGATTTTCTGATAGGGCTAAAAATTCCATCCATTCTTCATATGGATCAATTACCTTCGAAAAAACGGAAATGATCTCTGTATGTTTCACTTTCTCCCCTTGGTGAAAACCGCGTAACATTAATGTATACAGTCCATCTTGCCGCTTTACTTCCTCTATTTTCCCTTTTCCGGCGGGGCGAGGCTGGGTAACTGCAATACTTCCCATGAAATGGCCTTGTTTATTACATTCATAAATCATCCAATCAAAGAAGCCCCGAAGAAAATTCCCTTCCCCAATCTGCAATACTTTTATGGGAAAATCCATCATATGTGAATATTTCACAGCTTTTGTATCTTTACTCAGACCCTTCAGTTGGCTTTTATTAAAGTTCATGACCAAAGAACTCCTTTCTAACAGAAATATCCAATTTGGAGTATGATTTCAAGAGGTTACCCTTACGACAGCATACCTAATGCTTATATTTCGACAATGGCCTTGATCACTTTAGCTTCAGGAGTTAACCATCCTTCAAACTGATTGATCATTTCATCCAAATGTGTGCGGTGTGTAATATACTGGCTCATATCCAGCTTGTCATTCTTCAGCTTATTCACGACATAATCAAAGTCATCCCTTGTTGCATTACGGCTTCCCATTAATGTAAGCTCTTTACTGTGGAAGTCAGGATCATTAAAGGAAATATCCGCTTTAACTAAACCTACATAAATCAATCTTCCGCCGTGAGCAGGATATTTAAATGAATCCATCATTGACTTAGCATTACCTGTCGCATCAAATACCACGCTTGGCATATCTCCATTCGTCAATTGGGCTAATTTCTCCATTGGATTCTTCAAAACGTTCAAAGTATAATCGGCATTTGCCCATTTGCCCGCAAACGCAAGGCGTTCATCATTTACATCCATAGCGATCACCTTCGCACCCTGTTCTTTAGCGAATGCCATGACTCCCAAGCCAATTGGACCAGCACCAATCACAAGTGCAAATTCCCCTTTATGAATAGCAGCGCGCCTAACTGCGTGAGCCCCTATACTCAAAGGCTCTATCATTGCGGATTGGTCAAGTGTGAGACCCTCTGTTCTCACCAAATGATTATAAGGAACCGTCATCCACTCACTCATGCCGCCTTCTGCATGTACACCTAATACTTTCATATCCGTACAGCAGTTCGTTTTTCCACTTCTGCAAGCCAGGCATTTTCCACATTCCATATAGGGGATGATCGATACCTGATCCCCGACATTAAGCCCTGATTCATTCTCCGGTATGGACTCAATAAAACCGGATAGTTCATGGCCAAGTATTCGAGGATAGCTAAAAAAGGGTTGATTACCACCATAGGCATGAATATCCGTTCCGCATATTCCTATGCGCCGCACACGAATTAAAGCTTCCCCTGAGTTTGGAAAGGGTTTTTCCGATTCGATCATCTTAAATTCAAAAGGTTGTTCACAAACGATACTTTTCAATGAATAACACTCCTTTTTTATAACTTAATAGCAGCTATTAGAGAATGACACCTTCTTTAAAGATGCTTATCTCCCTATATCCGAATTTTTCATTATTCGTTTTCTTTTTACCGGATGAAAGCTCAAGAATGTAATGGAATAAATCGTCCTTTAATTCATCGATCTTTTGACCTTCAATCAACCGACCGGCATTATAATCGATCCAGTGTTTTTTACGATCGGCTAATTCTGAATTCGTAGCTATTTTTACAGTTGGCACCGGTCCGCCAAATGGTGTTCCCCTTCCAGTAGTGAATAGAACGATATGTGCGCCCGCTGCTGCCAAAGCCGTCACCGAAATCAGGTCATTCCCGGGAGAATTGATCAAATTCAAACCATGCTTCACTACTCGTTCTCCATAGGGGCTTACATCCACTACCGTGGCATGGCCGCCTTTTTGCGTGCATCCAAGTGATTTCTCCTCCAGTGTACTTATGCCGCCTTCCTTGTTTCCAGGTGAAGGGTTTTCATAAATTTCCTGATCATGGCGAATGAAGTACTGTTTGAAATCATTAATAAGGCCAACGATTTTATTAAAGGTTTTTTCATCTTTTGCCCTGTTCATTAATATCGTTTCCGCTCCAAACATCTCAGGAACCTCTGTCAAAATCGCGGTCCCGCCATTTTCTACAATAAGGTCGGAAACCGCACCAACCAATGGATTAGCGGTTATGCCTGAAAAACCATCGGAACCCCCGCACTTCAAGCCTATTTTCAACTTAGAAACCGGTACCGGCATGCGTACGAACCCTTCCGCATATTCCACTAATTCTCCCATTAAACGTAAGCCGATCTCCAATTCATCATGAACCTCCTGGGCTTTTAAAAATTTAACCCGATTTGGAGGAAATTCGCCTATGACTTCTTTAAATGCCTCGATTTGATTGTTCTCACATCCTAACCCTACAACCAAAACCCCTGCTGCATTTGGATGTTGAGCCAAGGCCGCCAATAGTTTCTGTGTATGGGTCAAATCATCTCCCAATTGAGAACAACCGTAGGGGTGGGAAAAGTGATGAACCCCATCAATTTGTCGATCTTTAAACTCCTCATTTCCCATTTTAGCGAGAACTTCACATGTTTTATTGATGCAACCAACCGTGTTGATGATCCAGATTTCATTCCGGATACCCACTTCCCCATTTTCACGGATATACCCTTGGAAGGTATGACTTTGACTTTGCTCTTTTGTATCTTGACTGCTAGGTTGATAGGAATAATCCAATATACCCTGCAAACCGGATGCTAGATTATGAGTGTGAACCCAATCACCAATGGAGATATCTTCTTTAGCTTTTCCTATCGAGTAGCCAAATTTGATTACGTCCCCCCCTCGTTTTACCGGTTTCACTAACATCTTATGCCCTTTAGGAATGTCATCACTTGCCTTTATATAGATCATTCCCCTGTCTTCTGTTTGAATCTGGAGGCTCTGTCCTTTATGAATCCCCTCTAAGGAAATAACAACATCATCATTTGAATGCAATTGAACAAATTTATTCATTTTTCGTCCCCTCCTTATCATGTGTGAAGACGTTCAAAACCAAACGTCAATCCATCCAGAAAGCCCTTTCATTTTTTGCTTGAATTTTTTAAATTTTTATACTACTTTAATTTTAACATCAATTTTTGAAATATATATTGCATATTTTGCTATAAATATACTCATTCTTGTTGTATTATACTTTCAGGAGAGGAACGAAATGAAAAAAATCCATAATGCATTAAATCATGATTTACTTTTCCCATTTTCCTTTGTCTATCAAGATACGAAAAGTCCTCAAAATGAATTGTCCGATCATATGCATGACTATTATGAAATTGTTTATGTTTATAACGGTAAAGGAACATTTTTTATCGGTGATGTGTTTTATGATATGCAGCAAGGGGATGTATTCCTGATCCCGAATAATACCATTCATAGGGCATTACCCAATAAGGACGACCCTGTTACCTCCACCGTTATCTTTTTCAGTCCCACATTGATATATAAAGACATGGTTGATGATTCTTTTACTTATTTACATTTGTTTGACCTGACAAAAAATAGTAAGAATTACAAGATATCATTGCCGCAAATGGAACAAGTAAAGATGGAGGAACAGTTACAACTCATCCTGCAAGAAACAACTAGCCAATCAATGGGCTCAAGGCATGCTTGTTTGCTGATCGTTCATCAAATCATACTTGATTTATACCGTACCCGGATAAATGGCAAAGAAAATTTACCCGAGAGCAACAGCTATAGTTCAGAATGGATCAAAGATATTTTAATCTATATTAATGAACATATTGGTGAAGCAATGAATTTGACGATACTTGCACAAAAAGCTTTGGTCAGCCCCGCTCATTTCAGCAGGGTTTTTAAGGAAACGACTGGAATTGGGTTAATCGTGTATCTAAACACGAAAAGAATCATCAAGGCAAAGGAACTTTTACTGGAAACGAATCACACCATTGCCAATATTGCCGAAATGTGTGGTTTTGAAAGCATGCCCCAATTTTATCGTACCTTTAAGAAATACAATGAAAAGACACCAGCTACATTTCGTAAAGAAAATCGGATCTGCTAGGCATGCCTAATAAACATGAAAAATTTTAATTCATTAAAAATGGAAGTGTCTTCCCTTGATTGGGAGACACTTCCATTCTAACAATCTATTACGCAGGCTTTACTATCGGTCGTACAAAACGGATGACTGCAAGCGATGCAACGATGGCCAATCCACCTGCAAGCAAGAATGCAACTGTGTATGTGCCTGAGGTATCGACAATGTATCCTGTTAACGTCGGTCCGATGATTCCTGCTGTATTTGCCAAGAAATGCATAAAACCTCCAACGGATCCAACATTAGCAGGGTCGACAACATCGTTGACGATTGCCCAGTAAATGGCACCAGTCAAATATAGGAAGAAGACGGAAAGTGCGACAAGTGTTACCGCACTGATCGTTGTGGATACAAGTCCGGCAAAACCGATACATACCGCCGATAAGAACAAACATGTTACTAGCACGAGCTTACGTGAGAATAAAACACCTTTTTGAGTGAATTTTTTAAAGAAGAAATCCGACACGAATCCACCCAAAGCAAGTCCGATGAATCCAAAAATCCAAGGAATCACTGTAATGATACTCATATTTTCTACACTTAGGCCGCGTGCATCCACCAAATAGCTTGGGAACCAAGTTAAGAAAAAGAAGAGAATATAGTTGTAAGAAAAAAAGGCTAGAGCTGTAAATAAAACCGTTTTTTGTTTTAAATAAAAGGTGAATTTCACCTTTTCTTCCGATGTTGCCGCTACATAAGATTTCCCCGTATGTTTCTGTTCTTTTGACTCTTCTGGTTTTTCTTTAACGAACTTCCACCAGCAAATCGCCCATATAAGACCAATCACCATAATGGCAATGAAAGAAACTCTCCAGCCATATGAGATTGCAATAAATCCAACTATTGGACCTGCAATGGCGCCACCAAGCGGCGTCCCGCTATTCGTCAAACCAACGACAGATGCCCGCTGATTCGCTGGGAACCAGTTATTCACCATTTTATTGATGGTTGCAGAAAGAGGACCTTCGCCCATCCCAAACAGTATACGGATGACTATCATACTCGCAAAACCGACAGCCAGTACAAGTGCACCACTGAATAAAGACCAAACGATCATCGCCACGAAAAGCGTAAGCTTTGCACCCCATCTATCGGACGCCATTCCTCCAAGGAAGTTAAATATGGCATAACCAACTGAAAAGCTACTAAAAATAATTCCCATCTGTGTTGCTGTTAAAGATAAATCATCTTGGATGAACGGAGCTGCAATAGACAGTGCAGATCGGTCCAGATAATTTATTACCCCTGCCAAGAACAAGAAAACGATGACCATTCCTCTACCATTTGAAAACATAAAGTACCCCCCTATACGCTTCAATAAATGCAGCTGCATTTTTGGAAACGTTTCCATTTAATAACCAAGAGTAAAGCCTATATGAATTATTACTAAATCGGTTTAGAATTCCCGCAAAAAAGCGCTTTCTTTTTCACGGAATTCTTACTTCCGGTTCTAGCAAGAATTCCGTGAAAGCAAAGTCGGTTTCAAGCGATGCACGCTTGTATCTTCTTTTCCTGTTTTATTGATTTGACTAAGCAGTAACTCTGCTGCCAAGTTGGCCATTTCAATGGCTGGCTGATTAACCGTCGTAATGGTCGGTGTATAGAAACTGGCATACGGTACATCATCGATTCCTATGACCGCTATGTCATCAGGTATGTTGATTTCGTGCTGTTTCATATAACGCAATACTTCATTAAGTACGATATCATTTCCTGCCAATATGGCTTGAGGCGGCTTTTCCAATTCGAAAAATTCTGAAAGTGCAACAGGAATTTCATCTACGTTCACTGTTTTAATATATTCAGAATTGAATGGTATCCCATGTGACGCCAGTGAATCCTTGTACCCTTGGATCCGTTCGATTCTAGGACTGATATCGCGTATTATTGAAGTGGTCATGATTGCAATGTTTTCAAAACCCTTTTCAATAAATCGGTCGATCGCTAACTTGGAAGCAAGGTGATTATCGAGCATGACTGTTGCAATATCCAATTCTTCGATCGTCCTATCCATGAAAACAATCGGGAATTGATCACTCTTCATACGTTGATATAAATCAAGATTGTCACCTGTGGGGAAAATGATGATCCCATCCACTTGTTTAGCTCTCAGCATTTCAATATAATTCTTTTCCTTTTCAGGGTTGTCATCTGCATTGCATACGATAATATGAAACCCTTGTTCATAAAAGTAGTTTTCTATAGCTCTAATTACTTGCGTTGAAAACGTGTGAAGGATGTTGGCAACCACCACCCCAACGGTAAAAGTGGATTTTTGTTTTAAACTGCGCGCTATTATATTAGGCTGATAGTTTAATTCTTCTATAGTTTCTTCAATTTTTTTCCTGGTTTTTTCACTCATATACTCATATCTCTTGTTCAGGTATTGGGAAACTGTGCTTTTTGATACTTTCGCGTGATTGGCGACATCAGTAATTGTAATGGTTTTCATTTCATTCATTCCTGTCGTGTGATTTCATTTCTCTGCCTAATTCCATAAAACAAATTGGCTTCGTATATAAGGAATATTCTATTATAATAAGTAAAGCTTTACAATCACCTTCTGATGCAGTAAAAAAGTCAATTTCCCATACCGTGTAACAAATTCAATCAACTAATGTACAATCATCACTTGATTGCCTTTTTATTGGATCTGAATTCAAACGCCTGAGTATGCCATGAAACCCCCATCGACTGGTACCGTAATTCCTGTAACAAAACCCGAATAGGATTCATCAACGAGCCAAAGCAAGGTACCAAGTAAATCTTCAGGCTGCCCAAAACGCTTCATGGGTGTTGAAGTTATGATTTTATTTGACCTTGCCGTCAGGCTGCCATCTTCATTAAGCAGAAGATCCCGATTTTGCTTCGTCAAAAAGAATCCTGGAGCAATGGCATTCACCCGTAAACCTTCTTCGGCAAAATGAACAGCCATCCACATGGTAAAATTATTTATCGAAGCTTTGGCAGCACTATATGCTGGTACTTTAGTCATTGGAGCGTAGGCGCTCATGGAAGATACATTAATGATAACTGGTGCTTCCACTTGCAATAACTCTTTCCCAAAAACCTGACTGGCCAAAAATGTACCCGTGAAATTACTGGCAAAAACCTGGGAGAAACCATTTTCATCTAAATCAAAAAAGGATTTTCCTTCTGCTTCTTCCCCATATTTCTCTGGAGCTGTAATGGCATCAGGATGATTGCCTCCCGCTCCATTTATTAATAGATCCACTCTTCCGAATGTTTCTATTATTTTTCCTCTTGCATTCTCCAATGAGGTTCTATCCAAAACGTCTGCCGCAATGGATATCGCAGTGCCCCCTGTTTGTTCAATGAGTTCGACCACTTCTTGCCCTTTTTCGGCCGTTCTGTTCAATATAGCTATCTTGACACCATGACGGGCCAATTCCACTGCCATTTTGGAACATAAAACACCGCTGCCTCCAGTGATCACTGCCACCCTGTTCGATAAGTTTTCATGGATGGGAATCATGATTCCCCACCTGATTTACCAGCTTCATATGCATCCCATAATCCGAGCAAATACATGATTCCCAGTGCTCTGTCATATAAACCGTAACCTGGGCGGCAAACTTCACCCCATATATGACGGCCATGATCCGGTCTGACATAACCAGTATAATTTTGCTTATTCAATTCTTCCACGACGCCCTGTATATTGATAGATCCATCCTGGGTATGATGGGATGTTTCTACAAAGTCACCATTTTCATAAATCTTCACATTCCGTATATGGGAGAAAGGCGAACGGTTTGCATACTTTTTAGCCACCTGGACCATATCATTTTCAGGGTTTGCCCCCATCGAACCTGTACACATGGTGAACGCATTCGATGGTGAATCCGAAATCGAGATCAGTTTTTCATAGCTCGACTCTCCGGTGATGATTCTTGGCAAGCCAAAAATGGACCATGGCGGATCATCCGGGTGTATTGCCATTTTTATACCGCAAGCCTCGGCAACAGGTAATATTTCTTTTAGGAATATTTCTAGATTCGCCCATAGCTGCTCTTCGTCCACAGTTTTGTAAGCTTCGAATAATTCAGAGATTTGATCCATTTTTTCTGGTTCCCAACCTGGTAAAGTTAAATCTGAAGCTTCCGTTACCGTACGAATTAAATCTTGTGGATCTAACGTATCCACTTTCGCCTTTTCATAAAACAGGGCAGTTGAACCATCTTCCAAAGGATGGAACATTTCCGTCCGAGTCCAATCAAAGATCGGCATGAAGTTATAACAAATGACTTTCACTCCAGCTTCTGAAAGATTCCGGATCGTCTCTTTGTATTTCTCTATATATATCATGCGATCTTCGTTACCCAATTTAATCGATTCATGGACATTTACACTTTCTACGACATCCGTGTGAAAACCAAATGATTGGATATACTCGATTTCTTCTTTAATTTCATCCTTTTCCCATACCTCACCAACAGGTTTTTGGTGTAGTGCCCAGACAATCCCTTTCACTCCGGGAATCTGTTTAATGTGTTCCAATGTAACAGTATCATTGTCTTTCCCGTACCATCTAAATGTAATGTTCATCATGCACCTCCATCATTCCGCAATTTTCTGCATGTATTTTCTGCTTAACTCCACTGCGGTCTCATAGCCGCCATTCTGATAGGCTTTGTTCAAGTCACTGCCGATCCCGATTGATACCGCGCCTGCATTAAGCCAGTCCGTCATGTTATCTAAATTAATTCCGCCGGTTGGCATGATCCTAACATTGGGCAGTGGACCATTAACCGACTTGATGAAAGAAGGTTCGAAATGGTTTGCCGGAAATAACTTTAAAACATCACAGCCTGCTTCCAATGCCGTAGCCATTTCTCTAATTGTCATGCATCCAGGCATATAGGGAATGCCGTATCGATTACAAAGTTCGGCTACGCCATTGACAAAATAGGGACTGACGACAAAATTGGCGCCAGCTAAAATCGCATGTCGTGCCGTTTCAGGATCAAGTACCGATCCTGCTCCTAAAAGTGCGTCCGAATTTTGCAGTTCTTTGAAAGCTTCTTCAATTCCCGGTGTTGTATAAGTCAATTCGATTGCCCGAACACCACCTTCCACAGCTGCTTTAGACAGTTGTGCTGCTTCCTTCGCATCTTGTCCCCGGATAACAGCAACAACTTTCGTTTCCGTTATTTGATGTATGATCGAATGTTTATCCATGATTCCTACCCCCTTAATTAAAAACGATGATCGCTTTTCGAACTTGTTCGGGATGATTTTCAACAAAATTAAATGCTTCCTGGATATCATCGAGCGAAAATGTATGGGTAACTAAACCTTCATGCCTGAGTTTGCCTTCATTCAAAAGTTTAACCACTTTTGGAAACTGGTCGGTTTGCAATCTAGATCCTTTCACAGATACTTCCTTTTTAGTGATTGGTAGCTGGGAAACCGCTGAAGGACGTTCATCAAAACCGAGTACAACAATCCGCCCCGCCGTTGACACGACATCGAAGGACAATTCAAATGTCATCGGCAAGCATACTGCATCAATGATGACGTTGGCCCCTTCGCCATTCGTCCATTCTTCTACTCGTTTTTGAACATCTTCTTTTCCCGCATGGACGATGATATCGGCGCCGCTTTCTTTAGCGAATTCCAAACGCTCATCACTTAAATCCGTGATCATCACTGATGCTCCTTGAAGCTTTGCCATCTTTAATATGCAAATTCCAATAGGCCCAGCTCCCTGGATAAGAACGGTTTCCCCTTCCTCCACTTCGCCTCTCCAAACGGCCTGTGCGCCAATTGTGTATGGCTCAGCCAATACTATTTCTTCCCAGGCTAAAGCGGAATCCACAACATGTAATTGTTTCTCGGGAAGGACGAACCATTCCCTCAGCCCACCATCTTCATGCACGCCAAAAACGGAAAGTTTTTCACAAACATTTTGGCGACCTTTACGGCAAGCGTAACACTCTCCGCAATAACTGATGGGCTCAACAACAACGTGATCCCCCACTTTTATGCCCGCGACACCCTGACCTATCTCCACCACTTCTCCCGCTACTTCATGCCCAACCACCCGCGGCAGCGTTGCAAGAGGATTAGTACCATGGTAAATATGCATATCCGATCCGCAAATTCCTACTCTCTTTACTTTTACAAGGACATCCGTCGAGTTCGAAATCCGTGGTTTTTCCACTTCTCGAATGATAAGTTCATGAGCTTTCCGTACTTGAACCGCTTTCATTTCCCCACCTACTTTGTAAGAAATTCATAAACACTTGTTGCTATCGTAATACCTTGTTTCAGGTTCTTTTCTTCATTGATTTGTTCAATCTCACCCGGTACATATACCCGATCGAACCCTGGAGCAGGTTCAACCTGTTGCAGCTCTTCGATCATTTGATCCATTTGCTCTAAAAATATATCAGTATCCGTAAAGAACGAAGGATTAATTACACAAAAATAATGTCCCAGCTTCCGTTTCTTATCAAGATCGTCATACATTTTCCCAATGTGCGGGCCAAATGCCGCACCGGCCAATAATCCAGAAAACACATCTACTATTACGGATAGACCATAGCCTTTCGGGCCTCCGAAAGTGGAAAGGGAAACGACTTTATTCGGGTCTGTGACCGCAGCTCCATTTTCATCCACTCCCCATCCTTCAGGGATTTCCTTTCCTTCTTCGCGTGCCTGGAGGATTTTCCCCAGCGCAACATTGGATGTTGCCATATCAAGAATAAAGGGTTTCTTCGTTTTGGCAGGAACTCCGTAAGCGATTGGGTTGGTACCAAGAAATGATGTTTTTCCTCCGAACGGGACCACAATTTTATCGGTATGTGACATCGCGATGCCAATCAACTTTGCATCAGCAGCTTTTTGAACGAAATAGCTTAGTGCCCCGCAATGGCTGCTATTAAAAACAGTCACCATGCCCACGCCATTATCTCTAGCCATTTCGATTGCATGGTCCATGGCCACGTCGCCAATCACATGCCCAAAACCATCATCTCCATCAACTACACCGGTAACGGGCCCTGTCTTTTGAAATGAAATCTGTGCATCGGGATTTATGCCTCCTGCCTGTAAACGGTTCACATAATGCTCTGTCCGCAAAACACCATGGGAATTGACATTTCTGAGATCGGCATGAACCAATACTTCCGCGATTTTTCCGGCATTTTCTTCATTTAAACCCACTTTGGTCAGCTGTTGTATGACTAATCGTTTTGCTTCCTCGGCTTGTATCGTTACTGTTGCCATTTTCTCCCCTCATTTCTTTCAGTCATCTATCTTTCTATAACAGCTTCATTCTGTATGAAAGGCATTACTTCATCCAAATATGGTAATCCTTCATTGTCCCCTGCAACAGTGGTGACAAGAGCTCCTACACCATTTGCGAATGTCAACCTTTCATCAATTGATAGTCCATTAAGATACCCGTAAATATAACCGGCATCATAACCATCTCCCGCACCAACAGTATCTACGGGTATGACGGGGAAGGCTTTTTTTTCATGCCATTCATATTTGGTATATAGTTTTGACCCATGTTTCCCGTCCTTAATGACAAGCTGATCAATATCATTCACCTTTGCGAATTCCGCCAATGATTCTTTAGAGTCAGTTCCGATGATCAATCTTATTTCATCTAAACCTGTAAGCAAAATATCAACATATGGAAAAATTTTATAATAAACTGATCTTGCTTCCTCGATGGACCATAGCTTTAAGCGGATATTCGGATCAAAAGAAACAGGTATATTTTTTTGTTTTGCAATCTCCATTACCCTCTTGGCAATTTCCACATTTTTGGGTTCTATAGCCAAAAATACTCCAGTAAGGTGGACTATATCAATCTCTTCAAACATACTTTCAGTTATATCTTCCGGTTTTAAAGTTAAAATGGGAGATTGATAGCGGTAATAAAATGTCTTTCCGGAACCATCTTCCCGGAGTTCTTTAAAGTTAAGGGATGTTGGATATCCATTTACATAGGCAACATCACTCATGTCCACGCCTTCCCCACGAGCAAAATTATATATAACTTTACCGAACTCATCCTTGCCTAAACGGCTTATCCATTTTGCCCGCATGCCAAGCCTTGCACAGCCAATGGCAAAATTCAGTTCAGCGCCTCCTACTTTTCGCTCAAAACGGGTAACGAATCTTAAAGGTCCTGTCTCTTCCGGATTTAGCGTAATCATGGCGTCGCCCAGCGTTAAAACACCATATTTTGATGACAATACAGTACCTCCTTCTTTCGAACAATCACAAATAAAAACAAAAACATTTGATCATATCACTTTCATTAGCTTCATTGCTAAATCGATTTAGTAAATTACTAAACCGGTTTGGTAAATCATAAGGAAATTGTAAATGAAAACCCTACCAAAAACAATAGAAAAGTTTGATAATTTGTAATTTTATTTTTATTTGATATTTTTTCATATTATATTGCAGCTAAACTTATGATAAAAAGCCATATTAAGGTAAAGGGAAGGGGTTATTTCTTCCCTCTTTTTTAATGATTAAGAGTTTCTGATTTTTCATCCAAGGGCTTTCAATCAAATTTTACTCTTTGCTATTAATTTGGAGAAAGTTGTATAATATATCAATTGTTAAATAAGTTTGAAAGGTTGTTTGGAATGAGTTTTTTGAGAATATACATCTTACTTACCGGAATAATGATCACATGGGGGTTAAATGTCTCAGTTATTAAAATTTTAGTTGCGAATACGCAGCCCGTAACAATAACCTCTTTGAGAATTTTCACTGCATCCCTTATAGTCATCATTATCCTTTTCTTCTTTGGATTAATACGTCTTCCTAAAAAAAGTGAACTTTTTTACGTTTTTGGAGGAGCACTTTTGAGTGTCGTTTTTCATCATTATTTTTTAGCTGAGGGATTGACGAAGACTTCCGCCTCGAATGCTGGACTGATTTTGGGCATGGGGCCAATATTGACTGTCATCTTGACCATGATATTCTTTCGTAAAAAGCCCACTTTAATCCGGCTTCTTGGCTTTATATGCGGTGCCCTAGGTGTGAGTTTTACCGTTATGGCAGGAAGTGGAGGACTTCATTCTATTAATCTGGGAGATGTGGATATTTTACTTTCGATTCTTTCACAGGCATTGAGCTTCATACTCATTAATAAAGCCTCAAAAACAATGGATCCACGATTACTAACCGGGTACATGATGCTTATCGGGTCTTTTATTCTTTTTGCCATCAGCTTATGGAAGGAACCAGAGGGCTTATCTTCACTGGCAACGGCACCGCCATCCATCTGGGGAGCTTTCTTGTTCTCCGCTATTTTTGCCACTGCCCTGGGGCACATGAGCTATAATTATGCCATTGGTAAGGTAGGCGCAGCTGAATCATCCATATTTCTTAACTTAAACACCTTATTCTCTTTGTTAGGGGCAGCATTTTTCCTTAATGAAGCCATTGTGCCTGCACATTTCATTGGGCTTATCTTCATTGTTTCAGGAGTATTGCTTGGCTCTGGTGCAATTGAAATATGGATTCTCCAAAGGAAAAATAAACGTATATCTGCCTAGCGGCTACAGCAAAACCTCGTTTTCGTGACTTTATTAAAAAAAAGGGCCCTATGACACCACCATTCTAAAAAATGGCTTAGCAGTGTCATAGGTTCTTATTATATATGTCTATCCACTCCTCCATCTACAGATAATAAACCTTGAAACATACTTGCAGAATAATAATTTAGAGATTCATATCCGTTACAATATACCCCGAAATTTGCATGGACATGTCCATTGAAGAGTGCCCATTAAGACAAGCCTTTTGTCAGTTGTGGCCCTTTTCTTTCTGAGAAACCTCCTTGAAGACATATTGTCTACTTAATATTGGTTTTGATGACTTAATAAATATAAAAGAGACTGTCTATGGGTTACAGACAGCCTGAGATTACAGTCATGCTTATAAAGTAAATCAATTAGCCCAGATCGCAAACAAGCCTTCTGTTACACCCAATTTGTATATATAATAAAGTCCGAATGCAAAACTTATAGCTCCCGCCAGTTTGATGAAGATCCGGTTTAAAACGATGTCTTTTCCATTCAAAGCAAACGGTATGCCTAGTAAAGTTGTAAAGCACAGCATGCCAATAATTGTCCCTGTGCCGAATATTATGATATAGATGGATCCTTCGCCTATACCGGTTACGGTCGACATCGTTAGAATGACCATTGCAGCACTGCCCGCGAGACCATGGACGAACCCAATTAAAGCAGACACGAAAAAAGGACGAAATCGATCTTTATCGTTCGTGATATTAGGACGATTTTTAAATAAACTTTTCGCCCCTAGCATAACAAGCATAATACCAACGCCAAATTCCAGCGTCATGCTTAACGACTCCGGAATTTCCCCTTTCATCCAAATGAACAGCATCCCTATAAGAAACAGCGTACATGTATGGCCTATTCCCCAATACACCCCCGTTAGAGTGGAACGCGATAATTTTTTCGTATTTCCTGCCGTGGTTGCTACTGCAATAACGTGATCCGGCTCTAACGAATGCTTTATCCCCAATAGGAAGCCTAATGAGAGAATTGACACCAAACTCATTTCTCTACCACCTCCCCGAGACACTTCCATACTTCTTCATACACCTGTTTAAGCGGTATATTGTTCTTTACGGCAATTTTACGGCAATCTTCATATTCAGGTGCCTGCTGCAAGGGCAAACCCTCATGGAACCCTCTCTTTATCGTCACTTCCCCCCATTGTGTATGTACAGTGAAAAAAGATCGTTCGAGCCTGTGCACGGTAAGAGGATAGTAGCGTATACCGAGCGTCGTCGTTTCAGCAAATAATATCTTCTTCATTTTCGAAATCATCTGCTGTGAACAGAGAAGTTGCAATAACACTCCCGGTCGATTTTTTTTCATAAAGATTGGCGTATAATATACATCATTTGCTCCTGATTCAAACAGCAAATCCATTACATGTCCAAGCCATTCACCGGAAATATCATCTAGATTCACTTCCATTTTCACCATTTGTCCATCAAGATGCTCATGATCAGGTGGTCGGTTCATTGGATTTCCCCTATGATAATGCGAAGGACATTCGGATGATTTTCAAATGTTTTTGTTCCCGCACCATAGCCAATCGATTTAACAGTCATGGCTGGAAGCGAGCCAAATGTTTGAGCTAAAACAGCAGCGATCGCAGCACCGGTCGGCGTCGTCAATTCAAAACGAATATCGTTTGAGGCAATAGGTACCCCCTTTAATATTTCAAGAGTGGCAGGTGCAGGAACAGGATATATGCCGTGATCAATATGTATATGTCCAGATCCCGTTGGAATGGCTGATGACTGAACTGATTCAATCCCTAGCTGATCGATTAAAATTGCAGCTCCGATTATATCTATTATTGAATCCACCGCTCCTACCTCGTGAAAGTGAACTTTTTCAAGAGGAAGCCCGTGTATGTGCCCTTCCGCTTCACCAATCTTCTTAAAAATGGCGAGTGACCTGTTCGTTACCGATTCATTAAAGTTTGCCTCGTTGATAGCCTCCACAATTTGTTTGTAGGTACGGCTGCCATGATGATGGTGAAGCACATGGCTATGGTTGTGGTTGTGTTCATGTGCATGGCTGTGGCTGTGTTCATATCCATGACTATGTTCGTGTTCATGACTGTGGCTGTGTTCATGTGTTTGCTCTGATTTACTGGTAAGAATGACATCAAATTTAGTACTCGTAATGCCATTTTTGACGACCTTCCCCCATGACAGATTATACTCTTCATCTATGTTCAGCTTTTTTAACTCTTCTTCCATTTGTACAGGGTCTGCACCTGCATCAATCAACGCACCAATAACCATATCTCCGCTTATGCCGGAAAAGCAGTCAAAATATAAAGTCCTCATCACGATTGACCTCCTTTTTATGTACAAGTTTGTATATAATCGCTGCATTGTAGGCTGCACCAAATCCATTATCGATGTTCACCACACTTACACCCGATGCGCATGAATTGAGCATCGATAAAAGTGCCGATAAACCGTGAAAATTAGCACCGTAACCAATACTTGTCGGCACAGCAATAATTGGATTCGTGACAAGTCCTCCTAACACACTTGGAAGTGCCCCTTCCATCCCCGCGACACAAACTGATACCGTAGCCCCTCGTATCTCGTCTATATTATCAAGGAGGCGGTGCAATCCAGCAACACCAACATCGTATATACGCCTGACTGGAATACCTAGAGTTTCCGCCGTCACGGCTGCTTCTTCAGCAACGGGCAAATCTGATGTCCCGGCGCACACAATTGCAATATATGAACCAACGTATTTGGGTTTTTCTTTAACCCATGCAAGCGTCCGTGCCATATCGTTATACTCAAAATCACTACATTCTTTTTGTACAAATACTGCTTTTTCCGGAGAAATGCGAGTCACAAGTACAGAATCATTCCTTGCCCGCAGTGATTGTACAATCGTTAAAATTTGTTCAGATGTTTTCCCTTCTCCAAACACAATTTCGGGAAAGCCTTGTCTCCTTTTACGATGATGATCGATTTTTACAAACCCTAAATTTTCATAGGATGCAAGTTTTCCCTTTGCTTCCGCGACTGTCAATGAACCCTTTTGAACCTGCTCCAAAATATCGTCAATCATAACATTTCTTCCTTTTTAAGCGCTATATTCATACTTCCGCTTGTATAGCCCGTGAGATCCATTGATACATACTTATAACCGAATTGCTTCAGCCGTTTCGTGATTGCCTCATGGTATTTGAGCACTAGCGGCATATCATCGGGTTCAACTTCAATTCGGGCAGTATCCTCATGCGTCCTGACTCTTACCTGATGAATATCCAATGATTTTAAGTAAGCCTCTGATTTATCCACTTTTGTCAATTTTTCCTTCGTAATGATATCGCCATATGCTATTCGTGAGGATAGGCAAGCAAATGACGGTTTATCCCAGGTTGGCAAACCGGCTTCCTTGGACAATACTCTTATTTCTTCTTTGAATAAATCGGCTTCTAGAAGAGGTCCCCTGATTCCTTTTTCTTTAGCTGCTTTCATGCCTGGACGAAATTCGTTTGCATCATCAGCAATAACTCCATAAATAATATTATTAAAGTCATATTCTTCAAGAATAGGAAGCAGGTGGTCAAATAAACTACTTTTACAAAAGTAACAGCGATTTTGATTATTTGCTGTATATCCAGGAATGGCCAACTCCGAAGTTTGAATGACACGATGGTTGGCACCAATCCATTTTGATAGCATAAGGGCTTCTTTCAACTCACTCGACGGATAGGTTTCCGAATCTGCCGTAATGGCTAACACATTATCATAACCCAAAGTATCAATCGCGACTTTTAGCAAAAACATGCTGTCCACCCCTCCTGAAAAAGCGACCACAACCGACTCCATTTTTTGGAGAATACCTTGCAGATTTCTGTACTTTTCTAGTAACATAGCACTTTTCCCCTTTCTGGTTTGTCTGAATTTATCTACTGTCCACCAGCAATAACACCCCTGATCGATTACTAAAAGATTGAACGAGATACATCAAATTGGTAGGAAAGGAGGAAATAACACGCCATCATACTTTCATTCCCAGCGCCTATGAACTGATATTCATATATATGCGACGGCCTGCTTTAGCTATTTTGTACGATAGCCGAGAATTTTTTTGCCGTTTCTGCCAGCCTGTTGTAATCTTCACCAGAAATCAATTTCTCTGGATTGATCAATGAACCGCCAAGTCCCGCCGCGATGGCCCCTGCCTTAAAAAAAGAAGCGAGGTTGTCAAGGTTGACACCGCCAGTTGGCATAAGAGGGATGTGAGGAAGCGGCCCTTTAAGATTTCTAAAGTAGCCAACACCCAGTGCATCTGCAGGAAAAACTTTGATAATGTCAGCTCCATGCTCGTATGCCGTCAATATTTCGGTTGGTGTAAACGCACCTGGAATGCTAATGACGCCATAGCGCTTCGTCATTTTAATCGTTTTGACATTGAGGGTTGGAGAAAAGATAAATTCCGCCCCGGCCATGATGACCGCCCGTGCGGTTTCAGGATCCAATACTGTACCGGCACCCGCTATGATATCATCACCGAACTCCTCTTTTACTCTTTCAATTAAATGGCACACTTTTGGTGTTTCTACTGTAATTTCGAGTGTTCGGATGCCACCTTCTTTCAGGGCTCGAGCGATTGGTATAATTTGATCGGGGCGTGCACCGCGAATGACGGCGACCAGTTTCCCATGTTTAAGCTCTTCTAGTTTAGTCATTTTCCCCACCTTTCTACCTCGTCACATCATCAGCGCCGCCACTCATGAACAAAGCGAGGTCGGCACGAACTGGCAAACCCTCAACATCGCCATTTACCATCGTAGCCATTGCACCCATGGCATTTCCACGCCTTGCAGCTTCATCTAGCGGCAGTCCATCAAGCAGCCCGGAAAGTACACCGGATGCAAAAGCATCCCCAGCACCGATGGGATCAATCACCCGTTCAACATAAAATCCAGGAACGTATGTTTTCGGTACAGACGGGGCTGAAATTAAAGAGCCTTCTTTGCCCAATTTCAGCAAAACTGTATCGATACCGAGTTCATGAAAATGATCGACAAATTTCTCCGGAGTATTGGAACCGAATAAAAATTCGGCTTCGGCCACACCAGGCATGACGATGTCACTTTCCGAGGCGTACTTTGTTATGAAGTGACGTGCTTTATTTTCATCACCCCATATTTTCAAGCGAATATTGGGATCAAATACGATTTTTGTTCCAGTTTCTTTAGCAATGCGGATCGCTTTATCCAAGAGCGACTGACACGAATTCCCGAGTGCAGGAGTAATCCCGGTAATATGGAGATAAGCGGCGTCTTGAATGGCAAGATCAGATAGTAATTCCGCCGTCATTTTGCTGGCTGCCGAACCTTTCCGATAATAATAAACGCGAGTATCATTCAGCCGTCTGAATTCTTTAAAAAAGACTCCGGTAGGCGCATCAGGGTCTCGCGTTACAAACGAAACATCAACGCCTTCACCGCGAATAAACGATTGCATGGCATCACCAAATTCATCCTCCCCGAGACGGCTTATCCAACGTGACCTATGACCGAGTCTGCTTAACCCGATTGCAACATTGGATTCCGCACCGCCAAACTTCATCGAAAAAGATCGGGCATGGCGAAGCGGCCCTTCTTCATTCGGGGTAAACACTGTCATTGTTTCTCCTATAGTTACAACATCCATGTCATCATCTTCTTTCTCTCTTGTCAGGCTTTTACGTAGTTAGAAAGCGTACCGACCCTTTCAATACTGACGTTCATCCGGTCACCGTTTTTCAACCAGATTTTCGGATTCCGTCCCATTCCAACGCCAGGTGGTGTACCTGTTGCAATCAAATCACCTGGCTTTAGTGTCATGGACTGTGATAAAAATGATATGATTTTCGGAACCGTAAAAATCAGGTTGCTTGTATTTGAATCCTGCATAATTACACCGTTTAATTCAAGCGAAATCGCTAGATTGTGGGGATCCCCCACTTCATCATGTGTAACGACAACAGGACCCAATGGAGCAAATGTGTCCGCCGTTTTGCCTCTTGACCACTGACCGTCCTGAAATTGCAAATCTCGGGCGCTAATATCATTCATAATCGTATAGCCAAAGACATAGTCATACGCCTCTTCTTCTGACACATGTTTCGCTTCTCTTCCAATGACAAACGCAAGCTCTGCTTCAAAGTCGACCTCGGTTGAATTAATTGGGATTTCAATCGCATCATTATGTCCGGTAATCGCATTCGAATATTTTGAAAAAATGACCGGTGATTCCGGCGGCTCCATACCGGTTTCCTTGCAATGATCAAAATAGTTAAGTCCTACGCAAATGATTTTATCCGGCTTTGCGATTGGCGGCAGGATCTTTACTTCTGACAGTTTGAATATTGCATCGTCATTTACCCGTTGCTCGATTAATTGTTCAGCACGTGATCGCAACTCGCTGCCTCGTTCTATAAATTTTTTCATACAAGCAGGAAATTCTTCTGGACCGAGAGCCGTTAAGCTAATAATTTGATCATCTTGAACAATGCCGATGTGCTGTTCGGTTTGCACGGAAAAAGTCGCTATTTTCATATTTTTCCCCTTTCTTAGGTTAATGCGTATGGTGTTTTTTCTCCTTTTAAGACCTGAACGATATTTCTTGCCGCTTTTTGACGAAGTTCAACCATCGCTTCCTCAGAATACCAAGCGCTGTGCGGTGTAATGATGACATTGTCCATTGTGAGCAGCGGGCTATCGATGCCGACCGGCTCCTTTTCTGTCACATCAAGTGCTGCACCTGCAATTATCCCTTTTTCAAGTGCATAGGAAAGTGCTTTTTCATCGATTATCGGTCCACGTGCCGTGTTAATGATGACCGCATTACTCTTCATTCGTTTAAGGCGCTCCTCATTGATCAGGTGGTATGTATCATCAATTAAGGGCACATGGATCGACAAATAATCGGCTTCGCCTATAATTTCGTCGAGATCCATTTTTTGAACCCCGACAGCAGCCATGTCTGCCGCCGATACGAAAGGGTCGTAAGCAGCAGCTTTAAAACCGAGCGGTTTCACCTTTTCAATGAAACGTCGCGGAATCCGGCCAAAACCTAGAACCCCAACAGTTTGCTCGTTAAAACGATGAATCGGTACACACACTTTAAAGTCCCAGTTACCTTTTTTCACTTCCTTGTTTAACAGTGTCACTTTCCGCGCCGACGAAAGTAGAAGTGCCAATGCATGATTCGATACTTCTTCCATCCCATAATCCGGTACATTGGCGACAGTAATCCTGTTTTCCTTAGCCGCATTGAGATCAATTGTATTGACGCCGACACCATAGCGGGAAATGATTTTGGTGTTCTCAAGCGACTCAATGACTCGGCGTGAGATAGGAGCATATTGATTTAAGATTGCATCCGCTTCTTTTGCCTGCTCCATTACTTCTTCTTCCGTCTTGCATTGCGCTTTGATGAAATCGATATCCAGACCGCTTTCTTGAAAAACCTCTTCTTCATATTGCAAATGCTCAAATTCGTAATCCGTTAATAATATTTTAAAGGTCATTTGGGCTTCACTCCTTTATAGTAATAAACACCAGAATATCAGAGGGGATCACTCTCGTTAAAATCATCTATTTTGCTGCTGCCTTTTCGATTTTCGCAATTCCGAGTCCTTCTGCACCGAGTTTCGATGTTTTTGCTTCTGGATAGTATCGTTCGATCATTTGAATACCAATTGCTGCACGCCGTACACGTTCTTGAGCGAGTGAGATGTTGGTACTTTCCCATTGTTTCCCTGAAGGGTATACATCTGGGTGATTACGCAGACCAAATTTAATGTATACAGGCGCCAATACACGGATAATTTCTGGTATTTCATAATAGCGAAGAAAGCCGCCGAAGGTATCGGGCACTTCAACGTATAAATCAATTGGAATGTCTATTGATTGCCGGATCGCTGCAAGTTTAGACAGCGTTAATGCAGGTGGCACGTTATAGGTATCCGCTCCGATGTCTTCCATTAATTTAATGGATACTGGATTGGCTGAACCCATTTGAACCGATACCTTAACAACAAAGTCTTCCGGAAGCTGTCCGTATTTTTTCATTTCTTTCGTTAAAAGAAGGAGTCCTTCATCCGCAACCAACGCACCGCGAAGACCAAGTGCAGCTCCTCTTTTCAAGTCTTCCATCGCATAAACAAGCTGGTCCGATCCTTCATGGCGGATTCCCTGAGATTTGCCTCCTGGCGTAAGGGGTCCCGCACTGACATCCCATGAACCCCTGGGACCGACAAACAAACTCAGCTCCATGCCGCGCTCTGCTGTCATTTCACACATTTCTTTAATTTCTTCATCCGTTTGAAGCATGATGCCGCTGCCCTGAGATATTCGGTGAATAGTCAAACCGAGTCGGTCAATTTCTTTCAATGTTTCTTTTAGTGCAGCAGGACCTTCTACACTTGGGAGTTCAATGCGGTATTGAGCACCGTCCGGAAATGTTTTCGTTGATGTAGGAAGTTCTTTAAGATCAGTTGATGGGTAGCCTAATTTTTCGAGCAAGTCGCGTGATTCTTTCATTTTTGGACGCCTTCTTTCATATTTATATTTTTTAAAAGAGAAGCTACTTTGTCACTCAAATCAGCAGGGTATACATCGCATGGCGCACGGTGTCCAGCCGCAACGTCAAACCAGCGCTGATGAACGGCTTCTTTCATGGCTGTAAAAAATGTCGGACCGTAATTGTACACATCCATCAGTTTTGAAATCACTTGATGATTTTTCTGTGCTTCCGCAAGATCACCTTTATGATACGATTCATATAACTGAACGGATATTTCCGGGGCAAAGACAGCGCTTCCATTAATGCTCCCAGCTGCACCAATCATTTGAGCCGGAAGCAAATGCTCGTCAAACGCAGAGAAGACTCGAAAATCACTGCGGACTTTCTTCACTTCCGCCAGCACTTGACGAAGGTGGCCGAAATCACTGACCGTCTCTTTAATACCCGCAATGTTTGAATGATCTTGGGCTAATTTTTTAATCAATTCGATTGATAAATTTTGTCCGGTCAAAAGCGGGATGTTATAAATGAAAACTTGCAGATTAGTATGATTCGCTACGCTGGAAAAATGTCGGTATAATTGCTCGTCAGACAGCTTCCAGTAATATGGGTTGACTACGAGAACGCCGTTCGCTCCATGCTCTTCTGCATAAGAAGTCAGTTCATTCACCTCTTTTAATGCGGTATGCCCGACTCCGACCATAACTGGCACTCGTCCGTTAATGTGCTTTAACATTTCGCGGACGTATAATTTCCTTTCTTCTGTTGTAAGTGATGAGAACTCACCTGAACTACCCATCAACAAAATACCGTCAATATTCCGTGAGATTAATAGGTCGATATACCTTCTGTTCAACTCCATATCCAAGTTCCCCGTTTCATCAAATAAGGTGACTACCGGTGGAATGATGCCATGAAAGTCCATTATTTTCCCTCCTTTTATTTACCATTCAGCGATACTTCCGTCTTCATTACGCCAAATTGGGTTTTTCCAATCATGTCCGGTTTCTGCTGCCTGCTTCACTTTTTCTTCATCAATTTCCACCCCAAGACCCGGTTTATCCGGAATGTTCACATAACCATTTTCATAATCGAATAATTCTGGATTTTTCATATAATCGAGAATGTCCATGCCTTCGTTGTAATGAATACCAAGGCTTTGCTCCTGAATAATGAAATTCGGTGTCGTTGCGTCCAAATGAATCGATGAAGCAAGGGTCATCGGACCGAGCGGGCAGTGTGGCGCAATCGCTACATCATACGCTTCTGCCATTGCGGCAATTTTTTTCCCCTCTAAAATACCACCTGTATGAGACAGATCCGGCTGTATTATATCGACATAACCATCTTGAAGTAGCTGCTTAAAGCCCCAACGAGTATACATTCTTTCTCCCGTCGCAATCGGACACGTAGTATGCCAGGCAATCTCACGAAGAGCTTCATTATTTTCCGGGAGCACCGGTTCTTCAATGAACATTGGACGGAAATGTTCGAGTTCTTTCACAATCACCTTTGCCATCGTTTTATGAATCCTCCCGTGAAAATCCACACCGATGCCAAAGTCTTTGCCAACCGCTTCCCTAATTGAAGCAACGCGTTCGATGACCGCTTCTACTTTCGAAAAGCTATCTATGTAATTCATTTCTTCTGATGCGTTCATTTTGACAGCAAGGAAGCCCTCTTTCTGTTTTTCTATTGCGGCAGCAACGACATCCACCGGTCGATCTCCTCCAACCCATGAGTACACTTTAATTTTTTGACGTGCTTTGCCGCCGAGCATTTGGTATACAGGAATATCGAAGTATTTTCCTTTTATATCCCATAGTGCCTGCTCAATGCCTGAAATGGCACTCATTAAAATTGGGCCCCCACGGTAAAATCCACCTCGATAAAGCGTTTGCCAGATGTCTTCAATGTCGTTCGGATTTCTCCCGATCAAATAATCGGTCAATTCGTTAACTGCTGCTTTAACCGTTTCTGCACGGCCTTCCACGACAGGCTCTCCCCATCCGGAAATGCCTTCATCCGTATCGATTTTTAAAAACAGCCAGCGGGGCGGAACTTTGTATAAAGAAATTTTTATGATTTTCATCAAGCACCTCGCAATGTTTTATTGGAAGAAAGAGAGATTTTCTAACATGGAAACCTCCCTTGCACTTGTTAAGAACCTTTAATAAAAACCGTTTTTATGGCTGTATAAAATTCTTTCGCCGCTTCACCCTGCTCTCGCGAACCCGTGCTTGATGCTTTCATACCTCCGAATGGGGCTTGCAACTCTACGCCCGCGCTTTCTGCGTTAATGCGGACAAGCCCTGCTTCAATTTCATCGATGAATTCCAAAATTGAGCTAATATTTGATGTGAAGATTGATGCACTCAATCCGTACTTCGTATTATTTGCCAAGTCAATCGCTTCGACAAGATCGGTTGCTTTCATAAGCGCGATAACTGGTCCAAAAATTTCTGCCTGTGCAATCTCCATTTCGGACGTCACGTCTTCAAAAATCGCTGGTGTAATGAAAAAGCCCCTATCATAGTCTCCGCCAGTTAATATCTCCCCGCCATGTATGAGTTTTGCGCCCTCCTGCTTGCCTTTTTCAATGTAATCTGTCACCGTTTTGAACTGGCTTTCGCTTGCACATGGGCCCATCCAAATGCCCTCTTGAAGACCGTTGCCGACTGTAATTTCCGCTGCTGCTTTTACCAGTTTTTGTTTGAATTCATCATAGACTGACGATTCAACGACAACACGACTTGAAGCTGTGCATTTCTGGCCGGAAGAACGAAATCCGCCGCTGATGACCGCCTCGACAGCTTGGTCGATGTTCGCATCTTTCGTTACGATGACTGGATTCTTGCCACCCATTTCAAGCTGATATTTTATCCCGCGGGCGGAAGCTGATTTTGCGACGCTCTGACCAACACTTTCAGAACCGGTAAATGTAATCGCATTTAAAAGCGGATGATCGATGAGTCCTTGACCGATGATCGACCCCTTACCGGTAATGAAGTTCACAACGCCCTCCGGGAAGCCTGCTTTTGTGAAGCATTCCATCACTTTCGCTGCAGTAACGGCTCCCTCCGTAGCGGGTTTCCATACGATTGAGTTGCCATATACAAGAGCAGGAGCCATTTTCCAGATGGGAATTGCAACCGGGAAGTTCCATGGCGTGATTATCCCGACAACACCAAGTGGGGTGCGTTTCGTAAACATTAGGGCATCTTTATCGGATGATGGAATAACATCGCCATCTTTCCGCATCCCTTCCCCAGCATAGTAACGCAGGATTGCAACACCCCGTGCCGTTTCACCTTTTGCTTCCGGTAACGTTTTACCCATTTCGCGAGTCATGGTTTCGGCAATTTCATCTAGATTTTCTTCCAATATATTGGCCGTTTTGAAAAGGATTTGTCCACGTGCAGACTGCCCGAGCCTGCGCCAATCCCTCTTTGCTTTATGCGCAGAAGCTACAGCTTTATTCAAGTCATCTTCCGTTGAGCTTTGTACGTACCCAACCGGTTCTTGGTCCGCAGGATTAATGCTTTCGATCGTATTTCCAGAAGATGCATTCACCCACTCATTATTAATGAAATTTTTATATGTTTTCGTTGCAAATGTAGTTGATATCATCATAATCTTTAGCTCCTTTTTCGTTTTAGAATGTCGGTCCAATTCTCCATATACCAAAGTCATGCTGCTTTAATATCTCTGCTTTGGTTAGTTTTCCGTTTGAAACATGTTGAATTTCTTTCATAATGCGCCTTCCCACTTCATCAACGGTTTCTAAACCATCGACAATCGTACCAGCATTTAAATCCATATTTTCATTCATCCTGTCAAACATTGGTGTATTAGTTGAGATTTTTATGACGGGTGAAATAGGAGAACCCGTTGGCGTGCCTCTTCCACTTGTAAAGAGAACGATTTGGGCACCGCCTGCGACCATTCCCGTTAATTGCTCAATGTCGTGGCCAGGCGTATCCATCCATACGAGCCCTTTTTTTGTGGGTACCTGGGCATAATCAATGACTTCTTCAAGTCTGGTTGTTCCTGATTTTGTCGCTGCCCCCAGTGATTTTTCTTCAAGTGAACTGAGACCTCCCTCAATGTTTCCCGGACTCGGATTTCCGGTGCGGATATCTACGCCCATTTGAATCGAGCGGTCTTCCATCATTTTAATAACCGCATAAGCTTTTTTGGCTACCTGGTCGTTTGCCGCCCGGTTAGCGATCAAATGCTCTGCACCGATGAGTTCAGTCGTTTCCGCTAATATTGCGGTTCCCCCCTGCTGAACAACCAAATCGCTTGTACGTCCGACTGCCGGGTTAGCCGATAAGCCGGAACATGCATCCGATCCACCGCATTCTGTGCCGACAATCAGCTCGCTAAAATCACATAATTCCCTTTGCACCATCGAGGCATCCTGGACCATTTTGACCGCAATTTTAGCTACTTCGGCAATGGTTTGAAGAGTGCCGCCATGATCCTGAATCGATACAGTTTCCACTGGTTTACCGCATTTGGCAATTTCATCTCCAATGCGGTGCGCCTGATGTGTTTCACAGCCAAGTCCGAGTACTATGACACCATAGACATTTGGATTCATGCCCATTCCCGCATAGGTTCTGGCCGTTTGATCATAATCAGTGCCCACTTGTGCACAGCCATGCTGATGTATGAATGTGACGGTTCCGCTCACCAATTCAGTGACGCGCTGAGCTGTTTGAGTCGCGCATGTTATCGTTGGCAAAATCAGTACATGATTCCGGACGCCGACGCGGCCATCCGGACGGCGGTAGCCCCAAAACTGCATTTTTTCATTCAGCAATTTTGTCACCCCTTCCTCTTTTACCTTCTAAATTGTGTACATGAACATGTGCACCAGCGGGAATAAAAGCTGAGGCTGCACCAATGACTTCCCCATATTTAATTATGTCTGCTCCTTGTTCGATGGATTTGACTGCGAACTTATGTCCAAAACGAATCGGTTCAAGAATGGATACGGCAAGTTCTTCAAGCCCTGTCTTCACAACTACTGATGTGTTTTCAGGGATTTCGGATAAAGCGACAGCTACACTATCTTTAGGACTTAAGTAAAGTGTTTTATATTCGCTCATTTTGTCACCCCTTAAATTGTTTGGACAGCTTTACTTTGGATAACCGGGTTGTTCAATACTCCAATCCCTGGTATTTCGATTTCGATTCGGTCATCGCCTTTCAATGTAAATTCATTTGGCGGAACCACGCATGTACCTGTAAGTAAAACTGATCCGTCAAAAACAGTGTTATCTAAAACTAAATAGTCGACAAGCTCTTCCAATTTTCGTTTCAGTTGGTTTACTTTCGCTTCACCTTCAAATACTTTTTCTTCATTTCGATAAATACGGCACATGATTTTAAGCTCATATGGATCTGGTACAGCCTCTTTTAACAAGATGGCCGGTCCAATGGAGCAAGAATTTTTCCATACCTTTGCCTGTGGAAGATAAAGCGGATTTTCACCTTCAATATCTCGGCAACTCATGTCATTACCTGCGATATATCCGAGTACCGTTCCCTCTTTATCGATGACAAGACCAAGCTCCGGCTCCGGAATTTGCCATTTTGAATCTGAACGCAAGTATACCGGATCATTCGGGCCCACGGTTCTTGCTGCAGTCGATTTAAAGAAAATCTCAGGACGCACTGCATCATAAACTTTGTCATAGAATGTTTGGCGGTCCAGCTTTCCTTGCGTCGCTTCGTAGTTACGTGCTTCCTTGCTTTTTTTATAGGTAACGCCAGATGCCCAAACTTCCGGAGCGTCGATAGGAGTTGTTAATTGAAGACCTTCCAATGGCTGCTTTTCCCCTTCGGCGGCAATTTGTTTTACAATGTCAAACGCAGTTCTGTTATCTTGACGTGCCGTTGTTATCAACGACATAAAATCCGTAAATGGGAGGTCCACCACATTGTTTTCGTTTGTTACGGCAGCAAGTTGTCTCTTATTTTCTTTTACATAGCGAATAATTCTCATTTTATAGTTCCTCCTATATGGCAGGCCTCATTTATATTTTTTGATATTCATAACCGAGCTCCTGCGAAATTTTACTGCTGCATTCCTTTAAGAGACGTACATAATACTCATGTGTTTCTTCGTTCACTTTCGATGCTGGCATAGATACACTCATTGCTGCGATTACCTTTCCTGAATAATCTTTTATCGGTACAGCAAGGCAGAAAATGCCCGGTTCGTTTTCTTCATTATCCATTGAATAGCCATTAATGCGTGCTTTTTCGATTTCCGCTAAAAACTGCTCCTTGGATCTAATCGATCTTTCGGTCGGTCCCGTATAATCATAGCCGTCCAAGAGTAAATCCAGTTCACTGTCCGTTTTGGTTGCAACAAGAGATTTGCCAACGGCACTCGTATGAATCGGAACACGCCGGCCAATACGGGAATAGAGTACCGTTACTCCCGTACCTTCCACCTTATCGACATAGACACCTTCCTGACCGTCCAATATGACAAGGTGCAGCGTTAAATTCGTTGTTGCTGAAAGCCATTCAAGATGCTTTCTTGCTACGTTGCGCAAATCGAGATGGGTCACAACAACGCTTCCCCTCTCCAATAGCTTTAATCCTAGCGAGTATTTTCCATTTTCTTCGCCTTGTGAAATATAGTGATGCTCCTGTAAGGTTTTTAATAGTGAATGAACCGTACTTTTATGTAAATTCATTCGTTTACTTATCTCTGTGATAGTTAATGCGCGCTCACGCTCATCAAATAAATCCAATATCTTCAAGGCACGCTCCACCGATTGGATGATAGGCATCGTTCCTCACTCCTTTTTATTCTGTCTACCTTTATATTATCGGATTTATGACGAGCATTCCTCACTTTATTTCTATTTTTTCTCCTTGGAGTAAAATATCCTGTTCATAATCGAGAACCGCATCCTCAATGACAGCGATTGGGACAACACCATTTGCTGCATCTGTATGTCCAAACATCCTGTTGCTGGCCGCAACCATTTTTTGTCTTACTTTCATGCGCAGCTTGCGTTCAGTCGCCAATGATTTTCTTTCTTCTTTAAAATGATCCGCAAAATCATGAACAACCTTACCTGAACGAAGTTGAGTAGAATCTACAAAATCAATCCGTCGATCACGAAGCTGAAGGTGAATTACATCCCCTGATTTAAGGAAGCCAATGCCGCCACCTTCATACGATTCCGGTGTCATATGTCCTATAGCAGCACCATATGTGACTCCTGAATAGCGGCCGTCGCTAATGATTGTAGCGATTTTTTTCATAACACGATTTGCATTGATGTGTTGCATTGGTGTAAACATTTCCGGCATTCCGAATGCCACTGGCCCCTGTCCTGAGATAATAACCGCAATTTTCAATGTGCCCTCTTCTACCATCCTGTCAAATAACTCCCCATAGGTAGCAGTCTTTAGAAGAGACCACTCCGGCTCATTGTTGTATTTAAGGGATTCGAGCAATAGATTATGTTCGAAAAGCTTTTGCTCTTTTATTTTTGCAAGCAGATTTGAATCGAGCAGGCTTTTATTTGCATCATCTTCATTTTCGTAATAAAGGACAAATGCCAGCTTATCATCGAATTGGTCAAGCTGTGGTGTCGGCATTCCGCTGATTTTTACGACGGCGCTTTCAAAAAAGTTTCCTTTTAATACATCAACACCGCTGAATCCACGGCGTGGATTGGATAAAATGACCTGATTTTTCTTTACATTAACCGCTTTTAGGCTACTTGTAATCGATAGACGCTCTTTCCAAGTTTTTGCTGCGACAGTCGGCGCATCCTGATCCATTGGTACACCATTCTCCATAAGTTCATAAAAAAGTGTTTCCATTCCTCTGCTTGTCCCGCTGCAACACTGCATCGCAAGTGAATAAATGTCCCTTCCTTCTGTCAAACTGTAATCAAATAAGTCAGGAATTGGATGTGAATGATGAATGCGGTCAAGGTCCCATAAGCTGAATTTGAATCCTGCATAAAGCATGCCGGCGACAATATGCATCATTAAGTTAGTAGAACCACCCGAAGCGCTGTGAATACGGATTGCATTTTTTATGTTCGCACCGACAATGTTGGCCACGCCATAGCGCTCTTCGTTTATCATGCCGGCAAAGCTATCAAGCACCGAGTTAATCTGGCGTTGTGTTGGTGGATCGGTTAACAGCTCCACGGCTGGATGAACGAGCCCCATGCCTGCCACTAAATGACGTGAACTATTCCCCGTACCATTGAAGGCACATACACCTCCCTGCCCGTCACATGTTGCGACAGCAAGTCTCATTTCAAAATATTTATGCTGTTCCTTCGTCAATATTCCTCGTTCATAGGCCCGTTCAAACACGCCCTGAAATGCAGTATTCGATGAGCATTGCAATATATATGCCATCGTATCTCGTAAATCAACGGCTACATCAGCAGCTCCTTTACTTTCCGCTTTTTTCGCAAGAGTTTCCAATTCTTCAACCACGTCAGCCGGAATCGAACCGCCTTCCAATACGTGAGCAGGTGCGAATGTTGCGAAAAAGGGTGCTTCACCACGGTTTCGGCGAACACGATCAACATGTGCGAGTGCACTTACTACACCAAGAGGCTGCTTATCACACCCTTGAATGACGAATGCACCATGATAACTGTGAGCTTCTAGCTGGTTGACAACCATTTGTGCAACCGCGTTTCGGCTCTGGAGAGAGTAACTCATTCCTTGATTGTTTTGCGCAGTGCCATCACACATTACCGGTGTCGAGAAGTGAAACGGCACGCCGCCGTTTTGCCAGATGCGGATTGCTGCCCGTGCCGACGTTTGGTGATCCATTATATGGGCCGGATGATCGGACGAACCACCGATAATGGCGATACGCGGGGCATTCCTCTCTAGCCGCATATAAATTTCTTCAAGCGTCCAATCAGGTTTGCCGCCTTCATATGTGGAGCCAAGCGTCAGCTTCGAACGGTCCAACAGACCCGCAACCGTAATGGGTTCATTTGCTTTTCCCTGTACATTATCGCGGTAAGGGTTTATTTCGTTATCAATTAGTGGATATAGGTGTGTCATTTCAGCACTCCTTTTCTGATTTCAAATGAATTCTTCCATTCTCTAAAAATATTAAAGAAGGTTTTTAGTCTAGTGCCAATTCTTCTGGTTCTGACAGGATCTCTATATTTTTGTTTTTTAAAGCTTCTTCCATCATGCTTTCAGAAATCCAAATTTCACCGATTTCAAGCGTGTTTTTTATTCTTACTACTCTCACTTTATTCAAATCGAAGGCATTGCACGTTTTGATAGCAGCTTTAACAGCCAATTCCTGCGTATCTAAAAACATCGGGAGCTTTACTACATCTGTCACTGTGCTTGTTAGTGCATTGGCATAGCCTTTTTCCCATTCGATTTCATTCATGACGGCCTTCGTCGTCATATCAGCCATACCGATGCCGTTTGCATTACCGTGAGTTTTTTCAGTAAGTCCAAGTACAACGGTCCGTTTAACGTCTGGCCCCCCGGTAGCATATGGAGTGGCGAAGTTACCCGTAATATTCGGATCCATTCCATCCCCCGAAATGTCCTTTCCGAGTTCATTTACAATAAGTACGTCCATCGAATCGAAATGTATTTTTGGCATCAATGATTTTGCTTCAAGCAATAGTCCCGGCTCAACTTCCTCCAGTTCCTCTGCTGGGACTGCGACGATTTTCGCTGGTTTATCATAGGCATTTTCAATAGTCGCAAGACCAAATATGATAGGAGCTTCCGCTAAGGAAATTTTCGCCATTTCAGGGACATGTTCCGCCATATACTTAAAGCTGTATGCATGTGCAGCTTCGGCTCCCTTTTGCTTGCCTAAACCGATTGTAATCATTTTCATAAGTCCGCTTTCAACCGGTCCACGAAATGCCGTATGTGGTTTTATCCGATTAATGACTATGATTTTATCCGATTCATATGCAAGCTTATCAATATAGACAGGGAGCCCATTTGGCAATTCATCCAGTTTAATAACTTCCATCGATGACATGATTGGCGCTCCAACCGCTTCTTCTGAAATACCCAGCTGAAGCAACACATCGATTTGCCCTTCTGCTGTAGCACCCCCATGGCTTCCCATTGCAGGGACAATAAAAGGATTGCCACCAGCCGCCATAACGGCCGCTACCGTTTCTCTTACTAATATAGGTAGGTCCGCCACCCCTCTGCTTCCTACTGCAATTGCCACCTTGTCATCTTCATTTATTCTTGATAAGACACCTGCTTCTTTTATCGCCTTCTTCACCTCACCAGCTACATCAGCGATTTGAGGTGTACGAAATTTCTGCCTCACTTTGACCATTTTCGGTAATCGGATTTCACTTAAAAGTTCAGAGATAATATCCATTTTCTATCCTCCAAACAGTCTGGATTATTTACCGCGTACTTTTTCAACTTCGCTCATCATTTCTTTTACTAGATCCTGACCAAATTTCTGAGCATATTCGTCCGTCACTGGTTGGATGACTTTCTTCATTTTTTCCATTTCTTCCGGCTCTACTTCATTGATTTCCATTCCTTCTTCTTTTAGATACTTAAGTGCTTTTTCATTTTCTTTTTGGTTAACTTCCCGTTGATACTTTCCAGCCTCTTGTGCGGCCTCACTCATGATTTTTTGCTCTTGTTCTGATAGGTCATCCCAGAACTTTTTACTTACAAGGAATACAAATGGTGTATAAACATGATTTGTAAGACTTAAGTAGTCTTGCACTTCATTATATTTTTGCGTTTGAATTGTTGCTAGTGGGTTCTCCTGCCCATCAACAGTGCCAGTTTCCAACGCAGTAAATACTTCAGAGAAGGCCATCGGCGATGGATTCGCCCCTAACTTTGAAAATGCATCTAAATGCACTTCATTTTGCATGGTACGAAGTTTAAGACCTTTGAAATCATCAGCCGTTTTAACCGGATGTTTACTATTGGTTATGTTCCGGAAGCCGTTTTCCCAGTATCCCAAACCTACTAAATCATGTTCCGGTAATTTATCCAAAAGTTTTTTGCCTACTGCACCATCAAGTACTGTATAAGCTTCTTCTTCATTATTAAAGACGAATGGGAAGTCATAAATTCCAAATTCCTTAATCATACCAACAAGTGGAGAAGTTGAAGGCACTGTTACTTCCTGTAAACCGCCTTGAAGTGCTTCTGTCATTTTCTGATCATCTCCAAGAGTGGCATCAAAGAAGTTTTTGACTTTCATTTTCCCGCCGCTTTTTTCTTCAAGCAGTTCTTTAAATTTTTCCATCCCCTGCCCTTGTGGGTGCATTTTGCTATTTCCGATTCCTGCTTTGATTGTTCTTTCCTGTATACCGTCAGCTGTAGCGCTTTCATTTTGTCCGCTTCCGCAAGCACTTAATAGTAGTACTGAAGGCAGTAAAACTCCAACCGCCAAACGTTTGAACAAATTATTCATTTTCATTTTCCCCCTATAAAATAAGATGAATATCAGCATATAGACCCAATTACTTGTTTAATTCCGTTAGGAGGTAAACCATTCTAGAGGAACCAGCACTAAGGAAGGAAACAAAATCAACAAGATCAATACAATTACTTCCACGAGCAAGAAAGGCCAAATCCCCTTCATGATTTCTTCCATACTGATCTTACTTATGCCGCACATGACATTTAACACGGTTCCGACCGGTGGTGTAAGTAAACCGATGGCGTTATTCAGGATAAACAGGACACCAAAGTAAACTGGATCAATACCTGCAGCGACCACCAATGGCATCAAGACAGGTGTTAGAATAAGGATTGTCGGTGTCATATCCATAGCAGTTCCAACTACGATGACCAATAAGTTTATCATTATTAATAGAAGGAATGGATGATCCATAAATGGCTCCAGCAATCCAATTACCTCACCAGGTAAATCGGCTACAGTTATCAGCCAGGATGACACGAGTGCTGCAGCGACGAGAAACATGACAACACTCGTCATTTTTCCTGCATGAACAAAGACCTCATACAAATCTTTCACTTTCATTTCGCGATAGATTACAAGACCGACAAATATTGCGTAGACTGCAGCCACCACTGCCGCTTCAGTCGGTGTGAATAAACCGAATTTCAATCCACCAATGATAATGACGGGCAGGAACAGAGCCCAAATGCCTTGACGAAGAGAAGTGAGTATTTCTTTTGCTGAAGCTCGAGGGTTAACGGCGACTTTATCTTTTCGTGCAACAATGGCCCAGGTAACCGTAAGTCCAACCGCTAGTAAAATACCTGGAACGATGCCTGCCATAAACAGCTTTGTAATGGACACACCACTTGCGACACCGAAAATGATAAAGCCGATACTTGGCGGAATGATCGGGGCAATGATACCACCGGATGCAATCAACCCACTTGACCGGTTCACATCATAACCAGACTTCACCATCATTGGAATTAATATAGCCCCAAGCGCTGCCGTATCGGCAACGGCAGATCCTGATAAACTCGCAAACAACACACTCGCAATGATCGCAACATAGCCAAGGCCTCCCTTGATATGGCCAACCAAATTCATTGCCATCTCAACGATACGCCGTGATAAACCGCCCCGATTCATCGCCTCTCCTGCCAGCATAAAGAACGGTATGGCCATTAGAGGGAAGTTATCCGCGCCACTGATTAGATTTTGTGCGATAATTTGACTATCAAAAATACCAAGGAAATACATTAACACTACGCTACTCACAAGTAAGGCAAAGGCAATAGGTATTCCAAGTCCCATGGCTCCCAGTAAAGATCCGACAAATACACCTATCATCCCTGTTTCTCCTCCTTGCCGATTCTAATATCTGAAGCAAATTCATCAGTATGGAGAGAAATTAGCTCTTCCGACTCACTTATCATCACCAATTCTTCGTCTTTAATTTTATTGAAGAAAATCCGATACAAATTGAAAATGATCATGCTGCCCATTGAAACACTCACAAGAATGCCTGTCCCATAAACAAATGCCAGTGGCATGCCGGTGGCTGGTGCAGTACTATCAATGTTTATCAATGTCATTTTCCAGCTGCCATCCAGGATCAGGAGAAGAACGATTAACATCATCAAATCACTAATAACAAGAACCACTTTTTTCATCTTATTCGGTAGCCGTTTGATGACCATGTCGACACCCAAGTGTTCTTTGTTTTTGAAAGCTCCGATGGCGCCTAGGAACGTCAACCAAATAAAGAGATACCTTGACATTTCTTCTGACCAAGTAATCCCTGAATTAAAGAAATAACGAAGAACTACATTACCAAACACAAGAACAACCATAATTGCTAACGCAGCTGCCATAATAATGTTCAACGAATTTTCTAAGGTTCTGGAAATTTTATTCACCTATACATCTCCCCCTTCCTATCTAAAGCGCCTGCTTCATTCTGCTTTTATTTTTCCGACAAGCTCCTCCGCCCAGTCATTTTCCTCAAAGACTTCATCATAAACAGGTTGTGATGCTTTTAACATCTCTTGTGAAAAGTCTTCGTCAGGCTTAGTAAATTTGATTCCATTATCCTTAAGATATGCTTTGTCATCTTCATAACTTTTTTCCATCAAATCAAACTCATATGCTGCCGACACTTTTGCTGCTTTTTGAATGATCGTTTGTTGTTCCTTTGTCAGCCCTTTATAGAATTTGCTATTGATAATGTAAATATTGGGGCTGAACATATGCTTGGATTCCAGTACATCACTTTGAACTTCATTCCACCCCGAGGATCTCAGCGTGGCAATGGGATTATCTTGAGCATCAACTACCTTTTGTTCAAGTGCGGTAAAAACTTCTGAAATGGGTAATGGGCTAACGTTTGCTCCCAATGATTCACCTAATTTTATGTAATTCGGAATGTTCGGCATTCTGAGTCGAAGTCCATCAAAATCTTTCATACTCTTAATTGGACGATTACTCGAAAACATCCTAAATCCATTTGCACTCCATGCGAGCGGTGTCACTCCATGTTTTGGATCAAGCTCTTCTGTCAATTCCTCTCCGATAGGTCCATTCAATACCTTCTTTACATGATCGTAATCCCTAAATAGGAAAGGCCATTCCGGAACACCCATTTTTGGAATGTCCGACTGCATAATTAGTCCTGGAACACCCATTTCAATCGTTCCGTTTCTGACGCCGTCATAAAATTCTTTTTCTGCACCTAATGTACTGTTCGCATATATCCGAACCTCTAGTTCACCATTACTCTCCTTTTCTACTATTCTTTTGAATTTTTCTTTCAAAGCAATGTTTTGAGGATGATTTTCAGCAAAATAATTTGCCACTTTAATTGTTTTCTTTTCAACTCCAGATCCACTGGTCTTTTCTCCCTCACCTCCACCACATCCAGATAAAAGGAATGCCATTGCAAGAGTTAAGCTTGTGGAGAATACAAAAAGCTTTCTTTTTTTCAATAAAAACCCTCCTAAAAGTTTTTTGTAAGCGTTATCATTTATTGCTGATATTAAGAACTTCTCCTCACCCTTGTATAAGCCAAAGTTAAATTGTTTTATATTATAAAACTCCGTTTTTGTTTTATGTTTTATTCGGAGTAAGGAAAACACTTCACTTCTAATTGCGTTTCACATAAACGATTACTTTTAATAAAATGAAGGGCTAATTTGTTCTATAATATAAAACTCGGTTTTTGAATTTGAAATCTTACGTTGATTATAAGCTTCCATTTTCACTAATGTCAAACCATTTTTTGAATTTTATAACAATTTAACAAATACTCTATTTTTCACTAATTAATATTTACAGGATCAACATATATTAATCTTATCCTTTCCAGTCAAGATTTATAGAATCAGGGCGGGAAAGATGGATTTTTTTCTATACTAATATAGTTATAGGATAGAAAATCAAACATAACAATAAGGTTTTCCTTAAAATGCATTCCTCTTCTTTTAATTGAGCTTTTAGTCGGGAATTTTGTTTTTCCTGCTGAAAAATCTGTCTTGAGGAATTACTTTACTTTCTATTTGGGTAGGGCGACATGATTCTAATACAATTCCATTATCTCGTTTATAGTTTATTTTATAACCCTACTCTACGAGAAAAAGAAAGACCCTTTTAATCAAAATAAATTAAAGATATAAATACATAATATTTTTCCGGGATATCAAATGAAATGATGCTTTTGGCCATATTTATTTTTCTTGATTCCCCTTGCGCTTCATCAAAGTGGTAATCGTTTGTTTAATTTTTTCCTTGTTATTAATTATTTTAACCCGTCCCTATCCTTCAAAAGTTATTTTCCATTTTTAAAGATTTATACTTTTTTCTCTTTTGAAAAATTACAATCCATTATTTATTTTGAGATCATTTCATTATGAACCTCTCTTACAACAGGTTAAAGAAGGAATAAAAACTTCACCCGAAGGTTTTAAAAAGGTCTCATTAAATATATTTAAATATTACCGATATATAAACCATGGTTAATATATAACATGGGGAAGGAATAAACAAAGATGAATAGACTCAGTACGAAAATAGGTTTTGTTCTTTTAACAGGTATGATCATTACATTAATTGGAAGTTTACTATTAATGTATATAAGTACAAATGATACGGTTGAGAAAACAATCGCTATGAGCAGCTTAGACATAGCAAGCAACCTCCCTCAAGGAATAAATCCAACATCTTATGCTGATTTTTTAAGTAATCAATCCGAAACCTCTACATATTGGGAGATACCCGAACAGTTAGACGATTATAGACAAAAAACTGGAGCATTATGTATATACATTGGGGATTAACGAAAGTAGCGAAAAAGTCCATATTCTTATAGATGGAATGGCTAAGGAAGATAAAAAAGCATCTGCCATTTTAACCCCCACAACCGCAACTTCATTTCTAGATGTAGAAAGCGTCATGAAGGGAAAGGTTTCTACCACTTCCATCGTTCATGATCCTGAATGTGGTGACTATTCATCCGTTTTTGTTCCCATAAAGAAAGGTGACGAGGTCATTGGAATACTAGGGGTCGATATTGATGCCAGTAAAGTCGATGCTACGGCCAGCGAGGTTTTGGGTGGCATCCTTCCCCTTACTATAATAATCAATGTAATCTTAATGGCGATCGTGTGGGTGCCTAAATATGGTTCTCCACTAGAAAGTTAAGCCCCCCTTCTCAAGGTCAGCTTGGCTGCAAAGGAAATCTCAAATGGAAATTTATTAACAGCCAATAAACTGATCAGCAACATAAAAGTAAATGGAAACGACTAAATCAATGTTTTAGTGAAATCCTTTGAAGAAATGATTACCAATACAATTATGATCGTCAACTCCTTGAAAAGCTCGTCATTCCAGCTTTTGGAGTCATCAAGTGATATCGAACACAAAATCAAAGAAATGGATACTTCCACACAATATATCGTTAAAGGCATTCAGCAAGTTGCAGGAGCTTCTTCAGAGGTAAGCGAACAGACCAATCATGTTTCAACTAGAATTTTCATTGGAAATAAAGATATAAATGAACTCTTAAACTAATTGCGGCAATTGAAGCTGCTAGAGCCGGTGAACAGGGTAAAGGTTTTGCGGTGGTATCGAACGAGGTACGGAAATTGGCGGTAGGCGAAGGAATCTGCAATCAATATACAAGAGTCCCTGCTTCATTTTAAATCCATCATAAATGAGTCAGTTAAAATGATGGAAACTGGAACTAAAGAGGTAGAGGAAGGGACAAAATTAGTCCTGAATACAAGAGAATCTTTTAAACAGAGCATAAAATCTTTTGAGAATGTTAGTGATCAGATTCAAGAAATATCCGCCATTACAGAGCAAATGGCAGCAAGTTCTCAGGAAATCAATGCTTCGATAGAAGATTTTGCAGGGTTAACAAGGGAAACTGCAGTGGCTTCAAATCAAGTGGCACAATCAACCGATCAACAAGCGAAATCCATGGAGGACATCTCCTTCTCAACCTCCTCGATGTTAAAGCTCGCTTATGACCTGGAAACATCCGTTGAACAGTTTAACGTGTAAAAACCTTGTACCACTATTCTATTACTATATTAAGAAAGGGATTTTGCAATTAATACAAAATCCCTTTTTATTTACTTAGTTGATTTTAGTTTCAAATCACCTTCATAAGGTATATGTTCAACTGTTATCGTTATTTCTTTTCCATCTTTATCTTTACCGATTCGTTTATAAGTGAATTTATTTTCATTAAGCTCTGTAAGTTCAAGAACTGCGCCATACTTATTTTCCCCTTGTGAAACAAGGGCTCTTATCTTATTTCCATGAACAACATCGTAATAACCGTAATCACCACGGCTTTCACCGGTTTTAGCATCAAAAAATTCATACTTATTTGTTTTATCATCATATTTTGCCAGACCTAAATAATTCGAGTTATAGCTTGATACATCATTTCCCTTTTCATCCAATGCCACCGTTCCTTGCCATGGGGTGCTTGATAAAATTTTGTCTCCATCAACGTCTGTAACTACTTCGCCTGTATAAGTTTCCAAATTTTTGTCTGGATCAGTAAAGGAAAGTTCTGTTTCAGTATAAGGAATATGATCAACAAACACTTCTACGTCGTTACCATTTGCATCTTTACCCATTCTTTTATAAGTAAACATATCCTTATTCAGTTCTGTTATTTCAACAACTGCTTGGTAACCCATTGATTCTGAAATTAACACTCGAATCTTCCCATTTGTGATAAAGAAAGTTCCTTTATCACCACGACTTTTTTTTGTATTTTTATCAAAAAATTCATATCTCGATGCTTCAGCATCATATTTTGCTAGACCAATAAAGTTTGCATTCTCCTTTGTTAAGTCATTATTATTCTTATCATAAACTTTAGTTCCTTTCCAATTCGTGCTACTAAGAATTTTAGTCAATTCCTGTCCTGTGGTTAACTTATTTTCTTGTTTACTCTCTTTAGCTGTTTGTTCATGTTTCTGTGCACTATGATTGTCTTGTGCGTTTGTGTTATATCCTGTTATGGCCAATATTAACCCAAGTAGTATAGATGATGAAATTTTTGCTTTTTTGTTCATTTTTTCGTCTCCTCATTATATTTTGGTTTTAATCTAGTAGTGCAATGGACTGACAGATTATAAGTATCAGCGATCTGGTTATTTTGCTCCTGCAGATAGTAAAATTTGTTTAATCTCTTTAAATCCTTTCTCACGGGCATGTTGTAAAGGGGTCACATATTATTATTATCAGGAATGTTGACATCTGCCCCATGATCTACTAGCAATTGCACTGTTTGCTGTTGTTTTCCATCACCATTATTCAAAATGATAGCTTCTAGCAAAGCTGTCCAACCGAGATCATTTACATGATTCACATCAATATCAGTTTTAGTAAGCAGTTCTTTAATAACCTTAACATATCCATGTTCCGAAGCAGGGATTAAAGCCGTTCCTCCATAACGGTTGTTATAGACGGGTCGGCACCTGCTTCAATCGCAAGTTTAAGTATATCTACATAACCTTCAGCACCGGCATACAAGAAGGGGCTATTTTTCATGTCATCCTGAATGTTGACGTCTGCCCCCGCTTCAATAAGGATTTTTGCAGTCTTTACATCATTGTTATAAGTCGCAATCATAGTGGCGGTTCGCCCTTCCGGGTCCTGTGTATTAATATCTGCTCCTTGCTCAACCAACCTTCTTATTTTTTCCGTTTCTTTTCGTTCTACAGCTTGAATCAGTTGTTCATTCATTCCCTTTCCTTTCTCCTTTTCTTGTTTATTTAGCTCTACTTCGTTATCTAATACACAGGCCTTAAGGATGATAAGGCATCCGATGACAATCGTTAGCCGTCTCCACATGAAACACACCATCCTTTCTCACCTTTGTACATCTTCTGCCCCAAAAGGATTTTCCGTCATTTTGATGTACCAAAAATGGCTTGTTCTAAAAAGATTTTTGAGGTTGCATGAGGAATTTTTCTCCTTTTTATTTTTAGTTGCTTACTTATTCCGTCTTCATTATATTAGTGCTTAATCTTAAACTCCCTCTAAACAGTTTCTTAAAAAATGATTAACTTATTAATAAAATTTCTTAATGTTTATAAAAAAATCCCGCCACCTTCGTGACGGGTCAAAAAACATACTATTTAAACATTAAAGCGATACCCTGCTCCCCAAACGGTTTCCAAAAATTTAGGATGTGCAGGATTTCTTTCAATTTTTTCACGTAGTTTCCTGATATGGACGGTGACAGTCGAAACATCTGCAGCCGATTCCAAGCCCCAAATATTTTCATAAAGCTGTTCTTTGCTTAATACTTGATTCGGATGCATGACAAAAAACACTAACGTATCGAATTCCTTTGTTGTAAACGGGACCACCTCTCCGTTTATGTGAACTCGGCGTGCTGACTTATCTATTGAAATTCCACGAACATAAATTGAATTAGATTTGGGGTGACTTCCTGATAAACGTTCATAACGCGCTATATGCGCTTTCACTCTTGCAACAAGTTCACTGGGACTAAAGGGCTTTGTAATATAATCATCTGCCCCTAGACCAAGCCCCCGAATTTTATCAATATCTTCCTTTTTCGCGGATACAAGCAAAATCGGGATATTTTTGACAGCACGTATTTGTTTGCATATCTCAAATCCATTCAACCCTGGAAGCATGATGTCCAAAATGATTAAATGATAATTTCCTTGAAGGGCCTGTTGGAGACCTGCATCACCATTATGTTGAATATCGACACTAAAATCATTAATTTCCAAATAGTCCCTTTGCAATTCAGCAATACTGACTTCGTCTTCAATAAGTAATATCTTTTTCACATTTCCTCACCTTTCTTTATGGAAAAGAAGACACTTGTACCTTTTCCTATCTTGCTAGTAGCCCAAATATCTCCTCCATGCTCGCCGATAATTTTTTTTGCGATCGCAAGTCCTAAACCACTTCCACCAGTCTGGGAATTTCTAGATTGCTCAGCACGATAAAAGCGGTTAAAAATATAAGGCAAAGCAGAAGCTTCTATTCCATAGCCATTATCTGTTACTTGTACTACTACATCATATAGTCCTTCATGCAGAGAAATGGAAATGTGTTTTTCATCTTTATTCATATACTTTACACAATTGCTGATTAGGTTGGCCAATACGCGTTTTAGTTTCTCTCTATCCGCTGTAACGTATATCGGTTTATACATCTGATGAAGTTCAATCCGGATTCCTTGTTGAAGTAAATCCAGTTGAAGTTCTTCTACATAGTCTTTCAAATAGTTATCGAGTCTGACCGTTTCAAAATTGAATGGTTCTTTTTTTAAATCCAGCTTGGAAAATAAAAACAATTCATCTATCAATGAATCCATATCTCTTGCTTTTAGGTAGACAGTCGATAAATACTTGTCCATTTTCTGTGGGGTGTTTGCTACCCCGTCTTTTATCCCCTCAACATATCCCATAATCGAAGTGATCGGTGTCTTCAAATCATGAGAAATATTGGAAAGAAGTTCTTTTCGATTTTCCTCATACTGAAGCTGGAGGTTTACGGACTCTTTTAACTTTTTTCTCATTTCCTCAAACTCTCTATTCAATTGTCCGATTTCATCATTCGAAGCGGCTTTGATTTCAAAGTTTAAATCTCCTGATTTTATCCGCTCTGCGCCTTCTTTAAGAATAGAGATGGGTTTGATGATACTTCGTGAAACTAAATAATTTAAAAGTCCAATAATCATAACAAACAGTAATAACAATAGAGCGAATAATATGGGAAACAGCTCTCGAGTCAGCTCGGCATAGGAACTTGCTTTTCTCAATACAAAAATACTACCTTCACTTTTATCCGAAAAATAAAAATCAAACTTCACATATGTGAAAAATGCGTCTTTCATTTTGATTGTGTCTCGCGTATTGATGTTCGTTTCTTCGAACTTGGGAAGTGATAGAACCAAGCCAGGCTTATCTAGTGTTGGGGAAGCATACTCAATGTTATTATCTTTTCTAACGACAATCTTAATATCTCTATGTTCAATTTTCTTTAGCTGTTCTTCGTTTAGAAGGTGCTCAGGGTTATTTTTTGCCAATAGCTTTAAATCGAGAAACACACTTTCTTCTACTGCAGTCAAAGGTTTTTGAAGATAAGATTTTTTGTATAAATGCTCTATCGATTTTACATCACCCGTTATTGCAAAAATAAGTAAAAATCCAGCTGCAAAAAATAAAGTGATGGAAATAAGAATTACGCCAACGTAGGACAACAGAAACCTCATTTTAATTGACAAATATTTTCACCCCGTATCGATCTCTCGTTACTCTTTTATAGAAAAGTTCACCGTTTATCTGCTGTTCTAGCATGAAAATGTTTCTTAGAACTAAAAAAACCATATCACACAAATCTTAAAATTTTCTAAAATACATGGAAAAAATCCTATTCTATTGTTGGTCTACTGTTTTTTTATATAAAAACGTTCCAGCTTGATTTCAGAAATCCGCTCCCTTTTCGCCGAATGTCTGCCATGCCGCATCAAAGCAAGCGTCTGTGGGGTCTCGGCTAGCTTGTTTTTTGTTTTTTAACCTACCTTTTATAATAATGATATTATTTATAAATTATCCAAAGAATTATATAAAGCTGCACTTCAGTAATTTATAATTAATAACTTTCCCTTCAATTTGATGTATTATCTTCACAAAGAAACGAAATTAATTAGGCGAGAAACCATTATCAAGCACACGGAAAAGGCCATGAATCTTTTAGTAGTTCACTATTTGGTCCAGAGTTTGTAAGACATAGAGAAAAAGCGAACTTTCCCTTTTTAAGGAAAGTCCGCTTTTTACTTATACAAATTATTTTTTAAGAATGTTCACCTGTCCTTTTCATTATTTGGTGAAACGATCCTTTGGTCATCCATTCTAATATCGTCAATCGACCAAAACCAATTATTTTTCGCATTATGCATTCTCCATTGTAATTTCATAGAAGAAGCATCTTCAGGAACCTTAATCGATTTAACTTCATACTTATTCAAAACATGTCCATTTTTATTATCCGAAGCAGCTTTATTATCATAAACGAGAACTTGTTGTTTTTCCCCATTATCAAAGACAGCAGTTACTTTAGCTGTTTGCGTTCCTTCTTGTTTATAGTGAGATGCAAAACCTAAGTATAGATCTTTTGCACCAACAACTTTTACAGAAGGTGAAGTTAATGTACTATCAAAAAAGCCTTTTGATGCTGGTGAACCGTTATCGTCCCATTCATCAGGATCCGCTACAGCTATAACACCTTGACCAAGCTCAAATTTGTTACGATCTTGCTCTTCTGCTTTTATCCAAAAGTCTTTTGTTGTGAAACTCCAACCTTGCCATTCCTCTGTACCAGCTGGCATATTCGAGCTATTTGTAACCGACCAGCCGTTAGGAGCTGTATGGCTCCAACCGAGAACAGAACTTGGAATGTTTTCATTCACTGCTGGCTTTAATGCAGACTCTAATTGGTCAAAACTTTCTCCAAGCATCATGTTTACGTATACATTTATATTCTTGGAGCCAATTATTTGGCCGCCCTCGTAAGCAGTAAAGGTGAATTGTGATGAACCGGAACTTTCCTTACTAGGTGTAGCTTTTATTGGCAACATTTTTTCTTCAGTTCCTGATAGCTCATACTCAAGTTCTTTGTGCTCCACACTCCAACCTTCAGATGCATCAACTTTTATTTTCCCATTCACACTACCATTTCCATAATTTTTCATCTTCACTTGGAGTGTAGTTGATCCACCTGCCGATACTAATGTGGGGAAGCTTGTGCTGAGACCATTTCCAGGGCTTTTGTCTGGCCATCAGCCAGTAACACCTTTTTACTGCTATTGTTAAATGAATCTAGTGCTTGTACCTTAATTTGATAATCAGTACCTGGCTTAAGTCCAGCAACAGGGAACTCTAAATTCTTTGGCACAGGATCATAATAGAATTCAGAAAATACGGTGAAATCTGCGTCCAGCTCCCCAGTTTCCTTGTTTTTGGCTGTAATGTGATAAGAATGTACGAGTACGTTATCTTTTGCCTGTGGAAATGTTACATTTAAACTTCTTAGTGTCGATTTTTCTTTTACAATCAAAGCTTTGTCTTTAACTGCAAAAACCGGTGGTGACTGATCTCGATCGTCTGTATATTTAAAGTTATTTTTTGTAGAAGGATTTTTTATTACCCATGGTTTTCCTGTCCAATCGTCTTTATGAAAGTCACGTTTTTTAATGACAACTTCATTATTATAAACTTCTACAATCATTCCTTGACTAATATCCCGATATCCTTTTGAAGTTTGTCTGGCTCTACTTCCAAATAACTTACAGAAGACGTGCCAACAGACGTAAAGTCTTTTTGATGAATCGTTCTAGGGTCTTCAAGTGGATAATGAGAATGGCCTGAAAATGTAATAACTTGTGGATGTTTCTTTAATGTATCATATAAAAGTTCTTTATTTTCCTGAGTTCCCCACAAGTCACTTCCATACACAGTGTCTTTAATGTGTTGATGAAGAAAAACAAAGATTGGTTGGTCCGGATTCTCTTTTTCTGCAGCAGCTAACTTTTCACCTAGCCAGTTAATTTGATTAACAGAATATAAACCATGCGTATTACCATTTTCCGGACTTAACGTAATAAAATCATATCCATTTACTTTTTTATGATAGTAAAGAGAATCCATTCCTGTTTTCTTGATAAAACGATCTTGTGCTTTTTCAACGGAAAGTCCATTCCAATAATCATGGTTTCCCATTGTAAACATGGATTGGACATCGCCTTGTTTCTTCTACTTATAAATGGAGAAGAACTTATCATATTCAGTAGCATATCCATAGTCTGTTAAATCCCCAACGACAACAAAAGCATCCTGTTTAGGTGCAGCTTTGTTTAATTGATCCATGGCTGTTCTAAACTTGTTCATATCAGAAGTTGATCCATCATCAATATGTACATCACTGATTACAGGAAAAACGAGCTCAGGTTTACGTTCATTATCTGAATTTGAAGATTCCGAGAATGCTTGTACACTAGATAAAGAAGTTGTTAATCCTAACGTTACAACTGTTAACATTGCAGCAAATTTATTTTTCGCTTTCAAGATCATTTCCTCCTATTTATCGTTTAGCCACTTAAATTATGTAATTATTTTTCAAAAATACAAACATCCTCCTCATTTTAAAATTTTTACGTGGTTTACCAATTAAAATTGTAACTTTACATTATTAATAAAATATAGCACCAGTGTAATTTAAATATTAATAAATCAACAAAAGGTATGGCCAGTATTCGTTCACCTTTGTCTCGGTATTGATTTGCCTTTGGTTAATGAGAATGGGGTACTATCCCTTAACTAAGTAGTTATCCTTAAAATGGTAAAATTTACACAGGGGTAAATGATTCCATAGTACATAGAAATACCAATTTTCATTTGGTGAAGTCTGGAAGAAGGAAAGGAGAGAGGTTATTATAAAAAAATAATTGAATATTGTGATGGTAGTAGCTCTTGTTTTTGGACTGTTTTTTTGCGATTGTACCCATGAATAAAACATTTGCATTGTCCTATGATAATACAAACCCTTATTCGACAGGTTGTGCTTCTAAAAGCCCAATCACCTATGAAACAGAATATATCTATAAAAACGGTGTGAAAATTGGATATGTGCAGCTAAAAGGAAGTGCGTATTGTCATACGGCGTGGGGTTACTTAAAGTTTTATTCGGCTGCTCCTTACGATTATTATGCAAATGTTTGGGTTGACAGTTTTAATGGCACGGCTAAGAGAGCATTTACAAGTTGTGCTAGTTCCGGTGGTACGGATGGATAATGAAAGGTCAAACGTCCTGTTATACTGCTCAATTATGGAATAAAGATCCTTATAATGCTTTGGCCAAAGCAGGTATTTATTCTTCCACTGGGGCTCTAATTATTTCTGCGAACACCGGTCGTTTAATGGGTTATTAATGCAAACTTCCTGTTAACACTTTTCTCGGTGGAATTGTGTTTTTCCCACCTTTCCTCATTTTTCCTACTATGCACAGTCCATTTCGCAGTTCAATGCGTGATCAATTTTCTTTGTTAACAACCCCACGAATCTTAATGGCTTTTAACATTCCATCTCATGGATTTGGAGCGACGTATGCTGTTTATACGTATCTCGTTCCAATCCTGAAAGGAATGGAAGCGCCAAGTAGTTCTTGATCTTGTTTGGCTACGGATTTATTTCCATTTTCAGCAACATACTCGCTGGTAAAATTGCCAGCTACAATGCTACCGAATGCCTCCGGTTTGTTTTCCTCGTGCAAGCAATTGTTCTTATCATTTTTTATTGGACGACAGATAATTTTATCTTTGGATTGGTTAACATTAGCTTGATGTCATTAATGGCCATCCTTTTCAATTTTTTATGATAGTATAATTGAATCAATGGAGTCCTACTTACATTGAAGCGATCCGTTTTCTTGCTTCCCAAACGTACGGATTTTCATATCTTTTCTTTCATTTGTTAGTTTTGTATTTATCATGTTGTCCTCCCCACCTTGATCATTATTCTCAGTATTCATAAGATAAATACCAATTTTCTATAAGATATATCAATTGTCAAAACTGACTATAAAAGAGTGAAACTTTTCATACAGTTTGTTTTATAAAACTATTAAAGTTGAGATTACATAATACTAAAAAAGATGAATCCAGCCCCTATACCGTATCCATTTCCATTGATTATCCATGTATTCTAAAAAAATATTTCTAAATTGGCCTTGCAATAAAAAGGATTCCTTGTTATATTACAGTCAATTAAATATTTTCTTACTTCATGCTTTTTGAAGTGAGGATAGAGGAGCAAAGACCATTAGTACACATTTTGAGGAGAATGAGATCCTATGACTATTGTGGAAAGGGGAATTTGCCGAAGCGGAAAGAATCTCATGTTCTTGAAGCTGGTTCTGCTATTGAATAAATGCAGGACTGTCATATAGGAAACTATATGGAGGGCTATCTTATGCGCGGAAACATTTTTTTTGATAAATATTGTTTCTACTGCAGCAGCGAATCCTCGTTGTTGCTTTTTTGCGTTTACTCCTGAATGGCCCTAACCACCTCTGAATTTTTTTAAAAAATAAACAAAAGGGTGTGAAGTTATGAATTTTGGCCAAGTTTTAACCGCAATGGTTACCCCGTTTAATCATAATGATGAGGTTGATTTTAATGCTACGAGAATTTTAGTAGATTATTTAATTGCTAATGGTTCTGATGGATTAGTAATAGCTGGTACAACTGGAGAGTCTCCTACATTAACTGCAGAAGAGAAAGTAGATTTATTCAAAATTGTTGTAGAAGTTGTTGATGGAAGAGTTCCAGTCATAGCTGGAACTGGCTCAAATAACACGAAGGCTTCGATCAGCTTAACAAAGCAAGCAGAGGCAGCAGGAGTCGACGGAATCATGCTCGTTACCCCATACTATAACAAGCCGTCTCAAGAAGGATTATTTCAGCACTTTAGTGCTATTGCCCATTCAACATCATTACCGGTAATGCTTTATAATATCCCAGGACGAAGTGTTGTGAACATGTCAGTAGAGACGATTGTTAGCCTCTCGAAAATCAACAATATTGTGGCAGTAAAAGAAGCAAGTGGTGACTTAGATGCCATGGCACAAATCATAAGCAAAACAACTACCGATTTTACATTGTACAGCGGCGATGATGGGTTAACATTACCGGTTTTAGCCATTGGTGGAACAGGCATTGTTTCGGTTGCTTCACACATAATTGGTAATGAAATGCAAGAAATGATCAATAGCTTTAAAAATGGTGATGTCCATGGTGCTGCCACTGCACATCGTAACCTTCTTCCAATTATGAAAGCATTATTTGCTGCACCAAGCCCAGCACCGGTAAAATCAGCATTAAATATGCGGGGGTTAAATGTTGGAGGTGTCCGCTTACCATTGGTCCCTTTAAACTATGAAGAAAAAAGTGCACTACAAATAGCTCTACAACCGAGTAACGCAGAAGCAATTTTGTTAAGTAAATAAACTTAATGATTCATTAAGCGAGTCTTCAATATCGATTTTCCAATTAAAACCATAATAAACGGGAGAAATTAAAAAAAGCAGTGCAAACTCCGAAAGAAGTGTACTGCTTTTTAATCGATGCACGGCTCAGTGCTTAAACTAGTTGAGCAATATAATGATCATTTAAGATTAATGGCAAAAGCAGAATGTACATTTTCAAGAAAGATATATGGTGCATCCAGTAGGAATTTCTATAGCAATGATTTTTTCGGGGATTGATCATAAGCTTAATATTTCTAGTGATGTTGATATGTAATTATTGAAAAACAGAGTCGTTCCTTAATATCCAATCTATGATGGATCCTTAACAAATTCAAAAGAAATAAAGTAATTAATAGCTTTGACGTTCAAAATTTTGAACGAACTTTATAGTTCAACTTAGAAATGGATTTATATCTACTTATATAACTTGATAATGAATAAATAGCCTTTGTTCTCTTTGAGCAAAGGCTATTTTGTGACAAGTTTTTTTATCCAACCCCTTTTATTTCATGGCCTGAAGTTGCTGTCCTTCATTTTGATCCTTGCTGCAGACTTGTATGTTTCCATATTTACGGACTTCTTTTTTTACTCCTACTTCTACTTTTCTCTTTCTAGTTCTATCAAAAACCGTTGGTAAAAGTGTACTTTTACGAACGGGCCTTTTCTTCCCATATCGGTAAAACTGTTGAGTATTTAATTTCTCTGAGAGCTAGGCTAGTTTGAATTTTTGTAATGCCTAGTTTATTTAACTTTCTAATAAATATTTCTAATTCCTTCCGATCTTTGTTAGCCACTTTTAGAAGATAATCATACTCACCTGTTAAACAATGACACTCTAATACTTCTGACATAGAAGCTAATGCCTTTTCCAAAACTTCGAGTTCTTCAGCTTGATGTATATTCGTACTAATAAAAATGAAACATAATAAATCAAAACCTAGCTTCTCCTGGTTTAAAATTGCTACTTGTGCATTAATAAACCCTTCATTTTCCAAACGTTTTATCCTTGAATGTATAGCTGGTGGAGATAACTTGACACGCTTTGCAAGCTCAGTATTGCTTAACTGTGCATCCTTTTGCAGTAAATCTAAAATTTGGATATCAACATTATCCAGAACCTTGCTTACCATAGATTCCACTTATAGTCACCCCCTTTTACAATTGTTCCAAAAACAGTATCATTTCAACACCAAAACAAAATTTAATTCTGTATATCAAGAATATTTCTTAATATTATTTTAAGTTTCTTCTATTATACAAAATAATATATTAAGTAACGAACTAAAATGTTAAAATTATTAGTAAATAATTATAAAAATTGAAATGTCATTGTGCACAATGGCTTCGATCTTTTTCACGTAAACAGTGAAAGATGAAAAGGAGCAAAATGATATGCAATATTATTATTTTTCGTTATTACTTTTAACAAGTTTATTATGGGGTGGAAACTTTGTCGTAGGAAAGTCACTTGTCGGTCATGCTTCTCCGATGACGTTGACGAGTTTAAGGTGGATCATAGCTATTAGTTGTCTTTTGCCAATTGTATGGTGGAAAGAAAGAAAGATATTTCCCCCTCGTAGTGCAATCCTTCCTTTATTTTTGATGGGAATTACAGGTGTGGTTCTATTTAATCTATTACAATTTGCAGCATTAGAGAAAACTACCGCCACTAATGTTGGGCTAATATCAACATTAAACATGATTTCAATTGCAATTTTTTCATTTTTCTTTTTAAAAGAAAGAATTAATATTCTACAAATGTTTTCTATGTTTTTTTCGCTTTTTGGTGTATTACTTGTACTTTCAAAAGGAAATATTGATCTATTCCTTTCATTACGTTTTAATACAGGTGATTTATATATGATGGCTGCTGTATGCGTTTGGGGAATATATTCCGTTTGTAGCAAATGGGCAATGATAACAACAACACCCATGATGTCTACATTATATTCTGGTATATTTGGACTTATAGTCCTTCTTCCGTTTAATTTTTCTAATTTTACGGTGTCTAATATAAATACTTCTTTCATACAATCTATTTTATATACAGCCGTTATCTCAACTGTAGCTTGTATGGTACTTTGGAACATTGGTGTACAAAAATTAGGTACAACAACATCAGGTATTTTCTTGAATTTTAATCCTATTTTCACTGCAATTTTAGCTTTTCTATTATTAGGTGAAAAAATGACGTGGGTACAAGGAATTGGTAGTGGTATTGTGATTATAGGTTGTTATTTGTTCTCACATTTTAAAGCGAAGGTGATTTTCAAAAAGAATTCTAGTCAATCGCAGATTCAAGCATGAATTTTTATTCAAAGTCTAAAAACGTAATATCTCTGGTGATTAATACAAAAAAGCCTGATCCAAGGTGGATACAGGCTCGATTGTTCAAAAACTTTCCGGTTAAGGAATTAATAAAAAAGAAAAGGAAACCACTTTATTTATAAAGATAAACATATAAACTGATGACTTCTTTTTTATATTGCTTTAAAGCAATTAATTGTTCAGGAATACTATCAAAATATCCTCCTTAAAAACAACTACATAGATGTTTCCAAATGTCAGGTTGTGACAACAGTTGTAACGGCGTTTTTTGATTTGGAGGAGATTTCGCCTTCATAGTCGTTGTGTTTATACCATTAATCATAGTTGGATGCATTTGTGCCGGCTGTAACAGAGGCTGAGACTTCTGCTAAAAAATAATTAAATTACTGGGCGACTGTCATAGGCCATCCTTTTTCACTAAAATAAACAACCTTCCTTTCGATTGCTTCAGTTTAAAGACAAAAAAGCATTCGGAACGAATTTATTCCGAATGCCTTTTTTGGTTTTAATCGCATACCATGCTTTTTTGAATCAGCGAAATACGATCGCGGGCTTAATGGACAATTTTTTGGTAACTACTTAGTTTGAACCAAGACAATTTCTTCGATAATCGGAATCTCCCTTTTTAATAAAGATAAAAGAGTGTCTTCGGCTGTATTGTCGATTTCACAAATCGTTATTGCAGCACCATTGATTTTGGAACGTTCATTGGCCATACGGGCTATATTGAACCCTTTTTGATAAAGAATATCCGATAATTCGGCAATAACCCCTTTTTGGTCGGAATGGCGAATCACAAGTGTTGGCCGTTCACCAGAAAATTTAAATGGATACTCATCGAATTCCTGAACCTCCACTTTACCACCGCCTAAAGAGCTGGCCAAAACCTTCACAGTACGTGTGACCCCTGTCAATTCTACTAGAACGGTATTCGGATGATAGTTTCCAAGCACCCTTTTCGTGAATTCATATTGTAAGCCTTTTTCTTCAGCAGTTTTTTTTGCATTTGGAATGCCATCATCCATGGTAGATAACCCAAGAACACCGGCTAATAGAGCCAGGTCTGTTCCATGGCCTTGATAGGTTTCGGCAAAAGAGCCCATCAGCGAGAACTTTGCATATAATGGATTTTCGTTTAATAGCTGGCGGGCAATATTCCCGATTCGTACAGCCCCGGCTGTATGAGAACTCGAAGGGCCAACCATTACGGGACCGATGATTTCATACGCACTTTGGTATTTTGCCGGCCCACAGCCACTAGTTTTTCCGCTTAGAATCAGCTTCTTTAATTTTTGCCCGGTCGGAGTTCCGGCAAGACCGCCAATCCCGGTTTCTCTCAACGATTCGGGCATTTGCTGTCCGACTTCATGCATCACATGAATCACTTCATCCGGTGGAATGACACTAGCTATACCAGCTAAAGCCATATCTGCAGCAGCTTGGGCGGTAATTGCATGTAAACCATTGCGGATGATGCACGGGATTTCCACCAGCCCAGCAACTGGGTCACAAACCAACCCCAGTGAATTTTTCAAAGCAATTCCGACGGCATTTCCAACCTGCATTGGTGTACCACCGGCAAGCTCTACTAGGGTGCCGGCTGCCATTGCGGTTGCTGAACCGATTTCAGCTTGGCACCCGCCGGCTGCCCCTGATATCGAAGCTTTATTTGCAACAACTAAGCCGAGGGCAGAGGCAGTGAATATTGACTGGACAATCTGCTTTCGGGTGAATTTCCCGCTGTCAAGGAACAAGGACAGCTGGCAAGATTCCCGCTGATCCAGCTGTTGGCGTCGCCACAATCCGCCCCATTGCAGCATTTACTTCTGATACCGCGAGCGCATTTGCTGCAGCATTCAATGTTCCAGGATTGACAAAGGAATTCCCGTTTTGGGTATACTGATAAAGGCGGTTTCCATCCCCTCCCGTCAAACCAGTACGAGACATGACCGGACTCATTGTACCTCTGCGGACAGCCTCCTCCATAACAGTAAATTGTTCCGACATTTTTTCGATAATCGTCTCCCTAGGAAAACCTTTCTGGTGTACCTCTGATTTGATCATCAATTCCGAAATGGATGTTTTCTCCTGCTCTGCTAGTTCAATTAACTCTTTTAAATTAGTAAAAGACATGTGATCACTCCTGTACAAGAAGAAGGTCCCCACGCCGCAAGCATAAGAACCATCCCCGTTTTTCACTAAGTTTTACTCTTGTCCAAAATATTCTGCAACAACAGCTGCCATTGCTTTTGCCGCAATGATCAGGCTGTCTTCATTAATGACAAATTTAGGATGATGGTGAGGATAAACTGGACCATCCTCCGGCTTTGCTCCAACATAAAACATACTGCCGGGAATCTTTTGCAAATAGTAAGCAAAATCCTCTGACCCAGACATTGGCGGCGTTTCCACTAACGCTTTGATTTCTGGAATTTCGGCCTTTTTAATCCCATTTACAACCAGTTCTGTCATGGCTTTATCATTCACTAAAACAGGGTAATCATGTGAGTATATTAAGTCATAGGTAATGTCAAATTCTTGAGCAAGCCCCGCTAAAATTCGCTTGAATTCCGTTTCCACTATAGCACGAACTTCACTGGACATGGTTCTAACATCTCCTTCAAGTTCCACCCTGTCCTTTATAACATTAAATGATCCCTTTCCATCAAACGAGCCAATCGTTACTGTAGCCATATCAAAAGGATTGATTCGGCGACTGACAATCGTCTGGGCTGCTACAATAAAGTGGCTTGCTGCGACAATACTGTCATTGCTTGTATGCGGCATCGAACCATGTCCGCCTTTTCCTTGGATTTTCACTTTGAAATACGAGCGTCCAGCCTGCATATCACCAGCACGATAAGAGACCTCCCCGGTCACCGATGGGGACATAAGGTGAATACCGAAAATACTATCCACACCTTCTAAACATCCATCTTCAATCATGGCAATTGCTCCTCCAGGAGGCGTTTCTTCCGCAGGCTGATGCAAGATTACAACGTTTCCTCTTAATTGGTCTTTTATTTCGATTAATGCTTCGGCTAAAATCATTAAATAGGCAGTGTGTCCATCATGACCGCATGCATGCATAACACCTGGATTACTCGATTTAAATGGTACATCTGCCTCTTCCGTAATTGGCAGTCCATCAAAATCAGCACGCAGGGCAACTGTTTTACCTGCGAGTCCGCCTTCGATTGTCACAACCACTCCATATCCGCCAACATTTGTCCGTATTATTACATTTTTATCTTTATAAAAATCAGCAATGTATTGAGCCGTTTTTTCTTCTTTAAAAGATAATTCAGGATGTTGATGGAGATATCTGCGTATTTCAATCATTCTTTCTTTTTTCGCTTCAAGATTTTGCAATAGTTGATCTAACATCATTTTCCCTCCTATTATTTTCCTGATTTAACAGTAAGTATAACTAGACCGCATATTACAACGGCTATGGCCAATGTGATGAATACGATAGAAAACGATCCCCCGGCCATTGAAATTAAAGCACCGAATGCCATTGGAGCAATAAAGCCCCCAAGCGTCCCACCCGTATTGACGATCCCAATGGATGACCCAATTACTTTCTCAGGTAAAATCTTGTGCGGCCAAGAGAAAATCCCCACAAAGATCGTGGTTAATAAAAATGTAAGCACATATAAGAAAGCAATGGAAAGGACCAATGAATTTGAAAATACTAAACCAAGAAACAACAAGGATGAAACCACTGAACAGCACATTAGCAGTAACTTTTCCTTGCCAGCAAAATATTTTGATAATAATACACCTGCAAATATGGAGGCTAGCGTTCCTCCAATAGCGTTCACTGCCAGGATTACCCCAACCGTACTAATGGATAGTGAAAATTTTGTCTTTAAGAAAGTTGGCAGCCATGACATATTTCCATAAAAAGCTACATTCGCAAGCAGCATGGCAACGAATAAAATAATTACATTTCGATTGGAAATCACTGATTTAAAACTAACTTGTTTCTTTTCAGTTTTCGTTTTGGCAGTTGGGTGGCTATTAGGTACCAAAAAGGTAACTAAAAGTAACGAGATGGCAAACATTGTCCCCAGTGCATAGTAGGCATAATGCCAATTTAAGTCAATCAGCCGTGCTCCAATCACAAAAGCCAAAATTCCGCCAATTCCACTCGTTGACAAAATGAGCGATTGAACAAAAGTCCGTCTTTTTTTCGGGAAATTTTCGGCAATTCCTTTTGAACAGCTTGGAGGATAGCCTGCATGGCCAATACCAGCCAAGAAACGAATCAAAATAAACATCAATAAGCTTCCAGCAAGGCCAAATGCGAATGAAAATATTGTAATAAGCGAAAGCGAAAGCATTAGTACCTTTTTATATCCAATCTTATCTGCGAGCCATCCCCCAGGTATCTGCATTAACGAATAACCCAGGAAAAATAAACTCATTATCAAACCGGTTTGACTTGTTGATAGATGGAATTGTTCTGCAATTGGGATAATTGCAGTAGAAATCATGTTTTTGTCCATGTAAATCATGGAATAACCAGCCATTAAAGCTGTAGTCAACAAAGCTCCACGGGGATTTTTTTCCTTTGATACCGAAAGTTTTGATTCGCTTTGCTTCTTAATCGCTCCTTGAGAAACAGACATAAAAGGCTACCTCCGAAATATTATTTATGTAATCGCTTTCTTGTCTTCATTATAAATTTTTTAAGTATTGAAAACATTCCAATCATTGTCGAAAAAACACCCCTTCATTTGCCCTTTTTCATTACTTGGCTTAACCAAACAACAAAAAAAGACCATTAAGTTTTAACCTAATGGCCTAATTTCAATGAGGTGAATGGCATTTAACGTCAAAGTGGATTGTAATAAGAGCTCCGAGTCAATGTTTTCCTCATAGATTTGCAAATCTGGATAGGCTCGCTGCTTGAGATACGTAATGATCTCTTGATCATAGATATACTGTTGATTGAGATTGAGCCAATTAAAGTAAAATGCACCGTTATTTCTATCGAGAATGTATTTCCGAATTTGATAAGTACCAGAAGGCAACCCTGAAATCATGATTTTCTTTTCCTTTGTTAGAGAGCTCAAAAAGAAACTTTCGACAGAATAAGTGGGATTAACATAGGAATTGTTATAAATAGCCAATTGGTAGCCTTGTTTCCCCTTCGTCAGTACAAAGTCCTCACCTTCAGCTAAAATCTCCAGTCCTATTTTTGCAATTAATTGCATGTTAAAAAACGCTGGACGCTTTATTTGATAATAATAAAGCAGGGCAATTCCATTCATTGCAATATTTTCATTATCCATATTACTTTTTTCTAATGAATGGGTATCAATCCAAAATCCCAAACCGGAAATCTCTTTTATAACATCAAGCATGTCTTTAAAAATGAGGGCTGATCGAAAAAAAGTTCCACTTAAATTAACTGTATTACCGTAAAGTGTATTCCAGTTAGTCAGGTAAATTGGTGTGCCAGCCAAGCCAGCTGACGAAAGGTTTGCTTTTAATTCAATACACGATTTCTTTATATAATCTTTTACTCCCTTAAAGGAACTGTTATCCATATCGGTAAAGTCAACTTGTTCATTTGGATTGCAGCTAAAGCACACCAGGTCAAATTGATCGATTTGCTTTAAAAATTCATTAACAGGGACTGATAATCCTTTTTCTAAGGAAAATGGCACATGAACCCCGACTTTTGCAGTGGAAGCCCTCTTTTTCACAGTTTGAAAGTATTGTTGATAAAAAGTCCGGGCTGTTTGATCCCACTCTGAGAAAACCAATTCATATTGCCATTTCCCGACAAAGGCATCGCCAAAATAACTGACAGCGTGCTGTAAAAATTCATCTAACATCTTTATATAATCAGGGCAGCTTACGACTTCCTTTTCAATCTCCACACTAATGAATGGAATTAAACCCAGCCTTTGAAACTCGTTAAATAACGCATCGATCTTATAATACGGCCCTCCTATTTGCAAAAGAGGGTCGATTGTCGTAAATGTGGGGGAAAATAGGTTTGTGAAATAGACATATTCAAAATGGAGCTGCTCCTGAATAAGCTTTAATTCTGCTTGGACCTCTTCATTTAAGGCATATTCCAGCTGGCCAATCACCAGTAATCGCTGGGCTTTATCCCGAACAAGAACAGGTTCTTGCGGCAGGTTGATATGTACCGCCGAAACTCCCGATTCTTTCACCGTAACATTTTGGTCCTTTTGGGAAATATACTTACTCATTTCAATTAAAAAGTGCGGCGAATTCACCAAGGTATATTGTTCGCTTATATTATTTACTTCCTGGAAAGGTTCTTTTTTATGAAGACCTCGATATTCGGCAGGTGTTTGATTGTACATTTCCTTAAAAGCCTTGTTAAAAGCTTTCACATTTGGAAAACCATTATTTAACGAGACTTTCATAATGTTATGATCGGTATATAACAGCTCATGAACAGCTGATTTCAAACGGATTTGTTTTACATATTGTGAAAAACTAACACCAACAGCCTGCTTGAAATAACGGGACAAATAGTATAGGGATAAATATTGCCGTTTGGCAATCTCTTCAAAAGACATCTGTTTGCGATAATTTTTTTCAATAAAAGTAAGGATGTCCCTAATTCTTTCATCCTTCATTTCAATAAATCGATCCTGCCCGAGATGTGTGGTTTTGAAATTCCGGATAAGGAGTGTAACTAATTTGTATATCAGGCTGTTGATTTCAAGTTCACTTCCATCCTGCTCTTGGTAATGTGCGATAAAAATTTCAGCCAAGAGTTGACGGATTTGATCAAAAAGAAGATATAACCCACTATCTTCCTTGGATGAATGGCAGTCGAAATAACATACATGAATATCCGGATAAAGCTGCTCGATGGAACCAAGGGGAATTTGCAGCAATAGAACTACATTGTCCTCATGCCCCTTTACGGTATGGACATCATTAGCATTAATAAGCAGAAGATCATTTTCCCCCAAATGCCAGGAATCTTGATTGACCATAACCTCAATTTCTCCCCGGATTACGAAAAGAATTTCAATTCCTAAATGGATATGCTGTGAGTGATGGCGAATATTTTGCAAACTGATTTGGTAAGAATCTTCTATTACTGGTTCAGACATGAACATTCACCTTTTTTACTGGGATTTTACCACTGCCCATCAAGCTTTAGCAAATCATTATCAAACGCTATTTTTATTAATATGATGGTAAGGATGGTTTTCTAATATTAGTAAGAAAACGCTTATTGAAGTTAAGCAGTCAGCACAATAAGGGAGGAGCCATAATACAGTCACCAAATAAAAAGCTCCTGTTTAGTTAAAATATGATTTGAATTTTTCATAACCAGTGTTTAGGATATTGTCTTGTTTGAAATAAATTATTATAAATCATCGATATAAAAACTAATAATAAGGTACCTATTACAATCGAAGTCAGGAATCCCCAACCAGCTTGAGAATTGATCGAAACAAGGGCACTAGCTGCTGCGGGAGGGTGAACGGTTTTTGTAAAAGTCATTATAATTAATACAATAGCTAATACTAGACCGATAATGAATAGGCTTTTACCAAAGATGCTCCAAATGATAAGGGCTGTTGTTGTAGAGATTATATGTCCTCCAATAACATTACGGGGTTGTGACAAGAGACTTTTATGCGCACCAAAAACAATGACACAGCTCGCCCCAAGAGGAGCTAATGCCATAGGATATCCTAAATAGACAGCTATAAAACTAATAATGATAATAGCAATGAGCCCACCTATAGCTGAAACAAAGGAATCCATATAATCAATTCTGTCTTTTTCTCTAGCTTCGCCCTTCATTTTCTTTAAATATGCTGTTAAACCTACGTTTTGTTGATTACTCCAACTTTTTTCAAGACTTTTTTCGAATTCCATAATTCATGTTTTCCTCACATTTTCTAAGTAAGCCGACAAGTCGACAGGGTTTTTATATATTGTTATCTTACAGGAAAACAATGAATTTTTAAATATATATCTGAATTTTCATTTTTTGTTTCCCATAAAACAGTTAACACTCCCCCCTTATGTCTGTGAACTTTGTGAGTGTTCATAATACATGATTATTTCACTAAGGCTTTACTGTTAAAAGAGAGTATAGATTAGTATCAAATGAAACATCATTTTGGTACATATAATTTCTCAATATCCCTTCTTTTTTGAAACCTAAATTTGTCAACAACTTATTGGATGCTTTATTTTCAATAAAAACAATTGCTCCAATACGAGTTAAGCCAAGCTCTTTAAAACCATAAGAAATCACCTTACTGACAGCCTCTGTAGCATAACCGTTACCCCAATAATTTGGGAAAAGTGCATAGCTCAGTTCTGCTCTCTTATGTTCATGAGACCATTCTTGAAATCCAATTGTTCCAATAATGCCATCCTTCCCTTTCAATGCTATTCCCCATTTAATTCCATGTTTTTCATCGAAATTCTTTGAAAAATTCCTAATGATCTGCTTCACCTGATCTGTATTCGTTAATGGAGTTTGCCCATAATATCGTAAAACATCTGGATTGGAAAAACATTTTAATATATCTAATGCATCACCTTCAACCAATTCTCTCAAGACCAACCGTTTAGTTTCTAAACTAGGAAACATTTCTCCACTCCCTTTGCTAAAACTGAATCTATTTCGTTCAAGAGGCGCACATCAATTGCACCCGTAGGTACAACCCTGCCTTGACATATATCAGACTTCCATTTTAAAAAAAGGTCAGCCAGTATAATAAACCGGCTAACCTTATAATTAAGAAAACACCCATTAGCTTAAAAGAGCTTGATTATCATCTTGTTTCATTTATTAGGATTTGCTATTATGTTCCATGGTCATTACGACATTTCCCTTCTTGTGTCCTTTCTCTACATATCTATGGGCTTGAACTATTTCTTCAAACGCATAATATCTGTCAATGACCACTTTTAACTCCCCCGCTTCAGCAAGTTCTTTGAGGAAGTTTAGAGCTTCGGGGGTTTCAGGTGAATTTTGACTCAATATCAGCTTCTTGCTGGTTGTCAATTTAGTCCATAACATTCGAACGCCGGGTACCGGTACGGTGACATTTAGGTAGGTTCCGTCATTCTTCAGCAATTTCATACAAGCTGAAAACAGACTCTTGTTTACCGCTTCAAAGATAACATCATAGGTCTCACCATCTCTGGAAAAATCCTCTGAAGTGTAATCAATGACCTTATCGGCTCCAAGAGATTTTACCAATTCCACATTCGCGGTACTGCAAACCCCTGTAACTTTTGCTCCGAAATACTTGGCAATTTGTACTGCATAACTTCCTACACTTCCTGAAGCACCATAGACAAGAACCTTTTGACCACTCTGAATGTTAGCTTTTCTAAGATAAAACAATGCTGTACGTGCCCCAATTGGAATGGCTGCGGCTTCCTCAAAAGATAAATTATCAGGTTTAATGGAAACTGGCCCGTCTTCAGGCAAGCACTTATACTCGGCATAAGCACCATACCCCACTTGGGAAGCTGCAAAAACCTGGTCACCTGCTTTAAACAGCTTGACATCTTTGCCTACTGACTCAACTTCCCCAGATAACTCCAAGCCCAATATGGATTTCTTGGGACGTCGTAATCCCATTATTATCCGGGCAGGCAGCCAAACAGGGAGGGGAACTGTAAAGCTCCGTGACCGAATATCCCCCATTGTTACCGTTGTCGCTTTCACTTTTACCAGTATTTCATTTTCCTTAGGAGCAGGCTTTTCTACCTCTTTCAGTTGAAGAACGTCGGGGGGACCGTACCTTGTGTACACAATTGCTTTCATTAATCCTCCTCCAATTCATTAAATTCACTTAATATCTACGAATCTTCAATAACCGTTCTTGAACTATCCTGCTCCGTCAGTTTAGTAAAGAATAACCCAAATAACAAATCATGACAATTCAAACTGAAAAAGATGTTAACTGGAATTCTTGAATGTTATGTTATGCTCTGCACTTTCATTGCATTATTTCGGATCCTATCCAAAAAGCGACCATCTTTTGAATAATCTCTTTAAACGCGTTTACATTAGCTTACTCGCCTTCATTTATATTCATGCCTCTAATAAAAACCTCAGCCACCTTAGGACGCCTTAACTCAAGTAGCGGGATAAGTCCCTTCCTGAGCATTTCCTTAACTTTGGTCCCGCTTAATATTAATGTATCTTCACCTTTATGTATGGGGACATGTTTCATCGAAGCCTTGTTCAAAAATTTTTTGCAGTAAAAGCTAAGTTCAAAAAATAAAGGTTTTTTTTTGCCTATTTTCAGCGGATCTAACTGGCTAAAGATTTCTTCAGCATCATATGCCATAATAATCGCCTACACCCACAGGTTATCGGCCGACAAATATTTTAATGAATCAAATGATGCTTGAAGTTTTCCTCCCATTTATATTTTCCCCTTCAATTCCTGTTATTAGAAGAAAAAATCCATTCGTATCGAATGGATTTTAATCAATCGTTTGCACCCTGATGCTTTACAATAGAATTTAATGCCCCCTTGTACTTGCTATCATCAATATACAACACTGCTCCAAGCTGTCTAAACTTTAACCTATCAATATATAAGCCTCTCTGTCTATGAAGCACTTATATGATATCAGCATATAATATTAGTCTGAATAGCTATATCCGCTTATCAAATTACATAAAGTTCATCATGCTTTTCTTTGTCTACCCCAACACGATTAGGGAAAATGCACTTTCATGATTTAGATTCAATAAAAGCAGCAGCTCCCGCGACAGCAAAGACCAATATGATTGGAAAAGCAGAAGGAAAATAATAATAAGTAAGTACAGTAATGAGGGAACACCAAAACCCTACACACCAATAACAACTTAAAAGCGAACCTATGAAATGACGAAGTCCTGATCCTTTTATTTCAATGACTTCCTCCAGTTGTCCAGCGGCATTTTCTTGGATGGTGGCAGTCAAGAAAGGTTTTCTGATGAATGAAGTGATTTCGTCAAATACAATTAAATGAGTTAAACGGAAGGTAGCCAATATTAAAATAAAAAAATCAAGCCATTCAATAGCCAACACCTATTCACCTCCTAATCTTTCTTTTAATATTTTATGATTTGAAAATTGATTATATAAATATACATATATAAATTCATAAAATATTATTAGCCCATTTTCTAAGAAAAATGTACCCATAAAAAGATATCCCCATAGTATGTTAATGTGTTCAAAACCTGATACTGAAGGGAAAGATGTTTGATGAAAAAAAGGAACGTCAAATCTATTCAGGGCCGACAAGTGGTACCGAACCCCATCGGACCTGAATGTATTCGTGTTACAAAAGTATATGACTGGGTTGTTCTAACAAATCGTGATCGCAATAAAGTTCAAATACCTGAGGAATGCTTTGCAGCAATTGAAGATGCACGTCATGATGGTAACACCATAACAGCTACTTGTTCGGAAGTAGTTGGTACACGAAGCTGTGATTTTATCGGAGCCATTCCAGCTAACATTCCTACTGTTCCAGGAGCCCAAATTGTTTCCCTTGCCTTCCATGTCCATATCCGCGTTCAATTCTTTTGCAATGGAGAACCACTCCCAGGGTGTAATTTCGTAGTACCTGTTAGTTTCATGGATGAGGTAATCCTATGTTTCCCAGAGGGAACGGAAATCAACTGTAATGTTTTCGATGTTCAATGCACAGTTGTTTTAAATCAAATGCTTGGTGATATGGTGGTACTTGATGTGACCATGTGTAAAGATGTTCAAGTTGAGGCTGAGGTTAAGCTAGAGGTCGAGGCTAAGTTCTGTGGACCACGTCCTATCATTCCAATTCAAGAAGAAGGGGTCGTGTGCCCAACACCAAGATTCCCTCAACAATGCCCTACCTTCTTCCCGACATTGAACTGCGACTGCCAAGGTGCAGCTGACTTTAGTGGCGAAGCATCCATCATTGTATTTGAAGACGGTCTAGGCGGTCCTACAACAGGAAACTTAGATTTGACTGCACTAGTTTGTGACCAATGTACCCTTTCTGGTAGCAGGATTCAAGTTACCTTCATCGATACATTAGGACCTACTCCAATTGGAACCCCAGATTCTGATCTAGACCAAAGCTTCACGTTTACAGCTACTGACTTTATCCAGCCTACATGTGCTACAGATCCTGCTACTGGATTAGTAACTGGGCTTACTGTAACTGGCACAGGTGTTATAACTCCAGCCGGAGGTGTACCAGAAAACGCGACATTCACACTAACGCTAGCTGATATTGATCCTTTAGGAGATACTGCTACACTTGGAATAACTGGCGCAACTACAAGCGTTACTATTGCTCTGACAGCTGTAGCTAACCCTGGATTGGAGGTTGAAGTAGGCGATTGCGATCGTTTTCCTGTATAATACTAAAAACCCGAGGGATGTTAATCTCTCGGTTTTTTATTTTGTAAAGAAACTTGGAAAGTCTAACACCATTATTTATTTCAACACTTAGTAAATGTATCCCACATTTTAGGCCACCCATTTATTAATTATTAGGTTACATAAAGATTCATGTTTTCATATTTATAGAGCATACCTATAAAAGGAGAGAAAAAAATGGCATCTGATAAGCTAAGGCGTAAAGTAAGAAGAAAATTAGGAATGTCCAACCTGCAACCCGCTCAACAACAACAACAACAACAAAGCACTCCCTCTACCCTCCAGGTTCGGCCAGTACGAGCAAAAGGTTGCTGTGGAAAAAACAGATGATCTATGTTTAACATCCGGTACTTTTTACATCACCAATAATGTTAGGCAAAAAATGATTACTCATTGCAAAAGAGAACTTCCTTATGAAGCCTGTGGACTGCTTTCAGGGGAAAATGGGATCGCAGAAACAATTTGGCCAATGGAAAATGTCAATAGGAGCTCCTATTCCTACTCGATGGATTTAGATCAAATTCGTCATGTATTTGAACTTATCGATAGGAGGAATGAAGATTTGATTGGCATCTACCATTCCCATCCAACAGATAGTGCTTATCCGTCAGAAGGAGATATTACCTTAAATAACTACCCAGAGGTAGGCCACCTTATTATTTCGTTTGCAAACTCGACCCCTGAATTAAAATGTTTCCAACTAACAGGAAAAAAAGTCTTTCCGATACCTTTAAAATTCGTAAACTGAATTTAGTGCAAATAAGATACTCGCACCTCTTCCTTATGAATCCAAGGTTGAATCTGCGAGTATTTTATATCCTTTATTTCTACAATGATTATATTTTCCTTTTTAGGAAAACTGATCATTCCACTTTTTTACAAGGTCAGAATGTTTGTATTCTTTTCCATCAAGTATCATATCAAGGGCATGCCCGAAATCAATGGCAACCTTCTGGGTCAATCTTGCAATTCTCGGAGCTAAAATGGTTGCCGGAATCCGGCGGAAATTAACGCTATTTCCCATTCCTTATTAGACTGTAGCACATTTTGTACTCCACTTAATTCCGCATATCCATTTAAATCTATACTGCCAGTAATTTGCACGCCTTGTTCTTTAAAAACGGTTTCTGCTTCTTTTGAACGGCGTCCAACAAGAAATACCTTCTTATTACTCAGCCATGGCCATAATGTCCCCTCGTCTAAGAGGCTCTGCATGATCCAAGCACAACAAGCTCTCGATGGCATGAACTTCAGTTGTTTAAGGACATTTCGAGTTTGTTTTGCCCAAGGTTCCAGTCTCCATGGAGCTATCAAACCAGCAATGTCTGTATCCCGCAATGACCTGACCAATTCCCTCCTCATTATCTCTGGTGAATTGGATACTCCCGCATAAGATTCATACCGTTTAAACTCCTGAACTAATAATCCATTGGCTGGCCAGCTTAAATAGCTTATTTCACCTATTCCAAAACGGGCAAGAGAAAAGCCTTTATTCTGTTTTATCGCTTGGTCCAATAATTTTATCACTCTCATATTATCTAATAAGTATTTCTCAAAGTGATAATTCCCTTCAACCACCCCACTTCCACCCCCAACATGCTATGCCATTAAACCTTTTACCTTATAGTTTCTTCGTTAATAATAAGGAAATTTGATTACTTGAACTGATTTCCAGGTCTTGTTCTTTAAAAAACACAAAAGCTTCTACACGAATATTGCTGTTTTCTTCAGGTTGAAGGACGCTTATTTGTAAGTTAGTTAAAGATTCTGTTTGCCTAGGGTTTATATTTTTAGATTGAATTGGACATATCCAGGTTTCTCCCTTCTCCATTTCTTCAAACCATTCATCATTCATATATTTCCACCCTTTTGTTTCTTCATTTTTCATTACCCCCAACGTTTCGGCAACATTCGGCGGCAATATTTGCCCAGATATTTTTATACTTTCTGAAGGGGTGGAACGCAGACAGATAACTGGATTCCGCAAAACTTCCGTACCTATATTTTTAATATGAACATTTCCAATAAGCTTGATTTTGTTACGTTCTTTATGTTCTTCAATAAAAATATGATAATCTAAAAACACTTCTGCTTCTTTTCTTTTAGGAATGGTTGGTTTCTTCACTAAAAACTTTTTCTTTTCTGGTAACCTTTTTTCTTTTTGCATGGCAGGCTCTAAATTCAACCCAGTATTTTCAGAATGAACAAACATGTTTGAGAAAATTTCAATTGGAACTAATGACAAAACAGATAAAGGCGAACTTTCGTGAAATCTAGCTAATATTCCTATTGTTATGGACATCGCATATTTTTCACCAAGTTTTTCCCAAAAATCTTCATCCGTCATAACAGGATACATAATCTGTATGTTAATAAAAGGGTTATTTGCGCCTCTAACTACCTCATTAGATTTAAATTTTGTTCCAGTTCTTGTACATTCATAATGAAAAATATCCAATAACTTTTTATTAGTTGATTTTGAATTATGAATTAATTCAAGAATGGGCTCTTTTATTACTGGAATTTCAAAGAGTGAAAAGTATACATGAAAATCAGCACTATCCGATTCCTCCTTTTCATCTATAAGTATCACCTTTGCCCCACATGCAGAAAGGAATGTTTGAATATACTCCAACACCTTCCTTTCCAGAAGGTGCTTTCTAAAGGTGTTATGTTTAACATCATAATCGGAAGAAATGACAATTCTTTTACCATGCAATGCAGAACATAATTGCACTTTCTGATTTTCAGTATCTGGCTGCACATCAAAACCCAACTCCCTAAAAAGATAAGTAAATGCCGGGAGAGACTCATAGGGAATGGTTCCTGCCCCCTTATCTCCAACTTCTACTCTAAAATCCATTTATGTATCCCCCTTTATGTTAATCCTTTACAGATTTGATTTTCAAAAGGATAAATTAATACCGTGCGGCTTGTTACATCACAAACCCAATATCACCCAATATTAATGATATGTAAGAGTAATGAAGAAATGATAAAGAATAAACATAGCAGTCTCTAAATGCTTGTGAAAGTTGGTATATACAATATAAAAAGGAAATGTAGTACCTCCATCCATGTAATTCTTAAATTTTGTGAGGGAATTAAAAAGATAATAAATATATTCACCGATTTGAAATACGGTACATATAACTATTATGGAATCATTTATAAAGGGATCAGTGTTTGATTAAAACCCGTCACATGAATATTGAAAAATTGAAATTAAAGATTTACGGTCAAGATGATAATTTTATGAGGAGGAGGAATTTACTTTTGTCTACGATGCCCCTGCAATGATTTGGGTGTCGCTGTGTTCCTTATCACCAAGCAACACCAACACTCTCACGAACGAGTGCTACAACTAAAGTTACCACACCCATAAAAAATCTTGATAAACATCTCCGCATAGGAACTTCTTGGTCATTTACAGTAGCTGAATCTCATCCTGTCTAATTGATTCCATATTGGTAATGACGGGAGATTGCAGCCTGTTCACACGTGATCAAAAATAAGGAGTGGTTATTTTTGTATACAGATGATGAAATGCAAAAAAGCAAATTGAATAAAATAACTCCAGTTCAACTTCAGCAAATGATCATTCACCTTAGATCTGAACTTTCCCTATACAAATCAAAAGTTAATGAATACGAAGTGGATTATAGTAAAAAGAAAATAAGAAAATTAATAAAACACAATGAAGAAATGATAAATGAACAAAGAACATATCAAGAACTAATCAATCGGAAGGAACATGAAAGGAAGAGTGCAGAAACCAAGGTTCAGAAATTAGAAGAAGAAATAAAGAAATATAAGACCGAACTACAGTACGCTAAAGAAACCAAAACAAACGACGAAAAGAACAAAAATGACATAAAAACTCTTGGGGATAAGAATAAAATATTACAAAGGGAAATTGCTTCTCTCCAAAAGAAAGTTCAAGATTACGAGTCCGCTCAAAAACAACATGTATATGATGAGGAATTTAAAAAGTTCGGCCATGAAGGTTTTAAACAAATGGCGGATGGGCTTTCAGAGGTGAAATCACTTCTTGCTCCAGTAAATACAAAAATAACTAATTTAGATGTACAAAGCATTAATTTAGAGATTGAGAAATTAGTTGAAAAAGTTATGTTTTATTTTCAAGAGCAAAATATTTTCAAAAAAGAAATTCAAGAGTTAAAAGGAACCATTAATTCTCTCAACGAAAAAGAAATGAATTATAAAAATGAAATGAATCATCTTACTAAAACCATTGATCTTTTATACGATCAAGAAAAGCAATATAAAGTGGAGATTAATGATTTAGAAAAAACTCTTTCTGATAAGGAAGAGCTTCATAAACAGGATATTATAAAATTTAAACATGAAATTGAAAATTACATTTCGAAGATCGGCCACCTATCGGAACTGGAAAGTCAATATAAAGTGGAGCTTGAAAGTTTAGAAAAGGCCATGATCGATCTTTCCGAAAAGGAAGAGCAGCAGAAACAAGTTATCGAAAACTTTAAACATGAAATTGAAAATTACACTCAAATGATCCACCACCTATCCGAACAGGAAAGTCAATATAAAGTGAACATTGAGAATTTAGAACAGATGATTTTAGATTTAAAGGAAAAAGAGAACTACCAGCAACAAGAAATCGATCAGTTAAATCAAACGATTAGCGTTGTATCTGAACAAGAAAATAAATATAAAATGGAGATTGAAAATTTAGAGAAAGCCATGATCGAACTTTCTGAAAAGGAAGAGCAGCAGAAACAAGTTATCGAAAACTTTAAACATGAAATTGAAAATTACACTCAAATGATCGACCACCTATCCGAACAGGAAAGTCAATATAAAGTGGAGATTGACAAATTTAAAGAAAGCCATGATCGTACTTTCCGACAAGGAAGAGCAGCAGAAACAAGTTATCGAAAACTTTAAACATGAAATTGAAAATTACACTCAAATGATCGACCACCTATCCGAACAGGAAAGTCAATATAAAGTGAACATTGAGAATTTAGAACAGATGATTTTAGATTTAAAGGAAAAAGAGAACTACCAGCAACAAGAAATCGATCAGTTAAATCAAACGATTAGCGTTGTATCTGAACAAGAAAATAAATATAAAATGGAGATTGAAAATTTAGAGAAAGCCATGATCGAACTTTCTGAAAAGGAAGAGCAGCAGAAACAAGATATTAAAAACTTTAAACATGAAATTGAAAATTACATTTCAAAGATCGGCACCCTATCCGAACAGGAAAGTCAATATAAAGTGGAGATTGAAAGTTTAGAAAAGGCCATGATCGATCTTTCCGAAAAGGAAGAGCAGCAGAAACAAGTTATCGAAAACTTTAAACATGAAATTGAAAATTATACTCAAATGATCGGCACCCTATCCGAACAGGAAAGTCAATATAAGATGGACATTGCAAATTTAGAACAGATGATAACCGATTTAAAGGAAAAAGAGAACTACCATCAGCAAGAAATCGATCAGTTAAATCAATCGATTAACGTTGTATCTGAACAAGATAATAAATATAAAGCGAAGATTGTAAGTTTAGAAAAAGCCATGATTGAACTTTCCGAAAAGGAAAATCATCATAAACAAGTTATCGAAAACTTTAAACATGAAATTGAAAATTATACTCAAACGATCGATCACCTATCCGAACAGGAAAGTCAATATAAAGTGAACATTAAGAATTTGGATCAGATGATTACCGATCTCAAGGAAAAAGAGAACTACCAGCAACAAGAAATCGATCAGTTAAATCAAACGATTATCGCTGTATCTGAGCAAGAAAATAAATATAAAGTGGAGATTGAAAGTTTAGAAAAAGCCATGATCGAACTTTCTGAAAAGGAAGAGCAGCAGAAACAAGTTATCGAAAACTTTAAACATGAAATTGAAAATTATACTCAAATGATCGGCACCCTATCTGAACAGGAAAGTCAATATAAGTTGGACATTGCAAATTTAAAACAGATGATTATAGATTTAAAGGAAAAAGAAAACCACCATCAAAAAGAAATCGATCAGTTAAATCAAACGATTAGCGTTGTATCTGAACAAGATAATAAATATATAGCGGAGATTGAAAATTTAGAGAATGCTATGATTGAACTTTCCAAAAAGGAAAATCATCATAAACAAGTTATCGAAAACTTTAAACATGAAATTGAAAATTATACTCAAACGATCGCCCACCTATCCGAACAGGAAAGTCAATATAAAGTGAACATTAAGAATTTGGAACAGATGATTACCGACCTAAAGGAAAAAGAGAACTACCATCAACAAGAAATCGATCATTTAAATCAAACGATTAGCGCTGTATCTGAACAAGAAAATAAATATAAAGTGGAGATTGAAAGTTTAGAAAAAGCCATGATCGAACTTTCCGAAAAGGAAGAGCAGCAGAAACAAGTTATCGAAAACTTTAAACATGAAATTGAAAATTATACTCAAATGATCGGCACCCTATCGGAACTGGAAAGTCAATATAAGGTGGACATTGTAAATTTAGAACAGATGGTTATAGATTTAAAGGAAAAAGAGAACCACCATCAGAAAGAAATCGATCAGCTAAATCAAACGATTAGCGCTGTATCTGAACAAGAAAATAAATATAAAGCTGAGATTGGAAGTTTAGAAAAAGCTTTGATTGAAATTTCCGAAAAGGAAAATCAACATCAACTAGAAATCGATCATTTAAATCAATCGATTGCTCTTGTTTCGGAGCAAGAAAATATATATAAAGCTGAGATTGAAAACTTAAAGCAAATGATTATTAATTTTAAGGAAAATGAAAATCAACATCAACTAGAAATCAATCAGTTAAATCACACGATTGCTCTTGTTTCGGAGCAAGAAAATCACTATAAAGTGGAGATTGATAATTTAGAACAGACGATTAACAATCTAAAGGAAAATGAAAATCAACGTCAACAAGAAATCAATCATTTAAATCACATGATTGCTCTTGTTTCAGAGCAAGAAAATAAATATAAAGTGGAGATTGATAATTTAGAACAGACGATTAACAATCTAAAGGAAAATGAAAATCAACGTCAACAAGAAATCAATCATTTAAATCAAACGATTGCTCTTGTTTCGGAGCAAGAAAATCACTATAAAGCTGAGATTGAAAACCTAGAGCAAATGATTATTAATTTTAAGGAAAATGAAGTTAACCATCAACAGGAAATCAATCATTTAAATCAATCGATTGCTCTTGTTTCGGAGCAAGAAAATAAATATAAAGCCGAGATTGATAACCTAGAGCAAATGATTATCAATTTAAAGGAAAATGAAAGTCAACATCAACAGGAAATCGATCAGTTAAAGCAAACGATTGCTCTTGTTTCAAAGCAAGAAAATAAATATAAAGTGGAGATTGATAATTTAGAACAGACGATTAACAATCTAAAGGAAAATGAAAATCAACATCAACAGGAAATTAAGAACTTAACTGAATCCATATCAGATTTAACAGATAAAGAAATTAATTATATACAAAAAATAGAAACCATAAATAAAACGGTAAATGATCAAAAAGAAAAAGAAATACATTATAAAGAAGAACTAGCAAAATATATTATAGAACGAGAAAAAAATCATTTGCAACCAACAGGAAAAATGGAAAAAGCTTTTAATAATAATGTCAAACAACAGCAAGTTGGGAATTCTCGTGTAAATATGGGGAATTTCAATTCGCCAAATAACAAAGAAGTAATTAAACAACCAAATGCGTTTCGATTCTCGAATGAAACAATGCAACAAAAAACTACAACCAACAATTTCAATAAGCAAACATCACATTATCAAACACTCATTCCCCAAAATAAACCGAGTTACACAGAAATTGATAGACCACAACAAAATTATCATTCCAGGATAATGTCATCGTATCTGAAAAAAGAATACCCAGATACTAAATTTAATAACTCTAATACAGATTCATTAGATATTTTTTATAAAAAACACCCTTTATATAATTTACATTCAGGAGCCCAAAAAACAGCAATAGATCCCTTTAAGAATTTTAGAAAGCATTAATAATAACCTTTATTTATTGTAAATGTACTCTCTCTTTAACTCAATAAACAACAAACAGAAACTTAACTACTTTTTTAAACCGAAGATCAAGGATTGTGATAAGCCACCTCTTAACATCAATTTCACAGTCCTTGATATTTTCTTAATAATGAAAAATTCGTTACAAAAGGAGAGATAAATGAAGTGAAAACTCATCCTTTAATTTCAATAATTTTTCCAGCCAAAAATGAAGGGGAAAATGTGAAAAACACTCTTGATTCATTATTTTCAGTTGAAACACATTATTCCTTCGAAGTGATAATTATAAACGATGGATCATCAGATAATTGCTGCGATTTTCTTAATACCTATAAACACGCAAACCAAGTTAAACTTTTTCAAACAGAAGGAATTGGAGCTGCTAACGCACGAAATTTAGGAGCAACAAAAGCTTCTGGAGAATTCCTGATTTTTTGCGATGCTCATTTACAGTTTGAAGATTTGTGGATCGATCATATTGTAGAACCCCTGCTTACAGGAAAATCAGATGCAGTAACCCCGGCAATCGCTTCGTTTGGCAATTCCGATTTCATTGGCTATGGTCAGACCTTAAAGTCAAACCTTAGAATTAAATGGAACTCTAAACAAAAAGGCCTCTTTGAAACTGCCGTATTACCCGGAGGATGTTTTATTATCTCAAAAAAAGTGTTTGAATATGTGGGCGGATTTGAAACGGGATTCAAAACTTGGGGACATGAAGATGTAGAGCTTTCTATTAAGCTATGGCTGTTTGGATTTCGCTGCCACGTTCTGCCTAATGTAAAGATAATCCATTTATTCAGAAAAACTCACCCCTATGAAGTTAGCTATGATGAAGTTTATTATAATTTATTAAGGATGGCCTACTCTCATTTTAATACTCAACGCATACAAAAGTGCAAAAAACTCATGATCCATGTAAAAGCAAACCCCATTGAATCCCAAGTGCTCCTTGATGGAGTTAAAAAGCAGCGACGGGCCTACTTTCAAAAACGAAAATATGATGATGATTGGTACTTTGCCAAATTTAATATAGATTTCTAGATTTTACAGAGCGCCCTATCTCCCTAGAGAGAGCCATGTCGTTTTTATAATTCCTTTCTAAATAAATCAAAATGACGAAAGGTGAGAATGTAAATGAAAGAGCTATTTACAAATATTTATAAGAAAAACATGTGGGGAAACTCTGAGTCTGTCTCTGGTACGGGTTCATCACTTACTCAAACCAAAACACTCATTCAGGAATTACCAAGCATAATAAAACAACTTCAGATAAAAAAAATGATAGATGCACCATGTGGTGATTTTAATTGGATGAAGGAAGTATACAAAAGTACAGAATTATATATTGGAATTGATATCGTCGATGAGATAATAAAAAGAAATAAAAAAAAATATCCATTAAACAATGTGCAGTTTTTTCATATGGACATTACAAAAGATCGTCTACCTACAGGTGATTTAATTCTCTGTCGAGATTGTCTTGTACACTTTAGTTTTTCTGATATTCATTTAGCTTTAAACAATTTTAAAGCAAGCCAGTCGAGGTATTTATTAACGACTACATTTACTAACCTTACGCGTAATCATGAAATAAGGACAGGAAGCTGGCGCCCTCTTAATCTAGAGATCGAGCCATTCAACTTTCCCAAACCTATCTTGGTTATTAATGAAAATTGTACGGAAGGAAAAATGAAATATTCGGATAAATCACTAGCCTTATGGGATTTAAATCTAATCAATTTATAAAATAGAATAAATGCGGCAAATAAAAAATTGATTTACCTCTAGATACTCGCATTTCGGAGCTATAGTTAACATAAGCTTATTCCTACGTTTGTTGGGTATCATGAAGCATCATGATCATGATTATGATTATAATGAATATAATGTTATTATCAATAAAGTTTTTCTATTAGTCATACAGTTCACAATTCTTCGCTGATTTATCCGGACCTATATTCCCATAAACATATTGCAGTTAAAAACAATAGTAATAAAATGGTAAATTCAACAAGAATAATTGACCATACCCCAAAGTTGACGCTAATTACTCTTTCCCCATAAATTTCAGACCTTGGTATAGTTCTTTCGACCATTTGGTATCCAACAAATAACGCTGGTTTGTAGTTTTGATCATCTAAATTACATCTAGCCCTTTGTTAACAATAGCCTATATGAGGGGCTGCTAGGTAGGAGGTAAAAAATTGAAGCGTAATAAATATCCACCTGATACATCACCACTAACCTCCATTATCATTCTAACCCGAAATGGTCTTGCTTTTACAAAGGAATGCATATCGAGCATATTTCGACACACCAGGGAAAACTTTGAATTGATCTTAATTGACAATGGGTCTACGGATGGGACCGTTGAATTTCTTAAAACGCTTCCTAACTCCAAGGTAATTGCAAATAAAAAAAATAAAGGATTTTCCGGCGGATGCAATCAGGGCATTACTATTGCAAGAGGAGAAAATATTGTCCTTCTAAACAATGATACTGTTGTTACAAACGAATGGTTATGCCGGCTACTTTGGCAACTCAATAAAAATCCTTCCATTGGCATCGTTGGGCCCAGATCAAATAATGTCGTCTCACATCAAGCAATTATTCCAACTCCCTACAAGACTATGGATCAAATGCAAAAATTCGCTAATGAATGGACACAAAAGCATGATCAGCAAGGCTATGAAGTGGATTACTTAAGCGGCCTTTGTATGATTTTTAAAAGAAGTTTGATTGATATGATTGGGGGTCTTGATGAACGCTTTTCTCCTGGATATTTTGAAGATGCAGATTTCAGTATAAGAGCTCAAATTTCTAATAGGGAACTATGGGTAGCAAATGATGTTTTTATTCATCATTATGGCAGTAGTAGTTTTAGGTTAAATAGAGCATTGCAGAATAAAATCATCCTAAACAGCCAAAAAAAGTTCCTTCTTAAATGGAGGATGAGTGATCTTAAAGAGATTAAAGAAACTGTGGAACGCGAAAAGCCTTTCAATCGGGAACATCATTATATTCCCTTTTGAAGGGCTTTTATATTTTCAAAAAAGAATCTTCCACTCAAAAGGCTCTCCTGTTTTAAATTTAGATAACAACGAATGGTCCATTTTAACTGGATTCGTAACCGGAAGCTTTAGCTTCATCGCTACCTGTTTTTCTATAGGATGTAAACAATTCTGCAGGCTAATGTAATAGTTTTCATGCTTAAATAGGGTGCCATCCGGCAAAATAGGGGTGCTTTCGGATAATTCCTCAATAGGCAAACCATCTGGTAATTGGGCTAATAAATGTTCTTCAGTGGATATTATCTTATCCCACCTAAAATTAAAATCACTGAATGTTTTTTCGTTTTTAATGAGGTGCTTATGATTATTTTGTAGATAATATACAGCTGGGTGATTTTGCGCCTTTACAAGTCTTTGATTAGGAAAAAGCAAAAAGTTTATAAATACCTGACTGTCGACTGGTGTTCCCTCTTTATATTTGAAAAGAAATGGATCCGGAATCTTCACAACCATACTAGGATCATATTTTAATTTTATAAACACTTCTTGGGAAACCTTTCTCCGTACTTGATTTTCAATAATATAAGTCTCAGAAGAAGGCCCTCTCACAAGAGTTCCGGTTGGTATGCTCTTTGGCAAATGAGTATATAGCCTCTGGAATGATTTATCATCTTTAATCGCGATATCTAAAATTTCCGGAATAGGATGAAATGGTTTATATTTAGTTAAACGACTCCAAAAAGCTGCATCACCATTATACCAGTATGCTTGATCATCATTCCAGTAGCTTCCAAATTCATTGAATATTCTTTCTGCAAGGTTTCGAGTATGCATGATTGAACAATGATCAACCCACCCCACAGGGTTCTTTAATACTCCATATGTTTTTCGAACTTTTTCCTGTTCAACTATTCCATATTCGTTAATGGTTTTCACCAATTGCTGTGAATATACGATTTCTATAAAAGAATTTTGATTCAGTACTTTTACCATCGTTTCAAAGCGTGAAGGTAAAAATGAATTGTCATCCGTTAGATAAGTAAGATACTTTCCTCTTGTCTTAGGAATCGCTTCATTAATTAATGTTGCATACCTTGTTGTTTTGTATCTTTCACTGTCTTGAATGTTACTGTTAAAATAATGTATTCTTGGCTTATTTATATATTGCTTTATGATTTTTACTGTTTCTTCATTGGAGTTATCGTCCATAATGAAAAGTTCCCAATTCTTATAAGTTTGATCGAGAACACTTTCTATGGCTTTCCCAATTGTATGGGGTTTGTTATAACTAGTTAAAATGATTGATATAATTTGAGTCATATGATTTCCTCCACATATATGGAATTGATTTACGACCTACTTATTTTACATTTTCAATAGTAGTTATTACGCCCTTTGGTTACCCTTACCTTTTTTGGTTCATGCCCCTAATAAGTACTTCTGCCACCTCAGGGCGAGTAAATTCCGGTGGTGGAGTAAGACCATCATGAAGCATTGCCCTGACTTTCGTTCCACTTAAAATGAACCTATCGTCAGCAGAATGAGGGCATGTCTTCAATGAAGCCATATTCATACACTTTTTACAGTAAAAGCTATGTTAAAAAACAATGGTTTAATACCTATTTTCTTAGGGTCAAACTGGCTAAAAATTTATTGTGCATCGTACGTTCCATAATAATTTCCTACCCCAGCATGATCACGGCCGACAATAAAGTGTGTACAACCATAATTCTTTCGAACAAGCGCATGAAAGACCGCTTCCCTGGGACCTGCATAGCGCATAGCCGCTGGATAAATGGCAAGTCGGACTCGGTCCAATGGATAGTAATATTTTAATAAGATTTGATAGCTTTCCATCCGAACATCTGCAGGTATATCATCCTCTTTAGTTTCACCCACAAGAGGATTCAACAAAAGCCCATCAACCGTTTCTAATGCTGTTTTTTGCAAGTATTCATTGGCTCGATGCACCGGATTTCTAGTTTGAAAGCCGACCACAGTACTCCAACCTAAGTCGTTGAACATTTTTCTAGTTTCGTTTGGACTCATATAAAATTCTTCAAACGGTTTATGTGAAGGCCTATTTACTAGAAAAATAGGTCCAGCAATATACATGTCCCCTTGCTCAAATAACTTTTTGACCCCAGGGTGGTTAGAATCTATTGTTTTTTAAACGAGACGGGCTTCTTCCTGTTTATCGTATTCGAACATATCCTCTACCTGAATGATCCCGGACAGTTCCCCCTCACTGCTGTATACAGCAATTTCATCGCCCACATTTAAACGATTCGCATCTTCCTTTGTTACAGGAAGAGTAATCGGTATCGTCCATGGTAATCCATTTGCTAGATGCATATTTTTCAAGACGCTCTTGTAATCTTCTTTCCCCATAAATCCAATAAGTGGACTAAACCCTCCGCAGGAAATCATTTCCATATCCGAAATGTTCCATTTTAAGATAATTAGGGACGAAAGGGATTGACACATATCCAAATATTCTTCACGAGGAATTCCTATTAATTCATGATTAATCAGCTTGCCGCCATGTGGCTCAATTATGGTTCTTTGAACATCCACATATAACACCTCAATCATTTGGTATGTTCTACAGTCGCTTATTCTGTTTTAATTATCAATTCCTAAATGCTCATTATCCTTTAAAAAGTCAATAATCTGAAGCACACATTCTTCAATAGAATATTGACTGGTTTCAATAATTATTTCAGGGTTTACCGGTTCTTCATAAGGAGCCGAAATCCCCGTGAAATGAGTGACTTCTCCTATTCTAGCCTTCTTATATAATCCTTTGGGATCTCGTTTTTCACAGGCTTCTAGAGGACACTTGACATAAATCTCAAGAAACTCACCCTCATGAACCTTTTTTCTGACATCATCACGGTCACTAGCATAAGGCGAAATAAACGTGGCTAATACCACAATCCCGCTATCGACAAATATTTTGGCAACTTCCCCTATTCGGCGTATATTTTCCTCGCGATCTTCAGAACTAAAACCCAGGTCTTCATTTAATCCTTTCCGTAAATTATCACCATCTAAAATGTATGTTGAGATCCCCTTCTTATGCAGTCTTCCCTCAACCATATTCGCGATTGTAGACTTACCTGAACCTGATAAACCCGTAAACCAAAGAATATAGCTTTTATGTCCATGTAAAGCTTGCCTGAGCTCTTTTGTAACGGAAAAAGAATGATGATAGATATTCTCCTGTTGACCCATGTAATCTCCCCTATATTTTTATTGTGAAACACTTTTTTATTTTTCCGGATGGCCATGGCTAATGAAACTGACCAACCAATTAAAATAAGCGCAAATAACTAACGGGAGACCAATAATCATGATAGACCAAGTGTTCATCAAGGTTCGAGCATTCGTCAATATAATAAATCCCCCAACAAGGACTCCCAATAAATAAGAAGGCAATTTTGTTACGATCCATGCAGCAATGGGTGCAGCAATAATTCCCCCTGCCATAAGTGCGATTACCCAAAACCAGTTCACTTCCTGCCAACCTAATGCAATTAGAAACCCCAAACTTGCAGAAACAGCAATAGCAAACTCACTTGTATCCACTGTACCAACTACTTTTCTAGCAGCAACCCTATTTTGAGATAAAAGGACCGGAGTTGTAATGGGCCCCCATCCACCCCCGCCCGTTGCATCTGCAAATTCGGCAATCGCTCCTAAGTAGATCGATTTTTTTCATCGACAGGATTCAACAACATAAAGCGAAAAAGTACATATACACCAAGAATCAATAGAAAAAAAGAAATATATGGTTTTACTATATCACCATGTAAATTGCTCTAAAAGCAAGCTCCTGCAAATGCCCCAATAGATCCGGGGATGGTTAATTTAAAAAGAGCTTGCTAATCCACGTTTCCGAATTTCATATGAGAAACACCAGATGCAGCAGTGGTTACTACTTCGGCCAAATGTACTGATGCCGAAGCGACAGCAGGGGCCATTCCAAAGGTCAACAACATCGATGTAGAAGTAACCCCATACGCCATACCTAAGGATCCATCAATTAGCTGAGCCAAAAAACCGATAAATGCAAAAATATTGAGTTTAATCAAGATTGAACCTCCGTACAACTTCTCTCTTTTTTGTATGCGCTTTGTTGGGGAAAAACTAAAATGAGTCTTAAATAATATTGAACTCAAAATATAATAGCCAAACTGTTAATAAATATATAAATAAGAATCTTGGATTTCTTGATACCTCTACAACAATATACATTAAATAATTAGCGTAAATCCCAAAAAATTATTCAGTAAAACCCTTATAATTTTGTAGCTTTCATATTTCCACAAAAATCATGTATCCATTATTTTTTTCTTTTCACTTAAAAAGTTAAAAAAGAGCCTTAAGGGGTCGTCAGTCAGAAAGGTTAAGCACATCATAGGTTATTATTCCTATGATTCCGCTGATGAACCGAAGGATTAGACTTTAGCCTTTTAAGTCCATTTGCTAACTTTCAACTTGTGGAAAGCAATATGGATCGAATATTATGCCTATTATCAAACCAATGGTTTTTATCCTCTTTTGATGTTATGGCCCTCACAGTTTCCTTAAAATAGGCTTCGTGATGGAACCGTTTATACCCTCGTTGAGTATTCGTGTTTTTTGTGGGACTAGCGATTTCTCGTTATAGAATAAAGTTCCTTTGGATAAGGATTGTAACCAGTGGTAATTGTGATTTTGCCATCCCTCAATTTTATGACCTACCTACTGCTACACATTTGTTTTACAAAGAATTTGAATACATGTACCAAATGGAACCATTCTCGAAGGATCGTAGTGAAGATGGTAAAGCCAGAAGGTGAGCAATTATTTCCCTATACTTTTATCTGACAATCCTAACCTATCCCTAAGAATGTTTATTAAGTTCTAACTAGGAACAATGGGGAATTCATTAATGAGGATAAAAATGGTTTAGCGTTTGATCAGCTAGGTAGCACTGATGATTCCAATACAAACACAATGAATATTCAAATATTTAGCAAAATTTAAAAATGGTTAATTGGTCTTTACTCTCCAAAGAAAATGAAGAAAAAACCGGATTGAAACGGAAAGAATTCAACTGATAAAAATAGCTGTACCAGACCTTAAATTCCTCCCGCCACAAATCTGACAAATTACATAGCACCTGCCTATCAGAAGATGTTCTAGGTATTTTGGCAAACATTAATTGACTCCCCATCTTCCGGTACTGTAAACAATAAAAATGTCAATTTTCAATATATTAATTAGATACAAGTAAATGTTAATTAATATTATTCAGGTGAGCTTTTCAAATTAAGGTTAGGGATATTTTAAAAATGAAATCAGGCCTCAAAAAAAAGCTACAATTTTGCAATTAATCGCAAAAATCCTATAAGAAAAATCAATCTATGAATAATTCATGTTTGTGAATTCGTATGATATCGTCTTTAACTTCAAAAAATAAATCTGGACGTTTATTATTTATATAGTTTTCTAATTCTTGAATAGTAGGATAATCATTTAATACCGGATTAGGTCCGATAAAACAACGTGCGTCATCTATAAGAATTACATGTTCCTTAATTGGATGAGTCAAAATATAATCTAATTCTTGCATAATCGGAGTATCAAGGTCTCCTCTTGCAGTATCATTTGTACCTGGAATATAGTGTCCGTCTAACCAGAATAGACATGGTACTGAAATATTCTCAAGTATTTTTGGTAGCACTTTCCCGCTATCACCGTGAACGATAGTCACATGAGGTGAATCAGAAAATTTTGCTGCTGCAGCATTAAATAATTTTTCGTCCAATTCTACAGAGATGATTTTGTCAAATTGGTTTATCATCACTTGAACCATTTCTCCATAGTAAGTTCCTGTTTCTATTAAGGTACGTAATTTAAATATTTCAGAGTATTTTTTTACGTTCTCTACTCTTACAGTATATGGTTTATCTCCAATAGTCCAAAAATTCAGAATTTCATCTTTTGTCAAATCATTAGGCAACGTTAAATTTTTTCTCCAATAATTAATTAATTCATTTTCATTCAAGATTTTCACTCCTATGAATAAATTTCAGATGGTATCGGACCACTGTATATTATGTTTTTATTTAACACTAATATTAGGATGTGTAAAAAATGGTTAGCTATAGTTATATAATCATAGTGAATTAACAATCTTTAAATTTTAAAATCACTTATTTCTCCAGAAAAGCTTTTATTAATAAGTCATGCCCTTTACGGGGTACCCATTCAAAATTTGGTACAAAACGCACTTCAAGGCCAGGTATATCATCTTTATGGCACCTGGATGAAATTGTTTGGAATCCACTCCAATTGGGCTCACTTTGATTTTTTTATGAAGTACCCCACTTCTTTGTTAAATTGGGAAGGTACCCATACTTGATCCATTTAATTGCATTTTTCTACCCACTGTTGTGGGATGCAATCAGATTCAAGCATCGTTAACCCAATTTTTTTCCAGGAATGATGTTAAACTCTTGAGCAATGTTAATTTGAAGAATTGGTCCTTCCGGCAGAACATTCCTTTCAACAAATAGAAAGAAGACGTTGTTTTTGTGAATCAGGTACCCGCATTCCAATTGACTCCAGTCCTAGGTATAATCCTTACAGTATAACCTTTGTCAAGAAGCCCAAAAGCAATTGAACGAAGTGCCTGTGCATAACCCCATGCATCAAATGAAGGTCCAATAATTGATATTTTCAATTTAATCCATCCCACATGTTCATTTCTAAAAAAATTTATTGAGTCAGGTCAAGTATGATTTAATATTTGTCAACGTAAATGTTAAAGTACTTGAAACTGATCCAATGTATTAAAAACATATGGATAAACTTTTTTTAGATTCTTATATCCTTCATCCTCATTTTTGACATGGTGATTATGCACTGATACTTACATGCAGCATGCCAATCTCTTGCAGTAACTACTGCCTGAACATAATAGCCCTTTTGACACAGTTGTTCAATATACTGTTGAATATAAGGCCATTTTCCTCCATGCGGAACACTTCTTCTAAAAACAATTGGTTGTTCAGGTGGAGGAAATTCAGCGTCATCCCATTACTGAATATGTTCATCACTTCCAAGGCATCCTGCTTTAATAAGAATTCTTGTAACTAACCGTGTTCCGCTACTCTCAGGTCCAAAAAATTAAATTGCATTGGTTGAAGAGTTAGTCATTTTTAGACACCTCTTAGATATACTAATAAGCTATATTATGTTTAAATATTTAAAAATGGTAATACTTTTTGCGGATTTTAAATAGTCCATTTTGAGAAATTTATTCCTAAAAAGTCATATTTGATTATTTTATCTATTATAGTAGCTTTTACCCCACATTAAATCATTTAAAGATAACTTCCCTATAAAATTGAAAACACAAAAAGCCATTCTCTATTAAACATATTTAATTCTTTTCTTTTTATTCAAGCTATCAATTGCCGCTGACACGCCTGGTGTAATCACCGGTGATAAAATGGTTCTTCCGACATTTTGGTGATGTCCTTTTGGTGTAATTATAGAGTACATCATTACCTTGGAAGCGTTGAAAATGGATTTTCAAACACTAAAAACATGGGTATTCTTTACATGTGCCACTACTAAAACGGTAATGAATTTGTACTTTCGATCTGATCAACTCTGTAACCGCTGTCATTCCTGCCAAACTGTGGATTCTATAATACATAGCCGGGACTGGTGAACTTACAGCAGTTTGTTCATTACCTGCAATCTGAATGGTCAGCTGTCAAGAATGCACCATTGTATTCTTGGAGTAATTGACTTGTAGAAGGACATGTTAATGGGTTAAAAATAATTAAAAGGAATATGTATGGAAGAGCAATCTTTTATTTACTTTACAAAAAAGATCTATACCTGTCGGTCTATTAGATTTCTGAAAAATTATTATTCAATTTAGATAACTCGCTATTTAGGAATTCAACAAAATGTAAGGAGAATCATTTTAATTCCATTTCCAAGCTTCAGAGAAATTCTTCAAACTACATTTTTAAATTTATAAATTTTCAGATGGTAATTATAATCAAAGTTTTATTAACAAATATACAAATACCTGGTTTATGATTTGATTGTATTGCCTGTAACTTTTAATGATTTGCGACATACCTTATAAGTAATTACGAATGAAAGCCTGCTCTTCACCTACCCAGACATATGATTATAAAAGCTTAAGACCCCAGTCCCGGACTTGGCAGAGAGACTTTTCTTTCACATTAGCCGCTTTTGCGAACTCTATAAACTCTATACACGATTATTGAGTTGACTAAAAACCAATAATGCTCATTTATTTGGTACTTAGTTGTAATAACCCCAAAAACTGAATGAAAAAAAGATTTACTGGGACTGACTCTTCTAAGGGCTTTAATTACAATAAATTTCCGATAGTAAGAATTCGATTCTTTAACACTCTTTGTCATATCGCATAAGATACCAGAAATGATAATTGAATATAGAGCTTTTTTACCGGGAAGGGTGAGAGGATGAAAGCAGTAATTCTGGCTGGAGGGCTTGGAACAAGAATTAGTGAAGAAACACATCTTAAGCCTAAGCCAATGGTTGAAATCGGTGGGAAACCGATACTCTGGCATATTATGAAAATATACTCACATCATGGGATTAATGATTTTATTATCTGTTTAGGATATAAAGGTTATGTAATAAAGGAATATTTCGCCAATTATTTTTTGCATATGTCTGATGTTACATTTGATATGAGTAAGAACGAAATGATTATTCATCAAAATAGTGCCGAGCCATGGAAAGTGACACTTGTTGATACAGGGGAAGAGACAATGACTGGTGGACGACTAAAAAGGGTAACGCAATATATTGGGGAGGGAACTTTTTGCTTCACATATGGCGATGGGGTTAGCAACGTAAATATCCGAGAACTCTTACAATTTCATAAAAAGCATGGAAAGTTGGCTACAGTGACTACAGTCCATCCACCAGGACGATTTGGGGAATTAAGTATTTCGAATAATCAAGTAGTAGAATTTAAAGAAAAACCCCAATGGAATGGAAATTGGATAAATGGAGGATTTTTTGTATTGCAACCTGAAATAATTAGCTTTATCGAAGGAGACGAAGTAATGTGGGAAAAGGAACCAATTGAAACATTAGCTAAGAATAATGAATTAGTCGCCTATCAACACAGAGGGTTTTGGCAACCGATGGATACGTTAAGGGATCGAATGAAACTAGAGGAAATGTGGAAAGAAGAAAAAGCTCCATGGAAGGTGTGGTGATATGGTAAATAAAGAATTTTGGAATGGAAAAAAGGTACTGATCACTGGACATACAGGGTTTAAAGGGACTTGGCTCACGCTTTGGCTTGCTTCCCTTGGAGCTGAAGTAATTGGATACTCTCTAGATCCTCCTTCAAGTCCAAATTTATACGAAATTACCGAAACGTCAAGAGAATGTCTTTCGTATTATGGCGATATTAACAATTATTCACAACTTCAGGAAACAATGACCACTTATCAACCCCAAATTATTTTTCATATGGCTGCACAACCACTCGTCAGAACATCTTACCAATATCCTATTGAGACATTTCACACTAATGTTATCGGTACAGTTCATGTTTTGGAAGCGGTAAGGAAGACAGCGAGTGCACGGGTTGTTATAAACATAACAAGTGACAAATGTTATCAAAACAATGATAAAGACCCAAGATCTTTTTGTGAAAATGATCGGTTGGGAGGACACGACCCATACAGTGCAAGTAAAGCATGTGCCGAGCTTGTTACAGAGTCTTATCGAAAATCTTTTTTTAATTTAAAATGCCATTCCGATATTAGATTGGCTTCAGCAAGAGCCGGAAATGTAATTGGGGGTGGAGACTGGGCAGAAGGCCGCTTGTTTACTGATATGATGAAAGCTTTTCTCTATGGAAAAGAATTAAATATAAGAAATCCAAATGCCGTTCGCCCATGGCAACATGTCCTCGAACCGTTAAATGGATATTTGCTCCTTGCAGAAAAACTATGGAATGATTCACAGTATAGTGATGGCTGGAATTTTGGACCAATTGCAGAAAAGGACATCAGCGTAGATGAGGTAGTGAATATAACCATGAAATTATGGGACAAACAGATTGAGATTAATTATGACAATAATGATCATCCACATGAATCACCATTTTTAAAGCTTAATAGTTCTAATGCTTTTCAAAGGCTTGGATGGAAACCCAAATTATCGACAAAAGAATCTATAGATTGGGCAGTTCAATGGTACAAAAACTATGAAGTAGGTGAAAATATGAACAAATTCACTTTAAAGCAGATTAATGACTTCCAAAAATTAAAGCGAATTTGAAACCCTATTAATATCAAATATAAATTAGACTAAAAGGTGTGATAGAATGTCGCTTCCTACTGGAATTGTTTGGGTAGGTCATGTCTATGATATTGGAGGATATGGAAATGTTAGTAGAAATTATCTAAGAATGTTAAAAAAATTAGAAATTCCGGTCCATATTCATATTATTGGTGCCGTGCACGAGGAAATTGGAAAAGATGATTTGGAATTTATACAGAGTATTAACCGTCCGATTAATCAGTTGGGCTCAGATCCTTTTTTAATTATTCATAGTACCCCAGAAATTTTTTCAACTTATAAAGACCTTTATAATTTCCGAAAAAAAATTGGAGTAACTATTTTTGAAACAGATCGCATCCCAACTCATTGGGTAGGATTGTGCAATCAAATGGATGAAATTTGGGTTCCTTCAAAATTTAATTATAAGACTTTTACTCAATCGGGAGTTAATGAATCAAGAATTAGAATTATTCCTTATGGTATAGATACAGAAAATCTTAATCATGTAATTAATTCTTACTCATTTCCAAAGAAGGCCAAATCATTTTCTTTTTTATATACCTTTCAATTTGATTATAGAAAAGGAATAGACTTGTTGATAAAGAGCTACTGTGAAGAATTCACTAGTAAAGATGATGTTTCTCTTACTTTAAAGGTATACGCATATGATGAAAAAATTGAAATCGAAAAAATAATTCGATCATATATACCTATAAGAAATAATCTTCCAAGTATTCACATCATTAGCAATAAGTTACCTAGAGATGAACTACTATCTCTATATTCAAGTTGTTCTTGTTATGTATCTACTGACAGGGCATGTGGATGGGGTATGCCCCAAATGGAAATGATGGTCATGGGAAAGCCTGTAATAACAATAAATTGGAGTGGATCAACAGAATTTACGAATGAAAATAATGCTATTCTTATTCAACCTTTAGACGAACTTGAGCCAGTAGATAAATACCTCGAAATATCAAGACCTTTATTATATTCAGGTCATAAATGGGCTAAGGTTTCTGAAGAAAATGTAAGAAAGGCATTAAGGTTTGCGTTTGAAAATCAAGAAAAAGGATATGAATTAGGACAAAAGGCTAAAGAGGAGATTAACAAAAATTATTCAATCGATGAAATTGCAAAAGTTTTAAAAATTAATTTATCAATTTAAAAAGTTAACTATTTGAATTAAGATCATACTTGCTTTATTTTAAGAAATGAAATTAGGAGGTAATGTTTAATGAAATTGTCTGCTGATAGCAGTGAGTTATTTTCAGATCTCACCAATGGAACTATTTCTATAGATTGTGGTGCACATGTGGGGAATGTCACAGAAAAAATGGCGGAAAAAGGGGCGCTTGTTTATGCTTTTGAACCCAATCCCTTTGCTTTTGAAAAATTGAAAAATAGATTTTTGAATTATCCTAATGTTATTTGTTTTAATCAAGCAGTTTGGCATAAAAACGATAAAATTTTTCTATATTTTGAAAAAGGAGCAAGCCAATATCCTATCGAAAATTGTGTAGGGTCTTCAATTATTTCATATAATCCATATATTGATCAAAAAGATTCTATAGAAATAGAAGCTGTTGATTTTACAGAATTTTTAAACAATATAGATAAGAAAATTAAATTAGTAAAGTTGGATATTGAAGGGGCTGAATTTGATGTGTTGAGAAAGATGATTGATTTAAATTTACATGAGAATATAGAAACGATTGTGGTTGAGACTCATGAATGGCTGATTCCAGAGATGAAATCTGCAGCTGAAAATTTAAAAGAATTGATAAGAGAAAGGAATATTACAAATATTTTTTTAAATTGGATATAAAAATTTTCCTAAATCATTAATCTACGTATAAAGGTATTAGTTACTTATAAATAACATCTTGTAAAATCTCCATCAACAGCTAATGTAATTGATGATAATGACTCCATGAAACACCAGATGATTATTGTTATTATCCCTATTGTGTAGAAAAGCAAAATGATCCTGTTTTGTTTTACACAGGAGGGATTTTTTTATGGATAGAACAAAATGGACAGTAGAACAGAAAAGTGGGAATCGAATTGGTAAGAATGACGGCAATTTTCAATCTAGGCAACATTTATTTTTTGCATATTCCCGAATATACAGATATTAATCATAAAAAAAAGAGATTATATTTTATTAAATAGATACATCAATAGTTACTTTTAAATGCGTACTGTCCATTTCTTTATGCACACTAGTATCTCTCAAATGTTAATTAACTTCCCTTCCTACTTGTTTAACTATTTCTTTAATGCCATCTATCAATTTGATCTTACTAGACCAGCCTAACGATGTTAAAGGTTCGATATTTGCTTTAGAGAACATAATTTCATCATCTCGATAAGGAAGGCTCCCAAACTTTAATATTGTCTTGGATTTGGTTATTTTATGAGCAAGTTCTACAAACTCACGAATAGAGGTTTCTTTACCAGTTCCTAACTCAAATTCTTCAAAAAAGCTTGTTGACTTAGATATTCCTTTTTGTAGTAAAGTGAGATAGGCAGAGACCGCATCATCTACATAAATAAAATCACGTTTTTGTTCTCCAGGTGTTAATAACACCTCTGGTACGTTTTTTAAACAACTATTAATAATATAAGGTACAAACTTTTGACTATGATCATCAAAAGGTCCATATAAATGTTCTAGTTTTACATTAATAAAATTAATTTTCTTTTTGATTGAAATAACCTTTCCCCATTCAAGAAAAGTCTTCTTCGAAAGATTATAATTTATAAGATAATTGCTTATTGAATTAATATTAGAAAAAGTATCAGTATTGATAAAAAGTCTTGTTTTATAACTTACAGCCATTTCAAGAAGTTGTAAAGGGAATATTAAATTTGCCTCTACGATCTCCCTAATACTTTCGTTATTACGTCCATAACAAGTCGCTGTATGAATGACAGCATCTATTTTTCTAGAGTCTTGAAAGGGGATCTCTAAATCTATTTCATCAAGATTATACATTGTAATATGTGGTGTCAATTTGGCAATTCGGTAACTATTTGAAAAACTGCGTTTTAGTATAATTACTTCATAGCCTTCTTTTACTAGAGTTTTGACAAGAAAACTCCCTAAAAAACCTGTAGCTCCAGTAACTAATACCCTCATAATCATTTTCCCCTTTTAACAATATTATTTGTTAAGCTATTCAGTAGGCCGCCATTGACAAGACGAATAATCAAAATAATTTATTTTATTTTGATTAATGTTTATATTTCGTAAATAAAATTGTTTCATAAATCCTTTCCCGTCAAACCCTTGGAAATGCAGAGAGTTCACTCTAGAATATTGATTTATTAAAAGATTTTTACAAAATAAAGCCCCGTTAATTAAGTATATCTTCTTCTTACCCTCTAACATTTCTAGCTCAGGAGATTGACCACTAAAGTAAATATTATGATCGTGTATGTTTTGATCAAAAAAAGCATCCTTAAAATAGCCAAGTTTTGGTTTGTGTTCTGGAAAATGATTAAACAGCCATAATAAAGCCATATCAGATACAAATGGATGCTTAATGCCCCTTGTAAATCTTAATAAATCCTCTAACGAACTCTTATCACTAAAATAGTTTTGAATGAATAAACAGAATTTATTGAGTTCGTTAATATTAAATATCCCTATCCAATTTGCCTGGATTGAGTTGTATATTGGATTATTAATATCGGTATATAGCATACAATCTGAATCTAGGTAACAACATTGACTTATATTGTTTGACTTCATAAAATCTCTTAATATAAACCATCTTTGATAACAAAACAGATTATACTCATCTACTGGAATAAAGCATTCATTTTTCTCATTAGTAGTAAAAGCCTTATCTATTTTTTGAAATGTCTTTGAAAATTCCAAAGCACTAAGATTAAATTCTTCAATTCCTACATATTTTATGTTATCAGGGCAATACTTTTGATTTACTGGTGTTCCTATTAGAATTACATCTGAGTTGAGATTACTTAATTTTGATTGCTGTAAACTATAGGATATATATTCGTTATCACCTTTATGGATAATAATAACAGGCATATTTCTCATATTCATATTTATCCTATCCCCTCAATATAATTAAATTGTTTGATATCTTCATGAGATTTGAAGATTTCCCATCCGCTCAGGACAGTGAAAAGTTCACATAAAAACCGCCCCCTTTTAGGGGATTTTAAACTACCTCTTCCTACTCCCTTAAAACAAGAACAAATAATTTTTCGTCAAAAATGAGGATATCAACCATAATCCAGTTTATTTTTGGATAGGCCTCTTTTTCCTTATTACCTTCCCCCTAATCCTTACCTCTTTTTAATGCAAGTAAGTATTGTGAAAATTTTATAATTTTCTTAACGTTAGTTTTCTTACTCTTACCATAGGAAAAGTAACTGTCCTTCGGGGAAAAACTGTGTCATTGAAAAATCTTATTTCAAATTTACTCTCAGGAGATGGTAAATGAAAACAATACTGTAGTTCTAAGGAGCCGTTTGCAGAATGGCACATGATTATTTTTGTTCCCATATTAGATGCAAAATCAATCGTAAAATCAAAATTGGTACTTGTTTCAAGATTAAAATCTAAGGTATACCATCCAGAGTCAAGTTCTACATATGGACCATGAAAGACTACACCTTGATTCCTAATCGGTATCCAACCGTCTAAATCATGATTACTTGGAATGTTAAATCGATTTATATAATTGAAATACAAATTATTGATAATATTAGGAGAATGAAATTTAATGTCGGTGTTTTTAATTGATTCTATCCTAAGCTCTTTATCACTCTTCTTATTTATTTCTAACACAGCTATACCATTCGCATTAGGAAACGGGCAATCATAAATTGTATCGGCAAGATTTTCTTTTAAGCAAGGAACCCACTCTTGACGCGGGTTATTCCATGTCATTTCCATTTCCATTTTTCTATAATATTTAATATTAAGTTCATCATCAGGTATTTCATATTTATTAATCAGTAATTGCATATAATGATCGTCAAAATGAATCAGCCATCCAAGATCAATTAACTTTCCAAATGGAACAGTTATTAACGCATGACCTCCTTCCTTAAGAAGATTATATATTTTTACAATCGCTTTAAGAGGCGCCTCTTTATCTCTAGCATTATCTACTTCCCCATAGGAACCCGATGGATCTTTTCGTTGGCCGATATGCTCAACAGTCGAAATGCTTATAATAGCTTCATACTTTTCCTCCGGATTATATTCCATAAGATCGATATTTAAAACATCAGGGCCAACCTCAAATTTATCAAGAATGTTCCAAGTGCCGTATATTGGTTGTTGCATATACTGTTGCATTACATTACCAACTTCAAGGATCCGTTTGGAATTATGCTCCATCAGAAAATTGAGACCTATTGGCACTTCGATTGCCCTTTCCGATACATTATTAATAGGAACCCGGTTATAGTGGAGTTGTTTATCTCCAAAAGTAAATATGTCAGAATAGGAATGGCAAGAAAACAGTCCCATAAAATTCACTCCTTAAGTTTAAAAGTAATCTGAATTACAAGGTTTCAATTTCGCACCTATTTTTATCCATGAATGCCGAGTTAAATTCCTTAGTATAGCGATTTAAGAATAGAATAACTGTCCTCATACATACTCTCTAATACGTTTGTTTGCAAGCAGGTTAAAAGTTAAACACCTATAATTGATTTTAAATGTAGCGCAATAGCGTCTAGAGAAAATAACGTATAAATATCTTCTTGCGCTTTATGGGCGATGTTTGATCTCTTTTCACCATTCTCATAAGCTTCTCTCATAACCTTTCCAACAGATTTAGGATTTACAGCAGCCCATTTATGCCCGGCATATAAACCGGGTCTATTTGTAGCAAGTAAAGTATGCACATCTTCTAATTCTTTCTCCGGTTCAATTAGAAATGAATTGGATTCATTCATGAATTGTGTCGCTCCACACCAATTAATCGCAATTGCAGGTTTCCCCATGGCCATCATTTCCATAGCAGGCATTCCCCACCCATTTCCGCGATCAGTTGAAATGAAACAGTCACATGATTTATATAGTGAGTAAAGCTCATCGTCTGACATGTTTTTTATAATGATTAATATATGGGGATTTTTTTCCTTTTGTGGAATCAAAGAATGTAAATATGCTAAGGGGTCAATATCTATTTTTAATTGGGGCACATAGACTTTTAAAACTAATGTTACATCATCCTCTTCTGTGAATTCCTTACAATACGAATCAATTAATAAATCAATACCCTTTCGAAAATCAAATATCGTAGCGTATAAAAATTTAAAGCTATTTGTTTCTTCTTCAAATTGATAAGAGTTATGTGGCTTTAGGAGCGGATTTAAATCAATTGCATAAGGAACTAATTTTAGTTTATTAATATCCACACCACTATTACTAAAAGTTTGAATATTAAACTGACTTGGAACCCATATCTCATCCATAAGATTACAAGCAGATACCCAATGCTGAGGTATTCTATCTGTCTCAAAAATGGTAACGCCTATTTTCTTATAGACATTTGTAAACTTTCCACAAAATCGTTTATATAAATATTGATAATTCTCTGGTAATGTGTGGATAATCAACAAAGGATTTTTCCCTACTGTCCAATCTGTTCGGGAGATTCTTTTTACAAAATTAATTTCATCTTGACCTATTTCCTGATCAATGTCCGAAATGCTTATAACATGGATTCGAATTCCAAGCTTTGATAGACTTTTTAAAAAGTTTCGCGAGACATTTCCGTAGCCTCCCATCTGAAAAACAGGACCAATCCATATTATTCCTGTAGGAATAGTCATTCCTTAGCCTCCTTAAAACTAACTAATGAGGTTAAATTAGATTAAACTCACTTTCTGAGGAGCTGAAGTTAAACTAAATAAATATATTTCAAGAAAAATTTTGTTATTCACATCTTTTGTCATTAATCAGCTTTATTTTTGTATTTTTTCAGATCCTGATCTACCATCATTTTTACCAGTTGTTCAAAGGTTATTTGAGGCTCCCATTTTAATATTTGTTTTGCTTTTGAAGGATCTCCTAACAAAATATCAACCTCTGCAGGTCTCATGAACTGCGGGTCTTGAACGACATGTTCCTGCCAGTTTAAACCAACATGTTCAAAAGCGATTTCTACGAATTCTTTAACAGTATGAGTTTCACCGGTAGCAATAACAAAATCATCAGGTTCATCCTGCTGAAGCATTAGCCACATAGCTTTTACATAATCTCCTGCAAAACCCCAATCGCGTTTTGAATCTAGATTCCCTAGATGCAGTTCATCTTGAATTCCAAGCTTTATTTTTGCGACGGCATCAGTAACTTTCCTGGTTACAAAGTCTATTCCCCGGCGGGGTGATTCATGATTAAATAAAATTCCAGAGCAAGCATACATATCGTAACTTTCTCGATAGTTCACCGTAATCCAGTGACCATAAACCTTTGCCACACCATAAGGGCTTCTAGGGTAGAATGGAGTCGTTTCTTTTTGAGGCGTTTCAAGTACTTTCCCGAACATCTCACTGCTCGATGCCTGATAAAAACGTGCATCTGGTTTTGCTTGACGGATTGCCTCGAGCATGTTCGTTACTCCAAGCCCCGTCACCTCTCCCGTATAGATTGGCTGACGCCAGGAATCTCCGACAAAGGATTGTGCAGCTAAGTTATAAATTTCGTCAGGTTTTGCTACATGTACTGCTTCAGTCAAAGATGTAATATCGCGAAGATCACCTGAAATAAACTCAATTTCATTTTTGAAAGATTTGATATTTTCAAGATTCGGGGTAGCTGTTCTTCTTTTTAATCCATAAACTTTATAACCTTGATCTAATAGCAATTCTGCCAAATATGAGCCATCCTGGCCGGTAATTCCTGTTATTAATGCTGTTTTCATAAGTAAGCCCTCCGTTATTTTCATCCTAAATCAATTATTATTGATGATTACTTTGCATCCTTAGATGATTTATCCGGGAAGTATTCGTTATTCAATAGCTTTTTTATAGTTTGTTCCTCTGATTTGTGGCAAACCAATATTCCTTTTTTCTGTTGAAACTACAATCAAATCCTCTACTCCAATAAGGAGAGCCTTTCGACCAGTGTATACAATACAATTTTTAGTAGAAGACGAAGTAACATCACCTTGTTGATGATTATTATTTTTGTCAGCTGTTTGAACACGTTCCAAAGAGGTGCATACACCCAAGTCATTCCAGACAAAGTTTACTGGTATGGTGTAAAAATTATCTGCTTTTTCTATGATTACATAATCGACAGACACTTTTGGTATCATGGAATAAGCTGTTTTTAAGTCTACTTCTTTTTTGTTTATAAGTTCCCACATCTCTGGTTGCAGTTTTTATAATATGATGAAATTGTCGAAGGTTTCCAAATAAAAATGCCTGTGTTCCAATATACATTTTCTTCAAGCAATAACTTTTCTGCCGTTTTAATGTCTGGCTTTTCAATAAATGCTTCTACCTGATAAACAGATGAAAAAAATTGAGCGTTGGGTTTTGTACGAATATACCCATATCCAGTCTCAGGGTTTATAGGGTTAACACCAAGTGTAACGATTGCATTTTCACAGTCAGCGATAGTTTCTGCTAAATTAATATCATTTTGAAGGAATTTACTGCCTTGAATATACTAATCAGAAGGGGATATTACCAATACCTCAACATCTTTTTTTCTAGAAAATGTAGGGCTGTCAGTGCAATGCATGGAGCTGTATCCCTTTGATCTGGTTCCAAAATTACCATTTCCCTTTGAATCTCTGGTAATTGTTCTTTCACAAGTTGCAAATATTTCTCAGTTGTTATTACAAACACCTTTTCAGCTGGAAGACAATCTCGAAATCTTTGATAAGTCTGTTGTAGCATTGTTTCGTTAGAGTGTAATTTTAGAAACTGTTTAGGCTAATCTTTTGAACTTAAAGGCCAAAAGCGTGTTCCCTGTCCTCTCGCTAAAATGATTGCTTTCATACTTTACTACACACCCTTGTGATAAAATTTAAATACTCGCAATTCAAATACAAAGTTTGTCATTTAAATAGTATGTGTGGTATAGAACAACGGGAACACCAAATTTACCCTTTTTCCTTTAAAAAAAGTTGCCTCTACAGTTTTCTTTCTTCACAAAGCCATTATCAAAATAAACGTTCGGATTTTAGCTGTTCTTTACTCGCTCGAAAACATTTGTAGTTTAAAATCTACAATAATCCGATTTGATTAAGACGTATTTTATATATGCGTCCAATATTTTTGGGTGAGTATTTAATGAATATTGTTTTTTTAGCCCGTAAACCAATACGATTAGCATAATCTTTATCATCCACCATTTGTTTCATTAAACACGTAGCATGATCAATTTCAGGTTCTGCCCATTGTTGATCTGTTATATAAGGTCCGTAATTTTCCTCAATATTTTTCAATGTAAAATCAACTAAACTTGAATTGTTTTCATTCATAAAGTCAACGTTTCCCGACCAGTTTGTAGCGATCACTGGTTTCCCCAAATACATCGCTTCAGCAAGCGGTAAACCAAATCCTTCTGAACGGTGAAGGGAAACTAAACTGTCTGTGACATTCATTAACCCATTTACCTCTTTGCGGCTTAACACTTTATCGATTAGAAATATATTGTTAAACCCCATAACGTTTTGTCTTAATAGATTAACTTCGTTTGGAAAATGAGATGCATTATTAATCTTAAGAACTAAACCAACTGTATGATCATTTTGCGGAAAAGCTTTTTTAAATGCCTCTATGACCGCTAAGGGATTTTTTCTTGCTGATGTGCTGTGAAGATCGAACATCGTTAAAAATAGAAAACGATTATTTGGTAATCTAAAATGACTCCGATTTATTTCAGGTACTTCAACGGAAATTGCATGAGGAATAAAATGAACAGGTTTTGATGTCTTCGAAGAAATTGAATTTAATGTAAAAAGTGAAGGAGCCCAAATTTCATTTATTAAATCAAAGCTCTTTACCCAAGCATCTGGAAATTCAGGCAATTCCCAATGCCAATAGCCTATATTATATCGATTGTTAAACCATTCTCTTTTTAAATTGGTTAATTCATAGTGATGATACAGTTGGTCTGCATTTATAAAAAAAATATTAGTTTTATAAATAGGTTGTTTTACTTCTTTGTGTTTCCAACTAAGATCATTTTGTCTTGAAGGACATCTGGGGAAATTAATGATACAAAACGGAACACCGACAGATTGCAGAGCTTTAGCAGCCGAACGACATGCTTCACCCAAACCTGATTCAGCTCTAGCATATCCGATAAGATTTACTCCATTTTTCATCATTACCACCTCAATAGCTATTTATCTAGGTTTACTTCCCTTTCCGATCACTTCAAACTATTCGTTTCCTTTCAGGTATTTTACTCGATTATAAAACATCGTGGACATCATTCACGTTTTACATGATTAAGGATTACATATCAATATAATATATAACCATTTTTCAGGAAAATTAAGATTACTTCTTTTCTTCTTAATCAAATTTCGAAAAGAAAAAAGTTTAATGAAGTACAATGCTTTAAATCAAGGATTTTGAATACTAGGATGAAAAGAAATGTATAGGAAACATAAATTATCTTAGGGCATAGGATATATATATGTATTTATCCTTATGATTATTTCTAAATATACAAGTTAATTTATTTTTAAAAATATTCGATTAAGGTGTCAAGTTGCATTCATAACTAGAAAAGAGGAAAGAAATGAGCTATCCATTACGAAAATTTAACGGAGATGAAGAAGTAAAAGTTTGTTATTTGTTTGAAAACAAGTCGTAATTCGTTTACTTATGAATTTTAGGTGAAACCTGAAGAAACACATAAAATCGTTTCTGAGTCTAACTTTAGAGTATCTGGAATTAGCAGACGACGATACGTAAATGGTCCTGGACATGGTCGAGGGCGAATATCCACGCTTGCTTGTGTTAGCGTTTCAGTAGGAACAAATGGAATTTCTGTTTTTGGACATACTAAAAATCATTTACCTGCAACATTAGTTTATGAAACCCCCTTTTTATTTTCATTAAATCTAAAAGTAACCAACGTTTTGATGTAGTGAGCAATCATTAGAAATACAAACGGATGAGTGGAAATCGCTGAAGGAAATTGTACTTATCCTAGAGTTAAAGAATTCTTAGATAGTCGTTCAAAATAAAGAAATAGTTGATTTCAAAGATAAATTAGAAACGATTAATACAGTACGCCATTCCCAATCAGATTGACTGTCGTTTCATTTTCGGCGGTAAGGAGTAACCAGATCATCGAAAGAAGCTCATTCTCGCTCAATGGGTTTCCTTGCTTCTGAGCTTGGACAAAGCCATTAGTCAGATCATTGCAGGAATGTGCTTTGCTGCAGTATCCTGATCAAATGCGTATGCTTCGGAACGACCCTTCCTTGCTTCCCTTTGCCGTCGAGGAGGTGTTACACTATGCCGAACCGGTGATGGTCGGAAGGCGATTTTATTTTCAAGTGAAGCTTCATGCATGGCAAAGTGATCCGCAAGGGTGAGGTGGTGTCGCTTTCTCTGAATGCTGCCAGTTTTGAACGACACTAGTTCCCTAACACCGAAGTATTGGTTATCACGCATGGGGAGAATCAACATATATCCATTGCTGTCTGGGTGCTCCGCTTGCATGTCTGGAGGGTAGATAGCTATTAGCGGCACCCTGCTGCTGCGCCGTCTGCCTCATCTGCGCCTGGCAACCGATACTAAGCAGTTGACTTGGAACTTCAGCAAATTTCGTGCTCTCGCAGGACTACCAGTGATATTCCAGGAGAACTTCTCGATGAGAAGACGATGAAATTACAGCAATCCCGTGTAGTAGGAATCCCGTTTTTTCGTGCAATAAATTGCTTAACGTATGATGTTTTACAGCGGTACAAGATATTGACGTTATACATCGACAACTGGCGCCACAGGCTTTCTTTCATTCTGATAATACTGATATAAAAGCAATAAGGCTCGGGAACCAATGGAATAGGGGGAAACAGATAAAGCGTTTGAAAAAGCAAACATTTATCTACAAAAAATATCTAAACCCCTTTAGAGGAGAGGAGCCCCAATTTTTATAATTTTGGAGCTATTTATACCTTTAAAGGCATTACGTGTATCTATAATTAAATTGGCATTTTTCACAATTTCATTGTAGTTATATGATTCATGATTAGTTAATAATAAAATACAATCATATCGCATTAAGTCATTATAATTTAAATCAATTGATAAAATATGATTTCCTTCTTGGTCAATGATTTTTTTTGCATAGGGGTCATTAAACTGAACTAATGCACCATTTTTTTGTAGTAATTCATAGATTTCTAGACTTGGTGATTCCCTTAGATCATCTACATCAGGTTTATAGACCATTCCTAAGATAAGAATTTTAGAGCTACTGATTATCTTATTTACATTATTTAACGCTTCGCCAACTTTGTTTAAAACATAGCTTGGCATATTTTTATTTACTTCTTGTGCTAGTTCAATAAATCTACTATTAAAATTGGAATCTTTTGCTTTCCACGATAAATACATTGGATCTATAGGAATACAATGCCCTCCTATACCGGGACCTGGTGTAAAACGCATATAACCAAATGGTTTGGAACTTGCTGCTTCAATTGTTTCCCATATGTCTATCCCTAACCTATCACATAGCATTGCCATTTCATTAATAAAAGCAATGTTTATACTTCTAAATGTATTTTCTAAAAGTTTACTCATCTCTGCCACTTTTGGAGAGGAGACTGTGACTAATTTATCTATAACATTGTTATATAATGCGGCACCTAGTTCCGTACACTTAGAAGTTGTTCCACCAATAACTTTTGGGATATTTTTTATATTGTATTGTTTGTTCCCTGGATCTATTCTTTCAGGTGAAAAACACAAAAAATAGTCTTCTCCTACTCTATATTCCATTTTTGCTAGTTCATTTTCGATTAGTTCTTCAGTTGTACCTGGATATGTTGTACTTTCAAGAATGATTAATAAACCTTTATGCATATATTTTTTAATTTGCTCAACAGTTGAAATAATATATGACATATCAGGTTCTCGTGATTTAGTGAGAGGAGTAGGAACACATATAATCACAGCATCTAGTTCTTTTATTATTGAAAAATCACTAGTCGGATTGAATTTTCCGTTTTTAATTACTTTATCTAGATCTGACCAGTTAACATCTCCAATATAAGAGTCAGAAGCTAATAATCTAATAATTTTGAACTGGTCAATATCTAATCCAAATACTTCGTATCCTGCTTTAGCTATTTCGATTGAAAAAGGCAATCCTACATATCCTAAGCCAATAATCCCTATTTTTGCTTCATAGTTTTGAATTTTTTTCAAAATATTATAAATTGATGTTCTTATTTTAATCGCCTCTTTTTTTCTTGTCTTTAGGTGCATGATTAAAAAAATTCGGATTATCAGAAATATTAGGGGCATTTTTTTCTACAACAGTTTTTGATAACATCATTGTTGAGAAGTTTTCTAAAACATTATTTTAAAAAACAATAAGGGAATATTCACGGTTTCTACTGTAGATAGTGCTAAGATTTTATTTTTTATCTAATAAAAGATGGCCTCATCCATCTTTTCCATTTCATATAAACCTTTAAAGAGATCGTTTTTATATTTATAACATAGGATCCTATTTTTTCAACTAAAAGAGGAGGAGAAGCCAATCCAACTTCTGTGTATTTAACTTTTTAAGGAATAAACAGTAACTTTATCATCTCCATAATTGGAAACAGCGAGATACTTGTCGTCAGTTGAAAGAGAAAAACCATGTGGGAAACTAAGTTGTGCTTCTGGATTGGTAAAGGCAAAGAACTGTGGATCAATCTGATTGGTCATTTTATCAAAAGAATAAAAAACAACTGTATCATTTGACTGAGACTGTACAACAATGAATGAGGATAATGCATCATGGGAAAAAGAAACATCGTCAGGACAAGATAACTCAGGCTTTCCTGTCAGTTCACAAAGAGGTTGAGTACCGATGGTTCCAGTATCATTGTCCCAGGTATGAATAGCTAACGCACCATAACTTGGATAAGACTGTGTGCCTGCAGTGACTCCGTAACAAATGATTAAAAGTGAGCCGTCACTAGAAAAATCAATCGCTTTAGGCTTAAATGGTAATGGTGATAGTCTGTAGGGGTTTTGCACAACTTGTGAAAGAGTAAACTTGGGAGCACCATTTGCTTCATAATCAAGTTTATATATAAGATTCAATCCAGAACTATCAGTGGTAGTACTAATCATATATTGGGAATTTGGTGAAAACCGTACTCCATGAAAGATGGCATGGGGATGTCGTATCACTTGAAAGGGAACTGGATTAATCAAGTGTGTTTGTGGGTCAATGTGATACATATTTATTGAACACATATTTTGTTTAGTATTAGTGATGGCAAGGTATGATCCGTCTGGTGAAAATGCTAATGCGTCTGGCCAGTGCAATTGCATACCATTTTGGTTGTTCAGGGTTTGTAAAAGTGTAAATGAATGATCTTGTGTATTAAATGCATAGGTATGGAGCGTTTCAGTCGCTAAATTTAAAGTAGCTAGATAATGGTTGTTGTTGAACCATCCAACAGCTGTACAAGTAGCATAACGCTCGCTATTCATTTTAGGCCTATTCATTATCGGAATGATTGGTAGAGGTGGTATACTAAGATTCAATATGGAATTTGGAGTGTAAGCCACTCCTACGGGAGTCTGTGAAACATAGGGGAACTTAGAAAACATTTTTTTACCTCCTGAAATATAGTTATATAAATAAGATACAAATTCAATCGAAGAACTACTGTGATACCTCTTCAAAATCAGTTAATGTGGCATCTTCATCAAAGTGATCAAGGGTGATTTTGTCATGATGTAAAAGTTTAAATAACTTTTCATCCACGGTAATACCATATTTTCCGATATGTCTTGCCCGGTTCACGACAGTTTCAATCTTAACGTATCCAGCCATCCATAAGGCGAATCCAGTCATTACATCTTGATTCGTGATATCATAGTTAATCGAAGCAAATATGGCTCGTAAATCAATATTTGTTTTAAAATACGGACCTTCTTTATCAAGTTTTGGACCCTGTATATCAATTATATGTTTTACCCATGTACGTATATCAGATCCTACGCTGGATAAACTTGGCTTTGACCTTTCTTTAAAAAAATCTTCTGTCCAAGGAATTTTATCAACAAAGCGTGTCTCATATTCATAGAGGAGTGGTCGTAATGCATGCCAAACTTCTTGATCTAAACAATAACTTACAAAGCTCCACCAATAAGTTTCATTATTTTGAACAAGGGGCAACTTCTTCCTCTTTTCTTCGCTGTTTAAAAAACAATAGGACCAACATTGGACAACCCCGATGTTTCTATAGTTTTGTTTTGCCCATTGATGCAAAGCAAGAAGAGTTCGAATATAGTGGGGACTGACGATGATATCATCTTCGATCACGATAATCTTTTCATATTTACACCAATCAAACATAAATCGTCTGGCATCGATTAAATTTTTTGCACAACCATAATTTCTTTTTCTGGTGATAATTTCTTTATTTTTAATCTTAGAATTGATGATGATCATTTTATTTTCTTCTTGCTTGGCCCCCGGCCCACCATCTAAGAAAAAATAGAAGTGCAGCGTACATGATTCTGGATTTCTTTCAAGTGATACTATCACTTCTTTAAAGTATTCTGGTCTATTATAGGCTACAACTAGAATTGCAACAGGTTGATTTTGCTGTAGAGATCTATGATAATAGGAAGGATCGTAATCGTAGTTTTCCATTGTCACTGCACTCTCACTCCTTTAACAATTATGTTGAAAGACAAAGTAAAATTTCGTTCTTGGTATTCATTATATTAAATGTTAATAACCCCCTTTTTTCTTGTATGTTTGTCCAATAAATATTAATTTGTATACCGTATTCATTTGAGGTTAACATAACCATTCTTTTCGGCTATTAAAGAGGTTGGATATCTAAAAGATACCCAACCTCTTTTGTTCACATAATAGATTTTCTGAGCTCATATCTTAATAAGTTACATTAAATTTACTCGCCTCTTTTATTACATTTGATATCCTATTTGTCCAATAACGTTTGCCACACCTTACGGACTTCTCGGATAAAATGCGTCGTTTTCATTCTTTGGACTTCAACTCTTTTCAGAAATCTTCACAACGTGATGCTAGATATAAAACTTTATTTCACTTTTTCAAAGGTAGTTCATGCAGATCAGACGTCTTGATTTGCAATCCCCGTAATTAAGGCTTACTTATACCTTCTTCAAAATAATTCACTCTTTTAGAAATTGCTGATTTATGATTTTTTTTATCTGCTGTTCTTTGGATTTATGACATACTACCAGTCCATTTTCTGTAGAAGCGACAATTAAGTCCTCAACACCAATAAGAATTGTTTTCCTATCGGTATATACAATACAATTTTGAGTTGAAGAGGTCATTACTTCTCCCCTAATTAAATTATTATTATTGTCACATACTTGGATACGCTCTAAACCCGTCCAAACCCCTAAATCATCCCAAATAAAATTAACTGGAATAGTATAAACGGCATCTGCCTTTTCTAATATGGCATAATCGATCGACACTTTAGGCAGTAAAGAATAAACGGATTTTAGATCGTTTTGGTTTTCACTTATTAACTTCCACATGTCAGCTTGCAATCTGCTAAAGTTGGCAGAAATTGTAGAGGGTTTGCATATAAGAATCCCACTGTTCCAAAATACATTTTCTTCTTTTATTAATTTTTCAGCGGTCTTTATATCAGGCTTTTCAATAAAAGTCTCTACTTGAAAAACTGAAGAATCATACTTTGTATCTTTCTTTGTTTGTATATAACCGTATCCAGTTTCGGGTTTGTTAGGGGTGACGCCCAGTGTAACAAAAGACTTTTCACTACTTGCAACATCCTCTGCTAAAGATAATGCATTCCGAAGAGACTTACTGTCATCAATATACTGATCTGAAGGTGCCAAAACCAATACCTCATCTTCCTGTTTATTCAAAAAATATAGAGCTGTAATTGCAATACACGGAGCTGTATCCTTCTGTTCAGGTTCCAAAATAATCTGTTCCTTCTCAATTTCAGGCAATTGTTCTATTAACAAAGGTAAATATTTTTCAGTTGTAACAACAAATACCTTGTCAGCTGGTAGCCAGTTTCTAAAACGTTGGTAAGTTTGTTGAATCATCGTTTCATTAGAATATAAGTTTAAAAATTGCTTAGGCTTTTCCTCTGAACTTAATGGCCAAAAACGCCCTCCCTGTCCCCCGGCCAATATGATTGCTTTCATATATGTCCACACCCTTTTATTTTTGTATCAATATCTTGTTCCTATGTTTTATGTTTTAAAATAATAATATGATTTTAAGTGACAATGGTAACACAAACACGTATATTATTTGATACAGCAAACTTATAGATGACGACTATTTCTTTTTATGTCACTGACAAAGAAAAAGACCAGATTCCACGAAATAGCTACAATAGAACCGGCCCCAAATACATTTTAATTTCTTTCTGAAAAGACCTCATTATTTGTTTTCTGTCTCCCATGAAAAACCTATTTCCGAATCATCCCAATTTATCCGTTTCTCATCAGGGTCTATCGGATTATATGATTCAGTTGTGAAGTAAAGAATCGTAGCGGGTTTTTGCCCGAGAACCCGATACCCATGTGCAACGCCTTTTGGTATCAGTAGCATAATTGGATTTTCCTCACCCATATAATACACATCAGTTTCTCCCTTTGTAGAAGAACCTTCCCTCAAATCAAAAAGAACGACTTGGGCATTTCCTGAAGGGAAAAACCATAGATCATCCTGTTTCTCATGGTAATGAAAAGCTTTAATGACTCCTGGATAACTCATCGAACAAGAAGCCTGACCAAACCTCGATAACAATTCAGGTTCATCATCACGGACAAGCTCTGCAAAAAAGCCACGGTCATCACAATGTTTTATAAGTTTCTTTACCTTTACACCTTCAATCATGACAGACCTCTTTTCGAATGAATTCCTTTAATGCTTCGTTCCATGGACGGGGAATTTGAACCTTTTCTCGAAGTAATGATTTATTTTCTAAGACTGAAAAATGAGGTCTTGGTGCTAAAGCACCAAATTCTTCAGTAGTTATGATTTTTACCAAATATGGATCGAATCCTGCTTCCTCAAAAATCGTTTTTGCAAATATATACCAAGAGCATGAACCAGCATTACTTACATGGTAAATGCCGTTTTTCTTATCGAATAAATGACTAATCTTTTCAGCAAGGTCATTAACATAAGTAGGGGAGCCCACCTGATCATTTACAACTCTTATTTCCTTATTTTTTTTCGCCAGTTCCAACATAGTCTTCACAAAATTCTTTCCGTCATGACCGTATAACCAGGAAGTGCGGATCACTGTCCCATTATTTATTGAAAGTACGAATTGTTCCCCAATCCATTTGCTCATACCGTAAATTGATTGTGGGTTTGGAACATCTTCCTCCAAATAAGGAGATTGCTTATTTCCATCAAACACATAATCAGAACTAATATAAAACACCCGGGCACCAACCATATTTGCAGCTATCGAAACATAGCCCGTTCCAAGGCTATTTACTTCAAAAGCCTTTTTACGGTCCGTTTCACATTGATCCACGGCAGTAAATGCGGCAGCATGAATAATGATTTGCGGTTCAAGTTGGGTGATTTTTTCATATACTTCCTCTTTTTCTGAGATGTCCAAATCAGTTTTACTTAAACTTACCACAGTATGAAATTGTCCTAACCGTCTTTCTAGTTCTTTTCCTAACTGGCCATTGGCACCGGTAATGACAATATCCAAATTCTCACCCATTCTTTGGTTCGTTTTGGCGATACCATTCGATCGTCTTTTCAATCCCATCATGAAAAGAAATAGTTGGCCTCCAACCAAGTTCCCTCGAGATTTTCGAGGAATCCATGGAGTATCGGCGATCATGCCCTTTTCGGTCCGCTACATGCTTGATCAGTTTTTCCTCTTTTCTTAACTTCTTTAAAATATAGTCGATTATTTCTCGATTTGTTTTTTCTTCGGAACCTCCAATATTATAGACCTCTCCGGCCAAACCCTTTTCAAGAACAGCATGGATGGCCCGGCAATGATCCTCAACATATATCCAGTCACGAATGTTTAATCCGTCGCCATATAAAGGGATTTCTATATTATTTAAGGCTCTCGTAATGACTTTAGGAATGAATTTTTCTATATGTTGCATGGGACCATAGTTATTGCTGCACCGTGTAACCGTTAACGGCAGTTGATAGGTTTGGAAGTAGGATCTTACTAATAAATCCGCACTAGCTTTACTTGCTGAATATGGATTGTTCGGAGAAAGAGAGGTTGTTTCAGTAAATGGAGAATCATTCGGCTCTAAAGAACCATATACTTCATCTGTTGAGATTTGTATCATTTTATGAGCTTTTCCAGATATAACCGCTTGTAATAGGTTATATGTCCCAATAATATTTGTGTGAATAAATGGAAATGCATCCTCAATACTACGGTCTACATGGGATTCGGCAGCGAAATTAATGATGGCAAAATAATCTTGATCAAATGCCTTGGATAATTCTGTTTTTTCACCAATATTCGCTTGAATACTACGACAGCGATTCGATTTCTCAAATGATTGGATATTCTCAAGATTGCCGGCATAGGTTAAAGAGTCCACGTTGGTTATATAGTAATTAGAATTCTCAAGTAAATAGGATATAAAATTGGATCCAATAAAACCGGCTCCACCTGTTATGAGGAGGTGTCGTTTCACTTCGCACCCTCCTTCTTTATTTTTTCGTGTACATATTGATTCGCTTGATAAAGCGAATCATGTGTACCTGCATCAACCCACCATCCTTGCAAAATATCATATTGCAGGTGATCATCTTGAATATATAGATTATTCACATCGGTTATTTCCAACTCATTTCGATGTGAATAATGAATCGTTTCAATATATTCAAAAACCTTTTGATCAAACAAATAGATTCCAGTCACACAATATGAAGACGGAGGATTGCTCGGTTTTTCAATGATGGACTTTATTTTTTGATTGGTTTTGTCTAAATGAGGTACACCATATCGAGTAAGATCTTCCACTTCTTTTAGAAGTAACATTGCCCCCTTTTTCTGTTTTTGAAATGAATGAACAAAAGGGGATAATGAATCTTCAAAAATATTATCTCCAAGTAATACGACAAATTTTTCATTATTTATAAATTTTTTAGCTGACATTAGTGCATCTGCTATTCCTGCACCTTCGTTACCCTGTATTTTAAATTGAATGTTTACATGGAGATCTTCCCCAAGTCCCAATAACTCGATAAAGGAACTAAGATGGTTTTTATTGGTTACAATTAAAATTTCATTTATTCCGGCTTCTTTCAACTTTAAAATTGACCAATAAATCATCGGGTAAGGCCCTACTGGCAAAAGATGCTTATTCAGAAATTTAGTCAATGGCTCTAGACGAGACCCTGTACCACCAGCAAGTATTACTCCTTTCATTCATTTTTACCACCTTTTATTGTATTAGCATCAGATGTCTTACATGAATCAAAGAGTTCCTTTCCAATCATGTTGATATTACATATTACTATATGACTGACATACCCACTTGACATAATATTTTGAATAAAATGGTTTACTTTATTAAGTTATTATTGATATTTAGGTATTATTATTATATTTTGCTTTTCACACCATTCACTACAATTCCCCCCCTACATTCTTATGGGTGTGAAACGATTAGCTCTAAATTACCCTTAATCTCAAAATCCCCTAAATCGAATGGCAGAATAAAGTGGTCTCCTTTTTTGATTAAAGATGTTCCTTCCGCTGTTTTAATATGACCATTTCCTTCAATTACACTTGCTAATTGAAACCTTTCGTATTGTGTATAAGAAAAAAAACCCTTCACTTCCCACTTATATACAGAGAAATACTCTGAATCAACAAATTTTGTAATAGTTGCCTCATCTTTGTTTATCACCATGTACCCTGATTCTTTTAGTTCATGAGGAATTATCGTTACATCAATCGCTTTATCCAAATGTAATTCTCTCAGGTTACCATTACTGTCGACACGGTCATAATCATAGACACGGTAAGTGGAGTCAGAGCTTTGTTGTGTTTCCAAAACAAGGATTCCTTTTCCAAGAGAATGTATCGTCCCAGCTGGTACATAGAAAAAGTCACCCGGTTTAATTTTCACTCTTTTAAGCAGACGGTCCCATTGCTTATTTTCAATCATGTTTATTAATTCTTCCTTTGTATTTGCATTATGCCCAAGTACAATCTCTGAATCTTCTTCGCAGTGGATTATATACCAGCATTCTGTTTTACCCTGCATACCGTTTTCCTTGTTATTAGCATTTTCATCGTTAGGATGGACTTGTATAGATAAATCATTATTCGCATCTAAAATTTTTGTTAAAAGTGGAAAATCCCCCTGTTTCATTCCACCAAAAATCCCAGGGTATTTTCCCCAAAGTTCTCCTAGGGAAAGACCTTTAAATTCACCTGCACTTACAATACTTTGCCCATTTGGATGGGCAGAAATGGCCCAACATTCACCTGTATTTTGTGAAGGAATGTTATAATGAAATTTGTCTCGTAACGCAGTGCCTCCCCATATTTTTTCTTTGAAAACCGGTTGTAAAAATATTGGGTGTTTCAACCTTCTTCAAACCCCTCCATATTGATTTTAACAATTTTTACCAAAGATCAAAACATCTACTAAATATTATTATTTTATGGATAACTTGAAGAATCGGTAACGTTGCATCTGCGGAATTGTATCAAAGTTTATTTAATCTTTTATTAAGAATCTGCTACTTCAAAAAAAAGTTAGCCAATACGCGAATCAACTTTTAGAAGTCATTTCCGTCTTCACTTGAATACACCCAAATTCAAAAAAGACCTGGATCAACTCCAAGTCCTTTCTGCTAAACATCCGCTACATTATTATATTTTCCCTAACCTAGATTACCCGTGATTCGGTTTGTTAGTCACTAGATGCCTACTTCCACTGCCATTCAGTTCGGTATGGTCCAATCAATAAGCGGTTCAATCCAGTTGACAAGCCTGCTAGACCAACTGGCGGGTTAAATGCTGACTGTCCCGACTCGCCAATATGAAGAGTATCAAAAAGTTGAGCAACTTATGTGTTTAAAGATAAAGATAGTTATAGACTGACGCAAGCAAATATAAGTTTTGGGGGATATCCGGATACCGTACCCTACAATATAACAATTTAGGATTCTAACAGCCTAAAATGAATTAGGGCTTTCCAGGTGCGGAAGCTACTTACGATCCCGCTTTTGCTTGAACCGTTAGCTGACCTTGATGCAACCCCTTTATTCCTCGTAGAACTTACTAAAGAAGCAGGAGTGACTTCATTAATTTAAATCCCAACATGGAATCTTAGTTCAGTTGTATAAAATGCAATGTGTATGACAGTAAAGAAGTAGGTACTTGATGCATTGGTTAAATATAAAGTTATAAGGCAACGAAAAGGACTACCTCATCTCATACCCTCATTTTTTTCTTGAATTGAAATTATTTCACTTAATGAAAATAACTCCACCCTATTAATAAAAGCTACATATCCTCAATGAAAGGACATGTAGCTTTTGATCAACATCATTTTTGGAATTGTAATTGATGCAGATTGGCAAAAATGCCCCCCTGCTTAAGTAAGTCATCGTGACCGCCCTCTTCAGCAATTCCTTCTTCCGTAACAACCACGATCTTGTCAGCGTTCCGAATGGTCGCCAATCGGTGTGCGATGATTAACGTAGTTCTGTTTTCAGCTAGTTCAGTAAGAGCCTGCTGAATTATTCTTTCCGTCTCGGTATCGAGTGCAGAGGTTGCCTCATCGAGAATTAATATTGGCGGATTCTTCAAAAACATCCTTGCTATTGCAATTCGTTGTTTCTGTCCACCCGATAATTTCAAGCCGCGTTCCCCTATTTGAGTCTCATAGCCTTCTGGAAGTCCTTCAATGAAAGTCTCTAAATGGGCTTTCCTTGCGGCTTCTTGAATTTGTTCATCCGATGCGTCAAGCATTCCGTACGCAATGTTCTCTTTTACTGTTCCCGTGAAAAGAAACACGTCTTGCTGGACTATGCCAATTTGTGAACGCAATGACTTTTTCGTCATCTCACGAATATCAATTCCATCAATGGAAATCGAACCGGCATTAACATCATAAAAACGTGGGATCAATGAACATATGGTCGTTTTCCCAGCTCCTGAAGGCCCGACAAAAGCGATGGTTTCACCCGCTTTAACAGTTAGATCAATACCTTTTAAAACCGGCTTTTTGTCTTCATAGTTAAAAGAAACGTCTTTAAAGGAAATATCCCCCAAAAGGGTGGTTACCGCTATTGCATCCTTTTTATCCACGACATCAGGCGCGACATCCAGAAGTTCCGTAAAACGCTTAAAGCCGGCCATTCCTTTTGGATAGAGTTCCATCAACGCACTGATTTTGTCGATCGGCTTAAATAATACGTTAACGTATAAGACGAATGCAACCAGTTCACCATAAGATAGCTGCCCATGAAAAGTTAGCCAAGCTCCCATCACCAACACCGCAAGGGTCATAAACCTCGTCATCATGTAAATGCCTGATAAGCTAAAGGACATTACCTTATATCCAAGAAGTTTCGCTTTACGGAATCTGCGATTATTAGTAGAAAATCTTTTCATTTCATATGTTTCATTAGTAAAGGATTGGACAACCCTCACTCCTGAGACGCTATCTTCCACACGGGCATTTACATCTGCAACCTCTGTATACATTTTCTTCCATGATTTATTCATCTTTAAATTACTTATGACAATTAATAAAACGAGGAATGGTAAAATACAAACCGATATGAGTGCCAGTTTCACATTGATTGTCAACATAATCCAAAATGCACCTATGAAAGTCATGAAAGCAATGAATAAATCTTCGGGACCATGGTGAGCAAGTTCACCAATATCGAACAGATCGTTGGTTATGCGGCTCATGATATGGCCGGTTTTCGTGTTATCAAAAAAACGAAAAGATTGTTTTTGCACATGCTCAAATAATTCCTCACGCATATCGGTCTCGATATTGATACCCAATTTGTGACCCCAATACCCTACGATGAACTGTAACAAGGTACTAATGATATAAAGGAGGAACAAACCGGCACTTACCGAAACAATTGCAGACCAATCGTCGCCAGGCAGCAGTGTATCTATAAACCACTGAACAGCTAGCGGAAATGCAAGTTCAAGTACAGCCACGACCACTGCACTGAAGAAATCAATAATGAATAACCGCTTATGCGGCAGGTAATATGAAGCAAAACGTCGAATCATCAAATTTTTCTCCTTTTTTACATATATTAAGGAGTATAATTCCATATTCAATATACAGCAAGCATTTCAGAACCCCCATGTTCATATTATGGTAAAATCATCTATATAAATCAGCCCAACCCGGCTCATGCAATCTATTAAATTAAGGAGTGAATCCAGTGTAAAAAAAATAACTATTCTAAATATCCATGAACTTTATTTTCGGAAAAGGATGGTATTCATGAAAAACACATCGTTTCGATGCCTTTGGATCGGTCAGGCGTATGCAAATCTAGGGGATATTTTTTATGTAGTCGGGTTGATTTCACTATTATATACCTTGACGGGATCTGCCTTTTATTTGAGTTGCTTCCGTTCACTACAACGATTTTTCGGTTTATCAGCAGTTTACTTGCCCCCCTTGTCATCGACAGGTTTCCTTTAAAAAGAATCCTAGTGCAATCTAAACTATCTTACTCGTTTGCCTAGGAATCTATATAACAAGTTTCAATCATGGTTTTTCTGTTGTCTTCATTTTCTTCATTGCGTTGATTTCATTATTGGATGGAGTCGCTGCCCCGGTCAGCGCAGCTTTGGTTCCTCAATTAGTTCCAATAAAAGAACGGATGAAAGCGAATGGCTTCTTGAATGTCATCACCCAGACCATCTTTGTAGCAGGGTGGCCACTAGGTTCCGTCTTATTGATAAGTACCAACAGCAGTTTCATTATTTGGCTTACGGTCATGCTTTTTGCCGTTTCAACGTTCTATACAGTGAGAATCCAAGTCTCAGAACAAACGACGGACTCTGTAGCTCCGTCAAACTGGGGTTCGATTAAATCCGGATGGGTTGCGATTCGCCAAATCCCGACTATCCGTACTCTCATTTCCATTGATTTTATAACTACTTTAGCTTCAAGCGTGTGGGTGGCTGCCATTATCTACATATATGTAGAACAGAACCTGCAACTGGGTGAAGAGTGGTGGGGATACATTAACACAAGCTACTTTGTCGGCATGATTTTCAGTGGATTGATCGTCATCCGTTTTGCTAAGTTACTAGAAAAATATATTGGATTCTTCATCACTTTCGGGCTATTTCTCAGTTCACTGCTGATCCTGCTTTTTGGAACTACCAGTATTCCAGCTTTGGCTTTGCTGCTGGCATGCCTTTACGGTCTCCCAGAACAAATCCGGGAAGTCGTCTACACCAAACTAATCCAAGACCATGCTTCGGAAAAGACTCTTGCAAAAATTCATGCCGTTTGGGGAGCGGTCATCAATCTTACATTTGCCGGCTCTGTCTTACTATTAGGCTATATAACGGAAACATACAGTGTCAAAACAACGTTCCAATTTTCTTCCACCCTGATATTCCTTGCCTTTCTTTATGCAACCTTTAAAAGGAACGACTTACAAGGGAAAAAATGTGATCAATCACTGTCAAGTCAGTCATCCAATATTCCTAGATGATGCATTCCATTCGATTCAACATAAAAAGGAGCCTTGGTTTTCCAGAGGCTGCTGAAAAACTCACGTTTTTCTAACTAGTACGGTAAACCAAACTAAAAAAAGACGATTCTCATTCGATACTTGAATGGAAATCGCCTTTTTTTGCTTCTGTGTGTCACTTTTTTAGGCTATTAATTTCATTATTCTTTTCAAGTTAACGGTGAAAATAGCCATTGCTCCTTGTAATTCCATGCCAAGTAGACCCGAGGATTTTGCAACATCATACCCGTGTCTGTGTTTCAATTCACTGTTTTTCGCTTCTATTTTATAACGTTCTTTTGATTTTTCTTTAAAATACTCACTTTCCTGGAATGTAGCCTGTTCTGTATGTTCATTGGATTTAATACTGACAGAATAGGTCTTGCTTTTCGCTCCTTCTTTATAACAGCCCTCTTTAAAGGGACAAATCTTACACTTTTCTACATCGAAGTAATAGGTATCTGTTTGATTCGTCGCTACATCTTTTTTGCCCTGCCGAGCTTTCCTGATAGCCAAATGCCCAGCCTTACAAACGTACATTCCTGCATCCTTGTTAAATTGAAATTCCTCTTCCTTCTTCCGGAATCCCTGTGTAACAGAAGGATTCAATTTTGCGACTAGTTTAATGTTATTTTCTTCACTGTATTCAATATTTCCCTTCTCTGAGTAAGCTGTATCGCCAATCACGGTCTCAATCACCATACCGGCAGCCGTGCTCTTTTCAATCAATGCCTTTAATTCTTTACCGTCCGTTTTTTCACCTGTAGTGATAGTCGCAGCTGTAATGATTCGTTCCTCACTCATCGCAATATGTGTTTTGTATCCAAAGAAAGAAGAGTCAGCACTCTTGTGGCCAATCTTGGCATCTTGATCTTTGGAGATCCTTAACTGTTCGATATCATCCGATACCGTTTCCTTTAATAGATTTAACTGCTCTTTTACCTTTGGATATTGGGTGATACGCCCTTCTGTTTCCACTACCTCGATGAGCTTCTGGCAATAAGTAATTTCATCCTGCAATACATCAGTAGTGGTTTTGGATGGGAATTTTTTTTTCATCTCTTCATCTATCGAATAGATTACTTTTCTTAATCTTTTAGATTGGTCCATCAATATTTCTTTTGGAGTCTTATGATTGTATCTGGCTTTCGTGTGGGTGGCATCCACAATAATCGTTTTGTTTTTAATGATTTCCTTTTCAATCGCAATCTCAACGGTTTTATGAATGAGCATATCCAAAAGGTTTATGCCTTTTAAACGGAGCTTTCGAAATTTCGTTAAGGAGCTAGGGTCAATAACTGGATCTTCTAGAGTATTTAAAGGACATGTCATACCTGGAACGCTCAACTATATCCACATCTGATAGGTCATGAATGGTCTTGAGCAGCAAGTATTTAAACATACGTATTGGATCGACAGCATTCCTGCCGTTATGAAGACAGTAGTTGTCCCTCAATTCTTCCAACACAAAAGAAAAGTCAATAAGTTCATTGATCTTGCGTAACCTGTTATCCTTTGGAACCACTACATCATAAATGGCCATATACGGACTAAAAACCATAGACGTTTGTTTTTGAATCATCGTACTCACCCACATAAATTTATTACCTTGATTATAAAACAAAAAAAGGTAGAGTTCCTCAGAATAAACTAAGAAATCTACCTCTATTGCCCGGAAGGGACTTTTTCAGTGCCCTCGGTTTTCCATGGCTCCTTTTTATGGTTTCAAGGCCCGTCGAACAATATTGTCTCTTTTTAAAATCTTGCTCGGTGTGATTGGCTTGCCCCTGATAAAAGTTGCACAACCAAACGAGGTAAAAAATATATAACACTTCTTTTCACCGCCTGCACCCATTCATTCTATTTGATAATCCAGATATTCTTATCTATAAACCCCCAATTCTGCGGGAATTCCAAACCAATCTGCCAATAAGTTGCACCTATCAATTCATTTGCATCAATCATTTCATATTTTGCGCTTATCGATCGAATATCTTCAAACCAAACGACATGGTTCGAATTCTCCCTTCGATAAGAATAGGTAGGTGAAGCCGCTGAGGTGTCAAAAGTTATTTCAGCGCCAGTTGCAATGGCAAGATTTTGGGCATTTTGAGCTGATAAAGCTTTCGTCTCGTGGCTTGGTACTATCCAATCGTATCCATACATAGGAAATGCCGACTGCAGTTTATACTCAGGTATATTCGACAAAGCATAACGAAGAACCTCGCCCATCCACCAAAGTGGGGAAATGGGTTCAGGCGGTCCAGTTGGATACCCATAATCAATGGTCATCACCGCAACAAGGTCGGCTGCCTCTCCGATCCCTCGATAATCATGGCCGCCTACAATTCGATTATCAGGATTATCCGCTGTTTTTGCATGTACGTTCACATGCAGGATCAGTTCGTTCAACCCCTCCTTTAATTCTTTTAAAAAATGTACATAATCGGAACGCCTGGCAGGTGGGATGAATTCGATGTCCATACTGACGCCCCCATAACCTTTCTCCTTAACGAAATTCAGCATACTATTGATTAAATTCGCTCTGTATACTGAACTGGCAAGGACATCACCCGCCAAATCAGCATCAAAATCACCACCTTGAAAGTTCCGTATCATCAGTAGCGGCTTCACCCCGGTCTGCTCGCATTTCGCGATAAGTGGGAGATCATCACCATCAACGAATGCGTTTCCTTCCTTTGTAAACGAATAAGCTACGATGGCTAAATAGGATAATTTATCACCATTCCCCTCAAGTGTTTCAAATACTACTCCACCTGAAGTCGGGAAGGCAAAACCCAGCGTAATCAATTGATTTTTGTAAGGAGACGGAATCAAAAGTTCCGTACCTACTATTAGCGAGTTTGCAACGATTCCTGGATTTTCCTCCATGATTGCCGCTGCACTCGTTCCAAAACGACTGCCGATTCTAGTGAGGGTATCCTGACTTTTAATTATATACCTTCGATTCACCGCTTTTTCATCAGGTATATACAATGCCAGGCCAGGAACCAAAGCTGTCGATTCCAATCCGTTGACTTCAATTATCTTCGATGGGTCAACTTTATTTTTCATGGCAATTTCCCAAAGACTGTCACCTTTTTTCACAATAATGATCGTCATTCAAAACCCTCCAAACTCCCTCCAAAAAAGTTTATGTTATTCAGGTAATTGGATAGAACGAATTATCACATTTCCTAATGATGATATCCTGGCTTTTTAGACGTTATTTTTAATGGAATAAAGGATAATTAAAAAAGAGGCTGTCCAAATGGACAACCCCACGCTATATGCCATCAGTTGATTTTTTGTTTCACATACTTCTATACATCAAAGTAAATTCTTGATATCGTAGAACTTCCCATTCTCCAAATCTTCCGTTTCAAGAAGCTGCAAAAGTTTATCTGCCACAAATTCGGGGCTTCTTAACATGCCCTCTCCTTTTTATATTCATGAAATTTGACTCGATCGGAAAAGTCCCGTTCGTCTGCTGACCGGATTGTCCCTTGCATCTCCGTATCCATTACACCTGGTGAAAAAGATATGAGGGACGTAGGGAAAGACGTTTTATCCTGTTCCAACCCTGCAACCCGTGTGAACATTTCTAGCCCCGCCTTAGTACTGCAATAGGCTGCCCAACCATGATAAGGTTTTTTTGCTGCACCTGAAGATATGTTGACCATTACCTTCTTTATATTCCAGTCCCTTGTCTGTTTAACGAATTCATCAGTCAATACGATGGGTGCCATGAAATTCACCCGCATGCTTGTTTCCAAATTTACCATACCAAGGTTTCCTACCGGCTTTATCGGTTCAATGACACCTGCATTATTAATGAAGTAAATGTCACTTGTTTCATCGACAGCAGCAAGAATCTCATTGACTAAGGAAGGTAACTTTTCCGTTTCATTCAAGTCCATCGAAATAAATGTAAGTTTCGTTTCGGATCGGTCAGCCATCCTCTGCATTTCAGGATGGCCTGTACGGGAAACTAAAATGCAATGATCACTCATCTGCAAACACCCTTTCGCAATGGCAGCACCTAAACCTTTTGAAGCTCCTGTGATTATAAACGTTTTCACGGCATTTCCCCCTTTTGTGGATATAAACTATTGTACCAAAACGGAGTTCGGAATGGCCTAACCCCGAACCATGATCATAAAACAAGACTAGGTTAAACTTTATGATTTTTTACTGTTTTATGAAACCCACATTGGATTGAAGAAATTTGCGACACTCCTGCCGAAATACTGGCTTGCCGAGTCCCCACAGACGCTTGCGGCGAGGAGACTTGGCAGACAGTCGGCGGAAAGGGCGCGGATTCCTGAAATCAACTGGAACCTTTTTCAAAGAAAAAAACTGCAGTCAAACTCGCTTTCGAATTTGTCTACAGTCTGTTCGGTCCATACAATAATGGTCCGATTACTTTAAAAATTATAAAATGGGTGATACCAGCCTTGCAATGGACTCTTTAAAACGAATCCACTTTGAACGCTTTTCAAACTCTACAATTGTAAGCTGCCTGCAGACTTCGACATCCTTATAAAAAATCCTTGTCAGTGTTTCGGCCATTCCTTCATCATAAATGAAAGCATTGACTTCAAAGTTCAATTTAAAACTACGGACATCAATGTTAGCTGTCCCCACCGAGGAGACCTCTTCGTCTACAACGATCATCTTCGCATGAATAAAGCCGTTATCATAGATGTATATCTTAGCTCCCGCTCTTAATAACTGCCCTGCATTGAAAGTTGTTGCCCAATAAACGAAAAGGTGATCAGGTTTATTCGGAATCATGATTTTCACATCTAACCCTGATAAGCTGGCAATTCGGAGTGCATCCAATAAACTTGCATCCGGTATAAAGTAAGGTGTTTGAATGAGAATCGATTTCTTTGCTGAAGAAATTAATTTAATATAGCCATTTTTAATTTGTTCCCCATTCAGAATCCGGCCCACTTGTCACTATTTGCAAATCTATATTGCCTTGAGGTTTTACAATAGGGAAATAATGAGGCTGATAAGTTATATCATGGTGTTTTGATGCCTGATTCCAATCCAGGATGAAACGGGTTTGAATGGCTTTGACAGCCGATCCCTTTATTCGAAGGTGTGTATCACGCCAAAAACCGAATTTTGGATTAAGCCCTAAATACTCATCCCCAACATTAAAGCCTCCAACATACCCTATTTTCCCATCTATGATGACGAGCTTTCGATGGTTACGGAAATTCAGCCGTAAATTTATAAATTTTAATTTGGATGGAAAGAATGCCTCTACTCTTCCTCCAGCCTGCCTAAATTCCCTGAAGAAACGTTTAGTCATCCCCCTAGAGCCCAGTTCGTCATAAAGCAGCCGAACTTTGACGCCTTCATTCGCTTTTTTAGTCAAAGCTTCAATGAATCGTTTACCCAGGCCGTCCCTTTGAATGATATAGTATTGTATATGTATATGGTTTTCGGCCGCTTCAATATCTTTAAAAAGCTGGTCAAACTTATTTTTTCCTTCCGTAAAAATATCGACTTGATTATCTTCAGTAAGCACGGCATCATTGTTCCTGAGATGCATATAAATCAAATCACGGTAATTACTTGAAGAAGCATTTCGAAAAGGAAAATGATTCGTTGAAAGCTCTTCCATCTGTTTATCAAGGATTTCTTCAATCCCGATTTTCTTCTTGTCCTCCCATTGGAATAAGTGGGCGTGTCTTAAACTCGTACCAAAAAGGAGATATAAAATAAAACCGGCTACAGGTAGAAAATATAACACCAATAACCAAGCCCAGGTCGTGCTCGCTTCCCTTCTTTCAAAAAATATGACAATCGTGGCAAATAAAATATTTAGAATGATGACGAGGCCGAGCAAAACCGATGTAACATGCGTAAATTCCATAGTATACCCTCACTCAATTTTTATCCCTTTAAGGATACCATGCAAATTCTTTATATCAAAGGATTTGCTTATCAGAAATGAAAACAGAGAATTCACAAAAATGGACCTCTTCCTGTAGAGGCCCATCTTAAAATAATCCATCCACCCCGGACACTAAAAATTCTCAGATTGGTCAGGTTGTCTTATAATAATTGTCTTAAAAATTTCAATTAAACAATAACAATAAAATATAATTGCTTACCGGCTTTTCACTAATAAATTCACAGCTTCTTTCACTAGCTCTTCGGGAGTCTTTTCTCCGGATTCATTAGCCTCCCTGACACATTCTACAAGATTGGAACTTACAATTACTCCAATTGTCCTATCGATTGCAGATCTAGTGGCAGATAACTGCGTTACTACATCTCTGCAATCTTTGTTTTCCTCCATCATTTTCAATATCCCACGAAGCTGTCCTTCAATTCGCTTCACTCTATTTTTAACCTGCTTATCATATTCCATGTGAGGCCTCCTATCCTGCCTAATACTTATGAATCCTATCCAGACATCAATCAAAAACCCATTCATTGAATTGAAGGCTTGATAAAAATCTTACAATTTATAATACATACCACTAAGGTATAATTGTCAAGTGCCAATATCCAATAATGATAGCTCGAATATGTAATTTCTATTTTTGTACAAGGAGACTTTGTGCAACTGCCTCAGAAAACTCGATCGTCATTTGGGGAACGTAGGTTTTTAACAAAGCATTGACGATAGGGGCTTTGGCTCCTTTTGCCGTAATCGCCAGGCAGCCAGTCATTTTAGTCTGTCCAATTCCGCAGTCTTCTGCTAAAAAATAGCCATGTCCCTCAAATTTTTCATTTAATCCCTTAAGTTTAAATGTTACCTTATCGGGTTCCATCCATTCCAATATATTCACTTCAAGTTTAATTTTCTTCTTCATTAATCCCAATTCGCTTTTAAACTCCCAAATAAGTGTCCCCTCATTTATCATCTCATGATTGATATATCCTGGGACAAGAGGTGCCCAACGATCTATGACACTGACAAATCCCCATACCGTTTTTATTGAAACAGGTAAAATGATACTATGCACACCTTCTGACAAAGCAGTTCCCCCTTAATCATTCTACTTACATCTTTTTAATGTATGGCTGAACAATATTGATTAGAACGGTTAGATCAGATTCTTAAACAAATTCTCCCGGTGGTGCTGTTTTATATACAATAAACCATTAAAAGATAATAACGGCTCAGGACTTTATATAGTTATGGTTTATTAAAGATCTCCAACCATCAAAGAATCGCCTTCACAATAAAGGGACGATCCTTTTTTGTCGTGTTACTTATTAATCTGACACAAATTCAACAGTATACATATTCAATCTTGGATCTGGATTAATCCAGGCGCTTTCAAACACGAAGACCACTTTATAATTTGCGTAATCGGTATAGGTGACATAGTACATCCCTTCTTGCTCCACTTCACTTACAGGTTCACCAGTCAATTCCTTCAACATGGATAATTGAATGGTTTGCAATGGAGGGTCAAAATCATCAATGGCGGTAATCGTCTTTCTACCTGTTGAACCGTCATAGAGGAATCGGACATTATGGGACCAATAATTGGCCGCAACAGTACTTAAATCTTCCGGTGCGCTTTTTCCACTTTCTTCAACGAATCACCTACAGAAAATAGGCCCTGTTAATGGTTTGCTGGGATTCATAAGCTAAACCCATGATCTGCCGTATCAAAAGGTCTGGCGTGGATTGTGATGTTAATGAATCTGATGAAGCAAAAGCAGCCTGCCCACTAAACATGAGAAATGCGAGTATCAGAAATGTAAAGCTTTGGATAAAACGATTCACTTGTTTCAAAGTTATCATTCCTTTCCACCTGGAAATGACTAATTACATTTTTTTAAATATCTTAACAAAGATGAAAATTGCGTATGTCATTCCATTGGTTTTACTTTTACCATTAATATTCATTGGAACTCTGGACACATACCATTCATTCAGAAAAAAACCTTTAAATAAATATTTTATCCGATTAAGTCATTTCAAGAGAGCCACATTTGATCTGTGTCAGGCCGAAGCAATGCAAAGTATTTATTTCCAGCAGGTTTGCTGACTGGCTTATTTGGATATTTAGGTGGATCTGTAGCGGCTAATGCTATTATGGGATTTGCAGTTGACTTTGCAGGCTGGGAATGCAGATTTTACATTAATAACGATTTCTTGTGTTCTGGCAGTAGTGGTATTTGGATTTACATGGAATGTTCGTGGACAGGAAGTAGTAAAGGGCTAATACAGGCATATTATTGAGCTCAAGCTTCCCCATTCCCCCTAGATATATTCTAAGGGGGATGGGGTTTCTATAATAGTTAAACCCCTCCATGTTTAGATTGACGGTAAAGAGATTGAATATTCAGTCTTTAATGCCCGTTAGCAGTTAACGGATGTTTGAGGAAAATTTCATATTAGAATGTATATAAATAATGACTATGCCTTTATACCAACGGTCCTAAAGGCATAGTCATTATATCAAAAATCATATAGATTAATGTTTTCCACTAATATACGGGTTATTGCCGATCAAAAAGGGAAGCTCCCGCTATACCGGGCTTTGTCATCTCATAAGGATTTAGAATCAAATCCAATTCTTCTTCTGTCAACACATCATATTGTAAACAAAGTTCGCGAACTGATTTGCCTTTTAATATCGCTTCACGCGCAATACGTGAAACCACTTCGTACCCAAGGTGCGGATTGACTGCTGTAATCACTCCAACACTTTGTTCGACATAATCTTTTAAATGTTGCTCATTAGCTTCAATGCCTTCTAAACAATAATCTGTAAAGACATTGAAAGCATTGTTCATAATGCTGATTGATTGCAATAAATTGAATACAAGCACTGGCTCCATTACGTTCAACTCTAGTTGTCCTGCTTCTGATGCTAAGCAAATCGTATTATCGTTCCCGATCACTTGGAAAGCGACTTGATTAATTAATTCTGGCATTACTGGATTTACTTTTCCTGGCATGATCGATGAACCTGGTTGACGAGCCGGAAGTGTGATTTCTCCTAATCCCGCTCTTGGTCCTGAAGCCATCAAACGTAAATCATTAGCGATTTTAGACATATTCATCATACATACTTTCAATGAAGCGGACACTTCAGTATATGCATCCGTATTTTGGGTTGCATCTACTAAATGTTCTGCTCCTACAAGCGGCAAGTTACTGATTTCAGCTAAATATGTAACAACATTTTCAATGTAACGCGGATCTGCGTTCAATCCCGTTCCCACTGCTGTTGCTCCCATATTCACTTCATATAAATGTTGACGTGATTGACTGATTCGTTTTATATCCCGATCCAACACGCGGCTGTATGCCTCGAATTCTTGACCGAGGCGAATTGGCACTGCGTCCTGAAGATGTGTCCGTCCCATTTTGATAACATGATCAAATTGTTTTGCTTTATTCTTTAGAACCGTACTCATCTTAGTCATTGTTTGTAACAATTGCTCCAAAAGTCGTAGTGTCGATAAATGAATGGCAGTTGGAAATACGTCATTCGTTGATTGCGACATATTAACATGGCTATTTGGACTAACATGTACATAATCACCTTTTTTGTGTCCCATAAGTTCTAACGCTCGGTTGGCAACGATTTCATTAATGTTCATATTCATCGATGTACCCGCGCCGCCTTGAATTGGGTCAACGATGAAATATTCATGCCACTTTCCATCGATCACTTCATCAGAAGCTTTGACGATAGCGCTTCCAATACCATCATATAACCGTTTGGTATCCATATTTGCTAAAGCGGCTGCTTTTTTAATCATAGCTAGTGCACGGATCATTTCTTCATTTACTTTGTAACCGGTAATTGGAAAATTTTCTACAGCGCGTAGCGTTTGTATTCCGTAATAAACTTCAGCCGGAATTTCCTTTTCCCCAAGAAAGTCTTTCTCGATTCGGTATGTTCTCTCTTCTATCAACATTTCCTCTTGCCCCTTTGTTTGTTCTATAATGTAATGTCCTCTGCAATCGGTGTTTCCATCATTTCCTTCACTTTTATTGGATCCCGTGTCTTGGCTAATATCCACATCAACTTAGGAACGATGGCTTCTGTATTCATATTTCTGGAACGAATGATGACATTCTTGTTTACTTTTCTTCCCACTTCGTAAATATCCATATCTTCCCCTTCTTCTAAACATTGGGTAGTAATGACTACGGATATTCCACACTCGACCAACTCATTCAATTTCTCTAAAATATTTCTTCCTTGAAATGGAATACCGCCGCTTCCATAACTTTCAATTACGATTCCCTGACATTGATTTTTCAGAAAATCAAAGAATTCAGGCTTAATACCGGGATGCAGCTTAACCAAAGCAACATCAGTACATAGGGAAGCATCTAACTTAGCTTCCTTTTTCTTTGGTGAATGAACTGGCTTTAGATACTCGATTTTATCTTTGAATATGGAAGCAATATAAGGATAGTTAATACTTTCAAACGAATCATAGCTTTTCGTTCTCAATTTAATGGCCCTAGTACCCTGGATGACTCTACCATCAAAAACAACATATACTCCTCCAATATCTTCACAAGCAAACCGAATCGCATCAGAGATATTTCTTTTGGCATCTGTCTTTTTGAAAGAAATTGGGATTTGAGAACCTGTAATGACAATTGGTTTCCCTAAATCTTGTAACATATATGAGAGCGCAGCTGAAGTGTAAGCCATTGTATCTGTTCCATGGGTAATCACAAAGCCATCATAATCATGATAGTGCTCATGGATGGATTGTGCCATTTCTGTCCAATCTTCCGGCTGCATATTTGTACTATCAATATTCATCAAAGGCTTACTATCAATCTTACATAGTAAGTCCAATCCCGGTAGGTGACCTAAAATTTCGTCAGCTTTCATCTCTGGAACAAGTCCATTTTCTCCTTCTAACGATGCAATTGTACCACCTGTTGTAAACAACATCAACTTCTTCATTTTTGACTTCAAGTTCTCCAATATACTACCCCCTATAAAGCCTCCTGTTTCACAATTATTCTTATCATCCCAGAAAAGGATATTTAGTTGAAAATGTACATGTTACGCGTACACCACATGTTATTATAGTCATGTTTCAGAGTGAAATCAAGCTAAAGTTATTCATTACGCGTACACTTATTTCAATATGATGTTATAATGGATTTATATATAAGGAGAGTAATAATAATGATAATAAATAGATTAACTACATTAAGGAAAGCCAAAAGGTGGTCTTTGCAATATACCGCTGACAGACTCGGAATCGCCAAGAGTACCTATGCAGGTTACGAGTCGGGCCATCGCCGCCCTTCATTAGAGACGATTAAATTATTAGCAGGCATATATGATACATCCACCGATTACATTCTAGGTCGAGTGGATTATCCAGCTTTTCTGCCTAAAGATATTTCCGCGGAGTCACCTCAAGTCATGGAATTAACGGATTTACCAAATATGGAGCTAGCTGTCGATGGAATCTCTCTTTCTGAAGAAGAAACGATTCAATTCATCGCTTTTATTAGAGCTAAACGAGAAGTGGAAATAAATCGCGATAAACAAAACGAAACATAGCAGGTTTACCTGGCATGATTTATATCTAAAAAGCTAACCTGCCTGAGAATTTTCAGTGTTTTTAAACAGTTAGGATAAGTCGGCCTGGTTTTAATTAATCGTTAAGTTCGCCCTTTTGACGCTACCCTTAATTATTTCTGGATGACAAGAGAATATGTAGATCATACTTACTAACTGGTCTTAGTAGCTTTGGGAATTCTAATATTCCCCCAAGACTAGAAATTTCAGTTTTATTAATTAATTAGAAGAAAGTCGGCTTATTAAATGTCATCCATCATCATCATTCTGTTTTCCACTATTGCTTACTTCTATTTCCATCAAGGGAAGATTGATTTAAGTTTAATCTCCGATTTCCCCTCTTTATTTATTTGCAACGAAAGAAAAAACCATAGCAAAACTCATGGTTTTCCCCCGTATATAAAGCCAAAAATAAGAAGCAACATGAAGAGGAAGTTACGTCTTTAATTCATGTGCTTCTATTATTGGAATGCGCAATTTAATAATCCTTAAAGTAATGGAAAATTGCTCAATATAATGTCTCAACAGATATACTGCACCTCAATATATTAAGGCATCTCATCTTCTTTTTCCCGATTTTTGAAAGCTTCATGTGTGACAATATCCTCAATCTGTTCATACTGGCGGCTGTGTTCCTTCTCTTCGCTAATTCTATTATTGGGTAAATTTCCTGGATGTCCTTTTTCTTTGTGATTAAAATTTTTACCACGACTCATAACTCATTCTCTCCTTTCTATTCATTGTTTGTATAGTTTTCCCAAGCACGAAAAAAATATGATTTAATTTCTCTTTTTACTACTTTTTGCAGCAGGATTCTTTTTCAGACGAACTGCTTTGTGACAAAAAATAAAAGGTATGAGTCAACCTAAAACGATCCTTCACTTCCGTTCTCGAGCGACTTATTTCTGAAAGGCCAAGAATTAATAAGCAATTTGGCCTTTTCAAATAACTCGAATCTGAATAAAGAGCTCAAAAAGAACAGGAACCGCCTGTTTATGACGCTTCCTGTTCTTTTTATTTAAGGGTTTCCCCACTACTTATAACTTATAACAGAGTGATAACAGAAAAAGGGCTAGGAGGATACTACCACGGAAGGTCGCCACTTTCTTGAAATGTCTGCAATATGATGAGGTGCCGTTCTGCAACATCCTCCAATTAAACGTGCCCCTGCATGGTGCCATTCTTCAGATTTCAGGTCGAGCCTGTTACATGATTCTTGACCATGCCATGTTTTAGTTTCTGGATTATATGATTCACCAGAATTCGGATAAACAATAATTGGTTTATGCGTGTTTGCACGCAACACCTGTATGGCTTCCGTGATACTTGATACAGGCGCACAGTTGATGCCAATTGCTGCAATTTGCTCACTGTCCCCAAACAATCTCGTACATTCCTCCAGCAAGGTACCGTCACTTATCGCTTTTTCATTTTTCAACGAAAAGGATAGCCAAGCATAGACTTCTGGATAATCTTTCAATATTGAATGTAATACTTTTGCTTCCTGCAGGGAAGGAATCGTTTCAAATGCTAAAATATCAGCTCCTGCATCAATCAAAGCTGATATTCGTGAGCGATGAAATGCCGCTAAAGTTTCTTCTGAAACACCATAGTTCCCTACATACTCTGAACCATCTGCAAGATAAGCCCCATAAGGTCCGACTGATGCAGCAACCAATGGTTTAGGTCTAATCGTTTGATATTCTTCCTTCCAAAATTCATCTCTTGCTTTTCTTGCAAGTAAAACCGTTTTCCGGATTAGCTCCAAAGCCTCTTTTTCTTGTATTCCTCGTAGGGCGAAACCTTCAACTGTTGCTTGGTAGCTTGCCGTTATAGCACAGTCAGCACCCGCACGAAAGTAGTCAGAGTGAACCTGATAAATCACTTCTGGATTTTCAAGCAATACATGAGCAGACCACAGGGGATCGTCCAAATCACACCCATGCCTTTCAAGCTCTGTAGCTAAAGCTCCATCCAAAATCATGACTGAATGATCTCGTAAAATTGCGTCAATTGGGTTGATTTTATTCTTCATGTTTTACTCCTCTTTTCTTTATAGTTTGTGTCAGATAATAACTTCCATAGCAAAACAAAATAAAAGGTATGCCACAATATAGTGCAATTCGTTGTGTAGGATCGAATGCAATTCCTATGCAAGAGGCAAGACATAGCATAAAAGAAACGATAGGTACGAGTGGATATAAAGGTGTATGATAAGCCAAATCATTTACTGAATTTCCATCTTTTATAAATCGTCTGCGAAATAGAAACTGTGACGCGCTAATACTCATCCAAACTACAACCACGGCTAGTCCGGAAATGGATACAAGCACTATGTATACTGTATCCGGTGCAATAATACTCGAGAAAAGGGCTAAACCACCGCCCAACATACTGAAAATGACTGCATTTACCGGAACACCCCGTTTTGTCAATTTTGCAAATATTGGTGATATAGTTTTCTTATCTGCAAGTGACCAAAGCATCCTGGATGAGGCATATAGTCCTGAGTTTGCAGCAGACAAAATGGCAGTTAATATAACAAAGTTCATAATATCCGCTGCATATGGCATTCCGATCCGTTCCAGAACTGTAACAAAGGGGCTCTCTAAAACGCTTGCATCCGAAATAGGCAATAATGCGGATAAAACAACGATGGTTCCTACAAAAAAGATAATCAATCTCCATAATGTCATACGGATTGCCTTTGGTATCGTTTTTTCTGGATTCACAGTTTCTCCAGCTGCAATTCCGATTAATTCAGTTCCGGAAAATGCAAAATTCACCGCGAGCATCGTCATTAGAATGGCAAAAGCACCATTCGGAAATAAACCTGCACTTGTGAAATTGGAAAATAACGGAGCTGATTGTGAATTAATTATTGGAATAAAACCTACCATTGCCGCAGCTCCCAGAATAATAAATATCACAATAGCAAATACCTTTATGGACGCAAACCAGAATTCGGATTCAGCGAAAAACTTAACGGTCCACACATTTAATGCCAAGACCAAAATGGCAAATAGAGCACTCCATATCCAGACACTTATTGATGGAAACCATCTCTGCATCAACAATCCTGCAGCCGTGAATTCCGAACCTAGTGCAACAGTCCAAGTTAGCCAGTACAACCAGGCTACTGTATACCCTGTCCCTGGTCCGATATATTTGGCTGCGTAGCTATGAAACGCACCTGTCTCGGGCATATGTACTGCCAGTTCACCTAGACATAACATGACTAGATAAACCACTAATGCTCCAATCAGATACGAAAGGATGGTGCCAAACGGGCCAGCCTGGTGAATCGTATAACCCGAACTTAAGAATAAACCAGTTCCAATCACCCCGCCAAGCGATAGCATTATTATATGCCTTGCTTGCATTTGCCTTTGAAAATCATGCTTCCTTTTGTTCTCCATTTTACTCTCCTTAATCTTGCATCCAGAAAAAACGAAAACGCACTCTAAAAAAGAGTGCGTTACTGACAAATAAACACGTACGGTCTTATCTATCAAGGTTTCACCCCCTGGAATTAGCACAGTGTCTTTATAGACCTGTTGCTGAGGTTTCATAGGGCCAGTCCCTCCACCTCTCTGGATAAGAAATTATTTTTTTATAACTTTATCAATCTATGAAAAATTTGTCAAGTTTTGTTTCGTTTGTAAAGACTTTCTTTTATATTCCAACAATCATGACCTCCGGCATTGAAATGATTGCTAGTCTTTGGAACTGTCGCTCACCGTATTAAAATTGCAGATAAAGTTAACCGGGATAAATTTGGTTTAAAAAATTGACGACATCTTAAAAGATGACGCCATTTTTTTCTTTTCCCTTAAGGACGTTCTATTTCAAATAATTCCCCAAGTTTTGTATAAGTATGACCCGCTAATCTTGCTACAGGTTTTAGCCCATTCTGGTCAATTCGGCCATTATGGTAAATATCTTGCTCTATATGATAGCAGACTATTTTCCCTATCAATAAATCACAACCAGGTTTATCCAGGGAACCTGCCAATGGTAACGTATGCTCCAATGTACATTCAAAGCGTACCTTCGCTTCTTGCAATCCAGGTACGGATACCTTATCACTAACAGCCGTCGTGAAATTAGTAAGACCCAATTCGCTTTCGTCAGAGGGGAGTTCCTTGGCCGTTCGATTTGCATCAGCAACATTATTTTCATCAGTGATATGAACAACGAATTCACCTGTTTGAATTGCATTTCGGGCTGTGTCCTTTGAAACTCCTTCTTTCCGTTGAACAGAAATGGAAATCATCGGAGGATTGGAACTGACTATGTTGAAAAAGCTGAACGGCGCTATATTGATTGTACCGGTTTCGGATTGTGTCGTAACCAGGGCTATAGGTCTCGGTATAATGCTTCCAGTCAAAAACTTATAATTTTCCCGTTCAGTCAGACTTTCAGGATTAACTGAAATCATCTTCATTCCCTCTTTCATTCTTATATAAAGTTCTTATGAAACCATGAACCTGCTGCCTCGACTTCTGAACGTGTTAACTGATGACCGTAATTTTCCCAGTGAATATCCACCCTAGCACCAGCTTGCAGTAAAATTTGATTAAGTTCATCAGTTTCTTGTGCCGGGCAAATCGGATCGTTTTTACCTGCAGCAATAAATACTGGTATATCCGAAAGGGGGGGTAAAGCAATCCCACGTCTTGGCACCATTGGATGATGAAGAATCGCTCCCTGTAGTGCCCCTTCGAAATGGAACATCAAACTTGCCGCTATATTTGCACCATTAGAATAACCTAATGCTACCACTTTGTCACGATCGAAATCATATTGGCCGGACGCAAATTCCAAGAAGTCATAAAGCTCCTTCGTACGGAAGATCAAATCTTCTTCATCAAAAACCCCTTCAGCTAAACGGCGGAAATAACGGGGCATTCCGTTTTCAAGTACATTTCCCCGTACGCTCAATACGGATGAACCCGGTGAAACCATTTCCGATAATGGCAAGAGATCAGTTTCCGTTCCTCCAGTGCCATGTAAAAGCAAAAGTAACGGAGCTTCTGGATTACTTCCTTGTTGAAAAATATGCTTCATCATTTATCCTCCTCTAGTACTCTCGGCACTGCCGGCAGTAACGTTTTCTCCATAATTCCCCTTTTTTCTTCCAACCATGGCGGCAGCATTAATTTACTGCCCATCGTTTCCTTCGTTTCATCATGAGCAAAGCCGGGTGGATCTGTGGCAACTTCAAAGAGTATGCCTCCATCTTCCCGAAAATAAATGGCATCGAAGTATTGACGGTCTTTAAAGGGTGTCACACCATAGCCATGGTTTGCGATATGCTCCCTCCATTCTTTATGATCTTCATTATCGCTTGCACGCCATGCAAGATGATGGACAGTTCCCACTCCGATTTTTCCATTTGGCAAAACCGTTTTTTTAACATCTATCAAATTTCCGATGTCCGATGTGGATTTGAAGCGGATGTAATCGCCCTCTTCCCCAATCTTTTGCAGGCCCATCACTTCCTCTAATAGTTCCATCGTTTTGATCGGTTTTGACGTCAATAATACGGCACCGCCGAATCCCTTGACTGCCTTATCAGCTGGTACACCGCCGAATGACCACTCGCTATTTTTACCTTCTTTACGCTCAACCAGCTCAAGTTTCAAATCATGCGGGTCTTGAAATTCCAGATATTCCTCACCGAAACGTGAAACCTTTTCAAAGTCTATGTTAAATTTACCCAAACGCATTTCCCAGAAGCCCATTGACCCTTCCGGAACGGCATATGTTGTAATCCCCACTTGTCCAGAGCCAATTGTACCTCGGTATGCTTCAGGCCAAGGAAAGAAAGTGATGATAGAGCCCGGTGAACCTGATTCATCTCCGAAATATAAATGATAGGTGCCTGGATCATCAAAATTAACGGTTTTCTTCACCATACGCATTCCCAATACTCCAGCATAAAAATCCACATTCTCTTGAGGATTGCCAACAATTGCGGTTATATGATGTATTCCAGCATTTTGCTTTTGCATGCCCATTACTTCCTTCCCGTTAATTAATTTGTTGATTTTGTATTCAGTGGTTTTAAATTCGATTCAATATCCTTTCTTTTCGATTCTAAAAAAGGTGGCAGGGCAAGGTTCTCACCTAGGTGCTGCTCTGCTTCATCCACTGCAAAACCAGGTCCATCAGTAGCTAGTTCAAATAATATGCCATTCGGCTCCCTAAAATAGAGTGAACGAAAATAAAAGCGGTCCACATAGCCCGAGTTCACGAATTTCGATTCACTAATTTTCTCTATCCATTTTCTCAATTCTTCTTCATTATCCACCCGGAAGGCAACATGGTGTACTCCACCCCTCCCCAACCTTTCCCGAGGTATGTCATTCCTTTCTTCAATATGGAGTTCCGCTCCTGTTCCTCCTGCACCTGTCTCGTAAACGACAATCGGATTTTGTCCCCTAATTGAGGATGGGTATGTGCCTAATTTCCTGAATCCCAATACCCCGGTAAGGACACTTTCTGTTTGTTCAATATTGGGTACAGTAAGTTTTACTGGTCCTAATCCAAGGATGAAAAACTCTTGCGGTACCGGGCTTCCATCCCACGGTAATCCTCCTTGAACGCCGTTATTATCCTGATCGGAAACCAGAAGAATCCTCTGCCCTTCAGGATCTTTAAAAGAAAGCACCTTCCTTTCAAAACGGCTCGATATTTCTTCATGTTCAACATTGAATTCCACAAACCGTTTTTTCCAATATTCTAGCGCTTTATCATCTCTCACCCTTAAAGAAATTTCAGAAATGCTATTGTTTCCCTCATGAGTGCGGGCAGCATTGGGAATTTCAAAAAACGTCAATTCCGTACCCGGGGAACCAATTTGATCTCCATAAAATAAGTGATACACACGAACATCATCTTGATTCACCGTTTTTTTGATTAATCGCATCCCTAAGACTTTTGTGTAGAATTCAAAGTTATTTCCCGCGTTAGCTGTAATAGCCGAAACATGATGTAATCCTTTTAATTCCATCCGTACCACTCCTATCTTTATAAATTTCCCCTTACGGTGTTGAATTAATTCGTAAATAATATCTTGAATTCAAGGTATTTAACCTAACATAATACTTTTAATACAAATATCTTGATTTAAAGATAAACGACAGTGATATAATTGTCAACCATTTTCATTCAAATAATTTCAGCCGTATTCACTTATCATAAAATAATAAAATCAGGTCAAAATAAATCGGTATAAAGAATGGAGGTGTGATATATGGTTAAAGATTTTTTTAGCGCAATTGAAGATAGACGCTCTTATTATTCCCTTAGTAAGGAGCGTGTTGTCCCTAATAAAAGGATTAAAGAAGTTATCGATCATGCCGTTCAATATTCCCCTTCAGCGTTCAACTCCCAAAGTGCAAGAGTGATTGTTTTAACTGGTCAAAACCACGACCTATTATGGGATATCACGAAAGAAACATTAAGAAAAGCAGTCGGTGATAAAGATTTTGAAAAAACTGAAGAAAAAATGAAGTCATTTATAAATGGTTATGGTACGGTTTTATTCTTTGAAGACCAGGCAATAATAAATAGGCTTCAAGAACAATTCAAACCGTATGCCGAAAATTTTCCGATTTGGTCGAACCAATCGTCTGCCATTTTACAATTTGTCGTATGGACTTCCTTGGAAATTGAGGGTTTTGGTGCAAGTCTTCAGCATTATAATCCTTTAATCGATGACGAAGTGAGAAAGACATGGGATATATCACGCCATTGGAAACTCATCGCACAGATGCCTTTTGGAAAACCCACTGCAGAACCTGGCGATAAAGACTTCTCACCACTTGAGGAACGAGTGAAATATTATCAATAATACAATGGGGGCTGGTTCTACATACCGAGCCAGCCCTTTCATTTATTTCACTTTAGTAATCCAGAAATGATGCAAAAAATTTTAAAAATATCAATGACGCAAAGCCTATATATTCTACAACCGGCATGATTTTGATATCCTCACTGCCGTCCAACAAGTACATTTTACATCCCCTAGTAACCTATTGAATTGGTGAAGAACGCCCTGGTAGCCATTCCTTCAAATAATATGGGAGTACACCGGAATAATGTTTAGCAGCATGTCCACTTTTCAGTAGGCTATATGTCTTATCCTTACATGTTAAATGCTCCATTACCGGATAAATCATTTCCTGAGGGACCAATCGATCATACTTACTCGCTATTACCAAAACACTAGCATCAATTTTCGATAGCTTCGCTTTTTTTCCCCTTACCTTAAAACCACCCTTAACCAAGCTATTTTTTATCAATAAATCTTTGGTTATTTGTTTTGCGGCTGCTCCGGATAATGGTACATGCCCATTAGCCCAAGCATTGAAGCGGCGCCAATTCCGAACATATTCATCATCATCGGCTTGATTCAATAAAGATAAATAGGGTGATATATAGATAGGAGATGTAATTAACCTGATTCCATATTTAACTGCACTGGCTGGGATCGTTTGATAAATATCAATCGTCTTGTTAAAATCCGCGGTACCTTCCTTTAACGCTTCCTGCCATTGATCAAAAAATTCCGAGGCACTGAAATCTACCGGTGTAACGGAGAGGATCAAATTCTTGATTGGCTCGTCTGCAATGGCAGCATATATTGCGGCTATTGTACCGCCGAGGCAAAACCCCATAACTGTAATTTCCGATGCTCCAGAGTAACGTAATGCACGCTGAACTCCTTTTTGGATATAATCGACGATATAATCTTCGATCGATATTTCACCATCTTCAAAGCCCGGACTTCCAAAATCAAGCAAATACACATCAAAACCTTCGTTTACAAAGGATTCTATTAAACTATTCCCCGGGGACAAATCAAGAATCAAAGGAGTATTGATTAGTGAATATATAAGAAAAACCGGAACATCATATTTTTTTTGTGCTGACGGATAATACCAAAGCGTTGATTTGTTTTTTTTCCACACCGCTATTTTCGACGTCAGTCCCATTTCAGGCATTGGCTGATTGGGAATATCAATAAATTGTTTCCATTTAGTTATGGTTTCGTGATTTTTCGGCACTTTCCGCTTAGACATTTAAATTCCCCTGTCCAAGTGAATCCAACTCAGGTAACTGTGAGCTTGACAATAAGGATTTATTAATAATATCCGATATCCTTTTTTTACGCCCATCCATTTCATTGGATTCCCAACTTGACTTCTTTTTCTTACTGCCCGATAAAATAGCATTGCGTTTATTACGAACTGAAGAATTACCTCGAACGTTCCCTCCCCTATCCTCAACAAGTGTAGAGACCAGCTCTTCTAACCTATCAATTTTTTCTTCGAGCTGGATGACTAATTTTGCTACACTCGCCACATCTTTTTTTGTTGGGGAATTCATGATGATGGACATTCTTTCTGAGGCTTCCTGCATTCTATTTATTCTTGGAATCTGCATTTGGGCATTGTCGCTTATTGCTTCTATTAAATTTCGATTATTTAGCATATCCTGAATTTTACCATTAAGCTGTTGCTCTTTTTGTGTGCCTAGTAATTTAAGCCCTTTATAAAAATTTGATTTTCCCGTCATATATTTCTTCCTTCCTCTTCCGTTTACACTAATGCCGATATTCCACCGTCAATGATCAAAACATGACCAATCATATAGTCAGAAGCCTTTGAGGCTAAAAATACGGCGGCACCCTTTAAATCATCTTCACCGCCAAACCTGCCAGCCGGAGTTTTACGTAATATGTCATAGTTAGACTTTTCAAGAATTTTCTTTGTGATTTTAGTAGGGAAAAATCCAGGTGCAATTGCATTGACCTGGATGCCGTATCTAGCAAGTTTAACTCCTAAATCCTTGGTCATTGTAATGACGGCACCCTTACTGGTGTTATAAGCGATCGTATCCAATAACTCAGGAAATGTCCCGCCAAGACCAGATACCGATGCAATATTTATGATTTTTCCGGAATTTTGCTGCTTCATGACCTTCGCTACAGCCTGTGAAAACAGGAATGTACCTGTAACATTAACATTCATTACTTTTTCCCACTTATCCTTGGGAAGATCCAAAAGCGGACCTGACCAGGACGTACCGCTATTATTGACAAGAATATCAATCGTGCCGAATTGAGCAACCGTTTCCTGGACGACATGGTCAATGGCACCCTCATCCGTGATATCACATTCAAAGGCAACGGCATTAACACCCATCGATTGCAAGTCTTCACATACCTCCTTGCATACAGGAAGATTTCTTGAAGCAATGACTATATTTGCACCAGCCTCCCCCAACGCCATGGCGATCTGTTTGCCCAGTCCTCTGCCGCCGCCGGTAATGATAGCCGTTTTATTAGTCAAATCGAACATATTACTCAATGTAGTCAACTTTTCAGCCCTTCCTTAATGAAGTATTATTTATATAAAACCGTCTATATCATTATAGAAAAGCCTATCCAATATTGTGCTTAAAATAGCCTAATGCCTCTGCCTTTTGTTTCATCAACATGTATCCTTTATATATCAATAATGCCTTTCCGTTCGATGCTTCGTTCGGCTGGCGGAAATTTGACCTGCTGAAAACTATTTCTGCCGAGCGGTAGATTATTTGATTGATTAGCTACAGATTCAGGCCTACTGGCGAATTATTCGGCCGTTTCATAACTTAATTTTTTCGATTGCTGGATTATTCGACTGAGTGAGCAAAATCGGATACTTAACCTGTTTAATCGTTTACACTATAGAATAGTAAGGAGGTTAAAAGAATGACGATACATCACTTTCATTTAACAGCGGAATGGCCCGGCGGCAGAAATGATATCGGCACGATTCATTCAGGGAATCTTCAAACACAGATAAGTATTCCTACTGAAATGGAGGGACCAGGGATCGGCACTAATCCCGATGAAATGCTGCTTGGGGCGGCATCGACCTGCTATATCATTACCTTTGCTGCCATGTTAGAGCGAGCCCATATAGAAAAGCTGAGCTTGACCATGCAATCGGAAGCGTTAGTGGATGTTACGAATGGTGTATTCACCTACAAGAAAATCATTCATCGCCCTGCACTTATTTTAGTACCGGGTACTTCTGAAAAAGTGGTTGAAAAAGCGAGGAAACTTGCTGAAAAGGCGGAAACTTCATGCATGATTTCTAGAGCGATCAAAGGTAATGTAGCGGTGGAATTGATTGCGGCAATTTCCATAGCACTGTAACCCCGAACAGAAAAAGTGCCTAACCCTATCGGTTTAGGCACTTTTTGAACTATTGAATGGCGTTCACTTTATTTTCAACCTCGCGGCACACTTCATCAGCCGTTAAACCATTTGCCTCAATGATAGACGCTTTTAATGAAGTATCGCTTATACCCATCACATTACTTTCCAAACCTGTTACCACACAACAATCCAAGTTTTTTGTGTCAGCTTCTTGTTTAATCTCCACAACATCAAAACCTTTTTCACGAAGTGCTTCCTGAATATTCGTTAATGATTCTTCAACACCGATTTTTGACATCAACACACACCTCCTCTACCTTCTAACCTGTCCTTTTCACCATCAATATATGTATAGGATACAAAGGAAATAGGGAAAGTAATATCGAGGTGATAAACATGAATGGAAAAAACAAGAAAGATGCTTCACAAACTCGTTTAGGTTCTTCCCAGGTAGAGGGGCAAGGTACCACTACGAAAGAAACTGGGTCCTTCACTCAACCCTCTTCTCTTAAAAAGCAAAAGCGTACATGATAAAAGAGAATCTAAACCACCATGGAATACGCAAAAAAACGCTTGGTTTAATCGCCAAGCGTTTTCATCTGCATGATTCCGTGCGTTTTACTTTGACGATCAGGGACTTCTCTTATATATTTTGCTTTCTGATTTCCCTTTGGATCTTTAGATCATTCAATTGATCTCCATCAATTGTTTTTGAATCCATTTTTGCTTTTTCGGCTCCATCTGGGTTTAAATCACTTGCCCTTAAATTATTATTGGGAGCTGCTTGCTCGTTCCATTTGGTCATCATGATCTCCTCCTAGTCCTTTATACTTCCCAAACCTAATAATATTCATGAATACACCCCATCATTTATTGCAAAGATACTAATGGAGGTGGTTTTATTGGAACCAAACAGACCCGGTAATAAGAATGTACCGGATTTTAAAGAGTTGAACGACCGTATCATCAGAGAAGCATCGCAGAGTCCCCGTTTAGTGATTAAAACAAATTTGGATGCAAAGAACGTAAAGGATGAGAACCCTTATAACGATCGGATTAACAGTGAAGGATTTGCTGATTTTTTTGAGGAATAAAACAAAACCGGCTTAATAAGCCGGTTGATCTTAAAAATATTTTTTCTTCCAAAAAATGAATGCCGTCGTGCCCGCCAATGTGATGGCAATTAATAATGTAAATATGAAAGCAAACCGATTATGTTCAAATGGCAGTTCCACATTCATTCCGTAAAAACTTGCCACCATCGTCGGCAGCGTTAAAATAATGGTCACTGAGGTTAGAAACTTCATGGCATTATTAACATTATTGGAAATGATCGAAGCGAATGCATCCATCATTCCGCTAAGAATGGATAGATACACTTCTGCCATTTCGATTGCCTGAGCATTTTCGATGATTACATCCTCAAGTAATTCTTTATCTTCTTCATACATTTTCAAATAATTAAAACGGAGGATCTTATCAAGCACTACACGATTGGATTTCAATGATGTCGTAAAATAAACCAGGCTTTTTTCCAAAGCAAGGAAAGTGTATAATTCTTTATTTTTCATGGACTGATGCAATTCACGTTCGGCTTCATTAGTCATTTTGTTAATCTGTTTCAGGTAACGTAAATAATAGGATGAAATCTCAAATAATAATTGTAAGGCAAACCTTGTTTTCTTATTGGTGAAAAATCCTTTGATCTTATTGTTTTTGAAATTCGCCAATATCGGTGTTTCTTTCAAAGATACCGTAATGAAACAGTCTTTGGTAAAGATCATACCTATTGGAATCGTTTCAAAGATCGGTAAGTTGGCTTCGTCCCTGGTCAAATATGGGAAGTCGACAATAATTAAAACATTATCATCCTCTTTTTCGATTCGGGGCCTTTCCTCATCATCCAGCGGATCTTTCATGAAATTGATCGGTAACTTCAAAGCCGTGCATATATAATCTATTTCAGCTTCAGTGGGCGCGACAATGTTCACCCAGGAACCTTTTGTCATTTCCTCGATATTGTTTAGGTGACGGTTTTCATCCGTCTTATATATTTCAATCATTTCTTGACCTCCTCTTCTATAGAGAAAGCCTTATTTACCTTCTTCGAGCAGATACTCAGGGAGAATAACAGTCTCGACTTCTAGCATCATATTGGCTTCCTCTTGCTTTCTGGGTTCAGGATCATAAGAACTGCTGCTCACTCGTATCCACTTCCTTTCGATTCTTTAATCTTAATCCTTATTCATTTAAAGCACAATAAAGAATTTAATACCTTTAATCCCTGTCTTGAATTCGCAATTATCTGATATTTCACGATTGAAAAAGATAATAAAAACTACCACAAAAAAAGCTTGGGTATCCCCCAAGCGAGTCTGATTACTTTATCCATGCTTAACATTATTATAATAGTGAACACCATACATGGCACCTTCATCTACCATTTTATTGTCGTCATGATCATATGGATCAGGGTGACCTGCCTTTTCAATTACAGGATCCAGATCTGAAGCCGTCCTATTCCAAAAGCCTACTGTTTTTGCTTTTGCATTGGACCATATGTCCTTCACTTTTCCTCTGTTCGTTTTATTCGATAAAAATGAGACTCCGGCAACTCCGACTCCTAGTAATACCACGTTTCTTCCTAATGCCATCATTACCTTCCCCCTTATTTATTGGCTTGCTATATATATACCCTACGCCAGTTAATATAAACTTTTATTTATATGGAGGAATTTGATAAAAGAAATTAGGTTTCATTATTTCATTGTTATATGGCTTATGAAAAACGTGTGTTGTGGCTGGAGACACCGGTGGAATTAACCAGGTCCAATCCCCCGTTACTTTCCGGTCACAAGAGAGTTCTTTTTCTTCGAATTTCTTGAATTGTTTAGCTGCTGTATGGTGATCAACAATGCTGACTCCGTGTTTTTTATAGGAATGAAGGACTGCTTCATTCAGTTCGATAAGGGCTCTATCTTTCCATAAACTCGAATCACGCTTAATATCCAAGCCCATCCTCTCCCCAATTGCCGGTAACATATTGTAGCGTTCTTCATCAGCAAGGTTCCTGGCACCGATTTCCGTTCCCATGTACCACCCATTAAATGGTGCAGCTGAATAAGTGATACCGCCAATTTCCAGCCTCATACCAGATATGATTGGAACTGCATACCATTTGATTTGAAGATCTTTGAACCATGTAAGTTCAGGGTGGGTGATTTGAACTTCTTTAACGAGGCATTCAGGTATTTCATGAAAACTAGGGGGTTTTCCGTCCAATTGGACTACAAGGGGTAAAATATCGAAAGGTCCGAATTTCCCTTCCCATCCTAATGCCATACATTGCTTGGTGAATTCTATTGAACTTGAATCGCCGATTACTCCATGTTCCGTCTCATATCCTGCATACCGAATAAGCTGATGATTCCAAATATCCACTTTTCGATCATGATCTTTCTGTTTGAAAATTGTAATCACAGGTCTGATGCTCCCATTATTCGTAGCATATTCGATATGATCAAAGAGAGCCGATACAATTTCTTCTTCGCTTTGAATCATCCTTTTATCAATCACCCTCAGCGACTCCCAAAAAAAGCGCCCAATGCAACGATTGCTATTACGCCATGCTAATTTGGCACCATAAACCAATTCTTCATATGTATGTTCATATATGCCTGTTTCATTTATTTCCTTTTTAATTTGTTCGATCCTGTCATTTATGTCCTCTTCAGTTTTCAGTAATTCCGGGTAACTTGTCCTGATAAAGGATACGGCCTCTTGCAGTAAATCACTCATCTTTCCCACGGATCCTTCCATTTCAAAACTTTAACTTCAATATTAAAATAACATATTTTTTATGGTATCTCTAAAGAACACAATTTTTTAAAGCGCATTTTTCAAAAAATGTGGCAATTCCGAGGCGAATATTTTTCAGGATACTTAAAGTAAGCTCATAAATTTCTTATACTATAACATCTCTAGTAACTAAATAATTATCGGTAAAGTTGTTACATATGAGGTAAATGCATTATAATATATTAATAATGAGGTGATATGATGAATAATACGACACTTTGTCCACGATTTGAAAAAGGAATGCAAATCTTGAGTAAACGCTGGACTGGATTGATTGTCAACCAATTACTTAATGGCCCTCAACGGTTTTGTAATATTGAATCTGCATTCCCGATAAGCGGCAGGATTCTTTCTGAACGTTTAAAGGACTTGGAAATTGAAGGTATTGTTAAAAGGGACGTATATCCAGAGACACCGGTCAGGATTGAATATTCTTTAACTGAAAAAGGCAAGGCTCTTGCACCGGTAATGAACGAAATCCAAAATTGGGCACAAGAATGGCTCGAACCAATACAGAATCAATGAAATAATCATTAAAGAAAGGGAGGAATGTCTGCCAGATGCGGACTTCCTCCTTTTTTGTTTAAGCGCCAGCGACTAGTGGTATATTTTTTACAGATAGATTAACACTAGGTTTATTCGAAATTTATGGGCGGTGAATTCATGAAACAAGCAGATTGCATAATTATTGGTGGAGGTATAGCCGGTATTCAGGCAGCCATACAGCTCGGAAGATATAAACATGATATTATCGTCATTGATTCTGCTCAAGGCCGCTCTTCCATTGCCAAGGCTTACCATAACATTCTTGGATGGCCGGATGGGGTAAGCGGCAAACAATTAAGGACGCTTGGCAGACAGCACGCTGAAAAATTCGGTGTCGAATTCTTGGATGATACAGTGACATCTCTTGAAAAAAAGCAGGACAAGTTTTTTATCCAAACAAAAAATGACAGGGAATATCAAGCAAAAATGATTTTTCTTGGTACCGGCATTACCGATAACATTCCTCCAATCAAAAACATCTATCCAACCCTTGGGACATCCACATATATATGCCCTGACTGTGATGGTTATGAGATCATGGATAAGCAAACCGTTGTCCTTGGAGGCGGAAATGCGGGTGCAGGCATGGCGCTTACTCTATTATATTGGTCAAAAGATATCATTTACGTAAATCATTTGAAATCAAAAATTGATGATGTGTATAGGGAAAAATTAAAGGAAAATCAGATTCCCGTAATCGAAGAGGAAGTTTGTGAGGTTCATGTTGATGCCAAACAGCAGTTAATAGCCATACAATTAGTATCTGGTAAAATTATCGAAGCCGAAAAGGCATTCACGGCGTTTAAAGGGAACAAACTTAATAATGAGCTAGCCTTAAAATTAGGTGTGCAAGTCAATGAAAACAATCATGTCGTAATTCATCCCCGGACTAAAGAAACGAATATTAAAGGAGTCTGGGCAGGCGGCGACCTCGTTGCCCATTCCGAACAAGTCACTATTTCGATGGGGGATGGGACCCAAGCAGCGATTTGGATTCATAAGAGGCTCTTGGGACAACCACTACCATATGATTGACAGACTGTTTGAAAATTAAAAGGCGACCTGTTCACCAGGCCGCCTTTTACATTGGTATTTATAAACTTTTTCCACGTTAGCCTCGATTCATATCTATATTCGATTCCTTCCCTTAAAAACTTTAACCAAAATGAGAATGACCGCGATGATAAGCAAGATATGTATAAAGCCTGCTGCCACTTTAAAGACTAAACCAAGAACCCATAATAATATTATTAAACCAATAATTGTCCAAATCATGATTATCCCCTTTCTTCCCTTCTTTAAAAAGATTTTTATTAATAAGAAGTTACAACAAAATTTTCTGCTTACATTTAAATTACCCATATCTTTCTGTAACAAACCCTTACCAAATTTTCTTACATAAAACTGTAAATGCTGTAAATGATAATAAAGAAATAAGGAATCTTCCATATTAAAACATTCACCATAAGGAAGACACTTTCAGGTTTTAAAGGTTCCACAGTTCTTCATCAGAAAAAACAAAAGAAGGAGTCGTTCATTCATGAAAAAGTTTTTAGTCATCTGTTTGACAGCTTGTTCCCTATTCTTAGTCAACCTGAATCACCCGGCTGCACAGGAAAATAAGGCAAAAACGGAAAGTGTACAATTCACCGACGCTCAAAAATCAGAAATCGCTAAAATCCAAAAGCAAATACTCGCTGACAAAAAGATATTGATCGAAAAATATGTCGAGTATGGCGCGCTTTCGAAAGAAGAAGCCGATAAAATGGTTTCACATTTTGAAAAGCATTATAAAATGATGGAAGAACATAATTTCCAAATACCGCCGCACCGCCCACATACACGACACATGCATAAGTAATTGTAAGTTTTTTGCCTATATGTCCTGATAATCCGACCTGATGAAAAGGCCGGATTTTTTTCATTTCTTACATCCTTGATAAATAAACCTTACGCGTTTACCATTTACTAAAGGATTTATATTTCTCTTTAGCGAAATACATAACTATGAGAAATGAAAGGGTGAAAAGGATGAACAAAATAGGTATAACAGCAAGAGACTTATTTCACTTGAAATCAGTGACCGATCCAAAGCTATCACCGGATGGCAGCATGGCGGTTTATGTCCAAACCAGAATAGATGAAAAAACGGAAAAATACATTTCCAATCTGTTTATGTTCAGCCTGATTACGAATGAAACAAAGCAATGGACGTTTGGGGATAATCGTGATACATCACCAGCCTGGTCCCCCGACGGCAAGCATATTGCCTTTATATCAGACAGATCAGGTAAAAAACAAGTCCACATTATTGGTAGCATCGGTGGGGAAGCTCGCCAGTTGACCCATTTCGTTAACGGTGTAACAAAGCCTATTTGGTCTCCTTGTTCCACCAAGTTGCTGCTTTCCACCGGGTTAAAGGAAGGCGAAACCCTTAATACGGTTAAGGAAAATGATCTGTCCAAAGAAATTCATAGGTATGACCGAATTAAGTATAAATGGGATGGGAGAGGCTATTTTGATCAGTTATATCAGCAGCTGGTCATAGTGGAAATCTTCAAGGGGGAATCAACATTGCTAACGGAAAACAATGTTGATCATAATCCGAATGCATGGTCCCCAGACGGTCAGCATATTGCATTCATAAGCGGGGATGCAGAAAGAAGTGATGATGAACTTTTTTCCGATATTTTCATCATGGACCTTGAAACGAATTCTTTAGAAAAGATAACGGATGGTACAGGTTTCTTTAGAGATCCGAAATGGTCTCCAAATGGCGAATATCTATCTTACATTGGCCATAATAAAGAATTTGCCGGTGCCACCTTTTCAAATATCTGGTTATACTCCATATTCGACCAAACGACTCAGTGTTTGACCGATGGATGGGACGTCCAAATTGGAGATTCCGCAATTGGGGATTTCCAAATCGGAGCCGTCGACCCAGGTATTTTATGGACAAACGATAGCCAAGGTTTTTACTTTTTAATAAGTGATTACGGAAATACCGGAGTTTATTATGGCTCGATTGAGGGAGCCATGTATCCATCAATCCTTGATCCGCAGCATATATACGGCCTGACTATAGATCCCGAAAGTCATCGTGCCGTAGTGGCCATCAGCACTCCTATTCATCCCGGCGATCTCTTTTCTTATAACCTTACAAATGGCGATAAGAAACAAATCAGTTTTGTTAATGCGGATTTTTTGAAGGATAAACATTTGTCCATGGCTGAACCCATTACTTTTCCATCTGTTGATGGACTTACCATACACGGCTGGATCATGAGACCGACCGATTTTAATGGTAATCAAAAATATCCGCTCATTTTAGAAATCCACGGCGGTCCGCATATGATGTATGCCAATACCTATGTTCATGAATTCCAGACCTTGGCTAATGAAGGGTATACTGTATTGTTCACTAACCCGCGCGGGAGTGTAGGATATGGCCAAGACTTCGTAAATGCTTGCCGGGGCGATTATGGAGGCATGGATTATAAGGACTTAATGGCTGGAGTTGATCACGTTTTAGCTACGTATGATTTTATAGAGCATGAAGATTTAGGAGTATCCGGAGGAAGTTATGGAGGGTTCATGACAAATTGGATCATCGGACATACTGACCGCTTCAAGGCCGCTGTGACTCAGCGTTGCATTAGTAACTGGCTAAGTTTTTATGGGGTCAGCGACATTGGCTATTATTTTACAGAGTGGGAAGTAGGCGGTGATATCGTTAACTCTGCTGAAAAATTATGGCAGCACTCTCCATTAAAATATGTTTCCAGTGTGAATACCCCTTTACTTTTACTTCACGGTGAAAAGGATTTCCGTTGTCCCATTGAACAGAGCGAACAATTTTTTGTCGCTTTAAAACGTCAAAATAAAGAAGCGGTACTTGTTTCATTCCCAGATGAAACTCATGAAGTATCCCGAAGCGGATCTCCAAAAATGCGCCTGCAACATGTTGAGGAAATCAAAGGATGGTTCAATAAATATCTTCAAAAACAAAAACTCTGTTAGCAAAAGCTAACAGAGTTTCAGACTGTAGACAAACTCGATGAAAATCGAGTTTGTCTATTTTTATGGCTTGTACAATTTGGACGTTGATTTCCACTCCAGGCACTCGCTTTCCGCGGGCGGTCGGGGAGCCTCTTCGGCTTTCGCCTGCGGGGTCTCCCCTAGACGCGCTTTTCCCGCAGGAGTCTCGTACCTTCCGTTCCAATCAACTTTGTCTTACCTTTTAGATAGAACACTTTTGCCTGGAGTCATTTTTGTTTTAAAATAGAAGTATTAAAACTTGAGGTGATGAGGATGCTTTCTAAACATGATTCTATTCAGCGAGATCAACTTGAAATGATTACTTTAGATCAACTGGTGCCACCGAACCATTTGGTTCGTAAAATGGAGGCTGCCATTGACTTCACTTTCATTTATGACTTGTTGAAAGATATGTATTCAGAGGTAGGACGCCCAAGTATTGATCCAGTTATTTTAGTTAAACTGACTTTCATTCAATATACCTTCGGTATTCGTTCCATGCGTAAAACGATTGAAGAAGTTGAAACCAATATGGCTTACCGTTGGTTCTTAGGCTATGGTTTCCATGATAAAGTACCTCATTTCTCTACATTCGGGAAAAATTATGAGCGACGCTTTAAAGATACAGACCTGTTTGAACAGATTTTCTATCGCATTTTAATGACAGCTGCTAATAAAAAGTTAATAAGTGCTGAACACGTTTTCGTGGATTCCACACATGTGAAAGCCAGTGCGAATAAACGGAAATTTGAAAAGAAAATCGTTCGTAAAGAAACACAAGCGTATCAAGGACGTCTTCAAGAAGAAATCAATCAAGATCGTGAAAACCATGGAAAAAAGCCTTTTCCACCAGATAAATTTGATAAAGAAGAGACCAAAGAGATTAAAGAAAGTACAACGGATTCTGAGAGTGGCTACTATGTGAAAGATGAACGAACAAAACAGTTTGCCTATTCATTCCACGCGGCCGCAGACCGCAACGGTTTTGTATTGGGAACGATTGTAACACCTGGAAATACACATGACAGTCAGATCTTAGAGCCACTAGTTGAACAAGTGATTGAGAAAGTTGGAAAACCGGAAGCCGTTGCCGCAGATGCAGCTTATAAAACACCAGCAATTACAAGCTACCTATTTAACAAAGAAATCATACCGGCTTTACCTTATACACGTCCTCGCACCAAAGAAGGATTTTTCCGCAAACAGGACTATGTATACGATGAACATTTTGATTGTTACCTTTGCCCTTCGGGCGAAACTTTAAAGTACTCAACAACAAATAAAGAGGGCTATCGCGAGTACAAATCGCCAAAACAAATTTGTACAACATGCTCATTTTTATCTCGGTGTACAGAAAGCAAAGACTGTCAAAAAGTGGTGACACGGCATATCTGGCAAACACATGTGGAAGAAGCAGATCATCTGCGTCATCATCAAGATGTAAAACCTATATATGCAAAACGTAAAGAAACGATTGAGCGTGTATTCGCAGATGCAAAAGAAAAGCATGGTATGCGTTGGACTACTTTAAGGGGACTTAAAAAATTGTCGATGCAGGCGATGCTTACTTTCGCTGCCATTAATTTAAAGAAGATGGCCAATTGGACATGGCGAGGTCCAAAAATGGCCTAACATAGTGGGCTCGTAGAGCCCCAATCTCTTAACTTTAGGCGAAAATTCAAAGGGAATTTCAAAAGGGGTTCAGAATTTTTTAATTCTGAACCCCTTTTGTCTACAAACTGAAACTCTGTTAGCAAAAGCTAACAGAGTTTTTGTTTTAGTGTTGAATTTGGTCTCTGTCCTCGGAAATTGAACTTAAAGCATTTCCCGCCATTGAATTTGTCTGATGGTGTACAGCAAGATCACCTAATGCCACGACTCCTACCAGCTTGTCATTCTCAATGATAGGGAGCCTTCTGATTTGTTCGGTAGCCATTAACTCCTCAGCTTCTTCCACTGACATATCAGGTGTGCCTGTTACAAGATTTGTGGAAATGACATCGGTAATTCTAGTCGAATTCGGCTTTTTCTCGGCAACACAGCGAATGACGATATCCCTGTCTGTAATGACACCAATTAAATGGTTATTCTCCAATACAGGAATGACACCAACATCATCATTCTTCATTTTGACTGCTGCTTCATATATATTATCTTCCGCAGTGCAACAGTCCACATCTGTTGTCATGATATCTCTTAATTCAGTCACGAATATCCCTCCATTTTTCATAAGTTGCTTGTTTATTTTTGACTTCTGAAGAGAAATTATTCATAAAACACGTTCACGCTTCATTCCACATATTTCCCATGATCCGGTTTAGCTAATGAATCGAATTCCTCTGCAAGCTTTGATAAACCCATTTCCAGTTCTTTCCTAGCAACAGGATACCCGTGCCCCGTTATGGCAACAGCCGGCTTCAGACTTGCCAATGACTTTACCGATTCTTTGGCAGCCTCCCAATCGGTTGTCAAATACCGTGGTGGGCCTGCTATTTCTTTCTCCTGAGTGATAACCTTGTATAGGGAATCTTGCCTGACATTCACAAAAGCATCTCCAGCAATCAAACTTCCATCACTTTCGCGAAAAAGTGAAATATGTCCTTTTGAATGGCCAGGGGTGTGTACCCATTTCCAATCGTGTAGCCCGGGAACACTATGATCATCAGGCAATGGCTGGACTTTTTCATCAAGGTTGATTCCCTCATTCGGAAATATCCATGAAATTTTCGCGACCATCCCCCCTTCAACAGTAGGATCCGGTTCGGGATAATTTTCCTTTCCCGTTAAATAAGGCATTTCTTTAATGTGAGCATAAACAGGAGCCTTCCAATACTCCATTAACTCAATCAGTGCGCCAACATGATCGAAATGTCCATGTGTCAAAATAATGGCAGCAGGTGGATTTTGTGGTCCGTAGATTTCTTCAGCAGTTTTCTTTATTACCTCTGCTGAACGTGGCATCCCAGCATCTATCAATACCCATTTATCATCTTTGGGTGACCCAACAAAAATTATATTAACGATTTGGACGGACAGACAATATATATCCTCATTTATTATCTGTACTTTGCCACTGGAAACTGAAGTCATTGGCATGAATTTTTCATTCAAATGATTATCATCCATTTATAATCCTCCTACTTTTGAACATACTGTTTTTAAAAGGATACCCTGTACAAGAAAATAAAAAACAACCTATAATTTATATAGGCTGTTTCTCAGTATACATCCCTCCGGGTAAACACTGTAAAAGATACAATTAAAGCAAGAGCCCACCAAACGAGCAAGGTAATGACAGAGGATAATAAAGTCATCCCTTCAATCGGTGGAGCCGTCCCGCTAATATAAGCGGTCAATTTCAAATTCACCATAAAGAAATATTTCGCTGATTCCCATGATGACACCATATTGTTCAATATAGCCCCGGAAATCAATGCAGCCAGCATGATGCCCATTCCTGCAGTGGTGCTTCTCACTAAAACCGAAAGCATGAAAGAAAGGGTCCCTACAACAACCGCCACCAGCCAGACAAGTCCCAAATCCATCAATAGGAATTTCCATTGTTCAACTAACCTTACTTGACTGACATCCACATCAGCCCCCTTCAATTCGAATCCGGTTATTACGGGGGCCCCCCATCCTTGATATCCGAAAACAATTCCTGATAAAAGGTAAGACAAAAAGGCAGTCATCGCCACGATAATCGAAACCGATAATAATAATGTCACATATTTGCTCAATAAGATTTTCCAGCGCTCCACTGGTCTTGTCAGCAGAAGCTTGATCGTGCCTTGACCATTTTCGGAAGAAACCATATCACTAGCCACAATCATGATCAACAACGGAATGAACAAATCAATTGCATTTTCCAAAAACATGCGTGTAAAAGTGGCTGCGCCTGGTTCTGAGGGGTTGATATCATGATCAAGATAATATTGCTGCTGCTTCAAACTTACTTGCAGCTGTTCACGCCACTCATCCAGCATCCTATTCGAGCCCAATCGATTTTGAGTATCAATGATTTGCTGCTGAAGCGCTGCACGCCAATCATCAGTTCCCAACTTCTCCCGCTGCTCTTCCACTTGTTTGTATTGGGCATATGTAAACATCAGCACTAAAATTCCAACGATGATACCGATTATGATTAGCCGTTTCTTTGCCAACAACTTCATCATTTCATTTTGAACCAAATTATTCAATGCCTGCACCTCCGACACCGGTAACTTGCAAAAATAACTCTTCCAATCCCGGGAGCTTTCGATTCATTTCATGCACCCTCACCCCTGCTTGGTTAAGTGCAGCATTCCATTCGGGTGTTTTGAGTTCATCATAAGCTGTAATGATATATTTTTGATCTAGGGTTATATCGGTGAAGCTGCTAAGAATTTCCACACCCTTTTGAATAGGTTCCACCCGCCAAATTATTCGCTCCTGCGTGGATAATAGGCTTTCCACTGTATCCGTCTTGATAATTTCCCCACCTTTAATAATTGCGACCCGGTCACAAAGTTGCTGTATTTCACCTAATAAGTGTGAAGAAACCAGAACACTCATACCTTCTTCTTCAGCCAACTTTCTGATGAATTGTCGCATTTCACGGATTCCGGCAGGATCCAGACCGTTAGTCGGTTCATCCAAAATTAACAACTTAGGGCTGTTCAGCATTGCCTGTGCGATTCCTAAACGCTGCCTCATACCTAACGAATAGGTCTTCACTTTATCGTGAATTCTCGCTTGCAGACCGACGAGTTCAACAACCTCGATCATTCTTGTTTCATCAACTTCAGGTAACATTCTTGCAAAGTGGAGCAAATTATCCCACCCGCTCAAAAATGGATATAACTCTGGGTTTTCAACGATGCATCCCATTTGCTTCATAGCCTTCGTAAATTCCTCACGAACATCATACCCGCAAATATGGATGGAACCCGAGGTTGGCTTAATCAAACCGACCAGCATGCGGATCGTCGTCGTCTTACCTGCTCCATTCGGTCCTAAAAAGCCGAAAACCTCACCTTCATTCAGCTCAAAATCTATTCCCTTTATAACTTCCCTTTTGCCAATCTTTTTTTTCAAGTCCCTGACAGACAATGTCACCTGTTTCATCGTTCCACATCCTCCCATTTTATTAGAGGAGCAACTCTATCAGCAATTAAACGATACCCCTTTTTATTAGGGTGAAATTTATCCGAATACAAATACTCATTTACCGACAATTGGAATAAATCAAATGTTGGAACGAAAATTGCATTTTCATAAAGAGCAACGACTTCTGCCGTTTCATTATTCCAGTCCCGTACGATGCGATTCGTATCAAAGTCTTCATCCAAATCTATAAATGGATTATATAGGCCAAGCAACAAAATGGTAGCTGTATCATTGACTTTATTGATATCTTTAAAAATTTCATGTAAATTTCCCAAGAAATTCTTTTGTGATACAGATGTAGCTTCACGATCATATTCAAGCAGGGTCTGCCCCTTTTGAAATAAATCGTTACCCCCGATTGTAACTAAAATAACATCAGCTGCCTGAATTTGGCGCTTCACTTCCGGTTGTTTCACTTGCTGCATCAATTCTTTAGACACTTGTCCATTAATTCCGAGGTTATGAATGATTGGTTTTCTATTATATTCACTCTTCAAATCTTCAACAACAAGTCCAACGTAGCCTTTGCCTGTTTCATCACCTGTGCCACGTGTCAATGAATCGCCTATCGCCACTACCGTAAAATCATCAGGAAGATCATTTTTAATGGTGGTTTCTTCAATTGCTTCCGTATCGGAAGTTCCTTTTCCATAATGGTCAATAATCGCCCATCCAAGGCAAAATAAAAAAAACAGTCCGATAAGAGCTGATACGATGGTAGCAGCCAACACTTTTGGTTTGCTCAAAAACACTCATCCTTCCATTCATTCTCTATCTTCCATTAAATCATATTTTTTCCAAAAACAAAAAACCGATTGGTTTGGTTAAAAATCCCAACTACCCTCGATCCTAATCGTGAACAGCATTTCTTTTTAAACTGCGCTCTTCCCCTTTTTTGAATTACTGTTTAATCGATTCCTGACCCGCCACGGAATTCCCTTTGATTTTGTATGCACTTTTGACCAATGGGTTGCAAGCAAAGGCCCGGAAATATTATGCCAAACACTGAAAATGACGCTCGGGACGGCCGCAATTATAACATTGACTTCTGGTAAGTAACCTGTCATTTAAGCATGTTTAATCAATTTATCATTAACGGAGCCTTTCCCACAATCCTGTACAGTACCAGTAAAAAAGACCTTTTCACCATGGAAAGTGAAGAGGTCTCTCGCTTTGAATGAGAAAAATTTCCCAAAAGATATTTCCCGTCATTTTTCTAATATTCCTATGGGTTTTCCCATTACTTTTAATTTTTTATCTAACCTCATGAGCCATATTGTAAGCAGCATCCCAATCAGCGTGAGTAAACCATAAAATAAATAGACCGCATATATACCTGATTTATCCAAGATAATCCCGCCGCTGAAGGTACTGAACCAGTTCCCCAATCCATTGCCAATGGCTGAATAAAGCGTTATTGCTGTTACTGTTATACGTGCAGGGACAACTTCCCTGATATATTGCAAAGCGGCAGGAATGAATAAGCCAAGTGAAAATCCTTGAATGATCGAAGTCACATATACGGTAGCCAAACTTGGTTCGGTGAAGTACAAGACCCAGCGGACCAATGAAGCCGTTCCAGCCAAAAGGGTAATTGGCAGCAGGCCTATCTTATGAATCCAGGTACCTGCCATTCTCATAAAGGGGATTTCCGATAATACAGCTAATAGGAACGCAATGCCAATTCCTGTATATGTTCCGCCTCTTGCCTCGACAAACAAACCATAGTATACATTATTTGCAAGATTAGGACCAAAAAGCAAGAACGTTATAGCAAGAAAGACAAGAAAACGTTTCATGGTGATCACTTCTTTCATTCCACCGAAAAGTTTCACCTTTTCCCCAGGTGTCTCTTCGGGCAAACGAAGAGCCAGGCTAGCCGCGATAAACAGGCCAAAGAAAAAGGCATAAAATATAACGGAAGGACCCATGAAGGATTCAGATAACTTTCCCATTACAAAAACGGCCACACCGTAACCAAGAGATCCGAATAAACGGATTTTCCCATAATTCGATTTGATTTTTGTTGTATATTGAAGGGTGATGCTATCTGAAACTGGTATTATCGCACTTTGAAAGATAGCCAAAGCGATTGCGACGGATACTATAAGTAAATATTGCTCGAACAGCAAGTAGCCTAAACCAAATACACCAGCAAGCAACGATGTCATTGCAAGTATTTTGGCTGGTCTCCCGCTCCAATCACAGACAATTCCCCAAAAAGGTTGAAAAACGATCATCACTATCGGTCCAACAGACATGATCGTACCTATTTCAATACCGGACAAACCTGCCTCATTGGCCAAATAAACGCTTAATAGCGGTGTTAAACTTCCCACTGCAAAAAAAGAAAAAAGGTAATATACCTTCAAGCTAATTATATTGACTTGCTTTTGTTTTTCCAAATCCAGTTCCCCCACGCAGACATCTTCTACAAAGTTGTTGATTTTTTTCATTGATTCCTATTAGGCATTTTAAATAGGGAGCACGATATTAAAGATTGTACCTTTATTCACCTCACTCTCGACAAAGACATTTCCCAAATGGCTTTCTATAATTTTAAAGCTGATCATGAGACCTAACCCATTACCAGATTTTTTCGTTGTGAAAAATGGTTCTCCCAGCCTCTTAAGCTGTTCTGGCGGCATCCCAATTCCTGTGTCGGTAATGGATATATGCACTTTATCCTTTTTAAGTTCAGTGATGATTTTTATGAACCCACCATCAGGCATAGCTTCCATACCATTTTTTATGAAGTTCAATATGACTTGTTTTAATCGATTCTCATCACAACGAACGAGGATCTCTTCGCCATTACAATCCGAAATCAGCGTTATGTTCTTCTTCCTGGCTTCAAACTCCGTCAAAGATACAACGTTTTGAATGATCGGCACAAGATTCTTCGTTTCCAATATCAAGGCCTGTGGTTTGGCCAATTGTAAGAACTCTTCAACTATCTCATTCACACGATTGATTTCATCCATGATTATTTCCAGATATTCTTGTTTATTTTCGTCCGTTTCATCCAATTGCAAAAATTCTGTATACCCTTTCATGGAGGTCAGCGGATTCCGTATTTCATGTGCCACCCCAGCAGCAAGCTGGCCGACTGCGGCTAATTTATCCTGCCGATGGAGCATCTCTTCCGATTGTTTACGCTCAGTTATGTCATATCTAAGTGCCAAAAACTGAAATGGCTTTCCTTCTTCGCTGAAAAATGGAACAATTGTTGTATCGACCCAATAAAAACTACCGTCTTTCGCCTTGTTTCTAATTTCACCTTTCCAAACTTTCCGTTCATGGACGGTCTTCCACATTTGTTCAAAGAATTCCTTTGAGTGGTATCCAGAATTAACCACCTTATGGGTATGGCCTATCAATTCACCTCTTCCATAACCGGAAACCTCCGAGAACTTTTCATTCACTTCGATTATGACTCCTTTATCATCGGTAATCGCCACAATCAAGGATTGGTTGATTGCATAATGCATATCTTCCAGTTCCTTGATTGATCCCTTTAAAGCATTTTCTGCTTGTTTACGACTGGAAATATCCGAACGGATGGAAATATATTGATATGGTTTACCCTTTTTCATAAAAGGAACGATAGTTGTATCCACCCAATAAACATTACCATCTTTAGCTCGATTGCATATTTCACCATTCCATGTTTTCCCTTGGCCGATCGTTAGCCATAAGTCAGTGAAAAATTCTTTTGGATGATAGCCAGAATTGATGATTGAATGATTTCTCCCTATTAGTTCATGTTTTTCATATTGTGATATTTCCAGGAATTTTTCGTTAACGTATGTAATGATTCCTTTTGCATCCGTGATGGCGACGATCGCGGATTGATCTAAAGCATAACGGATATCGCTCACAGTATTATCACTTTTTGCCAACCGCCGGCCTACGATCGTACTTGAAGCTATCAAGCTGGCAAGGATGAATAATGAAACAAAGCATGTAAGATAAAGCATAAATGGAGTGAGTGGAACAAATTCACCCGTTTCATTTTTCGCGTTCATCGGTAATACTCTCAAAAAAAGATAATAGCCTTCAATGATTGCCCCACTCATCATGAGTGTACTTACTGGTTTTAGCGAAGATTGACTTAATTTATTAAAATAAAATAATATTGCAAGCGCTGCTACGAATAAAATAAAGATACTGAAAAGCGTACTAACGACTGACAATGGGCTATAGTGCAAAGAGTGGTTTATTGAAGATGTTCCCATTATATAATTAGATAATATGGCCATCGTAAACATAAAGCCGCAAAAAACGATTTGCAGCACTTGTGTTTTATACGATATGGCTAATAACCCAACCCCAGCGAGAGCAATAGCCAATGCTAACGAAAAAATTATTGTAGAAAAATTGTATGCTGCCATTCCTGAATTATCGAGGGTGAATATGATCATAAAATTAAGCGTCCAAATAGCCACTCCCATAGAGCAGCTGCTCCCTATATACACCAGACGTTTATATTTCTCTATCGTCAATAATGTTGTCAGTAAATCCAACGCCGTATAACACGCCATTATTATCAAAAGTCCTGCAATCATGAAGAGGACAGGATTTGATGCCACAATTGAATGTTCCATTTTTTACTCTATCACCTCAACCGTTCTATTCTCCTATATTGTAATGGAAATTCATAGTACCTCAAAGGTTTTTTATTTCCTTACTCCTATATATTTACACACTTATTCTTTTGGTGCACCCCTATCTCAGGAAAATGCAGATTTCTTTCATAAAATCAATAAAATGAGAAATACTATTGTTTTGTATGGAGTAGAATAGGAATACATGTAATGACAAGCTTTCACAAAACCGTGCTTCATCATTGCGGGACATTATCAATAACAAAAATAATTATTCAGGAATATATTAATCAAGAATGTTAATTACTTTATTTAATTATACCTATAGGTTTATAATTAAATAGAACTTATATAGAGAGAAGGAGTGGGGGGCATGATTATGTCAGACCTAGCGGGTGCAAGTACAACAGAAATTATGCAAAAGAAGACCCAGCATAAAAAGTTAACACTGAGACAAATATTACAGAGAGGTCTATTAATTACAATCGGTGCGGTTTTGATGGCTGTCGGCCTCGAGATTTTTTTAGTGCCGAATAACGTAATCGACGGGGGCATAACGGGTATATCGATTATGTTATCTTACATCACTGGATGGAAGCTCGGTATCTTTCTTTTCATTTTGAATCTTCCTTTCTTTTTTATCGGTTATAAACAAATCGGAAAAACCTTCGCATTATCTACTCTTTATGGAATTTTAGTCCTTTCCATTACCACTACATTGCTTCATCATGTACCAGCTTTCACTCAAGATATCCTCCTAGCGTCCGCTTTCGGCGGAATGATTCTTGGCATTGGTGTTGGAATGGTCATTCGATATGGCGGCTCATTGGATGGTACAGAAATACTTGCCATACTCGCTAGCAAGAAGCTTCCTTTTTCCGTTGGGGAGATCGTGATGTTTTTTAATTTATTCATCCTTGGCAGTGCGGGCTTCGTTTTCTCGTGGGATCGTGCCATGTATTCGATCATAGCTTACTTCGTGGCATATAAAACGATGGATATCGTCATCGCAGGTTTGGACGAATCCAAATTTGTTTGGATAATCAGTGATGAATTTGATGATATCGGCGAAGCCATTATGAATCGCCTTGGACGGGGCGTAACCTTTTTAGCTGGTGAAGGTGCTTATTCTGGTGATGATAAAAAAGTCATCTTTTGTGTAATAAACAGGCTTGAGGAAGCTAAACTTAAAGAGATAGTCAAAAGCTTCGATCCATCTGCATTTCTTGCCGTAGGGGATATCGCGGAAGTTCGAGGCGGTCGATTCAAGAAAAAAGATATCCACTAATCATTCACTTGCTTTTTGCCGCATCTGATAGCAAAAAGATAAAAAAAGCTGAAGGGGAATCCCCTTCAGCTCAGTTTGTAGACAAAAGGGGTTCGGAATTAAAAAATTCCGAACCCCTTTTGAAATTCCCTTTTAAATTTTGACCAAAGGTTAAGAGATTTGGGCTCTTCGAGCCACTATGTTAAGCCATTTTATGACCTTGCCATGTCCACGTGGCCATCTTCTTTAAATTAATGGCAGCGAAAGTAAGCATCGCTTGCATCGACAATTTTTTAAGTCCCCTTAAAGTAGTCCATCGCATACCATGCTTTTCTTTTGCATCTGCGAATACACGCTCAATCGTTTCTTTGCGTTTCGCATATATAGGTTTTACATCTTGATGGTGACGCAGATGATCTGCTTCTTCCACATATGCTTGCCAGATATGCCGTGTCACTACTTTTTGATGGTCTTTGCTTTCTGTACACCGTGATAAAAAAGAGCATGTTGCACAAATTTGTTTTGGCGATTTGTACTCGCGATAGCCCTCTTTATTTGTTGTTGAGTACTTTAAAGTTTCGCCCGAAGGGCAAAGGTAACAATCAAAGTGTTCATCATAAACATAGTCATGTTTGCGAAAGAATCCTTCTTTTGTACGAGGACGTGTATAGGGTAAAGCAGGTGTAATTTCTTTGTTAAATAGGTAGCTTGTAATTGCTGGTGTTTTATAAGCTGCATCTGCGGCAACTGCTTCTGGTTTTCCAACTTTCTCAATCACTTGCTCAACAAGTGGTTCCAAAATATGACTGTCATGTGTATTACCAGGTGTTACAATCGTTCCCAATACAAAACCGTTGCGGTCTGCGGCCGCGTGGAATGAATAGGCAAACTGTTTTGTTCGTTCATCTTTCACATAGTAGCCACTCTCAGGATCCGTAGTACTTTCTTTAATTGCTCTGGTTTCTTTCTTATCAAATTTATCTGGTGGAAAAGGTTTCTTTCCATGGTTTTCACGATCTTGATTTATTTCATCTTGAAGACGTCCTTGATATGCTCGTGTTTCTTTGCGTACGATTTTCTTTTCAAATTTGCGCTTATTCGCATTGGCTTTCACATGTGTGGAATCGACGAATACGTGTTCAGCACTTATTAACTTTCTATCAGCAGCTGTTATTAAGATGCGATAGAAAATCTGTTCAAACAGGTCTGTATCTTTAAAGCGTCGCTCATAATTTTTCCCGAACGTTGAGAAATGAGGTACTTTATCATGGAAACCATAGCCTAAGAACCAACGGTAAGCCATATTTGTTTCAGCTTCTTCAATCGTTTTACGCATGGAACGAATACCGAAGGTATATTGAATGAATGTCAGTTTAACTAAAATAACTGGATCAATACTTGGGCGTCCTACCTCTGAATACATATCTTTCACCAAGTCGTAAATGAAAGTGAAGTCAATGGAAGCCTCCATTTTACGAACCAAATGGTTCGGTGGCACCAGTTGATCTAAAGTAATCATTTCAAGTTGATCTCGCTGAATAGAATCATGTTTCGAAAGCATCCTCATCACCTCAAGTTTTAATAGTTCTATTTTAAAACAAAAAAGACTGTAGGCAAAAGGAGTTCTATCTAAATTTTTAAACATAGTTGATTGGAACGGAAGGTACGAGACTCCTGCGGGAAAAGCGCGTCTAGGGGAGACCCCGCAGGCGAAAGCCGAGGAGGCTCCCCGACCGCCCGCGGAAAGCGAGTGCCTGGAGTGGAAATCAACGTCCAAATTGTACAAGCCATAAAAATAGACAAACTCGATTTTCATCGAGTTTGTCTACAGTCTGAGCTGAAGGGGAATCCCCTTCAGCTTTTTTTATACAGCCTTAATAGTTTCTTGGATTGTTGATAGCTTGAAGCATTCTGGTGCCAGGTTTCATCTCACTGCTACATAACGGACAAACGTGTTCATCATTACTTGTAAAGTTATCGCGAATCCAACCTTTGCAATCTTCTGATGTACATTCCCACACCTTTGTTTCTTCAGGAATGATTTCTTCCGTATTATTTCTTCTATACATGTATCTCACTCCTTAGAATTGAATTGACTCCGTCCTGAATAACAGATCACAAGCCATAAAGATAAAAGAAGAATAGATGGCGTTTAATCTAAATTGTGAGTAAATACCCATTCGCTAATCTAAGTTTTGATAATTGTCCTTTCATTCAAACTTTTTGAATGGGAAGAACTTGAGATTACGACATGAATTTTTAATATCTCTTTATCCATTATATCATATATATGCTTTATATATTTGAGTAAAGATTCTAAATAAGAAATGATTCCTTTAATGTCTGTTCTAATCCAGATAAAAAATGAAACACAGTCCCTGACTTACCCTTCAAGATAATAGAGACTGCGCTGTTTAAGAATCCATTCCATATGGTTCTTCCTGCTCGCTCGGTGAACATTTCAAAGCGAATTGAGCATGAGAGTAATTTTTAGTGCCAAAACCTAAAACAATGAAAGCCCTGCCTCTCTCCCATCCATACGGTTCCTAGACCGTGCCTGCGAGAATCAGATAAAAGCTTGTAAGTACATGTTTATTAATTAAAACCGTCCGTAATTCCAATTGGGTAGATTAAATTCCAAAAGATAAATGGTACATAGAAGTAAGTTAATGAAGAACAGAAATGGATCGAGGAAAATACTTGGTGATTACATGTATTTCTTTTTTCTAGATGTGTTTAACTTGTTTCTACTTCATCATGAAAATGATGAAAAATTATTTTATTAATAAAAATGTTACTTTAAATTACCCTCCAGTGCATCCTTTTCATAACACTGAAATTTAATAATACCATACATATTTTTATATGTAAAGCATTAATCCAGAATGAAACCACTCCGGCATACTTCATTCTTAAAATAAAAAATAAAGAGGCTATGATTCACCTCTTTTATTTAAAAGCATTATACTCATTTTCAATTTTGGGAAGTTCCCTGACTTCCTCAACTAATTGACTTCCACACATTGGGCAATCAAAGTTTTCCGAGGCAAAATCTTTTCTCATCCAACCATTGCAATCTGCTGATCCGCACGCATATACTATCGTATCTTCCATAACGATTTCTGGTTCCTCTGAATTCTTTTTACCAAAATACATGAGCAACCTCCTCTTTTTATATATAGACTCTGATTAAAGGCGCGAAAATTCACCTTTTTATCATTCCTAGTATACGCATTAAACCAAATTCTTATTTATTCAATGAAGAAATTAACCAAAAAACCTTAACACCTTTCGTTTTCCAACCCCGCTTTAACCAAGATCGCTTTAATCATGAAGTAGGAAATATTCTCAGGCAGTACTTCTTTTAGTGGTTTCAATTTTTCAGAATCCAATTGTTTCGCAGTTTCCAAAACAAGATCATACTCTTCATCCAAGAAAATCTCTTCCCATTTGATATCCAAGTGTTCTTCTGCACACTTTAATAAATGATTTTCAATTGAAATGGAAGACAGCCCTCTCAATGTCCCAATTTCCTTTATTGATTTGCCTTCCTGATATAAGCGATAGCTTTCTAAGTGAGAAGGTTTAGTAGCTCGCTTTACCGTTTCCTTTGTAACCATAGTATTCGTTTCTAATTCAGGATGTGCCTGTACATACTGGGAAATCCCCTGTAAGAACACGGATCCGAAGCGTTCGAATTTCTGCATGCCTACACCTTTAACTTCCAGGAATTCCTCTTCCGTCCTCGGCAGTTTGAGGGCCATATCTTTCAAAGATGCATCGGAAAAAATAATGAATGGAGGTACATTTTCCTTACTTGCCAATTCTTTTCTTAACTGTCTCAACTCTTCGAACAATCCATGATCCGCACTGATGCTGCTTACTTTTTTCATTTCCTTACGCAGAACTTTTTTCTGTCCCAATAGCACTTCCCTGCCAGCATTGGTAACCTTGAGGACCGGAAACTGGCCGCCCGTCATTTCGATGTACTGTTTCGCTGTCAGGAAATCAATAAAGTCACCTACATCCTTCGCAGATTGATCATTGATGATTCCATAGGTTGAAAGCTTCTGGAATCCGAACTCTTCAATTTTCTTATTGCGTGATCCCGTAAGCACTTGGGAAATCATCGTTTTACCGAATCGCTCACCCATCCGTAACATGCATGAAAGGACCATCTGTGCCTGTGTAGTCACTTCAACAGAGTCACGTTTATCTGTACAATTTTCGCAATGACCGCAATCTTCAGGGTTTTCTTCTCCAAAGTATCGAAGAATGAAGGCTTGCAAGCACCCCTCGGTAAAACAATAATCCTTCATTCTGTTCAATTTTTTCAATTCCTGGGATTGCCACTCCTGCGAGGGATTTGATTGATCAATCAAGAAACGCTGTATCTGCATATCCTGAGGGGAATATAAGAGGATACATTCACTTTCCAAACCATCCCTCCCTGCACGGCCCGCTTCCTGATAATAACTCTCCATGTTCTTTGGGGTTTGGTAATGGATGACGTATCTAACATTCGACTTATCGATTCCCATCCCAAAGGCAGATGTCGCTACCATCAAGGGAACGTCATCACGAATGAATTGGTCTTGCTGTTCCGAACGGTCTTGTTCATTCATGCCAGCATGGTATCGACCTGTTTTGAATCCGGCTTTAACAAGCTTGGCATACAAGGAATCGACTTCTTTCCTAGTGGCTGCATATATGATACCCGATTCATTTTTGTTTTTCTCTAAATAGCGCATTAAAAACCGGCTGCGATTTTCTTCTTTCACTACGGAAAAGAACAAGTTATCTCTGGAAAATCCCGTTGATATTGTATGCTCCCCTGATATTCCGAGCGACTGACAAATATCATCGGTCACATTCGGAGTGGCTGTTGCCGTTAATGCCAGTACAGTCGGAGAAGATGGCATGTTTTTCAATAAGGTTTTGATTTTTAAATAGCTTGGTCTGAAGTCATGACCCCATTGAGATATACAGTGGGCTTCATCAATGGCTACCAATGAAATGTCCACATTAAATAAATCCTGTTGAAATGCAGGATTTTCCAATCGTTCCGGTGCCACATAAACCAATTTATATCTTCCTTGCTTAATATCGTTCATTCTATTGGATGATTCTAACCCAGAAATGGAGCTATTAAGAAATGTGGCATCAATCCCGTTTTGTTCGAGGGCATCTACTTGGTCCTTCATCAAGGAAATAAGTGGGGATATCACGAGTGTTATACCAGGTAACAAAAGGGCTGGAATTTGGTAACATATCGATTTACCTCCGCCAGTAGGCATGATTCCTGCGGTGTTTATTCCTCCCAACACCTGTTCGATAATCTGTTCCTGACCTTTTCTGAATGACTCATAACCAAAATGTTCTTGTAAATACTTACGTGCTTTTTCCATCAATTTACTACTCCTCCTCTTTACCTTGTAAGGATTTATAAGGATCTATTACTTTCATTGTACCTGCTTTTCCCGTGAACCAAAAGGATAAAAAAAGCAGACACATTATGTCTGTGTCTGCTTTTTTCAATATATTAACATGTTTTGCATGGTTAAATTAATTCAGGATTTGCACTTTAACGTTTTTAACGCCCCAATTCACGGCATCCTGTTCGTTTGGAACAAATATGTCCACTCTATTTCCTTTGATTGCACTGCCTGTATCGGCTGCCGTTGCGTAGCCATAACCTTCAACATAAACCTTTGATCCTAGTGGAATGACTGAAGGGTCCACGGCAATCACTTTTGCATCAGGATTAGCTTTCAAGTCCACTCCTGTGGCTGTTGTTCCGCTGCAGCCTTGACAATCAGCCGTATAGGCGGTTGCACTAACAGTAATCTCTTTCCCAGATTCTGCTTGATCTTGGGATTCATTGTTTGTGTCTGCTGGTTCTGATTGTTCAACCGGCTTTGTTTGTTCTGCTGGCTTTGATTGTTCTACTGGTGCAGCTTGCTCTGATTTCTGCGCAGGCCCTATACTCGCCGCTTCGACTTTGTTAGCCGCTGGTTTAATGATTAGTTCCTGATTCGGATGGATAGTATCTGAATTTAAACCGTTCCAAGATTTAATATCATTTACAGCTACATCATATTTGTCTGCAATTTCCGATAATGTGTCCCCTGATTTGACTTTATAATGCTTTTCTTGAGAAATATGTATAGTTTCCCCGACATAAATCGCGTCTGAAGACAAATCATTCCAAGACTTAATATCTTCTATTGATACTTTATATGTTTGAGATATCCCCCATAATGTGTCTCCATCTTTCACTTTGACATCTTCTGCTTGTACCGGAATTGTGAATGCACCGGATATTGCAGCCGCTGCCGCTAACGATAAGATTGATTTTTTCATATGTTGTTACCTCCTTGTGAGCTGCTTTATAAGCTACGAGTTAAATCTTAACATAGTTTTTTTCTATACAAAGAACAAACAGATAAAGAATAGATGACAAACATCACAGTAAGATAACGGGACTATAACAAGATTTTATAATATTCTAAAAAAACATCATTTTCCAGATAATTTCCTTTCCAGACCAGGGGAGTCATATTATGCATTACCCAGGCATAAAAATTAAAGGCTATATCTTTACAAAGGAGGTATTTTTTGTGACTCGCGAAAAGACTTTTACCTTAGTTAAGTCATATAAACCTTTCCATAGTAAATTCGATCCGTGCCCGCCTATTGGGAGAAAGTTCTACAGGACACCTCCTAATTTGTATATTAATTTTCAACCGCCGAATTTGGAGCAGTTCACACCGGAGGAAGCTTTGAAATACGGTACACTTTGGAAATTCTTTTATGATTTTTATGATAATCCATATCGGGAAAGGGAGACATAAATGAATAAGAAACTGGATGATGAATATTATCAGTTGCTTGAACAAATACAGGCTGCGGATTTCGTACTTGTCGAGTTGACTCTTTATTTGGATACACATCCTAACGATCAGCAAGCATTACAGCAATTCAATCAATTTCATGAATACTCCAAACAATTGAAATCGGTTTTTGAGCCTAAATATGGTCCATTATTGGGTTTTGGAAACAGTCCAGGCGGTGAAAATAAATGGGAATGGGGCCAAGGCCCTTGGCCATGGCAGGTATAAGGAGAGATATCTATGTGGGTTTATGAAAAGAAGCTGCAATATCCAGTTAAAGTAAGAGACTGTAATCCTCAATTGGCAAAATATTTAATAGAACAATACGGAGGTGCTGATGGCGAGTTGGCTGCAGCACTCAGATACTTAAATCAACGATATACAATTCCTGATAAAGTGATTGGCCTGCTTACGGATATCGGAACGGAAGAATTTGCCCACCTGGAAATGATCGCCACGATGATTTATAAGCTTACAAAAGACGCCACCCCTCAGCAGATGGCTGCAGCTGGCCTTGGTGACCATTATGCCAATCATGATAGTGCCCTTTATTATCATGACGCAGCAGGAAATCCATTTACTGCCACATATATCCAAGCCAAAGGCGATCCCATTGCAGATTTATATGAAGACATCGCCGCTGAAGAGAAGGCCAGAGCAACTTATCAGTGGTTGATCGACATCTCGGATGATCCTGATATCAATGATTCACTCAGGTTTTTGCGTGAGAGGGAAATTATCCATTCGATGAGGTTCAGGGAAGCAGTGGAGATTTTAAAAGAAGAAAAAGGTAAAAAGAAGTTTTTTTAATGAAATTCACATAAAAAGCAGCGGAGAAAATTTCAAGATATATTAGATACAGGAGTAAGGATAGTAAGGAATGATATTCCTACTGTCCTTTTTTTATGTATACATAAAGATTAGTTATACATAGTAATTTAAGTTAATATACGATATTATCAGAACATTAGTTCTATAATTGAATGTTATTTCTTTTGGAGGAGAGTGTAGCCTCGTTCCGAGGTAGGACTCCACAAAACGATAGTTCGAGGGCATTACCTAAAAATGAATGCTTAGCTTAATAAAAGGGCGTGATACATATTTCTAAGATACAACAAACACCAATAGATAAATGGCGTGAAATGATATCTGTAAGAAAAGCTATAACAGACAATGGGGTTATGTATTATTTAATGGATGAAAACTTTAATTTCATACCATTTGTAAAAGACTACCTCAATGTGATACAAGCAAGAGCAGTACATTTACTCATTGGTTTACCTTTAAGTTGCTAGAAGTAAATTCAGCGCATTGGTATTCCCTGACTTTCTTTGAGTGTGGGGTGTTGAGAAAGTATCTTGCTGAAAAGATCGAGACTTATCTTTTTATTCAGCTACCTAAGCCAAGTGAGTATCCAAATGTTTTAAAAATTTCTGCTGGAGATTACTGGTGTATCCAAAATAACGGCTGGTCTATTGATTCTGCTACTGAAATTTTTAGTGAGGAATGGATATCTGATGACGAGTTTTTTGTCACCGAATCTGAAATTTATGGGAATAATAAACTCTATCATCAATTGAAAAAAGAACTTCGAATAAGAAAAACATAGGGAGATTTTAGTCTTCCTATGTTTTCATTCATATTATTTATCTGTTTGTTTTTGCTTCTTTTTCAAATACTCCGCACGTATTTTTTCAAGTTGCTGCTTTTTATCAAATTTGGCAGGCGTCTGTTTTTCATGAAACTTTGTCACAGCTACCTTACCTTTGGTATCCAATTGATATTTTCCCACTTTGTTCACCTACTTTTCTTGTCTTTAAAGAGAATCTATTCAATAAATATAATATACCTTATTTTACTGAAGTAAACCTTATTACTTTATTAGTGTACTGCTAACTTTGCATATATCAGTAAAAACATTAAAAACTTAGTAAAATAATTCATCGCCAAATGGTATTCATTTCATTGCTATAATCAAAATAAAATGCCTTGACACTCTGCATAAGCCTCAATAATTCTATTTCTTGTTTGTTCAGCTCTTTTCTAAAGGTCCAATTGTTCGGTAAATAAGGTTTAAAATATTAAAACAATCTAAGTCTACTCCATCTTTTAAATGGTTCTTAATGCTAATAACCATTACGTTCTCGATGATTTCAAATTTAGGTTTCTGAGGGGAAATATTGTTTTTTTTTGCAAAGTCTTTTTACTACTTGTTCAAAAAAATCTATATCCCCAATCTTTTTCTCCAAAAAATCACCCCTTGTTATTAACTTTTCTACTTATATCTATCTTAATCCAAATATTACCTTATTCAACTAACCTGCCCCGATAGTTTAAGTACATTTCTTCACAATCTTATAACGACATTAATATAAATATCCATTTTTTTGTTTAGGAGTCTTATTCCATTAAATGGCACGATTGCGGAACAAAAAATTCCTGCATATCAAATACAGGAATTTTAATCAAACTTTATTGTAAATTATTTAACTTTTTTACAAATTATCAGACTTTATTTTAAATCGATACAGGCTTTTATTATCAAGCGCTAACGGGCTCTATATATTTTTAATTAAAAGCCGCTGCCTTTTTCATTTACGGTCTGAAGAATATGTCCATCCATCTTCCTGGTAAATCTTTTCTTCCTTCATCAGTTTACCGAGAGCACGCTTGAACGCTCCCTTACTTAAACCGAAGTGAAACTTGATATCATCAGGTGGCGTTTTGTCGCCATAAGGCATTGCACCGCCGCGATTCATTAAATATGTAAAAATGACATCAGCATCTTCCCCCATTAGATCTTGTTTAAAAGGGATTAAAGAAACGTTAAGCGTTCCATCTTCTTTACTATCAATGACGCGCCCTTCAACTAATTCACCAAGACGGGGCTCTTCCTTGCGTTCACTTTCGTGAATGAAACAGCGGTATCCTTCTTGTGAAATAAAGAAAGACCCAACCATAAGCAAACGATAGACATTTCCTTTAATACTGGTGTTTCGGACTCCTTTTAAAGGAGCTGTCACTGCAATCTCCTGAATTACATCTTCCGTTGCAAGTTTACCAAACAGGCGGTCATTACGATCTGTCTTAAGGGATACATATAGACGATCACCAACCTCAGGCCATAAACGATCAATATTCGGAAGGTCGTCCAGGGATACAAGAATATCTTTGGAAAGACCGATGTCCACAAAAACACCCAGTTTCCTTTTCACATTGACAACTTCCGCCCAGCCATACTGATCAATCTGAATTTCGGGTATCTTCATTGTCGCTGTTAGCCTTGCTTGTTTATCATGGTAGATGAACACAGTTACTTCATCTCCAAGTTCAAGTTCCGTTCCTTCATTCATTTCATTATGATGAAGTAAGACATCTTCTGAACCGTCCGTTAAAAACCATCCGAAATCAGCCTTACGTTCCACTTCTAACTCTACAGCCAAACCGGCCTGAATTTTTTGCATGTATTCATATCCTCCTGTAACTTACCTTTACCTACAATTGTACCCAATTATTTATTTTTCCATCATATTTGAATTTATCATTTTTTTGTTGTTCTGTATACCTATTACGATTTTTTATTTTTTACCCTTTTCGTCTTCATGTAATCCTGCGGGATTAGCATCTGTCCTTGTTTACCGTTACTTAACATGGTATGCATGATCACTTTGGATAATTGGCTCGGTTTATAAGGTTTAACTAAATAATCCTTAGCTCCCAAGGAAATTCCCTTCTCCCTTACGTCAAGTGCGGTCGATACAAAAACGGGAAACCTCATTCAAGTCAGCGGATCCTTTTAATTCCCTCAGGATCGTCCTTCCTTCCATCTCTCCCTCTTCAAGAAGGATATCCAGTACTATGGCATCAGGAGATGAGGTTTTTAGCTTTTGAAATGCCTTTCCACCACTTTTGAAATAGCTGACGTGGAAGCCACTGTCCATCAATTCATATTTTAGCAGTGATTCTTTTGGGATACCTAAACCCTCATCCTGGATATCTATGGAAAGCATATCGTTCCTGCTATATATAATGAGAGAGATCCTGCCCCCATCCGGAGAATATTTGATTGAATTGCTTAACGGGTTAAAAGGCTTGTTCGATTTCTAAGCGATCCCCTAGAATCATTTAAATCCTTGGTTTCGATATTGAGCCGAATATCATGCTGTGCTGTATTTATTTCTAAATGTTCAATTACCTTTTGAATTATGGAATGATTTCCTCATATTTTTTTAAGGGTTAGTCTATAAATAAAATATTGCCATCTTGCACAATTTATTTAAAATTCGTCATAAAGTTTACTTATTTACCTGACTAATCTTCTAAACCCGCAATTTCAAACTCAGGTATTTCGGTGATATAATTTAATGATCAACTGAAAGGAAAAAGAAATCATTCATGACAAAAAAATTGTATTACACATCCCCCAAGACTTCCCAATGGGATACCAAAATTCAGAGTACCTTTGAAGAAAATGGCTTTTACTACATCACTCTTGAAGAAACCGCTTTTTATCCCGAAGGGGGCGGTCAGCCAGCAGATACTGGTAAAATAGAAGGAATCACCGTTCTTGACGTTATAAAAGGCAATGATGGAAAGATTCTTCATAAGACGGAGAGGCGGCCAGATTCAGAGGTCGTTTACTGTGAACTTGATTGGTCCCGCCGCTTCGATCATATGCAACAGCATAGCGGCCAGCATTTACTCTCTGCTGTCTGCAGGGAACTGTTCGACTCTAATACGGTCAGTTTCCACCTTGGAAAGGAATATTTAACGATCGATATAATGTCAGGATTTCAATGGACTCAAGTACATACGGCTGCTGCTGAAAAGCTAGTTAATCAATATATCATCGAAAATCGCGAAATACTTATCTATTACGTGACAAACGAGCAATTACAGACACTTTCTGTCGTCAAAATGCCTAAAGTGTCTGAGAATATCCGTATTGTTGAAATAGAAGGAATTGAATATAACCCTTGCGGTGGAACCCATGTAGGGCGTACCGGTGAGATTGGCTTAATAAAAATTTTCAAAACGGAGAAGCAGAAAGAACTTACCCGTCTCTACTTTAAGTGCGGCTTCAGGGCATTGAACGATTATTCCGAAAGTCTAGGTATTATTTCAGCATTATCGAATAAATTCAATACCGGACGTACAGAGATTCTTAATAGGGTAGAGAAACTGGAAAATGACTATAAGCAGCTGCTATCGGCAAATGAAAACTTAAAACGTGAAAATGCAAATTTTCTTGCTGACTCCCTGCTTACAGAAAATGGAGGGGGATTCATCTCTCAAATTTTCGAAGATTGCTCAATGAAAGAACTGCTATACCTTGCAGGTAGGATTGTAAAAAAGGAAAAGGTTACCGTATTATTAGCATCACGTAAAGAGCAAAAGGTCATCCTTTCGCACAGTGGGGTCATTCCCTTTCATTGCGGACAATATTTCAAAGCTGAACTCAGTTCGTATAATGGAAAAGGCGGAGGGAACGAACAGACTGCACAAGCAGGTTTTGCGTCACAAAATGACTTACATGCATTTTACCAATACACAGTTGAAAAATTAGGCCAAAATCCTGGCGTATAAAACCGATGCGTAATGGCCGTTGGCATTCTGATGAACATGAAAATTATGACTTTTCGGAATAAGAAAAAGAGGACAACTTTATGCCCTCTCCAGACTGTAGCAAACTCGAAGAAAAGCGAGTTTGCCTGCAGTTTTATTTAATAAACGTTCCAGTTGATTTCAGAAATCCGCTCCCTTTCCGCCGACTGTCTGCCAAGCCGCATCAAAGCAAGCGTCTGTGGGGTCTCGGCTAACCAGTTATTCGGCAGGAGTGTCACAAATTTCTTCAATCTAGTGAGGTTTCATCCCATATAAACCAGGAAAAGTCATGGAGTATAACCTAGTCTTGTTATAATATTATGATAATCATTCCCTCGAAAAAATAGTAAAAGGGAATGAAACATTCTGAACCTCATTTTGTATAGAAACTGGAGAGAAAGGACAAATTAAGTCCTCTCTCTTTTTATTCTTCTATTTTCAATTTCACTAATCCGTGTTCTTCAATATGAAGATGATATTTTTCTTCGAGCTCCATAATACGTTTAAACGCTTCCTCCTGATTGTATTCATGGTTTTCCGACTCATCGGCAAACTCTTTTCTAGCCATATGATAGGCAAGCTTATCCCTGAACACTCCTTCTTCATACTCATCTATGACTTCATGAAGTTGATCCTCCAACTCTCTGCTCAAATCATAAATTTCATATTCCTTCACAAACTGTACTCCTTCCATGCCGAAATCTTTGGCAAAGGAATTGAGATACTGTTCCATCTCACTGAATTCTTTATTATCTTCAGTATCGGAAGCAACCCAATATCCGTACTGAACCATTTTGAATAATGTTTCATACTGTTTCTTGGTAAAATTGATTTTCATTGTCGGTACTCCTTTTCCGGTTTCCTTACAACAAAAAGAATAAACCGCAATGGAACAAAAGTCCAATGCGGTTTATTCTCATTCCAATATTTCCGTTACAGAAAAATAAGCTGCTTTTTCCGTATCTACGACATAATGGCAATCTCCTTTAACTAAATTATAATAACGGTGCTTTTGAATATTTGAGATCATTTGAGATCATTTGAGTTGAGTCATCGCCTTCTACCTCATGCTCCAGTTCTTTGCCGCCCGGAAAATAAAAACCAACTTTCAATTTCATCTTTCTCATCCTTCCCTTCATCTGGTTGAATCACTCTTTTATTTCTTATCCTTTCTCATGCGGTTATAAACATAAATAAAATGCTTATTCACTTTTTCCATGATATTCTAGGGGAAAATACAAAATCAGAAGGTGTTTTTCATGAAGATAAGGAAAGCCACAGAAGAAGATGTTAATGGAATAGCAAATGTACATATAAACAGCTGGAAAACGACTTATAAAGGAATCCTCCCGGATCAATATTTGTTTGCCATGAATCTGGAAGCCAAAAAGAAAAACTGGCTAAGAAATTTAAAGATGCTGCATAATGCCACCTTTATAGCGGAGAACGCCAATGGGGAAATCATCGGTTTCGCTGCCGGCGGACCTGAACAAACGAATGATCCGCATATTCAAGGTGAAGTATATGCCATTTATTTTTTAAAAGAATATCAACGACAGGGACTCGGCCGAAAAATGATAAAAGCCGTCATACATGAGCTTATGAAAATGGAACATAAAAATTTAATAATCTGGGCATTAAAGGATAATCCTTCATGCGGTTTTTACAGAGCCATTGGCGGACAAGTGATAGCTGAAAAAAACGTTAAAATGGGAGGCATCGAGCTCATCGAAGTCGGTTTTGGGTGGGAAGATATCAAGGATGTCCTTTTGTATTTGTGAGTGTTTCCCGGAGGGTGGTTACATTCCACCCTCCCCCTCTCATGTCTCGATAAGGAAAGCCTTTTTCTCATTACCTAAAAAATAAAGCCGGTGCAATGGCCTTGTCATTGTGACGTACAGCAGTTTGATATCAAGCTCATTTCCATGGCAATACGCTTCTTCCAGGGATATTGCAAATACGACATCGAACTCTAGACCTTTGGCTTGATAGGAAGGAACAATCAACGTTTTATCTTTAGGGATGTTTCCCGCTTCATCTATTAAATGGAAGCCTTTATGAAGTCCACTTAGTTTCTCGTTTGCCAGTTTGCAATCTTTCATCGTTTTGGCAATAACGGCAAACGTTTTAAAACCTTCTCCTTTAAGGCTTGCGATAAGTTCGATGAGCTCTTCTTCCCAACCTTCCTTTTCAATGGAAATGAATTCTGGATCCTTGCCATGTCGGACTACAGGTTCAACTTCAGGGAAATCATAAGTTAACAACTGAAGTATCTCATTGGCTTGTTTCATTATTTCAACAGTTGTTCTGTAGCTTTTTTGTAATTCAGTATACGTCGCCCGAGGGAAAATACGACTGTGAACCTCTTCCCAAGTTTGAAGTCCGCGGTATGAATGGATGCCTTGTGCAAGATCGCCTACAAGTGTGAACATATCGGTATCAACTGCCGTCTTGAGTGCCTGTAACTGCATGAAGCTATAATCCTGTGCCTCATCAATGACGACATTTTTTGCTTTGTTTTCTTTGTCGACACCAAAAAGCCGCTCCTGAAGATACAATAATGCACCTAAGTCCTCCATCTCATAACTTTTAGCCGAAAATAATTTATGATTATACTCACATAAAACTCTGGCAGCTTCAATAGTAAGTTTACCGTTGCTGTAAGAGGCAAGACGTTCTGGATCTTGGTATAATTCCTGATAGTAATCCAGGAGATCTTTACTTTTAAATTGTTTAAAATAGCCCTTTACAGAAGAACGGATCGCCTTTTTGATCTGTCCCATCCTTTCCTCTTTTTTATCGAGGCATTTTGTAACAAATTCCTTACGTATGACTGGATCGATATTTTTATAGAGAGCCTTCTCAATTTTGGCCTCATAAAAATCAACAACACGTTCAAGCATTAGTTTCTTTTTCAATTTCACTTCATTTTGTAAAATGGCCTTCAGTTTGTCCAGCCTGCTGTATAACGGTAAATACCAATAATCCTCTTCCAATAATCTAATGAACTTCTTAGCGGAATAGAGGCGATATTTATCACAATAAAAATCAGCATCCGGATGAAAGCCCCTGAAAATATCCTTTACATATTCGTCCAATATATATTTAAAGGCAGGGGAGCCCTTAAGACCTGATATCCAGACGGCTGAATTGATTCCTTCATCATCCTTTTCCAGCAATCGAGTTAATTTATCATCCGCTACAAGCTTCACTTGCTTTCCTATCGCTGCCTGAACATACTCGGAAAATGTGAATTGTTTTACCTTTTCGACACCCAATTCAGGTAAAGCTTCAGATATGTAATCAATGAAAACCCGGCTAGGAGCAAGAATCATTAATTGTCGCGGATCGAACAAGTCTTTATAGTGATAAATGAAATAAGAGATCCTATGTAAAGCAATTGTAGTTTTACCACTGCCAGCTGCGCCCTGGACAATGATCGGTTTATTCAAATCTGCACGAATGATTTTATTTTGTTCTTCCTGGATCGTGGTAATGATATCCGTTAATCGATTGCTGGAACTTTTAGATAGGGATTCCTGCAACAATTCATCCGTTGTTGTCAAATCAATGTCCCTTATCTCCTCCAAGACACCTTCTTCTATCATAAGCTGTCTTTTTAAAGTGATGTTCCCGCTAAATGTTTCCCCTTCCGCTTCATATTCAATTTCACCAATCCGTCCCTCATAATAAAGGTTTGCAATCGGTGATCGCCAATCGACGATGATCTGTTCCTGGCTTTCCCTCTGATAAAGTGATGTTTTTCCAAAATAAAGGACTTCGCCACTATCACCGTCATTCCTTTCAAAGTCCACTCTTGCAAAGTAGGGCTTTTTACTTGCTTTGCGTAAACTTTCAAGTTCGGTTTTGGACATTTCAAAAAAGTTGGCCGTCGTCAGCAACTGAGAATATAGGCCTGATTCAGACCAATCGGCATCGCCAAAAGCTTCTTGCATATTCCGCTGAAATTGATCTTTGCTTGTTTCTGATGTTTTGATGACTACATCCATATAACGTTTCGTAAAATCCAGCCGCTGTCGTTCATGTTCAAAATCAGGATGATTTCCCAATAAAACCACTTCCCCTTCCTTGTCTTTTTATCAAATTTAATAAAATGCCGAGCTAAGACGAAATGGACATTTATACTATCAGAAAAGCTAATTATTGACAAATCTGGAGACATAGAATTATATAGTTGAAATTTACCTTTCATGTTATTTCATATAATTTGAAGAATAAAACATATATTCCAGTCTGGATTTTGCTATAGTGTGCTGACTTATGAAAGAGCATTCAAAATGCTTTCAGTAGGGAAATTATTGAAAACTTTTCTATAAATCCGAAAGAGAAATATATAATAATTACATCTTGGAAAATGTCATTACCATTCTGGGAGTAGGAAGTTTATTTCTATTTCATCAGATTGATATCACTTTATCCGATACAATTATGTTAATGGCAATTATACAATTCTCTTTATTCATAAAGAGATGCAGTGAATTTATTGTATATCAAAAAGATGTCAAACCCCTCAAGCAAGCCATGGAACAAATGAACCCTTCCCTGCTCTCCCTACAAACCGCCTACACGACTGCACAAAAGTTTCCGTTGTTAGTATGCAGGCAAACCCTGATCGTGCATTTTATGGGCAACCATACTTGTTATTTTATTTATATATTGGGAAAAACTGAATTCAGGCACTTTGGTGCTATTGGGATTGATCGTTAGTGTATTTACGTCTGTGATGCACGCTTTAATTGACTTTTTCTTATCCATGAAAGCCCCGCCCTATAATCAGTGAACTATCCAAGCGGGCAGAAACCTTGTACGGGGAAAATGGAAAGCTCCAAAGTAATGTTTTTATAGGCATTCAAACAAAACTTCTGGCTAGTTCTATATTTCTGGATTTTTTTCCCACCCTATTATTCAGTTTGCTTTTAACAGTTATTCTAGATGTAAGAGCCGTATCCTTTTTGGGGGAATTTTCCGTAACACCGGGATTATTTTTCTTCATTATCCTACTTATCGTTATTGGAGGAGTATATCTTCTTCCCGATCATGCCCTAGCACCCATCCATACGCTAAAAAAAGGCAGATCAACTTTTCAAAAAGGGAAATTTCACGCTCTCGATCATAGAAAATATAATATGGGCCGGGAATTATTAAAGCTGTTTAATGTGACCCCTACGACTACAACTAAAAATCAAGGCTAGCTTTAATGCTTCAATAATATATGGCCATCTTGATTCTCTTGGAATGATCAACACTTCCATTAATGTGCTCGATTATACCTTTCTATTACAATTGACATCAACTCTTAACTTAAATAACGCTAATTTAATGTGTTATTGGAAACTCACATTATATACTTAATTACAATTACATAACTTTTTTAAAGTGGGTACTGTCATGGAAATAAATGAAAGAACACCAATGCTATCCCCTAAATTAATCCATGAACTTGAAATTTTATCATCCAAAACAAATATGCCTGTTTCTGAATTACTGGAAATATCTGTATTATCGCTGCTAGAAAAAGTGAATAATACCAAAGAACTGAATGTTGGACTCAATAATAAGGAAATGATTTTAAGAAATAAAATCATCATTAATCAAAATAAAGAGGTTTTGAATAACCAAAGCACTTGACTATATAGGTTAAGTGCTTTTTGGTTCCTAACTGCGACTTTTTTAATGGATAAATATTCTATCGTGGTTTCCAATGTAATATAAATTGCTTAATATGCCCTCCAATAAAGTAATCATCAAAATTCCCTACATATTTTAAAAATTATATCGGTTTTGAGTAATTTCGCATAAAAAAAAGCAGCTATTAAACTGCTTATCAATTAATCATGGTTTATTTGATGTCACGTATGTACCTGCTATGAAATCATGTATCGCTCTATGATCTTTCCTTAGGCCGACCATGAATGCACTAACTATAAACCCTATCCCTATTGTAATGACATAAACCAAAGCAGCAACTAAATACCTCAATAACATTGTGCCAATGCCTAATTTTTTGCCATCCATCCTTACTATACGTATTCCCATAATCCTTTTACCCACTGTATAGCCATACCATAGTATCGGGACAATCAGCATGTATAGAAAGTCGAAGAACGTTGAAAAGTTTTCATTTTCCCAATCTCCAGTAATCAACCCGAAAATTATCGCTAATGGTAAAGATACTATTATGCCATCCAATAATCCTGCTAAAAAACGTTTCCAAAAACCTACTGAATCACTCATATACGATCCTCCTGATGTGTTAGTTACAGTTACCTATATTACCAATTATAATGTTGATGCGTAATGAGTCTTTATACCTATAAATTTTTCAAAAAAAATAAAACATACTTTATACGCGACAATTTATAAACAAAATCAAGTTCTTTTGTAATTTTTGCTTATAAACGTTTGTTTTTGCTAATCTGCCTTTAATTTTCATACAAAATAAGATACAATTTAACGAGCGGCATTTAAAAAATTATTGGGCATAAACTGCTGTTTGTATGAATCAGCGTAAAACTAATGAAACAAAGTGTTGGACACGTTGAAACAAAAGTATTTTGGAGGAATGTAAATAAATGATTACTGTAAATAATGTTGGTTTACGCTATGGCGATCGTAAACTGTTTGAAGATGTTAATATAAAATTCACGCCTGGTAACTGCTACGGTCTGATAGGTGCAAATGGTGCGGGTAAATCCACGTTCTTAAAAATCCTTTCCGGTGAAATTGAAGCGCAATCCGGTGATGTCCATATGGGGCCTGGCGAACGCCTTGCCGTTCTAAAACAAGATCACTTCGCTTATGAAGAGGAAGAAGTCCTAAAAGTTGTCATTATGGGACATGAAAGATTATATGAAGTCATGCAAGAAAAAGATGCCATTTATATGAAGGAAAACTTCACGGACGAAGACGGAATGAAAGCGGCCGAGCTTGAAGGTGAATTTGCCGAATTAAACGGCTGGGAAGCTGAACCTGAAGCTTCCATTCTCTTAAAAGGCCTTGGGATTACAGAAGACCTGCATACAAAGAAAATGGCTGAATTGAACGGTGGCGACAAAGTTAAAGTATTGCTTGCCCAGGCACTATTCGGTAAACCGGATGTTCTATTACTGGATGAGCCTACCAACCACTTGGACTTAAAAGCGATCAAATGGCTGGAAGAATTCTTGATCAACTTTGAAAACACAGTTATCGTAGTTTCCCATGACCGTTACTTCCTTAACAAAGTTTGTACACATATTGCGGATCTCGATTTCGGTAAAATCAAAGTTTATATCGGTAACTATGACTTCTGGTATGAATCAAGCCAGCTTGCCCTTAAATTGACTCAAGATGCCAACAAGAAAAAAGAAGAAAAAATCAAAGAGCTTCAAAATTTCATCGCTCGATTCAGTGCCAATGCATCCAAATCAAGCCAGGCGACATCCCGTAAGAAATTATTGGACAAAATCAGCTTGGATGACATACAGCCTTCTTCTCGGCGCTATCCATATGTCGGCTTTTCACCTGAGCGTGAAATCGGGAACGACCTGCTTCGTGTAGATGGAATCTCGAAAACGATCGATGGCATAAAAATATTGGATAATGTCAGCTTCACGATGAATAAGGGTGACAAGATTGCTTTTGTCGGTAAAGATGAGATTGCCAAAACAACAATGTTCAAAATCTTGGCAGGTGAAATTGAACCGGATAGCGGCTCATTCAAATGGGGCGTTACGACCTCTCAGGCATACTTCCCTAAAGATAATGCCGAGTTCTTTGAAGGTGTCGATTTAAGTCTTGTCGATTGGCTCCGTCAATATTCTCCTAATGACCAGAGCGAAAGCTTCCTGCGCGGTTTCTTGGGCAGAATGTTATTCTCTGGCGATGAAGTCACGAAAAAGGCAAGTGTTCTTTCAGGGGGCGAAAAAGTCCGCTGTATGCTTTCTAAAATGATGTTAAGCGGTTCGAACGTGCTAATGCTTGATGAACCTACTAACCATCTAGACTTAGAGTCAATTACGGCATTGAACAACGGTTTGATCAGCTTTAAAGGATCAATGATCTTCTCTTCTCATGATCATCAGTTCATCCAAACTATAGCGAACCGAATCATTGAACTTACACCAAAAGGTACAGTCGATAAGCAAATTAGCTATGATGAATACCTTGAAAATAGCCAATTACAAAAACAAGTGGCTGAAATGTACAAATAATACTTTTATGAAAGCACATCCTGATTGGATGTGCTTTCTTTCGTTCCCGATACTTGCTACCTGCATTTATTTCATACCTTTAATGCATGGAAGGAATAAATAACACGTTGCAGTAAATATAATAATATTCCCCGAAAGATGAGCGCTGAATAATTTCATCGATAAAAAGGTATATTGGTAAGGAAGGAGTGAGTTAGAATTGGATGGTCATACAGTGAAAAATATTTTTGATGATGCAGGATACCTTTTTTTATATGATAAATTCAGTTATCATTTTTATGTATCCGGATTGTTCGACTTAGTGGATCAAGAAAAAATAATCTCGGATTTTTTAAATTCTTATGGATTCGATGATAAAAATCCTCTCTTTTTTGACGACTTTTCCTTTTATTTTAATTGCTTTCATTATTCCCACCAAAAACAAAAGATGATAAATTACTTGAAAACCGAGTATGACGAACATATATGTTAAATACAAAAGGCCAGATAAACTGATCCGGCCTTTTTAAACGAGCACGATTCAAAAAAAGGTAAGAGCAAATAAGTGCTCTTACCTCAGACTGTAGACAAACTCGATGAAAATCGAGTTTGTCTATTTTTATGGCTTGTACAATTTGGACGTTGATTTCCACTCCAGGCACTCGCTTTCCGCGGGCGGTCGGGGAGCCTCCTCGGCCTTCGCCTGCGGGGTCTCCCCTAGACGCGCTTTTCCCGCAGGAGTCTCGTACCTTCCGTTCCAATCAACTTTGTCTTACCTTTTAGATAGAACACTTTTGCCTGGAGTCATTTTTGTTTTAAAATAGAAGTATTAAAACTTGAGGTGATGAGGATGCTTTCTAAACATGATTTATTCAGCGAGATCAACTTGAAATGATTACTTTAGATCAACTGGTATATACCTTCGGTATTCGTTCCATGCGTAAAACGATTGAAGAAGTTGAAACCAATATGGCTTACCGTTGGTTCTTAGGCTATGGTTTCCATGATAAAGTACCTCATTTCTCTACGTTCGGGAAAAATTATGAGCGACGCTTTAAAGATACAGACCTATTTGAACAGATTTTCTATCGCATTTTAATGACAGCTGCTAATAAAAAGTTAATAAGTGCTGAACACGTTTTCGTGGATTCCACACATGTGAAAGCCAGTGCGAATAAACGGAAATTTGAAAAGAAAATCGTTCGTAAAGAAACACGAGCGTATCAAGGACGTCTTCAAGAAGAAATCAATCAAGATCGTGAAAACCATGGAAAAAAGCCTTTTCCACCAGATAAATTTGATAAAGAAGAGACCAAAGAGATTAAAGAAAGTACAACGGATTCTGAGAGTGGCTACTATGTGAAAGATGAACGAACAAAACAGTTTGCCTATTCATTCCACGCGGCCGCAGACCGCAACGGTTTTGTATTGGGAACGATTGTAACACCTGGAAATACACATGACAGTCAGATCTTAGAGCCACTAGTTGAACAAGTGATTGAGAAAGTTGGAAAACCGGAAGCCGTTGCCGCAGATGCAGCTTATAAAACACCAGCGATTACAAGCTACCTATTTAACAAAGAAATCATACCGGCTTTAGCTTATACACGTCCTCGCACCAAAGAAGGATTTTTCCGCAAACAGGACTATGTATACGATGAACATTTTGATTGTTACCTTTGCCCTTCGGGCGAAACTTTAAAGTACTCAACAACAAATAAAGAGGGATATCGCGAGTACAAATCGCCAAAACAAATTTGTACAACATGCTCATTTTTATCTCGGTGTACAGAAAGCAAAGACTGTCAAAAAGTGGTGACACGGCATATCTGGCAAACACATGTGGAAGAAGCAGATCATCTGCGTCATCATCAAGATGTAAAACCTATATATGCAAAACGTAAAGAAACGATTGAGCGTGCATTCGCAGATGCAAAAGAAAAGCATGGTATGCGTTGGACTACTTTAAGGGGACTTAAAAAATTGTCGATGCAGGCGATGCTTACTTTCGCTGCCATTAATTTAAAGAAGATGGCCAATTGGACATGGCGAGGTCCAAAAATGGCCTAACATAGTGGGCTCGTAGAGCCCCAATCTCTTAACTTTAGGCGAAAATTCAAAGGGAATTTCAAAAGGGGTTCAGAATTTTTTAATTCCGAACCCCTTTTGTCTACAAACTGAGGTAAGAGCAAATAAGTGCTCTTACCTTTCTTCATTATATTTTTCACTGTTACTCTTCCTTGCCTGTTGCCATATTCATGTTCGCTTCGACATTTTCCTGGTTGATGGTGGAAAATGGTAAATTCCGCTTTCCTGGGAAATTCTCAAGCAAGTCTTTGACATCAATTCCCGAAGATGCCTTTAATGACTCCTTCAATGTTGCCATTAAATCCGTTGCATATCCAGTCACTTTATTAGCCCCGCCATTCACACCGCTTCCACTTGTATCCACTACAGTAATCTTGTCGATATTACTAAGTGGGCTTGCCACTTGTTTTGCATACTCCGGCAGCATTTTCAAAATCATGTCCAATACAGCCGCTTGTCCAGACTGTTCAAAAGCTTCACCGATCTTCTGCTTGGCTTCTGCCTCTGCTACCCCTTTTAACCGGATAATTTCCGCTTCTGTCGTACCTTATGCCCTTTGTGCGTCCGCTTTAGCAAGATTCTAAGGCCGGCTCTCTATGTCCCTCATCAAACATAATGAAATTAATCTGATTCTTTAATTTTTCAAAGTGCTCAGGATTTTTCTTTTTTATACTAACAAGTTTTTGAATTGTAATTATCAAGACTTTGTTATTTTTAATTATTTAATACATTATCTAAATAATCCGAACGTATCTCCATATTTTCATTAGGTAGTTCTCCATTATATTTTAAATTAATCCACGTCTTTTTAGAAATAACTTCTTTTATTGAGAAGAGCCCTGCAGAAATCCCTCACCACAGGCAAAATCAAATCTTTCAAATGTAAATATACGGTAGAACGAGAGACCCGTCCCCTTGTCCCTCTCAGTCACTCGATAACCAGTCTCCCTTTGCGACCAGTTGCACCTTCCCGCCAATCCGGATATCATATATTCCATCTTTTAATTTGGCGGCCATATTCACATTTGAGGGACGCCCCATCTCGTAACCCTGATTGACACGAACATCGATCTTTTCTTTATCGAAGAACCGATATTTCAGAAGGTAGCCCGCCAAATTGCCATTTGCGCTACCTGTCGCAGGATCCTCATAAAAGCCTGTGTCGCTCATGAATACCCGTACACGAAGGCAGTTTGGGTCCCTGCTTTCCTCCTCAGAAAAAACAAGCAGGTTACATTTATAATAAGTTTCCAGAAAGCGTTTGAACTGTACAGGGTCGATGCTGCATCGTTGTATCACGTCGACCGATTTCAGTGGGACAATGATGCAGGGCAGCCCTGTGGAGACCAGCTGGATTGGAAAATCTGTCCGTATCATTTTTTACGCTATTTGACTAATCAAAGATTGTAATTTCCCTATTATTAATATCTAATACTTCAATCTTCACAATACCACCAAGTTTATGTGACACTAAATCAGACAATTCTTTTAGCGCCATATGAAACTCATCACTTCTTGTTTCATCTATTAATTCAATACAGAGGAATGCATTTTTCGTATTTTCTGTTAGTATCGTCCTCAGAGTTTCACGCCAATTCCAGCATCTGCATATTGCTCCGTCATCATCTTTATAAACGATTTCACCTTCATATGGTGAAGCATTTTCATCATTTCCCAATAAGGTAAACGGTTCGTTTCCATTTGCCTGCGTTAGCCGAATATCGCCTACGAAAGTGTCGATATTCGGCTAACGCATGGAAGCCCATAACGCATGGAAGCCCATAACGCAATGAAATTGAATTGTAGATGTCAACAAGCGGATTTATTGTTCCGATATGATTGCCATTTTTCACTCTTTTTAATAAAGCTTCAATGGAACACCTTGCCCCTTTCTTTGTTTTGAATTTCTGAAAAGCTTCCCGCCAAACGAATATGACTGGATTACTACTGAATTCCTCCAGACGGAGAAATTTATGTGCTTCTTTCTCTGCCTCCTGCAGTAGCTTCTCGTAGAATTCAACGTCCTTTATAGAATTATCAATCCCCTGGCAAATAACGGTGCCTATTTTTGCATGAGGAATAACGACCAAAAATCATCTTCAATGATGAAGCTAGACATAAAATATCTCTCCATTTCATTTTACTTATTGTCTTAGTGGAATCGATATTTGTTATGTAACAACTCGATGAATTTCATCAAACACTCTTATGTTTTGGAGGGGCTCGCAATGGCAGAGAATACCCCTAGAACAATATATAAATAACCAGTTATCCGATTCTGTAACTTAGAATTCACTTCACTGCCCAGAATCCGCTTTCTAATACTTGCTGCAAGAACTGCATACAGACCATCACTAATAAAAGCTAGGATAATAAATATAATTCCGAAAAGTAAAAATGTATTGTGACCGATCCAGCAGAAGGTGATATGAATTGCGGAAAGAAGGCTAAAAAAAGAGTGCTGTCTTAGGATTCATTACTTCTACGAGCGCTGATTCGTAACATATCTTTAATAACTTTTTGCGAGGGGCTTTTGGAATTTCTGAAGTCGTTCCATCGGATGTAGAAAATAAAGTCTTACACCCCAGATGGATAAGATAAGCTGCACCCAAGTATTTAACGATATTAAAGGCTGTTGCTGATGTCATAAGGATCGCAGAAACTCCAATTGCTCCAGCTAAAACGTGAATAGAACCACCAAGAGATACACCTACTGATTCTATGCCCGCTTTCTTCCCTTGATCTATACTTCTTGCCATAATATACAACACAGCTGGTCCAGGTATTATTAACAATGTAGCAGCAGTAATTACAAATATCCAAATATTTGAAAACTCCATAAAAAGCAACTCCTTGTTGTATTTTGCACATGATTTATTAGGCTCCTCCTTGAATGGTGAACGCCAGGTTACACTTTTTTTAAGGTTCGCTTTCATCAAGGAGGCGATTTGTTGCTCATTTAGAAAAGGAATCTGTTCCAACTGTTTTATAATGAGCTCTTGTCTGTGTAAGGAATGGTTTTGACTTACCTTTGCTTTCCCTTAAAAAGTGATAAACACCATTTTTACTTTTAGGGGTGCCACCACAAACCCTAGTAATATGCCAATCATTCAATTAACCCTTTCCGTTGCCCACGCATCCATTGCGCAACCTGAATTTCCCCTTGTTCATTTGATTTTTCAAGCTCTGTAATAATCGCTTTGTAATCAGTGTCATTACGATTTTGACTCATTTTGGCTGCAGCTTGAATAGATGTGATTTCAATTTCAAAGCCAACTATTCCTTTCATTTCACTCTTAAGCAACTCTGGATCAAACGTTTCCCAGGTCCGACCATTTTCTCGGTGAGACTCATAGTGATTAAGCATAGTATCCAAGGAGGAAATCAGCTCGTCTTCAGTAATTACACGTGCTGATCCATACGCATGTACAGCTAGATAGTCCCATGTAGGAACCTCTTCGCACTGATACCAACTTGATGAAATGTAAGCGTGCTGCCCTTGAAAAATCAGTAACACATCACTATTATTGTCTAAAGTTTTTTTCTGCATGTTTCCGTATGCAATGTGCCCAGTCGTATAGATTTTCCCTCCATCTTCCCGAATTTCCAAAGGAATATGCGTAGCCAAGGGACGATGTTCATCAACAGTAATCAATAAGGCAAACGGGTTAGACTTCATAATTTGAACTGCCTCTTCATTTTTCATACGATATTGCTTAGGAATGTACACAATAATCATCCTTTCAACTTGTATTTGAGTTTTTAAAAATATAAGGGATTAAAAATAAATATCCGATAGAAAAATAATATGATACAAGTTGACATGAAAAAAGGTACAATAATAAAAAAATATACATGTCAGAGGGAATGCAAATGAATAATACCATTTTTACTTTTAATGATAACTCCCCAAAATACAAACAAATTTACAAGAAATTTAAATCATATATTGAACAAGGAGACATTTTGGCGAATGAGCAATTACCGTCCATTCGTCAACTTGCAGATTCCTTACATGTAAGCCGTAATACAACTTTACTGGCATATGAACAACTTGTTGCTGAAGGGTATATTCGTGGAGAGGGCAGAAAAGGTTATTTTGCAAATGAGTTAGAACCCCTCATATTTCAGGAGCCATTAACCTCTTATAATAAAAAGCAGACTGAGTCCAAGAAACCTCCGGTTGTTAATTTCAGGGCAGATGCCGTTGATCAAACACATTTCCCACTGAAAATTTGGAGGAGAATTGCTAATCAAGTATTAACATTACAGGATAGCTTTCGATACGGGGAACCATTTGGGGAAGAATGCCTGCGCGATCAAATCTCCACATATTTATTCCAATCACGCGGAGTGAAAACAAATGCAAATGCAATTATTATCGGAAGCAGTACCCAACAAATGCTTGTATACCTTGGACATATACTGAAGGATGAATTCCAGAGTATTATAGTTGAAGACCCTGGTTACGACGGTGCTAGGGAAGCTTTTCAATTCCATCGTTTTATGATTGAAACTTTGCCGGTTTATGAAACAGGTGCAGAGCTTTCACAATTAGAACAAATGAAATCACAATTAATCTATGTAACCCCTTCCCATCAAAGTCCAATTGGAGTAAGCATGTCTATTCAACAACGGCAAATGCTTATTCATTGGGTTAACAAGATGCGTGGATATATTATCGAAGACGATTATGATAGTGAATTTCGCTATACACAAAAACCATTTCCTGCTCTTGCCTCCATTGATTCAGCAAGAGTCATTTATTTAGGGAATTTCTCGAAGTCCTTTCTTCCAGGAATTCGTTTAAGTTATATGGTCTTGCCACAGCCATTATTAAATCGTTTTAAAAATCAGTTTCTTAATTTTGAAGCTACCACCTCCCTGCTTAGTCAGCTTACAATGGCTAAACTTATGGAAGAGGGAGAATGGAGTCGACATATTAAACGAATGCGCCTTGTTTATAAAAGAAAAATGCAGCACTTAGTATCCGCATTAAAAGAGCAATTCGCTCAAAATATATCCATTATTGGTGAACAATCTGGTTTGTACGTATTAGTCAAAGTACATCTGAAGCATTCAGAAGAATGGTTAATTCAACAAGCTTCCTTTCATGGCGTTACGGTGTATCCTACGTCCATCTACTTCATTAAAAATAACACCGATGGACCAATGGTTAAACTAGGTTTCAGTAATCTTTCTGCCGATGAAATTGATGTGGGTGTGAAACTCTTAAAGAAGGCATGGTTAAAAGAATAACTCCACAATTATTTGGACAAACGAATTGTAGCTCTTTTATTTGAATGTTTAGTGTTGCAATGATGAATAATCTTCATAGGGCCCTTAATTGGAAATCTCTAGCCTTATTTGTTATTGGATTTGGAACGAGCTTCACATTTTTATCCTATGCAATGGAAACACTTCCTATGGGGACAGCTTATGGAATATGGACGGGAACTGGTGCGTCAGGTGGAGCATTATTTGGAATGATCTTATACGAATAATCCAAAGATTGGAAGAGGTAGTTTTTATTTGAGCTGTAGGTCTAAAACTTGTTTCTTAATAAATAAATTGAAGGATAATTTTAAGCCTAATTTCCATCTGAAATTAGGCTTAATTATTTAACAAATCTACCACATCAGTTGAACAAGCCAAGGTCGGATAACTTTTATTTTTGTAGATTTTTCTTCATAAGAGATGCTACTTGTATATTATCTTGTTGAGAAGTGTTTTCTAGATGCTTAATAATTAATTCTTGACGTTCCACAGGGTGATTTTGACTTAATTTAGCTTTTGCTTCAATTTTTGTGATTTTTATTTTAAATGCTACAATCCCTTTACTCATTCCTTCGATAAATCTGGAATCTACATCCTTTAAATTGTATGGGCTATCTGGACTTTCATATTTGTTTACCATATCATTTAGAGAATCGAATATGACTTTTTGATCTTCGACAATCTCCATCTTTCCATATAAATGGATAGACACATAATTCCAAGTAGGAACTGCCATGGTTGTTTCATACCAGGACGGAGATATATAACAGTGAGGACCTTGGAAGATTGCAAGAACTTGTTGGTATTCCATATCCTTCCATTGTTCGTTTGGGCGGGCAAAATGACCATATAAAGCACTTTCACCTTTATTTAATGTGAATGGAAGGTGGGTAGCGTACGGTTCTCCATTGTGTTGAGAAAATAAAGTGGCAAAGCTGTACTTTTCGATAAAATCATAAATTATTTCTTCATCCTTGAGTTGAAAATGTTTAGGTATATACATAATTTAGCTCCTCCTTGATAAAGCCTTCGTAATTTTCGGCTTTCTCCAATTTTTAAAAACTAAGTATTATATGAGATATTTTATTATGTGAATTGACATCTAAAAAGGTACAATTATTAATAATTGAACATGTCAACGATGATTACAATTTTTTGAATTTTATTTTTGGATTTAAAGACCCTTTTGGATCTTCTCCGCGGATATAGCCTGTATAAGAAAGTAATAATGAAAGTTCATTGATTGCACCTTTTATTTTGACGTATATAAACCTACATTTTAGTGAATTAATTACGTTTAATAAAATAACTTCAAACCGTATAAAATAAGGTATTTATGAGGAGCTCTACTTCAATTTGAAGCAGTAATTAGACGTGATTTCTGTTTAACCGGGCCAGACAGGTCATCCAACATCATAGTGAGTTATTTATGAACCAAAATAACAGATAGCTAATGGTGTTTTATAATTTTATCCAGCAATCAGGCCAAATTATGGAATAATTCCTTCAAATAAAGTAATTTAATAGCTAGATTATTATATTGGAAGCATACAGATAGCCAATAATTATTTTCATTAGAAAGGATTGAAATAGTATCGAATTAAGACATTTAGAATATTTTTTAATGGTCAGTAAAGAACTACATTTTACAAAAGCAGCTGAGAAATTAGGAATTTCACAACCAACTTTAAGCCATCAAATTAAAATGCTTGAACAAGATGTAGGCTATGCACTTTTTAATCGTATTGGTAAGAAGATTGAACTTACTAAGGTGGGAGAAATCGTACAACAAGAAGCATTGAATATTCAAAATTCCTTACAAAGTATATCTTCTCAAATTAGAGCACTTACAAAAGTAGAAATCGGGGAATTGAAAATTGCTGTGTTACCAGGAGAAATAACTGATTTGGTAACTACTTTGTGTATTAAATTCAACCAATTATATCCGAACATAAGAGTGTTTGTTCAAAGTACGGATCAAGTGGAAAAGGCTGTTTTAGAGAATCAAGCTGATTTTGGTATTGCTTTTGAATTCAATCGTTATGATATGTTGCTGGTGACGAAGTTGTATGATGAAGAATTTTACCTGATTAGTAATCAAAGTAATGGAGAGCAGAAGGTTTCATTTTCCGATGTTTTAGACAGTTCTCTTATTTTATTTCCAAATATCCATCAATGCAGAAAAATACTTGATAAAACAAGTCTTGAGGTTGGCAGGCAGATAGAACCTATTGTCGAAACGTCTAGCATTGAATCTATCTTGAAGCTCGTTCGAAATGGGGTTGGCCGCAGTTTTGTTTCGCGTACATTATATGAATTTTATGATACAGAGGATTTATATTTCCAACGTATTGAAAAACCAACTTTGACTAGATCTGTTTATCTCGTGATGAAAAAGAACCGTTTTATCAATTATGCAGCACGTAAGTATATTAAGTTATTATTATGTGAAATCGAAAGGTTGCGTTTTCATACAGAAAAAGATGAGATAGCTTCTTTGAAAAGTTCTATATTATAGTTTTTATCTATTATTATCATAGAAATGAATGAATAGATAAATAATAAATTACTCTTTACAATGAATACAAGTTCATGAGGATGAGAACTATCAAATTGTAAAGGGGATTTTCAATTATGTTTCAAGAAGTAGCAGGTATTAAAATTCCAGATTCTCGATTGGCTAAAGAAGCAGCAGATCTTTTACGCGAGCATGGGGACGACTTGTTGTGGAATCATTCAAATCGTGTGTTTTTATTTGGTGCAGTCAACGGAAAAAAAACGAAGCATAATTATGATTTAGAGTTGCTATATGTTAGTGCATTATTCCATGATTTAGGCTTAACAAAAAAATTCAGTAGTCCAGATTTACGATTTGAAGTAGACGGTGCAAATGCAGCGAGAAGCTTTTTCAGTATCAAATTCCAGATGAGTCGATTCGTCTTGTATGGGATGCTATTGCGTTACATACGACACCTGGAGTTGCAGAACATAAAGAGTCTGAAGTGGCACTACTCTTTTCAGGTGTTGGTTTAGATGTGATGGGAGATGGCTTTGAACAATTCCCTGACGACTTGCGTCAAGAAATTATAAAAGCCTTCCCACGTAACAATTTCAAAAAGGACATTATTCCAGCGTTTTATGAGGGCTTTAAGCATAAGCCAGAAACTACTTTTGGCAATATGAAAGAAGATATTATTGAATATTTTAGACCTGAATATAAAAATAAAAATTTCTGTGATTGTATTTTGCATTCACCATGGACAGAATAGGGAACAAAAATGACAACGGAACAACGAATCGTGGTAGAAAGTTTCTAACTTGATTAAAGATGGTGTGTACTTTAAAAAAAGATTGATTATTTTGCTTAATCCAAATCCTGGCTGCCTATTACAGATGAAACTTGGTATTGAACGTGAAGGACTCACACAATCAATGCGTGCCCTTCATCTAATTGAACTTTTAGCTGAAGCTGCCCGGATTGGGTTATTAAATTCCTTCATATATTTGTTTTCTATTGGGCAAGGACTCCAGCCCAATAGAATTTTTAGTAAATAAGGTCTTATCATTTTTAAAACGCATTCTACACTTTTTTTTTGAACATTGTATAACCGTATTTCACAGATGTTTCAACTCCCTCATAATGTTTTGAATAGCGCGCTCATCTACACCGCCATGGAAGGATATTTCAGCGTTTGCCGTTTTGATTTTGCAAATGCTAGTTAAAGGATCTTCTGAAGAGTAGATCGTAAAGATTTTTTATTTTCGGCATGTAATGTAACGGGGACAATCGTTAATTTTTGTTGCGGCATAGGAAAAGCACCTCCTTTGATTGATACAAGTATCGTACCAGGAGGTGCTACGTATTTAATATGAGCTGTTTAAATGGGGGCTTACCTTTAGACGTAGTTTACGACCCGCTATCTAACTGTTTACGCTTAAAGATATAAGTTATCCTCTATCCTCCAAAACTCAGTTCGAGTGAGTGGCTAACTCTTATTCGGCGGGAATCCCACCCGATATATGTCACGACCTATGCTCGATCGCTCTGACAGGCACCGGATGCTGATTCTAACTAGCAGCCGAATCTATGTGAAATTATCGAAACCAAATCCACCTATTCAACACTTTAACACACTAACTGGAAACTTCAGCTGATTGGGGCTCTGACCTCAATTTTGTATTTTGTTTGGGAAGTATAATTTTCTCCTGCTAAAAGAAGAATATCTCCAAAATCTTCAAACTCAATCGCTCCTGGAGCAGCTTGGGTTTCAAACGTTATTCCGCCGTGTTGAATTAATTTCTCTCCGTGCATATGTGGCACACCTTTCACAAAGTTTGCAGTGTAAATGACAACCGCAGGCTCTTCTGTGTATACCTCGACTGTTATTTTCTGGTCAGGACTAATTAATTTGGCTGCAGTTTGATGAAGTCCTGAGCACGCAAGGAAGAATGGATGATCGATTCCTTGAACCTTTTTAACTTCTGCGTCAATTGCTTCAAAGGTTGATTTTAATTTCTTTTGGGTCCGAAAATCATAAGGCGTGCCAATTGTGCTTCGCTTTTCCCCAGTTACCGTGGTATCGTCATTTACTGGTGCAAATTCTTCAGAAAAGACTTGTAAGAAATGATCATCGATTGGATTGCTGGGATGTCCTGTTAAGTTAAAATAGACGTGATTGGTCGGATTAAAAATTGTATCTTTATCACTATTTGCTTGATAGCTGACTGACCAAATATTTAAGTTGTCTAATGTATAAGTCACACTTACTTTCAAATTCCCCGGAAAACCATTCTCGCCATCAGGTGAGTGGGTTGAAAAGATGATCGATGCACTTTCATCCGTCTCCTTCACTTCATAATCCCAGATTTTTTCATCGAATCCAGGGTTGCCACCGTGTAATGTATTCCCTAATTGATTTACAGATGTTTTGTAACGTGATTCACCAATTGAAAATTGGCCATTTTTTATTCTTCCAGCGACTCTTCCTATTGTTGCTCCATAATATGTTTCTTTTTTGTAATCCTCAATCGAGTCAAATCCCAATACGATATTATTACGACCCGTTTCCGTTAGGACGAACAGATTGACGATTCTTGCACCAAAGTTTGTAACTTCTATTCTTACTCCATGATCATTTTCAATAGTAAACAGCAAGGCTTCATTTCCAAACGAGCTTTGTGATGCTTTCATTTTTTTCGGCTCCTTCCCTATTAAATTCCTTCATATAAATAAAAGCTAAAACACCATGAATTGCACAAAAAGTTCAGCAACATTTTAATAGTTGAAAAGCTGAAGTAGCAACTTCGGCCTTAAGAAAGGGAATCATATGAGTAAATCAACATGTTCATAATGTGTATGTGTAGATCATAATTACAGAAGTATTTTCCCTTATGACCCCCTGATTTAAAATGCATGCTTAGCTCTCCAATTTGCGTATAGCTTCTTTGAATTCCGCTCCAAATCTCAAAGGTCTAATTTAAGCACTTTTTCCCTTAGCTTGTCTGCTTTCTCCAATTTTTTCAATTTCCTCCAAAGTATGACCTCGAGTTTCAGGAACGCATGTCCGGATAAATAAAACACCAAGTAAACAAATAGCACCAAAGATTGCAAAAACAGCTTCTTGAGACATCGAAGCGGTCATGATTGGAAATAGCAATCCAACCAAGAAAGAACCAATCCAGTTAAATGATGAAGCTAATCCTGACGCACGCCCGCGAATTACCAGCGGGAAAATTTCTCCAACTATGACCCAAGTTAAAGGAGCCCACGTGAATGAATAAAGTGCTACATAGATACTTAAAAAAACAACCATCATCATCGGATTTGCATTAGGAATTAATAAATTCAATATTGCCGGCAAAATAAAGGATAGCCCCATAATAGTTCCGCCTATTGTTAATAAAGTACGGCGATTAAATTTATCAGCAATCATAAGGAATATTAATGAACCTAGTACGAGAATAACCCCTTGAATAATTGGCCACATCAATACTGAGCTGGCTTCATGCCCTGTTGCTTTTTCCACAATCATAGGAATATAATAAAAAATTGCGTTTGCGCCCTGGAATTGTTGAAACGCAGCAACACCCACACCAGCAATTACTAAATAACGGTATTTGTTACTTAAAAGTGTACCCCATGATGCTTTTTGATTTACCTTTGCTTCCTCTTTAACAGTTTCTTGAATTTGTTTAATTTCAGAATCAATTTGTTCTTTGTTAGAACGAATATAGCCCAACACCTTACGAGCTTCATCAATTTTATTGTTCTTAATTAAAAAACGTGGTGATTCGGGTAACCTTGACACTCCAATAAATAAGATCAAAGCAGGTACGGCAGCCAAACTAAGCATCAACCGCCATGCCATTGTTCCTGGTAAGTCTTTCAATAAATAAGCGACAATGTACGAAAGCAACATTCCAGAGACAATCATTGTTTGATTAATTCCTGACAGACGTCCACGTAAACGTGCAGGCGCCATTTCCGACATATAGGCTGGGACCAATGCAGAAGCAGCACCAACTGCCAACCCTAATAAAATCCGGGCAACAATCATAAAAAGGATTCCATTATGAGGGGATATTCCTGCCAAAATGGATCCAACAGCAAAAATGATAGAAGATATTAAAATCATTTTGCGCCGTCCTAAACGATCAGAAAGTTGTCCGGCCAGGGCACCTCCAAAAATAGCTCCAAACATCAACGATGAGGTAATCCAGCCAATAGCACCGGGGTTGTTTTGAAGGTTCCAATCATGTTGCAGAAAAGGCAAAGCACCCGTCATAACGCCGATATCATAACCGAAGAGAATGCCTCCAAAAGCCCCAAAAAAATAAATGAATCCACTTGAGATTTTCTTTTCATTAACCATTAAAATTCCCTCCTCAAGGTTTTAAAATTATATTTTTAAAATCCCACTACTAAAAATATTGATTGCTTTTTAAGAAAATAATAATAGTGTTTTCAAACTACAAATATATGCTAGTAGATTCATCCTAAAAATTATTTATTAGGATGAATTCTGTGTCGTTATTGTGCTATTAAAACGCTTTCATCTTTTTCCTGAAAACCACGAACACGCTTACGAATTAAGGGATTATACTAATGGTTACTATTCCATTCTTCAACTTCTGGAGTACCTATTTCTTCCCTCCTAGGAAGCACAGCCTCCTTGGAGGGGAGAGACATTACTTAATAACTACGTATTCCAAGCCAACAAGTTTTGCATAGGTTATGATTTGGTCTGTTGTTAAGTTCAATGAAACAACTGTATGGTGACCGCCACCATTCTCAAGCCAAGCTTTCACTCCATCTTGGAAGTTTGGCTTCACTTCCCAAAGTACACGGGCCACTGGAAGGTTTGGTGCTGGAACAGTTGGCTCAAATGCAGAAACTTCATTAATCAAAAGTTTATAGTTTGTACCAAAGTCAGCCATGGAAACAACGACACCGTCTCCTGCTTTGCCGTCGAATACTAAACGTGCTGGATCTTCACGATCACCTATACCTAATGGAGATACGACAATTTTTGGTTTGTTACTTGCTAAAGATGGGTCCACTTCAAGCATATGTGATTGAAGGATTGATTCCTGTCCAGCAGCTAATTCATATGTGTAATCTTCCATAAAGCCAGTTGATTGGTTATGGCTCATCACTTTCAGTAAGCGATCAAGTGCTGCCGTCTTCCAATCTCCTTCACCCGCAAAGCCATATCCTTGTGCCATCAATCGTTGGACGGCAAGACCAGGAAGTTGTTTCATCCCATATAAATCTTCGAAGTTCGTTGTGAAGGCCGTGTAACCACCATCATCAAGGAAACGTTTAATCGCAATTTCATAGCTTACCTGTACCTTTACGCTTTTCTCCCAATCTTCCCTACTATATGTACCATAATCAAATTCATAAAGGCCTTCGTATTCTGCAAATAAAGCATCAATTTCTTCATCAGTAACCGCATTTACATATTGAACAAGGTCTCCGATTCCAAAATAGTCAACTGTCCACCCAAATTGGATTTGCGCTTCAACCTTATCCCCTTCGGTTACTCCAACGTTACGCATGTTGTCTCCAAAGCGAGCGACCTTAATGTTGAAGCTTTCGTTATAAGCAACCGCTACGTCCATCCATTGTGCAATATGCTGTCGCACTTCAGGGCGCTCCCAATAACCTACAACAACTTTATTATGTTTTTTCAAACGGGCATTGATAAAACCATATTCACGGTCACCATGAGCGGATTGGTTTAGGTTCATAAAGTCCATATCAATCGTTGCCCAAGGAATGCTTTCATTGAATTGTGTAGCTAAATGAAGCAATGGTTTTTGTAATAATTTTGTTCCACGAATCCACATTTTTGCAGGTGAGAAAGTATGCATCCAAGTGATGACACCGGCAACTTCGTTACGATAGTTGACTTCTTTCATGATGCTTGTGATTTTATCTGCACTAACAGCTAAATCTTGCAATACAACTGGATAAGGTAAAATACCGCTTTCATTTAATGCATCGGTTATCGTTTGTGCATGCGCCTTGACCTCTGCTAACGCTTCTTCCCCATATAGATGTTGTGATCCAACGACAAACCAAAATTCCCTTTTTTCTGTTGTTAACATAATAATCCTCTTTTCTTAATTCTAATGGTTTGATAATTTGATAGAGTTGATCTTACTTTTGTCCGTAATAAGCATATTTTCCATGTTTTCGTAAATAGTGTTTATCCAAAATATTTTGTGGTAATTCTTTTGAAAAATGATTTAATTCCCGTGTAAATAAATTCATTTTCGAAACTTCATCCAACACCACACTATTCATTACGGCGGATTTTGCATCTTTGCCCCAAGTAAACGGACCATGACCATGAAGTAAGACACCAGGAACGGCTAAAATGCCTAACCCACGCTCTTCAAATGTTTCGATGATTAACTTCCCAGTCTCCACTTCGTACCCACGATCAATCTCCTCTTGTGTTAGGTAGCGGGCACATGGGACGGATCCGTAAAATGTGTCTGCATGAGTGGTCCCCATCGCTGGAACATCAAGGCCTGCTTGAGCCCAGATTGTCGCCCAAGTTGAATGAGTATGCACAATGCCCCCGATTTCTTGGTAATACTTATAAAGTATTGCGTGAGTCGCTGTATCTGATGAAGGCCTCAACTCTCCTTCAACAATATTGCCATCTAAATCAACAACAACCATATCACTGGCTTTCATCGTTTCGTAATCAACACCACTAGGTTTGATAACAAATAAACCACTTTCACGATCAATGGCACTTGCATTTCCCCATGTATATTTCACGAGTCCATATTTAGGCAAGTCCAAATTTGCTTGAAATACCTCTTCTTTCAGTTGTTCTAACACGTCAATCCCTCCAGTTTCCACTCATAACATCAAATTGTCTACAGCGGCCTGCTCAATCACTAAACCCTTCATGTATCTTTCAATAAATGCTTCAAATCCTTTAACATCTACTTGATCAGGATAAATTTCTTGCCCATCAACCTCTTTGAATACTTTTTTGTCGAGGAAGTCTTCTAAACTTTCTTTTTGATCTTTATTCATCATGTAAGATGCAAGAATCGCCATTCCCCATGCGCCGCCTTCTCCTGCTGTTGACATAACTGATACTGGAGTATTCATTGCAGCGGCAACAATTTTTTGTCCAACAAGAGGGGTTTTAAATAAACCACCGTGAGCCAAAATACGATCAATTGCAACATTTTCTTCCTTTGTCAAAATACCCATTCCGATTTTCAAAGCACCGAAAGCAGTAAAAAGGTGAGTCCGCATGAAGTTTGCTAAATTGAAATGACTTTCAGGCGAGCGAACAAATAATGGTCGCCCTTTTTCTAATCCTGTGATATTTTCACCTGAGAAATAACCGTAGCTAAGCAAACCGCCACCATCTGGATCCGCTTCCAAAGCCTTATTCAACATTACTTCAAATAATTTATTTGTATCAATTTTTTGTCCCATTGCCTCAGAAAATTCACGGAACAATCCCAGCCAAGCATTGAGATCACTTGAACAGTTATTCGCGTGAACCATTCCAACTGGACTTCCGTTTGGTGTAGTTACCAAATCAATTTCTGGATATACTTTTGAAAGTTCTTTCTCTAGTACAATCATGGCAAAAAACGGAAGTTCCTACTGAGATGTTTCCGGTACGTTTCCTCACACTATTCGTAGCAACCATTCCAGTTCCAGCATCGCCTTCCGGTGGGCAAATTGGAGTGCCTGGTTGTAAATTTCTTGATCTATCCAGGATTTTAGCTCCAATTTCGGTTAATTCACCCGCTTGCTCGCCTGAAATGTTGACTTTAGGAAGAATCTCCTTTAGCTTCCAAGGATAACCTTTCGTCGAAATTAAATCGTCAAACTGCTTGACCATTGATTCATTGTAATCTTGCGTTGATTCATCAATGGGGAACATGCCTGAAGCATCTCCAATGCCAATTGCTTTATTACCAGTCAATAACCAGTGAATGTATCCAGCCAAAGTAGTAATACAATCAATGCGATGCAAATGTTTCTCTTCATTTAATATTGCTTGATAAAGGTGAGCAATACTCCATCGTTCAGGGATATTGAATTGAAATTGATTAGTTAATTCTTTTGCTGCAACACCAGTTGTTGAGTTACGCCAAGTTCGAAACGGAACCAGCAGCTCCCCTGTACTGTCAAAAGCCATATATCCGTGCATCATTGCAGAAAATCCAATAGAACCTATTTTTCGAATGGTAATTCCGTAATTCCGTTCAACTTCTTGCTTCATTTCACTATAAGCTGTTTGCAGGCCAGTGATAATATCCACTAAGTTGTACGTCCAAATTCCATCTTCCAAGAGGTTTTCCCACTCATAACTTCCAGAAGCGATAGTTTCATAACGATTATCAATCAACACCGCTTTAATACGTGTCGATCCAAATTCGATTCCAAGTGAAGTTTCTCCCTCGGTAATCGCATGTTTAATTTTCACTCGATTCGTTTGCACGTTAATCCCCTCCTGACAGCGCTTTCAATAAAAGGAGGCGCTTAAATATATGAACAACCATATTATATTTTCTGTACGTACATTTGTCAACGATATATATTATTTATACTTACAACTTCCAAGCGCAATACTCCATCCTCACCTTAAAGTTAGTAAATTGGTACTAAAGGAATTTATATGACATGAAACCAAAAGGTAAATAGGGGGAATTTATAACTTTTCTATAATTTATACAAAAAACTAAGGTGATTTGTTTTAATTTATTCAAAATTATGTTAAAATATGTCCGCACAAATATTTTAAGCAAATAAATTAGAATGCAAACAACTATGAAAGAAGTGAGGTTTAATGAAACCAAAGTATCAGGTAATCATTGATGATTTAAAAAATAAAATCCTTACAGGTGAATATAGTGTAGGGGAACAAATTCCTACTGAATCCGTCATGCAAGAAATGTACAACGTTAGCCGACACACTGTACGAAAGTCCATTTTAGAATTATCAAACGAGGGATTCTTAAGAAGTGAAAAAGGATCTGGCACATATGTTAGTAACCAATATCAATCAAAATCTGGTGGCAATTCCAAAAATAAAACGATAGGTGTAATCACCACCTACATTTCTGATTACATTTTCCCTTCTATTATCCGCGGAATTGAAAGAAGATTGAATGAAGATAATTATTCGTTACTATTAGCCAGTACAAATAATGATGTCGAACAAGAAAAAAAAGCCTTGGAAATGATGTTGTCATTTGGCGTGGATGGTTTAATCATTGAACCTACAAAAAGCAATCTATACAATCCCAACATCGGTTACTACCTATCGTTTAAGGAACAAGAGGTTCCATTCATCATGATCAACGCTTTTTATGAAGAATTAGAGGTTCCTTTCTTTTGCCTAGATGATGTGCAGTCAAGCTATCTCGCAACAAAAGAATTGATTTCGAAAGGACACACCCAAATTGGACTCATTTCGAAAATGGATGATTTACAAGGAAAGTATCGAATGAAGGGATATATAAAAGCACTTGGAGAAGCCAAATTACGCTTTCAACCAGAGCAATTGCTTTCGTATACTACAGAAACGAAGCTAGACCTATACACGAACTTGAAAGGGTTCCTAAATGAAAATAGAGACGTGTTGACTGCCATTGTTTGCTATAACGACGAGGTAGGGTTGGAAGTAGCAAATGTATGCAGACAACTTGATATTTCTATTCCCGAACAATTATCAATTATTGGCCAGGATAATTCTTATATTGCGAAAAATGCTAATATCAAACTAACGACATTGACACACCCACAAGAACAAATGGGACATGATGCAGCTGATTGGGTCATTAAGAAATTACAAGGAAAGAAGGATTTACCAAACGAAACCTATTATCAACCAGCGTTAATTGAAGGCGAAACTGTCAAAGAGTTAGAAATACAATAATCTTAGTGTGTGATCAATCACTATATAAATGGAATTAAAGGTTTTTCGAAATGTTTGTGTTTGTCTAATTCTTATAGGTAACCAATCATACCTATGTGGAGGTAGTCAAATGATGAAAACCTTTCAAAAGGAAACCCTTAACCCAGAAATCCAAGAAATGAAAAAATGCTTGCACGGTTTAAAAGATTTACGGATGTTTTAACGCTACCAATTTATCTTGATGTAATTTAAAGGGTCGAAACTATGCGGAAATCGCCGATATGATAGGATGTACCAAGCAAACGCTGTACAATTAAATACTGGCTATCGAGCTAACCGATTAAATGGCCTAGTTCCCGTACAATCTTTGCCCCGTTTTGTTCCATGAGAAAAAGGCTGCCTCAGCAACCTCCCTTTTTGAAGTATGCACCTATTAGTTCAGTAAGGGTGTAAGGGTTCTTGGAAGTATTTTAATAAAACAAGTATCATCTAAGGAAATTGGAACAAATATTATAACTGTTCCAAACCAAATGAGGTGGCTAAACGAACAGAAGAAATTGCTTCTTCGCCAATTATGGCTAATGTAACCTACAACGAGGAAAGTATCTGCATTGAGCACGTAGATGAACAAAATGAACAGCTACAATCCATTCCCTTGATGAACCAAATAAAAAACAAAGCGTTTCTGTAACCAGCTTAAAAGAACAGTAATTTGTCAATATTTCCTCGATACATTAATAAACTTCCACCTTCGGGTGGTGGTTTCATGTTAGATTAAGTTCATTGACCATCTTCTTAAACAATCTATCCCCTTGTTTAAGTCTACACTATATCTCTTTGCCACCTCTTTGATGGCGGATTCCTGGTTTTACCCACATTCCTCGCGATTTTGTGAATAATAAGATAGCAGATCCTGCTACTACGGTAACTAACGTAAACAACCAATGTTGGCCCGTCATCATCAATACAGGAGCTAGACTAACAATTACTATATCAACCATTGCAACACCAACATAAGCAAGCGCATAATCATCTAGTGTTTTACTTTTCCCTTCTGGATCTACGATACGTAAAAAGACTATTCCCATTGCTACTGTTCCAGTCGCCCATCCCCATACTTGGAACGATTCAAGACGATTGGGAATACATTATCCTCCTAAGAATAAAAATATATTTATTATATTGTGGCAGTCAACGGATTATGTTGCTTAATCTCTTGTATTGATAGATATAAAGAATAGTTCCCATAATCAAGAATTTTATTAAGAAAAAGATTCAATAGTTCTTGAGAGTTAACTTTTATTTTTAAATGGTAACAGCCTTCTCCCGATACTCGGTGAGCTTCAACTATCTCATTTCTATCATTAATAAAACGTATAAACGAATCATGGTTTGCTGTTTTCATATAAATAATGACAAATGCTGTATAAGAAAGTCCTAATTTCATTTCATCGACTAATAGAGAGTAGGTTTTAATTACACCATTTTCCTCAAGTTTTTTAATACGATTTCCTACTGCTTGTCCCGTCATATGAATTTGTTCACCTAAGTCTTTCCATTGAATACGTGAATTTTCGGATAATAACCGAAGGATCTGAAAATCAATGTTATCAAGTTCCATAATTAATTCCTTTCACCATGAAATGCTTTGATATAAAAGTGTTTCATCAAAGTATCGATGGAAATCAATATATCATTTATCATTATATTGCACTAAAATTTTTTTAAAGAGGTGGAAAAAATGAGTACAGCTTTAATCATTGTCGATATTCAAAATGACTATTTTCCAAATGGAAAGATGGAATTAAGCAACCCTGAAAAAGCAGCCGCTAATGCCGCTAAAGTTCTTGAATGGTTTAGACAGAATAACAAAGATAATATTTTTCATGTCCAGCATATCGCAAGTGATCCAGGGTTAGGCTTCTTTCTTACGAATACGGAGGGAGTTAAACTAAATGAGGCTGTTCTACCATTAGAACACGAAAGCATTATCATAAAACATTTCCCTAACAGTTTTTTAAAGACTGAATTAGAAATCAAATTAAAAGAAAAAGGAGTAACAAAGCTAGTGATTTTAGGGATGATGACGCATATGTGTATTGATGCCACAGTCAGAGCTGCAGTGGATCTAGGCTTTGAAACTACACTTATTGAAGATGCATGTGCGACAAGAGACTTATCTTATCAAGATAAGGTCGTTCCAGCTGAACAGGTTCATTATGCGTTTGTCAGTGCACTTAACGGTATGTATGCCAATGTAATTTCGACCGAGGATTTCCTGCAAAAAAAAACTAACACAACCTTGTAGAACCAATAATTTATTATAAGTGGGAGTTTGTTTTAAAACAAGCTCCCTTTTTTACTGATGTTAGACTTGTTATCCAAGTTATATCTTGCAGTTTCCTGCAAATGTGCAACTACCGGTCGCACAAAAAAACTCATACCAAAAAAAGAGAAATGATGGTAAAGGTATACCGTCACATGCCCATCAAGCTAGGGCATGTAACAGTACCTCAATACTAAAATACCTGTATCAAATAAACACTCTTCTCACGACCAGAATAAGAATAGACAATCAACTTTTGAAAGCTTTATGCAAAGCACTAGAAGCTTTGGTGAAGTAGGTATTATCAAATCCGAACCCAATAAAGTTCCGATTTACATTTATAGCAGGCTGTTCTGTTGATCCCGCACCCATAAACAATCCAATTTAGTTTCACCTTTATTAGTATGGGTTGCAATGATTTTTTCAAGAACAATAACTGGCTTTTGACAAGGGTGAACTCTCACTTTTCCACTAACTATACGTGCATCATAAGAAGCCCTATCATAATAAGAATTAAACGTTCTTTTTGTTCCTTTAGTATAGGAAATAAAATATTCTCTTGAGTTTGACAAATAATTTACTTTGGCATTAATTGGGACCGGATTGGTTTTTTCCCAAATTCAACTTCAGATTTTCCGCAGCTATTGATATATCATTCATTTTAAAAATATCGTAAAAAATAACCATTGTTCCACCTGGAATTAGTACTCTTTTAAATTCTTATGGCTTCGATGAAAAAAATCCACTCTTTTTTTAAAACTTTTCTTTTTACTTTAATTGCTTCATTAATCCCATCTAAAAACAATGGATGATGAATTACTTGAAAACTGAGTATGACGAACATATTTATTAAGTATAAAAGGCTAGATAAGCGAAAACTATTCAAAAAAAGGTAAGAGCATACAAGTAGCTCTTACCTCCCTTAAGTTTTTCACTGTTACTCTTCCTTGCCTGCTGGCATATTCATGTTCGCTTCGACATTCCCCTGGTTGATGGTGGAAAATGGTAAATTTCGCTTTCCTGAGAAATTCTCAAGCAAACTTTGACATCAATTCCCAAAGATGCCTTTAATGACTCCTGCAATGTTGCCATTAAATCCGTTGCATATCCAGTCACTTTATTAGCCCCGCCATTCACACCGCTTCCACCTGTATCCACTACAGTAATCTTTTCGATATTACTGAGTGGGCTTGCCACTTGTTTTGCATACTCCGGCAGCATGTTCAAAGTCATGTCCATTGCAGCCGCTTGTCCAAACTGTTCAAAAGCTTCAGCGATCTTCTGCTTGGCCTCTGCCTCTGATACCCCTTTCAACCGGATAATTTCCGCTTCTGTCGTACCTTGTGCCCTTTGTGCGTCCGCTTTAGCAAGACCGTCCATACGAACACGTTCCGCTTCCGCCTTCGCCATGGCTTCAATTTTATACTTATCGGCATCCGCTTCTGTAATCTGGTTTCATCTTGTTGGCAGAGGCTACCTGCTCTACCGCATAACGGTTGGCATCAGCCTTTTTCTTCACTTCTGAATCATATTGCTTTTCACGGCGAAGGATTTCTTTTTCCTCCAGCTCAATTCTGCCGTTCGATTATCCTGATTTGCATTTCCTGTTCTGTTACATCCTGCTTAGATCTGGCCGTTTCAAGATCCGTAAGCTTGGTAGCTCGTGCTTTGGCAATATCCTGCTCACGCCGGAATTCCGCCACCTTTAGCTTGACCGATAATGAAAAAAAAAAGCATCTTTGCTCGACTTTTCGGAAAGCGAACACAGAAGCTATATCCTATAAATTTGAGCCCTAAAGTTCATTATTCAAAAAGTCATTCCAAGCCCTCAAAGCTACATTTTTTCCAAATATAGAGATCGCTTTTTTTCTTGCTTCACTACTAATTTGTTGAGACAAAGCTGTTGATTGGAATAGATTACGAATATACTCTTGTAACTCTAATGGATTATCTGAAAAAAATCCTGTCCTTCCATGTTCAATCAATGATGGAATTTCATAGAGATTATAATTACTACCGTGGTGTTTAAGATTACCTAAAGATGGACCGATAGCGACAATTGGAATGCCAGTCATCCAAGCTTCTATAAAGTTGAGAGTATAGCTAGCTGGCCATGTTCCTGTGTAGAAATAAACACGGTTATCACACAGTTCTTGTTTAAGCTGCTCAAAAGGAACCATTCCTTTTCCCCATGAACCTACTTTTTCACTGTCTAGTCCGAACAAGGCACGTTGAAACGGTCTCGTCGTTTCCTCGAAAAAAGTATAATGACGATATTTATCCGCATACATCATAATCCTCGAAAATGTAATAACCTGAGATTTTTGACCATTCCAATTACCATATTGATTTTCGTCTTTATAAAATCGAATCAGTCCATCTTCTCCAATGAAACCTGGAATATCACGTTCTTTTGGTGAATAACGAATAATTTTCATTCCTTGAGCTCTATACGGTGCCATAAAATTTTCTGTCGTTTCTAAGCTCTGTCCAATTGTCCTCCAAATAACTGTTTTATGCTTCATTACATCCCAATTTGTTTCAATAAATGTGGGACTATGCATGACTATAATAACATCAAAATTATCAACAAAATCTTTAGTTAATTTCACATAATGATAAAAGCCCGGACTATATGAAGCAGGATTAATCTGCAATTCTTCCCATTTTTTAGATATATTCGAATCATTTTGATGATTAAATAAATTGGGTCTATATGCTCGACCCTCTTCAGTTGAACTAAAACCAAGAGAGAAAACTTCATGTCCTAATTCTTTTAAAAGAAGTATCTCTTCATCTTCAAGGACTTCATGCATAGATACATATAAAATTTTCAATTATTATATCTCCTTTATCCAAATACTCTGGTGAAAATCTAACAAACAGATATATCCTTTTTGTTCAAGATAATCTTTTGTTAGTGTAGGCTTTCCACCTCCTGGAAGGAAATTATCATCTAATAAAATAATAGTTGAGGGACTTAATTGTTTTTCAATAGCCTTAAACTCTTTAAGGTTGTGCTCTTGACTTTCTAATCTTCTTTCTTGGAGATTAGGGCCATCATCCATGGAATAGTGAAAGCTATCAAGGTAGATAAGATCAACTGGCCCCTGATATTTTTCTAGATAAGCGACAGAATCCGAGGCAATGAACTCTTTGTCAGCCTGATAACCAGATGTCCATTCTTTAACGGTTTTAATAGTATTAGGATTAATATCAATTGAAATTAGTTTACCGCCGTATCTCGAAATATACTCACAGAAGATAGTAGTAGAACTCCCATCACCTTTTTCAAGCCATTGACTTCCAGTTTCTATAATAACTGGATTTTCTTTTCTTTGGCTGAGTAAATTAAACACAATTTGAAAAGTGAAGTAACGAGGATTGGTACCATTTTCATAATATTGATTAAAGAACCAGTTAAAGGGCCAGTCAGGTCGTGTGTAGATAAGCCACCTATTCATCATTAAGATACACCTCTTTTTCATAATAAATAATATTTCACGATATAACACTGTTAATTAAAATCTTGCTTTACAAGAATGTTACTCTTTGCTTTATAAGGTACAATATATATTTATATTATAATGTTCATCTTTATACTTAATGTCTAAATCATTTTTATATCTCTAGAAATGGACCAGATCCTGGTGGATGTCCATTGTTCCCATGTTTTAATGAATTGTATGCGTCTTCAGGTGTTTTTTCCGCAAATCCTGATTGTTGAATAAGGTCTTTTCTTAAAAAAAAGGCATTCACACCTTTTGAATCTGTACCAAGAAGCCCATACCCCATTTGTTTTCCTAATGCGGTTAAAGAGGTAAGACTTGCTCCATAATAATCTGTTCCATTCCAATAATGTGTAGGGTTATATTGCATCACCCACTTTTTTGGTGGTGGAAAAGCAGCATTATACTCTATTACAACAACTCGCGGTTTATAATCACCAAGTTCTTTCCATACCCAATAATCGTTTCCATCTATATCAATGGACAATAGATCTAATTCAGTTGGTACATTATTTGTTTTAAACAACGTATCTATGTTTTCTTTTGTAATAAAATCTTGGACTAAAACAACTTGATGTAGTCCTTTACTTTTATAGTTGTTTACTAATCTAGTATAAGATTCAGTACTTCCTTCAATTAATAATCCACTCCACTGTTTATACATGGAAAGATAAGAAGTGTTACATTCAATTCCCTCTTCTACTCCAAATTCCACAAAAAATTTATTTGTAGTACCTATCCGATTAAATAGTTCCTCAAGTACTCCGTCTTCTCCATTTTGAGATTGGATTTTTTTTTCATATGCATTTATATTATCCACCACTTATTTTCTTCACACCCTTTTCATGTTTTGTTATAGCTTTAATTCCGTCTATTCGGTTAATCTTTTCTACACATGTTTATATACATTATTATGCTTCCTTATAAAAAGTTCTTATTTTCCACATAATTAGTCAATAGTCTACTCTAGCTAAGTAGTGTTATTGTGGAGATAGTGATCATCTTTATTGAGCCGTTACATCCCCTGTCTTTGCAATGGGATGTATATGTATAATAGGCGAACTGTGTACTAATAATTCTAAATGACTACGAACATCGAACTATTTTAAGTGTAAATATGCCAATATGGAGTTAGTATAGTTTCATGGACACATGATACCTTTAATGTGTACATAAAAGAACAAAAGAAGGAAGACATAAATAAACAGGCTGAATTAGAGGAAAAAAGAAGTTAATTGAGGCTCAACTGAGCAGTCAAAAGAATGAGAAAAAAGGATTTCTATCAAGGATTTCCGAATAAACTAGACCATTATTCTTTAAAAGGATCTTGGTGTTGCTAGAGGGTTTAAAACGCGCGAACCATAAATGTAATGTGCAGATAAAACCCATTATGTGAACTAGAATTTGAAATGCTTGTCTTATTGTCTATAAAGAAAAAAATTGCTATATCCTCACTAGTTAATGTGTTGACTATTGATAATCCCATAAAGAAATTTCTCCATAAAAAAAACGAACTTTTTACAAATTCAGCTTTAACAAATGAAACGTTCAACCAAATCTAGGGGAATACATTAGGAGTGTTATAACTCAAGCTTAATGTTGTCTTACTTGATTTATAAACTTATTAAATTCTATTGTTTGGTCAGAATTTAATTGTTGAATTTTTGTTTCTAATAGATTCTTTGCAAACTGATACAATTCTAAATCCAACTCATTTTTACTTTTTACAAGTTCGAGCACACCTTTTGAAAATGGTATTTCCGCGGGACGAGTCTTCCCCTTATTAGCCAATTGGTAATGATTAATATTCCAGCCACATTCATTTTTTATGAAAAAGAGAGATTCGTTAAACATTTCCATAATCCCTGGAACTGCAAAATGATTGATAAGGTTTTCTTTCGCCTTCTCCAAATCTGGTGTCAGACCTCCCGCCAAATATAAAGTTTGCCCATTTGAAACATTAGCATCATAAATGGGAGAATCGATAAATTCTTCAAAACTTACATTTTGAACATTCCCAAAAGCCTGTTCGGACCAAAAATAATAAAGTGAAATGAGACGTTCAACCGGATCGCGAAGCATGGTTAAATAAGTGTATGGCCTTTTAATATGCTGATGAACTCCAAAAGGAAAATGTCCGATTACACATTTCATCTTGTTAGCTTTTTCTATTAGTACTTGATAATCATAGCTATATTTCCAAAACTCATTACCTTTATATTGATCTTCTATTATACGTGATAGGGTTGTCCCCGCTGTTTTGGGGATATGAACGAAAATAAACAATTTATCTACAGGATCATTTGATAGACTCATAATTGTACTTCCTCCATTCATTAATCAAAATTTTTGTTTTTCTCTATATCTTATTAAAATTACAAATGGAGTGCTTGTACATGCAACTAAGAACGATGAGTGTCACTGAAAAAAAAAGGTAACATAAAAAAACTGCTAAACATATCTCTTTCCGTAATAGTGTCCCAAAAATACAGGAACGAACGAACGTAAAGTAAAAGATTTTTATTGTATATTTAAAGCATTTAGTGAAGGGATATAATTTAAAGAAATCCAAAAGAAAAACCTGTTAGTGCAACAACACTTTTTTCTAATGCATATAATGTTCGTACTGCGTAATAAAATAAATAGTCTTACGCCCCATTATTTTAAAAAACTAAAAACTATTGTTGATCAAAATGGATTCTTTTCTAGTAATTAAGTTTACAATTTTCAAAAAATAGTTTGATTATTTTTTAGTGATCCTTAATGAACTCCCTCAGTTTAATAGATAATGCTCACGAATACTCGCTTATTCGCAGGATTTCAAAACACATGGTATAGTTTGCTTTAGATAAACGAAAGAGATAGGACCGTTTTGATAAGATGAGGGCAGATTGAAATAGGGGATCTATTTAAAATCCCATATTATTACATATGCTGCACGCATTTACCACGCTGCCCCTGGAGGCTTTCCCTCCCATGTCTCAACGGGTCATAATCCTATGCCCTTTCATTCCTTCGTCATGCCTATCCAAGGGGTGGAGGCCGGTTTTGCTAACGGAACGGGTCATTGCCCTTTTGTTCATTACATCCAGTACTTCGTGCTTTCTTTGAAATCCTATGAATAAGCCAACTTTCGTTAAATAACAATGTAAATGTAAATTTACGCTACTAGTTGTTCAAGAGGGAAGACCATTTCCGGTTTATAGGCAGAGCCATTACGAGCAATCCCCACTAGGACACGGGCAAGTTTTCCACAAAGGTTCATATTGGATTTCATTTTCTTTATCTTCTTCACTTTAACATTATTCGAGTGTAGGGCTTTAAACTCGGGGTTATTCATCACCAAACTCATGGTCGCAAGGAAGAGGTAAAAACATTCTATGATAAGAAAAAATCAGATGGAAAACCTGCCAAAGTGTCAATCGTTGCCTGTATGAATAAGTTGCTTCATTGGATTTATGCTTTATTAAAGAGAAAAGAAACGTTCCTAGATTTAGCCTAAATTAGCTTTTTGTTCCTTGAACTCCTTATGCCGCATAGTACGGCAAGATACAGAGAATGACGCAGTCTGCTCGAACCCCTTTTGGTCATACGATTAATGGTTGCCGTAAACTTACCCGATGAGTGAACACTTGGATCCACTCCAGCGAAGGCAATCAGTTTTTTCGGATGATTAAACCGATCGATTTCACCAATTTCAGAGATAATCGTGGCTGCAATTCATCTAAACCAGAGGCAACTTTTATCAATTTAATGTCCCCACCCCTAATAATTTTCAAACTCTTTTTTTATTTCTATGTTCCTTACCAGTTATTGATGTCTTACTGTGTTTTACCTGCCCAGTTAGTAAAAAAGCGACTGCTCATATTGAACAATCGCCCCCATTTAGTTCCACAAATATTTCCCCAAAAAATACTGTTTTCGTAAAACAATCTTACTTATTTTTTGCCTCCACGAGACCATATCACCACTGGAACTAGTAATAAAGATAAAATTCCTCCAGTAAATGATAATGTTAGATAACTTGAACCTGCCACAATCATTCCAGACAATGCTCCCCCAGCAGCCCCTGACAACGCAATCAAAACATCCACTGTACCTTGAGTTTTAGCCCTTGTGGAAGTTTTAGTTGAATCAACAATAAGTGCAGTCCCACTTATCAAACCAAAATTCCATCCTAATCCAAGTAAAGAAAGAGCAATTACTAGAAGAACCATAGAATCTCCTGGTGCAAATGCTGATATTAAACCTGCCAGAAGCAACGTAGTTCCTGAAGCAATAGCCATCGCAGTACGCCCCAACTTATCAACAAGGAAACCTGTAACCAGTGAAGGGAGATACATGGCACCTATATGAAAACCAATAACAAGACCTACTGCACCCAAGCTATGTCCATGATGTCTCATATGAACTGGTGTCATTGTCATAATAGCCACCATTACAATTTGAGTAAGAACCATAATCGTTGCACCAACGATTATGCCCCTTTTGTTTTCTGTATGTTCAGCTGTTGCCAAATGTCCTTTATCACTAGGTTCTTGGTTGGTCGCTTCTATCATTCTTGCTATAACTAATGGATCTGGACGAAGCATTATGAAAAGGACAACACCTGCTAAGATATATGCTGCTGCTGCTAAAATAAAAGGACCAGCAAGAGATGGAACACCAATAGAAAGAGCGAAATTCCCCATCACATTGACTAAATTTGGACCTGCAACTGCACCAAATGTTGTAAAAACCATAGTAATACTAATAGCAGTGGCTCGCTGTTTACTATTCGCTAAGTCCGTACCTGCATAACGAGCTTGTAAATTTGTTGCTGTCCCTGCACCATAAACAAGCAAGGAAGGAAATAAAAGGTAAACACTATTTATTATTGCTGCAATTATGACTCCTATTGCTCCAAGTCCACCGATGATAAAACCCGCTGTCAGACCTGTACGACGCCCATAACGTTGAGAAAGTCTCCCAACAAATAAAGCTGCTCCTGCTGACCCTAAAGTAAGTATAGCTGAAGGAAGTCCAGCAAACGCATCTGTACCGAGCATTTGCTGTGCAAGTAGTGCCCCCACAGTTACTCCTGCGGCTAACCCTGCACCACCAAAAATTTGTGAAATACTTACAACAAATAATGTACGCTTGTATAACGATTTTTGTTTTTCTGAAGAACGAATGTAGCTTTGTAACGAAGCTGTTTGGACGTCTAACGCTTTTACACTTTCTTTCTGTAACATTATCTAACCTACCTTTCTAGAAACCCAATTCTGTTTCTTATTAACCTCCAACTAGATTTGAATCATCATAACACGCACAAAAAAACCATACAATATTATAATTGTATGGCAAACAATATTAGCTAAGATCGTTTAGCAAACGTTTAAGGATAATCAATCCTTGCTCAAGCTCTTCGAGCGTTTTTGGTGCACATACAGAAACCCTTACAGCCCTTTCTGGACAACTATTTCCAACTACGAAACGTTCAGCCGCATACACTTGTACTCCCTGTTGTGCAGCTAACGTTTCAAACTCAGCACCTGTAATCTTACCTGGTAATAGCAACCAGCGAAAGATGCCTGTTTCAACACCTAAACATGTATAGTCTGCAAAATATCGATTTACGATTTGGTTTCTGCGAATGGTTTGTTCCAGATGACCCTCAATTAAGACTTCAAATTGATTCGAGACAATCGTACGTGCTGTAAGTTCTGCTAATAGCGGGGAAACTGTTATATTTAAATTATAAAGTGCCTTTGAAATTGGCTCCTTAAATTGACTCGGCACTGCAACATAGGCTAGTCGTAACCCTGGTGCTAATGATTTAGATAAACTTGCAATATAGATGACCTGTTCTGGGGCAAATGATGCGACTGCTGGAAGAGGTTTTTTGTTGAGAAGATGGTACGATGCATCTTCAATAACGAACTGTTTATTCTTTTTGGCAATTGCTGCAATCATTTTTCGATTCTCAACAGACATAAAGGAAGCTGTCGGATTATGATAATCTGGGATCAAGTAAATGCCCTTAATATTATCATTTTTACACGCATATTCAAAGGACGTTGGACTCATTTCATAGTTCTCTGATTTTATTGGTACTATTTGCACACTAAGCATTGCTGCAACAGTTTTTAAGCCAGGGTATGTATGATGGTCAACACCAATGCGATCTCCAGGCTTACAAAGACTTGCCAATGTAGCAGCAATCGCATTTTGACCCCCATTTGCAAATAAAATGTGATCAACGGTTGTTTCAAACCCACCTCTCCGGATTAGCTTTATAGCTGCATCCTTTTGCCAAAGGCTTTCGCCTGCCCGACCATAACCAAACCACTTTTCATAATCTGTCTCTTGCAGCATACTTTTTAGTTGGAGTAGCAGTGGCTCGTAAGAAGCATTATCTGGTAGTGTTGCCCCCATTTCAATTAAATGCTTCGGCTTTGTATCTTCAAGTAAATACGCATTCGATAACGCGTCATACGATACAAATGTGCCGCTTCCAACAGATGCACTTAGCAAGCCCTTTAACTCACAAACTTTAAAAGCTTTTGAAATGGTACTTAGATTCAAATCCAAATAATCAGCCAGTTCTCTCTGTGGAGGAAGTTTTGTTCCAGGTAATAAAACTCCGTTTAATATATTCTGTTCCAATTGCCGTGCCAGTGCTTGATAAATAGGCTTTTCAGTTTTATCAATCGATGGCTTCCAGCTCATCGGATAGTTTTCAAAAGAATTAATCGGCATGATACGCATCCTTTTTCTCACAATTATATGATTGTGCCATTTATAAAACAATTATAATTTTCTTTAATATTATGCCTTTTAGTGAATATCCGAGTAGCGATTCTTTTTACTTAATTTTTGGGAATAACAAAAGCAGAATAAGGCTGAATCCTTAATTATAACGCTTGGACCCTTTATTAGACTAACCTGCCCTTTACTTCAATAACATGGTATTATTTCTTCTTTAAAAGGAGTTCGTTTATAACTTTTGTAATTTCTTCATACCCAACTATATGGGATACCTCTTGTATTAAGATTCTTTTTCCAATCCATAAGCAATTGGGGTACGCCTCTGGTGAGTGGGTTCGCTCACGGGAATGCGCACCTTCGTCATGCAGGATTACACCTCGCCGAGGCAAGCTCTGGGAAATGGAAAAGCCAAATTGTTCTTTCCAAACGTGGAAGATCATGAGTCTGATAATGAATAACCCTGAGTTAAAGCCCTACACTCGAACAATGTTAAAGTGAAGAAGATTAAGAAAATGAAATCCATCATCGAAACTATGTGGAAAACCGCCCATGTCCTATTAGGGATTACTCGTAATGCCTCTGCCTATAAACCGGAAATGTACTATGGCTCTTTTTCTTTCAAGACCTCGAACATCCTTCTAACAGGAATGCTGCCCCTTTAGTTCCATTAAAAAGAGTTTCCGCAGCAACTCCCTTATTGAGGTAAAGCATCCGTAAAAAGCTGCCTTAAAAACAGCTCTGATCTTCAACTAAACCAGCTAATAGGATGTCAATATCTTTCTCTAAAATTTTCATTTCCCTTATGATATACTATTTTTGGCCATGCCAAATAATCCTCCAAAACCCTTTTGGAAGGATTTTTCTCTGTTACACAAAAACGTTAATTAGGCTAAATCTGGGAACGTTTCTTTTCTCTTTAATAAAGCATAAATCCAATGAAGCAACTTATTCATACAGGCAATAAGCATTATTTATTTAAATAAAAAAATCTAGTAAGCTTTTGTTCAACTCATTTCTTACCTTGAAGTGAAATATCATAGAAATCTATCTTTGGCGAGAGGATATCAAAATCAGCCATAATTTTTCCTTTATCTTCAAATGTAACTTCTCCTTGCTGATTTAGATTGGAAATCCCAATAGTTGTAAAATAATCTAGTATTCTGCTTATTTGTTCTTTTGTCGTTCCATTTCTTAATAAGAGATACGGACAATATTCCATTAAGACTGTTGAATGTCCATTAATCAATGGAATACAGGAATCAAGAATATCAATATCTGCCCCTTGTGTATCTATTTTTAGTACATCGAAATAATTAGGTGCTTGATCTCCTAAACATTGTTTCAAAAAGTCAACGATATTTACCATTTGAACATGAATTGGCAAAGAATTAAAATAACCCGAATCTACATCGCCATATAATGGTATCGAAGTACGATGATCCCCATAATTTGTGCTATTTTTATAGAAAGTTACAAATTTATGTTCTTTACCCAAAGCATAATTAAAAGCATGAATATTTGTTATTCCATTTATTACAATATTGAGATTGAGGAGTGCAAAATTTAATGGATCAGGTTCAAAACAATATATAGTGGCTGATGGTTCCAATTTTGCCAGAGGAATTGACATGACACCTATATTGGCACCTGCATCAAGGACTTTACTTCCAGGCATAACAAGAGATTTCAGAAATTTTAATTCTTTTTCCTGAAAAACGATTCCTTGTCTTAAACATCCACCAATGATAAAATCATCTTTATGTGTGTAAAACTGAAATGGGGTATCATTAAATACAACATTTGTTAATAAAAAAGGATTCACTTAATTACATCTCCTTATATTTATAATGATGAACCTACTGATGAATGATAATAACTTTCAAGTTCAGAGGTGTAATATAGCAGGAAAATAATTCTTTATATTGGGGAATAAGAGGAGGTAAGTTAAATATTTATTGGCCTTTTGATATTTGCAAATAAAACTAGTTAAAGCTATTGCTGTTTGTCCACCTAGTCCAACCTTTCTAAATTATCTTACTCAGAAATTAATATTTTGTTCCTTTTTAAATAGTGATTGGTGGTAAAATCCACTTTATTACTATAAAAGAAGTGCTTTGTGGAGGAATAATAATGTAATAGATACAGGAAAAACATAATTTTAAAAAGTCTCTTCACCAAATTCTGTGGTTTCCACCCAATTCCAGAAATAAGTTAGCTTGATTGGTGCCTAATCTAGAGTAGCTCCTTCATCAGCTACAGAAAAATCCATCAAAAGCACTTCTTACTTCATATTCCCCTTCTCTATATGCCTTTATATATCGACCATCAAATTCTTCAATAGTATTGCTTCATCTGTACTAATCCCTTTGATTGAATAATACTTAGTACCTTTTTTAAAGGTATTGGAGAAATTACCAGAATAAGATTCCATATCTGAGTATTTAGTGACTTGACCAATCTCGCTATCAATTTCGGTTACATACTCATTGCTAACTACATAAATATATCCTTGCCATACTACAAATTGAAAAGCCCAAGAAGTTGCAAGTGCCTTACTTGGAAAAAAAGAAGTGAATAAAACAAATAATACTGCAATCGAAAGTAAATGCTTATTTCTCATACAAATCCCCCTTTTTTGATTTGACGTTTATATTTTATATAAGTTTCAATAGCTGTCTTGTTAAACTATTCTGCCCCGATAGTTCCATAAGAAACTTCTATGGCGGCGATCCTCGCCGCCCACCATCTACCACGAAACCCTGCTCATTACCCCAAAATAAAGTCTAACCCATTAAACCGTTTACAATAATGGTGATAACAATACAACCAGGCTGAACCTTTTTTGGTGGATCTTAAGGAAGATACCCTGTATAAGAAACTGGTTGTGACAGTATGGAAGAACCATTTAGTGTACTGCTAGTACGTATACAAAAATTTTTGCAACGAAACTCCTGTCATATGTATGGTTAATCTTTTTTTGAGGTGATTCTCCTATGGAAGCAATGATTGAACGGTGTGCTGGCCTAGATGTACACCAAGAAACAGTAGTAGCCTGTGTATTATTTGGTCCATTAGATAAAAAGCCAAAAACCTCTATTAAAACGTTTTCGACTACAACAACGGGACTCTTGGCTTTAAGTGATTGGCTCGCTACCCTTCAGGTATCCGATGTTGTGATGGAGAGTACCGGAGTTTACTGGAAACCAATATGGAATATACTTGAAGGTTCTTTTCACCTTGTGCTGGCCAATGCCAGACATGTCAAAAATGTTCCAGGGCGTAAGACTGATGTGAAAGATGCCGAATGGCTTGCCAAGCTTCTAAGATGCGGACTTATTGAAAGCAATTTTGTCCCACCAGATGATATTCGTGATTTACGGGATCTTACTCGATATCGAAAAAAATTGATTCATCACAGCACCTCAGAACAGAATCGCATTCACAAAATTCTTCAAGATGCTAATATCCAGCTAACATCCGTTCTATCAGACATTTTTGGTGTATCGGGACGCCGTATCCTAGAAGCGATTCTAAACGGTGAAAAAATAGAGACCGATGGTCTTCGAAAAATGGTGGATGGGCGAACAAAAGCAAGTATTACTGACATTGCCAATGCAATTAATGGCCGTATTCGCCGTCATCATCGTGATAGGTTGCGTTACCATTGGGAGCATATGGTTTATTTAGAACAAACCATAGAAGAATTGGAAAAACAAATCGATCAACTCCTGTCCCCTTATCGTAAGGAAGTAGAATTATTGGATGGTATACCTGGTGTGAACAAAGCTGTGGCAGCCACTTTTATTGCGGAGATGGGTGTTGATATGTCCGTATTTAAGTCAGCTAAACATCTTGCCTCTTGGGCTGGTGTGAGTCCTGGAAATTACGAAAGTGCTGATAAAAAAAACGAGTAAAACCACACAAGGAAATAAAGCTTTAAAAACGATGGCCGTAGAATGTGTATTAGCGACATCAAGGCAAAATAATCGAATGGCTTCACATCGAAAAAGGATTACCAAACGGCAAGGAAAAATGAAGGGACGAATTGCTTCTGCCCATTTACTATTAACGATTACTTACAACATCTTAAAAACAGGAGAACCTTATCATGAACTAGGCTCAAATTACCTTGAAGAAAAACAAAATAACAAAGAATTAAAAATGATCGAATACCTAAAAAAGAAGGGCTATACAATCGCTCCATCTGAACAAAAAACTGCATAACCAGTTAAATAACGGCATAGTACATTTACCCCCATCAAAAAAAAGCGAATATGGAGGGTTTATTTTAGCATGGACTTTTACTATTGTGTTTTCATAGAAAACTTCCTTAAAGACAGCTCCGATCCTCGGCTAACGCACCCGTTCGTAATATTAGGTTAGCCAGATTTAGCTGAACAAGGGTATTTTTTTCTAAAGTATGATAATGCTTTTCTGTAGAATTAAAGGACCCTTTATTTAAATAAAATAAATTTACGGACTAATTTATAATAACCATAAATTATTAAATATACCATCAGATAACTGACCGCCGACCAATATATATTCCATTCATTCCGGTATTCTAATTTACCTAATAATACAATTAAACTTTCAAAAAAGCTTGTAACTAAGGAAAAGACTAAAAAAGTAATTAGAGTAGACATTTTTTTATAATGAATACTACAAATAAATAAACAGCACAGTATTGGATAAAGACCTAGATTATAGGGAATTGAGGGTAATGATAAATCTTTAAAATTTTTATCCATCTCCCAAAAATAGTTAAATCCAATATCATTTATTAAAGTGGCTACAGCCACACCAATCGGAAAAAAAGTAATAAAAAGCCTTGTCTGATTTCTAAACAAATAAATCCCTAGGATCCAAGGAAGTATAAAACCTACAATAATATGAAAAAGCATATTTTACCCCTTTTTTGGTTTTTAAAACTTTATATAATTATCCTGTCCATTTAGTTGAAGAAGAAAACAACACAATCTCACGATTGCTATAGAATTCTTAGGATTTCATAGTCATATCATTAACCGTTATCTATGTAAGCTCGGCATTACTCCTCTAGGATAGGGATTTATCGAAAAAAGTGTATGCTAAACTAGCCAATAATAGGAAAAAATTAGTTTAAGCACTGTTATGATCGCACTTTAGGATATCCACATGTCTCATGGAGGTCAACCCTCCCCATGTCTCACAGAGTCGATGCTCCTACATTCCTTCGTTCAACCTTTCCATGAGGTGGATGTCGGTCATGCTGCCCCACAGGATCTAAGTCCTCCGACTAATCCGTGCTTCACTTTTAAATAAGTGTTAATTAAATGACCGTATAACCTTAAAATTCAATGATCTATGCGACTTTTTGATGCACTACAAATGTTATTATCGTACATTCAAACCCTTGATTTCATTGACTTTTTTCTTTTTTTCTCTTTATACTAATAAAAGAGAAAAAATCGCACATTCAAATCGTTGGTACATAAGGGTTTAAATAGGGAAAGGCCGATGAAGTTGACGCAACCAAAAGATGTGCAGCCGATCCTAAACAGCAGCCGTTAGAAGATATGAAATGGGCGTTAAAGCGCCATTGTTCGGAGCGTGATTACATCCTGTTTGTTGTAGGCTGCGAGACCGGCCTACGTGTCGGGGACCTACTTAAGTTCACCACGAAGCAGGTCCTAGACCTTAAAGGCAAACAAAACAAGATTCTTCGGGTACTCTAACAGCTTCTTAAAAACCAAAAGCAAAAACAGTAATAAATAATTGATTAAAATGAAAACTGGAAGGAGGGGCAAACTCCCCTCCTTCCAGTTTTTTTAGATTTTTAACCATCGCCATAGCCTTGGCAATACTATCTTCACTAAAAGATTTATTGCCGTTGCCGTTACCTTCACTAAAAATGAGGAAGATAATGACAAACGGAATATCAAGATCGACATTGACATTAACTGATTGGATAGCATTATTTTTAACCTTGTTATTTACTGTGTCAGTATCAGTCACTGACTGAGCTTGAGCTTGTGCTTGAGCCTGCTCTTGTTGCTGTTCTTGGAGAAAAATCAAAAGCTCAGCTGCCTTTTTTTACATTTTTTTATTATCATCCTTGTCATAATAACCACTCATCTGGTTCCCTCCTTTCATCAAAGACTACTTTGTATAGCATGCATGTCCACTGATGATTGAGAGGGTCCTTGTCCTATTTAAGTAGCCCCATTATTCAAGTGAGATTAGCAATTCGGCCACGAATTAGTAACCCTCGTTTTGAATTGATCCTTGTTTTTTTACAAAGCTTGTCATCTATAAAACCATTATTGAAATAAGATTCATAATATCATTGACAGTGTTTAGTTAACATATTAAAATTCATTATATGTTAACTCGTTATATAACTAGGTTTACATTAGGAGGAACCACAATGAAGGAACGTCATGAGAAGTTAAGAATGATGATGGTTACAGCTTTATTTGCAGCACTTATAGGAATATTTGCCCAAATTACAATTCCACTGCCCTTAGTACCGATTACCGGACAGACACTAGCTGTTGGACTGGCAGCAACGATACTAGGTTCACGCTATGGAACCTCCTCCGTTTTATTATACTTGTTCATAGGAGCAGCGGGAGTACCAGTATTCGCTGAAATGTCTGGAGGACTAGCTAAGATATTCGGTCCGACTGGCGGTTATTTATTATCCTATATCCCGACAGCATATATAACAGGTCTGATATTGGAAAAAACGCGTTTCTCAGTTGCAATGGCTTTCCTTGCAAATATAATCGGGATGATACTTACTTTGGTCATCGGTACGGTTTGGTTAAAATATATGAGTTCATTATCATGGCCAGTGGCATTTGCCAGCGGGTTTGCCCCATTTATAATCGTAGGCGTTTTAAAGGCATTCCTAGCATCTTGGCTTGGCATTACAATCCGTTCAAGATTAGCATCGGCTAATATGCTGCCAAAGAAAAATGCACCACTTTCCCAATGATGGGTAAATGAAGTAGAGGGTACCGCTTGTGGTACCCTCTACTTCATTTATTCACTTTTTCCTCATAATTACAAATTTCCCGGACACTTACACAAAAAAAAGACTCTTAAAAAAGAATCTTTTTTGCAAGTATTTATTGCGGTCCTATCCCCATAAGTCCGAATATGAATAGCAAATGTATATGATCCCCTTTGCTAACCGTAATCATTTTACTATAGGAACAGTAATTTGACAACTATTGAGGACACACATGAACATGTTACCATTTTATTTCTTAAGGATGAATATAGTACCGGATTTAGTTACTTATTATTCACTTTATATTCTTTTTTCGTACCATCATCGAAAACAACCTCTAAATCAAATTCTTGATAGTCATCCTTCAAATCAAAAGCTTTTGTCACTTCTTGAATGACTTCCTCCTCTGTTGAATCTTTGGTGAAAGTCAATTTTTCTAGGATCGGGGTCAATTCTTTCATTGCTTCATCACCGTGAACTTCATGTTTGTTAAGTTTGTCCTCGATCGAAGCCTCTGTTTGAGCCCCCATGGTATCATATTCAGCTTCGTATTCGTTATCATTGCCTGCATAATCCACTTCTAATTGAAAATCCTTATAAGTGAAAGGCAGTTTTTCATCATTATCCGTTCCTGTTTCAGGATTATTTTCCGCTTGATTTTCATTTTCCTGAACCGGCGGGTTTTTCACTTCATCGTTTTCTTCGCCGCATCCAGCCAAAACAAGCATAGCGGCAAACGGCACTGATAATATTTTGATTGATCTTCTCATTAGTTTTTCCTCCGTTAGTCTATATTTCTTATTTATTTCCTAATAGGGGTCATTCAAAACCAAAAGAATCTCTCCGATTCATCAAATCGACCAGGTGATCATAGTGGAAGGATGTAAAACAATACTGCAAAAAAGTGTGTGACAGATCCCCCCAGCACGAATACATGCCAAACCGCGTGATGGAACGGAAAACCTCGCCAAACATAAAAGATGGCTCCAAACGTATAAAGCAATCCCCCTGCAATCAGTAACTGGATACCAGCTGAAGGCATCGTTGCTGTAAGTGGTCCCCAAACGATAACGATCATCCACCCCATTGCAATATAGAGAATCGTCGAAAGGAAGAGGAATTTTTTCACATAGAAAGCTTTGAAGACTACGCCAATGATAGCAACTACCCAAATTATACCTAGCAGTGTCCAGCCTATTGATCCTTGGATCACAAGAAGCATGATGGGCGTGTATGTTCCTGCAATGAATATATATATGGCTGAATGATCGAAGATTTCAAATATATCCTTTGTTTTTCCCTCTGGAAAACTATGCACTAAAGTGGAAGAGACGTATAAAAGAAGCATGGAAACACCATAAATGACTGAAATGACTATATGCCATGGCGATCCTGTTTGGGCTGAGAATATGATTAAAAACACAAGTGCGGCAATACTCAACAAAACGCCGACACCGTGGGTTATCGCATTGACCACTTCTTCTTTTTTTGTATAAACATGTGTATTAGCCATGTTACAGCTCCTTAATTCCTGATTAATTTTTAGTATTCACATAAAGTATACATCAGTTCTTCCAAGCAATATAGAAATGTGAATATTAACTTGATTAACCTCCCTAATTAGATAATCATCTAATTAGATGACAATCTAATTATAAGGGGGATAAAAGTGCAATTAGAAAAATTGGTCGCTTTCCACAAAACGATTGGTGATGTGACCAGGATTAGGATTATATCCATCCTGGCAAACGGTCCAAAACACGGACAGGCACTTGCGGTAATATTAAAATGGACGGCCCCGACCATTCACACCATTTAACGAAATTGAAGGACATCAATTTAGTGGAGGATCGGAGGGGAAAAAATACGGTGTATTGACTTTTTGAATGAAGATATCCGGCAGCATTATTCTTCAGCCTTACCTAAAATGGTTTCAACTGAGGGGGACTCCAATAAAATGGATAATCAAAAGCTGATTTTAGAGCATAAAAAAATCCTTGAAAATTTCTTTACACCTGATGGTCGACTAAAAACCATACCAGCACAGAGAAAAAAGAAAATGATCGTTCTTCATCATATTGCCAGCCTTTTGGAAAAGGGACGTAAATATCCAAAAAAAGAACTGAATGAATTCATCAAGTCATTCCATGATGATTATGCAACGATTAGGCATGAACTCATTATCGGAAGCATCATGTACCATGAAAACAACATTTATGAACTGAACCCCCGCGAGATGTGGGCCGATATCGATTAACGGATGGTTTCATAAGTAAAAAAACCGGCCTCCCATTTGGTAAGCCGGTTCTTGAGATGTAATTTATATGGCAAAATGATGGCCACCGATGATTTTTATGACTTCTAATTGTTTCATCCATTCGCTGTCCGAAATACTGGGATTCCAAAAATACAAGGCATCATTTGTGTAGCCATGAATCGCCAATGCTTCATTGACAGCTCTCTTGGCATCTTTTCCGGCTGCTTTGTTAATACTGCCATCACCAACGGGAGAGAATTGGTTTTTTTGATAGATCACTTCCCGCACCGTATCAGGGAATTCATTGCTATCAAGGCGATTCAAAACTACTCCTGCCACTTCGACCTTTCCTCTGTAGGGCTCCCCTTTGGCTTCTGCATGCACAAGCCTTGCTAATAATTCTTTATCTTTTTCTTTCATTACATGTGGAATAATCAATGTTTTACCAGGTTCGGCAACATTATTTACATTATTATTGACTTCTTTTAACTTTTTGATCGGGACACCGTACTGCTTCGCAATATCCCATATCGATTCACCTTGTTTAATGACATGTTTGGTTGCTCCATCAGAAGCTATACTGGTCGTTCCCTTAGGAAAAGCTATCCCAAGTACGATGACACTTAGAGTCATTATCACGGTTATTAATACTGATAATTTCATCTTGTAACCTCCTCGTTAAGCATCTTCCTAGGATAACAGACCATATAGGAGAAAACAGTGCTAAATTTTTTCCAAGGAAATAAAGGAAAAATTTTCACTTGCCAATTAACTTCGTAATTTTAATGTTTCCCATTCTTCCCGTAGCATTCCCATTCTGATTGAATCATAATAATGACCATCATAATAACGGCATTTTCTCATTCTTCCCTCTACTTGCATGCCTAGCTTTTCCCCAACAGCCATCATACGTTCATTACCTGACCATGTCGTCAGCCCAACCCGCTCAATCTCCATTTTTTCGAATAAATAGCCTATGAACAACATTAACGCTTCTGTTCCATAACCGCCATTCCAATACTTGGGCTCAAAAATCGTAATTCCGATTTCAAGCCAACGTGAAGGTTCATGCTCCCAGTAATATACAACAGAGCCTATTATTTGATCATTTTTTTCCATTATTAGTTCAGAGTAAACCCCCATTTTCTCATCATAGGTTCTATGCTTCGTTTCTTTATCGATATACGTATGGAAATCATTGAGTTCAAGAGGATGATAAGGTGCATCCCACTTTTTCCATTCTGGATCGGCTTCTCCATATTTCAGGCTCCATAAACGTTTTAAATCGGCTTGTTTAACATTCCTCAATATTACTTTGCTTCCTTCAATCCAAACATCGTCCAATCCGCTTCCTCCCACTTCATCCTTGCCGTACCGTACACTTTACCGGTCGACACTTAATTTAATAAAATATTGCCTTTCTCTGGGACCATCGAATTCACAAAAATATATACCCTGCCAAGTACCAAGGAATAAGCTTCCTTTATGGATGATCACCTGTTGTGAAGAACCAACCGTACTTGATTTCAAATGGGCTGCCGTATTTCCCTCCATATGTAAATCCAATGTATGATTCCATGGGTATTGCTCATCAAGTCTTCTTAGCATATCCTTTTTGACATCGGGATCAGCATTTTCATTAATCGTTATTCCTCCTGTCGTATGTGTACAATATATAAGAGCTATCCCCTCTTGAATCCCATTTTCCTTGATGAATGCCTGTACTTCTGCCGTAACATCAATCATATCATCCCTTTTCGTCGTTTTTAAGGTGTTTTTCTTCAGCATGTACGTTCACTCCTTTTGTTCATTTTAATACTTCTTTACCCATAAACATTACATTCATGCTTTCATAAACAATTCAAGATTAAAAATACAAGAAAATCTTATCGATTTCATTTTAAAAAATAACCAGTTCTTATTGATCTTTTTATTTTAAAATTGGAAATATAAGGAAATTTAGGAGGGGTGGCAAGATGAACTTCATTTTTAAGTCAATCGACCATTACCAATTAGCATCTCCCAAAAATACTGAGGACCAACAAGGAACTGAGATATTAAATTCCAGGAAGTGAATAAGCCTCCATCTTTAAAGGTCCAATGGCGGGTTATGGTTCCAATCGGGATCGATCAAAATTCATGTCGGAACGGAGGATAATTTCATTCCCGCGAGAAAAGCCCATCCAGCACCTGAAGATGAAAATCTTAATGACTTTAAACAACATTTAATTACTAAGCATATTTCTTTTACAGAAGACGAGAGGCTGCCCGGTGCGAACCGCATATATTTATCCGATCTCCGATTCCTTCGGCAATCGGATCTAAATTTTGAAATGGATATAATAAAAAGCGGGTCCATTTATCGGACCCGCTTTTAGGTGAATTATTTTTGTTTCTTTTTCCAGAATCCCAATATTAAAGCGGTAATGAGGGATCCTATTAAAATCGCCAGCAAATAGCGGAAAGGATGGTTGACTAGGGGGATGACAAATATTCCCCCATGTGGCGCTGGCAAAGTTACACTAAAAGCCATTGACAAGGCTCCTGCCGTCGCTGCCCCAACAACACTGCTGACGATAACGCGCAATGGATCCGCCGCCGCAAAAGGAATGGCTCCCTCTGTAATGAACGAAGCACCCATGAAGTAATTAGTGAATCCGGATTTCCTTTCCATTTCACTGAATTTACTTTTAAAGAATGTAGTTGCAAATGCGATACCTAGAGGAGGAACCATTCCGCCAGCCATTACTGCAGCATGCGGTCCGAAACTTGATGCCTCAATGGCTGCAATCCCAAAAGTGAATGCGGCTTTATTTAAGGGGCCGCCCATATCCACAGCCATCATACCCCCAAGAATCAAGCCAAGGAATATTGCGTTCGTGCCGGATAAGCCCTGCAGCCAATCGGTCAGGCCCGTGTTAATTGCGGTTACTGGTTCATTTACGATAAATATCATGATAAACCCTGTAATTAACATCCCGAATACAGGATAGAGTAATACCGGTTTAATCCCATCGAGTGTTTGTGGTAACCTGGAAAACAATTTTCTTAAAAGTAAGACGACATAACCTGCAAGGAAACCGGCGATCAGTCCGCCAAGAAAACCGGCATTAGCCTGTGCTGCCAATAATCCCCCCACCATACCAGGGGCAAAACCTGGACGGTCGGCTATACTTGAAGCAATGAATCCTGCAAGTACAGGGACAAGCAAGAAGAAGGCACCATTTCCCCCGCCAATATCACTTAATGCTTTGGCAATGGGATTATAATCAGGATTGGCCGGATCGGCTGCCTCGATTCCGAAAAAGAAAGAAAGCGCAATCAAGATACCGCCCCCGACAACAAATGGAAGCATATTACTTACGCCATTCATTAAGTGCTTGTAAATCCCCAATCCTCCTTTTGCTGAATCACCTTCATCCCTTTTATCATTTCCTGTTCCATTGTAAACAGGGGCATCCTGATTCAAGGCTCTTGTTAACAGCTCCTCGGTCTTTCGGATCCCATGGGCAACAGGGACAATAATGACATGTTTTCCATTAAAACGATCCATTTCCACCTGCTTATCAGCTGCAACGATAATCGCATCCGCCTCATCAATTTCTGCGGCGGTTAAACCATTTTTGATTCCTGTGGAACCATTTGTTTCCACTTTGAAATCGATACCCATTTCCTTCGCTTTGGCCTTTAACGCATCAGCAGCCATATAAGTATGGGCGATTCCTGTTGGACAAGCTGTAACGGCAAGGATTTTACCTTTACTGTTACCACTGGCACTGGCACTGGCAGCATTACTTGTTTGCTCCTCTTCTCTTACTTCTTCATAAGCCTCCATTTCTTTTTGATTGATTATCTCCAACACTTCCTCACCAGAAGAAGCAGAAATCAAACGGGCTCTGAATTTATCATCCATCAGTAACGAAGAAAGCCGGGAAAGGGTTTCCAAGTGATCTGCATTAGCTCCTTCACTTGCTGCAATCATAAAGAACAAATGAGCTGGCTGCCCATCAAGCGATTCATAATCCACACCACTGACCGATTTGCCGAAGCAGATGGCAGGTATCCTTACAGCATTTGTTTTTGCGTGCGGTATGGCTATCCCTTCACCAATCCCTGTTGTGCTTTGCTCTTCACGTTTTAAGATGGCAGCTTTGAAACTCTCCACATCGTTTAACCTGTCTGCCTCGGCTAACTTTCCTGATAGTTCATCAATGACTGCTTGCTTTGTAACACTTTGTAAATCTATTATGATTGTATCCAATTTTAACAAGTCTGTAATTTTCATAGAGTTAGCCTCCTGTTAGTTGATTGATGGCAATTTGCGGTAATAACTCTTCAATTTTATCCAGTGTACCGAGATCGGATGAAAAGGCTGTAGCACTTCCTGCGGCAAGACTGAAGCGAAAAGCGGATAAAATATCCCCTGTCCTTTCATATGTCCCGATGAAACCTGCAACCATGGAATCACCGGCACCTACTGAGTTGATGACGTTCCCTTTCGGAACATTTGCGGAATATGACTCTCCACCGGTGCAAAGCACGGCCCCCTGTCCCGCCATTGAAACAATAACGTTTTGTGCTCCTGCTTCTACCAATTTAGCGCCATATTCTCTAGCATCATCAACCGTTCTGATTTCGGTAGAAAAAAGCTCACCCAGTTCATGGTGATTAGGCTTTATCAAAAATGGCTGGTGTGGAAGGACATTCATTAATCCCTTACCACTCGTATCCACCACCACTTTAATGCCGTTATGGAAACAAGACCTTGCCATGGCTTCGTATACATCCGAAGGAACGCTTGAAGGGATACTTCCTGACAAAATCAGGATATCATTATTATTCAACTGTTCAATCTGACTAAATAATTGTTGATAATTCCCTTTTGAAATGACTGGTCCTTGGCTATTTATTTCGGTCTCCAGCCCTGTTTTCAATTTAATGTTTATTCTTGTATCTCCAGCTATCTCTGTAAAGTCCGTAATAATCTCTTCCTGTCTTAAAAACCTTTTTACAAATTCACCTGTTTGTCCACCGATGAACCCTAAAGCTGTCGTACTATTTCCCAGCCTTTTAAGCACTCGGGAAACATTGATCCCTTTCCCTCCAGGGAATTTTGCATCATAACTGGTTCGATTCACCTTGCCCATTTGAAAACTCTCCACCTCGACCAGATAATCGATGGATGGGTTGAGTGTCACTGTATAAATCATTAAATGGTCACGACCTTTATCTTTGGATTTTTATGGAGTTGAGCAACAGCCTCTTCATCATTGCTGTCAGTAAGGATAATGGCATCGCTTACATCTGCCACCTTAGCGAAAGTAGCTTCATTTAGTTTGGAACTGTCTGCAAGAACGTAAGTTTCATTAGAGAGGCGTAATGCCATCTTCTTCAGTAGAGCTTCTTCCGGGTCGGGTGTTGTGAAACCCAGATCTTGATGAATGCCGTTCATCCCCAAGAAACATTTATCAAAACAGTATTCATTCAAAAACTGTACAGCATTACTTCCTATAACCGCATTTGTCGAGAATTTTATCGTTCCGCCCACTAACACTGTTTTGATTTCCAATTCGATAAGTTTTGGAATATGCATAAGACCATTTGTCAGCACCGTTATATTTTTATCCTTTAAATAAGGAATCATTTCCGCAGTTGTCGTGCCTGCATCAAGATATATACAATCATTTTTCTCTATGAATGAAGCCGCAAGCTTTGCTATAAGTTGTTTTTCAGCTCTTGCTTTGTTTTGCTTTTCCATAGTTGTCGGTTCAAGGCCTTTTCTTTGAAGTAAAGACGCCCCGCCATGCACGCGTTTCAAGAGCTTCATTTCTTCGAGTTGCACTAAATCTCTCCGAATGGTCGACTCCGAGGCTTGTAACTGATCTACAAGCTCCTGCAGCTTTACCGTTCCTTGTTCTTTAAGGATCGATAAGATGAACTGGTGCCTTTCAGTTGTCAACAATTCGCCCACCTCACTTTAATATCATCATCATATATGAAAACGAAGAAATAATCAATCACAAACGTTTAGAAATACTCAAATTCATTCAAAAATACCTCCAAAAACATTCATCTTAATTAGATTCTATGAAAATATTCTTTCAGTTCTCCATACAAAAAACCCCCATGTCATGATGACAGGGGGGTTCGTATTATTTTATTAGCCTTGAAGTAAAAGTTGTTCTGGATCTTCCAGCATATCTTTGATAGCCACTAAGAAACCAACAGCTTCTTTTCCGTCTACGATACGGTGATCATAAGATAATGCAAGATACATCATTGGTCTGTTTTCGATTTGATCTCCAACAGCAATTGGACGAGTCTTGATTGTATGCATGCCCAAGATCCCAACTTGAGGGGCATTCAAGATTGGTGTAGATAATAGGGAACCGAAAGTCCCTCCGTTTGTGATGGTAAAAGTACCACCTGATAAATCTGAAAGTCCCAGTTTGTTGTTACGCGCTTTAACAGCTAAATCCGAAATGTTCTTCTCGATTTCAGCAAAGCTTTTGCGGTCAGCATCCCTTACTACCGGAACTACAAGACCTTCATCAGTGGATACAGCTACACCGATATCATAAAAGTTCTTTTTCAGGATATGGTCGCCTTGGATTTCAGCATTCAATAACGGATATTTTTTCAATGCGCCAATGACCGCTTTAGTGAAGAATGACATGAAACCAAGTTTAACATCATTTGTTTTCACGAAAGAATCCTTATGGCGGTTACGCAATTCCATGACTGCAGAAAGATCGACTTCGTTAAAAGTAGTAAGCATGGCTGCTTCGGATTGTACTTGAACTAGACGTTTGGCAATGGTTTGACGACGGCGTGTCATCTTAACCACTTCAATGCGGTCATCATTCACTTCAACAGGAGCGGCTGCTTTTTTAGCTGCAGGAGCTTGTTTTGGAGCTGCCACAGGTGCTGCAGGTGCATTATTTGCTGCTTCTACGTCTTGTACACGTACACGACCTAGCGGATCGGCTACAGGCACTTGAGTCAAGTCAATTCCTTTTTCACGAGCCAACTTCCTTGCAGCTGGTGAAGCAATAACTTGTTGAGTGGATGATGCTTCTTTCGCTTCTGCTTTAGGAGCCTCTTTAGCAGGAGCCGCTGGTTCAGCCTTAGCCGGTTCTGCTTTAGCTTCTTCAACCTTAGGAGCTTCCGCTTTTGGAGCTGCTGCTGCTGATCCATTTTCATCAACGATGGCGATAGCCTGTCCAACTTGGACAGTATCGCCTTCTTCTGCTAAATGTTCCGAAAGTGTACCCGTATAATCTGAAATGATTTCTACGTTCACTTTATCCGTTTCAAGTTCAAGGACATATTCTCCTTTTTCAACGTGATCACCAGGTTGTTTTAACCATTGCGCAATAGATCCTTCAGAAATTGATTCTGCTAATTCAGGTACTTTTACTTCAGCCATTTTATTTCTCCCCCTCATTATTGCGTGTAATTGCTTGAGTCATAATCCGTTGTTGTTCATTTTTATGGACAAGTGGATCTCCCTCAGCCGGGCTTGATCTGCGCTTCCTTCCTATATATGTTACTGAAAGATTGCCAGGAGCCGCTGCATTTAGTCGAGGTTCAACAAATGTCCAAGCACCCATGTTTTTAGGTTCTTCTTGAGCCCAGAAGATTTCTTTAAGATTTGTATATTTTTTCAGAGCTTCTTGAACTCCAGTGAATGGGAATGGATAAATTTCTTCGATACTGATAATTTGCAACCAATCCGTATTTTTTTCAGTTGCCGCTTTTTCACGAAGTTCAACCGCCAATTTACCTGAAGCAAAAACAATGCGTTCAACCGATTTAGGTTTTTTGCCCAAAGCTTTAGTTTCTACGAATGATTCAAAAGAGCCTTCACTGAATTCTTCTGCTGTAGAAGCCATCACTTGATTACGAAGCATACTCTTCGGTGTCATGATGACAAGCGGACGTACTTGCTCTTGATCCAAAATCTTAGCTTGTCTTCTAAGGATATGGAAGTATTGAGCTGCCGAACTTAAGTTGGCAACTGTCCAGTTGTTTTCAGCCGCTAATTGAAGGAAACGTTCAAGGCGTGCACTTGAATGCTCTGGTCCTTGTCCTTCATAACCGTGTGGAAGCAGCATGACAAGACCTGATTTTTGACCCCATTTTGCACGGCCTGCCGCGATGAATTGGTCAAAGATCACTTGTGCTGTATTAGCGAAGTCACCGAATTGGCCTTCCCATAATACAAGTGTCTCAGGTGCAAATACATTATAACCATATTCATAAGCCAGAACTGCCGTTTCAGTAAGCGGGCTGTTATGAACAGCGAATGATGCTTTGGCAGTTTCAAGTGTGTGAAGTGGTGAATATGTTTTTCCATTAACACTGTCATGTAACATGATATTACGTTGTGCGAATGTTCCACGCTCTGAATCTTGTCCTGTCAAACGGATTGGAGTGCCGTCACTTATTATGGATGCAAATGCCAATGTCTCAGCATGAGCCCAATCAATTTTTCCGTCAGCACCAAAGGAATCCAAGCGACGTGATAAAATCTTTCCTAATTTTTTATTAGGAGTAAACCCTTCCGGCCACTTAACAAGTTCTTCGTTAATTGTAACAAGTTCTTGTTTGGGAACTGCCGTTTCAATGGCTGGAAGTCCTTTTTCAATAATCCCAGGAGGATTACACTCTTTAGAAGCTTCCGGTTTATTTCCGGAAATTTTCGCATATGCATCTGCAAGCCTTGTATCCACTTGCTCAGCAATCGCTTTAACTTCAGCTTCAGTGAACTCTCCAGATTGAATGAGTTTTTTTCCATAAAGCTCTTTAACGGTTGGGTGCTTATGAATTAATGCATACATTTCAGGTTGAGTCACCAATGGCTCATCCATTTCGTTATGGCCGAAACGTCTGTAACCGATCAGGTCGATCAAGAAATCCTTGTTGTATTTTTCACGATATAGGTTAGCAAGGTTCACAGCAGCCATACATGCTTCTGGGTCATCTGCATTCACATGCACGATCGGCACTTCAAAGCCTTTTGCCAAATCACTAGCATATAAGGTTGAACGTGAATCTTCGCTTTCCGTTGTAAAACCGATCATGTTATTGGCGATGATATGGATAGCGCCGCCAACTTGATAACCGCGTAAACGGCTTAAGTTAAACGTTTCAGGTACAATTCCTTCACCTGGGAATGCTGCATCACCATGAATCAGGATTGCAAGAGATTTGGAAATGTCTTGAACCGGGAATCCTTTTTCTGAACGGTCTTCTTGAGCCGCACGAGAATACCCTTCCACGATTGGACCGACTACTTCCAAGTGACTTGGGTTATTGGCAAGTGTTATCCTTGCTTTCTGTATATTAGCTTTAGTAATCTGTTTATCCAGACCTAAATGGTATTTTACGTCACCAGTCCATCCATTGTTAATGCCTGTTGAACCTTCGGAAGGAACCAAATCTTTATTCGGTGAGTGTTGGAATTCAGAGAAAATGACCTCATAAGGCTTTCCTAATACATGTGCAAGCACATTCAAACGTCCTCGGTGTGCCATGGCAATATTCACATTCCCCGTACCGTTTTGAACAGTTTGTGAAATCATTTCATCTAAAATCGGAACCAATGTATCCAGTCCTTCAATAGAGAAACGTTTTTGCCCTACATATGTGCGATGAAGGAATTTCTCGAAACCTTCTACTTCATTCAATCGTTTAAGTAATAGTTCTTTTTTCTCTTTTGCCGCTTCCGGGAACATGTTTCCGGATTCGACCATATCAGTAAGCCATTGCTTTTCTTCCAAGTCATTAACATGGTGAAATTCAAAGGCTATCGTTTTTGTATAGAGTTGTTTTAGGTATTGTACGGCTTCGTATCCGTCTTTCACGTCTTCAGGTGATTCAGGACAAATAAAGTCAGCCGGTATTTTCCTTAAATCATCTGCAGTCAAGCCATATTTTTCAAAGTGAATTTGTTCAGTGTCTAGAGCTTCTTCTTTTAAAGGATAAATATTTGCAGCAAGATGTCCGTATGCACGGATATTTTCAGCTAGCTTTACTGCAGACATAATTTTCTTCATTGGAAGAACTTCTCCAGTTTGTACAGTAGGTGCACTTCCAATCGTTGTTTCTACCGATACATCGAATGAAGGAGGACCTGATACTTCAAAAAAGTTTTTCAGTTCCGGATCTACTTCTTCCGGATTGGCTAGATATAGATCGTATTGCTCCATGACATATCCAAGGTTTGGACCTGAAAAAGCTTTCCATTGGTCGTATGCCTTAGCATCATTGATGGTCATTTTGTAAACCCCCAAATTTTTCTCATAATTTTTTTCATTCCGTTTTATCCATCCCCAAATTTCTTTCTTCTAATTTTCCCCAAATATATGATATATATAAGATATATAATAAATAACTTTGGTCATTGAATAATAAAATTTTTAAAGGATAAAACGTTTTCAGATGTTATATTAACATGTTTTTGTCGAAATATCCAAAGGTTAAAACACTTTATGCAACCTTTTTTAAACTATATTTCTGTTTAATTCGTCAAAATACGCTTTTAATTGACTTTTTTGCTCATTTAAGCCTTTTTTTCGCTAAAAAAAGATTTTTGTATTTTTGTATAATGATTATTTTTCAGGTAAATTTAACTAGTTTGAAAACCCTTTCAGCTCAATCAAACTTCCAAGCTGTTAAACTCAGATTGCCATATTGAAAGCTCCTGTGCAGGAGAGCTGCTTTTTTTTTGTCATCCCCTGTCCCCATTGCGATGACCAATGGAATGAAATGCTCTTTGGAAGGCACAGCCTCTATACTATAAGGGGCGATTTTTTCATAATTAAACAAGGATTGCAAATCCCATTTCATGATTTTCTCTTCGATCCAGTTCTCAAACTCGATTGCCCATCCTTCTGCAACATGCATATCCTCCTGAATTTGGGTGAAATTATGGACAATTCCACCGCTCCCTATGATCAGGACATTACATTCCTTTAATTCCCTCAATGTTTTCCCGATTTCATACTGCTTGTCCAACGGCAGGGCAGGACTAATGGACATAGATACGGTCGGGATGTCAGCTTCGGGATACATGATATGCAAAAGCCCCCATGATCCATGATCCAGGGGGCGCCTTTCATCAAGTTCCCCCAATACACCTATCTTGGACAATAAGGTTAAAATTCGATCGGACATCTCAAGGCATCCCGCAGCAGGATAAGTTATTTGAAATATTTCTTCAGGATACCCTGCAAAATCATAGATGACTTCATGCTTCTTTACTGCAGAAATCATTTGGTCTTCACTTTCCCAATGTGCTGACAATATAACGATCGCAGCAGGTTTCTTCATAGTTTGCATATAATCCTTCAAAAAAGAAGTGTAGCTATTCTTTTCCAAAGCTAATAGCGGTGTTCCATGTGATAAAAACAATGATGGCATCATAGAAACGATAAATCCTTTCGCATTGTAATCTCTTATCCCTATACCTTAATTTACTATAGATAAACAATGTGTTCATCAATTAAATTGCATTTTTGGAGTTGTCTCATCAATAGTATCAAAGGTATAGCCTTCTTTCTTAAGAAATTCAATTATATCAGGCAATGCTTTCACAGTATGTTTCATACTATTGATATCATGCAATAAGATATTAACATGCTTTTGATTTTTCGTCCCTTTTTGTACAGCAGTAATGATTTGTTGTTCACTTATTGACGGACTGAAGCCATCTGTCGAGTCAATGGACCAATCAATGTAAATATACCCTTTTTCCTTTAGTTGTTGAAGGATACCATTGATGATGGGTTTCGTTGCAGCCTGATGCCGCAGACGATTATTCGAGCCGCCAGGAAGGCGCACAATACGGCTTTTTATCCCATACTCCTTTTGCAGCATGGTTTCAAGCCTATTCAAATCTTGAAAGAAACTCTCAGTCGATCGATAAACGATGGAATAATCATGTGTATAAGAATGAAGGGCAACCGCATGACCGCGCGAAATCATTTCCTGATAACATTCCTTTGCGTATGGTTCTTCGTTACCTTTTACGAAAAATGTGGCCTTAACATGATAGCGTTCCAAAATATCCAATATCTCCATGGTATTCAAAGATGGTCCGTCATCGAAAGTCAAATAAGCGATTTTCTGATTTTCCCTACTTTTTAGGAGCGGTGTCATCTCTTCAGGAACCATTGCATCTACTTGAATGTTCTGCACATCCACACCAAACAAAATAATAATGAAAGAACCGGCCACGGAAAGAAATAATTTCAGCATATTCTTCATAGGTGTTGCATCCCCTTCCTTTTTGTCCATTAAGATGTACCAATTAAGGGGTTTCATGCGCAATAAGGCAGCGGTAAAAAATACCGCTGCCTTTATTAAATGAGTTATCGATCGACATTAAAGTAACGAGCTTCAGGATGTGCAAATACAATGGCTGAAACGGAAGCCTCTGGTTCCATCATGAATCCTTCAGTCAATTCCACGCCAATATCTTGAGGTTGTAACAGGCGGAATAGCTTCTCCTGGTCTTCCAGATTAGGACAAGCAGGATAACCAAATGAAAACCTTTGCCCGGTGTATTTAGCGGCAAATCGCTCTTTCATGGACATTTCAATCGGATCGCTTATACCTAAATCATCCCTCATTAATTGATGAATTCTTTCCGCGAACCCTTCAGCTGTTTCGAGAGCAAGTGATTGAAGGGCGTGATTTTTCAAGAAATCACCTTCAAGCTTTAATTTTTCTGCCCATTTTCTGATCCCTTTTCCGGCAGTGACCAGGAAGAAACCAACATAATCCATTTGCCCGGAGGAGATCGGTTTCGCGAAGTCCGCTAAACAAAGATGCGGATTCGTGTCTTGCCGGGGAAAGTCGAAAGTTTCCAAAACCTCATGATGATTGTCCGGGTTGTATACCAATAGCTTATCCCCTTCGCTTTGGGCAGGGAAAAATTGATAAACGGCATTCAAGCCATAATCCGGTTCCGTCTTTAGGAACTCAATCAATTCATCAACGAGATCATTGAGCTGCACTGCTTTTTCATTCCCTTGCTTAAGCAATTCGGTAACTTTACCTTTTAACCCCAAATGATGACCAATCAGCATTTGCCTATTTATATAGGGCTGGATGACATCCATTGGATAGTTTTTCAGGACGTGACGCTTGATGTCACGCGGTTTTTGAACAGGAACATCACTTATAGGGGCAGCTGTGGACTGCTTACGAACAGGTTTTTCCATCTTGGCAGCAATGGCGGCATTCGCTTTCGATCTTTCTCGTTTCTCGACTAACTCTTCCAAGTACACCACTTTTTTGTCAGAATCATGTAAAATATTCGTTACAGCCAAACCATCCATCGCATCTTTGGAATATAAAACCGGTCCTCCATATTCAGGTGATATTTTAAAATCGGTAAATTTACGTGATAATGCTGCCCCTCCCACTAAAATTGGGGTATCTATTCCCGCTTGCCTTAAATCCTGTGCAGTTAAAACCATTTGCTGTGCAGATTTGACAAGTAACCCAGATAGACCAATGATGGTAGGCTCATGTTTTCGAACCTCTTCAATGATTTGTTGCGGTGCGACCTTTATTCCCAAATCAATGACTTCATAGCCATTATTCGATAGGATGATATCCACTAGGTTTTTCCCGATATCATGCACATCTCCCTTGACAGTCGCCAACAGGATTTTTCCTTTCTTAGCGCTATCTTCAGAGTTTTCCATTAGTGGTTCAAGGTGAGATACAGCCGCCTTCATCGCTTCAGCACTCTGAAGCACCTCTGCGACAATAAGTTGGTTGTCATTAAATAACCGACCCACCTCACTCATGCCATCCATCAATGGTCCATTGATGATTTCCAAAGGGCTATCACCGCGCTCAATTGCTTTATTTAAATCATCAATCAATCCTTCTTTCGTTCCTTCGATAATATAGTTGCCTAAACGTTCGTCCAATGGCAGGATCACACCATTATCCTTCTTCTCCGCTTTTTTTCCACGATAAAATTCAGTAAAGATCGCTAAAGTTTCTGTAGATGTCTCAAACAGGAGTGCCTCAGCCAATTTCACTTCCTCTTCAGGTATCAGAGCGAAACGTTCAAGTTTTTCTGTATTCACGATAGCATAATCGAGACCCGCTTTTGTACAATGGTAAAGGAAAACTGCATTTAATATTTCCCTTCCCCTCGCTGGCAGACCGAAAGAAACGTTCGAAATGCCAAGTATCGTTAGGCATTCCGGAAACTTTTCTTTAATCGCCTTTATTCCATTCACCGTTTCCAATGCAGATCCAATATATTGTTCATCCCCTGTGCCTACAGGGAAAACCAGCGGATCAAAAATGATGTCATTTTTGTTTAGACCGTACTTATTAACGAGCAAATCCACAGACCTTGTAGCCACTTCCAATTTCCGTTCAGCATCGACGGCCATCCCAATTTCATCAATGGTTCCTACGACAACGGCAGCACCATATTGATGGACGAAGGGTACTATTTTTTCAAATCGCTCCTCACCATCTTCAAGGTTTATGGAATTAATGATCGATTTTCCTTGTGAATGTTTTAATGCTTGTTCAAGTACGGCTTCATCCGTAGTGTCGATGACCAATGGGACTTTCACTTTTTTGACGACCTCTTCTACGAATTCCTTCATATCGCCAAGCTCATCCCCATCAGGATCAGCAAGACAGATATCAATGACATGGGCGCCTTTTTTTACCTGGGAACGTGCAATTTCGGCAGCTGGCTCGTAATGCTTTCCACGAATCAGCTCCTTGAATTTTCGGGAACCGATAACATTCGTTCTTTCACCTACGAATAAAGGACGCATTGAATCATCATAAATGAGCGGCTCTATGCCTGATACGGCATGACCATGGGCTGTTTCCGTAATTGCACGGGGCTTCATGCCTTCGAGGACCCTGGAAAGTTCTTTAATATGCTCTGGTGTCGTACCACAACATCCGCCAATGATATTGACCCATCCCTTTTCGGCAAATTGCTTCATTTTCTCTGCCAGGGAAGTAGGTGACTCATGATAGTGGCCTTCTTCATCAGGGAGCCCGGCATTTGGATAACAACTGATGGCGCTATTTGATATATCTGCAAGTGTCCTGATATGGTCTATCATGAATTCCGGCCCTGTTGCACAATTAAGGCCGACAGCAACGGGCTTCATATGTTCAACCGATAAATAAAAAGCTTCTATGGACTGGCCAGCAAGTGTCGTGCCCATCGGTTCGATTGTTCCTGATATGATGACTGGCACATCTTTTCCTATTTTAGCGAATGCTGCTTTGATTCCGGAAAAGGCAGCCTTGACATTAAGCATATCCTGACAGGTTTCCACCAATAGCAAGTCCACCCCGCCATCCAAGAGACCCCGTGCCTGTTCTTCGTAAGAATCGGTTAAAATATCAAAAGTCGTTCCCCCTGTTACGGAAAGCGTTTTTGTAGTGGGACCCATCGAGCCAGCTACATACCTTGGCCATTCATCATTGGAATACTTTTCACATGCTTTAACGGCAAGCTCAGCTGAAATTTTATTAAGCTTGTAGGCGATCGTGCTTATTTGGTATTCCTCAAGAACGATGCTCGTCGCTCCGAAGGTATTTGTTTCAATGATATCTGCACCCGCCGCTAAATATTTTTCATGGATGGATTGGATGATTTCCGGTTGCGTCAGTGATAAATATTCATTGCAGCCCTCGAATTGTTCCCCGCCAAAATCCTCTGCCGTCAAATTCTCCGCTTGAAGCATGGTTCCCATCGCCCCATCAAGAAGGAGAATCTTAGAATTTAACTGATCTTGAATCGCTTTTTTATTCATGTACTTTCCACCTCTGATGTCTGTTTACTATCGACTTTTCTAATATATTTCGTAAGTTCAGCCGTCATTTCATAGCGAAGGAACGGAGTGATTAAATATATGCCCTTGAATTTTTCCCTTGCCGCGTCCACTAGCTCTCGCGCGATATTGACCCCTTCAATCCTTGACTTTACAGGGTCATCCCCCGCTAAAGCCATGGCCCTTCTAACATTATCAGGCAATTTGATGCCTGGGATCTCATTATGGATGAATTCGGCGTTCCGTGTGCTTGTCAAGGGCATGATACCGATGAAAATCGGGGTATCTAAATGTTTTGTAGCCTCATATACTTCCTCGATCTGCTCCACCGAATAAATTGGCTGTGTCAAAAAGGATTGAGCACCGCAGGCAATCTTCTTTTCCATCCTCAGTACGGCTTTATCCAGATATTTCACATTGGGATTAAAAGCTGCCGCAATTTTAAAATTTGCCCGTTGACCCAAACTTTGACCGGAATAGGAAAGACCTTCATTAAATTGTTTGACCATACTTATTAGATCAAACGAAGATAAATCATAAACAGAAGTGGCACCCGGGAAATCCCCTATTTTTGAAGGATCTCCAGTGATGATCAATAATTCGTTCAGCCCCACTGTCTGCAGACCCATTAAATGTGACTGCAGGCCAATCAAATTTCGATCACGGCATGTTATATGCACCATCGGCTTTATATTCAATTGGTTCTTCAGTAAATTAGCCAGTGCATCATTCGATATCCTTGGTGAGGCAAGTGAATTATCCGCTAATGTAATGGAATCGACCCCTGCTTTTTTCAAAACCTCAGCACCAATCATAAAGCTCTCTATTCCCAACTTTTTCGGTGGATCAAGTTCAACAAGAATCGTCCTTTCTGTTTTGGCCTTTTCGTACAGGGGAAGTTCCAATTCTCTATCGCTCACTTCAATTTTTTCTATTTCGCGGAATTTCGTAACTTTATCTTTCACGGGAGCCAAACTTCTAATCGCATTCTTTACAGCTTGAATATGCAGGGGAGTCGTTCCACAGCACCCTCCTATGATTGCAGCACCTTGCTCACGAAGTTCTAGGGCACTTGAACCGAAATATTCCGGTACAGCTTTATAGACGAGCCTTCCATCCACATAATCCGGGAGGCTGGCATTAGGGTATATGGCAATCGATGCTTGCTTTGGCAAACTCACTTCTTCCAAGGCCCGAATCATATGATGTGGACCGAGACGGCAATTCACACCGACAACATCGGCACCCAATTGCTCGAGTTTTTGAAAGGCTTCATTTAAATGGATTCCATTTTGAAGATTACCCAGTTCATGCATCGAAACATTTGCGATGATCGGCAGTCCAGTTTCATTTTTGACGATTTGCAGGACGGTTTCCAGTTCTTCCAAATCATAAAATGTTTCCAAGAGAATCCCATCAGGGTTTTCCATCAACAGACTGTATAGCTGTTCACGAAAACCCCGTTTTATCTCTTCCATGCTTAAATCCGATTTCCTGATACTCCGCTGTGACCCTATGGTACCAAAGACGTATGCCTTACCTTTTGCCGCTTTTTTAGCAAGAATGACTCCCTGGCGATTGATTTTGCTTACTTCATCCTCAAGTCCATACCGTTTCAATTTGTTGAAATTGGCACCGTATGTATTCGATTGAAGGATATCTGCACCAGCTTCCAAATAATCACGGTGGATGGACTCTATTTGATCTGGGTTCGTACAGTTTAATTCCTCATAACATTGATCGATGCCATTTGAGTACAATAAGGTCCCCATTGCCCCTTCCCCAACCAGCATTCTTTCTTTCACTTCTTTACGAAAATTCATCATTACACCCTCTCTCAAAAACAATCATGTTTTTGTCGTATTCTAAGAGTATGAGAGAAAAGGAAAAAAAAAACCTTCTCAAAGAAGAAGGTTTTTTGAAACATTCTCCTCATCTATCAAGCTCTGCTTGCTGGATTTAGCACCTTTGCCTAAGCTGGTTGCTGAGGTTTCTTCGGGCCAGTCCCTCCACCTCTCTCGATAAGATCATTTATATAATTTTCATAAGATTTCAAAATTTGATTATATTTAATTTACATTAATAATCTGTCAATTTCAATACCTGATCAACATTTTTTTCACTTTTGCAAAAATCATTCAATCTTTTACAGCTTGAACCCTCTTCAAGATCCTTTGTTTCCAGTCTTCCGCTAACGAGTCTAGTGTAAGTAAAGCGTTTGCGCCTTCAAGCCCATCTCGTTTATGAAGGATTACCTCTGCTGCATAATGAACTGAAATTTTTTCTTGCAAACGATCTATTAGCACGATCTCGTTTTGTTTATTTATCGTTCCTTCTTGAAGTACTCTTGCAAAATAACCAGTGAAACTCTTTTTCAGCACGAGTTCCAAAAACTTAGGTTCTTGATTGAAGTGGGAAATGGTCGAACAAGGAATCCTCCCCTGGTTAATTTGAACAATCACATCGCCTATTTGATAAATATCGCCGATATAAGTTGTTTCTTCCCTCATCCCCGCTATGGTTAAATTTTCACCGAATGCAGGGAGATCCAGCTTTTTAGAGAATTTTTCATTCCATAATGAATAATGCTCAAAGGGGTAAAAACACAAAGCCCGATCAGGACCTCCATGGAACTTTACATTACCTACCCCATCACCAATTATGCCTGATTTAGTCACTGTCACATTATCCTGTGCTTGTTTATCCATGGCTGAAAAGATATCGATATTCGAAAAAATTTCATGTTTCGGCTTCCCGGCATGAAGTGATTTGATTTTTCCATTTTCCATTTTGCATCTTCCATTCATATTTAATTTATATCAACTCATATTGTATAAATTATACTAAAAATCCATTTTATTCTGTAGTTTTTATAAGAATATAGCAAATCTGAATATGCAAAAGCCACATGCGCGGTTAAGTGGGCAAAATATCATTGATTTCCAGAAAAATTCATAGGTTAGTTTCAGTAATTTTGTTGCTATTTCAGAATTAAATATGGTAGAATATGAACACAATATATAGTCGAAAACTACAACCGTTCGCCTATATGTTGATTTTCACGATTGAATTCCTCATTGTCGCTCTTTAGGGAGCGAATTTTTTTGCCTTCATTTCAATCCATCATTTTCTTTTAATTCCATTCAGTCCCTTGCATCGTGATCCACCTACCTATTTGTACTTTTCCTTCCCTATGTAATTCTCTCCCTGTTAAGTCACTTTCATTACCTTATCAGAAGGCAAAACCCCTTGCTAAAACAAGCAGAAAGCCGAGCGACATCATGCGTCTTCCGCTCAGCTTCCTGTTTAAGCTTGTTTCTTTTTTTTCGGTGCCGCTTTCTTTCGGGTCGTCTTTTTCTTTTCCGGTTCATCATGTTTCGTACGGTCAATGGATGCCTGTAATGCCTCCATTAAATCGGTTACATTGTTGGAAACTGGTTCTTTTGTTTTGGCTGCAATCGCCGTCTGTCCCGTTTTCTTTGATTCAATCAATTCAAGTAACGCGGTTCGATAGTCATCGGTGTATTTTGACGGATCGAAAGTAGTCGTTAATTGATCTATCAATAATACGGCGGTATCGATTTCTTTTTTTACAATGGTATCATTGGCAGGGATATTCGGAACATCCGCTGTGGAGCGGACTTCATCCGGATAATGGATCGTTTCCATCACCAAGGTATTATCAACGACTCGTATTACCGCCATTTGTTCTTTAGAGCGAATGATGATTTTCGCTAACCCTACTTTATTCGACTCCTTGAGGGCCTGCCTCAAAAGGGAATAAGCTTTTATCCCTCCGTCATTAGGGGACATGTAATAACTCCGGTTAAAATAAATGGGATCTATTTCTTCAATTTTAACGAAATCCACGATTTCCACGGCTTTTTCTTCGTTTTGTTTTTTCAGTTGTTCTAGTTCATTGTCTTCCAATACAACAAACTTTCCCTTTGTATACTCAAAAGCGCGGACTATATCATCCTTCCCCACTTCTTTCTGGCATACCGGACAAACCTTTTCGTATTTAATCGGTGAATGGCATTCCTTATGCAACGTCCTCAAAGAAATATCCTTATCCTCCGTTGCAGCATGAAGTTTGATCGGAATGTTCACCAAACCGAATGATATGCTCCCCTTCCACATCGTATGCATATTCGTCACCTCATAACTTATTTTTAAAGAGAAGAACAATTTTATTATTCCACTTTGTTCAAAAAAAACCGAAAAAACAATTGCCAACTCTAACACTTCGTTTTTTTGGCAAAATAATGTTAATCAATTATTTGCGGAGGTAAATACAAAAATGAAACCGATGCTGCCAACCTATTACCCCGAAGCCCCCAACTCCAAGGATTGGCGTTATGAAGTCAAATATGACGGCTTTAGGGCTATTTTATCGATAGACTCCGATACCATAAACATTTCGAGTCGGAACGAGAAGGAATTATCACCACAATTCCCAGAAATCATTGCTTACATCAAAGATCTGGACCTGGAAGATTATCTCCCGCTTCAGATAGATGGAGAATTGGTCTGGCTTACCAATCAGGCGAAAGCGGACTTTTTTCAAATACAGTGGCGAGGACGCCTTGGGAAACAATCCTTAATTTCAGAAAAAGCCCGCTTTTCCCCATGCCGGTTTATAGCGTTTGACCTGCTTCGCATCAGCGGAAAAGACGTAGCAGCTAAACCTATGGAAGAAAGAAGGGAATTGATGTTGAATATGGGGGCAAAACTTGGCTTTTCTATGCCGCCTGATCCCAGCGATAAGGCTTTGATACAATTAATAGAGAGTTTTGACGTTTTGGATAATGCCTTGAATAAGGTCACCCTATTAGATGGTGAAGGGGTTGTCGCCAAGGAAATTCGAGGTACTTGGCAAGAAGGAAAACGTACTTCATCTTGGATTAAGGTGAAAAATTGGAAGACCGTTTCTTGTTTCATTACAGCATTGCACAAAGAAAATGGTTACGTCTCCCTCGCAGTTTTCAAAGAAGGTGCCGTAACGAAAATCGGAAGTGTTAAAAATGGACTGAGTGCTCAAGATAAAAGAATATTGCATGAACTGATCAAGCAAAATGCATCAGACGAAGACGCACAATTTTATTTTATCCATCCATCCATTTGCATCGAAGTTCAATTCTTACACGTATATGAGGAAAATGAATTGCGTGAGCCTCAGTTTTCGCAATGGCTTTTACAAACGTCTCCCGACGAATGCACCTGGGAGAAATTCGTGCTAGGCCAATACACATTTCCAGATACTGTACAAATAACTTCCAGAGATAAACCGCTTTGGATAACAGGAGGTAAACAGGTGATAAAAGTTGAATACCTGCATTATTTACGGGAGGTTTCAGCTTTCTTCTTACCCTTCTTGAAGGATAAGCTGCTTACGACGATCCGCTATCCTCATGGCACTTTGGATAAAGAAAGATTTTTCCAGAAAAACAAACCTGATTATGCGCCTGTGTTTATTAAAACGTTCATGGATGAGGATATCGAATATATGCTGTGTAACGATATTGAAACGCTTCTTTGGTTTGGTAATCAACTTGCATTGGAATTCCATGCCCCATTTCAGAAAGCGGGTAAAACACGACCCGACGAAATCGTCCTGGACTTGGATCCTCCTTCCATCGAATTTTTCTTTTTAGCGATAAAGGCCGCACAGGAAATAAAAAAGGTGATGGAATCATTAAGGATAAAAGCTTTTGTAAAAACTTCAGGTAACAAGGGACTGCAAATTCACATCCCTCTGCCTGAAGACAGATTTACTTATCAGGAGACACGCATATTCACCGACTTTCTTGGTAACTACTTAACAAGTTCTAACCCAAATGATTTTACAACGGAAAGAATGAAAATAAATCGGCATAATCGACTTTACTTGGACTTTGTGCAGCATAGTGAAGGAAAAACCATCATTCTTCCTTATTCCCCACGGGGAAATTCTTTCGCTGGTGTGGCCACACCTTTGTTTTGGGAGGAAGTGGACGAAAGTCTCCAGTTAAAGGACTATACGATTGAAACCATACCAAACAGAATAAAAAGGGAAGGGTGTGCATTTATGGATTACAGACTCGTCGATAATGGACCAGCCTTTTTGGAAGTATTGTCGTTCTTAAAACAAAAAAAGACCAACAACTAGCTGGTCTTAGGGAGTGTAAAATGGAACGTTGCTTGGAACGTATGGCACTCGCATTCCGAGGACGGTCTTTCCGCCTGTAGGGTCTACCTTCGACGCGCTTTTCCCGCAGGAGTTTCATACCTTCCATTCCAATCAACTTTGTTTTAAAAAATTCAGATAGAACCCCTTTTGTCGGCCTAATGGGGTTCGACATGGTCTCATCCCGAAACCTTTCTCAATTTTATAAATAGAATTATTACCATCATTTTTATAACAACACTTGGTTAAACTACTTGATTTTTTACTGTTTTATATGAGATGAAAATCATTGGATTGAAGAAATTTGCGACACTCCTGCCGAATAACTGGCTGGCCTAGACCCAACAGACGCTTGCTTTGATGCGGCTTGGCAGACAGCCGGCGGAAAGGGAGCGGATTTCTGAAATCAACTGCAACGTTTTTTAAATAAAAAACTGCAGGCAAATTCGCTTTTCTTCGAGTTTGCCTGCAGTCTGAAAATTTCTTTATAATTTTGTTTTCAAATAACTTTGCACTTCATCCTGCAGCTTGGCATATAAGCTTGTTTCCAATTCAAAATCCTCTTTTTCAAGCATTTCAAATTTTTCAGGCTGATCTAAGTCTATTTCAATCGACACCTTGAATTCATAGGTTGCGTTCCCGATTAAATCAATTGAATACTTTTGGCTTTCTTCATCATGGTGGACCACGCATTTAACTTTCCCGCCGTTATTGTAGACAGATATTTCATTTTCCAATGCGTTTAAACCAACAGAGCATGTTACTAGGCTTGAAGCCGACATCGCCGTTCCGCATGCATTCGTAAAGCCTACTCCCCGTTCGAATGTCCGCACATAAATGCTCCCCGGTTCCAGCTCTTTCACAAAGCTGACATTGACACCATCAGGGAAAAGCTCATTCGGTTGATTGACCTTTGTTGAAAGTTCTTCCTGCAAATCACTTTGTAAAACATCACTATCGACGAGCGTAATCAGATGTGGATTAGGAACCGCCAATGCCGAAAATAATAGGGTATCATGAAGTTCCGGCAATGATTCGTTTTGCAACTGTTCTTTAACCAAAACAAGAGGCAGATCCTTCACATTAAAACTTACAGGGGAAATTTCCACCTTGAAAGTCGGAATGCCCTCATAAATATCTTCCGTTTTTTCCACGAGTAGATTTGCCTTCATTGTCTCCACGATCATTTTATCGAGACCAAGAACGTCATTCGCGTAACGTGCAACACAGCGAAGTCCATTGCCGCACATCGAGGCTTCCGATCCATCCGCATTAAAGACACGCATCCGGCAATCAGCATGTTCACTTTTCATTACGAACAAAATACCATCCGCTCCAAGCCTCTCCCTATTGCATAGTGCCTTCGCGAAACTTTTCCGCTCTTCTTCAGTAAACGTCAGGGTCGTAGTCAATTCATCAATGATTAAGAAATCATTTCCTGAACCATGGCTTTTTAAACCTTCAATAATCATCCTGTCACATCCTCTAATATGCTGCTTATCATTTATCATTTTTTAATATTCTATATCATAGCATTTTCAAGATGGATGTGTCATCGCGTAAATCACAATAAATCCATTTTTTCCGACGAAAAAACCAAAAAAAGAGCGGTTGGAATAAGAATTGACTCATTCGAACCGCTCTTTTGAATGATTAACCGATCATACCAATGATGAAATAGACGATAAACATTCCGGCACTCACATACATCGGGGCTGACACTTCTCTCGCTTTTCCGGTTACAAGCTTCAAGAACGGGTACAGGATGAAACCGAATGCCATTCCATCGGCAATACTGTAAGTGAAAGGAATGATCGTGATGATCATGATTGCAGGTATACTCTCGGTTAAATCGCTGAAATCCAGCTTTTTTATATTTCCGAGCATCAAAATGCCAATGATAATTAAGATGGGGGCAATGGCGCTATCAGGGATTACTTTAATCACCGGTATAAATAGCAGTGATAGAATGAATAACACGCCCGTCACCACTGAAGTAAAACCAGTTCTGCCTCCTGATGCGATTCCAGCTGCCGTTTCAACTGTAGCAACGGTTGGACTCGAACCGAATAAGCCTGAAAACAGAACGGACACACTTGTAGCCTGCAGAGACTTTTTATAAGCATCCTGGCGGTTTATACTGTCTACATGCCCGTGTACAAGACCAATATTTTCAAAAACAAGAACCATCGTCATCGCAAATACACTTATCCAGAATTCAATCCGGTTCACTTCCAAGAACGATAATGAAAAGAAGAGATCACCGTAGGAAGCTGTGTCTATGCCTGAAAAATGGATTTTTGACAGTTGAACCGTCCCGAACCAATAGGCTATGAGGCTACCTGCCAGGATGGTAATCATGAAATTACCGGGGACATTCTTGATGAACAGCGTAATTGCCAGTAAAAAGGTCAACACCGTTGCACACACTGCTGGATCACTTAAATCTCCCAGTGCGACGATAGATGATGAACCTCCCGTGATTATCCCGCCTTTCTCGAGCCCGATTAGCATCAAGAATAAGCCAAGACCGACAGATATGGCTTCTTTTATTGAACTTGGAATCGAATCACTGATTACCTTAGAGTATTTTGTAAAAGCAATGACTACAAAAATAACCCCTGAGATAAACACAGCACCAAGAGCAGATTGCCAAGATAGGCCCATTCCTTGAACCATGGTATAAGCAAATAGGGCATTTACGCCCATTCCTGGAACGAGGAGGATTGGGACATTCGCCCAAAGTCCTATCATGACACAGCTTAAAGCAGATAAAAGAATCGTCGCAATCACTGCACCATTAATCGGAATGCCCGCTTCCGATAAAATCAGGGAATTCACGATGAGAATATAGACTATTGTAAAATAGCCGACCACTCCAGCAAGGATTTCACGTTTTCCATTCGTTCCATAGTCGGAAAAATGAAAAAACGTTTCCAAGTTTAATTTCTTCATGTTGTATCCTTATTAAATTTGTCCCTCGCCCACCCGTTTGTATTAGTGACAAACTACACTTGGCGATTCTAACAAAAAAAAGGATAAAAATAAAGAGTAATGATAAAAATTTGAAAAAAACTGCCGGAAATAATCCCGACAGCCTCGATGAATTTATTATTTTTGTTGTTCCGCATACCCGTCGACTACCAATTCCAGCTTCCCTGTATCGGGCGAAATGATAAGACCATGTACAGGAATATTTTTAGGGATCAAAGGGTGTCCTTTAATCACTTCCACACTTTTCTTAACACTTTCATATACATCATCAAATCCGCGAAGCCAACTGCGGATATCGATTCCTGCAGCTCCCAGTGTATCGATGGTGCTCTTTGGTATATCACGTTCGATCATCTTCTCTACTACAGAATCGGCATCGACTGATGCCATCCCGCAGTCATGGTGAGGTATGACCAATACTTCATCTGCCTTTAGCTCATAAACGGCAACAAGGATACTCCGCATGACACTTCCGAATGGATGTGAGACGATTGCCCCGGCAGTCTTCAGGATTTTGACATCGCCATTTTTGACATTCAAGGATTTTGGCAATAGTTCAACAAGCCGAGTGTCCATACAGCTTATGATGACCATACGTTTCTCAGGGTACTTATCAGTCCTATACTTAACATATTCACCTTTTTCTACAAACTGTTCATTAAAATCAAGAATCTCATTAAGTAAACTCATATTTACCACCTTTTTATTATGTATTTAATCTAAGTATACCACTATGATTATATCAAATATTTAAAAGATTTGCTAAAGGGTAACCCTAGTCAATTTGAACGATGATTTAAAGTGGCTGCACAGAACCCAAAGACAATGATTTTAGGAATTTCATCAACATTTGATGAAAAAGAAAGTATGGGTGTATTTGTCTTGAATCGTTTCCCCCACTCCAAAGGCATCCAGCCTTCTTGATATGAAACGATCTTTTCCCCTTCTTTTGTGGCAATCTCAAAAGAATTCATACTTCCCGGTGTTTCAATGGGCATCCATTCCGTACCATCTTCCTTATATATCATTCCATTAATCTTCACGAATGACCGATTTTCTTGATACGATCCAATAATGCCGCCCTGATCATCCATGATCGTCATTTTATTGAAAAGTCCCCTTTTAATATGGTACTTAGCCAGCAAACGCCCCTCATGGTCAACCAGTTCATATCGCTTGGCCAGGAGCATCGACAGGAAATTGGGAATCATCCACATGAACCACTTCATATTCAAATCCCGTATTTCGCCCATTAGAGACCCATCCGACGCAAAGAGAAGCAGGCGCAATGTCGGTGCTGGCATAAAAGTCAATAAAACATGTTCATTTTTAAATAACCCGGCATTCGTCCCGATGTGTTCATCAGGCAATTCCTTCATTCTATTTTCATATATACGATGACTGACAAATTGGGCAATGCTAAAGAAAATAAAAGGAGACGTTATCAATAATATATTGCCCGGTATCATCGCAAAAATATGGCAAATGAAAAATACAATGGCCAAAAGAAGAGAACACCAAGATGCATGAAAATTTGAATTGCTCGTTTTCTGATAATATTCACGTATATTCATACCCTGCTCTGCTCCTCACTCCTTACAAGAAAGATTGCCGCCTTAAGCGAACATTGATTAGCTGTACCACAAGCCGCCCGGCATCCACTTACTAAAAGTGCATTGAAGTAGTTATCATAATACTTTATTCGCTTTAATCTGATCTATTCCCTTTTAATGAAGGGCAATTCCCACATGGTTCATATAAAAAAGGACTCCCAAATGAATGGAATCCTTTTACATCATTCTATAATATCCTGAAAATCAACGGGAACCTATAATCCGTTCCTTCATAAGCCCTAACAGCAGCAATGATGGTGAATACGACTAAAGCTATCCCGATAACTGGCAATAGCAAGAATCCAACCAATACTATAGTGAGTATCCCTGCAACTATCGAATATACGGTGTAGGAAATGAAAAAATTCAGGTATTCCCTTCCGTGATAATCCACAAATTGTGACGAGTCCTTCTTCAATAACCAAATCACCAAAGGACCGATAAATGCTGTAAAAAAGCTGATCACATAAATAAGGGCAGCAAACACTCTTTCATCTTTAGTAGGCATAGTGTCTTCTCCTCCTTTCTCATATGAATAATTACGAATCAAATGAAAAATAGTTTCATTTTTCCTCTCATTAAATTCGAAAAAGGTAAAATTAGACTGCCTTTTCTTTTAAAACCCAATTGGCAATACATATGACAAAAAAACCGAATATGTTCATCCTTCTTGTGCATACAGTTTAAATAATGGATTGTCCTATACGTTATAGAAAGGAGTGATGTTTTTTTGCTGAACGAATTTCAAGCCTTCATCCTTGGGATCATTCAAGGCTTGACTGAGTTTTTACCCATTTCAAGCACTGGACATTTATATTTAGGACGGCATATTTTCCACCTTGACGAGGCCGGCATCTTTCTGGATACCATGCTCCATATCGGAACCTTGCTGGCGTTATTGGTCGTCTATAAGAATGACATTATTGCCATTTTGAAAAACCCTTTCTCCAAAATGACTCTGCTTCTCATTGCTGGGACAATCCCTGCAGTGATTGCCGGCATTTTACTCGGGGATTGGTTTGATGGCCTTTCAAAAACAGGCGTGACCATAGGCTGGGAATTTTTAGCGACCGGACTGATTTTATGGATAGCGGACGGAGTAAGAAAAGGCGGCAAATCCCTTAATGAAATTTCGATTAAAGATGCCGTGATCATCGGTACCTTCCAAGCTGCTGCCATCATGCCTGCTCTTTCGCGTTCCGGCCTAACGATAGCCGCTGGCCTATTCTGCAGGCTGGATAGGGCCACTGCAGCCTATTTTTCCTTTTTGCTTTCAATTCCTGCCATTACCGGGGGCATTGTATTTCAGATGAAACCGATTTTTACAGGAGAAGTTGAACGGCTTCCACTCACTGCGCTTTTCGTCGGAACCCTGGCAGCAGCAATCTTTGGTTATATTGCCGTAGTATGGATGATTGATTTCTTAAAAAAGCGTTCACTGAAAATATTCTCCATTTATGTATGGGCCCTCGGCGCAATCATTTTATTCATGCAATTCACAGGTGCATTTTAAAGAAAAAAGCAGGCGAAAAAATCAGTTTTCAATGGAATGATGCAGGCGTTTGCCTTCCAATTTCACCCTTCATGAAAAAGTTGAAATTTGACGAAAAAAAAAGGCAAAAAACCTATTCCCAAACCGTTTTTTTTTTAGTATTATACCTTCGTAAGGTTCTTTAGATTTGCATAATTTCTGACATAAAAATAGGGAAGGCAAATGGTGCGCCACCGGTTTCCGGTTCTAGTGGGTTCGATTCCCACCCCGAAATTTTTTGATGAACGACTTAAAAAATTTCGAGGGTGGGCAGCGACTACGCATAAGAACTGCCCTCAAACGGAGGGACGGAAATGTTAAAAAAGAGAGATTTCACAGATTGTTTTTCTCTTTATGAACAAATGACGCATCCAGATGTCTTCCCTTTCGTGCGCCATAAGGTAGATTCATATGAAGAATATGTTTTCATTACTAAGCAAACGATCGAAGCCGAAGATGCTGGGCAACTCATTTCACGAACAATCTTGGATGAATGGGAAAATCCCATCGGTTGTATTTCTTTATACGATATTGAAAATGGTGCAGGTTTCTTAGGCACATGGCTTGGCAAGCCTTATCATGGAAAAGGGTATAATGCCATTGCAAAAGACGCTTTCTTTAAAGAGCTTTTTTTCGAGCTCGGTTTGGAAACGGTCTTCATGCGTATTCGCAAAAAAAATATCCGCTCTATAAAAGCCGCAGAAAAGCTTCCATATGCCGTCAATGCCAACGAAACAAGAAAATCCCTTTATGACCAGATCAATCATGAAGGAGATATCTACGATTTGTATGAAATCCCTAAAGATTTATACACCTTTCATATCCTTAGACAGCATGATGATGACGAACAGCAGTTACTTGAAGCATAAAGCGAAGAACATTTCAACATGGCTTTGTTTATCTTTTCATATAATGGCCGGAGCTTCCAAACCTGGAAAGCTCTTTTTTCCATTTTCACAGGATGTTTAGGATAGATTGCTGCAAATCCCTATTCTTTTTAGGGATATTTTTTTATAATGAATACAATTGACCAATTCAACAATATATTCAAAGCGTCATTGAAAGGACTTAATCATGAAAAAAACATTTGCTTTTATCGTGCAGCTTATCTTCCTGCTCATCATTTGCAAGCTCGGCTATTATTTAGCCCATTTACTTCATTTACCTATACCAGGCAACGTCATCGGCATGATTCTGTTATTCGGTTTATTACAGACGAAGGTTATAAAAGTCGAATGGATTGAACTTACTTCAGGATTTTTGGTTAAGCACCTAGCCTTTTTCTTCATTCCCATTTCAATCAGTTTAATGACAATGGGATGGCTTTTCATTGAATTCGGTTTGCCATTGGCACTTACATTGGGAGTCAGCCTTATATTTGGATTCATTGTTTCAGCTTGGACCGTTCAGAAGCTATCCCATAGAGGAGAGGTTAAGCAGCATGACAGCGTTCATCACAACTTATAGCATCTTTATAACCATCCTTGCCTATTTCATTGGAAGGATAATATATGCTAAACATCCATCACCTTTTACTACGCCTGTATTTTTCAGTACGGTTACAATTATTCTCGTACTGCTGATCAGCGGTTTGGACTTCGAAGATTATTCACCAGGAAAAGACATCATCACCTATTTCCTGGGACCAGCTACCGTTGCTTTGGCCGTACCACTTTATAAAAATAGAAAAATAATCGTTAAATATGCAATGCCGGCAATTAGCGGCATGGTTTTTGGTCTTCTGGTCACATTGATCATTGCATTCGCCATCGCTAAAGCATTTTCACTTCCGCAATTCATACTCCAAGGATTGGCGGTTAAATCCATTACAGTGCCCATCGCTGTTGAAATCACGGAACTTTATGGCGGAAATTCCAATATATCAGCAGCCTTCGTCATTTTGACTGGGGTGCTGGGTACGATGATCGCTCCAAAAATGATGGATAAACTAAACATTACTATGCCCTTCGCACGTGGTATCGCTTATGGTACGATCGCTCATGGTCTCGGAACGGCTCAAGCTGCCCAGGAAAGTGAGTTTACCGGGGCTGTCGCAGGTGCGGCAATGGCTATCGCAGGTATCCTTATTTCCTGTTTCTTTCCTTTTATAAGTAATTTCCTATAAAAAAGAACCGCAAACAAAGACGTTTGAAGGGAACCCAAAAAGTTAGACACTTTATTTACTTAGGCAGCCTTGAGGGCATGAACCCGGTAATCGGGCTCATGCCTTTTAATTTTACCTTGATTCGTTGATAATTGTAGTAATGGATATATTCTTCTAGTTCTTGTTTGAAATGCTCCATGCTTTCAAATTCTTGAAGATAGAGTAATTCGATTTTAATTAGCCAAAGAAGTTTTCAATGACCGCATTATCGAGACAATTTCCTTTGCGGGACATGCTTTGTGTAAGTTATGTTTTTTCAAATCATGCGAGTATTGTTTCATCTGATAATGCCAGCCCTGATCTGAATGGAGAATGGATGAATCTTTCGATTCCAAGCGATCAAAGGCTTTATCCAGCATTTTGGAAACGAGCGGATAAACAGGACGAGATTCGATATTATAGGCGATGATTTCTCCATTAAATAGGTCTAGAATTGCCGATAAGTATAGTTTCTCCCCAGCTAGATGGAATTCTGTGACGTCTGTCACCCATTTTTCATTGGACTTTGCCGCCTTGAAATCACGTACTGGAATGTTGGGCGCAATCTTGCCGATGTTCCCTTTGTACGAACGGTATTTCTTCATGCGAACCAATGACTTCAATCCTAGTTCATTCATCAATCGGAGAACTGTTTTATGATTGATGCGAGCACCTCGGTTACGTAATTCTAGGGTGATACGCCGATACCCATAACGCCCTTTATGCGTATGGAAAATCTCTTTGATAAGGGATTTAATTTCTGTGTATTTATCCTCACGCCCGAAGGCGTTTACCCAATAATAGTACGTACTCCGTGCCATTTTAGAAATGGATAGAAGCAGATTTAAATCAAATTGTTTCCTTAGTTCATGGACTACTTTCGCTTTTTCTTTCTTTGTAAGGCTTCCTTTTCTTGAACTAAGGCATTCAACTTTTTTAGATAGGCATTCTCTGCACGTAAGTATTCTAATTCGGCAAGAAGTGCTTCTTGAGAGCCATTAGCTGGCGATTTTTTCTTAGTTTCTTTTTTCATGGATAGACGTCCCTTTTTCTTTGGTTTAAGGGCGTCTATACCTCCTTCCTGAAACTGATTTGCCCAATTCAAAAGTGTAGAATCGGAAGGAAGGTTATAGTGTACAGCCATCTCGTTGATCGATGCCCCATATTCGTTCATATATTTAAGTACCTCTAGTTTAAGAGGCAGAGTGTAATTTATATAGGATGAAACAAGTCCTTCCATCCCATGTTTTAGATAGCGAGCGACCCATCTTTTCAGAGGGGATAAACCTACATTTCTTTCTTAAGCAATGGATTTATAGGATTTTTTCCCTGCTAGTACTCTAAAACTGCTTTTGATTTTTCGTCTATCGTATATTTAGTCAAAAAAACTGCACCTCCAATTGTTAGATGTTGTCTAACAATTGGAGGTGCAGTTCACGTTGCGGTTCTTTTTTATGATTTATCTCTTTTTTGCAAATCGTCGTATAAACGCCTTAGAATATAAGTTTTATACAGCTCCAGCTTTTTTTTCTCAATTGGATGATAGCTAATCCCTGCGGCTTTTAGCCGCTGAATGAACCATCCTTTGGAATATTCATAAGCCATTCTACCCCCTCCTCTGTTCGAAAAAGATATGCTAAATAGAGGGGAATGATACTTATTTTTTTGCGGCCATTACTCTCAGTAATAATTCATACATTTCAGCCGCCGTTTTGAATGGGCGTTTTTGACGCATTTTCTCCTGATATTCATCCGATTGTTTCAATAAATCCGCTAATGTAGCATTAAAAATCCGGTCATTTAGCTCTTCCTCTTGAATGACTTTACAAAAACCCTGTTTTTCAAAGCTTGACGCATTCAGGATTTGATCTCCACGGGATGCATTGGCACTAAGAGGGATAAGCAACATGGGCTTTTGCAAACCAAGGAATTCAAAAATTGAATTTGAACCTGCCCTTGACACAACGACATCAGCAGCCGCCAAAAGATCGAATAATTCTTCGTGTACGAATTCAAAAGGAGCATATCCCCTTTGTTTCAATTCCGTTTTCACATTTCCCTTGCCGCAAATGTGAATAATCTGATAATCCTTTAATAAGGCATCAAGGTTATCTGTAATCAAATTATTGATTTTAACGGCCCCAAGGCTTCCGCCCATAACGAGTAACACCGGTTTGTTATTCGTGAATCCACAAAATGCCTTTCCAGCAGAAGCGTTTCCCGTAAAAATCCCATCGCGCAATACAGCGCCAAGATACATGGCCTTCTCTTTCGGAAGATCTTTTTCCGTTTCCTGGAAGGTAGTGAAAATTTTCGATGCAAGTGGCATGGCAATCTTATTAGCCAGACCAGGCGTATAATCCGATTCATGTATCGCAATCGGTATTCTCAGCATCTTGCCGGCCAAGACGACTGGAACCGAAACGAATCCACCTTTAGAAAAAATGAAATCCGGCTTGGTCTTTTTTAATATTTTTCGTGCATCAAAAATCCCTTTTATGACCCGGAAAGGGTCTTTCATATTTTCAACAGATAGATAACGTCGGAATTTCCCAACGGAAATCGTTTCATAACGGACCTCGGGAAATTCCGTTTCGATGATATTTTTTTCAATGCCTTTTTTTGAACCAATATAAGTAACATCCCAATCATGCTTTAAAAATTCCGGGATGATTGCTGCATTAACAGATACATGACCGGCAGAACCGCCTCCGGTAAATACTATTTTCTTAGTCAATATTTCCACCTTCCAAACTTAAAAAATCACTTTGCATCCATATTACCATATATCCTTGCCATTAATAACTTGAAAAAGTATTCAGTGAACCGTAAAATCCCAATGATGAATGTAATCATCGATTATTTTTCCTTTTTCAGCATGAATATATTATAATCTTAGTATTCTACAATACTACAAGATACATTGGAGGAGTAATACATTGCAAGAAGTTTCTGATTCTCTCCATCAATTTGATGGAATCGAAGCCTGGACCAAATTAGGAATTTCCATAGGAATTTTTCTAATCTTCCTTTTGCTTCGGAAAGTATTTACTACATATATATTCAAATTCTTTCTTCGAATTGCAGAAAAACGTAAAGTTGAATTTGCCGCCAACTTAATGCTCGCTATAGAACAGCCGGTAAGATGGCTTATCGTTTTGATTGGTGTTATCATTTCACTGCACTATTTTCCGATTGACTCACCTTCGGTTGAATTAAGATCAAAAATATACAGATCATTTTTTGTCTTCTTAATAATTTGGACAATATTCAATATCAGTTCGATCTTAACTATTTTATTTCCGAAATTAGTAAGTAAATTCGGGCTAGAAGTCGATCAAATCGTCATGCCGTTCTTTACGAAAATCATTAAACTGATCATCATTGCTTTTGGTGCCTCCATCATTGCGGAGGAATGGGGATTTAATGTCGATGGATTTGTTGCAGGGCTTGGATTGGGTGGATTGGCTTTCGCCCTTGCCGCTAAAGATACGGTCAGCAATTTCTTCGGGGGTATCGTCATCGTTACCGAAAAACCTTTTACCATAGGAGATTGGGTCAAAACTCCAAGTGTGGAGGGAACCATTGAAGACATCACATTCCGAAGCACTAAAGTTCGGACTTTTGCCCAAGCTTTAGTTACCGTCCCAAATGCGACCCTTTCGAATGAACCGATCATCAACTGGTCCAAGATGGGCAAAAGACAGATTGCCTTCCATTTGGGTGTGAATGTCACGACACCAAAAGAAAAATTGGAAAATGTCATTAAAGACATTGATAAAATGCTGATTGATCATCCAGAGGTACATCCGGAAACGATTTTGGTTAAATTTGATGAGTTCAGTCATTCCGGTTTCAACCTTTACCTTTATTTCTTCACGAAAGCGACGGACTTTGGAGGATATCTATCAATCAAAGAAGATGTGAACTTTAAAATAATGGAGATATTGGAACAGGAAGATGTACAAATCGCCATCCCTTCCCAGGCTTTCATTCTTCAAAAAGAATCAAATATGGAAGCCATGAATGATTTTGAATCCATGCGCGACTGACAAAAAGACTTGCCTAAAACGGCAAGTCTCAGACTGTAGACAACCTCGATGAAAATCGAGGTTGTCTACATTTTTTTATGGCTTGTACAAATTTTGACGTTGATTTCCACTCCAGGCACTCGCTTTCCGCGGGCGGTCCGGGAGCCTCCTCGGCGCCCTTGCGCCTGTGGGGTCTCCCCTGGACGCGCTTTTCCCGCAGGAGTCTCGCACCTTCCATTCCAATCAACTTTGTTTTAACTTTTAGATAGAACCCTTTTGCCTAAAGTCTTTATTGTTTTAAAATAGACTAATTAAAACTTGAGGTGATGAGGATGCTTTCTAAACATGATTCTATTCAGCGAGATCAACTTGAAATGATTACTTTAGATCAACTGGTGCCAGCAAACCATTTGGTTCGTAAAATGGAAGCTGCCATTGACTTCTCTTTCATTTAGATTTAGTGAAGATATGTATTCAGAGGTAGGAAGCCCAAGTATTGATCCAGCTAAATAAGTTAAACTGACCTTCATTCAATATACCTTCAGTATTCATTCATGCGTAAAACAATTGAAAGAAGGTTGAAACAAATATGACTTACAGTTGGTTCTTTTGCTCAGCAGCTGTCATTAAGATACGATAGAAATCTGTTCAAACAAGTCTGTATTTTAAAGCGTCGTTTAATTTTCCCCGAACATTGAGATATGAGGCACTTTATCATGGAAACCATATCGCACTGGCTTTCACATGTGTGGAATCCACGTATACTTGCTCTGCCTTATTAACTTAAATAAGCGAAAATTCAAAGGGAATTTCAAAAGGGGTTCAGAATTTTTTAATTCCGAACCCCTTTTGTCTACAAACTGAGACTTGCCTAAAACGGCAAGTCTTTTTTAGCTTCAAATAAAAACTCTTAAAACATCACATGCTTATGTGATATAATTCTTTCATTGTGTCGAAAATTCCAAATATTGATATGAGGTACTTTGATGAATCAGACTTATACTAAAACACAAAAGATCCGCTTGTTATTTTATATTTTGATACCTATCCTGATCACCCAAATCAGCATGTATGCCATGACTTTTTTTGATGTGATGATGTCGGGACAATACAGCACTCAAGACGTTGCTGGCGTCTCCATCGGCAGTTCGCTATGGACACCCGTGTACACGGGGCTGAGCGGGATATTGATTGCCTTAACGCCGGTGGTTTCACAGCTGGTAGGTTCCAGGCAGTCTAAATCCGTTTCCTATTCCGTGATGCAGGCCATTTATTTAGCTGTAGCTTTATCTTTGTTCATTTTAATCATTGGGGCGTTTTCTTTGAACCCCGTTTTGAATGCCATGGACCTTGAAAATAGTGTCCACATGGTGGCTCATGATTATTTGATTGCCCTTTCATTCGGTATCATTCCTTTATTCGTTTATAATGCATTGAGGGCTTTCATTGATGCTCTGGGGCAGACTAGGATTTCCATGATCATCACCTTATGTGCACTCCCGGTGAACGTCCTTTTTAATTACCTGTTAATATACGGGAAGTTTGGATTCCCTGAACTTGGTGGTGTCGGTTCCGGATACGCCACCGCCATTACGTATTGGTTAATTGCCCTGGTGGCCATCTTTGTTGTGATAAAAATCAACCCATTTTCGACATATAAGGTTTTCAGTGAATTTTTCCGGGTTTCCTGGAAAGAATGGAGGGCTTTATTATTGATTGGGGTACCAATCGGGCTGGCTATCTTTTTTGAAACAAGCATTTTCTCGGCCGTCACCCTTTTGATGAGTAAGTATGATACCGTGACAATTGCATCGCATCAGATTGCCATGAATTTTGCGTCACTGCTTTATATGATACCGCTAAGTATATCCATGGCATTGACGATCGTCATTGGATTTGAAATTGGGGCAGCCCGTTATAAAGATGCCAAAGAGTATAGCTGGATTGGCATTTCGATGGCATTGACGATGTCGCTCGTTTTGTCGACCATCCTTTTCCTCTTCCGCGAACCTGTGGCCTCTTTATACACTAAAGATCATGAGGTAATGATGCTGACATCACATTTTTTGATATATGCCATCTTCTTTCAGATATCGGATGCCCTCCAGGCACCTATTCAGGGTATTTTGCGTGGATATAAAGATGTAAATGTCACATTTGCGATGTCACTGGTCTCCTACTGGATTCTCGGGCTTCCCATTGGCTATTTCTTTGCAAAGTATACGGATATGGGAGCCTTTGGGTATTGGATCGGCTTAATTTCCGGCTTGGCTATCGGGGCTATAGGATTGGCGGCCCGCTTACGGTTCATACAGCAAGTGAAATATAAAAAAATGGCGTAAAATGGGGCTGGATTACACCGGCCTCACCCTTTTTCATTCTGAATTCAAACCCTAAACCACTAGGCTTTATATATTTTCCCAAGAACATCCTTACCGCCTGTTACCGGAATGATGCTACCTGTAATGAAATCTGATTTTTCATCACAAAGGAACGTGATGACCCTCGCTATATCTTCCCCTGTACCCGGTCTGCCGACTGGAACCGTATCATCCCTTTCTGCTCTGGCGACCCTAATTCCCTCCTCTTTCCAATCACCTACGATATCACCAGGACAAACCATATTCACGGTGATGCCATGTGTAGCTTCTTCGGCAGCTAAAGTTCTTGTCAAGGAGGTCAAGCCGCTCTTTGCAGCGGCAAAAGCAGAACGATAGATCCAACCTGGTGCAGTTTCACACCGTTCAAACCCTAATGTAATGACTCTACCCCAATTTCTACTGCGCATTTGTGGAATAAGTTCCTTCGCAAAATAGAAAAAACCATTTAAATTTCCGTCCAAGATGTACGTCCATTCATCACTGCCATATTCAGTCATGGATTTACGATCATGCATATATGGACCTGCGTTATGAATGAAAATATCAACATGGCCAAATGTCTCCGAAATCTTTTGCAAAATATTCCGGCAATCTTCCTCACTTGATGAGTCACCTTGAATTGCAATTGCCTTAACATGGTACTTTTCCTGTAATTCATCCACTAATGCTAAAGCTGCCTGTTTACTTTTTCGATAAGTAATGATAATGGACATTCCATTATCCGCAAGTGAAAACGCCATCCTTTTGCCGATTCCCGTTGCCCCGCCAGTAATAAATGCTACTTTTTCATCCACAGGCTTACCCTCTTTATCTAATGGATTTTACTTAATTATACATAAGTTTATTCCATTTTCTATAATTTAGTAATGATAAAAAAGAACCTATGGGCTTTAGCTGCATAAAATATAACAAATTTAACCTGTCAGACCATAAGCAGGAGAGAGGAATTCAAAATGTTTCCCTGGAATTCACTTTTTTCTTTTAAGAATAACCCGAATCAAAAGGACTTCATAAAAAATATGCAGCAAAGTGATGTACAATCATTCATTGAAAAAGTATTTTCACAAGTCATCCCTGACAATATGCAAGGTATGATGAACCAAAATGATGGCGGCTCGCAAAAAGAAAATGCCAGATCTGAACATCCTTTACATGCCGATGTATTTGAAACCCACTTATATGTCTTTGTAAGAATTCCCATAGCAGATGAATCTTGGCTAAAGAAAATGAAACTTTACCATACTTCTAACCAATCCATCATCGAGGGGATTCCCGAAGAGTCAGATCGGCATGTCATAACACTGCCCACACTAGTTAAGAAAAAAGGAGCATCAGCCCAATATAAAGAATCAACATTGGAAATACGTCTTCAGAAAAGTTTCCATACACAGTATTCAGAAATCGATGTATCCGAGATTTAAGTTGCTTAACTGGGACCTCACTGATGTTAAGGTGCGGTTCCAGTTATTTCTTGGTCCATTCTTTTTTAAATTTGGGTATATTATAAAAAAACAATCGATGTCACAATTGATTTTATTACATCGAATGATCCATTTTCGCAAAAAAAAGCGCACCCCATGTTAATGGGATGCACTTTTCTATTAATCTATTATTTTCCGATGAATTGTTGAGTCCAGTAGTTACCAGATTCTACGTAACCTACTCCAATATGAGTAAAGCTAGAATTCATGATGTTTTCACGGTGTCCTGGGCTATCCATCCAAGCTTGTACCACTTCTTCAGGTGTTTGTTGCCCTTGTGCGATGTTTTCGCCAGCTGTTTTATAGCTGATTCCGAATTGTTTCATCATATCGAAAGGTGAGCCGTATGTTGGGCTATTGTGGTCAAAGTAGTTTTTATCTTTCATGTCTTGAGACTTGATACGTGCAACTTTGCTCAACTCAGTGTCGATTTTAAGAGCTGCCAAACCTTGTTTTTCACGTTCTGCATTAGTTAATTGAACAACTTCTTGTTCAAAAGCACTTAATTCAGAGCTTGTCTCTGGTTTTTTATCAGTTGATTTATCAGGTGTTACTTCTGGTGCAGCAGGCTTTGCTGCAGGTTTTGCTTGGTTATTTGTTCCAGTTTCTTGCTGAACTGGTTTTTGAACTGGTGTTTGAACCGGTTGTTGAACCGGTTTTTGAACTGGTTTTTGTTGTGCCTGCGCTGCAGGTAAAGTGATATTGTATTTAGCTAGATATTGGTTAAGGACTTTTTGCATATCCTCTTTATTCGTAGATTTATAAGTTACTTGTTTCACTGTAGTATCACAGTTGGCTGCTTCAGCTTGGTTAGCTCCTACTCCTGTGAATATAATAGCTGCAGCCGCTGCTGCTGACATAATCATTTTCTTTTTCATTCGTATTTCCTCCTGTGATGTTCATTTTTTGTTGTGCTTTGCTTCTGGAATTATCATAACATGCATTTTTTGTAATAAAGGCTCCATCAATTTCCATCAAATTCACAGGATGCGAATGAAAATATATTTATGATCCAAGTTTCAGAGAAAGCGTGCAAAAATGCTTTACCTATCTATGTTTCTGCCAGTAGTATAAATACTTATATTTTTCCAGATATTCCTTGTCAATGGTAGTTACATAGAACTATTTCCATGGAATACTAATAAATTTTAATTGACATATCGTTTTTAACCAACTTATTATGACTTTCTTTACTGTTATGTTACAAATTTTTCGGTTTAACTTCGACATTTCGTCATTTTTATCATTTCTCCCTATTGTCTTGAACATTTTTCCAAATAAAAAAACAATCCGGATTTAAACCCGGATTGTTTTGATTTGGATGGTACCTTCATCATTTCATTACTTCATCATTTATCTCGTCCATTTCCGTTTTTCCGCCATTTTGTTCGGGAGTGCTTGGTTTGCCTATGACGAATTCTTTCTTAGGCATGTTGTGCATATCCCTTGCCGTTACATGTGCATATACATAATAGGTTCCTTCTTCATCAAAAGTCTTTTCCAATTCATATATGCCGTTCCCTTTATGTTTTACCGCGATCTTGTCATGGTCATCGCTATTCGCAAGCCAAATTTCAAAACTGACATCATCCGCATCTGTCACGACTTCATCCCCATAGGTCACTTTTGCCTGAAATTTCACAGGCTCATTCACTTTACCCTGAATTGGATCAACAGCTAAATCGACATTTAACATTTTCGGAATTTCCTCTTCCTTGCCGCATCCAGCCAAGAAAATTAACGCCATGCAAAATAACATGATTTTTTTCATTTTTGAACGTATCCCCTTTTTATGAATTCCATTCTTCTTTTATAATCGGTAGGATGACCCTGACTTTCGTTCCCCTTTTTTCCTTGCTTTCTATTTCGATTTTACCATTTTGTAATTCCACCAATTTTTTGACAATGGACAGTCCAAGCCCTGACCCGCCATCAAAACGGCTGCGTGCTTTGTTCACTCGGTAAAAACGATTCATGATATATGGCAGATCCGCTTCCGGAATCCCGTTACCCGTGTCAGTAACCAGCAGTTCGCAATCTTCTTTATTCTGAATCAGGGCAATATGGATTGTTCCTCCAGAATCCGTATACTGAATGGCATTATCAAAAATATTATGTAGGATCTGTTCCATCCTTCCTTCATCCCCAAATATAATCGGGTCTGGATCGAGCTCTAGCTGCAAGTCCAATTGCTTTTCTTTTATTATCGGTTCATATTTCACAAGTACATCTTCAATGAATTGCGCATAAGCAATCGGGATTTTATTTAACAAGAATGGATCACTATCCATTTTTGATAAGTCCATCAGATCTCCCACAAGCTGCTGCAGCCTAAGAGCCTCCCTTGAAATGAGTTGAAGGTATTTCCTTTGCTCTTCATCATTTTTCACGACACCATCCAATATGGCCTGCGTGTAGCCCTTTACGTAACTAAGCGGGGTTCTGAGCTCATGTGCAACATTTTCCAGAAATTCTTTCTTTCTTTCTTCTTCCAAATGGATGGAATTTGCCATATCATTAAAGGCTATTGCCAGTTTACCTATTTCATCATGACTCCTTACCTCGACCTGTATATCATAATTCCCCTCTGAGACACGATGGGCTGCAGTCTCGATTTCCTTAATTGGACTGACTAGCTTTTTCAACCATTTCGTAGTAAACAAAATCGCGACAATCAAGAATAATAGAACCGCCGCCATCCATTTTGCGGCAAATTCCTTTAGTAAGACCGTAATGGAATCTACAGGAATATATGTATAGATGATGCCTTCGAGGCGATCTTCGTCAATCAGGGGTATGATCGCCGCTACGATGTTCTTTTCAAACCTTTTCTCATATCCCTCTTTTTCAACGGCTTTCCCATCTAAAAGCATTTGCCGTTCTTCTTCAGAAATAAGGGTGTCATAATTGATTTCAAAAGGCAGACAGGCACTCAATTCCCTGGGATTGTTGACGACAAAGACCTCGCTGTCATTCTTACTGTTAAACCATTCGACTTTTTCCTTGAAGTCTTCGCTGATTTCACCGCCGGAATAATCCGCCCCTAGCAATGACGCTTCATTGACTAAATCTGTTTTAAGCTTCTCCACATATAGATTTTTATAATAATATTGAGAAAGGGAGTAAGCGAACACCACGGATAGGATGATGGCGGTGATGATGGTAAGCCATAATTTAAAAGAGAGGGTTCGCCATTTATTGATCATTTCTTTTCCTCTATCTTATAACCGATTCCCCAGACGGTTTGAATGTAATCGGCCGCTCTTAATTTCATTCGTAACGTTTTGATATGGGTATCCACGGTACGTAAAGATCCTCCATACTCCCCGCTCCATACATGTTCAAGCAGTTGTTCACGGCTGAGTGCCTGGCTTTTATGACGCATGAGGAATAAGAGCAATTCGAATTCTTTCAAGGTTAAATTGATTGGCTTCCCTTCCACCAAAACCGTTCTGGATTGTAAGTTCAAGCTAATTTTACCGAATCGGACATGGTTTTGATTCTCTTCATTCAATGATGATTTCCCTGTCCTTCGCAATACCGCTTCGACCCTTGCGACCAATTCTCCTGGATTGAACGGTTTGACGATATAATCGTCGCCGCCAAGCTTCAGCCCTTTCACCTTATCCCATTCTTCACCTTTCGCACTGACAAAAATCACAGGGATCTCCCAATTTTCACGAATTTCTTCACAAACGGAGAAACCGTCCATACCTGGCATCATGATATCCAATAGGATTAAATCCACTTCCTCTGTTTCAACCATACTAATAGCTTCTTTTCCATTCGCAGCTTGAAGGCATCGATAACCTGAGTTCAGCAAATACATTTCAACTAGATTTCGCATATCTTCTTCATCATCCACGACTAAAATGGTGTAAACATGCATGTCATCTACTCCCTCAACATCAATTGGAACGGACCTTCGCCGACTTTGATCGTTTTTTTAACATCGACTGTTTCAGCATCCATTACATACACTTCATCACTATCATATCCCGCCACGACCACATCTTCGTTAAAGTTCGCCATTTCAAAGGGGTTGACGCCGACCACTTTGTTTTTCACTACCTCATATCGTTCATTCAATTTATATAAGGAGCTTGTACCGTGACTAAGGACAAATATGCCTTCAGCATTCTCCAGGAACTTTATCGGCATGGTGGGGGCCTTCAGCTTTTTCTTCAACTCTCCCGTTTTTTGCCGAATAAATATATAGATCTTCTTCGACTTGGTCCCCATCCCCGTGTCCCCCGATCCATATTTCATCCTTTTCTTCCCTTAATAATGAGCCTGTGCTCGAACTATGTACGGGAAATTCGAAATCGACCTTTTTCGTTTCAAGATTTATCACTGAACATTTGGTATCACCAAAATTAATAACATACAAACGATTGGCTTCCTCTCCTTGAAGGACGGTCAAGGGGCTTTTACCAACCTTTACAATATCTTGTTCCTCCCCATCAGCATTTAAAAAATGAATGGAGTGATTCGATTGATTGACCGCCACGATGCTTTTTCCATCACGCAACAACTGCATATTGACGATCCCTTTCCCAATTTTCCAACTGTTTATCAGTTTTCCTGCTGATAAAGAGTACACTTGGACTTTCTCCATCTCTTTTCCATAAAGCAGGATAGTATCTTTATCTGCAAGGAGCAGGGCTCCGGTAAATGGTTCTGAAATATCCCATTTTGCAAACGGATGATAGTTTTCATCTATGAAAGTCAAAGAGGTATCCTTGATATTCACAGTCGCCAGGAAAGATTCACTTTTATTGATTTTAGTAAATGCATTACCGCTATTACACCCAGTAAGCAGTAAGATGGCAAGAAAAAGCCCAATGCCCCACTTCATATTTTAAGCTCCTTATTCATTAAATATCTATTTTTTAAAAATTTTAACAATGATTTGTGAAAAAAGTATGAAGCAGAAAAGAATATTTGCTAACAAGCATCCGTATCACAACCGGAAATCATAATCTTTCCAATTCAGTGATATAGACCAGGACGATCGAATTTTTCATTTCTTCCGATAGCGTAGATTCCATCACGCGTTTAATACAGAGGTAAAATTTTTCCAATACTGGTTTTCGGGCACGGGGATGGGCATTTTCATCCAAAAGCTCACGACGGATGAGTTCCGATAACACTTCCTTACCACCTCCATCGGTCACCTTACGATTGTTCCATATACTTAAATAAGCCTCCAGTAATTCTTCTTGCCTGACATTTTCCTTCATAGTATCCCTTCCATCCATTACTAATTTATACATATTAATGATCAAGTTTGTAAAGACTACCTTAATAATACGAAAAATACAAAAAAGGAGTGAGTACAATGTCTCAAGTATACCGCTGTCCGAATTGCCGGACAAATAAATCTCGCTTCAATCTCATTCAGCAAGTATCAACACCCGTTAAAAAGGATCCTCAATCAGGTGAGATTGTCGAACAATATTCGAACGATTCTCTTCAGCCGTTCCATCTAGCATATAATGGTCCTGAAGTTCGGGTCCAATGTGCCGCTTGCGGATTAATTGAAGACGAAAGGACATTTGCCGCCTTTGGATTGCAACAATAAAAATGGGGCTGTCTGATAAGTTCCTAATATAAAACAGGTGAAGAAAAACAATTCGTTCTTCTTCACCTGTTTTTCTATTTTTATAATTCTCCCCTGAAGGTAGTTGGCAAAAGCCGGCTACCTTCAGGGGATTATGGGCCATGGCTACGATGCCAAACTCCGTTTGAACTTTCGTTAAGCCCCGAAGCGAAAGCGACGGAACGACCGATTGCCCTTGAGATGACCAAAAAGCACTCTCTACCTCGATTTTTCATCGAGCGTAAATTTGTGCATTTGATTCAGACCAAAGGTTTACTTTCGCTTTTAGTTCTTCGTAATTAGATTAAAATGCACCTGGTGATTTTTTGAGCATAAATTTTATAAAAGGGGGATTGCTTCTAAAAGTCATTTTACTGACTTTTAGGACAGCCCCATTTTTTCAATCTTTTCCCACTGACATCTTAGCCCGGTCTATGGCAATTGGAATGGCTTTTCCATCCTCATATCCTTCATCTAATAATGCATTCGCGATCTCTATAGCCTTTTCCCTTACATCTTCATCTAAATTCTTCATCGAATTTGGGTAATCGTTCTTATTCCATGGCACTAATACCGCCTCCTTGATAAGAAAGTCTCTTTTTATGTTTCCCTTCTTTAATGGGCGGTAAACGTTTATCGAGCCGCTTTCGCTTCCAAAGCCTTCAATTGACCGATCAACATCTCCTTATCCAACTTTTCCCCGATCATGACGATATTCAATGGCATTTTCATCATTTCATTCATATACATCGGCATTCCGTAGGAGTATTGGAATAAATGGGGGTATTGTGAATGTGTAAAGGAAATGTATCCTTTCATTCGGTAGACCGTTTCCGGTAAAGCCCTAAGCCACTCTTCAAAGTCGGTTTGTGCCACGGCACCTTCAAATGTATGAACGACTGCAGTTAAATGCAAATGGTCATGTACATCAAGCTTTTGATGGCCGTTATGCCGTTTTCTTTGCATCTGCTGCAATGATATCAAGGATACGGCTGCATACTCCGTCAATAAACATACAGCATCCGTATTCAGCGCCTGTATCGTATATATCAGCTGTGCGGCCTCCATCTCACTTACTAAATCCGCTTTATTCAATAATATGAAATCGGCATGGTGGATTTGCTCGGCAAGCAACTGTCGAAGCTGCGGGGACAGTTCCTCCCGATCGCGCCACCTTAATAAATCGACGACCGTGATAATCCCTTTATACTCCAGCCTTTTGGCGAAAAGCGGCGACATGATGCCATCCAATACTTCAACTGGATGAGCTGCGCCCGTCGTTTCAATATAAACTGCATCCAGTTCATTTTCGGTTAGCAATTCATGAAGCTGAACCTCCAGTTTATCTTGAATTGTACAGCAGATGCACCCGTCAAACAACTCCTTCAGAGGCACTCCATCACCAATGAGTCCGCTGTCAACCGATACACTGCCGAGCTCATTTAAAAGCACGGCCACTTTTCTACCCGCTTCACTTTCCTGTTTTAAAATATTTCGAAGAAGCGTCGTTTTCCCGCTGCCGAGAAAGCCGCCCAATACGTACACTTCGGTTGTTTTCATTCTTATCTGCTCCTATGATACGGTTAAATTCGATTCAGTTAAATTTTATCATACTTATCTTACTAAAGCACTTGCCGGATCCACATAAAAAAAACCAGCCCGTAAGCTGGTTTTTCAACAATGATTCATGCTTGAACTTCGTCTTTTTCGTAAATCGGAACCCATCCTGCCGCTGAAACGAAGATACGGACAGCAACAGTTTTCCTATCTTCTGCCAGCGTGAAATAATGTCTTGTTGATTCTGGTACACTAATAAGATCTCCTGGATAAAGACGTACATCAAACCACTGTTTATCATTGCCTTCAATGGCAAAGATACTTGTTCCGCCTGCTATGAAACGCACTTCATCATCTTCATGGTGGTGTTCCTGCTTAAAATTTTCAAGCATTTGATCCAAGTTCGGATTCGCATCGGATAATGTGATGATATCATGCGCTTTATAGCCTCTTCTTTTGGAGATTTCCGCTATCTCCGTTTGGAATGTTGCAAGGATTTCCTCCTTGTCAGCATCTGTTAGATCGTATTTTTCCACAAGATGGGCCGGTAATTTAGAAATGTCCCATTGCTCATAAATAACCCCTTGTGTTTCTAAAAATCCTTTTACCTGTTCACCGTTTTCAATAACCTCGTTTGTTTCATGGAATCTGATCGTCGCCATCATTCATTCCTCCTCAATGAGTGTTTATCTTAAAGAACCTGCAAACGCCTTTGTTGATTAAGCAACAGTTGATATTGAAATAAAAATTCGCAAGCTTCAAGTATTCTTTTTGCTTCTAGTCCGCTTTTGCCCCAAACCGTAATACCATGATTGCGGATCAGCACGGCGCCAGAGTCATCTTCGACATGCGGCCTAAACTTATCGGATAACAGCGGAATGTCAGCGTGATTATATATGATTGGAATCCGAAGCTCCGAATCCTCTTCCCACCGACCGGTCGCTTTAATGATTTCATGATTACGAAAGGAAACTTGGCCCTCATCTCCGTACAATTCTGATATCACATTATTTTCAATTGTATGGACATGGAGTACACAGTTCGCATTGGTTTGCCGGTAAATGACTGTATGAAGTAAAGTTTCGGCCGATGGTCTTAGGTTCGTTTCTTCAACCGGGTTTCCTTTTAAGTCCACCAGTAAAAAGTCCGAATCCGATTGCTTCCTTTTATCCTTTCCGCTTGCCGTAATATAAAAGAAAGGGCTTTTGGGCTCGCGGATGGACAAGTTCCCGCTAGTTCCCATAAACCAATCCCTTTCGGCCAATTCAGCCTTAATATCTGCCAACTCCCGCCATTCTTTAGTATGAATGTTCACGCTTTAACCACCTCCTGCTGCTTTAAAATGTCGATTACATCAAAAAATGTTTCAAATCCTTGATGTGGAATCTCTTCCCTACTGCATTTTTCAAGCAATATGTCACGGGCTATGACAAAATCGGCCTGTTTTGCCGCTTCAAAATCCGTTACTGAATCTCCAATAACGAGTTTAAAATCTTCCGCACCCGCAATTTCCCTCATAATGGATGGCTTGCAGCAACCGCAATCATTATTACATTGATCATCACAAGCATGTGGCCATTCAATATAAATCTTTTCCTTATCAAAAAATGCATGGTTACAATAAACGGACTCTGTTGGCAAGATATCATTTAAAAGGGGTGCAATGAAAAAATCCATGCCCCCGCTTACAATATATAAAGGGATGTTGGCTTGTTTCGTATACTCAACGAACTCATAAAACCCTGGACGAATGCCGGCCGTCCTTCTTACATATTGGATGATGTCATCCTTCAAGCCACTATCAAGCAGGGAAAACATATCCCCAACTCCTGAAGATATACTGATTTTTTGCTGAAGGACACCGTCTTTCAACGCTTCCCATTCCGGAGGCGCAAACTTTTTCATGATTGAAATGATATTATCTGTGTTGGTGATCGTTCCGTCAAAATCACAAAAGATGATCGGTTTCATCATTTCTTATAGGCCTCCCCATAATACAAGAGCTTTTTTTAGTGTTTCTTCCTCAGCCGCCGCTTCAGATAGGTCCTTTCCTGCTAGAACGGCTTCCACAGCAGAACGGAAAGCCTTGGCCCCGCCCTCTGCTCCGTCAGGGTGTCCGTGAATTCCACCTCCGGCATTTATCACACTATCGAGTCCAAAATCCTTGATTAAGTCCGGAACCATGCCCGGATGAATGCCTGCAGAAGGAACAGGGAAGGCTTTTTTCCATGAATGTTCATCTTTTGTCAGAGCTTCAGCAATTGCCAAGGTCTCCTTTTTTTCAAGTGCGACATTTCCATAAGGGGATGGGAACAAGGATAAATCCGCACCTGATAACCTTACTAATTTACCAAGCAGTAATGGATAGCCGATCCCATAAAATGATGAAGATGCCAATGCCCCGCTATATGCGGGGTGCGCCATGATCGGCAGCTTGATACGGTCATGTTCACTCAATGCCTGCATTACATCCAAACCATATGTATGAACGTTGAACAATAAAGCATCTGCCCCTGCTTCAGCCGCTTGCTCTGCCTTATCCAATAATTCAAATGTTTTCCCTGATAGATTGACAGCATATAAAGTTCGGTGGCCAGTGGTTTCATAGACTTCATTCAATATTCTTTTTCCCGTTTTTATTCTATCGAAAAATGGAGTCAGTTCCTGGTCGAAGAGGATCTCATCATCTTTAACTAGGTCGACACCTCCTAATGCTTGTTGCCTCAGTTGATCATTATGGAATGTCAGGTCCCTTCCTAATACACCTTTAAAGATGCTCATCACCAAGGGCCGGTTAAATACGCCAACCTTTTCCCTTATGCCTTCAATGCCAAATTGCGGCCCGGGAAAAGCTGTTTGAATATCACCGACAAAATCCAAGTCGATAAGTTTTATTTCTCCATCCAATGAAAGTTTGCCGAAGACCGTCGTGAGGATTGCAGGCATATCATTGGAGAAATTCCCAGCCGGATAGGCAATTTTAAGAAGTGAACGGTATACTTTACGATTAAAATAGCTGTTTGCCCTACCTTCTTCAGATAGTGGTGTCACCGATACGACGCGTCCCTTATGTTTTTCCAATTGTTTCTGGACCAAATGAGGCAGGTCCGTCCATGTCCCGACAGTCAAACCTAAGGCAATGCTCTCTGCTTTTTTCTCATGATTTCCATTGAAGTCATGAACTAAATAAGTAGCGACTATCTCGCTCATCTGATCACTCCTATATCACGTTAGTAAACTCTCGATGCATTAACCTGAAATGGTCTCAAAATGGCAAAAGCCCCTTCATAAAGAAGAGGCTTTAAAAAGCCATCTTCTTATCTCCCAGCCATTGGCTGCAAGAATTAGCACCGTGCCTTGTGGATTTCAAGAAAATCCGGCGAAGAATTCCGCCCCATTTTACAATGGAATTACGGTCGGTTGCTGGGCTTCATAGGGCTAGTCCCTCCACCTGCTCAAAATAAGAAAACGCTGATATATAAATTGCATTCAAGTATCGAAAGATTAAGAATTTATTTTGTATTCTGACAGGTAATCCCTACTTTGTCAATAAGTTTTAACTATTTAAGGGTGAATAAATCGGATACGTCATTGCATCGTTAAAATAAGTTTAATGTACGTATCCGTTCCACAGCCTCTTTCAGCCGTTCTTCCGAAGTCAGTAGCCCTATCCTGACGTAACCTTCGCCAAATTCACCGAATCCATTCCCTGCGGCAACAGCTACGTGGGCATGCGTTAATAAATGGTCTGCAAAACTCTCGGACGTAAAACCTTTAGGTACTTTGAGCCAGGCAAAAAACGATGCCGCAGGAGCTTTGACATCCCAGCCGATTGCCCTTAATCCCTCAATGAAAACATTCCTTCGACCCTCGTACATCTGCACTAACTGCTCTACACAGCTCTGCGAGTCAAGCAAAGCGCTTGCCGCAGCTTCTTGTATCGCCGGGAAGAGACTCACATAAAGATGGTCTTGTAATAGTTCAAGAGCTTCTATTACACTCTTATTCCCCACTGCGAAGCCGACTCTCCACCCTGCCATATTGTATGTTTTCGATAGTGTGTATATTTCTATTCCTACATCCTTCGCTCCTTCCGCCTGGAGAAAGCTTATCGGTTTTTTTCCGTTGAATCCTATCGCCCCATAGGCGAAATCGTGGACCACGCAAATTGAATGCTCTTTTGCAAAGGAGACGGTTTCATCAAAGAAACTTTCAGTTGCAGAAGCACCTGTAGGATTATTGGGATAGTTCAAGAACATCATTTTGGCTTTATCAAGAACCTCTTTATGTATGTCTTTGTATTTCGGAAGAAAATCATTTTCTTCTGTCAAGGGCATCAGTTCGGTCTTTGCCTGGGCTAAAACAACACCGGAAAGATAATCCGGATAGCCTGGATCTGGAACAAGGATCGTATCACCTGGATTCAATAAACACTGCGGCAGTTCGACAAGACCTGCCTTTCCCCCGAAGAGAATCGCCACTTCACTATTCGGATCCAGCTTGACACCGTATTCACGTTCATAAAAGACGGCAGCAGCATCTTTTAAATATTGATGTCCCCGGAATGGTGAATATTTATGATTAATCGTTTTTTCAGCGGCAGACTGCAAACTTTTCACGATATGTTCTGGCGTCGGCTGATCAGGGTTTCCCTGGCCTAAATTAATGACATCATGTCCTTGCGCCGTGATCGCATTGACTTTTGCGACTAGTGAAGCAAAAAACTGCTTGGGCAGGGCCTGAAGCTGTCTGGATTTTTCAAATTGCACCATTTATACACCTTCTCTGAAATTTCTTGAAATTCTAGTCACAAATGATATATGTTTATCATAGTCTTGTAAAGCATTTTTTACATGTGGGGGTTTTAAAAGATGAAGTGGAAAATAGCTTGTATTCAAATGGATATAGCCTTCGGGCAACCAGATATCAATTTTCAGGTTGCAGAACAATGGATGGAAAAAGCAGCACGGTCAGACCCGATATCGTCATTTTACCAGAGCTTTGGACGACCGGATACGACTTGACCAGGTTAAATGAGATTGCTGATCAAGAGGCAGAAAAAACGATTGAATTTTTTTAAACACAGGCAAAGAAACACCAGATTCACATAATAGGCGGTTCCATTGCGAAAAAGACAAGCAAAGGGATCTATAATACCATGATCATCATCGATAAACATGGAAATCTCATTAAAGAATATGATAAGCTTCACTTATTTCAGTTAATGGATGAACATCTTTTCCTGCAGCCAGGAGAAAAAGATGGTTTATTTACTCTTGATGAAAAAATATGTGCTGGATTCGTTTGTTATGACATCCGTTTCCCCGAATGGCAGCGAGCACATACCGTTCAAGGCGCGGAAGTTCTATTCGTTACGGCTGAATGGCCAAAGCCGAGACTGGATCACTGGAGGGCCTTATTGATTAGCCGTGCCATCGAGAACCAAGCCTATGTTGTAGCCGTTAATCGTTCAGGTTCGGATGTCAATAATATATTTGCGGGTCATTCCTTGATTATTGATCCATGGGGGAATATCATTAGTGAAGCCGGAGAAGGAAACGAACTCCTGACAGGCACTTTGGACTTCAATAAAGTTACGGAAGCCCGTAATAAAATACCTGTATTCGAAGATCGCCGCCCTGATTTTTATTAATTTACCCATTGACAAACTATTTAAAATGTTGATATTATTTTCCCGAAGATTAAAATTTCAGAAAACATTTACTCTTATCAAGAGCAGGCTGAGGGATAAAGGCCCTATGAAGCCCAGCAACCGACTGTAATACCATTGTGAAATGGGGCGGATTCACCGCCGGATTATAAAATCCACAGAGCACGGTGCTAATTCCACCAGAATTCATTTTCTGGAAGATAAGAGGTCCGAAGCCAAAACTTCTGCCTCTTTCTATATGAAAGAGGCTTTTTTATTCTTATTTTGAATCTGGAGGGGAAAAGAATGACTCAAAACCGTTCAAATTTTAAGAGATTGACAAACGAAACAGCTATAACCCTTGCAAAAAAACTTGGGTTGGTCAATGCGGATGCAAGTTTAACATGTAAAGAAATCGGCGATGGAAACTTAAATTATGTTTTTCATATTACAGACACAGTCACAAATAAAGGGATAATCATCAAACAAGCGGTCCCTTATGCCAAGGTACTTGGTGAAAGCTGGCCGCTGACATTGAAAAGGGCGGCCATTGAAGCGAATGCGCTGATTCATTTCAGAAGTTATTGCCCCGAATTCGTACCGCAAGTCTATTATTCGGATGAACAGCTTGCCATCACAGTCATGGAGGATTTATCTCACTTGAAAATCGTTAGAACAGGATTGATCGATGGCGATTCATATCCATTTCTTTCACAGCATATTGGTGAGTATGTTGCGAAGACGGCATTTTATACATCCGATTATCATTTAGAACCATCTGCGAAAAAGGAAGTGGCCCGACATTTCACGAATCCGGAACTCTGCAAAATCACTGAGGTCTTTATTTTCACGGATCCATTTTTTGAGGAACTCCCGGGAGATTTCGAGGTGGAATTGACCGATGCCGCCAAAAATATATGGAATGATCAAGAAGTGATACTTGAGGTCGCTAAGCTGAAACAAAGCTTTGAAACAGAGCAGGAAGCCTTGCTTCATGGAGATTTACATACTGGAAGTATATTTGCAAGTGAAACTGAAACAAAGGTTATTGATCCGGAATTCGCTTTTTATGGGCCAGTTGGTTTTGACCTTGGTCAATACACCGCCAACCTTCTCTTCCAGGCAATTATACGAAATGGCGCAGGAAAGGAAGAGATTTTCTCACACCTTCATGAATTTTGGAATGCCTTTGAAGAAACCTATACCGAATTATGGGAAGGCCAAAATAAAAGCCCATTCCGCCATGTTAAGGGTTATCTGCCTTATTTACTGACAAAATTCAAAAAAGATGCATTCGGTTTTGCCGGCTGTGAACTGATTCGGAGAACCATCGGCCTTTCCCATGTTGCCGATTTAAACATCATTGAAGATAAAGAAACAAGGATCGCTGCCAAAACGGAAACATTGGAAATTGGTGCATTTTTAATTAAAAAACGGGAAGAATTGGATGTTCCAGCTGTCATTGAAGCGTTGAAGCAACGTACACTGCCATCTTATTCAACCATTTAAAAGGAGACCTGCACATGACTACACTAGCACCCTTACCATATTCGGTACAATGGGATGATACCCATATTACATTATTAAATCAACAAGCCCTTCCTTCCCTAACTGAATTTATAGAACTTCATTCTGTTGATGATGTATATGACAGCATTTTGTCTTTAAAAGTTCGCGGTGCCCCAGCTATTGGACTGACGGCAGCATTTGGTGTTGCACTTGGTGCCAAACAGGAAACAACCGCTGAATTAGGGGAATTCAAGAAAAATGTAACGGGGCATATCGAAAAACTCGCCTCTTCTCGGCCAACTGCAGTCAACCTTTTTTGGGCTTTAAGGAGGATGGAGAACACCTTGCAAGCTGCGCAAAGCATTTCAACTGCCAAGGAAGCACTTGTATCGGAGGCTAAAGCAATCTTTGCTGAAGATGAAGAAATGTGCAGGAAAATAGGGGAACATGGTTTATCCTTATTCACTAGAGGAGATTCCATTCTAACGCATTGCAACGCTGGGGGAATTGCCACAGCTCGGTATGGCACAGCCTTGGCTCCCTTCCACCTGGCTAAGGAAAGGGACTTTCCGCTAAAAGTGTACGCCTGTGAAACCAGGCCTGTCCTGCAAGGGGCGCGTTTGACTGCTTGGGAATTGATGCAAGCCGGGGTTGATGTCACCTTAATTTCTGATAATATGGCTGCCCATACGATTCACCAGAAACGAATAAATGGAATTATCGTCGGGGCCGACAGGATTGCGGCTAATGGTGATACAGCCAATAAAATCGGGACATTGGGATTGGCCATATTAGCCAAGCACTTTGGTATCCCTTTTTATGTGGCCGCACCATCAAGCACATTCGACCTATCTATCGAATCCGGCACATCCATCCCGATCGAAGAACGGAATGAAGCGGAAATCACCTTCATTCAAGGTGTAAGGGTCGCTCCGGAAAACGTGAAGACTTTCAATCCAGCCTTTGACGTTACACCGAATCATCTAATTACAAGCATCATTACCGAAAATGGCATCATAACACCGGATTTCATCAAAAACATTCCGCATTTTGTTAATTGATCCAGGCTCCTTTATTGGAGATAAAAAACGAGAAGGATTTCGTATCCCTCTCGTTTTTTAAAAATGATCGATTATGATTATTCTTGCGAGGTATATACTACAATAATTTAAGTGAATTCGAACATATTCACTTAATATAAGGATGTTTTCGATAACAAATGAGAATTGGAAATTCTTATTATTTTGAAAAGAACTCCTGAAGTGCCTTCTTATTTTTAGTGTAGTCCATTTCCAAAACAGCTCCGGACTGGGGATATATTTCATCTTTAAAGCTTCCCCCCACTGGAACCCTTAAGGTTTCGACGGTGTCCGGTGTATGGAAGACTATTTTTGGACCCATTTCCATTATTGTTTTCAGTCCAATATCTGTATCCAAGTACGAGAGTCCTTGTTCGATGATACTAGGAAGGGCTGCCATCCCTTCGAAGGATGAGATTTGATTTATAAACGCTGTTTTTAATTGAACCATTACTTCTTGTTGACGCTCTACCCTTCCAAAATCACTTTCATCGTCATGTCTAAAACGGACATATTTCAATAGTTCCTCACCATGTAAAACATTTTTACCTACGCTTGCCTGAATGCTCATATCATCAATGATTTCCTGATCCACATTCAGCTCTACACCATCAGGTGCAAGTAAATCGACCATCTTCACAAAACCCTGGAAGTCAATTACCGCTACATGATCGACCTTGACATCGAAATTTTCCTGTATCGTTTTCTTGAGCAGTTCCCGTCCACCATAATAATAAGCTGCATTTATTTTGTTGTATACTGATTTATTCCCGGGGATTTTCACATAACTATCACGCATAATGGAAGCGAGCTTCAGTTTCTCCTGCTCAGGAAAGTATTTTGCAAGGATAATCGCATCTGATCGAGATTTTTGCTCTCCCCTTGTATCAACACCAATTAACAGAAATGTTTTTACGTTTTCCTGGTTCTCTTCTTTGGTTAGTTTTTTTTCCGTACCTGCATTTCCATTTTGTTTGGGTAAAGGGGCATAGGTGCAGCCTGCCAGAATCAAGATCAATAGATATATGAACAATACCTTTTCTTTCATTAGTTCACCTCATTGGAAAATTACCCCTATTCTCTGCCTAATATTGGAATACTATGCATTAAACGACAAAAAAGCCTGCAACGATAATCGTTGGGCAGGCTTTTCGACCAAAATCATTTATTTGATTTCTTTCTTTAATACTTCTACCGCTTTTTTCACTTGTGTGTCGTTCTTAAGGATTTTCTCACGGATGACCTGCATCAATTTCACGGTAGTATCACCTTTAATGGTGCCAGTTTCTTTAATTTTTTGTTCCCTTTGGAATGCTATGACCGCATTCGTGGTTGCTTGATCAAAGAATCCATCTATCTTACCTGGATCATGGCCTGCTTCCTTCAGCATCTCTTCAGCTGCTTTCACTTCACTCGAAGAATCGGATGCTTTCAATTCCTTATCAGGCGAAATGTACGGAAGGCTGGCATAATCAGGAAGCTTCACATTAATATCCGGCTTAATCCCTTTTTTATGAATCCAATTGCCTTCAGGAGTCAACCATTTAGCTGCCGTATATTTGAAGTTAGATCCATCTTCAAAGTCTTGGGCAGTCTGCACTGTCCCCTTCCCAAATGACTTGACACCAATCAATGGAATGTCCGCAGACTCACTGACAGCCGCTGCAACGATTTCAGAAGCACTGGCACTTCCATCATCAATCAACACGACTACCGGGATTTTCAGTTCTCCATCATTCTTCGATTTATAGACATCTTTTTTCCCGCTGCGCTCCTCAACTTGAAGGACCACTTTCCCATTAGGTACGAACAGGCTTGCCATTTCTATAGCTTGGTCAAGAAGTCCCCCTGGGTTTCCCCGCAAATCCAATACGAGACCCTTCATATCCTTCTTCGACATTTCTTCAAGCGCCGTTTTCAGCTCTTGGACTGTATGTTCGGAAAAACTGGTCACTTGAATTTTTGCAACTCCATCATCCAGCATTTCCGCATATACCGTTTCAATCGGAATTGTATCCCGTTTAATGGTGAGCTCAATCGGTTCCGACTCACCAGCTCTTGAGATGGATAAATCCACTTTCGTTCCCTTTTCGCCCCTGATCTTCAAGACAGCTTCAGAAGAGCTTAGTCCTTCAACGCTTTTACCGTCCACACTTAAAATGATATCATTCGGTTTTACCCCTGCTTTTTCTGCTGGGGACCCTTTTATCGGTGAGACGACCATGATTTGATCATCCTGCTCCTGAATCTCAGCACCGATTCCTTCAAAAGATGAAGAGATGCTCTCATGGAAACTCGATGCTTCCTTTTTATCCATATAAGCAGAGTAGGGATCATCCAATGATTTGATCATTCCATTAATTGCCCCGTCAACCAGCTTATCTTGATCAATCTCTTCATAATAGTTATCTTTTATCGTATCGTATGTAGAATACAGCTTTTCAAATTCCGAATGTTTATCCGGTGCTAATGACTCTACTTTTTTATCTCCAAAGGTCAAGGCTATTGTAGTAATCCCTGCAGTTAGAAATATGACTAAGAAAATCCCCATAATGAACGTAAACTTCTTTATTTTGATGAATTTCCCTGCCTCTTTTGGCTGTTTTTGATTTTCTTCTTCCACTGAAGCCTCACCACTTTCATTCTTCATGACGATAGATATAAACGATTTCTTTCTATTTTATCAGCTTTCATGCCAATCGAAAAATAATAGTTATCAAAAATAACAACTTATGTCCATATGTATTTTTTTTACCCCTCCGTAAACGTTAAATATAGAGAAAGCTCTAAGGGCAACAGGCATCTCCTGACATTACAAAAATACGGATACCAAGGAATAAATGAACCTGTATCCCGACTGTCATTATACAGCATCACTCTTCCTGGTCACCCGTCTGTCATTTACATCCAATTATCAGTCCTGGATAGCTGCTTCCAATGCCACTTCAACCATTTCGTTAAAAGTTGACTGGCGCTCATCCGACGTCGTTTCCTCACCGGTTAAAATGTGATCGGAAATGGTTAATACAGATAAAGCTTGGCGGCCAAATTTAGCAGCAAGCGTGTATAGGGCTGCTGATTCCATTTCTATCGCAAGTATTTGGTATTTTGCCCATTTTTCCAATTCACTATTATCGTTATAAAACTGATCGGCCGTAAATACATTACCGACCTTCAATTGCAAGCCTTTAGCCGTGCCGGCGTCATAAGCTTTTCTTAGTAATTCGAAATCTGCGGTTGGGGCAAAGTCCACCCCGCCGAAAGTCATGCGGTTCATTTGGGAATCGGTGGAAGCACTCATGGCAAGGATCACATCCCTGACTTTTACATCTTTTTGAATCGCTCCTGCAGTTCCCACACGAATCAGCTTCTGGACATTATAGCTATTCATCAATTCATTCACGTAAATCGAAATGGATGGGACACCCATGCCTGTACCTTGTACAGAAATTCGTTTCCCTTTATATGTCCCTGTATATCCAAACATGTTACGAACTTCATTATAAAGTTTAGCATCCTCTAAAAACGTTTCAGCAATATATTTTGCACGCAACGGGTCCCCAGGAAGTAAGACCGTTTCCGCAATTTCATTTTCTTTTGCACCAATATGTACGCTCATACGACTATGTCCTCCTTAACTTGTGGTTGAAATGATATTCAAAAACTACTATACCATATCAACCACAAGTTAGGAAAATTGAACCTTATCCTAGAACTTGAAAAACTGGAAATCACGAAAAGACTTTTGGCACCCTTCCTCTAAACCGCAAACAAAACGGCGGAGGTCCGCCGTCTTTTTTTTAATGGTTAATAAAATTAAGGGAAAGGAAGCTGATAACCGTCTTATGACAGGTTACTCATCGACTTCTTCATCAATTATGCATTTTTCAAGAAGATATTCGAATGTGATGTCAGCAAGATCTTCAACTTCAGCTTCTGTTGGAAGATAGCCCCGTCTTATCAATTCTTGAAAAAAGAATTCCGCTATCTCTTCTGTGTCAATAAAAACCTCAATTTCTCGCAAATCATCGCCCCCTTATTTAAAGGTCTATGAATGTGTAGAGACAAATATACCAGTAAGGCATCCCATAATGGAAAATCATATGAAGGGCCTATAAATATCATGGTCCATTCGTGTTCAATTTGAATGGAAGCTTTTATAGGAAATTTGGAAAATTCCCTTTAAAAAGTTTGGGATACCTTTCACTTCGTTTGTTTCTTTTTATGATCCGGATAAATTTCCTCTGCCGCTTTTTCAATTTTAGCAAGGGCAATCTTCATGATATGACGATATTCATCATCGCCAAAATGTTCGTAGAGCTTACAATAATCATTATATAAATCCAACAGTCCATCAATCATTTCCTTTTTTTCATTTTTTGTCATTGTCATATCTCGCTCACCTTTACCAGGGTTGTTTTGTTTAGCAATGATAGCAAGCTCATTTTTCTTGTTAGGAAGGAGCAGACCCAGCTTTTTAATGATTCCATCTGCACGTTTAGCATCGGCTATCAAAGTCAGTTCTTCTTCATGCGCTTCAAGCCATTCACCATCCGAGAGTCTTGATAACTCATAGATTACATCCTCCCAGGCATTTTCCTTATAGCGCCAAATTTCCGTTCGATAGCCGATAATCTTGAAATAATCCTGTTCATATCCATCCACCTGGACCAAGTCACCTAATAAATATTTATATTCAATATCAATTTGCTCTTTTTGATAAAGGATTTCACCTTCATATTCATTTATCGATTGCAATGTTTTTTCGATATAAAGACCTTCACTATAGTTCACTTCATACACATAAGCACCATCGAGAAATTTCACATCGGTTATATTCCCGACTGTCCCATACATTGTTATTACGACTGTATCGCCTAATTTAAATTTCGGCTGTTTTTTTTTGCCCATAAGAGACATCCCCCAATATGGTCCTTATCGTTTGATTAGTAAATTATATGCACAAACAAACATGGAGGTTAATGGAAATGAGAGGGCATTTTGCTCATTTAGCTAAGTAACCGGCCCATTTATTAAAGGGCACTACAACCAAAAACCGCCTCATTTAACGAGACGGTTCGTAGTGGGGATGGTGAGCGTCACTTTCGTTCCTTCGTCGCAAACGCTCTCAATTTGGAATTTCCCTTTTAATTCCTCCATTATCTGAATGCAAGTCGCCACACCTAATCCGTTTCCATCCAGTTTGGTGGTATAAAAGGGCATACCGATATTTTTTATATTCTCGGGACTGATGCCTTTTCCATCATCGCTGATCACTAATCTTATATATTGGGACACGGAATTCTGATGCAGTTCAATCTGCCCCCTTGCTTCGATGGCTTCACAGGAATTATTCAAGACATTCAAAAGAACCTGCCTTAACCGGTTTCTGTCTGAATAAACAACGACGGATTGTGTCACCCTATTAATTAGTCTTACATGAGAACTCGGGATTGAGGAAGTATAGGTATCTATAATTTCTTCAAGGAAATCCTTTAAATCGATTTTCCCCCATTCCAGTTGATGCGGTTTTGCCAAATCAAGAAGTTGTGTCACGAATACATTGACCCGATTCACTTCATGAAGCATGACATCACTATATTTTTCTATTAATGATTTATCATGATCCTGGCTCTTCAATAATTGGAAAAAACCCTTTATTGTCGTCAACGGGTTCCTGATTTCATGGGCGACACCGGCAGCAAGCTGGCCAACATATTTCAATTTTTCCGTTCGGACGATTTCCTTCTCACGATCTTCTATCGTTTCCATCATTCTTAGAAAGGCAAGGTTCAATTTTTCCATTTCCTCGAAGCTTCTTTTGTCGGAAATGATGAATTCCTTTCCTCCAATGAAATCCTCTGTCGCTTCGACAAGCTCTTGAACTGGCCGCACGAGGGTCTTTGTCAGTAAATAGACTGCCAGAATGATAGAAACAAAAACGATGCTGTAGACGGTCAGGTACCGTGTTAAAAGGTCATTCAAAGGCTGAAACACCTGTTTCTTATCAGCACCCACAACAATAAACCATTTATTCTCCGTTTCTGCTATCGTATGGACAGGCTGGATGGAATATATTTTTTCCCCATTCTCTGCACTGTACAATTCATCCGATAACGAGGCTTCCATCAGCTTATCTTTCGTTAATCCCATTTCTTTCAAGGCAGAATCCTGCATGACGCCATTCGGGTCTTTTTTCGAAATCATGATGCCTTCTTGATTGATCATGAAAAAGTTCACTGGGTATTTATCGCTAATTTCATTAGCCTTTTTCTCCATCATCTCCCAAAGTCCTTCCAATCGGAAAGCTGGAGATACGACACCGATCATTTCCCCTGCATTATCATATACCGGTGCACTCAGAGCTATTATGGGTTCTGAGTAAGCCCGGGTTTTATAAACGTCAGAAAGGAATACATGTCCCTCTAAGGCCTCTTTGAACCATATTTTCTTCGCTAGGTTGGCCCCGATCATTTTATTGGATGTATCTGCAATGACATTGCCTTTCATATCCAAATGCAAGACACCGTAATAATTTCCTTTTAAATCGATAAACTTTTTTAGTTCATCTGACTTCTCTTCTTTTGAATAGCCAGGATTGATGATTACCGAATTTGCACTTATTAACTTCACATCACTGATCCGTTCGTTCAAATAGCTATATGTTTCATTTACTATATACAGTGAACCTGCGTTCAGGGCATTTTTTGCTTCCTTTTCCAGCAGGGACCTTTGTGATCCATAGGATATGATCCCCAATATCAGAAGCGGAACACTTGCTATAAGTAAAGAATAAAGCAAAATTCGGGTTTGAAGGCTTTTAAGCATCCTTCCGATCCTCCCTATTCCTGTTCTCCCAATAGGAGTCCTTCTTCTATTTGGACATACTGTTCCCACGCTTGATCGAATACTGACATACTTTCGAGATAGTCTCCATTCAATTCTAAATAACTGCTCAGTTCATTATAATCAGTCGATTGTTTTGGGAAGCCATGATCCTCATAGGCATGATTGGCAAATTTAGTGATTGCATCAATTTCCTTTGGTTGTCGAAATTTCATTAAATATAAATAAAATGGTCTCATGATGTCGAGCCCCCCCTAAAATAACTATGATTTCTGCTTTAATATATCGGAAACTTTCGCTTCCGTCCACTTTTTTAAAAATCAATTTGGTTTTTTCTTCCTCATTTTATATAAATCCACGATTTTTCAACATAAAATGCATTCGTAATATTACGGAATTACAATTAAATATCGTACTCATTCCATATTGATTACATCCTTTTAAGAAACTTTTTTCTATTAACGACTTAGTTCTTCATGATTCTAAAGGAAACGAAGTGCTTCAATCTTGTTTACCCACTTCTTCAATCAAATGCCCAAGTCCCATAAAAACACGCGGAGCATGTTCTGTCATGCAGCATGAAGGATGGCGGAATTACTTCAAAACCTTATTATACAATTCGCCCGCAGGCTTCATTTTGTAAAAGGGAAATCCCCTTCATCTAAGATAGAAATAGTGGTTTACACTGTTCTGTCTAAAATGAGGGGATTTATTCTTTTATGGAAAAAGTACACCTTGCCACTAAAAGTCAAAGTAATTACGTTTCAACAGCCTTTTCATGTTCATTAGCTCACTGTACTTCGTTTGTTTTTCAAGCTGTTTCGAATCAATTAAAAATAGTTGATTTTCAATTTCCTTCACTATTTCATCACTTTGAAAAAAAGCATCGCAACTCTCACAATGAGATGAAGGGGTTTCCGTAATTTCAACCGCCCTCGTACCATCCGGCAGTTCCCAATACACAGTCCCCTTTACTGATGCAAGCTTCCCTTTCTCACACCACGGACATATCTCCATGCTATTCATCCCCCTTTGGGGTGCTCTTTTTTTGCTGTGCCTGGAATTTCTTTTCTTTTAACAGATCTCGCTTTTCACGTTGGTTTTTCAATGAAGCGTGCTCGGGGTTGGTCACGTAATTTTCCCGTCGATTCATTCGCTTCAGCCCTTCAGGCACTAAATTGAATTGCTTGTCGTTCATTAAACCGGATACACCTATATCTGACTGTTTTTCTTCCATATCAGGATATACCCCTTTGAAATAATCATCTGCAAGTCCTGGTGTATATTGCTCAGGTTCAGGATATGTGGTAATCACCCCTTCAAAATTGCGCAGCACCGTTTTTGTCGGAGATTGTGAAAGGATATAATTCGGCTGCAGTGTAATTTTCCCTCCCCCTCCTGGAGCATCGACGACGAAGGTAGGTACAGCATACCCGGATGTATGGCCTCGGAGCCCCTCGATGATTTCAATCCCTTTTGAAATGGGAGCCCTGAAATGACCAATGCCTTCCGATAGATCGCACTGATAAATATAGTAAGGGCGGACACGGATCTTAACAAGATCATGCATCAGTTTTTTCATGATTGCGACACTGTCATTTATCCCCGCTAAAATAACTGCCTGGTTGCCCACAGGTACACCTGCATCGGCAAGCATCTCACATGCTTTCTTTGACTCCTCGGTAATTTCTATCGAGGTATTGAAATGAGTATTCAGCCAAACCGGATGATATTTTTTTAAGATGGCACATAAATTTCCAGTGATTCTTTGAGGGAAAACAACCGGAGCCCGCGTACCTATCCTGATTATTTCAACATGAGGAATATCCCTTAAGTTTTTGAGGATATATTCAAGGATCGTGTCATTGATCAATAATCCGTCCCCGCCGGAAATAAGAACATCCCGAACTGCCGGTGTGTCACGTATATAACCGATTGCAGCGTCCAATTGTTTTTTTGGCACGCCCATGCCAATTTGGCCTGAAAAGCGTCTTCGCGTACAGTAACGGCAGTACATGGAGCACTGATTCGTCACCAAAAAAAGTACGCGATCCGGATATCTATGGGTCAGTCCCGGTACAGGTGAGTCCTCATCCTCATGAAGGGGGTCTTCCATGTCATATTTCGTTTTATGCATTTCTTCCGAGATTGGGACCGATTGCATTCTGATTGGACACCTTGGGTCATCTTTATTCATTAACGAAGCATAGTATGGGGTGATATTCAATGGAATGGTTTTTGTGGAAATCCTCACACCTTCCTCTTCATCCAAAGTCAGGTTTATCACTTTTTTCAAATCATCAACAGTTCGGATCGTATTCGTAAGCTGCCACAGCCAGTTGTTCCATTGTTCTTCGGTAACATCTTTCCATAGCTCTATATCTTTCCAATTGCGATCTGGCTTATATAAGTCAAATAACATGGTTATACCTCCTGAGTTATGATAGTAGTATTAAATGCAAGAAGGGTGCCAAAATGACCCAAAAATTCGAAGGCCCATAAAAAAAACCGGACTGCTGGCTGCATCCGGATTTTTTCCATTCAAATATGTTTTTTTATTTTATATTGCAAGGTCTGTCTTGGAATTTGCAATAGTTTCGATGCCTGGAAAACGTTACCGTTCGTTTGAAGAAGGGCCTCGGTAATCAATTTCGTTTCCATCTCAATCATTGCCTCACGAAGCGGAAGTATTTTTTCCGATGAGGAAGTGATGCGCTTTTTTAAAAACTGGGGCAAATCTTCAAGGTTCAAAACATCATTCTCCGTATGGTTCATCATGAATTCTATCGTATGTTTAAGCTCCCTTACGTTTCCAGGCCAATGATATTTCCGAAAAAAAACCTTTGCGTTCTCATCCATGCCTTTTATGGACAATCCTAATTTACTGTTAAATATTGATATGAAATGTTCAGTAAGAAGCTCTATATCATCAATCCGATCCCTTAGCGGAGGGAGCTCGTAGCTCAAAACGTTTAATCGGTAAAATAAATCCGGCCTTAGCCTGTTTTCCGATACGGCCTTTTTAGGATCTATATTCATCGCTGCCATGATCCTGACATCCACCTGTACACTCTTTGTACCGCCTATCCTCCTGATGAACCCATCTTCAAGCACACGCAGAAGCTTTGCCTGCAAGTCAATCGGCATCGATTGCAATTCATCCAAAAACAAGGTTCCGCCATTGGCTAATTCAAACAATCCCTGGCGTTCCATAGCACCAGTGTAGCTTCCTTTAGCCGTACCGAATAGAAGCGATTCCAATAAATTTTCTGGTAAGGCCGCACAATTTTGCGCGATGAATGGTTCTTTACTGCGGCACGAATCCTGGTGGATGCTTTGAACAAAAAGCTCTTTCCCTACACCGCTTTCCCCATAAACCAATACCGATGAGGAGGAGCGGGCCGCCTTTTTCCCTTGTGATATCAAACCTTTAAACCCAGTATCACTTGTCAAGATTTCAGTGAAAGAATACAATCTGCCATTCCCAGGCGTTTTCCTTTCAGGACTTTTGATCGTCTTGAGCGAGCTTTCCAGGTCAGCTAACCTTTCAGATAATTGCTTCAAGCTTGAATAATCCTTGGCAATTTCTATTGCACCTATCATAAACCCATCAACATATATGGGGAGCGTCGTATTTAACGTCTCAATGATTCGCCCATGTGCATTTACGTACGATTGACTATAGTTGTAGATTGGTTTTTCAGATTTAATGACCCGGAGTAAGGTCGATGATTTGTGATTCAAAGAAGGGAAGGCTTCAAGCAACGGTTTCCCAAGCACCTCACTTCTTTTCATCCCATCATGATTGGCCGCCACTCCATTATAAAAGATGGTCTGTCCTTTTGGATCTATCACATGAATGCCTTCATCAATGGTTTCTAATATCGCTTCCAACACTTCACTTGTATTAAAAAATTCGCTTGGCAAGATACCCCTCCTTAAGAACTTCTTGCTAGATGTATATGAGGGAATGCCAAAAACTTGTCATCAACCGCCTAAAATTGAGCATTCAAGTAAAATTTTTCACCCAAAGGTTCATGTCTTCCAGTTTATCGAAAATAAAACAATTATTGGCCAAACGTCCGCGGTACGAGTATCCATGCTGATGCAATGCAGCATTCATGCCGAATGAGAGCGACCGGGCAATCGAATAGATACAATAAACCCCATGTGAAATAAGATAGTCTTCAAGCGCGGAAATCAAGTGTTTCATCAAGCCGTACTGCCGATGTTCCGGCAATGTCGCACAGTCAGTGATTTCTGCATTATGGTAAAAGGAATCAATTTCTGCGGAAGCAGCACTGACAATCCTCTCTTCATGGACATAAATATAAAAAACCGTTCCCATTTCCATGCACTTCTTCACATATACCGGATCATTCATCGGTGTGGGATACACTTCGAAAACCTTCCCATACAATTGGGCCAGCTGAAGTGCATCGGTAACTTCCGCTTTACGACCTTGATAGGCTGACGGCGGATCATCTATTCCGGATTTTATCGGCAGACTCTGAACATCGGTAAGGATTTGATCTTCCTTTTCCCATTGTGCACTGTTGCGCCTTTCATTCCGGGTATATTTAACAAGGAAGAAACAATCGCTTCCCAAAAAGAATTTATCGATGCTTCCTTCATATAGAAAGCCCTGAGCAAGCAATGCCATAACGTTTTCCTTGCGTGACTTGAAGATGATTTTTTCTGCTGATATGCTCTTAGCCACCTTCAAAGATTCCTCCACGCATTCTTGAAAATGACCTAGATAATCATCAACCCTGATTCGCTTATTAAAATGGTCGATCGTAATATGTATGGTGCACCTTGGCTTTTGAATTCTTTTTTCAATGATTCCAGCCTCCATTTGTCCCGCTCCTTTCACATCTTCGAAAATTGTTGTGAAAGGCCTGACCCTTCCTGGAATCAGACCTTGGGAAAAATGATTATTCCTGTTCCACCCCACACCATTCAATAATGGTCAATGCGATGATTTCCGCAACCTCCATCATTTTATCCACCTCTATATATTCGTTCGAATCATGTGCCATCTTCGTTTCCCCTGGTCCAAACACAACTACGGGGGTAGAGCCAACCAATGAAAGATACCCTCCATCCGTCGCCCAAGGGGACGCTTCGACAAGCGGTTCTTCCCCTACCACTTTTTCAAAGTATGTGCCAATTGTCTTCATAAGCGGGTGATTTATTTCGAGATTGCCAGGAAGCCATCTGGCCCCAAACCATTCTAATTCAATAGGTTTTTCTTTGAACCATGCATCACTTAGGTTTAAAGCATCTATTCGCTCCTTCAGCGATTTTTGTGCCTCTTCCATGGTTTCTGTCGGGGCGATGCCGAATCTACCTTCCAGAACGGCTGTATCCGGCACGGAGGAAGGCCAATTCCCGCTTTGAATGCTTCCTATGTTGATTGGAATGGGGATAGGGACATTTTTATAGAGTGAATGGCGGAGTGACTCATTCCGTTCTTGTTCAAGTATCTTGATTTCTTTCATTACACCAACCGCTTTATCTATTGCACTGACTCCTTCATACCTCGTGCCTCCATGTGCAGACTTGCCTTTTATTCTCAGTCGAAACCACATCGAACCTTGCTGTAAAGGGAATAGTTTCATATTTGTGGGCTCCGGAATGATTGCACCATCAGCTTTGTACCCCCGTAAGACTGCCGCAAGTGTACCTGCACCACCGCTTTCCTCTTCAATCACACTCTGGAATATCACATCTCCCTTCAATTGGATTCCAGATTCGACGATCGCTTCAATGGCCAGCAATAAAGATACATTGCCGCCTTTCATATCTGTAGTCCCCCGGCCGAACACTTTCCCGTCTATTAACTTGCCGCTATAGGGTTCATCGTGCCATGCTGCATGATCTCCTTCAGGAACTACATCAATATGTCCGTTTAATATAAGGGATTTCCCCTTGCCTGTTCCTCTTTTAATAGCCACAAGGTTCGGATTTCCTTTAAAATCCCTGCGGTCGCAATAAAAATGGGGATGTTTTCTTAATTGTTCATCCCCGATTTCCCAAAGATCTATTTCTAGACCAAGTTGTCTGCACTTCTCGACCACAATGGCTTGTGCACTTCCTTCTTGCCCCCTTTTGCTCGGTTCCTGAACCAGTTTTTGCAAAAGCTGAACCCCATTCATCCGGTGTTCATTCAACCATGTTCTTATCTTTTCCTCATACATATCCATTCTCCTCTCTCATTCTTTTAAAATATGGATGTTATCAGAGACGGTAAACGAGGCTTCGGTCCGATTCCTGATTTCCTGAATGCTGGACGTATCAAATACATCAGTTAATAGGAGGCCCTCCGAAGTTACGGAAAACACGCCTAATTCGGTGATGATCATATGTACGCATTTCTTGGCAGTTAACGGCAACGTACATTTTTGGACTAATTTAGACATGCCCGTTTTATCGTTATGTTCCATCAAGACAATGACCTTTTTTGCCTTTGCAGCCAGTTCCATGGCACCGCCCATGCCTGGCACCCGCTTTCCCGGGACAATCCAATTAGCGAGATCCCCCGCTTGACTTACTTGAAGGGCTCCTAGAATCGTGATATCCACCCTGCCCCGCCGTATCATCCCAAATGCAACAGTACTGTCGCAGTAAGAAGCCCCGGTTCTAATGGTGATCGGCAGTCCTCCGGCATTGCAAAGATGCGCATCTTCCTTCCCCCTTTCAGGAGTACTGCCAATACCCACAAGGCCATTTTCGGCATGAAACATAACTTTATGGTCATTCAAAAGATGATTCGGTACAAGTGATGGAATGCCAATGCCCAAATTGACCAGCATCCCATCGCTTATTTCTGCTGCTGCCCGTTTCGCTATTCTATTTCTATCTTCGGTTCCCAAACCCATTTCCAATCGACTCCTTTTGATGGAATGATATAATCCACAAAGGCACCCGGTACAATGATGTCCTCTGGATCCAAAGAGCCAAGCGGAACGATTTGCATAGCTTCGACTATAGTGATTTGTCCAGCCGCAGCAACGATTGGATTCGTGTTCCTGGCGCTTTTATCAAATATAAGATTTCCATAAGGATCTGCCATTTCTGCGTAAACAATGGCGATATCTGCAGTTAATGCCGTTTCCACCAGATAATTTTTCTTACCTAGCTTTACGGTTTGCTTGCCGTCCCGGACGATATCGACCTCAATGCCAATATCGGTCAATATCCCGCCTAGTCCCATCCCTCCGGCCCGGATGCGTTCGACAAGAGTTCCTTGCGGAGAGAACTCCACTTCGAGTTCTCCATTGTTCATTAATAGTCCTGCATTTGGATTGGATCCGATATGGGAAACGATGATTTTTTTCGCACGGCGTTGGGTGACCAGTTTTCCGATTCCGATATCGGGGAAACCTGTATCGTTCCCAATCAAGGTTAAATCCTTTATGCCTGATTCCAAAATCAGATTGATCAATCCCGGAGGCGTCCCTATGCCGCCGAACCCACCAAACAGGATGGACTGATCATCTTTAAAGTGATGGCGGACATCCTCCAAACGACAAATCTTCTGGAATGTATTTTCCACCACTATGACTCACTTCCTTGTTGTGATGGCCGTTTACCTATCGATTCATTAAATTGCCTAAAAGTTATATCGACTCTCATTAACAATTCAGCACACTCCTCTTCCGATATCGATAACGGAGGGGAGATGATGATGGCTGCCCCGGTTACACCGTCAAGGCCTGCTGCTGCGGGATAAAGAAGTATTCCATTCCTCATTCCCAATTCAATGATTTCATTAGTCACGTCTGCCTCCTTCGGAAATGGGGCCTTCGTTTCTTTTTCCTGGACAAATTCAATGCCAATCAATAAACCTCTCCCGCGTATATCACCGATAAAGGAATACTTCCCTGCCAACTTTTTCAGGCCCCTAATCAGGTAATTCCCTCTGTCGGCTGATTTTTCGACAAGTTCATTCCTTTCGACAAATTCTAAAACGGCCAAAGATACCGCACACGATAACGGATTTGCACTAAGCGTATGGCCGCCTATAATTGACTTCGACCCTTTCATTATTGGCTCCATCACGTTTTTGGTCATTACTGCGGCCGCAATCGGGGTATACCCCCCACTCATACCTTTTCCAAATGTTACGATATCAGGTTCCACATCCCAATATTCGGAAGCAAGCATCTTACCGGTACGTCCAAATCCGGTCATTACTTCATCGGCAATGAATAAAATATCATTGTCTTCGCAGATTTTCTTGAGTTTTCGAAAATAACCATCAGGAGGAACAATGGCTCCTCCGGCTGCGCCGATAACAGGTTCTGCAATGAACGCCGCTATATTTTCACTGCCAATTCGCCGGATTGACGCTTCCAATTCCGAAGCACAGGCCATTCCGCACGTATGTGGATCAAGTTGAAGTGGACATCGGTAACAATATGGAGGCGATACAGAGGGATATGATTCAAGCAAAGAAGTAAATCGTTCCCGTCGAATCGGATGGCCAGACATGGAAAGAGCTCCCATCGTGATGCCATGGTAGCTCATCCACCTCGATATGATTTTCTGTTTCTTGGGCTTCCCTTTTTCCTGCCAATGCTGTATGGCAATTTTCAATGCCGTTTCAGTCGCTTCGGAGCCGCTGTTTACAAAAAAGCTGTATGTCAGTTCCCCTTTGGTCAATTCTGCAATTTTTCCAGCAAGTTGCTCTGCAGCATCGCTGGTGAATTGAGAACGATACACAAATGAAACCTGTTTTGCCTGTTTTACCATCGCCTCTATGATTTCCTGGACTCCATGGCCAATATTGGCTGTAACAGCTCCGGAAGAAGCATCTAGGTAATCCTTTCCTTCTTTATCGTATAAAAACACTCCCTGACCATGACTGATAGTCGGATAGGCTCCTCCCAGGACCGGTTTGATCAATGAAGACTGCTCCATAAGCCCACACACTCCTTCTCTTAAAAAACAAATGCAATATAGTAAAGTGTATGTCCAGATGTAGTCAATCTTGCTAAGGAAATTGACCTAAGCATGTAAATGGATAAATTTCTTGGTTTCATGGGGGCTGTCCAAAAAATGGCGACAAAAAAAGTGTATCCGCGAGAGATACACTTTTTTCTTACAATGCGCTATTTAGTTTTTCTTCACGAATTGACTCCAAAAAACTTTCATCCTTTAAAACAGCCAGCACATTTTTATAAAAAGCAGTTTTATCGATAACTGAAGTATGTACATATTCATACTCTTTTAAAGACGGATGACGCAAAACATTTTTCATGCAGGAATGACAAACTTTTTTAGTTCCTAACTTATAGTAGTTCAAGTTACTTGCATCCCCATTAGAAGTGTCTTCGTTACAAACGAAGCATGTATGGCTCACACGGCCTTTTTTATTATACTCGGCCAAAGCCCCTTCTAAACGAATGGATGCGGGAATTGTTAATAACACATAATCACCTTTTCTATTTTAAATCTCTTAGTATTATATCAGAAAAATATAGAATTTGAACTATTAGACTCATATTCCCTAATAATGCTTGTAAAATAGGACATTTTCCAGGGCTGCAAGAGGAAAGACTCCTAAAATACACCAAAACGCAAAATATATTCATACAAATCAAAATCCCGAACAGATTAAAACACCGTCCACTTTTTGAACGGCGTCTTCAAACTGTGTGTCATGAATCAATCTGGATCGTCGCTTTTCCGTTCTTCACTTTCATTACCGCTTTTGAACCAACCGGCACCGTTACGAATGGATGAACATGTCCAAAGTTGGCATTAGCGATCACGGGTATGCCATTTATCTCCCTTTTGGCAGCGATGATTTCCTGCAAAGCATATTCAGTCATTCCTGAATCCTTTTGGAAACGGCCGATGACAATTCCTTTAATCCCGCTTGCACCTGGCTGATGGAGCAAAGATTGTAAATCCCGATCAAAACTGAAAGGATGGCTTTCTTCATCATCTTCTATGAAAAGGATGCTGTCCTTTAATGAAGGCATGTACTCTGTACCTTGTAATAGATTGAGTGTACAAAGATTCCCCCCAATGATTGTCCCAGCCGCTTCACCTTCCTGAATGACCATATATCCAGCATTCGGGTGGAAAGTTCGGTCATCCTGTTCCAAATGCCAAGAATCATCACTCCACGTTTCACTTGGATTAAGATAAAAGTCTTCACTTTCAATTACAGCCTTTTTAAAATATTCCATCGTATATTCCAGACCAGCCTTCATCCCGAACGTCGAGAAATGAGGACCTGAATATGTAGTTAAGCCTGTTTTATTATAAATGGCCAATAAAATTGCGGTTATATCACTATACCCGATCAACACTTTTGGATTTTCCTTAATCAAGTCATAGTCGATATACCGTAACAATTGGTTAGCGTTATACCCCCCGATGGCTGTAAAAATCCCCTTCACATTCGGATCCCTGAACGCCTCATGCAAATCCTCGATCCGGTCTTCAATCGAATTCGAGAAAAAGTCATCATGGAACAAAGCCGTTTTACCATATGTCACTTTAAAACCAAGCTCAGTCAATCTTTCTTCTGCCAATCTGCGTTGTTCCCCTTTGACAATCGCCAAGCTTCTTGAAGGAGCAATTACGCGAATTTCATCCCCTGCTTGTAAACGGGAAGGTTTCATATCTTTATCCCCCTAAATTAATTACATTCTGTCGTTATTTTAGCAGAAATGGTGAACAAAGAAAAACCAAGACCCTTATGGTGGTATGTCATTCACACAACTTATTTTCCTTGCAGAACCTTTAGGGACATCAATGGCATTTTTTCGTCATTCCCGTTATGCCGGTATCGGGATTGGAAAAAGGAATGGTTATGTATCGCCTGTCCCATGATTTCCTGGATTTATCCATGCCTTTTCAGTCAACTGCCATGGAATCAGAAAGGTCCACCGTCAAACCTCCATTTTCCTTACATAAAGAAAAGACCAGCTTTATCAACTGGTCTTTGGGTTATTCAATTAGCAGCAGAATGAAGCACCGATGATAATCAATAGAATGAACAAGACAACGATTATTGCGAAGCCTGATCCAAATCCGCAGCAACCGCCGCCGTATCCACCTCCACCATAACCGTACCCTGGTCCTGCAACATTTCCACCATATCCGTACATTAAGTTTCACTCCTTTTAGAATTCTGATTTCTCTTTACACCTTACCATATGTCAATACGCCCGCCTTGGTCTGTGCATTTGCCTATTTTTCTGGATTTTAAAAAAACTTCAATCAACACCTTCATCACCGTTCATCATTCAATGGCTGAAATACCAAGAGTAACCATGAAAAATGTCAAAAAAACGTTTCATATTTATTGTGTTACTTTAAAATTGGGATATAATAAGGAAAAAACAATTCTTAGCCTCTTTAAGCTATCTCATACCCAGTTAGATACATAAAAGGTTAATACGGGGGAACATAATTGAAAACGAACGCAAAATCCTTCATCCCTTTCGCTGCAATCGCCACGATCCTTCTAATCAGCTATATCCTTCAAAAAGTTCCTAAAACATATGGATCAGATGATTCGATAACTGTTTATCAAAAATTCCAAGCAGGCCAGCCCATTCAGTATCTCGTTATTGGTGACAGTATCGGAAGAGGGTCGGGGGCTGAAAAGCCTAATCTAACATGGTTCAAACAGCTAGAAAATAAGATGAATGGAACCAATGATATTCCTTTACACGGAGACTACGTGGTCCAAAGCGGAGCCACTGCTTTTGAAGGTTTATTCAAGCTTTCCCAAAGAAGGGAGCATGATCATAAAGATCTGATTTTCTTCGTTTTTGGTGAAAATGATCGCAAATATATGAATGTCGATGATTTTACCATGACATATGAAGCGTTAATGAGAAAGGCAAAACGTCTTCACCCTAATGCTGAATTATTCACAATAACAGAGAGTTCCTTGAAATATGGGGAATTTGCGTCTGCAATTGGAATTTTATCCAAACATTACGGTGCAACTAATGTGGATATGCCACCGGTATTCAAAGATTCAGGATATACGGAAAAACAGCTGACCAGAGATTTGATTCATCCAAATGGGCTTGGTTATAAATTATATGCTGATGCAATTTATGAACGGTTCCTGGATAACATCAAACAGGAGAAGGCTGTAGCAGGTCTTCCATCTAAGCTTCATGCCCGTTCTGGATTTGAATTATCGGAAATTGACCACTATGAAAAAATGAGCGGTTTCCGTCCAAGGGGCGGCTATTTCACTAGTAGTGAAAAGGGCAGTATGATTGAATATAATTTCAAGGGAAGTATGCTTGGTGTGAAACTGCTTAGAAGTCCTGATGGCGGAGAAGTGAATGTATGGATCGACGGAAATGAAATCACGACTTTGAATACTTGGTGGCCATTTGCCCGTGAAAGATATTTATTTGTCACAAATGGGCTCCGTCCCGGTTCACATACTGTCCGTTTTGAGGTGACTGGCAGGACTAAAGCAATGGAACGTACCACCATTCCAAATGTCCGGATCGCGTCAATCATCTCAGATTGAATATCCAATATAAAACCCCCTATCATTATCTGATGGGGGGTTTTCCAATCAATCAAAAAGCTTTTTGTATTCTCCGTATCCTTCTTTTTCAAGATCTTGGAGCGGGATGTACCTTAATGAAGCAGAATTGATGCAATAGCGTAATCCCGACGGTCCCGGCCCATCATTGAAAACATGACCCAAATGAGAATCGGCAGTTTTTGAGCGAACCTCGATCCTTCTCATACCATAACTTGTATCGAGGTTTTCCACCACTTCCTCTTCTTTAAGCGGTTTAGTGAAGCTTGGCCAACCGCAGCCTGAATCGAACTTTTCCTTTGAAGTGAAAAGAGGATTACCTGAGACGATATCGACATATAATCCTTCCTCCTTCAAGTTCCAATATTCATTGTTAAAGGCTGGTTCCGTTCCATTATTTTGCGTGACTTCATATTGAATCGGAGTGAGTTTCTGTTTTAATTCATCTTTACTTTTCATTTTTTTCCCCCCAGTGATGTTGTATAAATGCTTTGCGTCCTGAGCCAATCGAATATCTTTCATAATGCTCAGGTTGCTTTTTATAATAATGCTGGTGGTATGTCTCGGCTGGATAAAACGTTTTGGCTGGTATAATCGGTGTTACGATCGGTCCGGAAAATTTCCCGCTCGCCTGCAGCTTCGCTTTGGATGCTTCTGCAATTTCACGTTGGTTTTCGTCATGATAAAATATGGCCGTTTGATAAGAACTTCCCCGGTCATAAAATTGCCCGCCAGCATCTGTCGGGTCAATTTGCTGCCAAAATAACTCGATTAACTTCTCATATGGATATACGTTTGGATCAAAGGTGATCTGAACAGCTTCATAATGTCCCGTGGTTTCAGAACAAACCTCTTTGTACGTGGGATTTTCCGTAGTCCCGCCCGTATAGCCAGAGATAACTGATTCGATGCCAGGCTGTTCATCGAACGGTTTCACCATGCACCAGAAACAACCACCTGCGAATGTTGCTTTCTCTAATTGCTTTGTCAAATGAAAATCCTCCTTTTTTACAAACAATCCATTGAATGCATTTTAACGCTTTTATATTACCCTGTAAAATAATATGCTGATTGACCCATTTCACGAAAATGATCCCTTCCCTTTTTAAATGGGAGACACACGCCCAAGCATAAAAACATATGATAAGAACATACTGGAAAAATGAGAGGTGTTGGAAATGAGCGATAAACAATCATATTCACAAAAATCGGTAACATATGATTTACTATCGTCTTATTATAAAAACAGCGATCCGCAATTGCATGATTATTATTACCATAAGCATTTGAAAAGTCTCGAAAAATCAACACAACAATTGAGATATGAACAAATGAATGTCCTACTGCCTGCACAAGTTCGCTTTTTACATGCTGCCCCAACAGCTCCCTCATTTGATGTTTATGTAAGTGAAATGCGTATCCTCAAAAATTTCTCTTATAAAGAGAACAATGGTTATTTACCACTGCCCTCTGGCAAGTACCAATTGGATATATACCGCAGCGGGCGAAGCACCCCACCTCTTTTAAGCTGTAAAGTGGCTCTCGAAAGCGGGACTTCCTATACCATTGCTCTAGCACCTACCCTGGCTAATGAACCGTTGAAAATGTTACCTTTCGAAGATAATCCATCTGTTCCTCCAAATGAAGCAAAGGTCCGATTCATCCAGCTTTCACGGGATTTACTCTCGGTGGATATTGCAGTCAAAAATGGAGATGTCGTTTTTGATCAACTCCATTTCGGGAAAGCAGGCGAATACCTTAATATTCATCCCATGATAGTAGACTTCGAAGTGAGGATAGCTGGGACAAAAGAGATCGCATTCCCTTTGCCAAACAAGGCTTTCCAAGAAAATACTCCCTCAACCATTTATATAATCGGATCGAATCGGGAATCATCCTCACTAGAGACCCTAACGCTCTCTCCATAAATGGAAAAAAACCAGGATGCATCGATCCTGGTTTTTTATCCATTTATTCACTATCACTGTAATGATGATGGGACGGTCAATAAAAATGAAATATCATCATTTTCTAGGTCGAATTCTTTCGCCTTCACCCTAACATCGCTTTTCAGTTCCATATCCTGTAATGACACATAAATACTTTCGTCATTGGGACTGATGCTAACCCAATCCGGCATGTTATAACGCTCATTTATTAAATTCATTACATATGAAACAGGAAGGTTCATTTGCCCGACTGCAATTGATTTTTGCTTTAGGATTAAATCCCCATTCTTTTGGGCAATTGGTTCAAAAGTCAATTTCATTTCCACTTCACGGTTGAAAAATGGCATCGTTCCATATAACTCTACTTCATCCGTTAAATACACTTCGTAGTGAATGGATCCCGTCAATCCCTCGTTATCCAGATACTGGTTGATTAACCTTGTCAAATCTTCCCGATTCGTGTGAATTTGAAATTGGATATCTTCTTCGTGGCTTACTTTTGGTATCAGATCTTTATCTTTAGTCGGCAGATTAACTAAAATCGTTACAAACAGGATGACCAGGATGTTTAGGGCTAATAGGGAAATAAACAAAGTCTTCCATTTGACATTTGTCATTCTTGGTCATCATCTCCTTTGGCACTCGCTTCCAATGTGTCCTTTCCGATAGTGGTAATATCCATATCATTATAGATTCTTGTCGCGATTAATTCATATCCGCGGTCATTTGGGTGAAAATAATCCTCAGCATACAGCAAATCTTCTTCGGAATTCTCGAAAATGTCTGCTATTTCAATAAAATAGGCTGAATCATATTCCTCGATAATCTCTTTCCCGCTTTCATTCCAATCATTCATGATCATATCAAGTTCATAAAAATCTGCGAACCATTTGGAAAATGGATTATAGACGCCCACAAGGTAAATTTGCGCATGATCATTTTCGGAACGAACCTTATCAAGTACCTGCCTTAATCTTTTTTCATAACCTATTTTTGCCGAATCAAACTGATTCAGTTCCAAGTTCGAGAAATTCTGCTTAAAGACCTTCATGATATCATTTCCACCGATTGTGACGACAATCGAGTCAGCTTGCTTTATGTCTTCTTCAATCCCAGATTTATCCAGCCTTTTCAATAGTTGGTCGGTCCTATTTCCACGTATGCCATGATTAATCATCTCAACGGAAGTAATCGATGGTTCTTTTTCCAGCTTATTTTGTAAATAAGGCAAATACCCGCCATTATCTTTACTATCACCGACACCTTGAGTCAAGGAATCGCCAATCGATACGATTTTCACAGGGTCCGGAAAAAAGCTGGCAGGAATGGTTTCCTTTTTACTCAGCTCAACTATGCTTTTCTGCTGAACAGATGGCTGATTTGAGGCTGTTTCACTTTGACCGCAGCCTGAGATCCATACTAGGCATATGAAAAGACAGGTGATTCTGTACCTCATGACCCTCACCTTCCTACCCATACATTATATCATGCAGAAAACGAAAGATTGCAAACAAAATACCTTCATTGTACTTTTAGCTTGAGCATTCCTTACTATACGATATGAAAAATGCAGTGAATTAAAGCTAGTCCTATAAAAATTAGCATGTACTGAGCATGCGAAATCATTCTTCGCTGCCGCTGTTTCTCAAAAACAAATTGCCTCATTTTCACCATCGCTAAAGCTTTAATGAAATCATATTAAAGGATGGATGAAAACAGAAAGAACAGGTCATTTAACCTGTTCAATAATTCTGTAAAATTTTAATATGCTTAATGATTTCATCGAAGGGAATATCCTGCAGACCTGTATAATCCATGATGATCTTTCCTTCTTGATCAATTAGAAAAAAGCTGGTCCCATGAATCACCTGATCTTCTGCTTCTGGTTTTTTGACGATCGTTTTAAAGTTATCCAATGCAAACTGTTCGATTTCTTCCTGACCATAACCGGTCAGAAAGTGCCAATTGCCGTAATCCACATTAAATTGGTCACCAAACCTTTTTAAAACATCAGGTTTGTCAATTTCCGGGTCCACGGAAAAGGAAACGAACTCTACATCCGTAATACCTTCATCCTTCAATTGCTGCTGCAGCTTCGTCATATTCGAAGTCATGGGGAGACAGACTGTCTCGCAGCTTGTGAATATAAAATCCGCTACCCAAACCTTTCCTTTAAGATCGCTTTTTGAGAAAGGTTTACCCTCCTGATCAATGTAACTGAAATCTTCAAGGTCCCAATTTTTAGCATCAGGTACACCATTGGAACCGCATGCTGTCAACAGCAAAAAAATTGATGCTCCCATAGCTGCCATAAGCAAACGCAGCTTTCTCATCCCTACCCCGTCCTTTATGTATTAAATATTCTGTTACTTCATTTATTCTAACAGACCAATTGGAATGAGAACAGCAACTATTTCTACGAATTAAAGACAATTGTAAAAGTGACAAAACCTCCGCGATACGCAGTTTATAACGGTTTATCCATATCAGTCCCAATAATACATGATTGCCATGGCGCCTTCACCTGTATGAGTACTGACAACGGCAGTTGTTGCTTCTATCTTTATGTCTTGATATCCCGTTAAGTCTGCAATGGCCTGGCGGACCTTATCCGCTATTTCAAGACCATTTGCATGTACAAATCCAATGCCACCAATTTTTTTACCTTGAGTATCTTCTTTGAATTTCTTGATGATGAACTTCACGACCTGTGACTGGCTCCTGGCTTTGGATACAGGATTCAGTACACCATCGTCCAGAAGTGCAATCGGCTTTATGTGCAGCAATGAACCGATAAAAGCAGAAACTTTGCCAATCCTTCCACCCTTTACGAGGTTATCAAGTGTTTCTATGACAATGATTAAACTTGATTGCTTTTTAATATGTTCCAGTCGATCAATTATCTCCGCTACGGATTTCCCTTCCTTCGCCATCTTCGCTGCCTCTATCACCTGGAATGACATCGCTTTTGAAATGAATTTCGAGTCAAGAACGGTAACATTCGCTTCAGACATGCTAGCTGCGCTTTCCGCTGAGCGAACTGTGCCGCTCATGCCACCTGTCATATGTATGGAAATAATCTCGCTGCCGTCCTTTCCGAGTTCATCATATACCTCCACAAAGGTACCAACGGCTGGTTGTGAGCTTTTTGGCAATTCTTTTGACTGGTTCATCCTTTTCAGGAATTCTTCTTGTTCGATTTCAACCTTATCCAAAAAAGTCTCTCCATCTATAAAGATCGATAAAGGGACCATTGTTATTTCATAAAATTCCAGTTCCTCTGGTGTCATATCTACTGTCGAGTCTGTTACTATCTTAACTTTATTCATCATTACACATCCCTAAATTAACATATCTATTGTATTATACCTATTCAAGGTACGCATTCAAACCAAAGGTCTTCTTTTTTTCAAGTGAAGTGATACTTATCTTTTTAAATGATTACACAAAAAAAGACCGTTCCATGAGCTAACCTGAACACATGCCGATTTATTCGTAACTTCATGGCATTTGTGTCATCCCCTTTAACGGAGAAGTTAGCTATGGAACAGTCCGCATTAAGCATTATTGAGTAAACTTCCAAAAAAAAGCTTGTTATAAACGGGCCATTTGAGTACGGATGCTAAATAATGCTTAAATGAGTAATTTTCTTTATGATCTTTATTGGCAAAAACCTTCTTAACAAACATTTCCAAACGCACGGTCAACATAAAAAAATTCGGATCACTAGGCAGTAAGACAGGTATTTCTGAAATTGTGACCTTATGTCCAAAACAATCTTTGAATTCCAAGCATTTGAACATCAAAATATCAATCCTCATTTTTTACCGATTGCTTATATTATACACAATAAATCCAAAAGTATAAATATTCAAATGTGTAAAAAAACAGATAAATCAGATTGACTTTCATTAAAAAAAAGACCCACAAGGCAAAATGCCATTATGGGCTTCTTTTTATAAACCTTCCTCGTAGGTGCCTTCCCGCAAGCTTTCACGTTTCACCCTTCGTTTATAGACGACTTTAGATAAAGAAATACTGATTTCGTATAATAACAGCAGTGGAACCATCACCATAAAGTCTGACATAAAGTCAGGCGGCGTAATCGATATCGCTATGACAACCAGTACAAAGTATGCATACTTCCTTAACTTTTGAAGCACATAAGGATTAATTATGCCAAGTGAGGTCAAAAACATGGTAACGACTGGAAGCTCGAATAAAACAGCAAAAGGTATCGTCATATTAAATACGAATGAAAAGTACTTATCCGCTGTAAAACTGGTTATGAACATCCCATCGCCCAATTCAATCAAAAATTGAAGAATGGTCGGGAAGATGACAAAATAACCAAAAGCAAGCCCTCCGATAAAAAGCAGGAAAAGTGCTGGAATATAGGCAAGGGTCGCCCTTACTTCATTTGGCATCAAAGCGGGTTTAACGAATAACCAGATTTGCAGAGCAATTACCGGTATCGTTGCGGCAATGGCTACGACACCTGAAAGCATAAAGTAAATCCAGATTATATCACTCGGTCCCAATACCATCAGGTCAAAATCGAGATCTTTCACGAACCAATTATAAATCTCCTCAACATAAATAAAACTGGCGATAAAAAAGATGACAAAAGCAACAGCCGTTATGATGAGCCGTTTTCTCAATTCATCGAGATGATCGATGATATTTAATTCTTTATCTTCCAAAGTTGATCACGCCTTCATCTGAAAATCCGTATCTTTGTTCCAGCAAAAAGGCGCAAGACGATTCCATCTTACGCCCAGCATTCAATCATTCATGATTTTTTTGTTGTAGCTTCTTATCTTCTTCATAATCACCTTTTGTTAAATCACTCGTGGATTTTTTAAACTCACGAAGCGTTTGTCCAAAAGCACGGCCAATTTCTGGAAGTTTCTTCGGACCAAAGATAATTAAAGCCAATATTAAGATGAGAATTAGACCAGGTACTCCAATGTTCGACATGGATACATCCCCTTTGGTGTTGTAATTAGACCTACTCCGATTATAATACCATTTCCAACCAATTGAAAGGGAACTGGCAATTCGTCATAGAATGGTAACAATTATCGACAGTATGCCCATATACGACTGGGCCGGCAGAATAAAATTAAAAACATAGGTATTATTCTATCCTAATTTAACATTTTGTCCATGATTAAATCAATAAGTGAAATAAATTACTGTCTTTATTGACCTCTAAGAAAGAGAATCCTTTCTTGTTCATCCTTTGAATGAGCCCTTCATAATCATTTTTATCTTTTAGCTCTATACCAACCAGGGCCGGCCCGCTTTCTTTATTATTTTTCTTCGTATATTCAAAACGGCTTATATCATCATTCGGTCCTAACACTTCATCAAGGAATTCCCTTAAAGCTCCAGCACGTTGTGGGAAATTCACGATAAAATAATAAAGCAGCCCTTCATATAATAAGGATTTCTCCTTAATTTCCTGCATGCGCCCAATGTCGTTATTCCCTCCGCTGACCATGCAAACAACCGTTTTGCCTTTGATTTGTTCTTTGTATAAATCCAACGCGGCTACAGATATAGCCCCTGCCGGTTCAGCGACAATCGCATGCTGATTATATAAATCGAGAATTGTCGTACAGATTTGGCCTGAAGGTACGACAACGATATCTTCCAGGTTTTCCTTACAAAGCTGATATGTCAACTGTCCCACACACTTGACAGCTGCTCCGTCAACGAATGTATCTATGTTTTCAAGTTCAGAAACTTTTCCTGCCTTGAAGGAGTATTCCATCGAAGCAGCACCTTGCGGCTCCACTCCAATGCATTTCGTTTTTGGGGAAACCGATTTGAAATAACTCGATACTCCGGCCATTAAACCGCCACCGCCCATAGCGGCAAATACATAGTCGATTCCATCTTCACAATCATTCAGGATCTCTACAGCCGTTGTACCCTGCCCGGCGATTACCTTTTCATCGTCAAATGGATGGATAAAGGAACGCTCTTCTTTTTTACAGCATTCCATCGCCATGGCAAATGCATCATCGAATGTATCCCCGATAAGGATGATTTCCACATTATCCCTTCCGAATAGCTGAACTTGATCAACTTTTTGCCTTGGAGTTGTAGCAGGCATATAAATCTTCCCGTGAATACCCAATTGGCTGCAGGAAAAAGCAACTCCCTGTGCATGGTTTCCTGCACTGGCACAAACGACCCCATTCTTCGTCTCTTCCTCGGTCAGGCTTTTCATTTTATAGTAAGCCCCTCTTAATTTAAAGGAACGTACGTGTTGTAGATCCTCGCGTTTTAAATAAACATTACAATCATATTTTTCAGAGAGCCTCTGATTCTTTTGTAAAGGAGTATGCAAAACGATTTCTTTCAGTTCTCTATAGGCAATTAGAATATCTTCCAATTGAATCCCCCTATTCTTAGATGCAGTCTGATTCATAACAATCCCTCTTTCTATTCCTAATGAATTCAATCATTATAGCACTTTACTGTTATTAATGTAATTGATTTTTCTAAAAATTCTTTCTTTTGTTTGTTCCATACCAAAAAAAATCCGATTATGGTCATTTCCCCATAATCGGATTAGCACTTTATTTTTTTTGTAGAATAATAAAATCATGTGCATATCGATTTTTTTCATCGATGATGCCCGGGTTTGAGGAGATTTTATCCCATTCATTTTCATCAATCACGGGAAAGAACGTATCACCTTCAAAGGCTTCATGAATTTCCGTTATATATAGACGGTCGGTAACAGGAAGGATTTCCTTGAAGATTTCGGCTCCGCCAATCACGAAGACCTCCTCATCATGGTTATCTGCAAACTTTTTGATTTGGGCAATGTCATGTAAAACTACGCAGCCTTCCGCCTTAAAATCCTGATTGCGGGTAACGATGACATTTTCCCGGCCAGGCAGGACCCTGCCGATCGATTCAAATGTTTTTCGGCCCATGACGATCGGATGGCCCATCGTCACTTGTTTAAAATACTGCAAATCTGCCGGTAAATGCCATGGCAGTTTATTATTTTTACCTATCACACGATTTCGATCCATGGCCACTATCAACGATATCATATGCTCACCTCACCTTTTATATGGGGATGGGCTTCGTAATTTTCCAGAACGAAGTCCTCGAAGCTAAAATCAAAGATATTCTTCACATCTGGATTGATTTTCATGATTGGCAATGGTTTTGGATCACGAGTCAACTGCAGTTCCACTTGTTCAAGGTGGTTAGAGTAGATGTGGACATCCCCGAAAGTATGTACAAATTCGCCAACTTCCAAATCACACACCTGTGCGATCATCATCGTTAAGAGCGCATATGAAGCTATATTAAAAGGAACACCTAAAAAGACGTCCGCTGAACGTTGGTATAGCTGGCATGAAAGCTTGCCATCAGCGACATAGAATTGAAAGAAAGCATGGCAAGGCGGCAAGGCCATTTCGTCCAGTTCCCCAACATTCCAAGCACTGACTATCAATCTTCTTGAATTTGGATTCGTTTTGATTTGTTCGATCAATTCACTGATTTGGTCGATTTGCCTTCCATCGGCCGTTCCCCAAGAACGCCATTGATGACCATAAATCGGACCTAATTCCCCCTTTTCATCAGCCCATTCATTCCAAATGCGCACGCTGTTTTCCTGAAGGTAGCCAACGTTCGTATCACCCTTCAAAAACCATAATAGTTCATGGATTATCGCTTTTAAACTAACCTTTTTCGTTGTTAGTACAGGGAATCCATCTTTTAAATTGAATCTCATTTGATATCCGAAGGTACTGATCGTTCCTGTTCCCGTACGATCACCTTTTTGCGATCCATTTTCGAGTACATGCTTACATAAATCTAAATATTGCTTCATGATAAACCACCTTTTCTACTTTCATTCTCCTTATTTTAACGTATTATTGCCCAATGTTTAATCTAATTGTTTAATAAAATTATAAGTCTCGGGTGCTTTTTGTCTAAGCAATTGATTTTGTTCATTGTTCACATAAAACATGGCAAACGTTTCTGCAAAGTATTCCTCAGGGTAATTGGAAAAATACGTCTGTCCAGGAAACAGCCCATCCACTTCCTTCCCCCAAATCTTCAAATAATCCATGTCTTCACGGATTCCATTAAACACTATATTATCAATTGAATGACCCAGCTCATGCAGTTCCAAATTAATGGAGCCATGCCCGTTGCCCTTGTCACTTGCTCCGATTTTAACCAATACCGTATGTGATCCGCCCATACCAGGCACATCATCCCAAGTTGTTTCTTTATTCATATAACCACGCGGAGTTTTCCCCTTTAATTTTGCCGCGGATTGATTTTCTGTTAAATCACCATCGAATAGTTTGATCCTTACACCACTTTCAGCAGTTTTCACCAAAAGGGAATGAGGCAGTTTATTAATGGTTCCAGCAATTTTAAGTGCTTCCCTTTCATCGTACTCGTCTTCTGGAAATAAAAATATTCTTTGCAATTCTTTATTTCCCTTAAAAAGTTCAGCTTGTCTTAAAAGATTATCTTTGGGTAAATTCCGCCATTTTACCCCTTCACCCTTTGCTAATGAATAGGAGAGCATGGAGAGTAAAAAGACAAATAATGCAAGTATGGATAACCATTTCTTCCTTTTCACACTCTTCTCCCCTTTCTTTATTCCTCATTATTGTTAAGAAAATATATGTTATTTAAAATCTCTAAACCTTTCATACTATTATATTAGTATAACATATTGTCCCAGTGTAAAAACTCTATGTTTTTTTGGTAATTTCGGTTGCACATTCATTAGGAGAAGAACCATTGATCCGCTCTTTTCATATATCAACAATATATAATCGTAAAAGGTTTAAGGTGATCGCATGGAAACCAATAATAAAAAAGCCATCTTGAATGAGCACCGTGAACTTGCTGAAGAAGTCCTTGATATTTACAGTTTAAGAGTGTTTATCATTCTCGACCTTTTTCTGTTCTCCATTTTCCTTGGCATACTGCTGCATCCGCTACTGTCTTCTCTCTGGCTTAACTTTTTATTCCCTTTGCTTTTCTTCACTACATTTACAGCCCTTCTTCAAATACTTGATATTTTCCAAAAAAAAAGCTGACATCATATTTGATGTCAGCTCAGACTGTAGACAAACTCGATGAAAATCGAGTTTGTCTATTTTATGGCTTGTACAATTTGGACGTTGATTTCCACTCCAGGCACTCGCTTTCCGCGGGCGGTCGGGGAGCCTCCTCGGCTTTCGCCTGCGGGGTCTCCCCTAGACGCGCTTTTCCCGCAGGAGTCTCGTACCTTCCGTTCCAATCAACTTTGTCTTACCTTTTAGATAGAACACTTTTGCCTGGAATCATTTTTGTTTTAAAATAGAAGTATTAAAACTTGAGGTGATGAGGATGCTTTCTAAACATGATTCTATTCAGCGAGATCCACTTGAAATGATTACTTTAGATCAACTGGTGCCACCGAACCATTTGGTTCGTAAAATGGAGGCTGCCATTGACTTCACTTTCATTTATGACTTGGTGAAAGATATGTATTCAGAGGTAGGACGCCCAAGTATTGATCCAGTTATTTTAGTTAAACTGACATTCATTCAATATACTTTCGGTATTCGTTCCATGCGTAAAACGATTGAAGAAGCTGAAACAAATATGGCTTACCGTTGGTTCTTAGGCTATGGTTTCCATGATAAAGTACCTCATTTCTCAACGTTCGAGAAAAATTATGAGCGACGCTTTAAAGATACAGACCTGTTTGAACAGATTTTCTATCGCATCTTAATAACAGCTGCTGATAGAAAGTTAATAAGTGCTGAACACGTATTCGTCGATTCCACACATGTGAAAGCCAATGCGAATAAGCGCAAATTTGAAAAGAAAATCGTACGCAAAGAAACACGAGCATATCAAGGACGTCTTCAAGATGAAATAAATCAAGATCGTGAAAACCATGGAAAGAAAACTTTTCCACCAGATAAATTTAATAAGGAAGAAACCAGAGCAATTAAAGAAAGTACTACGGATCCTGAGAGTGGCTACTATGTGAAAGATGAACGAATAAAATAGTTTGCCTATTCATTCCACGCGGCCGCAGACCGCAACGGTTTTGTATTGGGAACGATTGTAACACCTGGTAATACACATGACAGTCATATTTTGGAGCCACTTGTTGAGCAAGTGATTGAGAAAGTTGGAAAACCAGAAGCAGTTGCCGCAGATGCAGCTTATAAAACACCAGCGATTACAAGCTACCTATTTAACAAAGAAATTACACCTGCTTTACCCTATACACGTCCTCGTACAAAAGAAGGATTCTTTCGCAAACATGACTATGTTTATGATGAACACTTTGATTGTTACCTTTGCCCTTCGGGTGAAACTTTAAAGTACTCAACAACAAATAAAGAGGGCTAACGCGAGTACAAATCGCCAAAACAAATTTGTGCAACATGCTCTTTTTTATCACGGTGTACAGAAAGCAAAGACCATCAAAAAGTAGTGACACGGCATATCTGGCAAGCATATGTGGAAGAAGCAGATCATCTGCGTCACCATCAAGATCTAAACCCTATATATACGAAACGCAAAGAAACGATTGAGCGTGTATTCGCAGATGCAAAAGAAAAGCATGGTATGCGTTGGACTACTTTAAGGGGACTTAAAAAATTGTCGATGCAAGCGATGCTTACTTTCGCTGCCATTAATTTAAAGAAGATGGCCACGTGGACATGGCAAGGTCCTAAAATGGCTTAACATAGTGGCTCGAAGAGCCCAAATCTCTTAACCTTTGGTCAAAATTTAAAAGGGAATTTCAAAAGGGGTTCGGAATTTTTTAATTCCGAACCCCTTTTGTCTACAAACTGAGCTGACATCATATTTGATGTCAGCTTCAGACTGTGGACAAATTCGAAGAAAGTCTGAGTGCCTACGTTTTTTCTTAAAAAAATTCAGTTGATTTCAGAAATCCGCTCCCTTTTCGCCGACTGTCTGCCAAGCCTCCCCGACGCAAGCGTCTGCGGGGTCTTGGCTAGCCAGTTATTCGGCAGGAGTGTCGCAAATTTCTCCAATCTAGTGAGGGTTTCATCCCCCGTATAAAACAATAAAAAACATGGAGTATAACCAAGTCTTGTTTTAAAAACACTGGTAAAAATCCCTTCGAGGTGACCGCTATGCTTTCGAACCATACATACATTTCTTTGGTTCTTAAAATAGGGCTTTCATGATAAAGCCGCACTTTTACTCGCTTATACATGGCATGCGGTTGGACGATATTTAAAGGCCTTTAAATAAGGACATGCAGGCGAAGCTGACTTTTGCTGCCATGAAATTAAAGAAAAATACTAACTGAGACATGGAGAGATCGAAAATGGTAAAAATTTGAATTCGAGAGGTCTAATTAAAAGAAATAAAAAAACGTGAAAGTGGATCGGGATGAGACCATTCCGAACCCTTTAGTTAACAAAAAGCTGACATCATTTTTTGATGACAGCTTTTTAAATAGTGCTCAACCATGTTCCTTGAGCTTTTTTCTTTTCTTCAAATGAAATATGATCGTGGTGCCGAAAATCAGCAAAATAAAGGCAAAAAAGATTGCAGGCGGGATTTCGATTCGGGCAACGGCCATTAACATTTTTATTGCAATGAATCCGATAAGGACATATGCGGCAGTTTCCAATTCAGGAACCTTATCTATCAATTTTAGAAATAACCCCGCCACTCCCCGCATCATCAAGACACCAATCATTCCGCCTGTCAAAAGGACCCAGACTTTTTCACTCACCCCGAATGCGGCCAATACACTATCAACGGAAAATGCTATATCCATCAACTCCACTGCTGCAACCGTTCCCCAAAATGTACCAAACATACGGATCAGTATGCTGTTTTTACTCATTCCCTGGATATCTTCATCAGCTTGTTTTTTTCTTTTATCCCTAAAGTATTTAAATGAGAGCCAACCAAGATATGCGGCTCCAATCACTTTCACCCACCAAAGCTTAATGAGGAAAACACCGATTCCAATCGCTACAAATCTAAAAGCGTAAGCACCTAATAAACCGTAAAAAAGTGCTTTTTTCCGTTGTTTTTCCGGAAGGTGCCTGACCATTACAGCTAATACCAAAGCGTTATCCGCCGATAGCAATCCTTCCATTAATACGAGCGTTCCAATCAATCCCCAGCTCACCGGATCGGATAAAACCTCCACCCACATATGCCAGTCAAAAAATTGAGCATACGTTTGTATGATGTTATTTAACAACTTTGACATGATAAAGACTCCTCTGCTACTATTACAGCAAAATTAGAAAACCTTTTAAAATAACATTGTTCCCCGTTATGATAAAAAGTCTACTTTAATTTTAAACACAAAATAAATACGTTGCATGACAACGTATCATTCGATGCTTATTAGAAATTCAATTTCATTTCATCATATTCTTACACTTAATAAAATCAATGAAACCAACCACTATGTGAGCCTTTGTTTACTCGTCCACTCTGGCGGTGTATTTTTATCCCAATATATTTTCCCTATATTATAATGGGTGGCAAATGAATCATGATAGGTATGATAGTGAAAATCGAACCAATACCCTTCCAGCGGAGGATTTTCCTGCCTGACATGGAATCTGATGATATCCTTGCCGCTGTTGGAATCATAAATATGAAATATTTTCTCGGCCCTGCCCGCACTCGGCTGCTCAGTGATGGTTAATTGCTGTAATTTTTCATTTGGAAATTGGGCAGCCATTTCTGTAATGGCTTCTTCCATTTTTGGTAATATGGCCATTTTGAACTCATCGCCAATTTTAGGATTGATCTTATCGCCAAATTTCATAAATGCGTTTTCCTCTGCCTTATTCAGAATGCCCGATAAAAATTCTTCCCGGTTGAATTCCTCTTCCAGTTCAGTTGAATTCCGCGAAGGAAGATAGGCTAATCCCTCTTCTTCCACTAACCCTTTTTTAGTATCCTTTAAGGAATCGGCTTCCGCAAGCCACCCCAGATCTGAAGGAGTGACAAGACCAAACGTCAAAACGGATACTAAAATGACAAGACTTTTCCTGAACCAAACCGCTGCTTTCAACTCACACTCCCCCTCCTTTTTAGTATTATCTTTATATTTAGTATACTTTTATTTTTTGGTAATTACGAATATATAGTTACCCATGTTTTAAAAATCAAAAAAAAGGATAAATACCTATATAAACCTTATGAACACAAACTTTTTCATTAAATATCAACAATTTTACATTTTTATGAAGGAATTTGACGATTTTTGGAGAAATTAATTAGATTCAAGTCTTTTTAAGGAGGGGTCTTATATGGCTTCGACTGCCATGGTGGCTTTATGTCTTGTAACATTAGCATTTTTCGTATATTTATCATTTGCTGATTAAGAATAAATGAATACCTACGAAAAATCACCTTGTCATTTTTTTACAATGACAAGGTTTTCATTTCACTCAAACATAAGCCTTACCTTTTGGCAAATAAAAGGACTGAATAATGGAGGAATCATTTTGGAAAACAACAATGAAAACATTAAAGATAAGGATTATAAAAGGGAAACAGCGAAAGGAAACGCCGGAATGGTCGTTACAGCTCATCCCGTAGCCACTTCCATTGGGGAAAAAATATTACGTGAAGGCGGAAATGCTGTCGATGCGGCGGTCGCCATCCAATTTGCCCTAAATATTGTGGAACCCATGATGACCGGTATCGGCGGAAGTGGTTTCCTTATGGTATATAACGCTAAAGATAAGGAAACAAAAATATACGATGGCCATGTAAGGGCACCTAAAGCTGCACATCGAGACATGTTTCTTGATGAAAAAGGTGATGTCATCCCATTTAAAGAAAGATCACTCAAAGCTACAGCTGTTGGCATTCCCGGAATACTGAAAGCTATGGATCAAGCACTCGCCGAAAATGGTAGCAAACCATTAGCGGACCTCATCGAGCCATCCATTGAATTTGCAGAAAAAGGAGTTCCCGTCAATTGGGTTCTTTGCGATGCACTTAAAAATTTTGAATATCGTTTGGGTGATGAAGCGCGTAAGTTCTTCATTCCAAACGGAAAACCCTATCAGGATGGAGATTTGCTGATAAAAGAGAAACTGGCGAATACCTATCGGATATTACAACGTGAAGGAATTTCCGCTTTTTATGAAGGTGAAATCGGAGAGGGCATCATTTCCTGTATACAGGAACTTGGAGGGTTCATGGAGCTTTCTGATTTAAAGGACTATAAAGCTACAATCGATGTACCCATTTATGGGGCTTATAAGGATTATCTAATTGCATCATCAAATGCCCCAAGTGCTGGTGGATTCACGGTCATCCAAATCCTGAAAATATTGGAGAGTTTCCATATAGAACAATATGACGTCCGTTCTTGGGAAAAATATTATTTAATAGCAGAAGCGATGCGTCTGGCATTTACAGATAAAAAGGCATTTCTCGCAGATCCCGAATTTGCCGAATTGCCATTGGCGGGTCTCATGCATGATGAATATATAGCTAAACGCCGCTCATTCATTAATTTCAAAACAAGAAATAATGCCATTGACTTCGGAAACCCTTGGATTTATGATTCCGTGAAACAAAGGGAAGTCATTCCGCAACCTAATGAGGAAGATATCAGTGAAACGACACACTTCACTGTCCGTGACAGATGGGGTAATATCACAGCATGCACTTCTACAGTGGAACACCCATTCGGATCAGGCATCATGGTTTCCGACTATGGTTTCATGCTGAATAACGAACTGACTGATTTCGATTCCATTCCAGGAGGCATGAATGAAGTGCAGCCCAATAAACGCCCCGTCAGCTGTAAAAGCCCGACCATAATATTTAAAGACGGCGAGCCGATCTTGACGTTAGGTTCACCTGGAGGACCAACCATCATCAGTTCAGTCGTACAAACGATCATCAATGTCCTCGATTTAAAAATGGATTTGAAAGCAGCCATCGAAGAACCTAGAATTTTCACTCCAATGGGCCCTCATATTGAATGGGAGCCTGGAATGGATATGACTAGCAAAGGCCACTTGGAAGCAATGGGCTTCGCCTTTAATGAAGTTCCCCACTCTATAGGGAATGTCCAGGCGATTCAAATCAACCCTGATGGCTCGAACTATGGTGCCGCCGATTCTAGCCGAGAAGGCTGTGCCATGGGTCTGGACGAAACAGATTATAAATCGTGATCACTGGATGGAGATGAAGCCAAAATGGAATTTTGATGTTTTTCTCTTTATTACCTCAAATCCAAATTCCTCAAAGCGGGAGCTGCGAAAATGGTCTTTCAACACGACTCTCTTGCGCGCAACCCGCTTGGCTTCTTTCATTATTTCCACAGATAAATCCTTACCTTCCGCAAAATGAGTGAGTCCCCTGATTCCATTCGATTCCTGAATCGTTTCTTCAAACATGGGATCGAAATATACGACATCAAAATGATTATCCGGCAATGTTTTCAAAACTTCGTAATGATCACCTTGCAAGACTTCTATTCTTCTCATCGCAGAAATCATCGTTTCTTCTGCATCCTCCCATGTCTTCATCCCATGGTTCACGAGCATGGCCAAATATTGATTTCCTTCCAATGCGATAACCTGTCCATGTTCACCCACTGCGAAACTTGCGACAATCGCATCAGAGCCCAAGCCCAAGGTACAATCAAGCACAGCGTTCCCTACATTTATATCTCCGGCAATGAGAAATGGATCACTCTCTCCGCGCATTATTCTTTTTATACGGATCATCGCTAGGTTCGGGTGAAAAAAGAATGGTTCTTTTTCCTGGTATCGATATAACTCCATCCGCCTTTTACCAAAAACAAGACAATCATCTTCATTCTGTTCCGCTTGGATATCTCTCACCGATCGTTTTCTTCGGGCTATGAAAGGGATATGTAATTCTTCAGCTAACCTTTTTGCTAATATCATCGTTTCTTTATCGGCTCTTCCTACTGTTGTGACAAACATGAATCCTACCCCTTCATACTCTCTTAAATTTGAAAAGAATGCCCTGTATCCAGGACATTCCTCTTCATTACTTATTTACTTGACTGAACGCTGCCAATAGATTTTCCATGATAGCTTCCATTGGCTGTCCTTCTATATCATGGCGCGGAATGAAATGTACGACCTCTTTGCCCTTTAAAAGAGCCATTGATGGTGAAGAAGGTTCTATTCCATCGAAGTATTCACGCATTTTAGCTGTCGCTTCCTTATCTTGGCCGGCAAATACAGTTACCAAATGATCTGGCTTATTCTCAGCTTGCAGTACGGCTTGAGTAGCAGCTGGACGGGCTAACCCGGCAGCACAGCCGCAAACTGAATTCACGACCACAAGTGTCGTACCTTCTACTGATTCCATAAAGTTTTCAACGGCTTCAGCGGATTCCAACTCATCAAAACCTGCTTGCACCAGTTCCGCGCGCATTGGTTTCACCATTTGTTTCATATATTCATCATATGCCATCGACATAAAAAAACCTCCTTGGTTACAATTCTTCAATTAGTATAATCATACTATATTCTTGAGTGCATATGCAAAAATGACGCTTAAAGCTTTGTGAAAAAATTTCATTGTTCTTCACAAAGAAACATGGTGGCAGAATCCACTTTCATTCTGCCACCATGTTTTAGTCTTCCTTTTAACCTAAACTTTCATTACTCCGCCTGAGCTGGCATTCGTCACAAGTTTGGAATAACGTGCTAAATAGCCTGTCCTGACTTTTGACTCGAAGCCTTTCCAATTGGCTTTGCGTTTTTCGAATTCCTCATCGGAAATTTCCAATTCGATTTTACGATTATTCAAATCCAGTTCGATGATATCTCCATCTTCAACAAAGGCAATCGGGCCACCCTCAGCTGCTTCGGGGGATATATGACCAATGCTGATGCCTCGAGATGCGCCTGAAAAGCGGCCATCAGTGATCAGACCGACTTTCGCTCCAAGTCCCCTCCCGACGATTTGGGAAGTGGGTGCCAGCATTTCCGGCATACCCGGCCCACCTTTAGGTCCTTCGTAACGAATGACCACTACATCCCCTTCTTTAACTTTTCCAGTAATGATCCCGGAAAGTGCATCTTCCTGGGAATCGAAACAAATGGCAGGACCCCTGTGGTAGCCACCAACTGATTCGTCAACCGCCCCCACTTTTACGATGGAGCCTTGAGGAGCAAGATTACCAAACAATACCGCAAGCCCGCCACGCTCAGAATGCGGATTATCCAACGGATGGATAACATCCTTGTCCAATATTTCACAACCGGCAACATTTTCGCGGAGCGTTTTACCTGATACAGAAAGGCAGTCTCCATTAAAGGCACCTGGTTTTTTGAGTAACTCATTAATGACGGCACTTACTCCACCGGCATTATGTACATCTTCAATATGATAATCGGATGCCGGTGCGATCTTCGCTAAATGCGGTACGCGGTTAGCTATTTCATTTATGCGTTCCATTGGATATTCAAAACCTGCTTCATGTGCCAATGCAAGTGTGTGCAGAACGGTGTTGGTCGAACCGCCCATCGCCATATCCAATGCAAATGCGTTATCAATCGCATCAATCGTCACGATATCACGTGGCTTGATATCCTGTTTGATTATCTCCATCAACTGTTTAGCGGATTTCTTAACGAATTCCTTACGTTCTTCGGCTACCGCCAAAATCGTTCCATTTCCCGGAAGCGCAAGTCCCAATCCTTCAGCCAGGCAGTTCATGGAGTTTGCAGTGAACATTCCTGAACAAGAACCGCAAGTAGGGCATGCAACTTGTTCGATTTCCTGCAAATCTTCTTCATTGATATTACCTGCTTGATAAGCGCCCACCCCTTCAAAAACGGATGTTAATGAAAGAGATTTACCGTTTTTGTCTTTACCTGCTTTCATGGGTCCGCCGCTTACGAATATTGTAGGAATATTGACTCGAAGTGCTGCCATCATCATTCCCGGCGTTATCTTGTCACAGTTTGGAATGCAAACCATACCGTCAAACCAATGTGCTGATACAACAGTTTCCACGGAATCTGCGATGATCTCACGGCTTGGCAAAGAATAGCGCATACCAATATGACCCATCGCAATTCCATCGTCTACCCCAATCGTATTAAATTCGAATGGAACACCGCCTGCTTCGCGAATCGCTTCCTTCACTATTTTTCCGAATTCCTGAAGGTGGACATGACCTGGAACGATATCGATATATGAATTACAAACCGCGATGAACGGTTTACCGAAATCTTCTTCTTTTACCCCTGCTGCCCGCAGCAGACTTCTATGTGGAGCTCGATCGACCCCTTTTGTAATCATGTCACTTCTCATATTTGATGTAGACATTTGTTGTACCCCCAATTTCCACTAAATGTTTAATGATTCAATATAATATAATTTTTAGTATACTCTAAAAATTCTAACATATTTACACACAAATGCAACCATTCAACACTAAATATCTACAAAAATCATTTTACTAAAATAATAGAGATCAAATTTATATCTTAACAACTTCTGTATATCGAAAATTAGCCATTTTGAATGTTTTGGAATTCGACCTGAGGGGAACTAATGTCAAACGACTTGAAGATCCGCTTCAATCGAGTAGGAGGAGGCGCCTAGCCTCCGACCTCTCACACCACCGTACATACCGTTCGGTATACGGCGGTTCAGTTTAAGTCTGACGTAGTTTTGTATATCGTTCATATAGATTTACTAACCCATGATGGAGCCAATAAACATTATTAAGGGTTTTGTCTAGAATAGGACTATGCGCTATGCGCCAATAACCCTTTCTGCTATTTCCCCATTCATATGCTTTTCCAAATGGGACGCCTAATCCTTTGAGTTTCCTCACCCTCGTTCTTGGCAATTTCCATTGCTTCCATAGACACATCCTGAGTCTTCTTCGAATCCATGAATCTAAATTCTTCAATACGTTCGGAGTATCAATGAGGGCGAAATACCCCATCCAACCTCTAAGGTATTGCTTTAACTTATTTATTCGGAGTTTCATGGGTATCGGTAATTTTCTCGAGGTCATTTCCCTGATTCGTTTCTTTACTCTCTTCACCGTTTGTTTAGCCAGTAGAACCTTCGGGTTCTTCTTTGACTTCGTGAAACTAAAACCGAGAAACGTTCTGTTCCAAGGGCGATCATACTTCGACTTCTCGTAGTTGACCTTTAGCTTCAGTTTATTTTCAATGAAGCTTGAGATATTTCCCATTGCACGTTTGGCGGCTTTTCGTGTCTTCACAAAGATAGTACTGTCATCCGCATACCTTACGAATCGAAGATTGCGTTTCTCTAGTTCTTTATCTAACTCGTCTAACATGATATTAGATAATAAAGGACTTAACGGACCTCCTTGCGGAGTTCCCTCCTCACTTTTATGAAAAAGTCCGCCTATCATAATGCCTGCTTGAAGGAATTTTCGAATCAGTTTGAGAACTCGTTTATCTTCAATTTTCCGCTCTAACATTCCCATGAGCTTGTCATGATTCACTTTATCGAAGAACTTCTCCAAGTCCATATCCACTACCCATGTATAACCTTCGGTTATATAGGACTTTGCCTTTCGAACCGCCTGGTGCCCCTGTTTGTTAGAGCGAAATCCATAGCTATTCTCCGAAAAGGTTGAGTCATATATCTTGGTCAATATTTGGGCAATGGCTTGTTGAATGAAACGGTCTAGAACGGTTGGAATACCCAATAGCCGAACTCCGCCGTTTGGTTTCGGGATTTCGATACGACGGACGGGCTGCGGTTGATAAAGATTGCACTCTTACCCGGGGAGGTCTGATGACAGCCAAGTACACTTGGTAACCTGTCCAGTGATGGACAGCTGAATCTCACCGTGGACACCCTTGCATTAAGCTAACCACTACTACTGCCTTCATGGTTCGGGACTTTCACCCTATAGATTGCACCCATGCCGGGCGCACAAAAAAAAGGCATGCGGATTAAATCATCCGCATGCCTTTTGCCTGTAACCATTTTAGATCCCATTAAGTTATCATTAAATCTCACATGTCATTCGCTTGTCTTGATTCTGTCATTTGCTTCCAAACCGAACCTTTTGCTTCTTCCCCATTTTCTATACGGTCAATGGCCATCTTGACCTGCAGGGCCACTTCGAATTCAGGGTCCTGTTCCGCTTGCTTAAGATAAGGGAGGGTCGTTTCATTTCCCGCTTCGTATAAAAACATCGCCGCCCTCCATCTAACCAATTTATTTTTATCCGAAAGTGATTGAGACATTTCTCCCATCGCTTCTTCAAAGCCAAGATCGGATAAACAATCACCAGCCGTACGTCTTACCGCTGCACTTTTATCTTTCAATGCTTTATACAAGCTCGGAAGCACTTTTCTATCCTCGATCATACCCAAGTATACTACCGCGAGCCTTCGAATGGAGACCTTACTGTCGGAGAGTGCCATGTCCAATACTGGAATATCATCAACCGTTGGATCTTCCATTTGTTCTAATGCCTGATAACGCTTTTCCCAGCTTTCGTCATTCAGCATTTCTGCAGTCAGTTTAATTTTCGGTCGTTTCAAAAATGCCTCCTTCGTATCCACGATTTCTTTTGCAGCGGCTACTAGCCGATTAATTCGTTCTTCCGGATAAGCTGCAATCAACTCATCCGATACTTCCTTCACGATATCTTCCATATCACCATATCTTACGCCATAATCCTTCCATTTTCGAAGCAGGACTACATTATCATCTTCTTTTTGGGCAGCGGCAATGCCCTTTATGAAATAATCCGGTAAGGCAAAACGTTTTTCTTGTTGGCTATCACTTGCTTTAATTTGCATCGGAATGCCCTTGAATTGTTGAATGGCAACACTTACTTCACCATAATGTTCATTTAATGCCGTTTGTTGATTTTGTTCCTCGGTTTTTTCCCCAAAAACCTGACGGATTTGGACCAAGATATCTTTCCAATCATATTTCGCATTTCGCTCAACGGCTAAGAAGTCCGCAACATGATATACCCCTTTCACTCCCTCGATCGTAAATAAATCTTTGATCAGCTGGGGTGCTTGGTCAGCTTGATCTTTCTTATAATTATTGCTTTTACCAGCTAATAGCTCTTCATTTAAATTGATTTTCATTGTATTCGGACTTGGTGTAGGTTCTATCGACTTAATTTTCAATGCATTTCTCTCCTTTTACAAGACGTTTCCATGTACTAGATATTATCACATCGGCAACAGATTCTCATGCAATTGAGATTGGCTAAAAAAAGACCGATCCAAGATTGCTCACTTGGACCGGTCATCACGCTCATTCCTCTTCCAATTTTTCCGCTAAATACGTCCATCTTTCCATCAAATGGTCTAATTTATCCGTTAGTTCCCTTTCTTCTTCAAGCAGCAGGCGGACTTTTTCAAAATCGCTTCCCGCTGCTGACATTTCTGATGTTATGTCCTTCAGGCGCAGCTCTGCCCGTTCCATGTTCCCTTCTATCTCTTCCCATTCCTTACTTTCCGCATAAGTTAGTTTTTTCTTTTTCTTATCGGTCCGGTTCATTTGAGGTTCTGGTGCTTTTACCGGCACGGCCTCTTCCTTCTTTTCTTCCAAGAACTCTGAATAATTGCCGTAATAGAAATCTATTTCACCTTTATTCTTGAAAACAAGAAGCTGATGGCACGTTTTATCCAAGAAATACCTATCATGTGATACAGTAATGACTACACCTGAAAACGTTTCTAAATAATCCTCCAGAACGGTCAAGGTTTGCGTGTCCAAATCATTCGTCGGTTCATCCAAAAGCAGGACATTAGGTGCCGACATCAATATGTTAAGGAGATATAAACGCCTTTTCTCCCCACCGGACAGCTTGCGAATTGGCGTCCCATGCGACCCCATTGGAAACAAGAACCTTTCAAGCATTTGCGCAGCCGAAATGAAACTACCATCTTTAAGCGCGATTGAATCCGCCGTTTCACGAATATACTCTATCATGCGCAAATTCTCATCCATATCTACGCTTTCTTGTGTATAGTAGCCTATTTTCACAGTTTGCCCTTTTTCCAGGTTTCCTTCATCTATAGATTCCCGTCCGGCCAGGATATTTAACAAGGTTGACTTTCCACTGCCATTATTACCGACGATCCCAATCCGATCACCTGGTTTCAAGAGGAAAGAAAAATGGTTGATGATGGCTCGATCACCGAAGGATTTAGAGACATCCCGCATCTCGAGTACCTTTTTCCCAAGACGGGCACCGCTTAATTCCATTTCCAGGTTGTCGGTTTTCTGCTTATCCTTTACACCTGATTCCAATGTTTCGAAGCGTTGGATCCTGGCCTTTTGTTTCGTTGTACGGGCCTTGGCACCTTTACGGATCCAGGCCAGTTCCTTTTTGAATAGACTTTCCTTTTTCGTTCTTTCAGCCGATTCATTCTCTTCACGAATGGCCTTAGATTCTAAATAATCCGCATAGTTTCCTTTGTATTCGAAAAGCTGCGTTTGGGCAATTTCCCAAATCTTATTGGACACACGATCAAGGAAATATCGATCATGGGTTACAAATAAAACGGACTTTTGATATTTCCCCAAATATTCTTCAAGCCAAGTGATGCTTTCGAAATCGAGATGGTTCGTAGGCTCATCCAAAATCAGTAAATCAGGGGTCTCAATCAAGGTTTTTGCCAGGGCCGCACGTTTTTTTTGACCACCTGAAAGTTCCCCCAATTTCCTTGAATGATCAGGAAGACCAAGCTTGGTCAGTATCGTTCTGGCATTGGCACTTGTATCCCAGGCGCCAAGCGTGTCCATATCCTGTTGCTGTTTTAACAAACGGTCCTGTATTGCGCTATTCTGAGGGTCTACCTGGAGTTGAACGAGCGTCTTTTCATACTCTTTAATCAGCGAAAATACAGGAGTTGAACTTTCATACATATACTCCATGATCGTCAATTTCTCATCAAAATGCGGATCTTGGGATAGATAGGAAATCGTATAATCATTCGGATGATCCTTCGTTCCTAAATCACTGTCTTCCAACCCTGCGATGATATTCAATAATGTCGATTTACCGGTGCCGTTTATACCAACGATCCCGATTTTTTCCCCTTCGGTAATGGAAAAAGAGACATCTTTAAAAAGCAGCTTTTCCCCTTGGGTTTTCATTACATATTCCATGCTAAAAACTTTCATAATCGTACATCCCATTCCTTTTTAAATTCCTCTAAAAACCCTACCATATATTCATGCCTTTCACTTGCAATCTTCTTGGCCGTACAAGTATTGAGCATATCTTGCAAACGCAATAATTTTTCATGAAAGTGATGAATGGAAGAGCTTTTGCCATTCCTGTATTCCTTCTTGGTCATATTTTCCCTTATGGGCAATGAAGGGTCATACATAAGTTGTCCCTTTTTTCCGCCAAATGCAAATGTCCTGGCTATGCCAATGGCACCAATTGCATCCAAGCGGTCTGCATCCTGAACAATTTCAGCCTCGATCGAAGGAAGCTTCAACTGCCGTGCACTATATGAAATTGTATTGATGATCTGTTTGATGGCATCCACACTATCAATATCCAACTTTATTTCATCAAACCAAAGGTCAAGCTTTTTCCAGCCTCCATCGGCATCCTGGTTTAGTTTATCATCCGGGATATCATGAAGCAGAGCCGCCAATTCAATGATGAATTCATTTCCTTTTCGTTCTTCTTTTGCAATATGTAAAGCCAGCTTACGAACCCGATCGATATGGAACCAATCATGGCCGCTGGCATCAGAATTCAATTGGTCATATACATACTTCTCCGTTAATTCAATCATCGTTTGTTTCATTTCACCACTCCATGTCCTTTCTATTTTACCATGGTTCTCAATAATGGTGTGCTTTAATCTTCATTGAACCAACTGATCCCAATCGTCTGTTCACCGGTATGCACCCCGATGGCACTGCCCAGTGGGGATACATGGGTCAACACATGAGGAAATTCTTCGGAAATCATCTTTTTCCATCTTTGTGCCTGCTCCGACACTGCACCATATAATATGGTGCATTCTTTTACTTTTCCCGCTTCGACTGATCTGCGAAAATCAGTGAAGATCTGTTTTTCCGCTTTTTTAAGGTTCCGAGGTTTAGATTTAGTGTGAAGCAGACCTTTTTCGATTGAAATGATGGGTTTAAAGCTCAATAGGCTTCCTAGAATAAACTGTGCGTTTGTTAACCTGCCGCTGCGATGCAGCTGATCTAAAGAACCTATTAATACATAGGTTTCATGGTTATCCGCATACATCCTCGTTTTGACGAAGGCATCATTGATGGATTCGCCATTATCAATATAATGCATGAGCTTTTTCAAGATTAATAGCATTGGAAAGGAAATAAGTAAAGTATCAAAAACGTCAACGGGGATCGTAACCATTTGTGCAGCTTGCCTGCTCGCGGAAACGGTCCCGCTCAATTCACTTGAAAGGTGTACGGCTATGATTCGATCATAGCGTTTTTCAAGCTCCTTATATAACTCTTGGAATCTGCCGACCGAGGGCTGTGACGTAGTGGCGGTGATTTTTTCCTCACTCATCCGCCGGTATAATTCCTCAGGTAATAGGTCGACGCCATCTTCATATTCCTTCCCATCGATGATGACGACCATCGGAACGACGTATACATGTTCATTCAATGATAATTCTTCGTCTAAAGTTCCCGTACTATCTGTTACCCATGCAATTCGTTCCATGGTTTCCCCCCTCATTTGTGTCTTCTATTATATTCAACATCCAAACCATCTGTCCCCTTAAAAAAACGGATGCATGCATTAAATTACTTACCTCAAAAAAAGAGTCCAACTAAAGCTTCCGTTGGACTCGATATCATTCTTCATAATAATTTTTTTAAATCATCTTCCATTTCCAGAGGTTTTGTTTTAGGAGCATACCGACTGACGATATTTCCATCACGATCAATCAAAAACTTTGTAAAATTCCATTTTATCGATTTGGACCCCATCACTCCAGGAGCATTTTCAGTCAAATAGCTGAATAAGGGATGGGCTTCCTTTCCATTGACATTCACTTTTGCAAACATCGGGAATGTTACACCATGATTCAATTTGCAGTATGAATCGATTTCCAGATCATCACCAGGCTCCTGATTCAAAAACTGATTACACGGAAAACCAAGCACGACAACCCCATCCTCTTTATATTGTACATACAGGCTTTGCAAATCATCATACTGTGGCGAAAAACCGCATTTGCTTGCGGTATTCACTATAATCATCACTTTCCCTCTATATTCCTCAAGCGAGATGGTTTCGCCATTGATTTTATTGACTTCAAATTCGTAAATGGACATGTATGATCTCTCCCTTTAGTATGATGATTCATTTTACAGTATTTAAAGGTAGGTTTACCAACTTTTATCCTTTTCCTATCATCCCGAAATCTTCACTGCTTGTATGGATTGAATCAAATACTCTACCATGTCTTCCAAATCATCCATTTGCTCTTCTTTTACAAGCCTTCCAAATGAAACTTTATATATAGAAGAAGTAACGGGTTGCATTTTTTTACTGACCGTATCGCTGGTCGTCACTGTAATGATTCTCTGATCTCCCCAAATTTTTTCCAGGTCGTTCAACAATTGTTCAGCATTCACTTCATCAAGCTTTTTGGGAAAAGAAATGAAAATATTGACCGTGCAGCCCGAATGCATATCTTCATTATCGGCATCGAGCAACTCCGAACTTAGGTTCTGCAGGGAAGCGTGTAACTCAATGGCACCGCTAATCGAAAAAGGCGCGAGTGGTTTTTTCAATTCCATCTCAATCTTATATGATCTGGACATGGTTGAGAGATTCACTATATCATCACGGTTTATGACCAATATATCTCCAATGAAGTCACGGTCGTAAACCGCTCCTTCCAATACCACTTTCATGTTCTCAAATGCTGTAGGATCAAACAATCTCAAAACACCTCTCCAACTTCATAGTTTATGTATTCATTCTTCCCATTTTACCATTTGCAGGCCTTTTCCTTCGGGATTTACAAGAAATTATTAAAATAGCTTTTCTATTCAATAATTTTCTATATAATTAAAATATTATGATTTTTGAAGAAGGAGGCTAATCATGCCAATCAGAATTCCGGAACAACTGCCGGCAAGGGAAATTTTAGAACAGGAAAATATCTTCGTAATGGATGAGGAAAGAGCTACCAATCAGGAAATCCGTCCATTGAATATATTAATTTTAAACCTAATGCCAGAGAAAGAAAAAACGGAGGCCCAGTTACTGCGCTTTCTTGGCAATACTCCCATTCAAGTAAATATATCATTCCTGCGCTTGAGTACCCATGAATCAAAAAACACAAGTAAATTTCATTTAGATCAATTTTACAAATCATTTGATGATATTCGCACGAAGAAATATGACGGCTTGATCATTACAGGCGCTCCAGTAGAAAAGCTGGAATTTTCAGACGTTAATTATTGGGAAGAACTGCAGAATATCATGAACTGGTCAAGCGAAAATGTCACATCCACCCTACATATCTGTTGGGGGGCACAAGCTGCACTGTACCATCATTATGGTATAGGCAAATACGAACTTCCGGAGAAATGCTTCGGCGTATACACCCATGAGGTCCTTGAACCGAATGAAAATCTAGTCCGCGGATTCGATGATTATTTTATGGCCCCTCATTCACGCCATACGGATATTGACTATCAAAAATTAATTAACCATCCTGAATTGAAGGTACTCGCACAGTCCGATCAAGCTGGTGTATTGATGGCTGCTTCGGTTGATGGAAAAAGAATTATGGTTACCGGACATTTCGAGTATGATGCCGATACCCTAGGTGAAGAATACAAGCGCGATAGGGAGCGTGGGATCAATACACAACTCCCTGAAAATTACTTTCCTGATAACGATCCGACCAAGGTACCTCTTCACCGCTGGAAGAGCCATTGCAGCCTGATGTTCTCGAATTGGCTGAACTATTATGTCTACCAATCAACCCCTTATGAGTGGGATTGAAAGGGTAAGAAAAAAGAAGCTTTCACTTTTAAGTGAATCGTTTTTTGGGCAGCCACTTCCGATTATCATGAAACAAACAACCTGAGTTTCTGACTCAGGTTGTTTGTTTCATGATTCCTTATTACCGAAATATACCTCTTCAAAGGGTTGGACGACCACAAATCCTTGACCTTCGAATTTCATTTGAACGGATTCGCCGCTTCCCCTTCCAAAGAAAGACTTCAATGAAACATCCGTTACGAATTCAGGCTGCAATTCACCTGACCAAGCTACTGTGGCATTCGGATCCGTATAGACCGGATTCCCAGGTTCCACCATTAAAGTAAGCGGCTCATAATGGGAAGTGAATGCGACCATGCCTCTTCCCTCGAGCCTTACGTTGAACAATCCCCCCGCCAATAACCCGGCAATGCGCCGCATCATTTTTATATCCCATTGAATCCCCGGCTCAAATGCAAGTAAATCATTTCCGTTAACACAGATCGATTCACAATTTAACTGTAAAATAGAAATCTTCTTCCCTTGATCCGCGACGTATAGCTTGCCGCTTCCAGTCGCTTTCATCAAAGATGCACCCTCACCAGTCAAGGCTTTTTTGAAGAGTTTTCCAAGGCCATGCTCCAAGATGCCTTCCCGCTCGAATTTAATATGTCCGCGATAAGAGACCATCGTCCCCATTTTTGCCCAAATCTGCTTTTCCAAATTAATCTCCAGAATTCGTTCCGTTTCAAGTTCAAATAAGCCTTGCCCTTTATCCTGCTGTTTCGTCTTTTCAACGAATTGATCGATTTGATACTTCTCCATCACTGCCCCACCTCTTTTTGAAGAAGGAACAGCCACATGAACGATACAGCTTGCTTCAATTCCTTTGAAAAATGCCCCAGTTTTGTATAGTCCACCCCTCTCTTTGCAACGCCGGTATCAGCAACTGCCTTCCATCCCGTTTCTAAAGCCATTTTTTCAAATTCCCAAGGTTGCATTGTATTCATGATGACTTTATCCCCTAATAACCGTTGAAAACTGAATTTTTTTCGTGGTTCAGCTGTTGGACCAAGTATCCCGAAACAGACATAACCGCCAGGCTTTACTACCCGTTGAATTTCCTTCATCACCGTTAATGGTTCACCCGTATATTCCAAAGAATTAATGACCATTGCCGCATCCATTTCTTCATCTTTGAATGGAAGATTATAAAAATCTCCTTGCAGAAAAGAAAGTTCTGGTTGTTGAGCAGTTTTTCCCTTTGCAAATTCAATCATCACATTGGATAAATCTACTCCGGTTACTTTAAATCCCGCTTCGGCCAATTTCAAGGAACCAACTCCATCTCCACAGCCTATGTCAGCCACCTTCACTCCCGACGGGACATATTCAGAAAAGAAAGGAATAATGTTTTTCCGGCTCCCCGTTTCCCACATTTCTTGCGAATTCTTCACCCACATAGGTGCAAAAACATCCCATTCCTTTTTCGACTCTTTATGCCATGTATGTAAATTCATCAGAAATTCACCCTCCCATTTAACCCCTAATTAAATAAGTTCCTGAAAAATATTTTCCCGAATCAAAATACCGGGGCTTCTTTATAGCTATTCTGCTCATAATTAAAAAATCCTCTTTTAAAACGTCGCTGCTTTGTACACCTTATTTGTAAAATGAACAATGCCCGGTTCAAGAAAACAGATGATTTTCAAACACATAAAAAAAACTGCCAGCGGCAGCTTATTTTGAATTTTCTTCATTTCTTTTTTGTATCTTTCGTAAATCCTCGACACGGTCAGGAGATTCTTCGAAGAATTCAACCAGGTCTCCAATCCTATCGATGGCATTCCAACTAAGGTGGTGTTCAATTCCTTCTACATCATGATAAATATTTTCTTCCTTGACCCCAATCAACCTTAGCATCTGTTCTAAAAGTTCATGACGGTATACGAGCCTTTTACCAACTTTTTTCCCATTTGCAGTTAAAACGAGACCCCGGTACTTTTCATATATCAAATATTTTTCCTGATCAAGTTTTTGAACCATTTTTGTAACAGAAGATGGGTGGACGGAAAGATTTTCGGCAATATCGGAAACTCTTGCATATCCTTTTTCTTCAATAAGTAAATAAATTTGTTCTATGTAATCCTCCATGCTCGGTGTAGGCATTCGGAATCCTCCCATTCAAACGCATATCTAAAAATTTTACTATATAAACGACCCCGAAACAAGAAGATATCGTCTCGGGCGCCTTTAATGAAGTGTTTCTTCTCAAGTTTGCTTGACGTTTTGTTCTGTTGGAAATGTAAAACTGATCTTCTTTTCAGAATCGGACCATGATAAAATGGCATCAAAGGTCTTTTCCCCTTTTGTAAAACCGCTTATTAAATCCGTTTCACCGCTCGACAACAGCTTTTTTATATTTGCTTGACTGATTTTCTTATTAAGGATTTTTTTGGAGATAGTGAAGTTACACTTTGTTTTTTGATAACTTACACATCCATAGAATTCCCCTTTATCGACAATCTTAGAACCACATAGTTTACAGCTGCCCATAGATGCCGAGCTTCTCTTTTTAGGGCCGCTCCGTTGAATCGACTCGGTGTCCAACCCCTGAAAATCCCAGCTTTCCGATGATTCCACGGCATCACTGATGATTTTTGCTGACATCTTTTTAACAGCTTCCATAAAGCCGCCAGCTGAAGCCTTTCCTTCACCAATTTCTCTTAAACGCTGTTCCCATTTGGCTGTCATCTCGGGTGAAGCCAGGATTTTCTCCCCGATGGCAGTAATCAGCACTTTCCCTTTATCTGTCGCAAATACCTGGTTTTTTTTCACATTGATATATTTACGGTCTTTGAGCATGGTAATGATGCCAGCCCGAGTTGCTTCGGTTCCAAGACCCTCGGTTTTCATCAACACCTTTTCTAACTCTTCATTATCCAGATGCTTTCCGGCAGTTTTCATCAAAGTGATCAGCTGACCTTCTGTATAGCGCTTAGGAGGCTGGGTTTTTCCTTCTTTCACCTTTATATTGGCGACCTTTCCAGAATCCCCTTTTGAAACGGACGGCAAAATGATATCATCATCATCCTTGTCATTTTGGAAAATCACTTTGCGCCATCCCTCTTGAATCTGCTGCTTGCCTTTAGAAATGAATTCGGCACGCTTATCGACAAGCGTCTTAATGGTGGTGTAATCGAATATGGCTTTCTCATAATGGGCCGCAATCAACCTGCGTACCACCAAGTCATATATATTCCGTTCTTCAGCGGAAAGCCGCTTTGGGTCCGTTACCTGCTCCGTCGGGATAATGGCATAGTGATCAGTCACTTTCTTTTCATTTACAAACCGTTTATTATTCATGATGTTCGGTTGAGGCAAAGGAAACAGGGATTCATATTCCGAAAATCCGCTTAGTTTTTGCAAAATATCAGGAAATGTTTCGGCTTCCCCCTCCGTCACATAATTGGAATCTGACCGTGGATAAGAAACGATCCCTTTTTGATATAAACTTTGTACAATATCAAGCGTCTGTTTCGGTGAATATTTATAAATCTTGTTTACTGTCGCTTGCAATGACGATAGATTAAATAACAAAGGCGGCTGAAATTCTTTCCTTTCTGTATCCATTTCAGCTATTTCAGCTTCCTTACCCTTACAAAAGGCGGCAATTTTTTCAGCCATTTCTTTTGTCTTGATTCTCGGATCATTGTTCTGCTGCCATTTCCCCTGATATTTCTTTCCATCCATCTTGAAGTCAGCGAACACTTCCCAGAACGGCTCAGACTTGAATTGCTCAATTTCCAATTCCCGCTTCACAATCAAAGCTAGAGTCGGTGTTTGCACCCTTCCAGCTGAAAACACATCCGAAACGCCCCTTTGTTGCAATAAAATACTATACGCTCTCGACGCATTCATTCCCACAACCCAATCCGCACAAGCTCTCGTATACGCTTCATAATAGAGCGGCCTGGTTTTTTCTTCGTTCTTCAGATTTTGGAACCCCTCATAAATCGCTTTTGGGGTCAAAGAGGAAATCCATAACCGTTTCATCGGTTTATTGACATTGCATAGATTAACGATATTGCGTACAATCAATTCTCCTTCACGCCCGGCATCACCTGCATGAATGATTTCATCGACTTCCGGTTTCCTAAGCAAAGTCTTTACGACATTGAATTGCTTTGCCTTCTGTCCGGTCACTTCATATTGAAATTTCTCAGGAATCATCGGCAACGTTTCCATCGACCATTTTTTCCATTTTGAATGATAGGTTTCCGGCGAAACGAGTTGACATAAATGCCCGACGGCCCAAGTTACATAAGCTCCATCGGGGAAAAGTTCATTCGGCATGATTTCTATATAGCCTTGCTGTTTCTTCGTTTTAAATTGAGCTGCTAGCGTTGAACCTTGATCTGGTTTCTCCGCAATGATTAGCTTCATGATCATCTTCACCTAATCCGTTACAAAATATCTTTCCCCTATCATTATACCTTAATTATCACAATCGGCTAGATATGACTTCGTTTTTACTGAACTGTTCTATAGGAAGCATGAAATGATTGCTTAACTTCGGTGAAGAGTGGGAATTTCAGGATTCTGATAATAATCCTCCAAATATAGGGAGATTAATGGGCAAACTATGGATGGTGGATAGATTAGGGGAAATTCGGAGTATATATAATAAGAAGCAAGTGCGATGTTAAATGTGCCCTTCCTAGCCTTTCACTGTTTAGATGAAGATGCAGAAATTGAATTTTTTAATTTTCAATACAAAAGCTAAAGGAATTGGATCTTCATTAAGCAGATATTTGAAAAGAAACAACGATAATCTTAGCTGGTTTGCAACCAACTTATTATTAATCCTGATCCTGATAGCCCTTTTTACAGCATCGGAACTCTTATTGGTAAGAGAAATAAAGAAAAGCATATCACACTACAAAACATCCATAATTTTTTAAATTATTGACGGATAAAGTCAGAATTAGCAGAAATACCCAAAGAAAAAATTATATATATTTCACTCTATTACTTTAATGAAATTAAAATATATTGCCTAATCAATGGAGAGATTACAAAAAATATAGATTAACTAATATATATTTTGTTTAAATGCTTTATCTATTGCTGGAAACACTAATATTTCAGAGAACTATAATTTTATGTCTAATCATTTGAACAATACTGAAATTTCTAAGAGTTTAACCAATATTCAAAACATTGATTGGTCGAGTGAGGGAAGTTTAAAATATTTGAAAGGAGTAAGTGGCTCTAATCTTTTAGCATCAGATTTAATTACGTCATTTAAAAATTAACTGTTAAAAGGTTGGTTTGATATGCAATTACCATGAATGAACTATAGGTTTACTTGAAGGCAGTCCGAACACTTGCCTGTTATGGGGGTTACTCCTAAGGTTAATCAGCTCACTAAAAGAAGAGCCAACCCTGTAAAAGGTTTACCCCCAGTTTCCCTTAAACTTATTAATATCTTTACTCATTTCTTCATAATAGGCTGCATCTGAATTAAAAGGCAATCTTCTTGCATAAATAAACGATGATATTCCATACTCTTCGGTCTCGGGTGTATGTGCAGAATGCCCTTCATTTAATTTGTTTTTTTTCATCAATATACCGAGTCAATATACCGAGTTTATAGCATGCAACCAATCTTAAATCGTGAGGGTAAATTGGGCCATACATAATGCTATTGAACTAGTCACCAGATTAGTCTTTTTCCCTTAACTCAAAAGGAAATTAATGAAGTATCATTGGAAAATAACTCAATACTTAAATTAGAATGGTTAAGTTATCTTTTGCGCAAATGGTTTTAAGTTTAAGATAAAAAGATAAATGTTCGCTGGGTAGTTTTATCGGATTGCTTTAATTTATCGGTATAATCAATCCATTTAATTCGATTACACCGTTTATCTATAGATTTATCTATTTCCATTTGTGCCTCATCCATTATTTCCTTTATTGTAGAGATATGGAGAGAGAAGTGGTCTGCTGCCGCTTTAAATGGAGATTTCTCAATCATTAACTGAAGAAATTGTTTTTCATCCACAGAAACTTCCTCTAATTGATATTCCATACTCTCAATATACTGGTAAACTTCTCTATGTATATCAGGTAATTTTTTGATAACACTTCGAAGTAAAAATTCCATTAAGATAGGATTAATCCGCTCCATATATTCCCCCCTTAATATTTCCATAAAAACACCAACTACCAGATTTTAACATCTGGTAGTTGGAAGATTGAATATTTTACCAACTAGCTTTTTTCACACCCGGTATTTGACCTTTGTGAGCATACTCTCTAAAAGCAATCCTAGACATTTTGAACTTTCTTAGATATCCCCTAGGCCTTCCAGTTACTTCACATCTGTTCTTAAGCCGTGTAGGTGAAGAATCTCTAGGAAGTTTTCTTAGTGCTTCAAAATCACCTTTTTCTTTTAACTCTGCACGAATGGCTGCATATTTCATCACCATCTCCTGCCTTTTTTGTTCTTTAACAACTTTTGATTTTTTCGCCATAATAATGCCCCTTTTGCAAATCGAAATGATTACGTTTTATTATAAATGCTTTTGCTTATTTAATTTATTCTCTTAATGCTTTATTTGGTTTCTCTGTGTAACGTACGTTTTTTTAATCGTGGACAATATTTCATTAGTTCAATTCTATCCGGGTTATTTCGTTTATTCTTTGTAGTAATATAATTGCGATCTCCAGTTTCCGTACATGCTAACGTAATATTAATTCTCATCTTTTTTCCTCCTACATTGTTTTATATTTATTCATTTTGTTAAAAAGAAGGTAGTGGGTCTTTAAATTCCGACCAATCTTGATTCATTTCTGCTTCCGTAAGTAAGCATTCGTCCAAGGTTTTTTCAATTTCTTTTAGATTCATATTAATTCCAATCATAACCAATTCGATTATTCGGTCACCAAATGTTTCGTCCCAATTATCCAAGAGTTCTGGTTCATCTTTTAAAATTTGCATTCGCTCTTCTTCGGGATAACTCACTATCCAATTTCCTGCTGCCTGAATAGTTAGAGAAGGTCCAGCTTGCGAGAGAATTCCGGAAATGTCGTTTCGTGTAGCTAACCAAAGAAATCCTTTAGAGCGTACCACCTCTACTGGCCAATTATGTATCCAATTCATTAGCCTTTCTGGGTGGAATGGCTTATTGCGGCGATATACAAATGATGCTATACCATACTCTTCTGTTTCTGGGACATGCTCTTCATTTAATTCTTTAAGCCACCCTGCCCCCTGACTGGAGGTCTCAAAATCAAAAAGTCCTGTGTTTAGAACTTGAGTAAGTGGTACACGTGAATATTCACTCTCAATAATACGGGCCTCTGGATTGAATTTTTGTAAAACTGATTTTAGTTCTTGAACATTTGTTGACGATACTAAATCGACTTTGTTCAGTACAATCACATTAGCAAATTCAATTTGATCAATTAATAAATCGGCTATTTCCCTCTCATCATTTTCATCAACTGCCTGCTTACGATCCAATAGAGTTTCCCCGGATGCGTAATCATGCCAAAAACGATTAGCATCTAAAACTGTAACCATAGTATCCAGCTTACATAATCTAGACAAATCTATTCCCAAATTTTCATCAACATAGGTGAAGGTCTGAGCTACGGGTATTGGTTCACTTATTCCACTTGATTCTATAACGATATAATCAATATCTCCTAGCTGTGCAAGCTTTTCCACTTCGATCAGTAAATCTTCTCTAAGAGTACAGCATATACAGCCATTTTGCATTTCTACCAGTTTCTCATTGGTTTTAGAAAATCCCCCTTTTTTCACCAAGGTAGCATCAATATTTACTTCACTCATATCATTGACAATAACAGCTACTTTAAGATTATCCCGATTAGTTAAAATGTGATTTAGCAGTGTTGTCTTTCCTGAACCAAGATAACCACTTAGTACTGTAACTGGAATTCTTTTCGAACCCACATTTTCACTCCTTTCAAAAAGCACCCTTATATCATTAATTGTACAAATCGAAACTATTACGATTTAATATGTAATAATACACAGCTATACTTTATTATTAAGGTTTGCTTTTTCTCTCCCGCTATGGTTAATAGCTATACCATTATAAATCGTAACGATTACTATTTACAAGTTTTTTTTATAAAAATATTCTTGTATCTCTTTCTTTAGAGTTCTAAATCCTTATAAATTCTACTTGATGTCGCATTTTTTTGACCAAAGTATTTGCCATTGTACTAACTACATCATTGGTTCCCTATTTATGATCGTAAGTGAGAAACTTAATTGTACAACGATAAAAGAATGGAAAACAAAATAACGCTTAAAATACTTGTAATCATTTGTTTTCCAGCTAATAAGAATGCCTCTTTAAAAGAAAGTTCTTTCATAATTTTTACTAAGGTTACTAAACAGGCAGTAAATGTACTACAGAGGAAAACTGCAATAAATAGTTCTCCTACCGCTATTTGTTCTGCCATAATTCCGGAACCTTCATTCAATAATAATATTCCGTCCTTACGGAATAAGCTTGCAACAAATGCAGGTGCTAAATCAGTGGATAGGCCAATAACAACCAATAATGGTGCGATAAACTCCTTTAAAATTTCCATCCATCCCAGAAAATCGAATAATGAAGCAACCAGGCAGATAATTAAAAAAATTGGCATAGCTTGGACAAGAAATTGACTTAATACAGGCTTTAGTCTATAGGATAAAGTTTGTCCGGAAGGCCATTGCAAGAAAGTCTCTCTTTTTTTAAACATTGGAATCAATGTTTTTTTATTCCAAATTTTTCCGTGAATAAGTGATATTAATATTAAGATGAATATATACGGGATAATAAGAAAGATATGTCCTGAAGCACCAAAGACAGATAGAGACGCTCCTAGCTGATAGCTACAGGCAGAGCCAAAGGAAATAACTGAAATGCAGTTCTTCCTAGTACAAATGTTGCAACTTCGACTAGATTGTATTGCAACAACATTGCATCCAAAACCGTTAATGATAGGAACAAGATCTTGTCCGGTTAAACCAACTTTTCTCATAAGTGGATCAAGTGCATCTGTAATTTGATCCTTTAATCCACTTTCTTCTGTAATCGCAATAGCTAAGCCGAATAAAACCACAACCGGAAAAGCCCAAATGAAGGAGTAGATTCCCAATGATAGTAGTCCAAAATCTCCAAAGAGCACAGTTTTTAAGGTTTCAGGAGCCCCTCCACTCCATCTAATAAGAGAATTAACAATGGTTGATTCTACAATGCCCTCTACTCTTTTTGAAAACTGGTAGGCTAAAATGATTGGGAGGGAATAGATAACTAGTAATGTTATAAAAGCCACATATGGCCCTAAGATTCGCACTTGGAACAGTGATTTTAAATCCTTTATTTTTTTTATACGTAAATTATTAATTTTCACACTTTCTGCAAAAGTAACTGATCTTGCTAACTCACGTATTTTATCCCCAACTCTTGAATCAACTCTTCGTGTGTCCATTAAAAATAAAGGGAATTTGTTTTTTTCTTTAAAATCATTTAATTCATTTAGTGATTCTTGATCCATTTTATCTTCAAAGCTAACTATGATAGCAATCGGCTTATCTTCAAAAGGGAAAACTTCTGTTAATACTTCAATCTCCTCTTTAAAGTGGGTGCCTCTAACTATAAACCAATATTGATCTGCAGATTTTATCTTTTTTCTTGTATATTGACTTGAGACTAATTCACTTCCTATACGGATTCCAGGTGTATCCATATACCGGGTCTGATTTTCATTCACTTCTAGTATTGTAGAGGTAGATCCTTTAACATTAGATCCCTGAGTAGGGAAATTTTTTTGTAATAATCCTTTAAGTAGCGTAGTTTTTCCCGATGATTCTAAACCTAATAATACAATTTTCATATTAATCTCCTAACAGGCGCACCCTTTCTCACAACATGATAAGTCATCAAGGTACATGGCAGACTTCTTATACAATTCAAAAATATCTTGATTGCGAGGAAGATTATGATGGAAAATGATATCCTCAGCAATAATGGCAAACCTTTGGCGGAATTTATAAATAAAACAAAAAATTGTATTACTTTGCCTTACATTCGGTCCAATCAAATATACTGAAGGGGCTAGCGTGGACTCATCCTTTTCAGTTAAGATTGGTAGTCCTTCTTCGTTCCATTCAAATAACTCCTTGAATTGCTTCGCACCGCTCCCAAAACCAGTACAGATAATTGGTTCCCATTTAGTTTCTACAACATCACCATTCTCGAATTGAACGAGAAACATGTCATTTTCATCGTCCTTTTCGACGGAGATTGCTCTACTCATTGGATGTTCAAAGATTCCATTAAGCGCTTTTGTTGATTCAAGCCTTTCTCTTGTAAATGGTGATAAGGTCCTACTAGGATCTACATCAATATCAAACCACTGTTTCGCAGAGTAATATACATCCACTTTTCTCCCATCTTTATTTAAGTGATAGGCCGCATCCGCTGCACTCTCACCACCACCAATAATGATTCTATCCCCTTCAATTTCTTTCCATGAGGTAACATCGCCGTAATGTATACCATATTTAAAAGGACGTTTTGGAAATTGGAATTCGCCACAAGCAATAATCACTGATTCTGAGAAAAAACCATCACCCTTTTCGCTTGTTTGTACCCAATACTTTTCTTCCCTTTTTTCTACTATATGTACTTGTGTATTTTCACTGACTGGCAACTTGTAGTGTTCAGCAATCATACATAAATATTCGCCATATTCCTCCCCTGATAAGTGTTCTTTTCCAAAAGTATATGCAGGTGACGTATCAGGTAAAATCGCGTTTAAATCTAAATAACTAAAACCATGAGCAGTAAAAGATGGTGTGATAAACCTTGTTTCTTCAGGCCATTGAAAGAATGTTGAACCAACTTGATCCCTCTCTAAAATAATAAAATCATCTATTCCATTCTGCTTTAATAGAACACCCATACCAATCCCTGCTGGGCCTCCTCCTATAATCGTAATCATGTATATTCCTCCTTTTATAAAAAGCTTATTACCTCTGCTAAATGAATCTCGTTTATCATGAATCCTATTTTCCATTTTTCCTTGCTCTTTTTCACAACATAAATCGAAACAATTACGATTTATTTTATTAAGTTTAGAGACAATCTATAGACATAATCTACTATTACAATTCGATGTTGAACTTGTTTATGTTATGTAAGTGATTAGGGCACTATTTTTAATTAACTATTGTATATCTATAATTCAATACCCTTGATGTAACGTGATTTACTACCTATTTCTCTAAGCAATCGTAACAGTACCCATAAAACTCAAACCTTTGTAATTTATATTGATTATTAAAGGAAAACTTTGAGAAATCAATAGGACAGTTATCTTTATCCAGAGATTCACTTTTCCCACAATTCAAGCATTTTATCATACTCCTCGTATTTTCAGACACTAATTGATATTTACATTCTCTTTCCCACATACCTTTCTTCTCAATAAATCCTTTTTTCTCCAACAAAAACAATGTTCTGTAAACCGTATCTAAACTGATACCGGGGATTTTTAATTTAGCCTCTTTATGAAGAATTCTGGCGGAAATAAATTCACTGTTTCTGTTACTTATCAATTTAATTAATAGTTTTCTTTTATTCGTCATCTTATAACCCGTTCTAGTTAAAACAGAATTTATTTCATACTGTAAGTTCATTATTAACTCCTTTCCTTATTGAATAATCTCTTTTTAAGAAATTAAAGTTAAATAATCCGCCCCAAACATATGTCTTAAATAATCTATCATTTTTATATTCACCTAAAATCGGAATCATTTCGATTTACATTAAAATTAAATCATATTTTCATTATAAAATCAAAGAAGTATATTTCTTTATTTTTTTCATAAACTCTTTAATTAGTGCGTAAAAAATAGTTAATTTCGATATACACGATACTGCTGACAAATACAATAGATAATGAAATGATTTAAAATATTGGAATGTGAATAAATAAAATTATTCATTTTTCTAAAGAGAAGGTGCGCATTTTATCCCTGTAAGATGATTATTGGCACTTCTTCTCTCAGAAAGATTTACGGTTTCCCTAAGTTAACAAAAAAACATTTTAGTACATATCAATGACCTTTTCTTTTTAAAAAGTAAATCTTTTGAAAAACAAATCCCAGTAATAAGATGATAACAAGAAGCAAGGTAATAGTTGCTCCTGGAGGAGTTCCCAAATAATATGATGTACTTAAACCGGTGATGATGCCGGAAAAAGCAGTAATTATCGCGGTAATAATTACCCATTTGAAACCTTTTGCTATCCTTATTGAAAAGGCAGCCGGTAAGACTAGCAGGGCTGATACTAACAGTACACCAATTGTAGGGATAATGACCGCTATTACTAGTCCAGTTAAAATACTGAATGAGAGTGACAGAATATGTGTATTAATCCCACTAGCAAATGCAGTATCTTCATCAAATGTTAACAAAAATAAGGGCCTTTTTAATATCCAAAAATACAGGAGAACTATTAGGGTAATAATCAGCATGGTATATACTTGCCGATCACTGATAGTTACAATGGAACCAAATAAATATTGCTCCACATTAGTTGTCATGCCACCAGCACTAATACTCATTAAAAAGAGGGCAAGAGATAAACCAGCAGCCATTAATACAGCAATGGAAACCTCAGAATAAGAATGGTAAGCTCTGCGCATATACTCTACTGCGACGGCACCAATGATAACAACAAGAAAGCTTGAAAGCGTTAAATCAGTATGAATGAAATAACCGACAGCTACTCCAGCTAAGGAAATGTGTGAGAGGGTATCAGCCATTAACGCTTGTCTCCTTAATACGAGGAAGACTCCCAGTATTGGGGCAATGATAGCAATTAATCCTCCTGCCCAAAATGCCCTTCGCATGAATTCAAGGTCAAACATTTCCATGTATCTCGTTCTCCCTTCTCAAGATGAATGATTTTATCAAGAAAAGGTTTTACATCTTCTTGATCATGGGTTACCATCAAGACCGTACAGTTGTGCTCCTTAACTCGATGGCTCATAAATTCATAAAAATTTTTTCTACTTTCAAAATCCATTCCGGTTGTTGGTTCATCAAGTACAAGAAAGTCTGGTTCAGCTGCTAAAGCACGTGCTATACAGATTTTTTGTTTTTGACCACCAGATAATGCTCCGATTTTATGGTTCCTAAATTCCCACATCCCAACCATTTCCAAAGCATTTTGAACAACCTTCTCGTCAAGAGCAGTCAATCTAGCAAACCATTTTCCTTTACGAAATCTCCCGGAACGGACCAACTCTATAACAGTACTTGGAAAACCAACATTAAATGAAGCTATTTGTTGAGGTACATATCCAATTTTTAAAGGTAGTCCTTTTTCATTAATTTTACTTATTTTTATCTCTCCGCTCCAAGGCTTTAATAAGCCCAGTAACAATCGCAGCAGAGTCGATTTAGAGGCACCGTTAGGTCCTGTAACCCCAATGAATTCACTACTATTTATTTGAAAGGAAATATCGTCTAGTGCTGGAGTATGACCATACCCAAATTTAATTGCTTTTACTTCTACAAGATTCAATCATGTCACTCCTTTCCAGTTTCACAAAAAAATAAAAAGCGTAACTATGTCATTTATCACGCTTTTACTTCATAAACTATTTACTTAATGCACCCTTTAGTTTATCTAAATTATCTTGCATTACTTGGATATAATCAGCGCCTTTTTTCTGATTTTCTTCACTTAATCCTTCCAAGGTATTAAGTACTTGAGTTTCAGCCCCTATTTCATCTGCTAGAGTTTTTGCTACTTTAGGGGATGCTACTTCTTCAAAGAAAATAGTTTTTATATTATGGTTTACTGCAAATTTCTTCAATTCTGCAAGCTTAGCAGGGCTTGGTTCGTTTTCAGTAGACAAGCCGGCAATTGCTACTTGTTTAAGACCATATTCATTCGCTAGGTATCCAAAAGCTGCATGTTGAGTAATAATTTCTTTACTTGGAACATCTGCAAGTGTAGATCTAAATTCTTTATCTAGGCCCTTTAGTTCTTCTATATAAGCCACACTATTTTTTTCATACTCTTCCTTATGATTTGGATCAACCTTTATTAATGCATCCTTAATATTCTCAACTTCTTTTTGTGCAAGTGCAGGGCTTAACCAAACGTGTGGATCCTTTTCATGACTATGTGCTTGCTCTTCTTCCTCTGCATGTTCATGCTCATCACCTTCCATTAATGTGATTCCTTCGCTCGCTTTAACAAACGTAGACTTTTTAGAATCTAAACTCTCTTCGATATCAGGTACCCATGTCTCCATATACTCACTGTCATATACGAATAAGTCTGCATTTTGTATATTACCTACATCCTTTGGTGAAGGTTCCCAATCATGAGGCTCTATGGATGAAGGAATTAATAATTCTACCTCAGCAAGATCGCCAACAATATTTTTTGTAAACTCATACATTGGATAAAAAGTAGTGACTATTTGAATCTTATCAGTATCCTTCTTTATTTGATTTTCAGACCCCTCATTACCATCCCCTTGTTGACATCCAACAAGCATAAGTGGGATTGCAAATACAGGAGCTACCATTCTGTTAAACTTTTTCATGAAATTACCCTCCGATATATATTCACTCTTTTTTAGCATTTGTAGTATATCGTAATTATTACGATTTGTAAATTGGAATGATTACGATTTGAATACACATTCCCCCAGTACTGGTAATTGTTCCTTTTCTATCTTTAATTCAGATACATGCTACTAACCTTAACAAAATTGTAGCTAAAAACACAAATACATCCTTTGATAGCCAATACTAAGAATCATAATCGCAAAAGGATAACCAATGCCCAGGTTTCAAGGTTTAATAATGACTGGCTGTCTAAGGAATCCTTTCATGCCTTTTACAGACAAGTTCATTCCTTTTGAAGTATAAGACATTCAAAAGCATTCCTTTAGAAAATTTCTCACGAAGCTTATCAGGAAATTGATTGGTTATAGTATGGGTGTTGGTTTGGAATAAAGTTTGTTTAAAAAATTCCGTAAACGCTGATTTAGCTGCAAACAAAAATACTCGTTTTGATTAGAGTTTTATCAAAACGAGCTTTTTCTATAATGAGTTATTTTTTATAAAAAAGATTGATCATTTTGATTTTAATTCACAACAATATGCCAACTTACATTCTTTCTTAATTTAGGCTTATCTCATACATAATTAATTAGCCATTAAAAAGAAAAAGAATCCTATAAAAAGATTATCCTCTATAAGAGTAATATTAAATTCAACAAACCCTTCCAAAAGTCATATATGAAAATTTTGAAAGACTCCTTTATATTTACCCAACAAATATTTTTCGTCGATCATATGCAAAAATGGTCATCGTCACACCTAAGATAGCACAAATCATATACATAAATGAGTATGAGGAAAAATCAGCTATCGGCCCCATAATGACACCACCTAGCGAAACACCTAAATCAGCCATAGCAATAAATAAACCAATTAACACATTTCGATTTACCTTAGGCAATACAAAGGTTAAATACGTTGTTAACGTTGGATAGATAATTGCCTGAGCTATCCCCATTAAAATCGCACCTGCATAGAAAAAGAAAGCCCCACCCCTTATAGAAACGCTTACACATTGCGCAGCTATTGCTAAAAAAAGCATTGCCCCCATGATAAAAGATGAATGCCACTTACCGTCTGAAGGAATCCTTTTCCTTAAAGCAAAACGAGCAAAGACAACGGTACCAGCCTGAAGCATGAGATAAATTCCAGCATTGCCGTTTTTTAATTGCATAGCATACAGTGGTATGAAAGTTGTAATCGCTCCAAATACAATGGAGGTAACTAACATCAATACGCTGCATTTAAACAGAAACGGATTTTGTACCAACTGACTAAATGCCTTAATCATACTTACTCCCTGCTCATTATTAACTGAAACAGGTTGATCCTTTCCTTTTTCCATTTTGGCACTATAGCCAAACACCCCTGTAGTGATGGCAATTGCTATCATCACTGCTGTAAAATAATCCATACCTCCTTGCCAAATTCCTAATGCCAGTATGGGTCCAATAATACCTGGTATATAAGAGAATAAAGAATAAAGTGAGATGCCCTGAGAGCGATCCTTCTCTGGTAGTGCATCAATAATGCCTATCTGCAATGCCATGGAAAAAAAAGCTGTCGACACCCCTTGTAACATACGGGCAACTAAATAGCCGCCTAACCCAGTAATCGTATATAATATTAAAGCAAAACCATTGACTATAAGAATAATGCGCAACACTTTTATCGGTCCATGCTTTTGAATGATTTGACCTGCCCACGGACGAAAGAACATGGTCGTAAACAAATACGCCCCTATAATCAAGCCGATAGTTGTATTGCTGGCTCCTAATGATTCCCCTTGTAAGGGGATAATAACATTTAGAATGGCATTGGCACTAAAATAAAGAAGAACCAACAGATATAAACGCAGAAACGGCCAAGACATAGCTCCACTCACAATTTTTTCTCCTCCTAGTTCGAAAATAATCTAAAAAGTTATTAATTTGTCCAATAATTTCCTAGCATATTCTGACTGAACGTTTTTTAATTGTTCGATTTTAATTACTTCTTCAATTTGACCATTTCTAAAAATAATGACCCTGTCGCAAATATAGGCGGCGGCCTGAATATCATGAGTAATAAATACATAGCTCATATTGTAGAGGTTTTTTAATTCCTTAAGTAATTCAAGCACTTGTATTTGAACTGATACATCTAAAGAACTGATTGCTTCATCTAATAAAATACATTTTGGTTCTGTGGAAATGGCTCTTGCAATACATACCCTTTGAACCTCTCCCCCTGATAATTCATGAGGATATCTTTTTCTATAGGACGGATTTAACCCAACTTGATTTAATAGATTATCAATCCTGTTTTGAATTTCATTTTTGACCTTGCTCTTAATTTTTAATGGCTCCATAATGGCTTCCTCAACTGTAAAAAAGGGGTTTATGGAAGATTTATAGTCTTGAAAAACAGCGCTAATGTTACCCGATCTCACTTTTCTATCCCCTACATTTTCCCCCTGAAATAAAACTGTTCCACGATCAGGTTTTTCAATTCCTATTAGTAAACGACCTAATGTGGATTTTCCGCTTCCACTTTCTCCGATAATACCGAGACATTCGCCACTCCCACATTCAAAACTAATATTGTTCAAAATCTTTTGTCTTTTGTTTGAAAAGAGTCCACCACTTTTATAAGACTTCTCCACACTATCAACTTTCAGCAATTTTAAGCTCTCCCCATAATTTTCTTAAAATGATTACTCAATGCTAGTCTAGTAGATACTAAATGTTTGGTATATTCATGTTCCGGTTCTGAAAATATAGTTTTTGATTTTTCTCTTTCAATAATTTCTCCATCCTTCATGACCAGAACTTCATCAGCAATTGCCCTTACAACTCCCAAGTCATGAGAAACAAAGATCATCGAGCAGCCCATTCTTTCCCGTAGTTTTATAAATTGTTCAACGACTTCAAATTGTGAAATAGTATCTAAAGCTGTTGTTGGTTCATCAGCAATAATAATGTCAGGTTCTAATACTAATGCTAACGCAATCATTATTCGCTGCAACATTCCACCCGATAGCTGGTGTGGATACTTATTCATAATCTCTATCGGATTTTTCAGCATGACACTTTCCATAGCATTTTTCATTTTTTCTTCCATTTCTTTATTACTCCAACCGAAATGTTCAACAAGCGTTTCCTTTAAATGAACACCAATTACACAGGAAGGATCAAATGCACTCATCCCATTTTGCAGAATCATGCAAAGGTTTCTTCCCCTTTTCTTTCTCATCTCTTTTTCGGAAAGATCGTTTAAGTTTTCGCCTTTAAATAAAATGTCTCCTGATTGGTGAAGCCAGGATTTATTTAATCGCATTATTGACCTACAAGTCATAGACTTACCGCTTCCGCTTTCTCCTACAATTGCCAGACAGCTTCCTTGCTTTAAATGGAATGAACTATTATAGATAATCACTTTACCGGTGTTACTATCCCATATTCTCAGATTTTTAACTTCTAATATATTCATAGATTATTTTGCCACCTCTTTTGAAGCTTAATTTTAGTGATTGTTAAATCTTCTTGAAGCTTATTTTTAGAGGTAATTAATTTAGGGTCTAAGGCAACTTGAAGTGCATCAGAGAAAAAATTACATGCCGATACTACCATAATAATGGCTAGACCAGGCGCTAACATTAATTCTGGTCTTGTAAACATTACTTCCCTTGCCTCATTTAACATCATTCCCCATTCAGCATTTGGGGCTTGAATTCCTAACCCTAGGAATGAAAACCCAGATATTTGCAAAATCATCGAACCAATTGAGCTACTCGAAATAACTGCGATATCAGAAAATGTAACAGGAACAATGTGCATATAAATAATTTTTATGTCACTAATACCAGATGCTTTGGCAAATTTCACATATTCTAGTTCAGCATACTGCATAACAGACGTTCTGATTATCCGAGCAAACCATGCCCATTTAATCAAGATAAACGCAATCAATATATTTTCAAGACCCACACCTAAAATTCCAACAACAGCTAATGCCATAACGTATCCTGGAAAAGATAGCATCGTGTCACAAATTCTCATAACAGTGGCATCTACTTTTCCTCTAAAGTAGCCTGCTAGAAATCCTAAAACAGACCCAATCAAAACAGATATGAATAATGCAACTAAAACCCATAAAAAACTCGGACGAATGCCATAAATGATTCTGGATAAAATACATCGTCCTAAGTGATCATTACCTAATAGGTAATCCCACGATGAAGAGGCATACCGAAGGCTCATATTTACTTCTTCAGGGTCATGTGGAGCAAATATAGGGGCAAATATACCAACAACCATTGTTACAATAATAACTAAGAGAGAAATTGTACCTAACTTATCTTTAGTTAAATTTTTAAATATTCCCATTTAGAGATCATTCCTTAATTTAGGATTCATCACAGCGTTTATAATGTCGGAAATCGTATTAAACAAGACAAAGGCCACTGCTAGTATAAGAACATACGCTTGGATAATCGGGAAATCCCTGCCTAGAATAGCCCGAACACTTAAACTTCCTAATCCTGGCCAAGCAAATACATTTTCTATAACGACTGTACTTCCCAATATAATAGGTATAGCCATACAAAATATCGAAATGGCCACTTGCAATGAATTTCTTAATATATGCATGGTGACTTTCCTCTCTGTTAATCCACATGCCCTTCCATACAGTACGTAGTCTTCATTTAAATTACTTAACATCGAACTTCTAACGACTCTAAAATAAATGCCTGCATAACTTATCGCAACGACAACAACTGGTAGAATATAACTTTTATACGACTCCATTCCGCTTGTTGGTAATAAATCCAATTTAACGGAAAAATACCAAATCATAAGAATTGCCAGCCAGTATGACGGCATTGCCGTTAGGAAAAATGAAAACCCTCTAACTGACTTATCCATTATTTTTCCTTCTTTCATCGCACAGATCACACCTAAAAGTATCGATAGAACAATAATGACAACAGATGAAACCAACGTTAGCTTGAACGTATTTAGAAAAGCTGGACCAATTAACGACCAAACCGGCTTTCCTGTCACGTAGGAAATCCCAAAGTCCAACTGTAAGCAAGCAATAACCCAATCGAAGTATCGTATAATAAATGGTTTATCCATCCCCAACTCTTCTTTCGTTTGAGCAATTAATTTATCTGTTATTGTTGGAACACCTTGCACTTGCAATACCACTTCAGCAGGATCTAAGGGAGAAAGATTAATTAAAATAAACGTTAAAAATGAAATGACCAAAAGTAAAGGGATTGATATGAATAGTCTCTTAATGATGTAACTTCCCATAGAAAATCTCCTTTTAATAGAAATTTAAAAAACACACTTACTTCTGCAATATAATACTTAAAAGGTTACTCTTCACATAAATAAAAAGGGGAATCTTCCCCTTTTTATTTATTTTTCTATTCAAAGTTCATCAGTTCAAATGGTAACTCAAATTGCGTTTGCTTAAATGATATGCCTTTTAAATTTTTGGGGGCAACTACAGTGACACTGCCATTTGAAATGGGAATAAAGACTGCTTCATCATGTACAATCGTCAAAATATCAGCATATAACGATTTTCGTGTTTCCTCATCAGGTGACACCATTACTTCATCAATCTTCTTGTAAAGTTCATCTGCTTTTGCAATGCCACTTGTAGTATGGAAATAAGAAGCCTCAGAAGTAAAAGCAGAGATTGTACTTTGTGGATCATACGCTAGTCCCCATGTTTGATTGAATAATAGATCATAGTCACCAGTAGTCCTTCTATTAGCAATTGAAGTCGACTCTTCACCGATAATCTCTAGCTGAATACCAATCTCTTTTAATGAACTTTGAATAAACTCAACCTGTGTTTTTTGGGAAGAAGAATTGCTGTCATAATAAAGTTGCAAGGCTAATTTGTTACCGTCTTTCGTTCTAACCGCAGCACCATCCTCTAATTTCCAGCCAGCTTCTTCTAAAAGTTCTTTCGCTCTCTCTAAATCATAGCCTCTTTTCTTCAACTCGACATCTGCATAATTGACGTTAGGTGAGAATAGTGTATTGGCCACTGTTTCCGTACCATTTAAAATATCCTTACTAATGGTTTCTCTATCAATCGAGTGCCAAATGGCTTCACGAATAGCTGTTTCACTTACTGGATTATCAGATTTACTACTATTAGCTACGATCATTTTCGTATTCATTGGTTCACTTCGGACAAGTTGATAATCCCCTGAATCCACCAATTGATTCATTGCTTCGACATCAAGACTGTCTGCACCTCGATCATCTGTAAATACAAAGTTAACTTCCCCTTTTTGTAATGCTAAGAATGTCGTCTCCCCTGCTGGAAGAACCTTAGAAGTAATTTTTTTAATTTTAGGTGAGCCACCCCAGTAGTCTTCATTCGCTTCAAACGTTGCATATTCATCCGTTTTATGTTTAGCGAGAATATATGGCCCTGTACCGTTGTAACCATTTACCCCATCTTTTGTCCCTCCATTAGTAAAGTTCTTAGGGGACAAGAATACATAAGGTCTAGTCATAGATAATTCAACCAAAGTTGGATAATAGGCTTCTGATAGCACCAATTCCACCGTATACTCATCTAATACATTACAACTTACTATTTTTGTTGATAGCTTAATCCAGGAATGCTTTTCTGCATTATTTTGTACTGCATCAATATTCTTCTTTACTGCTTCTGCGTTAAATGGTTCCCCATCATGGAATTTCACATCTTCTCTTAAATGAAACGTGTATACTTTTCCATCTTTAGAAATTTCCCATGATTCAGCAAGTAATGGCTTAATTCCATCTTCCGTATTCTCAACTAATGATTCATACACCATGCCTTGAGCTGGCATTGAACCTCCGTACAAATGAGGATTCATATCATTAATATCTTTGGCTGATGCATAAACTAATTCTGTTTTCTTTTCGTTATTCGATGAATCACTTTTAGTACCATTTTCATCACTGCACCCTACTAGTACAAATAAATACATAAGCATAGTTAAGAAAACAAACATATTTCTTTTTTTCACTTTATTTTCCTCCAAAAGTATATATAAGAAGCTACATAACTGAAAAAATTCCACTTGCCAAGTAAATATACAGATGGCAAGTTGCTCTTAGCCATTCCTGCAGATACAAACCTTAGTCTAAGGACTATTTCAACGTTTTTGTTTTTAAACTTTTTCCTATTTCATTGCATACCATATTCAAATCTTCATCAAAGCTTTGAACAACAAATGCATTAGATAGCAATTCACCTTCATTGGATTGAGCCACTTTTTCAATTTTATTCTCATATGTTTTAATGAATTTATCTATTGTTGGACAATTTACCTTTAAATATTTTGCAATTCCTTGAATTATTTTTATACGATAATAGTCTTCTTTAGGCATCCTAGGGATATCCAAATATCCTTCCCTATTGACGAACATTTTTCTAATAGGAACAGCAGAAAAATCAAAATATTTCCCATTCTTATCTGGTTCAGAAAAAGGATCGATCAACAGTGCGGTATAACGTATATATAATAAATATTCTTGATGGATAGCTTCTAAATGATTAAAATTCTCTATATCATGACGGGATAAACTTTCCAATCTCACGGGATAATTATCATCTGTCATAAATTTAAGTAGATTTAAATTTTTTATATTTAATTTCCCTAAGATATTCATGATTTCTTTCCATTGAGCCAGCATATCCCTAATTAAATATGGTGTAATGGGCCCCTCAGGATAAAGTTTATAAACATATTTCTTGCTTTCTAAGTCTCCAAATATTGCACGTAGTGTGAAATCATTCATAAACAACGGTGGGTGAACATATAAAGAAATATTTCTCGTTTCTGCTTCTATTGGAGATTCCATAGTTTCAAGAGTAATACCTAATTGTTCATATAACTTACATAGTCCCTCGACATTTTTAGATGGATAATGTGTAGAGCCTATATGAATTTTTTTCTTGACTGCCGTTGTTAAAACATTATTAGAAGGTTTATCGTGCATCCATCGTGTATCACCGTAATATGTAGAAAAACTGATAATTTCCGCATCTGAATTAAGCTGGTTCATATAATTATTTATTAAGCTATTGGAACCGAAAGTCGGAGAAATTAAAACAATACACCTTACTTGTTTTAATTTCTCATTATTAATTTGTTTTAATACTTCTATATAAGCATCCGTTGTTACAGCAAGAATAATAGTATCCCATTCACCCTTAATTGTTCCATAACCCCTAAAAACTTGATCAATGAAGCATTCACCTTGCATAGTTCGATGCTTTTCATTTTGAACGCTTACACGAACTAAATGATTACTTTCCTTAAGTGCCTCAAAAAAATTTTCTGAACGAACAGATTCTCTCCCAACAATTCCTACGTAGCAATTCAATTGGTTTTTTAGATTCATAGCTAGTTGGATAGATGTAGGGCCAGTACCTAATAGTAGGACTCGCTTAAAATCATTCATAAAGACCTCCTTTTCTTACAAATTAGTACGCTATGCTTTTTTATACAATGCGATATCAAACACATGATCTGGACGCAATATTTCTTCAACCATCTTCCACTTCTGCCCATCAACCTCTCTTGATGGAAAATTAAATAAGGACTTCAACTGATTACCATATCTCATAGCAACAACTACATTTTCATTCGTTAATGTATGTAATTGATCCAATATGTCATATTTATTTTCAACAGTTGAACTAAAAATGATATGAGTCACGTTTTTTGTAAAATCAAGATTTTCCACTAAAATTTTTTCTAATCTAATATTTAATCCATTTCCTAATTTCTCTACTACGTTCCGTCCAAGTTGAATAGCCTCATCATCAATATCTATGCCAACAATCTCTGCTCCTGTTCGCTTAGCGATTAATAATGGCGTCATTGGAAATGAACCTGACCCTACTAACAATACTTTTGACTCCGAAGTAATTTGAAAACTGCCAAATTCTTTTTCAATACATGATTCTATATTTTTAAAATAGTCTGCCTTTTCACTATTTCCATCCAGTAGCTTGATTGCACGAAATTTCTCCAAAATAGCTACACAAAGTGCCGATTTTCTTCTTAGGTTCATCACAAGTTGATTCAAATCACTAGATTCTTGTAGTTCTAGTTGTTTCCAAGCTTCTTTATTCCTCTCGTTTGTTATGAATTTTGAATAGTCATTTATTAAACTCTCTAACTCTGAACAATTATTGATTGTATGATCATAACTTCCTGCTAAACCATCAAATTTTTCTGAAAACTCACTTAAATTATTCTTGAAAAGTTATTAATGCATTCATTAATTTTCCCCCAGTACAATGTTATAACTAACCATCTATAAAAGCTTTGCCTTGTGCTACTATTTGGACCGACCCTTCAATCATAAGGCTTGTTAATTCTTCTCCATGACAAGTAGCAAATACTTTAATATCGCCACCGGGTTGCCTTATATTTGTAACAATTTCCCCTTTATTCTTCCAGGCTAGATAGGCTCCTAAGGAGGCTGTACCGGAACCACACCCCCTTTCCCATATCATACTATCTAAATGTGGGACATAAATGAGTGGAGCCATTTCCTCAGATTTCGATTTATACAATAAAACGCCGATCAAGTTAGCACCTAAAGTTACTCCAAGCAACTTTGCTAAAGATTGCGCTTTTTCCCTTACTGTTTTACTAAATTCCTCAACTTCTATCACAATGTGTATAAATTCATGGTATCTCACTATAATCATATTCAAATCGTTGCCATCATACTTATTGTTCTCTGTTCTATCTTTTTAGGAATAGGCATAGTAACCAGACAGTGATATTCATCTAAATTTCTTTTCATTTGACATGTTATTAATTTATCTGTGCCTGAAGCTTCTAATATTATCTCCGCCAAATCATTATGCTTTAGTCCTTTTTCAGATGCTATAAAAGCTGCCAGTGCCATACAAGCATTACCACAAAACTCACCTCCAGCCATTTGTAACTTAGCAGCAGCTTTATTATTTATCGGCTTTTCTATAAATCCAACTTGTTCTGCATGCACGCTGTCGTATGACATGATTTTCGAAGCAATGTGCTTATACTCTTCAACTAGATAATTAGTTTTAACAAGAATTGTCATATTTTGTGTTGGATTAAATTTTATAAAATCTATTTCCTGGATCATCTCAACTACCCTCTACACTTATATTTTTTGGTTTTCCTTTCTTCATAAAGTATTATTCACCACAAATAGGAATGATTACGATTATCAATTACAAAATGAATTATAGCATAATGTTGGAAAGTGTCAATATTTGGTTTTCATTTTTTTCTCTTTCCATGTTTATCCCTTTGGATTTTATTCACCATTACATATCGGTGCAGCACGACGATTTAAAAGAAATAGGAAACCAGGTCGCAGATAAGGAGTTAGTCGGGGTATTCTTAGATACTGTTGGTATTATAAAATCCTATTTGCAAATCTGAACAAAAGTAACAAAATGAGCCAATCCAGGAGTTTATCATAAGGGTTGAACAGCAAAATGATGGCCTTTCCGCTGCGCAAAACTGGGATTTCATTACACAGCACCTTATGGTCGTCAATATATGGGGGATTTCTATAAAGTGCAGAAGGAAAAGATGAATGGGCATTACAGAAATTAGTAGGAATATACTTTAAAGATATTGATTTTTATCTTCTTATTTGATATTGTGAGTTTTATCAAATTATAAATAGTAATAATTACGATTTACAAAGACAAATACATGATATACGATTTCATGTTTAAATTATGGGAATCTATCGACTATTTTCTTTTTTAAAAAGATCTATTATCATATTGAATGATTAATCGAAATGTGTTGGATATAAGAGACTAAATGATAGGACACTTCATTATTGTTTTTCTTCCTCCCTAACATATCGATTGTTTAATTTTTATATAAAATATTAAGCAGGATTAGTAACAAATTGAACCTGGGGGCCGCACTATGTTAAGATCCATTTACACCATAGCTTTACTAACATTTATTTTATTATGTACTTTAGGCTGTACAGTTAAGGATAACCCTAAAAAAGAAGATAATATACACGATCAAAGTGTAGGTACGAAAAATTCAGCTTCTAACTCAAAGGAAAACGAACCTAATATTAACACGGTTCAACAAGAGGCTATTAAAGTCTCTGCAAACCCTGAAAGCATTCCCGTATTAGTAAATAAGTTAAATCCACTTCCAGATAAATACAGACCTGATGACCTTTTTTATCCAAATGTACCGTTTATTTTCAAGGAAAAAATCGAAAAACGAATGATGCGCAAAGAGGCCGGGCAAGCCTTGGAAAAATTATTTCTTAAGGCTGAAGAAGACGATATTAAATTAGCAGGCGTATCGGCATTTCGTTCACAGGAAACGCAAGAAGCTATTTTTAATAATTATGTAGAAAGGGATGGACTTGAAAAGGCTAAAACTTATAGTGCATATCCAGGAACCAGTGAACACCAAACAGGCTTGGCTATTGATGTAAGTGGCATTAATGGCACTTGTGCTGCTGAGGAATGTTTTGGTCAAACTAAAGAGGCTGATTGGTTAGCTAAACATGCAAGTGAGTTTGGATTTATCATTCGTTACCCAGAAGGTAAGCAAGAAATTACAGGCTATAAATATGAGGCTTGGCATATTCGCTATGTAGGGATAGAGATAGCAAAAGACATTCAAGCTCAAGGGGTGACACTCGAAGAATACTTTAATGTTCAGCCCGTGTTCAAATGATATTAATCCAACGACATCTAAAATGTGACGTATCTTATTTTAGATGTCGTTGGATTAACTTTATATACTGATTACCAAGGTTAATCCCCCTTCTGCTATGCCTTCGAGCAAACTGTTATTATGAGATACTTAAAGGCATCACAGAAGCCAATAGTTTTTTTGCATAAGGATGTTTAGCATAATTTTCAATTAAATCTTGATTTGTTTTTTTAGTTTCTATTTCATTCATTTCATCTTCACTTTTATAAATACTTTGGAAATACTCATCTACAATTTCATCCATTACTGATTAAAAAATGTACATAACTCCTTTATTAATTGTATTTTTATCCTCCATTACTCTTTTTCGAACCATTCCTATTTCACTTGAAGGTCATTCATGGAAAGTAACAATAAAATTGCGTCTGACAAATATATCCAATCTTCAGGTGCAAGGGAGTATTGGTTAAAAGTGTGCAGAACAAAAAAATTATAACCACCATAATAATCAAGTTTTGGACGCTGTAGAAAATGTAAGCAGTCTTCAATTGCAAGTGGATGGAAATCAAAATGATTCTTTAAAAGCAGTGCTACCTCATCATTAGATGTATCGAAATCTACCCAAAACCATTTAATATCTGAATCATCTAATCGTATTATTGCTATATCAGTTATTAGTTTTAATCGATTGTTACCGCAAAAGTACTTATCATATGTATCGCTTCCGCATTTATTAGTAAATTAAACACTAGCTCTTTTGTGTCAGATACATATTTATGTTAATAACATAAAGAATAGGTCTAATATATTATAACTCCTTGTTAAACTATTCCGCCCCTTTAGTTCATAAAACAAAAAGGCCACCAACTGGCAGCCCCGCATCTCAACTAGCACCTATTTGAACAAAAATACCTCAATGAATATAGTCCTTCAATTTATTAATACTTTTTTTGCATCGAGTCCAACTTTTCTTCAATACGGTTTAATTGTTCTTTTTTCTTTTTTGAAGAACGCCAATATAATAATGGGATTACAATGGAAATCAAGGACAAGCAGTTAATGACTTACAAGAAAATTTAAAGACAATGTTCTAAGGAAAAGAAAATTTTTGTCCTAGATTATCAAGACCTAAATCATAAAAAGCCTTAATAAATAAAGGAGTACACATATTAGTCATGTATAATATGTGTCTCCTTTGTTCTTCTACTAAAGAAATTCACCCAATAAAACACGGGTGAAATTTGTACAAGCTATATATATCAGTGTAATTTCCAGTGTTGAAAATGATATTAAAGATTTAAAGGATCGGTTAGATCGTATTGAAAAAGTGAACGAATAAATTTAAAGATTACGGACCTCTATATTTTCATTTCCTTGAATACTTAATTGATGGAAGATCTTTGGATATCTGGATTTCATATAACCAACAAGTGAAAAAAAAGGACGAGAGTCAAGGTGATGAAGTGTTGGGAGCCTTGAACGTTTCGCCCATCAAAGTTAATTTGCCCTATTCCTAAAAAGATATATAAAGATGGTTAAAATGAACGAATTGCAGGAGCCGGCCTCCTTGTGTAATAGAACTTTACAGGATCAATCCACACCGGTCCATCATTTAAGAGCAAGTAAAACAGGCTCTATATAAATGGAGAAAAAATCGGTAATGCGCTCGCCAGTTGAGTATGATAAGGTGCTCTACCTATTTCAATTGGTGGCACCACTTTTGGCATAGAAAGTGTGAATCACTGGTATAAACGAAACACACCAGAATGCTTCCTCGTTTTTTCAATTTGTATCGATATCTTGATCTGATAGTGAACCCTATGCTGTATGATTGCAAGCCGCTATCTCTATATACAGAGATTTTAACTTCTTCTATTTGGCATCCGGGAACATTCTTTGTGCCATATCACCAAACTCATCAAATATTCCGCTAATCGGCTTTCCATTTTGAATATCGTTGACATATCCTTTCATACTTTTAACAAAGTCTGGATTTGCAGAGACATAAACATTGTCTGTACCTTCATCCTGTTTTTTTACTTGATCAACAATTTTCTTTTCTAAGTCATTTGTCAGGTTCTTGTCATTTGTCAGATTCACGGCAACATATGCGTTATTATCTGTAATTATGACAGAGGCGCCCTCTACATCCTTCAAATCCTCTAGCTGATCTGCTACTTCATCAGCCACGCGCATTTTATTATCATTGTCATCATTGCTTAATTGCCTTGCATTGTAATCGTTGTCGCCGTTTCTGTCATTTACATTCAAGGTATTGGCATTATTTTTATCGCTTCGAGTATTCATTCCTACATTTTTTCCATTATCATTATTATCACTTGTCCCACAGCCGGTAAGGAATAGAGCAATCAAGGCGCTTATTAATAATGTGTATTTCATGTTAGTCACTCCTTTAAAAGTATTTTCCCTATTACTATCTGCTGTTTTTCCGGGAATATACAAAAAAAAGCACTTAATTAAAAGTGATGACTATTGGATACTGCCTAGTTTTCACTGAGAATAATTTACATTAATTTTATAATTCAATAATTGATGTTTCTGATTTTATATTATCTGTTCTTAACTGTTCATAGAGTTGTTGAACCCGATAGATTAATTATTTGATGGCATTTTTAAGTCCCAGCGCCCAGAAAATAAACTTTTCCGAACTTTTTTTTGATTGTTATTTCTTTAAAATAGATTTTGTTAAACAATTGATTTTCCTTCTTCAACTTAAAGGTGCAGGTTGGCCAAGAAGCGTAGTTGTTCCGAATGTCTTCAACAAACTCAACGTATTTAATTTATCCTTTTTATTAAAATATAAACCAATTTCATATGTCTAAAATAGTCTTATCTAACAGAGATACACATTAAATATTATTACTTATAAATTTTATTTTCTAAGGCTTCCTGGACAACTCCGTTAAATCGTCAATTCATTGATCGCCATCTGGAAAAGGATACTTCTAAGAGAATGTATAAATGCTTGCTTCAAATTTCTTTTTCTGATCCGGATTCCCGTTTTTTACGAATTACAGCCACTCCTAACAATAACAGTGGAAAAAAAAGTCCATATGTCAGGGAATAGTAAATCAATATATCCTTATTGAACGTTTTAATATAGATTAAATTTGGGTTTAGCACAAGGGTAAAGACAACCAGAATCATACCTAAAGGCAATGTTAAAAAACGATAGGCTTTTAGTTTCAGCGTTTGTGCAAGACTTAATGCTGTTGCATATAAAAAAACGGTTAATTTAAAAAAGATGGTCAAAAACCAAATGATAGCCATCATCACTTCAATCCGAGTTAAAAAGTTACCCACGTTGATTTTTTTTGCTAATACATAGCTAGGATAAACCTGACTTTCCGTCAAATCAGCACCGATGACTAGAATCGTTAAAAGCGAAATGATGGTTAACATAATCCCCCCCATAAGAGTTCCTATCCAAAGGGCTTTTCCTATATTTTGTATCCGATTATTATATGGAACAAACATTAAAAAAACAACAAGTTCTAAAAACGTAGAACCAATATATGGAATAACAGCCCGAAAAAGAGGTTTTATCCCTTCTTCCAACATAGGCTGAATGTTCTCTATTTTGATTTGCGGTAAAAGGGATAAGGCCAAAAGGAGAAAAAGAAAGATAACACAAGGAAAGAAAATTTCCGCTGCACGGGACAAAGGTTCTAGTCCGATTCTGGTTCCCATGATGACAATGCCTAAATAAATGATAAAGATAGCTTGGATCGGGGTTTCCGGCATAATTTGTGTGGTCATAAACTCCCCTATACTTCGGAGAGTGAGTGCAGCATTAACAAAGAAATAGGAACAAAATAGAAGAGAAATCGTTTTCCCCAGCCATTTACCTAAAATTCCCTCACTGTACTCGACTAAGGACTTATCAGGAAATCGGCTTCCTAGAGCCCTGTACAAAGGTATGACCAACACCCCTATTCCCAGCGCCAGTATAGCCGAAATCCAAGCATCCTGTTTGGCCTCGGAAGCAAGCATAGATGGAATGATTAAAATGATACCACCAATGGTAAATAGAAATACTAATATCGTAAATTGCCGCACTCCAATTTTACCGTTCTCAAGCATCTTTTTTTACCTTCCCTTATTGAAAAAAATGGTTTCCTTCACACCCGAACACCAGAATTTCCATTTATTTTTCACCCAAAGCAGCATTAACCGCTCCCTTAACTCCATAAGTCATTTTTCAGTTAGCCTCCATTACTGATGGCCCTTTCACTGATAGATGATTACAGGTGAACTTGTACCTCCACTGCCTTTTCCTGTAGCTACTTCTATTGGATTTGCCACTTGGGCTGTTACAAGATATTGGCCATCCATTGTCCTATCTAACCCTAGGCCTACGTATTGGCCAGTTCAATTAATTCAATTCACGACGGTTCCAGCAACCTATAGTCAATAATAGCAATACAATGATCAGCATGATAAGTATTTTAAAACTCCGTTTTATAGACTAAACCCCTTTTGATCTATTTATACATGGGGTGTACGTATCAGGTAGAGGGAGCTAGTGCTACGATTTAACGCAAAGCAGATTACAGAAATTTTTTTGAAAAATTTGTAAACAACTTCTACATGCTGTCTAATTTTCAAGGTAAACATAACTTTAACAAACTCAGACGAATACAAACGAGTTTTGGTTTTTTATTTAGACTATGGACAATTGTACTTATCTCCTTTGCAAACGCTATTCATTTACAATTTAATGGGAACAAGTTTATTACTTGATTAAATAATTCAACAAATTATTAGCAGTATCCTAAAGCCATTGAATACAGGGAATCAGTGCTCACTTGGGAACGGGAAAAAATAAAAAACCTTTACCGTATTTTATTTGCTAATTTTTTTTATTTTTTTCCGGAATGCGTTGACTACTATTAAGAGTAATGGAAGAGCAAGTCCGTACGTTGAGACGTATAGCGGCCAAACCTCTTTGTCAAATGTGGCTGAATGGGCGACATTGGGATGTATAATCAAGGAAAGCGAAACCACAATCATCCCTAAAGGTAGCGTGAGTGTGCGATAATTGTTCATTTTCAACGTTAGTGCAAGACCGATAACGGAAGCGTAAAAATAAAGCACCATTTTAAAATAAATAGTGATAAGCCATATGATGGCCATTATGGCTTCTACCCGTTGCAAAAAATCCCCTACGTTTATCTTCCTAGCTAAAGCATAACTTGGATACATCTGTCTGGCACTATTATCAGCACCTAAAACTAAAATAGTTAAAGCGATAATGATGATTAAACAGATTCCGCCGATTAGAATTCCGATAAAAAAGTTTTTTTCAGCCGCTTTTGGTTGATTCACTGATACAGGAAAAATCATTAATAAAACAATCAAAGGCAAAGAAAAAACACTTGTAAAAAGAAAAACAGCCCGTATCATCGGTTTTAATCCTGTTTCAAATACGGGTTGTATGTTTTCAAACTTAAATTGAACTGGAGGTAAAAATACTGATACCACTAGAATTACGAATAAAAAAACAATGAAAGGAAATAAAATTTCTCCAGTACGAGCCAACGTTTCAAGGCCAAGGCGAATTCCCATAATTAAGATGCATGCGAAAAGAATATGGATCGCTTCAATAGGGGTGTCAGGCATGATCTGTGTCGTCAAGAAATTACCCACATATAACAATAGTTCTGTAGCGGAGTAAAGGGTAAAGAAAACAAACGTAAGAGAAACTGCCTTACCTAACCATTTGCCAAAAAGTGTTTCATTGATTTCAACCAGTGTCATAGTGGGGAACATCCTGCCTATAGCGATATATAAAGCCACCACCAATAAACCTATGCCTGTACCGATTACAGATGCAATCCAAGCATCTTGTTTTACCTCTTGAGCCAGACTTCCAGGAATCACCAAGATGGTCGTACCTATAGAAAATAAAATAACTAATATTGCAAATTGCCGAGCACTAATTTTACTTTCTTTTACCATAATTCAACATCCTATCAATGGTTATTATCCCTATTGTTGACCTTGTTTTTTTAGAATAAACTCTAGCCTTAGGAGTGCTGCTACATTTGGCGTCGGTCAATGGTAAGCGTACCGAACGGAGCATTAAGGAATTGAAGGACTCATCTAACCAATACACTCTTGGTATGGAACAAACCAGCCTTTGTTCCTGCCTACCGGCGAGGGAGCCTTCCAAGGTTGGTAGATTGATTATTTTAGTGCAATCCAACGTGCTACGTTGGCTGGGTGGTGGGCGAGTAACCCACGGTCTTAAAGGGGGAGCGAAGCGTATTTGGGTACCAAATACACAAGGATTTTAGATTGGCTGCTCCCAAGATTGATTGGGAGGGGGCATTCTAAATTGTCCAAATGTAACCTCATTCCTTGTATAAAACCAACCAGTTATTTTATTTTTTCCAGGAATGAATTACCAACCGTACCGACGCGTCGGATTTCTCCTTGTACCTTTATATTTACAGGCAAGTTCTCAAAATTTTTATCCCAATCTTTTTTGAGTTTTTTCCAGGCTTTAGGATCAGCTCGATGAATCGCCTCACCAAATCCAAAAACGTCTACTTTATAATTTTCCTGTACCTGTTCTATTGCCTTTTTGAACATTTCCTTCGTTTCTTTTTCATAAATTTCCTCTAATTTTTCAATCGTTTCTGGTTTTGTCAAATCGATATGGCATTCTACTTCACCTACATTGCCTTCCACACGAACATTTAGATCTATCTCAGGTTTTCCATTCTTTATCTTACCCTTCATTTCCGTGTTTGACTTTTTCACTTCATACACAGCTTTTCCGCCTTTAGGACACGGTATATTCACAACTGTACTTTTCTCCTTGTTTGTAATAACGTTATACGTTTTGCTTTGTTTCTCATCTAACCAACCGACTAATTTATCCTTTTTGAATACAGCTAAGTTACTATACTTAACTCGAGCAGGGGGATCAATCATTTCTACATTCTGTTTACTCATAGAGGTTTCTTCATCACCTTTTATATCTGCTTGGATTCCTGTTAACACCGGTTTTTTTCCGTCACTTACCATACCCGCAATCAATTCATCTAATGTAACGGCACTTGTACCTGCCCATGCTTTTTCTGAGACTACAAGGGTACTAAACAATTCATTGGCAGGTATTTTTTCTATAGCTGTTGGTACCTTCAGGATATCTTCTGCGTTCATTCCCTTAGCTACGACGGTATAAAAATCTGATCGCACTTCCCAGTCTCTTGAGAGAAGATCTAACGGTTTTCCAATTCCTTCTCTTGCTAATGACTCACCAATCACGAGCATTCGGAGATGTGAAGGATAAATTTTCCTTGGGGATTCCTTTGTCATTTTTCGGAAAGCTTCAAATACGGTTTTCCCTGTGGCCTGATAGATGACGACCGGTGAATTGCCGGTACCTCCACTGTCCTTCCCAGCTACTTCTCCTGGATTTACTACTTGGGCGGTTACAAGATATTGACCATCCCTTGTACTATCCAACCCTATGGCCAGCGTAATAGCAAGTTCATTTAATTCACGACGATTCCAGCAACCCGTAGTGAATAATAGAAATACAATCAGCATGATAAGCATTGTAAAGCTCCGTTTCATAGGTTAAACTCCTTTCGCTCGATTTTTTTCTATTATTTGGTTTATTACGGATTATTTTAAAGTCACGATTACAATTATGATCCATCTTTGCTCTGGCCCAAACGTTGAAAAAATTAAGGAACTACTGCATGTTGGTTTTCCCCTAGGGATGATCATCATCAACTTATCTATTGTTAGTTTTGTCTATTCCAAGCATCTATTAAGACTATATTGTTTCCTTATTCTCTACCTTGTAATTTTATTTTCCTCTAATATATTAGGGCTAGCGACGTTCGGAAAAAACGTAAATCCTGATCGGAAAAAAATTTGCACATAAGAGATTAGAATACATATTGTGTTAATCTTCTTAAAAAATAATAACCTTCAAGGTTTTTAAAGTCGTTGATCCTACCGAGAACAGGAAAGGAACAGCCAACCTTTATATACGATGATTTATAACGTAAATGATTACATACCCATTTTGCCGTTCTAAGCTTCTTTTGCCTATTCCATTTTCACTTTAATAATGTCTCAATCATGTCGGAAAGCGGTTTATAAATAGCTGTAATCCAATCTAGTGGATTGGGAATCTTGATATTCAGCGCTTGGGCGATGCTTAACGCGGTTCCGAATAGTAGAAGAATGGAAAATATCCATAGTTCCTTTTTTAATTTTTTCCTCACCAAAGGAGGAACATCAATCACGATGATCACAGCGACGATGACAAGGATTCCTGCAACAGCCACCACTTTCGACTACTCCTTTCTCTATTTGCTTTATGAATGGGATACGGTACCGTCAAATCTTTGTATTTACCTATACATTCACAGACAAGTCAAAATTCCAATCATTCTTATACCCTTTTGGTAGCTTAAAATCGCCATGATAAATGATTTCATCCAATCTAAATAGAAGCATTTTGTGTATTTTGACGCCTTTTAGATAACTTTAGTTTCAATCTTACATTTTATTCCGTGGCGGTTTCGGTGCCGAATTTTGTTCACGTTTATTGTTTTTCTGGCTGATTAAACGGGGGCGAGAAAACATCCCCATTCTAGGTACCCGAATAAACGTATCCTTCATGTCTTCACGGATAAAAGGACCAAAAGGACTCATATAGGGAACCCCAAAGGAACGCAAGCTGCACAAGTGAAGAACAAGTGCAATGAAACCAACCATTAACCCGAATATGCCAAAAGAAGCGGCAAGCGCCATCATCGGGAAACGGAGCATTCGAATCGACATGGACATGGTAAACGCAGGAAGCACAAAGCTTGAAATAGCCGTGATTGCAACAACGATTACCATGGCAGCCGATACGATTCCAGCCTCTACTGCCGCTGTTCCAATCACCAGTGTTCCTACAATAGATATAGCTTGTCCTATAGCTTTTGGCATTCGTAAACCAGCTTCCCGCAAGATTTCAAACGCCCCTTCCATCATGAGAGCTTCAATGAATGCAGGAAAGGGAACCCCTTCTCGTTGAGCGGCTAGACCAATCAGCAGTGGAGTTGGTAACATTTCCTGATGGTACGTGGTGATAGCGATATATAAGGATGGTCCTAGTAGAGCAATAAAAATAGTAAAAAAACGAAGCAAACGAATAAGGGTGCTAATGTCTGCACGCTGATAATAATCTTCCGCAGCCTGAATAAAGGAGATGAACAGGGCAGGAACGACTAGAACAATCGGCGTTCCGTCCACTAGTATGGCAACTTTCCCTTCTAAAAGCTCCGCGGCAATCACATCAGGACGTTCCGAATAATATATAGTCGGAAAGGGACTGTACGTTTCATCTTGAATCAATTCCTCAATATAACCACTTTCTAGGATTCCATCGATATCGATTCGATCCAGGCGCTTGTGCACTTCTTCGACGACTTTGTCATTCACAATTCCATCAATATACATGATCGCTACATCGGTTTTGGTCAATTCTCCAATTTTTTTCGATTCCAACCAAAGTCGGGGGGTTTTTATTTTTCGGCGAATTAACGCCGTATTGGTACGCAAGTTCTCCGTAAAACTTTCCTTTGGCCCCCGAACGACGCTTTCCGTGGTGGATTCCATTACACCACGGTCTTTTCCTCCACGCATACCGATTGTAAAACCTTGTGCATATCCATCCAATAAGAGAATAACATCCCCTGATAACAGGGAAGTCAATAAAGAACTGAACCCCTTAACATCCTGTATATCTCCAACCGCAAGGATGCGATCTTTCAATACTTTTAAAACGTTCTGTTGAGACGATATCATAGGCATCTGATCGGGGTGGATATCTAACATGAGTGATTCCATGATAAAGTTCTGAATGGAATTAGTGTCCACCAAACCATCGGTATAAAAAATACATGCTTTAACGATTCCCTCTTTGCCAATTTGTATTTCTCTAATCACGATGTCGCCGCTATTTCCAAGCTTTTTCTTTACATGTTGAATGTTTCCTTGGAGGCTTGTTTTTAACAAGTCATTGTTCGTTTCCTTATTTTGATTGTCTTGTTCGAATGAGGAGAGATTAACTCTGTTTTTTCTTTGTTTCTTAAAAAAACTCATACATTTTATCCCCCACTCAGTCTTTTTTTTCTTCAGAAGGTGGACTTATTAATTTACTTTCAAAATTATTGAGAAAAGATTCGATAAGATAATTTGAAAAAAAGACATTTTTATTCATGAGTTTTACTTTAACACCCTTCCTTTTTTAAAAGCCCCATAATAGAGCATTGTAATCATTAACGATTATTCAACATTTCATTCCCTTTATTTGTAATGTGATAATATAATATTTTCTTTTTGGTCTATCTTGTGTTTCTTCCAATAAGAAATTGCACAGTTATTTTTAGTTATTCTATTTAATATTGGATCTATGGAACCGTTAGAATTTGAAATGTAGGTGTTTTTTTCAAAGCACTTGTTATTTCATATTTTATTCACTACTATGTATTTACTAAGGTCCATTTATATAAATAATCTTACCTTAAGCCATGAAGATTCACAGACGAGCAAGTCACTGGTGTTCTCTAAAGATTCTTTCTTATTTTTAAGTTTTTCATCTAAATGTTCACTAAGTTCCTGTTTGTTTGAAGTAAATTCTGTTTCTTCATAAAACAAGGTCTGCTCTCTTTTTTATTATCTGATTTCATGCATTGTTCATTTTCTTTTATCACTCCAAGTTTATAGTGTTACCGAATGAAGTGATCGATGTCCTCGCTATTATCATGCCTTTTTTTCCAATTTTTAATACATTAGGAAATAAATAGTTATACAAGAGTATTGCGGGATTTAGGATGCCTTTTAGTCATCTCTACATTGGGCCAAACACCTTTATGGGTGATTAATGGATTGGTGATTTTTATCCATCGTATATGCATATTATTTGGGGATAGAACCATAAGCGTGAGCAGGTGAAATCTTCTTTTTAGTATTTATTTTCTTTCTTCTTTCGAGTAACTTTTTTATTTTCGCATCAGGTTTAGTAAAAGTAGAAAATCTATTACCTGTATTGGAAGAAGGATGGAAACCTGTATTTACCAGGGCATTTCCGTTGACATTTACTTTCCCATTCGGAGAGATGATCGTGTTTACCGTTTTGATGCCTTATTTAAATCGGCCACATTTAAATTTAAAGACTGGCCTGTCTGCAATCTTAATAAGCGGAATGATATTATCCCCTCTGATTAGCTTTGCTCCTGTTGCTCAATGGATAATTTCGACACCTGCTTCTATGACGCTGCCGTTTTCGAATCCTGTCCCGTCCTTCTTCAGCCATCCAGGAAAGAATCTGCAAAACTAAATCCGTAATGAACGTCCCAAACTATCTTTAAATTGAGTAGTATCCAACAAAGGCATATCCATGACGATGATTTCTGCCTGAATGTTTTTTGTGATATCATTCCATTCCTGAAGGATTTCTTCCTTGTTCCGTCAACGTTCCAGTGAATGATTATATAGTACATCACTTTCCGGATCATACGTTTTAATAGTTGATATTGTTCTCGGTCAAAATTTTTCCCACTTTGTTTATCCATAAAGATATCACATACATCAAGACCCTTTTCTTTCAACGCTTGAAGTCCTTCATTTTAATCTTTGCTGCTGACTCTTATGTACACAAATTTACGAATATCCATTTTTTACACCTCATACTAATTTTCTATCTCTTATTCTGCCAAAAGTGTTCAAAGGTAAATGTAAAAAAAGAACGTTCGAAAAGTGGTTTTAATACTTTAACAAACGGTAAAATAAGGACATTTTATAAAAAAGATCCCTTTCGAGAAATTGTTTTTTTCGAAACTTCTTCTGTAAGGTGGCTTATGTAAACGTCTCTTATTTTAGGTAAAGCCCATGGAATTTGACTAATTGCCTGGGCTTTACCTGTTAGTGTTTTTCTTTAGAAAGAAGGGGTTTAATTAAACCAAGATATTAAGAACATCCTTTAGTCGGTAGCACCATGATTATGTGAGGAAAAGAATGGACAAAATAGTTAAAAAGTGGGGAAGTCTCATCCGGAGGTGAACGAATTATTGAAGACCAAAATATCATTACGACAATTTATGATAATAGTGATCTTATTTACAGTTGGAACTTCCATATTAGTTTACCCGGCAAGTGTAGTTGCTGAAGCAAAGCAAGATGCATGGATTACGGCAATACTCACAACGGCCATTGGTTTATTATTCATATGGTTATTTAGTGCATTAGGTAGTATTGTCCCTCATTTGACTTTAATCGAAATGTGCTTGAAACTACTTGGTAAATGGTTAGGTACCATAGCTGCTATCATTTTTATTTCCTTTTTCTATTATAGTACTGCTGCATTGCTATACTATGTAGGCAATTTCTTGACAACACAAATGATGCCTGATACCCCGATGGTAACCCCAATTATTCTTTATTTAGGCATTTTAGTTCTGGGAGTTTACCTTGGTATCGAAACCTTCGCTCGTTTTGCAGAAATAGTTTTCCCTATTGTAATATTACTTCTAATGATTTTATTCATCTCCATTAGCCCGCAGTTTAAATTTCAGAACATTCTGCCCGTATTTGAAGTAGGGATTAAGCCTATCATACGGGGTGGAATTCTTTTTTTTAGTAACTCTTTTCTGATGCCTATTACTTTATTAACGATTTTTCCCTCTCACCTAAATCAAACCAAACAAGGTAGAAAAGCGTTTATAATGGGGGTTTTTATCGGGGGGATTATACTTGACATCATAATTGTGATAAGTATTTTGGTTTTGGGGGATTACATCCCTTCGACTGAAATGTATCCAAGCTACGTTTTAGCACAAAAAATTAATATCGGAAATTTTTTTCAACGGATAGAAGCTATCATGGCCATAATATGGTTTATCACGATCTATATCAAGATGTCTATATATTTTTACGGAGCAGTCCTAGGCCTTGCACAGATGTTGAAGTTACATGATTACAAACCAATTGTCCTTCCATTAGGGTTAACTTTAGTACCTTTTTCCTTATTAATGTATCCAGATGTAACTTATATGCAAAAATGGGAATCGACAAGTTGGGTATCATATGCCTTTACGATTGGTATAGTTCTCCCATTATTATTACTAGGAGCAGCTGTATTTAGAAAATACATTCTTAAAGAAAACCTACAAAATCTAAATTAATTTAAAGATGTTTAAATATGTTCAATTTTTAGTTCTGGTGCAAATATGACCTGTTAGAAACATAGAATCGCAATACCCTTTTCATCTATGTATTGATGCTACTCCAAATAATTTATAGTTGAATTCAATCTCGCTTTGGACAGACATCACCCCTTGTACATAAAAAAACATAAGTTCTTTAAAACTATATGCTTGGAACAATAAGGAGTTTCTTAACAACAAATTTATACATGATATTATAGTTTTCTCCTCCAAATATGATTCATCGACTATGAATTTTTGAGGGTTCTATTTCATCCATTACTGTCATAAAGTTTACGAAAAAAAGTCTAAACCTCTTTTCTACAAACTAAATGCACCCAATAAAACATGGGTGAAATTCGTACAAGCTATATAATGTAATTTTTAAAATACGCCCAAATATTTTTCGGATACAATTGCACCCTTCCAGCTGAAAACACATCCGAAATGCCCCTTTGTTTCAATAAAATACTATACGCTCTCGACGCATTCATTCCACAACCTAATCCGCACAAACTCTCGTATACGCTTCATAATAGAGCGGCCTGGTTTTTTCTTCGCTCTTCAGATTTTGGAATCCCTAATAAATCGCTTTTGGGGTTAATGAGGAAATCCATAAACGTTTTCATCGGTTTATTGACATTGCATAGATTAACGATATTGCGTACAATCAATTCCCCTTCACGCCCGGCATCACCTGCATGAATGATTTCATCGACTTCCGGTTTCCTAAGCATAGTCTTCACAACATTGAATTGCTTTGCCTTCTGTCGGGTCACTTCATATTGGAATTTCTTGGAAGTCCATCGGTATGATAGCTATATCTCTCGAATGCTCCCTTATTCGCAGGATTTCATAACCCTTGAAGATACATTCAAATGGTCCGGGAAGCCTTCGATTACAATAAAAAACCACAAAAGATGCCCTTTCCACTCAGGCAACTTTTGTGGTTAGATCCAACACATTTGTAAATTTTACAAAAGCGAAGGGATTATACACCAATTTGAAAAAATAAATGTGTATGTATCGTTTATGGTTAAGATCCCATGCTATGTTCTACTGCATTATCCCAATTAGGAAAATAATACAATGCGTTTTTCATTAACTCCGGATCTGACTTCTTTACCTCCTTTTTCCGAGGTGTCTTCCCTTCTTTTTCTACTAATTTACAAATTTGATTCACGACTTCTTCAACACTCATATTCGCTTCCATTTGTTTCCTCCTTCTTGTTCTCATTTATATATTTTCCCAATTGATGAAAAGTAATACAAATTCAAATTTATTATTCAAATGTTTATTTAAATGAAATAAAAAAAGATTGGATTATCCCAATTCTTTGCTTATGAAGATGCCACTTAAATCATCCTTCTCCTATTTATTGAACCAGCCTAATAATCTTCTCTAACTCATACTCAAGACTGTTTTATTTATTTTTCCATTGTAAAATTTTTTTATGTCTTATTTTTGATAACTTATACTAAGAAACAACTGGATTCTGGCTTGACACCATTCCTTTATTCAAGAGAAATCTCTTTTCCCGATTTTACATATTTCTTGCTTAGTAGGGAATTTTATTTATATCTATAAAGTAAGGAGATAATTTTTATGAACTACAAAGTATTTAATTCAATCAATCAGCTTTCTGGACGTTGTTCTCCAATTGATTTGCTAATGATATTGATATCAAATAAAATTCGTTATGTGTTTATTTTTGTTTTGATTTTCATGTGGTTTAGAAATGATTCTTACAAAAAAGTGTCTTGCAACGCGTTGATATCTGTGGGGGTAACTTTGTTTATTAACACTTTGATTAAATTGTTTTATTTTAAACCACGTCCGTTTGTAAAACGTCGGTTAGGCTTACTCATTCCTTCAAAAATGGATTCTTCATTTCCAAGTAAACATACTCTGCTTGTATTTGCTATATCTACTTCTATTTTTCTTTATGACCGTGTCCTTGGTTCAATCATGTGGGTATTATCTGGGTTGACGGGCTTCTCACGTATTTGGGTAGGACATCATTATCCATCTGATATTATCGGAAGTGCCTTTATTGCCACCATGACCAGTATCATATTAGATAAAATTGCTCGCTGCGTAAATTATTTTGCCCGTCAATAGCTCAGTCAAAATCATGTGGGATTATTATTTGTTTTTATACAGGAATCAGTCTTTTACCAAGAGAAATTCAGATTTTACTGATTCCAATTTCTTCACATAAAAATGCCCACATTGAAGTGGGCATTTTTATGTGAAGAAATTCATTTGTTTGTTAAAGGATTTTTGTCAGGTACTAATTCCTTTGAAAACTCTGTTATAGCAGCAGCGTTTGGCATTCGGCCAGCTGTTTGCGTTCGGATATTATTCATTACATTTTGAACAGGACGCAGCATATTTCTGTTTCGATTTCTTCCTAATCCATAAGCAGCTGCACTAACTCCTAGACCTAATAAAGACGCCCACATCATACCTCTATTATTTCTTTTTCTGCCAAACATCTTTAACATGTTTTGCCTTCTCCCTGTATTCAAAAGCGCTGGTATCCAGTTATTCAATTTCAGACACTTCCTCTATATAAAATTTGGAAAGCAAAATTTTCCCCTTCCATCATCTAATATTTGCTTTTAGGGGATTGATGATGCTGGGAATGTTTTGATATGGACTTAAATTTCAGTAAACCAAATTCGATAAAGTATTTAAACTGATTAAGATATAAAAATAGAAACATTTTACAGATAAATAAAAGAAGTAATAGGAGCCACAATTTCATTGATTTTTTGCCTGTTGTTTCCGGTTGTCAAATCAATTTCTTACTCCTTCCGTATTTTACTCGTTTTCAAAACTAACCTTTTTTACTATTTTATATATGAAATTCCTTCACCTGCCCCCTTTAGCTCTATAAGAAAAAAAGTGGCGCTTCGTTATTGAAGTATCGCACCTGTTAGCCATCCATGCAGCGGAAAACCGGCGCTGTACCACAGAGAATGAAAATGGGGTTCCCGGTCAATAATGTTTAATGGCTTGCGAAGAAGGTCTTTGAACTAAGGTGCCTTAGTGCCCATCTGTTAGTCACTGACTCCAACGACTACGTGTACCACCGACTGTCGCGCCCTTTAGGGGTAGCACTCATAGGAGATTAATCCTTTTCTCGTCGTTGGCGCCAGCCTATTCTTCATACCAGTCTTGATGGCATCATTGTGTTAATGATCTGGTTTATCTATCTGGGCTCATCATCATTATAGTGGGAGAAATCAATGCCTTCATAAATGAAGATCATCCAAAATGTGAATGAGCTTCCTTCAGTTCCCGTAATACCTGAAAGCTCTTCAACGAACACTAATCAAGAAATAACATCTTGTATTGAGGAGGAATTCTTTCATGAGTAAGAAAGGAAAGCATAAGGGTAAAAAGGGGAATCATAAAACATCAGGTTCTGCAAATGGGCAGAATGGCTATCATTAAAAAGTTAAGCTTCATCCAAAAGGGAGCCTTTTGGGCTCCCTTCATGAACTTGAGCAGGAAGGCTAGCTTCAGTCTTTTTGGAAACGGACGACAGGAAGCACTATTCCTTGGATGAACGTGCGAAAAAGTCCTAAAGAAAACGGAATCTAATAGTGGTTCAGCCTCTACGCTGGCGGACAGCGTTTGAAGAAGGAGGAACCGATTGAGAAGTAATAATTGAGGATGCCATTGCTTTTTCCAGATAAACTTTAAGAGAATTAGTTGAAATTCTCGAATGGATATATTTCCAAAACTCTTAACCAACAAGTTAAATTGAACGTAATATGACTTTAATGTTTGTGGAGAATAACCCTGGATTTGCTTATCTGCTTTATATAAACTCCATACTTCAGTTAAGTTCATACATACCTGTTTCTCTCCCATCTATACCATAATCTTATTAGACAGTATATACTAGATTAGTAGATTCCGGTTTCCCGCACTAATCCGAATTTTTTTACCTATTAATCCTCCTATATTAAGACAAGTTTTATCATCATCTGAAAACCTCACTCTTCCCGTAGTAAAGCAATCATTTCATGTTTCCTATAGAACAGTTCTGTAAAAACGAAGTCATATCTAGCCGATTGTGATAATTAAGGTATAATGATAGGGGAAAGATATTTTGTAACGGATTAGGTGAAGATGATCATGAAGCTAATCATTATATGTGGATAAGGTAACCTACTTAATCCTTGATAAATAAGGTTATTATTATGATATTGATGATTGACTTTGTATATACAAAAGGAGTGAACGAATTCTTCATCATATCCAAATTCACGACAACATTTTTTTATCACTTTTGGACTGTATGTTATCACGATTTTCTTTAATTCTTCTTTAAGATTTACTGGTATGAAATCAATCTCTTAGTTATTTTCTATCTGGACTTTTATGCTAAGCAGAATCACCCCCAATAGAATAAACTTTTACCTTTACTTAGGGGAGACAAGCTACAAAGCATATTTTCGATTTGAATATTCTTTTTCATTTAAATGCATGCGCTTACATTAAAATACAGATTACACTTCTCTTTTTTTCAACAAATCCGTTTATTTATACCTTACTGGGCTTAAGGAATATTCCTATCCAAGATATATAGAAATAACCGACTTCACTTTTTACTTAATATATGTAAAACCTTATTATAATTTCTGGATTAAGGATCGTAATTCATCTTGAAGGTTTCCTTTTGAAAAAGCAGAGTGCAGAATTTCATGAAAAGTATTTAAGGAAATTTGTAGTTTTTCTTCACCCAATGTGGTTAAACGTGTGTAGATACCTCTTCGATCATCTTCACATATATGCCTTTGTAATGCTCCGCAGCTTTTTGCTTCTAACCTACCTACCAGCCTTGATATAGCACTTTGGCTTAATCCTACCATCTCTTGTAATTGTTGTAACCTCAATTGTTTATCGCTTGTTTTGGATAAAAAGTAAAGAACGTAAAACTCTTTTAATGACAGGTTATGATTTTTTTGCAAAGCACTTTCCAGCTCATTCGTAATGCTCATTTGAATATTAGTAAGAGCTAGCCAATTATCTAAATACTTCTTTTCTTGGTTGTTTTTCATGCATATTCCACCCTGTTCTATCCTTTATAATTAAAATATTGCCCTTTAATTGATTATCGTAAAAATTAATTTTACAAAAACCAGAATTTAATGGTCAAACTTATTTGAAAGCACGTGCCATATTGGCAGTTTCGATGTATGTTATATTGTTCTTCTCATTTTAGACGAGTTTCTTCTTTTTGTCTAAGATTGAGTTATTCCATAAAAAAACAGTCAAAATGACTGCTTTTTTTCATTAACGCATTGTAACTGAACAGGATCCCAATTCATTTCCACCCCAGTTCAGTGAAAGCTTGTCTTGATCTGAAAGAGGACCGACACCACTTGGAGTACCGGTAAAAATTATATCTCCTTTCCCAAGGCCAAAATGCTCTGCTGTAAATTCTATAATGGTTTGCAAATCAAAAAGTAAGTCTTTAATATTTCCGACTTGTACACACTCTCCATTTTTCAAAAGGGAAAAATCTAATTGTTTACATGCTTCCACGCCTGGAAACGGAATAAATTCACTAAGAACAGCTGAATTTTTGAATCCTTTAGCCAAAAGCCAAGGATGCTGTTTTTGTTTTAACTCTGTTTGAACATCTCTAAGTGTTAAATCCAACCCAATGGCCATCGCATCTGCTATTTCATCTACTTTCATTCCTGATTCGTACTGTTTTGCAATATGTATGACAAGTTCAGTTTCAAAGTGAACGGAACCCTGATTACTCGGTAAAATAATTGACTGACTTTTTGCTTCAACAAGCGAATGAGTTGGTTTTGAAAATAAAAAAGGAGAAGTTGGTATATCATTATTCAACTCTTTTGCATGTAATGCATAGTTTCGACCTACACAATAGATATTTTTAATGTCTTTCATTATTAAATTCACTCTTTTCTTTTAAGAAATGTAATTTCAAAATAAAAATTTAATGATCAGTAAAAATTCTAGTTACAATTGTATGCCAAATTTGATCACAGTAAAATAATCACAGAAAAAACCGATTTGAATATATTTTATATTTTTCTGACTTTTTATACAATGATTAATATAATTCCATGTTCGAACGATGTTAGGTCGGTCTGGATTTTAACTTGCGGATAAAATACGAAGTCTTTATGCGCCTGATTGGTGAAATAAGAATTAATTCATTTATTACCATTTCATTATGACAAAAAAAGAGCCAACAAGTTGTTGACTCTTTGCTTTAAAAAGTAGAAGCTAAATCTTTTGATCGTGCTATAGCATTTTCTTTTATTTCTTGTGCTTTATCAGGCATTGCTGCATGTCCTTCAACGAATACACCTTCAAAGGAAGGCACTCCGAAGAATTGCATCATGATATTTAGATATCGGTGACCCATTTCCATTTCAGCTGCTGGTCCTTCTGAATAAATACCACCACGAGCTTGAATATGCAATGCTTTCTTATCAGTTAAAAGACCAACTGGGCCTTGTTCGGTGTATTTAAATGATTTACCTGCAACTGCAACGGAATCAATATATGCCTTCATTACTGGCGGGAATGAAAAATTCCATAATGGTGTTACAAATATATATTTATCGGCAGCTATAAATTGCTCACATAACTCTGAGAGTCGACTAACTTTCGCTTTCTCTTCTGACGAAAGTTCTTCAAAACCCTTTCCAGATTGAAGTTTCCCCCAACCACTGAAAACATCTACATCGATTTCAGGAATATTTTCTTTATAAAGGTCAATATTCACGATTTCATGGCCAGGATTTACTTCTTTATAAGTGTCAATAAATGCTTTTCCAACGGCCATACTATAAGATTGTTTGTCATCATGAGGATGAGCTGTAATGTACAATACCTTTGTCATTCCGTATCTTTCCTTTCCTTTTATATATTTGAACATTATAGTTTGTCTAGGAAATTCAACATTTATACAATTACTGGAACTAAAATATCTTTAATTTTTATATTCATCAAATTACCGTTATCGGAAATTTGATTTCGATGGGTAGTACCAAACTTTTTTCATATTTCCTAGACAGATTTAAGGAAGATATAAATCTTCTTTCATTTCTTGAGAAGGAGTGTGAATTTTGGATATGATAAAACAAGACAATCTGGTTCATTTTAGGAGGACTAAGGAAATGACGAATTCAATAAAATTTGATCTGCACACTCATCATCAGCGCTGTGGACATGCTATCGGCACAATTGAGGATTATGTAAAGCAAGCCATTGAATACGGCTTGCAATATATTGGGATTTCCGATCATTCTCCATATTTTCACAGTGAGGACGACCACCTCTACCCAACGATTGCAATGGCAAAAAGTGAACTTGTCCCTTATATTGAAGAAGTACTTCGCTTAAAAGAGAAATATGAAGGTAAAATTCACGTGTTATTAGGAATGGAAAGTGATTTCTTCCCTGATCACATTGAAGTCTACCGGGATCAATATCTTTTACACCCTTTTGACTACATAATTGGATCTGTTCATTATGTTAAAGACATTAGCATTTTTAAAAAAGGGCGTTGGAATGGGTTAACCTCAAAAGAACAGTCAAGACTAAAGAATGAATACTATGAATTAATACAGAAATCTGCAAAAAGCGGAGTGTTTCAAATCTTAGGCCATATTGATGCAATGAAAGGTTTTTATCCAGCCTTTTCATCCATTGAAACAGACAGTGTTGAAAAAACGTTAAAAATCATTAGTCAGGAAGATATCGCCATTGAGATCAATACCTCTGGTAAAACAAAAGATTGTGGCGGGTGGTATCCAGCAGATGACATTTTAGAACGAGCTCTTTTCTATAATGTGAAGGTAACATTTGGATCAGATTCGCATACACCTGAACGTATTGGAGATGAATTTGAACTAGTTAAAAAAAGACTAAAGGAGATCGGCTTTTCTGAGTGGGCTTACTTTATTAACAAGCAAAGGATTCTCACTCCACTGTAACCTTCCCGTCAATAGGATTAGAATTGGTCCGGATAGCCAACTTCCATGCTAACCAGGTCTCGTAGGTCATCACAACCATAACATGTTTCTCTTTACCATAAACATCCATGTCAAGAAGGGTATTACTACTACATAGTGGTACTCTTTTTTTGTTAAATGAAACGGAGATTATTAAGAAAAGGGTAAAAAGGGAAAATACAACATACCAAATCCAATCAACAGCCATTTTCGTTTTATCAAGATATTGATTTGCTGTTGCAGTTCTCCCTCTTACAGGCCATCCTGTAACAATGTGTATCGGAGGGATGGAATGATGTTTTTCAATCCATTTGCTACTAAGAAGGCCGGAGCTCAAAAAATAATTCGTGGACAGGAATCGATAATGAATCCTGCTTGGAATTTCATTACATCCCTCATCTGATCAATGAATCGGCACCAATCTTTTTCTATGTACATAAAATAATCATTATGCATTCTGTAATAAAATGATTGCTTACAAGTTCTTACCCGTCCATTTCAACGAATTCCAGTCATCCACATATTTTTTAGCATAAAATTAAAATATTTAGGGAATTAATAACTAACCATTCGTTAATCTTATAAAAAGGAGTTGATTTGGGTATGATTGATAACCCATTGCATAAAGAGAATGACGAAACCTCTGTAGAGTCAGTTGAAGGTGGTATCAACTCTTCTATAGGGCGATCCGAAGCCCCTCCAATAACTCAGTCAAAAGATCCTGAATTCGATCTTTTTGGCACAGTATTAAATGGGTATCCGTTTTAATTCAAACTTCCTTATTCAAGATACCTTAGAACATTGTAAATGGTATTAGAGGATTAGATATCAAGACCTACATTATAAAAACCTATAAAATAAAGACGGGCACATATTAGTCACGTATAATATGTGCCCTCCTTTTATTAAATTCAAAGGCCCTTTTCCGGAATAAAGCTGGTGTACCTAAATAATAATTAACTTAATTATCTTAGTTATCCTCCATGCATTAATAGGCCTAACGCATTTGCTCGCTGAAGCTGGTCTGTTTTAGTTCCCATAGTTCGTCTCTTTTCCTGGCTGGTGTACTTGTACCTTGTCCCCTATTTCAATGGACAACAAATCCTCACCAACTATAACTGCTCCTTCATATGTTTTTTTTGTTCTTTCGAGCAAATCAGCTTTTTCTTCTGTTAATCCTCCCAATAATACAATATGTGAGTAAACAGCAAGTTTTGGTTGTATTTGGCTAAAGACTTTACCTGCTTCCTCAGGTGTAGTGTGAAGATCAAGTATATTTGCTATTGATTCTGATTCATTATCAGGTTTTGCAGCTGCAACCTCATGAATAACTACGTCAGCACCTTTAGCAAATTGAATTAGATTTTCATTATAACGGGTGTCACCTGAGATAACTACTGAATGTCCTTTGTAATTGACCCGATAACCGAAAGCAGGCTCAATTGATTTATGGTCAACCTTGAAGGCTATTACTTCAATTCCCTTTTTATTATAGACAATACCCTCCTTGATATCATTTGCCGTAATACTTGCTCCTTCAACGTTTCCATTTCCAGAATCATCTCTTGCATCCAAATCGGCTTTAAATGCTTTATTCATATGTAACATCATTTTCTCGGTTCCCTTAGGTCCCCAAATCTTAAATGCTTGATCTCTTTTCCCTCCTGTTGGTAAAGAACCTGTAAGCCATACGTCTGGTATGCCGATTGTATGATCCGAATGCAAATGAGTAAGAAATAACTTGTCAACACTGCCTGGTAACATATTCGCTTTATATAATTGTAAAGCAGTTCCACGTCCAGCATCAAAGAGGAGTTTTTCATCACCAACTTCTACAAGTGTGGCTGGACCGGAGCGAGATGTACTTAAAAGAGGAGAACCTGTTCCTAATAGAGTTACTTTAAAGTCCGTTTGCTGTACAGCTGTTTGGCCAAAAGAAGGAAGAAATAATGATAATGATAGAATTATTGAAACTACCAACAAAAAGCAAATAGAAGTATTCCTTATTCTTTTCTTCATAACAAAAACCTCCTGTAAGATTATTGACTTTACACATGGAAAAACCACTTGTTTTGAATATAAAACTACGTTTTAAAAAATATTAACGCAAACTAAATATTACAATATTTTTAATATTCAGTCAATAATACCCAAAGTAAAATCATGTATATTGTTTTAACCTTCCGTCAAGATTACTGGACTCTGAAATAATCTTACACAATATCGGATTTCATATTGGATCATTGTTCATACTAAATAAAAAATAACTGTTCAAGAAGGAGTTTATATGCCGAACGGAAAAAATAATCCAGCTCAACAAAAAAGTCAGGTTAGTCGATTAAACGAAGTGATGGAAGTGGATACTGATGTCAATGAAGATCCTAATCGGGAGAAATTATTAGATGACTCAGTTGATTCTTTTCTAAAATCGAAAAAAGAACAGGAATATTAAAGGAGAAATTCTGGTCGCTAATGTCTTGTTTAAGAAATGTTGTTATTCTAATTCAAATGGGCCCCTCATTAAGCTTATGAGCGGCTCATTTTGCATTTTCAACTACGTACATTTTCCTTAACAGCAAGACTCTGAATTATGATGTCATTAGTTGAAAATGACGATATAATGTTAGTGGAATGATTGTATGCGCAAAAGGAGGTTCGTTTCTATGAATATTTTAATTTTGGGTGCAACTGGACGAGTTGGGGGTCAATTAGTTACTTATGGTCTGCATGACAGGCATCATGTTACAGTTTTAGTTCGCACTCCAGAGAAGATTCAAATAAACAATGCCAATTTAACCATCATTCAAGGTAATGTTTTGAATAAAGATGATTTCGTACGTGCCATGCATGGGATTGATGTAGTTATTAGTGCACTGAATACTGATGGGACAACCACTTTATCTGCAAGTATGCCCCTGATTATCGAAGCAATGGAATACGAAGGAATACAACGAATTATAACCATTGGAACGGCAGGTATCCTGCAAAGCAGAACCACCCCAAATACTCTGCGTTATCAGTCAAGTGAATCAAAGCAGAAGTCTACCCGTGCAGCAAAAGAACATCATAAAGTTTACGAGATGCTTAAACAATCAGCACTTCAATGGACTATTGTCTGTCCTACGTATTTGCCGGATGGAGAAAGTGTTGGTATATATCGTGTAGAAGGTGACTTTTTGCCGGAGGATGGAGTTGAAATATCCGTGCCGGATACAGCAGAATTTGCATTTAGCCAAATAAAAAGTAGCGATTATTTAAAATCCCGTGTAGGTATTGCCTACTAAAAATCCCAATTAGCATTACTCCCTTTCGAAAAAGATTGTTGAATCGTATAGAAAGCAAAAAAAATGCCACGTTGATAGAAAGCCGGTTCAATTATCTTCGGAAATGAACACAGTCAGGTGAACTATTGCCAGGAATATTTTCAGGTTTATTTTGGGCCAAGATTTCACCCGTACCTTGTTCATGAACATTCTTTTCCAATGTGCTAAATTTCCCCTCCAAAAATAGCCACATTCTGCCGGTCAGGAACAAACGCTTGCCCGTTCCATTTCAATACAGTCTGTACAAATCCTAGTGAGTCGGCATTATACCTCCCTGCGATCCTTTGATAGGCTTCGAGTTCATATTTGCCATCCCTATTGTAATCAACCGGATATAAACCAGATAAAGGATTGACCCATCCTTCTATCGGCGCCTTCAATACACCATCCTCGTTATAAATTTCAGATAAATATTCCTTATCCTTATAAATAAGGTCAAGGATGTATCTTTCTTTTAGGTAATAACTGTTCACCTTTACTTTGTATTGGTTTTCATAATTAACATCGTATTTAAAGGTTTCATTGAATGTATCTGAATTAAAAATGATCATGAGTCGACCGTTAAGATATGAAAAAACATACGTATAAATGGAACCACCGCTTCCTCCTGTATCAATGACCACTAAAATGTCATCCCCCTTATTACCTGTAAAATCACCAAGAAAAAGGGTAGGGTTATATCCTGCGTTATTTTTCATGGGAACTTGTTGATATTGATGAGTCCTCCCATTTTGGATAACCAAAGTTATATCCCTCCAAAAGGGGCTATCAGGGGTTTTGTTTGCGGTAAGAAAAACATTGTCCTTTATCCCGTCCCCATCAATATCGCCTTGCTTTGATGTCACTATGACTGTTCTGTTCAAGTTCATTTCCCTTGTAAGAACAGTTTGGAGGTTCAGTTGCATGTCTTGCAGTTCCTGCCTTGAAGGATAAGGGTTTGGAAACGACAACGCGTTATCAATCGTTTGCATTGCTTCACTTGTTAACCCGGCCCTACTTTGAGTCTCAGCCAAACAGTACCAATAATAAGGATGATTCGTTTCTTGTATTTTTGTGTAATAGTATTGAATCACCTTTCTAATGTCATACGTATCCACCTTCATCCCACCTGTCTCTTTATTATCCATATAGAATTATATGCGGGAATTTAGTGAATAGCCTTGATTGCATATCTAATGATTTCTGTTGCAAAATAAGATTGTATAAACTTATTCGCTTGCATAAATTTATTTAATTTGCTATTATAACTGACGAACGTTCGTTAAAATATGAGGTGATATTATTGAAAAGTGATGAAATTAAAGAAGCCGCTCTAAAATATTTCACGATTCATGGTTATGAAGGAGCGTCGCTTTCTCAAATAGCTGAAGAAGTCGGCATGAAAAAGCAATCCATTTACGCCCATTTTAAAGGCAAGGATGATCTTTTTCTTCAAGTTTTACGTGATGCGAAAGAGACGGAGCTATCTTCGAAACTCCAATATTTCAGTAAAGTTGATTCAAAAAATCCTGAAAAAGATTTATACGGATTCCTACAATTGGTCATCGATCTTTTCCAAAAAAATGAGCATATAAAGTTTTGGCTGCGTATGTCCTTTTTTCCGCCAGCGCATCTTGAAAAAGAAATCGGGCAGGAAGTCATAGATATCGAGGAAAAGGTGCAGGCGATCCTGGAATGTAAATTCCAGGATTGGATCAATGCCAAATTAATCGTCGAAGATGCAGCCATAACGCCGACCTATGCTTTCTTGGGAGTAGTGGATTCCATTTTGCTTGAACTTGTATACGGCAATGATGAGAAACGGCTGAAGGATAAATTAGCAGCCTCTTGGAAAGTGTTTTGGAGAGGTATTTCACAAAAATGATTCACAAAGAAAGTGGTGTTACAACATGGTTAAACCAATTAAAGAACAAAAGGCGGTATTGATCATTCTTCTAAGCAATATATTCATTGCTTTTCTGGGAATTGGACTCATCATCCCCGTTATGCCGTCATTTATGAATATCATGCATTTATCAGGAAGTACGATGGGCTATCTGGTTGCCGTATTTGCGGTATCACAGCTTATTATGTCGCCATTCGCAGGTCGTTGGGTTGACCGTTACGGCAGAAAGAAAATCATCATCATCGGCTTATTCCTTTTTGGTGTTTCAGAACTTATCTTCGGTGTAGGGACAAACGTATCAGTGTTTTATTTATCAAGGATCCTAGGGGGAATCAGTGCCGCCTTTATTATGCCAGGTGTTACTGCATATGTTGCGGATATTACATCCGTTCAGGAAAGGCCAAAAGCAATGGGCTATATATCAGCCGCCATTAGCTTGGGCTTTATAATAGGACCCGGGATTGGTGGCTTTATTGCAGAATATGGTATACGCTTGCCCTTCTTCCTTGCGGCGGCCATTGCTTTTTTAGCATGCCTTTCATCAATATTCATTTTAAAAGAGCCTCTGACAAAGGAACAGCTTGCAAAAGTTTCTGCTAATACAAAGCAAACAAACTTTATAGGCGATTTAAAAAGATCACTTAATCCGCTTTACTTTATTGCGTTCATCATCGTATTTGTACTCGCTTTTGGTTTATCAGCCTATGAAACAGTTTTTAGCCTATTTTCTGATCATAAATTCGGCTTCACGCCTAAGGATATTGCCATTATCATTACAATAAGCTCTATTTTCGGAGTTGTTGTGCAAGTATTCATGTTTGGAAAACTGGTAGATCTTCTCGGCGAAAAGAGGCTTATCCAATTATGTTTAATCGTCGGTGCAATTTTTGCGGTAGCGTCCACTATGATCTCTAGCTTTTTGGCAGTTCTTGTGGTAACCTGCTTCATCTTCCTTGCATTTGACTTGCTTCGTCCGGCATTGACGACATTTTTATCAAAAGCTGCCGGGAAAGAACAAGGATTCGTTGCTGGAATGAACTCCACCTATACGAGCTTAGGAAATATCGCCGGGCCATCTATGGGAGGATTACTATTTGACGTAAACATCCACTATCCTTATCTTTTCGCTGCTGTGATTATCGTCATTGGCCTGGGCATTACAGTCATTTGGAAAGAAAACCGATTGGTAGAAAGCTTAGCGAAATAATTAAAGTCCCGGATTGTTATTCCCTGATTCTTCAAAGCACCTTTCCTTTTCGAGCTGGAAAACTCACAAACTCGAAAAATGATATTCTACTAAAAAACCCCTTGTCCATATTGGGTAAGGGGTTTAACTTTCCAAAAACCAATATTGAAGAAGTGATTATTGGCGGCGGTGGCAGCTACAATAAAACATTATTAAATATGATTCAATCACTGCTTGGAAATTCTATTCAAGTCTTGACTCAAGAAGAGTAGGGATACTCTTCTGAAGCGAAAGAACCGGTGGCCTTTGCATTACTTGCAAATGAGACTTTCCATGGTAATGCAAGTAACGTTCCCAAGGCTACCGGTGCTGACTTCGATGTCATCCTTGGAAACATGACATTCCCTCCTTCACATCTGAAGGAATGTAAAAATGCTTTTTAACCATTGTAAAAGAGTGGAAGGCACATCGATAGTCGATGTGCCTTCCACTCTTTTTTTGCCTGAAGAATCATGGCGGACTCTTCTATTTATTTACTGGACTAACAGCATGGATACATACTTCACTTCTAAATATTCATCCATGCCGTAGTGCCCCCCTTCCCTGCCTAAACCACTTTCCTTCATGCCTCCAAATGGTGCTTGGGCAGTGGATGGGGCACTGTCATTAATACCGACAATCCCATATTCTAGACCATCCGAATAGGCAACTGCCTTATTTAGTGACTCGGTATACACATAAGCTGCCAAGCCAAAATTCGTGTTATTGGCTCGATCTATCGCTTCTTGATCGGTTTTAAATGAACTGACTGGCGCAATTGGCCCAAACGTTTCTTCCTGCATGCATAGCATACCATCGGTTACATTGGAAAGTATGGCTGGAGCGATAAAATAGCCTTGTTTTTCATCGACCTTTGAGGTTTGATGGATGATAGCCCCTTTATTTGCAGCATCCTCTAATTGAAGTTGAACTTTTTTTACTGCGTCTCCATCTATCAATGGACCAAGATCATTTCCGTCCATTCCATTTCCAACCTTCAAAGTTAAAACGGCTTCTTCAAAAGCTTGTAAAAATGGCTGTTCAATTGTCTCATGGACGAATATTCTGTTCGCGCAAATACATGTTTGTCCTGCATTCCTAAATTTCGATTGAATCAAACCTTTTACCGCTTCTTCGATATTCGCATCCTCAGCAATGATGAACGGAGCCAGTCCACCGAGTTCAAGCGAGACTTTTTTTACTGTTTCTGCCGCTTTTTTCATTAGATGTTTCCCTACAGGAGTGGAGCCAGTAAATGTGATCTTTTTAACACGTGAATCATTCATCCATACGTCTGACACATCTCCCGGTTTTTGTGTAGTTACAATATTTATCACACCGGCCGGAATGCCTGCTTCATGGGCACTTTCAACTAATAGCAAAGCGGTCAAAGGCGTTTGTTCCGCGGGTTTGATGACCACGGTACATCCTGCAGCAAGGGCTGGTGCCACTTTCCTCGTGATCATTGCAGCAGGAAAATTCCACGGGGTAATGGCAGCAACGACACCGACTGCCTGCTTTTGCACTAAAATACGCTTTGAAGCAACGGAGGCTGGAATGATTTCCCCATAGTTACGCTTTGCTTCTTCAGCAAACCATTTCACGAAACTTGAAGCATATTTCATTTCTCCTTTCGCCTCGGCCAATGGCTTACCTTGTTCCAATGTCATGATCGTTGCGATTTCATCCAGCCTGTTCTCAATGATCGTGTACCACTTCTCAAGTAATTCAGCCCTATGATATGCACTTGTTTTCGACCAAGTCAGAAAGGCAGCTTGAGCAGCTTCCACAGCAGCCTTTGCCTCTTTTTCGTTAGCGTCAGGAACATAGCCCACAGGCTCCAATGTTGCTGGATTTTCAACTGCAAAATGATGCTCTGTATGAATGGGTTCGCCGTTTATATAAATTGGCCATTTTTCCGCTACTTTTTTCATCCTGCTTTAATCTCCTCTTCTTCTTCTTCATGATCTGTAAAAGTATTATCATTTTCACCTTTGAAAAAGTCCTTGCCATATATTAAGGCACATAATAGGATTCCTGCTGCAAATGCCATTCCAGCACCTTTTATAACAAGGATGGCAGCGACGACCCCTGCAATTCCCAAGTCACGTTGGCTCTTAGCCTGCATAACACCGACGCGTACGCTAACATATCCTTGTACCAAAAGCGTCAAGGCCAAGGCCACACCGAGAATTGGTTCAACCAAGCTGACGACCGGCAATAAGAATAATCCTGTATTCGTACCCCAACGGAATGAGCCAGCACCTCCGAAGAAAGAATTCATGGCTTTCTTGCCATTCTTGAACCGTTCCACAACCACGACCTGCATGGCCGCCCACAACGGACCGCACATTGTAATATCAGGTCCGATAAAACTCATGATCACATTACGTCCACCAAAAATTAAATGAGCTCTGTTTGGATTATAATCAACTTTTTCATCCTCCCTGACCTCATCGGATTCAGAAAGTAACGCTTTTGTTTTCAGAACATCCCCGAATACAACTAAATAAGTGGCAAAAACAGCTGGAATCGCACTTAAAAAGAAGGTCAAGGCAGGAAAACCTAAACCGAACACCGTATAGTCTGACCAGAGCGTAGCAAAATCCGGACTGCTGAATCCCCATTGAATATCAGGCCATTTTGCTTCTCCAAAAATAGGGGCTACAAAGACAGCAAGCAAGATTGCTGGCAATATCCCTAAATTGCCTACGAAAACCCAAGCTTTATTTCGCATTTTCAATTTTCCAAAACTTTTCGAAAAAAGTAAGTAAAAAGCAAAGCCGATACAAATGCTTATTGTATAAGGAAATAAATCAAACTTCCCACCCACTTCAAAAATGGAAACGACAGCACCAATTCCCGCTCCTAAAATAATGCCTGATTTGATTGCATTCGGCACTAATCGAACGACCTTACTCGCAAGCCCGGTCATTCCAAGCAATATCGATAAAATACCTAATGTTAATTGAAACGCAACGAGTGCATAGACCCGATCAGGCCCTTCCGGAAATTGCCCGACGAACAATACAAGCAATGGAACCGCAGGTGTAATCCAACCTGGTATAACTGGGTCCCCGAGTAAATGATGTGCTAAGTATAACAATCCATTTAAGACAACGACGGCTAGAGCCACATCAAAAGGCATACCCAGATGGTCTGCAAGCAGTGTAATCGCTCCAAGATCAACTGCACACATCAATAACCCCTGAACATAGTCAGGCCACTCAAAACGATAATGGACAAATGGCAGTCTAATTTTAAAAGGTCCCGCAGGTATATACGATGTCTCTTCTCCATATCGACGGTTTTTCCATTTCATGTTGTTTCCTCCACTTAAAAGCCATAGGCTGAACGGTAAATTTTTTCGATATCCCGGACGTTTAATGCACGGGGATTATTGCGAAGTAAACGGACTTGTTTGATGGCCTCGGCAGCCATTTCACTTAAAGCCGATTCAGGAATGTCAAATTCACTTAGTGACTCTGGTATATCAACATAACGGCATATTCTGGTCATCGCTTCTATTGCCTTATCCGCTGCCTCATCATCATTTAAATGATTGACTTTCTCTCCAAGTGCTTCAGCAATCTCGCGGAACCTTTCCAAACATGCAATTTTATTCCACTTCATTACAAATGGCAGTAATAATGAATTGCTGACTCCATGTGATAAATGGAAGCGGCCTCCAAGCGGATAAGCTAAGGCATGGACAGCTCCAACACCGGCATTTCCAAAAGCTAACCCTGCCATTAGGCTTCCAGTGATCATGGCTTCCCGTGCTTCCAGATTAGCCGGCGCAGCATAAGCCTTTGGTAAATTTACAGCGATTAACTTCATGGCCCCAATTGCCAAGGCATCCGTAACGGGCGAAGCAAATTTGGAAATATAAGCCTCGACCGCATGAACAAGTGCATCCACTCCACTCGCAGCAGTCACACTTGGCGGGCAAGTCAGCGTCATGACGGGCGATACAATCGCTACATCCGGTAAAAGATACGAACTTACAATTCCCTTCTTAACCTGTTCTTTTTTGTCCGATAAAATTGAAATATTCGTCACTTCAGAGCCGGTTCCGGCCGTTGTAGGTATGGCAATTAAAGGAAGTCCTGGAACTTCAATCAAGTCCGTACCGAAATAGGTCTCGATGCTACCCGAATTCGTAGCCATGACGGAAGAGGCTTTCGCAATATCCATCGCACTTCCACCGCCTACCGCAATCAGTCCATCATGTTTTCCATCCCTGATTGACCGTACACATTGCTCAACGATTTCAATTTCCGGTTCAGGATTCACATCCGAAAAAATACCGTATGCAGAAGAAAGTAAATCCTCAACCTTTTGCACAACCCCAGCACCCACTAAAATTTCGTCTGTAACTATCAACGGATTCTTCATCCCTAATCGCGTAACCTCATCACTCAGCTGTTGTAAAGAATCTGCTCCTGTCACCAATTTGTTAGCCATTGAAAAAATAGAAATATTCATGGTTATCTCCCCTTTCTTGTTTTTACTAATGCAGGAATCATGCCAAAGTGAAAACGCTTAATTTATAAGGGGGGACAACCTTTTTTCATGGGTAACAGTAGAAGTCACGAGTAGAAATCAAATCAAAAAAACTAATTCGATTCGTTTTCTAATCGAATGTGAAATTTTTTCATTTTTTGCACCAAAGCGCTTTGACTGATATCCAAGGAGATGGCAGCCGCCCTTGTAGTCCCATATTTTTTCATCGCATTCAGGATCAGGGAACGCTCCAGCTCTGAAACGGCTTCCTTCAAAGAATGTGTTGTAGGTTTTTTTGATAAGACCGGCTGGATGAAAGATGGTAAATTAGGCAAATCAATCGTATCATCATAAGTCGTGACGACCAGTCGCTCTGCAAGACTCGCAAGCTCACGTATATTACCAGGCCACGAATAGTTCGTCAGCCATTCATAGCATTCCGGTGTCATCTTTTTCTTTTCATTATATTTTTCATTGAATTTTTTCAAATACATTTCTAAAAGTGGGATCGTTTCTTCCTTTCGCTGGCGTAAGGGCGGAACTTCAAAGGATACGATATTAAGCCGGTAATATAGATCTTCGCGGAAGGATCCCTCTTGAACGAGGGAGGCCAAATCGCGATGAGTGGCTGTAATTAACCGGACATCCACTTCTTTCATTTCGGTAGAACCTACTCTCATAAACTTGTTTTCTTCTACCACTTTCAAAAGTTTTACTTGTAACTCTAAAGGTAAATCCCCAATTTCGTCCAAAAATAACGTGCCACCATTCACTTTCTCGAAAATCCCCATTTTTCCATTCTTAAGGGATCCGGTAAATGCCCCTGGTTCATATCCAAAAAGTTCAGATTCCACCAAGTTTGCTGGGATGGCTCCGCAATTTAATTCAAGGAAAATTTTTTCCTTCCGGGAGCTTTTGGCATGTATGTACTTGGCGATTAAACTCTTACCTACTCCCGTTTCTCCCTGTAACAAGATCTTCGCATCCGTTTTAGCCACTTTATCTGCCAGTTTGAATAAAGGAGTTGTAGAAGGCCCAATGATTATTTCCTGCAAATTCACCTGTTCCGAGCCAGGCAATAATTGAGAAATAGGTTGGAAAGATAACTTTTGGCTGTCGATCGTGTACTTCATCCGGATTAATTCAGTAATATCCCTAACACTATTTATGACAAATATGACTTCATTCTGCGGCGATAGAATAGGTGTGGCCGATACGATGATCTTTCTTCCATTTCGAATTCTTTGTGTCAAAGTAACTTGATTCTTCGTTCGAATGGAGTCCAATGAAGCAGAAACGGATATCATACCCTGCTCAATTAAATAACTCATCGGTTTTCTGATGATTTCCTCTTCTCTTATTCCAGTAATACGCTGATAAGCTTGATTGATAAATAATGTCGTTCCTTCACCATCCGTGATATACACGCCATCATACAGGGCATTAAATACAACCCTGCATAAATCACTCTCAAAGAATGCTTGAAATTGTTCATATGGTATTGAGTAATTCCATAAATTTTGTAGCGGTGCATTTACAGTAATGAAATGGGAAATAGGCTTCGTCAAATCACTCTGCTGCACTGCCGCAGATAAAGCTTCTATTGTCAAAAATCCGATGAAATCTTCTGAATCATCCAAAACTTCCACTTCAGTGCTTCCTATCGGGAAACATGATATCGCTTCCTCCACTGTCATATCCGAATAAAACTTAGTCATCAATATCCACTCCCTGACTGGTTTTTAATATTTGATAGAGCACTTCCTCCTTGATTGAAGACTTTTTGAAAGTTCTGGCGGCTTCCTAGTCTTTTCAAATTAAAGAAGGCAATAAACTTATTAACATATATTGTGTGAGCATTATGTAATGTCTTTTCCTTTTTAATGATACTATGTACTACAACCAAAGACACCCACATTAAGTGATACAGCAGTACGAACATATTCAATCCTCCGATTAAAAGCGATAAAAAAGCATTGGTATGACACTTCTTTCATAGCAATGCTTTTTCAATCCCATTTCAATCACAGGGGAAACTACCTCTTATGTTACATAAGAAATAATCTTGCGAAATGTCTGAATACCTTGACTCTAAGTTATATAAGCTTAGAAACAACAACACCTTTACCTTCTTTTAGAAGACTTAAAAGGTTTCTCGACAGTTTGAAAAAACCTAATCCGTATTTGGATTAGGTTTCAGAGTGTAGACAAACTCGATGAAAACTCAGTTTGCCTGCAGTTTTTTTATTGAAAAAAGTTGCAGCTGATTTCAGAGATCCGCTCCCTTTCCGCCGACTGTCTGCCAAGCCTCCTCAGCGCAAGCGCCTGTGGGGTCTCGGCTATCCAGTATTTCGGCAGGAGTGTCGCAAATCTCTTCAATCTAGTGAGGGTTTCATCCGTATAAACTAGTAAAAAACATGAAAGATACTCAAGTTTCGGGGCGAGTGCAATTCGAAACTCCTTTTTCCAAAAAATTGATGAAACCGCCAGACTGTAAACGAATTGGAGAAGAAGAGCCAGTTTCCCTACAATATTTCTTAAAAAGTAGTTCCGGTTGATTGGAACGTAAGGCACGAGACTCCTGCGGGAAAAGCGTGGCCAAGGGAGACCCCGCAGGCGAACAGCCGAGGAGGCTCCCGGACCGCCCGCGGAAAGCGAGTGCCTGGAGTGGAAATCATTACACATAACCCTTTCAGGAAATCCGCTCCCTTTCCGCCGACTGTCTGCCAAGCCTCATCAAAGCAAGCGCCTATAGGGTCATGACTAGCCAGTAATTAGGCAGGAGTGTCGCAAATCTCTTCAATCCAATGAGGATTACAGTAAAAAAACATTCTCTCTAATCGGACTCCTAACCCCATTTTGTCGCCAAACTGAAACTTAATACTTATTTGGATTAGGTTTTTTGATTTGATTAAAGATAGTAATTTGCTTCCTTTCTAATCAGATGCTTAATATGGAAACCAGCCGACCGGTTTTACATCGAGATTAATGTTGATTTGTTTAATTTCCTGGTATTCATCCAAGCCGTATTTTCCTAAACTGCGTCCAATCCCGCTCTGTTTGTAACCGCCCCATGGCGCCTCGACATATGTTGGATGATAATCATTTACCCATGTGATGCCTGCCCGTACTTTCTTGATCACGCGCAATCCTTTTGCCCCATCGTTAGTGAAGATGCCGCCTGCAAGTCCGTAGTCTGTATCATTTGCAAGTTTAATAGCTTCAGCTTCATCTTTAAACTTTTGGATGACAACGACTGGACCGAAGATTTCCTCTTGTACGATGCGCATATCAGGTGTTACATCGGTGAAGACAGTCGGTGCAATGAAGTATCCTTTGTCAAGGCCGTCATCAACAAGACGGTAACCGCCTGCTGCAAGTGTCGCACCTTCCTGTTTTCCGATTTCAATATAGTGAACAATCATGAAAGCGGCAGCGGGCAACTTAAAGAAAATTTCCCTTGAGCTTGGCGGTAAATCGCCTAACATCGTTTTTGCAGATGCAGATATAGAGACAGCCGTCGATTACGGATTATTTGGCATCTTCTTCGGTGCCGGCCAAGTATGTTCATCAGGTAGCCGCATTCTAGTTGAAGAAAGTATTTATGATGAATATGTAAAACGCTATGTGGAACGCGCAAATAAAATTAAAGTAGGGCCAGGCCTTGCAGAAGACAGCAACATTGATTCAAGAAAAGGAAGGCGTAATTGAATGGGTCTTTATCTTTATCATGACTGAGGATGGTCGTCTGATTCACCTTGTTGTAGACAAAGGCTTTGTCATTGAACCGGGGGAAGAATATATGGGTCCCCCGGAAATGGTTAATGTCGCTTACCAGTCGTTTAATGGTAAGGCGGGTGTTACTCCCATATACGAAGACATGTACGGTGAGTGGAAAACAAGCTTTGCGCCAATTATTGATGATGACGGCAATATCGTTGCTATTGTCGGATGCGATTACAGCAAAGCCTATTTCAATTCGGAAATGCAACGTCTCCGTAAGCAACTTAATATACATGTTTGATTTCTGGATACAGTCATATTATCAAATTGGAGACTAGGGTAAAAAAAGAAAAGCTGATTACAGGAGCCGTTTTGAACGGGCTTCTGCAGTCAGCTTTTTCGTTGTTATCAAACCATAAATACATCATGAACGATATGAAGGAATTAGGAAATATTGTACCTTGTTCCTCCACCATCCTCCCTCAAAAATGAAACGGTTAAGAGGATTTGGCAGAGCATATGGATACTCATTGCAATGCTTTTAGGGAACGACCAAAAGGCTTATTCCTATTATACAAGTGAGTGCTCATAAGCCTTATTGCCATGAAACCTATATAACTTTCTCTTTATTTTCTCTATTTTTCACCAAAAAATAAGCAGTAATCAAGGCAGTAATAGGAATTATCAGGGCTACACCTGTTCCAGCACAAAATATAGTAATCATTTCAGCACTAAATATTTTTGAGTTTACGATTTCCCCAACAGAATAGGATAAATCTTTAAACCATATAAGCAGTGCCAAATAGCCTCCAAAGAAAGCAAAAAATAGTGTATTCGTAGATGTACCTAAGATATCCCTTCCAATACTTAATCCAAATGTGAATAAATCTTTCTTACTAATGGATGGATGGTGAAGAAACATTTCTCGCATGGGAGATGAAATGGCCATGGCTGTATCGATAATCGCGCCAATAGTACTCATAATAATTACTGAAGCTCCAATTTTAACAAAATCTACTCCAATATAAAGGGAAAAGATGCTAAGCTCTTCTATTTCTTCTTCACCGAAACCTTGTATCATCGCATTTTCCGTCACAATGACAATAAAAAAGAGTACTATAACAATCGTGATAATAGTAGAAATGAATGCTGTTTTTGTTGTACTGTTCACTTCGTTAATAAAAAATAAATTAATATAACTAATCACCGTACATGCAATCAATGTTACGATATACGGATCATTATTTGGATTTGTCATAAAAATGATGCTAAAAAGTAACACACCAAAGTTTAGGAACAAAGCAAAAAATGAACGTGCCCCTTTTTTTCCGCCAATCAAGATCATCAATATTAATAGTACAAACGCTAGCAACACTAATACATTCATTGTCTTTCCCTCTTTCGATTAATGAAAAAAATAGAGACATATAGACCTATCGGAATAGTTAACACGATTCCAATACCACCAGCTAGGGCACGGGCTAATTCCAATGTAAGGTTCATGGAAAGGGTAAATCCCAATGCAGATGCATTTTTCAAATACAAAATAATCATAGGTATGGAGCCACTTATATAGGCAAAAAACAAAATATTTGTCATGGTTCCCATAATGTCTTTTCCAATCTCTAATCCTGAAGTTTTAAGTGCTTTTACTGATATGTGGTTATTCTTTTCATACAACCCAAAAATTGAAGAAGACATGGTAATGGCTATATCCATTACGGCTCCTAAAGATCCGATAAATAACCCTGCCATAAACACCATTTTATAAGGACGAGTGATAAATTGCATCTCTTCATATCGAAGGCCATTTTCGGAAGTTACCCACATCACAAGATAAGTAATGAACAGCGATAAAAAAGTCCCTAACAGTGTCGCAATAATAGCTGCATATGTTTTTTCATTAAAACCGTTAACTAGTAAAAGGGAAAAGACCGTAAATAGAATGATACTTATACTGCATATCAATACCAAACCAATGTCTGATGAATTCAAATAAAAATCTAATGCATATGACAGCAATATGGCATTGACTGCCAAACTTATAATTGAAAACAGGCCTTGCTTTTTTCCAACGATAAGTAATGTAAAGATAAAAACCCATGCTACAATCAACACAAATTTATCACGCTTTACGTCTTTTATGGTTCCAGTTAACTCTGAATTTTCTTCTGTCTTTGTATCAATTGAAACAAATAAATCATTTCCAACTCGATATTCTTGATCATAAGCTCCGGATGAGGAATATTCATTCTTTAAATGAATAAGTTTTCCTTTTTCTTCTTCATTTTGTATTTCGGCTATTATACTCTGGGTAAATAGTCGATCTTCATTTTGATACATATCATTCAATTCAGTTGTATTTTCCAGATTTGTTTTGATGACTTTGGCTATTGGAAATTCATAGAATGAATAATTGTGATGAACAAAGAAAACAGAAGCGACAAAACAAAGTGCTATGACGGCGTACAAAGAAACATGCTTGTAACCCATTTTTTTAAATTTATTTACGATAACATTCAAAATAAAACCTCCAATATCGGGTGGGCAAAAAAGGCAGGGAGGAGCCAGAATTGACTGACTCCACCCCGCCTTACTAGTATTTGATGTATTTATCTTATCAGGAATGGATTTGGTTTGCGAACAAAGTCCGATTTACCTACTTAAAGTCTCCCCCGGTAAAATGGGAAGAAGCAAATTTCACAAAATACTTGTCAAGCCCCTTCATTCCTGATTTTCTCACTTCATTGTCAATATCATCAGTTGTGAAAAACTAAGGGCAATACTACAATTCGCAAGTAGTATTACCCATAAATTCGTATAATTGTCGTTTAATAAAATCGTGAATGTTTCAAGAATACAAAGAAGATCCTCTTAAAATGTAGTATCTCCTTTTTTCAGGTAGAGATGCATGGTTGATTTCTAGAGCATGACTACTTCCATCGCTCCAACTTTGGAATTTCCCTAGTAAAAAAATTGCAATGAATTTAGGTATTTTCATTTTTTCCATCAAATGACTTTGAACAAATTCTTGCATTTCTATTGCAGTAATATTTTGTGTAAATTCACCATTTAAATGACAATGACTACAATTTCAGCACTTTTACTACTATCTTATTCAGTTCCTCCACCTAATTATCTTGAGAAAACGGCATTTCATCATCTCCATTTACTTTTTAACACAGTACTTCAACGTTAAATCCTCCAGGCGCTTCTACATAGAAAGTATATCAGTGTAAGTGTTTTGGAGGTTTTACCTTTAATCCATCATCCTTCAACCGCTGATTGATCTTGTTGACTTGTTCTTCATTTTCTTGTATGAAACCAACATGAAATGTCTTGGGGTATTGTACATCGCTTCCTTTCATTAGTGTCAATATGGATCCATCATCATCTTTCATTGCAGCGAACCCATCTCCTTTACTTCCTGCACATGTCAATCCAAAATATGTTTCTAAAAACTCCCGCGAAGCTGTAACATCATTAACTGTTAAATTTATGTGATTGATCTTCATTACTTCCCCCAATTTTAATATTATTGTTTTCTTTTCCGTCTCTCGGTAAAAAAAGTTGATTTCCCCATGCTTCACTGCCCTTAGCAGCATAAGAAAATACGATCCTGCTTAATTAAGAATCGCATTTGTTAAGTACATATGACCAGAGTTGTTATATAGCACCTAAACCTTCTTCCTTTTCCAGAAGGCCGTCGAGGCGGTAAAATTGTGAGGCACATCCTTGGACTACACCCATTTCCATTACTTGCTGAAGTCCCTCGACTGAAGCGAATCGAGAACGCATGATAAGTTTTGTCTTATCCTCGTGTTCAACAAACGTCATCGTTACCAGTGTCACTGGCATACCGTCGGCTGCGTTGCCTTCTTCATCTGTAAACATATCCGTGAAGACAATCTTCTCCGGTACGATTATTTCTTGATAAACAGCTTTACCCCAAGCTTCTTGGCCATAGAATTCACCTTGGTTTTCATCTTTGCACCGCATGCAATAATGCCATACGCCGTCAGGCTTAAAATTAAACTCCCGATTTTCCGTTTGCCATCCACTCGGTCCCCACCAGTTAGCCAAGCGCTCGGAATTCGAAAACGCTTTAAAAACAAGGTCCCGCGGCACGTCGAATATACGCTCCATGACGAGATCCCGCCCCTCTACGCTCGTTGTGATGTTGTTGGACACTTTGTTATCCGACATGTTAATTCCTCCTTCCTATTTTTGTAATAAGATATTCCTTCTATTTCGTCATAATGTCAGTATTTTCCTTCCGGTTCATAAATAATCATCCACGTGACCGCAACTAAAAGATTAAAAAAAGGTCAACCAGTAAAATAAACTGGCTAACCTTATAATACGAACGGGCAATCGATATAGATTAAGGTTGTAAGAACATGAGGGAAAACCTAGTCTTAATCATGCTTCGGGATGAGGCCACTTCAATTGATGGAACCGCCAGACTGTAGACAAATTAGAAGAAGTTCCAGTTGATTGAAGAAATCCGCTCCCTTTCTGCCGACTGTCTGCCAAGCCGCATCAAAGCAAGGGTCTCCGGGGTCTTGGCTAGCCAGTTATTCGGCGGGGGTGTCGCAAATTTCTTCAATTTAATAAGGGTTTCATATATAACAGTAAAATTAACTTATTACAATATTTTTTCATTTTCAAAGTTAGTGTTTGACTCTACTTTCTTAGCCAATTTAAATTTATAGAATAATATACAGGCTACCAAAAATCCTATTCCATAAAACAGGCCAACTCGTTGAGTAGGGTCAAAGGCAAGGAATACTAGAATCAGCAAACAAAAGCCTAAACAAAACAACGGGACAAATGGGTAAAATGGTACTATGTATTGTAAATCTTCCGTTTTACCACCCGCTTTTATAAATTTCCTTCTAAACATATATTGCGATAAAGCAATTCCCATCCATGAGATTGTGACGGAAATACCCGCTATGGACATAAGAATCACGAACACAGTATCAGCCGCAATGAAGCTAGTCAATAACGATAGAAGCGAAAAGCATATCGTAAAAAGAAGGGCATTCAATGGCACTTTCCTTTTGGACAATATACCAAACACCTTAGGTGCCATTCCATCATGAGCCATCGACCAGAGCAACCTTGTTGATGCATAAAGACATGAATTCCCCACAGATAGAATGGCTGTCAAAATAATGAAATTCATGATACCTGCTGCATAAGGAATCCCCGCTATCTTCATCAGAGTTACAAAAGGGCTTTCCAATAAGCCTAATTCCGAAGAAGGGAATATGGCGGAAAGGATGATAATGGACGAAATGTAAAAAACAATGATTCTAAATAGTACGTTTCGAATGGCCTTAGGGATGTTCTCTTCAGGTTTTTCACTTTCCCCTGCCGCTATTCCTATTAGTTCTGAGCCTTGATAAGAAAATATTACATTCATCATTGTCACAAAGATAATTGTAATGCCACCTGCAGGAAAAAGACCAGAAGGAGCCAAATTCTCAAAGAATGGGGTTGGACGATCAGATAAAGAGACAAAACCAAAGATGCCCGCGATTCCAATCAAGATAAACAAAATCACTGCAACGATTTTTATTCCAGCGAACCAATATTCCGCCTCTGCAAAACCTCTTGTCGTTAATGCATTCAATGTAAATAAAAGCACTATGAACACCGCACACCAAATCCAGGTTGGACTATGGGGGAACCATTGTTTCATCAATATTCCTGCTGCCGTAAACTCAACTCCTGCAGTTGCGGCTGAACCTACGAAATACATCCATCCTAGAGAGAAACCAGCGGAAGGCCCAATATATTCGGCAGCATATTTTTGGAATGAACCTGTAACCGGCATATGAACGGCTAGCTCGCCAAGGCAGACCATAACCATATACAAAATAAGACCGCCGGCTAGATAACCGACCAGGGCCCCTCCTGCCCCCGCTTGGTTAATTGTATAGCCTGCATTTAAAAAAAGGCCTGTACCAATTACGCCGCCAAGTGAAAGCATAAATAAATGGCGTCTTTTCATTGAGCGTTGCAGCTGATCATTATTCTCCAGTCCATACCCCATATAATCACGTCCTTATCTAATCTATTAGCTAATGATTCTCCCAAACTATCTTAAAACCTCAATGAGAGACAACTAAGGCCGCCATCTTGTTTTTGAAATTCCGACATTTCCACTTCAATCACTGTGTATCCCAAATCTTCAATTTTTTTCTTTGTACCCTCAAATCCTTTAGGGACAATAACGCAGTCGTTCATTCTGACGCAGTTACCCGAATATTCTTCTTCCTGTTTTACGGTTATTTGATTAAAGCTAGAAAAAACCTCGTGATTAATGAATTCCCCTGCCACTAATAAATTATTGTCTCCCAGGTAATTGACACCCGTTTTTAAATGAAAGAATTTCTTAAGGGGAATGATGGTCGTATCATAACCATACTTACCCATAATATCTTTGAACTGCAGAGCACCTGCTTCATTTGTTCTAGTTGAAAGGCCAACATAGAAGTGATCTTCAACTTGCATGACATCTCCGCCATCTAACATACCTGGAGATTGAATATATTCGATTGTGTCATAAAAGTCCTTTAAAACTTCTTTCATTTCATTAATCTCACCATTCCGGCTTTCTGCACCAGGATTGGTTACAAGGGCACATTTTGGCGTCAATACGGCGGTATCTTCCACAAACGTAGAATCAGGGTATCTCTCATCCGATTCGAGAACGGTCACTTTCACATCGCAGCGTTTTAATGCTTCTACATAAGCCTCGTGTTGTACAAGCGCTTTTTCATAATCCGGGTTTCCTAAATCCGATGTTGTTAAGCCATTTACAAAACTTTTTCCAATCTTTCTTACAATCGCGTGTTTAAACATATATATTCCTCCTAAATAGGTAGTTTATTTTTTTAAAATGTGGGAAATTAACCTTTTTGAATCAGCCGTTCTTTAAATGAAATTTCTTTTCATCACTTTGCTGTGCTTAACTATTCCAGAAGCGGAAACCATAGAAATATAGTCATGATAGGGAGAAGAGACAACCGAAAACCTCTCTTAAACTGAAACGGGTGTCTCTTCCAACCCAATGCTTTCTCAATTATTTTTGATGACCGCATAATTTATCCGCTATTCCTACAAAATATCTTACTCCATATCCTAAAGCCTTCTCATCGATTTTAAATTTAGGATGGTGTAAAGGGTACGCTTTTCCAAACTCATTATTATGGACGCCAAGAAATTGCATGGAAGAGGGAACGATTTCGGAAAAAGCCGAAAAATCTTCTGTTCCAAACATAGGATCATCAACCCGGATGATATTATTTTCTTCAAAAATACCTTCCATGACCGTTCTTGAAATATTAACAGCAGCTTTATCATTCACCACTGCTGGATACCCTAAATACCAAGTAATTTCACATTTTGCCCCATGCGCTTCTGAAATCCCCTTAACGATTTGCTCTAGATACTCCCTTGCTTTCACTCGGCTATCAGAGTCTAAGGAACGAATGGTACCACCGATTTCTGCATATTCAGGTATGACATTGAGCGCACTTCCGGAATGGAACTGAGTGACCGAAATGACAGGTGTCCTAAGAGCTGAAATTTTTCTGGAAACGATATGTTGAATATTCGTCGTAATTTCTGCACCAATGATAAGCGGATCTACCGTTAATTCCGGAGTCGACGCATGACCGCCCTGACCAATAATTTTAATTTCAAAATCATCGGCGGCTGCACAGAATACCCCTTCCCTTAAACAGATTGTTCCTGTTCGTTCATAAGGAGTAACATGCAGTGCAAATGCATAATCCACTCCTTCCATGACCCCTTTTTTCACCAATTCCTGTGCTCCCCCTGGCAGAACCTCTTCGGCGTGTTGGAAAATAAACCTGATTTCTCCATTAATCGCATCTTTTTTCCCAGAGAGGACTTTAGCAGCACCTAATAACATCGCAGCATGTGCATCATGTCCGCATGCATGCATAACCCCAGGATTTTTTGATTTATAATCAATTTCTGCTTCTTCTTCAATCGGGAGTGCATCAATATCTGCACGAAAGGTGATGGTATTCGATTTCCGGGCAGATTTTTTAGCTCCTTTGAGAACCGCTAAAACACTCGTTTCGGTAGGTCTCGTCACATCTAATCCTGTAAAGGTTTTTAATTTCCTGTAGATGAATTCAGAAGTCTGGTGTTCCTGATATGAGAGCTCCGGATTTTCGTGAAAATGACGTCTCCATGAAATCACTTCATCCACAACTGTCTCCTGTATTGTCTTCATCATGAATGCCTCCTCGAACACTTAGTGCCAATATTCAGACTTTTTAGATCTTTAAAAGGGGCCATACTGTATGCTTTGAGCAATGATCAAAAAGATAATCGCCACCGCAACCTGAATCAAAAGATATGGAAAAACCCATTTTACCCATTTGTAAATGAAATGCCTGCCACTGCCAATCCAGCCAATAGCACTCCAGAAGTCGGAAAAATCATATTCGAAATCCCATCCCCTAATTGGAAAGCCAACACTGCCGTTTGTCTTGTCACGCCCATTAAATCCGCTAAAGGAGCCATAATCGGCATCGTCAATGCTGCTTGTCCACTTCCGGATGGAACAATGAAGTTAAGAAATAATTGGACAATGAACATTCCGATTGCATTTATGGCGGGAGGAAGCTGCTCAACCAATCCTGCAGCATAATATAAAATGGTATCCAGCAATCCGCCACTTGTAATGATGACTAAGATTGTCTGCGCAACTCCTATTATCAATGCCCCAGAAACCATATCTCCTGCTCCTGAAATAAAACCATTGGCCATTTTGGATGGAGTTAAGCCTCCAATTAGGCCCATTATGATCCCGCTTAATAAAAACAAGCCGCCAATTTCACTTATATACCATCCTAATTTAATAACTCCATATACTAATAGGATGAAATTTGCCAATAAAATAATTAAAGCAGCACTATGTCTTTTACTCATCCTAAAGTTTTTATCAAGATGTGCTTGTTCTTCACGCCTGAATTTCCCATACTCCCCCAGTTCAGGGTTTCTTTTAACCTTCATTGCATGGAAATAGATGTACAATACTGTAACGACATAAAAAATTGCAAGAAGAGCGATTCGCAATCCCATTCCCGAATACATGGGCAGTTCTGCTATGCTTTGGGCAACTCCTACATTAAAAGGATTCGTAATGCCCGAAATGAATCCAGTAGCCAATGTTCCAAGGATGACGATCGCAAAACCTGTAAGTGCATCAAAGCCTAATGCAATCGTCATCGGTACAATGATTGCAATATAAACTAATGCATCTTCAGCAGAGCCGATCAGTGTCCCTAATGATGCGAAGATCAATACCATTAACGGAATAAGCAATTTCTCTTTTGTTCCGAATCGGACAGCCACAAACTTAATGAAAGAATCCAGTGCTCCTGTTGCCTGCATGATTCCCAGTGCCCCGCCAAACAAAAAGACGAACAAGATAATTGACGCTCCTTCAATCATCCCTGCATGAATACTGCTGAACATTTCCAATAATCCCACTGGTGTTGATTCAACGAATTCAAAAGAAGTAGGATCGACTACACTTCGGCCATCCTTTTCAATTCTTTCATATTGGCCTGCGGGTAAGATATAGGTTAAAACCGTCACTATTACAATTACGATAAACATTAATACAAAAGGATTAATCCCTTTTTCCGGTAACTCCGTTAGTTGGTTAAGTGGCTTATTATTCTGATTAAGCGGCTCGGAAGTGATTTGACCAGTAGGCAGGTCATTCATATAAATACCTCCAGTTAAAGTTTAATACTTTTAATCCGGTTTTCCTTTCGGAAGGGATAAATCCCCTCCATCACTTCTCTACCAAACACTTAAACATACTCCTTATTAACTTCTCCAGCATAACGGGAGTATGGACGAAGGCGCTATCGATGTGAAGGCGCTCAGTCCGCTGGTGGGCATCCTTGCCGAACGGCCCCACATTAAGTACGGGTGCCTGAAGTTTTTGCATATCAGCAAAAGGAATGCTGTAAGTATCGCCCCAGACTGGTGTATTTTTTTCAAAAGCCGTCCAGCCATCAGACTCATCACTATATTGAACATAGCTTAAATCGCAAAGGCCATTAAAATAATGAATTTGGCTTACTTCTTCATCAAGCATGCTGGCCGTTTCCTTCATTAATTTCACAGATTCCATGATAAGCGGATCATCGGACGTATTGACCGCTGGATAATATGGCGGTGCGAACAGCAATACAATGGCGGGTGAAAGCTCCTGACATTGTATCATCAATTTTTCAGCGATCCGCACTGACTTTTCCCGCTCATCCAAATCCATGTTTCCTTTAACTTCACTCTTTATTTGCTCAACAAAACTCCTGCCAAATTTGCCCTCGGCATATGAAAGTAACTTTTCGTAGCGTAATACTTGTACTTCACCTACACCTTCAATTTGTTCACGCAGACAAAGCTCTTTATAAGATTCATTGCATTTCATCGCTGCTTCGTTTGCAACCTGCTCGAATAGATCCATTATTTCTGCAGCTGTTCTTTTCATAATGAACACATTATAAAGCGCGGCTGCCCGATAAGGTGTCTGAGTTGAATATTGTAGTTTTAGATCTTTTTGCTGAAGCGATACTGGTAAAGGTGTTTCCTCGCCAAGATCACTTTCCAGAAAAAGAGTATTCCACTCCATGAGCTGCGTAAGGAACGAGGCTATATAGTTAGCCGTTATGCCCTTTAATGGCTCACCTACATGAGTTTCTTTCCCATAAAAAAGGGCAGCGGGCATGATTTTCCCCAAAGTTCCGGAATAAATATAATGTCTATTATCGCCCGGTTTCTGTGAAAAGGACGGTTCACTATTAAAAAACATTTTATAGGAAAGGTCATATTTATCACGTAAAGTCACAAGTTCTTTAACTGCAGCCCTCATTCCCGCAGAATTCACTTCCTCATCAGGAACCGTTAACAACAGGAGATTGATCGGCCATTGTTCGATGCTTGCCTTTTCGATGATAGCCATATGAAGGGCAAGCCCCATTTTCATATCCATCGTTCCTCTACCAAACAAGTACTTTCCTGATTCAAGGTCAATGCGCGCTTCTTCCGGTAGATCTTCTTTCCGGTCATGAAGTTTTTTAGTGAGCTCCTCTGGTTTGAATGCAAGAGCCTCAAGATCACCGTATTCTTCAGTATGAACCGTATCAAAATGGCTAATTAATACAACGGTCTCCTTTGCATCAGGATGTTTATAAAAGGCATTGACAAAATTCCTCCCTAAATCAGCTTCGTGAAGCGATAAGTACTCCGGATTCCTTTTAAAATATTCAAGCTCCCTCAATTTCTCTTGTACCTTATAAGGAAACGTGCGTTCCCCAACTGTAAGAGTACGGCTTTCCCAGCTAACAAGTTCACATAACAAAGCACGGAGCTTTTCTGGAGTACCCCATAGTAATTCACTCATTGAAATCCCCTTTCCGATTTTCATCAAATATTAGAGTAATAGCAGGAAGAAACACATATCGGAAATTTCTGATATTTAAAACCGCAGTACAAAAGCTCAATCCACCGTGCTGCTTCTGAAACTTTCGACATTTCCAGCTCTATCGTTTTATATCCAGCTTCATTCAATAGACGTCGTCTCTTCAAATCTGGAAAATCCTCGCTTGCTCGCAAGTTTGTAACTGGCACCCCACATTTTTTCAAAGCTCACGTAAGAGGCATGCGTTTCAATACTTTTCATAACTTTTTTTTCTGGTGTTTTTATAATTATATGTTAACCCAATCCCCCTTCATTATTATATATACGCACCACCGGGCAGGTTAAACAGGTTGGGCCGCCAGTGCCTTTGAAACTGATTTCAGTTCCTTTGTACTCATAAACTGTAGCTCCCGCATCAATAAGCTTTTGCTTTGTGTAAGCGTTACCAGAAGATATCACGCAAACCCGCGGAGCAATGGCAAGCACATTACAGCCTAAGTTCAAGTACTCATCAACCGGCACTTCGATAAGCTGAATGCCTCGTTCAATCAGCAGTTTTCTGAAAAAGACGGGCATTAGGCGTGAATGAACTACCGCTAAATCATGGTCGACCATGCTGATGAAAGACATAAGATGGAGACACTCTGCCTCGCCTTGATCATGCGGAAGCTGAACTACGATGAATTCATCCACAAGATGAGCGGTCATTTCTTTTAATTGCCGAATGGCTTCAGCGTTTGTACGATAACCATGTCCGACAACAAGGGTCTTATCATCAAGCCAAACGATATCACCGCCATCCGCGACCGCATCACCCGTTAAATACCCAATAATCGGGATGTTCTTTTCCTTACAATATTCCTTGTATACATTAGCTTCAGGCTGCCTCAATTCTTTTCCGGACTTTAAAATAATGGCTCCTTGGCTTGTGAATTTGACAGGATCATGCGCATATATGGAGTCAATGCCGACTACCGGGGATGCTGGCAAATAATCGATGTTTGGAACATAATTTTCCAAAATGGAAATAAAGTCACCATACTCTTTTAGTGCTTCGTTGAAATCTGGCTCTTCCGCAAAGTTGAAGTTCCTCCATGCTTCGCTTAAATGCTCTTGACTAATAAAAGCTTCTTTCGGATGTTTTACAATGACACGTTCCAATGGTTTATACATGGACGAACAATATGTCACTGCATCTCCCTCCTTTTTCCGCATATCGGAAAACGTTTCCGCTAACAGGAATTTTTCTTTTATTATAAAATCAACTTTGGTATAATGTCAATATGTTTTAAATATTCAAATAAATTAGCGCTTTATTTAACTTGCAATGAAAGATAGGTGGTTTGTTTATGCAATCGATTGATCGTGCCATGAACGTCATTAAGGTGCTGGTTTCCAATTCATCGGAAAACTGGCTGTCTATTACGGAACTTTCTCAAGAATGTGATCTTCCTGTCAGCTCCATGCATCGTTTGTTAAAAGCGATGTCCTCGCATGGATTAATCCAACAGGACGGGCAATCCAAACAATATGGTTTGGGGAATATTTGGCTCGAATATGGTTTACGTATGTATGACAAAATGGATTACATCAGCCAAATAAGGCCTGAACTGGAAAGGCTGATGAACAAAGTGGAGGAAAGCGTCTACCTTAGCCAGCCAATAGGAATGGAATCACTCGTTATCGAACGAATCGACAGTGAAAAAAGCCAAATCCGGGTTTATGACCAGCTTGGCTCACGAGTACCTATGCATATCGGGGCTGCCAATAAAGCGATGCTCGCCTATATGCCATATAATCAAGCGAAAAAAATCGTAGATGCTCTTCTGCCAACTCAAGAAAGAGCAGCTTTTTGGGATATATTGCAAGAGACTAAAATGAAGGGACATGGAATCAGTCACAGTGAAAGAACAGAAGGAACATGTTCTGTTGCCGTGCCGATATTGAACCATTTTGGGGAAGTTCACGGTGCGGTTAGCATTGGTTTTGTCAGCTTTAACCTGACAAAAGAAAGACTTGATTTCCTCATTAAGAATGTAAAGGAAACGGGCAATCGGGTTTCTGCAAAATTAGGGTATAGGGGACCATGAATAAGAAAGCAGTGGAGGATTATCGAATAAGCCGAAAAAGAAGATGAATCATTTCATCTTCTCAGTTTGTAGACAAAAGGGGTTCGGAATTAAAAAATTCTGAACCCCTTTTGAAATTCCCTTTGAATTTTCGCCTAAAGTTAAGAGATTGGGGCTCTACGAGCCCACTATGTTAGGCCATTTTTGGACCTCGCCATGTCCAATTGGCCATCTTCTTTAAATTAATGGCAGCGAAAGTAAGCATCGCCTGCATCGACAATTTTTTAAGTCCCCTTAAAGTAGTCCAACGCATACCATGCTTTTCTTTTGCATCTGCGAATATACGCTCAATCGTTTCTTTACGTTTTGCATATATAGGTTTTACATCTTGATGATGACGCAGATGATCTGCTTCTTCCACATGTGTTTGCCAGATATGCCGTGTCACCACTTTTTGACAGTCTTTGCTTTCTGTACACCGAGATAAAAATGAGCATGTTGTACAAATTTGTTTTGGCGATTTGTACTCGCGATAGCCCTCTTTATTTGTTGTTGAGTACTTTAAAGTTTCGCCCGAAGGGCAAAGGTAACAATCAAAATGTTCATCGTATACATAGTCCTGTTTGCGTAAAAATCCTTCTTTGGTGCGAGGACGTGTATAAGGTAAAGCCGGTATGATTTCTTTGTTAAATAGGTAGCTTGTAATCGCTGGTGTTTTATAAGCTGCATCTGCGGCAACGGCTTCCGGTTTTCCAACTTTCTCAATCACTTGTTCAACTAGTGGCTCTAAGATCTGACTGTCATGTGTATTTCCAGGTGTTACAATCGTTCCCAATACAAAACCGTTGCGGTCTGCGGCCGCGTGGAATGAATAGGCAAACTGTTTTGTTCGTTCATCTTTCACATAGTAGCCACTCTCAGAATCCGTTGTACTTTCTTTAATCTCTTTGGTCTCTTCTTTATCAAATTTATCTGGTGGAAAAGGCTTTTTTCCATGGTTTTCACGATCTTGATTGATTTCTTCTTGAAGACGTCCTTGATACGCTCGTGTTTCTTTACGAACGATTTTCTTTTCAAATTTCCGTTTATTCGCACTGGCTTTCACATGTGTGGAATCCACGAAAACGTGTTCAGCACTTATTAACTTTTTATTAGCAGCTGTCATTAAAATGCGATAGAAAATCTGTTCAAACAGGTCTGTATCTTTAAAGCGTCGCTCATAATTTTTCCCGAACGTAGAGAAATGAGGTACTTTATCATGGAAACCATAGCCTAAGAACCAACGGTAAGCCATATTGGTTTCAACTTCTTCAATCGTTTTACGCATGGAACGAATACCGAAAGTATATTGAATGAAAGTCAGTTTAACTAAAATAACTGGATCAATACTTGGGCGTCCTACCTCTGAATACATATCTTTCACCAAGTCATAAATGAAAGTGAAGTCAATGGCAGCCTCCATTTTACGAACCAAATGGTTCGGTGGCACCCGTTGATCTAAAGTAATCATTTCAAGTTGATCTCGCTGAATAGAATCATGTTTAGAAAGCATCCTCATCACCTCAAGTTTTAATACTTCTATTTTATTTAAAACAAAAATGACTCCAGGCAAAAGTGTTCTATCTAAAAGGTAAGACAAAGTTGATTGGAACGGAAGGTACGAGACTCCTGCGGGAAAAGCGCGTCTAGGGGAGACCCCGCAGGCGAAAGCCGAGGAGGCTCCCCGACCGCCCGCGGAAAGCGAGTGCCTGGAGTGGAAATCAACGTCCAAATTGTACAAGCCATAAAAATAGACAAACTCGATTTTCATCGAGTTTGTCTACAGTCTGAGAAGATGAATCATTTCATCTTCTTTTCGTTTTTATATTAATCGCTGCCGGTCACAAATAAATCTTCTTTAAAATAGGCGAGGACCTCGCCGGCCACCACTGGTTCGCCTTCCAATACCTCCAATGATTCTATTTTCCCGCTGACACCAAGATCAATGATTTCCACACGTCCATCTGCCTTCTTAATCTGAAATAATTGTTCCCATTCGTAAAATCTGGAATTTTTCGATATTGAAATTTTTTCAATCCTGCCATCACAAGGGCTAAGAATCACATCAACGTACATTTACATCATTCCTTCCTTCAGTATTCTTCAAAATGAAATGGGGTTTGTAAGACTAACTTGAGAAAGTTTTGAAACTCATGTATATCTTCTTGTTCAATGCCAAGGGTCGGAGCCCAGTACTGATCTAAATTAATATCATTGGCACAAAGCAGGATCATTCTTCCGCTTTGCATGGAAGTCACCATTGCTTTACCGAAAAACTGGGCCGAATATACAATGGTCACATCATATCTATAATCTTGTGACAATAAGCAATAATGATGAATAGCCTGGTTTTCTTTATTTTCGGAAAGAATATCAAAATTCAACGGATTGCCTCCTTTCTTGTAAGCCCTAATTCGTTCAGAACCTGACCCAACCTCGAAGCTGGGATGCTTCTGCTATTTTGCGAATCCCTTCTATATAAGCAGCCACTTTCATGTTCACGGAATATTTTTGTGAAGTATGGTAGACATTCAAAAAGCTGGCCGTTATCTTTTCCTTCAATCGTTCATCCACAAGCTCTTCCGTCCAGTAATAACCTTGATTGTTCTGGCACCATTCAAAATACGAGACTATCACCCCTCCTGAATTCGCCAAAATATCCGGGACTAGCACTATACCTTTATCATCGAGAATCTTGATCGCTTCCTTTGTTGTCGGCCCATTTGCTGCTTCGACCAGGATTTCACATTTTAATCGTTTTGCATTGTCTTTATTCACCACGCCGCTAATAGCTGCGGGAATCAGCACATCACACTCTTTTTCCAATAATTCTTGATTGGATAATGAATCTTTGTATAAGTTCGAAATGACCCCAAAAGAGTCCCTGTTCTCCAAAAGGTAAGGAATATCCAAGCCATTCGGATCATATAAACCTCCAAGCTCATCCGCTATTCCGACAACCTTAGCCCCCATTTCATGTAAATACAATGCTAAATGACTGCCAACATTCCCGAATCCCTGAATGATTACCCGCATGCCTTCAATAGGAATCCCCTTTAAATCACATATCATTTGAAGTGTATATAATACTCCCTTGGAAGTGGCCTTTTCCCTCCCCTTCGATCCTCCTAATCTCAGAGGCTTTCCTGTAATGAAGCCTGGTGAATCGAATTCCCTGATGTGATCATATTCATCCAGCATCCAGGCCATGATTTGTGAATTCGTATACATATCAGGAGCCGGTATATCTTTTGTAGGGCCCACTATTTGACTTACTGCCCTGACATACCCTCTGCTTAATCGTTCTAGCTCAGATGAACTCATCTGTCTGGGATCACACACAATGCCACCTTTTGCCCCTCCATATGGAAGATCCGTTATTCCGCATTTCAAGCTCATCCATCCGGCCAATGCCTTCACTTCTTCAGGAGTGACATCCGGGTGAAACCGAATTCCCCCTTTCGTTGGACCGGCTGCATCATTATGTTGAGCCCGATATCCTTGAAATATCCTTGTCTCCCCATTATCCATTTGAATAGGAATACAGACTTCCAGAAAACGCATTGGCGCTTTTAGAAAATCAAAAACCTGATCTGGATAGTCCAAAACATGAATCGCTTCTTTTAAGATATCCTGGAATTCTTGCAGTGGATTATCCAATTGACGTTTTTCAATTACCTTAATTTTCTCTGTCATTTTAGCACCTCACTTTTATTCTTATAACCTTATTAAGCAACTTTCATGCCAGTTTTGAGGATATTGTGTGGATAGCTATATACCGCCATTTGCAATCATCAACCTCACACATACAATCATCAGGACATATGTATTAATTCATAAGCAATTCATGTTTGCATATGTAAAAAGTGATGATTAAATATATAATAAAACGCATCATTTTTAGGATGCGTCAGACTGTGTAATAATTGATTTATCCTACGTTTTTTTGAGGGTTTGTATAATTCTAACGTGGCCTCCAGGCACTCGCTTTCCGCGGGCGGTCCGCCCTCGACACGCTTTTCCCGCAGGAGTCTCGCACCTTCCTTTCCAATCAACTTTGTTTAACTTTTAAATAGAACCCTTTTGCCTACAGTCTTATTTGTTTTATAAAAAGAAGTATTAAAACTTGAAGTGAAAAAGATACTTTCTAAACACAATTCTATTAAGCGAAATCGACTTTAAATGTTACTTTATGTCATTTGGTGCCACCGAAACATTTGGTTCGTAAAATTGAGGCCGCCATTGATATCTCTTTCATTTATGACTTGGTGAAAGATATGTATTCAGAGGTAGTACGCCCAAGTATTGACCCAGTTATTTTGGTTAAACTGACATTCATTCAATCTACCCTCTTTATTGGATTGATGCGTAAGACCATTGAAGAGGTAAATACGAGCGTGGCCTATGCTGGTTCTTAGGTTATGTCATACATGATAAAGGACCTCACTTCTCTACTAGTGGAAAAATTCGCAAAAGAAAAGCATCGTATGCTTTGGACAACAAGCGGACGTAAAATATTGTCGATGCAGGCGTCTCTTACTTTCGCTGCCAGGAATTTAAGAAGATATCCAACTCGACAGGCAAGGGCCAGAAATGGTCGCGGTCATTTATTCTCCATACCTGCTTCAAATCCAATTAAAAATCAAAAAGGTTTCGGAATGAAACGATTCCGAAACCTTTTTGTCTATAAACTGAAGCATCCTTATCGGATGTATTTTTTCTTGCAAAGTCTCATAGCTGAATTTCTTCAACTTGGTATTGGGGCGGAGCCTTCCGGAATGCCTTTGTGATATATAATAGATAACAAAAACCAATAACAAACCAACCCGTTCCCATTATTAGGGAACTCGTCTCAAGGTTGATCCAAAGAATGCCAATTGCTATAGCTCCAATTAAAGGCATAATTAAGTATTGAATACACCCCTTTATCGTTCGATGCTTTTTTTCCCGGATGATAAAATGGCTGATCACTGACAGATTTACAAAGGTGAATGCCATTAATGCACCAAAGTTGATCAGTGAGGTTGCTGTCACTAAATCAAAGAATAAAGCCGACAATGAAATGATTCCAACTATGAGTACATTAATGGCTGGCGTCTTCCACTTAGGGTGAATAAATCCAATCCATTTTTCCGGAAACACTTTATCACGCCCCATAACATACAAAAGGCGGGAAACGCTGGCATGTGATGCTAGTCCTGATGCTAGCGTATTGACGAAAGTCGTACAAAGAAAAATGGATTGAAATAGCTTCCCACCTACATAAAGGGCGATTTCCGGTAATGCAGCGTCCGGTTCCTTAAAACGGGATATATCCGGAAAAAAGAGCTGAATAAAGAAAGATGAGGTAATGAAGATGATACCACCCCAAAGTGCAGTTAAAAATATCGCTTTTGGAATCGTTACTTTCGGATTCGGCGTTTCCTCAGATAGTGTAGTTACAGCATCGAATCCCAAAAAGGAAAAACAAAGGATCGTTGCCCCGGTTATTATTGCCGAAAAGTCCATTCCTTCATTTACGAAAGGGTTTATTGTAAACACTTCTCCTGTACCTTCTCCATCATTTAAACCTTTGACAACAAGAATGATGAACACTGCCATGATGGCAATCTGAATTAAAACAAAAAGCGCATTAAAGTTAGCAAGTACATTGACGCTCCGGAGATTGAGAATGGTGACGATTGCTACGAACAATACTACCCAAATCCATGTAGGGACTCCTGGAAATAATGCTGTGAGATAAATTTTGGTCAACAATGCATTTACCATAGGTAAAAACAAATAGTCCAACAACGAAGACCATCCTACCAGGAATCCTAAATGCGGGTTTATGGCCTTTTGCGTATAAGTGTAGGCAGAACCTGCAGCAGGAAAAACCTTTACAAGTTTTCCATAGCTTGCAGCTGTAAAAAGCATCCCCACCAATGCAACGATATAGGCAGTAGGTACATGGCCGCCCGTAATCCCAGATACAATGCCAAATGTATCAAATACGACCATGGGTGTCATATAAGCTAACCCCATCATTACGATTTGCCATAATTTCAGTGATCTTTTCAATGTAACCTCATTTTCCACCTATCATTCCTCCTTGAAACCGCTTTCAAACTAATGGGTTCAATTTCTTAACTAAATAAATCTCCATGCCTCCCTCTTTTTTAAAAGTTTTACCTGTTTACCTCAATGCAATTTCTGTGCCATATGATTACGGTATACTTCGACAAACGAACTAGGCCAAAAATGCTTTAATTCCTGTATTCTTAACGGCAAATGATTGTTTCATAGAAATGAAGTCTTTCAGCATCTCTTTAACGGCGATTCAATTTCCCATAAATTATTCGCCATTGCATACCCCAAGCCAATGTTATCTGGTTAAACCATCATTAAATCACTTACTGTGACTTGGCATGTTAATTGCATAATTAATCATCTATAGGAATTCATCTATATGAGTTTCAAGACTATAAAAGTTATAAGAAAATGGAGGAATAGAATAATGAAATATCCTTTATCCCCTGATGTTAAACCAGAGTTTTGTACTACCGGATCATTTATGCGCTTACCTTCTTCAAGAGAAAATGCCAGATTAGCAGTGGTAGGAATGCCTTTTGATACAGCTGCTTCATTCAGGGTAGGAGCCCGGTTTGCGCCACAGGCAGTCCGCCAGGCATCCATGACCTTGTTTCCTTACCATCCCATTCACAATGTATTTCCGTTTGACGAATGTAATGCCATTGATATTGGGGACGTTTCGGTGATTCCCCATAATATACATCGAAGCTATGAGATAATTGAAAAGGCTATGGCAGACTTGATGAAAAACGGTATCATTCCAATAGGCATCGGCGGAGATCATTCAGTAACATTGGCTAATCTAAGAGCTGCCGCAAAAATACACGGTCCTGTTGCACTTCTCCATTTTGATTCACATACAGATACCTGGGATACTTATTATGATGAAAAATATTGGCATGGTTCCCCGTTTATCCGTGCATATGAGGAAGGGTTGCTCCAAACGGATAAAGTTTTCCAGATTGGCATCAGAGGTACGCTCAATCATCCAGGAGATATAGATTCCAGTACGGATCTCGGCTACAATGTGATAACTACGCCCCAGCTGAAGAAAAGAGGAATCGAAGATGTCGTGAAGGAAGTCAAGAAAACCATTGGGGATACACCATGTTTCTTGAGCTTTGATATTGATTTTGTTGATCCATCCTGTGCTCCTGGGACTGGCACCCTGGAGGTCGGCGGTCTAAATAGCTTTGAAACCCTTGAGATGATACGCTCTCTGCAAGGATTCAATTTTATTGGGTTCGACCTGGTGGAAGTCCTCCCGCCCTACGATCCAACACAAATTACATCACTATTGGCAGCAACCATCATTCATGACTTTGCCAGTTTAGTAGCCTTAAATATAAAAGAAGAACAAAAAAAGGAGAATTCAACCGAAAAAAGTTTATAGGACAAACACTGGCCATACTGGTCGATACTGTTAGGTGGTCAAAAAAACCCAAGCTAAAGATATAAAAATTTAAGTGCAAAATAAAAAAGTCTTGAAATTCAAAAAGCATCTGTTTATGAAAACAAATGCTCAGACTGTAGACAAATTCGAAGAAGCGAGTTTGTCTACAGTTTTTTTCTTTAAAAATGTTCCAGCCATTTCAGAAATCCGCTCCCTTTCCGCCGACTGTCTGCCAAGCCTCCTCGCCGCAAGCGTCTGTGGGATCTCGGCTACCCAGTTATTCGGCAGGAGTGTCGCAAATCTCTTCCATCCATTAAGGGTTTCATAAAACATAAAAAAAACACATTAAGGATCACCTAATCTTCCTATAAAATCATAGTTCGGGAAGAGCCCATTCCGAACCTCCTTTTGTCGTTTGGAAAAATTCGCACCTCATCCTGTTTCCGAATTCATAATAAGGTACAGACAAATAGGGAATCAAAAACACACCCCATTAGTAAGAATGGGATGTGTCATGATTTTATTCGTCTGATTCTGCCCCAGGACGATTGTATTGTGTTGGCAGGGTGTCCCAAAAGCTTGCATCAACAGTTTCAATTGAATCATCGGCAAGAGCTCTTACAGCTGCATCCAAAGTGGTTACTGTTTGCTTTATTAGATAGCCATTACTTTTTTGTCCAAGCGCTACTGACTCGATATTGTGGTCCGACATACCTCGCATCTCAAAGAGTAGTGTGGCAATATCATAACGAACGGCTGCACCATTACGGCCTATATTTTCTCCAGAACCGCCATCATACTTACCAATATGCCCCCAACCAGTTGGTTCAATGGAGTTATATACAACTGCACCCAGTTTTTTTGACGCTTCTAACACTTCAGGCTTTACGTTAGCGTTTGTAGGATAAAGAATTGAACCTGAAACAAGTTCACCCTCTGTTTCGCTTAGCGTCCCTTGATGATGTAAATCTATCATGTAATCTATATCGTATTTTGCAAATACATTTTCGTGTAAAGCCCTTACCTCTACTTGCATGTAATCAGTTTTTTTATCATGCTCACGGTTTAAGTCGATCCCATTTGCATTTGCCCGTGTTAGATGTCGATCACCTTTTGCTAAATAGTCATCAAGAGGGAAATTAACATCTCCCATGGCCCCATCTGCATTTAACATGGGAATGATCAGTATATTAACATTTTCCAATAAACCTTTAGTCTTATTCGTGCCTAGATGTTTAATGAATTCGAGTGCACCTTCAGTAGTCAGTTGTTCATTTCCATGCTGTTGAGTTAAAAATAGTATAGTTGGATTCTTAGGATTTGAAATGTACTTCGCTAGGTAAATATCCCTTCCTTTTACCGTTTCCCCGATTACTTCCAGTGCCAGCCTTTCTTGTTTAGCATCCTGCGTTTCAAGATAGCTTACCAGGCTTTCATATGTATGAAGATTTGAAGTTGTCACTTGACCATTTCCAGCACTGGGGCCATTTCCAACCGCTCCGACCGGTAGCGCAACAGCGGTTACTGCGCTTAACGTCATTAAACTAGATAATGAAACTGATAGAACTTTCTTTTTAAAATTCAATAAAAACCCTCCTTATCAAAATTAATAACCAGAAAAATAACTATTACTAATATTCTGACATTTTTAACACTTTGTGTTAATAGTGAAAAATAACTATGTTTGCAAATAGTTTTCTTCTACACAATATAACTTGAAAGGAATTACTTCTATAAAGGCGATATTCATATTCTTTTTGCCGAAACCGATCATGAAGAAAAACCAGGCGGGTACCCGTCTGGCTACTTCAAGATAAAAATATCATTTCCCCACTCAATTTTTATTATTGCCTGCCCTCTGTCAGTGGAATTGACTCGTATTGTTCCGGATTGATTTTATATACAGAGCCATCAGTTACTCCATCAATTATCCCATATAACCCTCTTTCCACTGCTTTTATAAGCATGCCTTTTTTCTTTTGGCCAAAGGACTGTGTTTGGCCTCTAACTTCAAAGAGCACTGTCCCACTTCCGTTTAAAGCAAAGGCGCCTAAAGCCGTCCCAGGAAGGTTTTGGTTTTGCGGATATAAGGATATATTTCCATATGGAGAATTACCTTGTTCTTTCATAGCATTATATACCGCTACATTCAATTGTCTGGAAAAATCATAATTATAGTTTTTTGCATATTTGGCATACTCTTGTCCTGAAGGCGTTCTTGGATCAGGAACAAATTGAGCGGAAAGTGAGTATGTGACTAAATCATCCGTTCCATCAACTTCATAATAGGGAGCTTGGTGGTGCAAGTCCACAAAAATCTCCACCTTTCCGTATTGATTCAGTAGAGACTTGTAAACATCACGTGTTGTTTGTGATTCAGGTGTTATGAACCAGCCAGGGGTGGATGATTTTCCAGGGAAGTCTTTAGCTTGTGGAATATAATTTAAATCAGGATTAAAGTCACGATTGACATCGAAACCAGGTTTGGAATCATAATCGAATGATTCATTTTTGTATGTATAATAGTTCCATGATGGATTCGCTCCCGCTAACTGTGGAAACTGTTCCACGACCTCTTCCCAGGTCATATCATTTCCCCGACGGTTCAATTCAGCAGCATCCGGATTCATTTTAGGCAAAGCGACCAAGGTAATTTCTTTACGAATTTTCTCCGCTTCAGGAGAATTGGTCCCCAAAAACTTCAAGATATTCAAGATGGCATCCGTACCAGTTTTCTCATTTCCATGGATCTCACTTTGAATTAAAACAACTTTGTCGCCTGTTCCCACAGTTGCTTTATAGATTTCTCTATTTCTATTGGAATATCCAGCTACATCCACTTTTACTTTACCTTGGCTATCACTCGCAATTTGTTCTAGCTTTTTCCCTAGTTCAGCATGATCTGTAAAACCTGAAACCGAATAAGTTTGTTGAATGGGTGTTCCCGGGGATGTTTCATTAGCTGCAAACGTTGGTGCCGCAATACTCGCCGATAAAACGGCAACTCCTAGAGCTGAAACAATTTTCCTGTTTTTCATATTACAACAATCACTCCCTTAAAATATTTTTCTATCTCATTATATAAAATGGCAAAGTAGAATTATGCCGGAATTTGATGTCGTATTATGGCTTTTTTGAATCGGGCATCCGTTTTACCTATAAGATGGGTGCTACACTCCCTTATTCAGATCGTAATTATATGCTTGTTGAAAAGTGCCGATTTTCCCATACAAAAAGATCCGCGACATGTGTATCACGGATAGTTCCCGAAAGTCCTTAAACATGTATAAAGTTAGGCTGTGATTTCGCCATGTGGTAGCGAATCCTTTCCCATTTGGGATTAATTCTGTAAGCCACATCCAGATGCAACATTCACTTGAAAATATCTAATGAGATGCAAGTTGCCTTTTCCTTTTCCTAACTTTACCAATCACTAATAATAACAATGGCAGAAAAAAACAAATCGTTAAGGAAAAAGGGGTCCAAGCTGTGGCTATAAAGTTTTGATAATGTACTATATCGGGATGAGAAAAGATGGTAATGACCATATTTTCAAAATATCTTATGAGTAAATGCATAGATTGCCAATATTCGCATAATCTATTATCATTTATTTTTGAGAGCAACGACTTCAATTTTTGCCTATTTGTGGCAGAAAGTTGGATGGTTTAGGGGCACCAAAAAAGAGAAATGAAGAAAAACTCTGCAGAGATTTCTCTCCACAGAGTTTCTATGAGCTTTCAACTAATTTTCGGATGGCAGGGCACCTTCCCTTTCTTAAACTTGTTCAGATGTTTGTTCCATCCCAAGTTTATTAATACCTGGTTTTTCCAACTTCATGACACTCTAGAAGTCGTAAAATTTCATTACTGGTACATATGTACGAAAAAAGAACAACACCCAATAGGTACCATCCCCATCCTAAAAAAATTGTACATTTATGTATGGGGTCAAGGCACCTAATTCAAGATTCCAATGTAATATATTCAGCTCCATGTTCTTTTGCCCAATTATTTATAAAACTGAGCAGACTATATCCAAGGCCACTAGGACGATGATTTACATCAGTAACCAAATCTTGTACATGTACATAGCGTTCATTATATGAATCTTCACGCCAGCTAATACCTGCTAATGCTACGATGCTTGTATCATGATATAAAGCAAATAACTGTTTACCCTCCTTACGCATATCATTTAATAATTCTAGATATTCCTTTAAAGTCAAATCAGAACGTAACTGACTCAATATAGGATAAGCCTGTAGGAATTGATGTTCAACAGTTAACTCTACTATATTTTCCACTGGTATTTTCATACTAATATTCTCCTAACCTTTATAAGTTTAATTGCTTTGCCTTCCCTTTATGAATCCGTATTCATTTTCTGACATATAAACCTATCCAATATGCTTGATAACCAAGGGCTTAAATGTTCTTCAATAATTATGTGTCTTACAGTTTCCTATTCCTATCTCTTCCTTTCTCCATATACTAGATATACCAACAAATTATATGCAAGAATCGTGCCATTCCAAAGGAAATATCAACTTATGATAATGCTGCAATTAATATGCTTAAAAAATTATCACTAACATTTGCACCAAACTCACCTATTGCAAAGCAGAATTTTGTTGCACCTTTTCCTTAATTGAAAAACGAGGCAGATTAATCAGAAAATCTCACGCAATTTACATCGTCTAGGAAAATCGCGAAGGACCGTATCAGCAAGTACAATGAGGATTGATGAAAAGGCCTGAAAAATTGAGACCGAATGAAACGGGGATGGATTGTTGAAGAAAGGCAATTAATTTCTTTCTGAATAACTTTTACATGAATAGCCAAAAATAAGGAGTATTAAGAAGGAAGAAACAAACAAAAAGGTGAAAAATAATGCCTGGTAGTTTCAGAATTTCATCACATCAATTGATGATTTTAATCCTTTTGTATTCGGTAGGAACCGTTATTTTGCATACTCCTTCTCCTTTAGTTAGTTTTGCAAAGCAGGATGCGTGGCTTGCTGCATTACTTGGGACAGGAATCGCATTAATTTTTGTATGGTTTTACATCAGGGTTGGAAATTTATATCCTGATCTCGCTTTAAATCAAATAAATGAAAAGGTTTTCGGTGTTAATCGGAAAGATGATCAATCTCACATTTTTTTCTTGTCTTTTTCCACTGCTGCCGAGACTACTTAGGAATTTCATTGAAACTTTTTGGATGCCGGATACTCCACTTGTAGCATTAAATATATTGTTAGCTGCAGTAGTGACCTTTACAGTTCGTCTTGGTATTGAAACTTTTACACGCACGTTGGAAATATTCTTCATACCCGTATTAATATTATTGACTATTTTTTGGTTTCCATCATTCCTCGAGCAAATATCCAAAACATTCAGCCAGTATTTGAAAATGGGACCAAACCAGTCATAAGGGCGACGCTTTTTTTCGTCAGTCTGTTCACGCTGTCCCCTGTTATGTTTTTAATGATTTTCCTCAAAAGTCAATGAAAATAAAAAAAGGGGGAAAAGCCATTGATCGGAGGAATCATTTTAATTCTTGTTATCATGCTGGATATCCTTGGACCCGATAGCACTGCAAGAAATATCGCTCCAAGTTATACGATGGCAAAAAAATAAATGTAGGGAATTTCCTAATGCGGATTGAAGCTATAATTGCTACGATTTTGATCTTTACAACCTATACCAGGACGGTGATGTATTTTTATGTATCGTTTGTTGTATTTTCAAACATTTTCAATATAAAAGATTATCGTCCATTTACTACAGCTTTAGGGATGATAATGGTTTTTTTCATTGATTGTTTTTCCGACGGTCCCATCATCCGGGGAATTCAATAAAAATATATGGTTATTCTATGCATCGACTTTTGGTCTGGTCATGCCTTTTTTATTGTTAATCACGGCTAAATTTAAAAACATCATTAAAAAGCACCATGGTAGCCAATGATAATACTAATGTGAGTTGGAGAATAAAACATCATAAAAATACCCCCAAGTTGGGTTTGATCGTAATGAATATTTACGAATGAGGTGAGTATATTGAAACATAAAATAATCATTATTTTTAGTCTGGTTTTTATAGCATTCATGACTGGTTTACTCATCTTTTACCTCATAAAAGATGATTCTTCCCGATGGATGGTAGCTCTTGGGGGAATATTGGTAAGTGCCTTGCCCATTTCATTACTGTTTGTAAAAAATAATCCCTTTAACATTCCAATCATAATCGGTTATTATGTTTTTGTTTTCTGTACGACATTTTTAGGGTCTATCGCAAATTTTTATGTTGATTTTAAATGGTGGGACTCTAGCCTTCACTTCTACAAGGGTATTTTCGTGGGTTTTGTCGGGATTGCTCTTTATAAACTATACATCCCTCAAAAAGCGAGAAAAGATGTTTCAGGGTGGGTCATCTTTCTTTTTATTCTCTCACTTTCAGTCCTTGCCACTGTTCTTTGGGAAATATATGAGTTCGCAGGAGATCTCACTTTTACTCATACCATGCAGCGAGGCGGTAATAAAGATACCATGTACGATATAATTTTCGGTCTTACCGGCGGCATTCTAATCTCCATTTATTCTAGTGTGCAAAAATTAAAAATATGAAGATTTGTTGAGGTAATCATATGAATCGTAAGCTAGTTATTTCGTTAAGTTTAGTGTATGTACTTTTCATGGCAGCTTTATCTATTTTTTACTATTCAGCCGATGAAACTTTCAAATCACTGGTTTCGATAGGCGGTGTGGTATGTGGGGCAGTTCCCCTTTTATTGGCCCTATTTACCAAGCTTCAATTCAATCTGCCAATTATCATTTCCTATTTAATCTTCTTATTCGGTTCACAATTTTTGGGATCTATTTTAGGTTGGTATGGACTGGGGTGGTGGGACACATTCTTACATTTACTAAGCGGTTCCCTTCTTGCTTTTACGGGAATTGCTTTATATGAACGATTGGTATACAGAAGCGCAGGCAAAGAGATATCCCCTTGGTTTGTCTTTTTGTTTACCCTCTCTTTCTCAGCACTTGGTGGTGTAATTTGGGAGATCTACGAATTTAGTTCTGATCAATTATTCGGAATGACACTACAAGGCGGGGGAAATAAAGATACAATGATAGATTTAATCGCGGATACTATTGGAGGACTTATCATTGCAGTGTGGGCCGGAGTGCGGACAAAGATTAAGGTCAAGAAAACATGAAAAAACTCTTGGTTTAATAACAGCTAACCATTTCTTAGAAGGTATATTGAGTTGACTGCATTAAAAAAACGTTCCAGCTTGGTTTCAGAAATCCATTGAGGTTTCATAAAACATTAAGAACCATAAAGAGCGAGTTTATCTACAGTTTTTTTATTTAAAAAACGTTCAAGTTGTTTTCAGAAATCCGCTCCCTGTCCGCCGACAGTCTTCCATGCCTCCTCGCCTCAAGCGCCTGCGGGGTCTCGGCTAGACAGTTATTCGGCAGGAGTGTCGCATATTTCTTCAATCCAGTAAGGGATTCATCACATATAAAAACAGTAAAAAACCATAGGAAATAACTCCCTCAATAAAATCTTGAAAGGGGTTCGGGATAAGGCCATACCTAATCCCCTTTTGTCGACAAACTGAAACGACCATCTAATGGATGGTCGTTTTTATGTTCATTTAAATATGATGGAAATGATTTTTTCCGTCGTCATCGCACTATCTACCACATATGTTCCAGGTCGCAATCCGTTGGCCTTGCCTTTCTTTTCAACCGCGTCAGAAAACTCATAGGCATTTTTAATGACTTTAGCCTTTTGCAGGGTTTTACCCACATCGATGCTTGTCGAGCCTTTAGACACAGTAAGAACAGTACGGTATATGATTTTTTCCGTTGGTTCTTTTACCGTTTCTTTTTCCGCCTCCGCTTTATCTTTAACCGACTGTGCTTCAGCAATCTGATCTTCCCATTCTTTTTCGGAATGTATGACATACCCTTCTGAAGCCAGAGACTCTTTCATTTCATCTTCTGATAGTTTCTCTGATGTGCCGGTCGCTTCACCTGGACCAAAGAAGTACACTGCACCGCATAAGCCTGCTGCAACAACAAGGCCTCCGGCAAAGCTGCGCATTGATTTAGATGTCATTGGCCACATTTCTCCTTTCATTCTTCGTTTTTATGTAAGGAGTAAGCATGTGTTCAATTTCATCTTCCGGCTGTTTTGTCTTTAATGCAATGCTTTCAAATGAATAGCCTCGCTTATGTAGGTCTAGTACTTCACGTAACAAGTTCCGCTTTTCGGAAGACATTGCAAGAATGCCTGCCTCTTGCACCGTAATTTCAGCATCTATCTCGATGTTCCTGATTTTTTCCTGTAACACATTCATTTCATCCCCAAAAGTGATAGCAAGCTGTTCCAATTGACTGTCCACTTTTGCAGAATCCTTTTTAATAAACGATAAAATGAACAGTAATACTGCTACAGCAAACAAAATGATCAGAGCCCATTCCATCATTCTATGTCCCTCCTTAATCTTTTAATCTAATATCTCGCTTTCTAATTATATATTTATTTGTTCCAAAACTCGATTTAAAAGTACTAAATACCACAATAGTCACGTATTTATGGCAAAAAAAAGGCGCGGGATGGCCATCCATAACTATTACTAATGAAAAAACGAATAATATAGCTTCCATTTGAGGACCATTTTACCATAATCCATTCATCATTTATACCATTGTTAGTATATTAAGGCAATTGATCTTTATTTGTCCCCCTCCTCATACTGCAAGAACGTTGTCTATCTGGGATAGTTCAACACATATAACTGGACAATTCCATTCATCAAACACATGCGTCACTGCGTTTACTTTTCCCTTAAAAAATTCCAAGGGGTATATTAAATGACAAACACGTTTCCAAACGATAAGATATATATTATTAGGTTCCTGTTTCATTGAATAGGTACGATTTTTTCAGTGCCATTCACTTATTGGATGCATGCAAGATATTAAGGAGGATACAATGAATATCAAAATAAATAATATACCGGGTTTCATGCAGGCCGAAATCGAACAACTTCAATCAAAATTGTCCCCCTTGTTGAAGAAAAATTTGAAATACGGTTTTTTTTCGACGGTGATGATAGGCTTTTCCATCATTAATCTTTTTTTCCTTTTATTTAAGAACGAATCTTTACCCATCTCGAAAATCGCACTTGGAATCTATGCATTGGTGGGAGCCGTAGGATTTGCCTTATTAAAAGAAAACAAACACAACCAAAAAGAAATAGTGAAAATGAGTCAAAAATATATGTTGGAAAGAATCAAAAAAAGCGGCTATTTAACAGATGCCAGAAAAAGTAACTACTTTAAAAGAGTAAATGAGCATCCGCTTACTGCCATGAATGTTTTTTTTGAGTTTCTTGCTGAAGAACAACAAAGGAAACAAATCTTTCCATAATGAGTAAAAAGGACAAAAGGGGTTCAGAATTAAAAAATTCTGAACCCCTTTTGAAATCCCCTTTGAATTTTCGCCTAAAGTCAAGAGAATTGGGGCTCTACGAGCCCACTATGTTAGGCCATTTTTGGACCTCGCCATGTCCAATTGGCCATCTTCTTTAAATTAATGGCAGCGAAAGTAAGCATCGCCTGCATCGACAATTTTAAGTCCCCTTAAAGTAGTCCAACGCATACCATGCTTTTCTTTTGCATCTGCGAATACACGCTCAATCGTTTCTTTACGTTTTGCATATATAGGTTTTACATCTTGATGATGACGTAGATGATCTGCTTCTTCCACATGTGTTTGCCAGATATGCCGTGTAACCACTTTTTGACAGTCTTTGCTTTCTGTACACCGAGATAAAAATGAGCATGTTGTACAAATTTGTTTTGGCGATTTGTACTCGCGATAGCCCTCTTTATTTGTTGTTGAGTACTTTAAAGTTTCGCCCGAAGGGCAAAGGTAACAATCAAAATGTTCATCGTATACATAGTCCTGTTTGCGGAAAAATCCTTCTTTGGTGCGAGGACGTGTATAAGGTAAAGCCGGTATGATTTCTTTGTTAAATAGGTAGCTTGTAATCGCTGGTGTTTTATAAGCTGCATCTGCGGCAACGGCTTCCGGTTTTCCAACTTTCTCAATCACTTGTTCAACTAGTGGCTCTAAGATCTGACTGTCATGTGTATTTCCAGGTGTTACAATCGTTCCCAATACAAAACCGTTGCGGTCTGCGGCCGCGTGGAATGAATAGGCAAACTGTTTTGTTCGTTCATCTTTCACATAGTAGCCACTCTCAGAATCCGTTGTACTTTCTTTAATCTCTTTGGTCTCTTCTTTATCAAATTTATCTGGTGGAAAAGGCTTTTTTCCATGGTTTTCACGATCTTGATTGATTTCTTCTTGAAGACGTCCTTGATACGCTCGTGTTTCTTTACGAACGATTTTCTTTTCAAATTTCCGTTTATTCGCACTGGCTTTCACATGTGTGGAATCCACGAAAACGTGTTCAGCACTTATTAACTTTTTATTAGCAGCTGTCATTAAAATGCGATAGAAAATCTGTTCAAATAGGTCTGTATCTTTAAAGCGTCGCTCATAATTTTTCCCGAACGTAGAGAAATGAGGTACTTTATCATGGAAACCATAGCCTAAGAACCAACGGTAAGCCATATTGGTTTCAACTTCTTCAATCGTTTTACGCATGGAACGAATACCGAAGGTATATTGAATGAAAGTCAGTTTAACTAAAATAACTGGATCAATACTTGGGCGTCCTACCTCTGAATACATATCTTTCACCAAGTCATAAATGAAAGTGAAGTCAATGGCAGCCTCCATTTTACGAACCAAATGGTTCGGTGGCACCAGTTGATCTAAAGTAATCATTTCAAGTTGATCTCGCTGAATAGAATCATGTTTAGAAAGCATCCTCATCACCTCAAGTTTTAATACTTCTATTTTAAAACAAAAATGACTCCAGGCAAAAGTGTTCTATCTAAAAGGTAAGACAAAGTTGATTGGAACGGAAGGTACGAGACTCCTGCGGGAAAAGCGCGTCTAGGGGAGACCCCGCAGGGGAAAGCCGAGGAGGCTCCCCGACCGCCCGCGGAAAGCGAGTGCCTGGAGTGGAAATCAACGTCCAAATTGTACAAGCCATAAAAATAGACAAACTCGATTTTCATCGAGTTTGTCTACAGTCTGAATCCCCATATGATATATCATAAGGGGATTTTTACTATCCATTCATTTACTTAAAACTGGATCGGCGATGACAAGGATTTTCCCTGCTTTAATATCCTCCACATATTGATCGACTTCGGCTTCCTCCATTCCAATATCCAATAATGGCTTTCTCAATCCGCCCGCTCCCGATGCTGCCCCGGCTGCGGCTCCGCCAAAAGTGGCGAAAATTGGTCCTGCTGCCAATATCGGACCAATTCCTGGTATGGCTAATGCACTCATGCCAATAAGCAGGCCTGTCAATCCCACAGCTCCACCCGCTGCTGCCCCAGCTACTAATCCATCGGCCTTTGCCAGGCTGACTTCCTCGGCTTCATTGGGTAATTTATCAATGTTTTTCGCAACTACAGATATTTGATCGGATGTATATCCTTGTTCCTTTAAATTTTCGACTGCTGAAGTCGCTTCATTTTCATTTTCATATATTGCTATAAACCTCTTGTCCATGGTATCTGCTCCTTTAAAAGTTTTGTAATATACAATACCCTTAAATGAGTTTTAATAACCTTCCATGAAAGAAATGAATTTCACTCCCGGATTTGCCCCTTGCCATAAATGAAGTACTTGCTTGATGTTAAGGCCGGTAAACCCATTGGTCCACGTGCATGCAGCTTTTGTGTGGAAATGCCGATTTCTGCGCCATAACCGAATTCAAAGCCGTCGGTAAAACGGGTGGAAGCATTGTGATAAACTGCTGCGGCATCTACTTTATTCAAAAATGCGGAAGCGTTTTGTTCATCCCTCGTTAGGATTGCTTCAGAATGCTTGGTGCCGTATCGGTTAATGTGTTCAATCGCATCGAATACACCTTTTACAGTTTTCACGCTGATTTTTAAAGCCAGGTACTCAGTTGACCAATCTTCCTCCATAGCCGTTTTCGCTCTCGGAAAGGCACTGCAAACCGCTTCATCTCCATATACTTCAATACCTTTTTCGTCCAGGAGTTCCAAAATACTCACTCCATTTTCTTCAAACCATTTTTCATGAATTAGAAGCCCCTCGATAGCATTGCATACGGATGGACGCTGAGTTTTACCATTTAAGACGATTTTCTCCACCATCGTGATATCTGCGGTCTGATCGATGAAGATATGGCAATTGCCTGCTCCTGTTTCAAGGACGGGAACAGTTGACTCCTTAATGACCGTTTCAATTAAATTCTTTCCACCGCGAGGAATCAAGACATCTAAATATTCCTTAAGATGAAAAAGTTCCTTGGCGGTTTCACGACTCGTATCCTCGATCAACTGAACTGCTTCTACAGGAATTACCGTATTCTCCAATGCTTTATGAATGGAGGAGACGAGTGCCATATTGGAGTATTTGGCTGACGAGCTGCCTCTTAATAGGACGGCATTCCCCGTTTTCAAGGACAATGTAGCTGCATCGATGGTCACGTTCGGCCTGGCTTCATAAATCATCCCTATTACCCCGATCGGCACCCGTAACTTTTTAATCAATAAACCATTCTCTTTTTCGATCGTCTCCAATTGTTCCCCAATCGGATCTTTTAAATCGATCAAAAGCATAATGGCCGCTGCCATGTCATCAATACGGTTAACATTTAACATGATCCGATCTAATGTAGACTCACTGTAGCCTTTTATCCTGCCTTCTTCCAGATCCTTTTGGTTTTCTTTTATCAAAAAATCTTTATCGATAATAAGTTGCTTAGCAATTTTTCCAAGTGCCTCATTCTTCTTTTCCGTCGTCAATCCGATTAGCTGATAACTCGCTTTTTTGGCTGCCTTACCTTTCGCCGTCACTTCACTCATTTCCAAATGCCCCCTTTTCTTACTCTGATATTGATTATCTATGCTTTCACCCATTTATCGCGATGGATCACTTCTATGGAAGTGATCACAAGCTCGGATGTCCTCTTTCCCATCGCCTGTTTTAATTCTTCGTCGGAATAAAGGACCTCACCCCGCCCCAATAATCCATTTGCACCAAAGACTTCGACAACATCCCCCTTATTGAAGACTCCTTTAATTTCATAAATTCCAGCTGGCAGCAGACTGCTGCCATTTGAAACTAAAGCCCTTTCGGCACCTTCATCAACGAAAATTTTCCCGGATACTTGTGAGTGAAGGGATATCCATTGTTTGTTTTTCGTTACTGTCGTCATGACATCATTCCCAATATACGTGCCATCACCATTGCCTTCAAGGATTGTTAGAAGTTTATCACTCCCCAACCCTGATCCGATGAATACTTTCACCCCAAGGGACAATGCAGTTTGCGCTGCAATCAGCTTCGATTTCATACCCCCTGTTCCGACATTAGATCCTGCGCCTTCTGCCATTTGCAATAAATCCGCCGTTACTTCGGATAACTTTTCAAATCGTTTCGCCCCTGGATTTGTCTGTGGATTGGAATCATAGAGCCCATTAATGTCCGTTAATATGATCAAGTTGGTGGCGTGAACCAACCCGCTTACTAAGGCGGATAGCATATCATTATCACCAAAAGTCAACTCCTCGACCGATACTGTATCATTTTCATTTATAATCGGAAGGATGCCGCGTTCAAGCAATTCCATCAATGTTGCATATGCATTTTTATACCTATCTTTTTTCGAGAAATCTTTCCTTGTTAATAAAATCTGCGCCGGAACGATTCCAAAGTGCCCTAATTGTTCCATATATGATTGAATCAATAGGCTTTGCCCTACAGCTGCAGCAGCTTGTTTTCCTTTGAGTGTGACAGGTCTCGTAGGGTAGCCGAGCTTTCGAAAACCTGTCGCTACAGCACCTGATGAAACAAGGACAACTTCATGTCCCGCTTTCCTTAATGCTGCCACTGCCTGGATATGATCGGAAAATTTATCTTGGTCGATTTCACCTTGTGTGTTGGTCAAAGAACTACTTCCTATCTTTACAACGATACGTTTCTTTTCCATCGATTTCTTCCTCCAATAAATATCTAAGACATGAAAAAAAGCCCTTTTCATCCTCGAAATAAGGACGAAAAGGGCTGCTCTCCGTGGTACCACCTTCATTGAATGCAAGTTCATGCATTCCACTTTGCCTGATAACGCCAGGATTTGCGCCTATGTTTTGCATAGGACTCAAGAAGCAGGTTCTGCGCTTTCCTGTCGCGGGCCTTCCAGCAATTGACGCCGCTCTCTGTCACAGTGATTCTCGCATACTAATCTTCTCTCAACGTTCATTGTTTTAATATAGTATGCAAAATTATCTGCTTAATGTCAATAACATTCCTTCGATGAATGAACCTTATAATGCCATGGCTGGGCCGAAGAACTCATAGTGAATTTTATCCGTATCTATCCCCAATTCTTTTAGGTAAGTAATAATGGCCTTCATGAAAGGAACAGGGCCACACACATAATAATCAGCTTCAGGTTTAACAAAACTGCTCAATAATTCCTTATCGATATACCCTTCCTTTTCAAAATTCGGCAGGTTCTTATCATCCTCACTCGGATTTTTAAAGACAAAAGATAAATGATAGCTGGCAAGCTTGTGCGTCAGTTCAGTCAGTTCCATTCTGAACGGCTGTAAATTGCCATTATCGGACGCATGAATGAATTGGACATCACGCTCGGGTGTTTGTTCAGCTACCGCATGAACCATACTCATGAAAGGCGTTATGCCAACGCCTCCGCTCAAGAATACCGCCGGTGTCCGTTTTTCCAAATCGATGGTGAAATCACCTGCAGGAGCCGTTACGTCTATACTGTCACCCATCTGAATGGATTCATGCAAGTAGTTAGAAACCCTTCCATCAGGAGAGGTTCCCGGCTTTTCTTTTTTAACGGAAATCCTGAAGTAATCTTTTCCCGGAACATCAGACAAACTGTACTGACGGTTGAATAAATAGCGTTCACCCGGTATCTCGAAACGAACTGTAATATATTGTCCAGGAAGAAATGATGGAACCTTATCTCCATTTGATGGCTTTAAATAAAAGGAAGTGATTACGTCACTTTCCCGTACCTTTTCCACGACTGTGAATCGTTTGAAATCAGACCATCCGCCGACCTGATTGGAAGCTTGGTCGTACATTTCCTTTTCGATGCTAATGAAAGCATCGGCAATGACTCCATAAGCCTCCCCCCAAGCCTGGAGGATTTCTTCTGTAGCTGCATCTTGTAACACTTCCTTGATTGCACCTAATAAATATTCTCCAACAATGGGATAATGTTCGGCTTTAACTGCAAGACTTCTGTGTTTTTGTGCTATTTGCTTTACGGCAGGTATTATCGTTTCAAGTTGATCTATATATTTAGCTGCAGCCAAAACCGTGTTGGCAAGTGCATTTTGCTGGCGCCCCTTTTTTTGATTGGCATGATTAAAAATATTTAATAATTCAGGATGTGCTTCGAAAAGATTTTTATAGAATACAGTTGTGATAGTGGTACCATGCACTTCTAATACAGGTACGGTTGATTTGATAACATCGATAGTTTTTTGGGATAACATAGTTAAACCTCTTTTCATAAACAAGTATTTTAAATACATGTTTATATTAGAACTTAAATGCATTAAAAGCAATATTTTTTATACATCTTTTCAAATAATAAGTTTTCATGTTTATAAAATGTTCACATTTATGATATAGTCAAATGGGGATAGAATGTGAGGCGATAAACATGAGGTTGACGAGTTATTCCGATTACTCACTTAGAGTGTTGATTTACCTGGCTTCCCACGACCAAAGCAAATTATCAAATATTAAAGAGATTTCTGAAGTATATCAACTGTCTAAAAATCATTTGATGAAGATTGTTCATAATTTAGGTAAATTAGGCTATATTGAGACGATACGAGGAAGAAATGGCGGTTTCCGGCTTGCAAAATCACCCGCTGAAATAAATGTAGGGGAACTGGTGCGGAGAACCGAAGAAGATTTTTATCTAGTGGAATGTTTTAAAGATCACGATAACTGTGTGATTTCTCCCGTTTGTTCATTGAAATTTGTCCTTAATAATGCCTTGGATGCTTTTCTACAGGTCCTTGATCAATATACGATTGCAGACTTCAGCGAAAATAAAGTAATGCTCAAAACCTATTTTGATTCGGTAAAGCAGAATGACGAAGAGCCCGATTTTTAAAATCGGACTCTTTTTCATTCACCGATGATTCGTTCGATCTGCCATTCTTTTTCCATTCGCAAATCTATGATCCTTTTACTGGTTTTCAATAAAACTTTAAGGGAATCGTATGGATTGATCATGATGATCGTCCCGATTCTTCCATTGGTAAGCCTGACTTCTTTTCCGACCAAAGTGGACATTAATCGGCTTACAAACTCCAGCAGGATTTCTGGATTGAATTTACTGAACATATCGCTGTTCATTTGCTCAATCACCTTATAAAACGGCATGGCCTGATGATATACACGATTTGAAGACATCATATGGAATACATCGGCTCTAGCGACGATTTTCGAATGATGATGGATATCATTCCCCTTCAGACCAAGTGGATAGCCTTGCCCATCTTCCCGTTCATGGTGCTGAAGGGCTGTTAATGCAATCGATGGTGGGATTCCAAGGATATTTTTAAGTGATTCATACCCATAAATGGTATGGCGTTTCATTTCTTCATATTCTGCCGCAGTTAGTTTACCCGGTTTTCCTATCGAAATCCTTGTTTTACCCAAGTCATGCAGCGTGGCTGCCAATGTCAGGGCTGAAAGGTTTTCTTTCGATAATCCAAGCTTCATGTCTGAATCATTGCCACTTATCTAGGAGTAATAAATATCAGGATTCTTTGCAGCTTCTGCAATGGCAGGTGCAACTTCTGCTTAAACCCTTCAATCATTTCAAACTGTATTTTTCCTTCTTTACGTATATCTTGAAAGATGTTTTTGATTTGAAAAGTAGCTTCGTTAATTCTTTCATGAATCTTTACGTTAGGTTGTACATGTTCTTCAGTTAAAGAAGCTTCACCTTTTTTCAATTCTTCCATTATGAAATCAATTTCAGGTATGATAAGAGGCGGATACGCTTTATTATTCAGCTTCCCTCTTCTATTTTTCATTGCTCTCACACTTTTCTCTATTTTTTACCCATATTACCTATCCTGTATTTCCTTGTATCATAATGAAAGCGATTTTTGGGCACTTAAGATCGGTCACTAAGTTCATTGCCCAGCTGTTTTAATTTTTCACCAACCGTACATTCTGAAATACAGAACTGGTGGGCATAAGTACGCCCCTTCTCTTTTCGAAAATGCTTTCGTAAAAAACAATCTTGGCAAAATGAAGCGAGAACATCTTCCACTTCTTCATATATTTTTTTCCTGTTCATTGTTGTTATGGCTCCTTTGACCCATCAATTTCTATTTTGCTGAAAATTGCTTTTCCCTGCAGTGCAAGAGTTGCCAGGCGATCGGCTTCCTGGTTTTCCTTTCGAGAAATTGGCTTGCAGACCGGAATGATCTTTAATTTATCCAGTTTTGCTTCAATGCGGTCCAGCCATTTATTTAAGTTTTCTTCCATACAGGGCCATTCACCGGAAAGTTGATTTAAGACAACTAGTGAATCCCCTTTAAAGACACAGCTTTGATGGTGGATTCCAAGTTCGTCCATCTGCCTGACCGCTTCATGAAAGGCTGCATATTCCGCTTCATTATTCGATTCGAATTGCTCCAATTTCACATTGGTGCGTAACCGCCAGAACTTCTTACCTTGACGAAAGTAAATGGCAACACCGATTCCTGCCACCTTTTCATCTTTTAGAAAACCTCCATCAAAAAAAACCGTCACATCCTGCGGCTCTTCCTTAACTTCCGTCAGGAGTTTCTTTAGCTCCTTCTTGGTCCATGTTGTATCGAATTCATCCTTGAATTCCACTTCCTTCAGCCTTCCTGCCTTTTCAAGATCTTCCGTAATGACCAGTGCAGTCCCGGCATCAAGCCAATCCGAAACGAAATCGGCAGATGGTTTTTTTGAAGCATGATATGTCCATTGCATAATTACCTTCAAAGATTTCCAACTCCTTATCCATTCACCATTCATGCAGAACAGCTCACAATTTCCATACCTTTTTTTCGTCATACCCTTTATAATATATTGTAAGCATTTGAATCACTCTTTTTAATTATAGTTCCCATATCAGCCTGAAATTCTCATGTTTCAATCTTAATTTTATATGAAACATTTTTTTATCAAAGCATATTAACAGTTAAACTCGAGGAGGAGCACATCTTGATCGAAGTGTATATTGATGGTGCCAGTGCGGGCAATCCAGGGCCGAGCGGCGCAGGTGTTTTCATAAATAATAACGGTGTGGTCGAGAGGCATTCCTTTCCGCTTGGAAATATGGAAAACCATGAAGCGGAGTACCATGCTTTAATCAAAGCATTGGAAATTTGCATTGACAATAAATACCAAATCGTTTCTTTTCGGACTGACTCCCAAGCCATCAACCAGGCCATTGAAAAAAGATTTGCAAAAAATAAGTATGCCATTCTGCTGGAACGGGCGCTAAAGCTTTCCGACGAGCTTGAATTATTTTTCATGAAATGGATTCCAAATCTCGAAAACAAGTCCGCGGATGAGTTGGCGAGACGGGCCATTCGATTGAATAAGCCTGAGGAAAATCATGAACAAGACAGCTGATTTTTCATTATTATTCGTTGTATTCATCTGGGGCGTCACTTTTGTCATGGTCCAAAATGCACTATCTTTTCTTGACCCCTTCACGTTTAATGCCGTCCGTTTCTTCATGGCCTTCGTTTTCTTGCTTATCCCTTATATATCGACCTTACACAAAAAGGGGAAAACTTGGAATAAGGGCCTTTTTATAGCTGGGTTTCATATTGGGGTTTGGCTTTTTCTGGGATATGGGCTTCAAACGATCGGATTGAATTATACAACTCCTGCGAAGACAGGCTTCATAACAGGATTAAGTGTCGTCATGGTCCCTGTCTTTTCCCTGCTGCTTTTAAAACATAGGCTGTCCCGCAATACAATAATAGGTGTCGCAGCCGCAACCATCGGGCTTTATTTAATGACTTTCGCTGACCGCTCCAATTTGAATATCGGTGATTTACTGGTATTTTTATGCGCAATCAGTTTTGCCATGCAGATCATTACTACCGCTAGATATGCCAGGGCCCTTCCCGCTTTACCGTTGACGCTGATTCAGGTTTCCACCGTATCTTTCTTATCATTTGTTTCAGCCTTCATTTTCAAAGAGAATCATTCCGTCATCCTCAGCTCAGAGGTCATGTTACAGAAGGATGTTTGGACTGCATTATTGGTTACGGCAGCCCTTGCCACGGCGTTCGCCTTTTTCGCACAAACCTTCTTCCAAGCCTATACGACACCTACAAGAGTGGCGCTGATCTTTTCAATGGAACCGGTTTTTGCTGCGTTATCCTCATACATATTGATAGGGGAAAAATTGACTTCCGCTTCCATCATCGGCTGCGCATTCATTTTCTTGGGAATGATATTTGCTGAACTGCCTGTTAAGAAAAAGAAACCGGTGACACAGGAGTTTTCTTGAAAAGCCCAATAAAATAAATCGGACTTCCAGTTACGAAGTCCGATTTATTTAAGCAGCCCCTGTTCTTTTGCAAACGATACCGCTGCACTACGCGTTTCAATGCCATTTTGTTTTAAGTTTTCCAAAAAGGAGATATAAAAGCTACCATCAAAATTCTTTTGTACCTTCAATGTTAATTCTATTGCTGCATTAACTAAAATATCACTTGCATTCGTGTAGCGCTTACCAAAATAAATAAAACCAATAGCGTCATTACCAAAAGTGAATCCCTTACCCTCTAAAAAACTAACATACTCTTCAGTTGATTTCGCCACTTCTTCATCCACTCCATACTTCTTGCCTTATTTTCATCTTACCGTATATCAAAGATTTTGACTATCCATTTTTCGACAAAAAAATCACCATACAAAATAAAGGAGCTCCCATTGGGAAGCTCCGCTTGTTTGATTAGATCATTCTTAGTAAAGCCCTGAATTCATGATCATTAGCCAGATTTTTGACCTTCTCGCGATCATACTGATAGACCGCATCGTCCAAAGAACATGAAATTGGTACATCACATTTTATTTCTGCTAGCTTTCTGGATAAATGAAGCATATCGACGGCGGATTCAATTTTAGCCCGCTGCCCATTCGTCAATGAAGCAACATTTTCAAGAATCCCTTCGATACTTTGATACTGGATCAATAATTTCAACGCTGTCTTTTCCCCAATTCCTTTAACTCCCGGATAGTTATCAGCTGTATCACCCATTAAAGCTTTTAAATCGATCATTTGCCTCGGTGTGATCCCTTTCCATTCAAAAAAGCTATCGGGATTATGCACTTCATAGTTACCATACCCTTTTTTTAACAATAGTACGGAAATGTTTTCATCTATTAACTGTAACATATCTTGATCGCCAGTCAATATACCCACCCGGCTATGTTGGGCAGATGCCTTGGCAATTGTCCCGATACAGTCATCCGCCTCATATCCTGAAAGCCCTATGTTAGGGATATCAAATGCTTCAACCGCTTTTTTCGCTAGGTCGAATTGAGGGATCATTTCGACTGGAGCTTCTGATCGATTAGCCTTGTATCCATCAAATAATTCATTTCTGAAAGTCTTGCTGCCCATATCCCAACATACCGCTACATGACTAGGTGAAAAGTGATTCACTGCCGTCAGCATATGCTTCAAAAAACCTTGAACGGCATTAGTCGGGATGCCTTTTGAGTTAATCATGAATTGACCAGTAACGGCCGTTGCATAAAAAGCTCTAAATAAAAGCGCCATCCCATCAACAAGCATAAAGGAAGGATGCTGCTCATTTTCTTTCATTAACACATTATCACCTCTATCATGATGTACTTCCATTTTAACATAACTGTCCCCTTTTTTAAGGATCGTTTAATTGGAAAAAATATTATTCAATTGGATTATCATCATATGAGATCCAGTCACTGAAACTGCCAATATAAACCTTCACATCTTTAAAGCCCGCTTCATTCAGGGCGATATAATTGGGTGATGCCGTTACACCTGACCCGCAGTACACAATGATTTCCTTATCTTTACCGATGTCTGTGAAATTCGACTGAAGATCTTCCTTCTTTTTAAAATAGCCATTTTCAAGAACATTCGTCCACACCTTATTTACTGCACCAGGTATATGGCCGGCTTTTTTATCAATTGGCTCCTCTATGCCCTCGTAGCGCTTAGATTCCCTTGAATCCATTAATACGATATCGTCAGGCCTATTCATTGTGTAATCCTTAACTGTTTGAAAGGATGCAAAAACGGACTCATTTAAATCGATATGATATTCTTTAGGCACATATTTCGTTTGATTCGAGTCAATTGGATAGCCCGCATCCCTCCAGGCGCGAAAGCCCCCGTTAAGAACAAAGACTTTCTGATGCCCAAGGTAGCTCAGCAGCCAGACAAACCTGGAAGCAAAAGAACCTTCCCCGCCATCATAAGCAATAAGTACCGTATCATTGGTGATTCCATTTGATTCCAGTTTAACTTTAAAGGTTTCCAGGTCAGGAAGAGGATGTCTTCCGCCATGTTCTTGAACCTGCCCCGATAAGTCCTTTTCAAGATCGAAATAAACAGCGCCGGAAATATGGTCTCTTTTGTATTCATTATACCCTGCATCAGGAGAGCCTAGCTGAAAGCGGCAGTCACAAATTCTGATATCACTGGAATTCAACAACGGCAACAGCTCTTCTTTTTCGATTATAAAACTCATCTGAAAAACCCCCTATTTCAAAATGGTCCAAATTAATTCATTAAGCTCCGTTTCCATGTTCTTCCCTTTATGTAGCCTAGTTATCTCATTCTTTATGGAAAGCGATTTCCCTTCTATTAGCGAAAGATTCTTTTCACTTTCATTATTGCTTATACGTTCTTCCATTTGTTTTGCCTTAAATATCCGGGTCATCCTGGTTTTCAGTTCTTGATCAATTGAAACCAAATCAAGTAATTCCCATACCGATAAAGGTGGCAGCGACCCCCGTTGGATGATATATTCCAGGATTAAATACGAACGGTATACTTGTACCCATATTTTTAGTTCTTTTCTTTCGGAATCCCTTGTTTTTGTCAATTGTTGAAGATTGTCACTCATCATCCGATAGTAATGGTGTCCCAGTGCCTTTTTGGAATAGCAATCCGCTATCAAACCATTCATCTTCCTATAATAATCCGGATGGGTTATCAACTTGATTGGCGATTGAAATAATTCAAAAAGAGCAGGATTACTCTTTAAGGTAAGGCGGGATGATTTAAATAGATCCCAGCCTTCCATGTCAAATAGGCCTTCTTTCAAATGAATGACTTCAACTGGCTGACTCAATCTGAGGTATGATCGCTTATCATTATGAACATATATATATCGAACATCGTAATCCGATTGTACCGATGATAAACCAAAAGAATGGCTGCCAGTAACAGCAGCCATCAATATGGTCATATCCTCTTTCTTTTCCAAGTATCTCAAACGTGAAATAAGGTTTTCTTTCATGAATGAACCTCGTTTCTATTTCAAATGCATTTTAGCCAATTCCGCTACGGCATTTTCATAATACGGTAAATCGACCGTTTCCTCCAATGCTGCCCGTAAACCTGCAAAGATATCCGATATTTCCGTCTTAAACTCTTTTTGAATCGCGAGTAACTCTTGTTCGAGTACTTCAATATACATTTCGAAAATCCGCTCACCCTGCTCTTTTACATATATAAGGGCAGGTTCATCTAAACGCTTCTGAAACCCTTCGCTCATTTTCGCTTTTTCATTTTTTTCAAAGAAAGATTTTGGATTTTTAAATAATGCCAATTCCTTTTTGAATTCCCCTGTATCTAATTTGGCAAAAGCTCCTGTAAATTCAAGGGACTCCCTCTCATTAGGTTCATATGGCTGTAATGAAAGGGTTCTTCTTATTTTTTGCATTTGCTGAAGCAAACTGCTTTGTTTCTCATTCAGTAATTTATTTACGAACATTTCCGTCCTTAAAGCCGTTGCCCGCATTTCCTGGGAAAGGTCAAAGCCTAACGCATCCAATAAGTTCTTCATCGATTGCTTGAGGACAATTTTCAAATCGCCTCCATCATCTTTTAAAACAGCCGGATTGAACGATTCTTTGAAGAAATCATTAAACCGGAAGAAGACCCGTTGTTTACTATAGAAAGTCAATTCGTCTATCTCTTTTTTCAAACGTTGCTTTTCTGCATCCCCTTTAATGACTGAGAGGAGTTCCGAAATGGACTGTGCCTCATGGGAAAGGGTCTCCAAGGCATTTCGTTTCGCTTTCTCATCCTGCCTGGAAGCTGTAATTACATCTCGTAGCAGTTCTTCCGTTCTTTTTACAGCCGCTTGAGCCGATTCAATTGCAAGTCCAGTTAAATCATTTTCTATGAAAGAATCGAATTGGCCTTGGAATTCCGAGATTCCGCTATTAGGAAGGAACGAATGCTTAAACGAACCAGGCGTTTGTTTTTCCATCAACGCTCCCTTACTCGTAAGCGGGAACAGTTTTGGAAAACGGATTCCGAATCCATTCAATTGATCTGTGACATAATCCATCACTTCGTCCAATTCGTCAGTGGTTTGTGCCAGATCGACGGCATTGACGATGAAAAACATCTTATCCATGGCGAAAGAATCTTTCACACGTCCAAGTTGTATCAAGAACTCCCTGTCTGCCCGTGAAAATGGGTGATTATAATAGGTCACAAATAGGATGGCGTCCGAATTCTTAATATATTCGAAAGCCGCTCCTGTATGCCGTGCATTTATCGAATCCGCCCCAGGTGTGTCAACAAGGACCATCCCCTGTTTTGTCATTTCACAGTCATAACGCAATTCAATTAGATCAACAAGACACGACTTGGACTCTTCTGCAGCAAAACGTTTAAATCCTTCAAGATCTACCGTAACCACATTTCCTAAATCATTTAGGTACTCGGGCAGCCCTTGATGAAACGCCCTAAGAAAGGATAAATGTGTTTTCCCCTTATCAACTTCCCCTGCCTTCGAAATGATTTGCCCTGCTAGTTGAAGTGCTTCATCTAGATTCTTTGCCGATTTATCAAAAGCTGCCAAGGCCAGGCTTACATCTTCCAACAGCATCGCTTCCGTCTTTAATTTGACGGTTGCCGTTCCATGTGGATGCTCAGCGTCTGAAGACATGATTTTGTTGATTGCGGCAGTTGTCGGATTTGGTGAAACAGGAAGGACGCTTTCTCCCATCAACGCATTGGCGAAGGAAGATTTACCCGCACTGAATGCACCGAAAAGGGCAACCGTGAACGTTTGCTGTTCCAAGCGATTTGCCTTCTCTTTCAATTCTTTATAAAGTGATTGAAACCCTCTCAAAGGTTGGATCAGCTTTGCCGCCTGTTGTAAACTCGTTGCAGTCTCCATCAGCTTTTCTTTTCCGCGTAAATCAGTAGCATCAGAAGTAGAAACAGTCAAGGAAGGTACAGCTTCTTTGTTTTCTTTATCATGTTCCGTTTCAGGTTCGTTGACGGACCTTGAAGTACATACTTCATCGGTTTTCATGATCTTGACTGTAATATTTCTTTCCTCTTCATTCCATTGAGTTAAAAGCATATCGATATCGCGCTCATCGACTAATGATTCAGTTTGTTGAGCAATGGCTTCTAAACGTTCCGTTTGGTACTCAATTTCCGCATTCATCGCAGCAGTAACTTTAAGGGCCTCCGCAAATTCAGAAAAACCTTCAAGCTCCTTATCGATGGATTTAGACTGCCGTTCCACTATTCCTTCCATAACCGTAACCATATTATTCAAAAACCCTTCTGATACATCACGAGCTTTCTTTTTGATGGCTGATGCTAAATCATTCGTATAGTTTAAAACGTATTCACCCGTAATATCAACTTGAGGCTTCAAAGAGTTTTTTATGTAAGATTCCGTTACCTCGATCTGAAGTGCCTGAGCCTTACTTTCTAGTGTTGACTCATGGATTTCCGCTTGATTAAGCGTTTTAACCGCTAATTCTTTAAGATGCCATTCAAGCTGGGTTTTCACCTTTTCTTGTAAATCGGTCAAGAATGCCTTGATACGTGCCTCACGTTCGGCATCCGTTTTTTTCTTGGCAAATAAGAGACCCATTTTAAAGTCCGGCTGAGCCGATTCCAAGAAAGATTTACCTAGGTCCCGTGTAGCCGCGGGCATGATGTACGCACCTTTTAGTATGGTTTCTAATGCATCAGCATATTGGACCTTGATTTCCTCTATACGTCCAGTTAATGATTTTTTTTCTTTCAATAGGCTGTCCACTTGATTCGTCAGGTGTATTCGCTCTTCAAGAGGAAGTTCTGATAAAACTTCAAAATCATCGGCATGTTCCTCTTCATACTGCTCCTTCAGCCAATTAAGATGCCTTTCGACAAGGGCATTTGCCGATTGCATGATGGCATCCTTCCCATCATTTAGACCTTTGCCCGCCATTTTATATATGAATTGCTTGACCACTTCTATTTCATTTTCGCTATTGTTCAAGTCTCTTACAGATGTATAAAAAATACCATCAGGATATACATTCCAGTTCGCAAATGCTTCCGAAACGGAAAGCTTGAAGTCTTGAAAGCTAAGCTCGTTCTCATCATGCTTATCGATCATATTGATAATTAAGTATGTCGGTTTTTCAGCCTCTAACAATTCTTTCGTGAATAGGAAGTTCACTTCTGATTGGACGTGATTATAGTCCATGACATAGAAGACGACATCAGCTAGATGCAAGGCAGATTCCGTAGAAACTCTATGAGCATCATCTGTCGAATCAATTCCTGGCGTATCCATGATCGCACATGAATCCGGCAGTGAAAAATCATTCGAACTTATCGTTATCGCCGATACTGAATCACCATCCTTGGCAAATTTCTTAACCTCTTTAAAATCATAAGGTGCAGGAAATAAGACTGGTGGCTGATGATGGTAAAAGACTTTGGCATAGTCTTCCCCTTTTTGGACTTTTACCGTATTTGCACTTGTTGGAATCGGACTTGAAGGCAGTACTTGATCACCAAGGAGAAAGTTGATCATACTAGATTTTCCCGCTGAAAAATGCCCGCAAAAAGCAATGATGAACTCCTCGTTATTGACTTTCATGATTAACTGTTTCAGTTTATCGGCATTGCCTGTATCACCTGCCGATTGAAATTTCTCATACATGGCAGTCAAAATCCCCAATTTGGACTGTTGCTTTAATGTTTCTTGAATCATGAATCCATACCCCTTAATCTATCGTCATTTTGATATTCTTATTGTAAACGATTTCGTTTGTTATTCATACCATCAGCTTTATTTTTACTATATGATTCATTACAGGTCATGTTCAAAAAAAAACCACCGATTGGTGGATTCATGCAGTTTGTTTCATATATTGACTTTGAAATGTAAAAAAAAACCAGGATTTTTACCTGGTTGTAGGGGTGGGGTTAAATGCAGCTCGGTTCTCCATTGGTGACTCGGTATAAGGTTTTACTGCCTTTGCCGGTTTTTGAATATTATTCAATACATGTTTCATCACAAAACCATATGTAGCGACTGTCAATAAAATGAATACCCAAACCATTACCAACACCATCCTCTTATATATTAATTAGCTTTTAGTTATAGTTATTAAAATAAATTTATCGAAATCCGAATGAGAATAATTTTCATCTTCATTTAGAATCTTATCACGAACGATAATCATTTTCAATAAGAAATTGAATTTTTTATTATTTTCCCTTAAAAACCGCAGAATATTCCGTATGTTCCTTTAATGCCTTCTCTTCTAGTGGGATTCTTACCGTCATCATCCAAACATTCAAAAAACTAAAGATGATAGCAGTATAATATGCATTGAATAGCAAGGAAATAACTATTATTTCAGTTGCCACTATGATATAGTTCGGATGTTTGAAATATTTATAAGGACCTTTTATGACCACATCGGCATCAGGAACCACTATAATTTTGGTGTTCCAATGTTTTCCCAATGATCGGATTACCCAAATCCTGCCTGACTGCGCAATTAGAAAAAGGGTCAGCCAAATTGGCCAAAGTCCAGCCACATCTCTTTCAAGCACGACCACTTCAATAATGAGAACAATAAAAAAACTAAGGTGCATTAAAACCATCCATCTGTAATGGGACTCACCGTACTCTACTGCTCCTGCAACTTTCAGCTGTTTTTCATTTTGTTTGGCGATATATAATTCAACCAGGCGCTGAATAGCGATCAAGATGATGAAAATGGCGAAGATCATCACTTCCACCTCATTAACACAAGCTCTGATGAAAAACCAGGACCCAATGCAGCAGCCAATCCAACCTCACCTTTATTCCCGCCACGCTGCATGAACCTCTCCAGGACATACAAAATAGTTGCAGAGGACATATTGCCAAATTCCCGCAATACATTCATTGACTCTGCCGTCATGCTTTCATCGAACCCGAGGGATTCGTGATATGCATCAATTACTTTTTTGCCTCCGGGGTGAGCAATGAAATCTTTTATATCCCTAAGATCTAAACCATTCTCCATTAAGAACTCTTGAACATTAGGTTTAAGCCAATCTTTGATGATTGTAGGGATATCTTTCGAAAAGACCACGTATAACCCTTGATCTTTAACATCCCACCCCATTACATCCAATGAATCCGGCATAAGCGTAGATTGCGAATCCAAAAATTGCAAATGTCTTACTTTTTTTGAAAACTGTCCATCCGGCACTTCATCACCGCAAACCAAAACACAGCTTACTCCATCAGAAAATAAGGAAGTTCCAATTAAATTGCTTTTGGTGATGTCATTCTTTTGAAATGTCAGACTGCATAACTCCACACTTAAAACAATGACCTTCGCCGTCGGGTATGCTTGGCAATATTCAAAAGCACGCGATAGGCCACTTGCTCCCCCCGCACAGCCAAGTCCCCAAATCGGAATCCTTTTAACATGAGGGTTAAATGGAAGTTCATTCATTATCCTGGCATCAATGGTCGGGGTAGCAATCCCCGTGCTTGAGATAAAGAAGAAAGCATCTAGCTCGTTTGCCTGCAGTTCTTCTTTTAAAAATTCTGTGTTGACTAAGCATTTTTCTATAGCTTCTTTCCCAAACTTGACTGCCTGCTGAATATATAAATCATTCCGATCGGCAAAAGCATGATCCTCTTTAAACCAATCAAGATCATTTGAAAAATATCGATTTTCCACTTGTCCATTCTTAAAGGCTTTTAATAACCGTTCTATATTCTTAAATGAGGCTCCAAATATTTCTCTCGAAAATTCCATGATTTTTTCCTGGGAAAGTAAATATGGCAGCTTTATATGAGATGCAGATAATAAATACGGCATGATTCCACCCCTTATTATTCATGATATGGTTAATATACCCACAAGGAAATCAATTATGCTTTATCGCTAAATGGTCATATTTATTGGCGATTCAGAATATTTTTTCTTTTTTTCTAAAAAAACTAGGTAAAAAAGACTATGAATTTGATAAAATAGAGAACCTAACCAAACAAGCAGAAATGAAATGGAAATCAACGCTATAAAAGTGTTAAATGGGACCCTCCTGGCAGTTAAGTCCTTTTCCTCTCTCTATGGACATTCAAACGGTGTCCCTCATTAGACAGCCTTTCGAACAGGAATCCTAGCGTCCTTATTGCATGTAAGGGGATATCCGCGGAAGAATAAATATTGATGGAACAAACGTGATGTATGGGCAAAATAGGTGAACGCATGTTTGGCATGCCCTTATAAGGTGAAATGCTTAAATCTTTTGCAGCAGAACTCGGTAACATGCTTGCCGGTAATATCGCCACCTCTTTAGCAGGAGAGAATGCATTAATTGATATTACCCCTCCAACCGTCATCGTGGGCAATACCAAAATGTATGGATTTCATGGAGCAATCAATTTACCATTTCATTAAAAGGTGTAGGTACTCTTCATATCATCCTAATGATCGAAATGTAATCATGAAACATAAACCCCCTTACCCATAATAGGTAAGGGGGCGCTTTCATTCTTCTTTCTTTACTGAAGATTGATTTTGCACTTGAATAATGATATTTTGAAGCTCCTCTTTTCCACAAACACTGCACCTATTCTCCTGGCTTAGAATGGTTCGACAATGAATACAATATTTTTTCTCCATCCCTATCACTACTTTCCTGAACATATACTATCAATATATTCAAAAAGTGAAGAGAGTTTCCTTTTATCTGACAAATCTCCAATTTCTATATCAATGATATGTCCTCGGCCTCAATGAAAAAAATGCCCACAATCTCATCGTCTGAGGATTGTGGGCATTTTAAAGGGCGAATCTATCAAGTTCACCAAATCTATTTTTAATCAGGCTATATTTTGCCCTTCAATACGCGTTTCCTTCACTTTCCCTTTTGTAGGGATGATGTTAAAGACAATATTCAAGAAAATGGCTGTCAAACTTCCGGCTACAATACCGTTTTCCGTTAAGATTTGAAAGCTTTCCGGAATTTGCGCAAATAGCTCAGGAACGACCGTCACCCCAAGTCCCATACCTACGGAACAAGCGATGATCAATAAATTTTCTTGAGAAGCAAAATCCACTTTGCTCAACATCTTAATTCCAGCGGCAATTACCATCCCGAACATCGCAACCATTGCACCGCCAAGCACGGATGAAGGGATAATGGTCGTGAATGCACCAATTTTCGGAACAAAACCAATGAAAATGAGAATGCCCGCAGTAGTGTATATGACATTTCTTGTTTTAATGCCTGACAATTGAATCAATCCGACATTTTGTGAAAAAGCCGTATATGGAAACGCATTGAACAAACCGCCAATCATGATGGCAAGCCCTTCAGAACGATATCCGCGAGCTAGATCGTCTTCTGAAATCTCTTTGTCCGTTATTTCACCAAGGGCATAATAAACACCAGTCGATTCCACCAAGCTGACGATCGCCACCAAAGTCATTGTAATGATCGCCGTGACGTTAAATGTCGGAGTTCCAAAGTAGAAAAAATGAGGCATATGCAGCCAAGTGGCACTGACCACTGAACTAACATCCACTTTTCCAAGGAAGAAAGCTGCAAATGTTCCGACTAACAGCCCCAATAAAATAGAAATGGAGCGTACGAATCCCGATGAGAATTTATACATGAATATGATGAATAACAAAGTTCCAAAACCAAGAGCTACATTGTTCAAGTCTCCGAAATCAGCAGCTCCTTGGCCTCCACCAAGATTGTTGATGGCAACAGGAATGAGCGTAATGCCAATAATCAAAACGACAGATCCAGTGACAATGGGTGGGAAGAACCTTGCCAGCTTTCCGAAGAATTTACTAATGATAACGACGATAAATCCCGACACCAATATAGATCCATAAATGGAGTTGATTCCATATTGTGTACCAATTGCAATCATCGGGCTAACTGCTGTGAATGTGCAGCCTAGGACGACCGGAAGCCCAATTCCAAAGAATTTATTTTTCCACACTTGCAATAAAGTTGCTATCCCGCACATCAAAATGTCTATTGAAACTAAATAAGTTAACTGCGCTGCAGTCAATTCCAGCGCCCCACCAACAATCAATGGAATGACGACTGCACCGGCATACATGGCAAGAACATGTTGTAATCCTAAGGAAGCAACTTTTAATGGTGATTGATTAGACATTGACGGTTGCTCCTTCCTTTTCATCAGCGAACGTTATCTCACCGAATTTCAACTCAGCAATTCGCGCAAGTGATTCCACTTGAAAACCTTGTTCCCTAAGATCCTTACCACCACTTTGGAATGCTTTCTCAATCACGATGCCGATTCCGGCCACTTCTGCTCCAACCTGCTTACAGATTTCCACCAAGCCCCGGGCTGCCTGTCCGACCGCAAGGAAGTCATCGATGATCAAAACCTTATCTCCTGCTTCAATATATTTATTGGAAACCGTAATGGTGTTGGTTTCTTTTTTTGTAAAGGAATGGACGGACGCCGTCACTAAATCATTTGTTAAAGTAAGTGATTTACGTTTACGGGCAAAAATTAGCGGAACTTCCAATTCCAACGCAGCCATCAAACCAGGTCCAATGCCTGAAGATTCAATCGTCAGAACTTTCGTTATTTCCTTTTGTTCGAAACGTTTTACGAATTCTTTACCAATTTCTTTCATTAAGATAGGATCCATTTGGTGATTTAAGAATGAATCTACTTTTAAAATATCTTCTGATAAAGCTTGACCCTCGGACAAGATTTTTTCCTTTAAAAGTTGCATGAAGGTTCCTCCCAATCTTGGATGTTTATTGACCCATAAACACGCAATTGTTTCCCGGCATATAAAAAAGCCCAAGAAACATTGCGACACTTTTTTGGAGTGAAGCAATACTTCTTGGGCATGAATGAAAAATGAATCAGCAAAAGCCTTCATTTACGCAACAAGACCTATTACTCACCCATAGTCGAATTATTTACGGTAATCCGGTAGAAACTTGCAGGCCATATCCCTGCCATTATACGAGTGAAACTTTATATTTTAATAATATATGAATTATAACAACGCTGACTCTATTTGAAAAGTGATTTTTGATAAAAACCGAACTTTCAATTAAAAAAATAAATCATCATTCGTATAATTAGAAAATTACGAAATCACGAAGCCTAAATAACATGGAATTTTTCCTATCAAGAAAAACAGCATCCCGTCTTCATATTCCATTTACTAGCATTACACTCATGCACTTTTGTGGTGACCCATAAAAAAGGAAGAAGGCCTTGACATTTAATCCAAGTCCTTCTTCCATTGATTCATTTGATTTTATAAACTTCTTTATATTTTTTTTCAAGATACTGTATTAAATGCTGAACATTCAAGCCTTCCCCTGTCGTTTCTTTCAAAATCTCAAGAGGCTTTTTTGTTTTTCCGTATTTATGTATCTTTTCATTAAGCCATTTCCTGATTGGAGCAATATCACCCGCTTCCAACAGTCCATCAAAATCAGGCAAATCTTTAAGCATCGATTGCTTGATTTGGGCTGCATACATATAACCCAATGCATAAGAGGGGAAATAACCAAAGCTGCCATCTGCCCAGTGTACATCTTGCAACACGCCCATGGCATCATTTTCAGGCACAATTCCCAAATAATCCTTGTATTTTTCATTCCAGACTTCCGGTAAATCCTTCACTTCAAGTTCTCCATTAAAGAGAGCCTTTTCCAGTTCATACCGAATCATAATATGTAGAGGATACGTCAGTTCATCTGCTTCAACTCGGATGAACGATGGTTTTGATTCGTTAATGCCCCGGTAAAATTCATCCAGCGTCACATCATTGAATTGTTCGGGAGCATACTCTTTTAATAAGGAGAATTTATTTTTCCAGAAGCTATGGTTCCGTCCTATGAAGTTTTCGAAAAACAAAGATTGGGATTCATGGATCCCCATTGATGTCCCGCTATCGAGAAGCGTTCCGGTTAACTCTTCGGCAATATTCTGCTCATAAATGGCATGTCCACACTCATGAATGGTACCAAAGATTGCCCCCCTAAAATCATTTTCATCGTATCGGGTCGTCACCCGGACATCGCCCCTATTTATTCCAGTCGCGAAAGGGTGAACGGTTTCATCCAGCCTGCCAGCCTGGAAATCGTATCCTAGCTGTTTTAAAACTTCCAAGTTGAGTTGATGCTGTTTTTCTTTTGGAAATTCTTTATAAAGGAACGCTGTTTCAGGTCTATGTTCGCTTTCAGCAATCTGTTTTACCAAAGGAACGATCCTCGAACGAAGCTCACTGAATACGCTGTCAAGTATATCTACAGTCATGCCTGGTTCATACATATCTAAAAGGGTATTATATTTCATCCCTTCATATCCCCAGTACTCTACGAACCTACGGGTATAAGCTACAATTTGCTCCAGATAAGGTTGAAATAAAGAAAAATCCGCTTTTTCCCTTGCCTCTTCCCATGCACTTTCAGAACGCGATTGTAAAATGACGAATTCCTTATATTCGTTTGCAGGAATTTTCTTATTCCTTTCAAACTCTTTTTTACACTCTTGTACCATTTTATTCGTCGTTTCACTAAGAGTGGCTTTCTCCATCGAAAGTTCTGAAATGAAGGATTCCATTTCTTTACTTGTGCTCATATTAAACACCTCGGAGGAAAGCACGCCGATAACTTCGGAACGCTGCTCAACTCCCTTTTTCGGTGAACCTGTACGCAAATCCCAAAAAATTAACTCGAGAGCTTCATTATAGGCCGAGATTTTCTTTACATATTCTTTAAAATCTTTTTCTATCAGATCGATACCCTTTTTTTTCATATTCACTGCTCCTTCCAACTAGACTTTACCATATTATACAAAAATCTTTCATATCAGAACCACTCCGATTAATAAATTAAAATAAAATAAGAGCCAAGTGGCATGAAGTGAACCCAAAAAGTTAGACACTTTATTTACTTAGGCAGCCTTGAGGGCATGAACCCGGTAATCTACCGGGCTCATGCCTTTTAATTTCACCTTGATTCTTTGATGATTGTAGTAATGGATATATTCTTCTAGTTCTTGTTTGAAATGCTCCATGCTTTCAAATTCTTGAAGATAGAGTAATTCGGATTTTAATAAGCCAAAGAAGTTTTCAATGACCGCATTATCGAGACAATTTCCTTTGCGGGACATGCTTTGTGTAATGTTATGTTTTTTCAAATCATGCGAGTATTGTTTCATCTGATAATGCCAGCCCTGATCTGAATGGAGAATGGGTGAATCTTTCGATTCCAAGCGATCAAAGGCTTTATCCAGCATTTTGGAAACGAGCGGATAAACAGGACGAGATTCGATATTATGGGCGATGATTTCTCCATTAAACAGGTCTAGAATGGCCGATAAGTATAGTTTCTCCCCAGCTAGATGGAATTCTGTGACGTCTGTCACCCATTTTTCATTGGACTTTGCCGCCTTGAAATCACGTGCTAGAATGTTGGGCGCAATCTTGCCGATGTTCCCTTTGTACGAACGGTATTTCTTCATGCGAACTAATGACTTCAATCCTAGTTCATTCATCAATCGGAGAACTGTTTTATGATTGATGCGAGCACCTCGGTTACGTAATTCTAGGGTGATACGCCGATACCCATAACGCCCTTTATGCGTATGGAATATCTCTTTGATAAGGGATTTAATTTCTGTGTATTTATCCTCACGCCCGAAGGCGTTTACCCAATAATAGTACGTACTCCGTGCCATTTTAGAAATGGATAGAAGCAGATTTAAATCAAATTGTTTCCTTAGTTCATGGACTACTTTCGCTTTTTCTTTCTTTGTAAGGCTTCCTTTTCTTGAACTAAGGCATTCAACTTTTTTAGATAGGCATTCTCTGCACGTAAGTATTCTAATTCGGCAAGAAGTGCTTCTTGAGAGCCATTAGCTGGCGATTTTTTCTTAGTTTCTTTTTTCATGGATAGACGCCCCTTTTTCTTTGGTTTAAGGGCGTCTATACCTCCTTCCTGAAACTGATTTGCCCAATTCAAAAGTGTAGAATCGGAAGGAAGGTTATAGTGTACAGCGGTCTCGTTGATCGATGCCCCATATTCGTTCATATTTTTAAGTACTTCTAGTTTAAAGGGCAAAGTGTAATTTGTATAGGATGAAACAAGTCCCTCCATCCCATGTTTTAGATAGCGAGCGACCCATCTTTTCAGAGGGGATAAACCTACATTTCTTTCTTGAGCAATGGATTTATAGGATTTTTTCCCTTCTAAGTACTCTAAAACTGCATTTGATTTTTCGTCTATCGTATATTTAGTCAAAAAAACTGCACCTCCAATTGTTAGATGTTGTCTAACAATTGGGGTGCAGTTCAGGCACCTTGGCTCTTATTTTGGATTGGATTGACTTAAAGCGTTACAGGAAGAATGGATACAATCTTCTCTTTCACCTGTTCCGAAAGATCCTTTTCAATCAAGATCTGGACTGTTCCCGAATCGTTGCTCGTCCTGATCAAACGCCCAATTCCCTGGCGCAATCGAAGGAGCATGTATGGAAGATCCACTTCTTCGAATGCATCGGTAACCGAGTTGCGTTTGGCCTCGAAAACTGGATCGCGTGGCGGGAATGGAAGGGAGTGTATCACTACATTTTGTAATGAAGGCCCTGGAACATCAAGCCCTTCCCATAAATGATAGGAGAAAAGGACAGATTGCTCATCCTCTTGGAACTTCTTAACAAGCTCGCTGATTTCGGCTTCCCCTTCAAAATAAAATGGATAAGAGGATATTGGACAGTTTTCCTTAAACCAATGCAATTCTTCTTTTGATTGGAATAATACTAGTGTTCGACCTTCATTTTCCTCAATTGTCTTCATTGTATATTGAAGTTTTGCCAATTGGTCTCCATTTTCGAATACCGGCATGTTCATTTTCATGACTTCATCGTAATCAAATGGTGATTCAACGGAGAAGCTGTCATACTTTTCAATCCCTAAACTATCTGCAATATATTGAAAGGATTTATTATCCGCTAATGTTGCCGATGAAAAAATGTAAGGGATTTTTTTGGAGAATACCTGTTCAGACAAAATATCCTGTACAAGCCTTGGCATGATGACCAATGTTTTGGTCATTTCATTTTCTTCAAACCAGGAAATGGCCTGTTCATCCTTCACAAATAGAGAAAGGGAGTATCCCAGCTGCTCCAAATATTCTTCCGTCACTTTTAAATCATAATCATTAATCGTGTACATTTCTGCTTCAAAAACAAGGTTTTCCTCTAACTCTTCAACCTTTTTGTGAAGCTTTTGGGCAAAGTTTGTTATTTCTTTAGACATCGGGATCTCATAACGATTAGATCCGCTGACATGTATCGCTTTTTCATCCAATAAATCAAAAAATTCTTCATTGATATCAATCAAGTCCTCAATGATGTATAAGGTTTCTTCACGAACCTGATTGGCTGTAAGCAATTCTAAAACCGAAGCAAGGGTTTGTTCCCCAACTTTATAAGTTAAAGCCTTTTGAGCAGCAAATTCCAAAAGATGACCTTCATCAAAGACAACGCAGCTATGATCAGGCAGCAATGGTAACTGTCCTTCACGCTTACGTTTTTCCTTAGTCCATACATGCTCCATGAAGAAGTCATGTGAACAAATGATCAAATCACTTGATTTTCGGTAGTGGTCCCGTGATAGGGTTTGCCCACAACGATGGCGTTTATCACAAGTAAAACAGTTTTGAAGCTGATCCCAGCCAACCTTAGACCAGTCTTCATCATTTAAATATGGATACTGTTTACGGTCCCCGTATGCTGTATAGGCGTTCATGGATGAGTTATCATGGACAAACTTGGGAAGTTCATCATAGAGCTGATCTATTCCCTCTGAATCTTCATGATTCACTGCGTAATCCAATTTCTTAAGACATACATATTGATCGTGATATTTGGCAAGCCGAACATCCACTTCAATACCTAAAGCATTCTTGATTTTTTGGATGTCGCCTTCCTCTTTGACAAGCTGTTCAATCAACGTTTCATCTGCACAAGAAATAATTGCCGGTTTATTCGTATATCTCGCATAACAAATCGCATATAGTAAATAGACCAATGTCTTACCGGTCCCTACGCCTGCTTCAGCAAAACTTACATTCTTTTCTTTAAAGGCTTTTTCTAACTGAAAAGCCATGAAGATTTGTTCGTCACGCAGCTCAAATCCTTTTTCGGGAAGAATATCGTAAAAAACATCACCGATCCATTCTGAAAGCTTATCGTAAAAAGAATCTTCCTTTGTTACCGAAAAAGGCAGTGTTTTAAGCATCATGGTCTCCCCTTTTATCTATCATCAGTATATAGAATCCGAATCATTATAATCTTAAGCAAAAGTATATTATCCTTTATTTCACATTAATAGTCAAGATAATTACCAACTATCAGAAATGAAACGTATTATGTATGTTTTTCTATGTATGCTGCTGGTTGCCCGATTCGTAAAATAAAAGACAGGCCCCAAAAGAGAGCCTGTCTGTAAATAATATAGGGTTGAATTAAGCTTTGTTTACGTTTGATGCTTGTGGTCCACGTTGACCTTGTTCTACATCAAATGTAACGTCTTGGCCTTCTTCAAGTGTTTTGAAACCTTCGCCTTGGATAGCTGAGAAATGTACGAATACATCGTCTCCACCTTCACGTTCGATGAATCCAAAACCTTTTTCTGCGTTAAACCATTTTACTTTACCTTGTTCCATTTTTGTTGCCTCCTAGTGTGTTCTCCACACATTATATTACTATTCTTGCTCATTGAATATTAAGGTATTCCTTAAATCTGAACAAAAATAATTCATTATTAGAATAACAGAAAAGGAAATGATAAGCAAGACTGGAACCTATTATGAATAAATCGTCCTGACTATCAAAATCCTCCATTATATTCTACCTACTCATTCACCTTGAGGCTGCCTTGGCGGCCTTTTCCCCCAATATTGATAAAGGTCAGCACGGATGAAACCATTGAACAATTTCCTTTTTTTCGTTGCAGGCTTACCGTAATGCTGTTCGAAGTCAGGATTGGAGGTAATCATGTATACTGACCATGTATCAAGCTTCTTGAAGGCTTGGCCCATTTCTCTATACATCTGCTCAACCGCTTTTTTCTCACCAAGACGTTCTCCATAAGGCGGGTTTCCGACAATGACACCATACTCTTTCCTGGTCGAGATATCCCTCACTTGCATTTGTTTGAATTCAATCAGATCACCAAGACCGGCTTCAAAACTATTCGCTTTAGCTATATCGACCATTCGATGGTCAATATCACAACCGGATATGTCCAAGTACTGATCATAATCGGCTAAATCTTCTGCCTCAATCCGTGCTTCATCCCAAACCTTGCTGTCCATCCATGACCAGGTTTCAGAAACGAATTCCCTGTTAAACCCAGGTGCTATGTTCTGCCCAATTAAGGCCGCCTCGATGGGAATCGTTCCAGATCCACAAAATGGATCTATGAAAGGTTTATCCGGTTTCCAATTGGTCAGCATGATTAACGCAGCCGCCAATGTTTCTTTAAGGGGTGCCTCACCCTGCCCTGTCCGATATCCCCGTTTATGCAAACCCGCGCCTGAAGTGTCCAAGGTAAGTGTCACTACATCTTTTAAAATAGACACTTCAATTTTAAACAAAGGGCCAGTCTCTGCAAACCAAGATACTTGCTTATATTTGCTTTTCAATCTATCAACAATCGCCTTTTTGACAATAGCCTGACAATCAGGGACACTGTAAAGCTTTGACTTAACTGATTTTCCACTCACGGGGAACTCGACATCGGCTGATAAGTAATCTTCCCAATTCAATGCCTTTGTTTTTTCAAACAACTCATCAAATGAATATGCTTTAAATTCTGCTACTTTAATTTTCACCCTATCGGCACTGCGCAGCCATAAATTAGAGCGGGCAATGGCGGTTTGATCCCCTTTATACGTGATTTTACCATTTTCGACTTGACAATCGTAACCAAGATCCCGAACCTCCTTGGCAACAATTGATTCCAATCCCATTGCTGATGTTGCGATAATATCGAATTGTTTCATTAATCCTGCACCTTCTTTCCATTAATCCAAATCAATGGCACCTTTCCCGAATTTCTTCATTTATATATTTAAGAATCAGGCATTGATTTTTTACATGTAAACCTTATTTAAAAGGTCCACCGCCTTTTTATATTTTTGTTAGAATTCTTGATTGTTTGCCTATCTTATATAACGATCATGTAGCGAGAACATTTATTAATTACCGTGAATAAAGCTTTACTCCATTATCCATGTACCTTCAGATACACACTGTAATTATATGAAATGATCCAAACCAATTATGTATGCTTCCCATCCATTATCCTGAAATTTGAAGTTCTGTCTTGATACCTTCATTTTAGGGCTTAAAGAAGAGTTAAGGAACCTGTATGAATAGGATACCCAGAATCAAGGAAATGCTTAACATTCCAACATTATTTTTAAAAAAGCTACCGACAGACTTCATTTAAGCCATTTTCTTTCCGCCTGACACTCTTAGTATGGAATGAAAAACTTGCCAAGTTCTAAGTTTAACACAGCGGTGTTTCAGAAAACGAAAAATAAATGGAAATGCCCAATCTTTTTTAATCGGGCAATCTCCATAAACAAAAACTCCCCTTTTAAAAGGAGAGTTGTGCTTTTGGTGTTATATGATAACGTTCTGTAAGCCATGTTTTGTTCCTCAGTACTGCAAGCGACTCGCGTCTCGTACTTCGGCGGTAATCATCTATCTACAGAAGCATGTGCTTCTGTCCTTCTCCTCGTTCAATTCCAAGGAAGAAAGCGCCCCTACCATTAATTTGGGTTTCTCGCTCGTGGGGTTTACCTCGTTCCACCCTTTACATTTCTGTAAAGGCTCCGTCACTGTGGCACTTTTATAGGTATTCATGCCATATCCAAAAGGACTTAGGCATTTTCCCAGCCGTCAGCAATCCAAGATTGCTGCCCAAGCTTATTTTTTCGCCAGGCACGAACACTACGGACATCGCAGTCCGTGCGAGCATGGACTTTCCTCTACTGCATAAATGCAGCAGCAATTACCCAAACGTTAACATAACATTATTGATTATACCCCATTATTCTTGAAAACACAATACCAAAATCATTTTCACTTTTACAAAGCAAAATCTCAGTCAAAAAGCTTGTTTCCAAAAACGTGCTTTTCCAAGTTGGATAACCGTTTAAGGATGTCAAAGTTAGTGGTTCCCGGAGTGGCACTTGGAGCAGGTTGATTAGGACGTTTTGTACTCTCTTCGGCATGTTTTTTCAATTTAAGATTTTCTTGTTTAAGATCTTCAATTTCCTGATGGAACACTTCATAATCTTTAATGATCAGATCCAGGAATTGATCCACATCTTCAGGTTTATAACCGCGCATGGCTGTTTTAAAATCTTTTTCAAGAATATCCTTAGCCGTTAATTTTATCTTATCGGATAGCATAAGACTTCACCTCAATACTTTCGCCAATACAATCGACTTTTTATTATTTTTTCAAATCTGCTTGGGTTTGTCAACGAAACACCTTTTTAGTATGCTTACTGTTTCAGTGAACGATATGTATTCACATTAAATCTGTATCTAAATTTCATCATAATATGATTATGCTTTAGAAACAACTTTTAATCCATAATTATTTTCACTCCATCATTCTTCGGACCAGCTGGCTTCTTCCGCAGCCAGTTGCAGATCATCAAAGTTTATCTGAAAGATGGGGTATGCCTGTGTTTCCGCTTTTTTCATCGCCTCGAAATAAGGATATCGGGCTGATCCCTCTTTTTCGGCTTCGAAAATGATGAGCATGGCATCGCTTTTATGGACCATATACCTATTTTTGATTTTCAGCTGTTGTGGACTTTCATATGGTTTGTTGAAAATGGACTCAACAAAATCGGCACGGGCCAATATGGATCGGTAATAGTCTTGATTCATCTCGTTCCACGACTCTTCCTGTTTCAGGAAAGGAGTAAGCACCCCTAATTTAAGCTGATGATATTCTTCCTTTAATTCGAACACCACTTCTGCACCCCATAGTTCCGTACCCAACTGACCTGAGATGATCACCCATTCCAGCCCATCTTCCGCCAATGGAAGGAGACGTTGCTTCATCGCTTTCTTTATATATTTTACGGCTTCATGGTCATTTTTGAATATCCCGAATTCAAAAGCCTTATAGCCCGTCATATACAAAACCTTCATTGCTTGGCTAATCTCCTTTTAACATGATTATGTAAGAAAACAAGGGCTTAATAAGCCCTTATTCTTTAATATCCGAAATGTCTAGGCGGACAGCCTGGGTTATGCGGCGGCCTTCCACAAATCAAGTGTTGATTATAGCACTCGTTCACCACGGATTGAGTATGCGGGAAATAGTGCTTATACGTGTTCACATGTTTATTGACATTTGTTGTATGTGATGGATGAACGACAGGAATCACTGTGTTCGATACATTCGTATTGACAAATTGCTGTGTTGGAGAGACTTGCGCTGGGGCAACTTGAGATGGAGAAGTTTGTGTTGGACCATATTGCGCCGGAGACACAGCCGATGGACTATAGGCTCCCATTACGTTAGAGTTTTTACCGGTTGACGCTCCCATTACGTTGTTGGGTTGTTTACCGGTTGATGCGCCCATTACTCCAGGTGCGTTCCCGTATGCTCCCATTACATTGTTGGATGCTCCCATTACATTGCTGGATGCACCCATTACATGGGGTTTATTTCCTCCACAATTACGAAAATACATTTATAATTCGTCCCCTTTCATCATGATAAGTTTAGTCTTACCATTACAGACTATGAAAAAAAGGGGATACGTGTACTGATGAATTGACCTATTTATACAGAATAAGTATAAAACGATGTATAGCAGCTGTCGATAAGTACACTATTATATTAATGCTATCCCTTCAAATGCACTGAGGGTAATTTTCTACAAAAAGGAATAGAGACTCTCTTTTAATGAAGTAAATAAAACAATCGTTAAACAAAGGACAACAAAAAATAGAAATAAAGTCGTTTTATACATTTCTTCGCTCCGCTTTCACCTTGAATTTATGATGTAAAGGAATGAAATGAACGCTTCGGAATTTCACCCTCAACTCTTTCCATTTTACACATAATAGTTGAAGGCTACAATAATTGTATACATATTTTTTATTTTCTGCCTTTAGCACTATAAGACCATTTTGATTCCCATATTTTATACAGAAATACCCTTAGATTGCTCTTTCTTTTCGAGCCGATGGATCCTCTTTTCCAATTCCAACTGTTTTTTCCCCGGAGTGATCCCTTCCCTCACCATCTCTTGATGTGCGATTATTGAACATTTTAGAGCAAGACCTACGTCCTTAAATTGATGTTCATATAATTTTGCACATTCAATCTGTGCCTGTATCCTAATTTGCACATTCCCTTTTAAGGCGACTTCCTTCCAAATTCCCAACGCTTCATTGAATTGTTTTTGCTTCTTTTTCTGGAAGGCTAAGGCATGGCCAGCTATTATCCGATCTTCCTCATTCCCCGCTTCCACTATTTTTTGATAGGTCTCAACTGACTCTTCTTTTTTTCCCAAATAAGCGAGCCATCGAGCAATTTCCATGGACTCTTCCGTATATCCATCTATTTGGAGGATTTTTCGGGACAAATGAATATACAATGTGATCAATGACAAGATATCCAATTCATTATGCTTCATGATCCCAAACAGAATTTCCGGATTCTTCCTCTCAACAAAATCAAAATAAATCATCGGCGCCAAATATCCTGGAATATCATCTTTCCTATGTACACCTAGAATATCTGTTTCGACTGCTGATAATTTCACTCGTTCCAATTTGTTTCTCCAAAGGCGTCTTGAAGCATGATATAAATCGAAATGTCCGAATTCCGGCAGTTTTGGTACATGTTCTTTTATCAAGGTATGTCTGGTTTTTAGCTGGGGCCAATCAAAGGATTTACCATTATATGTGACAAGCGTTTCGTAATTGATGTTTTCCAGAAAGCTTTGATAAAGCGGGATTTCACTTCCGGGCTGCGGAAGGATATGTTGCTTCACGACTACTTCTTCTCCTTCTAAATAAGCATAGCCAAGTAAAAAAATGGTATTGCCGGCTCCGCCTCCAAGCCCTGTCGTTTCGGTATCGAAGAAAAACAGATCTTCACTTTTAACGCCCTTAGCGGATAATGGATGCTCCAATGAAGTTTGATTCCACGCTTTTAGGACCTTTTTCAGCTCGGAAAATGCATATAACCCGTGTTTGTGATTTATAGGGTAGCGGACTTCCCTAATGAAACAATAGTCACCATCGAAATGGAAGGAAACGGTATCGTTCTCCAGCCACTTTTCAATGTAAGGGATTTGTTCATTCACTGTCTGGTCATTTTCATCTATAGGAGAAGGATTTTTCCCTAGGTTCATATGCGTTTTCATACGGTTCAATTTATTTTTTAAAGACATTAAATTACACCTCTTTTCTATTATCACTGCAATCTATTAATGTTTTTGCTTACAGAATTGACCCAATAATTGTTTGGCATCACTCTTGGCTGTTTTCGTTGCGGATTCCGTCCCGATACAGGAAGGACAGCCGTTTTCACACGTGCAATTTTCGATCATTGATATTGTTTCCTGCAGAATGACTTCAGAGTTTTCATATACTTTATCACTTAACCCTATGCCTCCTGGATAACTATCATAGATAAAAATGGTCGGTTTTTCATTATGCGCTGCTTTAACCTGCGGATAAACATGAATATCATGCGGATCGCACATAACATATAGCGGGATCATGTAATTAAGAGCATGGGAGGCACCTATCATTCCTTGTTCTATTCGATTTTCGTCCCACTTAAATATATCGGAATCCATGGAAAGCATGGCCGAACTCGTGTGCAGTTCCATCTCCGGGAGACTTATTGGTCCTGAACCAATATTTTCATGAGTTTCGAATTTGATTTTTTTGAAGATCGTAGGCATCGCCCGGATTGCGACATCACCAAAAGCAGCTGCTGTGGAAGCGAAAGTTCGCTGTTTATCGACTTCCAATACAGACAATTGAACAGCAAGGTTAGCATCCGTATAATAGTCTACATTGACTTCACGTACATAAGCTTTCTTTTCATCCCAATCAAGTTCTTCCACCTGAAATTGTATTCCCTGGTGCAAATAAATGGCTTCATCGTGGAGAAGGGTCATTGCACTGAACGTATCCATTTCCCCTATGACCCGATTAACCGGTGCATTCGTTTGGTCGATGATCACGACATTTTCCTGTGCCGCTGAACGCAGGCTGATATTGCTTGCGGGAAAAGCATCATTCATCCAATGCCATTTGTCCCCATTCAGGTGTAAGACCCTTTCTTCCGTAAGGAATTCAAGAACGTCCATAATCTCTGTTTTCCCAAAGGTATCGCCTTTTTTAAATGGCAGCTCATATGCTGCACATTTTACATGATCAACCAAGATCAAAAGATTATCCGGATTGATTCTTGCAGTTTCTGGATTTCTGGTAAAGAAATAATCGGGATGCTGTACGATATATTGATCAAGGGCACTAGAACTGCCGACCATGATGATCAATGCTTCACCATGCCTTCTTCCTGCTCGTCCCGCCTGTTGCCAGGCACTCGATATGGATCCAGGGTAACCAGTCATTATGCAAACCTGAAGCTGGCCGATATCGACACCCAACTCAAGTGCATTTGTGGAAACCACTCCATAAATGGAACCATCCCTGAGGCCTTGTTCAATTTCTCTACGCTGTGTTGGCAGATATCCACCGCGATAGCCTCTGATCGATTTTGGCCCCAATTGCTTTGACACAAGTTCCTGTAAATATGTCAATAGAATTTCCACACGAACCCTGCTTCGCGCAAAAACGATGGTTTGAATTTTATTTTTCAAAAATTCATTTGCCAGCTTCCTGACTTCCAAAACCGCACTCCTTCGTATGTTCAGCGGTTTATTGACTATTGGAGGATTGTAAAACACAAAATGCTTTTTCCCACTTGGGGCTCCGTTATTATCGATAAGGACCATTTGTTTTTCCGTAAGCTCTTCTGCCAACTCTTTTGGGTTATTGATCGTAGCGGAAGTACATATGAATACAGGGTCGCTTCCATAAAACTTGCATATCCTTTTTAACCTTCTTATGACGTTGGCTGTATGACTTCCGAAAACGCCGCGGTAAATATGAAGTTCATCGATGACCACATACTTCAAGTTTTCAAACAAAGAGACCCATTTCGTATGATGGGGCAGGATTCCTGAATGGAGCATATCAGGATTGGTGATCACGATATGCCCGGCTTGGCGGATTTTTTGCCTGATATTTGAAGGTGTGTCCCCGTCGTATGTATAACTATTTATCTCAGCATCCATTTCATGAATCATTTCATTCAATTCGCTTTTTTGATCATAACTCAGCGCTTTTGTCGGAAAAATATAAAGCGCCCTTGTTTTTTCATCTTCCAGTATTTTTTGAAGTACCGGCAAATTATAGCATAATGTTTTACCAGAAGCTGTTGGTGTGACCGCTACAAGGCTATTGCCACTGACAGCAGTATCAAATGCAGTTGCCTGATGGATATACAACCCATTTATCCCCCGTATTTCAAGAGCATGCTTGATCTTATCATTCATTGCATTTGGAAAAGGAACATGTTTTGCCTCTTTCGCTTCAATTACTTGCCAATGTACTATATTATCTTTAAAATCTTCATTTGTTTTTAAATCCTTGATAACTTCTTGTAAATTTTTTCGCAGTTTCATAATAGCCACCTCATACTCCTATTCTACCGAATGAACGTTCTATGCAAAAGGGAAACTATTTCCTATTCAAAAAAAAAAGCTGGCAACGTCAACATCTCGTTTCCAGCTGGGTCTTTTATCATTTAATTCTTCTCGACAAAACGAATGATTTCTTGGATTAGTCTGCTTGGAGCTTCCAACATTCCCATATGGCCGCTCCCCTCAAGTATAACTTCATTGATATGGCTTCCTTTTACAGAAAAGGTTTTTTCAACGGGAATCACCTTATCCTGTTCTCCTGCAACCAATAGGACAGGCAACTTCGTATCTTTGAGTACATGATTTCTGTCTATTCTGTTCCTCATGGCATGTAAAGACCCTATCGCACCAATTACACTTGTTTTATATCCGATTTCCTTTGTATGGTCAATATTGGGATCATCGGAATTAGCGAAAAGCTTTGGAATAAGTCCGTCAATGAAGGCAGGGATTCCCTCACTTTCGATTTTCTCGACAGATTTTAAGCGCCCCGCCTTTCCAGTCTCATCGTCCGGGAAAGCGGTAGAATGTACCAATGAAAAACCAGACAATTTCCCAGGAAACCTTTCTGCGAATGCCAAGGTGATATATCCCCCAAGCGAATGACCAAACATATATACCCGTCCGATTTCCAGTTCTTCCAAAAATGACGCAATATCAGCAGCCATATCTTCAATCGAGAATGATCCCCCTATTTCCTCACTTGCACCATGCCCCCGTAAATCAACGGCAATAACCCGGTATTCATCCTTTAATTCAGCAATGATATCACTCCAATATTCATGGCTTCCGCAAAATCCATGGATAAACAACAATGTTTCATTTCCTTTTCCTTTCCCGGTATCTATGTAGGAAAGCTTGCTATTATCTGTCATATTAATCCCTCATTTCCTTTACTAATGATTCAGTAACGTTATTCCCTATAGACATGTATCTGAAACCCAACAGTGCATTCACATTTCTTCATTCCTCACATAGCCTATAGGCAAAGGAATTTTTTAGAAAGGAGTACCGTGATGACCTCTTCTGAAAAAAATAATAATCGGAATCGAATAGAACCCTTTACCCATTTCATTAACAAAATGGATCGGCTGTTTTCCGAAAGGCCCCCTAAAGGCATGCTGCAATCTCTTGACGATTTTTTCGGTTCGGCGAAAGAACGCAGCTTTCCGGTTGATGTTCACGAAACGCATTCAGAATATACCCTTACCGCCACGTTGCCGGGAATTGCTCGCAGCCAAATATCAATTGATGTACTGGACCATGCCGTAACCATATCTGCAAAGAATGTAGATAGAAAGCATAAAAATCAAGGATTGTTCCAAAAGGAAGTTTCAGCAGGTACTTTTTCAAGAACCATTTCCTTTCCAAAACCGATTGATGAAGCAAAAGTGACCGCTCGACATCGCGATGGCATCCTCACGCTTAACCTACCCAAAATCAGAGGGAATCGGGTTGAAATCCATTAGGCATGAATAAAAGCAGACTTAAAAAAGTGGCTGGTCACTTGTAAGTCTGCTTTTCCTTTATTCACCATCTAAGCTTTTAAGAAGCCCCCTACTCCTTTTACCATTGAAGATACTTGAGAAACGGTATTCATCATTTGTCCAGCTGTATTCATCATCTTCGTTATATCCATGGAGCCATCTTGTGTTTTGAATTGATTCATGACCGATTTGAAGCCCGATGGCTGGGGTTTTTGCATGAATTGCTGCTTAGGATATGGATTATGTGCCTGCTGCTGACTTTGCGGAGGTCTTTTAGCTGGCTGTAACGGATTCGCGAACGGACTAAAAGCTTGCGGCTGCTGATTGGACTGGATTGGGTGCATTTGTGCCATTGGGTGCATTTGTGCCATTGGCTGCATTACACTGCTGCCCGGATAAGCTCCTACATGCATCGCCTGCTGCTGGACTGGTTGGAATGGGTGATAGGCCGCCTGCTGATAATGATCATGATATGGCGTCATATAGCCCCCGGTATCCTGGAGATGATATGGATACATAAATGGTTGTTCAAGATTTTGGTTATTGGGCGGAGGATACGGCATTGGCTGTTGGTATCCTCCCCAATTTTCCGGCATTGATTGAGGAAACTGTCCTTGATTTGGGGAGATTTGGTTATAACCGGATCTCATCATGTCAATGAGCCCTCCTCTTTTTTCATTACATGGTTCTGATAATATATGAAAAAAGAGGTAATAAGTGTAGGTGTTTTTATGATAAAATCCGATCGATTTCCGTTTTTACATTATTAAGGATGAATTCGACCGATTGGACATGGCTTTTAAATCGCTTATAACTTGTTTTAGGAAAAAATGCCTGAACGGCCACATCAGAAAGGTTATGGGCGGTTTGTTCGATTTGCTCGGGGAAAAGATGCCTAAATTCGGTTTCTTTCATCCACTCCTTCATTCCGTTTTCCCATTCGATACAGACGGTCCTGACCTGGTCTGCAAACGGCTTGACTTCCGAAAAGAAATCCTTTTCCTTTCCTTCCTTGCGTACACCCTCATAGATATAATCCGCTTGGTCCGTATATTTTATTAATTGTTCTGTTAATAGCTGCAGTTTTTCTTTTTGCAAAATATATTCCTCCGCACATTTGTTTCCCTTAGTATAATCCAGTTCTTTATAAAATGATATTCCTCCGGATTATACGTGCAATTCGGTGAAAACCTTGTGTCTTCTTATTATTGTTTTTTCCGGGACAATGGAAAAGGAATGGTTCACACCTTCAGCATTCACCCAATAATCTTCGGCTTTCTCAATGGCTTCCTGGGCTTCATTAACTAATGTATATTGCTCTGCCCATAGTTTGCACCGCACTGTATTTACAGTTTCCCCATATGAAATTTCCAAACGATCCAGGCTGGTACTGATCTCAGCTATCATCCTTAATATCTCTTCTGTTGCGACACTTTTATTGACCATGCTGATCCCTCCCATTCTTTACCTGTACTATTCTTTTTTTTATCTGAAAGCCCTTCATGACTGACAAAACTAGAAGGGAATCGGCAAAGAAAGTGTATTTCACTTAATTTATTATGCCCTTCGACAACAATGGCAGAATGAAGAATGAAGTTTTATACAAGAATACAGACAGGAGGTGATTTTATGCAGTCGAATGAAAGCAGACAGCAAAAAAACGAAAAACGACAAAAGCCGCCCACTGCAAAGGCAGGAACGGGAAACCCGAAACTTAGTGGGGAAAACCGCCCCTCTACGTAAGACATAAATACTGAACGATAAACAGGGAAGGCTTAATCGACGCCTTCCCTGTTTCCTATTATAAAATCCAATTTTTTATTATTGCTGCCGTGTGCAGCTGCTTTTGTTTATGGTCAAACCAATCGGTCAAATGCGGGTCTTCTTCCCATTTGGGTTTAATGAACCATTTTTTTTTAATCCTTTTTTTCACATCCCATTGCTCTGTCTCCCCTACCTGATGATGAATCAATGGATATACTCCCCTCAGCATCGGGGTTTCATGGTACCTTGGTTTTTTTCGATATTGTTCATAATCATATCTGGCACCCGTTGGTTCAGTCCTGCAGGAAAATTCATAAAATAGCGGAAACAACTCTTCGGAAAATAAAAGGCCAGCCAACCTTTTCCCCATTTCAATCCTTTTATCGATATTTCTAAAATGCGAAACGGACGAGCCATACAATTCTCCATGGCAAGTAGGAAATAAAACGGTGCTAAAATGCATCCAGTCCTGCAGGAAAAATAACAGAGAATGAAAAACGAAAGATTGCTTTTTAATAACCGGTTCTTCAATGATATTTTGTTCATTTATGATAAGTGCAGTGACTAATTTTTCTCGATTTCCATGTTTCCAAAAGGAATACCATTCGTTCATCATGAATTTGGTAATAAAAAAATAATGACATAAGTGAAACAAAGGGCGTCCATACTTCGTCGAATAATGATAGAGAAGTAATTGCGGATAAGCATCTTGGAATATTCTCCAGTTGGCTTCCTCATAAGTTAGGAATAAGTGATTCCTGTATTTAAGGCCAAGCAAATGGGAAAACCAAATCCCTTCAAGATCACACATATTCCAGCCTGCATTTCTAGAAACCATCCCAGCTAAAAATGACCATTGGATTTCCGGATGCATTCTGAAAAATTGTTCATATGCCTTTGTTCTTGATATATTATCCCTATTCCCTTTAGCGGTTTGGGCTTTTATGGAATGGAGCAATTGCTTTTCCGTCATTAACATTTGCATCTATGTGTCCAGCCTTTCTATAGCGATGAATTGTGACATATAGTTGTACATAAATCCTATCGTTCTAAGAAACAATTCTTTTTATTCACATATTGGATTCTTTTTTTGCTAATATAGATAAGTGAAAAAAAGGAGGGGTAAAAGTGGCATTTCATTATCCCAACGGACGAAGATTTGTACCGCAGGCTATGGAAGAAAAGAAAAGCCCACTAAAAAAAAACAGTTACAGCAACCGGGGAAAAACATTGGAAGACGATTTGAACGAAACCAATCAGTATTATTTAACACACGGCATTGCCGTCATCCATAAAAAACCGACACCCATTCAAATTGTCGATGTCCATTACCCGAAAAGAAGTGCTGCAGTCATTAAAGAAGCCTATTTCAAACAAGCATCGACCACCGATTACAATGGTGTTTATAAAGGAAAGTACATTGATTTTGAGGCAAAGGAAACAAAGAACAGCAGTTCTTTCCCTCTGAAGAATTTTCATGACCATCAAATCGAACATATGAAACATATCGTTCAGCATGACGGAATTGCATTTGTCATCATCCGGTTTTCCGCAATGGATGATATATATCTAATGAGTTCTGAACAACTGAGTTTTTATTGGAAGAGAATGAAAGACGGCGGACGCAAATCTATAACTCTTCAAGAGGTTGAAAGCAGTTCACGAAAGATTACTCTTGGCTTTCAACCGAGAATTGACTATATTAAAGTAGTAGATTCGCTCATCTCAGAAAATTTTTAGTTTTTTTAGAAAGGCAGGTTAGCTGTAATGGCTGAAAAATATAATACTAGGGAAGAACGCCGAAAGCAGGGGCAGACACAAAAAAAGGGACCGAAGAAAGGCCCTAATAAGCCAACCAATATGCTTAAGCGCATTTTCCTTATACTTGTTACAATCGGAATAATAGGCTTGGTTGCCGGAGGAGCTGCAATGGCTTACTTTATAAGCGACGCTCCAAAACTTGACGAAAAGCTTTTGAAAGATCCGGTCACATCCAAGATTCTCGATGAAAATGGTAAATTGCTAGCTGAAATCGGAAAGGAAAACCGGGATTATGTAAATTATGAAGACATCCCCGATCTTGTCGAAGAAGCTTTCCTGGCAACGGAAGATTCCCGCTTTTATGAACACCACGGGGTAGATTTCTTACGTCTGGGCAGTGCCGTCATAGCCAACGTCAAAAACGGATTCGGCTCAGAGGGTGCAAGTACATTGACCCAGCAGGTTATCAAGCGTTCTTATTTAACACCTGATAAGACCATTAAAAGGAAAGTCCAGGAAATGTGGCTATCCATACAGCTTGAAAGAAAATATACAAAAGAAGAAATTTTCGAAATGTATGTGAATAAGATTTTCTTTGCAAACCGTGCCAACGGGATCTTAACTGCATCGCAAACTTATTATGGAAAAGATCTTAGCGAATTGAAATTGAACGAAGCGGCCATGCTTGTAGGATTACCGCAAAGCCCAAGCAGGTATGACCCGTATAAATACCCTGAACGTGCGAAAGAACGCCGTGATATTGTCCTGCACTTAATGAATAAACATGGTTATATCACCGAAACGGAAATGAAAAATGCACAAAGCATCGATATAACAGAAGGACTTCAAGAAATCGATAAGAGCCAAATCGATACGACCGCATACGATGCGTTCATCGATTTGGTAATTGAGGAAGTCGGGGATATGGGTGACTATAACGTCTTTACCGATGGATTGGAAATCCAAACGACCATTGATAAAGATGCCCAGGAATATGTCTATAACATGTTGAACAGTGATGAAATCATCAATTATCCAAGTAAAGATCTCCAAGCAGGAGTCACATTACTCGATACAGAAACTGGTGAAATTAAAGCAGTGGGCGGCGGCAGGAACACGACGGTTAAACGCGGCTGGAATTATGCAACGGATGCCAAGCGATCACCTGGTTCGACCATTAAGCCGATTCTGGATTATGGTCCTGCCGTAGAATATTTAAATTGGTCCACCTACCATCAAATCAAGGATGAGGAATATACCTACAGTGATGGAACACCGCTTAAAAATGCTTCCGGACGACATTATGGTACTGTAACGACTCGCGAGGCACTAGCACGGTCATTAAATATTCCTGCCTTAAAAACGCTTCAAGCAGTCGGCTTGGACCGGGCACGTGATTTTGCCACCGACCTTGGCATTCCTTTTGACAAGGAAATTACCGAATCTGCAGCATTGGGCGGCGGTAAGGATGTTTCAACGCTTGAACTTGCCGGTGCATACAGTTCATTCGGAAACAACGGTATCTATAATGAACCTCATAGTGTGAAAAAGATTGTTTTACGTGATAAAACAACCATCAAAAACAAGACGGAATCAAAACCGGTCATGAAAGATTCCACAGCTTTCATCGTGACGGACATGTTGAAAAGCGTCATGAAAGAAGCTTATGGAACAGGAAGGTTAGCCAATATACCTAGTCTCCCGGTAGCCGGTAAAACGGGGTCAACCAATTTCACGCCTGAACAGCGTGCAAAGAACAACATCCCATCTTCCGGTGTAAAAGATAGCTGGATGGCAGGTTATACAACCAATTATACAGTTGCGGTTTGGGCGGGTTATGATAATGCATCTGGAGAGCAAATGGAATATCTGGGTGAATCATCTCAAAGGATCCCTAAATCCATCTTTAAGAATTTAATGGAACATATGGCTCAATCAAAGGAAACGAAAGACTTTGATCAACCTGACAGTGTTGTGAAGGTTGGAGTCATCAAAGGTTCGAATCCAGCTGTTAAAGCCAATGAATATACACCAAGCAGTAAAATCACTTATGAATATTATGTTAAAGGTCACGAGCCAACACAAGTGACGACAGAATATGAAAAAATCGACTCACCTGGCATTAACGCTTCTTACAACCAGGAAAGCAATGAAATCAATCTATCATGGTCATATCCTAAAGGTAATGGGAATACCCAATTCGAGGTTAAGATGTCCGTTGATGGCGGAGCACAGAGCGTATTAAAAAAATCGAAGGATACTAGTTTAACTATCCCTAATCCAACCCCTGGAAGTAAATATACTTTCTCAGTGGTAGCTCTAGTGGATAACCAACAAAGTGATCCTGCGAGTACATCTGTCAATATACCTGCTGAAGCCGTTGTCCCTGAGGATACTGAGGACGAGGTGATTGAAGATCCGGCCGAAGGTGAGGATACGGAACAAGAAACTCCTGCTGAAGGCGAAGAAGATAAAAAAGACGAAGACAAAAATAACAATGGCGAAAACGGCAATATCGACAATAACGGCAATAATGGCAATAATGGAAATGGCAACAATGATAACAATGGTAACGGAAATGGCAACAACACTGATGACGGAAATGGGAATAAGGGTGATGAGGACGTCGAAGGCGGAGATGATGCCACTGACCCTGGAACGGTAGAAGAGGAAAAACCAGTCGAAACCCCTGTCCCGGACCCTAACCCGGACCCAGATCCAGACAAAGATACGGAATAAATAAAGATTGACCAAAAAAACGTCTAAGCTTTTAGCTTAGACGTTTTTTTGGCTGTTCTTATTTTTGATCATGAACTTCACATATTGTTTTTCGAATTCTCGGAACAACTCACTTAGCTGTCTATAAGAATGAAAAAAAGCGGGTCTTGCCAGGATGAAAGAAAGCCTTTCATCCATGTTCACTGGAATATTGTTAAAGGATTCTATTTGGACCCTGAAATCATTCAATACCACTGGCTTCCCATGTATCCAGAACACTGCGGTTAAAAATAAACCTATACCCTGCTTCATGAGTCCCAAAGTCTGTCCCACTTTTCGCTCAGAAAATAGCAAACTGCATTCTGAATCAATTCCCTTCCATATTTCCAGCAGTTCCTTTACATGCATTGCCCCCTTAGTCCAAGGAGCATACGCCTCTACATTATTATAATAAAGTAACTCATATGGGAAAGCCTCGAATGGGATCGATTCACTCCAACCTATATATCGCTCTTTTTCCAAAATGGTTTCCTTTTCAGGAAAAAATAAAGGATGGTCCAGTCCTTCAGGGACTTTTAATGATATGGACTGCGTCAATTGGCTTCTTTCCTTTTCATTCTTTTTTTTCCTTCACGGCATAATTCGAGAAGCGGGCAGGTTTCACATCTTGGTGACTGGGCCTTGCAATGATAGCGTCCAAAGAATATCAGGCGGTGATGCGTAACGGACCATTCATTCTTTGGTATCTTAGCCATCAACGTTTTCTCAACTTCGAGGACACTATCCTTCCAACGGCATAATCCCAGGCGCTTGGAAACACGCTCTACATGGGTATCCACAGCAATCGCTGGCACATCAAAAGCAACAGAAACGACTACATTCGCCGTCTTTCTGCCAACGCCAGGCAATTTAACAAGCTCATCACGATCTCTGGGAACTTCCTTACCGTATTCTTCGATCAGCATGCGCGACAACTTTTGTATGTTCTTAGCCTTGTTACGAAACAAACCGATTGAGCGAATGTCATTTTCCAACTCTTCTATCGGAACGCTTATGTAATCCTCAGGCGTTTTATATTTCTGAAATAAATCCTTCGTGACTTTATTGACTAATACATCCGTACACTGAGCTGACAGGGCAACAGCAACCACCAATTCAAATGGATTGGAGTGATTCAGCTCACAATGGGCATCCGGAAACATTTCACCCATCGTATCCAGACAATATCGAATTTGAGCTTTATTCAACATATTGGTTCTCCTTCAATTTACATTACTGCTCGAGCCAGTTATAGAAAGGCACATCTTTCAATGGTTGTGCAGTTTCCGTCTTTCGGTCCCTCTTTTGGTGAACTCTAAATTTTTGTCCTTGCTCCCTTGCCTGTTCCAAGGTTCTAATTCCATTCTTTTTCCACTCAAATAAAATTCGATCAATGTATCTGAAATTCAATTTTCCGGAAATGACAGACTCCCTTAGAGCTGACTTAATGATCTCAGGTTGATGGTCGTCCTCCATCCACATTGCCAATGTCTCACATTCAAATGGAGATAAAGGGCGGCCAAACTCCTGTTCAAAAATCGTATAAAGGCTCTCCCCCGCTTTTTGGATTTCAGCAGACTCTGATTGTTTCAAAGATTTCAAGAAACAGTCCATCATTTTTTCATAAAGTGGAGACAAAGAATATTTTTCCTGTCCGATTTCTTGGTTCCCTTCAACCACCATTTCAACAAATCCCCTTTGGACCAAACGCTGGATCAAGAATAGACATTCCGTTTCCTGCAATGTCATTCGGTCAGAAAGTTGGGATGGTGCAGGAAAATGGTTACCTTTATCGATGAAGCTTTGCAATTGTAATAATAGGACCATTTCTTGTTCATTCAGTCCCATCGTACTATAGTTAGTCAACAAAAAGGATGGAATCGTTATCGTTCCTTCCTTAAACCAAGCATATAAATGTTCTTTATTCATGTTTTTGGACACCTCTGGTTAAGTATAACATGAATAAGGCTCCCCGAATAAGTTTATAATTTTAACAAAAAACGGTTATCTGCCTAATATGGCAAGATAACCGTTTCATTACGAGATCAAGGATATAATCGATTTAATAGACGTGGGAACGGGATGGTTTCCCGGACATGCTCGACTCCACTGATCCATGCAACGGTGCGTTCTAAACCCAAACCGAAGCCTGAATGCGGTACAGAGCCATATTTTCTTAATTCCATATACCATTTGTAAGCATCTTCGCTCAAGCCATGTTCATTGATTCTCTGTTCAAGCAATTCCTGATCATGAATCCGCTCTGAACCGCCAATTATTTCCCCATATCCTTCCGGGGCGATCAAATCGGCACAAAGAACGACTTCTTCCCTGTCAGGGGCTGGCTGCATATAAAAAGGTTTGATTTTGGTTGGGTAATGAGTTATGAAAACGGGCTTATCATAACTTTCCGCTATCGCAGTTTCATGCGGAGCTCCAAAATCATCACCCCATTGGATATCGTCAAATCCCTGTTCATGAAGGAACTTAATGGCTTCATCATATGTAATACGCGGGAAAGGAGCTTGAATTTGTTGAAGCTTCGCTGTATCACGGCCAAGTGTATTCAACTCAAGCTGACAGTTTTTCAATACGGATTGGATGATGGAAGAAACGAATTGCTCCTGAACCTCCAGGTTTTCTTTAAATTCGATAAAAGCCATTTCTGGTTCAATCATCCAGAACTCGATTAAATGTCGTCTTGTTTTGGATTTTTCTGCCCTAAAGGTAGGACCAAAGGAAAATACCTTCCCAAGTGCCATGGCAGCCGCTTCCATATAGAGTTGACCACTTTGTGAAAGGTAAGCATCCTCATCAAAGTATTTAGTCGCGAACAATTCACTCGTTCCCTCTGGTGCGCTTCCAGTTAAAATTGGGGGATCCACTTTAACGAAACCTTCTTCATTAAAGAATTCATATGTAGCACGGATTATTTCATTCCGGATTTTCATGACTGCATGCTGCCGTTTTGAACGCAGCCACAAATGGCGGTTATCCATTAAGAATTCAGGACCATGCGCTTTAGGTGTAATGGGATAATCCAATGATTCATGAATGATTTCAATATCTTTCACCTGTAACTCATAACCGAACGGCGATCGTTCATCCTTTTGAATGACACCTGTTACATACAAGGATGACTCTTGCGAAACCGATTTCGCACGAGCGAAAATTTCTTCACCCACTTCAGCTTTCACGACCACACCTTGAATGAAACCAGAGCCATCACGGATTTGAAGGAAAGCAATTTTCCCACTGGAACGTTTGCTGGCAAGCCAGCCTCCAATTGTAACTTCTTGATCGACGAATTTGCTAGCATCTTTTATTGTAATTTTCACGGAATTTACCTCCAAAAATAGCTTAACTTACTAATGAATTTACTCTACTTATTATACCCATAGCCCTGCTTACAAGCAAATAAATCAATTGAAGCGGAAGTTCCATGCCTTATATATCATTCTTATTATATTTTTGTAGCGCATTCGCCAGTTTGCATGATAGATTACTTTTCACTAACGCCCAAGCTCTTATAAAATCATTTCAGTATATGTATCAATCGACCATTTCTATTTTTAAACAAAGGGTTGAATCAATCAACCAATGGTAATCATTTTCGCCTTTAACAGGGTTTCAAATGATGCATATAATTGAAAAGCACTTTTAGGATTTCTTATTTGGCAGGAAAGCAGCTCTTCAAGTCTTTTGATCCGATAGCGTAAACCACTCATTGAAATGTTCAATTCTTTCATACTGCATTCAAGATTTCCACCGCATTGCAGAAATACATAAAGCGTTTTCAATAATTCATTCATTTTTGGATCATCTTTCATCAATAAAGGACCCAGCATTTTCTCAGCTTTTTGCAGGACCGCTGGAGTACTCCCAGTATGCATTAAAATGGATAACAGATCGACTTCTTCAAATTTGATAATATCCCGAGTTCCTTCATTCATATTCAAAGCGGTTAAAGCTTCTTGAAAAACATCGTGAGCCCGTTCCAATTCATCACTTATTGTGCTAAGTCCCATTTTAAAGTTATATCCGCTGAAAACTGTATATAGATGATTGATGCATTCCTTGGTTCGAAATTGATATTCATTTCCAGGACTTAGCGGTATAAGCAATACGATATGACCATCCCTTAAGGCTGTTAAGACGACTTGATTCCGCTTCTTAAAGAAACTATTAATCTCTTCGATGATTTTCTGCTGAATGAAATAGTCATTCTCTGTCCCCCGATCGGAGGAAAAACGATACCCCAGCACCGCAATGGTGAAAGGATGATCCAATGAAGCGTCTAAATACATGCTTTTTTTGATTATTTCTTCTCTAGTAGCAAACTCTCCATTTAATATTTGTTCAAGAAATAAACCTTTCACCCTTTCTAGGGCTTCAAAACTGCTTTTCTCATTTAAGAGGAATAAGGAACCAGTCATGGACACCCTCTCAAGAATCATTCGATTGATTTCCAGGTTCGTTTTTCCTTCGACTTGATTTGATTGCGCAAAGGCACAATAGCCGTAAGTTTTATTTTGTAACGTAATGGGGGTATAAAGCAGCTCCATCCCATCTTTTACGATTCTTCCGGTCTCCAAGGTGACAGGACCATTTTCCCTCATCAGTTTGAGCTGATTCCTGACTTCCCTTACCTTCCCTTTGTGAAACCCAGCATGATAAACCTGATTGCTATTGAAATTCTCCATCAACAAAGGTATTTTTGTTTTCTGATAAACCATCCTCACTATGGATTGAAGGCTTCTTCCGTTAATTAACTCTTCTGTCAGCAAATTATGAATATCCATCACTTTTGACAAACTATTGCGTTCCTCCAGCAGCTTTTCATATGTTACGGCAAGCTCTTGTACAATCGGTTTGGTTTTATAATATTTCAACTCATCCTGAATCTCCGTGCCCCATAAATGTATCGATTTACCTTCGTATCTACACTCTGATTGCCCTGCTCCCTTACAGGCACTTTCCTTGAAAATCACTTCATGACCGCAGACCGTAGAGTAAAATCCACTTGCATATCCCGTCAATGTATAACAGACTGGCTTTTCCGCGATGCCTGTTTGGGTGATATGTTCCTCTGCCTCATAGGAATTCACCCAAACCCCTTCCACCTTTACAGAGTGTACATCCGCTTGACTACCCATCGATAATTCCAGTTTCGTAGTATTAACCTTTGTATACCCCTGCAGCATATGTAAAATGGGGCCTTGCCTCAGTATCTCCCTAACCGTTGACAGATTCCCTTTTAGTGCCTTTTTAGCATCATTGACTCCGATATTCCAGCCATAACGTATTAAAAAAGACTTCATTCTTTCAAATCCAATATTCTCGATCAAGTCCTTTCTTAGGGTTCCGAAAATTGAAGAGGAAGTCAGGATCATCCTCTCATCATTTAAATGAATTTCACCATCATCATTCTTAAGGTTCAAAAGATTCGTCATGATTCCCCCTGGCTTCCTTTTACATAATATTATACTTTTTCCACACCTTACCTATCAAGATAAATGTAAACGCATTCATATCATGCAGTAGTGGAAAAACCGATGGGATTCCGATACAAACCATTCTTTTTCATGTTTTCTTAATCAGATTAATTCATTCGGAGCTGGATCAAATCAGCATTAATGCCTTCATCTGCATTTATCCACTTTTCATTTGTCCAGCCATGAAGGCCATAATCGTTCATGGCCAAGTCCACAAAAGCTTTGAATTTATCCGATTGTCCATTTAATTCTGCCATTTTCATGGTTTCAAGCCTAATATTTTCATGGTTACCCGCATAATTGATTTCATATAACTCATTCCTGCCACCAAATTCCGTTCCGATGGAATCCCATATAAGTTTCATCAGTTTTACCCTTTCCACTGCCGAAACCCCACCTGAACCCTTATAATATTTATCGAGATACGGACGGACCTCAGGGTTTAAAAAATCCTTGGAGCTTGATGGGAGTTGAATGAGATTACCTGCTACAACCTGTTCAAATATCTGTTTCACCTTTGGCCAAACCATAGGTGCGAACACCCTATATGCAGTTGCATATGTGCTATTGGGGAGAACAGTGCCATTCGGTCCTTCCACCGGATCTGTAGCCATCGCTGTCGAGATTGCCCAAAACATATTCCTGTAAGCAAGCACTTCCCCGATATTGGCTTGAACTCCCCTAAATTGATTCGTTCCTGCCATTTCCGTAGCCTTCATCAGAAGCCCAGCCATAAAGTCCAATTTCACCGCATAGCGTGTGCAGCCATGAAATGTATATCGATTCATCCACCCAGTCTTGGATCTAAAACCATTTGCAATTTCCACATTATTATAGGCGAATACATTCTCCCATGGGATGAATACATGATCAAGGACGATGACTGCGTCATTCTCGTCGAACCGACTAGAAAGCGGGTAATCGAAAGGAGTGCCTGTCCTGGCAGCCATTTCTTCAAAAGACTGTCTGCTGATCATTTTTAATCCCGGCGCGTTCATCGGCACAAAGAAAATCAATGCATGGCTTCTATCTCCTTCCCCAAGATCGACAGGAGAATAATTCGCGACAAAATTATAATTCGTAAGTGCTGCAGAGGTTCCAACCATTTTGGCTCCGCTTACAATTATTCCATCATCCCGCTCTTCCACCGTACGTACAAATACCTCTTTATTTTCATGTAGCGGTTATTCCTGTCCATTGCCGGATTTATAATTGTATGGTTACAGAAGGGAACGTCCCTTGTGTTTTTTTCATACCATCTTTTCGCATTATCTTCAAATCCCTTATAAAAATCGCTATACGGTCCCAATGATCCTGTAAAAGCAGCTTTGTAATCAGGGGTGCGACCCATGAAACCATAGCTCAATTTTGACCATTCTGCTATGGCATCCCTTGCTTCAAGCAGCTCTGTTGCGTTCTTTGAGGCCTTGAAGAACTTATGGGTAGTATGGCCTTCATCTGTCTTAGTCGTTAAAATCCGTGCCGTAACCGGATCATGGAGAGCATCATATAGTTGGGCAATTGACCTGGCAGAATTGCGATATGCTGGGTGTGTCGTCACATCATCTACCTTATCGCCATTCAAGAATACCGTTCTTCCGTCTCGTAAACTTTCTAAATACTCTTTTCCATTCATCATCGGAACATCCCCCATTCACAATCTTTCAATTTGAATTCCTAGCTTCATACTAACTTAATGTTCAAGACATTTTTCTGTTGAAACCCATCTTTTTTCTAACATTTTTTGTCTAATTATACTGAATAATCTAAATATGTTGAACTTAAACAAAAAATCATATACGATATCATATATGATTATTAATAAAATCAAGGGGTGAGTGTCCATGGCAAAAGCAAGAGTGAAACTCCAAAAGTCAGATTATTCAGAAGAAATGGAAATACTGTCGAACCGCTATATATTAATGAACGGAGATAAGTATGAGGTATCACAAATCAAGTTGGATAACCCTATTTCAGGAACGGTATATGGAACATTATTAAACTATAAAGGATCATTGGAAGCATTGAAGGGAAAGATCGACCATCCTCCTTATAATGAACCTCCTAAAGGGCCGATCCTTTATATTAAACCTAGAAATACGTTTTCTTCTTTTTCAAATCCAGTTCCCCTTCCAAATGGCATACCTGAATTGGAGATCGGGGCCGCACTTGCAATAGTAATCAGTAAAACGGCCACAAGAGTCAAGAAAGAACATGCATTGGATTATATAGAAGGTTTTACGATCGCCAATGATATTAGCATTCCACATGAAAGCGTTTTCCGTCCTGCCATCCGCCATAAAGCCCGTGATGGATTTTGCCCGATCGGTCCATGGGTCGTATCCAAGGAATCCATCTCCAACCCCGATTCTTTAGGAATCCGTGTATATATAAATGGAGAGCTAAGGCAAGAAAATTCAACTTCAAATCTAATTCGCTCCATATCCCGCCTTATTGAGGATGTAACTGACTTCATGACTTTGAGTACGGGTGACGTCCTTCTAGTTGGAGTTCCAGAGAATGCACCGCTGGCAAAAGCCGATGATCATGTCAGAATAGAAATAGACGAAATCGGATATTTGGAAAATACTATCATTTCCGAGGAAAAACTATCACTGGAGGGGATTATATGAAGAGAGCACGTGTAGCCTATGCAGGTGCCGTACATCCAGCAAGAGAATATTATGGCCAGCTCAAATTGGCGGATGGCCGGGTTGTCAATGAGCAGGATGTTGTCTGGCTTCCCCCTGTGGAACCACGAACTGCCTTCGCGCTTGGCCTGAATTATGCAGACCATGCGAAGGAGCTTGCTTTTAAAGCCCCGGAAGAACCCCTTGCGTTCTTAAAAGGTCCCAATACCTTTATCGGCCACCAGGGACAGACAAGGCGGCCTGCTGATGCAGCTTATATGCATTATGAATGTGAACTGGCAGTCGTCATAGGTAAAAAGGCGAAAAACATAAAAAAGGAAGAAGCCTTTAAGTATGTAAGTGGATATACGATTGCAAATGATTATGCAATACGGGATTATCTGGAGAATTACTACCGACCAAACTTAAAGGTCAAAAATCGTGATACCTGCACCCCCATTGGTCCTTGGCTAGTCGATGCCGAAGATATTCCAGATCCTTCGAATCTTGCCATCAAAACTTACGTCAACGGAAAATTGACTCAGCAAGGTAACACGAAAGACATGATTTTCGGCATTGCTGATTTAATTGAATATTTCAGCAGCTTCATGACATTAAGCCCAGGCGATATCATATTGACAGGCACACCTGAAGGATTGGCGGATACTGCTGTAGGCGATGAAATCATCACTGAAATTGAAGGTATCGGGAAACTTGTTAGCACAATAGTCGGTGACGATATATTTACTGAAGGCGGGGATCGGCCGCATCTAAAAATCCATAATTAACGGAAGGGACTAATCACATGCCTCATATTATTATTGAATATACGGATAATATCAAAGATGAAATCCAGATTGACGGCTTATTAAGGAAGGTGAATGATGTACTGATATCCTATCCTTCCATCTTTCCAATTGGCGGAATTCGATCCCGGGCCATTGAATTGAAGCATTATCGTGTTGCCGATGGTACAGAGGATGATGCCTTTGTTCATGCCATACTAAAAATTGGCGCTGGACGCCAGGACAGTGATAAAACCAAAGTATGTGACCAACTTTTCGAAACGATGGAATCCCATTTGGCATCCCTCTTTTCAAAAAGATATCTTGCCCTCTCCATGGAACTTACGGAATTCAGTGATTTTGGCACATATAAAAAGAATAATATCCATGATCGATATAATAAATGAACAAGATTTCATATTTAAAGGCCTTCCTCATCATCGGGAAGGCCTTTAAATTATAATGTTTTGCCACTGCAACCGGACTCAGTTGATTTCTGCAAGGTTTTCGGTGCGGTTCAAGAACTCCTTGACACGGTCCACATATTCCTGTTTATCATAGCCGTTATATAAAGCGCTTGCCATACGGACCGGATCCCCAAAAAAGAATCTTTCGTACAGCGTTTGCCTGGATCCAAATGAACTCATGCATACATCCCATGCGAGACGATACAATTTAACCCTGTCATAGGCTCCACCATTCGCGGCTTGAAGATATTTATCCAAATCCGGTCGAAGCTCCGAATTGAAATCGGCTTCATTTGGTATCGCCATTAAGCCACTAGCTCCAAGAAGCTGCATTATTTCACTGAATCTAGGGTAAATCTTCGGATAATAATTACGGGCTATGTTTAACGGTGTGAAATCGGGTGTCATCATTCCCCACTTATCCACTTTCGCGTTTGCCTCCGAAGCTGTAATGAAAGCCTTTACCGTTTCAAGCGCTATGATGACTTCCGAGATTTTCTCCTGAACATGCTGGTATTGCCCAATATTGATGGTTTCCACCATTAGTTGCAAAATCCCTAGAATGAACTCGGTTTTTGCGATATTCTTCGCTACCACCTGATGGGTCATATGAACAACTGCATTGCTTTCATTATAGGCCTGGTTGCAAATGCCGACATCCCCATATGCAAATACCCGATTCCAAGGAACGACTACATCATCAAAAACGATAATCGTATCCATTTCCTCAAATCGTGAACCAAGTGGATGGTCAAAATGTGATTTGCCATAGTCGAATGATTCACGGCAGATGAATTTCAACCCCGGTGTATTATTTGGTATGGAGAATGCGAATGCATAAGGGTTTTCTTCTTCCGATTGTTTAAGCAATGTTGAAGGGAAAACCATTATTTCATCCGTTATTCCTCCTTGTGTAGCTAATAATCTGGCACCCTTTATAATAAGCCCTTCTGAATTCTTGCCAGCAATCCGTGCAGCGATGTAAGGGTCGGGTAGCTTTGCGGCACTAACTCCCCTATTAACCTGGGGTTGAATCAGGGTATGTGTCAAAGACAAATCCTTTTCACGGCAGAGTTCATAATAATCTTTCATATTTTTAGCAAATGCCGAATCCTGAGTGCCGAACATATCAGCTGCAGTACCGTACGCCATCATCCCACTGTTGATATAGTCAGGTGAACGCCCCATCATTCCATTATTATGTCTTGCCCATTCTTGAATCATTTTCCTCCTTTTTTCAAGGTCTTCCTTAGTCCGCGGCTGCATGAATGAGGTCCCTACTCTTTCGTTTGAAGTTGGTGAAATATAAGTCATGATGTCATTTTTCGCGGAATCATGCTGTAGATCATATAATTCGGCCTGTGTTTTCATGACCCCTTTAAAAGCTGGGTGTTCACTGATCTTATCTTTTACTTGCTCCCCATTGATCCATACATTCGCCTTTGCTTTGTCTACCCTATCGATATATTCTTTACCTGTTTTAGCCGGCATGCTTGCATCCCCCTTTGGTTCCAATGTAATGAAGCGCTTACAATTAAATAAATTCCAAATATTGAATTAATTACTATAACAAAATATACCATGTGTTATGATATATATAAAATACTTAAAAAATTCAATATGTATATGTAAATCATATGTATGAGGTGTATAAAATGGATATCCGGCAGTTAAAATATTTTGTGACAATCGTTCAGGAAGAACAAGTAACCAAAGCCGCAAAAAAATTACATATGGCTCAACCGCCTCTTAGCCAGCAACTTAAATTGATGGAAATGGAAATCGGTGAAAAACTTTTCGATCGGAATGGGAAGAGACTTGAACTCACTGAAACTGGCAAGGTCCTATATAAAAAAGCTGAAGCCCTTTTGAATCAGTTTGAAGAAACACTTCTGGAAGTGAAGGAAGTCAGTAAAGGGGTAAAGGGCACTCTTTCCATTGGGTCAGTAAAAACTTGCTTTTCTTACATTCCGCAAAGGATGAGAACCTTTAGAGTAAAATACCCTGACATACGCTTCAAGTTAATGGAAGGTGATACATTCCGTTTGACGGAAGGCTTAATAAACAGGGAAATCGAGTTGGCCATTGTACGGCTTCCAATTAACGGTAAGCAATTCGCATCGGTTAACCTTCCGCCGGAAGATTTTGTGCTAGTCACCCCAAATGATTGGGATATCCCAGACTCCATCGAATTTAAACAAATTAAGGAATTTCCCCTCTTATTGCTGCATAGGGTAAGCGGTCAAGGTACTTATGAACTTATAGTGGATGAATGCTTCAGACATGGATTTGAACCTACGATTGTATGTGAATGTCCTGATGCAGCAATGATATTATCTTTGGTGAAGGAAGGAATAGGCGCTACCATCATGCCACGTACCACATCCAAGTCGTTTTCAACACAGGGTATAAAAATAGTCGAATTGATAGATTGTGAAGTACAATCGGAAGCCGCCCTTATTTGGCTCGAAGAACACTATCTTTCCAAAGGCGCCGTCAAATTTCTAGAAACATTTTCTGAATGAATGGCCAGTTACAAATGAATATTCATTTGTACCTCTTCTAATAATCTCTGGTGTTGGTTTTCAATTTCATCCAATGAAAAGAAAAAAAGCAACCTATTAGTGAACTGTGCCCCAATTTACGACAGTATTAAAAAAGTGCCTAAGCGGCTAATAAGTGGTCCCGGTATTGTACCGGGGCCATTTTCTTTAGCCCCCATTGATAACGATGATTATTATATTCTTCAATAACTCGATCAACTTCTTCCTGCAAATCTGTTAAATTAGTACACGTCTTATATTCTGCCAAATCCTTAAAGTGGCCAAAGAAACTTTCCATCGGCGCATAGTCCCAACAGTTTCCCTTACGGGACATGGATGGGTTAGCCCAAGTTCCTTCACTTTGTGTTGAAATAGCGGATGGGTGTAATGGAACCCCTGGTCAGAATGAAGGATTGCATTCGGATGAAACTTGTGACTCACAGCCTGCTTTAGCTTATTTAAAGTCTCGTAAACGATATCCATTTCTAATGAAGTGGATAAAAGGTACGTAACGATTTCTTTTGTGGCGGCTTCTTTTACGCAGGATAAATACGCTTTTTGGCCTTTCCCATAATAAAGATAGGTAATGTCAGTAAGCAGGACCTTCCCTGGCTCCTCCTGATTGAATTCACGATTAAGGAGGTTTGGACAAGTAAGGTGCTCCTTGGTTGCCTTGGCCATCTTCCGATACGGGTTGGCCCTTCTGATTTTCGCTGGAAGATTATACTTTGACATCAACCGTCTGATTTTCTTATGATTCATGACGGCCGAGTAGTCATTCTCCATAATCATTTTGATTTGAAGGGCGCCTACCTTTTCCTTTTTACTGATGAAAATATTTCTGATCAATTCTATGTCCAATTCATCCTGTTCTTCACGAAGCTCACGGTAAGGAGCTGCTTTTAACCAATCATAGTAGCCACTTCGACTTACACCAGCCAATTTGCATAGATAGGAAACAGCCTTCTTTAATTGATGTATTCTGATCATTCTTTCAATCAAATAGAACTTCTCCGCAGCAGTTAGAATTATTTCTTTTTCAAAGCCTGCCTTTCTAGCTCTTCCAGCTTTTTTAGGAAGTCATTTTCTGCTTCAAGGAATTTGATTCTCGCCTCGGCCTTCCTAAGTTGGTCCTCTACAGACTGTGCCTTGGAAGTGGGGCGTCCTGTACTTCCTTTTCCACGGCGTTCCGTAAGGAAGCCTTCCTCACCAAACCTTTCAAAGGTACTACGCCAGCGCTGTAGACAACGCTTGGGTTGATTCTTGCCAATTATTTCGAGATTAAATCCCTGGATAATGAAAATTTGAGAGGGGGTTTTCCCCTTTTTATATTCTTTAACTGCTTTTGTCTAAATTCCGGACAATAGGAAATAGATCGCTCGGAAACACTAATGATATTTGGATTCTTTTCAAGTTCTTTAATCTGATATTCAGTTTATATATTCTTACTCATAGAAACCCTCCGTCCATACTCATTACATCTATTGAAACATAAAAAAACCCGGATAAGGGGGCTGTTGACAAATACCCCTTTAAACAAAAAAAGATGAACATCTACTGAATGTAGTGTTTATCTTCTTTTTTTGTTTACTATATGTTGTGTCCGGTTATGAGATTCTTTAGTTTGTCAACAGTCCCTAAGGGACACTTTTTTATGTGTGTCCGTTATCCGGGGTATAGTTCATCAGGAGATGGTTGCTTTTTCAAATCAATTCTCAAGTCCTGATGACCTGCGCATTATTTTCTGGCATGCTTTTACATCATTCAATGTCGTAAAATACCCTTAACAGCATGACCGGTATTGGACTTTACGAGGATTTCATTATAATTGTCTTTTGTAACCGTTTTCAAACCTGTCCTGCGGTTACCGAACAGGGTACCTAAATAGCATGCGAGGAACCCAAGCGGAATGGAAACGATTCCTGGTGAATTTAAAGGGAAAATCGGGTCACCTGTCATAATGGTGGCACCGGGGACCGGGTTCCAGACATTTGGACTTAGTGCCACGAGCAAAAGTGTCCCAAAAAGACCTGTCATCATACCGACTATTGCACCGGTTTTATTGAATTTTTTCCAATAGATCGTAAGAAGGATGACTGGCAAATTCGAACTAGCGGCCAATGTAAAGGCAATCGATGCCAGAAACGCTACATTGAATTCCTGCAGGCCTAATGATAATACGATCGCAAGTGCAGTCACACCAATGGAAGCCCATCTAGCCATCGTCATTTGCTGTTTTTCCGTCGCTTGTCCATCTTTTAATATTTCATTATAAAAATCATGTGAAAATGCCGTCGCACCTGTTAAAACTATTCCCGCAACAACTGCGAGTATCGTTGCAAAGGAAACGGCCGCAATAAAGGCGAATAAGATATCCCCGCCCACAAGTTGGGCCAATAAAGGTGCAGCCATGTTACCCGCTGGATTAGCGGCCATTATATTCGTTGTTCCAACCAACTTCGCAGCACCGAATCCGAGAAAAATGACCATGATATGGAAAGCACCCATAATCCACATCACCCAAACAACCGACTTTCTTGCCACTCGTGCATTAGGGACAGTCAAAAAACGTATTAAAATGTGCGGTAGACCTGCCGTTCCCAGAATTAGGCCCAGTGACAAGGAAGCTGCATCCCACCCACTTGCATATTTAATACCTGCCTTCAGGTAATCTGCACCCATGGGTGTCGCTGTTTTCATATCCGTGAAAATTCCGATGAAACTAAAATTCAACTTCCACATGACGATCATGAATAATATAAAGACTCCGCCAATCAGCAGGATGGCTTTAATGATCTGCACCCAGCTCGTCGCCGTCATCCCCCCAAATAGAACAAATACCAACATTGCAATACCTACGATGATGACTGAGGTATTATACGGGATGTCTAAAAGCAATTTAAATAAAGCACCTGCCGCAACAAGTTGACCCAGCATATACATGACTGATATAACCAGGGTATTAAAAGCCGTCACTCCCCGGACCTGTTTATATTTAAACCTTGTAGTCACCATATCAGCCAATGTGTATTTTCCTAAGTTCCTTAAAGGTTCTGCCACTAGGAATAACACGACAAGAAATGAAACAAGTGCTCCATACATCAGAAAAAATCCATCATAACCAGTTAAGGAAAATGCTCCAATCAATCCTAAAAACGTGGAAGCCGACATAAAATCCCCGGCCAATGCAAGCCCATTTTGCCTAGCGGTCAACCCGCCTCCAGCCGTATAAAAAGAGCCTGCCGTTTTAGTTTTTTTGGAAGCGAAGTACGTGATGAAAAGGGTTCCTATCGACATTAGCGCAAAGAGAATGATAACTGTCCAATTCATGTTTCAAAGCCCTTCTTTCTCGATGATTTCTTTTATTTGTTCATCGATTCTTTCTGATTTCCTTACATATATGCTGCAAACCCATACAGACATAACCGTAATGGAAACACCGTACACCCACGCCCACGTTATGTCACCAATGAATGGGTGTTCCAGGATATCTGTGTAAAAAACTAAGAAGGGCAAAAGCAGGGAATATCCCATAAAGAAAATCGTAAAAGGGATGACGAATTTCTTTTTATCGGAAAGCATATTCTGAAACTCTTTGGAGGCAACAATCTTTTCATAATCCACTGGATTGGTTTGTTCCGATTCTTCTAGGTTTTTTTCCAACTGAACCATCACTTCACACCTCTTCTGGTATTTATTTTTCCAAGGACGGTACTTTAATCCCCCTCCCTCCCAAAACCCAAACAAACTCATCTGCACAGCCCATTCCCTAAGCTCTCCGTACTTCTTTTGTTTTACCGATGACGCTTACAGATAGGGCAGCAGTAAGTTCCCACTGCTGCCCTGTCCCAGACCATATCTTTTAGAAGGCTTGCACTTTCGCAATAGACTTGGCTCGCATAAACGTCATCCGTTTCGACTTCTTTATACTTCCACTTTTCCATTTGATATGAATCTTCTTTCCTTCCAAGGGAAGAGAATCATTGAAATGTAAGTGCCAACTCTCTTGAAATGATCTGTCCATTGTTTGATAGCCAATTCCCTCATGAACATTTCCTTCGTTTTGGATTTCGATTAAATAAACGCCTGGCGGGGGTGTCAGGAATGCTTCCGATAATGTAACTAGAACGTGTTGATTATCCTTGAAATTGAGTGTCCCCTGACTTTCAAAATATGTGCCAAGGCATGACGGGATATCTGCGAACCGACCATCCGCAATCAAGTTTCTAAGCATAGTGAAACTTACTTTTTCATGGTCAATTTCAAATTTATTCATTTCCGTCACTTTAAAAAATCGCTTACCTTCGATTTTCAGCGTTTCCATATTTCCTTCCCCTTTATGCCCATAACGGAAATCGAATCCAGCCACGGCATGTTTGCATTTAAAACCACATAGATAATCCTCGATAAAACCAGAGGGTGAAAGATGGGCAAATGCGGAATCGAAGTTCACGACTATCAAGGTTTCTACTCCTAAATCCTGCATTATTTTTGCTTTTTGCTCTAATGGAGTAATGTATGTGTGGGGCGTTTGATCGTTTCCTATGATTTGCTTTGGATGTGGAAAAAATGTCATGACTGCCAATTTCAAATCTTGCTGTATAGCAATCCATTTGGCTAGATTAATCAATTCTTGATGGCCTAGATGAACTCCGTCGAAAAATCCAAGAGCCAGCACACACGGTTCTGCTTCTGCTGTATATATACTGGAAAGTGGGTGCTGAACATGAATGATATCCAAATCCATCTTCCTTCCTTTGCTTCTTGAAAGGTTCCATTATAGACTCAGTAAACAAACCTTCCGTGATCCAGCAGTTTTCCCTCAACTATTCACCCATTCCCTTAAACGGTGACAAAAGGTCTTGGAACAGGTATATATGCACTAGCAACCTATCCAAATGACCATGGGAGTCAATGTATGTTTTGCGAAACGCTCGATCATTCATCCTAAATCCCTCTTCTTTTTAGATGATGAATTCAGGCTTGCTTTTAGCCAGAATCGGTTCCTCAAGAGGAATTTCTTCACCTGATATTATATCAAGAACGGCAGAAGCCTCATCAAACCATGAATCCGGAGCTTTGGCTCCCCAGAATGTCTGACGCCTTGGATCATTCAAATCCCAATGAATCGGTTCGGTATCAGGGTCAGATGTTAAGTAATCCCCATTGTATAATTCGATCCTGTGACCGTCCGGGTCTCTTAAATATAGGAAGAATGCATTGGATAGGCCATGCCTTCCTGGTCCGCGTTCGATGGACTGTGCATATCCAAGTGATGCCAGTACATCACAGGCATGGATAATTGCAAGGGGGTCAGGCAGAAAGAAGCCTACATGATGAAGTCTTGGACCGATTCCGTTCATGAATGCCTGGTCATGGACCGTTTGCTTTCTATGTAGCCACGTTGCCCATAATTGGCCCGACTCATCCACTGTATCTTCCGAGCAGGCAAAACCTAATTCTTTCACATAAAAATCATAGGCTTTTTGCACATTTGGTACACAACAATTCACATGATCGATCCTTTGGACCCTTGACCCCCTATACATATCGAACCGTTGCAGCAATCTCTCTGCTTTATCCATTTTGCTGAAAAATTCAACTGGCAATCCTGAAATATCCTGGACTCGCAGCGACTTGCCTAGTGCATGCTGTGTTCCTTCCTGCATCCACTTCATCTTCATTCCCTTGGACAGGAAGAAAGATTCCAATTCTTCAAGGTCTTCCTCTTTTTCCACCTTGTATCCTATTGCTTCAACGCTTGGCTTTTCTGCCTTTTGCAAGATAAGCGAGTGATGATGCGCTTCTTCTAAACCACGTAAATATATGTGATCATTCGTTCTTTCCGTTTCAATAAAACCTAAAGCATCCACATAAAAGGCTCTTGATTTATCTAAATCTGTTACATTAAGTATCGTTCTCGCAACACGAATAATAGAAAAATTCATAGTATTCTCCCCTTCTTTAATGAAACCCGGATTATTTTTCAGCAGAAGAAACGGCATTTCGTTTTGAGTCTCCAAATTTAGGAATGTGATGTTCTCCAATTGCTACGTGGATAACTTGTGTTTCCGTATAGAATTCAAAGCTATAATGGCCACCTTCACGTCCTACCCCGCTATATTTCGACCCTCCAAATGGTATCCTCAAATCCCTAACGTTTTGGGAATTCACCCAGACCATCCCACTATCGACAGCTTGAGCAAACCTATGTCCACGTTTCATATCATTGGTCCATACATAAGCAGCTAGCCCATATTTTACATCATTGGCCATTCTCAGTACTTCTTCTTCAGTCTTGAAAGGAATGACTGCCATGACTGGTCCAAAAATCTCTTCCTGTGCTACTGTCATATCATTGGTACAGTTCAAGAGAAGCGTCGGGGCAATATAATTCCCTTCTTTGAACGCACTTGGCATGGCACCGCTTACAATTTCCGCCCCTTCATCTTTTGCTATATCCAAATAACGGGAGACATTATTAAAATGGTTACGATGGATCAGCGGTCCGATTTCCGTTTCTGGATCCATTGGGTCTCCAATTTTGATATTATGAACACGTTCCTTCAATTCTGCAACGAACTGGTCTATTATCGATTCATGGACAAATAATCTGGAATTGGCTGTGCAGCGCTCCCCATTGAATGAATAGATTCCCCATACCACTGAATCCAGGGCCTTTTCCAGATCGGCATCTTCAAAAATGACCGCTGGTGATTTACCCCCGAGTTCCATGGAAAAACGTTTCATTGTATCCGCACCATTTTTAATGATTTCAGCGCCAGTCGTCGTTTCTCCGGTAAAGGATATCAATTGGACTTCAGGATGGGCGACCAAGGACGCCCCTGCTGTCTCCCCAAAACCGTGCACGATATTGAATACGCCTTTTGGCAGACCGGATTGGTCAACGATTTGTGCCAATTTATTGGCTGTCAATGGAGACCATTCCGCTGGTTTAAGGACACATGTATTACCTGTAGCCAGGGCCGGGGCGATCTTCCAGGTTTCTAACATGAAAGGCGCATTCCAAGGAGTGATTAATCCTGCCACTCCTATCGGTTTATGAATCGTATAATTGATGAAAGTGTCATCCACTTGATACGACTCTCCTATTAGCCTGCTTTTCACCATTTCAGAATAAAAGCGAAAATTCTCCGCTCCCCTTGCGGCCTGTTTTTTTGTCTGGCTAATCGGCAACCCTGTATCAAGGGATTCCAAAAAGGAAATTTCTTCGGCATTCTCTTCAATTAATTCAGCAATCCTATTAATGAACTTCAATCTTTCTTCCACTTTCATCGTTCTCCAGGGACCGTTATCGAATGCAGCTCTTGCAGCAGCTACCGCTTGATCAATATCCTCTTTAAACCCTTCTGCCACATTATTGATTGCTTGATTATTAAAAGGGCTTAGATTTTCAAATGTTTTTCCTGAGGTACCATCGACAAATTGACCATTGATGTAATGCTTGACATCTCGCACGGGAAAAGTTTGCATGATAAATCCTCCTTTAAAAATTAATTCGGGAAGATGACAACAATCGTTAGGATTTGTGCGATCTTCCCAATCTAGCAATTATGACTGGATTTTTTGGTCAATCAACCCGTATGATTGAAGGGTTTCACGCAGTTCTTTTTCCAATGGTTCCGAAGGCGGCCCCATAGGCGGCCTTAATGCAGGATTGATTTTCCCCATCATCCCCATCGCAGCTTTTAATGGTCCTGGATTGGTTTCTTTAAACAAAACATCATTCAATGGCATTAATTTGTAATGGAGTTCAAGTGCCTTATCCACATCACCCTCCACCCAATGGTCATAAATTTCCGCCACTTCTTTAGGAGTGATATTAGCTGTAGCACTTATATGACCTGCCCCTCCAATAGCCAACATTGGATAGCATAATAATTCGATGCCCGAATATAAGAGAAAATCCCTTCCACAATTCAATAAGACACGGTTCACATGTTCAAAATCCTTATTTGATTCCTTCACACCAATAATATTTTCACAATCTTCAGCAAGACGTGCCAATGTCTTCACTTCCAAGTTCGTCGCCGTTCTTCCGGGAATGTTATAAACGATAAGCGGGATATCAACAGAATCAGCTACTGTCTTAAAATGATTGTAAAGTGCCTGTTGATTCGGTTTATTGTAATAAGGAACGATGACTAATGCAGCATCCGCACCCATTTCCTGTGCCCTTTTTGTCAAATGCAACGTTTCTTTCTGATTGGCTGATCCAGTACCTGGTGCAACTGGAACACGGGCTTTTGCTGCTTTAATTGCCGTTTCCATCACTAATTCCCGTTCCTCAACCGTCAGTGAACTCGGCTCGCCGGTAGTCCCGCATACCGAGATCCCATGGGATCCGCTTTCAATATGCCAGTTTACTAGATTTTCTATTGCCTTTACATCCACTTCCATCTTTTCATCAAACGGAGTGATAACGGGAGCGATGGATCCTCTTAAACGACTTTTGATTTCCTCGTACATTATTTCTACCACCTTTTCATTATTTGAATATTCGGAATTATTCAAGTGAAAAAATCGGCTTTGATTTTATGAATAATCGATCGACTATTATAAAACAAAGCCTTGGTCATCAAAGTGCCTGATCGTGATTAGTTTCCGCCCTCTGCTTGAATGTGCTGATGGCATTCAGTTTATGCTTTCTCACCAATGATTCAATTTCTTCAAAAGATGCTTTTTCCTTTAGAAGCTTTATGATGCTTTCATGTTCGCGAATCGACTGGACTGCGCGTTGCGGCACCATGGTGAACATGGACTTTCTGACTCTATTCATTCTTTGTTGCGCCTGTTTAATTTCCTCCTTTAAAAAGGAATTTCCGCATTTTTCATAAATTTCCGCATGGAAACATTCGTTTAACTTACCAAACAGCTCTAATTCAAAGTTATGGAGGGCTTTTTCCATTTCTTTGTTTAAATTAATTAGATTTTCAAAATCATGATCATTCATCGTTAAAGAACTGAGGGCAGCTGCATATCCTTCAAGCAAAGATAAAACTGAAAGAGTTTCAATGTATTCACTTTCATTAATGCTTGTTACCACTGCTCCACTATAAGGCTTATATTGAATAAGGCCGTCAGATTCCAGTTGTCTGATCGCTTCCCTGACAGGAATCGGGCTTAAACTAAGTTCTTTTGCCGTTTGATCGATAATGATCCGCTGTCCAGAACCATATGTTCCATCCAAAATTAATTTACGAAGGTGCTCATAAGCTAATTGTTTTTTGCTGGGATTTTTGTTTTTCTCTTCCATATTTTCATCATATATGAAATCATATATGATTGCAATCGATTTTTATTTAAAATCATATATGATTTTCATTTTTCTATACAAGATTGGTTTACCATATATAATGATCTGTTCCCATGAATAGTCTGAATGTAACAAAAAAATCAAGTAGTCCACCTTTTCCTTTGCCATAGTGAAGTGAGCTAAAATGCTTATCATGCCTTCTTCCCTAAAGTGCCATATCGAAATATAATCCAACTAAAAAAACCTGCAGACCCTGATGTAGCCAGGTAGTCTGCAGGTTATTAAAAAACTATGCCATTTTTGATTTAACAAATGAATGTATTCTTTCAACGGCTGCTTCCAGCAGCTCCAGTGAAGTTGCATAAGAGAGTCTGATGTTATCAGGTGCACCAAACCCCGAACCTGGAATAACAGCCACTTGAGCTTCTTCCAGCAACGCAGTCGTAAAATCTTCGACATTGCTGTACCCTGTTAATTCAACTGCACGTTTAACGTTCGGGAATAAATAAAATGCCCCTTGTGGTTTAATGCAGCTAATGCCTGGAATTTCAACCAATTTATCATATATCTTATTCAAACGGCCTTCAAATGCCTGACGCATTTCTTCAACAGGCTCCTGAGTACCATCATAAGCGGCAATCGCACCATATTGAGCAGTTGTGGTAGGATTGGATGTGCTATGGCTGGCAAGGTTCGTCATTGCTTTAATGATGGACTCTTCACCGACTGCATAACCAATTCTCCAGCCAGTCATCGAATGCGATTTAGAAACACCATTGATGATGATCGTTTGATTTTTCAATTCAGGTGAAATCTCTGCAATGGATGTATGTTTAGCATTTCCATAAACCAATTTTTCGTAAATTTCGTCGGAAACGATCAAGATATCATGAGCCAGGCAAACTTCCCCGATAGCCGCCAATTCTTCCCTGGAATAAAGCATGCCCGTTGGATTGCTTGGCGAATTGATGATAACCGCTTTCGTTTTTTCGGTAATTGCTTGTTCTAATTGTTCTTTAGTGATTTTATATTGATTTTCTTCCGTACCGACTACATAAACTGGCTTTCCGTCAGCAAGCTTGATTTGCTCAGGATAGCTCACCCAATATGGTATCGGAACAATGACTTCATCTTCTTCATCCAGGATAGCTTGAAACAATGTGTAAAGCGCGTGCTTTGCACCTGAGGCAACTAAAATTTCAGACGGTTTATATTCCAGGCCTTGATCAAGCTTCAATTTAGCCGCAATTGCTTCTTTTAGCTTCGGCAGACCAGCGGATGGCGTGTATTTAGTTTGACCTTCATTCATGGATAGAAGTGCTGCATCTATGATATGTTTGGGCGTATTATAGTCTGGTTCACCAGCACCCAAACCAATTATATCTAGACCTTGTGCCTTAAGTTCCTTTGCTTTTGCCGTGATGGCCAATGTTGTTGATGGCGTTAATGACTGAACGCGGTTCGCTAATTTCATTTTAAATTAATCCTCCATTCTAAATGCTTCGATAATACTTAAGCCATTCCCCAGTTTTAAAATCATAATAGTCATAGTTAAAACGCTCGGATTCATCAAGATACGTTACTTCCCAAAGCGGAACGTTCTTTTCCATGCCTAGCTTAACCGATATGATTTTTTGGGGATTAAGCTTTTCTTTGACAATGTTTAAGATCTCTTTTTTTGATTTACCATCTTTATAGTTTTCCACTACTATTTCTTTCTTCTTGTCCTCAGGAAGCCAGACTATTTTTTTAGTCCCTTTTTCTCCCTTACCAATGATAACGGAGTATGAATCCTGCCCATTATAAAGGTAGAATTCTTCCATCGACACAAGGCCGCCTTCTTCCTTCGCCTTTTTAAAAGCCTCATCACCAGCCTCTTTTTTAGGCTGCAACGCTTTAATATATGCCCCGCTGACAAATCCGATAAAACAAAGGACTAGGATGGAAGCAATAATCAACCATTTTTTCAAAGCTGCTTTTCCTTCTTTCTATGTACGATAAATTGTAAATATCGCTTTTTCTTGATCTTGGGAATCCAATGCCAGACCGAACATCAAGTCATCTTTTTTCAATGTTCGGTTCAAAGAATCCACAATTTTATACAGATCAGGGGAATGTTGCAACCTGACTGTTGAAATTACTTCGATTTTACTTTCCATGTAAACGCCCCTCCATTTTAATAAATTGTCAACAACCACTGGTATGAATAGGATTTGAAGGCTCTACCACCTATCACATTATACCAGTTCAAAGGTTATTTTTCTTTATAAATTCATAAAAATTCATTTTAGATCAATGAATAATCTAAAGATTCTTTAAATCCACTCTTCTATCATTTCAGCCATTTCTGCTATTGAGGCTTGGTGCCAGTCCACTTCCGGAATGGCCTTTTGAAATTCAGGTCCATATTTGGCAGTGATGATGCGTCGATCAAGAATAACCAATACCCCTTTATCTTCTGGAGTGCGTATAAGCCTGCCGAATCCTTGTCGGAACCTTAACAGGGCTTCAGGTAAAGAATACGCAGAGAAAGGATTACGCCCTTGCTTCTCGAGGAGTTGGCATTTTGCAGCTGTCACTGGTTCATCCGGTGGCGAAAAAGGCAGCCTGACAATGATTAAACAAGATAAATCCTCGCCCGGGATATCGACGCCTTCCCATAGGCTGGTTGTCCCAAACAGGACGGCTTTCTCGAAGTTTTGGAAATTCCTGAGCAGCCTCATCCGGCTTCCGCCAGAAATCCCTTGCGCAAACAAGGTGAACTCATCCAGAACGCCACTGTCTTTGATGGAATGATAGGTTGCCCGCAGCATTTCATGCGAGGTGAATAATACCATCATCCTCCCTTTCGCTGCCTGAGCCGCTGCAATAATATGGTTTGCCGCGGTTTCGGAGAATTCCTCCACCGATAAGCAATTGATATCTGGTAGATCATTTGGAACCAGTACCTTTACGAGTTCCTTATAAGGAAAGGGTGAAGGAAAACTTGCTGTATGCATTGGCTCATTCTCTAAACCGAGTTGTTCTTTAAAATACTTAAAAGAATCCTTCACCACAAGAGTTGCCGATGTCATGACCACACTTTTTTGGCGCCCGAAATAGGAATCCCATAACCGTTTACTTCCTGAAATCGGCTGAACCGTCAAAGTCACCCCATGCTGGGGTGCTGCATTCGTATAATCAAGCCAATAAATATTTTCCTCATGCGGCTTGATGAAAAATTCATGCAAGGAGTCCCTGGTATCCTGTAAATGTCCAAGCAGCACCTCGATATCATTCAAGTGAAATAATGAATTTTTTCCTAAGGGGGACTCATTATTCAATAAAAGAGCCAATCTTATCTCTAACTCCTTGATGATGTTTCCTAATAAATCCACCAATCGCTCAGCAACAAGAATCGCTTTACCCCATCTTCCATCATCTATTTTGAATGAAAGCCGTTTCGGACTCATGGAACGTGAAAGTTTTTCCGCCTGATTGGAAATGTAATAAAAAAGCTGTTCGAATTCATACGAAAAATCACTAAGCTTTTGATCTAATTCATGCGTAGACTTCCCATCCGTCAGTCCATTATTTAAGAGCATCCTGTCCAATTTATATAATAATTGCTTTTGATCCGATGTCCCTAGTCTGTTCAAAACCGTCTTCACCGAAATGTAATTAAGCCTGCTCCCAAGCTGTTTAGATGCAGCCTGTTCCAAATGGTGCGCTTCATCGAGAATCAAATACCCTTTTTTTGGAATCAAAGCGTCTTCTGTAAGAAGATCCGTCATTAAAAATGAATGATTAGTAATGATGATATCCGCCTTGGCAGCTGTTCTTTTTGCCCGTTCAAAAAAATCCAATTCAAGCCAGGGCTGTTTTAAACCGGCGTATGTAAGACCATCACTTTGAAGCCTATTCCAAAATAGCTGACCGCCGCTTGTAAGATTCAATTCATCTTTATCGCCTGTTACGGTTTCAGTAAGCCAAACCAATATCTGCATTTTCGTTAATGCCGTTTCATAATTATCTTCCTTCTCACGCAATGCCCTTTCGAACTTTGCCAAGCTCAAATAATTACTTCTCCCCTTAAGCAAAACAGCATGAAAGGTAAAGGGAAGGATTTTCTTAAGCTTAGGAACCTCGTTTTGAAGAAGCTGATCCTGTAGCTGAAGCGTATACGTCGAAACGACGACAGGTTTATGATGTTTTTTTGCAAAATAAACGGCCGGAAGCAGATAACCTATGGATTTTCCAATACCTGTCCCAGCTTCAATGATTGCATCCTGGCTGGATTCGAAGGAATGATGAATCATGTTCATCATGTCAAGTTGTCCGCTTCTTGCTTCGAAGGCAGGGAATGCACTTTGAAGCATGGCTATTTTTTCCTCATCATCGAGCGGGAATTTCGACTCCGTATCTTTATGATCACCTTCGTCTTCGGCCTTTTTAAATGCAAGGCCCCTATAAGTAATAAGATCGGGTGAATGGACTTCTGCTTTAGCAAGTTTGCTTGCAATGCAAGCATCTATTAATTCGGAAACCTCACTTTGTAAGGAATAAGATAATCGATATAACTGTTTAAGTGTCATGACTGGAAGATTCATCAGCTTTTTTTTCAATTCCAACAATAATAAAGCGGTGGCATATGCATCACTATCCGCTTGATGGGGCCTGGAATGATCTAGGTTTTCTTCTTTAGCCAGCTGGTGCAGCTTATATCCATCGGATGTTGGTTTTAATATTTTCGCTAACTCTACTGTATCAAGGGTGGAACCATAAAACGGCTCAAACCCGCATCGTACTAGTTCTTCCTGTAAAAAAGATAAATCAAATAAAACATTATGGGCAACAAAACAAGCCCCTTCTATAAGCCGGGCAATATTCTCTGCAACATCTTCAAAGTCAGGTGCATTTTTTACCGTCTCATTGCTTATTCCGGTCAATTCTTCAATAAACAAGGAAATTTCCTGTCCAGGGTGGATGAATGTCGAGTATTCATCCACAATTTGGTCATTCTCGATGACCACACCAGCAAATTGAATAATCCTATCTCCTTTTTTCGGAGAATTCCCTGTTGTTTCCAAATCGACCACTACATATCGTTGCATCATGAATTGTACACCTCAAACTTCGCTTTCTCCACTTCCTGATGGAATTCTCTTATCTTTTTTATACCATAATAATCGTAATAAAGGAAACAAGCCGTTCATCAACAGACTAAAAGGGCCGGCACCTGTATGCATGAATCATGCACATGTGCCGGCCCCTCCGCTTACATGATTGTAGCTGCAGGTTCGTTTGAAATCAAATCAATGATTTTGTTGTTTTCATCCATAATCGCAACTTTTGGTTTGTGATCTCCCAGTTTATCCTCTGAAACCATCACATAAGAAATGATTATCACGATATCATCCGGCTGCACCAGTCTAGCTGCCGCTCCATTCAAACACACTACACCGCTGCCCCGTTCACCCGCAATCACATACGTTTCAAGTCGTGCACCATTATTATTATTCACGATGGCGACTTTTTCATTAGGCAGAATACCCACCGCATCAATTATGTCTTCATCAATCGTAATACTGCCTACATAATTCAAATTAGCTTCAGTTACCCGTGCACGGTGGATTTTTCCATTCATCATCGTTCGAAACATCTCAATTCCCCCTGATCTTATGAATTATTCTACATATAAGGTGATATTATCAATTAGTCTTGCATGCTCGAACTTAACAGCCATTGCAATGATGACGTTTCCTGCCAGCGATTCAAGTGGATTAAGTTCCGGGTATTGATAGACTTCAATATAGTCGATCACTCCACTTGTATGGGCAGCGATATGTTCACTTACTAAGGCCATGACGGTTGCTGCATTTCTTTCACCTGATTCAACCGCCTGTTTGGCCTTTAATAAACTTTGGTACAGCTCTTTAGCCTCCATGCGTTCTTGATCTGATAGGTTAACATTTCGCGAGCTCTTCGCTAACCCATCTTCTTCGCGAACGGTATCTACAGCAACAAGCTGGATAGGGAAATTAAAGTCTTTGATCAGTCCATCAATAACGGCGACTTGCTGGGCATCCTTCTTACCGAAGTAAGCTCTATCAGGAAGGATGATATTGAAGAATTTCGTTAAGACTGTCGCTACACCATCAAAGTGTCCAGGCCTTTGCCTCCCGCATAATACATCCGTCCTGCTTTGGACAACAACTTTCACAGATGGTTCTTCACCGTACATTTCGTGGACTGTTGGATAGAAGAGATAATCCACTCCGCCATTGGCTGCGACATTTTCATCCCGTTCCAAATCCCGCGGATATGTTTCAAAATCCTCATTGGGTCCAAATTGCATTGGATTCACAAAAATACTCAATACCACAATATCATTTTCTTTGCGCGCCTTTTCCAAAAGGGTTGCATGCCCCTCATGTAAAAACCCCATTGTCGCTACATAGCCAATACTTTTGTGATTGTTTTTTTCCTCTCTAAGTGCCAGTTGCAAATCGGCTGCTGATGTAAAAATTTTCATCTTTTCCCACCGTAAAGTTCAGAAAGCTGCTCTTCCTTCATCGTAAAAGTATGTTTTTCCGACGGAAAATCCTTAGATTTCACTTCATTCACAAAGCTTGTAATCGATTGGCCAATCAGTTCATTTGCATCTCCATAAACTTTTACGAATTTCGCTAGCCGGTCTACCCCATACTTGATGACATCATGGTAAACGAGAACTTGACCATCCGTTTCTGCGCCTGCCCCAATTCCAATGGTTGGAATTCCGAGGTTCCGTGTGACGAGTGCCCCCACTTGATATGGAACACATTCAAATACTACTGCCATAGCCCCCGCCGCTTCACACTTTCTCGCATCTTCCAAGAGCTGCGCTGCACTTTCGGCATCTTTTCCTTGCACTTTATATCCGCCCAGAACGCCGACTGATTGAGGAGTCAAGCCGAGATGGGCTACAACCGGGATCCCCGCCTTGGTCAATGCTGATATTTTTTCAACAACATCATCCGCTCCCTCAAGCTTTACAGCATCCGCATGACCTTCCTGCATGATTCGGGCTGCATTCTTGAGTGTTTCATCCATAGATAGGTGATAGCTCATAAAGGGCATGTCCGTCACGACAAAAGTATCTGGTGCCCCTCGTTTTACCGCCTTTGTATGATGGATCATGTCATTCACCGTAACTGGAATCGTTGAGTCATATCCCAATACGACCATTCCTAAAGAATCGCCGACTAAAATCATATCTACACCTGATTGTTCGGCTAACTTTGCTGACGGGTAATCATAAGCCGTCAACATGACAATTTTTTCTTGATTTTGTTTCATTTTCAAAAAATCTCCGGACAATTTCATTACGTTTCCTCCTTTTGATGGAGGAGATGAAAACATCAGCGAAAACTGGTGTCTATACATTCATGCGCAAAAAAAGACTGACTAAAAAAGTATCCGCTTCGCTACGAAAAATGGCTTTAAAAAGCCACAAATCGATCAATAAACAGACTTATCTTTTTAGTCAATCTTTGTTTCATCAGAAGTTTCATCCCTCCGTCCCCGTCCAGTTCTCTGGATCAAGGCAGATTTTCAAATAAGTTGGTATTCATGGGGGTGCAGTTCACATGAGATACTGCCCACTTGCATTATATCAAGCCAAATTGAAAATTTCTATTTAATTTTCACGGATTTGACAAAAATCTACTGAATTTCAATATCTGCAGAATATATCGAATGTACGGTTCCTTTTCCGTCTTCAAGAAGTAAAACGCCCGAATCCGTTATGCCCAATGCTTTTCCGACAATCGTGTCATTAACGGTACTGGCTTTGATAACCTGTCCAAGGCTGATCGCATAACTCTCCCATAAATCCTTTATTGGCATGAAGCCTTGATCTAAATAGAGTTCGTACAAATTTTCCAGACGAAACAATGCTCGTTGAATGACCTTGGACCTTGAAACCGTCCCTCCACTTTCTATGAGAAGGGAAGACGCTTTTTCCTGCAGTTCTTCAGGAAAATCCTCCAATTGCTGATTGATATTCATTCCAATTCCGATAATGACAGAATGGATTCTATCAGACTCCGCCTGCATCTCCGTCAGGATGCCCACCACTTTCTTGCGATTCACCAAAATATCATTCGGCCACTTTATTTGTGGCATCAAATCAGTGGTATCCTCTATAGCCTGAGCTACAGCGACCGCGGCCAATAATGTAAGTTGTGGAGCCTCATGAATCGGGATTTTCGGTCTTAGGATGAGACTCATCCATATGCCGCTGAATTTTGGGGAATGCCAAGATCTCATTAGCCTTCCTTTTCCGGATGACTGCTCCTCGGCAACGACGAGGGTTCCCTCCTGAACGCCTTCATTTGCTAGTTGATGCGCAATTTTTTGAGTGGATTCTACAGTTTCCTGATAGTGGATCATCTTGCCGATCGTTTTTGTTTCCAAGCCAAGTTGTATTTCGCTCTCGGACACTTTTTCCGGCGCTGATATGATCCGGTAACCTTTTTTCCTAACGGCTTCTACATTATAACCTTCACTGCGCAGGTCTTCTATATGCTTCCAGACGGCTGTGCGCGAACAGCCAATGTATTCAGCAATTTCCTGACCGGATATAAACGCACCATCCGCTTTTGAGAGGGCTTCCATCAGCTTTGTTCTTAACTCAGATTGCATTTCACAAGCCACCTCTTTATTTCTTCTTTATCATTTCTTAATTCTTCATTCAAGACAGCTTCCAATATTTTTTCCAAGTATTCTTTGACCCATGGACCTGGCTTTTCTTGATGCCAATTCAATAAATCCGTCCCTGTAACGGCAAGTTCCGACATTTGTTTTATAATAAGTTCATTGTAGCGTTGATGTGCATTCTCCTCCGCATCCGATACATTACCTCCAGTCAGTGCCGCCTTGACTTTAGCAGCTTGTACAGTTACACAATGACCTGCCTGAAATATATCGATGGCTGATGGTTCCTTCTTCACTAGCTGTATCGTACGTTGAACGTTTCTTATAGTTTTCAGTGGCAGTTTCCATGCCCTCAAAGCCTCTTCCATTTCCTGATCCTTTGTTTGAACCATGATTATGGACCATATTTCTGCCGCTTTTAGCTGATGAAGCGGCAGGTTCAGCAAGTCCATTAAATGATCCTTTTTACTGGAGAATTGAGGCAGGTATTGATATAATCCGCTTTCCAGCAAAAGTGAGAAAGCCCTTATCCTATTGGGGCCGGACACTAGCTTCTCAAATTCAACCAGGATTCTTTCGACAGCGATTTCACTGATGATAAGGGCGTTCTCTTTAAGGGAATCAAAGGTTTCTTGATCCAGTTCAAAATCAAGTTGACTGACGAACCTTAGAGCACGCATCATTCTCAATGCATCCTCATGAAACCTTTCATGCGGGTTGCCAACCGTGATGATCCTTTTTTCCGCCAAATCACACTTACCATTAAATGGATCGATGACCTTTCCGGTCTTATCCATTGCCATTGCATTCATCGTAAAATCTCTTCTTTGCAAATCCTCAGTCAAAGAACGGACAAATTGCACAGCATCTGGTCTGCGAAAGTCCGAATACCCGCTTTCCGTTCTAAACGTTGTAATTTCGTATGTACCCGTATCCGTAATGACAAGCACTGTTCCGTGGTCGATCCCGATATCAGCCGTATTAGGAAAAATCCTTTTGATTTCCTGCGGTGTTGCGGAAGTAGCGATGTCCACATCGTTTATAGGCCTGCCAAGGATATAATCCCTTACAGAGCCGCCAACGAAATAAGCCTCGTATCCTGCTTCTTCAATCAATTCCAGAATGGGTACTGATTTTAAGAATAACCGATCCATCAGCATACCCTCCCTATTCCATGGATTTACCTTCAAGTGCTTGAATGTAGATGGCTTCATACTCTGACATAATCGTATCGGAGTGAAAATCAGTATTGGCCCTTTCCAGCGCAGCTTCAGAAAGGCGTTTATGTAAAATCGGGTCGCTTAAAAGTCCAATCGCCTTTTCCGCAACCATTTTGACATCTCCCAATTCACAAATATAACCAGTCTCCCCATCAACGATGACTTCAGGAATTCCCCCGATATTCGTCCCGATACAAGGAACTCCACATGCCATCGCCTCAAGCAGCACAAGACCGAAACTCTCTTTTTCAGATAACAGGAAAATCAAATCACTGATTGAATATAATTCGGCAAGGTTATCCTGCTTACCAAGAAACAAGACCAAATCATCGATTCCAAGATCTTTAGCCAATTTCAATACGGTTGTCACTTCCGGCCCGTCTCCTACGAGTAGAAGCTTTGCAGGCATTTTCCTTTGAGTTAAATAAAACGCCTGGATGACGTCTTTCACTCGCTTGACCGAACGGAAATTCGAAACATGTATGATCACTTTTTCATCTTCACTGATTCCGTATTCATCCTTAAGGTAATCGGAATCAGATTTATGGTAATCTCTTTCATCAATAAAATTATAAACGGTTTTGATTTCCTTATCCGGCGCGATTAATTCGTGCGTTTGCTGAACTAGGGAATTAGATACTCCTGTAACGACATCTGATTGCTCTATCCCGAATTTTATCAAATTGGTCAAAGAGGGATCATGGCCTAATACGGTTATATCCGTACCATGCAGTGTGGTTACGATCTTTACTTCATTACCTGACATCTGCTTTGCAAGGATCGCACAAACAGCATGTGGAATTGCATAATGAACGTGGAGGATATCTAATTTCTCCCGTTTCACGACATCCGCTATCTTGCTCGCAAGCGCCAGATCGTATGGCGGATATTGAAAGACTGAATATGAGTTCACTTCAACCTGGTGATAAAAAATATTACAGTACATCTTATTCAAGCGGAAAGGGAGGCTTGAAGAAATGAAATGTATTTCATGTCCTTTTTCTGCAAGCATCTTACCTAATTCAGTTGCTACGACACCAGAACCCCCAACTGTAGGGTAACAGGTAATTCCAATTTTTAATTTCATAAGATTATTTTTCTCCTAACAAGTCGGCATCGATCAGTAAAGGTTTTTTTGTCATGAATCCCTCCGCATAGGCGACACCCACTTCTTTACCGAACATCCGCTCCCGTGCCTCGACAGTCTCGATATAGCCATTAACTAGCGGTGTATCTACAGATACTTGACTTTTTTCGAATTGGCTGACATATGCCCTAAGACTATCCATCTTTTTCGATATTGTAGAAGTGATGTCCACGACGAAGTCCGGTTTGTGAAACCCATTGATCATATAATAGTACATATTTTGGACACGATGAGAATCAAGGCCTTCTTCTTCCATATACTTTCTTACTCCTGCCGAAAAAACTGCTTCCTCGACTAATTTGGCACAGTTGCCATGATCGGGATGGCGATCTTCCAAAAATGGTGCAAATACAAGGGCAGGTTTATATTGGCGAATGACCTTAATGATTTGATTTATGTATTCCGCTTTCATGTATAGTCCCCGGTCGGGTAGATCAAGGGAAATCCTCTTCACCCCAAGGGTTTCAGCAGCCTTATGCGCTTCCTCTTGCCGCAATGGAACGGTTCCATTGGATGACATTTCAGCTTTTGTCAAATCACAAATGACAATTTTCCTGCCTTGTTGCACATATTTAGCGATCGTGCCACCCATACCGATTTCAACATCATCCGCATGTGCGCCGAAAGCCAGGATATCTATGTTACTTTTGCTTATCATTTATCTCACCTTGTTTTTGCCGTAGTTTTAGCCAGTCCATATACCCATGTTTCAAACCTTGTATCAGCACTTCTGCCGTGCCCATATTTGTCGCCAAGGGAATTTCATATACATCTGATAGGCGTATAAGCGCCGATACATCAGGTTCATGGGGCTGTGATGTCAAAGGATCGCGGAAAAATAGGACCATGTCCATTTCCCCGCGTGCAATCATTGCACCTATTTCCTGATCCCCGCCAAGAGGTCCTGAATGAAAACGATGGACAGGCAGTGATACCTCTTCCATGATTCGTTTCCCGGTCGTACCTGTTGCAAATAATTCATGATGCTCAAATACAGCTTTATAGGCTGTTACAAATTGAATGATATCTTCTTTTTTCTTATCATGGGCAATTAAGGCAATTTTCATCGTAAATCCTCCTGATCCCTATTCGATAATATTTTCCAGACCGTATACAAGAACATCCAATTTCATGACTGTATCGACAGCAAGTTTGACTCCTGACATGAAGGACGCTCGATTAAAGGAATCATGCCGAACAGTCAATAGCTCTCCATCACTTCCGAAAAGCACCTGTTGATGGGCAACCAGTCCCGGTAGCCGTACACTGTGGATATGCATGCCATCTACATTTGCACCTCTTGCCCCCTGGATGGTTTCTTTTTCATTAGGGTGCCCCTGTTGTTTTGTTTCACGTACCGCTGCAATCATGTCTGCCGTTTTGGAAGCAGTGCCAGAAGGGGCATCCAGTTTTTGATCATGGTGCATTTCTATGATTTCCACATCCGGGAAATACTTGGCGGCCATTTGGGAAAACTTCATCATCAAAATGGCTCCAATTGCAAAGTTTGGCGCGATGATGCAACCAATGCCCTTTTCTTTTGTTAATGAATCCAGCTTCGCTAAATCTTCCTTAGTAAAACCAGTCGTTCCCACTACAGGGCGGATGCCATGATTAAGTGCCGTTTCGGTATGGAACATCCCCACTTCCGGTGTGGTCAAATCGATCAATACGTCCGCCTCTATAGATGAAAAGCATTCATTTATATCCGAAAAAACCGGTGCTTCAATACCGTGAAAACCTTCTATTACGGAGAGGCTCTCCCCGTTATGCTTGCGATCTATGACAGCTGCCAATTCAAACCCTTCTGTCCTATGTACAAGCTTCACCGCTTCATTTCCCATTCTGCCACGTGGACCAGCTACAATCACTTTCACTTTACTCATCTTTACCTTCCTCCTCCATTTTCTCTTCTTTTCTTGTCCATCTATCTTTATCGCGGGTTGTAAACTTTTCCATGACCGAATCATGCGAGTTTTGAAGGTCAATCCCTAAAGAATTCGCAAAACAAATCAACACAAAAAGCATGTCCCCTAATTCCGCTTCAATCGTATTCTCTTCCTCTGTTGCCTTCTTTGGTTTTTCACCATGGTAATGATTGACTTCCCTAGCCAATTCCCCAAGTTCTTCAGACATGCGGGCGAGCATGGCCAGAGGGCTGAAATATCCTTCTTTAAATTGTCCTATGTATTGGTCGACTTCCGTTTGCATTTGCTGGATCGTCTTTTGCTTTTCCATATAGTCACCCATTCTTGATTTTCGTTTTCAAACATCATACCTTCTCCATGTTAGCTAAAAGTGAAACAGATGACAACAGATACGTTCGCAAATCCAAATTGCCCATAGTTGGTTAATTAGTTATAATAAGTAAATTGATGATATGCAAACCTTTGGAGGTATGGGACATGCTTTTGGGCTTAAAATTGAAAAATATTATATTCATCCTTTTTGGGGCTGGAATCTTCGCCTTTGGCCTCGTGCATTTTAACATGCAGAACAACTTGGCCGAAGGCGGATTCACCGGTCTCACCTTGATTATATATCAACTTATCGGAATAAATCCTTCATATTCTAATTTGATTTTGAATATTCCCTTATTTTTAATAGGGTGGAAATATTTAGGACGATCATCTTTCTTTTATACGATTATCGGAACGGTTGGCCTCTCCGTTTGGCTATGGGTTTTCGAGAGATACCAAATCGAAATCGATCTCGGGAACGACTTGATGCTGGTGGCATTGTTTGCCGGGGTCTCTGTTGGTGTCGGGCTGGGCATAATCTTTCGTTACGGCGGGACAACAGGCGGTGTGGATATAATCGCCCGTTTTGCCCATCGTTACTTAGGGATGGGCATGGGACGGACCATGTTCATCTTTGATGCCGTCGTCATTGGCCTTTCGATCCTTACCTACCTGGATTACCGGCAAGCGATGTATACCCTCGTTGCCGTATTTATAGGTGCCAGGGTAATCGACTTTATGCAAGAAGGAGCCTATGCTGCTAGAGGTGCAATGATCATTAGTGATAAAAACAAGGAAATTGCTGAAAAAATCATGAATGATATGGAGCGGGGCGTAACCGTATTAAGGGGATATGGGTCCTTTACACGCAATGACCGGGAAGTACTCTATTGTGTTGTTGGGAAAAATGAGTTAGTCCGCTTAAAAAATGCCATAACATCGGTGGACCCTCATGCATTTGTATCAGTAAGTGAAGTGCATGACGTATTGGGTGAGGGCTTTACCCTTGATGAGAACAAGAATCCCATTGAAAGGTAATTCATTGATTTATGGCATACCGATGGAATGCAATCCTTATGAATTTTGCCCTGTCTAACTGAATTTTATTAGCAATGTGTAACAAATACTTTTAAAAATGAAAAAGGACCCCCTCCCAAGAGAGGCTGCTGAAAAACTCACATTTTACTAACTAGTACGGTAAACCAAACTAAAAAAAGACGATTCTCATTCGATACTTGAATGGAAATCGTCTTTTTTTGCTTCTGTGTGTCACTTTTTCAGGCTATTAATTTCAATATTCTTTTCAAGTTAACGGTAAAAATAGCCATTGCTCCTTGTAATTCCATGCCAAGTAGACCCGAGCATTTTGCAACATCATACCCGTGTCTGTGTTTCAATTCACTGTTTTTCGCTTCTATTTTATAACGTTCTTTTGATTTTTCTTTAAAATACTCACTTTCCTGGAATGTAGCCTGTTCTGTATGTTCATTGGATTTAATACTGACAGAATAGGTCTTGCTTTTCGCTCCTTCTTTATAACAGCCCTCTTTAAAGGGACAAATCTTACACTTTTCTACATCGAAGTAATAGGTATCTGTTTGATTCGTCGCTACATCTTTTTTGCCCTGGCGAGCTTTCCTGATAGCCAAATGCCCAGCCTTACAAACGTACATTCCTGCATCCTTGTTAAATTGAAATTCCTCTTCCTTCTTCCGGAATCCCTGTGTAACAGAAGGATTCAATTTTGCGACTAGTTTAATGTTATTTTCTTCACTGTATTCAATATTTCCCTTCTCTGAGTAAGCTGCATCCCCAATCACGGTCTCAATCACCATACCGGCTGCCGTGCTCTTTTCAATCAATGCCTTTAATTCTTTACCGTCCGTTTTTTCACCTGTAGTGATAGTTGCAGCTGTAATGATTCGCTCCTCACTCATCACAAAATGTGTTTTGTATCCAAAGAAAGAAGGGTCAGCACTCTTGTGGCCAATCTTGGCATCTTGGTCTTTGGAGATCCTTAACTGTTCGATATCAACGGATACCGTTTCCTTTAATAATTTAACTGCTCTTTTACCTTTGGATATTGGGTGATACGCCCTTCTGTTTCCACTACCTCGATGAGCTTCTGGCAATAAGTAATTTCATCCTGCAATACATCAGTAGTGGTTTTGGATGGGAATTTATTTTTCATCTCTTCATCTATCGAATAGATTACTTTTCTTAATCTTTTAGATTGGTCCATCAATATTTCTTTTGGAGTCTTATGATTGTATCTGGCTTTCGTGTGGGTGGCATCCACAATAATCGTTTTGTTTTTAATGATTTCCTTTTCAATCGCAATCTCAACGGTTTTATGAATGAGCATATCCAAAAAGTTTATGTCTTTTAAACGGAGCTTTCGAAATTTCGTTAAGGAGCTAGGGTAAGGAGCTAGGGTCAATAACTGGATCTTCTGGAGCCATGCCGAGGAAATATTTAAAGGACATGTCATACCTGGAACGCTCAACTATATCCACATCTGATAGGTCATGAATGGTCTTGAGCAGCAAGTATTTAAACATACGTATTGGATCGACAGCATTCCTATGAAGACAGTAGTTGTCCCTCAATTCTTCCAACACAAAAGAAAAGTCAATAAGTTCATTGATCTTGCGTAACATGTTATCCTTTGGAACCACTACATCATAAATGGCCATATACGGACAAAAAAACCATAGATGTTAGTTTTTGAATCATCGTACTCACCCACATAAATTTATTACCTTGATTATATAAAACAAAAAAGGTAGAGTTCCTCAGAATAAACTGAGAAATCTACCTCAATTGGCCCGGAAGGGACTTTTTCAGTGCCCTCTCCCAAGATGGTGTCCTTTTTCAAATTAATCTTCTTCCCTCATTCCAGTATACATGAGCAGAAGACGAACTAATTCCAGTACGGCTACAAGAGCGGCAGCAACATAAGTCATCGCAGCAGCACTTAATACTTTTTTCGTTTCCCGTTCTTCATCATTCCGGATGACCCCAGCGGAAACGAGTTGATCCATCGCCCGAGAAGAAGCATTGAACTCAACCGGCAGGGTTATCACTTGGAACAATACAGCGGCTGCCATAAATACGATGCCCGCCAATAGCAACCCAGGAAGTGAAGCTAACATCCCGATTAAAATCAAAATCCAAGATATGTTAGAGCCAAAGTTAGCTACCGGTACTAATGCATGGCGGAAACGCAAGAATGCATATGCTTCTTTATCTTGAATCGCATGTCCAACTTCATGGGCTGCAACCGCTACACCGGCAACTGAATGGCCGTGATAGTTATCCGTTGATAAACGCACCGTTTTATCCCTTGGGTCATAATGGTCAGAAAGCATTCCAGGTGTCTCTTCGACTCTGACATTGAACAGTCCATTTTGATCCAGAATTGCCCGCGCCGTCTCAGCACCATTCATACCAGATGAGGCCGATACCTTTGAATATTTTTTATACGTGCTTTTCACTTTCATTTGTGCATAAATCGGGATTAAAATGATAATCGCCAAATAAATGAAATACATGGTATCCTCCTATAACTATTATTACTCTTAATTCTATGGATTGAAGGCAACCGTGTCAAATATAGTGTTCTCTTCCCCTGTCTTTTTAATCATTATGTTCTTTCCTTGGTTTTTCCCTATCACCTTTATATTTTCTCCAGCCTACATAAGAAAGCGTCATGATAATGATTGAGCCTGTCGATATGATGACCCACCAAAGGGAAGGGTCTGCATCATCTTCCCCCATATCATCAAAAATGGAGGTTAGTTCGTTTTGCAAAGCATCCAGTTCCTTTTGACTTTCTCCATCACTGATTACTTCCGGACGGTATTGGTTGATGTATTGAATTCTCGTGTCCAGTTGCTGCATCGTTTCTTTAGAAAGGTCGACTTTCAAGCTTGGATATATCATTTCATATTGTGATAGGAATAAGTTCAATTGGCTATTGAATGTAATTGTGTCTTGATTGATCGCGGCATTCTTTGTCTGCTGGAAGGAATTCATCATTTGATCCTCCATCTCTGTCCAAAGGGGCTGATGGGTAGACTTGACCGCATCAACAACAAGCCGGAACTTTGTAACAGAATTAACCTTTTCGGAATCTCCCTTGTTCATATCCTTTATTGTCATCAACGCCTCATTATGAGCTACAGTGATAATTCGAAGTTCGTCCATGTCAAGGATCTGCTCTTTCGCTGTCTCTTTTAAAAACCGGTCAGAAAAAAACGTCAGCATCTTTTCCGAATCTCCATATCGCTTCAACTTGGTCATTTCCAAGGCTCTATCGGAAATGTTATCTAATTGCTCCAAACTTGAAGAGGATTCTGCATAGACAGGGAAATGTAAGACGACAAATAAAACAGCAATGGTTAATATGAATTTTTTCAACATGCTACTCGTCCCTCCTCATATCTCTACTAAAACGATATGAAAGAAAAAACATGAGTAGACCTCGTTCAACATAAAAAGTTAACCCTGCTTTTACAAAGCTCTATTTAGAGTTAACTTTTTAATGGATGAAGGATAGAGTGATTCGCTTTTTTCTATATCCAAAGTACCAGCCGACAAAAATGGAAAGTATACTGAGCCAAAAAGTGAAATAACCTATCGAATTCATATATACCAATAAATCACGGTATATAGGCATCATTTCAAAAACATAATCGATTATGTCATTATGTATGGTCCAAATCCCTGCCACTATCAAATGCCATGGTTTTATACGATAAAATGGTGCATATAATACCCCTTGTATCGCCATCCCAAAATGAGAAGCCATTAACATATAGCCTTCCCAGGGCAATGAACCTGTTGTCACGAAGGTCATCAAATTCATTACAACTGCCCATATGCCATATTTGAATAGGGTTATTATAGCCAATGCTTCCATAAGTCCGAAATTCCTTCTTAACAGGAACCCCAACAAAACAAATACAAAAAACAGGCTAGCTGTCGGGCTGTCCGGTACAAATGCCAAAAAAATCGCCGGAGTGTTTTCCAATTGACTACCGTACCAATAATATCCATAGGCAGTTCCGAATATATTTATTATTAATAACAAAGCGAGCATTTGCCGATTTGCAAGCCAACTGTAGATAACATTCATTTCTTTTACCCTCACTTAAATTCTCATGTATACCCATTTTACAGGCCATCATCTAGAAAACCAAGTATTCATTTCAATTTCTTCTCATTTACACTTCAATTTACCAATAAAAAAGCCGACAACCGTGGTCGTCAGCTTCTTTTGCAGCATATGAAAGAAAATCTGTTGATGGCTATATTATTTTGTCGATAAACCCGATACAAATTCAGCTAATGTTGCCAATTCTTCATCTGTACCTTTGAACATGCCAGCTGGCATGGCGCCCTGGCCTTTGACTGCGATTTTAGAGATTTCTTCTGGCTTTAACCCAGTGTCAATCAAGCTTGGCGCTCCTGCTCCACCAGTTAATTCTGCTCCGTGACAGCTAATACAGCCATTAGAATCCATCAGTTTATACCCATCGCTCTCTTTATCAATGTCTGCACCTTCCACGATTGCTCCTTGCTTCTTGGAAGCTTCCCAATCGTGATGGGCTGCGGACTCCCATGTTAAATAGAAAACGCCGGCCATTGCCAATAGCATGAAGCCTACAGCAAAAGGACGTTTTGCTGGACTCCGCTCTGGACCACGATCTAGAAAAGGTGCCAAGAGCAATGCCCCGAAAGCCAAACCAGGTATTACCATGGACCCGATTGCATTATAAGGACCTGAAGCATAGGTATACTTAAGTAATTGGTAAAGGAATAGGAAATACCAGTCCGGCAGCGGAATATACCCTGTGTCTGTTGGATCTGCTATCCTTTCCAATGGTGACGGATGTGCGATTGTCAGGCAAAGATAACCTACAAGAAATACAGCTCCTACCATCCATTCTTTTAAAAGGAAATTAGGCCAAAATGCTTCAGTTTTCCCAGGATATTCTGAATAATCTTTCGGAATATTCGGTTTACGGTCCGCGGAGATACGCGAGTCACCTACGAATTTCATACCTTTCCCACGATGCATTGAACAATTCCCCTCCTTTATGAAAAGGTTTTTTTGGTTTTTGGTTCACCATTCTTTTATAGCGGACCTGAAATACCTTGTTTTCGGATCATCAGGAAATGAGCCGCTAGTAAAGCAAATAATGCTGCTGGCAGGAAGAATACATGAATTGCAAAGAATCGTGTCAATGTCTGTGCTCCAACTATGGTTGGATCTCCTGCTATCAATGTCTTGAGTGCCGGTCCCATTAACGGTACCGATTCGACAATTGTCAAAGTAACTTTCGTTGCGAATAGCGCTTTCATATCCCATGGCAATAAATAACCAGTCAAGCCTAATGCCAGCATGATGAAGAAAATCAATACGCCGACCATCCAGTTCAATTCACGCGGTTTTTTGTAAGCTCCCTGGAAGAAGACACGAAGAGTATGTAAAAACATCATAACGATAACTAGACTTGCTCCCCAGTGATGCATACCACGGACAATTTGACCGAAGGCAACTTCATTTTGTAAATAATAAACAGATTCCCAAGCGTTTTTAATGTCCGGGACATAGTACATCGTCAAGAACATGCCTGACAAGATTTGGATGACCGTAATAAAGAAAGTTAACCCACCAAAACAATATACGAATGCAGAAAAATGATGTGCGGGGTTAACATGTTCAGGAACCTCATGGTCAGCAATATCCCGCCATAACGGCGTAATATCTAAACGCTCGTCCACCCAGTCATATAACTTTGTTAGCAATGTTTACGCCTCCCCGTGCGGTTTTAGTTGACCCAAATAAAGTATTCCATCTTTTTCTTTCGTGTCATAGACATCCAATGGTGAAACCGGCGGTGTCCCTTTGACATTCATCCCATCTTTCGTATACCTGCCATAATGGCAAGGACAGAAAAATTGATTCGGATTAGTCTTATCCGTATTCCAACCTACCGTACAGCCTAAATGCTTACAGATTGGAGATAAAGCAACGATATTACCATCATCCGTTTTGTAAACCCAAGCTGTATTTGTTTCTTCAGACTCATACCACCCATCGACCTGTTTAAAACTAAAGTCGACACGGGTTGGTTCGGTAGTCAGTTCACTTACCTTCTGTTTAGTTGCAACGTAATCCCCGCCTTTATCTGCTGATAATACAGGATCGATTGCAAACCTAACCATAGGCATCAACATACCGGCCGCCATAAATCCACCAACGCCAGTAAGTGTGTAATTAAGGAATTGACGTCGTGAAACATTATGCTTGCTCATGCGTTTTCCCCCCCTCTATTACTATACTGAGAGCCCAAAGGACCAATTAATAGCGACACTATAAAACTAGGACATTTCCATGATATCTCAATAATTTACCAAGGTCAATATTTGTAAAACCCAAAAGGTGGCAACTATGTGTCAAATAATGCGAAAAATCCTACTTTTTTTCATTTTTCCAATTATAAGAGAAAACATCAAGGATTTGGAGAACTTGTTGGTTAATCATTTCCCTTGCTTGTTCAATTTCAAGCCCCTCCAAGGGGATGGCAGGAATCCATACTAAATTATTTTCCAATTCCCGCTCTTCCTTTTTCCACTCAAAATCCGATGTAAGAAAAAAAACATGCTCGAAATCATTTTCTTTCACTTCATTGGCCCAACGCTTTAACCGCTCAACCTTATCCATTTCACCACTCAAATAATGAAATGTTGGCAATAAAAGAATTCTTCCTTTCATCTGCTTTTCAATTTCCAAACTTAAAATGGTAAGAAACTCATTCATTGAGCCCGTTTGCTTCATTTGCCCTTTAAAAGATAGGGGAACCAAAGGAATCAAAACGGTATCCACATACTCTTTTGACTGCATATACATATCAAGATCTTTTGCTGTCCACTTCATGTTTTTTCTTCACTCCCGATTTTTTAAATCAACTCCTTATCATTTTACCATTATTTTTATAACATCTTTACCATATACCCATAGTCTTTACAAAAATGTGGATTTTATCAATGTTTTATAAAAAATAAAAACCTTTCCTGATTACGGAAAGGTCAATTTATATCATCCAAGTACTTTTAATTGATTCAATTGTTCGGTTAAGTTCTTAAATGCTTGCTCATCATGCTTATCAAGGGCTTCGTCGATTTCCTTGAGCAGACGGTCCCTTTGAAAATACAACATGCTTCTTTCTAAAAATTGTTCAGCCAGCAGCTGATCTTTTTCATTTGATGCCGTTGATTTCGGCATGAAGGGATTGTGCTCGAGTACCGCTGCATATTGATAGGAAGAGTATGACGATTTAAAATTGAGCTGAATATATATGTCTTCATCCCGATTTAAACGAATATCATGAAAAGATTTCTCTGCATCGGTCGTCATGATATTGGACTTATAGAACCTGAAAGGGACTTCATCCACACAATGTGTCGACATAATCAGTCCACGTGGGCAATATTGTGCATTTTCTACAAAATGAACCTTTTTCATTAGTTGATCATGACTCATTAAGTAATTCAATATCCACACGCATTCTCTTCGTTTCAGTTGATAATGATTTAAAAACCACCGAATAAAATCCTTCTTCTCATTCACAGAAACAGGGGCAGCCACCATGAATTCCCTCCTCTGTCTTGATTTAGTTTTGTTTCGCTTATCTACATTTCATCTGTACTTTCACTTAGCCGCTCCAAAATCATCGCATACTCATCATTCGCTGGGTTCATCTCAAGCAGCTTATTAAATACTTCTCTAGATGTGGCTCTGTCTCCTTCTTCAATTAAAAAGAAACCATAATCTTCAAGGAAATCTTGATTGTTCTTGAATGAATTATATGCTTTATGATAGCTGGTTAATGACTCTTTAAATTGTTCAGTATGCTGATAAGATACAGCAGCTATCCATTCAAACTGCGGATCATCTTCTCCATATCGCCTAACTTCACCAATACACTCCAATACATCTTCATACCTTTCGTGGTGCATATACAATTTCAAGAGGGTAAGTGCAGCTTCCAGGTATCCCGGATCAATGGCAAGCGCTTCTTTAAATAGACTTTCCGCCTCTTCATCATGCCCGCTCTTCAAGGCTATTTTTCCGCCGAAGAAGTAAAGTTCCTTATTGAATTCATCAGCCTTGATTCCTTCTTTGACCGTTTTCAAGGCATTTTCCAGATCTTCAAGATGTTCATAACTCTTTGCCAGGTATAAATATAAAGAATGGTATTCATGATCCAATTCTTTCAGTTCAATAAACTTTCGTACGGCTGTCTCATAAAGACCTGCCTGAAAAGCTGTAAATGCATATTCAAATAGGGTATTGATTTCAAGTCCATCATTTAAGGCCTTTTCAAAGTGCGGAAGGGCCTCCTCGAACTTCCCTGAACTGCTTAATGCTTCAGCAAGCCTCTGATTGACATTAACACCAGCGATTTCTTGTTCCTGTTCCAAAACTTTTATGTAATTTGCAATTGCTTCCTGATCCCTTCCTTGATGAAAGAACAGTTCAGCTAGTGCAAAATCAATGATGATCTCATCTGGAAGCATTTCCTTTGCCTGCAGTAATTTCCGTTCGCTGACCTCATCCATACCCTGTAATTGATAAAGGTCCGCTTCCAAAAGCAAAGCACTGGGATATACTTCATCATCTGCACTTACTTTTTCAAGCATTAGCATCGCTTCATCTTCCTGGTCCATGTCAATCAGGATTTCCGCCAACGAAACAATCAATTCTCCTTCATCGGGATAGAGTTGCAGCAGATGTTCAAAAAGATCCTTTGCCTCCTCCGCAAAACCAAGCTGGAGCATTTCTTCGGCCAGCAACAATATGTCCTCTGCTGACTCTGATGATTTAATTCGATTTATATGTTTAAGAGCTTCTGTTAATTCCCCTTTTTTTAAATGCTGTATAACTTGTTCCACTGTGTTCATTGTTGAATCCCCTTTTGCATGTTAGACTTGGTCCCTAGTCATACACACTCACGCCATAATGTTACATACCCTGCCAATAAGAACAAAATATCCATGTAATCGCGAGATGCATAGTAAACAGTATTCATTAGTTTACCATACTGTAGCCCTGTATTCCATTGATGAAGTCCCCCTCCCATTCTCATTAAAAAAAGGTTACTAGTTAATTCTCCACGCTACGGTCAATCTCCTTTTTGATCCTGAACCACTTTTTCAATATTTTCACTGATCAATACAGGTAGAAAAAGCCTGAATGTTAGCGCTTTCAACACTTTCAAGCATTTAAAAAAAGTTTACAGACCAAATAAGGTATGTAAACTTTTTTTATATTCACTTTATCAATTGCGTCAAATGCCCAAAAAATTGTGGATATGATACATCTATGGCATCAGGGTCAGCAAGTTCCACTTCCCCATCCGTTATCAAAGCCGCTACAGCAAGCATCATCCCGATACGGTGATCTCCATGGCTTGTAACCATACCCCCATTCAGGGCTTTACGTCCTTTGATGATCAATCCGTCTGCTGTTGGGGTTATATCCGCCCCCAGGATGGAAAGCTCATTTGCAACAGTATCAATTCGATTCGTCTCTTTCACTTTAAGTTCTGCTGCATCCTTGATTGTCGTTATCCCTTCAGCCTGTGTTGCCAGAAGTGCAATTACCGGTATTTCATCGATGAGACGGGGAATTAAATCACCGCTGATGGTCGTTCCTTTTAGTCGGGAGCTTCTGACAGTGATGTCCCCTGCAGGTTCACCCTCGCTCGTCTTCTTCTCTATCGTAATATCCGCCCCCATCGATTTCATGACTTCAATGATTCCAGTCCTTGTCGAATTAAGGCCCACATTCTTTAACACCACTTCACTATTTTCCGTGATCGCTGCAGCCACCATGAAGAAAGCCGCTGAAGAAATATCACCCGGCACATGGATGGTGGTCCCATTGAAGACCTGATTTCCGCTTACTTTAATCGTTTGACCGTCCTTTTCGATTTTCCCGCCAAACTCTTGGATCATTCGTTCTGTATGATCACGGGTCTCTTCCGGCTCGATAATAATCGTTTCACCTTCTGCCTGTAAACCAGCCAAGATTATCGCTGATTTAACCTGCGCACTTGCTACAGGCAATTCATAGCGAAACCCTTGTAATTTGCCTCCTCTTATGAAGAGAGGGGTGTATTCGGCTCCTTTTCTGCCATCAATGGCTGCTCCCATCTGACGAAGTGGGTTGACTACCCGGGTCATTGGACGTTTGGCTATCGATTCGTCACCTGCCAAAACGGCCGAAAAGTCCTGTCCTGCCAAAATGCCCATCATTAACCTGATCGTGGTACCCGAATTTCCGACATCCAGCACTGATTCAGGTTCCGTTAATCCTTTAAAACCTTTGCCTACAATTTTGACGTGCTGGCCATCTTGTTCAATATGGACTCCAAGCTGCTTAAAACAGGAAATCGTACTTAAACAATCCGCTCCTGGAAGAAAATTAGTGACTGTCGTTTCCCCCTCGGCAAGGGCTCCGAACATTATCGAACGATGGGAGATCGACTTATCTCCAGGTATGGCGATCGAACCACGTAATGTTTGGATGTTCGTTTGTAATTTTTTTGTATTCATAAAACCATCCTTCCCTATTAATATTATGCCAGGATCGTTTCATAATCTGTATGTCTTGAAATACACTCCGCAGCTTTAATGCGATCAACATCCGTTTGGAAGCTGATGACCAGCACACCGTATATCTCTTCCCTGGTTTCAATGATCCTTATGTTTGTAATGCTGATACCTTCCTGTGCCAAATATCCGGTAATCTCAGAAATTATTCCGGCATAATCCGGTATATCAATATATAAATCATAAAACGCTGGTATGGCGCCTTTCGCATGTGTTGGCAAATCATCCCTGAAAATCTTGGCATCGGTAAAGAATCGAAGGATTTCTTCACTATCTTCATTCGCAACCAGACCTTTTATATGCTCCATTTCATTCAGCCAATCATTCATTAATTCAAGTAGCACATCCCGGTTATGTAACAAAATGTCACGCCACATTTCCGGACTGCTTGAAGCAATTCTTGTAATATCCCGAAACCCACCTGCTGCGAGCCTTGAAATCAATTTATTTTCCTTACTGTAATTTTCTGCCTGCTTAACGAGCCCCGATGCGACAATATGCGGAAAATGACTAATGACCCCAGTCAGCTTATCATGTGTGGCAGGACTCACAACCAGAAAGTTCGCTCGTGTCCCTTGCAGCCACCCTTTCAGCTGCTCAACTTTTTCTTCTTCGATGGTATCTCCGGGAGTAAGCAAATAAAATGCATGTTCGAATAAATGTAATTTGGCTGCCGCAGCACCGCTTTTATGGGAACCAGCCATAGGGTGCCCCCCGATGAAGGCCACCCCTTTATCTATCAATGGTTTTGCTGCCTTAACGACTGTATCCTTCGTACTTCCTGCATCCGATATGAGGACATCAGTTTTTAAATCCATATCAGCCAATTGAGCTAAAATCTTCACGGTTTCATTGACAGGCACAGCAAGTAGAATCAAATCAGCTTCACATGCTCCCGCTTCCAAGGATGATACAGAATCATCAATGATCCCCAATAGCATCGATAGTTGAATATTCTTTTCACTTAGGTCCGTACCAACAATCACGGCTTCAGGATGTGCATGGCGTACAGCCATGGCCAGTGATCCGCCAATTAGACCTAGACCTATTACAAAAACCTTACCCTTCACTCTTCTCTCCCCCGCATCTTTTATGCTCCTCTAGGTTTGATGAAACGTTAAAGCAGCGAATCAGAAGGTGCCTCAACTTCATTCAAAAAAGTTTTAATAGCATTAATCATTCCTTCATTTTCTTCCGCAGAACCAATCGTTACCCTCAGGCTGTTAGGAAATCCGAAAGATTTCCCCGACCTTGCAATGTACCCGCGCTCAAGCAAATATTGAAACACTACATCGGCATCCTGTTTAAAATGGATAAAGATGAAATTACCTTGTGACGGGTAATAAGCTAAATTTTCATTTTTGCAAAATTCATAGTACCGCTTGAGCCCTTTTTGATTTTCTTCTTTGCATTTTTCAATGAAGGCTTGATCTTCCAAAGCGACGATAGCAATATTCTGTGCGAATGTGTTGACATTGAATGGTTCCCGGGAAGGATCTAGTTTCTGAATAATATCCTCATCCGCCAAACCGTACCCTACCCTAAAACTCGCTAGTCCATAAATTTTTGAGAATGTCCGGAGTATGATCAAATTTTTATATTTATTAATCCATTGATTCGTTCTCGGGTAATCCTCGGCCGTTGCATATTCACAATAAGCTTCATCCAAAACGATAAGAACATCTTCCGGCACTTTTTCGATGAACGATAATAAGTCCTGTTCCGAAATGTATTTACCTGTTGGATTATTTGGTGTACAAAGCCAGACAACCGCTGTATTGTCATCTATTACTTTAAGCATTCCTTCTAGATCATGCGCACCGTCAATATGAGGAACTTCCCTGATTTCCGCACCTTCTAGCGTGGCATTATGGCGATACTGCGAAAAAGTGCCTGTTGCCATGACCGTATTCTTTCCAGCTCCCAATAGACTCCTGGAGATGATTTGAATGTTCTCATCAGATCCATTTCCAAAAATAAGCTGAGTTTCTTTCACACCTGTATGTTTTGCAACAGCTTCCCTAAGCATCGTTGCATATCCATCCGGATAGATGGCAAACGAATGGGTTGAATTCCTAACCGACTCCTTGACCTTTTCCGAACAGCCAAAAGGGTTTTCATTTGAAGCTAATTTCGTGATTTTTTCCAACCCGTATAATTTTTTCACTTCATCAGTGGATTTTCCCGGTTGATAAGACTTCAAGGAAAGGACCGCTTCATTCCATTTCATGTCAATCACCTCTATATTTTTATATTTTTATCACTTTAAAGTAAGAAAGTGTGAGAATAGTATATCATATTCATAGCTTTAAAATCATCTTATATCTGCTTTGTCAAATCTGGCCGTAATACCGTAGCCCCTGCCTGGTATACATGCTGTATCTCTTGTTGAGATTTCGTCGTATTTACGTGGATCATGACCCGGATGCAAAATGGCAAGGAATTGCTCACCGGTATTTCTTTCATGCATGTAACCGGTACATAAGTCCAACCTTCGAATTTCCTCAAGGCTTTGGCAGGGAAGACAGAACGAATCTCTTCCGTAGCAGAAAAAAATACAGAAGCCACCATATCGGGATCAATCTCGTTGACCTGAATGATCTCTGCCATCAACTTTTCGACAGCGGAAATCACTTCCATTTCTGTGTCTCTTTCTACTGTAGTGGCACCCCTTATTCCTCTAATCACACATAGTCCCCCTTCTCCTGAACTCTATATCATATCCGCCATTTCCTCTATCAGCTCAGAGTCGCCAATATCCATTAATTGCGGTGACCCCACTTCGTTTAGCAGAACAAAGGTAGCTGCATCATTGACTGATTTTTTATCCGTTTTCATTAATTCTAGTAGAATTGCATGTTCAAGTCGGGTTGGAATGGTTATTTGATAACCTAAAGAAGAAACCCAATTAATGAACTCATCTAGTTTAAAATCGAGATCCACTTTCTTTCTGCTTAATTTAAGAGCATATACCATCCCGATTAAAATGGATTCCCCATGCGTAAAGTTCCCATATCCCATTGAACCTTCCACTGCATGTCCAAGTGTATGACCAAAATTCAAAAAGGCACGAATGCCGTTTTCTTTCTCATCCTCTTCGACAATTTTAGCTTTAATGCCAATCCCTTTTGTAATCATGGTTAGGAATTGCTCATCCGTTATATCATTCAAATCAACAATATTCGACTTTAACCATAGATAAAACTCATTATCGGCTATCAAGGAATGTTTAATGACTTCTGCAAAACCTGACCTTAATTCTTTAAGAGGCAGAGTTTTTAAAAATTCAAGATCATAAATGACCGCTTCAGGCTGATGAAAGGCCCCAATCATATTTTTCCCTAGCGGGTGATTGATGGCAACCTTGCCGCCCACAGCACTATCGTGGGCGAGCAAAGTAGTCGGAACCTGTATAAATGGAATCCCTCTCATAAAAGTAGCCGCAACGAATCCAGCCAAGTCACCGACTGCACCACCGCCAAGGGCGATAATCAATGACTTGCGATTGATCTGTTGGGATAAGCAGAAGCTTTGGCATTCATAAAACACATCGAATGTTTTAGCATGCTCCCCTTCTGGCACTACATGATGCAGGACCGGTTTTCCCGTCTTGATCAGGGCGTTTTTCACAGTCTGCAAATGAAGTGCCGCCACTTTCTCATCAGTTATGATCAGAATCTTGTTTAGATGATTTAATTCATGTGTTATTAATTCAGGCAATTCATTTATTGCCTTCTTGCCAATTAAAACCGGATATTGCTTGGAAGCCGTTTTTATTTGGATGGATTCCATGATTAAAACCCCTTTACTTCTTCCCGATATGATCTTATGTATTCTGCTAATTGCTCATAACGATCTGAAGGGAATTGATCTACGATGGCAGCCGCCAGTTCCCATGCTACTACCGCCTCAGCAACTACTGCTGCGGCTGGAACCGCACAACTATCGGAACGTTCGACACTTGCTTCAAACACTTCCTTCGTATCAATATCAACACTTTTCAAAGGTTTATATAAAGTGGGAATCGGCTTCATCACACCGCGTACAACTATAGGCATCCCAGTTGTCATACCGCCTTCAAAACCACCAAGGCGATTCGTTTTCCGGTAATAACCCTGTTCTTCGTCCCATGCGATTTCATCATGGACATCACTGCCGAATAGATGGGCCGCTTCAAATCCAAGACCTATTTCCACCCCTTTAAATGCATTGATGCTCATTATCGCTGCGGCTAGTTTTGCATCAAGCTTACGGTCATAGTGCACATAACTTCCCACACCCACCGGCATTCCTTCTACAATGACTTCAACGATGCCGCCGATGGAATCTCCTTTTTGTTTCGCTTCATCAATTGCATCCTTCATCTGCTGCTCTACGTTTTTGTCAAAACATCTAACAGAAGATTCTTCTGTTTCTTGTTGCAATTGCTGAATCGTTTCGTATTTTGGCGGTTCTGCCTTCACTCCGCCAATTTCCAAAACATGCGATGCCACTTCTATCCCCAATAAAGACAATAGCTTTTTAGCGACAGCACCTGCTGCCACCCTTACTGTCGTTTCACGGGCTGAAGAGCGCTCCAGAACATTTCTCAAATCGCGGTGCCCATATTTAATCCCACCGTTCAAGTCGGCATGACCAGGACGAGGCCGGGTGATTTTACGTTTAATTTCTTCAGCTTCCTCTTCGGAAAGCCCTTCACTTCCCATAATCTTTGTCCAATGCTTCCAGTCATCGTTCTCAACCACCAAAGCAACCGGTGAACCGAGTGTGTAGCCATGTCTGATTCCCGAAGAAATAAAAGCCTGATCTTTCTCGATTTGCATCCTTCTTCCACGTCCATGCCCTTTTTGCCGGCGTCCTAATTCTTGATTAATATCCTCATTCGTAATCGGCATTCCTGCCGGTAATCCTTCAATGATAGTAGTCAGTTGCGGACCATGTGATTCTCCCGCTGTTAAATATCTCATCTTCCAGCCCCCTTTTAGCACTTTAAAGTGTATATGTATCAATATACCACAATTTTATGAAATGTGGGTATATGTAAAACGTAAAAACCATATTGTTTGAATTTAATCACTTTTCGTTCTATTTTACAAGTACTTAAACATTTTCGATATAGTTTAATCGTTCAAATTGAAGTTCTACTGGATTTGCTATTACTCGACAAACGAAAAGGGACTGAATGCTCATTTGCAGTAACAGTCCCTTTTTTCAAAAGTATTTACTTTTTCTTATAAAAAAATGTGTCGATCGTTTCAAATTGATATTTTCCTGGTGTGAATATTTGCTCTGTACTTCCTACAAAAAAACTCCGCCGCTTCTTAGTGATGCACTGAATTTTTCATATAATATATGTTTGGCTTCTTCAGTGAAATAAATTAAAACATTGCGGCAAACGATTAAATCAAACCCCTGTTCGAATCGATCCGCGAGAAGGTTTTGCTTTTTAGATGTCACCCTTCTCTTGATTTCATCATCGACACGATAAAAATCCGCTTTTTTTCAAAGTATTTCCTTTTGATTTCTTCAGGTACTTCATTTATGGAACGTTCAGGATAAATTCCCAATTTCGCTTGCGCCAATACATTATCATCCAGATCCGTCGCCAATATCTCTATCTGGTTAAGTGGAACCAGATTGGATAATATCATTGCAATCGTATAAGGTTCCTCGCCAGTTGAACAGGCTGCACCCCAAATTTTCAATTTTTTTGCTTGCTAATAACCCAGGAAGGATTTTTTGCTCCAACACTTCCCATCTCTTCGCATTTCTATAAAATTCGGAAACATTGATTGTCATTCTATCCAAAAACTCATTTAAAACTCCGGGATTGGTTTGAATGTCTTTATAGTATTCACGAAATGAGTGATATCCCCTTTTTTCATATAGAGATGTTAGTCGCCTTTTCATTTGCCCTTCCTATATAATGGCAAATCAATGCCTGTCGACATTTTGATATTACGAATATACTCTTCATATCCTTGAGGCATTCCTACGACTCCCTTGCACATAATTATTTTAAGTGGTCCTTCCCTTTATATATCGGAGAGTGCCATATTTTCTTTAAACTAAAATAATTCCTTACTTTGCTGCTCTAAACTAAAAAAGCAATGCAAAAAAACGGGTTCCATCGCATAATGACGATGGAACCCGCTTTTTATAAAGTGATCGTATTAATTAATATACCCACTCGTTTACAAGTTTAGAATACTCAACAAGTTCTTCTTCTTTGAAGAATAAACCGATTTCACGTACAGCGCTTTCAGCTGAATCAGATCCGTGAATGATGTTTTTGCCAACAGTCACGGCAAAATCGCCACGAATTGTTGCTGCTGCTGCATCTTTAGGGTTTGTGGCACCCATCATTTGACGTGCAGTAGTGATTACGTTTTCACCTTCCCAAACCATTGCGAAGACAGGACCTGAAGTAATGAAGTCCACTAATTCGCCAAAGAAAGGACGTTCTTTGTGCTCGCCATAATGTTGCTCAGCCAATTCTTGAGAAATGACCATTAATTTTGCTCCTGCAAGAAGGAAGCCTTTCTTTTCAAAACGGGAAACGATTTCACCGATTAAATTGCGTTGAACGCCGTCAGGCTTAACCATTAAAAATGTTCTTTCCATGAATGTCACTCCTAATATGTATCATTGTTATTTGCCTATATAAGGCAATACTTTTAGAATATTACCATTGTTTGATGAGTTTCGCAACTCCCATTATCAAAACTTTCTTTTTCCGATATTTTTCGCGATATCCGATAAAGTTTTTCTAGCTTTAATGGCAGGAAGACCTTTCAACTCAGTAAAAGCCTTTTCTAAATACATATCACTGATCCTCGCTGCTTGTTCAATGGCACCTGAAGTTTTTATCGCATTGATTATATGGGACATTTCGTCTTTTGGCGTATCTTCCCGAACTGTTTCGATAAGCTTTTTTAACTTTGGATCTTCCATAGCAATCAAAACGGGTAATGTGATATTACCTTGAATCAAATCACTACCGGCTGGTTTCCCAAGCTCTTCTTCCGAAGCCGTAAAATCCAATATATCATCGGTGATTTGATAGGACATACCGACATAGTATCCGAATTTAAATAGCTTTTGGTGAATCCTCTCTTCAACACCTGCTGAAATGGCTCCCAACTGGCAGCTGGATGCAATGAGCAATGCCGTTTTCCGTTTGATCCTTCTAAAATATATCCGCCAATTCTGTTCGAAATTGTACTTATCTTTTATTTGTTCAATTTCACCAAGACATAGTTCAACCATGGTATCAGCGAGAATTTGATGCGCAAGCGGGGACTCGATAACCGCCATCATTTCCAGTGCACGAGCAAAAATGAAGTCGCCTGTGTACATGGCGACACGATTATCCCATTTTGACTTAATGGTAGCAGATCCCCTGCGTAAATCCGCATCATCCACAACATCATCATGTACAAGGGAAGCTGTATGGATCAGTTCCAAAGTCGCTGCGACATGCTTTACGACATGAATATCATAGTTGCCAAACTTCGCGCCCAATAGGACGAATACCGGACGGATCCGTTTTCCACCGGATTGCAGTAAATGCAGGGAAGCTTCCCTTAAAACCGTGGAATCCGCTTCAATTGCGGCTTCCAGTTCTTTTTCTATTAATTGCAAATCTGCATTCAAAAATGAATACATCATTTTAAATTTCATACATTCCACCCAGCTTTGTCCATTGCTATTATGCTTATTTTGAAGGCTTGTACCCGAAATGTGTTGCTGCTACACCACCGAAATGGGCCTTGTAACTGACATTTTCCATTCCTGCCTGCTTGAACATGTTTTCAAGCTTTTTCATGCCAGGGAAATCTCGAGCTGATTCCTGCAGCCATGAGTATTCGCTATAGCTTTTTGCGAATAATTTGCCGAACATGGGCATGATGAAACGGAAATAAAAATAATAGCCCTGTTTAAAGCCAAGCATCGTTGGCTGTGAAGTATCCAGGCAAACGACCATTCCACCCGGCTTGGCTACCCGGTTTAACTCTTTAAGCACTCTCATGTAATCGGGGACATTCCGCAGCCCGAAACCGATCGTGACATAGTCAAAGCTATTATCCTCAAAAGGAAGCTCCATTGCATTCCCATGCATTAGGGACACTTGATCTAGATTGAGTTCAGCCACCTTTTGTTCGCCGATTTTCAGCATGTTCTTACTAAAATCCAGACCAACAACCTTTCCTTCTGGTCCTACTTCATTAGCAAGGGCAATGGTCCAGTCCGCTGTTCCACAGCATACATCCAGTGCATGGGCGCCTTTTGGGACATTCATGATGGCCATTGTAGCCTTCCGCCATTTAAGATGCTGTTTAAAGCTGATGAGGGAATTCATCTTGTCATAGTTTCCGTAGATCTTTTCAAAGACATGATGAACTTTTTGCTCTTTAGACTGCTCCATGATTCACCCTTCTTTCACATATGAATTTGCTATACTCTCTGTTTGTTCCAAGATGGCCTTCACTCTTTCCAGAAGTTCATCATCCAACTTTGCCAACTTCCGCATCGAGCGCTCTACGGATTGCCTGGCATCCCTCAGGCACTTGTCGAATTGGGTCCGTACCCGTTCTTCTTTTTCCGAAATGGGAACTTCCCCACTAATCAAGGCATCAAAAGGCATTTCCCTCAGGACATCAAAAACTATCGATTGCCCCGACTTCATATAGCTGCTCTTCTCGGCATGCAACCGTTTTAAAAGCAACAGATCTTCCGATATTTCTATCCAGGCAGGCTCATTATAGTAATCCGCCAGTTTATGAAGCAGCGAGGCCTCGATCGCTTTTATCGTCATTAAAAGCGTTGGTACATCTTTAATGGACCCTTGTTGGTAAAGAATGATTTTATTATCATTTATTTTTTTAATAGCGCTTGAAAGTATACGGATCATATCAACATTACCTACACTGGCAAGCACTTGATAATATAAGCCACTATAGTAATCACCGGCAAGCACTTGTAATTGACGATTTTTCAATACCTCGGGCAACTCGATTCCTTCACCTGAATTCGAGACGATTTCATGGGTATCCAGAGCTACTTGCACTAACATGGTTGAAATGATGTATTGATTCCGTTTTTCGCTTGTAACGTCCAAATCGTTAAACAATCCCCAAAGCAATATCAGTTTATCTTCGTCCAAGCTTGGCTTTTGTATATACTTCAATAAATATGGATGTTGAGCTTTCGTTTCTATTAATCGTTTTAATTGCCTTATGTCGTCCGTTATGTTTAACAATTGAGATCACCCTTGCATCCCCGAAAGATAATTTTTTTCATACATATTGGTTTCTGTCTGTGTAAAATACACATTATTATACCATAAAAACAATCAGATGAAATGGTCAACGTTTATAAAATGAAACTTCCAAAAATAAGGAAACCATCGTCTTTTGCCTCTTCAAAAAAATGGATGCGGGAAATTTACAGCTTGTTAAACGCGATATCAGATGATTGATTTACTACTTAACCAAGCATTGAGAAGCTATCATTTGTCAGGTGAATTCTTTTTGGAATCACTTTCTATCTCTCCAAATGGAGTATAGACTTTTGCATGGCCCCTGATTTTAATTGCCGAGGTATGCTCCGTGAATTGTGCGATCATCACCTCTCCTGAGTCAAGTTTTTCGGAGTGATGAAACTTGGTGTCCGTTCCCCTTGTCAACCCGATGACATTCACACTATCCTCAATGGCTTTGATTACGACAAAATCATTCAGAATCTTTTTTTCATTCATTTTTTCCTGCCCCCATGTCCTTAGTCTTTAATGAATGCCAGCACTTCAGCTCTAGTACGGTGATCCTTCGCAAACGTTCCCCTAACAGCTGAAGTCACTGTTTTAGATCCAGGTTTTTTTACACCTCGCATGGTCATGCACATATGTTCAGCCTCTACTACAACCATTACACCATGAGGCTCGAGCTTTTCCATTATCGAGTCAGCAACTGTAGAAGTGATGCGCTCTTGAAGTTGCGGACGCTTCGATACAGCCTCAACCGCCCGTGCCAATTTACTTAAACCAGTCACTTTTCCGTTTTTCGGAATATATGCTACATGGGCTTTCCCGTAAAAAGGGACTAAATGATGTTCACATACTGAGTAAAACGGAATATCCTTTACAAGTACGAGTTCTTCATGGTCCTCTCCAAAAACAGTATCGAAATATTCCTTTGGATCCTGATTAAGTCCGGAAAAAATTTCTTCATACATTCTGGCTACACGGGCAGGTGTATCCAGCAGTCCTTCCCTCGTTGGGTCTTCCCCTACAGCCTCAAGAAGCATTTTAACCGCTTCTTCTAATTTGGCATGATCAACATTAGCCATTTTTTGTACCTCCTAAAAATCAATAATATTATGTATTCAGATAAAAAATCCAAGGCGTTGCACCCGGATACCCTTAATTGCAATTATTAAAGAAGACCCATTTCCCCATACATGACGCCCTGAAAGTCAGTTTCGTCGGAAGCGGTTTTCGGATGGGTATTTCCTTGTGACGGATTTACCATCTGCAGCGTTTCTAAAATATTCACTGTCTTTTATATTATCACAGATGGAAATTAAGAAGCAAAAAAAGGGCCGCGTTTTCACGCGGCCCTTTTCGGTTAAGCACCCGTATGTAATGGTAGAATTACTTCACTGCATCTTTCAGCGCTTTACCGGGTTTGAAAGCTGGCACTTTGCTAGCTGCAATTTCGATTTCGTCACCAGTTTGTGGGTTACGTCCTTTACGAGCCGCACGTTCACGAACTTCAAAGTTACCAAAACCAATCAATTGTACTTTATCACCGTTTTTTAGAGCTTCTAAGATTGTATCAAAAACAGCATCAACAGCTTTTGTAGCGTCTTTCTTAGAAATTTCAGTTGCTGTAACAACTTCATTAATCAATTCTGTTTTGTTCATGCCATTCACCTCCTCCCAAAAGGAATCTTTATAAAAAATCATTATTACAACACTATAATAGTGATTTGATATTAGCCTCGGTCCAAAAATTTTCATTCCCTGGCAATCAAGGATTACCAAGCCGAATTAATTTCCAAATAATTCATCCAGAAATTTATAAATAGGTTGAAATCGCTGATATAACGCGTTTTCTGTATGTAGATTATCACAAATCCTATTAGCTTAGCAAGGGAATTCAAAAAATAATGGGAATCTTTTCATTAATAATTGTATATATTATAAATTTTGTCTTTCGCTATTCATCATTTCCCTTTTTTATAGAAATTAAACTTATTATATTGCTGAAAATCGCTTAACCACAGGGTTTTTTCAAGATTATACTAAAAAACAGCAGATTATTTCAAATATTAGCGTTCATAAATGATATTTTTCTTGCGAACCTGATGTCAGTTGCATGCAAAAAGACCAATCCATAAATGGAGTTGGTCCAGCTTTTAAACGTTTTTATAAGATGATGGCAATCAATCCCCCACTGCCCTCATTAATAATCCTCTCCAGTGTTTCTTTCAATTTATAGCGCGCATTGTCTGGCATCATCGCTAATTTCACCTGTATGCCTTCCCTTACGTAGGAACTTAGGCTTCTGCCAAAAATATCGGAGTTCCAAATGGAAAGTGGATTGTCTTCGAAATCCTGCATCAGATACCGGACTAATTCCTCACTTTGCTTTTCCGTACCGATGATTGGCGAGAATTCGGATTCGACATCGACCTTGATCATATGGATGGAAGGAGCTACGGCTTTTAGCCTGACACCGAACCTGGCTCCCTGACGGATGATTTCCGGTTCATCAAGACTCATATCGTTAAGGGATGGGGCTGCGACACCATATCCAGTTTGTTTGACCATTCTCAATGCATCGGCCACCTGATCATATTCTGCTTTCGCATACGCAAAGTCCTGCATCAAAGATAACAGATGATCCTTGCCCCGAATCTCCACTCCGACAATTTCCTTCAGAATATCATCATAGAGTTCATCAGGGGCGTATAGGTCGATTTCTGCAACACCCTGCCCCATCTCAATGCCTGCAAGCGCGGCACGGTCAATGAACTCGAATTCATTGAAATGTCCGACTACACGATCAACATCCCTTAGGCGTTTAATATCCTTAACGGTCTCTTTAACCGCTTCCTGGTAACTTTCCCTTAACCAATGATCTTCGCGAAGAACCATGACCCAGCTCGGGAGATTAACATTGACCTCGAGAACAGGAAATTCGTACAGGGCCTCGCGCAGTACGCTGTAAACATCCGATTCCCGCATTCCTTCGACACTCATGGCCAATACAGGGATATCATATTTTTCCTGCAGGGATTCCCTTAGTGCTACCGTATTCGGGTGGTGAGGCTGAACGGAATTGACAATCATGATAAATGGCTTGCCAACCTCCTTCAATTCTTCGACAACCCTTTCCTCGGCTTCTAAATAATCACTTCGCGGAATTTCTCCTATTGATCCATCCGTCGTAACGACTACGCCTAGTGTGGAATGATCCTGAATTACTTTGCGAGTACCGATCTCAGCCGCTTCATTGAACGGAATCGGCTCTTCATACCAAGGCGTGTGAATCATGCGGGGACCATTTTCATCTTCATACCCTTTAGCCCCAGGTATTGTATAACCGACACAATCGACTAAACGGATGTTCACATCGAGACCTTCAGCTACTTGAATCGAGGCTGCCTGGTTCGGTACGAATTTGGGTTCCGTTGTCATGATCGTCTTTCCAGCAGCACTTTGAGGCAATTCATCCTGTGCCCTTGCACGGTCCGCCTCTGAAGGAATATTCGGAATGACGACTAGCTCCATGAATTTTTTAATAAATGTGGATTTTCCAGTCCTGACGGCACCGACCACCCCCAAGTATATATCGCCACCGGTCCGTTCAGCTATATCTTTAAAAATATCTACCTTTTCCAAGGTATCCCCTCCCGAATTAGAGTTTTGGGATTTCGTTTATCCATTTGCATTTATTTAGGACATTATATATCTATGATGTTGTCCTAAAAATTTATTCCAATTATTTCCCTGGTTCAATCCCTTCCTCCACCAGAAATTTTATATAAGGGTTGTTATTTTAAAAGTAAGATGAAATAAAGATAAAAGAAATAACCCTTCCCCTACAATATATTTTGCAGAAGAAGGGTTATGCCTATTTTGTAAGAAATATTGGATTATTTGTTTTTTCATCAATTGTATATGGTAATGAATAGGCAGGGACGAACTCCGAACTCTGAACCAGCAGTTCCCGGATATCTTCACCTTGCTTGATTTCCCCCTCATGCTTCTTCAATGCCTCAAGTAAGTCCGGGGTATAATCAACATAAATGCTGCCTTGACCATCGACTACAAGATATAAGTCTTTTTGTGAAAATGGGCTCGTGACCGTCGGAGCTTCCTTCAGGCCCATTTTCTCATAATCAAGCGTAAAGACATTATCGGATAACCTTTCCTTAAATGGCGGGTATCCGTTGCTTTGCTGATAAGCAGTCAATCTCAAGGAAACATCCTGTATCTTCTGCGCCATCCTGACATCCAACAGCTTTACAGTCGGATCCTTTTCAACATTAACGAGGATGTATTGAAAGACGCCTCCTGATTCAAAGGCATTGTCCGGTGGTTCAGCCATATACCTCGGTGAAATCTTAGAAAACTTTATGACATATTTTTGATAAATCGGTGTACCTGCATCTTTTGTGACGATGGGCAGTATGCCGCCTTCATCTTTCTGAAATTGGTCCACAGCACTTTGAACGGATTGTATTTGCTCTTTATAAGGCAGTTGGTTTTGCATTTTTTGCTTCTCCGGATATAAGCAGCCAGATAATGATACAGAGATGCATAATAAACATAATATTTTGAAAAAATTTCTCATCATTTCTCCTCACCTATCAAGTGGTTGGCCCGCTAAGAACAACGATAAGGATGATCAAGCCGGCTAGAATCATAAGTATGTATGCGATAATTGCTGTCAAGACTCTCCAAAAACCTTTAAATTTATAGCGGCTTAAGTAGATTAGAAATATAGAGATAACCATAAAGCCCATAGCTATAAAGGATATCCACATTTTTTGCAGAGCAGGTGTCATATCTTCATCACTCCTTTTTCCAGAAATTATTATAACATACCAAATTACGTTAAAGGAATTAAATCCTTGTCCAATCTGTGTAATTCCCGTTTTCATGACTCCTTTTCGCGAAAAAAATTGTTGAGGTACAGGTATATAACAAAAAATATGTATAGTAATTTCCATACATCCTCCCTCCAATCAACAAAAAAACAGCCCAAAGGCTGTTTTTCTGCTAATTTAAATTAAGATTGAAGCGTCGGCAAGACCTCTTTGAACGCTTTAATGACTGTATCGACTTCATCCAACTGAATAGTCAAAGACGGCTCAATCCTGATTGTTTTAGAATTTATAAGCGTACCTGCTACCAAGATGCCTTTATCAAAGAGAGCTTTTGAGAATTCATAACCCACTTCGTCTTTATGGAACTCAATACCAATCATCAAACCTTGGCCGCGAATCTCCATAACCTTGTCTTTGTGCTCATCAGCCACTTCCCTTAACCCATTTAAGAAATATTCGCCAACTTCTGCAGCACGCTGCGGTAAGTTTTCTTCCAAAAGTACGTCGATCGTAGCAATGGCCGCAGCACAAGCTAGTGGATTTCCTCCAAATGTGGTAGTGTGCATGAATGGATTGTCGAACCAGCTTTTAAACACTTTCTCATTGGCCACGACAGCCCCTGCAGGCATTACTCCGCCGCCAAATGCTTTCGCTAAACAAATAATGTCCGGAACAACATCATATAGCTCAGAAGCGAACATTTTACCTGTACGGCCCATTCCTGTTTGCACTTCATCCAAGATCAATAACGCATCATATTCGTCACATAATGCCCGAACCTGCTTTAAATAACCTTGCGGAGGAAGGATGACCCCTCCTTCACCCTGGATAGGCTCCAACAGCACAGCGGCAACATCTTCACCTACCAACGCACAACTTTCAAACGTTTTTCTCATCATATCCACATCACCGAAAGGTACATGACGCACACCTGGTATCAATGGAATGAACGGTTTTCTGAACATGCCCTTTGCCGTTGCCGATAGTGATCCAAGGCTTTTCCCATGAAATGATTTTGTCGTGGAAATGATCGTGTATCGGTCACTGTACATTTTAGCAAGCTTAAGTGCAGCCTCCACGCTCTCGGTACCGCTATTCGTAAAGAACGAGTATTTTAGATCTCCCGGCGTGATTTCGGCAAGGATCTTGGCAAGCATTGCACGTAATGGATCAAGTAAGTCCTGGCTATGAAGTGCTTGTCTTTGCAATTGATCGGTTACGGCCTTTACTACTTTAGGGTTACGATGGCCAACATTATAAATACCAAAGCCACCTAAACAATCAATATATTTTTTTCCATTTACATCCGTAAAACAGGAATCTTGATCAGACCACTCCACCGAAGCGAATTGTGTATCTTTAGTGACCGTCTTCCGGTATTCCAAAAACCCTGGGTTTACATGGTTACGGAAATTCTCGACCGTTTCTTTTGTTACCCACTGAGCATCTTCTTTTGAAATTTCTTTTTGTTCGATTAATTGAAGCACTTTTTTAATATAATCTTGGGTTGCTGATTGGTTAGCTTGAGTGTTTTTACTCTCTACGTTAATTGACATTTTATAATCTCCTTTTTTTATAACATTAGTGGATGGTTAATTTATATTGCTTATTTATGAAACTTTGATGCTTACCTCCCTTTTTTCTTATACTTACTAATCAAGCAAGAACCATGCCAAGTTAATTAACCAATAAAATCGCATTATTTTTGATAAATCACTCTAAAACTATGCAAATATGCATATCGTTATTTCACTTTGCATAATCATCTTTGGAAAATCATAAAAAAGCTTCCCAAATGCCTTCATAAAAATAAAAGCCGTTGACAAGTGATTTTCATCACTCGGCAACGGCTTTTATTCAATATGCATTTTTTTCGATTTTCTTACTCTGTTCAGCTAACACTTTTTGATACTTCCTGCTCACTGACGATTGACTTATCCCGAGCGCTTTTGCCGCTTTGGTCGTAGTTTTATACTGTTTCATGGCAAGCATGATCAATTGCTCTTCGACATGATCCTGTGCTTCCTGCAGTGGAAGAATTCTCGTAATGATTGGTTTCGTTTGTTTAAAGTCACTGCCCACAGGTATGAACCTTTGAATGAAGTCAGCATCGATCATCTCTTCATCTGCAGAAACAACCAATCTTTCAATCATGTTCTGCAACTCACGAATGTTCCCCGGCCAGGTATAGACTTCCAGTATATTTAACGCATCGGGGGAAAAGTGGTAATTCCGCTGATACCTTTCATTCAGTTTTTGCAGGAAATGAAAGGCTAGCGGCGGTATATCCTCCGGCCTTTCCCTTAAAGGAGGCACATGTATGGGTATGACATTCAATCGATAGAATAAATCTTCTCTGAACGTCCCCATCTCGACCATTTTTTCCAGACTCTTATTCGTGGCCGCAACAATTTGAACATCAATGGAAATGGGTGTAGTGCTGCCAATCGGAATCACTTCCTGTTCCTGGAGGACCCGCAGTAGCTTGACTTGCAGATGTATAGGCATGTCACCCACTTCATCAAGGAATAAAACACCTTTATTGGCCTGTTGAAAGTATCCTACCTTCCCATTCTTATCCGCTCCTGTAAAAGAACCCTTCGTATAACCAAACAATTCACTTTCAAGGAGGTTTTCCGGAATCGCCCCGCAATTTATCTTCAGGAAAGGTTGCTTGGATCGCCTGCCCATTTTATGAATGGCTTCTGCTATCACTTCTTTACCTACTCCCGACTCCCCGTTGATTAATACAGTAGATGAAAAATGAGCGATTTTCTTGACTTGGCTGATTATCTGCTCCATTTTAGGACTTGCAAAAACCAACTCTTTATAAAATTGATCCTGTTTTTTGAAAGAGTCCAGTTCTTTCCTCATTTCATTTAATTCCGATTTCAATTGTGTCGTTTCCGTTATATCCCTTGATGCAATGACTATTCGATCTATATCCCCTTTTTCATTGAACACAGGGGTACCAACGGAAAGGACTTTCTTATTCATTTTCGTATCTTGGACAATCGATACTTTCTTTTTTTGTTCAAGGACTAACCGGGTGACCGAAGGATTAAAAATCCCTTCATCTTCTAATTGCAAGAGATTCTTCCCGATATAATCTTTTAAATCCTTCCCCCAGAATCCTGAGATGATGCTGTCACTATAGCGCAGCAGCTCTCCTTTTTGATTGACCACAAGTATTTCATCATAGATATTCGCTAAAATGGCATTCAAGTCTTTATTCGAGCTTTTAATCAACTCTATTTCCATGGCCATTTCCTCAACCATCGGTAAATCCTGAACGATGATGATCAGGCCTTCGACTTCTTTTTCATGGTTCAGAATCGGGCTATAGTCGACAAGCACACTCATGACATCAGTAATCTCAAGCTGATTCAGAATACTGCTCCCGCTGGCAAACACGCTATGTATATGCTGCTTATTAAAGATGTTCGCAGCAGGTTCATTAAGGACTTGTTCAGAAGGCTTTTTAATCATCTTCAAGCCTGATTCATTGAAGTTCACGATATTTTTTTCTTTATCAGCCACAAAAATCCCCATTGGAATCGAGGTTAAAATAACATTTAGCAGATCTAAATTTTGTTTGCTGTCCTGCTTGAATAATTCAGCTAACACATCTTCCCTTTTTACATAACCGGTAAGCAGGCCATCATCCGTTTTTATCAGTACGATAGGTTCACCGATAATTTGAAAAAGAAGCGGCAAGGATATGTTAGGAGTTAATTTACAGACATTATCAATCGAAAAAGCATACTGTAAAAGCTGATCGACTGTCGTTATTTTTTCATTTAACGGGAGGTCATCCATGCGGATATACGCAAACACATGATTTTCCTTCATGAGAAAGAAGAAAGGTTCCTGTATCTCATGAATTTTTTGGTCTGATAATGTAGGCTGATCAATTGTTATAGTTATGAATGGTCTTATTTTATCATCCGGAATAGATAACACAGTTTCACTCTCCTTTTGTAACCTAACCTATATTTTATCACAATTCTGAATTGCTAGATAAAAAATAACATGCACCATTCCCCATATCCAGCATTTACCTTTATTCGACCCACAACAAAAGGGTCCTTTAACGGACCCTTGAAACCTAAAAACCAGATATGTAACTTAGACTTATATATAGAGGACCGTTCACCTTTGCTTAACCTGATTGTCATGATTCATGGATGGTCTTTGGTACTCGTCGCCCTAGGCTTTTTATTCAGATAGGTCAGCTTTAACCATCATTACGGTTCCATACCTGTTTGCTATCCATAAAGGTTAATAAAACACCTTAAGGACCCAAGGATATATGCTTTCAAAGGTTCCGCTACCGTCACTTTTACTTGTTCATTCATGTAATTTCACGGATAGATAAAACGAACGATCGATATGACCTTGAAAAACAAGGCGACGAACGCTAGTACAGCATTTGCTTTCGTAGTTATTTCTCACCCTCATGACATGGATAAACGTCATAATAATCAGTAAACTCAGTATCCATGCATAAGCCGGTACAAAATGAAAAGCTGCTGAAAAGAAAATGCTGAACAACAACAACAAGTAATTGACCATTGGAATGAATAATTAATCCATCAGTATCGATTACCTACAAGAAAACCGGCATATGTATTAATAGACTCTTTGCGTTTACGCATATACCGAACCTGTCGAAGGAATGACTTTGCCATCAGTCCATAGCTGTATGCCGTGAAAAGCATCTCCATTATAGCGAGCTCGCAGGCTCCCGGAACCATTCCATGTGACATCAATGCAGCAATCCCATAAATGTTAAACACCCTTGCTAACGCCTGAACGAAAAACGAATAGAACAACAGGCAGGAGCATTAACGACCTCTTCATTTTCTCATCAGCCATATAACAACCTCCTTCGTTTCATGAATCGAGTAGATTCACTGTGCTTCTTCAAAACGGAATAGCGGAGGGGATTCCGTAAACCATTTTGTCCGATACAGAAGATAACCAATCCCAATTACTGCCCAGACAATTCCTAAAATCAAGGAACTCATCTCGAGATTAAGCCAAAGGATGAAGACCGAAGCCGCGCCTAAAACCGGGGACAGAATAGTTGAAAGAAATCCTTTAATCGTTCTGAAGCTTTTGTTTCTTATTGCATGGACGATTACGCAAATATTCACGAAGGTAAAAGCGATTAAAGCCCCAAAGTTTATGAGGGAAGTGGCCGTAACCAAATCAAGGAATAAGGCAACCATTGATATGGACCCGACAAATATGACATTAAAAAATGGCGTGTTATATTTGGGGTGGACAAACCCAAATAGTTTTTTCGGGATCACTTGGTCACGCCCCATGACATATAGCAACCTAGAAACACTAGCATGAGATGCAAGACCGGAGGCAAGGGTACCGCATAAGGTTCCTGCGAGAAAGAAAGCCTGAAATAACTTCCCGCCCACGAAAAGGGCAATTTCCGGAGAAGCTGCTTCAGGATTGCTAAAACGGGAAACATCCGGGAAAAATAACTGTGTAAAGAATGATGCCGTCACAAATAAAACCCCTCCGATAAGGGCAGTCAAAAAGATGGCCCGGGGAACTGTTTTGGATGGATTCGGTGTTTCTTCCGATAAAGTTGTGACTGCGTCAAACCCCAAGAAAGAAAAACAAAGGATTGTAGCACCAGTTATGAGCGTCGACATTTCCATATGAGGCCCGATGAATGGCTGAACCGATAAGACCTCTCCAGTCCCTTCTCCACCCATGACTCCTTTAACGACAAGTGCCACAAAAATAACGATGACCAACATTTGAAAAAAAACAAGGAAGCTATTAAAGTTGGCAGCAAAATTAACATTGAATAAGTTAATGACTGTCATTAAAAGGACAAATGCCACCACCCATATCCACGGGTATACTTCCGGAAAAAGAGCAGTTAAGTATATTTTTGTTAAAATGCCGTTCACCATCGGTAAAAATAAATAATCAAGTAACGAAGACCACCCGACAAGGAAGCCTAGATGTGGATTGATCGTTTTTTGTGTGTAAGTATAGGATGAACCTGCCTGCGGATAAATTTTCACCATTTTCCCATAACTGGATGCAGTAAACAACATCGCTAAAAGAGCAATGACATATGCAGTTGGCACATGTCCCCCCGTTTTTTCGGAAACTATCCCGAATGTATCAAAAACAACCATCGGCGTCATATATCCAACACCAAGCAATACGATATGCCATAAGTTTAAAGACCTTTTCAGTTTACCTGTTTGCATGTATCATTCCCCTTCCTTTTTAGCGGGAAAAGTTAACCAACTTTTCTCGCCTCCCTTATAATTTTTTTGGTCATAATACACTTCGCAATTTTCATACCAAAAAAAATAGTCGATTTTTAACAAAAAACAAAGAAATATGTAGAATGATTTATGCAAATTTGAATAACCTATTCAGTTATTCATAAATTAACAGAGAAGAGATGATTTTTTGCCCATAAAAAAAGCAGAAGATATCTAGATATCTTCTGCTCATTTGACTAAATCCCCCGTGCCGAGGTCAAATTACTAGTTTACTTTCGTTGCATTGTATGCTGATACACGGTAAGGCGCATCATCAAATGCCTAATTTAATGAAATTCTTTTATCAAAATCAACAGATTGGAGGTTAATCCTGCTGCCTGCTATCCAATATGTTAAAAAGTTCTTCCATCTCATTCGTTTTTGAACGATTCATCAAAAGGTCGACTGCCTTTTTCACTTCTTCCCCATTGAATAAAACATCGTACAGGACTTCAGTGATCGGCATGTTAACTTCGTACTTTTGAGCTAGTTGATAGGCGGCTTTAGTTGTTCTGACACCTTCAACGACCATACCCATGTTTTCCAAAACTTCTTCAAGCTTTTGCCCTTTTCCAAGCATATTTCCAGCTCTCCAATTACGGGAATGGACGCTTGTACAAGTGACGATCAAGTCGCCAATCCCAGCTAAACCTGAAAACGTTAGTGGGTTAGCCCCCATGGCAACCCCTAGACGGGATATTTCAGCCAATCCTCGTGTCATTAATGCAGCCTTGGCATTATCCCCGTAGCCTAAACCATCCGTAATGCCGGCAGCCAAAGCAATGATGTTCTTTAATGCCCCACCGATTTCAACACCAATCAAGTCCGGATTTGTATACACACGGAAATTATTATTGATAAAGATGTCCTGAACCCTTTCGGCAGCTTTCATATTCTTTGAAGAAACGGCAACTGTTGTCGGGTGACGTAGACTGACTTCTTCTGCATGACTCGGTCCTGAAAGAACCACTATATCTTTAAGCCAATCCGCCGAAGAGACTTCTTCAATCATTTCCGATATACGAAGCAGGGAATCAGGTTCAATCCCCTTACTCACATGAACGATTGTCAAAGGCTTATCATGAGCCTCTTCAATCTGACCAAGCACTTCCCTGTAGGCTTTGGTCGGCACAGCCAAGATTATTATTTCAATCCCGACCAATGCTTCCTTAATCGAAGAATACCCTTTAATCCCCAAAGGCAATTCAATCCCAGGCAAGTATTTTTCATTCGTATGATTTTGATTTATTTCATTGATTTGTTTCTGATTATGTCCCCATAATCTCACTTCATGCTGGTTATCAGCGATTACGAGCGCTAAAGCAGTTCCCCAGCTCCCAGCTCCAATCACTGCGATACTTTCTTTATCTTTCATCATGTTATAACCACCTTTACTATTTTCTCTGGCGTCCAAAAATTCGTATTGGTGTTCCTTCAAAACCAAAGGCATCCCTAATTCGATTTTCTAAAAATCTTTCATATGAGAAATGCAATAACTCCGGATCGTTAACGAATACAACGAAAGTTGGTGGCTTGATCGCTACCTGAGTCGTATAATAAATTTTCAAACGGTTGCCATTATGTGTCGGTGTCGGATTCATCGCCACGGCATCCATGACCACTTCATTCAATACATTTGTCTGAACCCGGATGGCATGATTCTCACTAGCCTGATCAATGACCGGTATTAAGGTATGTGTCCGTTTTTTCGTTAAGGCAGAAAGATAAATGATTGGCGCATAATCCAAGAATAGGAAATGGGCGCGGATCTTTTCTTCAAAATCCTTCATCGTTTTTTCATCTTTCTCGATGGCATCCCACTTATTGACGACGATGATGACCGCCCTACCCGCTTCATGGGCATATCCGGCAATTTTTTTATCCTGCTCACGAATACCTTCTTCAGCGTTCAGGACCACAAGAACAACGTCTGAACGTTCAATTGCCCTTAATGCACGAAGTACGCTATATTTTTCCGTGCTTTCATACACTTTACCTTTTTTCCGCATCCCTGCTGTATCAATAATGACATATTCTTTGCCATTGTATTTATAAGGGGAGTCAATCGCGTCGCGAGTCGTACCTTCAATATCACTTACAATGACACGTTCTTCACCTAACAATGCATTGACCAGAGATGATTTACCTACGTTCGGTCTTCCAATCAAACTGAATTTAATGACATCATCAGCATAATCCTGGCCGCTGAATTTAGGGAAATGTTTGGCGGCTTCATCCAGAAGGTCACCAAGACCAAGTCCGTGAGATCCGGAAATCGGGAATGGATCGCCAAAACCTAACGCATAGAAATCATAAATTTGATCTTTCATTTCTGGGTTATCGACTTTATTTACTGCAAGGACAACTGGCTTTCTCGATTTAAAGAGTATTTTAGCGACTTCTTCATCAGCAGCCGTTACCCCTTCACGGCCATTCGTCATAAAAATTATCACATCGGCTTCGTCGATGGCAATTTCAGCCTGCTGGCGAATTTGTTCTAGGAACGGCTCGTCACCGATATCAATTCCACCTGTATCAATAATGTTAAAATCATGTGTCAACCATTCACCAGAACTATAAATCCTGTCCCGAGTTACTCCAGGAACGTCTTCGACAATCGAAACCCGTTCTCCAACTATCCTATTAAAGATTGTCGATTTTCCCACGTTCGGACGACCGACTATCGCAATTACCGGTTTTGGCATTGCTATTCACCCTTTCTGCTACTATATCTCTGTCAAAGTCACGAAATTCATGAATGCATTTATTACGGTTGCTTTGCATTATTGATTTTCATTATTTCCTTTTAAAGGAAAAGGCTGTATCCATCATCATTTAAAGGAATCTTTCATCAGTATGAAAATCCCAACTATGTTCAGTTAATCTCATCTAGTATTCACGTGCAGTTTGTCCACTTGACGCCCCAGTTCCTAAGGTGACGTGAAGCTGAACCCTCTGCATGCTCAAACGTGATTATAAACAGCCCAAAAAAATGAAGAAAGCTTCGACATACGGCTTCCCTTTTAATTGTTTAGAGCATTTTACGATTTATCTACAGACCTCTAACTATCCTATAGTAACAAATTTCTCGCCAATCAACAATGATTGTATGAATAAAAGCCTTCCAATTCCAATTGGTTCCATTTATACTTCTGCCTTTTGATGAAGCTGCTAATGCCCCATACCTATTTTTCAGCATTCCCTTCATTGATTAAAATTCTCTTTTCCTTGTTTTGATAAAAATCTCGATTGGGATACTAAATAAATGTATTGGCCAACCAATTCCAACATTCTCCACAGTATGTTTGCGCCCAATACCAGCACTGCATTATCATGCCATTCGTAAGCAAGGGCCACATAAGGTAAAGAGTGGTAAGCAAGCAATCCAGAATATATGATATCTCCCATCATCATCCCAATTAAAAGGACGAACAATCGATGTTTCCAATTTTTTAAAAGGAGTAGGATAAGATAATTCAGGAAAATACACAAAAGATAAGAGGGTTTCATGATGAGCCATATCGGATCAAGCAAAGAAAAAAGTTGAAAACTGGCATAAGCGAGAGTGATAATAAGACTTCCGCTGATCAGTTCCATCATCTTGATGATTGAATTCTTCCTAATATACACACAAAGTATAAAGAAAAGATACGGACCGCTCAAATGCACGGAAACCAAGGGAGCCTCCAGTTTATAGCCCGCTAATAACATAACGGCTAATAGATGAAAAAGAAAATCAAAACGAAAGGGAACCGTTTTCGGAATAAAAAACATGACAATGACCCAAACTATCCATGAAATCCAATAAAAAATAATTCCATCCAAACTGCCGTCCCCCTTTTAGGAACATTATGGCTTGTTTATTCAAAGTATAAACGTAAAGCACGGCATTTTAATGAAGTAAGCCTTCCCTTTATCATTTAAAAAGGAGGTGTGAACATGGGAAAAGATCGGCAAGAGAAGAAATTGAAAGAAAGTAAACGGGTGGAGTCCGACAGGGACCAATCACTGGATCATAAAGGGGCAACAAAAATGGAAAGCCCTGAAGAGGCACGAAAAAGGAATAGTTAAGTCTATCCCTGAACAAAAAGAAGCATCTCAATTCGTTTCAATTGAGATGCTTCCTTTTGTGGTCATTCATTTAGCATACGCCGAACAATCAATGCCTCTTTGAGATAACCAATGATAGGTATTTCCTTTGATGACTAATTTCGATTCCCTAAGCTCTGAGATATTACTGCACCCGAGTGCAGTCATGATGACCTTCAAATCTTCATGTATGTAATTTATTTCTTTGATCAATTTTTCCAAGCCCAACTCTTTATAGAGCTTGAGGAAATGTCCGGCCAATCCGACACCTTTCGCCCCTAATGCCAGGCTTTTTGTAATTTCCAAAGGACTTTGAATGCCACCTGATCCAATGACCGATAGCTGTGGTGAAACATTAACTGCTTCGACAATCGAAGCGGCTGTCGGTATGCCCCACTCATTAAAATATCCGAGTATTTTCGCGCGTCTCTCATTTTCTATTTTAGCAAAATTCGTTCCGCCAAACCCGCCTACATCAATGATCGAAACACCCACGGAATGTAATTGCTGCACCGTTTCCATACTCATCCCAAATCCAACCTCTTTTACGATGACAGGAATTCCGATCGTTCTGTTGATTTTTTCTATTCTCGAAAGGGTACCCGCAAAATCCCTGTCCCCTTCAGGCATCGTCAATTCCTGGATGACGTTAATATGAATCTGAAGGGCATTGGCCCCGATCATTTCGCTGGCCCGCTTAGCCTGTTCGACTGTTGCTTCACCACCGAGATTACCAATCAACACACCATCAGGGTTTTCCTTCCTTACAACTTTAAATGAAGCTTGCTGGCTAGAATCCTTGATGGCTGCCATTTGCGATCCTACCGCCATGGCGATTCCTGTTTCCCGTGCAGCAATGGCTAGGTCACCATTCAATTTTTCGGTTTCAGGGCCTCCGCCTCCGGTCATGGCATTTATAAAAATTGGCGAACTTAATTCAAGTTCGCCAACTTCTGCTGTGAGGTTCACATTATTCAAGGAAATACCTGGTAGGCTTTGGTGAATAAACGAAATATCTTCTAGTCCGGTTTTATGCTGCTGTCCTGTCTTTAGCGCAAATTCTATATGATCTAATTTTCGTTGTTTTCTCTCCAAGGCCATCACCATAATTATCTTATTTTAGTTTTTTCAATTGATCACCAATCATTTCACCTAGCTGAAAGCCCTTCGATTCTTCAGGGAGTTCATAATCTGATGTGTTGTAATTGGATTGAGGTTCTTCAAGTTCCTTAATGCTCAATGATAAACGTTGATCCGTTTCATTGACTTCCAGCACTTTCACTTCGACAGACTGGCCTTCTTTAAGTACTTCTTGCGGTGTGGCAATATGCTTGTGCGAAATCTGTGAAATATGGACAAGCCCTTCCACCCCTGGAAAAATCTCAACGAATGCACCGAAAGAAACAAGGCGTTTAACGATACCTTCCAGTTTTGAGCCTTTGGCCGCTTTTTCTGCAATGCCTGCCCAAGGTCCCGGAAGGGTATCCTTAATGGAAAGTGATATCCTTTCATTATCACGATCGATGGATAGTACTTTCACCTGCACCTTATCCCCTTCGGAAACGACATCGGATGCCTTGTCGACATGCTGATGGGAAAGCTGGGAAATGTGGACAAGGCCGTCTACGCCTCCAATATCCACGAATGCACCAAAATCGGTAATCCTTTGGACCACGCCCTCAAGCACTTGCCCGCTTTCAATCTTATCCAAAACGTTTGCTTTTTGCTTTTCCTTTTGGTCTTGGACCACTGCCCGATGTGAGAGGATTAAGCGATTCTTGTCTTTCTCAAGCTCAACGATCTTGAATGTTAAAGTTTTGTTTTTGTAATCAGAAAAGTCTTCAACGAAATAGTCTTCTACTAGAGAAGCTGGAACAAAACCACGTACGCCTAGATCTACAACAAGCCCGCCTTTGACGACATCTTTAACTTCAGCCTCAAATACGTCTCCATTTTCAAATTTCAATTCCAGGTCATCCCATGCTTTAAGAGCGTCAATTTTACGTTTTGATAGAATGAGAGCTTCATCCTCGACTTTAATCACTTCCAGCTCCAATGCATCACCTTCCGAAACGGCATCTGACGCCTTTTCGACATGCAGGCTTGAAAGCTCGCTGATGGGTATGATTCCATCAGTCTTGCTGTTTTCCACATTGACAATGACCTGTTTTTCTTCTACCTTTGAAACGGTTGCTTTAACTTGATCCCCAACTTTGAAATTGTTCACTTCTACCTGGTTCATATCTTCTGTCATTACTAACTCCTCCTTAACCCATGACTGATCAGCAAATTTCCTCTTCATCGGCCACATATTTTATTTAAAGTGGTTCAATAAAAACACTTTCCTAATAAAGATAAAAACAGTTTTTTTAGAGTAATAAAAGTTATATTCCCTTTCATCCGCAATAACTGAACAATACTCTTATTTTATAAATTCTAACAAAATCAGAAAATTGTCAAGTATGAAGGACTATTTATGCTCGGAAATCAATTTCCCAATTTGGTCCATGATGATTTTTGTAGCTTCATCGGCTGATATTTTCTGTTCGCGATATTCGGTAAAATTTATTGGAGGACCGTAAACGACCTTCAACGGACGCAAAAATTTATATGGGCCGATGATTGCACAGGGTATGATAACGGCATCAGACCGCAACGCGAAAAATCCAGCACCCGCCAAACCTTCTCCCAATTCACCAGTCTTGCTTCTGGTTCCCTCGGGAAACAGGCCAATCGCCTTGCCCTCCTTCAAAAGCTTTAAACCTTTTCTAAGGGATTCACGATCGCTATTGCCCCGCTTGACGGGAAAAGCATTTACTCTGGGTAATATACCCTTTAAAACAGGTGCTTGAAACAACTCTTCCTTCGCCATGAAATGAATATCCCTAGGAGATGTCATGCCAACTACAGGCGGATCCAAATTATCAATGTGATTGGCACAGATCAATACTCCGCCCTCTTTAGGGATATGTTCCTTTCCGAGCGTCTTAACCCTATACGCAGGCATTAAAACGCCTTTTACGACGTTCTTGGCAAATGTGTAAAAATCCAATGTCATCTTTTCCTCTCTTCTATTAAAGACATGATACTTTCTGCAACTTCCTGAATCGATAATGAAGTCGTATCGATTTCGATAGCATCCGCTGCCTTTTTCAGTGGCGATACCTCGCGTTCGGAGTCCAGCTTGTCCCTTGTTGCGATTTCTTCCCTTAATTTTTCGATATCTGATGGAAAACCTTTCAATATATTTTCCTGATGCCTCCGCTGTGCCCTTTCATCCACAGAAGCGATTAGAAATACCTTCACTTCGGCGTTTGGTAAAACATGCGTACCGATGTCCCTGCCATCCATGACGACACCGCCATTTTCACCAAAGATTTGCTGCCTGCGAACCAATTCTTCCCGGATGCTCCGGTGCTTTGCCACTTCCGATACGGAACCAGTCACTTCATTGTTCCTGATTTGGGCTGTCACGTCCTGATTATCCAAGAACACCAACTGTCCATTTTCACTTGGTCTTAATTCGATTTCCGTATTGATGAGAACTTCTGATAATGCTTGTTCATCATCAAGAAGAATCTTTTGATTAAGGGCCTTATAGGTAAGGGCCCTGTACATTGCACCTGTATCCACATATATGTAATTGAACTTTTCTGCAACAATTTTAGCAACCGTGCTTTTTCCAGCAGCAGCTGGTCCATCGATTGCAACTGATAATTTTTTTTCCATAAATCCTCCCAAGAATCCTACAATCATGCTGATTATTTAGTACCCTTTCATTTTATCACAACTAGCGGGAAAATCATTAATAAAAGGGATGTGTCCGTTCAAAATCACCTTTGTTCTTTTTTTGATCACTACAGCCATCAAAAGTTATCCTTTATTGAAAATCATCATACAAAAAAAGCGGTTCACCGCTTCAGACAGTAGACATATTTGAGGAAAAACGAGTTGCCTGAAGTTTTTTATTGAAATACGTGCCAGTTGATTTCAGAAATCCGCTCCCTCTCCTCCGACTGTCTGCCAAGCGTCTGAGGGGTCTCGGGTAGCCAGTTATTCGGCATGATTGTCGCCAATTTCTTCAGGGTTGTTCCATATAAAAAGTAAAAAACATGAAGATAAACAAGTTACTTTTAAAACGGTTCGGAGGAGATCATTCCGAATCTCCTTTTGTCGACAAACTGAAGCGGATAACCGCTTTTACTTATGGGTCCCATTGAATGTTTCAATGATTTTCGTATAATTATTGCTAGTGACACCTTCATACCTCGAGAGCTTGGTCAAATCAAAGATTTGATCCTCCCTGCTCAAAAGGAACTGGAAAAAAAATAAGCAGGCCAATTGGATGATGATCACTTTAATTAATAGTCTTTCAAATGTTTTCAAAAGCCGCACCCTCCATCTGTTTATATTAGCAGTATGGATGGAATCGCTGTTTTTCATTCAATCATGTTAAACATACAAGCTTTTTTTCTTTAAATCGACCTGCTTTTCAAATATAAATCTCATTAATGACTGTACATCATTTTTCGTAGGTTCAAGAAATTGACGTGCAGAGCATATTTCCATGTTCTTTCTCCGTTACGCGATGACTTTGCTTTTTAACCTTAAATAATGAATCTCACCTGATTTTAGCGTAAGCGCCATCCATAGGTATAATTGCGAAACCGATTGTATATTATTTCCTTTTTAAAAGCCTTATGAAGCTCCGCCTGCACTGATATCCTCCTTTATTGTGAGAAAATGGGTAAACTCGGAATGTTCTGGATGAATGGGTGTATCCAAGGTTACATGCAGGCGCACGTATTGCCTACGTTGGGTTTTCACGAACGCTTCTGCTTCGGGCAGCAATAGTTGCATCATGGGTATTCTACCTTTCACTTTTCCAAGCACTTCAGAATCGAATACATAAACAGCCTGCTTGGAAAAAGGTGACGTTCAACTGTGTCCCATCCATGAGGAATGCAATTTTTCCAGTCTCTAAATTGATGGAAAAGTCCGTATAGACACAACCCGTTCGCATTTCGAAACCATACAATTGAACTTTTCCTTCTGTGATGAGTATTTCGGTTCGAGCATTAATATATCACCAATTTTAAACATCGTCGTCCACGTCCTTTTTGATAGGAAGGAAAACACAAATATTACCCGTGAATTATCCCATAGAATCCAATAATCATATAAGTTATTTATCATGTAATAAGAAAAAGGGAAAGTGACTAAGCACATTTCCCTGAAACTGATTATTCATGATAACAGTTTAAATTAAATTAAATTCTCGTATATCGGTTCGGAATTCTTTAATTTATCCACCTTTTCTTCTTGACCGGTATCTGCATTAATGAAAATACGGTAGGTATCATCATTAATCGTACCGAGAAATTCATAACAAAGAACTTCTTCACCAATATCATTGGTGATTAACGCCTTGCCTTCTTCCATTATTTTTACATTACTGTTGATTTTACCCTTAGCCTCTTTCTCGGATATGCTTGGATTCCCTATTTCCCTGGATTTATGTGATTTTAAATACTCGTCGGCTGAAAAACCTATAACGGATCCATCATCCAATGCGATTTTGACCTTGACTGAATCCGGATAAATCTTGACGCCATTTTCTGATGTCACGAAATTCAATAATGCGATATTATCGTACTGAGCACTTTCAAATAATTCAAGTGAACTGAAATCATGTTCCTTTAAAAAATCTTCGGCTTTTGTATAGGCTTGATTCAAATCAATATTTGTTTTGTTCACGTCCCTATTATTTATATACCAAATAGGGTAACCGCCTTTTTTTGTCAAATCCATATTCAATTCGGTATCGGAATCCTTATCGAGGATGCTCACACTATAAAATCCATAATCGGAACCTTTTCCGTTTTCTTCCACATTAACTTGCAAATTTTTGCTTTTTGAGTGTGCATAGTTTTTTGCCGTCGTAATTGCTTCTTCTTTTGTAATGGTCTCACCTTGCAAGTTTTTGAAGTTTTCATCCCTCTGTTGTGCAGAAGTAAAAGTCGGATTCATCTCATTCGTTTCCCCGTACCCAGATACTTTTTTCTCTACCGTCTTTAATCCGTCGATGATCGTGTTATCCGAATTTTCTTTCCCTGATGCAAGAGCCATTTCGACATCCATCCATCTTAAATTGTTTTTAAGGACCAGATACTGAACTTTTCTTAACTCGCCCTGGATGTCCCCTGCCTGTGTGTACAAGGATTGTAGAGTCGCATATTCCTTATCATTCAACGGTTCTTTTTCAAGGTCACGTACCGCTGTTTTATAACTGAAGTCCGCAATTTTTGATAAGAATTCCTCTGTCTTATTAAAAGGAAGCAAGGTCAATGGCAACTGCCCGACATCACTTTGGGCTTCGGAAGTGATACGCCAAACATCTGTTAAAGCCGGACTTAATGAATAACGTGAATTCATAGCCAAAGTACTGCCTACCTTATCGTGCAATAAATCCACTTGATAGCTTAAATCATGAAAGGCTCGCTGATACGTATTTTCCGCGTTGATTAATACAGCATTTTTTTCCTTATGTTCTTGATAGCCCCAGAATGCAGTTCCAGCAACAACTACAACAAGCAGGGCAATCACTATATTCCTGATCATTTTCCTTCACCCCTTTACTTACAAAAGATATGTTTTCCGATTCTTTTAATTTGTTCCCTTGACCAAATCCATTTGCTTGTTGCCGTATCGGGATTAAAGTAATATTCTGCATTACCGCTTGGATCCCACCCATTGATAGCATCCACCACGGCTTCTTTCGCCCTTTCGTTCGGTGTCAGCCAAATCTGTCCATCCGCAACAGCCGTAAAGGCCCCAGGTTCAAAAATCACTCCCGAAATGGTATTAGGAAAGGCAGCACTTTCCACCCTATTCAGTATTACTGCTGCAACGGCAACCTGACCTGTATATGGCTCCCCTCGTGCCTCTCCATAAACGGCATTGGCCATCAACTGAATATCGTTTTGAGAATATCCTCCTGGAAGATTGGCTGATGTCGTTGTTTTGGAAGGGGCCTTACCGGAAGCTGTCCCTCCAGACGAAGATCCATTTCCTTTCGCTTTTACCTGTTTTTCAATGGGGACTCCCCCATAATAGGTGAACTCGTTCCCTTTATTGATCTGTTCATGAACAAATTGTTTATTGAAATTAGAGGCATTCGTCAACTTCTGTTTTGTTGTAGTCCCTGCCAAACCATCGATTGGAAGCCCGAAATCTTGTTGAAAGTTTCGAAGTGCCCAATAAGTGCCCCATCCATAGACTCCATCAATCTTTCCATTATAGTAACCGATGTTTTGTAGGCGTGCCTGCATTTCAATTACATCATCACCAACCGCACCTTTTTGAATGACTTGGCTCGAAAAGGCATTTGTTCTTGTTTCCGGGTAAATTCCGAAACAAATAATTATACACGAAAACAGCAAAAGCCATTTCCATTTTGACGAAATTCCTTTCATCAAAAACACTCCTCTTTTTCTTGAATTAATGTAATTCTATTTTCTTCTTTACTGGCTTTTTTATTCCAAACATAAAAAAAACGGAGCGGGCAAAATATGCCAGCACTCCGTTTTGATAGTATTCTTCATTTGCTAAGGTAATGATTTTGAGAAAGTTTTTCTGCGTGAAAGTCAGACAACAAACGTGCTTTCTTTACTTTTTTCATGCCTAACCACCATAGATAAATCATGAATGGCATGATAAAGTACACCCAAAATTTTTGGGAAACTAAAATATAATCGTAAATCCCATGTAACGAAATTGGTATGATCAATGCCAATAATAAATAAACCCTATTATTCGAAGCCGAAAATTTCGCCTTGCCCAAATAATACCCCATGATCACGCCGAACAAAGCGTGACTGGATACAGGGAGAACGGCCCTTAGAAAAGCGTGTTCCACCCCGTTGGCCAGCAGGTACAAAATATTCTCCATTGTAGCGAATCCAAGGGAGAATGCAGCTCCGTAAACAATCCCATCATATGGCTCATCGAATGCCACATGCTGATAAATAACATAAATGAGTATGAACCACTTAAAGAATTCCTCAAGAAGTGCAGCCCATAAAAAAGCATTTGCTAAATCGGTATTCAAGATTTGTTCGGTTTCGAGCACATACTGTATGAACATAATCGGCAATACAAGAAATACACCGAATAAAAATGTTTTGACCACAACCGATATCGGTTCTGTTTCATATTGATCTTTTAAATAGAAATAGCTCAGTAGCGCCAATCCTGGCGCAATGGCCGCTGACAACATGACCAGCATTAGCTGACCCTCTTTTCATCTTCTTTTCCTTAATCGTACCATGGAATGGAGAAAAACTGAATCCAAGAATGAAGTCTTCCAAATTTTATTTAGTCCTTCAGTACTTAAAGAAGGTCCCATCTATAGAGTTTTCGCTTGCCAACATGACAGCTAACTTAATTCGAGCCTTCTTGCTGTCATAATCAGCGCCTAATATCACACCGCGTTGTTTTAAATCAAATGCGCTGCCTTCATAATCATAAGCTGGGTAAACTTTTCCTTCTTCCGCACTTGTAGTCATGATGATCGTTATGCCTTTATCGATTGCAGCTTGTATGGAAGTTACCATTACAGGGGTAACTTGTCCCCTTCCTACACCCTCGAGCACGATGCCTTTCGCACCGTTTGCAACCGCAGCATCAACAAAGAGGCCATCAGCGCCTGTATGGCACTTGATGATATCCACCCTGGGGATGCTTTTCTGAATATCATAACATTCCCTATGTAAAGGTTTTTGATAGATGCTGACTACATCATTATCAATTATCCCCAAATATCCATAGCCAAAAGATTCGAATCCCTGCAAATTGGAAGCATGCACTTTTTTGACATACTTTGCTGAATAAATCCGCTCATTAAAAACGACCACTACTCCAACATCCCTAATAAGATCACTCGCAGCGCATAATATCGAATTCCTTAGATTGGAATATACATCAGTCCCCACCTCTTGAGGAGACCGTTGGGAGCCGGTTAATACGATTGGACGTTGATCCTTACTCGTTAGATCAAGGAAATATGCCGTTTCCTCAAGTGTATCTGTACCGTGGGTCACGACGATTCCCGTAACTTCAGGATCCTCCAATTCCTTTTGAATGGCTGATTTAAGCTGTTGCATTTTCTCAAAGGACATGGACATGCTTGAAATCTGGAAAATATCAACCACTTTAACCTCGATATCGTTGGGCAATTCGCAAAGTGATGCCAACTCATGTCCAGTCAATGCACCAGAGGCCAACATACCATTCGAAGTTTCTTTACTGGCAATAGTCCCACCAGTCGTTATTAATGATATTTTTTCCATACGGTCCCCAGCTCCTCATTTATATAATCATTTTTCTTTAACAGCCAAATGATAAGCAATCAATCCACCATGAAACCTGCCGTTCTCGATGAAGATTTCGTTCGCATTATTTCCGGCTGCCAGAACTCCTGCAATATAAAGCCCTTTAACGTTCGTCTCCATCGTTTCCTCGTTATATGCGGGCCTTCCAGTCTCCTTATCAATAGTAATGCCCATTGAAGCTAAAAAGGAATGGTCAGGATGGTAACCAGTCATTGCAAATACAAAATCATTTTTAATAACTTTTTCCTCATCACCTACATGATAGATGACGCTGTCTTCCGTTATCCTGTCAACATTCGCATTAAATTCCATCTTGATCGTTCCATTGCGGACTAATGATTCAAATTCCGGAAGGATCCAGGGTTTGATGCTAGAAGAGTAATCCGATCCTCTATAAAGGACTGAAACCCTTGCTCCTGATTTGACCAATTCCAGAGCTGCATCCACACTCGAGTTTTTGCCACCGATGACTGCAACATCACAATTAAAGTAGGGATGGCCCTCCTTGAAGTAATGAAACACTTTAGGGAGCTGTTCACCCGGTATGCACATATAGTTAGGATGATCATAGTATCCGGTCGATATGATCACATGTAGAGCTGTATAGTCACCTTTCGATGTTTTGACTAAAAACTTCCCGTCTTCTCGTTTTTCCACCTTTTCCACTTTTTCGAATTTATTGACCCGCAATTCTTTCCTTCTGACTACCTCCCTATAATAGGCTAGTGCCTGATTGCGGAACGGTTTACGGTTTTCGATTATAAAAGCGATATCACCAATCTCCAGTTTTTCACTCGAACTGAAAAATGTTTGATGTGTCGGATAACGGTAAATTGAATCAACCACATTGCCTTTTTCAATGATCAGGGACTGTATTCCCACTTCTTTAAGAGCGATTGCAGCAGCCAATCCACAAGGGCCCCCACCTATGATAATGACTTCTTCAACATTCATCTTTATTCCACTGCCTTTCCATGCACTATGTAATTCGTTCGTCTGAAAAATAAAAACTCCTATCAATACATGATAGGAGTTTTTACAAATCATTTCAATGATAATGCATGAACATGATTTTAACTATAAACTTATACATGATTTGAATCTTTTAGATCCAACCACGGAAGCGAGAAGCTTCAGCCATTTTTCTTACGCCAATCATATAAGCCGCTAGGCGCATATCAACTCGTCTTGATTGTGCAAGTTCATAAATGTTATTAAAAGATTTCACAAGGATTTTTTCCAGCTTTTCGTCCACTTCTTCTTCAGACCAGTAATACCCTTGATTATTTTGTACCCATTCGAAGTAAGAAACCGTTACACCGCCAGCAGAAGCAAGGACATCAGGAACAAGAAGGATTCCGCGGTCCGTTAGGATTTGTGTCGCTTCAATTGTTGTAGGTCCGTTAGCTGCCTCGACAACGATCGATGCTTTGATATCAGCAGCATTTTCTTCAGTGATTTGGTTTTCAATTGCAGCAGGAACTAAAATATCACATTCCAATTCAAGCAATTCTTTATTTGAAATTGTGCTTTTAAACAATTTCGTTACGGTTCCGAAACTATCTCTCCGATCGAGAAGATAATCGATATCCAATCCTTCAGGATCATGAAGAGCACCATATGCATCCGAAATCCCAATGACTTTAGCACCTGCGTCATGCATGAATTTAGCTAAGAAACTACCTGCGTTACCAAAACCTTGAATGACGACCCGTGCCCCTTTAATATCGATGCCGCATTTCTTGGCAGCTTCATTGATACAAATTGTTACACCTTTAGCAGTGGCTGATTCACGGCCATGAGAACCACCAAGCACTAGCGGTTTACCCGTAATGAATCCTGGCGAGTTGAATTCATCCATACGGCTGTATTCATCCATCATCCAAGCCATGATTTGAGAATTCGTAAATACATCAGGTGCCGGGATATCTTTAGTCGGCCCCACGATTTGACTAATTGCGCGAACATAGCCCCGGCTCAGCCTTTCAAGCTCACGGAATGACATATTACGAGGATCACAAACGATACCGCCTTTTCCCCCGCCGTATGGCAAATCAACGATGCCGCATTTCAGACTCATCCAAATGGATAATGCCTTAACTTCACGTTCCGTTACATCAGGGTGAAAACGGATACCACCTTTTGTAGGCCCAACAGCATCGTTATGCTGTGCACGGTAACCTGTGAAAATTTTAACCGAGCCATCATCCATGCGGACAGGTATCTTCACCGTTAATAAACGCAATGGTTCCTTCAACAGCTCAAAAACTTCTTCCGGGTAACCCAGCTTATCCAAAGCTTTATGTATTACAGTTTGGGTAGACCTCAGTACGTCGTGTTTTTCTTCTTCATTTACATGGCTATTGCCTTTTGCCGATTCCATTAAAAGTACCTCCTAGAAAATCTCATCCAAATATTAAATTATAATGTACAAATAGTCCTCTTCATGTGCTAGTATACACCTTCGTTACATTTATGCAAGAGTAAAAATGGGAATTTAAAAGTTGGAAATATTCTAAAAATGAAAACGTTATCATATCAACGGTTTTCTTACTCTTTTATCGTATATCTTCTTCCGCCGAAAGTTGAGACAAATAAGGCAAACCGCATTGTTTTTACCATAATGTGGCTGCCTTGTCTCACATTCGTTTTACATCAGCTAAAGTGTGTGAGCAAAACATGTATCGCTTCATTTTCGATTATACATGTTCCATATTCATTGATGCGGCTGAGTGTCAATGTAGATGCATGGCCATACTCAGCCGCTAAAGATATGACCGTGTCATAGGTCGTGTCTTTAACATTTTCGATAAGTAAATAATATCTTCCCTCAAAATGATAAAGATTACTCTTAAGCAAGCCTTGAAAAGATAATCTAAGAGATAATTGGACGATATCTTCAAAGTCATTGAAAACATACAGAATATGGGGGAAGTCGTCAATTTTCACTTGTAAATCCAAGAATTCCTCTTCGTCAGTCAATAATTCCTCTTCGTCCTTTGTCACAATGATTATCAACCCTTGAGCAGGCAAGGAGAAAATTTCGATTGCAATGGAACCGCTCATTTTAAAGCTGAGTTCTTCGCACGCTTCTTCGACCATATCCTGAAATAGCTTGTGGACCTTTAAGGAATTCCCTAAAATATCTTCTTTTGTTATACCTCTATCAATTAAATCATCAAGGGTCAAAAAAATCTTGATTTTATTATTAGTTAATCGCTCCAGCTTCATAAAAAAATGCCCCCTGGTTACCATCTTCATACATCATATGAAGCCTTGGTCGCAGGGTGCATATCCATTATTTAGCCTAAGCCGCCAGCGGCTAATCTTTCAGCCATTCCTCCCATTTAGATTGCGTGTCCCCCATTAAAACTCCGCTGAAGGCCGTATGGTTTTCTTCGGAAATAAGGCTCAGCGCCGCACCGCCAAGACCCACCTTCAAATCCGGGAAATCCTTTATTAACGCTTCAACCAGCCTAAATGTTCCATCAAGATTCTCTTTCAGTGAACATGACATGAATAGGTAAGAGGGCTTTATGATGTTTAAAACGGTGAAAAGGTCCTTATCAGCAATGGATTCACCTAAATAAATGGTTTCATACCCTTTCCGCTTTAAAAAAATGGTAAAGACCAACAGTCCAAATTCATGTTTTTCACCGGGAGCACAAACGGTAATGGCTTTCGGAAGAAAACCATTAGTCGGAATCGTATGCATAACTGAACTGATCCTGGATTTTAGGATGTTCGACGCAAAATGTTCATGAGCGGAAGTAATTTCCCCTCTTTCCCACTTATCCCCAATCTGAACCAATATTGAACCGAGTACATCGACTATGGTTTGTTCGATTGTATACATGCTGAATGCTTGGCTTATAAGCATATGGGCTTTATTTTCATTGAAATTCAATAGAGCTTCGATTAATTCATCCGATAACTTAATCGCTTGTTCATCCTTACGGTTCGTTTCAGGAACTCCAGGCGCTGGAGTTCCAGTACTTTCGAGAAGTGAAACAGCTTGACTTATTGTAAAACCTAGCTTTGTTTTATTAATGAGCCACTTAAGGATTTGCAGATGTTTTTCTGTATACAGCCGGTGCCCTGATTCATTCCTGACAGGTTCGATAAATTTATAGCGCCTTTCCCATGCCCTAAGGGTTCCCGACTGAATGTCTAGCAGTTTTGAAACTGCCTTTATATTATATTTACCTTCTTGCATGGTTTTACAAGGCCTCCAATAACTGTACGATCATTTGTTGAAATTATAGTGGATTTTTCAAAGTCTGTAAAATCCCGATATGCTCGATTAATAGCAGCCTAGTAGGTTTTTTCCACAGCTTCGCCTATTTCAGTGTCTGTCCCCCTTTTCAGGGTGAAGAGGTGCGTTTCCGGCTTAGCCTCAAGCCTTAAAGGCACTGCGCTTGTCCCATAGCCGTTACTCGTCATATATAAACAGTCCCCCTCTTTTTTAATGCTGCCGATCTGATAGGGCCCGAATCCGAATATGCGAATCTGCCCGCCATGGGTGTGACCTGACAGGACGAGACTAATATGGTATTCCGGAGTCAACTGTTTCTTGACCAATGGATTATGGCTCACCAAAATCCGAAAATCTTCATTCCCGCAATCCGACAGGGCAAGGTCAAGCCTATCACGTTCTTCCGATATATCATCAATGCCCAGAAGAGCGATTTTGCTGCCATTTTGAGACTCAAAAGAAACAGCTGTATTATCAAGGATTTTCACACCGTGTTTCAAAAGAGTCGCATCCAGTTCATGGAAGTCTCCTTCATAATCATTATTACCCCAAACAAAATATAGGGGACCAAGTTCTTTCAGTTTCAATATATTTTTTTCCACACGTTCTAAGGGAACCCCGCTTTCCCTAATGTCACCGCCGATTATAACCAAATCTGCCTTGTCACGAGCTTCCTCAATTAATTTGTCCGCAACGATCCGTCGATGAAGATCGGATATGAAAAAAATCCGAACATCACCAAAGCCTTCAGGAAAGTCTTTGAAATATAAGTCTTGAAAAATCACCCTATCTTGCATTGCCGTACGCCACATGTAAATGATCGTGGCAAATGACAGCAGAATGATGACTAAAAATAATCCAGATAACCATAACATCTTAGTAAAACCTTCTTTCCATCCTTATCCCAAACGTACTTTCATATAACCATAAAACCATATTACCCGCAATTAAATATGATTTAACGCGATCATCATTTATTTTCATGATATAAGTTAATATCATAATTCTTCTTCATCATTTCAAAAACCTTATGGCGACTTTTCCATTCTTCCTCTTTTTCCCACAATTGCTTACTTTTATTAATGATTTCACAGCGTAGCAGTTGAAACTCCTTTTCAGCTTTATCAAGCTTTTTTTTAATTAAAACCATATATCCATATAGACCAATTGCTGCCGCCAAAAAAAGGAAATGACTAAAATGGTCGACAAAAACACTAAACATACTGAAAAAGGAATAGGAATAAGGTACAACGATATAAAAATAAAGATAAATCATAAAAAGGGCAGCAACAATCATGGTTGCCCATAAGCTTTGAAGGTGTTTCTTTTTAAGTGCCTCGAATTTTTTCTTTCGATCCACGACATTCTGCAGCATTTGTTTTGTTGCTTGATCCGTTTTCTCATCCAATAAAATGATTGTCGATTCCATCGCATTTCCTCCTCTACTCTTTCAAATCATGATATGAAAGAGTAGTGGAAAAAATGATAAAGTACCTATCACGTTTGCCTTCATACTGAACCAAGTCAAACAATTAAAAAACACCCTGCCTATAAAGACAGAGTGCCATCGTTATTTCTTGATCGGAATTTTCAATACCTGACCTTTGGAAATTTCATTGCCACTCAGCCCATTCCACTCCCTGATCAGAGCAATCCCTTCCTGTGATTTGTAGTAATTCATGGAAATGCGAAATAATGTTTCTTCACCTTGAACAGTATGTAAGACAACTTTATAACCCTCTTTATCCGGTTTCGCGGCTTGAACATTTTCGGCAGCCTTTTTCTTTTCTGCTGCTGCCTTCTTTGCTTTTTTGTCAGCTATTTGCTGTGCTTTGGCCTTTTCCTCAGCTTCTTGCTCCGTTTTGGCCTTTTCTTCAGCTTCTTGCTCCGTTTTGGCCTTTTCCTCAGCTTCTTGCTCCGCTTTGGCCTTTTCTTCAGCTTCTTGCTCCGCTTTGGCCTTTTCTTCAGCTTCTTGCTCCGCTTTGGCCTTTTCTTCAGCTTCTTGCTCCGCTTTGGCCTCAGCTTCTTCTTTTTCTTTCTCAGCTCCAGCCTTTGCCGATTCTTTTTCCTTTAAATCATCTGCCGTTGCTGTAGTTGGAATCGATTCATCATCTTTAAAGACGACTTGGTCACTTTTCGTATAAGGTACTGGCCTATCCTGCAGATATGTATAAAGAGTGTAAAATCCAATTGGAAGTAAAATAAAAAATAACGCTAATAATTGTATCATCGGGAACTTAATCTTCACTTTACTTTTTTTCTTTTTATTCTGGTGGACTTTGCTCCGCTTGGGCAATGATGACTTAGCCTTCTGACGTTCAATTCGCGAACGAAGTTCACCAGCCTGATCGTTTTCTTTTTCATTCTTTTGTACCCGGCTCATTCAAGTCACCCCCTTTCTTGCTAAACCCTCTTTGTTTTTTGTTCCTGATTAAAATACCAAGGATCAAGTCAATCAAAAAGTGGGCCGTTATCGTCACGATGATATTATTGGTCATTTCAAATAGAAAACCGATAAAGAAGCTCAAAACCAAAACATTTAAAAATAAAAACCAATTAAAAAGGTAACGATAATGAACGGCTGCAAAAATGAGGCTCGTAAGAAGCAAACCAAAATGTGTTTGCAACACTCCACGGAATAATACTTCTTCACTTATCGCTACGACTAAAGCTACGACAAAAATCATCGGGTATGACAAATTACTGAAAATGCGTTCGTTAATACCACCATCATCCTGATAGGAAGATGGTGTCACTTTCATAAGCAATAAGTCAAATAACACGACAATGACTCCAGCGGGAATTCCAATCAGCAAAATGTTCAGGTCATCAAAGATAAATAAGTCGAAAAAAGCAGAACGGTCCTTAAATAAAATAATACCTAAAAAGATGGCTAACGTTAAGAGAATAATTTGTGTAAGAAATAAATTATATAGCAACTGTTTATCTGTAAGTTGTTTAATTATTTCAGCTTGCTTATTTTTCATTGCCATTTTCCTTTTTTAATAAGATATAAGCCAATTCCTTTTTCCACGTGGTAAAGGAATTGACCGGATCCACCTTGACTTCCGGCCATACATCAGCCATTTTTTCGGCATCCATCCCACAGATATCACAGCAGATGGGGTTTACTTCCCGATGCTTTTCTCCAAAGTAGTCCAGTATCCCTAAACGGCGACATTCCTGTGTATATATCCAGTGAAGGAATTTATGTAGCTTTTCTTGATTCCTGGATTTCCTCTCTTGACAATACTCTTTCATCTCTGCCACTTGATGTAAGTCATTGCCCGTAATAAACTGGGTAAAAAAACGCAGCTGGATTTCGTTCAACGAAAAGGATTGAGACAGCTGTTCTTTTTCTGAGAGGGTCAAATTCACCGGAATTTTCTGTGATGCATTAAGGAAAGAACATACACCATCGATTTGCGATTCAGTAGGCAACTGTTGCTCCATCAAATGAAGGGGAAGCCCTTCATCCCCTTCGCCATATAATAAGACAGCCACACTTTGCTTCCGATCCCTTCCCGCCCTGCCTATCTCCTGAAGATATGCTTCCATTGTCGATGGGAGATGAAAATGTATAACATATCTGACATCGGATTTATTCACACCCATTCCAAAAGCACTTGTTGCACATATAATTTTTAGCTGGCCGGAAATGAATTGCTGCTGAATGAGCATCCTTTGTTCCTGTTCCATTCCACCGTGATAATAATTGACACTATCGATCCCGTTCTCCTGTAAAAACCCAGTGACCGATTCCGCCACTTTTTTAGAGGAAAAATAAATAATCCCGCTTCCCGTAAATTTCCTGACAAGCTCCAGCACACGGGCTAGCTTCTCATCATAGCTGAACATTCGCTCAACAATAATTGCAATATTTTCCCGATCAACAGATGAAACTGTTTCATTGACCGACCCAATGTTGAGTTTGCCAACGATGTCCCTCCGGACCTCATCGGTTGCAGTTGCTGTCAGGGCAAGAGTCAACGGATTGTTCAATTCACGCCTCACTTCTCCTAAATTCAAATAATCCGGACGGAAATCATACCCCCATTGTGAGATGCAGTGTGCTTCATCTATGACGAACAAACCTATTTCTATGGATTTCAAGGATTTTATCACACCATCCAGGCTTAGCATTTCAGGAGATAAAAAGATAAAACGATAACTATGTAACCGGTCGAAAGCTTTCCTTTTTTGATTTAGCGTCAAAAAAGAGTTGAGCGTCAATACACTTTTTTCGCCACTCATCTTCAGCTGATCTGCCTGATCCTGCATTAATGATAATAACGGGGAGACAATTAGGACAGTCTTATTTAAAAGATAAGCCGGCAGCTGGTAACATAATGATTTACCTGATCCGGTCGGTAGCATCGCTAAAGTATGACGGCCGGACATCAATGATTCAACCACTTCCTTTTGTCCAGGACGGAATTCATCAAATCCGAATTTTTCTTTGAGGACTCGTTCCATATTCATCATCCATCACCTATTTTCGCAAGTACAAGTCTTATTTGGAAAAAGCTTATCTGTTTATTATCGACCATCTGCTTGATTGCTTTAAGCTTTTTCGTTCCAAGTTCCTTAATAGCTTCATCAATTTCCCTCTCATCCTCGATGGTCACATAATCCGAAATCGGAAAACTCTTGTCCGTTAAAACAATTTCTACGAGGTGATCTTCGATGGTGTTGACTTTCAATCTACGGATTTCAGCTATCTCACCCAGATTTTTCCCTTCCTGGATGTATCGTAAAGTAATCTGTGTAGATTGTGTCAAATGAGGATTCCCACTTCTTTTCCAATCATTGGTTAATGTGGACAAGAGAGGGTAAGCCTTTCCCGTTTCCATTTCTGCAAGCATTTGATGCAATGAGTCAAGGAATGTAAAACGAACATATTCTTCTTCTACATCTTTCCTTTTTGCAATCTGTTCAAACGTAAGTCCAATCCTGTTTATCCCGGTTAAATTCAAAATGAAAATGTCTCGTTTCATATCACTTTGACTTTCTAAAAGGGATATCAGTTCATCATATAGATGTTGGGCAATCAAGGATCGATCCTGACGATTGGCATGTAAAAACTCCTTTACGAAGAATTGGATTTTGGGATTTCGTTGTATCGGATAAAAACGTCTTTCATTGTGGACAATATGGGATATGGTTTGAACGAGTAAGTTTAATCTTCCCCAGAAAACCGGGGTGATATTGTGATACTTCCAACCATTTATATACGTCGGAAATGGATTATTTTTAAAGTAATCGGCTAACATTTCCTCACCTTGCATACTAATTTCATACGCATCTGATTTATCCGTTAATTTAATCAAGTCATGCTTAAGTAAATGTTCAATGTTTTGATTTAATTGCTGACGGGTAAATCGAGGTATTGTCCCAAAAATATCCGTTAACCCGAATAAATGGGCATCCTGGATTGTTTGTGACGATTTCTTCCCCTGCAGCATATGGTATATAGCATAAATGGAACGTTCGCCTTGAAATTTTTTTATCGCATATAGAATGATGGCCTGTAGATAATTATTCATGGGACTCACATCCTTGTTTCATTTAACCAATAAACCCATTGTAACAAAAAACTGCAAAAATCGCCGTTATTATTGATGAATACAAGGGCAATTATGTGACTGAATGACGAACCAAGGAAAGAACCAAGTTAATTATTTCAATGTTTTTTGTTGACATTCAGATACATGATAGTCATTATCAATACAATTTCTATTGAAAAGTTTGGCATTCGGTCTTACAATAAGAAAGAGATAATAATCTGAAATAAAAAGATTATCAGTTGTTAATCAACTTAGGAGGGGTTATATTCATGGCTAAATTTACTATTGTGGATAAAGAAACATGCATAGCTTGTGGAGCATGCGGAGCAGCGGCACCAGATATATATGATTACGATGACGAAGGGATTGCATTTGTTACCCTTGACGATAACGAGGGAATCGTTGAAATTCCAGATGTACTTATAGATGACATGATGGATGCATTTGAAGGATGCCCAACGGATTCTATTAAAGTTGCTGACGAGGCATTTGACGGCGATGCACTAAAGTTCGAATAAAGGTACAAGCCATTTTCAATCGAGAATGGCTTTTCTTTTTGCCAAAGTCGCATTACATGTTCTCATACCAAAATTGAATAGAAATAAAAAACAACCGAATATGGATGAACTATGCCCCACTTTTCGGACAGTATAAAAAAGTGCCTATGCGGCTAATAGGTGGTCCCGGTATTGTACCGGGGCCATTTTCTTTAGTCCCCATTGATAACGACACTCATTGTATTCTTCTATAACTCGATCAACTTCTTCCTTCACATCCGTTAAATTAGTACATGTTTTATATTCTGCTAAATCTTTAAAGTGGCCAAAAAAAAAAAATTTCCATCGGCGGATTATCCCAACAGTTTCCCTTGCGGGACATGGATTGGGTTAGCCCAAGTTCCTTCACTTTGTTTTGAAATAGCGGATGGGTGTAATGGAATCCTTGGTCAGAATGCAGGATTGCACTCGGATGGAACTCGTGATTCACAGCCTGCCTTAGCTTGTTTAAAGTTTCATAAACGATATTCATATCCATGACGTGGATAAATGATACGTAACTATTTCTTTTATAGCCGTATCTTATACGCATGACAAATACGCTTTTTGACCCTTTCCATAATAAAGGTAGGTAATGTCAGTAAGCAGAATTTCCCTTGGCTCCTCCTGTTTGAATTCACGATTAAGAAGGTTTGAACAAGTAAGGTACTCCTTGGTTGCCTTAGCCATTTTTCACATACGGATTGGCCCTTCTGATTTTTGCGAAGAGATGATATTTTGCCATCAATCGTCTGATTTTCTTATGATTCATGACGGCCGAATAATCATTTTCCATAACCATTTTGATTTGGAGGGCGCCTACGTTTTTCCTTTTTACTGAGGAATATACTTTTAATTAATTCTATGTCCAAATCATCCTGTTCCTCGCGTAGCTCACGGGTTAGAGCTGCCTTTAACCAATCGTAGTAGCCACTTCGACTTACACCAGCCAATTTGCATAGATAGGGAACAGCCTTCTTTAAATGGTATGTCCTGATGGTTCTTTCAATCAGATAGAACTTCTCAGCTGCAGTTAGAATTATTTCTTTTTCAACGCCCGCCTTTCTAACTCTTCCAGCTTTTTTAGGAAATCATTTTCTGCTTCAAGGAATTTGATTCTCGCTTCGGCCCTCCTAAGTTGATTCTCTATAGACTGTGGCTTGGAAGAAGGGCGTCCTGTACTTCCTTTTCCACGGCGTTCCGTAAGGAAGCCTTCCTCGCCAAACCTTTCAAAGGTATCACGCCAGCGCTGTAGACAACGCTTAGGTTGTTCCTTACCAATTATTTCGAGATTAAATCCATGTTCTATGAAAATTTGAGAGGGGGATTTCCCTTTTTTATATTCCTAACAGCATTTGTTTTAAATTCGGGATTATAGGAAATAGAACGCTCTGAAGCACTTATGATATTTGGATTCTTTTCAAGTTCTTTAATCTGAAATTCAGTATATATATTCTTACTCATAGAAACCCTCCGTCCATACTCATTACACCTATTGAAACATAAAAAACCCCGGATATGGGGGCTGTTGACAATCTAAAAGGAATTTCTGAAACCTGTATAGAATTTATTCTATGCAGGTTTTTTATTGGAGGGATTTCTATGATGGGACGCAATGATGAGTACCAAAGCAAAATGGAGTTTATTGATTTGAACGATTTTGTTCCTACTAATCATATTCTCCGCTTAATATTGGAGAGAATTGACTTCTCTTTTATATACGTTAAAATGGAAAGTTTTTATTCGAAACTGGGCCGGAAGTCTTTGGATCCCGTCCTCCTTTTCAAGATGTTGCTTATCGGCTATCTTTTTAATATTGACTCAGAACGCGAACTTGAACAGGAGGTTCATTTAAATCTTGCTTATAGATGGTTTTTAGGACTTGATCTAACTGATCGAATTCCCGACCACTCTATTTTTAGTCAAAATCGTCGAAGACGGTTCAAAGACAGTGCCGTATTCCAAGAAATCTTCGATCACACTGTTTCACTATGCATTGAAAAAGGATTGGTCACAGGGGAAACCATTGTGACAGATTCTACCCATATAAAAGCCAGTGCTTCTAAGGATCAGGTGAAAAAGGTTGAGGTTGAGAAGACTCCTTCCCAGTATTTAAATACTCTTGAAGAAGAGGCAAAGAAGCTTGAAAAAGAACTGCAGGAGAAAAGAGAAAACGTTGGCCGAAAAAAGGCTGGGAGAAAACCGAAAGAGTCTACTACAAAAATAGTGTCCGTCTCTAAAACCGATCCTGATTCAGGGTTATTAAATCGACCCGGGAAACCATCAGGTCCCCACTATTTGGCTCATACCAGCATTGATACCCAAAACGGAATCATAATAGATATTCATCCGAGTGCAGGAAATGTAAATGACTGCGAACCTTACGTAGAACGCTTGAAAGTGATAAAAGAGAAGTTTCATTTAAATATTAAGAATGTAGGGGCGGATCGTGGATACGATACAACGCCTATTCACCATGGATTAAAAAAATTAGGCATAACGGGGTATATCAGTCCCACTCATTATGATTCGGCGTTTAAGACAACCTCGCATCGGGAGTTCACTTATAATAGCGAAAACGATATATACCTATGTCAAAATAAGAAGGAACTAGCCTTTACACATTTAATGAGAAAGGGCGAAACAAATTACAAGACCTATTCGGCAAAAACCCAAGACTGTAAAGTCTGTCCTTTCAGAGTGGAATGCTTCGGGAAAACAGCGACTAAAAGAACCATATCACGCCCCATCGCCCATGAACTATTAGAAGAAAACATGAAAAGGACAAAAACAAGTGATTACAAACTGGTTCAAAAACTAAGAAGAGTCTGGTGTGAAGGCTCATTTGGCACCATGAAAATAAAGCACAATTTATATAAGACATATAAGAGGGGCATTCAAAAAATCCATGAACAATGCCTCTTTTCGGCGTTGGCCTTAAACTTAAAACGAATGGTAAAAGTAATGAACTAGCTACAAAAAAATGAAGAAGAATAATCAATAAACAAGCAATTAACGATAAAAATCAAAATGGGGAAGAAGCAAAAGCTCTCCCCATTTTGTCAACAGCCCCATAAGGGACACTTTTTTATGTGTGTCCGTTATCCGGGGTATAGTTCAGGATATCCGGTTGTTTTTTATTTCTATCGTCAATGCCATTAAGCATTTTTATATAATGTTTGCTTATTGATCCATGTCTGTAATTTAATGAAAAGCAACATGAATACAGATGTGATGAGCACGCCTTTTATCACGTTGAAAGGCAGGATTGCCGTCGTAACGAACTTTCTTGACTCGGGTGCCGACATTGCATCCCATCCCATAAAGAAGGTATAAGCCGGTAAAAAGACAAAATAGTTTAAAACACTCATAAATACTGCCATGGAAACTGTCCCTGCAAGTAAAGCGAACGTCATCCCTTTTTTTGAATTGATTTTCTGAAATACATAATAAGTCGGCAAGACGAACAGTATTCCGGCTATAAAGTTAGCGATATGCCCCACAGGTACAGCAGTCAAGGTCCCTGTCATTACTAAATCCAATAGGTTTTTAATGAACTCAACAAGAATTCCAGCCATCGGACCGAAAATCAATGCCGCCATCAGTGCTGGTATGTCGCTAAAATCAACATTGAGAAATGGAGGGAATCCTGGAAAAGGAAAATTTAAAAGCATCAATAAATAAGAAATGCTTCCCATCATGGCAAGTGTGACCGTTTTTTTCACTTTGTTCTTTTTCATAGTTCTCTCTCCTTCTTTTCCGATCTACCTGAAAAAGAGGTTAGGGTTCCTTAATCATGTTGATGCTCAATAAAAAAACCTTTAATTCCAATAGAATTAAAGGGATAAATTAAAGGTTACATCAAACAAACGTTCAGCAAAAAACTGTTGAAACGCACTCAGGAACCTCCATCTTCTCCCATCCAGACTATACTGTCGGCTTTGGAATCACACCAAATCCTGCCTTGTAAGGCTCGCGGGCTTAGAAGAAGAAATTCCTTCATCACCGCCGGTGGGGAATTGCGCCCCGCCCCGAAGATAGACCTATAAATTTTTTTATACCTCCCATTATATCTGAAATTCCTTTTTTTTGATAGCATTTTTTCTCAGTTGATGCTTTTAAGATGAATATCGATTGTCACAGTGAATGGCTTAAAATACTTTGTGATATACAAAATGACAATTTAAAATAATGAAAAATTTTTTTTATATTACGAAAACGAAGACGAAGTCATTTATATCGCGACATTAAACAATTGATCAGATGATAATCATTTTATTAAGCGCTTACATCCAGATAAGCCAAATTGACATAATCAGCATTTCAATTGTAAAATTAACTGAAATTTAAGATAATTCTTTTCCCTAGGAAGGTGTTTAGACGTGTATCGGATTTTAGTAGCAGACGCCATTAAACCAGAAGGACTCGGACCGCTCTCAGAGGCATCCAATATTCATCTCATTCAGAAGACCGTAAAGGAAGCTGCAAACGAACTTGATCAGATCGATGCAATTCTTGTGAGAAGTGCAACAAAGGTTTCGGAAGATTTAATGAACCGTATGCCGCAGTTAAAAATTATAGCACGCGCTGGTGTCGGTGTTGATAACATAGACATCCCCGCGGCGACAAAACGGGGGATTGTCGTGGTTAATGCACCTGACGGCAATACCATTTCAACAGCTGAACATACATTCGCCATGATGGCTTCATTAATGCGCCATATTCCGCAAGCCTATGCTTCACTGAAGAAGGGGGAGTGGAAACGTTCTTCATATACGGGAACTGAACTTCGTGGTAAAACATTAGGTATAGTTGGCTTTGGACGTATCGGAGGGGAAATTGCCAAACGTGCGAAAGTGTTTGGCATGGATGTCATTGTCTATGATCCGTTCCTGACTGTCGATCGTGCAAAGAAAATGTCCGTAACGGCCCTGCCGTTAGATGAATTGCTTCCTAAAGCAGACATCATTACTGTTCATACACCACTAACGAATGATACTAGAGGATTAATCAATAAAGAAAAACTGCTTACCTGTAAAAAAGGGGTTTATGTACTGAACTGCGCCCGTGGTGGAATTCTAGACGAGGATGATTTATATGAAATGTTAGTTGAAGGACATGTTGCAGGGGCGGCACTGGACGTTTTCGTCGAAGAACCTCCAATTGGCCATAAACTCCTTGAACTTGATAGCGTCATTGCTACACCGCATCTAGGTGCTTCCACGAAAGAAGCACAATTAAATGTTGCCGTACAGGTTGCCCAGGAAGTATTGACTTATTTCGAAGGAAACCCAGTCTCAAGTTCAATCAACCTTCCAGCCATATCTAAAGAAGTGTTTGAAAAGGTACAGCCATTCCATCAACTTGTTCAGCAAATGGGATCCATTGCTTCTCAGTGCATGAATGAAGGAATTCAGGAAATCTCCGTTACGTATGCAGGGGAATCATTGGATTTCGATACAGCGATTCTTACAAAAAGTCTAATCTCTGGCTTTTTCAGATCAAGAGTTGATGCATCAGTCAATGAAGTGAATGCCTTGTTGATCGCAAAAGAGCGTGGCATAACCGTTGGTGAAAAAATCTCTGCGGACTCTTTAGGTTACTCGAATTTGATCAGCCTTAAAGTAAAAGGTGACAACCGTGAATTAACAATCAGTGGGACCTATATCGAAAATTACGGTTCTCGGATTGTAAGTTTGAATGGTTTCAAAATCGACTTCCATCCAGAATCGAATTTACTTTACATACAGCATACCGATAAACCTGGTGTAATCGGTAACGTAGGTAAGGTCCTAGGTGATCACGGGGTGAATATCGCCACCATGCAGGTTGGCCGAAAAGAAGCTGGCGGGGAAGCCATCATGGTTTTGAGCTTTGATTTACCATTAGAAGACAACATGAAACAATTTTTAATGGAAACAGAAGAAATTACATTCATGGCCCGTATTTCATTATAAGAAGAAAAAAGTGCCCGTAAGCGCGGGCACTCAGACTGTAGACAAACTCGATGAAAATCGAGTTTGTCTATTTTTATGGCTTGTACAATTTGGACGTTGATTTCCACTCCAGGCACTCGCTTTCCGCGGGCGGTCGGGGAGCCTCCTCGGCTTTCGCCTGCGGGGTCTCCCCTAGACGCGCTTTTCCCGCAGGAGTCTCGTACCTTCCGTTCCAATCAACTTTGTCTTCCCTTTTAGATAGAACACTTTTGCCTGGAGTCATTTTTGTTTTAAAATAGAAGTATTAAAACTTGAGGTGATGAGGATGCTTTCTAAACATGATTCTATTCAGCGAGATCAACTTGAAATGATTACTTTAGATCAACTGGTGCCACCGAACCATTTGGTTCGTAAAATGGAGGCTGCCATTGACTTCACTTTCATTTATGACTTGGTGAAAGATATGTATTCAGAGGTAGGACGCCCAAGTATTGATCCAGTTATTTTAGTTAAACTGACTTTCATTCAATATACCTTCGGTATTCGTTCCATGCGTAAAACGATTGAAGAAGTTGAAACCAATATGGCTTACCGTTGGTTCTTAGGCTATGGTTTCCATGATAAAGTACCTCATTTCTCTACATTCGGGAAAAATTATGAGCGACGCTTTAAAGATACAGACCTGTTTGAACAGATTTTCTATCGCATTTTAATGACAGCTGCTAATAAAAAGTTAATAAGTGCTGAACACGTTTTCGTGGATTCCACACATGTGAAAGCCAGTGCGAATAAACGGAAATTTGAAAAGAAAATCGTTCGTAAAGAAACACGAGCGTATCAAGGACGTCTTCAAGAAGAAATCAATCAAGATCGTGAAAACCATGGAAAAAAGCCTTTTCCACCAGATAAATTTGATAAAGAAGAGACCAAAGAGATTAAAGAAAGTACAACGGATTCTGAGAGTGGCTACTATGTGAAAGATGAACGAACAAAACAGTTTGCCTATTCATTCCACGCGGCCGCAGACCGCAACGGTTTTGTATTGGGAACGATTGTAACACCTGGAAATACACATGACAGTCAGATCTTAGAGCCACTAGTTGAACAAGTGATTGAGAAAGTTGGAAAACCGGAAGCCGTTGCCGCAGATGCAGCTTATAAAACACCAGCGATTACAAGCTACCTATTTAACAAAAAAATCATACCGGCTTTACCTTATACACGTCCTCGCACCAAAGAAGGATTTTTCCGCAAACAGGACTATGTATACGATGAACATTTTGATTGTTACCTTTGCCCTTCGGGCGAAACTTTAAAGTACTCAACAACAAATAAAGAGGGCTATCGCGAGTACAAATCGCCAAAACAAATTTGTACAACATGCTCATTTTTATCTCGGTGTACAGAAAGCAAAGACTGTCAAAAAGTGGTGACACGGCATATCTGGCAAACACATGTGGAAGAAGCAGATCATCTGCGTCATCATCAAGATGTAAAACCTATATATGCAAAACGTAAAGAAACGATTGAGCGTGTATTCGCAGTTGCAAAAGAAAAGCATGGTATGCGTTGGACTACTTTAAGGGGACTTAAAAAATTGTCGATGCAGGCGATGCTTACTTTCGCTGCCATTAATTTAAAGAAGATGGCCAATTGGACATGGCGAGGTCCAAAAATGGCCTAACATAGTGGGCTCGTAGAGCCCCAATCTCTTAACTTTAGGCGAAAATTCAAAGGGAATTTCAAAAGGGGTTCAGAATTTTTTAATTCCGAACCCCTTTTGTCTACAAACTGAGTGCCCGTAAGCGCGGGCACTTTTTCTTTGAATGCAAGGAGCTTTTACCAACCATAGACAGGGTGTTTATAACGCCATCATATGGGAAACCTCGCCATCATATAGTTGCATCAATTCACTTGGTTCGGTGCCTTGGGCACCAATATATCTTCAGTTAAATTCAGCTGCCCTACCTCTTCAATAGGAGCATTTTCAAACTTCACTTTTTCAAAACCAAAATCCTTGGCTATGAAGAGTATGGCTTCTAAAGCTTGAAGGGATTCCTCATCATTTTCAATGGCAGCTTGATCTGATAATTGAATGATCACAAGATCTCCATAAGAGCTTATCCTTTCCCATTTCAGGTCATGCGGGATTGCAGGTGAAATCCCCTCGATGTCCGCCTCCCCTTTTCCAGCTTGCAGCGCCTCTTCAAAGTCCTGATAGCCCATATTGCTTGGAACAAGTAACCTTGGGGAGGTCTCATCCCTTTGGTAAAGAAGGTATGTGCGATTTTTTTGATGAGGTATATCCACCTCCTTTAAATATCCCGCATGCGCAAACCTGGCTCCTTGCTTACCACCTGTAGAAAATGTCATTTTCTCTATATTGTTATAGGAAAGCGTTTCCTCCATCGAATGGAGAAAAAGGGTATCTTCATCCAATAATTGGCTTTTTTCTTGAAAATCAATATGAGCAGTGGTCATATCGTTTCCTTGGCTAATCTTTATATCAAGTGGAAAATAGTCAGATAGCCCATATTGCTCTTCTTCGATTTCGGACATTTGATTAACTAACTGATTCAGTGTATCACTTTCGTCATAATGTTTGAGTTTAATTGAAATGGGAACGATGAAATTCATTTGATCATCTGGGACACCCATCGTAATGATCGATGCATTTTTAAGGTCATCTTGATAGATTGCTTGTGCAAAAGTTTTTGCCTTTTCCCCTTTTCGGGGTTCCATTTCTGAAACCTTGTCTTTAGATTCGATTTCAGCTTGCTTACTCGAAAACTCTTGATTATACTGTTTATCTTCTGAAGGATTTTCTTTGTTACTTGCATCCTGCCGTTCAAGATCTGCCATTTCCTTATTTTCAGATATGGATAATTTCCCACTACTGCCGCTGCCCTCTTGACTTGTCGTTCCTTTTTTTTCAATAATTATCGATGATGCCAAAACAACCATTAAGAATAAGGAGGCAACACCCGCAATTAGAGGTATCCAGTGTTTCGTTCTCTTCTTATTATGTATTTTCGCAAACACCTCTGCCTTGGTTCGGTCATCTTTTAATTTCGGAAGCTCGCGTAGCATGTCTTCAATTTCATTTTCTTTCCAACGGGATCTTCTCAATGCGGTGGCCCTCCTTCCCTGATAATTCTTCCATCAACTTTTTGATAGCCTTTAAAGCACGGTGCTGGGTCGTTTTCACCTTACTTTCACTCCAATTCAATACTTCAGCAGTTTCCGTAATGGACAATCCCTGAATATACCGTAAAATGATGACGGATCTTTGATCGACGGTACACCGGTTTAAGCATTGATAAATATTTTGGATTTCATCGTTCATGATAGCCACTTCTTCGGGAATGGGCTCTTTATCCTTTATCAATTGCCTATCCCAATCAAAGTTAGGAAAGATTTTGTCTTTCCACCCTTTTTGTTTCCGAAAGTAATCAATCGCCACATTTCTTGCAATCGAATACATCCACGTTTTTTCACTACTTTTTCCTTCGAAGCGTTCATAGGCCTTCATCACCCGGATATAGACCTCCTGAACAAGGTCCTCAGCCGTTTCTCGATTTTTAGTCATATAAAAAATGAATTGATATATTTCCTGATGATATTTTTCATAAAGATCGTGGAAAACGGAATCCATCATTTCCCCACATCCGTTCATAAATATAGTCGTCAATCCTAAATAAAAGTTACATACCTCGGCTTCAATCTTATTATAATATTCCGTTAATTTCCACATATCCGGGACTTCTTATCTTGTTTCCTAAAAAAACAAAGGCAAGTTGGAAAGAAATCCAATTGCCTTTGTCTTCTCAGTTCCTTATGAAATAAGATCTTTTGGCATGCCACCCGTCATTCATTCAGCATTTTCCATAATTCGAGGCAAAATAAAACTGAACGTCGTCCCTTTATTTGGTAAACTGTTTACCGAAATGTAGCCATCATGGGCATTGATTATATTTTTCACGATTGCCAAACCCAATCCGGTACCCGAACGGCCGCGGGTCCTTGCTTTATCCGCTTTATAAAACCTCTCGAATACAAAAGGTAAATCTTCTTCGGGAATTCCGGATCCAGAGTCCCTCACATCAATTATCAGACCCCTTCGATCACTTGTCCTCTGAATGACATCAATGTTACCGCCTGGAGGAGTATGACGAATCGCATTATCAATTAAATTGGTCAAAACCTGTTCAATACGGTCGGGATCGAAATGCCATTGAATTTGATTGTCTTGCAGACTGGCTGATATTGTAATCCCTTTTTCTTTGGCTAACCCGGAAAACTTACTTGTAATCCTCTTTAAATAAGGGGAAATAGGTACACATTCATAGCTAAGGTTCATTTTACCCGATTCCAATTTTGCTAGATCGAGGAGATCATTGACTAAACGTCCCATTCTCAAAGACTCATCATAGATGATACGGGCCATTTCCACCTTTTCCTCTTCACTGCTCGCAATGTCATCCACGATCGCTTCACTATAACCTTGCAACATTGAAATCGGCGTTCTTAACTCATGGGAGACATTCGCTATGAAATCCGTCCTAAGTTTGTCCATACGTCTTTCATCACTCATATCCCGTATGATGGCCACCGCTCCGCGAATATTTTCGGCATTTGTATATAGCGGACTGACAATAAATCCCCAATCACGGCCCTGTAAGGTGATTTCACCGACTTGCTCCTTATCGAAGGACCCTGATTCATCAAATAGATTCATCAAAACCAAGGGGACATTCACGTCATCTTTCCGGTTAAAGCCCTTTTCAAAGTACCAGGATTGCAGAAACCTTTCCGCTGGCGGATTCGTTTCCAGAATTGTGCCATCCTTATTAAAGGTAATGACCCCATCAGCCATACTGCTAAGAATGCTTGAGAGATGTTCCTTTTCCTGACTAAGTGCATTCATATTGAATTTCAGTTGCTTCCTCATCTGATTAAACGCTATGGCCAGCTCACCGATCTCATCTTGAGTCAGAATCGGGACCTTCGTATCAAATTTCCCCCGGGCAATCGCTAGAGCGGCTTCCCTCATCTTCACCAATGGGGCATTGATTCTTGTAGATAAAAAGAAAGCAAAAATCGTTGTCAAAATAATGGCGATGCCCGCTGCCAATAAAATGAACTGTGTAGTGGACTTTGTGGTTTCTTCCATGGACTCCAACGATTGAAATAGGAAAACTTCATCCTGTTCCCCGTTCAATTCAAGTGGAATGCCTACAACGATTGCGGATAATTCCTCGTTATCCGCATCATCGGATATCGCCATTTCTTTTTTTACAGTCTTTCTTTCCGTAAAAACCTTGAGCAAATCAGAATCATTTTTAATGGATTCCGGCGTGATCTCAAACTCATTATTTCCTCCGATGGATGAGAATACCATTTTGTCATCATTAAGAATGATCATTTTCGTTTCGTTGCCTATTAATTCCGAAGCTATTTGTAAAACCTCGTTGCTGGATCCCTGATGTTCATTGGTTACCTTAATGATTTGTTCAGCGGTTTTGGTTAAATCATTTTCAATATTTTCAATTTGAAAATTCTCAAAGAATTCGACCAGCAGAACGGTTAAAACGATTAATACAAACGACACGAGCAATAGGATCGTTGCCCATAGCTTCCCTACAACACTGCCCCATAGCATCAGTCATTAATGACTTCGAACTTGTAACCTACACCCCAAACGGTGACAATCATCTTGGCTGCGTTTTCGGATATGCGGTTTAATTTTTCACGTAAGCGTTTAACATGCGTGTCTACAGTTCGAAGATCTCCAAAGAATTCATAGTGCCAGACTTCTTTTAACAATTGCTCCCGATCGAAAACCTTATCTGGGGATTTCGCCAAGAAATATAATAATTCATATTCTTTTGGTGTTAATGAAACCTCTTTGTTATCAGCAAGTACACGGTGTGCATCATTATCAATGGTTAGATGCGAGAAGACGATCACATCTTTTGCCGTCGTTTCCGTCTGCATGTAACTTGTGCTTGAAGAGCGCCGTAATAAAGCTTTAACCCTTAAAACGACTTCACGAGGACTGAACGGCTTCACGATATAATCATCGGTCCCCACTTCGAACCCTTGTACGCGGTTCACTTCTTCCCCTTTAGCAGTCAGCATGATAATCGGTGTCGTTTTCTTTTCCCTTAATTCCCGGCAAACTTCGATTCCATCTTTACCAGGCATCATAATATCCAATAAAATTAAATCATAATCATTTTCAAGGGCTTTCGTTAAAGCCATATCTCCATTTTCTGCTTCATCGATTATGTACTCTTCTCTTTCCAAATACATCTTTAGCAGCCGGCGGATTCTTTCCTCATCATCCACCACGAGAATTTTAATAGCATTATACATTATGTAATCAGCCTCCTATCATATATTCTACAAAATGAAAACTTCCATGACTAATACTTTTTCCTTACAAAGTACGATAAAGAGCCAATTTCGCATAGCTTCCATGAACCTTTCACCATTTTGTCACAAAAAAAGACTTCGACCGCTCACTAAGATTTCATTCATGCTATTTCACCGAAATATTCTTATTAAAAGGAGTGACGGAAAAAGGGATCATTCTCTAGAAAAATCGATAAGCCAACTCCTCGACGTTTCTATCAAAAGACCCCCTTCATCTACTTATTACAATACAGAATCAAGCATATGAATGCAAACCAGCAATAACAAGATTAACGAATATCAAGTTAAACATTATGATGGCAAAACCGATGACGGCAAGCCAAGCTGATTTTTCCCCTTGCCATCCCTTCGACATGCGCAGATGCAAGAAAGCCGCATAAAACAACCAAGTAACCAGTGCCCAGACCTCTTTCGGATCCCAGCCCCAGAATCGTGTCCAGGCCACTTGTGCCCAGATCATTGCAAAAATGAGGGCACCGAGTGTAAAGATCGGAAAACCGATAAGGACCGAACGATAACTAATTTCGTCCAATAAATTCAAATTCACATTTTTAACGATCGGTTTAATCAATGCTGCCACTCTTTTGCGAGTAATCAACCTTATTAAACCATACAGGACGAGTCCCATACCGACTGACCAAAGTACAGTATTCAGTTTCTTGGCATTGATCAGTGCAGGCATGTCCACCAGTGGTTCAAATCGATCCGTCTCGATAAGTTTCCCTTCATTGGGACCTACCAATGCCGGTAGGTTGAATTCCTGTTTGACCTCGGCACCATGTTTATCCACCCAATCAAAATTCGCCTTATAATCCATGGCAGCAAAAGAAGAAGTGCTGATGACGAAACCGATGGTGCAGACTAATATGAACATGATGACTTCAAGCCAGAACGTTCTTTTGCTAGGTTGTGTCTGATCGACGAATTTGATTAAATAAATGATGGCAGTAACGAAACTTATGGCAAGGATCGACTGTCCTGCCGCTGCAGTCGTTACATGAATATGAAGCCAATCACTCTGCAAAGCAGGAATGAGTGGCGAAATTTCTGTAGGGAACATACTTGCATATGCGATTATCAATAACGCAATCGGTAAAGCGAATAGCCCAAGGGCAGGTGTTTTATAAAGAAAATAAATTAATATGAAAGCACCGACCAGCATCATTCCGAAAAAGGTCGTAAATTCAAACAGGTTACTTACCGGGGCATGGCCGGCGGCAATCCATCTAGTGATGAAATATCCAATTTGCGCCGCGAAACCGAGAATGGTGATGAAAATCCCCAGTTTAGCCCATCTGTTTTGTTTCTTTTCCTCCGCTCCGCGTTTATCCTTGATCGATCCCCCAAATAAAAAGGTAGCGATCAGATATAATAAGAAAGCTGCATATAAAAAGTTACTGCTTAATTCAGCCATTTAAAACTTCCCCCTTACTAGAAGATTTCTCCTCTTCAAGTTGATCCATTGGTTCGGAAAGTGATGTTGATTCTATAGCTTGCTTTATATCTCTTTTAATACCGTGCCAGTTTTTGTTTGTATGGCCGGCCATTAATATCTCATCATCTTTCCTCTTAATCCATATACGCCGGTGATTCCAATAAGACCCTTGGACAACGCCGATCATGAAAATGATACCACCCGTGAATAGGATCCAAAGCGTTAAATCCTTCCTGACGGTCAAAGCCGTGACATCTTGGGTTTCCACACCATTAAAAGCCATTTTATAAGTGTTTTCCCCTAAAGGCTCCACAGTCTCCTTAATCGCTACGAAACTGACTTCACCCTCTGGCTTATCCGGAGTATGCATTTTAAAGATAAATGCTGGATTATTCGGAATTTTCGATATCGTTCTAGGTTCGCCTTTTTCATCGAACTCGAAATCAGGGAAGTAACTGATCAAGTCAACCGAATATCCTTCTTTCAACTCGTATTTCTTTTGAGGGTTATTCAAATCAACCTTTAAGCCACCATATTTCTCTTCGGTTTTTTTATTTATCAAATTAAAAGCCATCGTACTGAGCTCATCCAGTTTATAGTCTACTTGGTAGAGGGCATAATGATCATGTTTCAGAGGTTCATTGACTTTGATTTTATAATCTTTAAGCTTATCAAGGTCCACTTTTTCCCCTGGTAAGGTTTCTCCCTTGCGTTCATACAACGTAACATCGGATTGATAGGTTTTTGCGATCGTACCGGTTTTATCAATTGCAGCACTGTACTGCTCATCTTCTTCATTTTCTTTGTCATACACCTCTAAGGTAAATTCATTATTCTGGAGGTAATATTCACCATTTGTACCCGGGATTTCTTTTCTCTCGCCTTCACGCAGCCAAAGTACTTTGTCGATATACATCCCAGGGACGGAACGCAATAATGCTCCAATTAAGAAAATGATAAGTCCAATATGATTTACATAGGGTCCCCAACGTGAAAAACGACCCTTTTCGGCAAGTATATGACCGTTTTCCTCTCGTATATGATAACGCTGCCTTTTTAGTCTATCCTTTACTTCTTCAAGGTTTATATCTTGGTCTTCAAGCTTTGTCACCCCATAAATCCGCTGACGTTTCATGAAACCGTCATGACGTGTGACCCCTTGTTTTTTTAACGATCGATATAATGGAAAGAACCGATCGATACTGGCAATCAATAGTGATATGCCCAGCATGCCTATGATAATCAAATACCACCATGAACTATACAAATTATGAAACCCGAGTTCATAATACACCCTTCCGAACCAGCCGTATTCCTGTTCATAATGCTCTGCAGGCGTAGCTGTTGAAGGGATGTACATTTCCTGGGGTAAAATCGTCCCGATAGCTGAAGCGATCAAGGCAATGACAATGAGCGTCACCCCTACCTTTACGGAAGAAAAGAAGTTCCATATTTTATCGATGATCGTTTTTTTATATGTTTGAGAACGCCTGGCACTTCCTTCATATCTCATATCAATAAGCTTGGTTTCTTTTTCGTTACCAAGCATCATCCCGCATTTCCCACAAATCTTTGTGCCAAACGGATTTATATGACCACAATCGCATTTTACTTCTTTCATGTCAAAAACTCCCCAATATTATGGTTTAATTCTCTCCATATGCTTTTGGATGCTCTCTTCTGTCAAAGCTCCGGTGATGATATCTATCACTTTCCCCTCTTTATCAACCAAAAAGGTGACAGGCAATATATCCACGCGATAAGCATTCTCCACTTCCCTACCTTTATCGATCATGACAGGAAAGGTTAGATCATGCTTTGTAATGAAATTATTGACAGCATAGTCAGATTCCCCGACATTAACCGCCAATATCTCAACGCCTTGGTCTTTAAAGTTTTTATATTGATTTTCCATATAAGGCATTTCATATTCACACGGTTTGCAATATGTACCCCAAAAGTTCAGGAAGACGCCTTTTCCCTTGTAATCGGAAAGTTTATGCTCTTTGCCTTCCATATCAGTTAAGACGAAATTGGGTGCATCGGATCCTTTTCTCAGACTTTCATTCTTATCTTTAGTGAAGTTCGTATAAAGGGCGAACACTAAAGCTGCACCTAAAAGCAGGAGAATGATGGTTCTGCTAATTAGGCGTCGCTTCTTTTTATCCATAGAAATCCTCCTAAGGCCACACTAAATTTAACCATACCATTATACCACTTAACGCCATGTCCTTTTTGTTTACATTTCTGAAGGTTTTGTGACATTCTTTCCCGATTCATGAAGGAAAAGGTATTTACAGGTTGTTTTCCACCACCCATTCTTCCAGGGGAAGAATGGGGTAGTGGTTTCAACCTATTAATACAGGAAAAATTCTTTCTTACATTCTCCGCTGTTTAGGTTCGGTCGTTGCTAAAGTCCGCATTAATTTAACTTCATGTGGAGTCAGCTCCCGGGAATCTCCTGCTGTTAAACCGTCCAAGGTCAAGAAACCATATTGTTCCCTCTTCAATTTAATGACGGGATGGCCAATTGCTTCGAACATCCGGCGGACTTGCCTGTTCCTGCCTTCATGTATTGTGATTTCAACTATCGCCGTTTCCTTTTTCTTGTCGGTAGACAATACCCTTGTCTTGGCTGGTGCAGTCTTGCCATCCTCCAACTTGATACCTTTATCCAACTTTTTCAAGCTTTCACGCAAAGGCATCCCTTTCACTTTTGCCACATACACTTTATCCACTTCATGCTTCGGATGCATTAACGTGTTTGCAAATTCCCCGTCATTAGTTAAAATCAACAAGCCCGAAGTATCGTAATCCAAGCGGCCAACTGGATAAATCCGTTCATTAATGTAAGGGAAAAAGTCCGTTACGACTTTTCTATTCTTATCATCAGAAACTGCTGAAATGACGCCACGCGGTTTATAAAACAGGAAATAAACCGGGGCTTCTTTTTCAAGCGGGACTTCATTAACCTCAACCTTATCATTAGGCCCAACTTTCACACCTAATTCCTTCACTACTTTGCCGTTCACTTTTACCTTACCTTCTAAAATCAACTCTTCTGCTTTACGGCGGGAAGCCAGTCCAGCATGTGCTATAACCTTTTGTAATCGTTCCATCTATCTTCACCCCATAGTATAATCATTCGTTTGTTATTGTCTATACATACACAATCATACAATTATTACATATTGAGAGGCAAAAACAAAAGGTTTTTCGCGATTAAGAGCTTTTCTTTTATTATTACACCAATAATGGGACGGTTAAATGGGTTGGTTTCCATAATGAGTGTAACATAGCTTATTTTTCCATACAAAAAAATGTTTCTTTTAGATGAAAGTTTGAACCCACTTAAAAATGGAGAGCTTAACATAGCGATTGTTTAAGAAAAAAGACAAAAAAAAAGAAATGGAATCGCCCATTTCCCTACCTTTAATTCATACCGAAAACCAGTGTGACGACGATAACGGCAGCTATGATTCCGATCAAGTCCGCCAAAAGACCGACCTTAAGGGCATCTCCCATTTTTTTGATCCCGACGGCTCCAAAATAAACGGTCAATACATAGAAGGTGGTATCTGTACTTCCCTGAATCGTGGCAGCCAAGCGGCCAATAAAGGAATCGGGTCCATATACAGATATCAGGTCGCTGGTTATTCCTAAAGCGGCTGTTCCGGATATTGGTCTGATAATCGCAAGGGGTAAAACCTCAGACGGAAAATGAAGAAGGGAAAGCAATGGGTTCAATGTTTGTACAATGAAATCCAAGGCCCCTGATGCCCTAAATACTGAAATCGCCACAAGCATCCCTACAAGGAAAGGGATGAGGGAAAAAGACATGCTGATTCCTTCTTTCCCCCCCTCAACGAAGGTCTCATAGGTGGGAACTCTTTTCAAGGTGCCGTACAGTAATATACAGAGGATCAAAATCGGTATCATCCAAATTGAAATGGTGGTCATCCAGTGTAACATCCTATTCCCTCCCGCTCCTCTTTCTCCTGTAATAAAAATATCGATCTATCGCGATTCCTCCAACGGCAGAAATGGCCGTTGCTATAATGGTCGGAAAAACGATGTCCGTCGGGGAGTGGGCATCGTAATTCATCCGAATCGCAATGACAGTAGTTGGAATCAACGTTACGCTTGATGTATTGATTGCTAAAAAGGTGACCATCGAGCGGCTGACCGTTGCTTTTCCTCCATTTAGTTTCTTTAGCTGTTCCATGGCTTTTATTCCAAGAGGCGTAGCTGCATTCCCCAATCCGAATGTGTTTGCCATCATATTGGAAAGTATATACCCCATAGCGGGATGATTAGCAGGCACTTCAGGGAATAGCCATCTCATGAACGGTTTGAACAAGTTGGATAGTTTATCTAACAGCCCCGATTCCTCCGCTATTTTCATCAAACCCAGCCAAAAGACAAGTATGCTCATCAGTCCCAGGCAAAGGGTGACCGCTTCCTTTGCGCTGACAAATAGCGCTTCATTCACCTGATCCATCGTCCCATTAATCATGCCAAAGACAATACCGATCACAAACATCCCGACCCAAATGTAATTAACCATTGCGTCCGATTCCCAATACCGCTTCAAATACCTCAGCCCATGAAGATTGGAATGATTGTTGCTTGAAGCTTTCTTTTGCTTCCCCATAAAAAATCGAACGCGTACCTATTTTCTTACCATCGAGATAGATGGATGCTCTGCCGACCACTTCCGGGATTTTCCTTTTATCTTTCCAAGCCTTCTGGGGCTTCAACAATTTCATTTTCACATTGACCAAATTTCTCTCTTCTTTTGTTAGTGGGTACGAAAAATCATTTTTAATGTAAACATGCCCTTTATATATTTTATTTTTCATATTTCTTACCATGCCTTCAGGTAAAATTTCTGTCGGCTGATAATCCTTAAAGGCGGATTCGTACATTTCAATATGATCATTCCAATCATCCGGACCATTCAATGTCACAGCAATCAGGTCATGCTCATTTTTTGTTGCCGTCGTGACCAAGGTCCGTTTTGCTAGTTTGGTATACCCTGTTTTCCCCCCTGTGCAATACTCATATAATTGTGTAAGCAGGCGATTTTTGTTTTTCCATATATAATCCCATTGTTCTGTGGAATTAGGTACCCTGTGTTCCTTTGTGCCGGAAATCTTTGCATACGTTTCATTTTGCATGGCATAACGAGTGAGTATGGCCATATCATATGCGGTTGAATAATGGTTCTTCGTATTATCCAAACCATGTGGATTTGAAAAATGGGTATTTTTCATCCCGATTTCTTCCGCCTTTTGATTCATCATCCAGACGAATCCATCCAGGCTTCCGCCAACCTTTTCGCTGATTGCGACTGCTGCATCATTACCTGAACGAAGCATCAGGCCATAAACCAAATCTTCGAGCTTAATTTTTTCTCCTTCTTTTAAATAAAGGGAAGAGCCCTCCGTCCCGAAGGCATTGCCGCTTACCTTCACTGTTTCATCCATTTGTCCTGATTCAATAGCCAAGATAGCCGTCATTATTTTCGTAATGCTTGCTATGCGATTCTTTTCATGGGCATTCACTTCATAAATGACCCTTCCGCTATCCTCATCCATTAAAATCGCACTATGGGCACTTACGGATACATTTGCTTTGGAGCTTTGTACAGGTACCATAAAAGACAACAGGATGACGATACACAAACTTGATAACCCTTTATATGGAAAATGCATGAGTGCCCCCTTGTCTCTTTACTTGTTTTTGTACAAGTTTATGCAAAGGGACAAGGGTTATGAATAAAAGAATGTAACCCTTCATGATATCTACTGATTTTCAAGGGCATAAAAAAATCGATAGGAGGACATGCCCCTATCGATTTAGTGTTCTATCATACTAATAAAGCAGCGATTTCATCAATTTTCTTAGCTCCGAATACCACTTCTTCATCATTGATGATCATGGCCGGCACGCTCATGACTTTATATTTCTTCTTGATTTCCTGGAAATTGCTTATATCGACCATTTCAGCTTCAACGTTAGGGTTTTCAATCGCTATGCGCTGTGCACCCACTACAACGTCTGGACAGTAGTGGCATGCCAATGAAACCATAACCTTAATGTTCGCTTTTTTACTGATTCCCTTAATTGAATTCAGTACGACTGAATCCAATGCTTGACCAGGTCCGGCCAGATTATAGATAGCCAAAATGAAGGAATTCAACTCATGGCCGCCTGGTACACCGTGGTATTTGACGCCACTGTATTCACCATTCGAATTTAAGAGGGAAACGACAGGGAACTTATCTGCATTGATTTTTTCTTCAATTTCCGTATTTTCCCCCTTGTTGTATAATTCAAGATGAAGCTTATCTCCTAATTCCGCAACATCCAACAAGAAATCTCGCAATTCGACTGATTTTGGCAAACTTTCATCGACGATGGACACCAATGTAACGTCGCTCTCCATCTTGCCGAAGATTCCCTTTAATTGGCCACGTAACGCATCACTTAATAAAGCGCTCTTGCCTGCTGGGACAGCGGCCTGTTCTTTTTTCGCCGGTTTTTCAACTTCAGGTTCATCTTTGATTCCTAAACGATCTTTTTCTTCTGCAATATATTTACCGGCATCCGTTGCTGCAATCGCTCCATCAGATACAGCTGTGATAATCTGGCGCAAGGATTTTGGCCTTAGGTCGCCCGCCGCATAGACACCATTAACATTAGTCTTCATATCATCATCGGTAAAAATGTAACCAGCATGATCCATTTCGATATGGCCCTTGAAAATCTCTGTTTTCGGCTCGTAACCTATGAAAACGAATACTCCAAACGTATTGTCTTCTTCCTTAGCCTTATATTCAAATTCTTCTTTAGTCGCGTTATTGATGAACCGTGCACTTTGAATCATCCCGTCTCCATATACCCCAAGGATTTCCGTATTGAATTTCACTTCAATCTTATCATTTGCCATTACTTTATCAACAATGGACGGGGCACACGAGAAGCTTGATTCTCGGGCGATGATTGTAACTTTTGTAGCAAAGCGTGTCAGGAATATTGCTTCTTCAGCGGCTGCATATCCTGCCCCGATAACGAAAACTTCCAACCCTTCAAAGAATTCACCATCACATGTTGAACAATAAGCTACACCGCGGCCAGTGAATTCCTCTTCACCTGGAAATCCTAGTGTTCTTGGAGTAGCACCCGTTGCAATGATGACGGCACGTGCATGGTAGTCCCCGCCAAAGGTTTTAACGACTTTCACCTCACCGGAGAAATCCACGTCCGTTACATCAGCTTTGGCGAATTCAACGCCAAAATCTTCGTTTTGAAGCTTCATTTCTTCAACTAACCTAGGGCCCGATATATGACGGATACCAGGATAATTGGCTATTTCCGACGTAGTTGCAGCTTGTCCGCCGCCAGTTCCTTTTTCAAGAATTATTGTTTTTAACTTAGCTCTTCCTGCATAAACTCCGGCTGAGAGGCCTGCAGGTCCGCCACCAATAATTAATAAATCATATTTTTTTTTCATCTTTTGTGCTCCTTGCTGAATGATAATACGTGCTAAACTGATTATTTTAAAAAACAAAAGGCACTTATTTTAGGTAAGTGCCTTTTGTCATAAGATCTTGTAGGACGAATTGTCCCAGTAATCGTAATCAATGCTGGGTATGTCCATTACCGGTAGAAATGGACCATCCCATTTAAAAATTAAAGTTTACCTACAAGGTCTAGGCTTGGTTCAAGAGTAGCTTCACCTGGAGTCCATTTTGCAGGGCAAACTTTATCTCCATGTTCCGCTACGAATTGTGCAGCTTGAACTTTTCTTACAAGTTCTTCAGCATTACGTCCAATTCCTAGGTCATTAATTTCGTATGCTTTAATTTGTCCTTCTGGATTTACGATGAAAGTTCCACGTAGAGCCAATCCATCTTCTTCAATTAATACACCGAATTGACGGGATAAAACGTTTGCTGGGTCAGCTAACATTGGATATTGGATTTTACCGATTGTATCAGTAGCATCAGCCCATCCTTTGTGGCTGAAATGAGTATCTGTTGAAACTGAGTAAACTTCACAACCAATTTCCTTGAATGTTTCATAGTTATCTTGAAGATCAGCTAGTTCAGTTGGACATACGAAAGAGAAGTCAGCTGGGTAGAAAAAGAATACTGCCCATTTTCCTTTAACATCTTCAAGTGTAACTTCTTTGAATTCTCCCGCATGGTAAGCTTGTACTTTAAAATCTTCAACTTGTTTATTGATCAATGACATAATAAATTCCTCCAATAGCTAATTTTTTTATCTGCTCCTGTTTATAATAATTATTAAATAGAAACTAGTCAATAAATATACCTTAATAATTTTTAAGTTCACAAATTGGTCACAGTTTTTATATTGATATAAATTAATTATTTTTTTAAAACCCCTAGTACTTCAAAATAGCATATTTAACACATTTCCAATGTTATTTCAAGGATTTAAATAAGACACATGCTCATTATTTCATGAGATGATATCATCTCCTTTTCAATCTAATTATAATATCCAAATGAGAATCATAAGTCGCTTTCAAATAAAATTTTCAGGTCCCTCTTCATATCTTTCCCATATTTTCCCTAAAAAATTCTTGATACAAAATTTCAGGCAAAAAAAATAAAACGAACCTTCACGGATTGGTCAGACTGTAGACAAATTCGATGATAATCAAGTTTGTCTACAGTTTTTTTGAGGGTTTGTAAAAACTCGAACGTTGGATTGGAACGTAGGGCGGTTTCCGCGGGCGGTCTCCCTTGGACGCACTTTACCGCAGAAGTCCCGTACACCCGTTCCAATCAACTTTGTTTAACATTTAGATAAAACTCCTTTTGCCTACAGTCTTATTTGTTTTAAAATACACGTATTAAACTGAAGTGATAAGGATACTTTTTTCAGCGAGATCAACTTGAAATGATTAGCTTAGATCAACTGGTTTCATCGAACCATTTGGTTCGTGAATTGACGGGCGCCATTGATTTCAAAAGGGTTTCGGAATGAAACCATTCCGAAACCCTTTTCTACAAACTGAAACGAACCTTCACGGAGCGTATATTTGTAATTGGTTCTCCAAGGACTCTCCTATATTTTATCAGTTATTGCTTTTTCCAAATAAGCTTTTTCGCTTCGGTGAACCTTACGGCAGTTTTCGGCCAGTTTACAACATCCCACCATTTGTCCACATACGCTGCCCGATTATTTTTATATTGCAGGTAATAAGCATGTTCCCATACATCAAGAACAAGGATTGGGATCGTATCCCACTGGGTCAAAACCATATGCAATTCCGATTGAAGTATTTCTAGCCGCCGCGCACGCGGAACCCAGACTAAAATCGCCCAGCCAACACCTTCTACTTGCTTGGCAGCTTCACTAAAATGACTTTTAAAAGCTGCAAAGCTTCCAAAATCCTTCTCAATCTGTTTAAGTAAATCCCCCTTTGGCTGTCCGCCCCCTCCCGGAATCATCACTTCCCAGAACAGCGTATGGAGATAATGGCCTGATCCATGAAAGGCTGCTTCTTTTTCCCAATGTTTCAACAAGGAAAAATCATTCGTTTCCCTCGCTTTCTTCATCATCAATTCCGCTTTATTCAGACCATCGACATATGCTTGATGATGCTTATCATGGTGCAGATACATGATTTCCCTTGAAATCGTCGGTTCCAACGCATCATAGGCATAAGGTAACGGCGGTAGCGTATGCTTCCCAATCGGCACTGATTGGCTTTCCTGTATATTGAATTCTCTAGCGAGTTCTTCAATTTCCTCGTAGACCCGAGCCATCTCTTCTTCAATCAGGAGCATATCCTCATAATCCATTTCTTCCTCATCCATATCTTTTGTCAACTTGGAAAGCCGTTCAATATTTGACAGCAAAGGCGAATCGGTGATATCGATCTTCTCAAGATATTCCATCACTCCATCAACCCAATCACTTACCTCTTTAGCATAATCTCTTACTTCAGACATCTTGCAACCTCCTCTTAACCTTTATGCACATAAATCATCAAAGTATTTTATGTTTCGATTAAGCGGAGATTCCATTTATAGCTAAAAAAACAGCTAGGCCTATTAAGCCTAGCTGTTTCATTATCTTGACTGTAACATTTTCGTCCGGTAATCCGTTTCATAAAACTCCAATTCTTCACGCATGGACTGGAATCCACTTTCCACGGCCTTCAGAATGGATATTATGCTGTCAGGTACACTTTGATGAAATTTAATCGAGTTTTTTCCTGTATAGGCAGATCTGCTGTCCTCGAACCACCGATCTGATTTTGGGGAAAAGTATTCTTCGATACATTGATGATAAACCCTATAAAGCGTCTTTTCAGCTGCAGCTTTATTGAAAACATCATTTTTCAGAACGATTTGGCAAGCCTCCAAGCCCTCTTCACAACTTACAAGCATTCTTCTTAAACTAGAAAGGATCCCTTTATAATAGGTTTCATCCCCGCTTTTTTCCTTTTGCAGCTTAGAATAGGTCGTCTCATTTATAAATTCTTCTAACTGAGCCACTGTTGTTTCTAAAAAGCCTTTTACATCCTCAAGCTGAGATTTTACCAATGTATTCCCCAACCGTGAACCCTCCTCAAAATGATTAAGATTGAATATAATAGTCAACATGTGATTCTATATCATATGGTTTAGCTTGGTCAATAGATATAAACACTTTCTCCAATTTTTCAAAATCTATATTTTCGAAATAACCAGCCAGCTCTTTTTCTGCATTTATATATATACGTTTTCGGTTAACCAGGCTCGGGTCTTTGAGTAGACAGACCATGGCAATGATATCAGCCATATAAATATCTCTGTTAGGGCTTTTGAATATAGGATTGGCGGGATATGGGGTCCAACGAGTGACCATCTCATCAAAATAGCGAAGATACAGTACATTCAGCGTCTTTTCTTCCCCATCCTTTATGTATTGTATAACGGATCGATTAAAGAAGTCCTCAGGTGAATTTGACTTTTCCTTTTCAAGCCCAAATCCATTGCATGCTACAATTTGCACCCGCAATCCCCCCGCATTCATTTTTTTCTATATTATCACAATTTAAAGAAAAATGTTATTCGATTGTTTGCTGAAATTTTTCAAAAAACAGATCGGCTTCCCCATTTTCAAAGCTATCATCCGAATTATCGTCGAGAGGCGGTAATTCATCTATGGAATTCAGGCCGAAGTAATCCAAAAACTCTTTTGTTGTCCCATATAAATAAGCCCGGCCGGAGCCTTCAGCACGTCCGACCTCTTTGATTAAGACTTTTGTGACAAGTGTATGAATGGGGCGTTCCGTTTTCACTCCGCGAATTTCATCTATTTCAGCCCTAGTAATCGGCTGCTTATAGGCAATGATTGCGAGTGTTTCCAAAGCCGCTTGGGACAAGCCTTGAGTGCTTGATGTTTCCACTAGTCTTTTCAAGTAATCCGAGTGCTCTTTCTTTGTCGTCATTTGATAAACACCCGCTATTTCAATCACCTGAATCCCGCGTACATCCGATATATATTCTTCCTTTAAACTTTCAACGATGTCCGTTGCTTGATACTCCGTAATTTCCAGGACAGAGGAAATTTGTTTGACGGAGAGCCCTTCATCTCCGGCAGCAAACAATAATGCCTCAAGAATCCCTTTCCAATTAATAACTTCCAACTGGTTCTACACCTTTCTTAGCAGCAATCATGATCTCCGAAAAATTATCTTCCTGTTCAACGATGATTTCATTTAATTTCATCAGTTCCAGCACCGCCATAAAAGTGATGACGATATGCTCTTTAACCGGGAGCGAAAACAGTTCAAAAAAACTTTTCTTCCCTTTAATTGATTGTAGCTCAATCATGATTTCATCCATTCGTTTCTCTATCGATATCTCTTGTTTCGTTACTTTCGTGTAAAGCGGCTTTTGAATTTTTTGCCTTCGCAGCAGTTTTTGCAGAGCCCCCAACATATCGTATAGACTTACGTTCAACTCTTGTTTATCACTTTCCGCTTCTTTAACATAAACTGATAAATCACTTGGGGGTTTAGTGAACATCAAGCTGCGCTCTTCTTCCATCCCTTTTAATTCTTCAGCTGCATTTTTATACTTTTTATATTCTAATAGTTTTTCCACAAGCTCATCCCGTGGATCTTCCTCAAATATTTCCCCATCTTCATCAATCAATTGTTCATCCTCATGCTTTGGCAGCAACATTTTACTCTTGATGGCAAGCAGTGTTGCAGCCATCACCAGATATTCGCTGGCCACATCCAATTCCAGATGCTGCATCGTATGGATGTACCCTAGGTATTGATCTGTTATATCAGCCATGGGAATATCATAGATGTCTATTTCCAGGCGATTAATCAAATGCAGGAGTAAATCCATCGGACCTTCGAAAGCGTCAATTTTTATATTATAACCCATTAAATTACCTCATTTAAATCTAATTGGCCGATAAAGGCCTATTTCTTTTACTTATCCAGTATAGTGGATTGCCGCCCTTTATCCAAATAATAATTTGCTGTCCTCAGAAAAGTTCTTTAAATGGATTGCAGACAAATGGGTCGGTGCCCAATCACATTCCGAAATCCAACATAACCTAGAAATGTAAGAATAGCAGAACAAAGGAGGTACTCATTATGGGTGCAGGTGGTTTTGGAAACGGCGGCGGATTCGCGTTTATTGTAGTATTGTTCATTTTATTAGTTATCGTCGGTGCTTCATGGTGTTAATTGAAGGCTGATGAATCAAGCTGATTGCCTTGCAATCGGCTTTCTTTATTTTCCAAGAAAAATTTCTATGCTAAACTTATTGAGTATACATAGCGTGCGTTAAGCTATGGAAAATTGCTTTTTGCCTTACCTTACTTGATTCCATCAAACAAAAGGGGTGCTCCTATTGAATTACGCGGAAGACTACCTTTCTTTCCTTTTCCATTTCCATGGGACAAGGGATTACTTCGAATGTCATGAAATTCTTGAAGAATATTGGAAGGAAACCGCACCAAAAGAGCGTGACTCTCATTGGGTCGGGCTCATTCAAATTGCGGTTGCCCTGTATCATGATCGCAGGGGAAACAAAAAAGGGGCTGCGAGGACCCTGTCTAAAGCCCTGGCAAATCTCCACTCTAAAAAGGCCGAGCTCCTGAAGTTGGGACTCGATCCAGAACGACTGTTCAAATTGCTCGAGGACACACATGAGCGAATTTTATCACAAAAGCCATATGAAAGCATTATTCTGCCGATAGCGGATCAAAGCTTGATCGAAAAATGCCAGTCCATGTGTTTGCATGAAGGGTACATATGGGGTGCAGATAGCGACATGGCCAATTCATCAATAGTCGATAAGCATCTAATGCGCGATCGTTCGGATGTCATTTCTGAAAGGGCTCGACAGCTATCCCTTCGAAAAACAAGAATGGAGGACCGCCCTTAAAGGTGGTCCTCCATTCAAGCTTTCATATTCAGAATTATTCACACCTGTCAAGAAAGCTTTCCGTAAACTCATTTGCTTTTAATTCTTTGTCAGGATATTGTTCCTTGATGGCCCTGACCATCGTTTTACCGATACCTTGCTTCCGAAAGGATGGATTTACAGATATATGTTGTATCTCAATGTGGTTTGGAGAGACCTCTATCCCGATCAAGCCAGTAATCTCTTCATCTTTCCATAAGAACAGCTGTAGATTTTCATCCGTTTCATAATTCTTCATCGTATTCCGAAGCGTTTTTATCTCTTTTTCATTTGGCATGAAAGATAATAATCCCATGGCAAACTTCTCATAACTTTTCTTATACTTAATCAACATAATATCCCTCGTTACTAAATAACGTTTTTATTATCTTCCTGTTTCCAATTAATTTGCTTTGAATAATAATCCTCACATATAACATTTACATCATACATAAAAACCTCGTTCGTTTCAACATCACTTTCAGCACTTGATTTATCGATGTGCTATGTGCTAAGCGATAAATAGCCAGTATATGATTCCCCACATCAAAGCGATAATAAGCATCATAAGTAAAAGAGTCTTATTACTTTTCCTCATCCCATACTCCCTTTATGAATGGTCCAAATATTTAAATAACGAATTCATTCTACTATAACTTAACACAATCTGACAAATATCCTTGCAATCTTGCTTCGATTTTACTACATTGGTAAAGTGATCTAGGTTCATAGAGTGCCATCTTAGGTATAAAAGACAAAGATACACCCAACTTCTTCGTTAAAAGAACGTAGCATCTTGGGCTATATAAATTTTTTTCAGGAAAATATGTATCTTTTTTATCCTTTGTTTCGTCAAATACTATGAATCTGATATGGAGTGCCGCCCTTTTATTGAAAGATTCCCAATTCAGCAGGAAAGTTAAGGAGGATTATCATGAAAAAAATGAATAAATGGGTCATTGTAACCATTTTATTATGTCTATTATTGCCATATAAAGCTTTTGCAGATGCAGCTGTTGGTGAAATGACCGTCACACTTGGTGAGAATTTGACAAATGAACAAAAAAATATGATTTTATCAGAAATGAAAGCACCTAATGATGTTGAAGTTCTAACGGTTACAAATGCGGAGGAACATGAATACTTAGGAGACTATATCGCTAGCCGTCTGATCGGTACAAAAGCGATTTCATCTTCTGCCATTACTTTGGAGGAAAAAGGTACAGGACTTAAACTGGAGTCGAAAAACATTAACTGGGTTTCCGATGAAATGTATATCAATGCCCTGGCAACTGCTGGAGTAAAAGATGCTACCGTTTATGTCACCGCACCTATACCCGTGTCCGGTACAGCGGCTTTGACAGGGGTCATTAAAGCCTATGAAATCTCTGCCGACAAGAAGATTCCTGAAGATGTGAAACAGGCAGCGAATGAAGAAATGGTGAAAACAGCAAAATTGGGTGACGAAATCGGTACAGAGGAAGCCTCTGCACTGGTTACGAAAATCAAAGAGGAAATGGCTGCAAATCCACCAGCCAATACTGAAGAGGTCCGTGAGGTTGTCGAGTCTTCAGCAAAAGACCTTGGAATCGCCTTAAATGATGATCAAGTCCAAAGTTTAATTGATTTATTCAATAAGCTAAAAGAATTGGATATTGATTGGAACGCTGTCGGTGATCAGCTTACTGCAGCTAAAGATAAGCTTTCCAATTTTCTTGAATCCGAAGAGGGTCAATCGTTTCTTGATAAATTGAAAGAAGTCTTCAGTAGTTTAATAGACGCGATCAAATCACTTTTCAGCTGAATCAAATAAAAAAAGGATGGCCAATGCCATCCTTTTTTTTATTCTTTATTGACGACTGCAGCTTCATGAAGGGCCAAATCCAAATGGATAAGATCTTCGTACGTCTCGCGTTTGATGACCAACCGGGCTTCCCCATTTTCGGCAAAGACGACAGCGGGTCTCGGAATCCGATTGTAATTATTAGACATGGAATATCCATATGCCCCTGTACAAAATACCGCCAAGACATCACCGCGGCCGGCTTTTGGCAATGGTAAATCCCATATCAACATATCTCCGCTTTCACAGCATTTCCCGGCAATGGACACTGTCTCTTCTACAGGGTCAAGCGGCCGGTTTGCAAGAATGGCATCATACTTCGCTTCGTATAGAGCTGGGCGTAAATTATCACTCATGCCCCCATCAACGGCAATATATTTACGGACATTTGGAACTTCCTTTTCAGAACCCACCTTGTACAGTGTCACACCGGCGTCTCCCACTAATGAACGGCCAGGTTCGATCCAGATTTCAGGCATCACTAAATCAGAATCAGCAATCAGGTTCTGCACTTCCCTGACGATTTCCTCAACATATTGAGAAGCCGGTAGCGGGTCGTCCTCTTGTGTATACCGGATCCCGAATCCCCCTCCGAGATTCAATACCTTTGGTTGAAACCCTATCGAGCCATGCCAATCATTCAGCTTACCGATAATTTTTTGGGCTGCAAGAAGGAAACCGGTCGTTTGAAAAATCTGGGAACCGATATGACAGTGCAGTCCTAGAACTTCCAGAAATTCACTTTTTAGTGCTTGTCGAAGGGCACCTTCGGCCTGACCGTTAATAAGATCAAAACCAAATTTCGAATCTTCTTGCCCTGTCAAGATATAATCATGCGTATGGGCTTCGATACCCGGTGTTACACGAAGTAGGATTTTCACCTTTTGTTCACGGTTTGTACAAATTTCCTCCAACAGTGTCAACTCTGAAAAATTATCGACTACTATACAGCCAATGTCATAATCCAAAGCCATATGTAGCTCTTCTTCACTTTTGTTATTTCCATGAAAGTGAATCCGTTCAGTTGGGAAATTTGCCTTAATTGCCGTATACAATTCCCCCGCTGAGACAACATCGAGAGAAAGTCCTTCTTGTTCAGCCAACTGGATCATGGCAATCGAAGAAAAGGCTTTACTTGCGTAAGCAACTTGAGCTGAGATCCCCAATTCCTCAAAAGTTCTCTTGAACCCTCTTGCCCGTTCGCGAATTAGCTCTACATCATAAACATATAATGGTGTACCAAATTTTTCGATCAGTTCGATCGTGTCCACTCCGCCAATCTCCAGATGTCCACGTTCATTGACACCACCGGTCCCGTACAAATACATATAGCCTCACCTTCCTGACTTAAAACTAAAGATTAATATGAAATGAGGCAGCCTCAAATAAAGTAACCCTACTGTAAGTGAAAAAGGGTCCTCTATTTGAACAAGCCTCATCCGAATCCTAAATATTGTTTCTATGACTGCTTAGTAGTTCGAAGGGAAAGACAGATTGGTTTAAACTCCAAAGAGTCATAGTAGCTCTATCTCTTTGTGAAGCCTAACATTACCGCTTTATCCGAATAAAATTAAATTACCACAACTTTTCGACAACATCAACCTTTAGATTTTCTCGGCTGCCTATATATATCCTGGGGATGTACAATACTCGGACGTTCTATAGTACCTGGATAAGGTCTTCTAAATATTATATGTGACAAGGCTTTCGGCTGAAACGGGAGAAGCGGCCATAAATAAGGTGTATTTAACGTTTTTATACTAGTAAGCATGATAATGTAGAGTGTGATGCCTATGATTAAGCCCGGCACTTTAAATAAAGCGACCAACACTAGCAGGACTAAACGGGAAATTTTATTTGCAACCCCCAATTCTAAACTTGGAGTGACAAATGTACCGATTGTCGCTACGGAAGCGTAGAGAACCACTTCAGGAACGAATAGGCCAACATCTATCGCTATCTGTCCTATCAAAACTGCCGCAACCAAGCCCATTGCCGTAGAAAGCGGGGTCGGGGTATGAACGGCCGCCATCCTTAAAAATTCTATCCCAATATCGGAAATGAAGATTTGGATCACAATGGGTATATGCGTTTTTTCATTCGGCCCGATATACTCGAACTTCTCCGGCAGGAGGGAAGGCTCTAAACAAAACAATAACCAAATCGGCAGTAAGAATAACGAAACGAAAATTCCCAAAAAACGTACCCAGCGCACCAAGGATCCAACAGTAGGCGCCTGCCGATACTCCTCAGCATGTTGCATGTGATGGAAAAGAGTGGACGGGGTAATGATGACACTCGGTGACGTATCCACATAAATAAGGACATGCCCCTCAAGTAAATGTGTTGCAGCTACATCTGCCCGTTCCGTGTACCTGACAAGCGGGTATGGGTTATATTTTTGCTTGACGATGAACTCTTCAATCGTTTTATCAGACATCGTAATGCCATCAACCTCAATACTATTCAATTCCTTACGAACGATATCTATCAAATCGGGATCGGCAATATCTTTAATGTAGCCGATGGATATATCCGTTTTCGATCGTTCACCTACATGCAACATTTCGAAACGTAATCTTTCATCCCGGATCCTCCGTCTCGTTATCGCTGTATTAACGATGATATTCTCAACAAAACCATCCCTTGATCCACGGACGACTTTTTCCGTATCGGGTTCTACTGGCTGTCTCCCGGGATAACTCCTGACATCCACAACCAATCCTATTGGTTTACCATCAACAACAATGACTATTAAACCGGATAATACCTGATCAACAAGCTCATCCATCGTCTTTATTTCCTCAACGGATTGGTGTACGAGCAAGTCTTTGACTGCATCAAAAACTTTAGTAGTCAAGATTTCAGCATTTTTGTTATGGATTAGAGATTCGAGGATTTCCATGATGAACTCTGTATCAGTCAGCCCGTTTATATAGTAAAGATGCACATCTTTTCTAAGGACCTTTATCCTTCTTACCCCTAAGTCGAAGCTGACGCCCAGACCTACTTTCTCTTTCATGTACGCGTCAACTTCCGCTACCCTATCCGGAATCGGTTTCATGTTTTCAGGTTTTTCTGAAGTCATCATGACCACTCCTTTCCAATATGATATCCACCGCTAGCTTCGTTATCGGTGCTCCTCTTTTAAAATCGTCCTGGTGGGACATTTTTCCGATATCCCCTATCCCCACTACTATGGGAACATGCAATTGATCGATGCAATACACTGTATCCCCTGTAATCTTACCCAGTTCGAATTCCTCGGCGCCGTATTTATCAACCCCGTTCGGTGTCAAATTGCCATCACGGTCAATACAGATATCCACCTTGGTCCATTCTTCCCTTCTAGACTTTGAAGCGACGGCTATCACTCCAAGGACATTAATATCAGGGTGACCTGCAACTACCTTCATTGCCTGTTCGCCGGATCCTTCACCGATGAAACCGCTATCATCAAACATGACCAATACTGGATCATACTTCGCCTTTTTTATTAATTCAACTAGCTCCAAGCCCGTATATCGTGATGGATTACCCTGGGACATGGAGATACATCTTCCCCCAATTTCCTTGGCTACATGCTCGACAGCCCGTTTCGCATACTCATCTCCATCCGTAATCAATATCACTTTTCGTTTGGTCACCATCTTGGGCCTACCTTTCATCATCAGGAATAGTTACCTCATAAACTTATAAATCGACAAAATAAATCCATTGGAATAATGATCCGGCTATTTTTCCCAATACGAGTGCCATTAACAGATAAATGATTTTCTCTTGAATTCCGATTCGCTTTGACAGAACCGGAAATACATTCAGGACTTCAGTTAAGGCAGCAGCAAGCATCCCATTAAAGATCCCGTCAGCCAAACCGATCGGAATTAATAAAAAATGCGGGAGGGAAAATTCCGTTTCCTGTAATCCTAACCATGTTCCTGCGACAACGCCGGCAATGATAGCTCCTTCGTAGTAATGTATCATTTTCATTGTTTTTGTCAGTTGAGTCAGTCTCGGAATCACCCCAAGTACAGTTAAAAACGCTACAAAACCGGCACCTGTCGCAAACCCCCCAGCTAAACCGACAAAGATTCCGAAGATGATTTTACCGGTCATCAAGGCGGCGCACGTTCTCCTTATTTTCATTCATGATTACATAACGGTCCAAATCCTGCTGATAGTTGAACATTTCAACCTCGAGCGGACTAGGTTCCTCATTGAAGCGTTTTTTAAAGAAGTGATTAAAAAATAGAATCATGCCTATACCAAGACCGAAGCTGTATGGGATTTGGATCAATAACGGCTTATCCTCCACTTTTCCCGTTATTATAGTAAAGATTTTTTGATGCACTTCCCCCATGCTGACATCCACATGAAAATTCATGATCGTCATCCCGCCGCCGACAAATAACAAAAACCAAACTAAGGCGAATGTCAGGTATGACATTTTCTTTTTCGAAAGGATGATTTCGATGATCGTTTGGGAGGGCCCGAATGTCTCCACTTCAATAGTCTGATCCATCTTGCGGATGGCCATGATAACTTGAGCCAAATCAATGACAATAATATTCCTATCTTCCTTCTTGACCGTTAATAATATGATTTCTTCAATTATGGTGATCACTTCTTCAGGTCCGATTATCCTTGCAATATCTTTTATCCTCACCGTTTGATTTCCCTTTACTTGTACACGGTTCCTCATCCTGATATATACAACTGCCACTATCATCACATCCCGACCTTTTATTTCCTTATGCTAGTAGTATGGATTGGAAACCAATTGAAAATGCAGGAAGTGAACCATGTCCAAATATTACTAAATTGAAAACAAAAAAAGACACGCTGCAATGACAGCATGTCTTTTTGATTTACATTCATACATTAATGAGTGGGGAAGAAAATCAGCTGAACCAAAAATATCAATCCAAAAATATAAATGAGCGGATGTACCGATTTCCCCTTACCACTGAATACCTTCATAAGGGGATATGTAATGAACCCGATTGCAATCCCTGTAGATATACTTGAAGTAAGCGGCATCGTTAAAATGATTGCAAATGCCGGAAATGCTTCATCGAAGATTTTCCAATTGACTTTAGCCAGTCCTTCCATCATGAAACATCCTACGATGATCAAAACGGGAGCTGTAATTGCTTGAACTGAAGAAATTGCCGATATCAATGGAGAAAAGAAAATCGATGCAGCAAACAAGATTGCCACGACAGTAGCGGTTAATCCCGTACGCCCGCCTGCGGCCACCCCCGTGCTCGATTCAACATAGGCCGTTGAAGGGCTTGTACCAAACATCGAGCCGACTGTCGTCGCAATCGCATCACCTAAAAAGGCTTTCTTGGCACGAGGGATTTTCCCATCTTTCGTTAGTCCTGCCTGTTCCGTCACGCCAATCAAGGTTCCTGTCGTATCAAAAATCGTCACAAGTAAAAAGGCGAAAACAATTGAATATAAAGAATTCGTGAAGACCCCAGCAATGTCGATATCGAAAAATACCGGTGTTGGAGGTACAGATAATACCCCATCGAAGTTGAGCAAACCAATAAAGTAGCCAATGATTGCCGTAATGATCATACCAATGAAAATGGCCCCTTTAATATTACGGGCCATAAAAATCAAGGTAATGAATAAGCCTGCTAACGCTAAAACGGTTCCAGGCTGATGCAAATCGCCAAGCGTCACCATCGTTGATTCATTAGGCACTACGATTCCAGCATTTTTCAATCCGATAAACGCAATGAATAAACCAATTCCGGATGTGATGCCATATTTTAATGAGTTAGGAATTGCATCAATTATCATTTTACGCAAGCTTGTCACGCTAATTAATAGAAATAGCAAACCAGCAATGAAAACCGTACCGAACACAGTCTGGTATGAGAGGCCCTGTGCCCCCACCACGCTGGCAAAATAAGCATTCAAACCCATACCTGGTGCTATCGCAATCGGGTATTTTGCAACGAGCCCCATGATAAGGGTGCCTATCACCGCTGATATGACCGTTGCCATGAAAACTTGTTCAAATGGAATTCCGATTGAAGACAATAAAGCCGGATTCACAATAAGGATATAAACCATAGTTAAAAATGTCGTAACACCCGCCATGACTTCTGTACGGACATCCGTCCCATTTTCTTTCAGGGAGAAAAACTTTTCCATAAACATATTTTAGACCTCCAGATCTAAAGGAAACACCGACAACCGTTTGCACGAAAAGGCAAGGTGTCCTAAAATTGTACTGCATCGACGCTTTTCGTGATCATTATTCGTTGAGTGTACGATAAAAAAACGAATGAAAAACGCGACCTTTACTATAATATTCGTTTTTAATCCTAAATTCAACTAAAAAATTCGACCCCACCCCTATTTTCAGCTCAAAAAAAACCACATGAATCACTGATTCATGTGGTTTTTCATTTGCTGAAGAATCTTCTTTTCCAGCCTTGACACCTGGACTTGGGAAATACCAAGCCTTGCCGCCACTTCCGATTGCGTCTGATCTTTATAATACCTCAGGAAAACAATCAGCCTTTCACGTTCATTCAATTCATGTATGGCTTCTTTCAAAGCGATTTGATCAAACCAGGATGTTTCATTATGGTCGGCAATCTGGTCAAGAAGAGTAATCGGATCTCCATCATTTTCGTAAACCGTTTCATGGATGGATGAAGGGCTCCTGCTAGCTTCTTGGGCCATGATGATTTCCTCTGGCGACAGCTCAAGGTGTTCCGCCAATTCATTGACGGTCGGAACACGGCCATACGTCTTTGAAAGTTCCTCTTTGGCCCTGCGAATTTTATTTGCCATTTCCTTTAATGACCGGCTCACTTTAACCGTTCCGTCATCACGGATAAAACGTTGGATTTCACCAATGATCATAGGCACAGCATACGTTGAGAATTTCACTTCAAACGATAAGTCAAATTTATCCACGGACTTCAACAGACCAATACAGCCTATTTGATAAAGGTCATCCGGTTCGTAGCCTCGATTGAGGAATCTTTGCACTACTGACCATACAAGCCTCAGATTGCTATTGACAATCAGATTCCTCGCATCTTGGTCACCGCTTTGGCTGCGTTGGATTAAATTCCGCAATTCCTCATCTTTTAAATGGGGCTGGCCTTTCTTGCTCTTCTCGTTTTTAACCTCCACATCCATATGCAAGTCTCCCTTAATTGCACAAAGCTCTGCTTGTAGTTAAGTGCTTTTTTAATCGAATGATCGTGCCTTCGCCCTTATGGGAAATTATATTGATTTCATCCATGAAGTTTTCCATGATGGTGAATCCCATACCGGAACGTTCAAGTTCGGGTTTTGTCGTAAATAACGGCTGTTTAGCCTCCTCGACATCTTCAATGCCCAGTCCTTCATCCCGGATGGTCAATTCCACAGTATCTCCTTCGATGACCACTGAAATATAGACCCAACCTTCCGGGTCACTCTCATACCCATGGATAATCGAATTCGTAACGGCTTCCGACACGACAGTCTTGATTTCTGTCAATTCATCCATCGTCGGGTCCAGTTGGGCGATGAATGCCGCAACAGTTACCCTGGCAAAAGATTCATTTTGGCTAAGTGCAGAAAATTTCGTTTCCATTTTATTTTTCATCTTAGGCAACCCCCAGTCTTTGCAAAGCGTTTTTTTCGGATAGTTCCATTTTAACAATTTTAAACAACCCTGACATCTCAAATAACCGCTTTACTGCTGGAGAAATTGCACAGACCACCATTTCACCTTGCTTTTTGTTTACCTGCTTATAACGCCCTAAAATAACTCCGAGTCCTGAACTGTCCATAAAATCCAATTCTTCCATGTTGAGGATAATATGCTTGATATTATGCTTTTGAATGGCTGCCTCTGCCTGGTTTTTCAATTTTTCTGCTGTATGATGATCTAAATCACCTTTGAGACGAATGCACAATACGCGATTTTTCGCCTCCATATTAATCGTAAGACTCATTATATACAGCCTCCTTCACTGTCTTATAAAGAGTCAAATTCTCTTTTTCACCTGCCGATTCCTCCTTACTAGCAAAACTAGTGGAGTTTCGCCTAAATTAGTACGATTAACAGGCATTGCGACAATTTATTCTATTTCGCCTGGGTAAACATGCCGAATGCCCGTTTATACAATTGCCACCAAGTGGCATTTTCAACAGTTTCCTTCGCAACAATCGGAGATTCGACATACACCTTACCGTTTTTCTTCAATTCAAGCGTACCAATTTCATCACCTTTTTTAATCGGGGCAGCCAAATCTTTATCAAGCGTGATTTTTTTTGTGAAGTCCTTTGCCGTTCCGTTTTTGGCTGTCAAAACTGAAATAGGTTCACTTGTCACTCCCACCACGGATTTCTTTTGGCCTTTACTTACCTTGGCTTCACCTAACACCTCGCCGCGTTTATAAATCGGGTATGTGATGTATTGTGAAAATGCATAATCCAGCATCTTGGTGACCTGAGCGTTTCGTTCCTTTGGAGAAACAGCTCCGAAAACGACGGCAATGACGCGCATATTCCCTTTTTTAGCAGTCGCTGTCAAACAATACTTCGCTTCATTTGTGAATCCTGTCTTCAGTCCATCGACCCCAGGATAAAATTTCACCAATCTGTTCGTGTTGACAAGCCAGAATTTCTTTTCGGTATTTTCACGGAGATAATCTTCATATGTACCCGTGAACCTTGTAATCGTATCGTATTTCAATAATTCCTTCGCCATGATCGACATATCATGTGCAGAACTGTAATGATCTTTAACAGGTAAGCCTGTTGCGTTTTGGAACTTTGTATTTTTCAACCCGAGGTCTTTCACCTTTTTGTTCATTTTCCTAACAAACTCTTCTTCCGATCCTTCAAGACGTTCAGCCATCGCCACCGATGCATCATTCGCCGAACCAATCGAGATGCCCTTGAGCATTTGTTCTGTGGTCATTTCTTCACCTGGCTCGAGGAAGATCTGGGAACCGCCCATCGATGCTGCATACTCACTAGTCCTGATTTTCTCCTTCATGCTAAGTTCGCCTTTATCGATTGCCTCCATGATCAGCAGCATCGTCATGATTTTCGTCATGCTTGCCGGTGAAAGACGAGCATCTGCATTTTTATCATAGAGAACAGTACCTGTATCCCGTTCAATCAAAATAGCGGATTTAGCATTTGCCGCCAATTCGACTCCTTTTTCTTCAGCTGCTTTTGTATGCGGGATGCTAAAACCCATTGCTACCAATACGGTTAAAAATAGAGAAAGAATCCGCTTCATCTCCATACCCTCCAATCTTTATAGGTTTTATTTTTTCCATTAAACCCATTTTTATACAAATAAAGATGAATTTTGAACATATACTGGATATCGGGTAACAAAGTTAACCAAATTAAAAGAGGATGCGCATGGGCATCCTCTTTTAAACATTCAATGGGATAGACGTAAAAAGGCCGCTCAAAAGCTGAAGTGAACCCAAAAAGTTAGACACTTTATTTAATTAGGCAACCTTGAGGGCATGAACCCGGTAATCTACTGGGCTCATGCCTTTTAATTTCACTTTGATTCGTCGGTGATTGTAATAATGGATATAATCTTCTAGTTCTTGTTTGAAATGCTCCATGCTGTCAAACTTCTGTAAATAAAGTAATTCAGATTTTAGTAAGCCAAAGAAGTTTTCTATGACTGCATTGTCTAAACAATTTCCTTTGCGGGACATGCTTTGTATAATGTTGTGTCTTTTCAAATCATATGAGTATTGTTTCATCTGGTAATGCCAGCCCTGATCTGAATGAAGAATGGGGGAATCTTTCGATTCCAATCGCATAAAGGTTTGGTCAAGCATCTTGGAGACTAAGGGATAAATAGGACGTGATTCGATATTGTAAGCAATGATCTCTCCATTAAATAAGTCTAGAATGGGCGATAAATACAACTTTTCTACCTTATAAATGAAATTCAGTTACGTCCGTGACCCATTTTTGATTTGGCTTTATTGCCTTAAAATTACGATTGAGGATATTAGGCGCAACCTTTCCAATCTTGCCTTTGTATGAACGGTATCTCTTCATTCGGACCAGACACTTTAGCCCTAACTCCTTCATTAATCGAAGGACCGTTTTATGGTTCATTTGAATCCCTCTATTACGTAATTCCAATGTAATGCGTCGATACCCGTATCTCCCTTTATTCGTATGAAATATCTCCTTGATAACTGGCTTTATTTCTTCGTATTTATCCTGACGCCCGAAGGCGTTAATCCAATAATAATAGGTACTCCGTGCAGATTTGCGATGGACAGCAGTAGCCCTTTAAATTAAAATCTCCCCTAGTTCATGTACTACTTTCGCTTTTTGCGTTCGGACGCTTCGCTTTCTTGAACTAAGGCTCTCAACCTTTTTAAATATGCATTCTCTGCACGTAATCTTTCATTTTCAGCCTGTAACGCCTCTAATGACCCTTCTACTGGTTTTTTCTTCGTATCTTTTTTCATGGATGGACGCCCCTTTTTCTTCGTTTCAAGAGCGTCAACTCCTTTCCCCTCCAATTGCTTTAGCCACTTAGTAATATTGAAGAAGAAGCAATGTTATACACAGCAGCTGCATGGGTACAAGACACTCCAAAATCGTTCATATAGTTTAGTACATCCATCTTAAAGCTAATCATAATTTGTATAGGTAGACATTAGCCCTTCTATACCATGTTCTTTATAATGCGCCACCCATTGCTTTAAAGGAGTCAAACTGGTATTAAATTGATTGGCTACAGTTCTAAATGAGTCAACTCCTACTAAATAAGCAAGGACAGCTTTTAATTTCAACTCTAATGAATATTTTGTCATAAAAAATAGCACCTCCAATTGTTTGATAGTGTCTAACAATTGGGGTGCAGTTCATCAAAAGCACGGCCTTTTTTTTGGAAAATGCTTATTCCATGATCTCTTTATAGATCAATGTAGGTTTTTCTATTTTCTCTTTTGAAATCGCAATGCTCTCATACAATTTTTCTTTCACCTTTGAAACATCTTCAAAGTTGCTGTAAATCGTCACAAGGGATTCACCTTTTGCCACGGTTTCCCCGATTTTTTTACGAAGTACCAGTCCGACTGCCAAATCAATCTCTGATTCTTTTGTCGCCCGCCCGGCGCCTAACAGCATAGCTGCCGTTCCTACTTCATCAGCGATGATTTCCGATACATATCCGTCCTCTTTCGCTTCCAGCTCGAAAGTATGAGCAGCCTGCGGTAGTTTTTCCGGCTGATCTACAACCGAACCATCGCCTCCCTGCGCTTCCAGGAAAACCTTGAATGAGTTAAGTGCAGAACCATCCTTAATCGCATTTTCCAGCAAGGTTCTTGCTTCTTCCAGCGAGCTTGCCTTTTTGGCAAGGTATACCATATGGCTTCCCAGTGTTAAAGAAAGTTCCGTTAAATCTTCCGGTCCCTCTCCTTTAAGCGTATCGATGGCTTCCTTCACTTCTAAAGCATTTCCGATTGCATAACCCAACGGTTGGCTCATATCGGAAATGACAGCCATCGTATTTCGCCCCACATTGTTTCCAATGCTAACCATTGCATGCGCCAACTCTTCGGAATCTTCGAGAGTTTTCATGAAAGCGCCCGCTCCCGTTTTAACATCAAGAACGATTGCATCAGCACCAGCGGCGATTTTCTTACTCATGATCGAGCCAGCAATCAACCCTATACTGTTAACGGTAGCCGTAACATCTCGTAATGCATATAACTTTTTATCGGCTGGAGTAAGGTTACCACTTTGTCCAATGACAGCTATCTTATTTTTATTAACAAGTCGAATGAACTCGTCATTTTCTATTTCGACATGAAATCCTTTTACAGACTCCAATTTATCGATCGTTCCGCCTGTATGGCCAAGACCGCGTCCTGACATTTTTGCCACTGGAACACCTACAGCAGCAACCAATGGTCCAAGCACCAGGGTTGTGGTATCACCAACACCGCCTGTTGAATGTTTATCGACCTTAATTCCTTCAATCATCGATAAATCAATTTGATCTCCTGATTCGACCATTGCCATCGTTAGATCAGCACGTTCCTGCTCATTCATGCCTTTGAAATAAACAGCCATTGACCAAGCGCTCATTTGGTAATCCGGAATCGATCCATCGGTAAACCCTTTGATGATGAACTGTATTTCTTCTGTAGTAAGAGCCTTTCCATCACGCTTTTTCTCGATTAAATCTACCATTCTCATATTAGAATCCCTACTTTTTTAAAGACACCGCTTCTCTTTAGGTGTACTTGTATTTTTTGGTTCTTTTTAAATGTCTTTAACGATATTCTTAACAAATTCCAGAAAACTGCTTTTCACTTTTTCCGTCGTTTCAATTACCTCTTCATGCGACAAAGGCTGATCGAGAATGCCTGCGGCCATATTGGTAAGGCATGAGATTCCGAGCACCTTCATATCACTATGCCTTGCTACGATAACTTCCGGAACTGTCGACATACCAACTGCATCCCCGCCAAGGATCCTTGCCATTTTCACTTCTGCCGGTGTCTCATAGGTCGGTCCTGTATTTCCGATATAGACACCTTCTTTAATATCCAATCCTAGTGAAGCTGCTATTTTTTTTGCTTGCGTCCGAAGGTCTTTATTATAAGCCTCCGACATATCAGGGAATCTAGGGCCGAAACGCTCTTCATTAGGACCAATCAATGGGTTTGCCCCCATTAAATTAATATGATCCGTAATGAGCATCAAGTCACCTGGTTCATAGCTTTCATTAACGCTTCCGGCAGCATTCGTTACAATTAGCTGCTCAACACCAAGAAGTTTCATTACACGTACAGGAAAAGTGACCTTCTCCATGGAGTAACCCTCATAAAAGTGGAAACGTCCTTGCATGGCTACAACTTTTTTGCCGCTTAAATGACCAATGACAAGCTGTCCAGCGTGTCCTTCAACAGTCGATACCGGGAATTCCGGGATTTCGTGGTATGGAATCGTTATGGGATTTTCAATTTCATCCGCCAATACTCCAAGTCCGGAACCAAGAATCAGTCCTATCTCCGGAGAGCCTTCAATTTTACTTTTTATAAATGACGCAGCAGTCTCTATTTTATTAAACATCTATTTAATCTCCCCTAAATTTAGATCGCCCAATATATTTTTCCCGAAGGCAGGCATTTTCACATCAAAATTAGCAGCGACCGTCGCCCCAATATCAGCAAATGTATCTCTTATCGGGAGTTCGGCACCTTCTTTAAATCGTTTGGAATAGACTAATAATGGTACATATTCACGTGTGTGATCGGTTCCTTCATGGACCGGATCATTCCCGTGATCTGCAGTGATGATCAATAAATCATCCTCTTTCAGTTTATCAAGGACTTCCGGCATCCTAGCATCGAATTCTTCCAATGCCTTTCCGTATCCCTCTGGATCGCGGCGGTGACCGTATAAAGCATCGAAGTCGACAAGATTAAGGAAACTTAACCCTTTGAAATCCTGTTCTACAGTTTGGATTAATTTATCCATTCCATCCATATTGGATACGGTCCTTAATGATTCAGTGACGCCTTCCCCATCAAAGATATCCGAGATCTTCCCGATTGCGAGCACATCATATCCAGAATCCTTCAATTCATCCATTACTGTCCGGTTAAAAGGCTTCAATGCATAATCATGACGGTTAGGCGTTCTTTTGAAGTTGCCTGGTTCACCTGTGAACGGTCTGGCAATCACGCGTCCAACCTTGAACTCATCAGCCATTGTCACTTCACGGGCAATTTCACAAATCTTGTATAATTCGTCTATCGGGACGATATCTTCATGTGCAGCAATCTGTAATACGGAATCAGCTGATGTATATACGATCAGCGCCCCCGTTTTCATATGTTCCTCGCCAAGTCTTTCAATGATTTCCGTGCCGCTTGCCGGGACGTTCCCAATAATTCCCCGCCCCATCTTCGCCTCGAGTTCATTGACTAATAATTCAGGAAAACCATCTGGAAATACACGGAATGGAGTCGATATATTCAATCCCATTATTTCCCAATGCCCAGTCATCGTATCTTTTCCTGTAGAGGCTTCTTTCATTTTCGTATAGTATGCGAGAGGTTGCTGAGCTTTATCAATTCCCTTGATTTCACGGATATTGCCTAAACCCAATTTTGCGAGAGTCGGCATGTTCAATCCATTCATTTTTTCTGCGATATGGCCGAGTGTATCCGCCCCTTTATCGCCGAATAAATCTGCATCAGGTGCTTCGCCAATTCCAACTGAATCCATAACTATTACAAATATTCGTTTAAATGCTGAATTCCCTTTCATGAGTCATTCCTCCTAAAATAGTAAATCACTTTTTATACTCTCTATAATACCCTTATTCTGCTCAGTTACTCTTCATTTAAATGAAATCGCGAGAACGTCAGAAGTCTGACCTCTCTACATTGTAAACGATTACCATGATGGAGACAAATAATATATTTCGGAATGAAACAAAGTGCCATTTGACGTGGCAAGAATCATCAGCAGCCATTATAGCAGGAAAGTCCACGATGAAAAAAAGGCTGCTCCTTCAACTGCCTCGCAGTTAAATTCACAACCTCTCTATCATTCTACTATTCTTTTAAGCTCGCGGATGGAATTTTGAATAAACATCCTTGATCCGTACGTTCGTAATATGTGTATAAATTTGAGTTGTCGAAATATCCGCATGACCCAGCATTTCTTGGACGGCACGTAAATCAGCCCCGTTCATCAATAGATGTGTCGCGAAAGAATGTCTTAGTGTATGCGGTGTTATTTCTTTTTCTATTTGTGCCGATTTTACAAGTTTTTTTAGAATCTTCCAAAATCCCTGCCTTGTCAGCCTGTTGCCATGATGATTCAAAAAAAGTGAATCTGTCCTGTGCTTGGGGCTGGCCATTTTCCCCCGGGAACTATCCATATAATGTTCAATCGCTCCCAATGCAGTTTGGCCAATCGGAATGATCCTCTCTTTATTCCCTTTCCCTACACAACGGACAAAACCCATCGATGCATGGACATCACTCATATCCATGGATATCAACTCACTGACACGCATACCCGTCGCATACATCAGTTCTAGCATCGCCTTATCGCGCAAACCAAATTCATCCATTTTCTTCGGGGCTTCCAATAGTGCTTCAACCTCTTCCATGCTTAATACCTTTGGAAGGCTTCGTTCCGGTTTTGGCGTTTCAATATGTATGGACGGATCCTGATCCGTTACTTTTTCCCTTAGAAGAAATTGATGAAAAGACCGAATGGAGGCTATATGACGCGCCACCGTCTTCGATGATTTCCCTTGATCCTTCAAATGCACAAGAAAATGCAAGATGTTCCCCCGCCGTGAATCATTCCAATCTTCAATGGTTTCGACATCTTTCAGATAGCTCCAATATGATCTTAAGTCACGCTCATACGAGACGAGCGTATTCTTGGCAAGTCCTTTTTCAATGGTTAAAAAATGAATGAAATCCCTAATTTGATTCTCCATATTCATTACTCCCCGTTTAAATAAAACAACATTAAGCGTTCAAGCCATGCATCATCACCCGTATCAACAGCCTTCGATACCTTTACAGCCATGCCTTTCGGTTCATCATAACGATGATAACTTTGATATTCCTGATTTAACCATACCATTCCTATATAAAAAAGAACAGTGAAGCTAACAAAGAGAACCATCACTTTAACCGTATGCAAAACAAGCGATAATGATGTTTTCATCATCTTTCCCCTCCCATTCGATCCTTTGTATCAATCTATGCCCAACGGGACAAGTTTTATACGTGTTTCGGAAAGGAGAAAACAAAAACAGCTCTTACTTGAGAAAATAGGCTTTTAAAATGCAGAAAACCTTCTCCATTAAATGGAAAAGGTCCGACTTCATTCACCTTAATTTTCTTCTTTGTCATGACATCGATGACAAATGCCATGAAAGGTTAATCTATGGTCTTTTATCTTGAAGTTCCAGTCGCGTTCCACAATGTCTTCTACGTCTTCAAGTAGGTCTTCCTGGATCTCATCTACCGCACCACATTCCACACAAACAAGATGATGATGGAAATGCGCAGCTCCTTCTTGTCTTAAATCATAACGGGAAACCCCGTCTCCAAAGTTAATTTTATCTACTATCTTCAATTCAGTCAGCAACTCTAGCGTACGGTAAACTGTTGCCAATCCAATTTCCGGCGACTTTTCTTTGACAAGGAGGTAAACGTCTTCTGCGCTTAAATGATCCTCTTCATGCTCAAGTAAAACGCGGACGGTCGCTTCTCGCTGAGGCGTTAATTTGTAGCTGGACGAGTGTAACTGCTTTTTTATCCTATCAATTCTGTTTTCTATTTCCATACCTAATATTCCCTCCCGCGCCGCTATCCTATCCATTATATCAAAAGAGGGAAAACTGTCAAAATAGATTTCTTGTTAATGATAAAAAAATTTCCACGAACGGCAAATTTTCATTAATGACCCAATAAACTTACGACATTTTTCATTAAAGAAGGGGATAGGTACGCTTCAAATGCAGCAGCCGTAATCAAAAATAACCCCGACAAAACCAATGAGAAAATATACCGTGAAATTATCGGCTTCAGCGGTTCACGAACCTGCTTAAGGAAAATCCGGCTGATCATTTTCATTGATAGTGAGACGGCAAGGACAGTTATTACGATGAATATCGGGACGATGAATATATTTTGGGGCAGAATAGCGACAAACGATAATAAGAACCCGCTCCATCCCATTTGATTGACTAAAAAGCCGACTGTGAATCCAACAACCATCCCTTTTATAAATAACAAAACCAGGATGACAGGCAAACCGATGACCGATATTCCGAGAATCCAGATGACCCCGATATATTTTATATTATGCATAATACTTTGGCTGAACATATCATGCGAAGATGCAAATTCACCTTTGGATACTTGTCCGAAAAATTGCGATAAATAATAGAACAAGTCTTCCTTTTGGGTAAAGCTCAAACTATTCACCAATATTGCCCCAAAAATGACACCCATCAAAAAAAGCACAGTGATAAAGACATATAATGAGGAATGTTCGTTAATATGTTTCATTACGGCATTTTGTACGACAGATTTTTTTTTCATCTTTCATCCTCCCAACTCCGCTTACTAGAATCTATGTTTTCTCTCTCTCGTTTATGCTAAGAAAACTTACCCCTCAGCCGAACACTTTGAACCCAATTCATGTTATAATTTTCCATACCAATGATATGGAGGCAGGATATGAAAGCTATATTAATGGATTTTCCCGAAAAAATTGAAACCCCACGATTATATCTAAGACCTTGTCAGCCTGGCGATGGCCTGGACGTTCACGAAGCCATTGTCCATTCTAAACCTGAATTGAAACAGTGGCTGCCGTTTGCCCATCAAGATGTTTCTTTGGAAACTTCTGAACAGAACGTCCTTAAGTCCTTTGCGGACTTTATTTTAAAAGAGGATATTAGACTCCATATTTATAGGAAAGAAGACGATCAATTCATCGGTTCCACTGGTCTGCACCGAATTAACTGGGATATCCCTAAATTCGAAATTGGCTATTGGATTGATACGAGATACAGTAAACTGGGCTACATGATGGAGGCAGTGGAAAAGTTAACCAAATTCGCCTTTTACCATTATGGCGCAAAACGAGTCGAAATCCGCTGTGACCCTAATAATATTGCCAGCAACCGGATTCCCGAGAAGCTGGGGTACACCCTTGAAGGAATTTTGCGTAATGATTGCCTTAGTGCAGACGGCAAGGAAGTACGGGACACCTCCATTTATGCAAAAACAAAAAACTAAAAAAGTCCTGACAGATCTCATCTGTCAGGACTTTTTTTCAGGTTAATTCCTTTTTGACCTTTCCGTACTTTCCTCCGCCCCCCACTTCAAAAGAAAGCGTTCCTTTTCTGGCAGAATCGATGTAGCCCGCCAATTTTTCAGGAACGATTTCCATGAGCTGTTCAAGCGTAACTTCATGAAGGATATTCATCTCTGTTCCAAATGCCACCAGCAGTTTTTCCATGGATTTAGGTCCGAGTCCTGGGATGAAATCGAGTGGTACTTGATGGATATATGGCGGCCTTTCCCTTCCGTATCTTCCTTCCATCTCGGAAATGGAGAGTTCTTCGATCCTGGACGATACCCCTTTAATAATGGATTTATTACCACATTCGGGACATTGTTCACTATCCCTCAATACCTGGTGTAAGCACCCTGAACATACGGTTTGATGATACTTTCCCAATAAGGGGTTCAATCCATAATTAACAGTCACCTTACGATTCCCTTTTTCTTTAAGGGCTTTTGCCAGCTCATTGAAACTTGGTTCTTCAAGCAGGACTTTTTGATATTCACGAGCGATTTTCCCAAGCGAATGCGCATCGGAATTTGTCACGAATACATAGGAGTCCAACTCCTCGATATCCTTGACCATTTCTGTATCTGAACTTAAACCAAGTTCGATGGCATCAATTAGCTTCGGATCGAATACTTCTGTCAGACTGGATCGCACCCCTTTTCCATACAAGCTTTTAAATGGGGTGAAAACATGTGCCGGGATAAACAGGCCGCCCAGTGACTTAACGATCTTTTGCAGCGTTCTTCCATCACAATAAATCCTTTGGGAGCTCAAGGTGATATTTTTAACATGTCCGCTCATCCATGAGGAGAAGTCCTTCATCGCTTTTAAAGTGGGAAAATAGGCGAGGACATGGATCGGTCCCTTACAATTCTGATCATAAATTTCAATCTCCGAGCCTGGAATGATGGTTGTATTCTTGTATTGAAGTCCGCCTTCAAGCTTTTCCGTGATTTCGCCATCCAGAATCCCCGCTTCGATCTCTTCGATAATTTCAGGAGAATGGCAATCGATTATCCCGATTAGATCAAGACCCTTCCTTTCACTTGCCACTTGCAGCACATTGCTGAAGGTTAACGTTTTAGCACCTGTTATTTTTACGGCCCTTCCGCTTCTCGTTCTGCCTATATGGATATGCAGGTCAGCGTAAAACTCTTTCATTTATGATGTCATCGCCTTTTTCAACTGCAGATACTGAACTGCATATGCCGTTTTGGCATCCTGGATCTTCCCTTCATCCAGGTAAGTTTGAGCTTCCTCCAACGTGAGTTCAAGCATCTCGACAAATTCATCTTCATCCAGTGGGGCCGCATTTTCTTTCTTTTTCAAATTGTGGGCCACATACAGGTGGACCAATTCATCGGCGAAACCTGGGGATGTATAGAATGATATGATGTGCTCCATTTTTCCACATTCATAACCTGTCTCCTCTTCCAGCTCCCGTTCAGCCGACAGAACCGGTTCTTCGCCTTTTTCCAGCTTTCCTGCAGGAATTTCCACCAAGCTTCTCTCCAGCGCTTTACGGTACTGTTCAACCATGATGATTTTATTTTCTGCCGTGAGAGCTATGATGGCAACCGCTCCCGGATGTTTGATTATTTCACGTTTACCCGTTTTCCCATCAGGAAGCTCTACATCATCCACTTGCAGGCTGATTACCTTTCCTGTGAAGATTTTTTCCGAAGACAGCGTTTTTTCTTCAAATTTTTTCATCCTGACCACTCCTCTGTTCTAATTGCAGCATGATTCCTCATACATTTTACCATAATAGAGATGGAGGGCGATTTAATGAAAGTTTACGTATTGGAAAAAAGCGTTACTTTATCCGGAAAGAGTTGGGAAATCCTTCAAAAACTAAAACAATTACAAAATCAATATGTCTATATCAATGATTGGATTGCCGACATACATGATCAGGTGCCGCCCACTTCTTTAAAACGGATCAAGTGAATTCTTTGAGTGAAATGGATTTCTCCCTTACAATGAATGTAAAGGGAGTGGATAACATGAAAACACGCAGACTAGGAAATTCAGACTTGCTAGTTTCTGAAATCGGGCTCGGATGCATGTCATTGGGGACTGTTGAAAATCAGGCATCCGAAATCATACAGGCCGCTTTAGATGAAGGAATCAATTATTTTGATACTGCTGACTTATATGATTTCGGTATGAATGAAGAAATCGTCGGAAAGAATTTAAAATCGGTCCGTGATAAGGTATACATAGCCACCAAGGTCGGAAACCGCTGGAATGAAAATAAAGATGCCTGGAGCTGGGATCCATCTGGCACTTATATTAAAACGGCAGTAAAAGATAGCTTAAAGCGATTGGGGACTGATTATATTGATCTTTATCAGTTACATGGCGGCACCATTTCAGACAATATCGGAGAAACGGTAGAAGCATTTGAAGATTTGAAAAAAGAGGGCTATATCCGATATTATGGAATTTCCTCGATTCGTCCGAATGTAATCAAGGAATTCACCGAAAAGTCTGATCTTGATTCCGTGATGATGCAGTTTAATCTACTTGACCGCCGCCCAGAAGAGTGGATGTCCCTTTTGGCCAACAAACAGATCAGCATCATCGCCCGTGGCCCCCTTGCCAAAGGATTGCTTAGTGAAAAAATGCTTGAAAAGGCAAATGAGGATGGATACCTTGACTATAACTATCACGAACTTAAAGATTTGCTTCCGCAATTAAAGGACAAACTTTCTGATAGGAAGTTGAATGAAACGGCTCTTCAATATGTATTGTCCCATCCTAGCGTCGCTACCGTTGTACCTGGAGCAAGCTCAGTACAGCAGCTCCGTGAGAACTGCCAAGCCGCTAACAGCCCTTCACTGTCCAAAACCGAGTTGGATATCTTGAAGCAGTTGACCAAAGCGAACAAATATGAAAGTCACCGGGATTAAAAAGAACAGGACCATAACTAAATGTTTCAAAAGAATGTCAGGACGACCTTTAGGCTGCACTATCCCCGTTTAACCAACGTGATAGGCAGCCTTTTTCCGTTCCATCGTTTTTTCGCCATACTGCTTCTGTACCGCTTTCAAGTTTCCAATCATTCCAATTCCAATCCCTCTCCAAACCAATTTTGATCGATAACTTCATACAAATGATTTTTCAACTTTTTCATTGGACAATCTAAAATCAATGTTGTACAATTCAATTGTACACAATTGAAAATAAGAAGGTAAGGGAGAAAAAAATGATGACAAAAACAATATTTACAACGTCTGTAACAGTTGATGGCGGAAGAGAAGGAACGGCAATTTCTGCTGACGGCAACTTCACGGTTGATATTGCGATGCCTGGAACACCAAGGGCTAAACAGATGCCTGAAGCATCTAATCCGGAACAGCTTTTTGCAGCTGGATATGCTGCATGTTTTGATAGTGCTTTGCAATCAGTTGGTAAAATTGAACGCGTTTCTTTCGATTCCAAAGTCACCGCAAGCGTCAGCCTATTGATGGGTGAGATGCATCAGTACAGCTTGGCTGTAACTTTGGCTGTGAAGGGATCCGGGGTCGACAAGGAGACATTCGAAACCCTTGTTCATAAAGCACATCAAATGTGCCCTTATTCAAAAGCAATCAACGGTAATGTGGACGTCGCCTTTGAAATAGATGTAGATTAACGGACCTTCTTCGTGAATATCCGACAAAAAGACGCTTGGGGTTCCCAAGCGTCTCTTTGCTAAAATTTCTGTAATGTTTTCAATAGTTGGATCAGTGAAGCTTTTAAATCCTCAACCACCTTCTTATCCTCACCCGACATAGCCGAAATGCGATCGGGAATTAAACAGGCCTCTTCCTGTAAACCAAGTCCCTTTTCCGTCAACTTAATCATGACAGACCGTTCATCTTCAGTGGAACGTTCACGGATAATCAAGCCATTCTGCTCCATTCGTTTCAACATGGGGGTAAGCGTTCCTGAGTCGAGGGCAAGGAGCTCCCCTAGCTTTTTTACTGTAAGTGTATCCTGTTCCCATAATAGAAGAAGAACAAGATATTGAGGATATGTCACTTCGAGTTTATCAAGCAGCGGTTTATATTTCTTCGTCATTTCCCTTGAACTTGCATAAAGCAGGAAACATAATTGGTCTTCCAGTACTTTTTCTATTTTACTTTGCATCATATCACCAGCTAATAGTAGTCCATCCGATATGAAAGCATATCGAACTTATCTTTAATATAATCGTTATACTTTATAAAATAAAGGAATATCAGCAAGGAATGGTCTTCCTGAACAGAAAAAGGGAGCAAGCCCTCTTAAAACTGCTCCCTGCTCTTCATTTATAGTTCTTCCAGTTCAGATTGCTTTCACCCAATAGTTCTTCGAATGATTTATTCTTCTCCCGCCGCTTTCTTTCTTCGCGTTTTTTTTCTTCTTCCGCTGCCCTTTTCTCTTGTTCAGCCTCATTAAGTTCCTTTTGCTTTTGACGAAGCTGGGACATGATATCTTGATTGATCATATCACCAAGTTTCAATGAAGATGAATCTTTATCTTGGCTTTTGCTTTGATTTTGATTTCGCTGCTGTTTCTTTTTCATCCTTAAAACCCCCTGGCCATTTATGAAATTATTATATCACGACTGCCGTTTTCCTCGTCATGGTTTTCAAACAGTGTTTTCCCATTTCCCTCATGGTAAAATAAAGAAAATCAACGAGGAGGACCTTTCATGAAGAAATGGTGGTTTACACTGGCTGGAATCCTATCATATATCATCGGCGTCGGCATTTATTTTTCCAATCGGATCATGTACATGAAAAAGAAGGAAGATGATTTTATCCAGAATCGTGAAATCATGGCTAAACGCCTGATCATGGAGGATTTTGATAATCTGCCTAAAACGGAAATTTGGGTATCGTCACCATCCGGATATTCCTTGAAATGCTTGTTTATCGAACCGCATGATACCAATAAGTGGGTGGTCATTTCTCATGGTGTGACGGAGAACAAAGTCAATTCGATTAAGTACATGAATATTTTTCTTAAGCGGGGCTTCAATGCCATCATTTATGATCACCGCCGGCATGGGGATTCCGGTGGCAAGACGAGCAGTTATGGACATTATGAAAAATTCGACCTGAAGGCCGTAATCGATGAATTGAAAAGACGTAAAGGTCCCGACCTTCATATTGGCATTCATGGAGAATCCATGGGGGCCGTAACCCTGCTTTTATATGCCGGAATGCTTGAAGATGGTGCTGATTTTTACATTGCCGACTGTCCATTTTCAAATTTCGAGGATCAGATCAAATACCAGCTTAAGCATGTAGTCCCACTTCCTTCTTGGACCGTGTTTCCGCTTGGGCGTACGTTCATCAAACTCCGTGATGGATATTGGACCAATGAAGTGTCCCCAATCGATTATATGAAAAATATCCGAAACCCCGTGCTCTTCATCCATAGTGAAAATGACAGTTTCATTCCCGCTTCCATGACAGCGGAATTATATGCAGCAAAAGAGGGCCCAAAGCAGCTTTACATCGCTAAAAAAGGGGCCCACGCTCAATCTTATAATGAAAATCCAAAAGAATATGAAGATCAAATCGATCAGTTTCTAAAACTTGTCTGAGAAGAAAAGAGAGAGGGTATCCAAGATTCCCTCTTTGCTTCATTTAGATTTTATTAAAATAGCTCATCCTCGGATTTAAGATTTGATTCGGACTTTTTAATTGAAAGCTGTTCGCTTCCGGAACAAAGTCTATTTTCATGACTTCATCAAGAAAAATCATTTTTGATTTCTCTACATATAGAGGAATTCCGTTTGTTTCCACTTTTTCGGTACCTTCTTCAGGTTCGTTGACCCACCATAGCGCCGTCACACCACTTACCACGCAGCCACAGCCATCAGTATCATATTTCAACTGTAAATATCCTTCTTGTCCCTGTACCTTTCCGGCTATTTTCTCAGCCGCTGTTTCCGTCCATTCAATATACATGATTGCACGCCTCCCGATGTCTTTGCATTCCCCCATTATAAACGATAAAAACGCTTCTGTTAAAGAAACTGCCTGCTTCCTTCTGCAAGATCAGCCCACACGATATCATTTTCTTCATTCGTGCTAGCAAATGCTGTTTCGAAAATGAAAGGCTGCCCCCTTGGAACAGCCCTTCCGCTATCATTCCATTATCCTTACATCGGCTATATCGGAAAGCCTGATATAGTGAGCCTGCTGAAACCGATCAACGATATGAAGCTTTTGGGTGAGCTCATTATAATAATGGATCCTGCCGATTAACAGCTGATACCGGTTTCCTTCATAATGAGCAATCGTGACATCCTTTCTTTCCTCCATCGCTTCCCCCATTACCGCATTCATTTCTTCCAGTTGCTGCTCATCCAGGATACGCTTCGTTTCATAGCCATCTTCCACCACCCAATCCCGAAGCATCTTCACATGCTCCGGCAACATCATCGATGTCCATTTGATACGGCCGCGATCACGAATCATTCTTTTCCCTCCCTTCAAAGTCAACCTTACGCCTTATGCCCACCAAGCAGCCTGCTTCGGTGAACGGCTGTACCCGCTTCCGTATACGAAACTGCACGCAATAAAGATTTGGCTCCATATTTATGGCGGATTCGATCCACCGTGTAACTCAATTCCCGCTTCTTCCAGCGCGAAGCATCGAATAAAGTCAGCTGCATTTCGTTATCATCCACAATATTCGAGAGTCTGACCTCTATGCTCCGAACCGTTTTTTGCTTATAGTTCTCATGAAAAAGCTCCAGGCACACTTTATATAACTCCAGCGTAATGTTGGTCGGTTCGCTAATCGAACGCGAACGATGGAAACCTCCGCCAAACTCATCCTTGCTGTAACCAATGCTTAGGCTAACCGTCCTTCCTGCCTTGCGATGGGTGCGTGCCCTTCTTCCAACTTCTTCGCAAATTTCCAACATGACCTGCTTTACCTCATGCTCCTCCTTATAATCCCGCAGCAGGATTTGACTTTTGCCGAAGCTCACCTGCCCTTCGATGATCGCTGCCCCCATATCGGATAAATCTATTCCCCACGCATGGTGGTAAAGCTGATTGCCCATAATTCCAAACTTCGCTTCAAGTAATTCAAGATCATAATTGGCAAGCTGCCCAACCGTAAATATTCCCATTCCATGAAGGGTTTTTTCTACGCGCCTGCCGATCCCCCACATTTCACGAAGCGGGGAAATCGGCCAAAGTTTGCTTGGCACATCCTCATACTTCCATTCTGCAATCCCTTTATGTTTGGCTTCCAAATCAAGGCAAAGTTTTGCCATAAGCATGTTCGGTCCAATTCCAATGGCACAGGGGAGCTGTAATTCCCGTTCGATTTCATCTTTTATCTTTTCAGCTATCATCCGGGCATCTCCCCATAAAGAAGCGGCACCATCGACTTTCACAAAACTTTCGTCCACACTATATACGTGAATCGCTTCTTTGGGCACATAACGGTTGAACAAGCGGGTGATTTCCGTCGAGACCCTTAAATAGGTCGCCATTTTAGGTTCAACGACCACAATCCTCGGATCATTCGGGATCTCAAACATCCGCGAACCTGTCTTGATGCCAAATTCCTTCTTCATCTTTGGAGAAGCCGCAAGCACAATGCTCCCTGTCCTCTTCAAATCACCAACCACCGCCAAATAACAATCAAGCGGGTCCAGACCAAGCATGACCGCTGAACAGCTTGCATAAAAACTTTTCATATCGATACACATAATTGATTGTTTCGGCATCGTCCCATAATCCATCATTTCTTCACCCTAACAAGAATATACGTTCGCTTTTATTATATTCATAACTTTAACCGAATATACGTTCTTATTCAATGGAAGTTTTCATACAAATTTCTACTTTTTATTGTAATTTCCTTGAAAAATATAATAGATACTTAAAATGGGTAATATAGCAAATTTATACTATAAATCCAAATAGTTTTTTTAAAAAGAATCAATTGGTAGCTTGAATAATTTTCAATGGATCCTTATGCTTAGTTTTTTAAAATTCCTTCACCCTTTTCAACAGACTTTCGTCTATTTAATCTTTAGTCTTACTACTCATTTTTTGTAATGAAACTGTAACCAAAATTATGTCAAATTGTCATAATGGTATTGTAGGATAATATTGTTAAGAATAATAGAGAGATAGATAGAGAGGAAATGAAAATTATGAAGAAATGGATCGCTTCAGCTGCTGTTGCATCTGCCATGATGCTAACCCCACTGCAAGCCTTTGCCAATATTGGAGACCAAACCCTCAGACCCGGAATGACACATAGTGATGTCAAACAACTACAACAACTTTTAAAAACCAAAGGTTATTTCACATATTCAGGTTCACTGACTACATATTATGGTACCTATTCTGTATCCGCAGTAAAAAAATTCCAAAAAGCCAAAGGGTTAACTGTCGACGGAATTGCCGGCCGGGGCACATTTAATGCGCTTGGTGTTTATAATGTCAATAATACAAGCTTGATCAGCTATGCAAAAACCTTAATAGGCAAACCCTATAAATGGGGCGGGACAACACCAACTGGATTCGACTGCTCAGGCTTCGTCTATTACGTATTCCAGAAATCTCAAGGAATTACCTTACCGCGTACAACATCATTGCTCTATTCCAATACAGGTTTAAAAGTATCATCACCAGCTAAAGGTGATCTTGTATTCTTTGATACTTCTTCTGGAAGAACAGGAGTATCCCATGTTGGGATCTATATCGGAAATGGTCAATTCATTAGTGCTACGTCTTCAAAAGGAATAACCATCACGGATATGGATAATCCTTATTGGAAACCAAAATATTTAGGTGCGAAAACTTTATAAAATCCAGGACATGAGCTCATCCTTGTGAGTGAAATCCCATAAAAAAACCGGACAGAATCAAAGTGATTCATCCGGTTTTTTTATTTTATATATAATATTTCATCCGTTAAATCCTCGACTGTCACCATGAATGAAGAGTCCAAGTTGGAACGATTCATCATTTCGATATTATAAACATGCTCTAAGGGTAAATGGACGACATCGAGAACCATGAATCGCTGGCTTTCCGATTTGCTGACATGATCGAGGGCAGCAGTGACCGCCCTTTGTTCGGCTAAGCTTTTTTCATCCGTCGAAACAAGAATCAATTCCGCTTCCGCTTTCCCAGGAATGATTTCTTCACCCCGCCCCGATGCCATGGTTTCACTTTCATCCCGATTTCCAGGTCAGAGAAATCGAGGTCATTACCATGTTGATCTTGAATATATGTATCATTGGCCACCTTATAGTACGTCCCTTTAATCAAAATCCTTTTATCGTCAAGATCCGTAATGAAACCTTCTTCCCCCTTATCTATGGCTTCATCCATGTTCCAATCAGTGGATTGACAGCTGACCAGAATAAAGGCAACAATTATATATATATAAAGGTTTACAATCATCTTCATGAAAATCCCTCCTAAGAAATAGACGGATTCTCCATGAAAATAGTTACCAATTTATTCAGAATAAAACTTCCGTTATTTCATAAAAAAGGGGAATGTCATCGACATTCCCCTTTGCCTATTATTAGACCATCTTTCGCCTTTTTGAACTAGCCTACTTTTTAAAAAATGCTTTTTTCCCTAATGTTTCGGTGATCTTCGGAAACATGTTATACCATTTCCCAGCTAAATTCATCCAGCCAGGGAGATTGATTTCCCTCTTATTGGTCAGCATAGCCGCTACGATTTTAGTAGCGACATCTCCAGGCTTAAGCATGAATTTTTCAACGTTCTTTAAGTATGTACCTGATTCATCCGCAATGTTAAAGAAATTCGTTTCTATTGGGCCAGGATTGACGGTGGTCACAAAAACATGATCTTCCATCAGCTCGAGCCGAAGTGCGTTTGAATAGCCAAGAACTGCGAACTTGGTCGATGAGTACAATGTTGATTTAGGAGTGGCGATTTTCCCGGCCTGTGAAGCGATATTGATGATATGCCCCGATTTTCTCTGCTTCATATACGGAAGAACCAGTTTTGTGCAGGCCATTAATCCAATGACGTTGACAGCAAACATTACTTTCGTTTCATTCAATTCCGTATCCTGCGCTTCTTTAAACGTGCCGAAACCAGCATTGTTAACCAACACATCCACTTCACCAATTTGCGCATGGATGTCATTAAATACATTAGTCACCTGATCAGTGTCTGCAACGTCAAGCTTATAGGCATATGCATCAATCCCATATTGGGTGATCAGTTCATTCTTTAGCAGCAATAATTTATCCATGCTTCTGGCCAAGAGGACGAGACGGCCTCCCTGCTTTGCACTTTGAATGGCAACTTCCTTGCCAATCCCTCCGGAAGCACCGGTAATAACAATAACTTTGCCTTGCAACTTATTCAAAAAAGTGGCCTCCTTGCGAACATTAAGCGATTGAATACAGAATGACCCCTGATTGGATTTCTGTTTGGACTTCACCCAAGTCTTCTAAATAGTCCAGCTGACCGACCGTTTCCGAAAGTGTCAGGCCCACTTCCTGAAGGTATACTTTCGGAAACAGCTGCTGACACACTTCAAATGCCGATAAAGGCTTATCTTGAAGCATGCTTTTCACCTGCATGGCACGGTTATGCTGCCGCTCGAATCTATATTGAATCAAGTCGGCAACAGCATCTCCTTCCACTTCAGATCCATGTCCGGAGTAAACAGTGGATATGGAAAAATCCAATAATTTCTGAAGTGATGCATTATATTGCAGTAACGGACGAGGCCTCATGCCTCCAGGAAGTAAAGGTGGTTCCATTAATGGATTAGGTGAAATCTTGGCAAGCAAGTGATCGCCAGCGATCATGACCCCGTCACTTTCCCGGTAAAAGGATAAATGGCTTTGAGCATGACCTGGAGTCTCGATCACTTTCCAGCCTGGAAGACCAGGAAGCTCATCCCCCTCAGCCAAATATCCATGCAGCTTCCGTTCACTAAGGAAACGGATTTCGTCGCGGTTATGGATCAGTTTATTTTTCAACTCTTCTGCCACTCCGAACTTTTTGGCATAATCAAGGAAAAAACGATTATGGGTTTCAAGGAAATCATCACTGATAGTCAGCCAGCGCTGATTGTTTTTGTGTCCATAAACCGGGATTTCCTTTTCAAAGAAATCGAGCGCACCAGCATGATCAGGATGATGATGGGTTAAAATGATTTGTTCGATATCAGTCAGTTTCAGACCCAAATCCCCAAGTCCGTTAGTCAAGGCTTCCTTTGATCGTTTTGTTTTCACTCCAGTATCGATTAACGTTAAAGCATCCCCTTTAACTACATAAACATTCACATCACCCACTGCAAACGGTGTGGGCAAAGCAATTTTTGCAATATCTCCATTCCAATTCGCCATAATCTTTTCCACCTTAGAAAATTATATTTATATAAATCTTTTTATACGCTAAACAGGATTCTAAGTATACTTATCATGTATAATTACCATTTTACATGTATTTTTAATTACTGTCATTATTTTCACATAATTCATGTCTATTTTTTATCGTCCATGCATATATTATCATTGACAGAGTACTGATATATCCTTCATAATCACAAGTAATTAAAGACGGCGTGGCTTTGATTAAGGCCAAGTAAATTATTGATGGCGTAAAGAGAGTGAAGCTCGGAATGTGCTGAAAGGCTTCATCGCCCCCTCATTATTGAACCTACCTTATGAGCCTTCAGGAAAACCTGACGTAATTCCCGCGTTAGAGGATTCAAGTGCAGCTTTTCTGTTTATTTATAATGGAAAAGTTGAACAAAGGTGGTACCACGGAAGCAGACCTTTCGTCCTTTATTGGATGAGGGGTCTTTTTGTTTTTCAAAAAAAGGCCGAAATTTAAAAGAAAAAGGAGCGGAAAATATGAAAAAAATCGCGTTTATCGGAGCTGGATCGATGGCAGAAGCAATTATTTCGGGGCTGGTGACCCAACAGGTAATTGAACCAGCAAATATTTTTGTAACAAATAAATCAAATGATGATCGGTTCGATTATTTAAAGAACCAATATGGTGTAACTGCCACAAGATCGCTGCAGCTATTAGTACAGGATGCAAACCTTGTCGTACTGGCGGTGAAACCGAAAGATATTTTAGAAACGATGCAATCAATAAAAGAATACATTCGTGAAGAAATGATGTTCATTTCCGTTGTTGCCGGGGTTCATACAACAAGCTTGGAAGGAATCGCCAACAAGCGGTTCTCGATCGTCCGTGCCATGCCTAATACATCGGCAGCTGTAGGAAAATCAGCAACGGCCCTTGCGGCTAACTGTCATACGAAAGAATCGCAATTACAAACGGCGATTACCCTTTTCGAAACGGTAGGTACGGTGGCAGTCGTCGACGAAACCCAGCTGGATGCGGTAACAGGCTTATCAGGCAGCGGTCCGGCTTATATTTATTACTTGGTCGAGGCATTGGAAAAATCAGCAGAAAAAATAGGTCTCGATTCCGAAACCGCTAAGCAATTGATTCTCCAGACACTGATGGGCGCGGCCGATATGTTACAGAAATCACCTAAAACGCCTGCCGTACTAAGAAAGGAAGTAACTTCACCAGGCGGAACGACTGAAGCAGGTCTGAAAGCACTTCAAGCACATCAAGTGGAAGAAGCATTCATTGCCTGTGTACAAGAAGCGACGGAGCAATCAAAGCGAATGGGCGATCAAATAAGTAAAGAACTAGCCAAATATGTAGTTTCACAGTAAGAGCGCATGCTGTTGCCTGGCCACTCCCGTACGGCAGTGGCAAGGCAACAGCCCTTTTTATGATCCGGACTTCTTATAAGGGGTAATCCTTCCGGTGTGAGCGTTACTTTATAATCAGCATATCATTTTCATCAAAACTCCAATCCTTCGAATACGCAACCTCCCAATAGTAACCATCGGGGTCTGAAAAATATCCGCTGTATCCTCCCCAAAAAACATCCTGAGGAGATTTCTCGATTGTTCCCCCAGCCTTTTCAGCCTTGTTGATCACATCATCCACTTCTTCAATTGATTTAGCATTATAAGCGAGTGTAAGACCCGGGAAACCATTTTTCTTAGGCGGTTCTTTCTCATTGATGTCTTTTGCTAACTCCTCTAAAGGATACAAAGCAAGTTTCGTTCCGGCATTATTAAAAAAAACGATTGCGGGTTCGTCCTCTTTAATCGATGTATGGAACCCCAACCCGTCCCGGTAAAACCTTAATGATTCAGGAATATCCCTGACACCTAAAGTTATAATGTTGATCCTGTTCATACTAGTCCTCCTTTTTCCATGTTTTAAGGGTAATTCGACATCTGAATCACTTTTCCTTTTTTAGCTAGATTGACCATCAAGCCACACATCACAAATGCTTCTTAAAGTTCCTAACAACGCTCACCATTTGCATGAGGAGCATCCAAGGGGAATACCACCTTGAATTGCTCTCCATGCAAATTACGTAGGAATTCCACTTTCTTTGCCGAATGAATACATGTTTTGTCATCTGTAAAGGAATTCCCTCATACTTATCGAATTCAACAACCAAAAGGGGGAATCTCGATGAATACAAGTGCAGTTGCCCGGTTACTGAATGTTTCCCATAGTACGATTCAACGCTGGGTCACCCAATTGAACATGGAAGTAGAAAGGAATCAACTTGGCCACTACCAGTTTTCGGATGAAGACATTGCATTATTGAGAAAAATCCAAGATCAGCTGAACGAGGGCATCATTCTCCAAAAGGTCAGCATCTCAGAGAAAAAGATTAGAAAAGCAACCATCCAGAAACACTCCGAACCGAATAAAGAACATGATCAACTGCTTGAACGGATCATCAGGCTTGAAAATGGACTGAAAACAAAAGCGGACGACGTTGTATCCTATCAGCTTTTACAGCACAGAAGTGAAATGGAAGAAATGCACAAACTCGTTAAGAAGCTCGAAGCCCGTATCGAAGCGTTAGAAACACCAATGGGTCAGCCATTTGATTATTTCCTCGCGGCTGAAGAAGCTGCTGCCACTAAAAAGACGAAGAAAAGGCCATTCATAAAAATGATTTTTGGAAACAAAAAGAACGATAGTTCATCATGGAGCACAGCCGACAGCGATTAACATTCAAGATCGTTCATGAGCACCCCACGATAGCCATTTTCTTATGCCAAGCATTTCTTCAGTAATAGAACCTGACCTGATTAATTACCCCAAAATAAAAAGGCCCTGACCCAAGATTAATCTCACTTGGGTCGGGCCTTTTCATCATCTTAAATCAAAACTGCACGGTCATTGAGCATTTTTTCACCTTTGATTCGCTGGAATTCGTTAAGCAGTTTTTCGACGGTTAGCTTCTGCTTTTCAGCGCCTCTAGCTTCAAAAATGATCTGTCCCTTATCCATCATGATCAAGGAATTCCCAAGATCGATTGCCTGCTGCATATTATGAGTCACCATTAACGTCGTTAACTGGTTCTTTTCGACGATTTCCTTCGTCAGACTTGTAACGAGCTCTGCCCGTGAAGGATCAAGTGCTGCTGTATGTTCATCAAGAAGCAGGATTTTAGGGTCGGTGAACGTCGCCATCAGCAATGATAGTGCCTGGCGCTCCCCTCCTGATAATAATCCCACTTTTGCAGTCATCCGGTTTTCCAAGCCTAAATGAAGGGTACCCAAACATTCTTTAAAAAGTTCTTTCCGTTTTTTTGTCACCCCAAAGCCTAACCCTCTTCTATTGGTTCTGCCATAGGCAATCGCCATATTTTCTTCAATCGTCATATGTGGTGCCGTACCCAGCATTGGATCCTGAAAAACGCGTCCAATCATTTTAGCACGGGCATGTTCTTCAATTGCCGATACGTTTTCACCATCGATGATGACTTCACCGGCATCAGGGAGAATCTTACCGGAAATCATATTCATCAACGTCGATTTACCTGCTCCATTACTTCCGATGACTGTTACAAATTCACCTTTTGTCATCTGCAGTTCCAGATTTCCAAGGGCTAGCTTTTCATCTGGTGTTCCCTCATTGAAGACCTTATAAATCTGATTTAATCGAAGCATATTCTTCCCCCCCTTTCGATAAAGTCCCATCATGACGCATCTGTATTTCTTTAAGCCGCCTTTTCTTCCGGCCTTTTTCCTTTTGTTTATCGGAAATTTTAGGAATGACAAGTGCCCCGACCACAATAAGTGCCGTAATTAATTTAACATCACCTGTTTCAAGGAATTCTACGCGAAGTGCCAAAGTTACGACGATTCGGTAAATGATCGCCCCTCCAATGACCGCAAGCGTCGCACGTGCAATCGTTTTTGCACCAAATAAAGCCTCACCGATAATGACGGATGCCAATCCGATGACAATGATTCCAATACCCATTCCTATATCGCTAAAACCGTTATATTGGGCAACCAAGGATCCCGAGAAAGCCACTAGTGCATTTCCGATTGCAAGCCCCAGGATCTTCATGTTGCCGGTATGGGCGGAAAAACTCTTGACCATGGCTTCATTATCACCAGTCGCCCGTAGAGCAAGACCAATTTCCGTTTTTAAAAAAGCTGACATTCCAGCTTGGATGACTACAGCCACAATCAGCATAACGATTAATATTGCCCACGTTTTTGGCAGGCTGTCACCGAGACCCACAAATGATAAAAGACCATTCAACAAATTGTCCAGCCCGGTGGCAGCCCAGGCATCCTGGATATTCGTGATAATGGTTGTTTGAGAAAGCAACGGAATGTTGGATGCACCCATGATCCTCAAATTGATCGAGTAGAGCGCGATCATCATTAAGATACCTGCCAAAAGAGGATTGATTTTCCCTTTCGTATGCAGGAACCCCGTTATCGTCCCAGCGATGAACCCGGCCACCATCGCACTCAACGTGGCAACGATCGGCGAGAAACCGTTAACGATCATAATGGCGGCAACAGAGGCCCCTGTCACAAAACTGCCTTCCACTGTCATATCCGGGAAGTCGAGAATCCTGAATGTTAAATAGACACCAAGTGCCATGATCGCATAAATCATTCCCGACTCAAAAGAGTTGAATAAGGCTGAGAACATTTTTTTCTTCCTTCCCCGAACAAAAGCAGAGTTTATTTTACAAACTCAGCATCTGCTTTCCATTCTTCTTTTATTTCAACACCCATATCTTTTGCTGCTTTTTCATTGATGACCAATTTCAGTTTTTGTGGATATTGAACCGGGATATCTCCAGGTTTTTTACCATCCTTAAGGATTTCAACCGCTTTTTGCCCCGCTTCATAACCAATATCATAGTAACTGAAGCCATAGGCTGCAAAACCACCAGCTTTATCACGGAATCAAGCTCGCCAACAAACAATGGGATATCTTGATCATCTGCTACAGAAATGACCGATTCCAGTGCCGAGACAACTGTATTATCCGTAATGATATAGAAAGCATCCGCTTTTCCGATTAATGATTCCGCTGCCTGTTTAACCTCCGCTGAAGTCGAAACGGATGCTTCCACGACTTTCAATCCTGCTTTTTTCGCTTCCGCTTTCACATTTTTTATTTGGACGACTGAATTTTGCTCCCCTGTATTATAAACAGTCCCAATTGTTTTGGCGCCAAGTTCTTCCGCTAGGAATTTCATTGACTTAGCAATGGCTTCAGGATGGGAATCCGTCGTACCCGTCACATTTCCGCCTGGTTTTTCCAAAGAAGTAACAAGCTCCGCCGATACAGGATCGGTAACCGATGTAAAAACGATTGGAATATCCTTGGTCGCATTTAAAGCACTTAGAGCACTGGGCGTGGAATTCGCAAATATCAGATCCACTTTATCCCCAACGAAGTTATTGGCAATCGTCTGACTGTTATTTTGGTCACCCTGTGCAATCTGAAGATCATATTTGGCATTGATGTCACTATCCTTCAATGCCGCCTGGAAGCCTTCATATGCCTGATCCAGGGAATCATGCTGAACGATTTGTGATACCCCGATATTGAAGGTATCCTTTCCGCTTTCATCCTTTGCCGCATCTTTTTCCTTGTCATTTCCACACCCAGCCAATAATAAACCTGCGACTAATGTCATAGCTGCAGTTGAATATAATTTCTTTTTCATATTTTCCCCCCGCTTTTTTCTTATTTAAGATTATGTTTTTTCTAGCGAAGCCAGCCTTTTCGCTTTTATGTCCTAAATTATAATCGTTTAGTCCCAATTATTCCAATATATTTTTTAACTTTTTAGAATTTTTTGAGTTCTGCATGTGAAACATGAAAAAAGCTGCTGTGAAAGGTATGGTAAACTTTCACAGCAGCTTTATGAAAAATCAGTGTTCGACAACCTGGCTGACAATTTCGGTAACTGTAGCACGATCAATTTTTTCTTTGCCTTCTTTTAGGGCCTTCAATGTGGCTTTTGCCAATTCCAAGGGTATTTTACAGAATTGGATGATCTCTTTCGTTTCAATTTCTCCAATGTACGCATCTGCTAATGCAAGATTATGTTCCGTATGGGCAAGCATCTCGTCGAAACCCCAGCCATCCGGATAAAAGTTCACACCACGTTCTGCATCTTCCTCACGGTTACGCAGGATATTGACTGTTTGGAGTCCACGGCCAAATGCGATGGCCAGTTCTCGGTCCGTTTCGGTTCCATCGTACCAGTTCCACATATCAGACAGCATGACTCCCACTAAACCTGCAACATAATATGTGTAATCATCGAGCTCTTCTTCATTATGGATTTGCCAGTCCTTAGTAACCCATTTTGCCATGCCTTCGGCCATTTCCTTTGTCGACTCCAAGACCTTGGCTTTTGCACCGGGAGGACAAAATTCAACCCAGTCCGAAAGAAGCAGGGTCACTTCGGGCAGAACATCCTTATATGGTTCAAATAACGATTGAAGATCTTCTTCCCTGTAATCATCCTCAAGCAGCTCACTAAGAGCCTGTAACAGGGAAACCTTATTATTTGCTGGAAGAGCGGGATGATCCTCGATTTCATCGATGGCGCGCATGCAAAGGTATGCTGCTCCAATGGCCTCTTGTAATCCCTTTGGAAGATAGCTGATTGGAATGAAAAAAGTCCTGCTAGTTTTCAAGAGAAAATCCATTGCTTTAGTATGTAGGTCACTATTATCAGTCATATTTACACTCCTTTAAGTCTCCAATGAAACAATTGATTAATTATATCAAACATCGGCTTTGATTTCAGCTTCCCGATTCCTCTGAATATAAAGGAACTTTAATTGCCATTAGATCTTCACCCATTATCGTGTTTGAAAAGATCGCTTCGCTTTCCCCTCTTAACCTCTCAGCATCCTCCGGAGTATACCGTGAGCTGATATGGGTAAGGATTAGATGCTTGGCACCCGCTTTCAAAGCCGTTTCTGCAGCCTGAACGGTGGTCGAATGATAATAGGCTGAAGCCAATTCAGATTCTTCCGCCGAAAAAGTAGCTTCATGAACTAGGTAATCCGCCGATTCAGCAAGAATGAGAGCATTGCTGCACATTCTTGTATCACCAAGAATCGTGATGATCCGGCCTTTTTGCGGGGCACTGAGGTAGTCCTTCCCATTTAAGACACGGCCATCGTCGAGACAGACCGTTTGTCCGTTCTTCAATGCTTTAAAAAGCGGCCCCGGCTTCACACCTTCGGACCGCAGCCGGTCAACCAGTAAGCTTCCCGGACGATCTTTTTCCACGATCCGGTAACCGATGCTGTAAATGCCATGATCAAGCGACATGGCCATCACCGTGAATTGTTCGTCCTCAAACACTGTGCCTTCCTCTATTTCGATGATTTCCAAGGGATATTTTAAATGAGTTCCACTCACCTGTAAGCTCGTCTTAATAAATGCATCTATGCCTTGTGGACCATATACAGTCAATTTCTCCACACCGCCCTGAAAAGATCTGCTGCTTAAAAATCCAGGGAGCCCGAAGATGTGGTCACCATGTAAATGGGTGATGAAAATTTTTTCAACCTTTCGCGGTTTGACCGCCGTTTTTAAAATTTGATGCTGTGTTGCTTCCCCACAATCGAATAACCAAACCGTCCCTCGCTCTTCCAATAATTGAAGGGCGATTGATGTCACATTACGCGCTTTAGCCGGAACGCCAGCGCCTGTACCCAATAAAACGAAATCCACGATACTACCTCCGTTGCAAATACTTTATGACTTAACTATAGCATAACCAAGGTGCTCTTTCATTTATGACCCATTAAAACCAAAACCAAATTAAAATTTTAATGAAATATGAGAAAAAATGCGCAAATTGATTGCTTTGAGGGAAAGCTAAACGTAAAATTAGAAATTGGTACACATACGGGGAATTCCAACTTTATAGACAGATTTAACGGAAAGTTGAGGTTTTAACATGACAGAAAATAATAAACCCACAGCATTGATCATGATTTTTGGTGCTACCGGAGATTTAGCGAAAAGGAAATTGTTTCCTTCCATATATCGACTATTTCAAAAAGAGAAAATCAATAAGTTCGCCGTCGTTGGAGTGGCGAGGAGGCCATTGACGAACGAGGAGTTCCAAACAAGTGTCAAGGACTCGATACTTACGTTCGGACATGCGGAAGAAAAGGTCGACGAATTCATTTCCCATTTCCATTATCACTCCCATGACGTCTCCAGTTCGGAATCATACCTGCAATTAAAAGACATTGCCAAAAAATTAGACGGACAATATCAATTAGAAGGAAACCGGATCTTCTATTTGGCGATGGCACCTGAGTTTTTCGGAACGATTGCCGAACAGATTAAAGCTCAAGGCCTGACTGATACGAATGGATATAAGCGCTTGGTCATAGAAAAGCCATTTGGACACAGTTTCGAAACAGCACAAAAATTGAATGAGCAGATTCGAACTGCATTCGCCGAAGATGAAATCTACCGTATCGATCATTATTTAGGTAAAGAAATGGTACAAAATATTGAGGTCATACGTTTTTCCAATGCCCTATTCGAGCCGCTTTGGAATAACAGATATATATCCAACATCCAGGTTACTTCAAGCGAAACACTCGGCGTTGAAGAACGTGGACGTTATTACGAAACCAGCGGTGCCCTAAGGGATATGGTCCAAAACCATCTGCTGCAAATGGTGGCCTTGCTTGCCATGGAACCCCCGATCGCTTTGACGACAGAAGAGATTCGAAGCGAAAAAGTGCGGGCATTGCGTTCACTTCGACCAATGAAAGTGGACGAAGTCAATCAATACTTCGTCCGTGGCCAGTATGGTGAAGGAACGATAGGCGGTCAAACACTTCCGGCCTACCGCAATGAACATAACGTAAATCCCGAATCCAACACAGAGACCTATGTTGCGGGTAAATTGATGATTGATAACTTCCGATGGGCCGGTGTTCCTTTTTATATCCGTACCGGTAAGAGAATGGATGTCAAATCAACGAATATCGTTGTTCAATTCAAAGATATCCCAATGAATCTGTATTATAAAACGGAAGAAACGCTGAACCCGAATCTTCTCGTTATCAATATCCAGCCTGACGAAGGTATCACACTATACTTAAATGTTAAGAAATCCGGGACGACATCCAATACAAAGCCAATGAAGCTGACCGTCTCAAACAAAGGGATCGAACACATCAATTCTCCCGAGGCATATGAAAAGCTATTGTTTGACAGTATGCGCGGGGATGCTACAAACTTTACGCACTGGGACGAGGTTGCCCTCTCATGGAAGTTCGTGGATACCATTTCCAATGCATGGGAAAACACTAAAGACGAGTCCTTCCCTAACTATGAAGCGGGATCCACAGGTCCACTTGCATCCGATGAACTCCTGGAAGAAGATGGACATATTTGGTGGCAAGTCAAGAAAAACGAAAATAATGATGATTGAAATGAAGAAGGGACGCAGATTTGAATCTGCATCCCTTTTTTCATTCATGAAACACTCTTCCTCAGCAATTTATCCCGGATAATATCAAACATTTCCTTGGGCTTAGACAGATCTTTCTCTATTTCTGAATTAAACCAAAATGAAACACCAGATTCTAAGGCAATGAAAAATATAAAAATGGCTACAGCCCACCAGATGATGAACATAAGTCATCCGCTCCTTCTCTCTTCTTTCTGCCTACTGTATCCTACAGTCCGTCCATCTCTTTCAATGTTTATATTCCTTTTTCCGCAGGTGTTTAAACCTAAAAAGCAAGGATGAATGACATACATCATACTATGTTTTCCCTAAAAAAGGTAAATTAATTGGCACTATTTACAACTAGTTCATTTTTACCCTTTTGATCTCTTTATTGAAAAAGTGCTAAGGTTACACTTACCAGTGACGGCACCACTAACTTCGATGTGGAGGGATTAAACGATGGACATTCGTGAAGGATTAATTCCAACAGCGTTGGGCACAGACGTGACAGCTGCGGGTTATGCAATGAAGCAGACCCGGGGCTCAAACAAAATGGTAGCTAATACGGTTTTTGGTTTCGGTTTGGCACATGTTGTATTAGGGTCATTGACCTGGTAGAGCATCGGAGATAGTGAAAAAAGAGGGCGCATAGTGCACATAACCCTGTCAAGTAGACAATAAAAAAAGAGTATTTTAAGCTGCGGCCTTTTCTCGATATTCAATCGGGGAAAGGCCGTTAAATTTTTCTTGGAAGCGATCAGTATTATAGAATTCTATATACTCCTGATTAACTACATAAGCTTCCTCTGCTGTTTTTGGGCGTTCCAAATATAACTTCTCTGTTTTTATATGCGAGAAGAAACTTTCTATACACGCGTTATCATGACAATTGCCACGACGAGAGTGGCTTCCAATACCGAGTTCTTTTACCTGCTTTTCGTATGATTTCGTCGTATATTGGAATCCTTGATCAGAGTGAAGAAGGGCACCCTTTTCAAATGACTTGTCCCTTAACTGATTTAACGTATTATGAACCAATTCAAGATCGTTTCGCGTAGAAACTTCCCATGCCACAATTTCATTATTATACAAATCTAAAACGGCAGATAGGTAGACAAACGTGTCTCCAATCCGTACATAGGTTATATCTGTTACTAACTTTTGTAACATGGACTCTGCATAGAACTCACGGTTTAAAACATTTTTAAATACAACGGATCCTCTTCGACCATAGAAAGGGCGTTTCTTTCGAATAATAGATGTAACCCCCAATTCTCTCATCAATCGGCGAACACGCTTATGATTGACAACGATTCCTCTCTGAATAAAGCTCGGGTCATCCGTTTATATCCGTAGTATGGATGTATCTTATGGATGGCTAATATATGTTCTTTTACCCATAGGTTTTTCTCAAGTCTCAGAGAACGTCTAGACTGAGTCTTTCCTCCATTTGTAGTAACCAGCTCTTGAAACTTCACCGATTTTTAATAGCCACGCGAGTGGGTGTGTTTTCCTCAACCCATCAATCACTTTAAACCTTTCGGCTTTCAGGACCATTCCTTCCCATGTAGATTTGGATTGCGCTTTTTTAAATAGTCCACCTGCGCTTTCAGATAAGCATTTTCTTCTTCTACACTAGAAAAATTCTTACGGTTCCATACACCACGTTGGTCTTCAAAAGGCTCATTATTTTGCACTTTCTTTACCCAATTCGCTATTTGCACATCACTTTTGATACCAAATCGCTCACGAAGCTGACGATATGACCAGCCTTCCTCCAACTTCAAACGAACAACTTCTCGCTTTAATTCTTCTGTATATGTTTGAAAGGTTTGCCCCTTTTTTGCCATAGAAAAATCCCCTCCAAGATAGACTGTTTAAGAGCATTTTATCATGCTCTCTTTTTACTCTGTCTACCTGTAGGGGATAATACCATAGAAGTAGAAGCGCCCTCTTTTTTTCTGTACATTCGAGTCCTTCACATGGTGAATATTACAACTGGATTCCTTAACAAAAAAAGCCGGTATAAAAGGGAATCCCCTTTTAAGCCGGCTTGAACTTTTTATTTTTCCATCCATTCTGTATGGAACGTTCCTTCTTTATCATTGCGTTGATAAGTATGAGCTCCAAAATAGTCACGCTGAGCTTGAATCAGGTTAGCTGGCAGCGTTTCTGTACGATAGCTGTCGAAATAGGCAAGTGCTGATGACAAGCAAGGAACCGGGATTCCGTTCATCACAGCCGTTGACACTACCTCACGTAAAGCTCCTTGATAGCTTTCGACGATTCCTTGGAAGTAAGGATCTAGAAGAAGGTTGTTCAAGTTCGCTTCACGATCGTACGCTTCCTTGATTTTTTGGAGGAATTGTGCACGAATGATACACCCGCCACGGAAAATCATCGCGATTTCCCCATATTGCAAGTTCCAGTCATTTTCTTCTGATGCTGCTTTCATTTGTGCAAATCCCTGTGCATATGAACAGATTTTGCTCATATAAAGTGCTTTACGGATATTTTCAATCAAAGCCTTTTTGTCGCCTGTAAATGATTCGGCTTTTGGACCACGAAGGATTTTACTCGCTTCAACACGCTCGTCCTTGATTGCTGAAATAAACCGGGCGAATACGGATTCCGTAATGATTGGAAGCGGAACACCAAGATCAAGCGCACTTTGACTTGTCCATTTCCCTGTACCCTTTTGGCCAGCTTTATCTAAAATGACATCGACCATTGGCTTGCCGGTTTCTTCATCATATTTTTTGAAAATATCAGCAGTGATTTCAATTAAATAGCTATCAAGTTCCCCTTCATTCCATTCAGTAAAGACATCATGGAATTCTTCAGCAGATAGTCCAAGGAGATTTTTCAGAAGGAAATAAGATTCGGAAATCAATTGCATGTCCCCGTATTCAATACCATTATGTACCATTTTAACATAATGACCTGCCCCATCCGGTCCGATATACGTGCAGCAAGCATCACCATCGACCTTAGCTGAAATATCCTTCAAGATCGGTGCAACCAGTTCATATGCTTCTCTTTGACCTCCAGGCATGATGGATGGACCTGTCAGAGCCCCTTCTTCCCCTCCTGACACGCCTGTACCGATGAAATGGATGCCAAGCTTGCTTAATTCCTCATTGCGGCGCTGAGTGTCCTTGAAGAAGGTATTCCCCCCATCAATAACGATATCACCTTTTTCAAGTAACGGTTTTAATTGCTCGATTGTTGCATCTGTAGCCGCTCCAGCTTTAACCATCAATAAAATTTTGCGTGGTGTTTCCAAAGAATTGACGAATTCTTCAAGCGTATATGCAGCCGTTACGTTTTTGCCTTCCGCTTCCTTCATCATTTCGTCCGTTTTTGATCCTGAGCGATTATACACGGAAATTGAATATCCCCTGCTTTCAATATTAAATGCAAGGTTCTTGCCCATTACGGCTAGTCCGATAACGCCAATCTGTTGTTTTGTCATGTTTCATCTTTCCCTTCTCTATATCTTTACACAGCTTGTACGCTATTCTTTGTCAAAAGAAGAATCATTCCTCCTGGATTGCTCAAAGAAATCTTTACTGAAGCTAGTGTCTGTTCCAATTGAACGGTTTTTCAAGGGTAATCCCTTTTTAATAATATTTTCTCCGTACTTATTTTGCAAGTGTTCCATCGCTTCATACAGAGGTTCTTTTTCCGCATCCTCTTGAAAGGAGAAAATATCCAGTTGCTTGAAGGCAGACTCTTTTTCGATGACATCATAGGCAGTTACACCAAGAAGCCTGATTCCTTCCCCATTCCAATTTTTCATAAAGAGATCGATAGCTCCATCCAAAATATCCTTTTTTTCAAAAACTGGATTAGGAACCGTTCTGCTTCTCGTTATTGTGCGGCGGTCTTTGTAACGGATCGTCACACCTATTTTTTGACCAAGCAGGCGTTTATTTCTCAAACGGACGGCTACCTTCCCGGAAAGCTTTTCCAATACACCGATCAGTTCTTTTTGATTGGTGGAGTCATGCGGAAGAGTCGTCGAGTTCCCAATGCTCTTATGCTCAAAAATCGCTTCGGGATCCACTACCCTTGGATCGATTCCATTAGCCCTATCTTTCAAACGGATGCCATTGATCCCAAGAAGCTGTTTAAGTTGAATATCATTGGCGTGTGCAAGGTCCCTGATTGTCATTATCCCGATGGTTTGAAGCTTTTCCGAGGTCTTATCCCCGATGCCATGCATTTGGCCCACTTGTAAAGGCCAGAGCTTTTCTGAAATGTCACGTTTCCTTAATACGGTGATTCCCATGGGCTTCTTCATATCAGAAGCAGTTTTGGCCAAAAATTTATTAGGGGCAATCCCGATGCTGCAAGGGAGATCCATCGTATTAAAAATTCTTTCCTGGATGCTATTGGCTATATCTAAAGGCGAACCCAATTCGGCGCATTCACTAATATCCAGATACCCCTCATCTATCGAAACCGGTTCAACCATCTCTGTATATTGCCTCAAAACATCGAAAATAGCCAGTGATGCCTTTCGATAACGCTCGAAATTCGGTTTCTGGATGACTAATTGAGGACATAGTTTTTTCGCCTGCCAAATCGGCATGGCCGTTTTAACCCCGAACTTCCTCGCCTCATAGCTGCAGGTGACGATTATGCCCCTTCTCTCTTCAACATTGCCTGCAATGGCAAGCGGTTTGCCTTTCAATGAAACATCATATGACATTTCCACTGAAGCATAGAAACTATTCATGTCTACATGGAGAATGACCCTGCCATTTTTGGGATACATGTCGTTCATGTTTGACCGTCACATCCTTGTAAAAATAAAAAACACAGGATAATAGGGCCAATAAAAAACCATTTCTATTAAGGTACCCTATTTATCTTTGGTAACCACGGTGAAAGATGCTTCCACTCCAAGAAAAACAGCCATCATGTCATTGATGACTGTACATATATTCCTTCAATACTTTGAACACCTTGGCAAATATATACGGGTTTTTTTGCTGATCAATGATCAGTAATCAAACGGAAACACCTTGAATATATTTTGTTTTTTGATAGCTTAATAAGACACCGTTCAAAGGGTATTTCGGTAAAAATCAAGGATTTCAGGGTTCCTGGACAATGGTTTGATGGAGGGGATATCCGTCTTTATTGCATTCCGCATTTGACCATCATTGCCGAGAGCCGATTTATCTGGTTGTAAGAAACCCAGGAAAGCAAGGCATCAGGTTTTTCTATGGAAACACGTATTCAATCGGCAAGTCATATTCCTCGTCCTCTGCAAGAAATACGACAACCTTTATTGATTTACTCAGGAAACTCCCCTCAATCTCCCTGTCATATTACGGGTGATTATTCCCCTGATACTTCTTTGATGATACTGACAACCATTTCAGCTAGCTTGGTTAATTCCTCAACTGGAATTCTTTCATTCGTAGTATGGATATCTTCATAGCCCACTGCGAGATTGACAGTAGGGATGCCAAAGCCCGCAATGACATTCGCATCGCTTCCTCCGCCGCTTTTAACCAGCTCGCATGGACGGCCGATTTTCCCTGCTGCTTTTCTTGCGATTTCGACTACATGATCACCAGCACCATATTTAAAACCAGGATACATGACGTTAACTTCAACTTCAGCACGTCCGCCCATTTCAATGGCTGCAGTCTCGAATGCCTCTTTCATTTTCGCTACCTGTATTTCCATTTTTTCAGGAATCAAGGATCTTGCTTCTGCAAGGATTTCAACATGGTCACAAACAATATTGGTTTGCTGTCCACCCTGGAAACGTCCGATATTTGCTGTCGTTTCCTCGTCGATTCTTCCTAATGGCATTCTAGAGATTGCTTTGGAAGCGATCGTAATGGCCGAAACGCCTTTTTCAGGAGCGACACCAGCGTGAGCAGTCTTGCCTAAAATGGTTGCAGACACTTTCGCTTGAGTAGGTGCAGCAACAACCACATTGCCCACTTTTCCATCACTATCAAGAGCAAAACCGAATTTAGCCGTTACAAGGGAGCGATCCAATGCCTTTGCCCCAACCAAGCCAGATTCTTCACCGACTGTAATGATGAATTCGATTGTACCATGTTCGATATTCTGTTCTTTTAACACTTTAAGCGTTTCTAACATGACCGCTAATCCAGCTTTGTCATCCGCCCCTAAAATGGTCGTTCCGTCTGACACTATGTATCCATCTTTGATGGAAGGCTTGATTCCGTTCCCAGGTATAACCGTATCCATATGGGAGGTGAAATAAATGGTATCTACGCCTTCTTTCATTCCTTTTAAAGTACATACTAAATTCCCTGCACCATGACCGGTAACTGCTGTTGTATCATCTTCAAAAACCTCTACACCCAGTGCCCCGAATTTTTCTTTCAGCACTTTGGCGATGGCTGCTTCATTTTTCGTTTCGGAATCAATCTGCACCAATTCCATAAATTCATTAACTAAACGTTCTTCATTAATCATAAAATAAAACCTCCAAAAAAGTTTTCCTCTTTAATTATACTTCTAAAAGCGGCGCCCCGGCAAATAATGTGAAAAGGAAGACCCAGCTTAAAAAAGCATGCCGATCATTTCCCTGCCAGAAGGCCGTTTTAAAAAGGTGAATGATGACTTACAAATGATTTTCTTTAATATGATATTTTCCCCAGTATGGGAAAGAGCCCAAAACAGATAGTTTGGGCTCCTTGCAATGTTGGATCACAACGGGATATTTCCATGTTTTTTCCATGGTCTAGTTTCTTTTTTGTTGCGCAGCATATCAAGAGATTGAATGATCTTAATCCTGGTTTCACGGGGATCAATAACATCATCCACCATTCCAAGACTTGCGGCAACATATGGATTGGCGAACTTCTCACGGTATTCTTCAATTTTTGCTGCACGTGTCTCTTCCGGATTTTCGCTATTTTGAATTTCACGGGCAAAGATGATATTTGCCGCTCCAGCAGAACCCATTACCGCGATTTCAGCATTCGGCCATGCAAACGTAAGATCGGCACCGATGGATTTACTATTAAGAGCCACGTAAGCCCCCCCGTAAGCTTTACGCAGAATGATCGTCAATTTTGGTACTGTTGCTTCCGAATAAGCGTATAGCAGCTTTGCACCGTGGCGAATGATTCCGCCATGTTCTTGTTTGACACCCGGGAAAAACCCTGAAACGTCTTCAAACGTAATTAGCGGAATGTTAAACGAGTCACAGAAACGAATAAAACGGGCAGCCTTATCTGATGAATCAATATCAAGTCCCCCTGCCAACACCTTTGGCTGGTTACAGACAAGCCCCACTGATTTCCCTTTGATCCGTGCCAAGCCGACCACTATATTTTTCGCAAAGCCCTCTTGAACTTCCATAAAGGAATCCTCATCGACAACCTGCTTCAATACTTTCCGAACATCATATGGACGGATTCCTTCATAAGGGACTACATCCGTTAAGTCCGGACGGTAGTCATCTTCATCGTCGGCTTCCAAAACCGGCGGCTTCTCTTCATTATTTTGTGGAAGATAGCTCAGGAGACGTCTAACGTCCGCCAATACTTGCTCCTCCGAGGCTCCCTTGAAATGGGCATTACCGCTTATGGTATTATGTACAGTCGCTCCACCCAATCCTTCAGATGAAATCTTTTCACCCGTAACCGTTTCAATGACTTTAGGACCTGTTATGAACATTTGGCTCGTTTTTTCAACCATGAAGACAAAGTCGGTTATGGCTGGGGAATATACGGCTCCGCCTGCACAAGGTCCCATAATAACCGAGATCTGTGGAATGACCCCTGAATAAATGGAATTCCGGTAAAATATTTGGCCATATCCGTCAAGCGAAACTACGCCTTCTTGAATACGCGCACCACCAGAATCGTTCAAACCTATGAAAGGGGCTCCATTTTCCGCTGCCAAATCCATAACATTGGCAATTTTCAGAGCGTGCATTTCACCGAGTGCACCGCCAAAAACAGTAAAATCCTGTGAAAACAGATATATGTCGCGGCCGTTGACCTTTCCGTAACCGGTGACGACCCCTTCTCCCGGCCCTTCTTCCTTTTCCATGCCAAAATTGGTATTACGGTGTTTGATAAAAGGATTAAGCTCTATGAAAGTACCTGGATCAACTAAAAGTTCAATTCTTTCCCTTGCAGTAAGTTTGCCCTTTTCATGCTGCTTATCTATTCTTTCTTCACCGCCGCCCATTTCCACTTTGCGGCGTCTGTCATATAGGTCATTGATCGTATCATATATGTCCGTCATTCCTGCTCCTCCTTTGATAAGGCTTGTTCACAAAGCTCATATAATACACCCGCGGTGGACTTGGGATGAACGAAAGCAACATCCGCATTGTGCGCTCCCTTTCTTGATGAATCATCAATCATGCGCAATCCAGCTTCTTTGATTTCTTTTATTCTATCTTCGATGTCATCGACGCCAAGTGCCACATGATGAATCCCTTCACCGCGTTTTTCGATGAATTTGGCGATTGGGCTTGCAGGTGACAACGCTTCCAACAACTCCAAACGGGTATTGCCTGCCAAGATGAAGGCCACTTTCACTCCTTGGCTCTCCACTGTCTCGATTCCTTCAAGTTTCAATTTCAACGTTTCCGTGTAAAGTGGCAAGGCTTCATCTAGTGACTTGACGGCAATTCCGATATGATCAATATTTTTAATCATCATAAAAACCCCCATGCTATGTATTATTGGATGACTCCATTAAAATACTAGTAATCTTGCATTAAAGCCTTTTAAGATTCGGAATAATATGAACATTATACTTTTACTTGTTTCTACTAAATGTTCAAGTTAAAATAAAATCAATTAAACTGTATTAAGGGAGAGAGCATATGGGAAACAAGAAAATCAGAAAGATCGTCGTGTATTTAATGCTTATCTCAATGTTATTAATGAGCTTATTATCAGGTATCGCATTTCTTCTGTAATAGACACCGTAATGGGGAGGGGAGCAAAAGCTTCCCTCTCCTTATTTTATCGCTCCGTTTTTCTTTGCCAACGTTTTGAAATCCTCGTTCGATATGGTGATCAACACCTTAGTGCCGATGGGGACTTTTTCGTACAAACGCTCTATATCGGATTTATGCATCCGTACACAGCCATTTGAAATATATTTACCAATTGATGATGGCTGATTCGTACCATGTATGCCGTAAATCCTCCCATCGGTATTTCGTGCATCGAATCCAATCCACCGCGACCCCAGAGGGTTCCTGGGATCGCCGCCAGGAATATTTTTTTTCCGGTAATATGGATTGACCGCTTTTACTTTGACCGTGAAAATCCCTTCGGGTGTCAGTTCCTGACTCTTTCCCGTACCGACCGGCAGAATCTCCTTGACCTCGTTATCATCAATGAACGCCAATTTATTGTTGGCTTTATTGATGATGATAAACGGATTGCCAGGCTTAACCGATTGAGGTTGGGCTTGTACCTGCAACGGCCACAAAGAAAGCATAAGCAACAAAGAAAGGATCCATTTCATTTGTATCAATTCCTTTTACTTTTTTGCTTAGTTTAAGCCAAGTCCCTCTTTTTCATTCGGTTGCTGTTTAGCTTGGGTAATCCCTTGAAGGAATGCTTCAACAATAAATAGCGCTCCATTTCCTTCATGAGCTGCAGTAATGCGGCCCTAGATTCGAACTCTTCCCGTGTCTGCGGCAGTGCCATTCCCCTAAAATGAATCTCCATTTCTTCAAGCTTCTTCAGATAAAGGATAGCCGTATTTTGCGGGTGGACGTTTTCTGCCAAATCTTCTATAAAATCAGCCACTATCCCGCTTTGCTTGACGACCAACGGAATATTCGTGACCAGGGGAAGAATTCGTTCAATTATTTCAAATTGCTTTTCACGCATTTTGAAATAATGGTAATACAGGTCTTCTTCCCTTAAAAAATGATTTTCCACATCCCTGAAGGCAAGGCTTTTGGCTTGATTAAGAAGATTGGCTGTTTCGGTGATTTCCTTACCATCCCATGTGTGATCATTATCCCTTAAGTAGCGGACAATTCCCATCAAGATCGCACTAAAGTTCGTTTCGATACTTTCCTGATAGGCCAGCAGTTTGTCATCGACACTGGGCATGTACAGATTCATGACAAGTGCCACTCCAACTCCAACTGCAATTAATATCGTTTCATTGATCAGCAGGGAAAAAGTGATGTCACCCGACCCGTATAGGTGCATGATGATGACGCTGCTCGTCACAATCCCCTCATTAATCTTCAAGGCAACTGTCGTTGGAATGAAAATCAAGAGGATCAAACCTATTATCAGCGGATGAAATGCGATGAACTGAAACGATAGGGATGCATAGGCCATTGCGATCAAACAAGCTAAAAACCGGTGCCAGGAGGCATACACCGACTTCTTTTTTGTAACTTGAATGCATAAGATCGCAATGATTCCCGCAGCAGAGAAATATTCGAGATTAAGCATTTGTGCAATAATAATTGCCAGGGTGGCCCCCAAAGCAGTTTTAATCGTCCTGTATCCGATTTTAAACATTGTTATGTATCACCTGGCTCTTTCTCTATCTATTATAATACTATCAGGAAATCAGATATTTTCACAGTCCTTTGCGAGTTAAATTTCCAATTTTTCTAAATACATTCACGCAAAATTACATTATAGGAAAAAAATAAAAAAGGTAACCTAAACGTTACCTTTTTTCACAATTATATACTATTCGCTTTAGTTATAAAACTTTTTCCAAGAAGTCTTTTGCACGCTGGCTTTTTGGATTGGAAAAGAATTCTTCCGGAGCACTTTCCTCAACGAGCAGACCCCCGTCCAGGAATAGTACTCGATCGGCCACTTCTTTTGCAAATCCCATTTCATGCGTTACGATCAGCATGGTCATCCCTGTATGTGCCAGTGACTTCATAACCTCGAGCACTTCTTTTACCATCTCAGGATCAAGCGCTGAAGTGGGCTCATCGAAAAGCATTACTTCCGGGTTCATTGCCAATGCCCGTGCAATCGCGACCCTTTGTTTTTGCCCGCCTGACAGACGATTCGGATAAGCCGATTCTTTATCGGCCAAACCGACTTTATTCAAGAGCTCACGAGCTTGTTTTACAGCCTCAGCCTTTGATAATTTTTTCACCTTCATAGGTGCATATGTCAGATTCTCCAGTACTGTTTTATGAGGAAATAAATGAAAATGCTGAAATACCATTCCGACATTTTCACGCACTTTCATGATATTGGTCTTTTTTTCAGTGATGATTTGATCTTTAAACCTGATTTGACCATCAGTTGGAGTTTCAAGCATATTGATGCAGCGTAAGAAAGTTGATTTTCCCGAACCGGATGGACCGATGATCGCTAGCACTTCACCCTGCCCTATCTCGGTGCTGATTCCTTTTAATACCTCGAGCTTACCATAATTTTTTTTGAGTCCATCAATTTTAATCACTGCGTCTCATTCTCCTTTCAATCACCTTGCCTAAGATGGTGAGAACCATGACCATCACATAATAAATGAGGCCGGCAAATAATATCGGCTCGAAGAATTTATATGTCTCACCGCCGACAATATAAGAACGGCGCATGATATCCCCTAATCCAATAATTGTGACAACGGCTGATTCCTTCGTTAAGGAAATCAATTCGTTCACAAGGGACGGCAGGATATTCTTGATGGCCTGCGGAAGGATAATATTAAGCATCATCCCTGAATAGGGAACCCCAAGGGCAAGCGAAGCCTCTCGTTGTCCTTTATCGACAGCTAAAATGCCTCCCCTGATAATTTCAGAGATGTATGCCGCTGAATTTAGCCCGAATGCTAAAAATGCTGCTTGGAACGCTTCGATTTGAATCCCTAATATTTGTGGTGAACCAAAATAAATAAGCATTAATTGCAGCACCAAAGGGGTACCGCGAAAAATGGATGTATAAAAGTCAGCAATCCAATTTAAGGGCTTGATTCTGCTGATTTTTAGTATAGATAATAATATTCCCAAAACAAATCCGATTACTGCCGCTACCGCTACAACCTTTAATGTAGTCGGTATTCCCTCCAGGATATATGGAAGGGAAGGCATAATCCTTTCAAATTCCAGATTCACTCCATTCATCCTCTCTTATGAAGGCCGTTTTCTTAGGTCCTTCCTCCTGCTTCATTTTACTAACAATAAAGCGCGGAAAAACGTTCAGAAGGCAACTAAGCTCTTCTGAACGCTTTTCATCTCTGTATTATTCAGTTTCACTGCCACCGAACCATTTTATTATTAATTTTTCCATTTCACCATTCTCTAACATTTTTTTCAACTCGGTATTGAATTCTTCAGTTAACTTGCTTCCTTTTTGGAAAGCGATTGCCGAACCGGCATCTTGTTCACCGGACTCGATCACATGGCCCACCAATTCTTTATTATCATTCAAGTAGCCTTTTGCCACAGTATCTTCCATGATCACGGCATCAAAACGTCCTGTTGACATTTCTTGAACAACCTCAGGAATACGATTCCGTTTTTCAACTTTCATCCCGATATCTTGGGATTTATTCAAGTCATTTGCCAATGTCTCCTGAATGGATGCAAGCTGTACGCCTACCGTTTTCCCTTTTAAATCTTCAACAGTTTTGATTTTACTGTCCTTTGTCGTGACGATCATGTTTTTAGCTGTATAGTAAATATCACTGAAATCGACTGATTGCTCACGTTTTTCTGTTGGAGTCATTCCAGAGATAACGAAATCGACCGATTTATTCTCCAGAGCAGGCACAAGACTATTAAAGTCAATGTCCTTCACTTGGACCTCATAACCCAATTTTTTTCCGATTGCTTTAGCGATATCAATGTCAAAACCTTTGATTTCATCACTTTTAGATGTTTCAACAAATTCAAATGGCGGATAATCCGCAGATGTTCCCATTACCAGTACCTTTTTGTCTTCTTTGTCAGCTGTGTTCTTATCTTCTTTCTCTGATGTTCCGCATGCCGCTAAAATACCTACCAATAAAACAGAAGTAAGCAAAAATGCTAACTGCTTTTTCAACTTCATTATTATTCCTCCAAAATGATATTTTCAATTCTCTTGTTATTAATTTTAGTTTAGTTAAATTTTGAATAACTAATATTCATACACTAATGTGTATTTTAACACACTCTAATAATTATTCAATAACGTAAATAATAGATTCATTTTTCAGAATATTGCTATAATTTTATTTCTAAGATTCGCGCTTTTTCACCAAAAGGAATATATCGACATCCTTATCTATCTTCTTTCCCAAATGTTCCTGACTTATGCAATTTCATGAATAAAAAAACCCGCCGAATGGGGGCTGTTGACAATCTAAAAGGAATTTCTGAAACCTGTATAGAATTTATTCTATGCAGGTTTTTTATTGGAGGGATTTCTATGATGGGACGCAATGATGAGTACCAAAGCAAAATGGAGTTTATTGATTTGAACGATTTTGTTCCTACTAATCATATTCTCCGCTTAATATTGGAGAGAATTGACTTCTCTTTTATATACGTTAAAATGGAAAGTTTTTATTCGAAACTGGGCCGGAAGTCTTTGGATCCCGTCCTCCTTTTCAAGATGTTGCTTATCGGCTATCTTTTTAATATTGACTCAGAACGCGAACTTGAACAGGAGGTTCATTTAAATCTTGCTTATAGATGGTTTTTAGGACTTGATCTAACTGATCGAATTCCCGACCACTCTATTTTTAGTCAAAATCGTCGAAGACGGTTCAAAGACAGTGCCGTATTCCAAGAAATCTTCGATCACATTGTTTCACTATGCATTGAAAAAGGATTGGTCACAGGGGAAACCATTGTGACAGATTCTACCCATATAAAAGCCAGTGCTTCTAAGGATCAGGTGAAAAAGGTTGAGGTTGAGAAGACTCCTTCCCAGTATTTAAATACTCTTGAAGAAGAGGCAAAGAAGCTTGAAAAAGAACTGCAGGAGAAAAGAGAAAACGTTGGCCGAAAAAAGGCTGGGAGAAAACCGAAAGAGTCTACTACAAAAATAGTGTCCGTCTCTAAAACCGATCCTGATTCAGGGTTATTAAATCGACCCGGGAAACCATCAGGTCCCCACTATTTGGCTCATACCAGCATTGATACCCAAAACGGAATCATAATAGATATTCATCCGAGTGCAGGAAATGTAAATGACTGCGAACCTTACGTAGAACGCTTGAAAGTGATAAAAGAGAAGTTTCATTTAAATATTAAGAATGTAGGGGCGGATCGTGGATACGATACAACGCCTATTCACCATGGATTAAAAAAATTAGGCATAACGGGGTATATCAGTCCCACTCAGTATGATTCGGCGTTTAAGACAACCTCGCATCGGGAGTTCACTTATAATAGCGAAAACGATATATACCTATGTCAAAATAAGAAGGAACTAGCCTTTACACATTTAATGAGAAAGGGCGAAACAAATTACAAGACCTATTCGGCAAAAACCCAAGACTGTAAAGTCTGTCCTTTCAGAGTGGAATGCTTCGGGAAAACAGCGACTAAAAGAACCATATCACGCCCCATCGCCCATGAACTATTAGAAGAAAACATGAAAAGGACAAAAACAAGTGATTACAAACTGGTTCAAAAACTAAGAAGAGTCTGGTGTGAAGGCTCATTTGGCACCATGAAAATAAAGCACAATTTATATAAGACATATAAGAGGGGCATTCAAAAAATCCATGAACAATGCCTCTTTTCGGCGTTGGCCTTAAACTTAAAACGAATGGTAAAAGTAATGAACTAGCTACAAAAAAATGAAGAAGAATAATCAATAAACAAGCAATTAACGATAAAAATCAAAATGGGGAAGGAGCAAAAGCTCTTCCCCATTTTGTCAACAGCCCCGAATGGGCGGGTTTTTTTATTTATCGCTTTAGGTTACACTTCTTCGCAATATTGATCGAAGTAGTCTTGTAATTTTTCTACTACAGACATCGGATGGTGCCCTTCAATTTCATGGCGCTCTATCATGGTGATGATTTTTCCATCCTTCAGCAATGCAAATGATGGGGATGACGGCGGATACCCTTCGAAATAATCACGGGCTTTCTCCGTCGCCTCTTTATCTTGCCCAGCAAACACGGTTACAAGCTGATCTGGGCGTTTATCATTATGGATTGCATGAGCCGCTGCAGGTCTAGCTATTCCCCCAGCGCAGCCACAAACGGAGTTTACCATAACAAGTGTCGTTCCTTTTTGTGCAAATACTTCCTCTACTTCCTCGGGAGTAGTCAATTCTGTATATCCAGCAGTCTTTATCTCATCGCGAGCCTGTTTGACTACGTCGTTCATTAAAAAATTAAAATCCATATTCATGGCATTTGCTCCTTCCAAGTTTTCTCTTCAATCCTATCATAACAATTGCCACTTCGTGATTCAATAAATTTACCTGTTAAAACCGCATAAACCATTTCCGAACATGTTTAAAACGAAAGGGAAGCGGGAATCATGTGTGTAACAACAAGACTTACAAAAGGATGGGGCATGCTTGGGAGACAATCCTCGCATGCCCCATCCTATTTCTTTTTTAATTTGACTTAAATGTATCGGTAAAAGATTGAAAGGCCTGCTTAACAGCAGCAGTGACCGTTTTATTCCCTGACATCACTTGATTTTCGAGTATTGGGAGAAGACTCTTGATGGTTTCATTTTTATAAAACATCGTTTTAAGCTGGTGATCCATCAATGAATAAAGCCATTCCTTAGATTGCATTCTTCGCCGTTCTTGAAAAACACCCGATTCCTTGGTCATATCGGAAAATTCATTCAATACATCCCAAAGCTCAGGAATTCCTTTACCGGTTATGGCGGAACAAGTATATGCCTTTCCCGCCCATCCCTTTGTTGCTGGCCGAAGGAAGTGCAAGATTCTGCTATATTCGGACTTCGTCCTAATCGCCAGCGGAATGTTCTCTCCATCGGCTTTATTGACCACAATTCCGTCCACAAGTTCCAGAATCCCTTTTTTCATCCCTTGTAATTCATCTCCGGCACCTGTAAGGACAAGGAGCATGAAGAAGTCGACCATACTTCTGACTATAGCCTCACTCTGACCGACCCCGACAGTCTCTATCAGTATCACATCAAATCCTGCCGCTTCACAAAGCAACATCGTTTCCCTCGTTTTGCGGTGAACTCCTCCTAGAGTGCCTTCGGATGGTGAGGGTCTTATGAAGGCATGGGGGTTTTTTGCCAGCTCCTCCATCCTTGTCTTATCGCCTAGTATACTTCCGCCATTGATCGAAGAGCTTGGATCGACTGCTAGAACAGCAACCTTATGGCCCTTGTCACATAAGAAGGTTCCGAACGTCTCGATGAAGGTACTTTTTCCGGCACCGGGCACTCCGGAAATCCCGATGCGAATCGAGTTCCCTGCATGAGGTAGGATGGCATGCAATAATTCCTGTGCATGATCTAAGTGTTGGGATGCATTGCTTTCAACCAATGTAATACCTTTAGCTAGCTTGGCCCTGTCCCCTTTTATGATTCCCTCTTTAAGTTCATGGACCGGTATGTTTACATTATGTTTTTTGACGAATTTACTTTTTGAAGGTTTATTATGGCTTGCTGCTAATTCCACACCTGGCTTTAATGAAGAAGCAAAACCTTTCTGATTGTTAAGATCGACCCATTCGGGCTTCTTGTCTTCACTCATTATTGGGCCACTTCCTCATATCCGAGGCGATTGTATATTTCCTGAAGCACTTTCTTTGCTGCCTGTGGAATGACCGTACCAGGTCCAAAAATGGCTGTAGCGCCATTTTCCATTAGGTACTCATAATCCTGTGCAGGGATGACGCCGCCTACGATCACTATAATGTCCTCACGGCCCAAGTTCTTCAGTTCCGCCATAAGCTGCGGCAACAATGTTTTATGACCGGCAGCAAGCGAACTCATTCCGACTACATGCACATCATTTTCCACGGCCTGGATGGCAGTTTCTTTCGGTGTTTGGAATAATGGACCGATATCGACATCATAGCCTAAATCCGCAAACCCCGTCCCTACTACTTTAGCTCCACGATCATGACCGTCCTGACCCATTTTAGCCATTAACAAACGCGGTCTTCTTCCTTCATTTTCAAGGAACTCTTCCGTCATGCGGACGACTTCCTCAATTTCCGCTTCTTTTGAGTATGCCGAGCTATATACGCCGCTGATAGAACGGATCGTTGCTTTGTGACGTCCAGCCACCTCTTCGATCGCATCGGAGATTTCACCTAATGAAGCCCGTACTCTTGCAGCTTGCACAGCCAGTTCAAGAAGGTTACCTTCGCCAGTTTTGGCAGCGATGGATAGCGCTTGAAGAGCTTCATCCACCTTTGCCTGATCACGTTTCGCTTTTAATTCGCTCAAACGCTTAAGCTGACTTTCGCGAACTGCTGTATTATCAATCTCCAGTATTTCAATCGGATCTTCTTTTTTCAAACGATACTTATTGACGCCAACGATCGTTTCATCTTGGGAATCGATTTTAGCCTGACGCTTTGCAGCCGCTTCCTCGATCCTCATTTTTGGAAGTCCGGTTTCAATTGCCTTCGCCATTCCTCCAAGACCTTCGATTTCTTCTATGTGAGCCCAAGCCCGTTCGATCAATTCATTTGTGAGCGATTCTACATAGTATGAACCCGCCCATGGATCGATTACTTTTGTGATCCCGGTTTCCTCCTGCAGATATAGCTGTGTGTTACGTGCAATGCGTGCAGAGAAATCCGTTGGCAGGGCAATGGCCTCATCCAATGCGTTCGTATGCAGGGACTGTGTATGCCCAAGTGCAGCTGCATGAGCTTCTATAAGGGTCCTTGCGACATTGTTAAACGGATCCTGCTCGGAGAGGCTCCAGCCGGAGGTTTGGGAATGAGTCCTCAATGCCATCGCTTTATTATTTTTCGGTTCGAATTGTTTCATCAGTTTTGACCAAATGAAACGAGCCGCCCTCATTTTCGCCACTTCCATGAAATAGTTCATTCCTACAGCCCAGAAGAATGACAGGCGTGGTGCAAATTTATCGATATCAATACCTGCTTTCATTCCGGTACGTGCATACTCAAGCCCATCCGCCAACGTATAGGCAAGTTCGATATCAGCCGGCGCCCCAGCTTCTTGCAGATGATAACCGGAGATGGAAATGGAATTGAACTTGGGCATATATTTGGATGTATATTCGAATATATCAGCTATGATTTTCATGGACATTTCAGGTGGGTAAATATACGTATTCCGAACCATGTATTCCTTTAAGATGTCATTTTGAATCGTGCCTGAAAGCTTATCCTGTGTTACGCCCTGTTCTTCAGCTGTCACGATATAAAATGCTAGGATGGGTAATACAGCACCGTTCATCGTCATTGACACGGACATCTGATCAAGCGGAATGCCGTCGAACAAGATTTTCATGTCAAGAATGGAATCAATGGCAACTCCCGCCTTCCCCACATCACCGACAACGCGTGGATGATCGGAGTCATAACCGCGGTGTGTAGCTAAATCAAAGGCAACTGAGAGCCCTTTTTGCCCCATCGCCAGGTTACGTCTGTAAAATGCATTGGATTCCTCAGCAGTCGAAAAACCTGCATACTGACGTACCGTCCAAGGACGATTGACATACATCGAAGGATAGGGCCCTCTTGTGAAAGGAGCGATCCCTGGCACACTTTCCATATGCTCCAAGTCACGATTATCTTCCTCAATATAAAGCGGTTTGATTTTTATTTGTTCATTGGTTTCAAACAGAAGATCCTCAATGTTTTTCCCAACTGCTTTTTCGGCTTCCTTTTTCCATGCTTCCACCGTACCTTTAATCTCAGGCTTAGCAGGATTTATAGCAGAAAAATTCGGTTTTTTCATTTCAGTTCACCCCCAGCTTCTGCAATAATTCCAATAAAATGGCTATTGCATTCGTTTTAACATGGATAAAATCTTGGACTCCGGTTTCATTTAGTTTAAACTCCAATTCTTCTTGCTGCTTGCCGGCACAATAAATAGTGATTTCAGGGAATTGTTTTTTAATTTCTTTAATGGTGATTGGCGCTAATTCCGAGTAGTCACCATCACTGCCGCAGACACAATAAATAGGGAGCTTGGTCGCAGCAACATAATCGACTGCTTCCTCGACGGTTTGACACCCCTTACTGCCGATTGTTTCAATACCACCTGCTGCAGCAAGACTTTTAACGAAATCTGCACGAGGTTTATAGGATTTAAGATTATTCAAATTAATCAAACCAATAGTTGGGGCCGTTCCACTTATTTCTTTATACTTTTCACTGCGAAGTCTTATCTGTTCAAAATGAATGGATACCCGATTCCTGGCAAGTGGGGTAATGCCAACGGGCTTCTCGACTTTCATATATGACACATGGTTATCCTGTGTCGGGGTTTTAATCTTATCAGCGGGATTCGGATATACATTCGTTCCGATGATACTTTCTTTTCTGAATGCCGCATTTTGAACTCTTCCGTGGTAAACTTCAGCTATTTCTTTCTGAAGGGTGCCTTGTTTAATTAGCTCTAATATCCCTCCAGCTACATCGATTCCAAGGAATTTCGCCCAAGCCTTTTCAGCCAATTCATCCGTTAATTGCTCAACATACCATGAACCGCCGGCAGGATCGATCACTGTTGTGATATTTGTTTCTTCTTTTAAAATCAAGTGAGTATTACGGGCAATTCTTTCTGAAAAATCATCGGTTTCACCAGTTGCGTGTGTAAATGGATGAATTTGAAGATATTGAATGCCTCCAATAGCTGCGGCGAAAGCTTGGTTTGTGGTCCGAAGAATATTGACGTGCTGATCATATAGCGTTTCTGTCAACTCGGAAGTAACGGCATGTATCGCCATTTTAAAATGGTCCGATGCTGTATCGAAAGCTTCTGCAAGACCTGCCCAAAGCCTTCTGGCAGCCCGCAGTTTAGCGATGGACATGAAGTAATTGGAATCCACAGCAAAAGAGAAAACTATTTTTTCGGAAACCGAAGCAATAGAATGCCCTTGTTTTTGCCCTTCCAATAGATATTGGACGGCTGCCGATAATCCGTACGCTATTTCTTGTACGGCATTAGCTCCTCCATTATGATAAACTGCCGTATTAATCAAAACAGTCTTTAAATCCCTGCCTACCTTCTGATAATCTTGGATCGTCTTCAGCCAGTCTGCAAAATAGTTGTCCGTATCTTCTGGCAGCTGACCGCAAATGAGCCATTCTGCAATGGGATCTTCAGCAATAACGCCTGTCAATTGGGTATTTTGCGCTTCGGCAACAGCATTGAATTGAGGGAATAATCCTTTTTGTTTCCCCTTAAGGTCAATGAAAACCGGGATTTCTTTTAATGGGATATCCTTAAACAATTTTTCAGCCCTTGCTCCCTCGAAAAGCAATCGTGCAGGGTATGCCACGACATTTTGCCCGCGCTTGAATGAAGCCTTCATCTTTTCATTTGCTTCTTCAGCCGTGATACCGCTTACAGGTTGAACGACAAGCCAAGGTTTTTCATGATAACCCGTTGGGGAGGTTCCTCTGGTGAAAGGGAAGAATCCTGGCAATTCAGCCACTTTTTCCGTCGAATCCGCCTTTTCTGTATAGAGCGGATATAAAGTGATGTCCTCATATGTATCCGTTTTTAATTTTTCTACACTTTTCCCTTTTAAACTTGCTTCCGCAGCTTCTTTCCACTCTTCAAAAGAAGGCTTAGGAAAGGTTATGTTTTTTACTTCTTTCAGTTCCATCTGTAATCGCTTTCTTATCTTCTGCCGCCTCATGCGCCCTGTCCTTCCATTGGGAGAACGAACGCTCAGTCAGTTTTGGATAAGAAAACCACCCTCCCGTCAATTTGATCTGGATTATACTAACATTCTACCATAATTTTCTTGAAAATTAAGACAATAGAAATTAGAAAATCTGTTATTAGGGAAACCACTAGCCTCTTTATAAATCAAGTACAGCCCCTGGTCTGTATTAGAACAGCTCTTAATAAAATAATAGCAAAAATAAAATTTTTGTCGATGTTTTTCTATGGAAAAGTGAAGTGCAAAACAAAAAGGAAGGACCTATCGGCCTTCCTTTTCTTCATTTTAGTATATGGAAGTGTTATCTTTGGAAATCTTTTCGATGATTTCTTTAACCCTCGCGAGGAATCGGCCGCATACCAGTCCGTCCAAAACACGATGATCAAGTGATAAACAGAGATTCACCATATCTCGTACTGCAATCATGTCATTTATGACCACTGGGCGTTTTACAATCGTTTCAACTTGTAAAATGGCCGCTTGTGGGTAATTGATGATTCCCATGGACTGGACAGAACCGAATGAACCAGTGTTATTAACAGTGAACGTACCACCTTGCATATCCTCTGCTTTTAACTTACCCGCCTTCACTTTGGATGCGAGTTCCTGTATCTCCCGTGCTATACCTTTGATTGATTTCTCATCCGCATTTTTAATGACCGGGACAAATAAGGCGTCTTCAGTTGCAACGGCTATTGATATATTGATTTCTTTCTTTTGTATGATTTTTTCGCCTGCCCACATCGAATTGAGCTCTGGAAATTCCGTAAGGGCTTGAGCAACCGCTTTTACGAAAAAGGCAAAGTACGTTAAATTATAGCCTTCTTTTAGTTTAAAGTCGGATTTTAGATTATCACGCAACTTCACCATATTGCTTGCGTCAACTTCCACCATCGTCCAGGCATGTGGAATTTCGTGCTTACTTTTCAACATATTGGACGCAATTGCCTTTCGGATGCCGGTAACGGGTATTTCCTTGTCACCAGCCGCAGTAGGCACGTTTATTACTGGACTGGTTTGACGATTAACTTGAGGAGCAATCGCTTCAGGAGCCGAATCGGATATTGCGGAAGGCTCATCCGCCTTAGGAAGTTCCCCTGATTCAACAAGTTTCAGTAAATCTTTACGGGTGATCCGTCCCTCATTCCCCGTTCCTTTAACTTTTGAAAGATCGATTCCATGCTCCTGGGAAAGTTTTAACACAGCTGGCGAATAGCGAGCTTTCCTTGATGGTTCGGCCGCTTGCTGCACATCTCTTGTAACGGGTGCCTCACCATTTTCCTCACTATGAGAAACTTGCCCAGCATTTTCGTTATCCGTCTTTGCCATTTCAACTTCAATCGAGCAAATGACTTCCCCGACTGCCAATGTTTGATTCTCATCCGCTCTCAATTCCTTGATGATGCCGGTGAAGGAAGAAGGAACCTCAGCATTTACTTTATCCGTCATCACTTCAGCTAGCGGGTCGTATTTCGTGACATGATCCCCAGGCTTTACAAGCCATTTACTGATGGTTCCCTCTGTGACACTTTCGCCTAGTTGAGGCATCTTCATTAATTCCATAGCCATTATTCTTTCCTCCTTCTTAACAGTCATTAATACTCGGCCAATTCCCTCATAGCTTTTTCCACTTTATCAGGATTCACCATAAATTGTTTTTCCATCGTAGGTGCATATGGCATGGCAGGTACATCAGGTCCGGCCAATCGTTTTACAGGGGCATCCAAATCAAAAAGGCAATGCTCGGCAATGATGGCCGCGACCTCACTCATGATGCTTCCTTCTTTATTATCTTCCGTAACCAGTAATACTTTCCCCGTTTTAGAAGCTGCTTCTATGATGGCATCCTTATCCATTGGGTAGACGGTACGCAAGTCAAGAACATGTGCAGATATTCCATCTGCAGCTAATTTTTCTGCTGCCTGAAGGGCAAAATGCACACAAAGGCCATAGGAGATGACAGTAATGTCTTCCCCTTCCCGTTTCACATCCGCCTTACCGATTGGAAGTACATAATCTTCAGTGGGTACCTCACCCTTGATCAAGCGGTATGCGCGTTTATGTTCAAAGAAAAGCACTGGGTCTTCATCGCGAATGGCAGCTTTAAGCAAGCCCTTTACATCATACGGAGTGGAAGGCATCACAATTTTCAAGCCCGGCTGATTGGCAAAGATTGCTTCAACCGATTGTGAATGATAAAGAGCTCCATGAACCCCTCCTCCATATGGAGCACGGATTACCATAGGACAGCTCCAGTCATTATTGGAACGGTATCTAATTTTGGCTGCCTCTGAAACTATTTGGTTAATGGCAGGCATGATGAAATCAGCAAATTGCATCTCAGCTATCGGCCGAAGCCCATACATGGCGGCTCCAATTCCCACACCTGCAATTGCAGATTCAGCGAGAGGGGTATCGATGACCCTGGCTTCACCGAATTGGTCGTATAAACCATTAGTGGCTTTAAAGACCCCACCTTTTTTTCCTACATCCTCTCCCAATACGAATACACGGGAATCGCGTTCCATCTCTTCCCTCATTGCCATTGTCACGGCATCTATATAAGAAATCACTGGCATTCTATTACCCCCTTACTTTTGTGCATACACATGATTCATAGCACTTTCAGCCTTCGGATATGGAGCATTTTCAGCATAATCGGTTGCTTCGTTGACTATCTTCATGACTTCATCATTCATTCGTTTCTCAATGTCATCATCCATGATTCCCACTTCTTTTAAATACGCTCCAAATGTCATTATGGAATCCTTCGTTTTGGCTTCGGCCACTTCGTCCGCTGTCCGGTAGCTTCGGTCATCATCATCACTTGAATGAGGTGTGAGCCTGTATGAAACGGTTTCTACTAGTGTAGGGCCTTCTCCCCTTCGTGCACGGTCAGCCGCTTCTTTCACCGCTGCATACACTGCCAATGGATCATTGCCGTCCACCGTTATTCCAGGCATCCCATAGCCAATCGCCCTGTCGGAAACATTTTCACACGATAGCTGTTTCGAAATAGGAACGGAAATCGCATATTTATTATTTTCACACATGAAAATGACCGGTAGCTTATGCACACCTGCAAAGTTGGCCCCTTCATGAAAATCGCCCTGATTGGATGAACCTTCCCCAAACGTTACGAATGTTACCAAATCCTTACCTTCCATCTTCCCTGCAAGGGCAATTCCAACAGCATGCGGGACCTGTGTCGTAACAGGCGATGAACCAGTGACGATCCTATTTTTCTTTTGACCAAAATGACCAGGCATTTGGCGCCCGCCGGAATTGGGATCTTCCTCTTTCGCGAAACCTGAAAGCATCAAGTCTTTTGCGGTCATTCCGAAGGTAAGCACAACACCTACATCCCGATAATAAGGCAGGACATAATCCTTTTGCCGATCAAGCGCAAACGCTGCCCCAACCTGTGCAGCTTCTTGCCCCTGGCAGGAAATCACGAAGGGAATTTTCCCGGATCGGTTTAAAAGCCACATGCGCTCATCAACTCTGCGGGACAAAAGCATTGTCCGGTACATATCTAAAACCGTTTCCTCATTTAAGCCTAATTGTTCATGACGTTTTTCTACCATCATAAAACCTCCTGACCTTATTCTTTATGAATGAATGGCACGTCCATCGACAGCAAGGGCCGCCTCTCCGATTGCTTCAGAAAGACTTGGGTGCGGATGAATTGTCTTGCCTATCTCCCATGGTGTCGCATCAAGCACTTTTGCAAGTCCCGCTTCTGAAATCATATCCGTAACATGTGGTCCGATCATATGAACGCCCAGTATATCATCCGTTTTCTTATCGGCGATGATTTTGACAAAACCGTCCGCTTCCCCGAAAACAAGGGCCTTACCAACTGCACGGAACGGGAATTTCCCAATTTTAAGACCATAGCCTTCCTTGTTTGCCTGTTCTTCCGTCAAACCGACACTTGCAGCTTCAGGGCTTGAATACACACATTTTGAAATGAGCGAATAATCCAGCCGTTCCGGTTTTTGGCCTGCCATATGTTCAACGGCTATAATACCTTCATGGGAGGCAACGTGAGCCAATTGCAGACCGCCGATACAATCACCGATCGCATAGATATGTGATTCCTTCGTTTGGAAGAAGTCATTGGTTTCAATAAAACCATTTTCTTTCACAATTTCCGTATTTTCAAGTCCGATCCCTTCAACATTTGCTGATCTGCCTACGGAAACCAGCATTTTTTCAGCTGTGAATTCCTCTACCGAACCTTTGACTTCAGCAGAAATGGATACTGAAACATCCGTTTTCAGGGTTTCAGGCAATACCTTGGCACCTGTAACGAATTTGACGCCTTTTTTCTTTAGGAGACGAAGCATTTCACTGGAAATATCATGGTCCTCAGTCGGAATGATTCTATCTGCATATTCCAGTACTGTCACTTCCACGCCAAAATCATTGAGCATCGAAGCCCATTCAATGCCGATAACTCCCCCGCCTACAATAATCATAGATTTTGGCAGGCTCTCAAGCTTGAGAGCTTCATCCGATGTAAGCACAAATTCCCCATCTATCGTCAAACCGGGCAGTGTCCTCGGACGCGAACCGGTGGCAATGATGACATTCTGAGGAATGAGCATTTCATTTTCACTGCCATTATTCATTTCCACGGAAATTGTCCCAGGCATCGGTGAAAATATAGATGGGCCAAGTATACGTCCTAACCCTTCATAAACCGTTATCTTCCCTTGTTTCATCAGGTGCTGGACACCTTTATAGAGTTGGTCGACCACTTTATTCTTTCTTTCCTGCACCTTAAGGAAATCTACCTTTACATCCCCGGTAACAACACCGAATTCCTCACTTTTCACTGCAGTCTGATAAACTTCCGCACTCCTTAAAAGTGCTTTTGAAGGGATACAGCCTTTATGTAGACACGTTCCGCCGAGCTTTCCTTTCTCCACGACAGCCGTTTTCAATCCTAATTGAGCAGCCCTTATCGCTGCCACATACCCGCCTGTTCCTCCTCCGAGGATAACGAGGTCAAATTCTTCAGCCAAAACCGCTCCTCCTCACAAATACATACTATTGTCACCAGTTTTACTTGCCCTATGTTTATTACGTTATCCTTGTTGAAAATTCCTGTGTTTATTTAAAAAAACACAGGAATCTATATCTTGTAAAACTACATTCACTTTCTTCCATTCAAGATATGTTTTTCATTTTGCAAGAATTGGCTCCTTGAATTCCTCATGCGAGCAATGCGCTCCTCGGCCATCCTATCCGCTGCTTTATAAGTTGGGATTTTATCACGTTTTGCAATCTCGATGACCCGTTCAATTGTATCATAAACCGTTTCCACTTTCTTAAGGGCTCTTTCCCGATTATACCCTAGAAGCTCATCGGCCACATTTATGACTCCACCAGCATTAATTACATAATCAGGAGCATATATAATCCCTTTTTCATGAATTTGATCGCCATGAACAGGTTCCTTTAATTGATTATTGGCTGCACCGGCAATGACCTTCGCCCTGATTTGATTGATTGTATGATCATTTATGACAGCCCCTAATGCACATGGTGCATAGATATCACAGTCGACTCCATAAATTTCATCAGGATTCACTGCAGTCGCCCCAAAGGATTCAACCGCACGGGCCACGCTTTCTTTATTGATATCCGTAACGATCAGCTTGGCGCCCTCCTCATGAAGGTGACGGCATAAGTTATAAGAAACATTCCCGACGCCTTGAACTGCAATTACCTTGCCTTCTAAAGAATCCGTTCCGAATGCTTCTTTTGCAGCAGCCTTCATACCGCGATACACCCCATAAGCAGTTACAGGGGAAGGGTTACCCGAAGAACCGAATGCAGGGGAAATCCCAGTGACAAAATCCGTCTCCTCATGAATGAGATCCATATCCTCAACCGTTGTACCTACATCTTCAGCTGTTATATAACGCCCATTCAGCCCTTGGATATACCTTCCGAACGCACGGAACATTTCTTCATTTTTATCCTTACGCGGATCGCCGATGATGACGGTTTTCCCCCCGCCTAAATTCAAGCCGGCAGCTGCGTTCTTATATGTCATTCCTCTCGAAAGCCTTAAGGCATCTTCAATGGCTTCTTCTTCAGATGCATACGTCCACATCCTTGTGCCTCCAAGCGCAGGCCCTAATGTTGTATCATGAATGGCAATAATCGCTTTAAGACCCGATTGTTTATCCTGACAGAATAGCAGTTGCTCGTAATCATACTTCTCAAGATATTTAAAAATTTCCATAAAGGAATCCTCCCTAGATGTTTTAATACATGTCAGATATGAGGACATTAAATTACTCCTCATTCTCATTCTTACTTGTTCCTACGTTCATTTTAAATAAAATCGCTACTCACATGATATTTTACCCATGGGGAATGGTTCCCTGGAAAAATCCATGTACCTTTAAATATGCAAATAACATGCCAATAAAATACATAATGAGAGCCTTTTTATCCAAAAAAAGGAGATGCTGGTTAATATGTTGGGCAACTATAGCCTATAACAAATTCAAAAAAATTTCATGTTAGAAGTGGAGTCTCGCTTAAATTAAAATAAATCAGAAAATTCCGTGCAGTTTTTTTCATAGTACGCAATTGTTTGCGTGCAAAAATTTTCACAGTTTTAGTTTTTCCATTTTGTAATATAGATTTCTAACTGAAATCCCCAGTGCTTTTGCCGTAAGTGTTTTATTTCCCTTGTGGGTATGGAACGCTTGCTGAATGATTTCGGCTTCATACTGGTCTATTATCTCCGAGAGCGATTTTCCCGATACGTAGCCAGAAGGCTTCATTAATAATTTCTCCTGTTTCAATGGAATCTCTTCGATAAAATCCGGAATATGATGTATATCAATGATCGTCTCGTTCAATTTCATGAAAATGATGGCCCGTCCTAAGATATTTTCCAGTTCCCTCACATTACCTGGCCAGTTATAGACTTGCATCTTATGTATAGCTGCTGCCGTAATTCCCTCTATGCTCCGTCCATACTCTTGATTGATTTTATTAATCAAATGCTCCGCCAATTCTCTCAAATCTTCTTTTCGCTTTCTTAATGGAGCAATGAAAATAGGCATGCGGTTCAGCCTGAAATACAAGTCTTCCCTGAATGATCCGGTTGCGATGGCCTGTTCAAGATTGATATTCGTAGCGGCTATGACCCGGACATTGATGGGAATCGGCTTCGTCCCCCCCACTCTGACGATTTCCTTTTCTTGTAAGACCCGAAGTAATTTAGCTTGGATGTTGGCTGGTAATTCACCAATTTCGTCCAAAAAGATACTCCCTTGATTTGCCTCTTCAAAAAAACCGACCTTTCCGCCCCTGCTTGCCCCTGTAAAGGCTCCTTCATCATAACCGAACAGTTCACTTTCAAGTAATGATTCCGAGATGGCCGCACAATTTACACGTACGAATTTATTGAATTTCCTATCGCTCGCATTATGGATGGCGTGTGCAAATAACTCTTTGCCAGTCCCTGATTCCCCCCTTAATAAGACAGTAGCAGGTGTTTTTGCCGATAATTTCGCCTGTTCAATGGGAAGCTTCATCTCTTCGGAAGCCCCAATTATATCATCGAAGGAATATTTAGCCTGCAATGTACGAATAATCTGTCTTGCCCGATTCAGTTCATGGGTCAAGGCCTGAATTTCCGATACATCATGAATGACGCCAACGCTCCCTTTCAGGCACCCATCCACGATGATTGGAGCAACATTCACGATCACTTCCTTATGTTTTGGGCCGACACGCATATTTACACCCCGAACAGGTTTTTTTGTCTGAAGCACTTTCATATGCATACTTTCACCTTCGTAAATATCGATGGAAGCCGGCTTACCAATCACTTGGGTCTTTGTTAAGCCAGTGATTCTTGTATATGCCGGATTGATCAAAAGCCCCCTGCCTTGATCATCCACAACAGATATGGCTTCATCACTGGATTGAATGATCGCTTGGAGCATCGTCTGTATCTCTTTTAAATCAGTGATCTGCTCCGCCAATTGTACAGCTTCCGTTTTATTCCTGAACACGGAAAAGGCACCTATGATTTCCTTATCGGCATTCACCAGAGGTATCCTTGTCGTTATGAGTTCCATCCCATTGCTAAGGGTGATTTCCTGATTTACTTCTTTTTGGTTCGTTTGCATCACTCGCAGCAATCCAGTCGAAGGGATGAAATCTTTGATATGCCTGCCTATCACATCCTCGCGCTTTGTGTCAGATGCACGTTCCGCACTATCATTGAACATGATGATGAATCCTTCATGATCAATCACCACCATCCCTTCGCTGGTCGTATTAAGGATCAAGTCCATTTTTGCCGAGGTATTCTCCAATTTACTTATTAAACGATTTTTCTCTTCAAACAACTTAGCCATAATGAGGGCGACACTTCCAGGAATGAGAATCGTTTGTTCACCCATGTCCCTTTTTATCTTTTTATAGACAGACGGGTCACCGGTCGTATCAAAAATGATGTCCAAATCCCGCTCCAGACCCATGCTCCAATTGGTCACTGTAGGAATCTTTCGTTCCTTTGCAGCAAGCATCCCTTCAGCGGATTCATTCGTATCAGCCATACAAACAATGGAGAATACTTCACTTTCCGATAGGAGTTTCAACACGGTTGTCCCTCCCACTCCTCCCCCTATTATCATGACCTTTTGCATGAGCCATCCCCCTTAAGATATAATTACCCCTTTTAATAGATCATTCCCTGCAATTTTTTTCATACTTCACACCATTTTACCATATCGGCACCCTTAAAAAACAGCCACCAACTCCCAGTCATTATCTGGATTCCCGAAACTTGACAAATAATTTATATCCTTTATCATTTTTTAAAGACGGAATTTTCGGAAGGGATTTGACCGCATGAAACGTTTAATCGCTTTTTTGATTCTTTTTATACCCGGTGCCTTTGCTGCCTATGGCATAAAAATAATGAGGGACATGGTGTTCGGTATTTTACAGCCTCCCTATCCAGTCCTTTGGCTGCAATTTTTAATCGGACTGCTCATTACGATTGGCGGAATAGCCTTTATCGCCGGCTTCGTCCTTCATCGAGATCGAAAACAAAATAAGGTCCAAAGCAGGTTCAATAAATTTTAAACGCAAAAAGAAGGTGCCATGTATCATATGGCACCTTCTTTCTTTAACTTGATTTCAATCCTTCTCTGATCCGTACGGCTGCCTCGGGAAAATCGGTTATGATGCCGCTGCACCCCAATTTGAATAACCGCTTCATCTCGGCTTCTTTATTAATGGTATATGGGCGTACAGGAACACCCATACTCACCGATGCTTGAATTAGTGCATCAGGGGCAGCACGGATATTTGGGTGGATTGCACTTCCGCCTATTGCCTTGGCATATATCCACGGCATGTATAGACCATCCCTATAAAGCGGTGCGGTTTCCAATTCAGGTGCCAATTGATGGCAATTGACCAAACTGTAATGATTGAAAGAAGAAAGGATTACCCTTTCCTCCATTTCGTAAGTACGGATGAGCCGGATGACTTTCTCTTCTAAGCCTGGATACAGAAAAAGCGTATTTTTCAATTCAATATTGCAAAAAAGCTGATTATCGTAAAGCCAAATAAATAGTTCTTCAAGCGTCGGAATCTTTTCTTTACCCAAATTACCCTTATGGGTTGAGGACGCATTAAGAGTTTTCAACTCCTTCAAGGTCCGGTCTTTTACATACCCCGAGGCATTCGTGGTCCGATCGAGCTTTTCATCGTGAATGATGACCACTTCTCCATCCTTCGAGAGCTGGACATCCGTTTCAATTCCGTCCGCCCCGACACGGGCAGCTTCTTTGAACGCCGACATCGTATTTTCCGGATGTGTTCCCGCAGAGCCTCGATGTGCAAAGATTAAGGTCATGATGAAACGCCGCCTCTCTCAATAAAATGTTATATCCCAATTTTATGAACAGAAACAGCAAATTATTTTCATCTAGATCAATCATTTAATCAAAATGCAGGTGATTATTTTCTGCATAGAAGGTTCCTTTAGTCCTTTCGTCAAATCACTCACTTTCTTTTCCAAGTCTTTAATTTGCATGTGTGAATCCGGAAAGGCCATTTGACCAATCGTAATTTCCCCTTCCCCTATAGATTCAAGCATATCCATGATTGACTTCCGTTTTCGTCCAATTGATATATTTGAGCCATCAACCTCTCGAATTGATTTCTTGTTTGTTCATATTGAAAATTTTGTTCACCATTCAATTGTCCCAGATACATTTCATATACATCAAGCTTTTCCTTTATTGATTCAATTTTCATTATTTTTGATTTATAAAAAAGCAAAGTCCCATTCAGTTCTTCTTTTAAAAGATCAGGTTAAATCCCTTCACATTTATTAACGTTTTCCGTTCCATTCGATTCCCGATCACAGCCGCCCTCACTCTTCCATGCGTTTCAATTACGCCGCCGATTAATTTTCCCTTCTTTTCATCCGTGAAGATATTTTTGGCTTTCAGAAACTCCCCATTGAATATGATCCTATATGTATATTTTCCCCTGCTGTTAAGTGGCATTCGTTGGCATGTTTCACAAAGATGTTCCTTGCTGCAGATATTTTGGAAACGCGCCTTTACCAAATATCCCACCTTTAATGAATACATCCCCCTCCTTTGACTTGATTTCCTTCACATTACTTACATCAAGCTCACTTAAAATGGATATATCCTTCGTAGCCGTCACGGAAAAATGATCCATTTCCGTCTTCCCACTTGAATTCTTTCCCCGCTTGCCTCTGTAAGTGCATCCTTTAATTCTTTGACGTTCTCCAATATGATTTGCGGAAAACCGAACAAGATAGGATTCATTGAAGAATGGAAAAGCCTTTTTGAAAAACGGTTATAAAAATAATATCCTTATCCGCTTCCAATACAAAATACTCATTTTTCATTTACTCCTCTCTTCCGAATGATTAAATATACCTATAATTATAATCTAAAAATTTAGAAAAGGAGCTATATAGCAATTTGTGCCGCTTTTCAATCAAACAAAAACGCCTTTTATTTATGGGATTTCCTGCAAAATCCAATAAATAAAAGGCGTTTAATTTTTTTACCGGCAGCGTAAAAAATTCTGAAGTTGCCGATTAGAAAAAATCACGAAGCAACTTCTTCCTGTCCTTTACCTCCAGATGGAGATTTCCTATTTATATTTAGCGGCTCTAGCCTTTATATGGTCAATTGTTACCCTGAATCTTAACAATGGGTTCCCCTACCCCTGTCAAGAAGCCTTATGTTCGAGACGCAGCTTATCGGCAACCATGGCAATGAATTCGGAATTTGTGGGTTTTGCCTTAGTCATGCTTACGGTATATCCGAAAAGAGATGAAATGGATTCTATATTTCCACGGCTCCAGGCCACTTCAATCGCATGCCGGATAGCACGTTCAACACGGCTGGCCGTAGTATTGTATTTTTTTGCGATATCCGGATATAAAACCTTGGTGATAGAACCCAATAGTTCGATATCATTATATACCATGGATATCGCTTCCCTTAAATACAAATAGCCCTTAATATGTGCTGGGACTCCAATCTCGTGAATGATGCTTGTGATGCTGGCATCTAGGTTCTTCGGCTTGGATTCATTTTGGGGACGATAGCTAAATTGACTATGATTTTTTAAAACCGCCTGCCCTTTACCGCTTACCTGACGTATGTGATTGGCCAGATTTTCCATATCAAATGGTTTCAGGATAAAGTAAGACGCGCCCAAATCAACAGCTTTTTTCGTTACATCTTCTTGACCAAAGGCAGTAAGCATAATCACATTAGGCATAGCACCCCGTTTTACTTCACGAAGTTTTTCAAGTACACCTAACCCATCTAAATGAGGCATGATAATATCGAGGATCAATATATCCGGATCAACGCTTTCAAGCATACCCAGGCAATCTTGACCGTTATGTGCCACCCCAATTACTTCCATGTCTTCCTGTGCAGAAATGTATTCTTCCAGAAGGCCAACAAGTTCTCTATTATCATCTACAACGCACACCTTAATTTTTTTCACGCTTGATTTCCTCCTCAACTACAATTGGTCTTTTTTTCTATATGACTAAATTCTATTGTAATTGAACTTTTCGACAATGGAAACTAAATTCCTTTTATTTTTGAAAAAATATAAGGAATTCAATATTATTCTCCGGATATCTCTTGTTTTCGACTTCGTTTGCTATTCGAATAAACTTGTTTGTCGAAAAATCTTCATATCGTTTTCATTTTATCACATCGTTTCAAAAAAACCTCTATTTTTTGAAGAAATCAAATTTAATTCATGCCCGAACCTATGCTAATCATAAATTTCCATTAAAAAGGGGCATCCAAAAGGATACCCGGATTCTTAGCTTGCCTTTTCATAATTATCTTTGTCGTATATATTTATACCGGCTTCGTTTAACATCCATTCGATATGGACTCCATACCCACTTGTAGGATCATTAACGAATACATGGGTGACTGCACCGATTAATTTCCCATTTTGTATGATAGGACTGCCGCTCATACCTTGAACGATCCCACCCGTTTTTTGAAGCAATTCCTTATCCGTCACTTTTAAAACCATTCCCTTAATTGCAGGAAACTTCTGTGGTATGGAACTGACGATTTCGACATCGAATTCCTCCACTTCAGAACCATCCACCACTGTAAGGATTTTTGCTGGTCCTTCCTTTACCTCATGGGAAAGGGTGATGGGGAGTGGCTTTTCGTTTATTCCATTTTTAAAATCCTGATTTAATTTCCCAAAAATGCCAAAGGGACTATTGCGATTGATATTTCCTATTTTTTCTTTATTGGAAGAAAAGCGTGCCAATTTTTCTCCAGGATCACCATTGCTTCCCTTTTCAATGGATGTGACCGTCGATTGAACAATCTGACCGTCCTTAACAACAATCGGCTTTTTTGTATCCATATCGGATATGACATGTCCCAACGCCCCATATTTTTTCGAATCCGGGTGATAAAACGTCATCGTTCCGATGCCAGCTGCCGAATCACGGATATATAAACCTAATTTGTAAGTTCCTTCATTCTTATCTTTTAGAGGTAATAGGGTACTATGAAGCATTTCATTATCACGGTTAATGACAAGATTCAACGCCTCACCCTTTTCGCCTGCCTGCTGAACAAAAGGGGTTACATCCCCCATCTTCTTTATCGTCTGACCATTGATTTCTGTAATAATATCACCGATTTCAATTTTCGCTTTTTCTCCCGGTGATTTTTTCCCCTGCGCAGTATCAATAAGATGATGACCTACTACGAGAACCCCAAGAGTATTAAGCTTTACTCCAATGGATTGGCCTCCAGGCATGACTTTAAAGTCTTTTAACACCCTGATGTCGACCTTTTTGGCAGGCAAGCCTGCTACATCGAGTAACACTTCATTCGTACCTGGTTTCTCAGCACCAAGCGTAATCGAAGCTTGTTCATCATGAAGCGAAATTCCATCACTGGATTCCGAAGTTTTTGCGGAAACAGGCAATGATTTGGAAATACTATATTGACTTCCTTCAAATAGCACAAGATGATTTGGAATTAAAAAATATTCACGAGATGGCTGGTATAACCCTAATGTTAATAGCGAAACAAGGAGAATTCCACCGATGATCCTGTTTATCCATACAAATTTCAACCCATTCACTCTCCTCGCTCTCTGAAACTTTATGGCTACACCTTTAATTTAGCCCTCATGACAGTCATTTATAACAGATGCAAAAAATAAAAGCTATCCGTTTTTGGATAGCTTTACAATGAATGCTTATAAATAATCTTCTTACCGTCCCATCATGATGTAATCTTCAGCCTTTTGGCCAGCTGGATTAATTCATTGGCATGCTGCTTCGTCAAATCCGTTATCTCTACTCCTGAAATCATCCTGCCAATTTCTTTTACTTTTTCAGTTTCAATTAGCGGCTTGACCGAGGTATTAGTGCGTCCGGCCCTTACATTTTTCGCTATGAAAAGGTGAGTATCCGCCATAGCTGCAACCTGTGGCAAATGGGATATGCACAGTACTTGTGATCCAGTTGCCACTTTATAGATCTTTTCGGCAATGGATTGTGCAACCCGTCCGCTCACACCTGTGTCCACTTCATCAAATATAATGGACGTTATGCCTTGGTGCTTGGAGAAAATGCTTTTCAAAGCCAGCATGATTCTCGACAGTTCTCCGCCAGAAGCGATTTTAGAAAGAGGTTTTAACGGTTCACCTGGATTGGTGGAAATATAAAATTCCATTGAATCCAGCCCTGACTGATTAATGCCCTTCTCTGACAATTCATCGAAAGTATAGGCCGTTTGAAGGAAATGTGGTTCGAAAATTGTCTTTTCCATGTATAAATCTTTTAATTCCTGATGGATCTTTTTGGTTAACTGCTGAGCGAATTTCTGGCGAAGTTCAGAAAGATTCTTTGCTTCGACAATTAAATCTGCCTTGATGGATTTCATTTCCTTTTCAAGCTTCGCTATATGTGTTTCCCTATTTTGCAGTTTTTCGACTTCTTCTTCTATAGCGGCTCCATATTCCAGGATTTCCTCGATGGTCCGCCCGTATTTACGCTTTAATTGATTTATTTCATTAAGGCGACTTTCAATGAATTCCACACGTTCAGTATCATAATCCAAAGAGTCTAATTGGTCTCGGATGTTTGACACGGCCTCTTCAAGCAGGAAGTAGCTATTTGAAACGGTTTCAGAGCTGTTCTTCAAACCTTCATCAAGCCCTGCCGCTTCCTCCAAATTATTCATGGCTACGGAAAGCCAATCAATTGCATGCTGCTCACCATTTAAAGCATTATAACTGGTTTGCAGCGCTTCATGGATTTTTTCGAAATTATTAATTTTCTTCCGCTCTTCCATCAATTCTTCATCTTCGCGTAATTTCAAATCAGCTTTTTGGATTTCATCGAATTGAAATTGGATCAAATCAAGGCGGTGGACCATTTGCTGTTCATTTTGGCTCAAACCATTCAATTGTTTAGAAGCGGTTTCATAACGTTTATATAGCTTTTGGTATTCAGTGAGTGCAGATGCGATTTTTTCACCGCCGAATTGATCGAGTAGTGGAAGATGGAGTCGTTCATCCATTAATTCCTGATGTTCATGCTGTCCATGGATATCTATCAATGTCCGTCCTATCTCCCGTAAAGTGGAAATCGTTACAAGCTTTCCATTTACCCTGCAAACGCTTTTGCCGCTTTGTGAGATGTCCCTTCGAAGTATCGCCATCCCATCATTCATATCCAGGCCAAACTCTTCCGCTTTTGCAAAGACCGGGTGTTTTTCATCTTCAATTTGGAATAATCCTTCTATTTCGGCCTTAGACTCACCATGCCGAATGAACTCTGCAGAACCACGCCCCCCAACCAAAAGATGAACGGCATCTATTATGATTGACTTCCCTGCCCCTGTTTCCCCTGTCAAGACCGTCAAGCCTTTCTCAAATGAAACGGACAGGCTGTCTATGATTGCAAAATTCCTAATCGATAGTTCTATTAACAAACTAGGTCACCTCACAAAATTATTAGAGCATGTCCAAGAATTTGCCGGAAATGATCTTTGCATCTTCCTCAGAACGGCAGATAATTAAACAAGTATCATCGCCGCCGATCGTCCCGAGTATTTCTTGCCAATTTAAATTATCGATCAATGCACAGATTGCCTGGGCATTACCTGGGAGCATCTTCATAACCAGTAAATTGTTGGCTGAGTCAATGCGAACAAATGCATCGACAAGGATTCTCTTTAATTTTTGAAGTGGATTGAAACGTTGGTCGGCCGGCAGACTGTATTTATACCTTCCATCCGTTAAAGGAACTTTTACAAGGTGAAGCTCTTTAATATCCCTCGAAACAGTGGCTTGAGTTACATTGTATCCAGCTAATTTCAATTCTTCAACTAACTCATCCTGGGTTTCGATATCATTATTCGTTATAATGTCCCTTATTTTTATATGTCGTTGTCCTTTATTCATAAGTAGAAGCACCTCTTCTCAACTGTTGCTCAATTAATGATAATGTATCACTTTCATTTCTAACTTAAGAAAGCTGCCCCAATATGGGATTGCTTCGGTATCATCAGTACGTGCAAATAGGCCGCTTTAGAAAGTGGCTAATATTAATGTTATCGGATTTTTATGCAATTGTACAACTTTTTCTCTAAAATGAATACAAGTCTATTTTTTGTACTTACCTATTTTATGTTCCACCCATAAATGATTCGAGTGCATATGACGCACAGTGTATAGTGAAAAAGCTCCTTTAGCCAACCATTCAGCCAAAGGAGCCCATACAAAGTTCTAGCTATTCTTTTTTAAATTGGGCATGGGCCTCTCCAACGATGTCATCAACCGTTTTCGAAAACAATATCGCTCCATCTTCCTTCGACCCTTGCCAGTGTAAATGAAGTAAGAATTCAATATTTCCATCACCGCCGGTAATCGGTGAGAAGGAGGCATCCTTAATATCATAGCCTTCCTTTATAGAAAAAGAAATGATCTTATCCAACACTTGTTTATGGATTTTGGGATCACGAACAATCCCCTTTTTACCCACTTGATCCTTCCCGGCTTCGAATTGCGGTTTAACCAAAGCAACGACATCACTATTCGGGACGAGCAAAGTCTTTAGCACCGGTAAAATTAACGTAAGCGAGATGAAAGAAACATCAATGCTTGCAAAGTTTGGCATCTCCCCATCGAGATCGGCGGGTGTAACATAACGGAAATTGGTCCGTTCCATTACTTTAACCCGCTCATCCTGCCTAAGCTTCCAGGCAAGTTGATTATAACCCACATCAAGCGCATAAGACATGGTGGCGCCATTTTGCAAAGCACAATCCGTGAACCCACCAGTTGATGAACCGATATCAAGCAGTATTTTTCCATTCACTTGTAAATCGAATTCCCTTAATGCCTTCTCAAGTTTAAGACCGCCTCTTGAAACGTAAGGCATGACTTTTCCTTTGATCGTAAATTCGAGGTCGACCGGCACTTTTTCCCCCGGTTTTTCGTACCTCTCTTCATTCGCGTAGACAAGGCCTGCCATAACCATACGCTTCGCTTTTTCACGTGTATCGGCCAAGCCTTGTTCCACTAGTAATACATCTACTCTTTCTTTCATCACTTTCATATTGTCAGGCCCTTTTTTCTTTTTTGGGTGTTATCATTTTAATCTTTTTGATGGCTGTCTCAGTCGTTAAACCGATTTCTTCAAGAAGTTCATCGACACTTCCATGTTCAATGAAATAATCAGGTATTCCCATTCGATCTATAGTTGCCCCATAAAACCCTTGATCATGAGCATATTCAAGTACAGAACTACCAAAACCACCTTGAAGAACCGCTTCTTCTATTGTCAAGATAGGCATTTTTTCACCAAGGAGACTGCTTAGCATGTTCTCATCCAAAGGCTTAATGAACCGGGCATTGATCACCTTGACTGAATAATCCTCTTTCTCCAGCAGTTCTGCCGCTTCAAGAGCCATGGGAATCGTTGTACCGAACGTTAAGATGGCCGCATCCGTTCCTTCTTTAAGGACTTCCCACGTACCGATTGGAATCTGCTGTAATTCGGTATCCATCGCAACTCCCCAACCATTCCCACGAGGGAAACGCATAGCAATCGGACCATCATTATAGTTTAAGGCCGTATTGACCATATGCTGACCTTCGTTTTCATCTTTCGGCATCATCAACACCATATTCGGAACGTGGCGTAAGAAAGCAATATCGAAAACGCCTTGATGCGTTTCACCATCTGAACCAACCAATCCGGCACGATCGATCCCTATGAAAACGTTCAAATTCTGACGGCAGATATCATGCACCACCTGGTCATAAGCCCTTTGAAGGAATGTTGAATAAATAGCCAGAAAAGGTTTCATTTTTTGTGTTGCCAATCCGGCTGCAAAAGTTGCAGCATGCTGCTCTGCAATACCTACATCATAGAAACGCTCCGGGAACTCCCGGGAAAAGCCCACCAATTTCGAACCTACGGGCATTGCAGGTGTAATCGCGACAATCCGCTCATCGTCACGGGCTAGCCGGCTGACAGTATCGCTTACAAGAGCGCTCCAAGCAGGACCTTTACTAGGGGATTTCACGAAATCACCTGTCTCGATCTTGTATGGGCCTGTCCCATGCCAGTTTCCTGTTGTATCCAACTCGGCAGGGGAATATCCCTTTCCTTTTTTCGTGATGACATGCAGCAGTACAGGTCCCTTCGTTTTCTTGGCATATCTTAAATTCTCCAGCAATTCCTCATAATTATGACCATCCACTGGTCCAAGGTATGTGAAACCGAGCTCTTCGAAAAAGATTCCTGAGACCAATAAGTACTTCATGCTATCCTTCAAGCGTTCTGCTGTAGCCGCAAGTTTACCACCGACTGCAGGAATTTTTTTCAAAAGCAGCTCCAATTCATCTTTTGCCCAGTTATATTTACCTGCTGTCCGCAATCTTCCCAATATCGTGTGTAAAGCACCTACGTTAGGGGCTATGGACATTTCATTATCATTCAGGATAACGATCATGTCCTTTTTTTCATCACCGATATGATTCAACGCTTCCAGCGCCATTCCGCCTGTTAGGGCACCGTCCCCGATTACAGGCAAAATAAAACTGCTTTCACCTTTGATATCACGGGCAGCCGCCATTCCCATTGCAGCTGAAAGGGAAGTCGAGCTATGACCGGTTTCCCAAACATCATGGGGGCTTTCAATCATTTTAGGAAAACCGCAAAGACCTTTATATTTCTTTAAGGTGTCGAACTCTCCTGCTCTGCCAGTCAGGATTTTATGGACATAGGATTGATGTCCGACATCCCATAAAATTTTATCATTCGGACTGTCGAATTCTTTATGCAAGGCTATAGTCAATTCGACGACACCTAAATTGGGACCAATATGCCCACCGGTCACCGATAATTTTTCCACAAGGAATTTACGTACTTCCATACTTAACTCGACAAGTTCTTCATTATTCATCTTCTTCAAAAAAGAAGGGTCTTTTATAGATAGAAGATCCAAACAGGACCACTCACTTTCTGTCATCTTCGGTTGTAAGCATAAACAAAGCCTCATAAAAGAGGGCTATGGAAGACTTGACCGAAAAATTGGTTTTAAGTTAAAAAATAGCCGCCAACACCCAGGTGATTTCGGCGGCTTATTATACCTATTTTATCACGTTTCTCAATTGAAAAATTCATTTTGATTTTCACATATTTTTGCACAATGAGTATACCATAAAACCTCAATTGATAACAAATTTAGCCACAATCAATGGTTGCGGTTCGCTATTAAATCAGTTAGTTCATTCAACAAACCCGTTTGTAAGGTTGTTTTTCCTAAAGCGGCATGGGCAAGTTCTATATGATGTTCCAACTTTTCCTTTGCCCCTTGAAGTGTAAGTAAAGAGGGATATGTGCTTTTATGATTCCCCACATCACTTCCAACCGGCTTGCCGATCAACTCGACGGACCCTTCAATATCCAGAATATCATCGCGAATTTGAAAAGCAAGCCCCAGTTGGTATGCAAAGTCACGTAAATGCAGTTGCTGTTCTTCATTCGCTCCGGCTAATATAGCTCCGGAAAGGATGCTTGCAGTCAATAACTTCCCTGTTTTATGTTCATGGACATACTCCAATTCCTGAAGGGTCAATTGTTTATTTTCCCCTTCCATATCGGCAACTTGACCTCCAACCATTCCTTCGGCTCCGGCAGACTTCGCAATTTCACTTACAAGGTCCAGCTTCATTTCAGCCGTCACCTCGGGATCGGTCATATCCGTCACCAATTGAAAGCTATATGTAAGAAGCGCATCACCTGCCAGTATTGCAACCGCTTCACCGAACACTTTATGGTTCGTCGGTTTTCCGCGGCGGAGATCATCATCATCCATCGCCGGAAGATCATCATGAATCAAAGAATATGTATGAATCATTTCAATGGCAGCCGCTGCAGGAATCCCCATCCTCAAGCTTTTTCCAAAGGCCTCCAGAACCGCAAAGACCAATAACGGGCGAATCCGTTTACCTCCTGCCTCCAGTGAATAGATCATGGCTTCTTTGACCACTGCCGGGGCTTTAAGTTTATTGACATATTCCACGATTTCCCGTTCTATAACCGCCTTATATTCTTTAGAAAACATTTCAAAGGACGCCGTACCCATGTCATTCTTCCTCCTGTACAGCGAAGTTTTCAAGTTCCCCATCTTCGCGTAAAATTTGAGTCAACTGATCTTCAACAGCCTTAAGCTTTGAATGGCAAAGCCTTGATAAATCCATTCCTTGTTTATATATGGAGATGGCTTCTTCCAAGGGCACATCGCCTTCTTCCAACTGTTCCACAATTTTTTCGAGATTCTCCATCGCTTCTTCAAATGTAGCTTCCTGTTTTTTTGTCATGGTTCAATCCGCTCCTTTATTTCTTTAATTTCACATTCAAGGGTACCATCTTTAATCGAAACCGCTATCTTATCCCCTTTGGATACTTGCTGTGTACTTTTCACTAATGTCTCATCCTCAGCAAAAACCAATCCATAGCCCCGTTCCATGATTTTTAGTGGACTCAGCGCAGACAAAGTGGCTGTAATATGGACGAACTGCTGTGATTTTTGCCGATAGATGGCTTCCATGGCCCTCCGTAAAACCTTTACATGCTGGTGCAATTCATCTTTCGCATTTTTCACCGCTTGTTCAGGATGCTGCTTTTTCAGAATATCGTTCAGCTGATTCAGCTCATCTCTCTTTTTCATGAAATATCGCGTGCTGGTCCTCCCTAGCCTGTCCATCGTCTTGTCTAGCTGTTCAAGCTTCTGTTCATACATTTTATGTGGATAACGGAAAGCATAAGACCTCTCCATCCTGGTCAAACGGGTTCGTTCAAAATTGACCGCTTCTTGAATGGAGCGGGTCAATCGATTCTTGCGGTTCATAAGGCGTTCGAGTATTTCATTCAAGTGAGGAACCGCTAACTCCGCTGCACCAGTCGGTGTAGGAGCACGCATATCGGCGACAAAATCAGCAATTGTAAAATCGGTTTCGTGACCGACAGCAGAAATTACCGGTATATCGGAATCATAAATCGATTCAGCCACTATCTCCTCATTAAAGGCCCATAGCTCCTCGATCGACCCGCCGCCCCTTCCGACGATGAGAACATCACTCTCAGCCCTTGCGTTAGCCGTGGAAATTGCCTTGGCAATCGATTTAGCGGCATTATTCCCTTGTACAAGTGCTGGATAAACGATGATCCTGGCGATTGGATATCTCCGCTTGATGGTTATCAGGATATCTCTTAGTGCAGCTCCGGTCGGCGATGTAATGACACCTACAGATTTAGGGTAATGGGGAATCGGCTTCTTATGTTCGGCCAAAAACAAACCTGCCTCCTCCAGCTTTTTCTTCAGCTGTTCATAAGCAAGATACAAATCCCCCACACCATCAGGGGCCATGCTTTTCACATAAAGCTGATACTGTCCCCCCGCTTCATATAATGATATATCGCCCTTAACAAGTACCTTCATACCATTTTCGGGCAGGAATTTCATCCCTTTATTATTGGCGGCAAACATAACGGAGAGGAGTCGGGCCTTCTCATCCTTTAAAGTAAAATACATATGTCCGCTTGTATGTTGTTTAAAATTTGAAATTTCACCTTTTATGTATACATTTTGCAAGTGGGGGTCGGCATCGAACTTCCGTTTGATGTACTTCGTTAAAGCCGACACACTCAAATATTGTTGATTGCTCATATAATGTCTCCTTCCGATGGAAATCGGATATAAAGAAAACCCGCCTATGGATTACACTTAAAACTTGATTAATCCATGAATGGAAAAAAAGCGGTCTCCCGTTATTATAAAACAAGAGGTCCGCTTCTTTAAAATAAATTAACGTTTTTTTCAGCTTTTTAATGCTTGATTGTTCTGTTCAAGTGCTTTTTGAGCAGATTTGACCGTATTCTTCATAAGCATCGTAATCGTCATTGGACCAACGCCTTTAGGAACAGGTGTAATGTATGAAGCCTTATTTTTCACTTCATCAAACGCCACATCACCGCAAAGCTTCCCTTCATCATTCCTGTTCATTCCGACGTCAATGACGACTGCGCCTTCTTTAATATGGTCACTCGTGATCGAGTCCCTCTTTCCGACAGCTGCCACAACTACATCGGCTTGCTTGGTATAATATGCAAGATCCTTTGTCCGTGAATGACAGTATGTAACGGTTGCATTTGCATTTAAAAACAATTGTCCGGCTGGTTTTCCGACGATATTGCTTCTCCCTACGATGACAACATGCTTACCTTCAAGGTCATAGTCGATATACTCAAGCATCACCATGACGCCGTAAGGAGTACAAGGTAAAAATGTATCCTGTCCCGTCATCATCCGCCCAATATTAATCGGGTGGAATCCATCTACATCCTTTTCAGGGGAAATCGCTTCAATGATCGCTTTTTCCTGAATATGTCCAGGCAATGGCAGCTGCACCAATATACCATGAATGCTGTCATCCTGGTTTAACTCGGCAATGCTCTGAATTAATTCCTCCTGAGAGAGTTCCGCAGGCTTTTTAATTAATACGGAATGCATGCCCAAGTCCTCACAGGCCTTTTGCTTATTGCGCACATAAGTTTGTGATGCTTGATTGTCACCCACCAGGATTACAGCCAAACCCGGAACGACATTTTTTTCACGTAACTGTTGAACTTCCTTACTGATTTCCTGCTTAACTGACTCTGCAATTTCTTTACCATTAATGATTTGAGCTGACATGTGTTTATTCCTCCCAAGTTAATTTTGCTAAAGAAATTGCTATGAGATTCCTTGTTCAAGGCTGCAGCTTTAGCTGCCGCTTTTCACCTTTACTTTGGATAAAACGGCATTTACAAAGCTGCTCGATTGATCATCACCGAATTTCTTAGCAATTTCAATAGCTTCATTCATTGCAACACTTACAGGGACCTCTTCACTTTGAACCATTTCATAAACCGCGATCCGCAGTAAATTCCGATCAATGATCGCCAGTCTTTCCAACGTCCAATTCTCTAAATTGTCCCTGATCATTCCATCAATTTGTTCTCGATTTTCCGTTATCCCCATTACTAATTTCTTGAAATATTCATCAGTGGGAGCACCATCCAGTACGCTTTCCATTGCTTCTTCTGCATTCGAGTTGGCAATATCTATCTGATATAGTGCTTGAAGGGATTTTTCACGGGCTTCTCTTCTTTTCATAATCTTACTCCTTTAACATCTACTATTATATATGAAAATGCTAGAACAAACGAACATTAAATAACATTTTTTCAAAAATATTAAGATTTTCGCTATATTATTTAAAAAACAAGCTAAATCCCACTAAAATTAAGGCCAAAAGACTCAATATCTTGATTCAAGATAACATCTCAAGATTACTTTCCAATTAAACGGCCAACACAGTCCCATACTTTTTGAAAGTGTCAAAAAGCTCATGCCTAGCTTTCATGCTCATATTTCACCTTTTACACTCTAACAGAAATCACCCTTGAATTAAAGGGAAACTTCCAGACACCGCCTTATTATGTTCATTTAAATTTAATATTATAAGCAGGCTCCAAAGCGGGGTATCATGAAGTATACATTCAAAAAAACAAAAACCCGGCTTTTTGCCGGGTTTTTGCAGGTGTGAATCGATGAAGCCACTTACACTTCTTGTTCGTAATCAGCTTCTTGTTTAGCGTTTTCAAACGCAATGCCCACTACATGAATGTTCACTTCGCCAGCGTCGATAGCGGTCATATTCAACAAAGCTTCACGAATGTTATCTTGCACTTCCTGAGCAACTTTCGGAATTGAAACACCAAACTTCATGACACAATAAAGTTCGACTTTGATGGATTCTCCCGTTAAGTCCACTTTAACACCTTTGCCGTGGTTCTTTTTACCAAGCTTTTCAACAACACCCGTAGCGAAATTCCCGCGCATATGTGCAACACCTTCAACTTCCGATGCAGCGATACCCGCAATAACCTCTATCACCTCAGGCGCGATCTCCACTTTGCCCAGCCCACTATTATAATCATTCATTTCGAGTAATTGGCCTTCCATTTCACTCATTCAAAAGCACCTCCTGTCTTCCTTTACATTATGAGTTCATTACATCATATATTTCAAGAAATTTGGTATTAAATTCCCCGGAAACAAATTGTTCATGCTGAAGTAACTTAATATGGAAAGGAATTGTGGTACTGATCCCTTCAATGACAAACTCACCTAAGGCGCGTTTCATCTTCTCGATCGCCTCTTCCCTAGTCGGTGCATGGACGATCAATTTAGCGATCATGGAATCGTAATATGGCGGTATCGAGTACCCAGGGTATGCCGCGGAATCCACACGAACTCCGTAGCCGCCTGGCGGTAAATACATCTGAATCTTACCTGCGGAAGGCATGAAATTCTTTTCTGGATTTTCCGCATTGATCCGGCATTCGATAGACCATCCGTTAAAAGTGACATCCTCTTGCGAAAGCGATAGTTTGTTACCTGAAGCAACTTTGATCTGTTCTTTAATCAAATCCACGCCCGTTACCATTTCTGTAACTGGGTGTTCAACCTGGATACGTGTATTCATTTCCATAAAGTAGTATTTTCTATTCACATAGTCATAAATAAATTCTACTGTTCCGGCACCTGAATAGTTAACGGCAAGTGCAGCCGTTACTGCAGCCTGCCCCATTTCCGCACGTGTTTCACCATCCAATGCTGGTGACGGGGTTTCTTCAACAAGTTTTTGCAAACGTCGCTGGACCGTACAATCACGCTCACCTAAATGGATGGCGTTGCCATGATTATCTGCCATGACCTGTATTTCAACGTGACGGAAGTCCTCGATGAACTTTTCAATATACACGCCAGGATTCCCAAATGCCGTCGCTGCTTCCTGTTGCGTGATGTTAATGCCTTTAATGAGCTCTTCTTCAGTCCTTGCGACGCGGATACCTTTACCGCCTCCGCCGGCAGTAGCTTTGATGATGACTGGATAGCCCATTTCATTAGCTAGCGCTACACCCTCATCCGTATCTTTAATTATGCCTTTAGAACCGGGAACGATCGGTACACCAGCTTTGCGCATGGTTTCCCTTGCTACGTCCTTTGTTCCCATCTTATTGATCGCTTCGGGGCTGGGACCTATGAAAATGATATTGCATTCACGGCATAGCTCAGCAAAGTCGGCATTTTCAGCTAGGAATCCATATCCTGGATGAATAGCGTCGGATCCCGTTTTCTTGGCTGTGCTGATAATGTTCGTTGTATTTAAATAACTGTCTTTTGATAATTTAGGACCGATGCAATATGCTTCATCCGCAATTTGAACATGTAATGCTTCTTTATCTGCTTCTGAATAGACCGCAACAGTCTCGATTCCTAATTCCTTGCATGCCCGGATGATTCGGACAGCAATTTCCCCACGATTGGCAATTAATACCTTTTTAATCATTTAGAAACAGCTCCTCATTCCGGCTTTACTAAAAATAATGGTTGACCATATTCTACAAGCTGACCCTCTTTTACAAGGACTTCAACGATTTCGCCGCTTACTTCGGCTTCGATTTCATTGAAAAGTTTCATGGCTTCCACGATGCAGACGATGGAGTCCCCCGTTACTTTATCGCCTGTTTTTACGTATGCAGGTGAATCCGGTGCAGGAGATTGGTAGAAAGTCCCTACCATCGGAGAAGTGATTTTATGTAAATTTTCCTGTTCAGTGACGGCAGCAGCCGGTTTTACAGGTTCAACAGCTTTCGGCACTGCAGGTGCAGGGGCCGCTGCGGGCTTGACCTCTACAGCTGCATTGGCTTGAACAACTTCTTGAGCAGCTGCTGGGTGTGATACTGTACCCGTTTCAGTTTTTTTCAATTGAATTTTCGTTCCTTCATTTTCAAAAACGAATTCACTGATATTTGATTGATCGACTAGCTTAATAATTTCACGAATTTCTTGCACTTTCATTTTGTGGCACCCCTTGTCTAATTTAATATGAGTTTGTGAGGCAATAATATTTTATGTAACCTTACCCTTAGCTTATCCTACTTTGTCCAATACTGCACAAAGTAGCCGCTTTCTTTATGCGAATGCGAATAAACTGAATACAAACCTCATCTGTATTATAACAGATATTTCACTTTCTCAAAATATTGTTTCCCTTAGAGAATTGAATAGTTTATGACCAGCTTCTAACATCATACAATATTAGCTTATACAAATTCAATGATAGATTAGTTGTGACTTATTATCCATACTTCCATCTTACACCTTTATTATAATATTGTGAATATTTTTCAACTGGGGCACCTTAACGCTTTCTCTAGTATTTTGCATATTACCCGTAGAAAATCTGCAATAATATTCATTATAATTACTTTTCTAGAATATTGCGGATGATCATGATCGCCATTTCTATTAGAGTTCCAGATACCAATTTACATAAAAAAACTTTCCCTCAAAAGTTTCCCGGTTGTAAGATGGTTAAAAAGTCATAATAAAAAGCCTCCCTTTTTTTATTAAGGGGGGCTTTCAAATTTTTATGATGTTGAACTGTTCTGTATCAGTAATTTTTTCTGTATGTGTGTTTACTTTTCCGGTTGGAAATCGACCACTACATTTTGTGCATCGCTCACTTCTTTCCTTACGAGGCGGATAATGTTATTGGCCTCTGTTTTCGTTTGTTTATCGGCCTTGACACTCACCTTTACATCCGTTCCGTCCACCCGGACCAGTGCGGCATTGTAATCCATGGCAACAATTAAGTTTTCGATGATATTTTCTTTTACTTTCGTTTCACTTAATTGTTCGATTTTTGCATAAGCCTCGTCTCTTTCTTCAGCTGATAGTTCTGTGTTGCCCATCTTTGCAGTCAATTCTTCATTCAGCTTCGCCCGTTCATCTTCAATCTGCATCCTTAACGATTCGAACTCATCTCCAGATGCAATGGTTACAGAGGAACCTTCTGTATTTTTAGCCGTTTCTTTTTCACTTTTATTTTCACCTTTTGTATCCGCTTTGTTTTCTGTTTTACTTTCTGTTTTATTTTGTTCCTGTTCCATTTGCTCTGTTGCCGTCATATCGGCGGCATTTTCTTCAGGAGCGGTTAAATAATAGACTGAAAGCACAACGACCAGACTTAGCATAGTCAATAACCAAACGGTTTGTTTTTTTAATAACATGTAGATTTTCCCCCTTATTTTTTAGGCATGACAGAAACCCTGTGACTCGGTACATCAAGTGAGCGTGTGACAGCCTCGATGATCCACTTCTTTATTTGAATGTTTTCGGCCCCTTTAGCGACTACCAGGACTCCTCGTACACTAGGTTTTTTCGTTTCCGAAATGATCGGTCCTTCTTTTTCACCGCTCTTGACCAAAACTAGCTGTTCATCAACAGATGTGTCTTCGACCGTCCTTTTGCCGCCTTCCTGGTCGGTTTCTTCAGTGACTTGTTTTTGGGTGACTTTGTTTCTTTCATATACTTTTTTCTCGGATGCATCGACGTAAATTACGACTTTTACATCCTGCACGCCTGCGATGGACTCAAGCGCCTCCTTCATTTCATTTTGAAGATATATTTCATAGTCTTTTGTTGTCTTGAATTCTGATTTCTTCTGGCCGAATGTTTCAACATCCCCTTCATCATCCTGTTGTTTATCATTATTGAATACAGTCTTCACTTCAGGTGTTTGTCCCGTCTGGTTGGTGGTTAACAAATTCCCGGCCATCATGATTCCCGCTCCCAAAAGGACAACTATTAGAGCATAGACATACAGGGAAGGTTTTTTTTCCTTAGGCTCTTTTTGGTCAGGGTCTTTATTTAATAGTTTTTGCAGCCAGGATAATGGACCTTTGTCTTTGTTCAATACTCAGTCACTTCCTTTCCCCGGCGATTTCAATGATCTCTTCATCTACAGACCAACTTGTTGCCAGAAACCTTTTGACAGCATCCAGATTGGCATCATTCGAAGTGGATGGGCTATCTGCATTGATATCAACCTTCGCTATTGCCTCTATCTCCGAGTTTTCTTCCCCTTCTGCTTTTTCCAATGAGATGGTTATGTTCTGCAGATCATCAACACCCGGTTCTTCCTCATCCTTGACCCCTACATCAATTGAACTAATCTTCAGTTTATAATCCACCATCAGCTCCTCTTCCACTTCTGCCTGTAAGTCAACAGCCATTTGTTTTAAAATATATGCACCCTGGGTAGCTTGTATTTCTTTTTTCTTCATTTCTGTCAAATTTCCTAAATCTTTTTTTTTCTGATCCTTAAATTCACTAGTAGCCGCAGAGAGGATATCGTCGAAATCCTTATTGAATAATCCCAATATAGGAGTGATGATGATCGCAATCAGTAATAGTCCGATGACCATTTTGGCATACTTCTGTAAAGCTGAATTCGGAAGAAGCATATCGATCACAGTAGCCAGCAATACAAATATGATGATGTTGGATACCCAGCCAGCTAAAAAACTCACCAAGCTCTCCTCCTTTCTAACGAACCATCAGGGTAATGTTTCCAGAGGCGATAATTACCGTGATACTTAAAAAAAACATGAGTGAGACAATGGCCAATGCAGCGAAAATATAAATCATGCTTTTACTTATAATGTCAAGGCATTTTATTACAGGTCCTCCGCCCAGCGGCTGCAAAAGACTCGCTGCCAATTTATAGACAAAAGAAATCATCAAGATTTTTATGGCGGGAAATGTGGTGATGAGCAAGAGAATGATGACGCCTGACAAGCCCACTGTATTTTTCAAAAGGACAGAGGCACTAATGACCGTATCCGTTGCATCAGTAAACATGCGCCCTATTACCGGTATAAAGTTACCTGTCACGAATTTGGCTGTCCTGATCGTAACTCCGTCGGCTACAGCTGAGGATGCTCCCTGAACGGAGATCACACCAAGGAATATGGTCATGAATGCCCCCAGGATACCGATGGCAAAATTACGGAGAAGTTGTGCCATCTGTGTCACTTTGTAATGTTCGGTCAGCGTGCTGACTATGCTTAAAATCGCTGCAAAGAATAATAACGGAAGGACGACAAACTGAATCAAGATGCCGCTTGTATTCATCAAAAACATCAATACCGGATGAAAGAAGGCTGCCGATACAAGTCCGCCTGAAGCAGCCATCAATGCCAAGAGTAAAGGGATGAGCGCCATTAAAAAGGAAATCATCAAATCTATCGTATCTTTTGTATATTCAATCGCCACATGAAAACTGTTAAGTGCCAAAATGATCAGCACCATATAAACGATTGCGTAAGCGACCTTACTTACGGAGCTTTGCTCGAACGCATTCTGCAAAGACTGGAGGAACATGCTGAAAACGGTTAACAAAATGAGTGATCCCAGTAGCTTTCCATTAACGAGCAGTTCATGAAAAATGAATTTTGTCATTCCCTTAATCCATTGGTCAAAGGAAAATTTCTTATCGCCGCTTACAAAATCCATGAAGCTCCCTTTCTGGCTTTCCGGTAAGAATCCACCATATTCCGTAACGATGTCATCCCAATATTGTTTGAGCTCATCGACACCCAGCCTTTCTATTTGGGCTTGTACCAGTTCGGACTGCATGACCGGCTCTTGATCGATTTCACCATTTTCGGGATTTTCGGCAGCTTGTCCAATAGATGCATGCAAAAAAAAGAGTAAAACCAATAGAATGGATAAGTAAGGCATCCGCTGCTTCATACATTCACCTCATTGACTAGTAGGAGTAATCCGTTAACTTGGGAGCATCTGTAAAATCGTTTCGATAATGACCGTCAAAATCGGAATCGCCATCGCAAGAATCAAGATTTTCCCGCTCAATTCTATTTTGGAAGCGAGCGAACCTTGCCCTGCATCTTTTGTAATTTGAGAAGCGAATTCTGCAATATAGGCAATTCCGATTATTTTTAAGATGGTCTCTAGATACACGGTATTTACATTCGCATTTACCGCAATTTTTTCTAACATTAAAATGATTTCGTATATTTTGTCAGCTAAAAAAAGAAAAATGGAGCATCCTACAAAAACAACAAGCAGGAATGCGAAATTTGGTTTTTGCTCTTTGACGATCAGTGCCAAAAAGGTGGCAACTAGGGCAATGGCCACGATTTTTATGATTTCAATCGCGAATCCCTCCCTTACTGAAATAGAAATACAGATTTAATTTTTTGAAATAAATCCTCTACTACAGAAGCTACCATGAATAAAATATAGATAAATCCGAAAAGTGTCACCCACTGGGCATATTCCTTCTTCCCAACCTGGTCGAGTATCGTGTGAAGAAATGCCACAACTAACCCCACACCCGCTATTTTAAATATGATGTCCACATCAATACCCATTTTCATTCCCCCCACATATTCCTACATCAGCAAGATGATCAATAATAGCCCTGATAAAAAACCAAGACTTTTCATCATTTTTTCATATTTTCCCTGTCGGTCGAGTGCATCGCTCTCTTCCCGTTCCAAGTGTGCCATCGTTAGCATGATTTGCTTTTGCTGATGATATTTATCACTTTTTCCAAGCGTCTCCCCAAACTGTGAAAGAATCTCGAATTCTCCCTGTTTCAAAGCAAGGGATTGCCATATTTTCTTCAAACTATCATCCCATGCTTCTTTGACGGTGGTCTCTCCTGACTCGAGTCGATTCGCAAATGTATCGAAAAAGATGGATAAAGGTTTGGCCATCTGTTTAGAAAGTTTCCTTGCCGCTTCTTTCAAAGGTGTATGACCATACATGATTTCAGCTTCAAGCGATTGCATGGCGACTTTCAGCTGTCTCAGTTGACGGGGCCTCATACTTAATTTTTTCGCGGCTTCGAAACCTGCCCATGTCGTAGCAATAATAATTATCGCTGCTCCTATTAACTTAAACATGCCGGTTCACACTTTCTCCCAAGAAAATGGGAACCCCTGCTGCATCAAGGACTTTGTAGCTCCTCTTACCGGATTTACTTTTCTGTAATTCTATAAAGCGTTCAAAGATGTTTTGCTTTAATATTTCGGCGATAAAAGGTCGCTTCTTAACCTCATCCAGGGTATGGCCATGTGTAGTTATCATGAGTTTAATACCTGCGTTCACTGCTTCCAGTACAGCCTGTGTATCCGCTGCACGGCCTATTTCATCCACGATCAATACATCCGGGGACATCGAACGGATCATCATCATCATCCCTTCCGCTTTAGGACATCCATCGAGCACATCAACCCTTGTTCCAAATTCGAGCTGCGGCACTCCATGAACACATCCGGCAATTTCCGAGCGCTCGTCCACTATCCCCACCTTTTGAGGGGCAATGCCGCGTTTTTCATTACCACTGGATATCATTCTTGCGATATCACGTAATATGGTCGTTTTTCCCGTTTGCGGAGCACCGATCAACATTGTATGTTGCCATTCCCCGTTATATAAATATGAAGTGAGCGGTTCAGCTGCACCTATTTTTTCACGTGCAACCCGAATATTGAATGAGGAAATATCCCTGATGGCTTTGACCGACCCATTTTCCAGGATCACCTTGCCAGCAAGCCCCACCCGATGTCCGCCCGCTATGGTTATATATCCTCGCTTTAATTCTTCCTCAAGTGTATATAACGAAAATTGACCTATTTGATTCAATAATTGATCTGCATCCGAATGGGTCACTTCATAGGAAAAGAAGTATGGTTCCCCTCCTACAATGACCTCAAGCGGCCTTCCAACCCGAATTCGCAGCTCTTCCATCTTATCGATCATCATCGGTGTCATACCCCGGAGTTGCTCGTATAATTTTTTCGGTAAAAAAGAAAGAATCGTTTCCATTTTGACAATCCTCCTGTATACACCACTTTCAATAAAATATATGCCGACCCGCCCACAATGATGACAGGCTATTAAAGAAACCGACCATTTATTGATTTTTTTATAACTTCCGGGATCTAAAAAAGACCAAAAAAAAGACCGAGAAATTAATCTCGGTCTACAGTCCTTTTATTTTAAAAAAGTTACAGTTGATTTCAGAAATACGCTCCCTTTCCGCCGACTTTCTGCAGCCTCCTCGGCGTAAGCGCCTTTGGGGGTCTCGGCTAGCCAGTTATTCGGCAGGAGTGTCGCAGATTTCTTCAATCCAGTGAGGGTTCCACTCAATAAAAAGGGTAAAACATGAAGGATAACCAAGTCTTCTTATAAAATCATGGTTTGGGATTAGAACATACGGACCCCCTAGACTGTAGACAAATTTGAAGAAAGCGAGTTACCTACAGTTTTTTTATAGCTTGTACAATATGGACATTGATTGGAAAGTAGGGCACTCGCTTCCCGTGGGCTGTCCGCACTCGGCGGTCATGCGCCTGCGGGGTCTCCCTTGGACACGCTATTCCCTCAGGAGTCTCGTACCTTCCTTTCCAATCAACTTTGGTTTAACATTATGATAGAACTCATTTTACTACAGTCTTTTTAAAATAGAAGGATGGGAACTTGAGGTGATGAGGATGCTTTTTAAAAGCGGTCATGATTCTATTTTCAGCGAGACCACCTGGTGCCAGCGAACCATTTAGTTAGTAAAATGGGGATTTAAAGTACACAACAACAAATAAAGAGGGCTGTACAAATCATCCATATCCAATGAAAAATCAAAAAGGCTTCGGAATGAGACCATTCCGAAACCTTTTTGTCTACCAAACGAAACCGAGAAATTAATCTTGGTCTTCTTTCATTTATGCACGTGATACGTAAGAGCCTTCATTTGTATTGATCAATAGTTTGTCACCTTGGTTGATGAAGAATGGAACTTGAACCGAAAGGCCCGTCTCAAGTACGGCTGATTTCGTGCCGCCTGAAGATGTATCGCCTTTAATTCCCGGCTCAGTCTCCGCCACTTCAAGTTCCACTGTGTTTGGAAGCTCGACACCAAGTGTTTCCGCTTGGAAAGTCATGATATGCACTTCCATATTTTCCTTAAGGAATTTAAGTTCACGTTCAATGCTTGAAGCAGGCAGCTCGATTTGGTCATACGTTTCGTTATCCATGAATACATGGCTATCTCCACTTGCATAAAGGTACTGCATCTTGCGGTTTTCGATATGTGCTTTAGCAACTTTTTCACCAGCACGGAATGTTTTCTCTTGGATTGAACCCGTACGAAGGTTACGAAGTTTAGAACGTACAAAAGCTGCACCTTTACCAGGTTTAACGTGTTGGAACTCGATAACCTGCCAAATTCCATTATCTACTTCAATCGTAACACCCGTGCGAAAATCGTTTACAGAAATCATAAATTTGTCCTCCTACATGTACATGTTTACAGAATGATTAACTCTTTGGTTGAATGAGTAAGTGCTTCGTTACCTTCAATTGTAACGATTGTATCATCTTCAATCCGCACTCCGCCTACCCCCGGTAAATAAATGCCCGGTTCAACGGTTACAGCCATACCTGGTTCTAAAATGATATCAGACCTAGAGGATAATGCTGGACCTTCATGAACTTCAAGACCGATTCCATGTCCGGTCGAGTGTCCAAAATACTGCCCATATCCCTTTTCTTCAATTAGATTACGAGTTAGTGCATCCGCTTCCCTGCCAGTCATACCGGGTTTGATCCCTGCCATTCCTCGCAGTTGAGCTTCTAAAACAATGTCATAAATATTAATAAGTTCTTCACTTGGCTTGCCAACTGCTAATGTCCGAGTGATGTCAGACACATACCCGTTATGATAAGCCCCGTAATCCAATGTGACAAAATCGCCTTTTTCGATGATTTTATCCGTAGCCACTCCATGCGGAAGTGCGGACCTTATACCGGATGCCACAATAATATCGAATGAAGAAGAAGTTGCCCCTTGTTTCCTCATAAAGAATTCAAGTTCATTGGATACATCCAGTTCCGAGATCCCTGGACGCAGGAAATCCAGTATATGTGTAAACGCAGCATCAGCAATAGCAGCCGCTTCCTTTAATATCTTAATCTCTGATGAAGTCTTTATCAAGCGTAAATTCTCAATAACCCCCGACACCGGCAAAAGTTGACCATCAATGGCCGCTTCGTATGCCTTATATGTAGCATAGGTCAAGTGTTCTTGCTCAAAGCCCAGCTTGCCGATATTCATCGCTTCAGCCTGCTTACCGACTTCTTCGATGATGGTTCCTTTGTGTTGAACGATCTCATAATCCGGTGCCTGTTTGCCCGCTTGTTCCACGTATCTGAAATCAGTGATGAATTTAGCTTCTTTTTGGGAAATGAGGACAACGCCTGCACTTCCCGTAAAGTTGGTCATGAATCGGCGGTTATATGTACTGGTGATCAAAAAACCATCAATGCCCACCTTTTCCATTGAGGCTCTTAAGCGCATTAGTTTATTCATTTAATTTCTCCCCTTTGCAATCTTTGTGATCGCCTGCAAAGCCAATTCATATCCGTGTATCCCCAAGCCGACAATCTGTCCCGCCGATACCGCTGCGGTCACTGATTCATGCCGAAAGCTTTCACGGGCATGTATGTTCGAAATATGCACTTCCACCACTGGAACATCAATTCCGGCTATTGCATCACGAATCGCATAGCTATAATGAGTAAAAGCTCCAGGATTAATGATAATCCCGTCGACCCCATGATCCTCTGACCAATGGAGCTTGTCGATAATCGCTCCTTCATGGTTAGTTTGAAAAGAGGTTAATTCCACATTTAACCTTTCAGCTTGCTGCATTAATTGCGCTTCCACATCCGCAAGCGTCGAGGATCCATAATGCGCAGGTTCCCGCTTCCCCAAGCGATTTAAATTCGGACCATTGATTAGTAAGATTTTTGTCATCATCAAACACCTGCTCATGTTAAAAGAATGCTTTCCAAGAACATTCTATCATAATTACAAATTGTCTTACTACTTTTTTACAACCAAGAAGCAATCAGCTTTCCGATTGCTTCTCGGCTTTGTTTTTTTGGCGTATATATTCCTGATGATCGTATGATATAGAAAACCCTACAAAAAGACCGTATATAATAAAAATGCATAAACTTGATATAACCGTATTCGCTGACATTTTAGAAAAGGTTGGCAAATCGATGAACATCGGTTTTAGGATAAATACCAGCAAAGCCCAGCAAACCACTCCCAAAAAAATACCCGGAAAAATACTCTTCATCCTTTTAAAAAGACTATAGTAGATAAAAGCGATCCCCACGGATAGAATTCCGAATAAAATTATGGTCATTACCGTACCGAGCCAATGATCGATCCAGGTCAAATTCGACCATGAAGTCAGTATGAATTTGGGGCTAAAATCCATAAAGTTAAGATAATGGGCTATGATTCCGATAAAACTGGCAAAAGCCCCCCCAACAAAACCGACAGCAAGTACATTGTAGATCAACATGTTTTGATATTCCTGTTGAATTTGTCCATTTTCATTAGAAGACATATCAAACACCTCCGCTACGTAGTATGCCCTTTGTTAAATAGAACTATTTTTTTTTATTGTTAGGGAGGAGAATCACTAGAGGTTTTGTGATTTATTCTGTATGATTAAATCATAAATAATCTACTTTTTGCAGAGGAAAATACCCATCCTCTGTTGAAATTTATAATGTACACAGGATAATACCTTCCTGTGATTCAACATTCATAAAGTAATTACAGGGTTATATCCGCCATTCAGCTTTGGAGGACCGCGTTTAACCCTTGTGATGCTTGATAATAAACATGTTAGCACCCTTGAGAGAGCTACGTGAATAACTATTAGGTTGGTGTAGAAATGTCTGAGGTTCAAAAACCCGTTTATGGAGGGCAGGCTGTAGTGGAAGGCGTCATGTTCGGCGGCAAACATCACACAGTCACAGCGGTACGCCGCAAAGATTCGACGATTGTATATTATCATCTGCCGCGTGAATCGAAACCTGTTGTCAACCGCTTAAAAAAAGTACCGTTTCTACGGGGCATCGTTTCACTGATTCAATCAAGTGCTACCGGCTCGAAACACCTAAACTTTTCAACTGAACAATATGAAGAAGAAGAAGGGGAAGAGCAGGAAGAAAAGAAAAAAGAAAGGAAGGAACCTTCTAAAATAAGTGTATGGCTTGGAGTTGCCGTAATCGGTGTTCTTTCCTTCCTATTCGGGAAGCTGCTTTTCACTTTGATTCCAGTCTTCCTTGCCGAATTGACAAGACCCTTCTTCAGCGGCCATATGGCACAGGTTTTAATAGAAAGCTTGTTCAAGTTGATATTATTGCTGGTATACATTTATGCAGTATCCATGACGCCATTGATCAAGCGGGTCTTTCAGTATCACGGGGCAGAGCATAAGGTGATCAATTGCTTTGAAGGCGGAAAAGAATTGACCGTAGCAAATGTGCAGGCAAGTTCACGCCTTCATTATCGCTGTGGCAGCAGCTTTATTTTATTTACAGTCATTGTAGGTATGTTCGTCTATATGGTTGTTCCGACCGATCCATTATGGCTCCGTATCGTGGATCGCATTTTGCTTATCCCCGTAGTGCTTGGCATAGCCTTCGAGGTATTGCAGTTGACCAACAAAGTAAGAGACATTCCAATGCTGCGTTACCTTGGCTATCCCGGCCTTTGGCTTCAGTTATTGACAACCAAAGCCCCTACAGATGATCAAGTCGAAGTCGCATTGGCATCCTTCCAAGAACTGTTAAGGATGGAAAAAGAGACTGAAAAAGGTTTAGAATCGGATGTAATTGTGTAAAACATCTATACACATTTTGATGAAGAATAATCATATACTAACTAAGGGAATGATTTTCATTTTTTCAAAAATTTTACATGAAGAATGTTTAAAATAAGCAAAAACTGCTTATGATGCTCTTAAGGAGGTGTCTTTGTTGAAACGTTTCATATCTTTCATGATATACGGAATCATCGCCCTCGGAGTCCTCGGACTAATGAGCCGACTATTTAATGACCCGATTGGCTTTTTTAGAAACATTCTCATAATAGCCATTGTCGCAGGGATTATTTATATGATTTATACCGGATTAACAAAGGGAAAACCAGTTAAGAAAGAGCAGCAAGCATTCCGAAAGGCTGCCCGCCAATCGAAAAAAAGGCTAAAAAACCGAACTTCGAAAAAAGATAATGTGGCTAGTTTCTCTGCAGCAAAATCATCCAAGAAAATAAAATTGAGAAAGAAAACCGATAGTCACTTAACCGTCATCGAAGGGAAAAAGAATAAAAAGAAAAATCGGGCTTCTTTTTAAGAGCCCGATTTTTTATTTATCATTAATAAGTCCATTTTTTTAGGAATTCTTTCGTGCATTGCCTGCCCCTATTCATCAATTCACCCTTTTTTTCATCATTCAGATTGAAATCCATTGCAGAAATTCCCTTCATCGGGATAAATACAATATTATGGACGTGTTTCTTGGAAATATACCGTGCATCATGGGCATCTTTCATCGTTTTGAATAGTGCGGAGAACAATTCAACCGCATTATCCACCTCATGCGGTTTCCATATCTCATCGACACTTAGCCGCAAGCCTATAACCGGCCTTTCCTTTCTTACATGATCTGAATTGAATAACCACATTGGAAAATTGCTTAACACACCACCATCAACAAAAAGGAACTTGCTTTTTCCGACATCAAGTTTGACTGGCTCAAAGAAATAAGGAATGCTACAACTCATTCTTACTGCTTTTGCCACTGGAAAAGTGCTCGGATCAATTCCATAGTTCGGTAAATCATCAGGCAGTACCACCAATTTCCCATTTGTAATGTCAGAGGTTATGATACGGAGGGATTTCGGTCGAATATCCTTAAAGGTTACTACATTCCTTACGGCAAGTTTACTTGCGACCCAGGCTTCCAAAGCGTCTCCTTTATAAAGGCCAAGTTTCCAGTATACAAGGAGCCATTTGGCAAGCGGGATTGGCAAAAGACCACGCCTTTTATCCAGCAGGCCGCTTAAATCTATATCAAGAAAAAGCTTTTCCATTTCTTTTCCTGTGTACCCAGCTGCTACGAAAGCTGCAATTATGGAGCCTGCACTTGTACCGGCTGTCCGATGGAATACAAATCCCCGTTCTTCTAATTCCTGCAGGGCTCCCACTAAACCATAGCCTTTAATCCCGCCTCCGGAAAAAACGCCGTCAATAATCATAGCTGCCCTCCCCTAATCCGGTCTTTACATTTCTAAGCAGGATTAGAGCGATTTATGACAGTTTTAAATAGAAAATTGCCTTGATTCAGGTAAAATACTGAATTTCCGCTTTCGGTAAAAATTCCGCTATATACCCACGAATGGTCGTTTCCAGTTCTGCGGCTTCTTCGTTTTGATAAACATATTTACCAATTCCATATCGGCCCCATTTATATTTACGCTTCGTTTCGTCCAGTTCCAATTTTGTTTTTGGGTAGTTTTTTTGAATCACTTTTTTTGCTGGACCAGTAAACCGATGCTGGATTAATTCGAAAGTCAAGTCAGGGATATCCACCCCTTTTAACGCCTCACTCAACCGTTCGAATAATTCATGATAGCCCTCCTTCCATGCTTCATGACGATATATAGGAGCTACGATAAACCCCAGAGGATATCCGGCATCTGCCACTTTACGTGCCGCTTCCATCCTTTCCTCAAAGCTCGATGTACCGGGCTCGAAATTCTTTATCACATAACGTGAATTTATACTGAAGCGAAATCTCGTTTTTCCATTATGTTCAGCATCCAACAGATGGTCGACATGATGAAATTTAGTAACGAACCTAAGAACCCCATATTCACTTTTTCCAAAATATTCTATAGTCCTTTTTAACGAATGTGTCAAATGGTCAATCCCGACGATATCCGATGTACAAGCGGCCTCAAAACGGGTGATTTCAGGCTTTCTTTCATTTATATAATTTTCGGCTGCCTCGAAAATCTCGTCAATATTCACATATGTCCTAATATATGGCTTTGATCCGAGTGTCGTCTGTAAATAACAATAGTGACAATGCCCCATACACCCTGTAGCAAGAGGGATGGCATATTCAGCAGATGGCTTTGAAGAATCGAATTTCAATGTTTTTCTGATTCCTACCACAAGCGTCGATTTGGCGACACGATATTTTTGCAGATCATTTTCTCCAGGAAGATCCCTAATTTGGTTATGCGATGTGGTCTCACGGATTTCAATGTTCAAATCTTCGAATTTCTTTTTCAATTCACGGCCGAGCGGGTATTCCAGTGCCCTGGGCTCGATATATACTAACTGTGGCATAAATGGTTTCATTTCGTTCTCCATTCTTTTATCTATTTGTTCATACTTTCGATTGAACTACACAATCTAATTCATAAGGATAGTTTTTCTTTATTCTGTTATCCTCATGATTGTTTTTACTTGGTAACTCAAAATGAAGGAGATGCGATATGGCTAATAAACGAGACTTCTTGACAAATGGAATGGGGAAACAAACGATTACCGTCCAAACAGATAATAAATATCCAAATCCCAGGAATATACCTGGAGACTCGGTCGATGAATTTTCGGTATTGAAGGACGGAAACCAATATCTAGCCGAAAAGGAAATAAGGCAGCAAAATGAAAATGGTTGATTGAACGCAATAGAAGACCGAACTTCATGATTCGGTCTTCTCCATTCGTATATAATTGAAGCTGACTGTCACTATCCTACATTTAAGACACTAAAAAAGCCGTTAAGATAGCTTTGCAGCATACTTAACGACTTCCCTTCCATCAGCTTATAGCCCGCATTTTAATTGAGCTCCGCAATTCGTGCAAGTATTGCATCCGCCCATTTCCTGGACTTCACCCTTACGGCAGACCGGGCAAGTGTTACCCACTTCCGACCCAATCGTAACATTCGTCGAACGCAGTTCATTTATGGTATCGACCAATACAACTTTTTTCTTTACTTCAACATCTGTCAATTCATCCATTTCAAGCTGCTCGTCCATTTGGTTTTCTTCCGCTTTGAGCGTAAGAACCTGACTGTCACGGCTGCCATCCACATATACAGTACCGCCTTTTGCTCCGCCTTTGTATAGACGTTCATATACTTTTTCAACTTGTTCGACAGTATATCCTTTTGGAGCATTGACCGTCTTACTGATCGAGCTGTCAATCCAGCGTTGAATGATGCATTGAACATCAGCATGTGCTTCTGGAGCTAATTCCATAGCGGAAATGAACCATTTTGGAAGCTCTTCTGTATCGGCTTCTGGATGACGGTCCAAGTATTCCTGTACAATGTCAGCCTTAACTTCAATGAATTTACCCAGACGGCCGCTGCGGAAATACGTGAAGGAGAAATATGGTTCAAGACCTGTTGATACCCCAACCATCGTTCCTGTGCTTCCTGTAGGAGCCACGGTCAATAAATGAGAGTTACGGATGCCATGTGCAGCAACGCTTTCCCTGATATCTTCCGGCATTTTTTCCATAAATCCGGTTTGTGTGAAACGCGTTCTAAGCTCATCGGTTTCTTTGTCCGTTGACCCGATCAGGAACGGGAAACTGCCTTTTTCTTTAGCAAGTTCCACGGAAGCCCTGTAAGCTGTAGTCGCAATCGTTTCAAACACCTTGTCAACCAGGATATTTCCTTCTTCAGAGCCATATTCCGTTTCACAGTAGATCAACAGGTCATGCAGACCCATTACACCTAGTCCAACCCGTCGCTCGCCCAGTGCCTGCTTTTTGTTTTCATCCAAGAAATAAGGAGTTGCGTCAATGACGTTGTCCTGCATACGCACACCGACTTCGACGGTCTGCTTAAGTTTCTCGAAATTAACCGTTTTGCTATCTTTATCAGCCATTTCAGCCAGATTGACTGCCGCAAGGTTGCATACTGAATACGGAGCCAATGGCTGTTCGCCACAAGGGTTCGTGGCTACGACTTGTTGACCGTATGCTTTGGCATTCGTCATTTCATTAGCATTATCGATAAAGAAAATACCTGGTTCAGCAGAATATGTTGCACAAATGTTTATTAAATTCCAAAGCTCTTTAGCTCGGATTCTACGGTAAACACGGACTTTGTGACCCATTTTCTCCCATTCGCGAACATCACCGACTTTATGCCATTCTTCATTGTAAATGGCCATTTCTTCGGCATTATAGCTTTCAACATCAGGAAAACGCAATTCGTATTCAGCATCTTTTTCCGCCGCTTCCATAAATTCCTTAGTCAGGCAAATCGAAATGTTGGCTCCAGTCAGGAAATCCGAATTATGGACACTGTATGTTCCCCCTGTACGGATCTTTTCCTCTGCATCCCTAATGATTTTCTCGCTGAATCCACCTTGGCCAGGAATCTCCTTATAATTGATGATCCCTTGATACATAGCCGTTTCCTGTTCGGTGTGCGGCGTGAATTTCAATTTATCCGTCGCATATTTCTTGATGGCTTCATCTTTAGTGTTTTCCACTAGGTAACGCAGAATCCTTGGATTTTGCATTTTAGAAATGATGAACTCTGCAATATCAGGATGCCAATCAGCAAGCATGATCATTTGCGCGCCGCGTCTGCTACCGCCCTGTTCAACAAGATGCGTCAATTTCGCAATATCGTCAAGCCATGACACTGAACCCGAGGATTTTCCATTTACCCCCTTTTGCCAGAGTGTTTCTTGGACGCAGTGTCGATCCGTTCGTACCCACTCCGCCGCCGCGGCTCATGATTTCCATCACTTGTTTCCTATGTTCTGAAATCCCTTCACGTGAATCCGGTACGAATGGCATTACATAGCAGTTGAAATAAGTAACATCCGTATTGGAACCCGCACCGTATAATACTCGACCTGCCGGGACAAAATTAAGGTTCTTTAATTCTTCATAGAATTTATTGAACCATTCCGTTCTTTTTTCTTCCGTGGTTTCCACTGATGCCAAGCCCGTTGCATTACGTTTCGCAATTTGTTCATAATATATTTCAAGCGGCTTTTCGATTATATCCAACGGACGGTTTATAATCCCCGTCTCCACTTCTTCCGGATTGTCCAATACGCCACGGAATTCTTCATCCACCAATACCTTGGCCTTTTTTGTTTCCCAATCTATTTCAACGATGTGACCGAGACCCCTTGCCGGGAATTTCGGGTCTTCCTTAATCGTCAACACGACGAAATCGCCTGCCGAGAGTGTGATTTTTTCAGTATCCTTAAAAGAATAGCGGTCAAGCATGACTAGACGGGACACTCCCTTATGCGCCATTTTCATATCAGCAGTTACAGGGTGAACCTGGGGAAATAAAGAAATATCCTTATTCAACCTTTCTAGATCAACCTTTAAAGCTTCTTTTATTACAACCGACATAATTCCCTCTCCTTTATATGTTTCAAGATCCGTTCTTGCTGCCGCAAAAATCCTTATGTAGCCTTACATGTCCGTTTCGCTTAACAAGTACCCTAAATTTATCATAGCGAAACTCAAAAATCAATATATAGTGTCGTATTAAATATTTCAACCACTATATATTGTGTTTGTTTTGAATAACTTTTAATTTTGTCAAACGATAAATCAATTAATATAGTTAGCAAAAGGGAGGAAAATGTCGATTTACAATAATTTTTCATCAGATTTCAATTAATTTGGACCTTGCTTTTTCCCCATCCCTTTTAGGGCTTATCCCTGCAAGGGATAGCTTATTGGTCAGACAAATCTGAAAAAACTTTTTTATTATCCACTCTAATTATCCCGCTTCGTCTATCTCATGAAATTCCATTCATCGCTTTCATATTTGCTTTCTGCAATGGCCTTCACTTCCAGCAATTGCTTTTCGGTGAGGACGTATGGCTCTAAATCGATCGAAAGTCCTTCGGCAAAACCTTTTTCAAAAGCTTCTTTCGCTTCAGGGATGGTAACCTTTCTTCCGGCAACGTCATTTATGGCCACAGCTTTATTTTTTAAGCTTTTTTGCATTCTCTCTTTAACCCTGTCATTTGAGAATTTAAATACGCTAAAGAGCTTTTCATCATCAAGTTCAAGCAAAATGGCCCCGTGTTGAAGGATGACACCTTTTTGCCTGGTTTGAGCGCTGCCAGCGACCTTCCTGCCCTCAACGACCAGTTCATACCAGCTTGGAGCATCAAAGCAGACGGAAGACTTGGGCGCTTTTAAAGCCGCTTTTTCCTGCTCGGTTCGAGGCACGGCAAAATAAGCATCCAATCCAAGATTCCTGAACCCCATTAATATCCCTTCAGAAATGACACGATATGCTTCAGTAACGGTGGTTGGCATTCCCGGATAGGATTCTGGAACGATTACGCTATAAGTCAATTCATGCTCGTGCAGTACCGCTCGTCCCCCTGTTGGTCTGCGAACAAAACCAAGGCCCTGCCTTTTGACCTCTTCCATATCAATTTCCGCTTCTGCCTTTTGAAAATAACCAATCGACAATGTCGCTGGATCCCAGCCGTAAAAGCGTATGATTGGCGGAATTTCCCCTTTGCTTTGCCAGTTTAACAGTGCTTCGTCCAGCGCCATATTATAAGCCGGTGAACAATACCCCGAATCTATAAAACCCCATTTTTCTTTAGTCATCCTTATCCCTCGTTTCAATAAACTGTTTTTCAATCCCCCACAAAAAACTCACATGTAGTAGTTTAACAGACTTTCACACTCTAAAAAAGAAAGTGCTATCAAGTCGATGAAGAATTCGAGAAAATTCTTTTTGATTATTGGGTAAAGCAATTATATAATAAAGATTGTCTGTATTCGTTAAGGTAGAAGGGAGTTTTTATGTTTGGAAATATTATATACACTGCTCATCATCTTAGGAGTGGTTATTGCGTATTCACTTTTTAATTGGTACCGCCAGCGTAAAATCGTTAAAACATTAACACAGGACGAATTTATCGCTAACTACAGAAAAGTGCAGCTAATCGATGTGCGGGAACCGAATGATTTCGATAATGGCCATATCTTAGGCGCAAGAAACATCCCTATGACTCAAATGAAGACCCGCTTGGTCGAAATAAGGCCGGACAAGCCTGTATATTTGTACGCCCAAAGCGAAATCATCAGCGGCAGGGCTGCAGCCATGCTATACAAAAAGGGCTACAGGGAACTTTTTCACCTAAAGGGCGGTTTCAAAATGTGGACCGGGAAAATCAAAGCAAAGAAATAAGACCCCATCTCCAAGGGCTCTTTTTAATTGCCTCCATGTACATCATGCGGGCTCTAGGAAAAATGAAAGTTAATTGTTGGACTTAAATGATTTCTTACATAAACATGAAAAATCCCCGCCGGCAGGCAGGGATTTTTTTGTGTAAGCTATCAATCTAGGCTTGATAACGCAGAACAGGTTTTCTTGCAGCAAGAGTTTCATCAAGCCGCTTTATAACGGTTGTATGCGGAGCTTCCTGAACGATTTCCGGGGTTTCTTCCGCTTCCTTGGCAATCTGGATCATCGCATCGATGAACGCATCCAGAGTTTCTTTTGACTCGGTTTCAGTCGGTTCTATCATCATTCCTTCTTCCACGTTCAACGGGAAGTAAATGGTTGGAGGATGATACCCGAAATCCAGTAATCTTTTGGCTATATCGAGAGTCCTTACCCCCAATTTCTTTTGCCGACGTCCGCTTAATACGAATTCGTGCTTACAATGACGATTATATGGTAAATCAAAATAAGGTTCCAACTTACGCATCATATAATTGGCATTGATGACCGCATTCTCGGTGACGGCTTTAAGGCCATCAGGACCCATTGAACGAATGTACGTATAAGCCCTCACGTTTATCCCGAAATTTCCATAATAAGGTTTTACCCTGCCAATGGATTGCGGACGATCATAATCAAGAACGAATTGCTCGCCTTGTTTGACCACAAGCGGTTTAGGCAAGTAAGGAATCAAGTCCGACTTCACCCCTACAGGACCAGAACCCGGACCGCCGCCGCCATGCGGGCCCGTGAATGTTTTATGGAGATTTAAGTGAACCACATCAAAGCCCATGTCACCCGGACGTGCTTTTGACAGGACTGCATTCAAATTGGCTCCATCATAATAAAGCTTCCCGCCTGCGTCATGGACAAGTTGTGCCATTTCCAAAATGTTTTCTTCAAACAATCCCAATGTATTGGGGTTCGTCAGCATCAAGGCCGCCGTATCAGGTCCTACAACCCGCTTTAAATCCTGAAGGTCTACTAACCCATTTTCATCGGATTTCACTGTAATCGTTTCAAGTCCGGCAACAGTGGCAGAGGCAGGATTCGTACCATGTGCAGAATCAGGTACAATCACTTTCGTACGTTCTGTATCGCCATTCGCTTCGTGAAAAGCACGAATCATCATCAATCCTGTCCATTCACCGTGAGCACCTGCTGCAGGCTGTAATGTCACTTGGTCCATCCCGGTGATTTCCGTTAAGTGTTCCTGCAAATCAAATAATAGTCCCAATGCTCCCTGAACAGTAGCCGGATCTTGATATGGATGGATATGGGCGAAGCCGTTGAAGCGTGCCACATTTTCATTTATTTTCGGATTATATTTCATCGTGCATGAACCCAGCGGATAAAAACCCGAATCCACCCCATGATTCCGTTTGGAAAGTGCTGTATAGTGACGCATGATATCCAGTTCGGACACCTCAGGAAGCTCTGCCTCTTCTTCACGGATGTAGTCGGCAGGAAGAATTTCTTCGAGCGGAATAGTTGCAACATCCATTTCTGGCAGACTGTACCCGATTCGACCGGAAGTACTGATTTCAAAAATGAGTGATTGATCTTGATTATTCATGTTGATCCCCCAATTCCTGCGCAAGTGCATCAATTTCTTCTTTTGTTCTAAGTTCAGTTACCGCAACCAGCATATGGTCTTTCAGCTCAGGATAAACCGTTCCTAAATCGAAGCCGCCGATCATCCCTTTTTCAAAAAGGTTTTTATTGATTTCTGAAAATGAAGCAGGCAGTTTAATGACAAATTCATTAAACGAAGGACCGTCGAATATCACTTCCACCCCTTTTGCCATAATTGCTTTTTTCGCATAATGCGCTTTTTGAATATTTTGCACGGCCATTTCTTTGACACCCTTTTTCCCAAGCGCGGTCATTGCAACAGAAGCTGCCAAGGCATTCAAAGCTTGATTGGAACAAATGTTGGATGTGGCTTTGTCACGGCGAATGTGCTGTTCACGAGCTTGAAGCGTCAGCACAAATCCCCTTTTTCCATTTTCATCCACAGTTTGACCGACGAGTCGGCCCGGGACTTTCCGAACAAGTTTATTAGTAACGGCAAAATATCCACAATGAGGTCCACCAAATGCCGCTGGTATGCCGAATGGCTGAGCATCCCCCGTTACGATATCTGCACCGAGTGCACCAGGGGATGTCAAAGCTCCCAATGCAAGCGGATTACTTGAAACGATAAACATGGACTTGACGCCATGAATGATTTCTTCGATTTCTTTCAATGGCTCGATGCGGCCAAAAAAGTTCGGATATTGAACGATCACCCCTGCAATGTCATCATTCGCCAATTCCCTTAAAGCAGCTAAGTCCGTCACACCGTCTATAAATGGAATTTCGATCACTTCCACACGTTGCCCTTTCGCATATGTCTTCACAACTTCTCTTGATTCAGGATGAACCGCTCCTGAAATGAGAATCTTCTTGCGTCGTGTCTGGCCTGAAGCAAGCATGGCCGCTTCAGCTAGCGCCGTCCCGCCGTCATACATGGAGGAGTTAGCCACATCCATGCCCGTCAGTTCACAAATCATCGTTTGATATTCAAAAATTGCCTGAAGCTCACCCTGTGAAATTTCAGGCTGATAGGGTGTATAAGCCGTATAAAACTCAGAACGCGATAGGACATGATCGACGATGACCGGTGCATAATGGTCATAGACACCCGCACCAAGGAAGGAAGCATAGTTTTTAAGATCCGCATTCTTGGCTGCAAGCCTTGATAATTCTTTCATTAATGCAGGTTCCGACTTAGCAGGCTTGATATCGTATTCTCCTTGAAAACGAACACTTTCAGGGATATCGTTGAAAAGTTCTTCAGCAGTAGATACCCCTATCGCTTCCAGCATTTCTTGTTTATCTTGCTCTGTCATGGGTAAATAACGATGTTTCATCTAATGACCATTCCCCTCTATTTACGTGGTTTTTTATAAAAAGGTGTTTGTATTATAACGGCTTTCAAACGTTTGGAACGGATTTCCACTTCGACTTCCGCATCCAGCACCGAAAATTCCTTATCGATAAGTACCAATCCCACGTTTTTCTTCAACGTTGGTGATTGGGTACCGGTCGTGACCTCGCCAATGACTTGGTCACCGCTGTAGACCTTATACCCATGACGTGGAATGCCACGGTCAATCATTTCAATTCCCACAAGCTTGCGGGGAGCTCCTTTCTCCTTTTGCTCAGCAAGAACGGCTTTCCCGAAAAATTCAACTTCCTTATCCACTTTTACCGCAAAACCAATCCCGGCTTCTATCGGGGTGATGTCCGCTGAAAGCTCCTGCCCATAGAGCGGCAGTTTTGCTTCAAAACGCAGGGTATCACGAGCACCTAAACCAATCGGCTGAATCCCCTCTTCCTTTCCGGCATCCATAATCGCCTTCCAAAGGGCAGGACCATTTTCACTGTCGCTATATATCTCAAAACCATCTTCACCAGTGTATCCAGTACGGGATACCATCGCGGAGATACCGTTTATCATGACATTTTCCTTGAACTTGAAAAATCCAATTTCACTTAGGGCAGTATTTTCCGATAGCTTTTGTAATATCTTCTCTGCAGCTGGTCCTTGAAGTGCCAGCTGTGTATAGTCACTCGATACATTCGTAATTTGGACATCTTCCGTTAAATTAGTTTGCAGCCAATTGAAATCTTTTTCTGTATTCGCTGCATTGACCACGAGCAGATAGTTGTCCTCAGCCCTTTTATACACAATAAGATCATCAACCGTGCCTCCGTTTTCATAACACATGGCTGTATATTGGGCACCGCCCTGTTGCAGCTTTGAGATATCATTAGTCAGCATCTTCTGTAAAAAGGAAAGGCTCCCAGGACCCTTAACATCGACCTCCCCCATATGGGAAACATCGAATAACCCCGCTTTTGTACGTACGGCTTCATGTTCGTCCTTTATACCAGAAAATTGGACAGGAAGTTCCCAGCCGCCAAAATCAATCGTTTTACCTCCGTATTCACGATAAACCTCAAATAGTGGTGTTCTTTTTAAATTGGTCAAAAAATGACCCCCTTCAGATTTTTTTAAATTAATCGGCTTCATTATCAAAAGCTTTCTCTTGTCATTACGCATCAGATATATCCTGATTCATGATGTGAAAAAAGCACAAAAAAGGACAGAGAAAGCCCGTTTGAGCTTTTTCTCTGTCCTGAAACCTGAAAGTTTACCTATGTAATAGGTTTTCCCCTTTGGTGGCCGTCCCAAAACGGGCGGCGCTCTCCAGAGTTGCGTCCAATAAGAGTTCTTTTGCCTGAGAGATTCACTGCTAAGTTTGCTCCTTCGGCGCTACATCCGTAGTCTCTCCCCTTATCTTCACCCGCATATAAATGGTCTACCAATGAAAGGAAACGAATAAGCCCCAAGCATTGGTAAAACCTTTGAGCATCATGGAATGCATTCACTGCCAATTCTCCTAAAACTTCAGAAACCGTTTGAGTGATCTCCTTCAGTAATCTTGGATAAATTAGGAGCCTATAGCCCATACTAAGAAAACGCGAACTGCAAAATCGATGTACAAACATTCTTTGTAGCGTTTGAAAATTGGAATTTTCTAAATATACTTATATCCTACCCTAAGAAACTTATCTCTGCAATATCTTTTGAAGAGAAATATTTTTCTTACTTCACATATGAAATGTTCGGGTTTTGACCTTTTATTAAGGAAATTATGATTTAAGAGGGAGTTATTTCTATGAAAATCAATATATCCTTCAATTCTGAATGGAATGACGAGTTTCTGCAAAAGATGGAAAATGACGGTCCATGGGGAAATTGGGAGCTTTATAAATTGGCGGTTCAAATGGAGGAAAATCTTATCATCCCTGATTTCGAAGGTTTACAGGCGCCTAAGCACCTTCCGCAGTTAACCCCGCTTCCCCATCAATTGGAAGCAGCCAAGCAAGTGGTGGAAAAGATGAATGGAAAGGCCATTTTAGCTGATGAAGTAGGGCTCGGAAAAACAATTGAAGCAGGCTTGATCCTAAAAGAGTATATGATTAGAGGCCTTGTAAAAAAAGTATTGATCCTTGTTCCGGCTTCCCTTGTCACACAATGGGCTTTTGAATTGAATACCAAGTTTCATATTCCGGCAGTCGTTCAGAGAAAAAGTTATGTTTGGGACTCCTGTGATGTGGTCATTTCATCCATTGATACAGCGAAACGCGCTCCACATCGAGATATCATTTTCAATCAGGAATATGATTTCATCATTATTGATGAAGCTCATAAACTTAAAAATAATAAGACGAAGAACTATGAATTCGTCCAAAATCTGAAAAAGAAATTTTGTTTACTCCTGACAGCGACTCCGATTCAGAATAAGGTCGAGGAAATTTTTCACCTCGTTTCATTATTGAAACCAGGTCACTTGGGAAATGCCTCACTCTTTTCGGAAAAGTATAAAGGGAAAGGCCGAAACATAATTGATGATGAACACCTAAAGGAACTGGTCAACACTGTCATGATTCGAAACCGGCGTGCCGATACTGGTATTGAATGGACAAAACGGCATGTGGAAACCATCACCATTGAATTTTCTCCAACGGAACAAGCATTGTACGATGCTGTTTCAAAATTCAAGCCCATTTCGGACGGATCAAAAGGAAGCGCCTTTTCGGCTCTCACTCTCCAAAGGGAAGCATGCAGCAGCAGAGAGGCGGTCTTTTATACATTAAAGAATATGAGAGATAAATATGATCAGCCTTCCCCTGACTTTTTGGCCAAGCTTGATGATTTATTTTCTAAAGTGAATGAAACCGTTCAGAACTCCAAGGCTGAAAAAGCTTTGGAACTGATCAAGAAGATTGATGACAAAGTAATTATCTTTACCGAATACCGGGCAACTCAGCTTTATCTTCAATGGTATCTACAGCAGAATGGAATTTCTTCAGTTCCTTTCCGAGGCGGTTTTAAGCGCGGAAAGAAAGATTGGATGCGAGAATTATTCCAAAAGAATATACAGGTTTTAATTGCAACCGAAGCTGGCGGGGAAGGGATAAACCTTCAGTTTTGCCATAACTTGATAAATTTTGACCTGCCATGGAACCCCATGAGGCTCGAACAGAGAATTGGACGGATTCACCGCCTTGGTCAGGAAGAAGATGTGATGATTTATAACTTTGCCACGAAAAATACAGTAGAAGAACATATTCTGAAGTTACTATATGAAAAAATTAATTTATTTGAAAAAGTAATTGGTGAATTGGATGATATTCTCACCAAACTGGATATTAACAACATTGAAGAATATTTAATTGATGTGGTCGGCGAGTCCAAAACAGAGGGCGAAATGAAAATCAAGATGGATAATTTTTCATCGTTAATCCAATTCGCTCAATCAATGAAGGAAGGTGAGGTACATGCAGCAACGGGAAATTCATGATTTTTTATTAACTTACTTTAAAGCCAATGATTGTGAAATACTGGATAATACACCAACCCACCTTTCAGTCCAATTGACAATCGAAATGGATAAGGAATTAATGAACAGACCTTTTTATTGGCACTATCTCGAAAAAACAGGTGGTGTACCGAACCCGGCCCAGATGACGTTCATTACCAATGCCGAACAAGCTCCATCCGACTTAAAGGGAGAAATGATTCATTTTGGCTCCCCCCGCCTTCATCAGATTGTTCAATCAACCAAAAAGCTTGCAGGGTATACTAGACTTTTTGAGGATACTCCTCCATCAAAAGGCGGAAATAATCCTTTATTTCCCTGGCTGACCCTGAATGTGAAAATATCCTATCAATGCGACCGTAAAAAAGATACCTTCATGTCTATCGGATTGAATTTAATCTCGGGTGAAATCATGGAAGGGTTTCACCGTCGGGTTTTACCGATTAAGGTCACCCCAAAAATACCGGATTACTCCTTTACGCTTTCACCGCTCATCATGCCCAAGAGTGGATTGGCAAGACTGGATACATACATAAGAACCAGTTTCGAGGATGATGATCATACCTGGGCGGAGGAAGCAATGCTGCGCTGGCAGAGTGACTTAAATTTATTGGAGCATTTTTACAAGGATATGGACGAAAAAAGTGAGAGCTATTTTACCGAAAAAGAAGCCTTAAAAGCTCAATATGAACCCAACATCCGAGTATCCATCATCAACGGAGGGTTATTTTACCTTTCAGATAGGGCGTTGGGATAAGTATAGAACGATAAAAAACAGATGTCCTAAGTTCAGGACATCTGTTTTACTTTTTGATATTTTTCCTTACGAACATCGACAAAGCAAAAGGGACAATGCCAAACCAATGGGACATTCCATGATTTTTATCCTCTTTTCTATGACGGCGCTTTTCTTTTCGTTCTTTTTTCGTCAGATTAAAATACTCGACAAGCTGCTGCGTCAGATATTTAATATAAGCGTTTGTAGACATATAAAATCATCACCCTATGCAAAGTATGCCCGGTTTACGCTTCTTTTATTCCTTCTCTTTTCCCCTTAACACACGTAAACCTGTCGCTTTCCGTTTAAAAAGAGTGTTGATATTGCGTATTACACAGCCTGCTTTTCCAACCATTCTTTCACTTCCCCCGCTTCTTTATCGTATTGAATGATGACCCTGCCCTCACGGCCATTTTTAGTCGTGGAAGAAAACTCTATATAGACATAAGGACCTTCCTGCTTCATTAAGGAATACCGCACCACACCATTAGGATATGAAATTTCCCCCTCGATGATTTTTGGGATCTCTTCGCCCCACTCTGCCATCACATCCTTGATGGCTAGATGGACAAGATGGTCGGCTACAAGCGATTCTTCCACTTCTTTATAAAACTTTTTATCAATGATAAACTGATCGATCATTAGTATCGTGAACATGATGAAAACACTCGCTACAATCATGACCATCGGGAAAACGACTCCTTTTTGATTATTCATCGACTTTCGTAACATTCCTAAAGAAAGGATGGAATCTTCGACTGAAAATAGCCCCTGCTTTATCCGTAATATTTATAACAATGACACTGCCATCCTTCTCAACCCGGAATTCCGAAATGTTCTGCAAGATGACCTCATGCCCCATACCATTCACTCGTCTTCGGACCTTATCTTCATATTGTTCAAACGATGATAATTGTTCACCTGAAAGCAAATATAATTTATTTCCCATTACATCCTGAACTTTGGAACTCCGGACCTCCTGCTTCATTTGCATGGTAAAGACCTCCCACTCTTTAGGATGCAATTTATCAACGGACCCCATCTGGGTGTGAATGATTGAAAAAAGCTGTAGAACAAAAAGGGACGTCGTCATTAAAATCATTAAAGAAAAAAGCATTTCGATCATCGTAAAGCCATCATTTTTTCGCAGCATCACAAATGGATTCCAGATTACCCGATTCATCTTCATAACGTACACACCCTTCAATCATTCCCGGGAAATCCCCATGGGCCTTCCAAACCAATTCATAGGATCTTTTTTTGTAAATGATTTCCTGACCAACTGCTTGTATCTCCCCATCCATGAATGCCGTCAATCTTTCATATAATAAATGGTGGGCTTCTGTCCTTACGGCAATATCTTTCCGATGCGTAAATAACTCTTCAAGAATTGGTAAAATGGCAAGGACCAGGAATATACAAACGGAAAATGCGGCTATCAGCTCAAGGTAAACATAACCTTTACAATTTCTCAATCCTGAACCTCCCTTTACCGATATTGAGGACCAACTTGTACTTTCCCTTTGAGGTGTCAATCATAATCGTTCCGGCTTTTGAAGCGTTTCCATACTGATTAAAATGAAAGCTGAACCCCAAAGTGCCACTTGAAAACTGTATATCCTTTGGTATGCTTCTCTCCAGAACGATCCCCTCCTTATAAGACGAAACGGTATAAACCTTTTTGGTATTATCAATATGGAGGTAAATCAATCTCTCATGACTGATGGCATACTGTTGTGCATAGAAAAGATCTTCATGGAATTGAGAAAGAAATAACCTATTTTCCATTCCTTTAGTGAAGCTAGGATATAGATTAGGGCCGATGGAAATCAGGAGTACAAAAATTACGAGGACAATAAGGGTTTCAGTTAGTGTATACCCCCGATTGGAATGCCGTATATTCACTTCTCTCCTACTCAACGACCGTTATCTTTCCATTACTATCCAAACTAATATCATTCCCATTTGGACAGGATGTCTGCTTGAGATAGCCTTGACTTTCCAATTCACCGATACTTCCGGGCAGTTTTGCATTGTCGATCTCATAAGCCTGTACCTGTGCTTGGGCCATCTTCACGAATGCTTCACATCCTTTAGACTGGATCGTGGATTGGTTCTTCGTGATATTGGGGATTGTTATAATCAAAAGGATGGATATTACCAGTAAAACAATAAGCATTTCAATTAGTGTAAAACCACGTTCATTCATCACTTTCTTCAACATATCATCATGCTCCTGAAACCATCTGAATACCAGATGACCTTCGAGCATTTTCACCTCCAGAATACAAAAATAAAATCCTATATACCTTCGAGCAGTGAGAACATCGGCAGCAAAACCGCCAAATAAATGAACACGATCAAAAGACCTATAAGTGAAAACAAAAGAGGCTGGATGATTTTCAAGATTGCATTCATTCTCTCTTCAATTTTCTCCAGTATAAAACGACTGTAATGGAGTAGCTCCGCATCAAGTCTGCCGTATTTTTGACCATTTGCAGCGACCATCGGTAAATTCCCATCAAAATATGGGAGCTCCCGAAAAATGATTTCAAGTGATCTGCCCTCGATCAGATCATCCTTAATGATCGCGCATAGTTTTTGGTAAAAAGGCTGCTGTTGATTTATCGAGAATAATTTGATGCTATCGTTTATCGATAGCCCTCCCGAAAGTAAGCCACTGAATTGGCTAGCAAAAAAATAAGTTTCGTATAATTTGATGAAAGTCCCGAATATCGGAATTCCCATCAAAATCCTCCGCTGCCTTAATGGGCACAATCCGTTAAACCAAAATCGTTTGAGTACATACAAGAATAGGAGCAATCCGAGTAAAAGAAAGGGGAGTACAGGAAGAATGAATGTGAAGGCTGACATTAATCTTAAAAGTGTATGCTGATCGACATCCATCGTTAAATAGATTGTCTGGAATTTTGGAAGGAGGACACTCTGAAGAATATAAAAGACGATGCTTACAAAAAAGACTAAGAATATGGGATACACCATTAACTTTTTTACTTTATCCATATCCTCGGTTCTTTTCTTCCAATATCGCCCTCCTTCTTTCAATGCCCGTTCCAGGTCACCATATTGTTCTCCATAAAATATATAACTTACAAGCTGCGGATGAAAATTAAGATGGGTCAGCACCATGTGCAACGGGTAACCGTTCCTTAAATCGGCTTTAGCCTGAGTGAAGTCTTCCGCTTTCTTCTTTGATTCCTGAAACTCAAGAAAATGTAAAGCGTCCGCCAAAGGATAACCATGATTCAATAATTCACCTAGTTTCGAAATAAAGACCGCCTGCTCTTTTACCTTCCATTTACTTTTTGGTTTCATGGTATACCAGCCGTTCATATTCCTGAGAATCCACATAGCCCATCGCAACCGCTTTTCCGATTTCATCCTTCAATTGGCGGTAGCTGACCGTTGCCTTTCCTTTTTCATCTCCCATTATCCGGAGAACCTCAGCCAGGCTTTTTCCATATAGCAATTCATATACACTTGCCCTTTTATTCCTGGCAGTCATTTTGCAAGCTAAAGCACAGTCCCCTTTACAGGAAAGACATCGCAACTCAACCAGCCGCTGTGCTGTCACGCCAATCAAACTCTGTTCAACCTCAAGCAAGCTGACACCAAACTCCAGTAACCTGGTGATGGCGCCCTGGGCGTCCCTTGTATGCATGGTTGTAAGTATCAAATGACCGGTTAATGCGGCACGCACTGCAATTTTGGCAGTTTCTGCATCCCTGACTTCCCCAACCATGATCACGTCAGGGTCATGCCTCAGGACAGCTTTTAGACCGACAGAATACGTAATGCCCGCCTTTTCATTGATTTGGACCTGCAATACCTTTTGGGATACATTTTCAATGGGATCTTCAAGTGTAATAATATTTCGATTGATCATCTCATGGGCATGGTGAAGCAGGGAATATAGTGTTGTGGTTTTTCCACTGCCCGTCGGACCGGTAAATATGAGCATGCCATGGGAATGCTTCAGGAGTGCAATCAATTTTTGAACGGTGTTTGGAAATAAGGATAACTGTTCGAGAGGAAGGATATTCTGTTGGGGTATTAAGCGGATGACCAAACTTTCGAGATGGGCAGTGGGTAAAGTGGAAAGGCGGAGTCCGACCACCTGGTTAGCCAAATTGATGGTGATGGCACCACTTTGGGGCCTCCTTTTCTCCCCTATATCCATCGAGGCAAGGAACTTCAAATGAGCGATCAGCCTTTCAGCTTCAAAGAATGATAATGTTTCCTGGGGAACAAGCTTATTGTCTATCCTAAATTGGATGAGAGGTCCCTCTCTGCGAAAAAAAATGTGGATATCCGATGCCGATTCCTGTACTGCACTGGTTAGTATTTTTTCTGCGGTCTTTTCAATCGATATCAATTCATTCATCACCTCCTATGTTTCTTGTTGTATGGATTCGACAATCCACGACAAATTCCTGCTTCAGAATAAAAAAATTCCCGAAAAAACTTCGAGAATCATCTCACATGCTCATTTTCAAATCAATCCTATGGGAAATCAAATTCCTTAATGCGTCTACATTATGACCAATCACCAGTTTTTCCCCGTCTATGAGGATGGGCCTTCTTATTAACTTCGGTTCTTTTGTTAATAATTGGATGGCATCAGAAAGCATCATTTCGCCAATATTAACATGTAAGTCTTTGTAAGCTTCACTTCTTGTTGCCAGGACTTCATCAAGTCCTTCCGATGTCAATTCAAGAATTCTTCTTAACTCTGCTACAGTTGGAGTCTCTCTGAATATATGCCGCTCATCGAAGGAAACTTGATTGGCCCTTAACCATTTTTTTGTTTTGCGGCAAGATGTACAACTTGGATACGAAAAGAAAGTTAACTGTGCCATACTAATCACTCTCCGTTCACATTTTGTATACATTATTAACCTATATAATTATTGTATAATATTTGTATAATCAATGTATAGATATTTGCTTTGTAAAACGGTTTCAATTGTGAACTTTTTTTAAACTAAAGGGAGTTTGCCCTTTCTCTTATTCCATTTTTTTCTGCCTGCATTATAATGAACATAGGAAAACTATGGAATAGCAGGAGGGTGTAATGGAACAAACGTTAAAAATAACAAACGTGTTAGCTGATCCCACCAGATATTATATATATCAGCATATTGTGAACAACCATGGTGATGTATCGGTACAGCAAATCGCCGATTCATTTAACATCCATCCAAATGTTGCCCGTCTCCATTTGTCAAAACTTGAGGATATCGATATGTTGACCTCGGATGCCCGAAAGACCGGGAAAGGCGGTCGCCCCAGCAGACTTTATCGATTATCCGATAAAATCATTCAGCTTCATTTTCCATATAGGGACTATCAGCTGCTTTCAAGGATTGCCATCCAGACGATGATGACATTAGGGGAACAAGGAAAACAGGCTCTTTATGAAACGGGGAAAGTATTCGGGGAGGAATTGATCAATCAGCAACTAGCCCTGAAATCGACGACGATCGATCGACTTGCTTTTGCGGAAAAAGTCAACATGCTTAAAAAGGCGGCTACCATCGCAGGGTTATCTCCTGATATTCAAGCAAGCGAAGAAGAAAACAAAATATACTTCCATATCTTCAATTGCCCGTTTAAGGAAGTTACTGAAGTGGAGCCAGGAACAATCTGCTCCATGCATAATTCACTTTTAAAAGGTATGTTCGAAGCCTTGTTTGAGAATGTCAATCTTGTGGAATTAGAAAATATGATGTCCAATTGTGCAACATGCTCTTACCAGGCTTCGGTTCTCACATAGAAACAAAAGGCATCCTTTACATTACCTTACAATTTCATTTATAATTATTTAGAATGTACACGACTAGACATAAGGAGGGATTCGGGTGGAACGCATGTTCAGAGTATGTGGATTTTGGACAGGAATTATGGCAATTTTCTTTTATCTTGGCCATATGCATCAAACGTCTTTGCTTTTCTTTGCACAAACGATCTTTTTTGTACTTTTAAGTTATTTGAAATTATCTGAGCGCATGTATATTTATGTTTTCGGCGCCTATCTTACCGTCTTCTTTGCAGGATTTTCCTACTGGAGCGTATTTATGATGACTCCGGGTACTGCGCATTAAGAACAAGCAATATTACATAACCCATGAATTTTGCATTCATGGGTTTTTACTTGTCACCATTCAGGAAATATTCTTACACCTTCCGCTAAATCCTTCGATTGAAGCAACACTTTGAAATGTTCACTAAATCCTCCTGGAACGATTAGCCCCCGAATTGCACGATTACGCTTTGCCGTTTTCGAAAATGGATCAGTTCCTTGATGGTCCTTCAATTCCTCGAGTATCCCTGCTTTAAGCAAAAATTCATTTTGAAGAAAAAGCCCCTGATTGGAAAGGTCCTTTCTTTTTCCAATATCTATTAATGTGTCAAAATGGATATGTGTCGTCAAATCCATATCACCAGGATACATAAGTGCATCTTTAATCATTTGATGCTGATAATAGCCCCTCAAGCTCCCTTGAAGATGAGCTGGCTCCTTCCATTCCCTATCGGTATAGCCATAATCAATTGTAAGGAGAATACCCGATTCGATACAGGAAACGATCTTCTCATATTCACGGACCATTTTTAATGGAACTTCGTATCGTTGTTTTTCATTTAAGGTGATAGTTCGTTCTGTAAGGTAAGATAGAATGTCAGGGTTGTCCAAAGGTTCCCTCTCTTCTACCAAATCGCCTTCCTTTTCAGTGACGAATACTTCTACCAGGGCTCCCTTATACTTTTCAATGACATGTACTGGCAACGCGTCGAAAAGTTCATTTGAAAAGACGATTCCATTTACATTCGTCCATTTTTCTAAACTGGCAGCAGAAACTGCCTGTTTGAACATCCCTATACGCTCTTGCTGAATCTTTCTATGAAATGGACTGCCATCCACAAGGATATAAGTCAGAGAGTCCCATATCTGCGGTTCCATTTCTTTTATGAAAACGAGGATGTCATATGCCAGCTTACCGTCCCCTGCGCCGACCTCGATGATTCTTGGTGAAACTCCGCACCTTTTTATCAAATAAACGAACCATCTGGCCAGTGATCTCCCAAATGCATCACCAACATTGCCAGACGTATAAAAATCCCCTCTTGAGCCAATCTTCTCTTTTGCGCGTGCATAGTAACCTATATTTGGCGTATATAAAACAGCATCCATATAGTCATGAAAGGAGATTCTTTTTTGGGGGCTTCCTGCTATCAATTCCTTCAAGTGATTTTTCAACACAATAGCCTCCGTCTCCATGATCTTCCATCATATTGAAAATTAAACGATCCCTTTTCTTTATAAAGCTAGGTGCGCTGACATGAATAAGTTTTTTTATCGACAATCATACTCAAAATCCAATTTTAAAGTTCACAAAATGTTCAATTTTTTATCTCGCAGTCATAATAGTGCATCATTACAAAATGTATGTTTCCAACAAATATTTAAATATTCAACTTACTTCAGAGCAGAATCAGAAAAGTCATGCACACTAGGGAAGACCTTTTTTTATATTCAGTATAGTTCCGGAAATGACCCATTTCAATATTTTTACATAATTAAGAACTTAAAAACAGGTGCCATATGGCACCTGCAAAAGTCATTATCTCAAAAAGGGATTGGTATTCTTTTCATCCAGAATGGTCGTGACAGGCCCATGACCAGGAAAAACGATAGCATCATCAGAAAGTGTCAGCAGCTTCGTTTCAATGCTATTTAACAGCACTGCCTCGCTTCCCCCTATTAAATCGGTTCTGCCAACGCTTCCTTGGAACAAGACGTCCCCTGAAAAGAGAAGACGTTGCTCCTTCGCATAATACGAAACGCTCCCTGGTGAGTGTCCGGGGGTTTCGAATACTTCGAAAGTGAATCCTCCAATAGTAAGTTCTTGCTCATATGCCAGGATGTGATCGGCAGGCTTCATGCGCATTGGATTTTCTGGGAACCAGTTTTGGGAACCATTCAATGCGGGATCAAGAAGCCACTTTGCCTCTTTTTCATGAATATATGCAGGTATCCCATAATGATCCCGAATAGCATCAAGAGCACCGATATGGTCAAAATGCGCATGTGTCAATAAAATCGCCAAAGGCTTTAATTTTTTTGTTTGTATGTACTGAATGATTTTCTGAGGCTCTTCACCCGGATCGAAAATGATGCAATCCTGTCCATCGGAAACTACATAACAATTCGTTTGCAGAGGGCCTAGAGGAATTTGTGTCCATTTCATTTCCATCAACTCCAATATGATTTTCTATCTTCATCTTACACTAATTCAAGCGCCAATGTTAATCCAGTTTACTCAAGTCATAGAAGTGTCACCTTTTAAACCTCGACAAATAATTGAAAAAATAATAAGATATTAACAAATGCAATCTTTTCTACATATTTTTGGTAGTTGCTTTATTCTCTGGGTATATTATTAGGGATTAGGTATCCATTACGAAAAAAGGGGGTTTTGACATGATATTAATGGTTGTTTTCGGACTTGTGGCTATTTTAGGAGTAGCAGCTGTGTTTACCTCATTAAAAAAGAGAAACTTCTTAGGATTCATTTTTGCAGCCGGCAGTGCAGTCGTGTTTGGCTGGTTCACTGTCATGACTGTCATCAACAGCGGTTTTCCGGTTGCCCACTGAAGAAAAAAGCTCGCCATCCGGCGAGCTTTTGTTTTAGGTCATCATGTTTGTTTGAACAATCTTTGTATTTGATGGGTTTTCATATCAATGATTTTCTCAAATTGATATCCATATAAGCAGAAGTTGCCATCAAGCGCACAGCTTAATGGTTCATTTTCCATGTCCTTCATCAATTCTTCTTGTGTGCCTTTTTCCCAATTAAATTTAGTTAAGGTAAACCTTCCCTCATATTGGTCCACATCTTTTGATTCATTTGGAATAAACGTTATGAATTCCTTGTTTTTTTCAATGAAATCATAGGATGGAATCACCCAATCTGAAAAGCTTTTCAATAGTGGCACGGAAAAAGAGTGGATCGGCTTGTTTGTTTGATCATAAAATGCATATGTACCGCGATCTTGTTTTTCTGTCTCCACTTGAATTGTCATCAGCGCTTGTTTCATTTTTTTAAAGTGAATGACATCGAGCATCAGGCTGTCAGCTCCATCCTCATTCAGCGCTTTTTTTTCTAGGGGAGCCGTCAAAGCAGGTTCTTCCCTGTCCCAATCGAGAAACATCAATTCATTTTCACTTGCCCATTGAGCAAAGGGCTGCGGAAAGTCCAATGTTTCCATTGTTTGTTCATCTGGGTTCAACATATAACTGTTGTACGTCCAATCTTCATAAAAACTCGATAAAAACAACCGGCCATCTTTATATGAATTCCACTCATAAGCTAATTCATAGGCTGGTATCGCCACGGAATACAGTGGATTTCCCGTTTTATCAAGTATTGTGATTGATGCTTTACCCGAAGAGGTGAAGGACGATAACAAAATATGCGTACCAGACGGACTGATCGATACTTCAGAAAACGCAAAAGCCGGCTGATAGAAGACGGAAGTAACATTCGTTTCCAAATTCCATGCCATCAACTGGGATAATTCATTACCATCCCGCTTCACAGAATATAAAATGGTTTTAGAATCCAGCCATCCAAAAATGGCTTCGATTTTTTCCGTTTCTGAAGTCGGGACCTTTAAATTGCTTACTGAAGTTTCCAGGTTAGATTGGGAGTGTTCTTTTTCCGTATCATTTACGGGTTTACTAAGGTCCTTGGAAGGCTCACAAGCCGAGATAAGAAGGATAGTGGAGATAAATAATGGGACGAAACACAACAACTTACAAATGGAAAGCCGCATACAAAGTGCCGCTTTGGATACTTTAATCTCCACACACCTCCCACTTCAAAACTAAAACGCCTGGCATATGTGAGCAAGACATTAGAAAGAGAGTAAGGATTAACCAATCGAGTCCTTACTGTCTTTCATTATAAAGTAAAAAAGAGAAAATGTGGCGGATAATGTTCTTATATTTTTTTGGAAGTATATTCCTTAGGGGGATGCATCACATATATAGGCCTGCCATCAAAATCTTGACAGAATCTTCATATATACCAGGCAAATGGGATAGCGGAAGCGGATTGATGCCTTTTCCCAGTTCGATTGTGAATCCGCCGCGTTTGAATTCCTGAATGAACCAATCTTTATACCCAGCATGGCTGTCAACGTATTGTACGGCCCGATATCCGCTGCGCTCCTCAAACTCCCTCGCAACATTCGCTGCATGTTCAGGTTCATGTCCCTCATATCCCCAATAGAATTCTTTTCCCTGGGTGTGAAGTGCAAGCACTCTTTCAAAATTCCGTCTTATTGCCAGCTCCTTCATGGCCAATGCTTCTGGTTCCGATAACGCGGTCTCTCCTGGAAAATCTCTCGGGGCAGGGGCTTTAGGAATCTTTCTACGCTTTTCAATCTCCCAATTGGCAGGATATTGATTATTCAGGTCTACACCGCGGATATTGGCTTTCCAAGCATAAAAGGCAGGATTACCATTATTTATTTTTAAAACATCAACCTTCCCCTCTGCTGCCTCCTCCCCCTTCAGGACTAGCTCGACTCCATCCGGATTCACCATTGGAACCATCGAAATGGTCATATCCCGATAGAAGGGCATACAATCCATTCCGCATAGTGTACGATCATTCGTTACTGCCAGCAGAAAATCATTCAGCCATTTCATCAAAACCGCCGAAGTGATCCATTCATTAGCATGGAATGAACCGTTATAATGTATGATTTTTTCACCTTGACCGATTCTTGCCTCAAGGAGTTCTTTTCCCAACACACTCCTCCCGATCGATTCAACCTTAATAAAGGGATAATGAAAAGATAGAATATCAAGATCGTCAAGAAGTGATTGATATTCATAGGGCTTGTCGGTGACAATCATCGGGTTCATCACCCGGACGGGTACGGAAAAAGGTCTTTGTCCATCTTGATTCAACAATAATATCCCATCGATGGGCAGGTGATATTGTAAAGCGATTTCGTTAAAATCGATATCTAACCGGGACTCTTCCTGAACAATGTATCCAGGTATCTGTACTTCCATGCCATTTAGCAAAACCCCGCCAGTAATGGCGGGATTGGCATCCTCAATCAAAACCCGGGGAATTTGGAACAATTGACTGTAATATGCCAAATCATCCCCGCTTCTGCTCACAACTTTCATTCTGCTCCGCCCCTTTCATTGTTTTATCTTTATGAAGGGAAAGACTGAAAGATGTGCAGGAAGTCTCACGTGTTTCATAATTGTAATGGTACTGTACTGATTTTCCTGAAATAAACAAAAAAACCTGGATTGCGCCAGGTTTCTTTTTCAGCGTTGCTCATAAAATCGGAGCAAATCCCCGTAAATGATTTTATCGGAGTAATCAAGCTCCTGCTTTGCCTTTTCCAAAAACTTCTCACATGAATCCTTTTCAGTCGCCACTCCAGTCTTTTTATCATAGCAGGTATCCCTCGTATAGAGATAATCCTTCGTGATGAAACTGCTATCGCGAAGAACGGTGAATTCTAATTTCTCCTCAGAAAATAGATCTTTGCCGAATTCGATATAATCATCATTTTCAATTCCCAATAAATGAAGGAGAGTCGGCCTTACATCAATTTGGCCGGAAACGGTGGAAATCGTTTTTCCCTCCTGCCCGGGGACATGCATGATGAGCGGGACACGCTGAAGTTGGATGGATTCGAAAGGCGTGATTTCCTTCCCAAGGAACTGGCTCATGGCAGAGTTGTGATTTTCCGAAATTCCATAATGGTCTCCATATAGTACAATAATGGAATCCTCGTATAATCCATTACGTTTCAAGTCGCCGATAAACCGTTCCAAGGCTTCATCCGTATAACGTACGGTCGGAAAATACTGATTCAATGTTTTGGAATTCGAAGCGTATGGTTCCAATGTACGGTCTTCTTCATTCAATGTGAATGGAAAATGATTGGTTAACGTTATGAACTTGGCATAAAAAGGCTCATGCATCCTCTTCAAGTGAGAGATTGATTGCTTGAAGAACGATTTATCATTCAAACCCCAATTGATGGAATTCCCTTCAGAAATTTTGTATTCATCACTATCATAAAACCGTTGGTACCCAAGAGAATCGTACATGATGTCACGATTCCAAAAGCTCTTATTATTGGCATGCAAGGAAGCCGTATAGTAACCTTTTTCCGTTAAGATTTCGGGGGTGGCTTTGTATTCATTTTGGGCATGAGTGAAAAATACTGCACCTCTACCTAAAGGATAGAGGGAATTCTCAATAATGAATTCTGAATCGGATGTTTTCCCCTGGCCAGTTTGGTGATAAAAGTTATTGAAATAATAGCTCTCTTTAATGAATTGGTTCAGAAAAGGAGTGATTTCCTCACCGTTGACAGTTTTATTGATGACAAAGCTTTGAGTGGATTCCAATGATACAAGTATCACATTTTTGCCTTTTGCCAGACCATAAAGATCATCATTTACCTCTTTTTGATTGGCACGGACATAATTTTCAATTTCCGACAATTCACTGCCATCCGCAAGGGCACGTTGAGCTGATGATTTCGTCTGTAATATTGCATCATAGAGGTGATAATGGTACGTACCGATATTCTTAACGAGGATTTCACGGTCAAACGTTCTTGTCAGGAGTTCAGGGCGCGCCGCTTCAGCTAAAGCTAAGTTAAAAAATGTCACTCCTAAAGCCATTAACATAAAGAATTTACGGTCCTGGGGATTGTATCGACATTCATGGAATGTTTTTGGTTTGTATTTCAGCAGAAGCATCAAGAACAGGATATCGGCAAAATACAAGAGGTCACTCGGATTGATCAATTCATGTACACTGCTTCCAAGGTCGTTCATATTGCTCGTTTGAAAAAGAACGGGAATGGTTAAAAAATCATTGAAAAAGCGAAAAAAAACAAGGTTGGCAAAGAGGACGAAGGTGATGAGAAAACTCATGGTCAATAAGTATGCCGTCCTTCTATTTTCTTTTAAAAATATATTCACGCCAAGAGTAAGTAAAAGGAAACCGACAGGATTGATGAATAGTATGAACTCCTGGAGCCAATTATCAATGCCTATCTCAAAACTTGTTTTATAAGCAATATATGTTTTAAGCCAAAGTGAAAATAATACGGCCCAAAACAATGAATATCCCTGTTTTTTGACGACCCTTTTCAATCCTGGTCCCTCCTCATCGAAGAAGCGCTGGAGCCAGGGTCCAGAGCGCCTCAATCATGGGTCATGGTTTTCCCCCCTTTATGCAAAAGCAGGAACGGTTGCCCCCACCCCTCAAAAACAGGGAACTTTTTTGAAGATTCCATCTTTTTTTCTTATAACCCTGTTTGCCACAGGGCAGCAACGGGTCAATCAAGTATTCAGTTGGCTTTTAATGAGCCAGGCTGCACCTATTACCCCTGCATCATTGCCTAGTGTGGCCAGGCTGATTTTCGTTGATTTACTAACCCGTTTGAATGCATACCTTCCGAAGGCAGAACGGACAGGTTCAAGCAAAATGTCTCCCGCTTGTGAAACGCCCCCACCAATGACGATTTTATCTGGATTCATGACATTCCCAACATGTGATAGTGCCAGCCCCAAGTAATTCCCTACCTTATCCACCACAGCTTTGGACAAAGGGTCACCTGCTGCAGCGCATTGGAATAACAGTTTGGATGTAACCGCGTTTCCCTCATCGACTTTCTGCTGAAGCATTGACTTATCATCTGAGGCATTCAAGGCTTCTAAAGCCGTACGGACGATTCCCGTGGCTGAAGCAACCGTTTCCAAACAACCGGTCTTGCCGCAATTGCATGGTGCCCCTCCGTCCGTTACGACCGTTATATGCCCTATTTCTCCAGCAGCCCCACTGGTACCATGGACGATTTGACCATTATGGATGATCCCGCCGCCTACACCCGTTCCCAGAGTGACACAAACGAGGTCTTTGGCACCATTACCGGCACCTTTCCACATTTCTCCCAAAGCTGCCATATTGGCATCATTATCGATCACAGCTGGAAGAGATGTCTCCACCTCCAATAAATCTTTTAAAGGATAGTCCTTCCAGCCTAGATTGACGGCTTCATATATGGAACCGTTAACAAATTTCACAGGGCCGGGAGCACCCATCCCTATCCCTACTATCTTACTCTTCGGTTCATTAAGTTCCATGAGCTTCGCATCAATTGCTTTGGCTATGTTAATCGTAATGAATTTTCCCTTTTCGGAGATGTCCGTGCTGATTTCCCATTTATGAATAATCTCTCCGTATAAATTGATCAGAGCCAGTTTGGTAGTTGTACCGCCTAAATCCACACCCATCAGCCACTTTTCCATCATTCTCACCTTTTTTATCAATTTTTTTTCTGTTTTTCCCTTTCAAGAGACAATTGCTGCCTAATTAATAGGATCGCCATTTGATAATCTTTCGTATCCATCATCTGCATACGGTGGATTTCCCTTATTTCGGCTTCCATCAGTTCAAGCTCGGCTAAGCGATCACCAATATAGATAAATGTACCGAATCTTTTCAAGTATTGTTGAAGATCATAATATGTTTTCATAGTAAACCTCTTTACTCTTTTCTATATGAAAGTATATCGAATCAGCCTCTTCGTAACAAGCGCCCATTACCCCTTTTGATAATTTGCCCCATCCCCCTCATACATGTCCAACTGTATTCATATGATGAAATATCAAGAATGTGGACTCTTTCGATTTAATTTAGCACCTTAATGTTTTTAAACCATTCATCACGCGTGAAAACGGAGGGGAAAAATGAAAGTACAATTGAAGTATACCGTCTTTTTGGTCTTAACCACCATTTTTGTCATCCTATATTTATCAAATCATAAACAGACAGAGGAAACCATCATTTTTTTTCCCATCGATTCCTCGCTCCATTTTGAACATGCTTCCACCCACCTGACTCCGAAGGGTACCGGGGATTCCACCTATACCATCACTTGGAGGGTGGATTCTTCGTTGGACCGGCCTGCTTACTTACGTCAGGACGTATCGCTTTTGTACAAAAATGGAAAATTGGCAGGAGCTTTAAAAAATTGGCGCCAAAATAAACAAGAACTCTCTCAAAAAGCGAAATCTAAAGAATCCGAGAGTGGGCGCTATGAAGCGGTAACGTTCCATTATGCCGAGGTTCATCCGAGTGACACAATTTTCACCAGTGCCCAGCAGCTCAGTAAAGATAAACTCTATACAGTAACGACACCGGTTTTTCAATTTTTCCACCGTCCCCTTTCAGAAGAACAGGTTCAATGGAAAAAAACGCTGGACGGCTTGACAGATCAAACGGTTCGAAATGGTTTGGAGAAAGCCGGTCAAGCATTTCAGGTTAATCTGGATCAGTACAAAATCATCTCTTTAACAGATCTGCCCTCAAAGAAAAATCAATGGCTTGCTGCCTTCCCCCAATTCAAACGGGAAGAAATTGTGGGAAAACTGTGGGAAGGACTTTACAAAAATTATGTGCTGGGAATAAAAAAGGAGGATGGATCCACTGTGAGTCCACAAGGTAGCACCATCCCCCTATTGCTTATGGCGAAAAATCAAAGTGAAATACTTGTCTTGTTTACCCTGAAAGACGGTACCCCAATCATGCTGCGTCAAAAGTTATAGTTGCTTTTCAATTTCTGCCAGCAGTTTAGTGTATGACTTATTATCCGGGGCAAGCTCAATAGCCTTATCAGCTTGCTCCTTAGCTTGATCGAATGAATCGAGATTCATGTAGACTAAGGCAAGATTGTAATGGGCTTCATGCAAATCCGGATTACTTTCAATCGCTTTTTCATAATAATCCCTAGCTTTGTAAATGTCCTCTTTATCATAAAATAAATTTCCTAGCATAAACAGCGATAGCGGTGCATCAGGATTTGCATCAACATATTTGAGTAACATCCTTTCCGCTTTATCCTCTTCATCATCATCAATATACTTTTGGGCCAGCATGGCCATGGTATTATCATCTATGGCTGCACTTTCCTGATGATTGAAACCAAATTGAAGCAGGGCATAGGTCAGTATCCCCGTCCCTATCAGAAAAGCCAGCTGCCGAAAGATATTCTTGGATTTTGGCAAATGGACCACTCCAGCAGCCAAGAACCCTCCGATCAAACCTCCGATATGCCCTGCATTGTCAATTCCCGAAACGGTGAAACCGTATATTAAGTTTATGATGATCAACACGATCACCGATGAACCCATCGAGCGCATGAATAATTTCGGATAGACGATGCCAAAGTACAGAAGTGCCCCAAAACAGCCAAAAATGGCTCCGCTCGCTCCTGCGGAAAGATTCGGGGTCATGATGAAGCTGCCTAGAGTTCCAGCGAAACCAGCGAATATATAGATGAAAAGGAACCTGGCATTACCGTAAATCCTTTCAACTTCAGCACCGATCAAATACAATGAAAATGTATTCATCAGTAAATGAATGAACCCGATATGGACGATGATCGGTGTAAGGAACCTCCACCATTCCCCTTGTATGATATAAGGGGAAAATTTAGCGCCAAACTCAATCAAGGTTTTGGAATTGGTACTGCCCCCATTAAACTCCATCAGGATGAACACAGCTATTTGTATCGCCATGAATATATATGTAAAGAATGGCTTATTGGCATTTTGAAATACCTTCTGCTCAGCCTTAGCCTTTTTGACTGACTGCGAGATGGCGTCCTTCTTTACTGCGAGAACCTTTTCCTCATCTATTTCATTTTCTTCAAGAATTTGAATTGAAAGTGGTTTTTTCAAAACATGTTCAAGGTTTTGCAACGAATCATGAAAGTTTTCACAAGTTAGAAGAAACGTGTTAACATTCGTTTTATTAAAGGAGGCCACCCGTGAACTAAAGTCATGATCATCCACCGGGGCGAATTTACTGACATAGATACTTAATATGTTTATGGGCTTTCTGTATAATTTCCTTCTGATTCTTTCCCCATTCTGCAATGTTCGGTCGATATCGCGTTTCAGCCAATTAGCCCAATCCAAATCATGTCGAATGAGTCTTATGACTGGAAACTCCTTATTCTTATCGCTCTCAAGCCAAATCTCCTGATGGTTTTCCGTGACAGTGATCATTCGATAATCATAATGGGCAGACAACTCCCTTATGGTTTCCCAAAACAAATAATCCTCTTTAAATCCCAATGCCTTCCCCACTTTCCAATGAAACTTAAGCTTCTACAATTCCTGTTTCTTTAATTAAAACTATAGACGAAATCATGTAAAAAGTAAAAAAGGAGACTGTTTAAAATCCACCCTCCCCGATCCTTATAAATAAAAAAGGAACCCCTGATTGAAGTGAACCCAAAAAGTTAGACATTTTATTTACTTAGGCAGCCTTGAGGGCATGAACCCGGTAATCTACCGGGCTCATGCCTTTTAATTTTACCTTGATTCGTTGATGATTGTAGTAATGGATATATTCTTCTAGTTCTTGTTTGAAATGCTCCATGCTTTCAAATTCTTGAAGATAGAGTAATTCGGATTTTAATAAGCCAAAGAAGTTTTCAATGACCGCATTATCGAGACAATTTCCTTTGCGGGACATGCTTTGTGTAATGTTATGTTTTTTCAAATCATGCGAGTATTGTTTCATCTGATAATGCCAGCCCTGATCTGAATGGAGAATGGGTGAATCTTTCGATTCCAAGCGATCAAAGGCTTTATCCAGCATTTTGGAAACGAGCGGATAAACAGGACGAGATTCGATATTATAGGCGATGATTTCTCCATTAAACAGGTCTAGAATGGCCGATAAGTATAGTTTCTCCCCAGCTAGATGGAATTCTGTGACGTCTGTCACCCATTTTTCATTGGACTTTGCCGCCTTGAAATCACGTGCTAGAATGTTGGGCGCAATCTTGCCGATGTTCCTTTTGTACGAACGGTATTTCTTCATGCGAACTAATGACTTCAATCCTAGTTCATTCATCAATCGGAGAACTGTTTTATGATTGATGCGAGCACCTCGGTTACGTAATTCTAGGGTGATACGCCGATACCCATAACGCCCTTTATGCGTATGGAATATCTCTTTGATAAGGGATTTAATTTCTGTGTATTTATCCTCACGCCCGAAGGCGTTTACCCAATAATAGTACGTACTCCGTGCCATTTTAGAAATGGATAGAAGCAGATTTAAATCAAATTGTTTCCTTAGTTCATGGACTACTTTCGCTTTTTCTTTCTTTGTAAGGCTTCCTTTTCTTGAACTAAGGCATTCAACTTTTTTAGATAGGCATTCTCTGCACGTAAGTATTCTAATTCGGCAAGAAGTGCTTCTTGAGAGCCATTAGCTGGCGATTTTTTCTTAGTTTCTTTTTTCATGGATAGACGCCCCTTTTTCTTTGGTTTAAGGGCGTCTATACCTCCTTCCTTAAACTGATTTGCCCAATTCAAAAGTGTAGAATCAGAAGGAAGGTTATAGTGTACAGCGGTCTCGTTGATCGATGCCCCATATTCGTTCATATATTTAAGTACTTCTAGTTTAAAGGGCAAAGTGTAATTTGTATAGGATGAAACAAGTCCTTCCATCCCATGTTTTAGATAGCGAGCGACCCATCTTTTCAGAGGGGATAAACCTACATTTCTTTCTTGAGCAATGGATTTATAGGATTTTTTCCCTTCTAAGTACTCTAAAACTGCATTTGATTTTTCGTCTATCGTATATTTAGTCAAAAAAACTGCACCTCCAATTGTTAGATGTTGTCTAACAATTGGGGTGCAGTTCAGATCAGGTTCCTTTTTAAAATGCCGGCATCCTCATTTGGTCTGAGTGAACATGCTTTGCATCATTTTATCCCTAAACATTGGCATATCCAAGGATTTAGTCACTAGAAATCTTCTCAGCATGCCGTTGGACAGCGCAACATTTATCAGGCGGTACCGGTTTTGGTAACCTGCATAAACAACTAAACCAACCAAGAAGATTTGAATAATTAATCGAAGCATAACAATCCCTCCTATCAATAGTTTGATACAGGACAGGATTTTTATGAGCTAAAAGTGATAAATAATAAACTTCTTCTTAATGGGCGTACGTGCGTATGACCCTGGATGGCGTAATGAGTTTGCCGACCGCTATATCATGTACCTCTATCGGGAGTTCATCCATTAATTGAAACTCGTATGTAAGGGCCAATGTATCTCCTCGGTAATAAGATAGGAAACGGTCATAATAGCCCCCTCCAAAGCCTAGGCGATACCCTTCCTTGGTAAAAGCAAGACCGGGTACGATCAATGCATCCAATTCCTCTTTGCGAGCCTTGGCTGTTTCAGCCACTGGTTCTAGCAATCCGTAATAAACAGACTCCAGCTGATTGAAGGACGAAATTTTTTTGAATTCCATTGTCTTTTTTTCAGGATCACATTTTGGTACAGCCACTTCTTTTCCTTCACTCCATGCTTGTTTTATGATTCGTACCGTTGGAACTTCAGGCGGGATGGAGATGGTGATGCCAATTGTTTCAGCTTTTTTCCATTCTTCCAGTGAAAATAAGTTTTCAGCGATTCTGTTCGATAATTCTTCATGTTCCTTTTTAGACAGCTCCATTAAGCGGGACCTAACTTCTTGGCGGAGCTTATTCTTGTTTTCTCTCATCTTTTCCGACTCCTTTAGTCTACTTCTATCATTATCTTATAATATTTGTTCATTTACGAAAATACGGTGTCGGAAATCGCTGAATCATTAGTGCATTCTGAAAATATTCACTAAAGGAAAGAGAGAAAGAAGGAATAAAAAAATGCATAAAAAAACAACAGGAAAAATCCTGTTGCTTACTTTGTTTCACGGTGAGTCGTGCTGCGTTTTTCTCTTGAGCAGTATTTTTTAAGCTCAAGACGGTCTGGATTGTTACGTTTATTTTTTTTAGAAATATAGTTACGGTCTCCACATTCAGTGCAAGCTAATGTAATATTCACGCGCATTGTGTATTTCCCTCCAAACATATTGACTTTTTCACATAGGACTTTTCTATAATAGCATTATTCAATGCGAATTGCTAGTATGTTTTTTGGGAAATCCAACATTAACTTTTTTGAATTCTTAATTGTTTACGTTTTGCATCGTCAGGAGGAGCTGATTATTTATAACTTTCGCTTCTTCTTTCGTTTCAGCATGAATGACCCAAGCCACAGCTTCCACACATTCTTTCGGTAAAATTTCCGTCTCTAACGTAAACACGCTGGTAACTTCCCCTTTGGCGAGCGGTGAATAAGCCAGGAGCCCTTCTTTCAATGATTTGAAACATCCCTCTTGATAAAGGCTTCCCTTACCTTGGATGCAATATTGAGCGATGCTTTTTCCTTTCACCAATCCACCCAATAAGGCAATCGATTGAGGGGCTACATGTAAAATCGCCCGTTCATTCGGGCTGTAAAAAGCGACCGCCTGCCTTTCGAAAGCGTTTTCATAGTGAAAAAACACTTTAGGGCGCTTAGTCTCGAATGAGGTATTCCTAATCGTGAACTTCGAAAAGGTCACCTGTCCTTGGGTATATGTTTGTGAAAGTGTCCGGATCTCTCCATTAGGATGACTCATCATATCTTCCTCAGGATACCAATCGAAACTCTCATCCATCCATAACCCAGCCTTTAATCCTTTACGAAATATATCCTGATTATCCTGCGGCATATACGCGAATAGCGAATTCATAATAATCATCCCTTCCCCTTCATTATCCTTATATAACTTATCGTTAGGCGCTGACAGTGAAACAATCCACTTTAGAATCTGCACACCATTTTCTTATAGGTTCGTCAATTTTTAATTATTCAAAATATTTGGTTTTTTTCGATTTATTCTATCTTTATGTTAGCACTGAATTGGCTGATGGACAATAAACACATTTTGTCGAATTTTATGTATGTTATCTCTCAAAGGTTTTTTTTTCCATTTTAATGCCTAATTTTTTTTCTTCAACGACGGTCATAAGGCTTTTCGACAATATTTGAAAAAAAACAGACAATAAATGAAATATACGGCCCATTTCCGAAAATATAAAAATATGAAAATCTCCAATTTTTTAAAAATACGTGTAAAATATAAATATATTGTCGAAAATTGTCTTCTGAGGTGAAAACATGGAAACACTTATCATCCTTTTTTTTTCATTAGCGATCGTCCTTCTCATCATTTCCTTTTTCGGTACAGATAAAGTTGCAAAATTGGAAGAAGATTTAGAACAGATGACACTAACGTATATGCAGGACATCCACCAATTAAACAAGAGGTGAAGATTCTTGAAGAGGAATTCGTTATCCAGGACGACCTTGTTCCCCCTGTAAAGAATAAATCAACTGTCAATTCCAATGATATGGAGCCTATTCATGAAATTCTAAGAAGCCAGGTTCTTTCTTTTTATAGTCAAGGTCTTTCTTTGGACCAGATCGCTAGACAATCCTCATTAACGAAGGAACAAACCATTTCAGTGATCGAGCAGCAAAGATTGCGGGGTGAATGAGAATGAACAAAGCAAGACTGCAAGGTCTTTCCGCCGGCATCATTTTTACAACAACAATCTTTGCTGGCTTTTATTATGGCACCGGATTATTCGAAGGCACCACCCCTACTGCGGAGGGAAGCTAAGGAATTGCTCGTGAAGCAGGGATTCGTCGTTACACTTCCCAAGGAGGCAACTAAAAAGACCGTCCAACCACCAGGGAATGCGGAAAAGGATTTAATGGAGAAAGAGGCTTCAAAAAAAGATCCCTCCATCGTCACCTATACGATTAAAGTGAAAACGAATATGACCACAACCGAAATTTGCCGATAGCCTTTCCAAGGAAAAGATCATCGATGATGCTGCTGGATTTGAAGCTTATATGAATGTGCATGTTCACTCAAAAAAAGTTCAAATCGGCGAGTTTGTGGTTCGAATAATATGACATATAGACAATTGGCCAATACTTTGACCCATTAATAAATAAGAGAGACTTTTAAATGGACGATGTCCGAAAAAGCCTCTCTTTTTTTCAATTAGGATGGGTTCATTCATTCCTGCTAATATATCTCCCTCTTACCAGGAAATAAATATTCTCTGCGATATTCGTTGTATGGTCAGCCGTTCTTTCCAAATATCGTGCAATTAAAGAAAGCTGTGTGATCTGCTGAAGGTTTTTTTCATCTGAAAGCCGAAGGAGACTTCGAATCATCTCTCCATAAAAGCGATCGACTTCATCATCCATTTCAATGATTTCTCTTGAAAGAACAACATCTTCCTTCTCAAATGCTTCTATCGAAAGTTCAATCATCTTTAATGTAATATCATGCATTTGCTTTAAAGGTGTTAAGGGCAGAATAAATGGCTGGTCACCAATTCGGATGGCCGATTTAGCGATATTGACGCCAAAGTCCGCCATCCTTTCAATATCTGAAGCTATTTTTATGGCAGCAATGATTCTCCGTAAATCAATCGCAACCGGCTGTTGCTTAGCAATCAGTAAAATCGCAAAGTCATTAATTTCCTCTTCCAGTAAATCAGCTATTGTATCATCATCAATAACCTCAAGAGCATCATCTACATTATTGTTTTCCAGTGCGGCATATGATTTTGATATGGCACCTGAAGCTAAATTTGCCAACTTCACGATTTTCTCCTGTAGCTCTTTCAATTGAAGCTCGAAATTTTCACGAACGATCATTATCGCATCTCCCTTTCTCTTTAACCGAAGCGTCCGGTAATGTAATCTTCTGTTCTTTTATCATTCGGATTAGAGAAGATGGTGTTTGTATCAGAATATTCGATGACTTCCCCATTTAAGAAGAAGGCTGTTCTATCAGAGATACGTGCTGCCTGCTGCATGTTGTGGGTAACGATGATGATGCTGTAATCCTTTTTCAGTTCTTGGACCAATTCTTCTATTTTCAAAGTGGAAATCGGATCAAGGGCAGAAGTCGGTTCATCCATTAAAATGACATCTGGTTCGATTGCCAAACATCTGGCGATACAAAGGCGCTGTTGCTGTCCACCTGAAAGTCCATATGCATTTTCATGCAGACGGTCTTTCACTTCACCCCAAATGGCTGCCCCTTTTAAACTCTTTTCAACTATCTCATCAAGAATTTTTTTATTTTTGATTCCATGAATCCTTGGTCCGTATACAACATTTTCATAAATTGATTTAGGAAAAGGATTAGGCTTTTGGAAGACCATCCCCACCTGTGTCCTTAAGTCTTCCACCTTATAGGACTGATCGAGGATATTCCTGTTCCTATATTTGATCTGGCCTGTCGTTTTAACATCCGGGACTAGTTCTATCATTCGGTTCAATGTTTTGATGTAGGTGGATTTCCCACATCCTGAAGGCCCTATGATGGCGGTCACTTCATTTTGATGCATATCCAGATTAATATTTTTCAAAGCATGGTTTTCTCCATACCATAAATTGAGATTGGATGTTTCATACACCTTTTCCGTCAGGGCTGCTGAACCGACATTATCGATCCCAATTGCCGGTGACTCTTGTTCTCTCGTTAAGGTCATATTCATGCTTCCTTCCTCCTATCAGTATCTTTTCTGGAATTTATTTCGAATTATAACCGCTATTGAATTCATGAAGATTAACAGGAAGAGTAAAACGATGATTCCCGCGGCAGCCACCTGCTGGAATTCCTCCTGCGGACGAGATGTCCAATTATAGATTTGCATTGGCAGCACGGTAAATGTATCCATGACCGTTTGAGGTAAAAAGGCGATGAACATTGGTATGCCAACAACCACCAATGGCGCCGTTTCACCGATTGCCCGTGACAAAGCAAGTATGCCCCCAGTTAAAATTCCAGGTATCGCAGCAGGTAGGACCACTTTCAAAATCGTTTGCCACTTTGTAGCACCCATTCCAAAAGAAGCTTCCCTTAAATCACGAGGAACCGCACGTATGGCCTCTTGGGCAGCTACTATGATGACCGGGAGGACCAGTAGGCTCATGGTCAAGCCTGCTGCTAATATGGACCGGTCCAAGGCTAGAGCACGAACGAAAACCGTTAAGCCCAGCAGTCCAAATACTATTGACGGGACACCTGCCAGATTGGAAATATTCACTTTGATAAAAGTGGTGATCCAATTCTTCCTGGCATATTCCTCTAAATAAATGGCCGTTCCAACACCAAGCAGCAGGGAAACTGGAGCAACCACTACCATCAACCATATTGAACCGATCAGCGCTGCCTTTATACCAGCCTCTTCAGGTTTCCTGGAAGCGAAATTCTGAAGGAAATCCCCATTCAGACTACCAATTCCTTGAGTGAATATCCGATAAAATAAGATGGCCAATACAATGAGGCCAACCAATGTTGCCAAGAAGAATAATCCTTTAAAAATCGTGTTAACAGCCAGCCTAACGGGCATTTTTTTTGCAACATGACTTTTGTTTATCAGTTTCATGTCTTAATATTCCTCCCTGAACCTGCGAGAGATGAACTGCGCCAGTAAATTCATGATAAGCGTAAAGACGAACAGTGTCATTCCAACCGCATATATGCTGTAGTAAATCGTTGTCCCGTACCCTGCATCCCCCGAACTGACCTGTACGATATAAGCGGTCATCGTTTGAATCGATGAAGTGACATCCATGCTCATATTTGGTGTCGAGCCCCCGGCAACACTCACAATCATGGTTTCCCCGATCGCTCTGGATAAAGCAAGAACGATGGATGCCACAATTCCTGAAATGGCTGCTGGCAATACCACTTTAATTGTCGTTTCGAGTTTCGTTGCTCCTAAAGCATACGCACCTTCGCGAATCGACTTCGGTACCGATACAAGGGCATCTTCCGACAAAGAGGCTATCATCGGCATGATCATGATACCTACAACGATCCCAGGACTTAAGGCATTGAACATGTCAAGGAAAGGAAATAAATCCCGCAAAACCGGTGTAACAAAAGTTAAGGCAAAAAAGCCGTAAACGATAGTAGGAATCCCAGCTAAAACTTCTAAAATCGGCTTGATGATTCTCCGTGTTTTCTCAGATGCATATTCACTCAAGAAAATGGCTGTTGCAAGCCCGACTGGAACTGCAACCACCGCTGCTATGACTGTTATCTTCAACGTTCCAACGATAAGGGGCATAATCCCATAGGAAGGTGCAGATGCAAATGGCAGCCATTTAGCTTCTGTAAAAAACTCGACGATAGATACTCTGTCAAAAAAGATAAATGTTTCAAATATAAGCGTCAGGATGATCCCGATTGTAGTGAAAACGGAAATTGCCGCCGTAAGGAACAAAAGCTTAGGTATGACTTTTTCCATATTCATTTTTTTCTTACTTTTCTTTTCCAGGATCATTTGCTGTACAGAATAGGTTTCTGTTTTTCTAAGTTCCAACTTGCATCCTCCATTTCTGACACGCAATATTTGGATTTACAAGCTGTTACCCCCGCCTTAATCGTGCCAAGGCGGGATTTCAGTAGCCTGTAATATCGTTTTATTTTTCCAGTTCTTTTAATTTATCAAGATCTTTCTGGTACTCTTCTTCAGGCAGGCTGATATAACCCACTTCTTCAGCAAGCTCTCCTGCATTTTCGATGACGAATTGAGTATAATCTGCAACTTGTTCTTTTTCAGCTACCGACTTATTAGCTACATATGTGTAAAGTGGACGTGATAATGGTGCATACTCCCCACTTTTAATCGTTTCATGCGTTGGCTCTACAGCGCCTTTGCCGTTGTCGATGGAAATGATTTTTAACTTATCTTTATTTTCAGCATAGTAGGCATAACCGAAGAATCCAATCGCATTTTTATCACCTTCTACACCTTGTACAAGAACGTTATCATCTTCTGAAAGCGTCGCATTTTCCACCATCGGTTTTTCTTCAAGGATCACTTCATTGAAATAATCATATGTTCCTGAATCTGTTCCCGGAGAGTAGAATTTAATTTCTTCCTTCGGCCATTCAGGACGTATATCAGACCATTTCTTCACCTTTCCATTATCAACCCACAGTTTTTGAAGCTCTTCGACTGTTAGTGAATCGATGAATTCATTATCTTTATTGGCGACGATTGAAATCCCGTCAAATGCCAGTTTCAATTCTGTATATTTAACGCCCTTTTCATCTAGTAAGGCACTTTCCTCTTCTTTGACCGGACGGGATGCATTGGCTAGGTCCGTATCACCAGCGATGAATTTCTTGAATCCCCCACCTGTTCCTGACGATCCCACTGAAACCTTCACATCAGGCTGTGTACCCATATATTCTTCGGCAACTGCCTCCATGATCGGAAAGACCGTTGAAGAACCATCCGTAATAACTTCTCCCTGCAGTTGGCCAGATCCTTTTCCTTCACTGCTGCTTGTCTTAGTGTCATCGGATCCACAACCCGCCGCTACTGCAATTACTCCACCCATCATTACAGTCATTGCCATACCTTTGAAACGTCTCATTTGTAAATCCCCCTAAGAATTTTATATGAATATTTTGTCCTACTCTCACATCATACTTTCAGACTGTAAATTCCGTTTAAAGCATTTGTAAATATTCAGTAAATAATTGTGTGCTAATTGTAAAGATGAAATAACTGTACTGATCCAGTTCTAAAAATGCAAAAAAACACGTTTTCGGTTTTACCCAAAAACGTGTTTTAACCTTTTATTCATTTTCCTGGCTTTTCCTAACTTCAGCCTGGTCCTCTTGAACGTCTTTACCATTCTCCACTTTCAAATCAGTCGAGGTTTCGGTATTTTCCTTCTTAGCCCGTTCTTTTTTAAGTTCGAAATAAGTATCCATGATTTCTTCACCTATCTCTTTACTCATGCTATGGCCCGTATGTCCTTGGTATGCCCACGGCACAACCACCGCAAAAGCGACCTCAGGATTTTTAGCTGGGGCGTAGCCAACAAGCGTGATGTTCATCGTTTCTTGGGGCTCGCTATAATCCATCCGGTTCGGGCCGTCATAGAACGCTTCCGCAGTACCGGTTTTAGCTGCCACTGTATACGATTTTTTCCCAAAATAGGTATAAGCCGTTCCGCCTTGTTCCATCGCAACTTTCTCGAAACCGCTCTGAACACGTTCAATCCATTCTTCCTTCATATCAAGACGATTAAGGACAGTCGGTGAAACGTCTTCGGCAATAGGTCCCAATTCCTCATTATTATCAACCGGATCGCGGATTTCCTTAACCATATGCGGCTTCATGCGGTTACCGCCATTCGCAATGGCTGAAGCATATTGCACGAGCTGCATTGGTGTGTACGTATCATACTGTCCGATAGCAAGGTCAAGCAGCTTACCTGGAGATGTTTCGGAACCTTTGAATCCGCTCATTTCATTAGGAAGATCAATCCCCGTGCGGACTCCCAAGCCAAACTGGGCAAATGAATTCCGCATGGTCGAAAAGGCGCTTGAACTAATATTCAAAGGTTCATTCGGCACATAATGCGCACCTGCAATATTAATTGCCGTTCTGAACATATAAACGTTCGAAGATACTTTCAATGCGGTCAAATCATTAATGTTCCCGAAGTCACTATATGAACCTTTGGCCGGTGTACCTTTGATTTTCAACTTCGTATCATAAAAGTACGTACCCGGCTGGATCGCACCTTGCTGATAACCGGTTAAAACGGTAGCACCTTTAACCGCAGAACCCATCGTATAGGAAGTCGTGATATTTCCTAATGCAAAGTCCTCAATGGAGGATTTCCCCGTTTTTGGGTCCTTCTCATATTTTTTTCCAGCCATCGTTAATACTTCCCCTGTATCGGGATCCATCATGACGACAAAGGCCCTATCCAAGAATTTGGTGTTACCCATCTTTTTCTTGGCAATCAATTGCTTTTCAATGATTTCCTCAGTTGCAAGCTGCAAATCCATATCAACTGTCAATATAAGATCTTTTCCTCGCGAACCTTCAGTAATCACTTCGGAATCGACAACATTTCCTGATTTATCGGTCACATTCCTTACTTTCGCTTTCTGTCCTTGGAGGATATCTTCATATTGCGCCTCAATATAACTCTTACCTACACGGTCATTCCGGCTGTAATCACGTGCAAGGTAGTAGTTCAGGCTTTCACTAGGCAACCCTTCTTCAGATGAGGAAACTTTACCTAATACAGATTTAAGTGTTTTATTATATGTATAAAAACGATCCCAATCTGTTGATATATCGACCCCAGGGAGAGAATCAAGGTTTTCACTCACCCTGGCGAATTCTTCTTTTGTTACTTTCTTGTTTTTCACAATTTGCGGGGTAAGGGCATATCCGCTTGCAAATTCCCTATAGATGGCAAGGACTTCTAGATCTTTTTTCGAAAGCTTCATTTCACCTAAAGTAATCCGATCAAGCTGAAGCTTATACAAATCACTTTCTTCCATCTCGCCCTCTTCCACTTTTTTCCGCTCTTTATCCGTAATCTTTTTCTCGGCCAGCTTTGGATTATTCAAAATCCAAAAATCCTTTTTATCTCGTTCAGTCACTTTGCCTGTTTCCTTTTCGATCAACTTCGCGAGTTTCTCAGCCGTTTCCACCATTTCTGTTTGTTTCGTACCTTGCTTTCGTGTATATGTAATTGCATCCAGTGGTTGGTTATCGACCATCAGTTTTAAATTCCGGTCATACATTTTCCCACGGGGCACCGAATTATTCACGGTCACTTCCTCTGTTCTTTCAATCTCACGCCGGTAATCATCACCATAAACAATCTGTACAACACCCAAGCGTAAAATTAAAGCGGAAAACAAAACAAACACTAAAAAGAAAAGAATATTCAATCTGAAAGGCACATGCGTCTTTTTCTTTTTCTTTTTATTCACACTAAGCCACACATCCTTTTTACATAGTCATAATAGTCCTATACTATTCTATAGAACATTTATATTTTTTTCTACCTTAGTGTTCTAGAAATTTTAAACATCTAACGAACTTTAATAAAAAGTGACTTACGGCTCATAAATCCTAAAACCGTAAGTCATGTTTATTGAAAAGAGGCCTCTAAGGCCTCTTTTCAATCTTGGTCAATGATATCGATTTTCCGTACAAACCAATATATCACGGTATGCCCTGCACCGACGATTAACAGATAAATCGGCAGTAATTGCTTTAGGTCGAAAAACATGACGGAAAGTATGAATCCTGATATGGATACAATCCTTCCAATATGAACGAACAGTTCCCGGACAACGATATATTCAATCCTCATTTCCGCCGCTTTCCAAGCGCGTCCTATAATGTCATAAGTCAATGATATATAAGGGACCAAAAGAATAGGATAAGCGGTAGCGACAATTGCCCCATAAATGAGAAGCTTCCCGAATGTGATATCAAATGCAATCAATAAGACCCCTGCATACAACAGGATTCCTCCAATAAGAATCGCTTTTTTTCGCATCGGCTGTTTTATATATCGTGAAGCAAAAAAATACGCAACGAATGATATGGCCGAATTTAACAGACCATAGCTCCCTAAGGCAAGTTCACTATCCGTCTGAATGAAAACGGTAATCGAAATGATGAACATGAATGTGCCCTCTCGAATCCCTTGAAAAAAGTGAGCACGAGTGATCAAGAGCCAATTCCGATTGTTTTTCCGTTCCTGCAATATCCGAAAGAAATAGTATCTGCCATGCGCTGGACGTCTTTTTAACGAAAAGCTAAGAAACACCGCAACGGAAAACAATAGCAAAGACAATCCGAATACAATGGAATATCCAGTGAATTTTTCAAGCCTTGAAATGATGAACCCTGAAAGAATCGGACCGACCATTCCCCCAAGTGATGATAAAATTCCTAAAAAACCATTGAAGAAATCCCTTGTTTCCGGTTCAGTTATCTCAAAAGTCAATACATTATAAGCAAGCCAATAAAACCCATAACCGATTCCTAACAGTCCTCCAAGCAACCAAAGGAAATCCGTTGCCCGTGTGCCGACCAATAGGACTGATAAATAAAATAGAGCCAAAAAGATAACACCCAGACGCAAAACAATGATTCGATCAACCTTTTTCGCCAGCCTCCCAGCAAAGACAAAAGTAAGCGGTTGAAAAAGCACCACGGTTAGATTATATACGGCAATATCAACAATTTGACCGGATTGTTTCCACAAGTACACATTAACGAATGTATTGGATAAAGCAATACTTAGGCTGTACAGCCCGCCAATAAACAATAGGAGGTGCAGGTCCTTCTTCCCTCCCGCTTCACCCAACCATCTCTCTAAAATACCCATTGTTTTAACTCTCCTTTAAATTCCACTCTAGTGTTTGAAAAAACAAAAGAATTTATGTGAAAAAAGGTAAAGAAAACTCTTCGACTGGCGAAGACAGAGTAGTAGTTGCTCTTACACTGGTTTCCTTAAAGCTCTTCCTTTTAAGAACAGTGTAAAGAAACTCTTCGACTGGCGAAGACAGAGAAGTAGTTGCACTTACACTGGTTTCCTTAAAAGCTCTTCCTTTTATATCAAGAACAGTGTAAAGAAAACTCTTCGACTGGCGAAGACAGAGAAGTAGTTGCACTTACACTGGTTTCCTTAAAAGCTCTTCCTTTTATATCAAGAACAGTGTAAAGAAAACTCTTCGACTGGCGAAGACAGAGTAGTAGTTGCTCTTACACTGGTTTCCTTAAAGCTCTTCCTTTTAAGAACAGTGTAAAGAAACTCTTCGACTGGCGAAGACAGAGAAGTAGTTGCTCTTACACTGGTTTCCTTAAAAGCTCTTCCTTTTATATCAAGAACAGTGTAAAGAAAACTCTTCGACTGGCGAAGACAGAGTAGTAGTTGCTCTTACACTGGTTTCTTAAAAGCTCTTCCTTTTATATCAAGAACAGTGTAAAGAAAACTCTTCGACTGGCGAAGACAGAGAAGTAGTTGCACTTACACTGGTTTCCTTAAAAGCTCTTCCTTTTATATCAAGAACAGTGTAAAGAAAACTCTTCGACTGGCGAAGACAGAGTAGTAGTTGCTCTTACACTGGTTTCCTTAAAGCTCTTCCTTTTAAGAACAGTGTAAAGAAACTCTTCTGGCGAAGACAGAGAAGTAGTTGCTCTTACACTGGTTTCCTTAAAAGCTCTTCCTTTTATATCAAGAACAGTGTAAAGAAAACTCTTCGACTGGCGAAGACAGAGAAGTAGTTGCACTTACACTGGTTTCCTTAAAAGCTCTTCCTTTTATATCAAGAACAGTGTAAAGAAAACTCTTCGACTGGCGAAGACAGAGTAGTAGTTGCACTTACACTGGTTTCCTTAAAAGCTCTTCCTTTTATATCAAGAACAGTGTAAAGAAAACTCTTCGACTGGCGAAGACAGAGTAGTAGTTGCTCTTACACTGGTTTCCTTAAAGCTCTTCCTTTTAAGAACAGTGTAAAGAAACTCTTCGACTGGCGAAGACAGAGAAGTAGTTGCACTTACACTGGTTTCCTTAAAAGCTCTTCCTTTTATATCAAGAACAGTGTAAAGAAAACTCTTCGACTGGCGAAGACAGAGAAGTAGTTGCACTTACACTGGTTTCCTTAAAAGCTCTTCCTTTTATATCAAGAACAGTGTAAAGAAAACTCTTCGACTGGCGAAGACAGAGTAGTAGTTGCTCTTACACTGGTTTCCTAAAAAGCTCTTCCTTTTATATCAAGAACAGTGTAAAGAAAACTCTTCGACTGGCGAAGACAGAGAAATAGTTGCACTTACCCTGGTTTCCTTAGAAACAAAAAAAAGACGGGCTCCCCTGAAAAGGGATTCCCGTCTATTGTTACCTGATTACAAATTATTTTGCAGCGCTGTAACGTTTTGCAACTTCATCCCAGTTTACAACATTCCAGAAAGAATTGATGTATTCAGGACGGCGGTTTTGGTAGTTTAGGTAGTAAGCATGTTCCCAAACGTCCAATCCAAGAAGTGGTGTTTTACCTTCTGATAATGGATTGTCTTGGTTTGGTGTACTTGTTACTTCCAACTCGCCATTGTTGACTGCAAGCCAAGCCCAGCCAGATCCAAAACGAGTGGTAGCCGCTTTAGCGAACTCTTCTTTAAAGCTGTCAAAGCTTCCGAATTTTGAAGTGATAGCATCCGCTAATTCACCAGTTGGTTGTCCGCCGCCGTTAGGTGAAAGGATTTCCCAGAATAAAGTGTGGTTAGCATGTCCTCCACCATTGTTGCGTACAGCTGTACGAACAGCTTCAGGTACTGCGTCAAGGTTAGCGACGATTTCTTCAACGCTTTTGCTTAGAAGTTCTTGGTTGCCTTCTAGCGCATTGTTCAGGTTTGTCACATATGTGTTGTGATGTTTAGTGTGGTGAATGTTCATTGTTTCTTTGTCGATGTGTGGTTCTAATGCATCATATGCATACGGTAATTGTGGAAGTTCAAAAGCCATAATAAAATTCCTCCCTATGTAAGCTGTTTTTTTGAGGGCTTCAGTTCCCGAAAGATACCTAAAGCTCGCTAGCAATAGAGTATCAAATTTTTGTAACCGTTTCAAACCTTATGCCTCAATTTTTCATTTTTCGATTATATTTCCTATGAGATTACCACGAATATAAAATATCCAATCATCAGAAGTTGAATGATGCCTTTTGTAATTACACTGCTTATAAAGCCTACAACGGAACCAAGGCCGATTTTGGAAGCAGTGACCGGGTCTTTTTTATGTACTAGGATCTCTGCCAGGAATGCCCCGATGAATGGACCAATTAGAATTCCGACGAACGGAATCACGAATGGCCCGAACAGAAGCCCAATCGTACTGCCCCAAACTCCAGCTTTCGTGCCGCCATATTTTTTGACCCCGACCATGTTTGCAATATAATCAGCTGCGAATAAAAGGATGACGAATAAAATTTGGACCGTCCAGAAAAACCAACCAAATGGTTCAAATGAATAAAATAGTCCATATAACAATATTCCGCCGAAAATGAATAAAACACTTGGGATGATAGGAAAAATCAGGCCGACAAAGCCCATTATGAACATGAGGATAATTATTACCCAAAATAGTGTATCCATAACTAAAACGCCCCTTTCTCATTTCATATATAATTTGCCTTTATCTCTCCATAATTGCCTCTTTACTGATGGTTGAAACCAATGAAGCAGAATACAGGTTGTTTTATTTTTCCCATATAGTTAAAATTGGTTAGGAATCTTATATAGTTAGGTGCTGAAAACATTGAACATATTCAAACAACTGTGGGTAAGCTTATATTCTCCTAAAGATATCGCTTCCTTTCAAAACCAAGGTATCGGGAAAACGATTTTATTCGTATTCTTTATAAGTCTCATCGCCTTTCTCCCTTCAGCTTTTTATTTCGGTACAATGGTAGTTGACGGGATAGATGCAATGCACGAAACAGTATCAGAGGACTTACCGGCATTTGAAATCAAAAATGGCACGTTGACGACTGAAAAGGATGAGCCATTTAGCCTGATTAAAAACGGATATCAAATTTTTGTAGATGGTACGGGGACCTTGACCCCGGAAGAAGTAGCTGCAAAAGCTGATGAGGCTGTCGCGCTTTTAAAGTCTGATCTGGTTTTCGTATCCGGAGGCAACATACAATCCTCTACATATTCCGTTCTGGAGGGAGATAATCAGGAAATATCCGCTTGGCTTGATTCAGTTGAATCTGTGCTGCCGATCATCCTTCCATTGCTTCTACTTATATTATACCTGTTTACCGCTAGCGGAATCTTCATTAAAGTGACAATCCTTGCCGCTTTCGGCCTTCTTTTCAAAAATGCTCTTGGCCGTTCTCTTTCCTATAGACATCTATGGAGAATTGCTGCTTACAGCATTACGCTTGCCACCATATTCTTCACCATCATGGATGCTTTTCAAGCTATTGTACCATTCGCTTCAATCATTAGCTGGTTTGTAACATTGATGATGTTATATTTATCCATTAAAGAAACATCAGCCGATAAAATCGGAAATTGACCCTAAAAGCAAAAAGATCCGGACCCACCTGGTTCGGATCTTTTTGCTTGCTTAAAATCGGGTAATCCATGCCTTTCCCCCGAATATGACTACAGTCATCATTTTTTATATCTACTTAATTCGACAAAATACTCACCAAGTTATTCCTATACTTATGATTGAAATAGTATTTAAGAGGTGATTGACATGAAGGAGAATAATATTGATGTACAGTGGTTGTTACTCATAATGGAGGCAAGAGAGATTGGTTTGACTCCAAAGGAAATTCGTTCCTTTCTTAGCATCCATTCAAATGATAAGGAAGTTACTTAACTGAAATAGAAAATTTGAATGGTCACTCTCACATTCCATTTGAAAAATCGCCCATTTTCAGGCATATTTTCAGCCCCCTCCAAGTATAGATGAATTAAAGACAAGCTTGGGAGGATGGAAAAATTGAAACGGCTACTGCTTTTTATCTCATTCTGTTTCACTTTATTTATTATTTATTTCGATCTGACTACGGGTACCCTGCCGGCTTCCCATCCACCTGCCTCTACAGACGAACCGGCCATACCGGCCAGTCAGCCTGCATCCGCACCATCTGCTGCTTATAAAGAAATCACCATGAAACCCGGGGATACCTTACTCTCCATCGTTGAAACGGAAAAAGGCGCATCCAATCAGCCAATCGAAACGATCATCTCTGACTTTCAAAGTTTGAATGAAGGATTGAATCCCGAAAATATGCAGATTGGCAAAACATATAAGATTCCCGTTTATAAATAACTGTCAAATGGGGATATGCGCGTTCACAAGAACTATTAAGGGGGATTTCCAAGTATCAGTTATATCCAGAAATAGGAAGTGTCTCATATTGAAAAAAGATTATGCGTCCTATTTCCTTGTCAAGCGGTATGTACATTGATACAATATTTCAGAGAAGCAAATTAAAAATCAAAACTGATTTTTTCCTAAAGGAGAGAATTCCACTTGAGTGAAATCATACATCGCACCAAGACGCGGCCAATTAAAGTCGGAAACTTAACGATTGGCGGCAATAATGAAGTTATAGTACAAAGCATGACAACTACAAAAACACATGATGTTGAAGCAACGGTAGCAGAAATCCTTCGTCTTGAAGAAGCGGGATGTCAAATCGTACGTGTCGCCTGTCCGGATGAAAGAGCAGCTGACGCAATCTCTGAGATAAAAAAACGGATAAACATCCCTCTTGTAGTCGATATTCATTTCGATTATAAACTTGCTCTGAAGGCAATTGAAGGCGGAGCGGATAAGATCAGGATAAATCCTGGTAACATCGGACGCCGTGAAAAGGTTGAAGCAGTCGTGAAAGCTGCGAAGGCTAAAGGAATCCCAATCCGCATCGGGGTCAATGCTGGTTCTCTCGAGAAGAAAATCATCGAGAAATATGGCTTCCCGACTGCCGATGGAATGGTGGAAAGTGCTTTACACCATATCAAGATCCTGGAAGATCTCGATTTTCATGACATTATCGTTTCCATGAAGGCTTCCGATGTGAATTTAGCCATCGAAGCATATGAAAAAGCTTCAAAAGCATTCGATTATCCTTTACATCTTGGGATAACGGAATCAGGTACACTGTTCTCCGGGACCGTAAAAAGCGCTGCCGGACTAGGTGCCATCCTAAGTCAGGGTATCGGAAGCACGATGCGTGTTTCCTTAAGTGCCGATCCTGTTGAAGAAGTGAAGGTGGCAAGGGAGCTTCTAAAAGTATTTGGCCTTGCTTCTAACATGGCCACTTTAATTTCCTGCCCTACTTGCGGTCGAATCGAGATTGATTTGATTTCTATCGCCAATGAAGTTGAAGAGTACATCCAGACGGTTAAGGCACCAATCAAGGTATCTGTGCTTGGTTGTGCGGTAAACGGTCCTGGAGAAGCCCGTGAGGCTGATATCGGCATAGCAGGTGCCCGTGGTGAAGGTTTACTGTTTAGAAAAGGTCAAATCGTACGTAAAGTGCCTGAAGAGACGATGGTCGAGGAACTGAAAAAGGAAATTGACAAAATCGCTGAAGAGTACTATGAAAAACAAAGAGCGGAAGCTGCTGCTGCAGCTTTACTAAATAAATGAAACAAAAAATCCCGAATTTTCATAATCGGGATTTTTTGTTTCATTTGAAAAACCCTTTGATGCATAATGACATCAAAGGGTTTAATGGTGCTTAAAAGAACGGCAGGATGAATATGCCAACGATGATGGAGACTGCGCCAATGACGATGGCCCATGTACCCAAGTTCGATCCCCTGCTTCTGGCCACTATCCCTACAATGATACCCACAATCCCTAAAATGAAAGGCATCATGAATAAAGATATAATGGAGATGATCAAAGCTATGACACCAATCACTTTCCCTCTTGATGCCACATCCCCGGAATCATCAGCCTCTACAGGCTCATCCCTATAAGACCTGATTCGCTGAGGCGGTGTTGAAATTTCGGCAGACGTTTCTTCCTGATACCGGTTATCCATATTGGTTATGGTCCCACGACTTTCATACCGTCTGTCATCTTCAGGTGTATCTTCATTATAATACCGCTCATGAAGCTGATCATCCACAACGGTTGGTTCACTGCCCTCTTTGGCCAATTGCATTTTATCGTCAATACTGGAGTATTGATCTTTTTCCATTCGTGCATCCCTCACTTTCGTTTGTGAAGCATTTATAGTGTATGTAAAAATTGCAGGAACCAACGTGAAAATGGTTTCATGTCTTGGAAATAAATACGGGTTTTTACCAAAGCTACGATGGGATATGTTACACTATTACAAGTATTGAAAATGAGGAGAGATTCATCATGAAAAAACGTTTTGGCATCGATATAGACGGGACTGTTACAAGACCTGATTCCATGGTCCCCTTTTTAAATAAAGCTTTTCAGCTTAATTTAGCTTATGAAGACATTACCGAATATGACTTATTACCCTTCGTGAATGTTCCAAAAGAGGATTTCACTAAATGGTTCATTGAGAGCGAGCCACTCATCTATTCCGAATCTTTATTGGCTGAGGGTGCGAAGGATGTATTGGAAAAATGGACAGAACAAGCTAACCTTTATTTCATCAGTGCCAGGAGCAACCGTTTATTGGATGTAACCAAGAATTGGTTCACGACGAATGAAGTCCTATATGATCATATAGAGCTTGTAGGTTCACACGATAAAGTGGCTGCAGCCAAAAAATTCGAAGTCGATCTCTTTTTAGAGGACAAGCACGACAATGCAGTTGCGATTTCAGAAGAGTGTAAAATACCCGTGATTTTATTTAATACTCCCTATAACCAAGATCCCGTGCCTGAAAGGGTGATTCGGGTCAACAATTGGCAAGAAGCCTCTGCCTGGGTGAATAATTGGATGTCAGGGAAACCGGTAACTATAAAATGAGACAAGAAAAAACCATTGACTGGAGGTCAATGGTTTTTATGCTTCCAAAGATACGCTACATGCGGGACAGCGTCCGTAAATTTCGAATTTATGCCCTGAAACATCGTAGTCCTTCAAGCTTTCCTGAAGTTCCTGCATCGGGCACAATTCGATTTCTTTCGTTTTTCCACAATTCAAACAGATGAAGTGGTGATGGTGGGAAGAATGACCGCATGTAAAACGAAAATGCTTCTCCCCTTCCAACTCGGTCGTTTCAAAGATGCCCAGTTCGACAAATAAGGAAAGATTTCTATAAATCGTATCGAAGCTTAAACCAGGATAATCCTGTTTCATATTCTCCAATACATTTTTTGCCGTTAAATATTTATCGCTGGAAGAGAAAAGCTGAAGCATTTCTTCCCTCTTTCCTGTATGTTTAAAACCTTTATCTTTTAATAGTTGCATGGCTGTAGTTACGTTCAAAATACATCACCCCATCTATCGATTTTTCCACTTATCAAACAAAATTGACAAGATGAGAATTAGCACAGCTATTATTACAATGGTCCCACCAGGAGCGAGATCAAGGTTGTATGATAAAAATAATCCGCCTATGACAGAAACTTCACCGAATAATACCGAATAGCCAATCATCTGCTTAAAGCCCTTCGCAAAGCGGAGACTAGCAGCTACCGGGAGCGTCATCAGCGAAGAAACAAGTAATATGCCAATGATTTTCATGGAAGCGGCAATGACCAATGCGACCATGACAATAAAAATAAAATGAATAGCTTTATAAGGTATTCCAGACGCTTTGGCATGCTCTTCATCAAAAGATAACAGAAATAATTCTTTATACAATAAGGTAAGCATCAAGGCAACGACTATCCCCACTGCCAAAATGACATACAAGTCCGCCCGGCTGACGGCACTGACACTACCGAATAAATAACCATATAAATCGGTATTGAAACCATCTGCAATGGATATGAAAATGACACTAAGTCCCATGCCGCCGGACATTATGATCGGGATTGCAAGCTCTTGGTAATGCTTGTACACCCCTCTTAATTTTTCAATGAATAATGAACCACCTACAGAAAACGCCATTCCTATATAAAGTGGATTCAATCCTGCTAGAGATAGAAAGCTCTTCTGCAGCAATAAACTAAACGCTATACCAGCAAGCGCGACATGACTGAGCGCATCGGAAATCATCGACATCCGCCTTACCACGACAAAAACGCCCACTAATGGCGCAATCGCTCCGATGATGATTCCGGTCAAGAATGCGTTCTGCAAAAATTCAAATTGCAATATCCCCGATATCATTGGGCTATCCTCCAAAACATATTAATGATCATGATTTAAAAATTGGACGTCATGTCCATAAATGGACGAGAGTTCACCTTCATCCAACTCATTATATTCACAGGCATCCCCGTGAAAATGAAGCTTTTTATTTAAGCAGGCGACATGTGTGACTTTATCGGTCACAGTACCAACATCATGGGTTACTAAAATCAGGGTTATTCCTAATTTTTTATTCAACATCTCAAGCATTTCATAAAATTGGTGGACGTTTTTAGAATCAACGCCAACCGTGGGCTCATCCAATATCATCAATTCCGGCTCGCTGACCAGTGAACGGGCAATGAATACCCTCTGCTGCTGGCCTCCGGACAATTCCCCGATATTGCGGTTCTGATATTCAAGCATGTCCACGGATTCCAGAGCCTTCTTCACCTTTTGCTTATCCTCTTTGCCAGCAAACTTGAATAAGCCTATTTTTTTGGTCAAACCGCTCTGAACCACCTCAAATACAGTGGCAGGGAATCCTGAATTGAAGGAATTCGCCTTTTGGGAAACGAACCCGACCTTTTGCCAATCTTTAAAGCGCCGAATGTCTTCCCCGAATATTTCAATTTTCCCCTTTTGGAGCTTGAACAAACCAAGCAGCAACTTCAAAAGCGTTGATTTACCGGATCCATTCGGCCCGACTATAGCTAGAAAGGCCCCTCTGGGAATTTCAAGCGAAACATGTTCCAGCACTAGATCTTTTGTATATTTGTAAGATATATCTTCAAATTTAACTATGGGCTTTACTACATTATCCAAAGAGATCACCTATTTTTTAAGAATCATTACGATTAACAATCGTTAGTATAAATCAAAGAAGTCCAGATGTAAAGAATCCGGTCCTTTGAACAAGTGACGATCCGCCCTGAACCATCAAAAAAATGTTAACTTAAACAATTTCCCAAAAATCAAATAAAGTTTCATGTTCACATACGTCTTCCCCCTTCATATGTTTTAACAAAGGAGGAGATTGTTTGAAATTATTTGAAATGATGGTCAATCATAAAATCAACAGTATACGCCCTGATGAATTGCTTTCCCTTGCTAAACAGCATAAGGTTGCACTTACCCAAAAACAAGCACAGGATATTACTGCACTCCTAGCAGGTAAAAATATTAACATTTTTGATATACGTCAAAGACAGAACGTACTTGGTCAAATTACAAAAGTTGCCGGAGCAAGCACAGCCAGGGAAATAGAATCCCTTTTTAACAACCTTACTTCCACTTTTTAAAGGATCTTAGTGTACTTTCCGGCAGTCTTGAATGGGCATACTTAAACCAAAATGAAAGGACGATTCATCTTTATTTCGATGAATCGTCCCTTTCTATTATGATTATTGTTGGAATTTGATCTTTTCCAATAAATCTTCTTCAAACTGTTTATTCTTGAACATATCAATTTCAAATTTATATGGTGCCTTTTTATCTTTTTTGTCTTCCCCTACATAAGGTGTTTCCAGGATTTTCGGTACAGTGCTTAATTGCGGATGATGGACAATTTCGTTCAACGCCTTAAAGCCGATATGGCCAAATCCAATGTTTTCATGGCGGTCCTTACGTGTGCCCCGTTCGTTTTTGCTATCGTTAATATGAAGGACCTTGATGCGTTCAACACCGACCAATTTATCAAATTCATTCAGTACGCCATCAAAATCCTCGATGATATTATATCCAGCATCATGAGTATGGCAAGTATCGAAGCATACCGATAATTTTTCATTATGGGTCACACCATCAATGATCATCGCCAGTTCCTCGAAAGACCTGCCACATTCTGTGCCTTTACCCGCCATCGTTTCAAGGGCAATCTGCACTTTATCGTCGGCAGTCAGAACTTCATTCAAACCTTCGATGATTCTCTTGATTCCCAGTTCACTGCCTACACCGACATGCGCACCTGGATGAAGTACGATTTGTCTTGCGCCAATCGCTTCGGTCCGATCGATTTCGCTGCGTAAGAAGTTGACTCCAAGCTCATATGTGGCTGGATTCGTGGTATTTCCTATATTAATGATATACGGGGCATGAACAACGATATCACTGATTCCATTTTCTTCCATATGCAGTCTTCCGGCTTCGATATTTAAATCCTCGATTTTTTTACGTCTTGTGTTTTGAGGGGCCCCTGTATAGACCATGAATGTGTTGGAGCCATACGAAGCCGCTTCTTGACTCGCAGCAAGAAGCATACCTTTCCCGCTCATCGAAACATGCGATCCAATCTTCAGCATCTGATTTCTCCCCTATTTCTTTCTCTGTATACGACGTTCACGTTTTTTAAAGTTTTCCACATCTCGTTGAATTTTCTTCTTGTATCCTGGCTTGACTTTAGTTGGCTTCTTGACGTGCCTGCTCGCTTTAACATCGATTTCAGATTTTTGTTTTTTACGGTTTTTCCGTTTATTACGTTCGTCGATATCAACCCAATCACCGTTTTGGATATCGGCATCACGGAATTCAATGCCCATTTTTTCAAGGCGGTTCAATGAATCTTCATCAGAAGTATCGTAAATGGTAGTGGCAATGCCTGAATATCCTGCACGAGCCGTCCTTCCCGTCCTATGGATGTAAAAATCCAAATCTGAAGGCAATTCATAGTTAATGATATGACTTACACCTTCAATATCGATTCCACGGGAAGCCAGATCTGTCGCAACGATGAATTGATACTCCAAATCATTGATTTGCTTCATCATTTTTTTACGCTCACGAGGCGATAAATCACCATGAATACGGCCGACATTCAACCCTTTTTCGATCAAGGAGTTAGCCACATGATCCGCCATTTTCTTTGTGTTCGTGAAAACAATCGCCAAATATGGATTATAACGAACGATGATATCATGAAGTAACTGCTCTCTGTTACGGTGGCGAAGCGGTACAAGAACATGTTCAATTTTCGAAGCGGTCGCCTGCTTTGGATTCACTTGAACATACTTTGGATTCTCCATATATTTATTTAAAAACGGCTTCAATTTTTCTGGGATGGTTGCCGAAAAGACAAGCATTTGAATTTTTTCAGCCATACGTGATGCAAATAAATCGACATCTTCAATGAATCCCATGTCTAGCATAAGGTCCGCTTCATCGACTACAAGCATTTTTGCTGTATACACCTGTAGTGCCTGAGCTTCAACCAAATCCTTGATCCGGCCCGGCGTACCGATTACCAGTTGCGGCTGTGTCTTCAATTTATCTATCATACGCTGTTTATCAGTACCACCGATGAAACAACGGACTTGAATCTGCTCATCCTCAGGGAAATGGTCAGCAATTTTCAAAGCTTCTTTGTAGATTTGGTTCGCTAACTCACGGGTTGGTGCGGAAATAATAGCTTGAACCTCGTTTTTACCAGCATCAAGCCTGTTCATGATCGGCAGCAAATAGGAATGTGTCTTTCCTGTACCTGTCTGCGACTGTCCAATTAAGCTACTTCCCTTTAAAAGCGACGGAAGAACGCGCTCTTGAATTTCCGTCGGCTTATCGAACCCTAAAGTACGAACCGCATCTAGAATGTAGCTTTTCAAATTAAATCGTTCAAATTGATTTTGTTTCATCAAAAAACTCCTTTATCCTGTCAGTCATTAGACATGTCCTGTTATTATAATAAATTTTACACAGAAAGCGCAAGCGCCTGAGTTGCTCGTGAAGAAAATAGGGATTGTCCCAAAATGGGCAGGCAATCAACTTATTTTTCACTGTGACCCATTTACTTAAATCACAAAAGCGCATGCGCTGAGGCTAGTTCTCTTAAAATGGACTCCTGCAAACGAAAAGCCCCTGTCCTGGTCATAGCGTATCCCCCGCAGACATGGAGCTAAAAGACTACCGTTACCATCTTACCTTCTTTCCGGTTACTTCACAACTGCCCAGTCACTCTTTCCTCAAACCTTTTTTGTCGAGTTGCATAATTTATATAGAAGATTACACCAGCATATAAAAACTTAGGAGGTGAAACCTATGTTCCCAAATGGTAATCGTCAACCCGGACCCGGTTTTCAGCCACCCAATGGCCGAAGGATGCAGCAGCACCCTGCTCCATTCAGACAGTCACCGCAAATCCCCCACCCTTATCAGCAGATGCAGCGGCCGATGTTTCAAAACCGACGGCAGGGGCCACAGGGACCACAAGGTTTCGGAGGCCCTTTCATCCAACCGCAGCGGCAGGAAATGCCGCCAGTAAAGAAAGAAGGGTTATTGTCAAAAATACTTGGTAAGTCGAAACAAAAGGCAGCTTCACCCAATTTGTTTGCGCCGGCTGCTTCCACTAACCGAAGTTCTTCAAGAAGCGGCGGAGGCGGTATCTTAGAAACATTAAAAAATCCCGATTCCCTTAATAATATGCTTTCCAACACGCAAAAAGTGTTGCAAGCAGCGGAACAATTCACGCCTATGGTGGAACAATACGGACCAGTGATTAAAAACCTGCCTTCCATGTGGAAAGTTTTCCGGAGCATATCATCAGCCGGTGATACCGAGGACCAGGGGGCTTCCGTTGAAAGCGGGCCCAATGTTGAGGCACAAAAAAACAGTGATGTAAAAACGGATTCGAAGAAAAAAGAAAAAGCTGAAGAAGCTAACCCCAGCACCCAAGTTCGTACCGAAACCAAAAGGAAAAGATCATCCGGTCCCAAGCTTTATATTTAAAGTCTACAAAAAATTCACCAATAACTGATTTTATGTAAATATGATGTTTTGTAATATCATCTATGGTCTTATATAATAGAAAGGTATAAAAAGTGAGAGTTTCTTGCCTTGAAGGAGGACACATAGATGAAAGTGATTAAAATTTCCCCGCGCGGCTATTGTTATGGCGTTGTCGATGCCATGGTGATCGCCCGTAATGCGGCTTTAGATAAAACCTTGCCACGTCCCATCTACATTTTAGGAATGATCGTGCATAACAAACATGTGACGGATGCTTTTGAAGAAGAAGGAATCATCACATTGGATGGCAGCAACCGCAACGATATCATCGAACAGGTGGACAGCGGAACCGTCATCTTTACTGCTCACGGCGTTTCACCTGAGATTAGGAAGATCGCTGAGAAAAAAGGTCTTGTCACGCTCGATGCAACATGTCCCGATGTTACCGCAACACATGACTTAATTCGGGAAAAAGAAGCGGAAGGCTATCAAATCATTTATATTGGCAAAAAAGGCCATCCGGAACCAGAGGGTGCTGTCGGAGTTGCACCCGATGTCGTTCACCTGGTTCAAAAGGATGAAGATGTTGCAGCCTTGACTTTGAATAGTGATAAAATCATTGTCACCAATCAAACAACGATGAGCCAATGGGATGTTTTGGATATCATGGATAAGGTCAAGGAAAAGTTCCCACATGCCGAAGTCCATAAGGAAATTTGTTTAGCGACACAGGTTCGCCAAGAAGCGGTTGCCGAGCAAGCTGGCCAAGCAGATGTTTTAATCGTTGTCGGGGACCCCAAGAGTAATAATTCAAACCGCCTTGCACAAGTTTCCCAAGAGATTGCCGGTACGAGAGCTTATCGGATCGCTGACATTTCCGAGCTGAACCTTGAATGGCTAAAAGATGCAGAAACGGTTGCCGTCACTTCGGGGGCTTCCACACCAACTCCGATCACGAAAGAAGTTATCGCATTTCTAGAGCAATATGAAGCAAATGATGAATCGACTTGGAATACCGAAAAGAAAACGCCATTGCATAAGATTTTACCTAAGATTAAAGTGAAGAAATGATTGAACAAAAACAAAGGCAGCCACTAAGGGCTGCCTTTTTCGTGTTATTTAAATGAAGCGGAAAGGGTCTGTATTCAGCCGGGACGGAATGAATTCCACATCGTAGTTCTTTTCGCGGCACATTTTTTCAAGAATTCTTGCTACACCTTTTTTCATCACCTTTTCAACATTGTGGCCTGGATCCACGATATTCAATCCAATCATCATCGCGTCATGGGCAGTATGATAATACATGTCACCTGTAACGTATACATCTGCTCCCTTGAATTTCGCTGTCGTAAAGTATTTATTGCCATCCCCGCCCAAAACGGCCACTTTTTTTATGGGACTTTGCAAATCTCCAACGACACGCACCTTTTCAACATCGAGTGTCCGCTTCACATGTTCGGAAAATTGTTCAAGTGTCATTTCTTCAGAAAGTACACCAATCTTCCCTAAGCCAAGAGACTCCCCTTTATTCTCCAGTTTATATATATCGTGAGCAACTTCTTCATATGGATGGGCTTTAATCATCGCAGCTAGCACTTTCTTCTCGATATTTTCCGGGAATATCGTTTCAACCCGCATTTCAGCTACTTCTTCAAGCTTTCCTTTAGAGCCAATTCCCGGTTCACTGCCTTCACCTGGCAAGAAGCGCCCGGTACCTTCCCCCGAAAACGAACAATTTCTGTAATTCCCGATCGCTCCCGCCCCTGCCTTACCTAGGGCTTCCCTCACCTTTTGTTCGTCGGTCTTTGGAACATATACGACCAATTTCTTTAGAGCTGTCTCGTAAGTTGGAATCAATACCTCTGTGTCCTGCAATTGTAGCGCTTCGGCAAGTAAATCATTCACCCCGCCCTTAGCAACATCCAAATTGGTATGTGCAGCATAAACAGCGATATCATGTTTGATCAGCTTTTCGATGATGCGGCCTCCAGCTGCGTTTGTATCGATCCTTTTCAATGGTCGGTAAATAAGCGGATGGTGGGCGATGATCAATTCCACGCCATGTTCTATCGCTTCGTCTACAACCTCTTCCAGCACATCAAGGGCAATCAGCACCTTAGTAACCGGCTTATTGAGCTGGCCTACATGCAGCCCGATCGGATCTCCCTCCATTGCATAATGCTTTGGGGAGAATTGTTCAAACGCTTCAATGATTTTGTGACCATTCACTGTCTTCAACCTTTAAGCACCTCCTCAATTACTGAAATTTGGGATTTTAATTCATTGCGCTTCGTTTCCAGCCCGCTTCTACCGCTTTCATCCAATTGTTCGATGATTCTTTCCAAATGTTTTTTCTCAAGCTGCCATTTTTTTATGAAAATGTCACTGAATTGCTCTCTTAGGTATGGTCCGAAAATGAGGCCGGCTTGCTTGTTTACTCGATAAGGGCGGAGCGGATCTCCTTTTCCGGCAATTAAGATCTCATAGATTTTCCCGTCTTCCTCAAGGATTTCCTCTCCACTAAGTTCCCAGCCGTTATCGATCAGCCAGCTGCGAACATTAGCTGCACCGACATTAGGCTGAAGGATAAGCCTTTCTGCCTTGCCGAGTTTCCCTTTTCCGCTTTCCAATATACTTGATATTAAAGTCCCTCCCATGCCTGCAATCGTAATGCATGTCGCTTCATCGGGATTCAATACTTCAAGCCCGTCTCCTTTACGGACCTCTATCTTGTCCCCAAGCCCCGTCATTGCCACTTGCTTGCGTGCTGACTGATAGGGCCCTTCTACAACCTCACCAGCTATAGCGCTGTCACACAAGCCGTTAGTCACCGCATAGCACGGCAAGTAAGCATGGTCTGACCCTATATCTGCAAGGATGCTTCCTTTTGGTATATGTATGGCAACACGTTCTAATCTCATCGATAGTTTTTCATGATTCATATTTATCAACTCTCTTAATTCAAATAATGTCTTACTATAATTAGTTTCCCATTCGATTATACCAAGTTCAATCGAAAAATTACAGAAAGGAGAAATAGGACTCTTTCTATCAGTGGGCAAAAGAAACCTTCCATCCGGAATCTTCCTTTTCTGAATAAATGAAAACTGACTCAAAAAGTCGCCTTTCAACGATTTCTTGAGTCAGTTTCATGAATTATTTCAGTCCATGAATATATTCGGCCATGGCATCAATGTTCTGTTCTTCGACTAAACCTGGTGGCATTCCACCTCGTCCATTAGTGATGACGTCTTTAACCTCGTCAACCGACAGACGGTCGCCAACTCCTTTTAGAGCGGGTCCGACACCGCCTTGATAGGCGTCACCATGACATGAGATACAAGTTTGCTTATAGATGTCCTCAGGTGATGCCGAGGCACTTTCTGTTTCTTCTGTCTTTTCGCCGCCCTCTTTTTCCTTAGCAAGATCTTTGGCATCACCCAAACCTTTAAACGAAAGTAAAAACATAAGTCCAATACCAAAAACCATGATAATAATAAAAGGCATTACTGGATTGCGATTCATAGTATTTCCTCCCCTATGTAGAACCTTAACTTACCATATTTAATATTATATACAAACAGCTATATATTATTTTACTTGAAAAGAGTTTCAAGTAAAAGCCCAAAAATAGAAGATATTATATAATTTCTTAAAATTGTCAAAAACTTATGTATATTTCCAAACAATTTTACTTTTTCTTACATATGTTTCATAATACCCTAAAATCATTATTTAAAACCGCTGGAATGTCCTTGAAATTATATTAATAAAAAGTAAAGAGTGACCAGTGCTTCCTTGCCTCCCGCTATGGAAAAATGGTACAGATTCAGTTTATTGCCCATTAAAATCCAGGGTCCGCCATTAATGAACAAGAAAATATAAAGGATGCCCAATTTGCCGGGTGCCATGAATTCCGCCAAACTGACAGTTAATAAAAGCAATGATAGCGCCATTCCCATCAACACCATTTGAAAAATGATTTTCCTGCCGTTTAAGCGGCGGACCGCAAGCCCAAAAAACAAGCATTGAAATTGTCATAAGCATTTGCAATCTTATGGGTATTTCAGTAAAATAATTCAAAAATACAATAAATGCAAAAAGTGCCCCAATCAACATCCCGGAAAAGATGTCGTTTTTTTGCTCCCGGTTTTATTCGATTTTGATGGCGGCAGTTCGCCTTGACAGTATAATTCAGGTAATTACAATATTGCTCCGGAAGCATACGACTTTCCTTCCGGGAGTTTATTTCTTGAATGATGATTTTCTTTCTCATCTCATCCATGAATCTCACATCCCCATGATGATCATTTCTTTTTACGGCTTAGCTTTTTGTGTAAAATTGCTTCTTGAAATCAATTTCCATTATATAGAAAATTGGATAAGTATTGTTCTTACAAGGATATTTTTACATCGAAATTGAAAAAAAGAGCCGCTCCCGAACGCTGGGCATTCAAAGAGGGCTCTGTTAAAGGCATATATATTCTATTCCAGGAAATCTTTCAAGCGTTTGCTGCGGCTTGGGTGTCTCAGTTTACGTAGCGCCTTCGCTTCGATTTGACGGATACGCTCGCGGGTTACCCCAAACACTTTACCTACCTCTTCAAGTGTACGGGTGCGGCCATCATCAAGTCCAAAGCGGAGTCTCAAGACGTTCTCTTCTCGGTCAGTAAGAGTATCCAATACGTCTTCAAGCTGTTCTTTCAATAGTTCATATGCTGCATGTTCCGATGGGGAAGTCGCATCCTGATCTTCAATGAAATCACCTAAATGTGAATCGTCTTCTTCACCTATTGGCGTTTCCAATGAAACAGGCTCCTGAGCTATTTTCAAGATTTCACGAACTTTTTCAGGAGTTAAGTCCATATCCTCCGCAATTTCTTCCGGAGAAGGTTCACGTCCTAAATCCTGAAGAAGCTGTCTTTGGACACGGATCAATTTATTGATGGTTTCCACCATATGCACAGGTATCCGGATCGTTCTTGCTTGGTCGGCAATGGCACGGGTTATCGCTTGGCGAATCCACCATGTTGCATACGTACTGAATTTGAATCCCTTGCGGTAATCAAATTTTTCCACTGCTTTGATAAGTCCCATATTACCTTCCTGGATCAAATCAAGGAAAAGCATTCCACGTCCGACATAGCGCTTGGCGATACTGACAACAAGACGAAGGTTAGCCTCTGCCAAACGGCGTTTCGCTTCTTCATCCCCATCTTCAATTCTCGTCGCCAGAGAGATTTCCTCTTCTGCCGATAAAAGGTCGACCCGACCAATTTCCTTTAAATACATGCGTACCGGGTCATTAATTTTAACGCCAGGAGGAACACTTAAATCATTTAAGTCAAACTCTTCTTCTTTTGCAAGTTTCTTCTCATCTGGATCATCTTCATCCTCGTCTTCCTCACCATCAGTGAGTATTTCGACGCCGTTTTCTGCTAACACCTCATAGAACTCATCCATTTGATCGGAATCCAACTCAAAACCGCCAATCATTTCAGCGATTTTTTCTAAAGTCAAAGAGCCTCGTTTTTTACCTAGCTCTAGTAATTTTTCTTTCACCTGTTCAAGGCTAAATTCATTATCAACTTGTTTGGAACGTGCTGGTTTTTCAGCCATTAGTTCCCCTCCTTCCAGGACTTACACCTAAACGACTACAACATTTTACGCAATTTAATGATTTCCATGGCAATTTGTGCAGCAGTGACATAATCACTTCGTCTAACTGCATCTTTTTCTTCAACTTGTTTTTCTTTTATCTTTAACAACTTTTCATATTTCAACACTTGATTTATACAATCGGTCAGTTCTTTATCGGTAACTTCCTCATTCACTGACATCATTTCTATTTCCGAAACGATCCTTCTCAAGTTTGGATCCGGTAAATAAGTAAGGAAAAAGCTTGTATCCGGTTCGTGTCCATCTTCATAGAACGCATATAAATAGGTGATGATTGCCTGATGTTCATCTACATGAAAGACCGTTTGCCCAAGCAACTGCTGAATTTTGAAAGTCATATCCCTGCTTTTTAGCATATGGGCAATCAACTTCGTTTCAGCATTATGGTGAGCAGGCTTTAACTTGTGCTCATATTGCAGGGCCATTTTCTTTTGGGCTGCTGGCTGCGGCAGTGCCCCCTTCTTGCGTTCCGTAAAGAACACCTGACGCTGCTGCTGTTCCAGCGCATCCAATGAAAGGGAAAATTCAGAGGATAGCTGCCGGAGATAATGATCCCTCTCCACTGCATTGGGCAATCGCGAAATTTCTTTAAGGACTTCTTCGATATATTGAATTCGATCTCCTTCATTATTTACATTTTTCCCTCGACGCAAATAATGCATTTTGAATGCCATGTAGGTTAAACTGGCCCCTATTACTTCAGAAACAAAGCTTTTTTCACCGAATTCCTTTATGTAGTCATCGGGGTCCAAGTTATCAGGCATAAGAGCGACTTTCACGGAAAACTCATGGTCATGTAGCATATTAACTGCACGATTGGCAGCGTTCAATCCCGCAGAGTCCGAATCGTAGCAAATAAGTATCTGATCAGTATTTCTTTTTAAAAGCTGGATATGCTGGTCCGTCAAGGCAGTACCCATTGTAGCGACCGCATTCTCTACACCTGCGCCAACTGCTGAAATGCAATCGGCAAAGCCTTCAAAAATGACTACTTGTTCTTTCTTTCGTATGTGTGGTCTTGCATGATGGAAATTATATAAAGTTTTACTTTTATTAAAGATTGGCGTTTCAGGACTATTCAAATATTTGGGCTCATCGTCCCCCATCGCTCTTCCTGAAAACGCAATCGTATTTCCTTGATGATCCATAATTGGAAACATGACTCTATTTCTGAAACGGTCAAAATATGACTCGTCTTTTTCCCTGTAAATAATAAGCCCTGCCTGCTCCATGTATTCCGCTGGAAACCCGCGTTTTAAAAGAAACTTGGACACGAAGTCCCATGAATTCAAAGAGTAGCCAATTTGGAACTTTTCTATCGTCTCTTCAGTAAACCCGCGTTTAAGTAAATATTCGAGAGCATCCTGCCCCTCTTTCGTATTAACGAGGAGATGATGATAAAACTTCCTCAGCAGGTCATGGGCTTCAACCATTTGCTGCGAGCCTGCCGGCATGTTGGAACGCTTGGAATCCTTATTTATTTCAACATCCAAAGGAACATTTCCTTTTTCAGCTAAAACTTTTGCAGATTCCACAAAGCTGTAGCCTTCTATATCCATTAAGAAGGTAAAAATATTTCCGCCTGCCCCGCAACCAAAACAGTGAAAGATTTGTTTTTCCGTTGAAACGGAAAACGAGGGCGAGTTTTCACCATGAAAAGGACATAGCCCAAAGTAATTGCGTCCCTGCTTCTTCAGCTGGACATACTCCCCAATTAAATCAACAATGTCAACAGCTTCACGAATTTGATTAATTTTCTCATCTTCTATACGGCCATTTATCATTTTTCCACCTTGCAATATTGGTGATAGTTTCTAATTCGATACTGTTTCCTAATCCCCTGCAAAGTTCGACAATGTTTTCAAAAGTTTATTTGTAAAACATGCACGATCTTCCTTTGTGAATGCTTTCGGCCCTTTCGTATGCTTGCCCTGCCTGCGGAGTTTCGCCGACTGATAACGCATATCCAAGAGCATGAAAATATTCTCGTCAGTGTATTCTTTTCCCCTTGGCGAAAGGACATAAACGTTTTTAGGAAGCAGGGTTCCAGCCAAACCAATATCTGCAGTAACGACAATATCACCCTTTTTTACTGAGTTCACTATATAAAGATCTGCCGCTTCTTTGTCTGCATCGACATATACCCATTTACCTTCAGGGTTATTCATCATATTTTTATATGATGCAACAAAACAGACTTCAACATCGTGCAAACTTGCACAATGAAGGATTTCGTCTTTCACCGGGCATGCATCGGCATCGACGTGTATCATAGGTTTATTATTCATACCTTCTAATTCTACATCTTTCTGCATAATCCTTTTTCTCCCCTAAACTTTATGAAGTTATGGTGAATTTCAGCATTGATTCGGAGGGTTCCCTCCAAAAGAGCACACATTATTCTTCAAAGAATACCTGCTTATTTAAGTAAAAGCGCCTCTTTTGCCTTGAAAAAGACCAACCCCTCCTGAATTATACGGAACATGTCGAATTATTTTTATGATAAAAACCTTGACATCTCATTAACCTTTAGTTTATTCCTTATTAATTAAGTCTAAACCTTAAGATTACTTTTTTCTCACAATTTTTTATTATAGTCTATTTGATTAGAAGATGCCAACATTTAAATTCCGAATGTGATTTCATGTAAATCAATGGATTTACATTTGGAAACCAAGAGGAATTTCATGTAATTATTTTGAACTTATTCTTGTTATTCCCTTATTTAACCTTGGCATTAAAATGTGAGCTGACACATAAAGTGTCTAGCTCACATTTTGATTTGCCTTAATTATAAGGATCAACGGTTTTTGTTTTGAAGGATATTGATTATCAAATTGGCTGTTTCTTCAACAGCTTTATTGGTTACATCAATGATGGGACAGTTCAACCTTGATATGATTTTATCAAAGTATGTCAATTCTTCTTTTATGCGCTCCACATTTGCGTAAATGGCATGATCATTGAGCCCAAGTGACTTTAATCGCTCTTTACGAATATGGTTCAGCTTTTCCGGGCTGATCTTTAAACCAATGCATTTTTCAGGAGGTACCAGGAACAGCTCTTCTGGAGGTTCCACTTCAGGCACTAAAGGTACGTTCGCCACTTTATAGCGTTTGTGGGCTAAATACTGTGATAATGGCGTTTTGGAAGTGCGTGAAACACCCACAAGGACGATATCTGCACGTAAAATGCCACGAGGGTCACGTCCATCATCATATTTTACAGCAAATTCAATGGCTTCCACACGCTTGAAATAGTCATCATCCAACTTTCTTACAAGACCAGGTTCATTAAGCGGCCCTTTTGGCGCCCTTTCCTGAAGGATGTCCATGAGCGGCCCTAAAATGTCATAAGCAGACAGGTTTTCTTTCTCGACCTGTGCTTTCATATACGCTCTAATAGCTGGCTTCACAAGAGTATAAGCAATGATTGCCCCATCCAACTTAGCCAGTGATATCACTTCATCCACGTTTTGTTCATCTTCAATATACGGAATTCTCTTTATGGAAAATGCAGATCCCGAGAACTGGCTTGCAGCGGCTTTTGTAACCAATTCCGCTGTTTCCCCTACCGAATCCGATACAACATATATAATAGAACCGTTCATATTCTCCGTCATTCCTTTTGCAAGCCCCCTAATAGCCTTCATCAGCCAAAGCTACGAATGCTTTCGTAATATTGGTTTTTGTAATCCTTCCAATTACTTCATAGCCTTTTTCTGTGTCTTTGACGACCGGTAATGAGTCGATTTGTTTATCAATCAATTTTTTGGCAACATCAATCAAAAGGTCTTCTTTTGAACACATTGTAATATTGGGCATCCTAGTCATGATGATATTGACTGGAATGGAGTTAAGCTCTTGTTTCCCAATACTCGCACGCAACAAGTCTTTCCTTGATAAGACACCAACAAGCAATGCATGCTTATCGACTACGAACATTGTTCCGACATCTTCTAAAAACATCATGACGATTGCATCATATACGGAAATGCCCTCGTCAACAACGACAGGTATCGATTGGTAGTCTCGTACATAAAGATGGTTAAGGCTATCTGTCAAGAGCTGTGTCCCTGACCTGCCTGTATAGAAATACCCCACTCGGGGCCTGGCATCAAGAAAACCTGCCATCGTTAAAATCGCTAGATCTGGACGAAGTGTCGCCCTGGTAAGGTTCAATCTATCCGCAATATGTTCTCCAGTAATCGGTCCGTTTTCTTTTACAATTTGTAAAATCTGTTCCTGACGCTTATTCAATTGGATTATAATCACCACCCCACTGCTTTCGCAGAGTAAAGTAACAAAAGTTATTCATTTAATAATTATATACTAAATTATTTAATTAGGGCATTTTTGTCCTTTTTATTGACCATTTATCTTTTTAAGAAATCGGAAACCCTTATTTAAAGGGTTTCCGATTTCCATCCATCATTTCGATCATGAAAGGATGATTTTATTCATGGCAGCAAAACCTGCAACCAAATCACTGATTTCCTTCATTAAGGATAAACGGTTATTACGGATTGCTTCATCCTCTGCCATGACCATGGTATTCTCGAAATATGGCTCTATTTCCGATTGAAGCGAAACAAGCTGTTCAAATCGCTCATTCTCATCTTTAGATTCATTATAACGCATTGCCACGTTTTGATATTTTACGTATAGCGCATTTTCTTGATCATTTTCAAAGGCACTAGGGTCAACTGTCACCTTATTGTCACATTTTACGGCAATATTCATGACCCGACTTAAAGCTTCCAGACTTTCCTTGAAGCCTGCTTCGTCTTTTTTAGCATCCAAGACATGTGCACGTTCCACGATAGAGTGGATATAACCGATCTCATTGAACAGGACTGCATCGATCAAATCGTAACGGATTTGCTGTTCTTGAAGCATGTGTTTGACACGGGCTTTAAAGAATGCGAACATATCTGCTTTAACGTCTTCAAGATCACGTTTTAAGATGCCTTTTGATTCCAGTCCTTTAAGGCCTAAAACAATAAGCTCCTCTAAAGAAATATTCCAATTCTTCTCAGCTAGAATCTGGACGACACCGCTCGCCTGCCTTCTTAATGCGTAAGGATCCTGGGAACCTGTCGGGATGATGCCAATAGCGAAGAATGAAGACAAAGTATCAATTTTTTCAGCTAAACTCACAACCGCTCCAATGACTGAAGGTGGTACATTGTCATCCGCATGTCTTGGCATATAATGTTCATTGATAGCCGCGGCCACTTCTTTGGCTTCCCCTTTTAAGAGGGCATATTTTTCACCCATGTACCCTTGTAATTCAGGGAATTCATAAACCATATGACTCACCAAATCGAACTTGGCAATTGCCGCTGTACGAAGCGCCATTTCTTTTTCCGCCTTCAAATTCAAAGCATCCGCAAGGGCACCGGTCACTGCAGTTACCCGGGCAGTTTTCTCGGCTAATGTACCAATTTCTTCATGATAAACGATGCTGTCAAGCTTTTTCAAAGCATCCGAAATCTCTTTTTTCTGATCTTCTTTATAGAAGAATGCTGCATCCGATAAGCGGGCACGCAATACTTTTTCATTACCTTTAGAAACCTTATCCAAATGGCGGTCATCGCCATTACGTACGGTTACAAAGTAAGCAAGCAGTTTCCCGTCCTGATCTTTGACAGGGAAATAGCGTTGGTGTTCCTTCATTGATGTGATAAGTACCTCAGCAGGAAGCTCAAGGAACTCTTCTTCAAAATGTCCAAATAACACCGTTGGATACTCTACCAAATTATTGACTTCTTCTAGCAGGTCTTCATCGACCGGGATGATCCAGCCTTTCTCCTGCTCAAGCTCTTTAATCTGATCCAATATAACTTGTCGGCGTTTATCTGGATCCGCCATTACAAATTGTTCTTTTAGCGTATCTTCATACCGTTCCGGCTGCTCGATGATTGCGCTATCGCCCAAGAAACGGTGTCCTTTCGTTTCACGGCCCGTTTCCACATCAGCAATGCTAAATGGCACTATGTCATTGCCGAATAAGGCAATCAGCCATTTAATCGGACGGACGAAGCGGAGCTCCTGATTGGCCCAGCGCATATTTTTCGGGAACGTCATGCCGCTGATGATTTCCTGCAGCTCAGATAAAAGCTGAACGGTCTGCTGTCCTTTTATGAATTTATTCACATGGGCATATTCCACACCCTTGAGTTCTTTAAAATAAATGTCTTCTGAAGTCATGCCTTGACCCCTGACGAATCCCAATGCGGCTTTAGACCAGTTGCCTTCGCTGTCCAAAGCGATCTTCTTAGCCGGACCTTTTGCTTCTTCTTCGATATCCTTTTGGGATTCTTCCACGTCTTTCACCAATACGGCCAAACGTCTTGGTGTGGAAAAAGCTTCAACCGTTCCGAAATCAATCGCTTTTTCCGTTAGCCATTGCTGCACTTTATCTGACAACTGTTTCATTGATGCTGTCACAAAACGGGCAGGCAGCTCTTCCAATCCTATCTCCAATAACAAATCACGCTTGCTCATTTGTGTTCTCCCCTTTCACTTTCAGGATCGGGAAGCCTAATTTTTCCCGCTCTTCATAGAAGGTTTTGGCAACCTTACGCGCTAGGTTACGGCACCGGGCAATATAACCCGTTCTTTCCGTCACCGAGATGGCACCTTTGGCATCCAAAAGGTTAAATGTATGTGAACATTTCAAAACATAATCATATGCAGGATGTACAAGTCCTTCTTCCATTTGGCGATGCGCTTCCTTTTCATACATCGTGAAAAGCTGAAACAGCATATCAAGGTCGGAGGTTTCGAAAGTATATTTCGAATGTTCGTATTCCGGCTGTCCAAATATATCCCGAACTGTGAATCCATCTGTCCATTCTAGGTCAAATACGTTTTCCTTATCTTGAATGTAAGAGGCGAGACGTTCGATCCCGTATGTAATTTCCACGGAAACCGGCTTACACTCAAGGCCGCCCACTTGTTGGAAATATGTAAATTGCGTGATTTCCATTCCATCAAGCCACACTTCCCAACCGAGACCAGCACATCCTAGTGATGGATTTTCCCAGTTGTCCTCCACAAAGCGAATATCATGCTCAAGCGGATTTATCCCTAAAGCGCGTAATGAATCCAAATATAACTCCTGGATATTGTCAGGAGACGGCTTCATGATCACTTGGAACTGATGATGCTGATATAGTCGATTAGGGTTCTCACCATAACGACCGTCAGCAGGACGGCGGGAAGGCTCTACGTAAGCAACGCTCCAAGGCTCCGGTCCAATGGCTCTCAGGAACGTGTATGGGCTCATCGTTCCTGCCCCTTTCTCGACATCATAAGCATTCATTAATATGCAGCCTTGTTCAGACCAATGCTTTTGTAACGTTAAAATCATATTTTGAATATTCATCGTACACCTCCAGGTTATTTAAAAAGGCTCTTTTAAAAATTAAAGGTCGGAACCCATACATTTCGGCAAACAAAAAACTCCCGTCCCTATGCGAAATGCATAGGGACGAGAGTATACCCGCGGTTCCACCCTAATTGCCGTTTATAAAACGGCCTCTTTTCAAAGCAACATGCTCCGGAAACGCCCTTCCCTGTAAATCCATATCCCGGCTTTCACCGTCCCGGGTTCGCTTTTTATGGAGAATGACAGATACTCTTTTCCATCAACGCAATCTTCTTATTTTGATGATTAGAATTTTATACAAACTAGCATGGAATGTCAATAGGCCGGATCCCTAAAACATATCTTTCATCGTATCAATCTGTTTCAGGAATTTTTTTGATTTCAAATGCAGGCCAGAATATTCCTCATAATAAGCATCGATGATCTTCTGCAGTTCTTTTTTCGTTTCAGGCTTGACGGAAATCTTTCCGAGCCTTGATAAATCGAAATAATAAAAGATCCGCAGCAATTTGACGGCTGCAGGTGAAATTTTATAGTGATAAGGGTCTTTCCCCAGACAGCGGTGACAGATAAAGCCCGCTTCCCGAAGCGAGAAGGAGAATTCCCCTTCCGTTTCACCGCATACAGCACACTGATTAAGCACTGGGTTAATCCCATTGACGGGCAGCATCTTCATTTCAAAAATGAATTTCAAAACCTCTGCGTCATATTCTTCGTTTATGTAATGCAAGGTTTGCGAAAGCAATTCATACAAATATGGATTCGGTTTCTTATCCTCGACGCTTTTATCAAGCAATTCAACAATATAAGAAGCATAAGCAGTGGCAAAGAGATCCTCCCTTATGAAACGGAGTGAATCGACCATTTCGCCTTGCTGAAGGCTTCCGAGTCCGGTTGATGTGGTTACAAGAAAATACCCGGAGCAAAAAAGCTGTGTGACGGCAGAAAGCCTGCTGTTAGGTTTACTAGCTCCTCTAGCCATAACGCCAATTTTTCCTAGCTCACGGGTATATATAGTAATGATTTTGTTATTTTCTCCATATGCAGTTCGCCTTATGACAATGCCCTCACATTTTTGGAGCATACCAAGACACCACCCATGCTCGCCAAGACTTACCTATGAAACAGGAAAATCAATTTCTGCTAGCTCATCATTCAATACCAAGTGTCTTTCCTGTCTTTCGACTTCTATCTCCTTAAACAGCAAATAGGTGTCCACATTACCTGTTTCACTAAATAATTCCCAGGTAAAATCCAACATATAAAGCCCACCTTTCATTTTTAACTAGCAATTATGAATATCCGACCATATGATTAGCTTGACCGTTTTCCTAACTTTCATGACGCGTAAATTTTGTTAATTAATACTCGCTCTCATTGAAACCATAATCGCGAAGCTGGCTTGCTTTGTTACGCCAATCCTTCTGTACCTTCACCCACAGTTCCAAGAACACTTTCGAGCCCAATAGGTTTTCGATATCCACTCTGGCACGGCTACCGACTTCTTTAAGCATTTTCCCTTGCTTTCCGATGACAATGCCTTTTTGCGAATCACGTTCGACAACGATCGTCGCCATGACATTAATGGTGTCGCTGTTGTCCATTTTTTTAATTGAATCGATGACAACGGCCACCGAATGCGGAATTTCTTCACGTGTCAGGTGCAGTACCTTCTCGCGGACCAATTCGGAAATGATAAAACGTTCCGGATGGTCGGTCACTTGGTCAGCTGGATAAAACTGGGGACCTTCAGGCAGGTGTTCCTTGATTTGTTCGAGCAGTGTATCAACGTTATTCCCTTCAAGAGCAGAAATCGGAACGACTGCCGCAAAAGGGTAAAGCTTTTGGTATTTTTCAATGATCGGAAGTAAATCATCCGGATGCATCGCATCGATTTTGTTTACAACCAGGAAAACAGGCGTTTTTACGGATTGAAGCTTTTCGATGATAAACTCGTCACCGCGTCCGTATCCTTCAGTCGCATTGATCATGAAGAGTATCAAATCGACTTCTTTCAATGTATTCGTTGCCACTTTCATCATGAAGTCACCAAGCTTATGCTTTGGTTTATGAATGCCTGGTGTATCGATGAAAATCATTTGTGAATCGTTTTGCGTAAGTACTCCCTGGACCTTATTTCTTGTAGTTTGCGGTTTATCGCTCATAATGGCAATCTTTTGTCCGATGACCCGATTCAGAAATGTACTCTTTCCGACATTAGGTCGTCCAATAATTGAAATGAAACCTGATTTGTAACCTTTTACTTGTGTATCATCAAATAGTTTATCCATTTAAATCCTCCGGTGAAAAAGCTCCTGGAAGCAATTCCTGTACTGTTAGTTCTTTTATATCCCCATGTAAGTTGGTCAAAACGACCGGCATATCCTTTTCGCACAGTTCTGAAATAACCTGCCTGCATGCCCCGCATGGAGAAACGGGACCATCGGTATCTGCCACGACTGCAAGTTTAGTGAATTTTTTATCGTTATGGGCATAAGCGCTGAATAAAGCTGTCCTTTCGGCGCAATTACACATGCTGTATGCAGCATTTTCTATATTACAACCATGATAGACCTTTCCATCAGCAGTTAAAAGGGCTGCCCCCACCTTAAATTTGGAGTAAGGCACATAAGCTTTATCCCTTGCTTTTTTAGCTTCCTCAATCAATTCTTTTGTATTCAATTCACATCTTCCTTTCAAATTGAGTACCATTTCGGCAACCTACAGGCCAAACTTAGGCAAAAAGATAATCAATCCAACTATTATAGAAAATATAGCATATATGAATACAGCTCCGGCTGCAATATCTTTTGCCTGCTTGGCAAGCGGATGGATTTGATCCGTTACCAGGTCCACTACCCTTTCAATCGCTGAATTAACGAGCTCCAACGTGATCGTACCGGCTATGGCTGCCAAAATGAAAAGCCACTCCATCCCATTCAATGAGAAGTACCAACCAAAGAATACGACGATTGCCGTTAACGCGAAATGAATCTTGATATTGCGTTCAGTCCGAACAGCCTCCAAAATTCCCTGACAGGCAAAAGAGAAACTTTTTAATAAAGGATACTTTTTTTTATCCTTCTCTTGAAAGTCCATATTCTTCCAAGATCTCCTTTTGTTTTGTGAACATCACTTTTTCATCTTCTTCATTCATGTGATCGAATCCCAATAAATGAAGAAAACCATGCAGCGCTAAAAATCCAAGTTCCCGGTCAAATGAATGACCATATTCTTCAGCCTGTTCTTTCGTACGTTCAATGGAAATGATGATATCCCCTAACATGCGGGGCATTTCCGCTCCGAAAATTTCCACTTCATTTTCTCCCATTTCTTCAAGTGCAAAAGAAATGACATCTGTAGCTGAATCTTTATGACGATATTCTTTATTGATTTCCCGAATTCTATCATTGTCTACAAACGTAACGGACAGCTCGGTGTCTTTTTCGATGTTTTCTTTTCTTGCCGCAAATTGCAGAATGCTTTCAACAAGCTGCTGAGCTTCCTCCGTTACTTCATTCGTTTCATCCATTAAATCGATAGCTAAAATCATTCTTTCACCTTCTGTCCTAATTTATCCGGCTCCGGATATTCAATCCTGGAGTGGAAGATACCATTCAGCGATTCACATAAGGAATGCTTCACGATACTCAATTCTCTCATAGTAATGTCACATTCATCAAATTGACTATCTTGAATCCTGTCCTGAATGATGAAACTTACCAGCTCTTCAATCTTCTCGGGAGTTGGGTGCTTCATCGATCTCACTGCAGCTTCCACACTATCGGCTATGCCGATGACGGCTACTTCCTTCATTATCGCCCTCGGCCCTGGATATCTGTAGGCCGTTTCGAGTGTGGCCTCATCCTGTTTTTTTGCCTTATGGTAGAAAAACTTCAATAAAGCGGTCCCATGATGCTGCTCTGCAATATCCACAATCTCTTTCGGGAATTTGTGACTGCGCAGCATCTCCCCGCCATCTACGGCATGGGCAATGATGATATCCCTGCTCGTTTCCGGCTGCAGCCGATCATGCGGGTTCTCTTCACTCATCTGATTTTCGATGAAGAAGTGCGGCCGCTTCGTTTTACCGATATCATGATAATAACTGCCGACCCTTGCCAGCAATCCATTCGACCCGATGGCTTCACAAGCCGATTCCGCCAAATTGGCGACCATTACACTGTGATGATATGTCCCCGGAGCCTCAATCAAGATCCTCCGCAGTAACGGATGATTGGGATTCGCGAGTTCGATAAGCTTAATCGATGATAAGATCCCGAAACCAGCCTCGAAAAACGGTAACAGGCCCATTGTCAAAACGGCTGAACCCACTCCAGAACCCATGGCAGCAGCAGCATAATACAAGTACTCCATTCTAGTATAATGGCTGTCCATAATAAAGATGAGCGAAAAAACGAATGCCATATTGATTAAAGACAATAGCAGCCCTGCTACCAGCACCTTTGATTTGAAATTGGGCCTAGATAGAATGATGATCGCCGTCAATCCCCCGAAAATGATATAAAGCCCCATCGAGAAATCCAGATTTCCAGGTGTATCACCATTAAATATAATCGTACCATACGAACCTAACAATATGATCATTGCTACCGCTAACTTATCATTCAATAATATCTTGATGAGCATCGCCGCCATGGCACCCGGGAAAATGTATTCCAAGTTCGAGTTTTTCAGGTCTGCCAGAATGCTGACCGTTTTCATGGTAGCCATTGAAAGGATAAAGACAAGACTGAAGATCAATAACTGATTGTACTTGTTATCCTTTGTAGAAATGGAATAGTAGAAAAAGTAATAAAAAGCGGCAAAAGTCAGGAATATGAATAACAGCAGGCCGATATACGGGTAAATGGTGGACTCTGTATTTAAGAAGCCTGCCAGTTCAAGCTGCCTATATACATCCCTGTCCACTAATTGATTTTCTTCAACGATGATCTGACCTTGAAGGATCCTGATTGGCTCCACGCTTTCAACCGCTTTCCTTCGCTGTTCCTCGGTTTTGTCCTTATCGAAAAATACATTCTGAATGATTGCCGTACGCGCAAGGGAAGTGGAGGCTTTTTTCATATCGCCACTAATGCTCATATAATCCAATTCCTCTACAACCTTTTTCTTGGCATTTTCGACGTCACTTGCAGCGATTCGGGAGCTCATCACATTATTCACGGCTGTAATGGTTGAATCCTTCGCTATTTTCAACTCATCTTCATCCGCCTGCACTAAAGCAAGGAAAACGGATTCCTCAATATCTTTATTGACTTCATCGGTCAATTTTTCTTTTAATATGGAAACTTTTTGAGCATCCGTCTTAACGATCTCTTTTTTATCCTCTTTCCCCTCATCTTCTTTATGATCTTCCTCGGGGTCCGTTTCTTTATTCACCTCTATCGCTGAATCGAAAATGGATGAAATCAGATCGACTTTATTTTTGGCATATTCTTTTTTTAAAGAATAAACATCCGCCACCTGTTTAGAAATCTCTTCTTTTTCCTGTTCCGTCTTATAGGTATCTTCCACAGTCTTGGTTGAACGGATCGTTTGTTCCGCAGGCTTAAAAAGCTCTACCTGGACCCTTTCCGGCTTAACATTTGAGAACATTAACCCATAAGCAAACAAACCAAGTATGATAAACAATAGCACTTGAAAAAAGCGATGGACCAACAGCCCTTTTATTTGAGTGAAAAATTTCTGGATACGATTCAAGGAAGGTCCTCCTAAAAAAAATGATGTTTATTATTCTAGATATGTAAAATCATAACAGTTTTCAAGTAAATTTTCACCTTCGTATTGATAAATGTAAAGCTACTTTCATTCCATATCCACCTTTTAACCAAAAAGTTTGTCATTTAGACACATCACGAAAAATCCGCCGATTGAAATGGCGGATTTTTTCTTATGACTTCGCCTGCTCGTAAGCAGTAATGATTTTGGCGACAAGCGGATGTCTGACTACATCACTTTGTTCAAAATACACAAAGGAAAGGCCTTTAACATTCTTCAAGATCTCTTCTACCCGGACCAGACCTGACTTCATACCTTTTGGAAGGTCAATCTGGGTCCTGTCTCCCGTAATGACCATTTTCGATCCGAAACCAAGCCGGGTCAAGAACATCTTCATTTGGGCTTCCGTCGTATTCTGGGCTTCATCCAATATGACAAAGGCATCTTCAAGCGTACGGCCCCTCATATAAGCCAGAGGAGCTATTTCGATCGTTCCGCGCTCTATCATCCTTAGCGTCTGTTCCATCCCCAGGAGGTCATGGAGAGCGTCATACAGCGGCCTTAGATAAGGATCTACCTTTTCCTTCAGATCACCCGGCAGAAAACCAAGGCTTTCCCCTGCTTCCACGGCAGGCCGTGTCAGGATGATCCGTTTAACATGTCCATTTTTTAATGCATTGATGGCCATCACTACGGCAAGATAGGTCTTTCCGGTTCCGGCAGGCCCTATTCCAAATACAAGGTCCTGTTTCTTTATTGCCTGGATATAGTACCTCTGCCCGATTGTTTTGACTTTAATGGATTTCCCCTTAGCCGTTTTAGCGATTTCTTCATCATATAATTCACCGAAATACTCCAATGTGCCTTTTCTTGCCAATTCAATTGCATAAAGCACATCTCTGGAACTGATTGCAATTCCTTTTCTGATAACTGTCAATAATGCCTTAAGGATTTCCTCCCCCATCGTCACCCGCTCGATATCCCCGGCAACACTCACCGCTTCACCTCGGGTTATGACGGAGATGCCAAGCTCCTCTTCAAGCACTTTCACATTTGAATCCCCATTGCCCAATAACGCGATCGCTTCATTGGGTGATTTTATTTCGAGCTTAATTACTTTCACATCATCTGCCATTCGTTAGTCTCCTTGAATGATTGGTTGTCCAATCGCTATATCTTCAATAACTTGGTAATGTATAGATAATTTAACTTTACCATTCTCCATGGTTTCGTGCAAAATTTTTTCCTCGACGATTTCATCTTCCTCGTCCAAATGCTTTTTCAATTCTGCTTTAGCCATTTTCCTGCCTTCCTCCACCGCTTCTTCCTCCGTATAACTTCGTACAATATCTTCTTTGCTCCTTAATGTCACTTGTTTATAAGAAATGGGCAGTTCCCATTGAAGAAAGTGAAAAGGCCTCACTGTCGTTTCTTTTTCCTGTTTTTCATATCCCGGATCCTTGAACCCCCAGACAGGAAGGGAATATCCCCCCATTTTCAAAAAGTGCCTGCTCGTTTCATCTCCGTTAAAAACGGAAAACTTGGTTTTTAACGGAACTTCCACTTTCGCTTTATACCACGTTTTCCCTTTTATTACTCCCTGTGCGGATACAATTTCCTGCTTATCCTCTTTTCCAATCAATCCTGAAACAAGAAGCTGTCCTTTTCCTACATAATCATTCACATTAACAATAGATTGTCCTTTTTTAATGAACATATCAGTGATGATCGCTTTTTTTGACGCTACCAAATTCTGTGGAGATGTTTTCTCGACTTCTTTAGGCTGCCGTTTTTCTACAACCCGAAAATGGTATGTCGTTCCCTTTAGCTCTACCCCTACCCATGTCAATGCACCAATCCGGTCCGACAGCTTACGCTGAATCGTATCCACATCATCAACAAAGAATTGCACTTTACCGATCTTCACGCCCATCTTATCCAATTCTTTCCGGATGGCATGCTCGGTTGCCGGTTTGGCATCTTGAACCTCGATGCCCCATACCATATTGGAAAGTACAAATATGCAAAGCAGGAAAGCGATCATCCCCGCTAAAAATCCGCTGTTTTTCATGACTCTCTTCATTAGGAAAGGGAAACCCTTTCCTTGCATGAACTTTACTTTACAATCGCTCTTACGCATGACCTGACGGAGTTTGGGGATATCCCTGACATCCATATGAAAAATCAGGGATTCGCTTCCGACACGCTTCACATCCCAGATATGAAGCCCCCTTCTCGTCAGCATATTAATCAGCCGTTCTGAACCTTTGCCATAAGCCTTCACCTTTACATAGCCTGTATAATAGTTTGTCCATTGGTTTTTCATGGAGACCTCCCGGGATCATTCATTGATAAAATAAACCTTGTCAATTTTGCCTTCGAGCATGATTTCTTCCGGCAAAATCGTCTTTATGACAAAGGCATTTCCCTTTATCAGCAACTGCCCATTTTTTAGCATCAATCGCACTTCGCTGTCTGTAAAAGCCAATAGGCCACGATGGTTTTCAATATAAATATGTAATTGTCCGATCATTGTAATTCGCGGCAGGTCCATCATGACATCTTGCGGAAGGTCCATCGTTTTGGTCATAAGCTGTTTCACTTTTTTTCCCCAATTACGAGCCATAAAAAAGAACCCCCTTTCATCTCAATGTATGAAATGAAAGAGGGTTCTAGCACAAAATTATAAGGGAATGAAAGTCTATTTTTTCAGATGGACTGAAAAAATCCAGGGATCCCGAATTACCTCCTGGACCTTTGAAGACTTCGCTTCGCCCTTGGCGGTCCCAGCACTTCTGACATGATGATGCCATCAATCAGCTGTTTTTTGCCAAAAGACGGTCCTTTGCGATAGACCGGACTGTGATTATCAGATAACGCTGATGTAATTTGATCTACCTTCGCTTTTTGATATGAACGCTCTTGATCGTACTTCTGCTGAAGCCGTCTAAGCTCCGCAATCCTTTGATTCGCTTCGTTCTTCGTCTCATCGATCACTTCAACAGCCTGTGCTGCCTGCTGTTCGACTTTCCTTACGGGAGCAGGTGCAGGCCTTTGCTCTTGATTACCTTGTACCATTTCACCTTGAAGCTCCCGCATGACCTCCTGCCACTTCTTTTTCGGAGGCGTGTTTGGATCATCACTTTGCTGAGGCTGCTTTTTCTTTCCTAACATGGACGTTAAAATACCGATCAAGACAATGATAAGGAATGGGTTCTTGAGAAAGAAATCAATAAAATCTCCCATTTAAAGACCTCCCTTCCCTGACCTAATTATTATTATTATGGTTATTGTTGTTATCTTTTGGATTTTCGGATATTTTACTGATTGAACCGCGCATATCCGTATCGGCCGTGATATTTTGGATATTCATATAATCCATCACTCCAAGGTTTCCGCTTTTCAGTGCATCGGCCATGGCCAACGGAACTTCCGCTTCGGATTGAACAACCTTCGCTCTCATTTCCTGAACACGGGCAACCATTTCCTGTTCAAGCGCAACAGCCATCGCACGGCGTTCCTCGGCCTTTGCCTGGGCTATTTTCTTATCGGCTTCGGCTTGGTCCGTCTGTAATATGGCCCCGATATTTTTACCGATATCCACTTCAGCGATATCAATGGAAAGAATTTCGAAAGCCGTTCCTGAATCCAACCCTTTCGATAATACCGTTCTTGAAATCAAATCGGGATGTTCCAGTACATCCGTGTGCATTTTCGAAGCACCGATCGTCGATACGATCCCTTCCCCTACACGGGCAATGATTGTCTCTTCACCGGCACCACCGACCAGGCGTTCAATGTTGGCACGGACCGTGATCCTTGCCTTCGCTTTCACTTCAATACCATTCATCGCTACACCTGAGATGAACGGAGTTTCGATCACTTTCGGATTAACGCTCATTTGAACGGCTTGCAAAACATCACGACCGGCAAGGTCAATAGCTGCACCCCGTTCGAAAGGTAACGTGATATTGGCGCGTTCTGCAGCAATTAATGCATTCACCACTCGATCGACATTACCGCCAGCAAGGTAATGGCTCTCCAATTGATTCGTTGAAACATTGATCCCAGCCTTATGGGCCTTGATAAGGGGATTGACGACCCTGCTTGGTATAACGCGGCGAAGCCTCATCCCAACTAATGTAAATATACTGATTTTGACTCCTGCCGCTAAAGCGGAAATCCATAACATTACTGGTACGAATGTGAAAAACACTGCCAACACGATGATGGCAGCAATCACTGCCAGTATAATAAATATCGTTCCTGAAGTTATCACTTAATGATTCATCCTTCCTGTATCTCTTAATTTTAATTTGAATCCGGAATTTCCCGGACGACGACCCTTGATCCTTCAACTTTAACGATAATGATTGACGAACCTTTGGAAATAAAGCTTCCTTCGGTCACGACATCCACTCTTTCTTCTTTGACCAAGGCTGTTCCTGAAGGCCTCAAATCTGTAAGGGCCTTCCCTTCTACACCTAATAAATCCAAACGATTAGGATTGCTGACATACCCTTGTTCCGTTTTTGTTGCATCGGTTAATATCATTTTCCTGAAAAATTTCATCTGTTTTCCAAACACCTTTACAAGTAGGATGAATACCAAAATGGATACGGTGACCGCAATTAGCAAGGATATCGTCATATGGACCGGATCTCCCGTTGCGAGGAACAGACTCCCCACAATCGCTGTAAACCCGAGCAGCCCGATAATCCCCCCTGGGATAAAAAATTCAACTAGTACGAGAATGACCCCAATGATGAACATCGCTAACGATTCGTATCCGGTGATACCGGCGACAAGATGACCATAGAAGAATAAGAAAAGACTGGTGATTCCAATGACCCCCGGGATACCAAAACCAGGTGAAAATAATTCCATCACAATTCCGATTCCCGCTATCGTTAATAAAATGGGAACGACGATCGGGTTGGTCAAAAAGCGGGCAAGTTTCTCCGGAAAGCTTTCTTCGATTGACCGAATATCAGCATCCTCAACTCCAAGTATACTATACAGCTCCGCTTTCCCAGAGACGGTGCCTTCACTATATCCAGCCTTTTTTGCCTGTTCAGCTGTAAATGTCAGCAACTTCCCTTTTTCCGCTCCATATTCGGGTAGATCGATGTCAACATCCGCCATCGCCTGGGCGTATATGGGATCGCGTCCATTTTGTTCTGCAGCAGTCTTCATGGCAGCTAACCAATAAGATTGCGCTTTCTTACCTGCAGCGTTCCCTGTTGAATCAATCACAGCCGCAGATCCCATGGTGGCACTCGGAACCATATAGATCTCATCTGCACTTAGTGAAATGTATGCCCCTGCAGATAAAGCCCTGTTATTGACGTAGGCAACTGTCTTGATTGGTGAATCCGACAGTAACTTTGCAATTTCCCCTGCTGCATCCACAGCACCTCCAGGGGTATTCACCTCGAAAACGACAAGATCTGCATCAGCTGCTTCAGCAGTGGTCAGCGCGCGTTCCAAAAAGGCCGAGAGTCCCTTTTCCACCGTTTCTTCAATAGGTACATGGTAAACGATCTTCTCGTTTGCAGATACCGTCGATCCCCCAAAAGAAGACATGGTGAACAGCAATCCAAATAAGAGTACAGATAAATAACGCCAAATTTTCAACGGAACGCCCCCTTTCCCGTATTAAACGCGGTAAGTTCCTCCAGTATTCAGGAGGAAAACCTACCAGTAAATTCAGCACGCAACTAAAATTCGAATAAGGAGCAAATGAAGCAACCCTTTACCCTGTTCTTTAGTTATTACGTATGTATATGAAAAAGGTTTCAAAAAAAGCTAATAAAATTAAAAGTGCCCCTATTATCTTGGGCTTCGTTTGAATAATATACGCATAAAAATCATGAAATACACAAAAACCACAGGCAATTTGCCTGCGGTTTGGTTTCGAGTTTTAAGTTTAGAGTTTAAGATAGATGTTGTTGTACTAATTTGTTTACTAGAGAACCATCCGCTTTACCTTTAACTTTAGGCATTAAAGCTCCCATAACTCGGCCCATATCTGCTTTGGATGTTGCATTGACTTCTTCAATCGTTTGTTTAACGATTTCAGAAATGTCTTCTTCTGAAAGTTGCTCAGGCATATATGCCTCTACGTATACTAGTTCGGTGCGGACTTTATCCACGAGATCTGAACGACCTGCGTTTTCAAACTCCTGGAGGGAGTCTTTGCGTTGTTTTAATTCGCGAGAGAGCACTGTCAATTCTTCATCATCTGTTAAATCTTGTCTCTGCTTCAGGGCTTCGTTTTGAATAGAAGCTTTCAGCATCCGAATAACAGATAGTTTGTCCTTTTCCTTGTTCTTCATCGCTTGTTTCATATCATTATTTAAACGCTCGAGAAGACTCATCTTTCCACCCTCTCTTAGAATTTACGTTTTCTTGCAGCTTCAGACTTTTTCTTACGTTTTACGCTTGGTTTTTCATAAAATTCACGCTTCCTAGCTTCCTGAAGCGATCCTGCTTTAGATACAGTACGTTTGAAACGACGAAGAGCATCTTCAAGCGATTCGTTTTTACGAACGACGGTTTTAGACATCTCTTTCCCTCCCTCCGAAAACAACACACTAACTCAAGTTGTCAACATGTTATACATGTACTAAACAATTATAATATATCATCTTTAGCAGGTCAACCAATAAAATCAAACTTATTTTTAATATCATCATGTTATTATCATAATTTTTCACAAAACGATCATTCAACTTGCATGAAAATCCAATTTATAGCATGTCTCCCTTTAATGGGCCATAAGCTTACTAAGGGGTGACAGTCATGCATGAGCTATTTTTATTCCTTTTATTCATTGCGATATTTTTGGCAGGTATGTCAGTTTTACGAATTGGACTGTTCAATATGTCCGGTGCAGCATTAAAAACTTTTCTTTCAAAGGTTACGGATAAGCCCTGGAAAGGCTTCATGGCCGGAACCATCTTTACGGGGATCCTGCAGAGCAGCTCGGCGGTCATGGTCATGACGGTCGGCCTCGTTTCCGCAGGAAGCTTAACGTTCCCGCAAACAATCGGGATTATTCTTGGAACGAATATCGGCTCCACCTTTACAGCAGAGTTCATGACCTTCTCTTTGGATCGTTGGATCATTCCCGGTGTCGTAAGCGGCGCTTTCCTATGCTTCATGCCAAAAGCATTACCGAGAAGCTTAGGGATGTCCCTGATCGGAATCTCGGCCATCTTCGCGGCGATGAGTGGTTTTAAAACGCTTTCGACACCGATTGCAGCCTATCCATCCATTCAAACGCTCATCCATTACATAGAGGGCCATATGAGTTATGCCCTATTAGCAGGGATATTATTGACAGCACTCATTCACTCCAGTTCGGCAACCATCGGGATAGCCATGAGCTTTTTGATGAATGGGGAGTTATCCGTCTCCTCTGCAATCATCATCATGCTCGGATCGAATATAGGCACTTGCATCACCGGATACATGGCCAGCATCGGTTCTGGTAGACAAGCCGCCTTCACAGCTTATGCACATATTTGGCTAAACGTCATCGGGGTTGCCGCATTCTTGCCTTTTGTGGGCATCCTGGAAAGCACCGCTGCCTTTTTTACCGAAAACAAGGGGACACAGCTCGCCCACGCCAGTGTCATTTTCAATATCTTGACTTCTTTGGCCGTCTTGCCATTCGCACGGCAATTCTCCAACCTCATTCTTTTGGTGCATCGGCCACACTTAAAAAAATAATGGGCTGTCCAAAAATCGTTAGAGACTTTATTTCGGGGCAGCTTCGGGGAAAGATTAGACATAATATGTAGCTGCAACAGATAAATGATTAATGGGAGATTTTTTAGTTAATCTTTTATAATCAGTTTATTGATTTAATAAGTTCAACCACTCATCATAAGTCGTGTTAATGATAAAAGAAAATTAACGATTTCCTCCCCCTGTTTAAGATTTAATATAAGTACGTACACTCCCTGTTGATACCCCCTAATATCTATTAAATCCACAGTAAACTTTTTTTGAATTTTCAGGTTCCAAAAAATGATACGGGTCTTCTTTTTTTCATGGAAGAAATGGACGCAATGCACAAAGGCATGGGATATCTCCTTGAATTACAATCCGATTTAATTATGGAAGTAATAAAAAACAGGCTAGAAAAATATTTCATTTTTCTACGCCTGTTTTATTTCAGGGACTCATTATACGGTCCCTTACAAAATCAATAATCGGAATCAGCCGTTAAGCCCTTTACGATGGAGACACCTGCACTCGCTCCAATTCTTGTTGCACCAGCTTCAATCACTTTCTGGGCATCGCTCGTGTTGCGGACTCCGCCTGAAGCTTTGACACCGATATCCGGGCCAACCGTTTTTCTCATAAGCGTGATATCTTCAACAGTCGCTCCGCCGGTCGAAAAACCAGTTGATGTTTTCACATAATCCGTTCCGGCTTTTACGGCCAATTCACATGCACGGACTTTTTCTTCATCAGTCAATAAAGAAGTTTCAATGATCACTTTTGAAAGAGCCTTACCAGTGGATGCCGCTACCACAGCACGAATATCCCGCTCTACCAACTCATCATCCTTGTCCTTCAATGCCCCGATATTGATCACCATATCGACTTCGTGAGCGCCATTGGAGATGGCGTCTTTCGTTTCAAAAGCTTTGGTTTCCGGTGTGGTTGCACCTAGAGGGAAGCCGATAACCGTACAAACTTTCACTTCTGAACCTTCCAAAAGTTCGCTTGCATATTTCACCCAAGTTGGGTTTACGCATACGGAAGCAAAGTTATACTCTCTCGCTTCTTCGCATAATACCTTTATTTGCTCTTTGGTTGCATCTGCTTTTAATAACGTGTGGTCAATTAAGCCTGCTACATTTTGTGACATTAATAAATCCTCCTCAAAAACAATCTATAACTAGTTGTACGTACCTCTCATGATACCATATTTTATCCACTTTGACGATATATATAGTCTTTACCCGAAAGTGCCAAGAAAACACATCTGAAAGAGGATAAAAAAAAGACAGCGATTAACCGCTGTCTTAGATATTGGATGCTTGTTGCAACGGAAAATCCTTCATGACCGTCACGAACTGACCTTCACTAAATGGATAGCCAGACTTTGTAATTTTCACTTTGACGATTTCACCGACCATTTCTTCCGAAGCCGGGAAGACTACTTTCATGTAATTATCGGAGTATCCCTCATAAAGGCCATTTTCCAACTTCGTTTCAGGAATGACTTCAAGAACTTCCCCCTCGAATCGGGAGGCATACTCTTTTGCCAGCTGATCCGACAAAGTGATAAGGCGGTGGACGCGTTCATTTTTGACCTCTTCATCCACTTGATCTTCCATACGGGCAGCCGGAGTCCCTGTCCGTTTTGAATAAGGGAAAACATGAAGTTCGGAGAATTTATATTTTTCTATAAAGTTATATGTCTCCATGAATTCATCTTCGGTTTCACCTGGGAAACCTACGATGACATCAGAGGTAACAGCAAGACCCGGAAGTGCAATTTTCAACTTTTCGATTCGATCACCGAAGAAATCCATCGTATATTTACGTCTCATCCGTTTTAGAACTGTATCGGAACCCGATTGGATTGGTATATGCAAATGACGAACCACTTTTTTCGATTTCGTCAGCACTTCAATGATCTCATCTGTAATTTGGCTGGCTTCAATGGATGAAATGCGGATACGCTTCAGCCCATCGACTTTTTCCAAGTCCCGCAGCAGCATAGCCAAATTATAGTCTTTTAAATCGTCTCCGTAGCCGCCAGTATGAATTCCGGTGAGGACTAGCTCTTTATAGCCTGCCTCGACAAGCTGTTCAGCCTGGTGAACGACTTCTTTTGGATCGCGGGAACGCATCAAGCCACGAGCCCAAGGGATGATGCAGAAAGTGCAGAAATTATTGCAACCTTCCTGAATCTTAAGTGAAGCGCGCGTACGGTCTGTAAAAGCAGGTACATCCAACTCTTCGTAGACACGGTTTTTCATGATATTTCCTACGGCATTGATTGGTTCACGTTCAACCTTGAATTGCTCGATGTAATCAAGGAGTTTAACCCTGTCTTGTGTTCCTACAACAATATCCACACCTGGTATGGCCATGATTTCTGCCGGCGATGTCTGTGCGTAACAACCCGTTACCGCTATGACGGCATTCGGATTTTTACGAATGGCACGACGGATGACCTGACGGCTTTTCTTATCGCCAGTGTTTGTCACCGTGCATGTGTTGATGACATATACATCTGATGTATTTTCAAACTCAACACGATCATATCCCCCAGTTTTGAATAATTGCCATATAGCCTCTGTTTCATAATGATTCACTTTACAGCCTAATGTATGGAAAGCGACCGTTGCCATTTTTCATCACCTCAAAAGTTCTACATGATAAGAAACAGCGGAAAGTGCATATAAAGGTGCTGTTTCAGTTCTTAATATTCTTGGTCCAAGACCGCAAGCCATAAAACCGGCATCAGTCAGTTTTTCAATTTCCTTATCTGCTAAACCACCTTCAGGCCCAAAAACGAATAGGATGGATTGCCCAGCGGTGATATTTTTCAAGACAGAAGCGAGTACAGAAGTTTCCCCCCGTTTAGCCTCTTCTTCAAAAGCGATTAATTTATGATCGAAACCGGAAGCATACCCGGCTAGCTGATCTGCCGTCATCGGTTCCTTGATGGCAGGGATGACCGTGCGGTGAGATTGTTCGGCCGCCTCTTTTGAAATCTTCTGGAGCCTCTCCAATTTCTTACCTACCTTTTTGTGGTCCCATTTTACCACCGAACGAGCAGCAATAAAAGGGATAAATTCAACGGCACCCAGTTCAGTACCCTTTTGAACGATATATTCCAACTTATCCCCTTTAGGCAGACCGCTCGCTATCACAACCCTCACAGGAAGTTCCTTTTCTTCATTCTTCCATTCGGTAACGGTCCCTATAACAGCATCATCAGTAATTTCCGAAATTTCCGCGACAGCCGTCATACCATTACCTTTCACCGTGATGATCCGCTCCCCAGGTCCCATTCTCATCACCCTGGCGATATGGTGAAAATCATCGCCTGATATCGTCACTGTGTTTCCATTGATGTCTACTTCGTTAAGAAAATACCGTTGCACACTGCCACCTACTTCGTCTAGTCTAAAAAACTCACAGGCTAACAGTCAGGAATCCAGAATGCAAGCCGTGCAAAGATTCAAGCTAAAAAAAGGTACTCTGACTATCCAAATACCCGATAATCAGAGTAACTTTTTCAATTAATCATTTCTTTTCGCGATTATTGCCACCCAATCTTCCATCAAGATCGTTTCTTCAACGGTGAAACCAGATGTTATAATCGCATCCTTCACATCTTGTTTCTTAGTTTGAATGATTCCCGAGGCGATGAAGTATCCGCCAGGTTTAACCACTTTCGCTACATCATCCGTAAAACGCATGATCACTTCGGCAAGAATATTAGCCACGACGATATCCGCTTGTTCATTCACACCATCCAGCAAATTGCCTTGTGAAACGGACACTTTATCCTGCACGTTATTTAGTTCCACATTTTGTATGGCTGACTGTACAGCCACTTCATCCAAATCAAGGGACTGAATTCGTTTTGCGTCCAATAATGCAGCTGCAATGCTCAGAACACCAGAACCCGTTCCAACATCAACGACTAAATCCCCAGGCCGTACTGTACGTTCCAGCGCTTGGATGCACATGACCGTCGTCGGGTGTGTTCCCGTTCCGAAGGCCATGCCTGGATCAAGTTCAATGATCAATTCGTCACTGCTTACTGGAGTGTAGTCTTCCCATGTTGGCACGATTGTAAAACGTTCGGATATCTTGACGGGGTTATAATATTTTTTCCAAGCCGTCGCCCACTCTTCTTCATTCACTTCACTGATTGAAACAACATTTTTCCCAAGGTCTATATCAAAAAGAAGGAGATTATTGATTGATTCCTTAATAGCATCAATGGTATCGCCAAGGAAGCTGTTAACGGGCAGATAAGCCTTGATGACTACACCTTCATTCGGATAATCATCTGGGTTTAAGTGGTAGATTTCGCCAAAAACATTTTCACGTTCCTTGACTAATTCTAGAGGATCCTCAATGACAACACCACTCGCACCTGCCTCATGAAGAATATTCGAAACAGGTTCAACCGCTTCATTCGTTGTTTGGATTGCAAATTCAGACCACTTCATAATCTACCAACTCCCAATTTGTTCTTTTACTTTTATTCACCTATCTTTAAAAGCACGCTTTACTTTTGAGAAAAAGCCATCTTCTTGTTCATCAACACCTTGTCCGCTGATATCACTGAACTCACGAAGCAGGTCCTTTTGTTTTTCCGTTAATTTCTTAGGGGTGACCACTAATACGACCACATGCTGATCTCCTTGGCCATATCCTCTGACATTCGGAACACCTTTTCCTTTTAAACGGAAACGAGTGCTTGTTTGTGTACCTGCAGGAATCTTCAGCTTCACTTTACCATGCAGCGTCGGAACTTCTATTTCATCGCCTAATGCTGCCTGGGCAAAAGTAACCGGCATTTCACAATAAATATCATCGCCATCCCGCTCAAAGAATTCATGGCTGCGCACATGGAAGACTACATACAGGTCTCCTGCCGGGCCGCCATTGATTCCTGGTTCTCCTTGGCCGGTTACACGCAACTGCTGGCCATCATCAATACCTGCTGGCACCTTGACTTGGATCTTTTTACGTTTTTGGACTTTTCCGTCGCCGCCGCATGTTGAACATTTATTAGGAATGATTTTTCCTGTTCCTTGACAATGGTGACATGCTCTCCGGTTCACAATCCTTCCGAACGCCGTGTTTTGTTCAACATTCAATTGACCGGTTCCATGACAATGTGAACAGTTTTCCACTTTTGTACCTGGTTTGGCACCGGATCCTTTACATGTATCACAATTCTCTTCACGCGGAATTTCGATCTCAGTATCTTTTCCGAATGCAGCCTCTTCAAAAGAAAGCGTCATCGTATACTGTAAATCCGCACCTTGACGCGGCGCATTAGGATCTCTTCTGCGTCCGCCGCCGCCAAAGAAGCTACTGAAAATATCTTCAAAACCGCCGAAACCGCCAAAGTCCTGACCGCCAAAGCCCTGATTGGGATCTGTATGTCCGAATTGGTCATAATGGGCCTTTTTCTGTTCGTCACTCAACACTTCGTAAGCTTCCTTGATTTCCTTGAATTTATCCGCAGCATCGTCCGCTTTATTAATATCAGGGTGATATTGTTTGGAGAGCTTTCGATACGCTTTTTTGATTTCATCCTTCGAAGCACTCTTCGAAAGGCCTAACACCTCATAATAATCGCGTTTACTCATATCTAAAATCCACTCCCGATTCGATTCACATAAAGGTAATATTATCACTGAACGAAGATAATAATCAACTAGAAAAGTGCAAACGGCTTTAACACATTTTTGTAAATGGTATTGCCAGCCCCAATTTGCACACATTTTTCTCTGAAATCCCACGATTCCCCACCAGTGATTGTAGCACTTCCCGACAATGATTCCATCCACTGTAAAAAAAGCCAAAGTCAAGATAACCTGACTTTGACTTTTTTACAATGGCAGGCAGAAATACTGCCCAATATATCAGTGTCCCGATTGGGCCACTTTTTATTTTTTCTCTTCTTCGTTAACTTCAGTGTATTCAGCATCAACCACATTATCGTCTTGAGCAGACTCGCCAGCACCGGCTTCGCCAGCTTGCTGAGCTTTTGCAGCTTCTTCATAAAGCTTCATTGTCAAAGCTTGAACGATTTCGTTAAGCGCATCTTTTTTCACGCGGATTTCTTCAAGCTCATTCTTCTCGATTGCAGCTTTCAGCTCATCCTTCGCTTCATTCGCTTTTGTTACTTCCGCTTCGTCCACTTTGCCTTCTAGATCTTTAAGAGTTTTTTCCGTTTGGAAAACTAATTGATCAGCTTCATTACGAAGTTCAACTTCTTCTTTACGTTGTTTATCGCTATCGGCATTTTCTTCCGCTTCACGTACCATGCGTTCGATCTCTTCATCAGAAAGTCCTGAAGATGATTTGATGGTGATCGCTTGTTCTTTGTTCGTGCCAAGATCTTTCGCACGAACATTCACGATACCATTCTTATCGATATCGAATGTCACTTCAACTTGTGGAACTCCACGCGGTGCCGGCGGAATGTCACTCAATTGGAAACGGCCAAGAGTTTTGTTATCCGCTGACATTGGACGCTCACCTTGAAGGACATGGATATCAACTGCCGTTTGATTATCAGCCGCTGTCGAGAATACTTGTGATTTACTTGTCGGAATCGTAGTATTACGGTCAATCAGTTTCGTGAATACTCCGCCCATCGTTTCAATTCCAAGTGAAAGTGGAGTTACATCAAGAAGGACAACGTCTTTAACATCCCCTGTTAATACGCCACCTTGAATTGCAGCACCCATAGCCACCACTTCATCAGGGTTTACACCTTTGCTTGGTTCTTGACCGATTTCTTTTTTGATCGCTTCAACAACCGCAGGAATACGTGTAGATCCACCAACAAGGATTACTTTGTCGATTTCAGATGCTGAAAGACCAGCATCTTTCAATGCTTGACGAGTTGGTCCCATAGTACGTTCCACAAGACCTGTAGAAAGCTCATCGAATTTAGCTCTAGTCATCGTTACATCCAAGTGAAGAGGGCCAGCTTCTCCAGCTGTGATGAATGGTAAAGAAATTTGAGTTGACGTTACGCCGGAAAGATCTTTTTTCGCTTTTTCAGCTGCATCTTTCAAACGTTGAACCGCCATTTTATCTTTTGAAAGGTCGATTCCGTTTTCTTTCTTGAATGCTTCAACTAGGTAATCGATGATGACCTGGTCGAAATCATCCCCGCCTAGACGGTTGTCACCAGCTGTGGACTTAACTTCGAAAACGCCGTCTCCAAGTTCCATGATCGACACGTCAAATGTACCGCCGCCAAGGTCGAATACAAGGATCGTTTGATCTTCTTCCGTTTTATCCAACCCGTATGCAAGTGCTGCAGCTGTCGGTTCGTTGATGATACGTTCCACTTCAAGACCGGCAATTTGACCAGCATCCTTAGTTGCTTGACGTTCTGCATCATTGAAGTAAGCAGGTACAGTGATAACCGCTTTAGTTACTTTCTCGCCAAGATACTCTTCAGCGTATGATTTCAAGTATTGAAGGATGATTGCAGAAACTTCTTGAGGAGAGTATTCTTTTCCTTCAATTACTTCTTTATGATTGGTACCCATATGACGTTTAATGGAAATGATCGTGTTAGGGTTTGTAATCGCTTGGCGTTTTGCCACTTCCCCTACTTGCCTTTCTCCATTTTTGAATGCCACTACGGATGGTGTTGTACGGTTTCCTTCTGGATTCGGGATTACTTTTGGTTCCCCGCCTTCAAGTACAGATACACAAGAGTTTGTTGTACCTAAGTCAATACCAATAATCTTGCTCATAGTTTCACTACCTCCCAATTATTTATATGTAAAAATCCTATTCGTTCACTTTTACCATTGCAGGTCGAATCACACGGTCTTTAAGAAGGTATCCTTTTTGGAATTCCTCGACGACGATGTTCGAACCGAAGTTTTCATCTTGTACTTGCATGACCGCTTGATGCAAACGCGGATCGAACTCTTCGCCAACCGAACTGATCGGTTCGATGCCTTCTTTAGTCAATGCATCAGTAATCGCTTTATAGACCATTTCCATGCCTTGAAGCAAGGATTTCGTCTGTTCATTTTCCGCTTCGATTTTTGTGGCTCTTTCAAAATTATCAAGAGCCTCCACTAAATCACTAGCAATACTTTGAACTCTATATTTTTGAGCCGCCTCCATATCAAGCTTGGCACGGCGTCTTGAATTATCAAAATCTGCCTGCAGACGAAGATAACGGTTATCCATTTCTTCGATTTTCGCCTCAAGTTCAGCAATCTTTTCATGAGCCAATTGAAGTTCATCTTTCTCAACCGGACCATGGTTTTCTTCCGCTGGAATTTCTTCTTCAGCGAAAACTGCTTCTGCAGCGCTTTCCTCGATTGTTTCATTTTCCAATGTTTGTTCTTCGTTTTTATTTTCTGTCACAATCTCACCTCCCTAAAAGGGTTATACAATTTATGCTAAAGTAATATGCCAGGCCGCGGAATATACTCCTCCGCCACCTTAACAATATTACCTTTGCTACTATTTTTGATACAGTTTTGTCATCAGGGCCGTTAAATCTTTCGAGAAAAAAGAAAGCAAACTGATCACTCTCGAATACTCCATTCTCGTTGGACCCAATATGGCTAATGTGCCCACTTGCTCCTGCCCGATTGAGTATGTTGCCGTTATCAAACTGCAGTCATCGAGCACTGTGTTTTGATTTTCACGGCCAATCTTGACGTGGATGCCCGATGGATTTTGAGTAATGAGTTCATAAAATCCCTGTTCCTGCTCAATCATCGATAAAAGCGTGCTTACTTTAGCAATATCATGGAACTCCGGCTGCCTCAGCATATTCGTTTTCCCGCCGAAAAATATTTTTTCGGGCTTTGTGTCCGTCAGGGTCTCCGCAAGGACCGAGACCATCGATCCATAGTTATGAATATGGCGGCTCAATAGAACTGCCACTTCCTTATAGATCTTATCCTTTAGATCAACTAGAGGCACATCGACCAAACGGGAATTCAATATGTTCACCATCTTTTCAATTTCGTTTATATCAAAAGAAGGCGGTAAGGAAATCATTCGATTTTCCACATGACCTGTATCCGTAATGATGATGGCTATTGCCGTTTCGGGACTTAAAGGAATGATCTGGATTTTTTTCAGCTTATGCTCATTCACTTTGGGCCCGAGTACAATCGCCGTATAATTCGTCAGTTCCGAAAGTATTTTCGCTGACTTCTGAACGATCTTTTCCAATTCATAAATTCGTTCTACAAAAACTGATTTTAATATCTTCATTTCATTCTTTTTCGGAGCTTGAGGAGAAAGTAAATGATCCACATAATATCTATACCCTTTTTCAGAGGGGATCCTACCCGAAGAAGTGTGGGTTTTTTCTAAAAATCCCATTTCTTCAAGATCTGACATTTCATTGCGAATTGTGGCAGAGCTGAACGTAATTTCATCTTTCTTCGACAAGCTTCGTGACCCGACTGGCTGGGCAGAATGGATGAAATCCTCGATTATCACTTGTAGAATCAATAATTGACGATCAGTTAGCATGTATGATCACCTCTGTTAGCACTCTGTCTCATCGAGTGCTAATATACTAATAAATTATCAAATGAAGCTTATGATGTCAACAATGAAAACCGCTAATTCATCGTTAAAATAACATAGATTTCCTTCAGTCAGAATCAATGACGCCTAAAAATGATTGGAACACTTCATTTCCAAGCAGTTTGCCCCGCTCGGTCAAGCGCACGAACCCGCCTTCCACCTTAAGCAGACCCTTTGCCGATCCTTCTTCGAGCGGTTTCCTGAAAATCTCCGTCATTTCAACAAAAAATTTATTTTTGAAGATTTCCAATGAAACACCTTCCGTTTTCCGGAGCCCCAAAAACATTTCCTCTTCCATCCGTTCATGAAGCGGTACCGGGTGTTCTTCCAATACAGGCAGCTCGTTCACCAGCAATGGCGTGATGTATTTCTTCACAGGCCCATGATTGGCCACCCTTTTACCTCCAGTATAGCCATGTGCACCGGCACCAATTCCATAATACTCCACATTATCCCAATATGTCAGGTTGTGCCTGCTTTCAAACCCAGCTCGGGCAAAATTACTGATTTCATATTGATGCAGACCATGCTTCTCCATCTCTTCCATCAGCCTCTCATACATCAAAGCCTCGAGCTCCTGCGGCGGCAGGTTTAATTTACCCCTTCGCATCTGATTATAAAAAACCGTCTTCGGCTCAACGATCAATGAGTAGCTGGAATAGTGCGGCAATTGAAGGGCAATCGCTTTATCCAGCGTATCCTTGAAATCTTCCATCGCTTGTCCCGGCAATCCATAAATCAAATCGATGCTTATATTCGTAAAGCCAACCTCTTGAGCCAAATGAATCGTTTCATATACTTCAGAAGCCCGGTGAGTCCGGCCAATTCGTTTTAATAATTCATCATTGAAGCTTTGCACTCCAAAGCTAAGTCTATTGACCCCTGAATCATAAAGTATCTCGAGTTTTTCCCTCGAAAGATCCCCTGGATTGGCTTCGAATGTATATTCACCTTTTTTTGGATCAAATGGCAAGGTTTCATTGATTGCTTCACATAAGAATGCAAGCTGCTTTTCATCTAGAGATGTCGGTGTCCCTCCACCTACGAAAACCGTATCCAATTCGGCAGTCGGGTATTTGGAAAGCTGCATACCCATTTCCCTTTTCATCATCTGTAAATATTCGTCAACCGGCTGTCCCTGCAAAAATACTTTATTGAAATCACAATAGTGACAAATATGTTCACAAAATGGTATATGGAGGTAGGCGCTTTTAATCATTGTGTTCACAACCTTTTAATCGAATGAGTCGATAGAAAAAGAGGCTAGATCTCCTCTACCCTCTTTTTTCTATCTATCGTTTATTTTATTTATTTCTTTGGTGTCGTATCATCCATTTTCAAAACAGCCATGAAAGCTTCTTGCGGCACTTCAACGGAACCTACCTGTTTCATCCGCTTTTTACCTTCTTTCTGTTTTTCGAGCAACTTACGTTTACGGGAAATATCGCCGCCGTAACATTTAGCCAATACGTTTTTGCGCATTGCGCTAATCGAAGAACGAGCCACGATTTTTTGCCCGATTGCTGCTTGGATCGGCACTTCAAATTGTTGTCTCGGAATCAGTTTCTTCAATTTTTCAACAATCACTTTACCGCGTTCATAAGCAAAGTCCTTATGGACGATGAAACTTAAAGCATCGACAGTTTCAGCATTCAGCAAGATATCCATCTTCACAAGCTTGGACGGTTTATAGCCGATCATCTCATAATCGAATGACGCATAGCCTCTTGTATTGGATTTCAATTGATCGAAGAAATCATACACGATTTCCGATAATGGTATTTCGTAATGAATGCTTACACGAGTCTCATCGATATATTCCATATCAATGAAGTTACCGCGTTTATTTTGACAGATTTCCATGATCGCCCCGACAAACTCCGTCGGTGCCATCATCGTTGCTTTGACATATGGCTCCTCGACCCGTTCGATCTTTTGAGCATCCGGCATATTCGACGGATTATCCACTTTCAGGACTGTTCCGTCTGTTTGGACCACATCATAAATAACACTTGGTGCAGTGGTGATCAGATCAATTTTGAATTCACGTTCAATCCGTTCCTGGATAATTTCCATATGAAGGAGTCCAAGGAATCCGCAACGGAAACCGAAGCCCAATGCTTGCGATGATTCCGCCTCGAACTGCAGCGCTGAATCGTTCAATTCCAATTTCTCCAACGCATCCCGTAAATCATTGAATTTCGATGCGTCAATTGGGTATAAACCGCAATATACCATCGGATTCATCTTCCTGTAACCCGGCAATGGTTCTGACGCACTATTCACAGCGCTGGTAATCGTATCACCAACAGTCGTATCACCAACGTTTTTAATGGCAGCCGTAAGGAAACCTACATCACCGACGTTCAGTTCATCCAACAGCTGGGTCTTAGGGTTGAAGACACCCAATTCGGTAACATCGAATTCCTTGCCAGTGGACATCATTTTGATTTTGTCTCCCACTTTAATGGAACCCTCAACAACACGGATATAGGCAACTACACCGCGGTACGCATCAAACAGTGAATCGAAAATAAGCGCCTTGAAAGGAGCATCGGGATCACCTTGTGGAGCTGGAACCAATTCAACGACCTGTTCCAAAATATCCTCGATTCCGATTCCCGCTTTAGCCGAAGCCAAGACTGCATCGGAAGCATCCAAGCCAATCACTTCCTCGATTTCTCCACGCACCCGTTCCGGATCTGCACTCGGCAAATCAATTTTATTGATGACCGGAAGGATTTCCAGATTGTTGTCCAAGGCTAAATACACGTTTGCAAGCGTTTGGGCCTCAATCCCCTGTGCCGCATCGACAACAAGGACAGCACCTTCACACGCTGCAAGGCTTCGTGACACTTCATACGTAAAATCGACATGTCCCGGTGTATCAATAAGATGGAAAATATATTCTTCGCCATCTTTTGCGTTATATTTCAATTGAATCGCATTCAATTTAATCGTAATTCCACGCTCACGCTCTAAATCCATGGAATCCAACAGCTGACTCTTCATTTCACGCTGAGTCATGGCGTTCGTTTTTTCAATGATACGATCCGCCAATGTAGATTTACCATGATCAATATGAGCAATGATGGAAAAGTTACGGATCTTTGATTGTCTTTTTAATTTTTCTTCTCTATTCATGACGTTCACTCCCACTAGTCGACACAATACACTATTTTTTATTATATCAATAGAAAATGCAAGATTCAACAGAATAGTTACAAAAGAAGCATCATTGCAGGGCATTGGATAAAAAAAGGCTGCATTCCGGATTCGGATGCAGCCTTTTGGCAGGGCATACTCAACTTATTCCATACCTATATCATATCAATAAGCGATTGAAAGGCCCCTGATATGGTCTCTCCAAGCGTTTTACCGATCGATGAGAAAAAGTTGAAGGCTTTCATTTCTTCAAGCTTTTCTTTTTTCGTCTCCAAATCATGACTCGTTACTTTTTCGCCAAGGATATCCGCTTCCATCTCCCCTTGGTCCGATTGGTTAATAATGAATGCACTATTCAAAGAGGGATCTTCATACCCCTTCATTTTTTTCATCCCGTCGTTCGCTTGCTGCATACCGATTAGAACACCTAAAAATAATACGAGCACAATCCCTGTACATTTCAACCAAAATCGAACCATGATAAAAGAACTCCTTTCAAATTACTTCGCTTCCGAATCCCCGGTCGTGTTATCCACTGCTTTGGCATCCCAGTAAAATTCACTGAAAACATTGCTAAAGGCATCAACGGTCAAGTACATTTCCTCGAAAGTATTATCAACACCGCCTATTTCTATGAGCATGGCATTGCTTGACAAATCCTGATTGTATACTCCATTCTGCCCCGCTCCGCCTTGTTTCATAACCCCTCGTGAAATGCCAGGGTATTTTTTCTCCAATGCTTTATGAAGCTTATTGGCAAGCGCCGCATTTTTTTCGAAGTTCGGGTTATTGCCCCCGATCACGAAGGCAATCTTGGCATAATCTTTACCGTTAATGTTAATGGTCGTATGTTTTTTTCGTTTAGAATCACGATGGATATCAATCATATATTCTAGATCTTTGTTGGTAGCCAACGCAGTCTGAACGGATTTACGAGACTCTTGATAGGATTTGGCATAATTCAATCCTTTATTATTCAGATTTCCCATGATGTCCGTTTTATCGAGCGAGGAGCCAATCCCCTTATCAGCCAAATCTTCAACCATCCGTTCCCCGAGTTTCGTAATATTGATTTTCGAATGGTAGGCTAGGTCGGGATTGGTCACTCCTTTTAAATATGGAAGATATGACTCCCGGTTATGGCTATGGTATATCTCGACCACTTTCCGTCCATTGGTCGTTTGTTTCGGCTGATTGGACACTCCTTTTTCCGGTTCTTCAATCTCATCCAGGTTTTGCAGGGATGCATCCCTTTCTTCATTCAGGACGTCTACTGGCGGCGAGGATTCATACGGCATATTCGTATAATTCGTTCCTTCCCCAGCAACGAGAATTTCATTATCAAAAATCGAAAAGCCAGGAAGTTCCCTGCCAAGTAAACTTCGCGGGTCCTCGAGTGAAATGTTGGTCGAGATTTTTATCAATTGATTCGTGATCACCGATTCCTCTTTACCTTCCGGCAGGGCATTAAAAAGATAATGATTTTCATTTGCCAGCATCGAGAACAGCATTTTTCCCGAGAATTGGTTGGCTACAGTATGTACGGAATTAGAAGATATCCGATACTCCGGTCTTAGGGAAGTCATGACCCCACTGACTGAAAAAACAAAAAGAAGCAAGGCGAGAATACCTAGAAAAGTTTTTATTATTGTTGATCCGTGAATGGCTGTTATGATTCCTGGGGAATTTCTTCTTTTCATCCTTCCACCCTCTCTATAGCTTGTCTATTAATACCTATGACTTTGCTAGAAAGGGTAGAACACCATTTTTGGGCACTGAAAGTGATTTAACGGGTATAGTAGCCGGTATTATCTTGATTTATTGAATGATGCAAGGCTGCATTTAACCCATTGGCTATCAAATTGGCCATATCCTCAATGAAAACATCGACTTCTTTCGGTGTAACCATTAAATTTTGACCAAGCGGTGACAGTACCTCATAAATCAATTTCCGTTTCTCATCATCAGGGAGGACACCTATCATCCCCAAGAAGGTTTGGCGCTCCTTTTCACCCGGCATATCCTCTTCGGTCAGCTTTGTGCGCTTCCCAAAACTGAATCCAGCGGGTGCCAACGAACGTGATGGTCTGTCCCCTTCATTCAGTTCCTTGCCAAAGTGCTTCAAAATATAATCTATCGTATCGCTGGCAATTGATACGGCATCCACGACGGTAGGTATTCCAATTGCTATAACAGGAACTCCCAGTGTTTCCTGGCTCAATTCTTTTCGTTTATTTCCAACACCAGACCCTGGATGGATGCCTGTATCCGTAATTTGAATCGTCGAATTCACCCGGTCGATCGAACGGGCAGCCAATGCGTCAACCACGATCAGGAAATCAGGATTACTTTTTTCGATGACTCCTTTTATGATGTCACTCGTCTCGATTCCCGTAATCCCCATCACCCCGGGGGAAATCGCACTGACCGGCCGATAGCCTTCCTTGACGGACTCCGGCTGCAATTCGAATAAATGTCTTGTGACTACAAGGTTCTCAACGACTGCAGGCCCAAGAGCATCGGGAGTAACATTCCAATTACCAAGACCGACAACCAAACAACTGCTTTCTTTGGTGATTTTATTCCGTTTCAAGAAGTATGCCAGTTCGTTGGCGAACACCTTTTCCACCCGTTGCTGCGTATCCGTGTCCTGCTGGCGGATTCCCTGCACTTCAATGGTCAAATAGCTGCCCTGCTTCTTACCGATTTCTTTTTCACCCTCAGCCGTGACCTCGACTAAGGATACCTTAAGATCATCCACATCTTTTTCCTTAATAATGACCCCTTCGATACGGGATACATCCACTTCCTCTACAACACCTTTATGTTCAAGGGCAATTTCCTTTGCTTCAATCGCCAAATCTGTACGAATTCCGTATTCACTAAGGTCCAAATTATTTTCCATAACGGCCTCCTGATGTTTGAATTGTATCTAATCTAGTATTTTCAATAGTCTCTCTTAAACATTCTGTCATTTTTGCTTTTTTATTATTCATTTTTTTGGTACAATGAATGATGACGAGATGAATTTATTACTGAAATTATAATTCCTTTTATAATTCCTTTTCGATTCTCAATCTGAAGTATTGCATATTTATGAGCAGTCTGATAGAATATCACTTGTGCTATTTGATATGGATTTGAAAAGTCGAGTTCATATAATCTCGATTTCTTTGTAGGAGGTGAACGGAATGCCAAACATTAAATCTGCTATTAAACGTGTGAAAATCAACGACAAAAAACGCGTTCATAACATTACTGTTAGATCAACTATGCGTACTACAGTGAAAAACGCTGAAGTTGCATTAGCTGGTGAAAACGTTGAAGCTGCTAAAGAAGCTCTTTTAACAGCTGCTGTGAAATTAGACAAAGCTGCATCTAAAGGATTAATCCATAAAAATGCGGCAGCCCGTAAAAAATCTCGTTTAGCGAAAAGACTTAACGCTCTTAACGCATAATGACAAAAAATTAAACGATCCAATCGGATCGTTTTTTTTGTGCCGTTTTTTCATAAAAAAGGTGACAGGATATCTGTCACCTTCAGACTGTAGACAAACTCGATGAAAATCGAGTTTGTCTATTTTTATGGCTTGTACAATTTGGACGTTGATTTCCACTCCAGGCACTCGCTTTCCGCGGGCGGTCGGGGAGCCTCCTCGGCTTTCGCCTGCGGGGTCTCCCCTAGACGCGCTTTTCCCGCAGGAGTCTCGTACCTTCCGTTCCAATCAACTATGTTTAAAAATTTAGATAGAACTCCTTTTGCCTACAGTCTTTTTTGTTTTAAAATAGAACTATTAAAACTTGAGGTGATGAGGATGCTTTCGAAACATGATTCTATTCAGCGAGATCAACTTGAAATGATTACTTTAGATCAACTGGTGCCACCGAACCATTTGGTTCGTAAAATGGAGGCTTCCATTGACTTCACTTTCATTTACGACTTGGTGAAAGATATGTATTCAGAGGTAGGACGCCCAAGTATTGATCCAGTTATTTTAGTTAAACTGACATTCATTCAATATACCTTCGGTATTCGTTCCATGCGTAAAACGATTGAAGAAGCTGAAACAAATATGGCTTACCGTTGGTTCTTAGGCTATGGTTTCCATGATAAAGTACCTCATTTCTCAACGTTCGGGAAAAATTATGAGCGACGCTTTAAAGATACAGACCTGTTTGAACAGATTTTCTATCGCATCTTAATAACAGCTGCTGATAGAAAGTTAATAAGTGCTGAACACGTATTCGTCGATTCCACACATGTGAAAGCCAATGCGAATAAGCGCAAATTTGAAAAGAAAATCGTACGCAAAGAAACACGAGCATATCAAGGACGTCTTCAAGATGAAATCAATCAAGATCGTGAAAACCATGGAAAGAAACCTTTTCCACCAGATAAATTTGATAAGAAAGAAACCAGAGCAATTAAAGAAAGTACTACGGATCCTGAGAGTGGCTACTATGTGAAAGATGAACGAACAAAACAGTTTGCCTATTCATTCCACGCGGCCGCAGACCGCAACGGTTTTGTATTGGGAACGATTGTAACACCTGGTAATACACATGACAGTCATATTTTGGAACCACTTGTTGAGCAAGTGATTGAGAAAGTTGGAAAACCAGAAGCCGTTGCCGCAGATGCAGCTTATAAAACACCAGCAATTACAAGCTACCTATTTAACAAAGAAATTACACCTGCTTTACCCTATACACGTCCTCGTACAAAAGAAGGATTCTTTCGCAAACATGACTATGTTTATGATGAACACTTTGATTGTTACCTTTGCCCTTCGGGCGAAACTTTAAAGTACTCAACAACAAATAAAGAGGGCTATCGCGAGTACAAATCGCCAAAACAAATTTGTGCAACATGCTCTTTTTTATCACGGTGTACAGAAAGCAAAGACCATCAAAAAGTAGTGACACGGCATATCTGGCAAGCATATGTGGAAGAAGCAGATCATCTGCGTCACCATCAAGATGTAAAACCTATATATGCGAAACGCAAAGAAACGATTGAGCGTGTATTCGCAGATGCAAAAGAAAAGCATGGTATGCGATGGACTACTTTAAGGGGACTTAAAAAATTGTCGATGCAAGCGATGCTTACTTTCGCTGCCATTAATTTAAAGAAGATGGCCACGTGGACATGGCAAGGTCATAAAATGGCTTAACATAGTGGCTCGAAGAGCCCAAATCTCTTAACCTTTGGTCAAAATTTAAAAGGGAATTTCAAAAAGGGTTCGGAATTTTTTAATTCCGAACCCCTTTTGTCTACAAACTGAAGGTGACAGGATATCTGTCACCTTTTTTATCATCTAATTTTTAAAAGCAGCAGCTCAAGCGTGATCGCCTTATCGGCTTGGCCGGTCTTCATTTTATAATCCGCTTCCGCTAAGTCGTTCATGATGCTCAACAGCTCGCGTTCCTGGAATTTCCCCGTCTTTTCAAGTGCCAGCTTTACCCTGTAAGGGTGCACTTTCAGTTGACCTGCAATTTTTTGCTGGCTATAGCCCTGACGGGAAAGCTCCTTCACTTGATACATGAGCCTGACCTGACCTGCCATGACACTCAAGATCTTGATCGGCTCTTCATTCTGCCTGAGAAGATCGTGCAGGATCGTCATGGCACTCTCCATCTTTCGCTGTAACACATGATCAACAAGCGTGAAGATATTCTGTTCAAGGGATTTAGCGACCAGCTTTTCCACTACCTCGACCGTAATGTGTTTATCAGCTTCTGCATAAAGCATCATTTTATCCAGTTCATTCGTCAGCATCATCAGATTCGTTCCTGCAAGTTCAAGTAAAAGCTCTGTAGCCTGTTCATCTATTTGGACTGAAGAAGCTTCGACCCTCTCCTTCACCCACCCCTTTAAGTCATGATCACCAAGCTTTTTCGCTTCAACGAGAACCGCCTTACGCTTCAGTTCCTTGGTGATTTTTTTCCGTTCATCCAATTTCTCATAAGGTGCGGTCAATACGACAATAGAATAAGGAACCGGGTCAGCCAAATACGCTTCCAGTCTTTTCACATTATGTTCAACTCTTGACTTCGTTTTTTCAGCTGTCAAAAAAAATGGGTTTTGCATGAAAACAAGGCGCCTTTCCCCGATAAACGGGAGGGTTTCGACATCTTCAAGCGCAGTTTCAACAGGCGTCTCTTCTAAATCAAATTGAGAAAAGTTAAAATCCATCTCATCTTCGTGAAGGACATTCTCGATCAATAGCTGCTTCGTTTCATTAATTAGATAGGCTTCCGTCCCATATAACAAGTATACTGGAGCGAATTGCCCTTTTTTTATACTTTTCCAAACGTCTAATACCAATAGAATCCGCCTCTTTACTATGTATTCTTCTCTAATGGTATAGGTGGATGGACCATTTGACAAGCTATAAAGGGAACTAGCCCCTTAAAAGGGCTAATTCCGGATCTATATGAACACTTTCAAGAAAGGCCCGGGTAATCTTCCTTGAAAGCGGGTAAAGTATTCATGTAGAACAAAAAATGAGCTTTTCTTTTTCGCTTGCTTTGTCTGTACTTATATTTTGACCTCAAAATCCCAAACTATTTGTGACAACTCTTGTCAGTAAAGGAAATGAAGGAATGAAGCCTGTAGATTTTTTTTTGGTAATGTTTTATACTATTAGCAGAAATAGGAGGGGTAAATAATGAACGAATTCGAAAAGAATGTTCAATCAAAGACAGATGACGTCGCTGATTCCGCTATAGGATTCATCGGTTCTTTTGTATTTTTCGCTGCCATGTTCACCATAGCTGTCGTCATTAAAGCTGTCGGATCCTGATTTCATTAACTACATGCACTTATTTTTCCTGATGGAGGCTGCCGCTGCAGTCTCTTTCTTTTTGATTTTCTACATACTATGGGAGAGTCTTCCGAAAGGTTCCACTGCTTTTGTAATACTTGTAAATAATAGAACCCTCCTCGTCTGTCCTGAACACCTTTATTCCATTTCCCTCCAGATTCCTAATTACGTCTTCATGAGGGTGACCGTAGCCATTATCTTTTCCAACTGAAATAAGCGCCGCTTTCGGCTGTAGCTGTTCAAGGAAGGGCGCGGAAGAAGAAGTTTTACTGCCATGGTGCCCAACCTTCAAGACATCCGCCTGTACATGCGGAAATGTGCTCAATAGTTCCCTTTCCCCTTCTTCTCCCATATCGCCAGTTAATAACCATGACAATCCCCCAAGCTCCGTGAATAGAACTATGGATGAATCATTCTTATTTTCTTCTTTCTCATATGGACCTAGCACAGCAAACGGCGCTCCGCCCGCCACCCATTGGTCCCCCCTTTTCAGGACCGTCATTTTCATTTTTTTATCTCTTGCCATGGACACAAAATCCATATCCCTGTATTGCTCTTCACTCCAGCCTCCAATGATGATCTCCCCAACTTTAAAATTTTCAATTAATTCTTTTGCACTTCCCATATGATCTGCATCCGGATGGGTTAAAATGAGTTTGTCCAATTGGTGGATTCCCTTACTTTTCAATAATGGAATAATGATATCATCCGCAGTGTTGAACTTCTTTCGCTTTTTTGCCCACGTGTCGATTGGAAATGTAATTTGCCCACCCGTATCAATCAAATAGTTACCGCGATTGAAAGGCAGGATAATTAAAATGGAGTCACCTTGTCCAACGTCGATGATCTGCACTTCACCAAAAGGTGAGAACCTTTGTAAATTATATTGAAAAAGCAAAAGGACAATTAATATTCCGCACCAGATTTTACTTTTTTCAAAAGATACATCCCAAGCCAGATATAACCCTAAAAGGGAAATAACAAGTAATGCCATCATGATGAAAGCTGGTTTTCCAAACGGAATGGAGGCCAGCGGCAAATCCGATGCTGCATCCGCGGCTTTATTACAGAGTACGAAGGTGAAATTCAATAATGATATGAGGGGTTGCCCCAAGGAAGGCAGTAATAAATGAAAAAGGAGGGAAATCAGTGAAAATGGCAGCAATATGATGGAATAAAGCGGAACATACAATACGTTCAGAAACACGCCAAGAAAGGATACTTCAAAAAAGTGAAAAAGCAAAATCGGAAGGGCTGCCAATTGGCAGATGGAACTGATGATGAAAAGCTGCGTTGTTTTCTTCGGGTATTGCAAGAAAATGCTTGAAGACATGATAATGGAGAAAGTGACTGCGAATGAAAGCTGAAAGCCTATATCATAGAGCATATTAGGCCGGAAAAACAATAGTGCCATATAAACCGATCCGATTGCGGCACCCGCCGAGATCCGCTTCTTGAATAACAAGAGTAGAAAGAAAAGCATAGCCATTAAACAGGATCTCACCACTGATGGACTGGCACCTGAAAGTAACATGTAAACCGGAAGGAAGATTAAGATGGCCACCATCATTCTCTCCCGTGTAATCCCAATCCTGATGCCGAAGTAAAATAACATCCCCGTTAAAAAACTGACATGAAGGCCGGAAATCGCCAGTAAATGAACCAGACCCAATCGCTGATAATTAGTAAGGTCACCTTCATCTATATATGTCTGGTCGCCGAATATGAGAGCTGTGACAAAACCGCTCGATTCTTCCGGAAAGTGTTCTCTAATATACGCAATTCCCTTCAAGCGCAAATTACGAATCGAAACTAGAATCGAGTTTCCACCCTCTTTGCATTCTTGAAATGAAATGGAATCCGCTTTGAATATCCATTGGATGCTTTGGCGCAAAAGATAACGCTGGTAATCGAAACTGTTTTCATTCCTGTTTTTGTCGGGAATTTGCAATGTCCCTTCAGCCGGACATGATAAACCGATTCGCAGAAACTGACTCAGTTTTTCCTGTTCCAATTCGGAGGTGATTTTATAACGAAGCACTAGCCGTTCGCCTTTCTCACTGCCCACGAATCCTTTTAATGAATTTCCATCAATATTCGGTTGGTCGGTAAATGTGATGATAAATTGGCTTTCCGTTCCATGATAGGCAGTTTTGTTTCGGTGATCGGAGAAGGAGGCGGCCCCTAAAAATATCCCCATGATCACCAAATGAAAACTAAGGGCCTTCACACTTAACCCCACCGGAAAATAAAGGAAACAGAGAAAAATAAGGATAATGATCAGCAGCTTTACATTTAAATAAGAATGGGCCGTAACACCAAATGTGGCCGAAACGGCTAGTAAGATAAGATGTCTAGCCATGCCTGCCCCCGTCCTATTTAATTTTCAAATATCTGATTGGCCTGCTTTTCCAGCTCCAATAAATCTTCTTTTCCCAGGCCTGTTCGTTCAAGTTGATCTAGCAATGAGAATACAAAGTCCTTTTTTTGTTTTCCATTAACATCGATGGCCCCTTTTGCTTCGACCTTCTCGGTCTTGATACCAGCCTGTTTAAATAATTCCAGAGCATATGGATGATTTTTGTAATCCTCCGCATAATATACAGCCTTGATGCCAGCCTGGATAAGTGATTTACAGCACTGAAGACACGGAAAATGCGTCACATATATTTCTGCCCCATCAGTAGGCACCCCAAATTTCGCGCATTGTAAAAGTGCATTCATTTCTGCATGTATCGTTCTGACACAATGATTATCAATTACATAACAGCCGTCATCAATACAATGCGTCCCTCCCGCAATGGACCCATTATATCCCCCTGCAATGATTCGGTTGTCCCTGACGATCGTCGCCCCTACCGTGAGGCGTGTACATGTACTTCTTAAAGCTAATAAATGGCTTTGCGCCATGAAATATTGATCCCAACTAATTCTGTTCATGTTGTATCCCCTTAGTATGATTTTCTTCAATTTTACCCTCTTCCTGTCCATTTGTGTAGCATATTCGATCATTCATTTCACGGAAATGGAATCCCGTAACCTTTCAAATGTTTTATCGCCGATTCCCGTTACCTTTTTCAATTCATCGACCTCCTTGAATTTCCCTACCGTATCCCTGTATTCCAGGATCGCATTCGCTTTGGATGGTCCAATTCCCGTCAAGGTTTCCAAATCTTCCTGTGTAGCTGTATTCAAGTTCACCAGTCCTCCTGACGTCCCCCCAGAAACGGCATCACGAGACGACCCGACTTGTATATTCTCCAAGTACCCCTTGTCTTCTTCACCTATTTCCGGAACATAAATGACCATTTGGTCTTCGACGATTTGGGCAAAATTCACTTTATCCTTATCAGCCTTGTCCGTAAAACTGCCCGCAGCCGAAATCAAATCAATTACCCGGTCACCTGCCTTTGCAGTAAATATGCCAGGGGACTTGACCGCTCCTTTAACGTCCACTTTAATGATCTCAGGTTCGGCAGGCGTTTCATTTTCACTTTGTTCGATTTCAGCTTCTTTTGCAGCAATGGAAAATATATCTTCCGTATCAGCAGGATCCTCCCCTTGTTGCAAAAAAAAGTAAATGCCCGCTGCCACAAATGCCACGGCAACGGTAATCATCGTCATTTTCCTTTTTAAAATTCCTTCCATTTCTTTTCCTCCTTGCTGGATTTCGCACAATACATTGTCATAGGACAGATTAAAAATACATAGTGTTTTTAGGAGTATCAATCGCTTTAAGTGAGAGGAGTTGATCGGAATTGAAGAAAATCGGTGTTATCGGAACCGGAAATATGGGTACCATTTTAATCGAGGCATGGCTGGAGGCAAAAATATTGAATCCGGCAGATTTAATCATTACAAATCGCACGCTTTCCAAAGCATTGGTGTTGAAAGAGAAACACCCTGGTATCAAGGTTGCGGAAAGCGCAGCCGAAATCGTCCAACAAGCGGACTTTATCTTTCTTTGTGTAAAACCATTACAAATTAACAGCCTATTACAAGGCATCAAACATCATATAAAAAGGGATCAGCTGGTTATTTCCATCACAAGCCCAGTTTCAGTCTCACAGCTTGAATTGGCAGTGAATGCCCCCTGTGCCCGTTTTATACCGAGCATAACGAACCGTGTGGGTTCAGGGGTATCGTTACTGAGTTTCAGCAAGAGCTGCAGTAAGGAGAAAAAGTCGGCTTTATATGATTTGGCCTCTGTCATTTCGGCACCGGTCATCATTGAAAATGATATCACCCGGGTAGCTTCCGATATCGTCAGCTGCGGTCCTGCCTTCTTCAGCTATTTAGCGCAAGCTTTTATTGATGCGGCTTGCCAAACGACGAAGATCGATAAAGAAACCGCTACGACTTTGACTGAAAACATGCTGGTTGGCTTAGGGGAACTGCTTGGTAAAGGAGTTTATACATTGCCGACCCTGCAGGAAAAGGTTTGTGTAAAGGGTGGAATAACGGGTGAGGGGATCAAGGTTTTGGAAGCTGAAACCGGGGAAATGTTCCATCATCTTTTTCAAGCGACACATGAAAAGTTTGCAGAGGATCTACACGAAGTTGAAAAGCAGTTCGGCCATCCTTATTAATATTCGTAATCTATATCTCATTTCCTTCTTAAAATAAAAAAAAGAAGAGGTCAGACCTCCACTCGTACATGTGATGTACGACGGAGATTCTTGACCTCTTTATTATTTACTGGCTACAAACAAGATTCTTTCGGTTTCCGTTGCAAGCGGTGCTTCTTCAAGATCCGCCATAATTTCAGAAACCGTAAAACCTGCTTGCTCCAACCACTTTTTATATTGTTCAACCGGATAGGTCCGTTGATAATGCAACTCATCAAAACGGTCATACAGACCGCTTTCATCGTCCCTTACGAAAAAACTTAAATCATGTTCCACACTGTAAGGTTCTTCACCCGGGTAGCAGTCCCATATATAGGAAACTTCTTCACCATTGACGGCAAACGTATTGTCACGGAAGATTTCTTCCATTTTATAAATGGAATGGATATCAAACAAGAATAATCCGCCATCCTTCAAATGCTCATGAACCCGGCTGAACGTCTTGACTATATCCTCTTCATCGCGAAGGTAGTTCAGCGAATCACAAAAAATCGTGACACAATCAAATTGGCCAAGTCCCTCGAGTTCTGCCATATTCTGCTGGAAAAGTGGAATCGATAATCCAAGCTTAACCGCTTTTTCATTAGCAACAAGAAGCATTTCATCAGATAAATCCACGCCGGTGACTTCGAATCCGTGTTGCGCCAATTCAACGGTCATTTCCCCGGTTCCACACGCTAAATCCAGGACTTTCCTTCCATCAATTCCATACTGTTCCAGCTTCGCCGTAAGGATCATCAGCCATTTTTCATAAGGTGCGTCCTTCATCAATTCATCGTATACATAGGCAAAGCGTTCGTAAGTCATGAAGTCAGTTCACTCTCTAGATCTTCAAAAGGTGCATCTCCCCATAAACGTTCGAGGTTATAGTAGTTTCTTTCATCTTTATGGAATATGTGGGCCACTACATCGCCAAGATCCACAAGGACCCATTTCGCCTCGTCAAAACCTTCAAGACGTTTAATATTGATTCCTGATTCATCAGCTTTGCTCTTCATTTCACGAGCTATTGCTTGTACTTGTTTTTCAGAATTACCGTGGCAAATCAAAAAGTAATCCGCTACAAGGGAAATACCTTGCATGTTCAATGCCACGATATCCTCCGCTCTTTTATCATCCGCCGCTTTTGCTGCAATTACAAGAAGTTCACGTTCAGTCATTACATCTTCTCCTTCAAATTCATGATCAAATCATTATATGTCTTAAATGTGTCAGGGTAAATTGCCTGATTCCTTTTCATTAAAAAAACAACTGTATTCCTTAAAGCCTGGATGACAGCATGATCCAAATTTTGCTTTGCTGTCTGCCTGACTTCGTCGACACCGGGAAAAGAACGTCCCGGCTCAATATAGTCAGCAAGGTATACGACTTTATCCAAAAGGCTCATGCCAACCCTGCCAGACGTGTGATAGGCAATGGCATCCAAGATTTCAGCGTCCTGAATGCCAGCTTCCTTTTTCACCAGAAAAGCCCCGACAGGAGCGTGCCACAGCTCCATATTGTATTCAAGTAACGCCGGGTCCATTTTTTCAGCGATTATAATTTGCTCCATTTCCTCTTTTGGACGAAATTTTGCATAATCATGGAAAATGGCTGCCAATTCCGCTTTTTTGACGTCGGCACCATACCGTTCAGCAAGTACAATCGCTGACTCGACCACACCCAAGGTATGAATGTACCTGCGCTCGGTGATTTGTTCTTTGACCAGCGCCAATGCTTTCTCACGATTCATATAAACCATTCCCTTTAATATACTTCACCACTGGATCTGCTATTAAATATTTCACGGTTTTCCCCATTCTTAACTTCCTTCGTATCATGGAAGACGAAATGAACATCTGGGGGACTTTCACCATCGTGATTGGGTATAAGGTCTTTTCATTATATCCAGGGCGCTTCACCCCGACGAAATTGACCATATGCACCAGCTCGTCGATACGGTGCCAATTCGGTAAGTACTCAATCATATCTGCGCCAATTATGAAATAGAACTCATTGGTTGGCTCAAGTTCTTTCAGCAATTTTATTGTATCATACGTATAAGATGTGCCTTTTCTTTCTATTTCAATACCCTCAATATAAAAAGATGGGTTTCCGGCTATCGCGTTTTCCAACATGGCCAACCTGTCCATATCGGATACTTCCTCCGATTTTTCCTTATGTGGAGGAACGTGATTTGGCATGAACCTGATTTCATCTAGCTCAAGGGCATCCAGCACTTCATTCGCTATAATTAAATGCCCGATATGCGGAGGATTGAATGTACCGCCAAGAATTCCAATTTTTTTCATAGATAGGTTCCTTAAGGTAATTTAAGTTGTTTGTTTTCTTTTGATTCTTTATACAGCACAATTGTGTTGCCGATAATCTGAACCAATTCCGCCCGTGCACCTTTTGATAAAGAAAGTCCCACATCATTGCGGTCCTCTTCACAGTTTTGAAGGATGCTGACCTTGATTAATTCACGTACTTCAAGCGCCTCACCAATTTGCTTGATGAGATTATCATTGACGCCGCCTTTACCAACTTGAAAAATTGGGTTGAGGTGATGGGCCTTTGATCGTAAAAATCTTTTCTGTTTTCCTGTTAACATGTGTTACCTCCTAGTTTGTTCAAGACAATATCTGTCATTCTTGCTGTATCCGGCATAATGCCTGTCCATATCTCAAATGCGAGCGCGGCCTGGTTGATGAACATACCCAGACCATTTTGCGTTTCCGCCCCTTTTTCCCCAGCTTCACGCAGCAGCTTGGTTTGCAGGGGGTTATAGATGATATCACTGACAATTGCACCGGTTTTAAGCTGGTCGACCTTTAACGGTGAATGATCCAATTCCGGACTCATTCCAGAAGAAGTCGTTTGGATGATTAAATCATATTGTGATAAGCTTTCTTCCGCTTCGATAATCGAGAGTGCCTTCGATACTTTATCATATGGGCAATCAGAAACAAGCTGGGCCGCTCTTTCCTTTGTCCGGTTTGCAATATCAACTTGCTTTACCCCTTCTTTTACGAGGGTAAAATAAATCGCACGCGCAGCACCGCCCGCTCCGATCACTAACGTTTTTTTAGCCTTGATGTCACCTGATATTTCATCGCATAAAGATTTAAAAAATCCTTTTCCGTCTGTATTATACCCTATAAACCGACCATTTTTGTTAACAACCGTATTTACAGCCCCGATTGCAAGGGCCAGTTCATCCACTTCATCAAGGAAAGGGATGATTGAAGTCTTATGAGGAATCGTGATGTTAAACCCTTCTATACCAAGGGCTTTCATGCCTTTCACGGCATCGCTCAAACGCTCTGGTGTCACATGAAAATGATGATAAACCGCTTCTATATTTTCTTTTTCAAATGCATCATTATGAATGTCCGGTGACATCGAATGTGCAATTGGATCTCCCATTACCCCATATATCTTTTTCATAGACTAGACGACCCCTATATTTAGATTAATGATTTGCGAACGATCACATTGACGCCCTTTGGAACATGTGCAACGATTTTCGCTCCTGGCTCATTGACCGTCACCCAGCCAAGACCAGAAAACACAATATCCATTTTACCATCTTTCAAGGAAAATTCATGTGGAATCAGCTTCGGAAACTCCTCGATTTGTTCAGGCCGCGGGGGCGTCAGTAATTCCCCGGCATGGTTTTTATATAATTCATCGGCATTTTCCAGTTTCGTACGGTGAATATTCAATTCATTAGAAAGGTAGCAAGTCAGTGAACGCCTTCCGCCTGAGACATAGTCCAACCGGGCCAACCCTCCGAAAAATAGCGTCTGCCCTTCATTCAGCTGGTACACTCTCGGCTTGATTTCCTTTTTCGGCATGATCACCTTGAAATCCCGTTTGTCCACATAGTGAGCCATTTGATGATGATTAATGATTCCTGGTGTATCGATCAATGCCTGTCCATCATCCAAAGGAATTTCGATCATATCCAAGGTAGTCCCAGGGAAGTGGGAAGTCGTGATGATATCACCTTCACCGCTCACTTCTTTTATAAGACGGTTGATGAAAGTCGATTTCCCTACATTCGTACAGCCCACCACATAGACATCTTTACCTTTTCGATACCGCTCAATCGCATCAGCTGCTTCAAGGATGTGCTTTCCCCTTTCCGCACTGACAAGCAGGACATCAATCGGGTTAAGACCCAATTCCTTGGACGATTGCTTCATCCAATTGATCAACTTGTTCGGTTTTACGGATTTAGGCAATAGATCAACCTTATTTCCGATCAGAAGAACATCATTTCTTCCTACAAATCGATGCAGGCCAGGCAGCCAGCTTCCATTGAAATCAAAAATATCGACGATTTTGACGATTAAAGAGTCGGTTTCGCCTACTTTATTCAAGATTTTCAAGAAGTCATCGTCTGTTAAGGATACATCCTGAACTTCGTTATAATGTTTCAATTTAAAACAGCGCTGACAAACGATGCTCTCTTTTTCCAGAGCCGATTTTGGGGCAAAACCCAACTCCTTCGGATCTTCAGTCTGGACCTTGACACCGCAGCCGATGCACACTAATTCTTGATGATTGTTCAATTGTGATCCTCCCATTCTATCATTCCTTTTCGTTTAAAAAACGCCATGATCTTTCTTTCAAAATAACGATTGATCCTTGTTCTGAATTCGTCGGTTTGTGCCACAGGAACCACTAAGATCGTATGAAACCCGCCTCTGTTCCCTCCCAATACATCCGTCAATAACTGATCGCCGATCACAACCGTTTCTTCTAATTTCAATCCCATTGTCTTACGGGCTTTATGGAAAGCTCTTGCCATCGGTTTTCTGGCCTGGAAGATAAACGGAATGTGAAGCGGATCGGAAAAAGCCCGAACCCGATTTTCATTATTATTGGACACAATCGTCACTAAAATCCCATGATCCCGCATATTGTCGAACCATTTGATTAAATCGGGAGTGGCAGTTGGCCGGTCCCATTCAACGAGAGTATTATCCAAATCGGTAATGATTCCCTTAATCCCTCTTTTTTTCAATTCTTGAGGATCTATATTAAAAATGCTTTTAACATGTTCACTCGGTAAAAATAAATTAAGCATATTGGCACCTCTATATTTTCATTAAAATTTACCGTCTCCATCATATCGAATTTTCAGCTCACTTTCAAAAAAAATTAGGAAAGAAGGGCTGACGGTAAAAAAACATCATAATGTATGTTTTCAGATATGGAAAGGCATTTTTTATTAAAGAATGGGAAATTTGCAGGCTGACCAGAACCAAAGAACTAATTATTCATAAAAGATTTCGACAAAAATTTCAATTATTCAACCTGTGGATAACTTTACTAACATTTTCCATACTGATGTGCACCATTTCGATCACTTTGTAAACAACTTAACCACAGGTTATCCACTTTCAACTGTGGATAACAGAACGATTGTTCTCCACGTTTATTTCTGATACAGTAGGGGTACATCAAGGAAGACTTATCAATATATGCAAGTAAACACCAAATTATTCCTCGCAATCCCTACTGGAGGTGAGCAGCCGTAAATGGCGTTCTGATGCAAAAACTATCTGATGACCTGTTGCTTGAATCCTATTTTAAAGCGCAGAACTTAAAGTTGAGTACCGAATTCATCCGCCTTATAGAAACGGAAATTCATCGAAGATCCTTAACGCATAAAATCCGATCAATAATATGAAATACATAGGCTGACATCAAATGTCAGCCTCTTATTTTCATTTGAAGTTAGACGGCCCTCATGAATCCGATTGTTTCACCCACACGGACATCTGCGGGAATGGAAATGTTTCCTTCAAGTTCAAAGCTTCCTTTTTCAAAAAGAAGCACCACTGTGGACCCAAAGCTGAAATAAGAAAATTCCTGTCCTTTTTCCAATTCATCCGAATCATCAGTGATGACGATCGAATTTATGAACATGGCCCCGACTTTCACCATTGCCAGACTTCCCGCTTCATTTTGAAGTTCAGTTATTGTCCGATAATTTTTTGATAATGGCTCTTTTCCATATTTCATCCCCCATTTATTAACGGGGTATGATTTCCTTCCAAGGGTCCAACGTTTGACTACAGAACCCTTGATTGGTGCATGGATCCGATGGTAATGACTCGGGCTTAAGTATAACACGAGATATTTGCCGCCCAAGTACTTTGCCAAAAAAAGCTCATCCCCGAGCATTTCCTCCATTGAATATACCTTTCCCTTAACGACGATCTTTTTATCAGCGCGTATCTCCCCTGAATCCTCGAGAACACCGTCCACAGGACAAGCTACCGCATAAGGAACTTCCGTAATTGGCCTGGCGTCCGCCTTTAACTGCCTTGTAAATAGCTCGTGAAGATTGGTATAAGCTTTTAACTCCTTACCAAATTCCTCTTGATTAAGGTTGAATGTCCTTACATAAAATAAAATTAAGGGCCTGCTCCAACGAGATTGGCTGAAATGCTTTAATAAACCTGATGAATACTGACCATTCGTCAGTTCAATAAGAATGCGATACAAAGACTGAAACAAATATAACCACTCCAAATTGTAAAATTATTCTATAAATCCCTTGCATAAATTGTGTTAAATAAAATATTATTATATAATAAATACTTATGTTTAATATAATTTGTTTTAATTTGTTTCATTTGAAAGGAGTGAAAAGATGTTTTTATTACACGCCCTAGATCAATCCATTAAAAAATTGAAAGCACAAACAGCAAATATACTTACTTTAATGAACTTATCCCTTGGTGGATTTGCAATAATTGCCGTGATGCACGGCCAATTGAATTTAAGCCTGCTTTTAATCTTCCTGGCTGCCCTTGCAGATCGCTTTGACGGTATGGTTGCACGGAAATTCAACATTGAATCGGAATTGGGTAAGCAACTTGATTCCATGTGTGACATCATATCCTTTGGCGTCGCACCAGCTCTATTATTATACCAAGGAATATTAATAGAATTCGGAGCACCCGGCACACTCTTCACGGTTTTCTATATTGGCTGTGGCGCATTTCGTCTCGCCCGCTTCAATATTAGTGAAAGCAATGGATATTTTACAGGAGTTCCAATTACGGTTGCGGGCTGCATCGCTACTTTAAGTTATCTAGCCATCCCGTATTTCCATCCGGTCTTTTTCTTATCCCTCATGATTATATTATCATTACTTATGGTCAGTCCATTTAAACTGAAGAAAGTTTAAATAAGAAAGCGGATGTCCTAACGGACATCCGCTTTTTTCGTTCTTATTCCAGCCTAAAACCCATCTTATGCTTTTCGGGCTAGGGGATCGGTCAAACGCATGAATTCTTCTACATCCTCCATACAGGCATTGACCGCTTCTTCCCAAAAATCCCGGGTCTTTAAATCGACGCCTAAATGTTTCTCCGCCAAATCCTCGACCTTCATGGAACCGGTATCCTTTAATAGAGCGATATATTTTTCTTCGAATCCTGCGGGTTCTTTCAGGGCATTCGCGTATATGCCTAATGAGAATAAGTATCCGAATGTGTACGGAAAATTATAAAATGGTACACCTGTAATATAAAAATGGAGCTTTGAAGCCCAGAACGTTGGATTATAATCACTTAAAGCATCGCCATAAGCTTCTTTTTGTGCATCGACCATCAGTTCATTCAACCGTTCGGCACTTACATATCCTTGTTTCCTCTCATCATAAAACCTTGTTTCGAATAAGTAGCGGGCATGGATATTCATCAATAATGCCACGGAACGCTGAATTTTATCTTCTAAAAGCACCAGCTTTTCTTCCTCACTGGCCGCTTCCTTCACAGCTGCATCCGCTACGACCATTTCAGCAAAAGTAGAGGCTGTTTCAGCCACATTCATTGCATATGACCGATTCAATGGATGAATATCCCTCATCGCATAAGAATGGAAAGCATGTCCCAATTCATGAGCCAATGTCGATACATTGGATGGGGTACCCGAATACGTCATGAAAATTCGTGACTGCTTATTTAATGGAAAGCCGGTGCAAAAGCCGCCTGGTCTCTTACCTGGCCTGTCCTCAGCTTCAATCCATCTGTCTTCAAAAGCTTTTTGGGTGAAGTTTGCTAATTGAGAGCCGAACTTAGAGAATTGCTGTATGATGAAGTCTGCACCTTCTTGATAATCCATTACTTTGGACTCTGCCGTAACAGCGAGCGGTGCATCCAAATCCGCCCAACTTAATTTATCCAAATCCAGTAACTCCGCTTTCCTTTCTAAAAACTTCACAAGCGGCTCCTTATGATCGGCGATTACATTCCACATGCTTTCGAGGGTTTCTTTTTTCATCCTCCCTATTTCAAGAGGCTCTTTCAAAATATCATCCCAGCCCCTTTTTTCATTCACACTGAGACGGAATCCTGCCAAGTGGTTCAAAGTCCGGGCAAAAAGGTCACTTTTTTCCTCCCAAGCCTGTTCCCACGCAGTAAATAATTCTTTTCGGGCCCTTTCATCAGGATCAGAAAATTTATTCGCCGCTTGGCCTACAGAAAGCTTTTCACCCTTATAAGGAATGGTCATTGATCCGACGATCGTATCATACATTTGGCTCCAACCTTCGAAGCCGTCCATGGCCAATTGGGTGATTAATGATTCTTCCTTCACGGAAAGCTTTTCCTTTGCCTTTTCCCGACGTTCATTCAATACGAATTTCAATTCATTCAATGGTTCTTTTTCGAGGATTTTATCAAAAAACGCATCATCAAGCTGTATCAACTTTTCATCCAGCTTGCTTAACACCATTTTTAGTGAAGCGACTATCTTCATTTGTTTGATCCGCAGCTGACCAGCATTTTTATCCTGCGCATTTTGAGCTTCCAGGCATCCAACGAAAGCACCTGCCTGTGAAGATTTCATATTTGTATTTTTAAAAAGATCAAATGCCTGGAATAAACTTATTTCATCATTTCCTTCTGGATTGATATTGCTTACAAGTCGGTCTAATTCTTTTACCTCATCGTTAATTCCATCTAAAAAAGTCAGGAACTCCTTAGAAGAGCTTCCTCCTTTAAAAAAGATATCCAAATCCCACGTCAAAGAATATGCCATCCTGCATTGCCCCCTTTTTATCACTAATCCCATTATAGAGGTTCATTCAATATTTTTCTAATTAAAAGGAATTTTCAGTATATTTTCAGAACATTTTTCTATATCCCGGATTAAAAGCATGTTATGATGAATATATTCTTGGAAAAGGGGTGGGTGATTCATATGAAATTCTTTATTCACATGTCTGCCATCATCCTGCTCCTTTGGACACTTCCGGTACAGTTCCATCATCATGCACAGCAGCTAACCCTTGAAGAACATACCGATGTTCATCATTGGGATAAGGCAGACAAGAAACAGCCTTTCGTGCCTTCCTTCAGTTCCTGGCAGTCACTTATCATTATTCTCATTTTCGAGTTTTCCATTTTAAGTTTTCTATATTTTCACTCAAATCTTCGCCAACGATATCTCAGTCCGGTTTTTTTCCAGGCGAATTACGTAGCCTTACGCTCTGACATTTTATAAATAAATAAAATGGAGGAGTGATTCATATGTGGTTCCGACTAATTATGGTAGGGGTCTTTTCTTTAACCGCTTCACGTCTGTTCCTTTTTCAGGGAATCGAGATTTATCATGCATTTGCAGATATGATCAGAAATAAATATTAAAAATAAAGAGTGCGGGGAAATTTCCCCGCACTCTCTTTGACATTTACCATCCCTATCCTTTAGCTTTCTTTTCCTTCTCTTTTTCTGCTCGGTAAAATTCGTGGAACATCTTCATCAAGGCACGTTTTTCGATCCTTGATACATAACTGCGGGAAATGCCAAGCTCTTTAGCGATTTCCCTCTGGGTTTTTTCCTTTTTCAAATCCAGTCCGAACCTGCCTACAATGACTTCCTTTTCGCGTTCATCCAAAATATCAATATACTTTTTCACTTTTTCAATTTCCATATTGAGCTGAATCGTATCGATGACATCTTCCGATTCCGATTTCAGTACATCGATTAAACTGATTTCATTCCCTTCTTTATCTTGACCGATCGGATCATGCAGGGAAATATCTTTCTTCGTTTTCTTTGTCGCTCGTAAATGCATCAAGATCTCATTCTCAATGCATCGCGCCGCATATGTGGCCAGCTTCGTACCCTTCCCATCCGAATAACTCTCAATGGCCTTTATCAAACCAATTGTCCCAATCGAAATCAAATCCTCTGTATCTTCGCCCGTATTCTCGAATTTCTTGACGATATGGGCAACAAGCCTGAGATTATGCTCAATCAGGATGTTACGGGCATCACCGTCTCCCTCACTCATAAGCTTCAGATATTTCTTTTCATCCTGAGATGACAAGGGCTGGGGAAAAGCGTTGTTTTTCACATAGGAAACGAATAAGTAAAATTCTTTGATAATATAACCGACAACTGTAAGTATTCCGGGCATTGGTTTCATCCCCCGTTTCTTTGGCTTCCCTATTCATACCTATGCAACATTGGGCTTGTTCGTGTCTGTCCCACTAAAAGAAATCATGAAAGTGTAAAATGTTCAAACCAGCTTGGATGAATTCCCAAACGAACGAAGGCAAATGTTCATATAATGATAGGGAAATTTTTAGGGAAAGGGGGTCTTTACAATGGGATATAACTATGGACCATACGGATGCAGCTATGGTTATCCGGCTCCTGCTCCTTGTTATGCAGGGTCCGGTTACGGCTTTGGTTATGGCCTGTTTATTGTCCTCTTGATTTTATTGCTCATTTTCGGGTTTTGGTGGTTGCCGGGATGTGGATTTGGTTATGGAGGATCAGGTCCGTGCTGCTGATTCAGGCAAAGAAAAAAACTCGGCCCGAGTGCCGAGTTTTTTATTTTACATATTCATTTCTAATGTTGTGTTCCGAGTTAATCTGCGTCATGACCATTAATCAACATACCTTCAATTTTTCATGTTTCCAATGGCCTTTTCCACTGTATATATACATACAAACCATGACAATGCTGGCAATGCACCGGCAAATCCGTTAGCCGGTATCCTTCTCCTGCCAATAGCAACGCTTCTCTCCTTTTACGTGTAACAAGTTGAACATATTAACCTCCACCTTTCTTGAATTTATTTTTATGAAACGGGATACCAACCTCGTATATATTTAGAAAAAAGGACGATGCTTCAACGCTTTATCTAGATGTTCTTCTCGAATCTTGTGGATTCTCTCCTGTTGCAAACATTCCTCGGCAGTCATTTTTTTCATTTTAATCGTGATTGTGAAAAAAAGCATATTCAGTGTCATAATATCACCTCCTTTAAGGGAGCGGCCCAACAAAAAGGCATAAAAAGGCCGCAGAAAGTTACGTCCTCCTGCGGGGATTTTTGGAAAATATAAAAAGGCCGCAGGATAAAACACTTCTCCCTGCGGCCGCTATGTCTGAATGATTAATAAAGCCAAATTGCTTTAGAAATATTCCGCTTGGCACAGGTCGAATGGTATATGATTGTCATTTGAAACGGACCGGCTAATAGTGACGACTCCATACAGATACAATGTCATTTTCTTCGACCTCCTTTGGAATATTTTTTATTACCTGGTAAGTATATCCACAAATTCAATATTTGTAAACGGCTTTTGCCTATTTTTTTGAAATTTCTATCTTTTTACCCACTTACAAGAGCAATTATTACCTTAAAGGAGGCAAGTAGTATGATAAATCTGCCCATATCCAGGCAACAACGTCAGAAAAACAAAAAAACCTGATTCTTTTAAAGAATCAGGTTTGCTTCTATTGTTGTAAAGAGTCCTGGTCATCCATTTCGGCCAAGATCTTTTTATATTTTTTGGATAATCGGAAAAATACTATGGATATGCCCAGGAACATGATTGTCGCTCCCATATAGACATATGTGTCAATCATCGCTTTGTCGCCAGAGGGAAGGATGGTTCCTAAATAGAAGAACGAACCCACACATAACAAAGTGATCGCAAATTGTTTAAAATCGACCATTTTCGAACGCAGCATTGCCGCCGTTTGCTTTTTGCGGTTTTTCATGCCATTCCACCTTCTTTCAAGCTAATAAGATATTGATATCTCATTCTACCATATTTATTCCAAATGTCAGGGTGTAAATAATGGCAGTCAGCTTTGAAGCGGTCCCTCCCCGGTTATCCTTGTAGCGCTTGTTCCAAGTCTTCCAATAAGTCTTCTACGTCTTCCAAACCGACTGAAATGCGAATCAACCCATCGGTTATTCCAAGCTCTGCACGGCGCTCAGCCGGAATGGAAGCATGTGTCATCAAGGCTGGAATGGAAATTAAGCTCTCCACCGCCCCCAGACTTTCCGCAAGTGTAAAGAATCTCACTTTATTCAAAACGGACTCGGCTTTTTCGGCACTGCCGACATCAAATGAAACCATACCACCGAATCCACGTGATTGTTTTTTGGCAATATCATGATTTGGGTGGTTTTCAAGACCTGGGTAATAGATTTTCGAAACATCTTTATGCCCGGATAGGAAACGTACGATTTCAGATGTATTTTTTTCATGTTCTTCCATCCTGATTCCCAGCGTTTTAATGCCTCGCATCAGCAACCATGAATCCTGGGGCCCTAGCACGCCTCCTGTAGAGTTTTGGATGAAATGAAGGTCATTGCCAAGTTTTTCATCATTCACCACGACAAGACCCGCTACAACATCGCTGTGTCCCCCCAGGTACTTCGTAGCGCTATGAAGCACGATATCGGCTCCAAGTGTAAGTGGATTTTGCCAGTATGGCGTACTGAAGGTATTATCCACAATGGTGAGGATGCCGTTTTCTTTAGCGATTTTTGAAACTTCTTCCAGATCGGTGATTTTCAATAATGGATTCGTCGGGGTTTCAATGAACAGTGCCTTCGTATTGTCCTTTATCTCTTTTTCGATCGAGTGTATGTCACTCGTATTGATGAACGTAGCTTCCACCCCGAAGCGGTTAAGCACTTTAGTGATGACCCGGAAAGACCCTCCATAAACGTCATCGGTCATCAATACATGATCACCTTGACTGAACAGCATCATGACCGCGGTCATCGCTGCCATTCCTGATCCGAAGGCGAAACCCCTTTTTCCTTCTTCGAGATCCTTGATCAATTCTTCGAGGGCATGTCGGGTTGGGTTGCCCGTACGGGAATATTCATATCCCCGATGATTTCCCGGACCATCCTGTTTATAGGTGCTCACTTGATAAATCGGCACCGAAACCGCTCCTGTTTTTTCATCACCAAAAATGCCGCCATGGATCAATTGCGTTTTTTTTCTCATTTTACATTCCTCCCTGATAAATTTTTTTGCTTAAGTATCGTTCACTGGAATCCGGAAATATGACGACGATATTCGACCCCCGGGAAGCCCTGGCTGCTTCTTTCATGGCCGCTGCAAATGCCGCGCCGGAAGAACTGCCGACAAGAAGGCCTTCTTTGATCGCCAATTCCTTTACCATATGGAAAGCGTCACGATCGCTTATCGTATGGATTTGATCAAAATACGTTTCATCCATATAGGCAGGTAAAAATTCCATCCCGATCCCCTCTGTTTTATGGGGTCTTGCTTTGCCGCCGTTTAAAATCGATCCTTCTGGTTCGACAATGACCGTTTTGACAGCAGCGTTCTTTTCTTTTATATATCGCGATGTTCCCATGAATGTCCCGCCCGTCCCGGCACCGGCAACAAACACATCAACATCGCCTTCCATCTGTTCCCATATTTCAGGTCCCAGCGTTTTAAAATATGCATCAGGATTGGATGGGTTGGCGAACTGCTGGGGACAATAAGATCCCGGAATTTCAGCCAGCAGCGCCTTAGCCGTGGCGATTGCTCCTGCCATCCCTTCCTCTGTCGGGGTCTGGATCACATTTGCTCCAAGGGCACGCATCAATTCCTGTTTCTCGGCACTGAATTTCTCCGGAACGCAAAATATCACGTTCACTCCACTGTTTATCGCAGCCAACGCCAAGCCAATTCCAGTATTTCCGGCAGTCGGTTCGATGATCGTCCCGCCCTTTTTCACCTTCCCCGTCTGTAACGCTTGGGCTAACAGTTCTTGACCAAGCCGATCCTTCACACTGCCTCCCGGATTAAAGTATTCCAGTTTGGCAAAGATACGGACTTCATCCGGAAGCGGGAAATGGGTGATTTCCATCATCGGCGTTTCCCCTATCAACTCATGAATGTTTTTAAAGACTTTCATATTTGGACATCCTTTCATAGTTATCCTACCAATTTAATGAGGATTATGCAATAAAGAAATCAGCAGAAAGGCTTCCGCTGATCACTTACCATTCATTTCATTTTTTCAACCATTTTCAAAATCAGTGCCGCTGAATGAAGAGCCGCTGTTTCCAGGAATTTATCAAAGGAAATATTGGACTCCTTACCTGCGATATCCGAAAGGGAACGAATGATGACAAACGGTGTTTTGAACTGGAAGGCTACCTGAGCAATGGCAGCAGCTTCCATTTCCACCGCATATAAATCAGAGAATTTCCCTCTGACGAATTCAACCCTGACAGGATCATTCATGAAAGAATCCCCCGTCACGATCAACCCTTTCGCCACTTGTATATCCTCGATTTCTTTTGCTGCTTCTTCTGCGACCGCGAGAAGCTTTTCATCCGGGATGAAAGCTGCAGGCAGCTGAGGGACTTGACCGTACTCATATCCAAAAATCGTCACATCGACATCATGGTGCCGTACTTCCGTGGATATGACCACATCCCCTACATTTAGTGCTGGATGATAACCGCCGGCTGAGCCAGTATTGATGACGGCATCCGGTTTGAATTTCTCTAACAGGATCGCAGTGGACATTGCCGCATTCACTTTACCGATTCCCGATTTAAGCAAAATGACCTCGACACCATTCAGTGTGCCTGTATTGAACTCGGAACCCGCAATGGTCACCCGCTCCAAACCTTCCAATTTATCACGTAAAATTGTAACTTCTTCTTCCATTGCTCCGATTATGGCTACTTTCATTAGTAAAAACCTCTTCCTATAATTTTTCCGCCTCCATAATCCAGACAAATTGATTGCAGCGCTCGAAGTTCACATTATATCCATTTTCTTCAAGCACTTTTTCCAAAAAAGGAATCGTAGTATAATATTCCGTTTGCAAATCGTTCGCCAAATTATGAAAGCCTGCCTGCCTTGCATCTTGAATCGCTCGTTCATGCGCTTCCCTTGATTGATACATCGTATCCGCAAACACTATTTTACCACCAGTATTCAGTAACTTTCCATAGTTGACTATCGCTTTTTCTTTTTCTTCATCGGTTAAATGGTGAAACGCGTACGTACTCACGATCGAATCAACCTGTTCCGGCTGCGGAAAATCGATAAAATCGCCATCTGCAATTTCCGTTTTTCCGCGCAGCTTGCTTAACGCTATTTCCCTCATCGCGGGTGAAGGTTCTATTCCCGATACCTTTAGGTCTTTATTCAAAAGCCTTTCCGTCAAATTCCCGGTACCCACTCCGAACTCCAGCACATGACCATGAGCCCGATCCGTGACGCTGTCCAATATGCTATCATAATGTTTAAAAACCTCTTGATACTCAATATCGTGTCCACCAACCGTATCATCATACGATTTCGACCATTCTTCAAATAAATCTATGAATTCTCTGCCCATTTTTAATCACCTTTTATGATAAGATAATAAAACCTATAAGCATAATATGAAATAAACACAGAAACAGTTCTTGTTTTTTTAGGCAAATTCATTAGGTTCAGATTCGGCCAAAATGGTGTTAAACTAAAAGTATCTGAATGTTGGAGGGGAACAGTCATGAGTTTTCAACTCGACTTAAACTTATTCGAAGATAAAATAGAATTTTTCGAGGCAGAAAGCATTAAGAATCTTGAAGAAAAAATTCAATCACAAATTGAAATCAATAAAGCGATCATGCTCCAGGTGGAATCCGTGTCACACCAAATGTATGTAAGTGAAGAAGGCAGACGTTTTTATAGTGCAGTCGTCCACTTTAAAGCAAAAAAATGATCACCATGAAAAACCCCCGAAAAGTGGAATTCCTTTCGGGGGTTTTTCGTTTATACATTTTTGACCATTACCTTTTATCGTTTGTCTTCAGCTCTTCGACTTTTACAGGTTTCCAACCCGATCCGTCCACCCATTCAATATAAACGCGGAAGGTTTTAGGATTATCTCCTTCAGAAACGGTACCGATTGCCGTGGTGGGCGAACCGCCGTTTTGCAGCCACCATAGCTTCATGCTGCCTTCATCGATTCCAGCTCCACTTGCTATGGCTTTACTCATTTCATTCCAATCGACCGAGCCCTTTTCAAAGCTTGTAGTGTGCTCACCGGATTGCTCAGTTCCTACTGGTTTCCAGCCCTCACTTGTATATGTAGCTGCAACATTGCCATCGCCGCTGCCTTCCACTTCCACAAGTTCGGCATCTCCTGCTTTTTCTGGATCTGCATCATCTTCAGCCTTCTCTTCTGCATCTTCGTCTGTTGCTTTACTATCTTCTTTTTCTGCATCTTCTTCTGTTGCTTCACTATCTCCTACTGCGTCTTCCTTCTCGGAATCCATTTCTTCCTCTTTGCCAGCAGGTTTGTCCACTTCTTTCCCCTTATCTGTCTCGGCGATTTGCTTTGGTTCAGTCGTGGCTTTTTTTGATTCGGTTCCATCATCACTTAAGAAAATCGTGACTGCGACAATGACGATTAAAATGGAAACGATGGCGATTGCAATATTATATATTTTATTTACTTTTCTTTTTTGATCTCTCTGATTGAAACGTGAGCCCAAGGTCCATTCCTCCCTTACCATTTCTTACTGCCTCATTTTAACATGATTTGGCCAGATATAGAAGGGAAGGGTTTCCTACTCTTTTCGCCAATTCTCGCTATTGTCCTGGTCCTTGGAGTACAGGACTTTTACAATATCTGAAAAAAGAGGCGTCATGCTGGAACTGTTTTCCTTCGTTTCAAAACTTACGGTAACAAGAGCATATTTGGGATTTTTATATGGAAAGTAGCCCGCAAACCATTTATTGAGCTTCCCTTTTTCGATATTGGTCTGAGCTGTTCCAGACTTGCCAGCGACCTCAACAGGCAAATCTCTCAAGGAAGCGCCCGTCCCTTTCTCTTCCGTCACGACCTTCCTAAGAAGATGCTGCATCTTCATCGTTGTATATGGAGACAGTGTTTCGCCGCCAATACTTTGATTGGGAAAATCGACTACGGTCGTACTATTGTTAAATTCGACCTTGGAAACGGCTTTGACCTGTTCCTTCTTGCCGCCGCGGGCAATCGTTGCCATCATATTCGCTATCGCTAATGGTGTCGTTTGGACATCCTGCTGGCCAATTGCTGTTTTGGCAATCATTTTGGGATCTTTTTTTAAATCGTCATCATGCCAGACCTTCCCGGTTTGTTCATGATGCAATTGAGTAACTTCGGTGTGATAGACGTCCCCTTGCCAGCCCGTTTCACCAACCAACCCTAACATTTTTGCATATTTATCCAAAAACTCGGGATCCTTTTCAGCTATTTCCTGTGACAATTCGGCAAATGTCCTGTTGCAGCTTTGGGCAAAGCTATTTTCAAAATTAAGCATGCCCAGTTCCCTCTGTTTATCCGTTTTGCCGTCTATCGTCAAATTACAATTAAATGTCCGGGTGGGACTGGCCGCTTCATAATCGATGGCCGCTGCTGCCGTGACCGTTTTAAAGACGGAACCCGGCGTTTTTTGAGTCAGCATCATATTGACGGCCCCTTCGCCATTCGGATCTTTTATATTAAGCGCCGGACGTGATACCATGGCGACGATTTCACTTTTTTCAATATCGATCAGTACGAGACCGCCTTTTTTTATCCCGCGTTCATCGACGAGTTTCTCCGCTTTCTCCTGAATTTCTTTATCGATCGTCGTCACGACCTTCACCGGGTAAAGCGGATTCGCAGGTTCCACATATTTAACATCGACACCGAACATTGGGCCTCCACTGGCGTCCACGTGAAAAACGAGCTTTGATTCACCTGAAGAAAGCAAAAACTCATCGAAGGTCCTTTGCAGCCCCGTATTGCCTATTTTCGTTTCAGGAGATAAATTCATGTCCGGATAACGTTTTTTCTTTTCCGCATCAGATATATTCGTCGTTCCGATCAACTGCGCGGCAGGGGTTTGTTCAGGATATAATTTCTCGTTCACGGCAAAGACCCCGGGAATCTTCAATTCATTGATTGCCTTCGATTGGCTGGACGTCAACTCTATCGGATCATCCCCCCCAAAGACGAATGGTTCATCCGCTTGTTCTATCGCCCGTTTTAATTCCGCTTCCGATTTGCCTATTATCGAGGCCACTTCATCTATAGGCCATGTCATTTTTTTCAAAAATGGAAATAGGACGAGCGTCGGGATTTCTTCATGTGCTAGCGGTTCCCCATTTCTGTCATAAAACTTTCCGCGTCCATCATCAATCTTTAATATCTGTGAACGCTGATTCACGCTTGCTTCTAACAGGTTCACATCATGCTTTGAAAAAGATTCTGTCGATATAAGTTGGATGTAGGCAAGCCTGCCAATGAGCATCAGCATAAAAGTGGTCAAAAAAAGAGCCAGCAACCTCATTCGTTTCTTTTTCATAAAATACACCTCGTAACCATTGTTGACGAGGTGCGAATTTTTAAACAATTATGAACAAATTTAACGCGGCATTTTTCCGATAAAAAAGAGGATGCCCCATGGACATCCTCTTTTGCATTTAATTAGCTGATGGAAACAATCTTGACGCTCATTTCGCCGCCAGGTGTCATGATCGATACCTTGTCGCCGACCCTTTTCCCTATCAGGCTTTTCGCGATTGGGGAATCATTGGAGATTTTCCCTTCGAATGGATCCGCTTCAACGCTTCCTACGATGGAATATGTTTCTTCGTCACCATTTGGAAGTTCCACGAATGTTACCGACTTTCCAAGTGAAACTGTATCTGTATTCGTATCATTGCCTTCAATGATTTTTGCATTACGGATCATGTTTTCGATTGTTGTAATGCGTCCTTCAACGAAAGCCTGCTCTTCTTTTGCGGAATCGTACTCTGAGTTCTCGGAAAGGTCCCCAAAACTGCGGGCGATTTTGATTCTTTCCACCACTTCTTTACGTTTAACCGTTTTTAACTGTTCCAGTTCCTGTTCAAGCTTTAACTTACCTTCTTTAGTCATTGGATATTCTTTTTCAATTGCCAAAACCCTTCACTCCTTCAAATTCTTACAGCAAGCATTTGCTGTGACAAGTTTATGTACTATATAGTGCTTAACCCTGAAATCGAGTCAAAATATATAATTGCGCGCCTTAAAAAGTACGCGCTTCGATACTAAGAAACAATCCGTTCCTTAGTATATAAACCGACTGCGGTGAGCAGCCGGTTCGTTCTGTATCAAGAATAGAGTATTGCGTTTTCCAACATTTGTCCAGTCTTTCCCAATAAATAAATGGGATTATTTAAATAAACGGCGGAAAAAGGCCCCTATCATTATTTATGCTATGTTATTACAAAAAAGACTTTTGTTCAAGGATTGTTTGAATTTTTGTCACCATAAGGTCAATCGCCACATGGTTCTGACCGCCTTCTGGAATGATGATGTCGGCATAACGCTTCGTCGGTTCTATGAACTGATTATGCATCGGACGGACTACACTGATGTATTGTTCGATGACGGAATCTATGGAACGGCCGCGTTCTTTAATATCACGGGTCATCCGACGAAGGATCCGCAAGTCTGCGTCAGTATCAACATACAACTTCATATCCATCAGGTCTCGGAGGCGCTCATCCTCCAGCACAAGAATCCCTTCAAGGATGATCACATCCTGGGGCTCAACGGTGATGAATTCTTCTGAACGCGTATGGATCGAATAATCATAAACGGGTTTTTCTATCGTTTCATAGCGCAGCAATGCGTTAATGTGATCGATAAGCAAATCATTATCAAATGCAAGCGGATGATCATAGTTCGTTTTCAAGCGCTCTTCAAAAGGCAGATGACTTTGATCTTTATAGTAATAATCTTGTTCGATCATCAAGATGGAATGTCCTTGAAAGAATTCAAAAATGGAACGGGTAACACTTGTTTTACCTGATCCCGACCCTCCTGTAACTCCGATGACCACTGGTTTCTTTCTTGTCATGTCAATTCTCCTTCCGCATCATATTGTTCACATAAACTCTATTATCTACTTGAATGCGGACAATTTGAAGCGGATGGCGGGCTGCCTCCAGCTCCTTACCTGACTCATCCCAGATCGTACCTATTTTTTGAGTGAAGTTTTCGATTTCCGGTCCAAAAAACTCCACTTCATCCCCAGGCTTGAAGAAGTTGCGTTGCTGCATGGTAACGATTTTAGTTTCCTCGTCGTAATCAAGCACCAATCCAGCGAAGTCGAAGCGAGTCTTTACGGTATGATTCCCGAACATTTGCTGTTTATACCCAGGAATTTCCCCTTCCATGAACGATGATGCCGTCTCACGGTTCGCACACTTATCAAGCTCTTCCAGCCATTCTTGTTTAATCTTGAAATTGTCCGGATCGGCACAATACGCATCAATCACTTTACGATAGACGCTGACAACTGTAGCGATATAGTGAATGGACTTCATTCTTCCTTCGACTTTCAAGCTGTCTATGCCAATTTCAATCATGCCTGGCAGTGATTCAATCAGCTTCAAGTCTTTTGGACTCATTGCGAATGGAGCATCTTCTTTATCGAATAAAGCCTTTTCCCCGTCTTGATCCAACTCATATAAATCATAATCCCAGCGGCAAGACTGACAGCAGCCGCCGCGGTTCGAATCACGCGCCGTCATATGGTTCGAAAGGGTGCAGCGTCCAGAATAGGCAATGCACATGGCCCCGTGAACGAAAGCCTCGATTTCGATGTCGACCTTCTCTTTCATTTCACGGATTTCATCAGCACTTGTCTCACGTGCCAAAACAACCCGCTCCAAGCCTTCCTCTTTCCAATACTGTACAGCCTTCCAGTTCGAAAGCGATTGCTGTGTGCTTAAATGGATCTCGACATTCGGAGCGACCCGTTTACAGGTTTCGATGATTAATGGATCGGCGACGATGATACCATGAACCCCAGCCTCCTGAAGACCTTCCAGGTATTCATCCAGACCATCGATATTTTCATTATGTGCGAAGATATTTGTGGTTACATATACTTTAGCGCCATACTTTTTAGCGAATTCGACGCCTTCCTTCATTTCCTCAAACGTGAAGTTTCCGGCATTGGAACGAAGACCATATTCCTGACCGCCAATGAACACGGCATCCGCGCCGTAATGAACGGCAATTTTTAATTTTTCCAGATTGCCGGCCGGAGCCAGCAATTCCGGTTTTTTTACAATGACTCTCTTTCCATCAACGATCTTGGAAATTTTATCAGCAATAGCATTCAAGGCTATTCCTCCTCTTTCTCTTACCCTTTTCTTTAATAAACCGATTCTTTAAAGAAGAACCCGGTATCCAACTCACGGCTATCCGGCTGAACCGCTTTGACTTTTTCAAAAAGATCCGATTTCCTATCATCATACCGGTCAGGGTCTTCAGCACATACGTCAATCGCTTCCCGATATAACTTTGTCATTTCCACGATATATTCCGGTGTTTGTAATACCCCTTCGATTTTCAGCGAATCAATTTCCGCATCAATCAATTCCTGAAGTTCATCAATCATGCACATATCATTCGGACTCATGATATGTGTACCATTTTCATCTTCATAAATCGGGTATTTATTTTCACGTTCCTTATCATGCAAGAACATATTTCTATGTTCCTTCCGATTTTCCACTTCCAATGCCTTGCCTTGGTATTCAAAGTAATTGCCCAAGAGAGTACGCTTCGATTGGAACATGCATGTCATGCCGTGCACTTGCACTTCAATCTCCACTTCGGCATTTTCCTTCATTTCCACTATCTCGTCCAGACTTATCTCACGGGCAGCCACGGCACGGACAGCACCGCGTTTCCCCCAATAATTACATGTGTACCAGTTCGTAACCGTCATCTCTGTATTCCAGTGCAGGGGCATATCGGGTGCCACGGCACGGACAGCCATTAAGACTGCGGGATCACCGAATATGATCCGGTCGGCACCAGCCTGCTTAAGGAAAGTGACATACCCTTCAAGCTCATCCACTTTTTCATTATGAAAAATGGCATTCATGGATACGTATACTTTCTTGCCCGCGGCATGCGCAAGCTCAATCGCCTTCTCGACATCTTCACGTTTGAACTCCCCTGCCAGCCTAAGCGCATAACGTTGTTCGCCAATGACGAAGGCGTCAGCGCCAGCATCGATGAGTTCTCTTATATGATCGACACTTGTCGGAGTCACGAGTAATTCAGGCTTTTTCATTTTTGTCACCTCTATGTTTACTAATGGCCACACCATCACCAATCGGCAAAATTACCGTATCGAAATTTGGATGTTCATGTAACCAGATGTTAAAGTCTCTGATTTTTTTGATGAGAGCTCGCTTTCTTCTCGTCATTTCCATGTCTTCAATGTTTTCGGCAACCAGGCCTTTGAATAAAACATTATCTGTAATGATGATGCCAGCACCAGCAAGGAATGGTTCAAACAGTTCAAAGAATCGCTTGTACTGCCCTTTAGCTGCATCAACGAAGATGATATCAAACGGGCCATGTTCCATCACTTTCGGACCCGCTTCAAGGGCATCCCCTTCAATGAGGGTAATCCTTTCCGACAGTCCCGCCTTCTTGAAGTTGGCCCTTGCCTGCTCAATACGGGCTTCATTCCGTTCAAGTGTGACGATTCGAGCTTCCGGAAGGGTCTCGGCCATCCTTATGGCCGAATAGCCAATCGCCGAACCTACTTCCAATATCGCCTTTGGCTGATGAAGCCTTAAAATCTGAAGCAGCACCTCAATGCCTTCTGGCTCCATGATCGGCACATTATTTTCCATCGCAAAATCTTCCAACTCCTTAAGCAAACCCGTACGCTCCGGAATTAAGGAATGAAGATATTGTTCTATTTTTCCGTTCAAAACGTTTCCTCCAATTATAAGGAAAACAAAAGCGCTTGGTCAGTAACATGAAAAAATTGATTGGACAATTTCTTCACAAGGAGCTGAAACAAGTATGCTTGACAATCTACATTTCCTTATCTTTCAAAATAAAACCCGGCATTCGCCGAGTTACGTCACCGATTAAAATCGGATCAAAAATTCACTTGTACTATTCTATCATAAAAACAAGGGGAAAGTAATATCCCTCCCCCCTCAGTCTCATTTCATTTATTTATTTATTTATTTATTGGAAATATGCTCTGCCTTTTTGTTATTGTGGTCATCCAAGGTCTTGGAGTAAAGGACTTCCCCTTCAGGTGTTGCCAAAAAGTACAGATAATCCGTTTTCTCAGGCTTCAGTACCGCATCGATCGATGTCGTTCCTGCATTGGCAATCGGCCCTGGCGGCAGCCCCTTGTTCTTATACGTATTATAAGGGGATTTCACCTCAAGGTCTTTATAAAACACCCTGCTCTTATGTGAACCCTTCGCATACAAAACGGTCGGATCCGTTTGAAGCGGCATATCTTCCTCAATACGATTGTAAAAGACGGATGCTATCTTTCCGCGATCGACTTGTGCCGTCGCCTCTTCTTCAACAAGCGAAGCGAAGGTCAGCATCTGGTGTACGGAATAATCGTTCTTGTCCATTTGGCTCTCGTAAGCCTGCAAGGTCTCTTCCGTTTTCTTCAGCATCTCGATGACGATCGATTCCAGGGTCGGCTTTTCCTCATAAAAGTCATAAGTAGCTGGGAAAAGGTACCCTTCAAGCGGATATAAAACCTTTTCATTTTCAATTTCCGATGTCAAAAGCTGCGGAAATTTCTCTTGCATGGAATTTACGAACTTCTTATCATTCAATTTCTTAAAGACCTTTTTCGGATCTTCACCCGTCTTCACTGCGATGATATCGGCAATTTGGATAAGCTGCTTTCCTTCAGGAATCGTTATTTTCATTGCAGCTTCCTTCATGAGTTTTCCGGTTTTGATGCTTGTGACGATATCTTCAATTGGCATGGAAGGTGATAATTTATACTCCCCTGCCTGAAAACCGGATTCATTGCGGAATTTAATATAATATTTGAATACGCGTGCGTCCTTTATTATTCCCTGCTCTTCAAGCAGTGTTGAAATTCCGTTAACGGAAGAACCGATTGGGATTTTCACTTTCTTGATGGTGTCATCATCTGGATCGACTGGTTTCATGGCTGAGTTGATATATAAAAAGCCGACAAGACCAACTATCCCAATTAGTAAAATAAGCGAAGCTATCGTAATCATGATGATTTTACGAACCTGCTTGGCTTCTCCTTGCTGTTCTAACAATTTCATTCGGATATGTTCCTTTTTAGATAAATTTTTATCTTTTTCATCCATTTTCATTCCCCCTGCAAACTCACACCAACCACAGAATGGTTTCTAGAAGATGCTTTCTCTAATTAATCTTTGCTTCGAACATTATACTAAAATCAACAAATAATTACATGTTTTTTGCAAAACTACATTCATCAATACTCTATTTATGGCAAAAACGCACTACTTTTGTCAATATAAATAGGAAAATAGTGATACTTATCTCTTCAGCTTAAAAAATGCACCAAAATTTATTTCCTGCATGTGTTAGGCATTTGAGGAAATGACAGGAATATTCATGTAGGAATGGTATGATTAATTTAAGGATAAAGAAAGGTGTGAAGGAGTTGGATAATTCTTATTTTGTAGGTTGGGGGACATTGGCACTCATAAACGCCGGACTTGCTCAAGGTAAAAATAGAACGGCAATGAATTGGTTCTTGCTATCATTATTTTTGGGTCCGCTTGCTACTTTTATGCTTTTATTCGCAGAGAAAAGATAAGGGGTTACTGGTACATAAATGAAAAAACCGACCTTTATGGAGGCCGGTTCAGACTGAAAATCGAGTTTGAGTTATTAAGGGTTTGTACAGTTTGAACGTTGATTTCCACTCCAGGTACTCGCTTTCCGCGGGCGGTCTCGGGAGCCTCCTCGGCTTCCGCCTGCGGGGTCTCCTTTGACACGCTTTTCCCGCAGGAGTCTCGCACCTTCCATTCCAATCAACTTTGTATAAAATCATCGAAACCCTTTTGTCTAAAAAAGTGGTTCGGAATGGTCACAACCGAACCATAAAATGTTATTTGGTGGTGGACTTGATTTCCACTCCAGGCACTCGCTTTCCGCGGGCGGTCTCGGGAGCCTCCTTGGCTTCCGCTGCGGGGTCTCCTTAGACACGCTTTCCCCGCAGGAGTCTCGCACACCCGCTCCCATTCAACCTTGTTTTAAAATTTTAGTTTGAGCCTCTTTTCAAAAAAAAACCGACCTTTAGGGGCCGGTTTTTTTCTAATCTTATTCTTCTTCTGCTTCTTCTTGGTCAAGGAATGTATTTAACATTTCTTCGACAAGATCCCATTCTTCTTCTGTTTCGATCGGTGTAAGTTCACCATCCTTATTATCTTCGCTTGGTACGAATGATGAAGCGTGGATTTCAATTTCTTCCTCATCATCTTCTGCAGACATCGGATAGTAAAGTACATAAGATTTGTTGAATTTATCTGAGTCGAATGTGAAAAGGATTTCGCAAAGCTGCTCATTTCCGTTTTCATCTACTACTGTAATGTTGTTTTCGCCGTGTTCCATTTGTATTCACCTCATATTGAATTTGTTTGTCTGTCCAAGAATCCTTGCAGAATCATGACAGCTGCCATTTTATCAATGACTTTCTTGCGTTTGCTTCGGCTCACGTCCGCCTCAAGAAGGACACGTTCAGCCGCCATAGTTGTCAACCGTTCATCCCAGAGAAACACCGGCAGCTTGAATTTGTTTTCTAATCGTTTAGCGAAATCTTGGCTGATCTCGCCTCGCGGTCCAACAGTCCCATTCATGTTTTTAGGTAAACCGAGGACAATTTTAGAAACATCATGCTCTTTTATGATTTCATTGAGGCGTTTAAAGCCGAAGTCATTTCCAGCTTCGTTAATTTTGATCGTTTCCAATCCTTGTGCAGTCCAACCCATCGCGTCACTCACGGCAACGCCGATGGTTTTTGAACCTAAATCAAGTCCCATTGTGCGCATTAGTATTCCTCTCGATGGTTCTTAAGATACGACTTAACCAATTCTTCGATGATTTCATCGCGTTCAAGCTTACGAATAATGTTTCGGGCATCCATATGGCGCGGGATGTAGGCCGGGTCACCAGATAATAGATATCCGACAATCTGGTTGATCGGGTTATAACCTTTTTCCTGAAGTGCAACATAGACTTGAGACAATACTTCTTGTACATCTCTTTCGAATGGTTCTTCGGGAAAATTAAATTTCATCGTTTTATCAAAGGAACTCATTAACATGCACCTCTCCTCAGCGTCCAGAATCCACTATTACCTACATTGTACAACACTTTCCATTGATTATGAAATCGATAAGACCCATTCTTCAACAAAATTAAGTGCTGCATCCAATTTTTCAGGGTCTTTTCCGCCGGCTTGGGCCATATCCGGGCGTCCGCCACCGCCACCGCCGCAACGGGAAGCAACTTCTTTGACCAATTTACCAGCATGGAAACCGCGGTCGATGTAATCCTTAGTCACCCCGGCAATCAAATTGACTTTATCACCTTGGGCCGAACCTAATACGATAATGACAGAATCAAGCTTCTGTTTCAAATCATCCGCCATGGCACGCAGATTATTCATATCGGTAGCTTGAACCTTTGCCACCAATACTTGAACGCCATTTACGTCTTTTACATTAGAAACAAGGCTGCTTGCTTCGATATTACTTAATTTTGCAGTAAGGCTTTCATTCTCACGATGAAGATCCTTCACTTCAGCTAGAACCGTTTCAATTCTTGAAGGAACATCTTTCAAGTTCGTTTTCAATTTGGCCGCCGCGTCTTTCAAGACACCGATTTGATCAGTCATCAATTTGTATGCCCCGGCACCCGTTAACGCTTCTATACGGCGAGTCCCTGCACCGATGCCGCTTTCGGAAACGATTTTGAACAAGCCGATTACCGCTGTATTCGGAACGTGGACACCGCCGCATAGTTCAAGACTGTAATCGCCTATTTGAACGACACGGACAATCTTGCCGTATTTTTCGCCGAACAAGGCCATTGCGCCCATAGCCTTGGCTTCTTCGATGTTTTTATAGTCCGTATTCACTTGTAAGCTTTGCCAAATCTTTTCATTTACAATCGTTTCGATCTGTTCAATCTCTTCCGCCGTTATCTGGCCAAAATGAGAGAAATCGAAGCGAAGGCGCTCAGCCTGTACGAGTGAACCAGCTTGGTTGACATGTGTACCAAGCACATCTTTCAACGCCTGATGCAGAAGATGCGTCGCTGTATGGTTTTTCGTGATATGGATTCGATTTTCTTGATTTACTGTAGCAACGATATTGGAATCTGCTGTTAAAGTGCCGGCAGTAACTGTTACACGGTGCAGATTTTGGCCATTAGGAGCTTTTTGGACATCATGGACATCAACCTTCACGGATTCACTGGCCATCGTTCCTATATCGGCTATTTGTCCGCCGCTTTCCGCGTAGAAAGGAGTCTTGTTCAGTATCACTTGAACTTCTTCCCCTTCTTGTGCCTCCGTTACAAGCTCGCCATTTTTTATGATGGCAGCAACTTTGGCTTCGACAGCAACTTGATCATAGCCGACAAATTCACTTTCAACTTTAATATCGCCCAATACCCCGCCTTGGATTTGCATGGAATCAACATCTTGACGCGCTGAACGGGCACGTTCACGCTGTGCATCCATCTCTTTTTCAAATCCGGCTTGATCGACCGTCATGCCTTCTTCTTCTGCATATTCTTCCGTTAACTCAATCGGGAAACCATATGTGTCATATAAACGGAATGCATCACTGCCCGGGATGGTCGTACCGCCTTTTTCCTTTTCCTTTTTAATGACTTCAGAAAGGATGGACAGTCCGTCATTTAGAGTTTCATGGAAGCGTTCCTCTTCATTTTTGATTACTTTTGCAATGAACTCTTTATTCTTGAGGACTTCAGGGTAGAAGTCTTTCATGATTTCACCGACGACCGTCACAAGCTCGAACATGAATGGTCGATTGATGTTGATTTGCTTAGCATATCTAACCGCTCTGCGGAGTAAACGGCGCAATACATAACCGCGGCCTTCGTTGGATGGAAGAGCCCCGTCACCTACTGCAAAGGCTACCGTACGAATATGGTCGGCAATGACCTTGAATGCAACATCTTTTTCTGAATCAACACCATACTTCACATCGGAAATCTCTTCGACTGCCCGGATGATCGGCATGAATAAATCCGTATCATAGTTCGTCGCCACATCTTGAACGACGGAAGCCATACGTTCAAGGCCCATGCCTGTATCGATATTTTTCTTTGGAAGCGGTGTGTAAGAACCGTCAGGATTATGGTTGAATTGGGAAAACACAAGATTCCAGACTTCCAGATGCCGTTCATTTTCCCCGCCTGGATATAGTTCCGGATCACTCGGATCATCGCCATATGCTGGTCCGCGGTCATAGAAAATCTCTGTATTCGGGCCGCTTGGACCCTCACCGATATCCCAGAAGTTTTCTTCCAGGCGAATGATCCTTTCAGCAGGAACACCGATTTTCTTATTCCAGAGTTCGAATGCTTCATCATCTTCAGGATGGATCGTCACAGCCAATTTCTCTTTGTCGAACCCAATCCATTTTTCATCCGTCAAAAATTCCCATGCCCATGTAATGGCTTCTTCTTTGAAATATTCACCAATGGAGAAGTTTCCGAGCATTTCGAAAAACGTATGATGACGTGCCGTTTTCCCCACGTTTTCAATATCGTTTGTACGGATGGCCTTTTGAGCATTTGTAATCCTTGGATTTTCAGGAATCACACGTCCATCAAAATATTTCTTTAACGTCGCCACCCCGGAATTGATCCATAGCAATGATGGATCTTCATGAGGAACCAATGACGCACTTGGTTCGATGTTATGGCCTTTTTCACTAAAAAAATCTAAATACATTTGGCGGATTTCAGCACCAGTTAAATACTTCATATATATATCCTCCTTTTGAAATTATGTAATTTTGAGCACACAAAAAACCCCCATCCCAAAAACAGGGACGAGAGTTGACTCGCGGTACCACCCTGATTATGGACGCAGGAATTCATCCCAGGCCCATCACCTTCATAAAAGCCTTAACGCGGCATGACGGCAGGTATTAGCTGCTCTCAGGACTAGCTTTCTGCTGCTCTTCACCTGGCGGTCCCTTTCAGCCTGGGGGACCCCTCTCTTTTAGATGGACTTCAGCATACTTCATCCTTCAACGAATTATCTTATGTAATGGATTATATTCACAAGACTTTTATTTGTCAATAAGGGGCGGCTTCTTTCTAAAGTGAACGCGGGCATGAAGTACAAAAACTTTCAACACAGCCAAGATGGGGATCGAAAGGACCATGCCCGTGATACCGCCTATTTCACCTCCGGTCAATAATGCGAGCATGATGAAAAGCGGATGCATATGGAGGCTTTTTCCGACTATGAGCGGCGACAGGATATTTCCCTCAAGAAATTGAAGGACAAGAACGATTACGGCGATGATCAACACCATTTTAACTGACATTGTCGCGGCGATGATCACAGCTGGAATGGCTCCAATAATCGGTCCGAAATACGGAATGACATTCGTTATTCCGATTATCGCCCCCAATAGAAGCGGATATTGCATCCCGACTATCCAGAAGAGCAATGAGGAAATCAAACCGATCACGACACAGACGATGATTTGCCCGCGGATATAGCCGCCAAGCGACGCATCCACATCACGAACGAATGCCCGTCCCTGCTTGCGCAAATTCTTCGGGGTCATATACCATGCCATTTTTTTTAAAACAGTGAAATCTTTCAGGATATAAAAAGCAATGAATGGAATCAACGCAATCAGGACGATGAAATCAAGCATCTTCATAGCATACTCCATCGCCTTTTCAGGTATACGCTTCAGCCAGCCTTCGAAAAGGGTGACACCTTCTTCGAATCTTTCATGGATTCCGAACGGCCAGGCCGCCGTCTGATGGTTGAGTTTATCAATCCTGCCCCGGTACTGTTCAACCAATTCCGGTACGCTTTCCGACAGCTCGCGAACCTGGCTGACCATCACTGGAATACCTTTATACACAGCAAAGCCAACCCCTCCGAAAAACAGCAAATAGATGATCGTAATCGAAAGCCAGCGACGCATCCCTTTCTCATTTAAATATTCCACTACAGGGTGCAGCAAGTAACTGATGAACGCACCAATCAAAAAAGGCAGCAGCACTGTCACGCATACAGTAACGGCAGGTCCCCACATGGGCTTAAGTTTCATAAAAATATAGATAACGAAAAATAAGAGCAATAAAAAACCCAGGCGATAAAACCACTTTAGACGAATACTCACTATAAACACCTCCCGCACATTTATTCTTCGAAAGGCGGAAGGTTTTCATACATAAAAAAGAGTGCCCTCATTATCAGGACACCCATTCCCGCTATAATAACGACTTTAATCTTTTGCGTATTTTCTTCATGTTCCGCTTGATCATCTTCGAGTTCATCAAGTCCGAACCCATATTCATTAGAGTATTCCGTGAACGTCTAGCCATTGCAAACACCTCTTCCGTTATTTACATACTGAAGCGGCGGTCATTTTCCTCAAACAAATCGTCCAATGAGCTTAAACTTCCATCTTCCTCGACTTGGTGCGTATTAATGAACCCTTCGGATAAGGTCATTTCAATAAAGCAATTCCAACAATAATATTGATTCACGCCAATCTTCCCAACATCTTTACTGCGGCAATTCGGACATTTAATTTCCAAAATGGACACCTCACTGTTCATAAACTGAAACAATGATGGTATCCTTCCCTAATGCAGGCGGCTGTTTTGATTCTATCACTGTCGACTCCGAGAAAAACCCATCCGTTGTTTCATACGCTATAATCGTGCCCATTTTTTCCTTGAAATATACATCCTGCAGTAAACCCAGTTCTTCGCCCATTTCTGAAAAAAGCATGCGTCCCAATAATTCGTCCTTCGATAGGCATATGGAATCCGCAGGCACTTTCCTTAAACTTGAATCCTGTTGCATGATGACGATCCCATCTGGACCGAATGAAGAAATATCGTCAAGTTTCAAATGGAAAGCTCTTTTGAACAATGCTTGCTGATGAACGACCAAGCCTGTTACCTGACCCATTTCAGAAATTGATAAATCGTGGACCGTGCCGACTCTTTCTCCTTTGATTGTAAAAACCGGCATCCCTTTCAATAATGAAAACGTCCGCAAGGTCATCCCGCCTTTCCGAACATTTTTATTATCTCTTTACTGCTGAAAATAGATGTGCTGAAAGGTTTTCCATTGTTGCTCGATCTTCCGGAAATACAGGGATCAGGCAAAAAAAAGACCGGTTTCCCGGTCTGATCCACCTGCTTTACCATCCCCTGCTGGCACCTCCGCCGCCGGAACTTCCTCCGCCGCCGCCCCGTGGACCGCCGCTGCCGCCTCCACGGCCACCGCCGCCTCCGCGACTGATGATTATCAAAAGGATATTGATTAACATTTGAAGGAAAAACCCTTTAAAGAACTTGGCATCGAGGATGAATACGATGATGACTACGATGATAATGAGGAAAATCTGTAAACCAGATGGCTGAAAGGTTTCAGACTCAGGCTGAACGGAGAGATCTTGATAAAACTCGTCACCCAGGTTGTATTCTTTCGTGACATCGTTATATACGGCCTTATAGGTTTCCGTCAGGGCAACACCATATTTACCCTCTTTCAGCGCAGGGATAGCCACACTGTCCAAAATCTGTCCAGATTTTATATCGGTAATGGCCCCTTCCAAACCGTAGCCCACTTCAATACGGATTTTCTGTTCTTGCATGGCCAGAACAATGAGGACTCCATTGTTCAGCTCCGCATCACCAAGCTTGAATGATCTTAAGGCCTCGACCGAGTATTCCTCGATCTCGGATCCTTCCATCGAATCAACCGTCAAAACGGAAATTTGTGCTTTTGTGGCATCATCCAATCGTTTCCCAAGTTCGATGAGTTCGGATTTTTCCTGATCATCCAGGACTCCGGCGAAGTCCTGAACATATATATCCCCAACTGGTTCAGGGATGTTAGGTTGTGCTGCGACCACGTTTGCTAAACTGCACGTGAGAATGAAGAATAGCGCAAACACAGCGAGTCTTTTCATTATTTATCGCTCCCGAAATCAACCTTTGGCGTTTCTTTTTCTTGATCGGTCACTTCAAAGTATGGTTTGGCATCGAAACCGAACGCTCCTGCCATCATATTCTTCGGAAATCGTTTAATCATTTTATTATAGTTGGTAACTTCATCATTATAGTCTTTTCGAGCTACCGTCAGCCGATTTTCCGTTCCTTCCAAACTATCCATGAGACCCTTAAAGTTGTCATTGGCCTTTAAATCCGGATAGTTCTCGACAACCACCAAAAGACGGCTCAAGGCCCCACTCAATTCTTGATCGGCTTCAATCGCATTTTCAGTCGAATTGGCACCGGCCAGCTTTGAGCGTGCATCACTCACCGCTTTAATGGCTTCCGTTTCATGCGAAGCATAACCCTTCACCGTTTCGACAAGATTCGGTATCAAATCCGCTCTTCGTTTTAATTGGTTATCCACCTGTGACCATTTATTGTCGACGTCTTCATTGGCACTTACAAGGCCGTTGTACGAAGATGCCCCATAAATGACCAGTAAAACGACAACGACCATTCCTATTATCCAACTTTTTTTCATCATATCCCCCCTACTCTTTCACGTTTAAGTTATATCCTATATTAGTTCCACCAAAACCTTGAATTTTAAACAAAATCCATCAAAAAGAACCTGCTACATAAAATCATATGGCGTGACATTCTCCATCCCGATCATCGGGTCAGCATGCATGAGGATATCAAGATAACTTGATTTCTGATGTACCTCTCCCTCCGGCATTTCTTCTTCACTCAAAATCTCCCGCAGCTTTTCACGCAAAGTCGTTTTCCGGCGCATCTCATCATTTCGCTCGATCCCTAGACGGAATGCATCTTCTTCACCACAAAGGATCAAGAAATTTTTACTTCGGGTAATCGCCGTATACAATAAATTACGGCGGAGCATCCGATAATAACTTTTCACTACAGGTAAAATGACAATGGGGAATTCGCTTCCCTGCGACTTATGGATGGAGCAGCAATATGCATGTGTAATCTGGTTCAAGTCCTGTTTCGTGTAAGTCACTTCGATGCCTTCGAACGATATGATCACTTTATCGACATGATCGGTATTTTCTTTAGCGAACAATATGGATACGATTTCACCCATATCGCCATTAAAGACACCCTCCTCTGGCTGGTTCACCAGCTGAAGAACCTTATCTCCCGTTCTATATATCACGTCTCCGAATTTAATTTCACGCCGCTTTTCCTCTGCATTGCTATTGAACACTTCCTGAAGCATTTTATTCAGTGCATCAATCCCTGCAGGACCTCTATACATGGGAGCCAGCACCTGTATATCCTTGGCCGTGAACCCCTTTGTCCTGGCATTGGCAACCACTTTCTCGATTACTTGGGGGATTTGACCTGTTTGGCAGCGAATGAACGATCGATCTTCCTGCTGCTTCGTGACATCATCCGGAAGCCTTCCTTTTTTGATTTCATGGGCCAATTCAATGATCGATGAACCATCAGCTTGACGATAAATATGTTCCAGACTGACAGTCGGTACACAATTCGATGCAAGCAAATCCTTTAAAACCTGACCAGGGCCAACAGATGGCAGCTGGTCTTCATCCCCAACCAATATCACTTGGACATTTTCCGGCAGAGCTTTAAACAATTGATGGGCCAGCCACGTATCCACCATGGAAACCTCATCGATGATTACGATTCGGCCATCCAGCTGATTATCCTCATCATGGGAAAAGCCTTCACTCCCGTTCCACCCAAGCAAACGGTGGATCGTAACAGCCGGGAGCCCAGTCGACTCGGCCATGCGTTTCGCTGCACGGCCAGTAGGAGCCGCAAGTACGAATGGAAATGGATCGCTTCCTTCTTTTTTATAATCGTTAATGTCCATGGATACACCATGCAGCTCTGCATATAGCTCAACGATGCCTTTGATGACTGTCGTCTTACCGGTTCCCGGTCCGCCCGTCAAGATTAACATGGGTGATTGCAGGGCTGTTTGGATCGCTTCCTTTTGGGCCGGGGCATAGGAAACATCCAGCCGCTCTTCCAGCTCCCCAAGTGCCAGCAAGAACTCCGATTCCGGGAACTGGTCCTCATACTCGGTTTGAGCAAGCAGCCGCTTGATGTTCATTACGATTCCTTTTTCCGAATAGAATAGCGAAGGCGGATAAATTCGTTGATCCTCGACAACTATTTTCCCCTCTTGAGTCAATTCGATTATTTCCGAGGAAATGTTCGTGAACTCAATGCGATCCCGTTTATTTTCCTCCAGCAGCCGTTTGACCGCTTCCAATAGCTGCTCGGCTTCTATGTAGATATTCCCGTCCTGGAGGCATTGTGATTCAAGCGTATACAAGCACGCAGCCTTGATTCGGTCGGGATGGCTGCCGGAAATGCCCAGCTGATGCCCGAGTTCATCCGCCCGTCCAAAACCAATCCCTTCAATATCCTCTACGAGCTTATACGGATTTCCCTGAACCACCGTGATCGTATCCTGTTTATACATTTGATATATCTTCATCGACAGCTGCGGACCGAAGCCATATTGATTCAGGGCGATCATCACCTGCTCCAGACCTTGATGCTCGACCAATGTATCATAGAGGCCCTTTGCCTTTTCCCCGGATAGCTTCGGGATATCATCAAGTAGCGAAGGCTGAGCCAGAATTTTTGAAATGGCCTTTTCACCCAGTGTCTCAACAATGCTTTCGGCTGTTTTTTTCCCTATGCCCTTAAAAAGGTCACCTGATAAATAACTGACGATGCCTTCCTTGGATTGAGGCAGATCCTTGCGAAAATGCTCTACATGATATTGAAGGCCAAAACGCGGATGTTCTTTCATGGCCCCATAAAAAATATAGATCTCATCCTCATGCATCCTTGGAAAATACCCTGTTACGACCGCTTCCTTCTCTTCATAATTCAGATTCGTTTCATGCACGCGAATTCTTACAACCGAGTACATATTTTCTTCATTATGAAAGATCGTCACTAAATGACTTCCTTTCATGAACATTTTCTCTTCTGAAAACAAATCCAACGAATCTTGCTGGCTCAACGCTTCTCCCCACCTTTCCATGCATATGCCGTTTATTTACTCAGCATTCATTTCTTCCAACAGTTTCTTACCATGCGCAGCAAGCATATGGTCAGGCTGTGCTTCCAAAGCCTTATCAAAATAAACCATCGCTGCTTTTGCATCCTCACGATGGCCTGCAAACGCAACGCCTAAATTATAATAAGCATCGGCATGGCCCGGATCCCGCTCCACAACCAAATTCAGTTGATTGATCAATTCATCATATAATTCCGCATTAGCAAGACATAGCGCATATTGGAATCTCGCATCAACGTCCTCAGGGCTCAGCTCCACCGTTCTCTGTAAATAAGGCATCGCCAATTTCGGTTGATCCAACGCCATCAATGTCAATCCAAGCATGAAGAAAGCATCGCTGTTATCCAGTCCCAAACGGATTGCCTTTTCAAACATATCCTTTGCTTCGATTAGTTTAGAATCGGATTCATAATATAAGTTTCCTAATGAATAGTAAGCCGCTGCTGCATTTTCATCCAGCTCGATCGCCTTTTTGTAAAACTTGACCGCTTTATCCGTTTCACCCACGGCAGTCAATACATTCCCAAAGTTTATGTAGGCAACAGGCTCATTCGGATTTTCCTCGATCGCCTCATTAAAAACTTTCGCCGCTTCTTCGTATTTCCCTTGCTGCATAAATTCAATTCCTTGTTGATTCTTATCCATATCCATTCACACTCCATTTTTATATTAAAAAGTATAGCATAAGCCAGTGGTCGAATTCAGGCGGTACACCCGCAATCCAAAAGAAGTCCCCAACCGCAAACACAGCTGGGGACATGCTTATTTTACCCTACGTAAGTCAGTTTTTCACCTTTTTTAAATACTTCATCAATCGTACCGCCGCCAAGGCACACTTCACCATCATAGAATACGACTGCTTGTCCTGGTGTGATCGCGCGGACTGGCCCGTCAAAGATGACTTCGACATCACCATTTTCCAAGACCTTCACCTTAACACCGCTATCCTCTTGACGGTACCTGAACTTTGCCGTACATGCAAATTCACCAGCCGGTATATGTTCCGCTACCCAGCTGACATTCACTGCACGAAGGGAATTGGAATACAGCACATCATTATCGAAGCCTTGACACACGTATAAAACATTACGTTTCAAGTCTTTTCCCGCAACAAACCAAGGTTCGCCGCTGCCGCCAATCCCTAGACCGTGACGCTGACCGATGGTGTAATACATCAATCCGTCATGCTTGCCCATTACCTTGCCATCCATCGTGACCATATCACCGGGCTGAGCTGGGAGGTAATTGCTTAAAAACTCTTTGAAATTGCGTTCACCGATAAAACAGATCCCTGTAGAATCTTTTTTCGTTGCCGTGGCAAGACCCGCTTCTTTCGCAATTTCACGGACTTCCTTCTTATCAATGTGTCCAAGCGGAAACATGACTTTTTCCAACTGTTCTTGAGTAAGCTGGTTCAGGAAGTACGTTTGATCTTTATTATTATCGACACCGCGAAGCATTTTGTATTCGCCATCCCGGTATTCAACCTGTGCGTAATGACCTGTAGCCACATAATCGGCACCAAGGCTTACGGCATGTTCAAGAAATGCCTTGAACTTGATTTCCTTATTGCACATTACATCCGGATTCGGGGTACGGCCCGCTTTATACTCATCCAAGAAATAAGTGAAAACTTTATCCCAATACTGCTTTTCGAAATTGACCGCATAATAAGGGATGCCGATTTGATTACAAACGGCAATTACATCATTGTAATCTTCCGTTGCCGTACAGACTCCGTTTTCATCTGTATCATCCCAGTTCTTCATGAAAATCCCGACCACATCATAGCCTTGATTCTTCAATAGCAGGGCTGACACAGAAGAATCCACGCCTCCTGACATACCCACGACGACGCGGGTGTCCTGTGGTGCTTTTCTCATTCTGTCACCTCATTTATTTAAAGCAGGAATTATCTTCCCACTAATCTATTAACGATTTTAACGGTGGTTTCGGCCGCCTGCCTTACTTCCTCTTCCGTGTTGTTCAGACCGAAGCTGAAACGAATCGAATTCTTCGTCCGCTCCGAATCTTTCCCGAACATCGCCACAAGCACATGCGACGGATCGATTGACCCAGCAGTACAAGCGGATCCGCTCGATACCGCAACACCTACCAAGTCCATATTAACGAGCATCGATTCCACATTCGTACCCGGAAAACTGACATTCAGCAAATGCGGTAGTGACTGTTCCATAGATCCGTTAATTTCATATTGTACATCCGCCTCATCGAAGACGGCAAGCAATACGTCTTTAAATCGCTTGTATTGCTCCCTTTTCTTTTCCATCGTGCTTTGTGCAATTAAAACAGCTTCTGAAAAACCGGCAATTGCCGGCACGCTCTCCGTACCTGCACGGCGTTTGCGTTCTTGTTCCCCGCCATATAAATGCGGATTCAGCTTCAAGCCTTCACGAATATAAAGAAAGCCGATTCCCTTGGGGCCGTTGATTTTATGCGCGGATACACTCAGCAAATCCACACCCAGCTCACGGACGTCGATGGAGACCAAACCATATGCCTGAACCGCATCCGTATGGAAAATGGCTTGATGCCCCTTGATCAGCTGTCCGATTTCAGCAATCGGCTGGATCGAACCAACCTCATTATTGCCGAACATGACCGAAACCAAAATCGTGTCGTCCCGCAATGCCGCCTTTAAATCGGCAATTGAAATAAGCCCCGCTTCATTCACAGGTAAATATGTGACCTCAAAGCCAGACTTCTCAAGGTATTGGCATGTATGCAAAACCGCATGATGCTCAATCTCCGTCGTAATGATGTGCTTCCCTTGTTCTTTATAAGCATTCGCAATACCAATGATCGCCGTATTATCAGCCTCGGTTCCACCGCTCGTGAAAATGATTTCATTCCGCCCCGCACCGATGCTCGCTGCAATGCTCGAACGCGCCTCATCCAAAACATGGCGCGCCTCCCGCCCGAAAGCATGAATGCTCGACGGATTCCCGAAGTCATGGTTCATGACTGTCATCATCCTATCGATCACATTCGGATGCATCGGTGAAGTCGCAGCATGATCTAAATATATTCTGTCCACTTTTTTGTCGCCTCCATTAAAAAACGCAAGCGCCTACATAATAGGCGCATTGCTAATCACTTAAATATAGTACATATAAGAATCGATTTCACCCGTATCCTTGTAGCTCGCCAAATCCATAAGCGTCGTATTATCCAAAACATCCTTCACAGCATCGCGAATCCGGATCCAAAGCTGGCGCTTCACCGGCTCCTCATCCTCAATTCCTTCAACAGGGGTAATCGGCCCTTCCAATACACGAATGACATCACCCGAAGTAATCTCCTGAGGATCTTTAGACAGGACATACCCGCCATACGCACCGCGGACACTCTTCACCAACCCAGCATTACGAAGCGGCGCAATCAACTGCTCCAAATAATGCTCCGACAGATTATGCGTCTGGGCAATCGACTTCAAACTCTTCGGGCCTTCTCCATAATGTTTAGCAAGCTCGATCATGATCGTCAAACCATAACGGCCTTTAGTAGATATCTTCATACATATACACCTCAAATTATTTATCCGTTTCTAAATTCTTTTGAAATTATAGCATATTCCCTCCGGAAATGCATTCACCCGCCCTTCATTTGTCAAATTATCCTAATTGGAAAGGTAGGAAAAATGAAAATGAAGAATGGAATGCAACTGATTAGATGACGAATTTTTACGGGTGTGGGTGGATTATTAGGTTAGTACGGTCGATTTTTCGCGTTGGACGGGCGGATAATCAACCTTACAGCACAAATTACATCCCCAAACGGACCCCCATCATACGAATTCGCCTTCTTTTACAGCATAATCAGCGCATTTCCCCCATCAGTTGTGATACCTTATATAAAAAGGAGAGGTGCGCAATGAATATAAAACCGCTTGCTTTCCGGATGCGGCCTCGATCGATTGATGAGATCATCGGGCAGGAGCATCTGGTCGGTGAAGGGAAAATTATCGCAAGGATGGTGAAAGCCAAACAGCTTTCATCCATGATCCTGTATGGTCCGCCGGGAATTGGCAAGACATCGATTGCAAGTGCGATTGCCGGGAGCACGAAGTTTGCTTTCCGGACGCTGAACGCGGTGACCAATAATAAAAAGGATATGGAAATCGTGGCAGCCGAGGCGAAGATGTCCGGGAAAGTGATTCTGCTGCTTGATGAGGTTCATCGACTAGATAAGGCGAAGCAGGATTTCCTATTGCCTTATCTTGAAAACGGGATGATCACCTTGATCGGTGCAACGACCAGCAATCCCTACCATGCAATCAATCCGGCCATCCGGAGCAGGTGCCAGATTTTCGAGCTCAAATCATTGGAAACCAATGATATAACCAAAGCTCTGGAACGGGCACTTCATGATGAAGACCGGGGGCTTGGTGCGTATAAATCGGATGTCAGCTTCGATGCCCTTACCCATTTCGCGACTGCTTCGAACGGGGATGTCCGCAGTGCCCTTAACGCTCTTGAACTCGCCGTCATTTCCACCGAACCCGATGAGTCCGGAACGATTCATATAGATCTGCAAATTGCCGAGGAATGCATGCAGAAAAAAAGCTTCTCGCATGACAAGGATGGAGATGCCCATTATGATGTTCTGTCCGCTTTCCAAAAATCAATTCGCGGCAGTGATGTGAATGCAGCCCTTCATTATTTGGGGCGCTTGGTCGAAGCCGGCGATCTTGTCAGCATTGCCCGACGCATGGTGGTCATTGCCTACGAAGACATAGGTCTTGCCAATCCGCAGGCTGGTCCCAGGGCACTCGCTGCAGTCGAAGCCGCTGAACGGCTCGGTTTTCCTGAAGCCCGGATTCCACTTGCCAACTCGGTGATCGAGTTATGCCTTTCACCTAAATCGAACACGGCCATTGTCGCAATCGATGCAGCGCTTTCCGACATTCGCAGCGGCCATAGTGGAGATGTACCGGATCACCTTAAGGATGCCCATTACAAAGGGGCCACCGAACTTGGACGCGGCATCGGCTACCTTTATCCGCATGACTACGAGAATGGCTGGGTGAAACAGCAATACTTACCGGACAAACTGCGCAGCAAAAAATATTACAAACCGAAAAAGAGCGGGAAATTTGAACAAGCCCTTGCCTCGGTCTATGAAAATATCGAGAAAAAGAAATAACTCCGGATCACTTCTGACCCGGAGTTTCTTTAATGTGGAAAATGAAAACTTTTAACATGCCTCATATTGACAAAAATCGAATCCCCTTGAGCATTCATCAACCGTACTGCTCCTTCCAATATTCGCGGATGCATAGCTAAAAAGAGCATGACCAGCTTATTGGTTTGTATACGGGAAAAGTGTACAGCTACATTCCATTTCGGCACATTAAAGATATCTCCTTTCCGAACTGAATTTCCAAACTTACTTCTATTAATATATATGAATGTTTCCAGAGAGTCCTAGTTCAATATACTGACCAATATATTTAGATATCATTTGGTGACCGCCATTCTGTAAAAAACAACTTAAATCCCACCAGTAAGCCATTGTGTCCAAAGAAATCCACAGGGAGTATGTACAACCGTCAGCCAAACGCTCCGGCTAGGCCTTTCTTCGTTAGAAACCCGAAAGCTTAGGCTAAAATCCCTTTGATCGCCTTGCTTGGACAATTTCCCCCGGAAATCAGTCCGTAATCTGTTAGGGTTTCATCAAGGGCAGAAATAACATTTCAATAGATTCTAGCTCGATAACTTTTACAGCATTTACATGTAGATTATTGCAGACTGCATTCCGCATACTTTTAGCTGAAGAAAAATTAGAGGATATGTCAATTACGGATGCTCTCGGCATGTCCACTTTTCATAAGAAGGCACAACAACTTTTTAGTTGCTGTACCTGTATGGTCAGTCTCCTTCTTTATAAATACCCTTCGATGCTTTAATCATATTATCCAGCCACATTTTCTTAAATACATTCACACGACGAGGACTGCCATTCTCTTCACCCTCAGTTGAATCCTCAGTTTCTTCTGCAGTCCCGGAAAAGATTGCATTTGAATTCCCTTCATCCGAAGAGCTTTCCGTTGAGCTGCTTTCATCTGATGAGCTTTCTGTTGAGCTGCTTTCATCTGATGAGCTTTCCGTTGAGCTGCTTTCATCTGATGAGCTTTCCGTTGAGCTGCCTTCGTACGATGAGCTTTCCGTTGAGCTACTTTCGGTTGATGAGCTTTCCGTTGAACTACTTTCGTACGGTGAACTTTCCGTTGAATATTCCATTTACTCTTTAGCCTCCAATATTTATTTATTCTTTAGGGATATCCGTTGAGCTGCTCTCGTACGATGACCTTTCCGTTGAATATTCCATTTATTCTTTAGCCTCCAATATTTATTATTCTTTAGGGATATCCGTACTGCATATATATGCGCCTTCTTTCTAATAGGGACTTTGCTTATCACCCATTTTAAAGTAAAACCTCATTCACTTGGAAATATTTAGAAAACCTATTTCACCTGGCCAAATTCATTAGATTCAAAGGCTTTTCTCCTTGCAAACAAAAAAATAACCTCGGAATCATTTCCGAAGCTACTTTATTATTTTTCCTATTAGCTATGATGTCCCATTAGCAACCGACCACCGATTTCCCACTACTTTCACATAGGTCCCCGACATTTTCCTTGGAGATGATCTCGCCATCCTTAATCAGCATGACTTCATCTCGATTTCATAAGTAGCCATGATAACCATTTGCAATTCAAAATTGATATAAGACGGCAAGCTCCGTACGATCCACTCCCGGACCATAACGTCCAAGCCTGCGGCAATGCTGGCTGTAAATTCATGATTACCCATGTACACATATAAAAAATCTGCAACTTCCAAATATCCGGATGCTAAACACTAGGCCAAATTACACAGCCAATAACCAGAGAAGTGTGGATTTTCCGATCAGTCACTCCTTCCGCATTAAACCTTTAAATGAAGAATTGTTCTAATTAAATTACACCAAAATATGCCAAAGGTATTATAAAATAACATAATATACTATTCTTTTATATTGAAATTAAATATAATAGATGAAGTGGTTACAAAAAGAGGAAGGAAGTAAAATATGAGACATGAAAAAAAGAAGAAAAAGAAACGGACATGGCTGAAGGTAGTCGGGATAATTGTCCTACTTTTTATATTGGCAGGCGGAGCCTTTGCCTACTCCGTATGGAATTCACTGACAAAAACCGTTGACACGATGCATACACCAATAGACCGTACCACGGATAAACGAACGAAAGATCTTGCACTATCAGATCAGGAGCCCTTCTCGATGCTCATGCTCGGTGTCGATGAACGTGATGGTGACAAAGGCCGTTCGGATACAATGATCGTCCTGACAGTCAATCCACAAAAGAAATCGGTCAAAATGCTAAGCATTCCGCGTGATACACGGACCGAGATCATCGGTCATGGTACACAGGATAAAATCAACCATGCATTTGCCTTCGGCGGCGCGAAAATGTCCATGGATACCATTGAAAACTTCCTTGATATCCCAATCGACTATTATATGAAGATCAATATGGAAGGCTTTAAGGATATCGTCGACGCAGTCGGCGGAGTGACCGTGCAAAACGATTTGGACTTCACATCGGATGGCATTCATTTTGCAAAAGGTACGCATACCCTTAACGGGAAAGAAGCCCTTGCCTATTCAAGAATGAGACATGATGATCCGAGTGGTGATTTCGGCCGTCAATCCAGACAGCGTGCCATCATCGAAGCAGTCATCAAGGAAGGCGCAAGTCTTTCCTCTCTGACGAAATACGATGAAGTCTTCGATGCACTCGGTAATAATATCCAGACGAATTTGACGTTTGATGACATGATGGACATCCAAAAGAACTACAGGGACGCAAGCAAAAGCATTACCCAATCGTCCATAAATGGCAACGGAACGAAAATCGACGGAATCTACTATTATATTGTGTCGGATGAAGAAAAAGAAAAGGTCCAATCCGAATTAAAAGAACAATTATCCATCAAATAAGAAAAAATGAAAGAGCTGTCCGGACCCGCATCCTGACAGCCTTTTCATTTTCCCCGTCCAATATTCTGACAAAAAACGAACACCAATTGTAGAGATTTGTTGGAATTTTTGTTGTTTATTAGGCATAAAAAGACGGTATAATCTAATATGAGCTGACAAATCCATCTTCCCCTTGCCCCTGTAAATCACTTGACACTATTATTCTTTGGACCCGGAATTCCATCAACCACCATTCATCAACTATAATAAATAATCCTAAACAAAAGGAGTGGATTTAAATGAAAATCAAAGCAGGCAGCTGGGCTATGCTAAGCACACAGGACAAAATGTTTATTTTGAAAGCCATCAGTGATCGTTCAAGAATGAAATATGTTTCATGAGAAGTAAATCTATTCGGCATTATATGAGAGCATCACCTCTCCCTTTTCTACGAACTTGGGCCTGAAAAAGGAGAGGAATCTATTCAAACCGATAATCCCATAACAAACGCCATTCGCCCTTTTCTTTGACGACATAGCAATTTTGTTCCAATGTAAACACCCCAAAGCGAGAATTGAAGACCTGTGTAACTGGAATTTCATAGGCCGTTTTATGCAGCCTTCCAACCTTATCCAGCCTCCAGTTCTTCACTTTCTTAGAACGGCCTACATCATACTGAAAAGTCTCCACATCCATATGCTGTAAAAATACATGCGACCGATTTTGCACATAATCCGCACGATTCGGAAACCGCTGCTTCATTTCAGAACTTAACAAATCCCAGGACTTCCCGAACTCCGCCTCACTTTCATATTCATAAAAATCTTCAACCACACTTTTTGAACCGCTCGGAAAAAGAAGAATGATACAAGCTCCTGCAGCGAACACCAAAAGAATAGCCCTCAATACCCCTATTGGAATCTTACTTTGTCTCCTCACCCTCATCACCCTCACAGGTTATCATTATTTATATATATAAGGGAAAACCATAAAAAAGAAGCATGTTGTTAGACATGCTCCTTAAGTAATGTATCTGATATGATTTCTTGGATTCATTGACGCCTTCTCCATCGATACCAGAAAAGGAGATGAGCATTGCCCATGAAACGGGCAAAATGGGGCATATGTATCTACGGATCATATTCTTTCAGGTTGTTCAATGATCCCGCTTAATTTCTCCTTAATATCCTCCATAAGTTCATTCACAGTAACATCTTGTCCAGACTCACCCTTGGCAAAAGTGTCTTTTAAAATATCAAAAAAATCCATTAGAAATTTCCACTCCACTATATAATTGAGCCACCATTTCATACTGTTGTCCTAATCCTTTTTTTAAAAATAAGGAATATAGCTCATTTATTTGATAATCCCATAAATAGTAGGAATTGGCAAGCGGAAACTACTATATTATCAGAAAATTACTAAAAATTAACATTCCCTTAATATTCAAGGGAAGGAATACTACCAGTCAATATGTATGGATAAAAAACAAAAAAGGACCAATTCCTCAGCCCCTTCGATACCCCATATTATGATTTTCCCATAAAATAAGTCATTAATGAAATTAAAACTAATGTAATGGTAATATAGGTTCCAATAAAAATTTTCTTGCTTCTTTGTTTCTTTTCATAAACTTCCTCGAACGTAATGAATTTGTTTTTTGTCATCAAATAGTCTCCTTATGCTTTGATGGCAGCTATCTGACATCGCCTTAAGCGAAGTCCCTTTGCTTGATCTCCATAGTGTAGTATCGGCACACAACTAAAAAATATTTAAGTATTATTAACTATTTCTTTATAGGTTATAGTTCTTAAATCTGCAGAAAGTTACGACTAAAGCATTAGGTTCATTAACTGAATTCTATGATCATCATGATTAATCCTGCCTAGATATCATTTTAATAATCTGAAATTATTAAGCGCTTAGTTTATAAAATTCATGATTATTTTTATCCAACCGAAAAATGACAGCCATAACGGTACACTGAATAAAGTTCCCCATATTAATCCCTTTATAAAAGCCTTAAGTCCATCCATAATAAAATCCCTCTCAATTAGGTTGTATTTTTATTGTCCCCAGGTTCTTTATTCCAGATACCTTTTACGGTCATTTCCAATAATGAAAATAAAAAAAAGAAGACTGTATAACAGCCTTCCCTAACGTAATATTTATCCCCTGATTTGCTTTTCCAGTTCATTTTCCCTTGATGAACTCCCGCACATCTTCAATAGATAATCCTAGATTTTTAGCCTCTAAAATTAGATAAACCCATTCTTCCCGTTCATTGTTAGCTTCCATGATAAATCCCACCCAACTTGTGGTAACACAGCCGTCTTAGCATTTAGCCTTAGACCTGTAATTTTGCGTCCCTACTTTTCAATAGGTTTGCCTTTCTCAAGAATATTTCACATTAATTACTAACCAAGATTAATAAATCTCTTGAATCCATGTTAAATAAACCATCATGCCCTCAAAGAATTTACCCTTAATTAAAACTATATTAATGTTAATTATACTTAAAAACGTAAAAATAGCTCTTAATACTATTCGTTTTTTTCTGTCATTTTTCTACATCATTCATCAAAAAGTGACATCACCATGCAAAAACACTGTTATAGTGCGCTTTCTTTACAACTCAATTATTAAAAATAGATTTATAATAGCATATATAAGCTTGAATTTGCTATTCCACAAAAATAATAAGTGTGCTAAGTGATTCAGTTTTAATTTATTTTCCCTAAGAAAAAAAGCCAGCATGCCAACCATAATATGGATGTAACCTGACTTTTCGTGAACTCTAGTAACTATTTAATTCAAAATATTCCGTTATATCCAAAAGTCTTTTATACCAAGATATTCACTCAATAATGCTAAGCAATTATCCCTGTTCCATAGAACTGTTTTATGGCTGCAACTTGTTTAATCCCATATCCATTTACCGATTAGTAAATAAGAAGGATAGAAATTCACCTTTTGCCAAAAATAACAAAAAGGATATCAACGGGAGGAAGAGAAAAATGGATTCAGAAATGCAGGAGAAATGCGGGGTATTTGGAGTGTTTAATCACCCCAAAGCAGCCGAATTAACTTATTACGGACTTCATGCACTTCAACACCGTGGTCAGGAGAGTGCAGGAATTGTGGCTAGTGATGGGAAATCATTCAGGAATCACAGGGGAATGGGCTTAGTTACCCAAGTATTTTCACGGGACATCCTTGATGGATTAAGCGGAAATATGGCCATTGGTCATGTACGATATTCAACTTCTGGTGAAAGTTTACTGCAAAACGCACAACCCCTCGTTTTTAAATATAGTGAGGGGGACCTGGCTGTTGCTCATAATGGCAACCTCGTAAATGCAAGGATAGAACGGGATGTGTTACAACAGCAGGGAAGCATATTTCAAACAACGACCGATACTGAAATTATCGCTCACTTAATAGCTCGTTCAAGTAAAAAGCATTTCGCGGAAAGCGCACCTGATATGCTTAAACGTATCGACGGTTCATTTGCCTTGATTATAATGACTGAAAAGCAAATGCTAATTGCCCTGGACCGTCATGGGTTACGTCCGCTTAGCCTTGGAAAAATTGGTGAATCAATCATCGCTTCCTCAGAAACATGCGCTCTAAATGCGGTTGATGCTAAGTTCTGGCGGGATGTTGAACCGGGTGAATGGCTTCTTATAGATGAAAATGGAATTCAAACTGGAAGATTTGCAGAAAAAGGTAAGGTTTCCCTTTGTTCCTTTGAGTTTGTCTATTTTGCCCGTCCGGATAGCGTTATTCAAGGAAGAAGTGTCTTAACAATCCGGAAGGAATTAGGTAAAATTCTGTCAAAAGAACATCCGACACAAGCTGATGTTGTCGTTGCAGTTCCTGAATCAAGCGTTCCTGCCGCCATTGGTTTTTCCCAACAATCAGGAATTCCATATGAAATGGGGATTATTAAAAACCCTTATGCTGGTCGTTCATTTATTGAGCCCACCCAAGAATTGCGCGACTTAGCTGTTCGACTGAAATTAAGCGCCGTGCAAGAAATTTTGGAAGGAAAAAGGGTGGTATTAGTCGATGACTCGATTGTTAGAGGAACCACAAGCAAGCGCATTGTCCAATTGATTCGGCAAGCAGGGGCCAAGGAAGTCCATGTAAGAATTAGTTCACCCATGGTTAAAAACCCTTGTTTTTATGGAGTGGACATGCCAACTAAGGAAGAACTATTTGCCAACAAACACGAACACGAACGAGCTATGGGACAGGTTATCGGGGCAGATTCCTTAGCCTTTTTAAGCACCGATGGGTTATTAGAGGCAGTAGATGTGGATCTTGCAGAAACTAGCAGTCGCTGTATAGCCTGTTTTAGCGGTGCATACCCAACTAGTATTTGAAGTGATACAGCTTAAGCAGGATTAAAATGGCAGGCACCACACAATAACAACTGTCTTTGTGTGATGCCTGCCATTTTCCTACTATTAAACCTTGGATTTTTCACTGTTTTCTAATTGCTCGGGCAAGTACAAGACGCTGTCTTTCTGCTCCTGACAGTCGAAGTCCTCGATCACCAATTATTGTATAATCCGAGTCTTTAATTTCTTAACTTATATAATTCATTATAATTTTGATCCAACCGAAAAATGACAACCACAATGGTAAACTGAATAATGTTCCCCACTATATGATTTTTTATTGTGACCTTGTTCTTGTTTTAAAACACCAATTAATTCCATTTTAATAAAAGGAATTGAAACAGTTTGTGGTTGATTAGTAAACAGTTCATAAAAAAAGAAGGCTGAAACAGACTTCCCCATGTACACATATTCTTATATTTCCCATTGATATGATGACTTTTCAAGTTCTGTTCTCTCCTAATGAAGTCACGAACGATAATCCTGAATTTTTTCCCTTTATACATACCATTCTTTTACTCTGTAACTATCACCTCATACAAAATACCTTTCCTTTAATGATGTGAAGTCTGTATTTTTATGACAGGTGATTTCACCGATTTTCTTCATACCCATATGTCCCTGTAGACACCTTTTATCATAATGTTACTTCGCTTACACATATCATGATGGATCTTTAAAACCACGCAAACTAAGGAGCCTAAAACTTTTTTATTTTAGGCTCTCAAAAAACAAACTAATGACTTTTATTCAACACGCTAGATGCTATGCTAAAGTGGTTCTCCTAACACTTTGGAGGTACATTTAGGTTAATACTCATTATATCAAAACATATTACTTTAACCTTCTTCGATGTTGGTTAAAAACCTTTATGAAAATACTATTATCATCGGATTTAAAAAACTTAACTCCAACTAACTTTAAGGGTGTCCATATTTCTTTCATTTGGTATAAAGGCATTTTAAAAAAATTCATCCTTTCTTAATTAACCCAGTCAATAGAGCAACCGCTCTCTAGATATGAATCATAGCTTTGAATAGTTTCTCTTTCTCTAATTTTCTTTAATAATACCCAATATTTGATTGATTAATCCACAAAATAGCATTGTAATGTCATATAACCCTGATGTTAGACCTATTCATAAGAAATAAGCTTGTTCATAACATTCAACGGACCTTTCATTCTTTATTACAATTAAAAATGCTGGATAAACCATTTATTTATTGTAATGTAATTAATCTCATTTTCATATAGTATCTACTCAATGTTAAAAGAAAGTTCAGCAAATCGGCTTTAATTAGAGAATCACACACTTGATTCCATTTGGATACCTAGTAAATTACTAAACATCCCTCTTTTTTCACTCGCTAGTTGGTTATATTCACCGACCTGAATGATTTCTCCCTGATCCATGACCAACACTTGATCGGCATTGCGAATCGTCGATAATCGATGAGCTATGACGATGATCGTCATTTTTCCCTTTAATCTTTCAATAGCGGATTGAATCTTCGCTTCGTTCTCTGTATCCAATGCACTCGTCGCTTCATCCAAAACGAGGATGGCCGGTTTGCGTAAAATCGCTCTGGCTAACACTAGACGCTGCCTTTCTCCTCCTGATAGTCGCACTCCTCGATCGCCGATGAGTGTATCCAAACCCTGTGGAAGCTTATTGACAAAGTCAGCAGCTGCAGCGAACTCCAAAGACTCCCATATGGACTCATCACTTGCCTCAGGGTCAATGATCAGCAGATTTTCCCGTATGGTTGCATTAAAGAGAAATGGATCTTGCGGGATATAACTTATGGACCTCCGCAGCGATAACAAGCGGTCATTGGTAAGGGGAATATCATCCATTCTGACTTCGCCCCTATTAGGATGATTCAACCCCATTAATATATCTATTAAGGTGCTTTTTCCGGCACCCGATCGGCCGACAATAGCCGTCATGCGGTTAGAGGGGATTTGTATGCTTATATTTTTAAGGGCATAAGTGCTTTCATTTTGATCATAACTAAAATAAACATTACGGCAATCTAACCCTCTTTTAATTTCAATGGGCATGATATTTTTATAATCGGATTCATATAACTCTCTTGCTTCTCTACATTCGTTTTGTAAATCCGACAAGGCTTTAAAAGATGGAAGCGTAGATCCTATTTGCTCTAAATTGGATTGAATGCTAGTGAACCTTGGCCATAACCTTGAAAAAATGACCATGATCAGCATTAATTGTGCTGGCTGGGCCATGAACATCTTTATCGAAAAAAACACAAAAATGGCAATTAAGACTGAAGATACAATTTTGAAGATCATCTGGGACGTCGTATTTAAAGTCGTTAACTTGATTCTATTTTTTTCCATTCTCTCACTTAAAGAAAGAAACCAATTCAAATGAGATTCCTCTAGTGAATTACTTTTGATATCTTTCATTCCGTTAAGGTGATCAGTCATACCCGCTAAATAGGTTTGTGTTAGCTGAAAGGTTTCCTTTCCAATAGACTGAGACTTTTTCACGAATTTTCGGGACGAAAAAATAAGAATGATCCCAAAGGCTATTATAAAACTCGTCATTGGAACAGATAAATAAAAAGCTATTCCGATTTGAATGAAAGTAAATATAAGGGAAGATATAAACTGTAAAAATAAATTAATACCTGCACTTACATTGAAGGTTTCATTGGTCATGATGTTGATAATATCGGTTTTCCTCTTTTTTAAGTAAAATCCCCAATTGACCTGCAGCAGACTGCCATACGCCTCATCCCTTAACTTTCTAACAAAACCTTGTTGGATTTTAACTCCCAAGATTGTTTGATTCCGCTTAAATACACTTTGTCCAACCATTAATATCACATAAACACCAAGTATTAATGAAAGACTGAGCGTTTCCGGAATTCCTGTGAATAAACCATTAACCCAGCTTAAGAAAGGAACGTCATCCGTTTTTATATCCATTACACCGGTCAATCCAATCAATGGAATCAATAAGAAAATTCCTACGCCTTCTAAAAAGCCTATTATTATCATACAAATAAGATTGATATATAATATTTTCCCCGAATAATCATGTATTTGTTTCGTAAAAAGTAAAAGATGCTTCATAACCATATCCTCCATTTGCAGGCCATATTTGATCATTTTCCTCCATGTTACTGGTGATGAAGCGCGAAAATGGAAGGAAAGGTTTTGGGTATCACTTTTCTAAAATTATTATTCAATGAAGATATAAAAGAGTATATGTGGGGTTGGTGATGCGTGGACTCCTGGATGAATCTTTGAGGGTTTATTTGGTTACAATAGTATGTTTTAAGATTGTTAACTAGATTCTTGTTCTTTCAGGCCCTTAATTACGTTCTCTTTAGAGAACTTAGAAACAACAGTGAACCTATCCATCACTTCAGCTCCCGTTATATAAAAAGGTCCACTGCGCAACCAAGCATGTGCAATGAGCCCTCCATTCTCATCTTTGGCTGTACCTAAATAAAGAGTGCTATCAATCTTTCGCTTTTCCAGCATCTTCATAGCCGCCATTGCCTTTACAAGACACTGGCTTTCCCATATGGTGTAGCGGCTCATGATTTTTATAGCCCGCGATACATTTGCTAAAATCTCTTTATCAGCTGCATTCAATTCGTATGATGACTCTTTCATCTGTTCACCAAGTGTTGGGGCAACTTTTGAAAAGGAAATGCTTTTAAGATAACGGGCCCTGCCTAAATGTAAAAAGGCTTCGATATATAGCAGCTTTGTCTTGAAATTTAAACGAAGAAAAGTCTGAGCTTTCTTTACGATATTCATTGTTTTAGCCTCCTAGACTAAAGATTCATGATACTAGGAATGGATGCTAACTAAGCCTTGTTCTAGCAATTGACTTAAAAAGTCAGTGACATGTGTCTGACAATCGGTTTGATCGACATTGTATTGAGACTGTAATATTGCAACTAACTCTTGAATCGTGATGGGCTCCTTCATTAACTCCCATATTTCCCCGCCCAGTTCACCTAAATTATAATATTTACCGTTAGAAACGCTTAACATCACTTTTTCCCCATCCATGTCACTTACTATGTTACCTGGACTTTGGCTATATTTCGTATCAAGTTGATTAATAATCATGAACTCTTTCCTCCCTTTTTAATACGTTTAAAATTATTTCCAATAAGTCCGGCGCGGTGAACCGATTCGTTGGCCTACGTAATTGGAAAAACTCGATTTTCTTAATCATTTTGGCAGAAGTATTAAAATGCCAGTCCATCAATCCAGATCTTTGGATAAAAAAATTACGGTATGTATGATGATACAATTTATAAAATCTTTGAAGAGATTGTATAGGCTTAATATCTATCTCGTCATTTTCTCCCTTGATCAATTCAAATACACCAGCAAGCGGGAGTTGTTCGGTAATAAACTGATCTTGGACCGGAACAGCGAATTTATCTTCTCTAACAATGAGTGGCTGATAGTTATTTGAATCCATTTCAAAATGATTTAAGCTTTCCATCCATAATTTTTGTTGTGGATATGAAGGTGTTACAATTGGTATATTTTCATTATTTAGCGTTACGGGTATGACATCATCACTCATGAGCTTATAGCCCCTTTTTAAAAAAGCTGAAGCAAGAGTGGATTTCCCTGCACCAGAATCACCAACGATGGCATATGCCTTTCCATCTATGGCTACCGCACTTCCGTGTATAGGAAGGATTTTTCTTTGCATCAAAATGGCACCCATGCATGTTCCGAGGATATAAAGACGAATCTCATCCTCTTGTGCCGCATCAATTGGACAAAATTCTATTCTATTTCCGCTTTGAATCAAGAAAATGGCCGTCTTGGAAACATGGAACATGATCCAGTCTTTCTTAATGACAAAATCATCATCAGGAACTGAATGCTCAGACCATAATGTATGGAGATCCGCTTTTTCGATAATGATTTCCGTTTTATCATCCTCTACATTAATAGGAAGCAATTCGGGCAAAGCTATATCACTTGTAACGGTTAAACCATACGCTTCATATACAGTCTTTGTTTTGATACCGAACATAATAAATACCCCCGCACATAAATAACGTCTCTTAATTAGACTAGCTTAATGTATAAGTCATACCCCTATTAACTGGATAAATAGGGGCTTAGGGGAATCCTAACAGACTTGGTAGCGTAAAAAAATCAACTGAAAGTTATGTCACCTTTAGGTGTATGTGATGGGAAAGCAGCATCTGTATATTCCCCTTCAGTTCCAAGCATTGTTTGATTGACATCAAGAATTTCCAATTCAGGTTTTTTCCATTCCTTTTTCATAGTATTCACCTCCTTTTAATTGAATCGTTTTAAAAATCGATACACGATTAAACTCCGCATTAGGAATTTATGGTCAGGATTTGTAGCAAGTTCTGGTCCAGTTCCTTTTTTAACCGTTACTAAGGCATTCTTTATCGCTTGACCATCCAGGAATTCCAAAGCTTTATCATCCGTGCTCAGCTGCTCAATGTCCTCTATGAATTCACTCCATTTAGGAAGCATACGGTGAATCCAATCTGCTCCTTGCACACCCCTGTACCGTTGGTTTAGCCGTACCTTATCGGGCAAGAAATTCACTGTAGCATTTCTAATCAGGGCACGATCCATCCCATTCTGTACATATTGACTTTCCGGAAGTGATAAACAAAAGCGAATAACACGGATATCATTCGTCGGATCTCGCTTCCACAACTTATATCTTAATGAGAGCTTTGTGGAAAGCGTATTCCCTGCATTCCATTGAAAGATATCTTCAAAGTGCTTTTTTCTTTCATTAAAAATATCAGAATTCGAATACCAGCCTGTTTCATCCATGCCGAATTCCTTAAATCTGTCATATACGCCTATTCCATCTGCAAAACTTGGATTGATTAAGGAAGGAATTTTATATGGAGCGCCTTCCGGAAAGATCCGATCAATGATAGGAAAGCCGATTCTAGCAATAGCTTTCACCTTTCGTAACCTAGAACCGCCAACATTTCTCCTATAATGGTCCAACTCTTGATAAAGCCGAACCCACTTTAATCTTTTTAATAGGAGTGAGTAATACTCTAAGGGGAATCCCCAGGAAATTGAAAAGTTCCCTCTATCTCCATTAAGCAAAACACCTATGTCGTCCTCATTCGCTTTTTCAAACATCCCTTTCAACCAGAAAGAATTTTCAAAAAACTTATATGGCATCTCCATGATGTCGAGGAAGTCTTCCATTTCAGAATAGGAGTCTTTCCCCTTAAAGTCACAATAATGATCAATAATGCCACCAACATGACCTACCGTAGATTTGATGAAGGGCCGCTCATCCGCCAAAAAATATCTAGGAGTAAAATCTTTAAAATCTTCGGGAGGAATATAACTATATGTATGCAGTGCATTGCTTTCCCGCTGCAATTGATTCACCGCAAAGCCAACAACAGCCCCGGAATCCAATCCACCACTCAACTGGGCGCCAACCTTCCGATGTGTCCTTAATCTGGATGTTACAGCTTCCTGAAAGACACTTTGGAATGCTTCTATGTAATCTTCATTAGATTTAAGTTTTAACTTATCCCCTTGAGTTAAATAGGAATATCTTTTTAAAGACACACTATTATTCTCTATTGTTAAACTATGGGATGGTGGTATCTGATTTATGGTTGTATACGGCGTTAATGATGAATCAACCGCATCAATCATTCCCGATACGGCCAAATACTCAGCAAGCCACTGCTCATTCAACTTTTTTTCAATAAAAGGTAATGATAAAAGTGGATCCATAGTCGTGCAAAAGGCAAATTTCTGATAGTTTTGGTGATAATAAAGGGTTCTGCTTCCTGAAAAATCCCTTGCCCCAAACAACTTCCGTTTCTTTTCGTCCCAAATGACAAAAACAAAATCCCCTACTAAGTATTTGGGTGCATCCTCACCCCACTTATAGTAGGAAAGTAGAATCAGTTCACTATCCTTCATGCCCTTTTGATCGGATGGCCTAACCTGTAACCTTTGGAATAACTCATCACGATTATCAATAATAGCATCAGCAGAAATGGTACATTGCCTTTCAAAATCATAAAGCGGGAGCTGCTCTCCAACAGATTCAGGCGTGATCCATTGAGCATGACAACCTAGAAAAATCTTTTCTGAATTCCACATTTGGATTGAATCAGCAGGGTACTTTTGTAAAGCCGTCATCAAATTATGGCATTGTTGAAGATTTATAGGTTCTTCATTAAAATGATAAATTCCGGCTATAGCACTCATGTTTTCCCCCTGGTTGTTTTGTTATGTAAGATTGTGAATACTAATCTTTGCAAATCCAATATATATATGCACAATTTAGGGAGACTATTAAAATTTTAGCTTTCTCCTGAGTTGATTCATTACTTTGATGAAAATACTTCTATCATCAGACTTAAAAAATTTCACCCCAACTAATTTTAAAGGAGTCCATATTTCTTTCATTTGTAATAGAGGCATTTATATTCAACCTTTCTTAATAAACCATGTATTATCTGTATCTTCCTTTAAAAGATTCCATTTTTATATCCACGATTTAAAAAAACTAAAGAATCAAATATTAACACTAGTTACTTTTATACTTATTAATTGTTTTTGTATTCATATTTCCCCTGATTCGTCCTTTTTAAGAAATACATCTGTCATTTTATCTGTTTTTACGAACATTTTGTTCTTTATAGCGAATTACATAAGCTAAAATTACCATCTATTTAAGCCTATGTCAATAATATTTTTCCATATTCAATCTATAAATGTACGTAATAAGTAGGACTAACACTTTCTAACTTAATAAGGATTTTCCGGTCCTATTCCGAATAATATTCTCATAATAATTGATGAGTATACCTATAAACCAAAAGGAAACCGGTGTTGATAGCATTAATCTACTATTCCAACTTTCAAACACTACTACATCATATTTTTGAAATCCCTCTTTTTTCTCAAACACTTTTTTTATGATCATGCATTAATTAGGACAAAATTTTATAATAACCTTATCCCCCCCAAACCTCAGCCAACAGCAGCCCGTATAAATGTCTAGAAAAAATAACCCCATAATGCTAGAAAGCAGAATTCTTACCTTTTTGCCATCTACCACTATCGAGTTATCTTAATCAGGACTTCCTTGTTTTTCTCCAGAATATTAAAAAGGGACGCAACGGAAAATATAAAAAATAAAGGGATTTAGGTAACCTCAAGGTTTTTACATCCCCAGAGGTTGGATTTAATAATTTTAAAATAAAAATCAGTTTGTGAATATTAGTCTTTACAGAATATTGATAAAGGTTAACAATGAACGACTTCTTGAGACTCGACTTTATTGAAAACGGGTGATGCTTATTGTAATTAGCTAAAGCTTCTTTTGACGACTGGTTAATATACATATGACCCATTTCAACAAAATAAAATCCGGCCAATTTTGCTAGTTTTCTTGAACGTTTTTCTTTTGTTAACGGTAAAATCTCATCATGAATTGGAGTTTCAAATAGTTGAGCAGATAATATAAGTGCTTGTCCTATTAAGTAAGAGTGTTGGTATTTTTTTAGTAATGGGTAATCTCCTTTTGTAATATTTCTTTTTCTAATGATTTGATCAATATCTGCTAACCACCGAAGACGAAACCACCCATGTTTGGCACCATGAGTAACAAGATATAAAAACAAATCATCCTCTCCAAAGAGATAAACGGGATAACTTGTGAGTAAACTAATCCTTTTCCGATTCCAAAATTCTTCAAAGCTTGGCTCTTTTGCAGGGGGACGATAGAGTCTCCAATGAATTTCAATCTGGATTTTCTTTTGAGAATGATAGTATGATACGTGGTGACTACCCCATTTCCTTATTGTTAAAATGGGTGAAACTCCCTCTTTTTCATATCCACAATTAAATAAAAGTTCTTCAGCTTTTTTTAAATCAGTTATAGGAATTAGAATATCTAAATCTTTGGAAGTTCTTAGGGAAATATCCCCATAAATATCAGCAGCAATTGCCGGACCTTTCAAAAACAGAAGACGAATATTATTTTCATTAAATAATTTACTTACACGTTCCATTTCCCCACTTAAGTGAAGCATTTGAAACGTATTTTCTTTGTACTCTTGATACAAGGTTTGAATAACATATAAAGGAATTAACTCTACATCTATCTTATTTAACTTTGAATAAACTAGTGGATATATTCGATGGTGCATTGCCAACTGCAAGAATAACTCCCAATCAATATCTATAAAATATTTATTATTTATTTGCTCTGTACCTTCTTTATTTTCCATATTAATAATTTGAAGTAATAACCTTAATTCCTTTGGCATATAAGACAGGTCAATATTTTGAATTTCCCCCATAACCCCATCCTCCTTAGTTGTACCATCTTAAACATAGTATCTAAAAAAACTGCTGCATAGCTTATATAAAGAACAACTTATTCTTTGTTTTTAAGATTGTCAAGAAATCCCTTGGCACAAAAAATAATCTGTCCTATATAATAGAGAATAATGAAAACAATGAATTATCAAAAAATAAAATCGGTATTAGAGTTAGTGGTTTCCCAGTTAAGGATAGGATTTGAAGCGTTAGAGTTTCAATGAGTTGAATAATTTACTAATAGTGTATAAAGCAATTTTGAATGGACGATATATATACTTTTTTTAAAGATATAGATATAATAACCTATTTGGTCAATGGATAAAGTACACTGATTTTAGGGTATGACTAGAGATTTACAGCAAATTATTAAGCTTCAGGGTTCTGTACAAAAATAAAAAAAAAGAAATTTCTAAATGAATTATAACTTCACTCTGCAATGATTATCGCCCTTCTTCAAAACCCATTTAGCGAATTCAATGAGGGAAGTTTATATAATCTAAACAGCTATAAAGATTTTCTAAACTGTTTTTTTCCATTTTAAAACATATTATACACTTTTAGAATTATTATTGCACTAATAAATTAGGTAAATAGTAATGTTTTTGATAATCTAAATTTGCATCACTTTTAAGTGGTTTGATCATAGAATTCTCCTGTATGGCTTCAGATTCTCTCAAAACAAGAGTGTTTTAAAAATATCCCCTTTCTACAGTAAAAATACCTTACTTCACAATTAACAACGAACACTCATATCCAGTTAAACAAGGCTTCATAGCCAAATTCAAAAAAGACAAAGAGCTTTTAAAGACTCTCTGTCTCTATTAATCTTTATTGAAATTTTTAGTGTTGATAGGCATCATAAATTCAAAAATGTTTTCATCACCATTTAGCTGGTTTATGTTGTTGTTACTTTTTATTATAGTATTCCACATACCAATTTACGAACATTTGCAAACCCTCTTCTATCGAAGTTTCCGGCTTAAATCCGACAGCCTTCTGCAGCAAATCAGTAGATGCATACGTGGCAGGTACATCTCCAGGTTTGATTGGTTCGAAAACCTTATTAAATTCAACCTCTTTACCTAATGCATTACTTAAACATTTCTCCAAAGTTTCAATGAAAACCATCAACTTTTCAGGATTATTGTTTCCAATGTTAAATACTTTGTGAGGAACAGTATTTTCTTCAACTGAAGGATTGGAAAGAAGACGTTCTATTCCCTCGACAATATCGTCAATGAAGGTGAAGTCTCTATATAAGTCATTTTCAAAATCACCATTATTAAAGATCTTAATTGGTTCTCCAGCAAAATACTTATCAGTAAATCCAAAGTAGGCCATATCCGGTCGTCCCATAGGTCCATAAACCGTAAAGAAACGGAGTCCAGTTGCAGGAATCTTATATAGATGACTGTAAGTATGGGCCATCAATTCATTGGATTTCTTAGTCGATGCATAAAGTGATACAGGATTGTCCACATAATCCGTTTCTTCAAATGGAACCTTTTTGTTAGCTCCATAAACTGAACTCGATGATGCGTATACAAGATGATCCACAGGATTATGCCTGCAGGCTTCAAGAATATTGTAAAAACCGATGATATTACTTTGAATGTACACATCTGGATTTTCTATCGAGTATCGTACTCCTGCTTGGGCAGCAAGATTTACTACAATATTAGGTTTATACTCTTCAAAGATATTGGAGATCATCGCTTTGTCAGAGATATCACCTTTGATAAAGGTAAACTTCTCAAAGTGCTCCAGTTTTTCCAAACGATCATATTTAAGCTTCACATCATAGTAATCATTTATATTATCAACACCGATTACATTACAGCCCTGTTCTAATAACTTCCTTGATAAGAAAAATCCGATGAAGCCTGCTGCTCCAGTGATTAGATATATTTTACTAAGATCTAGGGATTTGTAATTCAACGTGCTTCGACTCCTTTATGCCTTTTCTAGTAGCAGGTTTTCTACCAATCGAGTGATACTCAACCCCTGTTTCCTGCATCTCTTCAACACTATAGATATTTCTTCCGTCATATACTAAAGGAGTCCTCATCAACGTTTTATATGTTTTAGGCGTTAATGCTTTCACTTCTCCCCATTCAGTAAAAATAAAACAGACATTTGCACTTTCTAAGGCATGTTCTATATTCGCAACATACGTGATACTGCCTTTGCCATTCTTACCTTCTGGATACACTTTAGCAAAATTCTCTGCTCCAACAGGATCAAAAGCATAGATATCAGCACCCTGCTCTAATAATAAAGGCACATTTTCGAGAGATGCAGCTTCTCTTAAATCGTCAGTACCAGGCTTAAAAGTTAATCCTAATACAGCTACCTTAAGACCATTAAAAGTAATTAGTCTTTTACTAGCTTTTTTATATAGCATCGTCTTTTGGTCCTTATTAACATCGATTGCAGCTTTAACGGTTTTAATCTCGTAACCGTTTTGTCTTGCCAGATACTCCAAAGCTTTAGTATCCTTTGGAAAACATGAACCACCATAACCAATACCCGCATTTAAAAACTTGCTTCCAATACGGTTATCGAAGCTCATACCTCTTGCTACATCCTGAACATCCGCGCCAACTAGTTCACAAAGATTGGCGATATCATTCATATAAGAGATTTTAAGGGCCAGAAAATCATTGGAGGCATACTTGATCATTTCTGCGGATCTTCTATTGACTGAAACAACAGGTAAATGAAACGGCTCATAGATATTCTGCATGAGTTCTTCAGCCCATTTACTTTCCGTTCCGATAATGATCCGTTCGGCATGCAGTGTATCATGCACAGCAGAACCTTGTGCCAAGAATTCCGGGTTCGATACAACCTCCACTTTTACATCATTAACTAAAAAGTCTTGGATAAACTGCTCGACTTTATCATTCGTTCCAACCGGGACCGTTGATTTCACAACTACTAAACAGTCATTTTCCACCGATTCAGCAATTTGCCTTGCAACGGTTGCAATATAAGAAAGATTGGCAGAACCATCTGATTGCTCTGGAGTACCGACACCGATAAAGATCGCATCAGCATCCTTATAGGCTGATTTATAATCAGTTGTATAATCAATCCTTCCAGCAGCATAATTCTTCTGCATTAAGTCTTCTAAATCAGCCTCATAAATAGGCGAAATCCCTGACTTCATTACGCTTACTTTATTTTCATCTATATCAACACAGGTTACTTGATGACCAACTTCGGCAAAACATACACCTGCCACTAAGCCCACGTAGCCTGTTCCTGCTACTGCTATTTTATACATATTCACGCTTCCTTTATTTTGTTATTTGTAAAAATGAATCACTATAGTTATTGTTCTACTTCCTATCTTGTATTTGGCAATCAACTCAAGCATTAAGGTTATGTTTATCCCAAAATTCAAAAAATGCCGAATCATTATCCCTTAAAAGAATACAAACTGGGGCACTTAATATACAAGTGAAGATTTTCAAAATCAATTAAAAAAAGTATGGAATGAATATGTCATTTATTTCGTAATGGTTGCACTTATGATAATGCTTGTATTGAAACAGCTAACTTAAAAAAGAATAAGTTTCCAAAAATGTTATTTGAACTTTAAAACAGCAAAAATAGCTGTCTTTCAATATTTTGAAAACAGATACAATCGCGAGCCAATACACGAAGTAATTATTTATTTAACACCAGATAAAGTAGAAAGGTTCTGCAAAGCGGATTGACTTAACCTTTAGTGTCCAATAAAATTGACATAACTCCAATAACATGGACTCCTTCAAATTTTATTCTTTATGTCTTATTTTTATTATTTTTCAACTTAAAATCGAACTTACAAATAAAAAAAATGTCTCAATCTATATCTTTTTCAGTAGAAGAAGCTTTTTTTTTGTTATATTTCAATATTAAAACAAGTTCATTCCGAACATCACGGAACAATCCAATCACTCCGAAATATAACACTATACATACTAAAATAGAAATTATGTTCCATAAAAATCCATCGTAAAATCGCTGTAATACAATTGCAACGAAAGCCATAATTATTGAAGCTACTATACATGGCATTACATTTCTTATCATTTTCCATGGAGAAATTTTAAAGACATAATAAATAATTAAAAAGTGTACGAGGAATCCTTCGATACGGATTAATGACCTTGAATAAATTAATGTAGTAAAACTATAGTTTGCACTAATGTATATTACTGGAATTAAAACAATTAATTGCAGAATTTGGGCCCAAAAAGAGACTTTAGGTCTTCCCTTACTGATATAAACAATTCCACAGTAAGTTGAAAAGGGAATTGCAATTGCACTTATTAATCCCCATATACCAACAAACAAACTTGCCTCTTCCCATTGCCCCCCCAACAAAATACTAGTTATGAAGTCACTATAAATAAACATTCCTACCCCAAGCGGAAACACAAATACCCCAACTAACCGTTGGAACTTAAAAAACATCCTTTGATATTCTTGTTCATCATCTTGTAACCGCGATAATGTAGCAAGCAATATTGGTACTGTTGCACTTGTTATGAGAGCAATTATTGAGTTTACCGTATTCATTGAGGTTTTATATAAACCTAAGTAATACGAGTTTAAAAGGGTCCCAATAATAAAAACATCTCCCCACGATATAAGCCATACAGTAATGGATTCTAATAAAGACCATATACTAAAAGAAATCATGCTTTTCAGTATTGATAATCTATAGAAAGCTTTCGGTTTCCATTTTGATTTTAAAGTCAAAATAACAGCATTTGTTAAGTTTCCACATAAAGTACCAATAATAAGTGCCCAGTAACTATTCCATAACAATGTTAATGGTATGGTAACAACAAATGGAACGCATATACTTATCATTCTTGTTAGAAAAAGGGGTTTATAGTCAAAACTGCGTCGATACAAAGCCATTTGTATACTCGAAAAGGAAGTTAATGGCAATGAAATACAAGAAATAATTATAACAGCTTCTAATCCCGGACTTCCAATAAGATTAGTAAGGGGGGTAGCAAATATTACGATAATCATCCAAATAAAAATTGATAATAATAAATTGGTCCAAAAAGCAACAGCAGTATGATCATACAATGCCTTTTCTGTTTTAAATTTATGCTGTATTAAATACTTCTGAAACCCTGCGTCTGTAAACATATCGGCGAAACTAACAATCATGGTAACAGTAGCTACAACACCAAAAGCTTCTGGTACTAATAACCTTGCAAGAATAATATTACTAACCGGCATTACCAATTTAGCAAGAATTTCTGTAATCGTTGACCATTTAGTAGCATTACCAATTTTTTTGTATAAACTATTTCTCATTTAATATCTTCAAACTCCTTTCTTCTTTTTATAGAAGCGCAAGAAGCTGCCAATGTGAGAAACATCATCGGAATTTTATACAAATAAGTTACTTGATACCATTCTATAACTAGTAATGCTAGAATGCTTGAAACAAAGTAAATAAATAATTCTTTAGGTATTGCTATTTTTCTCAATTTGATTAAAGGGTATATATATATTGAATAATAAACTATAAAACCAATTATACCTAGTGATGTTAATATTTCGATAAAGTTATTGTGTGCGTAATTACCAAGTTCCCTTGCAACTCCCCCAAGTCCAACACCAAAAATATTATTTGAAAATAATTGGAAACCACCTAGAATAAGACTACTTCGAATTGCATCCGAATTGGCATAAAGTGAAGCTTTATTACCTGATCCAAATATATCAATTTTATGTCCAATGTAAAAATACAACACTTCAATGTTTATTACACATATATAAATTGCTACGACTACAATAGTTGCCCAAATAAATTTCCTTTTACTCTTAAAAAACGTTTGAAGTAAGAATACTATTAAGCAATATATCAAGACCTTTCTACTACCCGTAAATATCATTGCCGTAAAAATTAGGCTGATAATTAATAGAAAAATAAGCTGTTTATAGAAACTTCTATTTTCTTTATATAGGTAGTAGATTCCACCACTAAAGGCAATACAAAGATTCAAAGCAGTAATATTAACATTTCCACCACTAATATCTGCTCCAATTCTTAGGTTAGATGCATATTTCAAATCATATTCAATCCCACTTAATGAAAAGTATTCAAAAAAAACAAAGACTGAAGTTACTAATCCTCCAATCAACATGAACAAAATAGTTTTATTGATTTTTTCTTCAGAAGTCAAATACTGTGTTAAAAAAGCAAGTTTTATTATGTTTCCAGTATAGATATAAAGTTCAGAACTAATCGTGCCTGAAGAAGATGAAGCTACCATCTCAATAACTAGTGCTATAATCAAAAGTCCCATCTGTAAAATCAAAAAAGTATTGGATACTATTCTCCTTCGAATTATTACAACAAAAATGGTAGCCAGTATGAATGTAATTTGAACCATAGAAAAAATCAGTGAATATGTTTGATTTTCAAATGAAAACATAGATACTATATAAAGCATTACAATAAAATCATATAAACTTAGACTTTTATTTTTCATTCATTTTCATCCTTTTATGTTAGAAAAATAGGCTAACCATTTCTCAACAATATCATCCATATTTAAAAACTGATTTATTTTATTGGCTTCTTTTCCAAGTCGATCTCGTAAACCATCATTATTAGCAAGTAATACAACTGCCTCTTGAAACGCTTTATAATCATTCCTAGCAACAAGTATTCCGTTTTCCATATTATTAATAAGAGCTTTTGCTCCACCGCCTCCACAATCTGTTGATATACACGGTAAGCCCACAGACATTGCTTCAATAAGGGCATTAGGCATACCTTCAAAAGTTGATGTGAGCACAAAAATCTCTGCCTCTTTCAATGTTTTAATAACATCGTTCGTTGATCCGCAAAGAAAGATCCGATTATCCATGTTTAAATCATAAATCAATGATTGATACTTTTCTTTATCTGGTCCGTTCCCATATATATATAAATCGTATTCCAAAATTTCATTAGCAATAGACGAAAATGATTTAATAAGCATAGTTTGATTCTTTTGGTAATCTTCTAATCTTGCTATAGTAATAATTTTCCCTCTTGCATCATTTCTTTTTGAACATTTTACTTCTTTAATTGGTTCAATAACTGGATTTGGTATAACGGTACTATTTTTTTGTATAGATTTAGAAAAATAGCTCTTTATTTTTTCTGTCTGGAAAACATAACCGTTTGCAAAATTATATAAAACTTCCCTCTTTATCTTTCCAAAACTACTTATAGGATCATATTGAGGGTCATTTCTTTCACATAAAACCAACGGTATCTTGTTAAATAACATAGCAGTAACACTATTAATGTTGCATACATATCCAAAAGAAATAACTAAATCAGGAGCAATACTCCTAACATTTTTTCTTATTAACCTGAGCCTATTGAACACACGAGTTACCCTATTACCTTTTGAATAGGCTCCATAAAGATAAATACCTTTTTGATATTCTCGTTTTCCTGACTTTTCCTGCAATAAAATGATGTGTATTTCATGTCCTTGCTTCGCCATTCTACTAACCAAAGCAGATAAGACCTTCTCCGCACCACTAAACGACATAGAGCCTATAACAAAGCAGATTCTCATACCTTCTCAACTCCATTAAGCATTTGTATTATCTTTGCAGCTTGCTCTCTTTGATTTTTATAAGTTAATACAAACTCTTTAGCTCGAAAACCTTTCTTGTCTAATTCATCTTTCGACTTAGATAATACTTCATTGAGTGTTTTATAAAAACCATCATCATCTACTTTAATTGGAAAAAAATAATCACTGTATTCACTTGGCATTCCATCTAACTTATACCCAACCATCGGGACACCAGAAGATAGATATTCCATTATTTTTGACGGGAAACTATACTTCGTATATTCTTCATTATTAGGTCTCGGGTTAACCAATATTGTAGATGATTTTTGTAATTTTAATACTTCTTCCCGCGGTAATAGTCCCTTAAATATAATTCGACTATCTTTTTTACCCGCCTCAATAACATCATATTCAGCTTCGCCTGACCCACAAATAATTAATCTATAATTCTCGTTTGATAGCCTTCCAAAAGCATTTAATAACTCAATGATACCGTATTTCTTTGCTAATCCACCGCTATATAAAACTGTTTTTATTCCTTTTTCCTTTGATATACTTTCAACGTGTTTAAAAACATCTGTAGCGATTCCCTCAATAACAACAGTTGGTTTACTGATATTTAAATTTAAAGCATCACGCATATATTTCGTCAAAAGAACATAGCTGTCAATATAATTCATATCTTTTGAAATTTGTTTAATCTCTAGTTTTTTTAAACTATCATACAGCTTATTTCTTTTACTAGATAAATTCATATATTGAGGCAAATCAGGCACTATTAAACATGTTATTATGTTATTATTTATTTTTTTTGCATAGTTTAATAGATATGTAAAAGTCGGAGTCATTGCATACGCTATAATGACCTTTTTTTTATCCGTCTCTTTTTCCGCCCATTTTTTTACGTAAGGCTTTAATGTTAAGAACCTACTAAAATTCTTTATTCCTGTTAGATTTAAAAAACCAACATTAATATCTTCATTAGCACCTTGTGTATGCGAAAAGGGATAAGTATCTATACATAATTTTTTATACCGCTTTGGAAAAGAACCTATATATAAAGAGTTTAAAATCTTTATTGGTTTATTTAGATTAGCATCTAAACCTAATGCTATTCCCCATTGCAGATTGTTTGCAGCATTTTGTATACTTCCTCTTGAATAATTTAAAATGTCATTTTCTTTTTCTTTAGGAAACAACCCCCCTAAAAAAAGAACGTCTAGATTCTTATCCAACCTATTTTCCCCCAAATATCCGTATTAATTTATACAATAATATTATTCAAGTTACTATTACTGATACATTTGGTAAATTTGAAACTTAATTTAATAGTAAAACACATACAACCAAGGCACTTCTGCCCATTATAGTAATATTGTGCGAACTGTTTTATTAAATAAAAGTGCCTTCAATACCCTTTTATAATTTTTTAAACCACGTACCTAATAAAAAAACACCTCAATACATCTACCCATACAATGAATATCTTCAAAGAAAATTGCACTTTGTTAAAATAAAAAGAACTTAAATGGCAGCCAGAACTGAAGTAGTTGAATAGCCAAATCGTCTAAATAAACAAGGACAAGTTTGGCTATTCAAAAAGTACCAACTAGAGCTGTCGCTTTATTACGAATGGAGGTTAAAAGCAGATCCTAATTCAATGGCGTATATCTTTAACACAATTACGTATCGTCGAAGATATAAGTATTGGTAGAGTTAATTCAATTTAGGTCGTGTCAACGAAAGTAGTTAGGTACCATCTATCTGACAAATCTTAAGTCTGTTGGGTGTTGCGCCAATTACTCACAAATTTAAATACTCAAAAACTGTGGCTATTTAAATAATAATGGACATCTCTAAAGAAAATCGACTTATCTCTTTTTGTATCTTAACTATATTTTTACATCCCAGCCAATATAGATACGTAAGTGGTCTATTAACATTCCTTAGATTGTTTACCTATTCCCTACTGCAAGAATTTTCGTAGCAAATTGTATACTTTCTCCTTGACTTCATAACATTCTTCCTTTGTCTAAAGAAAAATACCTCTTAAAAAATAAGAATACACTATATATATCCAAATTTATTTACTCCAAACAACCCTATTTACATAATCCGTATAGGACAAAATTATTCTAAGCACCTTATCTGATACATTGGGCATGCTATAATCTCCAACATGCCTTAATGTGCTTTTTTCTTGTGTTTCTAATATTTCCAACCCTTGTAAGATTCTTTCATTCTTTAAACCTACCATCATAACCGATGCTTCTTCCATTGCTTCAGGTCTCTCATGAGCTTGTCTTATATTCAGTGCTTTAAATCCAAGAATAGAAGATTCCTCACTAATTGTTCCGCTATCACTTAGAACAGCTTTTGCCTTTATTTGAAGTTTGACATAATCGTTAAATCCTAAAGGTTTCATCGTTATAACTAAAGGGTTAAACTTAATCCCTTTTGCATTAATCATATTTCTAGTTCTAGGATGGGTACTTACAATTACAGGCATATTGTATTTTTCTGCAACGGCATTTAAACTATCTACTAAATTCAAGAAATTTGTTTCTGAATTAATATTTTCTTCCCTATGAGCTGACACTAGAAAATAATTTCCCTCATCAAGCTTTAATCGCTCTAATACATCTGATTCTTCAATGTCACCTTTTCTTGAATTGAGGACTTCAAACATTGGACTTCCAGTTTTTATTATTCTATCTGCAGGTAGTCCCTCCCTTAACAAATATTCTCTTGCAATGTCACTATAAGTTAAATTAATATCAGCTGTATGATCTACAATTTTTCTATTAGTTTCTTCTGGTACTCTTTGATCAAAGCATCTGTTGCCTGCTTCCATATGGAATATTGGAATATGTCTTCTCTTAGCTGCAATAGCACATAAGCAGCTATTAGTATCACCAAGTACCAAAATTGCATCTGGTTTTACTTCTTCCATAATAGGATCAATTCTAATCAAAATATTCCCAATAGTTTCTACTGCAGTTCCATTTGCAGCATCTAGGAAATAATCAGGTTTTTTTAAATTAAAATCTTTAAAAAACACTTCATTTAATTCATAATCATAATTTTGCCCTGTATGAACAAGTATATGTTCTACAGCATTTGACTCTTCCAATTTATTAATAACAGCAGATAACCTTATAATCTCAGGCCTAGTGCCAACGACTGTCATGACTTTTAATCTCTTCATTAAAATTATACCTCCACGAAATAAGTATCTGGTTTTTCTGGATCAAAACATTCATTAACCCACATTACGGTTACTAGATCACTTTCTCCCACATTTACAATGGAATGTGTATACCCAGTAGGTATATCTACAACTTGTAATTTTTCACCGCTTACTCTATATTCAATAATTTCATCAGAATCTATCTTTCTAAATCTAATAAGTCCTTCTCCACTTACTACTAAAAACTTTTCATTTTTAGTATGATGCCAATGGTTACCTTTGGTAATGCCGGGTTTTGATACATTGACTGACACTTGCCCTCTTTCAGGAGTTCTAATAAACTCTGTAAAAGAACCTCTGTTATCACAATTCATTTTTAAATCATAGGAAAAGTTGTCTTCTGGTAAAAAGCTTAAATATGTACTGTAAAGCTTCTTTGTTAGGGCATCTTCCATATTAGGAATGCTTAACTCTACTCTACTTTCTTTAAAGCTTTTTATACGTTCAGCTAAATCCCCTAATTTAATAGTATGTGTTGTTTTCACAAAGCAATATTGATCCTTTTTAGTCGGATTTCCTTCTAAAGCGTTTATAAACTCTTCTAGAATATCATCAATATAACAGAGCATTAATTCTGCATCTCGATTGTTTATTTGAATATCTATATTTCTAGAGATATTATAACAATATGTTGCTACAACCGTATTGTAGTTAGGTTTACTCCACTTTCCAAATACATTAGAAAGTCTATATACAAATGCTTCTGCTCCTGTTTGATGACTATATTCAAACAGTACGTCTTCACCGGCTTTTTTACTTTTACCATATGGATTATCTTTTTCTGCCTGTATTGACGAGGTAATAAGGACAGGTGACTTATTATTATGTTTTTTTAATAGTTCTAGTAATTCAAGCGTAAAATGGAAGTTACCTTCCATAAATTCTTTTTCATCATCAGGACGGTTTACTCCCGCCAAATGAAAAATAAAATCACATTCTTTTGTATAAGTTTCTAATAATAATTGCTCTGTTTCCCTGGTAACCTTAAGAATATTTTTATATCCTTTATTTTTTAATTCTGCAATTAAATTTTTTTCCAATAAACCCATTTGCGCCTGTAACGAGTATATTCACTATATTAACCAACCTTTCTACTTACTAAAGAAGGAAATATTACCGATGAAGCAAATGCCTGAATACTGTTATTTGAACTAATTACTTCAATTAATTATTATTTTGAAGAAAGTACCTTCATATTCTTTAATTCATTTTGAACATACTCTAATTCAAGTAGTTTTTCTTTTATCTGTTCAATATTTAAGATTTGGGTATTATGAGAGTTATATTCATCTTCTGTGGATAGCTTTTTATCACCCTCTGCAAAATATTTATCATAATTCAAATCTCTTTTATCTGCTGGAACCCGGAAGAAACCACCTAAGTCCTCTGCAACTACATACTCTTCTCTTGTTAAAAGTGTTTCGTATAATTTTTCTCCGTGTCTTGTACCAATAACCTTAATTTCATTATCTGCCTTAAATAATTCTTTAATGGCTTGAGCTAAATCTCCAATGTAACTTGCAGGTGCTTTTTGTACCATAATGTCCCCAGCTACTGCATTTTGGAACGCAAATATAACTAGCTCAACTGCTTCTTCAAGACTCATGAGATACCTAGTCATATTAGGGTCGGTAATTGTAAGTGGCTGACCACTTTTGATTTGTTCAATAAATAACGGGATGACAGATCCACGCGAGGCCATTACATTACCATACCTAGTTCCACAAATAAGTGTTCTTTCTGGATCGACAGTTTTTGCTTTAGCAACAAAAACTTTTTCCATCATGGCTTTTGAAATCCCCATGGCATTAATTGGATAGGCTGCTTTATCAGTCGAAAGACAAATTACCTTTTTGACTTCATAATCTATAGCTGCTGTCAACACATTATCTGTCCCTAAAATATTAGTTTTTACAGCTTCTAGTGGAAAAAATTCACAAGAAGGAACTTGTTTAAGAGCAGCAGCATGAAAAACATAATCTACTCCGTGCATTGCATTTTTTACACTTGCAAGATCTCTAACGTCACCAATATAAAACTTCAATTTTTCATTTCTATATAACTTACGCATATCATCTTGCTTTTTTTCGTCCCGTGAAAAGATTCGAATTTCTTTAATATCACTATCCAAGAACCTCTCCATAACTGCATTTCCAAATGAACCAGTTCCACCGGTAATTAATAGTACTTTGTCTTTAAACATTAATATCTCCTCCAACATTTCTAATTATATTACTATATTTCCGTGTACCAATTTCTCTTGTTAAATTATTAATAATAAAATCTCGGCCATTTTTACCCATAAAATCACATAAATCTCTCTCATTAAATAATTTTAATATAGCTTTCTTTAAATCTTCAACGTCACCCGCACTAGTAAATATCCCAACATCATTTTCTTCAATAATATGTTGCAAATCGGTATTTTTATCAAAATTAGCAACAACCGCAGTAGCTGCTGACATTATACTCCATGTTTTACTAGGCATTGCACTTTTTCCTAAACCCTTTTTACATGAAACAATTGATACATCTCCGAGACTATATACATAAGAAACTAACGAATAAGGAAGCAAAGGGTAAAATCTAATATTTTTCAATCCCATTGAATTAGCCATATCTTTATAATAATTTTCCTGTTTACCACCACCAAAGAAAATAAATTTAATATCTTCATTATCGAGTAACTCTTGGGCAGCTTTTAATATTACTTCAATGTTTTGCGCATGTCCTAAATTCCCGGCATAAACAACATAAAATTTATTTCTACTAAGGTTTAACTTGTCGAATAGGATATTATCCTTTCTTTCTATTGGGACAACAGCATTTTCGTCAACCCAATTATAAATAACTTCAATTTTTTCTTCTGGCACGCCTTTAGCCTTTAAATTCTGTTTGAAGTCTTCCGATATAACTATTATTTTATCAGCATTTTTATAAGTGTAATTTTCAATCACACGACCAATTTTCCAAAAAAGTGAATTTCTTTTAGCTAAACCTGTGCTTTCGAGAGAATCAGGAAAAATGTCTTGTAAGGAATAGACTAGTGGTACTCTTTTGATTTTTTTGATGATAGTTGCAACCACACCCATAGTAGGAGGCGTGCTTCCGACATGTATTACATCAATACCATTAGAAAATATACCCTTATAAAGATAGATTACATTAGAAATTAAATATCTTATAACCCTTAAAACAGTGGAGTGGTACTCTTTGAACAAAGAAAAACGATAAATTTTTATCTTACCATCATATAGTTCTTCAATTTTCCTTTGTTTATATTCTTCACGTACCTCGTCTGAAATTCCACGCGTCGGCATAGGTACATACAACTCTACAACAAACCCATAATCTGCCAAATCCTCAATTAAATTCGTTGTTAAATATAAACTTGCTGCTTTTTCCGGTTCATAATAAGCTTTAAATGTCAATACTTTCATATATTCTCTTCCCAGCAGTTATAATTTTATTTTTGTTTTTCTTTCAACATTTTTATTTGAGCTGGACTAGTATATATTCCATCACGTCTTATCACGGTAACTATTGTCTTGAAAAAAATCTTTATATCCAAAACGAAACTAATATTATTTGCATACCAAGCATCCTTTAGTCGTTTTTCTCTATTAGTTAACCCGTTTCGATAATAAGCTTGTGTATAACCTGTAATACCCGGTCTTACTTTCATCTTATCAATTTCATCTTCTTGATATGTGTCAAGTACACTTGCTAAACTAGCTCGTGGTCCAATTATACTCATCTCACCTTTAAGCACATTCAATATTTGAGGCGTTTCATCAATACTAGTTTCCCTAATTAACTTTCCAATTTTCGTTACTCTTGAGTCATCTTTTGAGTTATAAGTACTACCATCCGGATTAAGCAAAGTTGGTGCATTGGTTCTCATTGAACGAAATTTATACATTTTGTAAGTTTTGCTATCTTTCCCAATACGGTCAGCTTTATAAAATATCGGTCCCCTATCTTCAATCTTTATTAACAAGCCAAAAACACAACATAGTATCAGAAATACTGGAAAACCAATAATACAAATTAAAATATCCAGAATTCTTTTGAAAAAATTGTTATACATTACTTCACTCCTAAATGCTTAAATAGACTGCATCCAATTATCTCTAATGATACCAATATCAATTAGTTTCTTAGCCTCTTCAGCCTGTCTAACAGCTACTCGTATGTCGTTTGATACTGAAACCACATACCCATATCCATCTAAATTATTCTGGTATTCTCTAATCACACTTCCTACTTTCAGTTGGTGGTAAATCTCCACATGGCAATTCTTACCAATTTCATCAAAATTTGGCAAATTCATTACTTTTCCCGGCTCCAATGCCAGAAGTCTAGTTACCACACTTCCACCTAGACTTTGAGTTTTTAACTCAATTGAATCACCTACAGCTACACGAATTAGACTTCCTATATAATCAATACCAGTTCCAATTGGAATGATATGTGAACCTATTAAATTCCCACCCATTCTAGCTCCTACATCAACAATACAAACACGGTTATCCTTCGTAACTAAAACATCCATGTTCACTGCACCGAAATTTATACCTAAAGCATTAATAGCATTTCTTACTACTTCCTTTACCTTTTCTTCAATTCCTAATTGACTCGGTATGCTATGCCCTAACTCTGCATAGTTAGGTGGGTTAGTCATATATTTCCCCATAACCCCAAGCACATGAACCTCATTGTTATAAACAATAGATTCCACTCCATATTCTTTTCCTTCAATAAAATCTTCTATTAATGCCTTCCCAATTAAAGAAGCTTTTATTGCTTCTTCACAGGCACTTTCTAATTCTAAAGCTGAATTTACCCTCTTTGCAGCTTTACTCCCTGAACCATCACATGGTTTTACCATTACAGGGAAATGAATTCCTGCGCTTATATCATCAAGTGCTTCTATATTACTAACCTCATAATATTGAGCTACATCATCCACTTTGTTTTCAAACAAAGTTCGTCGTACCATATATTTATTTTTTACAATCTTGGCTACTTCGTAATCAAGCCCCGGTAATTTCATTTTCTGTGCAATATATGCTGTTGAAAGGACACCATAATCCGTGGCAGCAGTTAATACACCATCGATATTCTTAGATATTGCATACTTTAAACAAGTTTCTTGATCAACAATATCAATTTCTTCAAACTCATGAGCATAATTAAATCCGATTGAGTTTGGATTTTTATCTATTGTAATGGTGTAATATCCCATCTCTTTCGCTTTTCTAATAACAAAAGCTTGTAAAAAACCAGCACCGATTATAAGAATTTTCTTCAATGCAATCAATCCTCTTCTTATACTGACTATTAAATCATACTTTCCTAAGTTGTTTTTCCATTAAATATACTGAAAAATGTCTTGTTGGCTTAGATCCAGTAATAATAAACCCTCTTTTTTTATAAAACTGAATGGCATGCTTACTCTTGTCATAAACATCCAAACTAATTTTTGACACACCTTTATCACGGCAGTATTCTTCAATGTAATCCATACTCATTTTCCCTATTCCTTTACCTGCAACATTAGGAATTGTAGCAAATTTATTAATAATTACTTCATATACTTCATTTGTATTACTGTAATTACTGTTAAGTAAGGTTTTCGAGAAATCGCTAATAAATTCTAATTGGAATGTATGCACGTATATGTTTGTTTCTATGTCTTTAACTAAAAATACATCTCTTTCTTCACAATTTTTTTGAATAGCATTTATCGGGTAAGGAGTTCTCCAGTGAACTAATCCTTGTTCCTTATACATATGCTCTCCACTAATCTTGATTATGTCGTATATCTTAGATACCTTTTTATCTTCATTTGACGAAACTTGTTCAAAAGTCAATTCCATCCTAATTTATCCCTTCTCCAATATAGTTAATATATTGATAGGCTCACACTTTCCTTTTTCTTCTAAAATCCCCTTCAAACTTTCAATCACATACTCCACATCCTCATCACTCAATAAAGTATGTAGAGGCAATGTAATCTCATTCTTATACATATCAAAGGCATTGGGATAATCCTTAATATCAAATCCTAAATTTTTATAAGCAGTAAACATAGGTAATGGCTTATAGTGGACATTACATGCAACACCCGCCTCAGCCATTTTTACGATTAATTCATTTCTCTCAACTTCTCCTATACCAGATATCCGCACTAGATATAGATGACCTGAAGAAGCAAAGTCCTCGCCATAATGTTCCAAGCTTTGAATACCTAATGGCAAAAGTGCTTTATCATACATCTCAATAATCTCTTTACGTCTTTTCATCAGTCCTTCATATCTATTTAACTGTATCAAACCGAACCCAGCCATAATATCGGTCATATTGCACTTGTAAGCGGGATATACAATGTCATATTCCCATGCGCCTTTTTGTGTTTTCGAAAATGCATCTTTAGATTGACCATGAAGACTATAAAGCATAAATTGCTTATAAAGCCACTCATCATCTAATCCAAGTTTATTGCTCCAAACAACAGCACCACCTTCAGCAGTTGTTAAATTCTTTACTGCATGGAAAGAGTAGCAAGTAAAATCAGCAACTTGGCCACATTTCATTCCATTCCTCTCAGCTCCAAAAGCATGGGCAGCATCAGTCAGTACAATTACTCTGTTAAATAACCCTTGAAGTTCATTATTTGCCTTAAACAATTCTTTTTTACTCTCAACTATTTTGTATATGGAATCGTAATCACACATCTTGCCCGCTATATCAACAGGAATAATTGCTTTTGTGTTCTCAGTAATCGCATTAGCAAGTTTTGAATAATCCATTTCAAAGGAATCTGGCGCTGTATCAACCAGCACAATTTTTGCTCCAACATGATCTATAATAGAAGCAGATGCAGTATAAGTATATGCAGAGGTAATGACCTCATCTCCAGGGCCAATTCCTAAAATACGAAGAGTAAGCTCCATAGCTGCTGTTGCGGAATTTAAACAAACAGCTTTATTTGTCCCAACATATTCAGCTATTCTTTTTTCAAACTCTTTTGTTCTAGGTCCAGTTGTAATCCAACCAGACTTCATTGCTTTTATAACTTCTTCAATCTCGGCATCAGTAATATCTGGTGGAGAAAAAGGTATGTTTCTTACTTGTATATCAACCACTTTGGTTTCCTCGCTTTTTTTCAAGTTTAGGTTTTATTATTTGAAATTATTATTTGGATTTTTCTTAATTAGCCCAACCAGGAAGGTAAAAAAACAATACTGAGTCAAAATGACTTATTATATTCCTATGCATTAATCTTTTCTGATGAAATATCCTTAACCGTTTGTATTAAATACTCTACTAAATCATCCTTGATTTCTTCATTCTGCAGGGCAAACTCTAACGTTGTTTTCACAAACCCTAACTTCTCCCCAACATCATATCGTTTTCCTTTAAAATCATAAGCAAAAACTTGCTGGATCTGGTTTAACTGTTGAATCGCATCAGTTAACTGAATTTCCCCACCGGCTCCTGCCTCCTGCTTATCAAGAAACCTGAAAATTTCAGGAGTAAGAATATAGCGTCCCATTATTGCTAAATTGGAAGGGGCAGTTCCTAAAGCTGGTTTTTCTACAAAGTTTTCAACTTGATAAAGTCGTCCATCTTGAAAAGCTGGATCTATTATCCCATAGCGATTTGTTTCTTCCTTAGGTACAGTTTGAACTCCGATAATTGAATTGTTAGTTTCCTCAAACTGATTAATTAACTGCTTTAAGCAAGGAGTTTCACTCTGGACAATATCATCACCTAAAAGTACTGCAAATGGCTCGTCCCCAATGAATTTACGTGCACACCATACAGCGTGACCTAACCCTTTTGGTTCCTTCTGTCTAATGTAATGGATATTAGCAAGGTTAGTGGAATATTGTACCTTATTGAGCAACTCTACTTTTCCTTTTTCAAAAAGATTTTGTTCAAGCTCTGGAGCGTAATCAAAATGATCCTCAATTGCACGTTTACCTTTTCCAGTTACTATTATTATATCTTCTATTCCTGATGCAACGGCTTCCTCAACTATGTACTGAATAGTAGGTTTATCAACAATTGGCAGCATCTCTTTTGGCATAGCTTTTGTAGCTGGCAAAAACCGAGTCCCCAAACCAGCAGCAGGAATGATTGCTTTTGTGATTTTCTTCACTTATTAGTCCTCCTACTTATGGCTATTTCATTACCGAGAAAGCATTGTTCTTTCTTCGATTTGCTAAATTTATAACGAATTCTTTAAGTTCGGTAATGGAAAAATCGTCATAAGAGTTTAAAAGATACTGTATTTCCTCTTCTTGTTCCAATACCGCTTTTCCTATAAAAATTTTAGGGAACACAGCTTCACTATGAATCTCTTTCTCCCCTAGTAGCTCTTCATACATTTTCTCACCAGGACGGATTCCTGAAAATTCAATTCCAATTTCGTCAATGGAATATCCTGATAACTGGATAAGGTTTGACGCTAATTCCACTATCTTAACTGGTTCACCCATATCAAGAACAAAGATTTCTCCACCTCTAGCCAAAGAACTTGCCTGAATGACTAATCTGGATGCTTCAGGAATAGTCATAAAATACCTGGTCATGTCTGGATGTGTCACCGTTACTGGTCCACCTGCCTGTATTTGCTTTTTAAATAAGGGTATGACACTCCCTCTGCTGCCTAAAACATTTCCGAAACGAACGGCAACAAACTTTGTTGTGTTATTTTTAGCTAACTGTTGGATGATCATTTCAGCAATCCGCTTGGTCGATCCCATTACATTTGTTGGATTAACGGCCTTATCAGAAGAAATCATTACAAATGCACCTACACCAAAAGTATCGGCAGCTTCTGCAACATTCTTTGTTCCAAAAACGTTATTCTTAACTGCTTCACGAGGATTGTATTCCATTAGTGGAACATGTTTGTGTGCAGCCGCATGGTAAACAACATCAGGTCGGTAGGTTTCCATCACTTCAAAAATTCTATCTCGATCTTGAATATCTGCGATGACAGGGATGATTTCAATTTGATTTGCATATAGCTTTTTCAGTTCCATGTCAATTTGATAAATGCTATTTTCTCCATGTCCTAGAAGAATAAGTTTACCAGGGGAGAATCTGCATATTTGACGGCAAATCTCTGAACCAATTGAGCCCCCAGCCCCAGTAACCAGGATCGTCTTGCCCGTTACATATTCAGAAATACTGGTTATATCCAATTCAACAGGTTCTCTTCCTAAAAGATCTTCCACTTCCACTTCTTTAAACTGATTAACGGCTACTTTACCTAACATAATATCTTCAAGCATCGGCATAATTTGTGTTTTTGCATTCGTTTTCACACATTCATCAAAAATGACCTTCAATTCTTTTTTACTTAATGAAGGAATCGCAATGACAATATTATCTATATGATATCTTTCAACCATTTCAGGGATATGTGTAGAATTACCCACAACGGGTATACCTAAAATGTCCAACTTATCTTTTTTCGGATCATCATCTATGAATGCAACTGGTTTAAGTTCCGTATCATGATTATTAAGAAGTTGACGTACAACCATGGTTCCAGCAGATCCCGCCCCGATTACTAATGTGTTTCTGGTTTCCTTTTGGTTATTTATCAATCGGTCACGCAGCATTCTCCACGAAAAACGGGAACCGCCAATAAGGATTACATGCATCATCCACGTCAATGCCATGGCTCGTACATAAACATCTTGAAAAACCATTAACTGAATGGCGATAACAGTAATTACCGATAGGCTTACTGCTTTTACAATGGACAGTAACTCTCCAATACTTGCATACTCCCAGGCCTTCTTATACAGTTTATAAATAGAAGCAAAAAAATGATGGCTAATTAACAGAGTGACTGATGTAACTAAAAGCGTTGGTAATTTAAATATTTCCAAATAGGGATACAAAAATAAATAACTTACATAAATGGCCGATAATACTATTAATGAGTCTAATAGGGCTAGAAGTGTTAATCGTTTTCGGTAGGCCAACCACATTTCCCCCTTTAATAAATTATTATGGATGCTCACTTTTAAATGACTCTCATAGTTTTCCTTCTTTTGTTTCTTTTCTTTTCTTGATAGACTTTATGATGCTCGTCTCTAATTGATTTAATAAGACTAAGGAAGCGTCTTGTTGTATGTAACGCAGTGCTTTCTTTATAGATTTCGGATAATCATCAAAGCTTTTCAAACGAATCTATCTCCTTATTTAATTCCTTTAACACTGAATTCCATATGACCCCCAAAAAACTTTAAACAATAACGAATATTATTTACAATTATGTAAGCGTTTCTTGATTAACTATAATTCTAAAAGATTCCTAAGATTTTCTTTTTAAACGGTGCAGGTTTTACAATAGAAGGACTTTGTCCCTTTATAAGCTTTTCAGCATTTTCTTTGAAATAAAATGCACGTTCGATTCCATATGTTTTTGTAATGGTTTCATAAGCCTCTTGTAAAGTAAATCCCCTAGAGTTCATATTATGGGCATCAGTTGCAATAAAATGAGCCAAATTATGTTCAATAATTTTTTTTGAAAATGACTTAATATTTTTACCAAAGAGACCGATAATACTGCCAGAGGTAAGTTGAGTTAACGCGCCCTCCTGAACCAATTCAAATAAAAGTTTATGATTTTCGATCAATTCCTTATTTCTTTCCGGATGTACGATAATCGGTGTGATTCCTTTCAGCAGCAGCTCATAAATCACTTCTTGTGTATATGTAGGAACCCTTCCAGATGGGAGCTCTAGCAGTAAATATGTACCATTATCGTCTAACGTTAGGATTTCTCCCTTTTCAAGTGAAGTAAATATGTCCCGGTGAATTCTTACTTCTTGTCCGAGATGAATCGTAAGAGGAATATAGTTTTGTTGTAAACTCTCATTTAACCTCACTACGCGGTCAAATATGTCAATCTTAACATTTACATATTTCTCATTTAAGTGATGTGGCGTGGCAAATAAATGGGTGATTCCTGCTTCTACCGCCTTCTTTGCCATATGCAAGCTTTCCTTCATGTCCGCAGATCCATCATCAACTCCTGGGAGAATGTGACAATGTATGTCGATCAAATTTCATACACTTCCTTTATAAAATAAATAGGAAAAAAGACCTAACTTATCGAAATAGGAATTAATACCCTGACTAATAGTAGCATATAAAACTGCCATTAAACAGGGTGTTATTTTGTCGAAAATTGTTTAATTTCGTTAAGATTGATAGTAATAATAATTGCTGTTATCCGTTTCAACGCCATTCAAAACGACTCCAAGCAAGGATGTATTAGCTTTCACTAAAAGCTCCTTTGCTTTCACTGCACTTTGTTTGTTTGTCTTGCCGCTCGCCACTACCATTATCACGCCATCACATTTATTGGAAACAATCTGGGAATCCGGCACTACCAGAACTGGCGGTGTATCAAAAATGATATAATCATACATTCCTTTTAGTTCATCAATCGCAGTTTCTATCGCTTTGGAATTTAATAACTCTGAAGGATTAGGTGGTATCGGCCCACTTGTTAAAATGTCTAAATTTGAAACGTTTGAATTCAAGATAGTTTTTCTTAAGTCCATTTTCTTTGTCAATACGCTAGTAAGTCCATGTATATTACTAAGGTTAAAAGCATAATGAACCGATGGTTTCCTTAAGTCCGCATCCACAAGTAATACTTTTTTCTCTTCTTGAGCAAGCACAATCGCTAGGTTGGCAGCTGTAGTCGATTTCCCATCATTAGGCTCCGATGAAGTAACCACAATCGTTTTGATTTCTTTATCTACTGAAGAGAATTGTATGTTTGTCCTAATTAATCGATATTGTTCAGTAATAGGCGATTTAGGATTAGTCTGCGCAATTAAATTCACTTGTTTTTCATCTTTACTTCTCAAAAATCCCACTTCCTTTCTTATTGTCACTGAATGGTTCTTTATTTATGTTGCGATATTTTTTGAATAGATCCAAGTAATGGCAAGTCAAGGAGTCTCTCTATATCATCCTCGTCCTTAATCGTATTGTCCAAATACTCTAGTAGGAATGCCAAGCCTATTCCAGCCATCAATCCCACCACAACTGCAATAGCAATATTCAATAATGGATTAGGTTTTACAGGAGTAGGATTTTCCTTTATTTCTGCCTTAGCAAGTATGCTAACATTGTCGACTTTCATAATATCTTTGATTTCCTTTTGAAAAATTGAAGAAACCGTGTTGGCAATCTCTACTGCCTTGGCCGGATTTCTATCTTGAACCGTTAATGAGAAGACTTGCGAATTTTCTTGACTGTTAATCGTAATTTTTTGACTAAGTTGATCTACGCTTTGGTCTAGTTCAAGCTCATCAATGACCTTCTCCAAAATGGCAGGGCTTTTTATAATCACACTGTATGTATTGATCATGTCGATATTAGATCGGATTTGTGTAGAGTCCAATTGGTTTTCCGATTGTTTCTGATTAACCAGAATCTGTGTTGAAGATTGGTAAACGGGTGTTAATAAGAAATAAGAAATTGATCCACTAATCAACGCGGCAATTAATGTCAGCAGCATGATTAGCTTCCAACGCTTCTTTAATGTTTTAAAAATATCTTTAATACTAATAGTTTCTTCCATTTTATCCTCCTGATATGTTAAAAATGACCTATTGTATTATACCATAATATTACCTATATTTATGTATTTTCAAGGAAATTTACATGAAACTTACAAACTACCTTTCAAATGCCAAAGTAATTTTACAAAAAAGAAAATGGCAATTCAAAGGAAAAAATTTCTATTTTTTTAAATATTGCATTAATCACATATATATCACGCATTTCCCAGAATATTTTTGACTTAAATTTTATTAAACCTAAGTATACTTTAAATCCAAATTTTTCTTAGTTGATTTATCAGTTTTAATAAAATTTCTTGAATTAGACCTAACTAAATGCCTATCAAAACAGGAAAATCCGTTTATACATATAATTGTGTCAAGTATTTTAGTGCCTAGTTATCATTAAAAAGGGAGAAAAAAATGTGTAAACTGAAAGTAATAGTTTAAAAATCATTTATAACTTTCATTTTAATGGTTAGGTGTGGTCAAAATGATAGGTTACCGAGTTAAGTCGCTTAGGGAAGAAAGGAAAATGTCAATTAGTGAACTCTCCGCAAAATCCGGTGTTGCCAAGTCCTATATAAGCTCACTGGAAAGAAACCTTCAAACAAACCCTACTATTTTAGTTTTGGAAAAAATCGCCAGAATCCTATGTATTAAGGTCGATGCTCTGTTGAATGAACAAGCAGACAAGGGCATGGATGAAGAGTGGATGGAAATCATGCAGGTTGTTATGGGGTCAGGAATATCGAAAGAGGAAATGCGCGAATTTATTCAAGATAGAAAGTGATGTCTTTAAGGATTGAGAAACTATGATACGGCTTTCTTTCGGAGTTTAAGGTGCAAAGCTTAAAATTATAAAAGGGGGAAAAGTGGATATAGCCACTTTTCCCCCTTTACATATACTACTTTAACTTAAAATATTCCTGCATCACCTCGAACCATATGTAATGCCCTTGATCATTGGGATGGATATTATCATTCGTCAGTATATCAGCCAATCTCATATTCTTTTTCCTTAGCTTCTTCTCTATTTCTTCTTTGCTATTTATATAAGTCCATGTATTCGTTTTGATGACCTGCTCGGAAGCGTGAATATAATCCAAATAATTCAACCCTAAACTATTCTCCGTTTTACCATTTGCAACTGGGTTTGGCGAAAGTATTAGAATTTTTGCATTCGGCAGCTCTTTTTGTAACATTGTCATGATGCTTTCCAAATCTTTTTTCGTCTGTTCCAAGCTTAATGATTGATAATGATTATTTATCAGCGAATTTTCAAAAATAATTAGATCGGGATCATCTTGTATGACCTCTTCGATTTTCTTACCTTCCAGCAAATCCTCTGTTGAATACCCCTCATGTCCATGATTAATGAAACGTAGTATTTCTAACTCATCACGATCAGCGCGAAGACTCTTCTCGAGGCGTCCTGCCCAACTATTGGAAGAATTACTTGCACCGGTTCCTGAAGTACCATTACTTCCCACTAAGGATACAATAACCCTATCTTGCGTTAGCGACTTATAATGCAGGTAATCTATTAGTGGCTGCTGTTTATTATTTTCCGGTTTTAAACTTTGTATCAATGCTTCCCTTTCCTCTTTTTCTTTTTCTTTTTCTTTTTCTTCAGCTTCTCTAGCCTCTATCCCTGCTGCCTGGCTTATGTTTTTCCAATGCAGATGGCCAAAAATCAATACTGCTAAGCAAATTCCAGCGATAATGATTAAACCATATTTCTTCATCTTTACCTCCCATATTTGAACTTTAATGACTGACATGGAAGTCTTATAGAATAGGTAAACTCTATTTGAGTACCGCTACCTAAAATCTATTTCACTTTTTTTCAGCTATTTTTCTCTCATTAATTATAACCATCAATTTTTCAGCGATAAAGAATCTTCTTCCAATTTATTTCGACATCACTCGACATATATAACACCAAATTTCATGTATCTTCTTACTATTTACGCTTAAAAAAATCCAGCATTTCTGCTGGATAATCCAAAGTACCAATCACTTAACCAAATGCAATACTTCTAGAAGTCTACCATCTGAATTATAGTTAAGAGTGACCGTCTAAGCAAAAAAACTCTCCATATTTAGAAAAATTTGGATAAAATTATCTAGTTGTTCAGAATTTAGTTTAACTTTCATAGGTTTCTTCCTACTATTTAGAGAATCTTCTTCCTTCTCCATTAAAGTCTCTGTAAAACTCCCCATAATTAACTCCTTTATTCCCTCATTTCCCCAATATAATATACCTTTTATAACGGTAAATAAAAGGTAATTAAATTTCTTAATAATGATATGATCCCTAACAACTCTCCCAGATACCCTACATTTTTCTTTTCTATAATTACTAATATTACCAATGACCTTTGTACTACGCGGTAAAAATATTTTACAACTAAGTTTGTTTCAAGCAAAGGTAGCTCCACTCTACAGAAGGTTTCAGCTCTAAATCTCGTTAAGATAAAATATAACATTTTTATTAATCTTCACAATTTTATTTTGTATTTCTGAATATAAAGTGACCTCCATCCTAGTTTTTTGTTTCTATTATAATTTTACGGACTAACTATTATTCAATACTACTTAGATTCATAGTCACTCACTAATTCGTAATTCTATTTTTGGAACGGCTACACTTATCTAGACAGAAAATTTAAGGTCAAGTAGACTACAAATACTACTAGTTTAGGAGATTCTACAATGACTAAAAAAGAGCGAAGAACATTTACTGATGAGTTTAAAAGCCAAATGGTACAGCTGTATGTGAATGGTAAACCAAGAAGGGATATTATTCGTGAGTATGAACTGACGCCCTCCTCTCTGGATAAGTGGATTTCTCAACACAAAACCTCCGGTTCTTTCAAAGAAGCAGATAACCGAACACCAGAAGAAACAGAACTAGTAAAGCTTCTTAAGGAACTGAAACAGTTACAGATGGAGAACGATATTTTAAAGCAAGCTGCGCTGATACTAGGACGAAAGTAAATGTAATCCGGAATAACCAGCACAAATACTCGATATCAGCAAGGTGTGAAGTCCTTCAATTGCCAAGAAGCACCTATTATTATGAAGTAAAAGAAAGGTCATCAGTAGATGAAGTAAACTCCGATATCATCGAAACCTTTCAGAACAGCCGGCAAAACTATGGTACGCGAAAGACTAAAGTGGAATTAAAAAAGCGTGGATTAGTTGTCTCAAGGCGACGGATTGGGCGGACTATAAAAGAACAGGGCCTCGTCTCTACCTACACAGTAGCTCAAATTAAGCCACATTCAAAAACTTAAAATGAGTCTAAACAGGTTAACGAATTGGACCGTGGGTTTAATCAGGAAAAAGAGTTGCACGCAATTGTAAGCGACTTGACGTACGTAAGGGTAAATCAAAAATGGTGTTACGTATGTGTATTTGTTGATCTCTTTAATCGGGAAATTATCGGCTATAGCGTCGGGCCAAAAAAAGATGCTTTACTGGTCTACCGGGCATTTTCATCGATTAAGGTAGACCTGAGTAAGATTCAGCTATTTCATACGGACCGAGGAAGCGAATTTAAGAATAAGCTAATAGATGATGCTTTAGAGACATTTAACATTCAACGTTCGCTAAGCATGAAGGGCTGCCCGTACGACAATGCCGTAGCTGAAGCTACGTTCAAAATCATCAAAACGGAGTTCGTTAAGGGTCGTCATTTCGAAACGCTAATCGATCTAACAAGAGAACTACAGGACTATATTCATTGGTTTAATCATATTCGTATTTAAGTCCGATTGAGTATAAACTTGAACACCTTAAGAAAGTTGTCTAGTTAAGTGTTGACAATCCATTTCTTATAGATTATCCTCTAAAACTATAGTTAAGCGAGAATGATAATTATTATTATTATTATTAATAGGGAATAACTATTATGGGCGTACCCTTATTAAAATAAAATAAGAACTTCGGGTTGCTAATATAATTTGGTCGGGTGATTTTATACGCTGGGACAACCTTATCGATCTTTTTTAAAAAATTCCTTAGCGCTGTTTGTCCTTGTTATTGTCATAAAGATAACAAAATCACTAATAATAAAAATAAGTTAACACCTAGATTCCCATAATTTAATTCTATTCTAGGTATTAAGACTTTTTGTGCCCAAATAATTCTTTTACCTAGTTGTGTAATGAGATATAACAACAAAAAGTGCGGCTATTCCTCCTTAATGAGTCTAATTCTTCCAAACTCCCTATAGTCTTCATCAGTAATATAGTATTCTAGAATACAAATTCATTTATATTACTGTGAGTATTTAGGAAAATCTATGTTTTTACAATAAAAATTAGAATAATTTTCTATTAGCCAGTGACTACATGCCTATCCTTCTGTTAAAAACTATAATTTTGTCGCGACTATATTACCGTCATTATCTACGCCAATCCGGTACTTATTTAAGCCATCAGGTGTTTTCACAATAATACCTTTTCCTGTAGAAAGAACAATGTCACCATAAACGTCTCCACCTGTTTTTGCTAGATAATAATTGCCCATTCTACCTCTGCTGTATAGAAATATACTTCCAATGGAGATTTCTCTATTAGGGTTAAGTGTAGAGTTGATTAAACCATCGTATAGAGTGAATTTTAGTTTACCTATACCCCTTCCGTGTGAAGAAGTAAAAACAGAGATATTGTTTTTAAAATTATCTGTAACATCCCTAGAGGTAATATAGCTACCTGCGATAGTTGTTGCGTACTCTATTTTCACCCCGCGAGCATGTTTCCCACTTCTAAATGTAATACCAAACTGAGGAACATAATCAATTACCGAGTCAAAAATTATTTCAATAACTATTGGAGAAGCGCTTGTGGTGTTTGCAAGTGTGAGACCGTCACCTTTAAATAAGGAGTCCACGCTTCCACTTATAATGGATGAAGCTCCTAAGCGCAGATTAACTGTGCCGATTTTATCCATAAAGTTCAGGACATTAGAGTAAGATCCGTAAAAGTCAGCCCAGTTATCATTTAGGTAATTACCATTATTGTCATATATATATCCACCAGTTACCTGAGGAATACTGTTTTTATACCCAATGAGTATATTATCTGCTCCTAAATCTAGCACATGTTGCTGTACTATGTTGGGGGTCAGTTGTTTACCTACGATAAAATTACTTTTGGATTCAGGTGACAAGTATATGATTCTTTGCAGATCTTTAGCATCCCAAATCATACCTATAAAAGTATTCTCCCTACCTCCACAATAAATAGCTTCTTCCCCTAGTTTCGTACACTGGTGGGAGAAAATGAAACGGTTACCACTACCTGTATTGTAAATGCCCCTTGTACAGTTTTGAGTAAATACGTTGTCAAAGAAAATACCATTAGCCCACCCATCAGTAGAATTATCCTCATTTCCAATAACCTTTACACCTACAGCACAGTTCATAATCGTTGTATTGTAGCAAGAAAAATTCGAGATATTGTACCCAACCTTCGCTTCTAATAATATACCTGTAGCAGTAAGAGTGCTTGCGTCGCCCCTTATAAAAACATCCCTAATATAATGCATATAAGCAGTGGAATTCCATTGAGTATAATCATTGTCCTTTAAAACGATGCCCACTCCCGTATAGCTGGTAGGAAGCATGAGTTTTAGTTTCTCAATAGAAGCATAGGGTTTTATAAAAATGAAATCACTAGTTAAGCTAGATATAAAAAACCTAGTGGCACTTTTCCCGATCAATCTATTTGAAGCAGTAACCGTTATCGTATTATTAAAATAGTAGTCTTTGCTCAAAAACAAAATATCTGTTTTCGTATTAGTTGCTAAATAGGTATTTAATAATGTAGTGTTCTGACTTGCCTTTGAGCTATCATTTGCTATGAGGCCTATTTTCTTTGCACTAATTACTATGTCGTCTATATCTTCTTTTGTCGCTAGATCCGCCAACTGTAAGGCTTGGCCCTCCAAAGCATATCTTGCTTGAGCATCAATTCCTTTTCCGTTATCCCTTAAATCAACGACAATACCTTCAACGTCCGTAATAGTTTGGTTATTGGTTTGAAATTCATTAGTACTTTCTAATACTCCTACCTCGAGAATCCCTTTGTTAACCGTATATGAAAACTTCCCCGTAACAGATATCTTATCTGCTGAATAATAAATCATTACTTCAACAAGATAAAGCCCTGGGACGCTATATGCTTGCTTCTCCAAGATAATTTCACATTTTCCGTTTCCTCCATCAAGAATTGTGCAATCTTGACATACCGTTTTTTCATCCGGCTTTTTAATCGCTAAACGAACAGTAGAGTCTGTTAAATAGACAGGTTCCCCTAATTGGGTGACGGATATAGAAAATTTAATAGTCTGTAAATCATTAGTGTTTATAGTGATTGCCTGATTCCTGACTTCTTTTGTTGTATCCACCGTGATATCAAAGTTCTTAAACATTCCGTACCTCCTTTTTAATAAGCTTGTTTAGGGCTTCTAATTGTGCGACTTTTTTATTCTATTTCAGCGATTCCACTTGTTAATGATTCCGTTATTGTTATTGTTAAATATCTACTATTACGACAGTCCTGAGTAGTTTTAACTAAATAACCCAGCATTTTATATACATTTATCACTTTATTGTTCTGGAATCCAATTGTTTCCTAGTTTGAAAATAAGATTAATCCACGAACAGATTAATCAAAAATTTGACCAAAGAGTTCGATGACTTCTGAGCCATGATATTCAGCATTAGAGCTTTCGTCGTCATAACAACGTAGGTAAGTAAGTGGGGTTCCGAAATCAGCGTAATAAAGTCGGTTATCTCCCCCTGAATACTTAGCCTTAAAATAGACATCTTCCATACGGTAAGAAAAACTTGGGTATTTGATCGTCCAAACCGCGTTCCGATATATTGTCTTCGCGATTCAGATACCCACCTGTTTTTTTGTATAATCAATTGGGTAATTTCGGAAATAAGGTTGTTCTCTCGGATTTCAACACCTTCAAGTAAGATATATCGCAATGTACCCACTTTTGTTACATCAACCACGACATCTGAACCGGTTATCAACGTTGAGATTGTCTGCCCAGCATCCGTTGAAATTTCTAATCATGCAGAGTTAAAAAGTACAAGATGATTAGGGTTAACTTTACTTACAGGGACCGTCATATTCTAGTACATACCAATTCTTGTACAAAATTCAAAAATCTCCACTATCCTTGTATCGCCCTTTAACTTGAACTAACCAATAAGATGATTGTTTCTCCTTAATCTGGATGATTCTAGTTATAACCGGATGCCAAAGGTCTGAGAGTGTTAAGTTAATCTCATTTTTAAAGTGCTATCAACTGCTACTCCGACACTACCTATTATATTCTCAGCAATAGTAAAACGTTCATACGATTAGCTCTTTAAGCGCAGTGAGACAATCAAAATCGTGGCTTTTTTATTGTCAGGACTAAAAATTAGAGCAAACAATACCTGTACCAAAAGAGACACAAAAAACTGTTTAATAAAAAATGCCACCCATTTATTGAGGTATGAGGTAGTTTTTTACTTTCTCTACAGAATATGGTTTTGGTTCTTATGCATGTTATAAAATAAGCTCAATACCAACGATACGCTGATAGTTCATTTCTGAAATCTAATGACCTTTCCAAATTAACAGATAACATTTGTAGAGAACAATTTGAAGAAATTACATGAAAAAGTTATGGGATAACGCTATTATGAAACCCTTTTTAAGGAATGTTTAAATGAATGTAATGTGAATTTTAAAGAAAATAAGCTTACCATAAACTTAAAACTGGTTGAATTAAATTTTGCAGGCAGACAAATTACCTTGTAGTTTATTAAAAAGGTAAAATTAGGCCGTTTTATCATGCAATAAATAGAGAGAGTTAAATTAGAGAGTAAGAATCCAAAATAACAGGAAAAAGCATAGATCAAAATGTACGGAAATGAAAAATTAAATAAGTAACCACCATTCATAAAATGTCTTTAAAGGAACTATGTATATATCAGTTTAATTTTTTTAACCCCACGTAAACTATGTAATGGTTTTATTTGTTTTAAGTAATGTTATTGTAATCCCTGTTTCCTTCACACTTTTTCGTTATATGATAGAAAAAAAAGGAGTTTTGGGAATGATTATTCTGCAGTATATTGGAAAAGTTTTTTCATTCATGCATAAGGATATACCGGAAACTCATGTTAAATGCCATGTTTGTGCAGGTACAGGTGCCTACGATATTTATACAGATTGTCTTACCTGTAATGCAAAAGGATTAATCAGTAAAGTTGAGTATACTAGGAGGCTTGAAGAGGGTGAAATTTAAAGAATTTCATGAAGTCGATATATGTAATCAAAGAAGCAGTATTGACTATTGCTTCTTTTTTTTGTTCCAAAATCGGTACCGTTTGTCCCTCACCGTAAAAGGGTATTTTATTATCAGGGGTGATACATATGACAGCAATTACTCATGTTGGTTTGGCTGTACCTGATTTGGATGCGGCGATTAAGTGGTATGAGCAGGTGTTGGGATTCAGGTTATTGGTTCGTTTGATGCAAGTATGGAGAATGAACATAATATGACGAATGATCTTCTTGGTGATACTGTTAAAAAGATGCGTGATGCTCATTTGATGGCGGATAATTCAGTGGGGATTGAGCTTTTTGAGTTTTTAGAGTCGAGAATGCCTAAAGGTGTGAGTCGCGGTTATGAGGGCTTTTTTCATATTTGCTTGATAGCGGATGATATAAGCGGAAAAAGGCGAAGCGATATATGGAATACCTGGGAGTCGGTTGCATTTATGAAATTGACTTTACCGGCCTTTTGTTTTTCATCATCGTAACAGTTTGCTTACCTGAGCTATTGAACTTTGCTTTGCCGAACGCGGTGTTACCATTTTGACAATAACGGCAGATCCTGATTCCGCTTTGTCATTTACTTTTGTCTTATTGTCACCGCCTCCATTTCCTGTCGGTTTCACAGGCGCTGTTCTATCTTCTATGTCATTCGACTTTGATACGCACTAAATCCCATTAAGATTATTTAAGTTCAAAAAATCCAGCATTTCTGCTGGATACTCCAAATTAGCAATCACTTAACCAAATTCAATACTTCTAGAAGTCTGCCATCTGAATTATAGTTAAAAGTAATCGTCTTATCATCATTAATGTGATAGCTTAAACCAAAAAACTCCCCTTCATCAGCGAATTTTTGTATAAAATCCATCAAGTTGTTCGGAATTTAGTTTAACAACCATAGGTTTCTTCCTACTATGTAGAGAATCTTCTACCCTCTCCATTACAGTCTCTGTAAATCCACCCATAATTAACTCCTTTAATCTCTCATTTCCCAAATATAATATACCTTATAAATGGTAAATAAAAGGTCCTTAATCAAAATTTCATATTAATGATACGCTTTCTTAACAACTCTCCTAAATATCCGACAGCTTTACCATAATCCCCTAGTGGATTAATTAATTTCCATTGGAACAGCACGGTTGTTTCATGCTAGGTTACTTCCACTCTACAGAAGGGTTCTGTAGAGACAGGAACATGATCTAATGGCAGTTAGATGATAAAATCCGCTATCAGACCCTGTGTCTTATGTTTTCTCATTCACTAAAAGGTTCACCTAAGATTCCACTTTTAACACTTCCTTATGTTCAGTCACTCTTTAAAAATTTCCTTTTCGTATTTTCAAAGAGACCATTTCTATGAGGAGAGGCATTCTTATGAGACAGCAGCCTTCTCCATGGCTATCTCAGATTACTAAAGAAATTATATGGGCTAACTATTAGTCAATATTACTCAGATTTATTGTGATCACTTTTTTTTATGGATTGTTCTCTATAACTTTAGTAAAATGAGAATGATAATTACTATCAATTAAGGAGAATGACTATTATGGGTGTACCCTTGTTAAAAGAAGAACTTCCGGTTGCTAATAAAATCTGGACGCGTGATTTTATAATGATTTTCTTGGCTAATTTCTTTGTTTTTTTATCCTTTCAGATGACTTCCCCGACCCTTCCGCTTTTTGTAAAAGAGCTTGGCGGAAATGAACGGTATATTGGGTTAGTTGCTGGCATGTTTTTATTTTCCGCCCTGATTGTCCGCCCCTTTGCTGGGCAGGCCTTGGAAACAAAAGGCAGACGTTTTGTTTTCCTGTTCGGTCTAGCCATATTGGCTGTAGCGATTGGTTCGTTTGGATTTATGATGAGTATTTTCCTTCTTTGCGCTATCAGGATTGTGCAAGGGATTGGCTGGGGATATGCGACCACGGCATCAGGTACGATTGCCTCCGACCTTATCCCAGCCAAGCGTCGGGGTGAGGGAATGGGATACTTCACTTTATCGGGTAATTTGGCGATGGCTTTTGGTCCTTCATTTGGGCTTTTCTTAGCGGATGTTTTAACCTTTCAACATTTGTTTTTATTTTGCGGAGTATTATGCCTGGCAGCTTGGATTATGGCTTCAACAATTACTTATAAAAAAGTGGAACATGCTTCTGCCCCAGTTAAAACTAATAGGTTTGACATTTATGAAAAAAGCGCTGTTGCTCCGTCCGTTCTTGTTTTTTTCATTACGGTAACTTTTGGCGGGACTGCTACCTTCTTACCTCTTTATACAATCGAAAAAGGTCTGACAGGTATTCAAGGATACTTTTTTCTTTACGCTTTAGCTCTTATTTTCACACGTATGTTCGCTGGAAAGATCTATGATCAAAAAGGGCATCAAGCTGTCTTCATTCCATCTACTCTTTTTATCGTAGGGGCGATGCTGTTGCTAGCCTGGATGCCAAGTAACATGATTCTGTATATGGCAGCTATTTTTTATGGGATTGGATTCGGTGCTGTCCAACCGGCTCTTCAAGCGTGGTCTCTTGAACACGCTGCCCGAAATCGAAAAGGCATGGCCAATGCCACTTTCTATTCCTTCTTTGATCTTGGAATCGGTTTCGGTGCCATCCTCTTCGGTCAAATTGGCTATCTGTTTGGGTATATAAGCATTTACATAATGGCAGCAGTCTCTGTGGGGATTTCAATAGTGGCTTACCTTTGGATTTTGCGAAAAATGAAGTAATTACATATTAAAGGACATCTTTGTGGATGTTCTTTTTTTCTTAAAACAGAAGTGATTTTGTAGAACAGTTTATCGCATTTGCATCAGTACATTTTTTAACCCCATGTAAAGTATGTAATGGTTTTATTTGTTTTAAGTAATGTTATTGTATTTCCTGTTTCCTTCCTTCTTTTTCGTTGTATGATAGAAAAAAAAGGAGTTTTGGGAATGATTATTCTGCAGTATATTGGAAAAGTTTTTTCATTCATGCATAAGGATATACCGGAAACTCATGTTAAATGCCATGTTTGTGCAGGTACAGGTGCTTACGATATTTATACAGATTGTCTTACCTGTAATGCAAAGGGATTAATCAGTAAAGTTGAGTATACTAGGAGGCTTGAAGAGGGTGAGATTTAAAGAATTTCATGAGGTCGATATATGTAAACCAGAAGCAATATTGGCTATTGCTTCTTTTTTTTGTCCAAAACGGTGCCGTTTGCCCCTAACATTAATAGGGTATTTTATTATCAGGGGGGATACATATGAAGCAATTACTCATTTTGGTTTGGCTGTACCTGATTTGGATGCGGCGATTAAGTGGTATGAGCAGGTGTTGGAATTCAGATTATTGGCGGGTCCCTATTCATTTGATGCAAGTGAGGGAATGAGCATAATATGACGAATGATCTTCTTCGTGATACTGTTAAAAAGATGCGTGATGCTCATTTGATGGCGGATAATGGAGTGGGGATTGAGCTTTTTGAGTTTGAGGAGCCAAGGATGCCTAAAGGTGAGAGTCGCGGTTATGAGGGCTTTTTTCATATTTGCTTAATATCGGATGATATTGAAAGGCTTGATGATGATATTACTGCTTTTGGCGGAAAAAGGCGTAGCGATATATGGAATACACGGGTGAATAAGCCCTATTATTTAATTTATTGCGAAGATCCTTTCGGCAATATCATAGAGCTTTACAGCCGAAGCACGGAATGGATGTATGGAAATAGAGATTGATACAAGGACAGCCCCCGAATTGAGTATCGGGGGCTCTTCTTATATCACTTTTTAACTGTGACTTTTCTTGATTCACTTACGTTTTTCGCTTTGTCTTTGGCAAAGGTATATAGATTCTTCCCGGCTTTTTGCTTGGGGATTTTAACCGAGAATGTGCCTTTGGTGGTTGCTGTGGCAGAGCCGATCACTTTTCCTGATGCTTTGATGGATACTGTGGAGTTGGCTTCTGCTTTGCCGGTTACTTTTGTCGTTTTTGTGGTTACGGTGTTGACCGTCGGTTTACTTGGTGCTGTTTTGTCTGCGACGGTCACGGTTTTGATCGAGCTTATATTTCCTGCTTTATCGGTTGCTGTAACGGATAGGACTTTTCCGGCTTTTTGTTTTTTTGACATCGTTACGGTGAAATTCCCTGCGCTGTTGGAATTTGCTTTGCCGAGAACCGTACTGCCGGTTTTGACGGTAACGGAAGAGCCCGCTTCCGCTTTGCCGGTTACTTTTACGCTATTGTCACCTACCGTATTTACGGACGGTCTTGCAGGAGCCGTTTTATCTGCCACTTTAAATGAAACGGGTATACTTTTATTTCCCGAGTTATCGATGAGCCTAGTAGAAATGGTCGTGCCGGCAGTTTGTTTTGCGATAGTCGCTGTAAACGTTTTTTCGCCGTTGATCTTCACTGTGGCGAGTTGTTTTTTAACGGTATAAATGGAGACGGTCCCCGTATTGAAATCGGCCGGGATTTTCCCATTGATCTTGGTGTCCTTATCGGATATCGCGGTCACGGCCGGTTTGGTCAGCGTCTTCATCTCCAGTGCTTTTTTGGCATTGACCCTACCGTTACCATAGTATATGTCTTTCCCTTTTGTACCTAGGTCCACGGCTGAATCATAGAGGCGGTATTCGACCTCCTTTTTGTTAAGTTTTGGCTCATTGGACCAAATCAGTGCCGCTACACCCGACACCATCGGCGTGGCCATCGATGTTCCGCTCATCCAGCCGTATTTACCATATGGCAAGGTTGATAGGATATCATCACCAGGGGCTGCAATATCGACTGTTGAATGGTAGTTGGAATAACTGGGACGCTTGTCCCTTGAGTCAGTGGCAGCAACGGAAATGACGTGGCTGAATGCCGCTGGGTACACACGCTGTACATTTTTCCCCATATCCCCTTCATTCCCGGCAGCCGCGACGATCAGTACGCCTTTTTTATAGGCTTCCTGGACGGCCTTGTTCAAGGCTTCCGAATAACTGGTGTCTCCTAAACTCATATTGATGATGTTTGCCTTTTGCTGAACGGCATAATGGATCGCCTCAATGATATCGGCCGTATCGGCATACTCCCCATCAAAGACGTTGATCGGCAGTAGTTTAACATTCGGAGCAACACCCGTTCCGCCTATGCCGTTGTTCGCAGAACCGGCAATGATGCCGGCGATATGCGTTCCGTGCGCCCCTTTTGGGATGATATGCTTCCGATTGCGTATCGTATCATAGGCATTGACGATTTTCCCTTTTAAATCTTCGTGGTTGCGATCGATGCCGTCGTCAATGATGGCCACGATCAATTCCTTCGATCCCATTGATTTTGTCCACGCTGCACTCGTACCAAGCTTTTTATGATGCCACTGGTCTATGTAGGCTGGATCGTTCGGGCTTTCCATCTTCTTGAAAAGATAGTTTGGTTCTGCATATTCCACATTCTTCCGTTCTTCAAGTTCCTCGATCAGGTTGTCGGTCGTTTCCCCTTTAGGAACCTTCACCTTTTCTATCAACTCGTTGATCGGCTCATCGTTCGACTCTTTATACTTGACGATGACACCATCAGATTGCGGTGTAGCTTCTGCAGAAGCAGAATCCTGCTGGTAGATTGGCAGAATCATAAACAGCAATAATACCGGCATAAAAACCTGAATAAGCTTGTGCATACAATCACTCCAAAAAATATGATTAAGAATAGCTATCGATGAGTTTTGATCATGAACCCATTCTACTATTATCCTTAACTAGATTGTATACCGTGTTATTTGGTTTTACTAACCTTTTTATCTAGTAAAATTAACTTTCTTACAAAACAAAAAAACTGCGATAAAGCGCTCTCAGTTTGTCGACAATTTTAAAACAAAGTTGATTGGAACAAAAGGCGCGAGACTCCTGCGGGAAAAGCGAGTCCAAGGGAGACCCCGCAGGCGCAAGCCGAGGAGGCTCCCGGACCGCCCGCGGAAAGCGAGTGCCTGGAGTGGAAATCAACGTTCGAATTTTACAAACAAAAAAACTGCAGGCAAACTCGCTTTTCCTCGAGTTTGTCTGCAGTCTGAAACGCTTTAAAGAGGTTTAATGTCCCCCTAAATAGGCATTTTTGATTTCTTCGCTTGCGGTCAGTTCCTCTGATTTGCCTGATAGGACGATTCGGCCGGTTTCGACAACATAGGCTCTGTCCGCGATGGATAGTGCTAAGTTGGCATTTTGTTCGACCAGCAGGATCGTTGTACCCGTTTTGTTGATTTCTTCGATGATATGAAAGATTTGCTTCACCAATAATGGAGCAAGTCCCATGGATGGCTCGTCTAATAACAGAAGCCGTGGCTTGGCCATGAGTGCCCTGCCCATTGCGAGCATTTGCTGTTCCCCGCCGGAAAGGGTTCCGGATTGCTGTTTCAGGCGCTCTAGCAAACGCGGGAATAATTCATAGACTTTCTCCATATCCTGCTTGATGCCTGCCTTATCCTTACGTAAATAAGCACCAAGCTGAAGGTTTTCTTCAACGGTCATGTTAGCAAAGACCCGCCGGCCTTCAGGGACATGGGAAATGCCCATTTTCACGATGGATTGTGCTGCCTTTCCGCCGATGGATTGCCCTTCGTATATGATTTTCCCTTGTTTTGGTTTTAAAAGGCCTGAAATGGTCTTCAGCATCGTGCTTTTCCCGGCTCCGTTCGCCCCGATCAGGGTTACGATTTCGCCTTCGTTAATAGAAAGCGAGATCCCTTTCAAGGCTTGAATGTTTCCGTAGTAGACGTTGATGTCCTCGATTTTTAACATTATGAAACCTCCTCGCCCAGATAGGCCTCGATGACTTTTGGATTGTTACGGATTTCCTCAGGCTTTCCTTGAGCGATCAATTGTCCGTGATCGAGTACGTATATGCGTTCGCAAACACCCATGACGAGCGGCATATCATGTTCTATCAATAATACGGTCAAGTCAAATTTCTCACGGATGAGGGCAATCAGGTTCATGAGCTCGTGCGTTTCCTGAGGGTTCATCCCCGCAGCCGGTTCATCCAGCAAAAGCAGTTTCGGGTTGGCTGCAAGTGCACGGGCGATTTCCAAACGTCTTTGTTTACCATAGGGCAGGTTCTTCGCCTTTTCATCCTTATATTGATCAAGGTTGAAGATCTTCAGGAACTCAATCGCCTTTTCATCCATTTCCTTTTCGCCTTTAAAATGGATCGGCATGCGGAAGATCGAACTTAAAATGCCATGCTTCGAAAGCGAATGATAGGCAACTTTTACATTATCGATCACGGATAGTTCACTGAACAAGCGAATGTTCTGGAATGTCCGGCTGATCCCTTTTTGCGTGATTTTATATGGAGGCAGTTTTCTTAAGTTCTCACCTTCCAAAGAAATCGTGCCCTCCGTCGGGACGTAAACTCCTGTCAGCAAGTTAAAGAAAGTTGTTTTTCCAGCTCCGTTCGGCCCGATCAAGCCAATTAGTTCTCCTGGATATAATTCGACGTTAACATCAGAAACGGCTTTAAGCCCTCCGAACTGGATGCCGACCGAATCGACTTTAAGCAGCGGTGTTTTTATTTTTTTCATGGCTGCTTCCTCCTTTACGTTTGAACATGGATGTTATTTCCTTTGTTCCCATTAAACCTTGCGGACGGTAGAGCATCATCACGATAAGCACAAGGCTGTAGATGATCATTCGTGTTTCCGGATAATCCTGCAGGAAAGTCGTGACGACCGTCAATAATATCGCGGCCAATACGGCACCGGAGAGACTTCCAAGACCGCCAAGTACGACTAGGATCAAAATATCGAATGATTTCAGGAATCCGAAGTTCGATGGCTGGATGATATAGAAGTTATGAGCGTAAAGCCCTCCAGCAATACCGGCAAAAAAAGCACCGATCGCAAACGCGACAACTTTGTAATAGGTCGTATTGATTCCCATCGAATCGGCAGCCGTCTCGTCCTCGCGGATCGATATGCAGGCCCTGCCATGGGTCGAGCTAGTAAAGTTTCGGATGACGATGATCGTAACGATGACGGAAGCGAATACCCACGGCCAAGTGGTCAAATGGGAAACCTGCATGCCGCTCGCCCCGCCGACATAATCGATATTCAAAAGCATGATCCGGACGATTTCCCCAAAACCCAGGGTCGCAATCGCCAGGTAGTCACCTTTTAAGCGCAAGCTTGGAATTCCGATGATCAATCCTGCCACCGCTGACGCCAAACCGCCAACTATCAATGCCGCATAAAATGGCATTTCCAGCTTCATCGTCATGACGGCTGAAGCATAGGCACCGACTGCCAGGAATCCGGCATGTCCGATCGAGAACTGCCCGGTTATCCCGATGATCAAGTGCAGACTCGCTGCCAGAATGATATTGATCCCGATGAACATGAGCGTATTTTGATAAAAAGGATTTAGCGATCCGCCGCCGATTAACACTTGAACTACGGCGAAAAAGATCAATGATAGTGAAATCGAGAGCCAAAAACCTTTTGCTCGCTTAATTGTAGTCATTGCTTTGTCTCCCCTATACTTTTTCTTTTTTGTTTTTACCGAATAAGCCTTGTGGCATGAAAATCAAGATAAGAATCAGTACGACGAAGGCTACAGCATCACGCCATAATGAGTAACCGGCGGCACTGACCAAAGCTTCGATGACACCTAGCAATAGTCCGCCGACCATCGCGCCCGGTATGATCCCGATCCCTCCAAGTACGGCGGCAACGAATGCCTTCAATCCCGGAAGCACACCCATGAGCGGCTCGATCTTAATATAATAAATACCGAAAATGACGCCCGCTGCCCCAGCCAAAGCGGAACCGATTGCAAAGGTGGCAGAAATCGTGTTATCGACATTTATCCCCATCAGCTTGGCTGCATCCGCGTCGAAGGAAACGGCACGCATCGCTTTTCCTATTTTTGATTTATGAACGATGATTTGAAGGATGATCATCAGGACTACAGCCACTCCAAAAATCAAAACCGATTGACTATTGATGGAAACTCCAAAAATATTGAACTTGTCTGTCGGCAATACATCATTCGGATAAGCTTCCGGCTGTGCACCGCGGACGTAGATGAATCCGTATTCGATCAAAAGGGAAACACCGATGGCAGTGATAAGTGCCGCAATACGTGTTGCGTTACGCAATGGCTTGTACGCGATACGCTCAATCAATACCCCAAACAGCGCACAGACCGTCATCGAGATTAATAGGGCGGGCAAGAATGACAGATCCAGAACCGTTATCGAGTAAAAACCAACGAATGAGCCGACCATGAATACATCGCCATGTGCGAAGTTTATCAATTTGACAATCCCGTAAACCATCGTATATCCGAGAGCGATAAGGGCATAAATACTTCCTAGTGAAACCCCGTTTATTAACTGTTGTATCAATTCCATGTTCGACTCTCCTTGAAAATCTAAATTTTATAAGTGATAAGTCCAGGCCCTTTGCATTCCTCTTAGGGGATGTTCAGCGAGCTGGTATGCTTGAAAAATGAGAATTCGCCAGCACCTTCTTATTAATGAAGGGCCGGCGAAAGGGTTGGAGTTGTTCTCCGAAATTAAGGATTGATTTTTGTGTTGAATACTTGTTTTCCTTCTTTAAATTCAAGGATCGTAGCAGATTTGATTGGATTATGTTTTTCATCCAATGTGAATGTACCCGTTACAAGCTCAAGGTCAGCCGTTTTTTCCAGCGCTTCCTTGATTTTTTCTGAATCCGCTGAACCGGCACGTTTAATCGCGTCTGCAAGGAAGTATCCTGTGTCATATCCTAGAGCGTTAAATGCATCCGGGGATTTATCTTTGTACTTCGCTTTAAATGCTGACACAAAATTCTGAATTTTCTCATCAGGGTCACCTGAAGAATAATGGTTCGTGATGAACGTGTTATTTAGAGCTTTTGCACCGGCAATTTCAATTAGCTTAGGAGAATCCCAGCCGTCGCCGCCCATGAATGGAACGTCAAGTCCAGTTTCGCGTGCCTGCTTCACGATCAGACCAGCTTCCTCATAGTAACCAGGAAGGAAAATGAAATCAGGTTTTGCCGATTTCAAACGAGTCAATGTGGAACGGAAATCAGTATCCTTCGCAATGTAAGCTTCCTCAGCCACGATCTTTCCGCCATTTTTTTCGAATTGTTCTTTAAAGGCTGCGGCTAACCCTTTTGAATAATCACTTGCGCTGTCAATATAGATGGCTGCACTTTTCGCTTTGATTTCTTTAGTGGCGAAATTCGCAGCTACCGTCCCTTGGAACGGATCGATGAAGCTTGTCCTGAAAATGTAATCGTTCAATTTATCCTTGCTGAAAGTGATTTCAGGGCTTGTACCAGATGGTGAGATGACCGGCACTTTATTATCTTGGGCAATCTGTACTTGTGCAATCGAGTTCGTGCTTGTCGCTGCGCCTACGATCGCTGCAACCTGATCTTGTGATGTCAGCTTGATCGCTCCGCTTGTCGCTTCGGACGCTTCAGATTTATTATCGACTTTAATTAGTTTGATTTTTTTACCGTCAATGCCTTCTTTATTGATTTCTGCAGTCGCAAGCTCCAGGCCTTCTGCAATCGATTGTCCATATGAAGCGACACCGCCTGATAATTCAAGGTTGACACCGATCTTGATCGTATCTCCATCTCCGCTTGATTTTTCAGATGAACCAGAGCCGGAACAACCCGCTAGCACTCCTGCAGCAAGTGTTAGAGAAAGGAATGCACTTGCTAATTTTTTCTTTTTCATAAATAATCCCCCCATTTTGTAATCAAGCTCTGATGCATGAATATTTATTCATGATGCTTCAGAAAAAAATTGATTAGATGAAATGTTTCAAATTAAATTAATATTTCGAAAAATAGTTTACCGCATAATTTTCATTCCGTCTATACAATAATTACGAGAAGATTTTGCTAAATAGGATATTTTTCACAGGGAGCACTGCATCATTTTTATCTTTATATATTTTAAATATTGAGAAAATAGGCATTATAATCAGAAAAAACTGATAATGGAATTATATTGATATTGCAAATTCCTTATTTACTGAACAAAAAATTTTATTCATTCTCTTATTTTTTTCATCCTATTACTTACATTTTTACCAAAATACAAGTATAACGATAGGGAATTAAACCCAGTTTTTTCACGCTTTTTTAGCCTTAATTCCTATATCAAAATTGAATAATACTATATTGGATGTATAAAATCATGCATGAAGCTCCTGATCTCTTTTATCTTCCTGTATATTTTGCATATCCCCATATCAAATAAAAAAACCGCCAAACGGCGGTTCAGTGGCCTCCTAAATAAGCCATTTTAATTTCTTCACTCGATGTTAGTTCCTCGGCATTGCCCGACAGGACGATTCGGCCCGTTTCAACTACATAGGCCCGGTCTGCAATGGATAAAGCGAGGTTTGCGTTTTGCTCGACCAAAAGGATTGTTGTGCCGGACTCACTGATTTCCTGGATGATGTTGAATATTTGCTTCACCAGAAGCGGTGCAAGGCCCATCGAAGGTTCATCGAGCAGTAATAAACGTGGTTTCGCCATTAAAGCCCGGCCCATTGCAAGCATCTGCTGTTCACCGCCGGATAGGGTGCCGGCCTGCTGTTTGATTCTCTCCAGCAGCCTCGGAAATAACTCATGGACCTTTTCCATATCTTTATTGATGCCCTCTTTGTCTTTTCGCAAATAAGCCCCCAGTTCCAGGTTTTCGGCAACCGTCATGTTGGCGAAGACACGCCGCCCTTCAGGTACATGGGAGATGCCCATTTTCACGATGGACTGTGCAGCTTTTCCTCCAATCGGATCTCCTTCGAACAGGACTTTTCCTTGCTTTGGTTTTAACAGACCGGAAATCGTTTTGAGCAGTGTGCTTTTTCCCGCTCCGTTCGCCCCGATCAAAGTCACGATCTCCCCTTCGTTTATCTCCATGGAAACCCCTTTTAACGCTTGGATATTGCCATAATAAACATTGATGTCCTCTATTTTCAGCATCAGGAAACCTCCTCCCCTAGATATGCCTCGATAACCTTTGGATCGTTGCGGATTTCTTCCGGCTTTCCGTGAGCGATAAGCTGTCCATGATCAAGGACATAAATCCTTTCGCATACCCCCATGACCAGTGACATATCATGTTCGATGAGCAAAACGGTAAGGTTGAATTCCCTCCGGATAAAAGCGATGAGGTTCATCAATTCTTTCGTTTCATGCGGGTTCATCCCGGCTGCGGGTTCGTCAAGTAAAAGAAGTTTCGGATTGGCGGCAAGGGCACGGGCGATTTCCAGCCGCCTTTGCTGTCCGTATGGAAGATTCTTCGCTTTTTCATCCTTAAAATGGTCAAGATTGAAAATCCTCAAGAATTCCAGCGCCTTTTCATCCATTTCCTTTTCCCCGGAAAAATGTCCCGGCACCCGGAATATGGAGCTTGCAATTCCATGCTTGGCAAGCGAGTGGTAAGCAACCTTCACGTTATCGATCACGGATAACTCACTGAAGAGGCGAATATTTTGAAAGGTCCTCGAGATCCCTTTTCGGGTAATTTTATAAGGCGGCTGCTTATTTAGATTTTCCCCGTTCAAGGCAATCGTTCCTTCTGTAGGGACATACACACCCGTCAATAAATTGAAGAAGGTCGTTTTCCCAGCTCCGTTCGGTCCGATCAGGCCGACAAGTTCCCCTGGAAATAATTCCACGTTCACATCGGACACCGCTTTCAATCCGCCAAAACGGATACCCACGGAATCTACTTTAAGCAACGGTATTGTGGCTTCCATCCTTTGGGCCCCCTTTCGTTTTTTTATTTGTGAACAATGATGTGATTTCTCTTGTGCCCATTAAACCCTGTGGGCGGAAGATCATCATCAAGATCAGGACAAGACTGTAGATGATCATCCTCGTTTCCGGATAATCCTGAAGGAATGTCGTCACGATCGTCAGTAAAATGGCAGCCAAAACCGAACCTGAAAGACTTCCAAGACCGCCAAGTACGACGAAAATCAGTATATCGAAGGATTTCAGGAAACCGAAATTCGATGGCTGGATAATATAAAAATTATGGGCATAAAGCGATCCGGCAATTCCGGCAAAAAAAGCTCCGATGACAAAAGCCGCCACTTTATAATAGGTCGTATTGATTCCCATCGCATCAGCCGCCGTTTCATCTTCCCTTACGGATATGCATGCACGTCCGTGAGTTGAATTGGTGAAATTCCTGATGACTAATACCGTTATCATGACACAGGCAAAAACCCATGGCCAAGTAGTCAGGTGGGATACCTGCATCCCGCTTGCCCCGCCTACATAATCAATATTCAAAAGGACGATCCGGACAATTTCCCCAAATCCAAGGGTGGCTATCGCCAGGTAGTCCCCCTTCAGGCGCAAGCTGGGTATCCCGATCACCATACCCGCAACAGCGGCTATTACGCCCCCAGCCAATACAGCCATGATGAAAGGAAGTTCCAGCTTCATTGTCATGACTGCTGAAGCATAGGCACCGACCGCTAAAAAACCTGCATGCCCGATCGAGAACTGCCCGGTTATTCCAATGATTAAATGAAGGCTCGTCGCCAGCATGATATTGATGCCGATGAACATGAGCGTGTTGATATAAAATGGATTGAGCATACCGTTTGAAATGGTGTACTGCATGATTCCGAAAAAAATAAGTGCGAGCACGATCGAGAGCCAAAAACCCTTTGAATTCTTTAAAGTAGTCATCGCCATGTCTCCCCTATACTTTTTCTCTTTTATTTTTACCGAACAGTCCCTGCGGCAAGAAAATCAAAATCAAGATAAGTACGACGAAAGCCACACCATCGCGCCATAATGAGTAACCGGCTGCACTGACCAAAGCCTCGATCACTCCAAGCAGAAGTCCGCCGACCATCGCTCCCGGAATGATGCCGATGCCGCCCAGGACGGCTGCAACAAATGCTTTAAGGCCAGGAAGGACACCCATCAACGGCTCGATTTTAATATAGTAGATTCCAAAAATGACACCAGCCGCCCCTGCCAGGGCCGAACCTATGGCGAATGTAGCTGAAATCGTATTATTCACATTGATTCCCATCAGCTTAGCGGCTTCGGAATCGAATGAAACGGCACGCATCGCTTTGCCGATTTTGGTTTTATGGACAACGAATTGCAGGATGATCATTAAAATGATGGATACAGATAAGATCAATATCGATTGACTGCTGATGGAAACTCCCAATATATCGAGTTTATCCATCGGAAGGACATTATTTGGATAGGCTTCCGGCTGGGCACCCCGGATGTAAATCAGCCCATTTTCTATCAGGAGGGAAACACCGATGGCCGTTATCAAGGCCGCAATCCGTGTTGCATTACGAAGGGGTTTATAAGCAATCCGTTCAATTAAAACGCCAAAGATGGCACATGTGACCATCGAAATCAATAAAGCCGGTATGAAGGATAAGTCCATGACGGTAATGGCGTAAAACCCTACAAATGAACCGACCATGAATACGTCGCCATGGGCGAAGTTTATGAGCTTGACGATTCCATATACCATCGTATAACCAAGCGCGATCAAAGCATAAATGCTTCCGAGTGAAATGCCATTTACCAATTGCTGAATCAGTTCCATATTGCACTCTCCCCGTTAAGGTGTTTTTTAAGTGAATATAGAATAGGGGGGACTTGCCCCCTATCCACGTAAGGTATTATGGATTGATTTTTGTCTTGAATGTTTGTTTGCCATCCACATATTCCAAGATGGTCGCCGATTTGATCGGATCATGATTTTCATCAAGGTTCAGCGTTCCGGAAACTAGTTTAAGATCTTTGACATCTTCCAACGCTTGTCTGATTTTTTCGGGGGAAGCATCTCCAGATCTCTTGATGGCATCAGCCAGGTAGTACCCAGTGTCATAGCCAAGTGCGGCAAAGGCATCCGGTGTTTTATCGTATTCCTTTTCGAAGGCTGCAACGAAATCCTGGATTTTTGCATCTTCATCTTCCGGTGAATAGTGATTCGTGATATAAGTATTTTTTAAAGCCTCCGCTCCGGCAATTTCAACGACCTTCGGGGAATCCCAGCCGTCCCCACCCATGAATGGAAGGTCTATGCCGTCTTCACGCGCCTGTTTTAAGATCAATCCGACTTCTTCATAATAACCAGGAAGGAATACGAACTCTGGTTTTGCGGATTTGATACGTGTCAATGTAGAGCGGAAATCAGTATCTTTCGTTACATAAGCTTCTTCCGCCACGATTTTACCGCCCTTGGCAGTGAACGCTTCTTTAAAAGCTGCGGCCAATCCTTTAGAATAATCACTTGCGCTATCCACATAGATCGCAGCCGTCTTCGCCCCTATTTCGTCAGATGCGAAATTGGCAGCCACCGTACCTTGGAATGGATCGATGAAGCAAGTTCTGAACACATAATCATTTAATTTTCCAGCTTTGTTGGTGATGTCGGGATTTGTTGCAGTTGGTGTGAGTAGAGGAACTTGATTATCCTGTGCGACCTGAACCTGCGCCAATGTATTCGTGCTTGTCGCAGATCCGACTACAGCCACAACTTTGTCCTGGCTGACTAACTTGATCGAACCGCTTGTAGCTTCGGCTGCATCTGATTTATTATCAACCTTGACAATTTCCAGTTTTTTACCATCGATGCCTTCTTTATTAATTTCATCGATGGCCAGTTTCAAACCATCGGCAGCCGATTGGCCGAATGATGCCGTACCTCCGGACAATTCAAGGTTGGCCCCAATTTTAATCGTGTCACCCGATTTTGATGAGCCCCCGCCTGAACTGCTAGTTTTCGAGTCGCCGCTACAACCTGCCAGCGCCCCTGCAACCAATGAAAGTGATAGAAACACTCCTGCTAGCTTTTTCTTCTTCATTTGAAACCCCCTTGTTTTGTATGTACTTTTAAACAAATAGAATATCAGAATAAAAATAATATTCTGAAAACAGTGTATCTCATTCTTTCGACCCCGTCTATATGATATGGATAAAAAAGTTATTAAAAGGAATATCTTCTATTTGACAAAAAAAAACTGACCCTTTATAGAGTCAGTTACTTTTTATCAATCGTTCACACGGCGAACTTCAATGTCTTTTAAAATATCATTGATCACCCAGCTTGCTGCAATTAAGCCAGCTACGGACGGTACGAAAGCATTCGAAGACGGAGGCATTTGGGCTTTGCGGATTTTAGCCTCATCATTGCCGACTTCTTTTCTGACATCCTCACGAATGACAATAGGGCTCTCGTCGGAGAAAACAACGGGAATTCCCTTTGTTATGCCCTCTTTACGCAATCTAGTACGAATGACCTTGGCAAGCGGATCGGTATGCGTTTTGGAGATATCGGCAATTTGAAAACGTGTCGGGTCCATCTTATTAGCGGCCCCCATGCTTGAAATCACCTTGATATTCCGTTTCAGGCATTCCTTCATCACATGAATCTTATAAATGACCGTATCTGATGCATCAATTACATAGTCCAGGCCATAACTGAAGAATTCCTCAAACGTCTCTTCTGTATAGAACATTTTAAGAGCGATCACTTCGCAGTCGGGATTGATGTCCTGAATGCGATTTTTCATCAATTCCGCTTTCGGTTGACCGACCGTTGATAATAGAGCATGGATCTGCCTGTTTACATTTGTGATGTCGACATCGTCTTTATCCACAAGAATAATACGGCCTATTCCCGTACGTGCCAATGCCTCGGCTGAAAAAGAACCAACGCCTCCCACACCCAGGACAGCAACGGTCGTGTTTTTCAGAATATCGATTCCTTCCTTGCCAATTGCCAATTCATTTCGTGAAAACTGATGCAGCATATATATTCAACTCCAATAAATTCTGTTCTTATTTAGCTTCCCAATTAACAATATATCATAAACATCATTTATGACAAGCGAAATATGAGCAGTCTAATCGGAATTAGTGTGCTAGGTCATTTTTGATAATTTTTGAATGACGGTTGCCAAAAGGAGAGTCCTTTCCGCCAGGCTTGGTATTTCCAAATACTCCTCTTCACTATGTGCATTCCCTCCAATGGGCCCGAGTCCATCCACTGTCGCGATTCCCAAATCAGAAGTGATGGAAGCATCCGAACCCCCACCCGTGGCCGTATCCGTGATTTCGATGCCGATTTCCTTCCCAGCCTGACGGATCGTCTCTAAAAGCAAGTTCGTTTTCTCATTCTTTTCCATGGGAGACCGGTCCATTTTCCCGCTTAATGTCGTTTTCGTCCCTGGAATATATGTTTCAGCACAGATTTTTTTCAGTTGCTTGAGGATGATGCCTTCCTGCTTTTTTTCCGAAATCCGCACATCCACAAAAGCAGCCGCATGGGAAGCGATCATATTGACAGCGGAACCTCCTTCAATAATACCGACATTAACGCTGATTCCTGTCTTTTGATCATTCAATCGGTGTAAGGCGATGATCTTATGGGCCAATTCTTCAATTGCACTTCGTCCCTTTTCCGGTTCGATCCCTGAATGGGCGGCCACCCCGACGATATCCACTTTAAACTGACCGCAGCCCCTTCTTGCCGTGACAAGCGAACCGTCCGTCCTTGCCGGTTCAAGAATTAACGCGAACTTCTTATTGGCCGCTTTTTCCGATATGAGTGAAGCGGAGGACGGAGACCCGATCTCCTCATCACTATTAAGGATGATTTGTATATGCTTATAGCCTGTCTGCCCCGTCTGTTTCAAGCAAAGGATCGCATAAAAAAGCTCCACCAAACTAGCCTTCATATCCGCTACACCAGGACCGTATGCCCGATTTCCCTTCACTTTAAAAGGACGTTTTTGCGCTGTCCCTTCTGGAAAAACCGTATCCATATGGGCGACGACCAGAATATGCGGCTGAAGCGCCTCACGATGCTGGATGACCAGCTGATTGCCATAATTCTGCTGCTCAACGGTATTTACAATAAAATCCAGGCTTTCAAATTTCGTTTTTAAAATCGAACCAATTTCATCAATACCCTTTTTCGTATGAGAACCACTATCTATATTCACTAGCCGCTCCACTAATTGAAGCATTTCCATCCTCTTTGCATACAATAAATCTTTCAAAGCCCTCACTACTTTCTATCCTTGGCTGACTATTGCTCAACCTTACTATAATTTACGAATCTATAATGCGGAATGTTACTTAAATGGGGATATTTGAAGATAGTTTTACTCGTGCGTTTGCACCATTTACTCGTGAATTTGCGCCTTTTACTCGTGAATTTGCGCCGTTTACTCGTGAGTTTATGCAGTTTACTCGTGAGTTTGTGCCGTTTACTCGTGAATTCACTATTTACTCGTGAATTTGGCTCATTTACTCGTGAATTTACGCCTTTTACTCGTGAGTTTGCGCCATTTACTCGTGAGTTTCCGCCTTTTACTCGTGAATTCACAATATTTACCCGTGAATTAATCCATCAAGTCTATAAGCTCTATTTTTAAATTGCCCCGAATAAGGCAATTCCATTGCAGATAGCATCCGTTGCATGATATCAATTGAATCTATTTGTAAGAAGAGCCTTGCTTGTTTATTTGTTATATTGGGTTTTATGAGGAGAGAGAAATCACGAAGAGTTTGAATGTGGGCATCTTTGGAAGTGTAAGAACATTGACCGCATGACCATTTGCCCCAGTGATATTGCATATGGAGAGTAGAGCATTCAGGACATTGAACACTTTTAAGCAGATCTTGCTCATCGATTTGATACAATTCCAGTATATCAGGATTATACGGAGTGTTTTTTTGCAGAATCGTGTTCGAAAGTCTATTGCTTTGCCTTTGGGTTAATTGCTCAGAAGGATACTTTTCTTCAAGGGTGAGAATTTTGGAGATCAGGGTTTCTTTTCCCGTTATTTTATTAAAAATGGGGGTAAAACCTGGGGTAGTCCTGATGATGGTATTCGAGTTTGCATTGGCAATGAGTGTTTCAATCGGCAGCGAGGGGAATTTGTTAAAAGTAAGCCACTCATTTAATCGTGTTTTTTGCACCTCTACCTGGATTAGCGGATCTAGATATGCCTGTTCCTGGCCATCTTTTGTCCGAATCAATTGGGGATAGTTGCGGTCAAAATAGAGCATTCCCGCAAAGTTTTTCACTTCAATGATGATACAGTAATTCCGGGTGATTATTAGGAAATCCATTTGAAAATAACGGCTCCCTTTATAGCTTAACCTCAAATCATGTAACACTCGATATTCCTTTGGAAGATCCTTCAACTCTTTTCCGATACTCCGCTCCCCATTAAATCCAGTACGGATTTTCCGGAAATCGTTCCTTATTCTTTCCTGTTTTGGATGATTTGCTGATAGCCTCCTGCTTAATGCCTCCAGTTTAAGCATTTTCATAGGCCTTTCACACGGTTTTAGCATCCATACATCAACTCCTTCTCCTTTAGCTTCTTTGTTAATGCCCTTTTTTCCTGCTAGGATCTGAAATCAGACGTTTTACCGTGAGTTTGCTCTGTTTTATTCTTGAGATTTGTAGCTAACTCGTGAGTTTGCGTTTTACTCGTGAATTTCCGCAGTTTACTCGTGAGTTTCCGCCATTTACTCGTGAATTTGCACCATTTACTCGTGAATTCTCGCCTTTTACTCGTGAATTTGCAGTTTACTCGTGAGATTCCGCCATTTACTCGTGAATTTATGCAGTTTACTCGTGAATTTGCACCATTTACTCGTGAGTTCTCGCCTTTTACTCGTGAATTTGCGTTTTACTCGTGAGTTTGGCTCGTTTACTCGTGAGTTTCCGCCTTCTACTCGTGAATTCACTATTTACTCGTGAATTTATGCAGTTTACTCGTGAATTTGCACCATTTACTCGTGAGTTCTCGCCTTTTACTCGTGGATTTGCAGTTTACTCGTGAATTCACTATTTACTCGTGAATTTGCACCATTTACTCGTGAGTTCTCGCCATTTACTCGTGAATTCACTATTTACTCGTGAATTTGCACCATTTACTCGTGAATTCACTATTTACTCGTGAGTTTCCGCCATTTACTCGTAAGTTCACTATTTTCACGCACAAAAAAACCCATGTTATTTAACATGAGTTGCTTTGTAAGGTGTAAGAGTCCCAATTGTGCCGTTTACGCCTTTGTTTTGAACCCGCTCTCCGCAGGTGGGTGCTCGGTTCCTCGCGTTTGTAAGTCCTCTTCGAGGGAGGCTTTTACGCGGCCAAGAAACTAGTGCTCCCGGTAACTATAAGTGTTCGGTCAAAACTTATAGGTTAAAGAACGAACACATCAGGACTCTTACTTATTGAAGATATCATATCATAATGCTTTACTCTGTTTCAAGAGAAAGCACCTAGGTATATTTTCATATTTTTCCCAAATGAATTATTTTTTAAGTGCAGCAAGCCTTAGGTTAAGTTCGGCCAATTGCTTGTCACTTACAGTACTCGGTGCGTCAACGAGCAGGTCGCTTGCGCTTGCTGTTTTCGGGAACGCGATGGTGTCGCGAAGGTTCGTGCGGCCTGCAAGCAGCATGACCATGCGGTCCAGTCCAAGGGCGATTCCGCCGTGTGGAGGCGTTCCGTATTCGAATGCATCCATTAGGAAGCCGAATTGTTCTTTTGCTTCTTCTTCGGAGAATCCAAGTACTTTGAACATTTTTTCCTGAACGTCGCGTTCGAATATCCGCAGTGATCCACCGCCAAGTTCGTAGCCGTTCAAGACAAGGTCATATGCTTGGGCACGGACGCTTGCTGGGTCTGATTCCAATTTGTCCATGTCTTCACGGAATGGCATTGTGAAAGGATGATGTGCTGCATAGTAGCGTCCTTCTTCTTCGTCATATTCAAGTAATGGCCAGTCCGTCACCCATAGGAAGTTGAATTTGCTTTGATCGATCAAGCCTCTTTCTTTACCAAGCTTGTTGCGAAGTGCTCCAAGTGCATCAGCGACTATGCCTTTCTTATCCGCCACGAATAAGATTAGATCGCCTACTTCAGCTTCCAATACAGATACTAATTGTTCTTGGTCTTCTGCGAAGAATTTGGCGATCGGCCCTTTTACGCCGTCTTCTTCAACTTTCAGCCATGCAAGGCCTTTTGCACCGTAAATCGCTGCAAATTCAGCCAATCCATCAATATCTTTACGGGAATAATCCGCATTTCCGTCCTTAACGACGATCGCCTTAACTTGTCCGCCGTTTGCAACAGCGCCGGTGAACACTTTGAAATCACTGTCTTTGACGATTTCGGAAACGTCTTTAAGTTCCATTCCGAAGCGTGTATCCGGTTTGTCGGAACCGTAACGGCTCATTGCTTCATTGTATGTCATTCTAGGGAATGGAAGTGCTACGTCCAGTCCTTTAACGTCTTTCATCACTTTAGCCATCATGTTTTCTGCGGTGTTAATGATATCTTCTTGGCTCATGAAGCTTGTTTCGATATCGATTTGCGTGAATTCAGGCTGTCTGTCAGCACGTAAGTCTTCATCACGGAAACAGCGGGCAATTTGATAATAACGTTCGAAACCGGATACCATCAATAGCTGCTTGAAGATTTGCGGCGACTGCGGAAGTGCATAGAACTCCCCTTCGTGTACACGGCTAGGCACTAAATAATCACGTGCTCCTTCAGGTGTACTTTTTGTTAAGATAGGTGTTTCGATATCAAGGAAGCCTTCACCATCCAAGTAATCACGGATCGATTTTGTTGTTTGGTTACGCATTTTCAACGTTTCGAACATCGCTGGACGACGCAGGTCCAAATAACGATATTTCAAGCGGATGTCTTCTGATACATCCGTTCTTTCATCAATGATGAAAGGAGGGGTTTTAGCTTCGTTTAAAATTGTGACGCTTTCGGCTTGAACTTCGACGGTCCCTGTTGTTACGTTCGGATTGAAGTTGGCTTCATCACGTTTGATGACTGTCCCTTGGATATCAAGGACGTATTCATTACGGATTTTTTCGGCTGTTGCCAGCGCGTCCGCCGAAATGTCCGGATTGAAAACGACTTGGACGACTCCGCTTCTGTCACGTAGGTCGATGAAGATGACCCCGCCCAAATCCCGGCGTTTTTGTACCCATCCTTTTAATGTTACTTTTTCACCAATAGCTGCTTCTGTCACTTCACCATTGAAGTATGTTCTGCCAAACATGGTATTTCCCCCTTAAGCCTGTAGCTTTTTGAATTGTTCAACGAATGTAGCAAGTTCCATTTGGACTTGTTCACCGGTTTCCATGAACTTCACATTGATTTTATTATTTGCCAATTCATCATCCCCGAGTGTCGCCACATATCTTGCTTCGAGACGGTCGGCTGATTTGAATTGTGCTTTCACTTTACGGTCTTGATAGTCTTTTTCGACGGTAAAACCGGCAATCCGCAATTGATGGGCAAGTTTGACGGTATAATCCTTGGCTGTTTCGCCTAATGAGACAAGATAGCAGTCAATTCCCTTTTTGATCGGAAGCTCGATGTTTTCTGCTTGGAGGGCAGCGATCAGGCGTTCAATGCTAAGTGCAAAGCCGATTCCGGGCGTTTCCGGTCCGCCAAGTTCTTCAGCCAGCCCGTTATAACGGCCGCCTCCGCAAAGGGTGGTGATGGCGCCAAAGCCTTCTGCATCACTCATGATTTCAAAGGCGGTATGATTATAATAATCCAAGCCCCGCACTAGGGTCGGATCTTCGACGAAATCGATTTCCAAATCGGTTAAGTGCTGTTTCACCTTTTCGAAATAAATGCGGGATTCATCATTTAAATATTCAATGATGGACGGAGCCGTGTTCATCAATTCGTGATCGTGATCCTTTTTGCAATCCAGGATACGCAAAGGATTTTTTTCCAGACGGTTTTGACAATCGCCGCAAAACTCGCCGATGCGGGGTTCGAAATGTTTGATTAACGCATTGCGATGCGCTGTCCGGCTTTCCTTATCACCAAGGCTGTTGATCACAAGTTTCAGCTTTTTCAAACCAAGTTCCTTGTACAGGTTCATCGCAAGTGACAGAACCTCTGCATCGATTCCGGGATCCTTACTTCCTAAAGCTTCGATGCCGAATTGAACGAACTGGCGGAACCGACCTGCTTGCGGACGTTCGTAACGGAACATCGGCCCGATATAATAAAGCTTGACCGGTTGATTGGCCCACCCGAACATTTTGTTCTCGATATATGACCGTACAACCGATGCAGTGCCTTCCGGACGAAGGGTTAAGTTCCTTTCGCCGCGATCTTGAAATGTATACATCTCTTTTTGAACGATATCGGTTGTATCCCCTACGCCACGTAAAAATAATTCCGTGTGCTCAAAAATCGGAGTGCGGATTTCCTTATATTGGTAACGGTGACAAATCTCACGCGCTGTGTTTTCGATATACTGCCAAATTTCCGTTTGGCCAGGCAGTAAATCCTGGGTACCTCTAGGAATCTGAATAGACATGTATGTTTCCTCCTTTAAAGCAAGGCGCCCTTTCTGATACGGCGCTATACTGATTTTTTCCAAACAAAAAACTCCCGCCCCTTGTAACTTATATGTTACAAGGGACGAGAGTTTGGATATCCCGTGGTGCCACCCTAGTTGAAGCACAAAAAAAGTGCCCCCGCTCAAAAACAGTTAACGCCTGTTTTACGTCCATCTCCTATTAAGTAAATCCGTTCGGAGTGAAGCCTACGGAGGGTTCTTTCATTAAGTCATCATGTGGAATGCTTTCAGCCTCGGCATTTCCTCTCTTTTCATGTGTTTCTTAATTACTCTTCTCCATCATTGGTTATTGCAGTAATAAGTCTGATACTTTATAATCATACGGACGTTAACATCAAATGTCAAGGCAGACTGAGGATTTTGTCGCATTTTATTGGTTCAAATGTTTTTTCAGATTTTTGATCGTACGGACATTGACTCCGAATTCGGATGCCATTTCAACAAGGTTTGCGCTTTGTTCCTTTTGGATGAAATCGTGAAAATCGACACCCAATACCTGATTGCCTCCGCTTAAGCTCGTTTGATCTTTTTCGCTGAATTTCATGTGGTTTCCCTCCTAGAGTTATATAAACTTTATTCTTTCCTAAAAACCAATGTTTTTTGCACAGGGAAAGAGGGAAATTTTCATTGAACGAGAATACATACATATAGACATAAAAGGGAGAGACAACTTATGAAGAAGAAATCGGGTTTATTCGGCCTGACACTAATGCTGATATTATCAGCGATTTTCCCCGTCAATCACGCTTTTGGAAAAGATGAAGGGGAAAATATCGTGACGACCCAAGTGGTCAATGTCCGTGAAGGTGCAGGTCTCAGTTTCCCAATCGTAAAAAAACTTTCAAAAGGGGAATCATATCCCATTCTGAATGAAAATGGCGACTGGATCGAAATCCGGATTGGCGCCGGCAAAACGGGATGGGTTGCCAATTGGTTAGTGGAGAGACAAACGGGGTCCGATACCAATCAGGTCAAAAAGGAATCCGGACAAGGCATGATAACAGGCAGCTCGGTCCGCGTCCGTACAGGTCCCGGCACTACATTTCAAACGGTTGGGTCCTTGAGTAAAGGAACGGCTGTTGACATCATTGAAAAGAATGAAAATTGGATAAAGGTCAAAATGGCGGATATCGAAGGCTGGGTCTCTTCTGACTACCTTAATCTTCCCGCTGCATCTGAAAATGCATCGAAGAAAGATTCCACTAAGGAAAAAGAAACGGATCGATCCGTAAAAACCGGAGTTACTTTGGTGGACCGGCTCAATGTCCGTTCGGAACCATCGACAAGCAGTGCCACGCTCGGAAAGCTGAATAAAAATACGTCAGTGACCGTTTACAGGGTTGAAAATGAATGGGCTGAAATTGATTTCCAAGGAGTCCGCGGTTGGGTAGCTGAAACTTACATACAAGTAAGCGAAGATAAAGATAAAGATGATATGAAAAATGATCCGGCAGGCGCCACTGCAAGGGTGACCGCTACGGGTTTAAATGTCAGGAAAGAAGCCTCTCTCTCAAGCAAGGTCATCGGTTCGGTGAACAAGGATGAGACTTACGCCGTGCTGCAAACAAAGGGAAATATGACACAGATAAAGCTCTCTGGTTCAAAAAAGGGCTGGGTCGTGAGCTGGTACCTGGAAAAAGAGAATGTTAAACAAGCGGCGAAGGTAAAAAAGGTTGATGTAAAGGGAAACAAGATTACCATCATTCATGATGGTACGATCCTTAGAAGTGAGCCTGATGGCAACTCGGAGATTGTAGAGCAGGCCAATGCAGGTGAAACGTTCTCTGCTTCAGGCATGGAAGGCGACTGGTATTCCATTAAACTAAAGAGCGGAAAAACAGCTTATGTGGCCGGATGGATCGTGACGATCGAAGGGAATTCCGAGCAGATCCAACGACCAGGCGTTGAGAAATACTTAAAGGATAAAACCATTGTGATCGATCCCGGCCATGGCGGCAGGGATAGCGGTACGATCGGCGTCGGTGGAACACTTGAGAAAAACCTGACGATGCGGACGGCAGAATTGCTGCGGGACAAACTTCAGGCGGCAGGAGCTAAAGTGATCCTGACCAGAAGCGGAAATACCTATGTTCCACTCCCTTCCCGGGTCAGCACTTCACATATACATAACGCGGATGCTTTCATCAGCCTCCATTATGATAGCACCAAGGACCAGATCACCAGCGGGATAACCACATACTACTATCATGACTACCAGCGTGCATTGGCGGCTACACTGGCCAATTCGCTCGGTTCCACCATGCAGGTGCCCAATCGCGGATCACGATACGGGAATTTTCATGTTACCCGTGAAAATAAACGGGTAGCTACACTTATTGAACTAGGTTATTTAAGTAATCCAGTGGAAGAATTAACGTTAACATCGAATGAGTATCAAGAAAAAATCACATCGGCCATCTATAATGGATTGGCGCGGTATTTTAAATAAGAAGGAGGAAAGCCAGCTTCGGGATCGAAGCTGGCTTTTCTCTTTACCCAAACAAAAATGGCCTGCCGCAGCAGGTCATTTTTTGCTTTCGAGTATTAATGTAACGGGACCGTCATTAGTAAGCTGAACATCCATCATGGCACCAAATTGACCTGTTTCCGTATGGACGCCTTTCTTGCGGAGTTCCTCGTTAAATGCTTCATATATTTCATTCGCCTCTTCAGGACGGGCGGCGTCCATGAAGTTCGGTCGACGGCCTTTACGGCTATCGCCGTATAAGGTGAATTGTGAAACTGATAAAATCGAACCTCCTACATCCAATAGTGAGTGGTTCATCTTTTCATTTTCATCTTCAAATATTCTGAGATTGACAATCTTATCGGCCAAATAGGCGGCGTCATCGATGGTATCCCCATGGGTGACACCAACCAACAGGACGAGGCCGCTGTCGATTTGCCCGATTATTTGGTCTGCGACAACTACTTTTGCCGCTTTGGAACGCTGTAAAACAACACGCATCGCAATAAAAACTCCTTAGTTCATGATCCTTCTGACGGAATAAACATCTGAAATTTGTTTTATACGGTCGACGACCTTTTGTAAATGGGCAATGTTATGAATATAAATCGACATGTGGATGGTCGCCACTTTATTCCTGTCGGATTTACCCGAGACCGCTGAAATGTTGGTCTTGGTTTCATTGACGGCTTGCAGCACTTCGTTTAATAAGCCGCGACGGTCATAGCCGCTTATTTCAATTTCAACGATGTATTCCTTGCGTTCGTTAATCGTACTTTCCCATTCAACAGGTACAAGGCGATGATCCGCATCCCCGCTATCCAGGTTCGGGCAGTCTTGTCTATGAACTGAAACTCCCCGGCCTTTGGTTATATAACCGACGATTTCGTCCCCTGGTACTGGGTTGCAACAGCGTGATAAACGGATAAGCAGGTTATCAATCCCCGGTACCTGTACACCCGAGTCACGTTTTTTCGATGTATTGGAGAAGGTTTTCAGATCGGCTACAGCTTCAGAAATATCCGCTTCTTGCTCGACCATTTTCTGCTTACGCCATTTTTCGGTAAGGCGGTTAGCTACCTGAAGGGCCGTTATTCCGTTATATCCGACTGCTGCATACATATCCTCTTCATTCAGGAAGTTGAATTTATCTGCAACACGCCTGATATTCTCGGCAGTCAGGATTTCCTTCAGGTCGAACTCCATATCCTTGATTTCCTTTTCAACAAGCTCTTTGCCTTTTTCGATATTTTCTTCCCGGCGCTGTTTCTTGAAAAATTGGCGGATCTTATTTTTCGCCTGAGACGTTTGCGTTAGTTTAAGCCAATCCTGACTTGGACCATATGAATGCTTCGAAGTTAAGATTTCTATGATGTCGCCAGTTTTCAGTTTATAATCCAGCGGTACCATTTTCCCGTTAACTTTGGCACCAATCGTCTTGTTCCCGATTTCCGAATGAATCCGGTAAGCGAAATCAATCGGATTGGATCCTGATGGCAGTTCGATGACATCGCCTTTTGGTGTGAAAATGAATACCATATCAGAAAAAAGATCTATTTTAAGGGATTCCATGAATTCCTCTGCATTGGTCGCATCATCCTGGAATTCAAGAATTTCCCGGAACCAAGTCAATTTTTCTTCAAGTGAAGGCTGTTCACCGACATCTTTTCCCTCTTTATAAGCCCAGTGCGCGGCAACCCCGAACTCGGCAATGCGATGCATATCGGAAGTACGGATCTGCACTTCCAGCGGATCGCCTTTCGGTCCGATCACCGTCGTATGGAGCGATTGATACATATTCGGCTTCGGCATCGCGATATAGTCTTTGAATCGGCCAGGCATCGGCTTCCAGCATGTATGGATGATCCCTAAAACGGCATAGCAATCCTTTATGCTATTGACGACGATCCGAACTGCAAGCAAATCATAAATTTCGCTGAACTGCTTATTCTGCAAAGCCATTTTGCGATAAATGCTGTATATATGTTTCGGTCTGCCGGAAAGGTCAGCCTTAATGTTGACTTCCTCAACGTTTTTACGCACTTCATCAATGACTTCTTCCAGATACTGTTCACGTTCTGCACGCTTTTTCTTCATCAGGTTGACGATTCGGTAATATTGCTGAGGATTCAGATACCTTAGTGCAGTATCCTCAAGTTCCCATTTAATCGTGCTGATACCAAGACGATGAGCAAGCGGTGCAAAGATTTCCAACGTCTCGTTCGATATCCTTCTCTGCTTTTCCTGCGGCAGATGCTTCAAGGTCCGCATATTATGCAGTCTGTCCGCAAGCTTGATCAAGATGACCCGTATATCCTGAGCCATCGCCACGAACATTTTCCTGTGGTTTTCCGCCTGTTGCTCCTGCTGTGATTTATACTTGATTTTCCCTAACTTGGTCACGCCATCCACAAGCATGGCGACTTCAGGACTGAAATTTTCTTCAATATCCTTCAGAGTGATCTCCGTGTCTTCAACAACATCATGTAAAAAACCTGCCGCAATGGTTGCAGGGTCCATTTCAAGATCAGCCAGAATGCCCGCCACTTGAATCGGATGAATAATATACGGCTCTCCCGATTTACGAAATTGTTCTCGGTGAGCATACTCTGCATACTTAAACGCTCTATGAATAAATTCAGCTTCTTCCGGCTGAAGATATAAGCTGGCCCGTTCTACAACCTGCTCGGCAGTCAATATTTGATCATTAGCCATTTAATCACCTTAACCCCACTTTAACCGCCACCGGATATCATCCGGATTGAGTATGATTGGTAGCACTTCCCTTTATTCTGCAAAACGTGACAATTTTTGCGAAAAAAAATAAATCCGCTTAAACGGATACAAGTGCAAATAAACTTATTAGCAGAAAAACTCTTTATTATTACTATTATCGAAAAAAAAGACAAGGATGTAAAGAGTTAAACGTTTATTTTATTAAGAATAGTGCATTTTTTCACTGGAAATTCGACAAAATCCAGCTAAAACGAGTAAAACAGAAAGAGAGCACCCCGGTCAGAGTGCTCTCCTTTATTAAAAGCTCATTAATGTCAAGACATCATAGCCGTCCAATTTATCTTTACCATCCAAGTCAGTCAATTCAATAAGGAATGCAATCCCGGCTACAATTCCGCCAAGCTGTTCGACCAATTTGATCGTCGCTTCGATTGTTCCCCCGGTAGCAAGCAAATCATCCGTAATCAGGATACGCTGTCCCGGTTTAATGGCATCTTTATGGATGGTCAATACATCCTTGCCATATTCTAATCCATATTCTACTTTTATCGTTTCACGTGGAAGTTTTCCTTCTTTTCTCACTGGCGCAAAGCCCACTTCCAATGAGTATGCGACTGGACATCCGATAATGAATCCGCGTGCTTCCGGCCCGACCACCAAGTCGATATTTTTATCGCGAGCGTACTCGACGATTTGATCTGTTGCGTATTTATAGGCTGCGCCGTTATCCATTAATGTTGTAATATCTTTGAAGACAATACCCGGTTTTGGCCAGTCTTGCACAATTGTTACATATTGCTTTAAATCCATTGCTTTGTTTCCTCCTCAAGGTCTATTGCCTCATGAACTAAATAATGATTGAACCAATCGAATAATTGCTGATAGGAAGAATAAACAAGCTCTTGTTCAAGCTCAAATTGCTCTTTCTTTCTTGTATACGATCCAGATTCACTGAGATCGCGTTTTTTCGCATTGGTTGTGAGCATAATTAACCCATTCTCTATTGTAACAAAATCAAGCTCAAAAAACACCTTAGAAATGAAATCCACGGTATCTCTTGACCAGCCGCGATATTTGGCCAGGTCATCACCATATCTTTTCACGTCGAGCGGACCCTTTTTGGCAAGGAAGGCATAAAACCATTTAAAATGATCCCTTGTTGGCATCGTACTTAAGAAATGATCCTGTTCATGGGAAAGGTGAGCGTAGATGCGCGAAGGGTTCTTATTGGCAATCACCCGTTTCAAATATTCCCTGGACGGCGGCATGTCCATAAATACCAAATGACCTTCGAAGCAGTCGAGCTGCCCTGCATCCCGTTCATTCTTGATATGAACGAGATCTGGATGGTTTTGCAAAAATGGATATCTGCCATAAATACCTTCCGAGAAAATGACGATCTTCCGGTTTTGTACAGGAATGTCGGCAAGCCACTTCTCTGCCTGGCCCTTGCCGCGGTAATCGAATAACTGCCAATGGTTTACCGAGACATCCTGGACAAAGATCTGGGGCTTTTTCATATTATTCCACTCATTGATGGAAAGCTCACCAATAACCGAGACTTCAGCGTGCGGAGCTATTTCATCGACAAAATGACCGAGACCGAAGCCCACACCGTCAAGTTTGTGATTTTCACCATCTTCCAGCTGGACCTTCAAGTGATTTTGGTTGGCACCAATTTTGCGGACACTTGAAAGCTGGACAGAATCTATCAAAATCTTCGGCTTAGGATTCGTAACCCCAAATGGCGCCAGCAAGCTCATTTCCTGAATCGTTTGAATGGAAACTTCAGCTAAAGTCGTTGCTCCGTCCAAGTTTGTAATGGGTTTAAAGTCCTCTTCGTTCAGTTGTTCCTTCGCAATCAAGTTCATGCGGTCCCTAAGCTCCTGAACATCTTCAATTTTCAATGTCATTCCAGCAGCCATCGGATGTCCACCGAAATGAGGCAGCATTTCACGGCAGGCGGAAAGACTTTGAAAAAGATCGAAACCGGCGATGCTCCGAGCAGAACCTTTAGCTAATCCCTTTTCCTGGTCATAGCTCAATACAATCGTGGGCCGGTAAAAGCGTTCAACAAGTTTAGAGGCCACAATCCCCACAACTCCGGCGTTCCAGCCTTCCCTGCCGATGATGAGCACGCCATTGGACTCTGGCGGGAAGTTTTCCTCGACTTCAGCAATCGCCTCTTCAGCCATAGCTGCAACCATTTCCTGCCGCTCTTTATTGATATCATTGATTTCATTGGCAAGTTCCATCGCTTCTTCCAGGCTTGCGGACATCAATAAATCCACAGCGGGATCGGCATCGCCAAGGCGCCCGACAGCATTGATCCGCGGTGCCATCGCAAAGCCGATCGATTCTTCATTCAATGCTTCCTGCTGAACATTCGCCACTTTCATTAAGGCAACAAGTCCCGGGCGGCGAGTCAAACGTAACTGCTCGATGCCTTTCGCAGCAATGACGCGGTTTTCCCCTTGTAAAGGCACTAAATCCGCTATCGTGCCGATTGCCGCTATTTCAAGCAAATCCTCAGGCAATTCCCCAAGCAAGGCGTGTGCCAGCTTAAAGGCGACCCCTACTCCGGCAAGTTCTTTAAATGGATAGGAACTGTCCTCGAGTTTAGGATGGATGATTGCCAATGCCTCAGGCAGTTCCGGTCCCGGTTCATGGTGGTCGGTCAAAATATAATCCATGCCAAGCTCGCCGGCAAGTTTCGCTTCATCGACTGCAGAAATTCCGGTATCGACGGTTATTAATACCTTCACCCCTTGCTCAGCTGCAAGGCGGAATGCCATTGGATTCGGTCCATACCCCTCTGTAAACCGATTCGGGATATAAAAATCCACATCGGCCCCCAATCTCGTCAGCGCCGTCATCATCACTGTGGTCGATGTCACGCCATCCGCGTCATAATCACCGAATATACGTATTTTTTCTCCATTTTGAATGGCTTCTCTTATTCTATATACTGCTTTATCCATATCTTTCAATAAAAATGGATCATGAAAAGTTTGATTTTTTACAAATAAAAATGATCGGGCACTTTCAATCGTATCCAGGCCTCGATTCACAAGCAATGCTGCAACCAAAGGTGTGATGTGGAGCTCTTCAGCTAGTGCAGCAACTTTGTTTTCATCGGCAGTTCGCAGGTTCCACCGGGTTTTTGGCTTTAACATTAATTCACCCCTCAACTTACTCATTATACAAAACGGCAATAACGGTTTCAATTTATTTTAAACTCAAAAATGGCTGTAATCCCCAATTCAACAAGTTAGTCTCACAAAAAGAAGGCTGGCACCATGCCAGCCCCCTCTCTCCTATTAAACTTGTCCTTCAAGACTTTGTTTCTTTTCTTTTGCGGTATTCAGCGGACCTTTCTTCTTCAATTCCCTGATTTTCAAATCAAGCCAGAATTGGGAAGCGATCAATAGCGATGAATACACGCCGCATATTAAACCGATAAACAGGGCAATGGAGAAGTTGCGGATAGCTTCACTGCCGAAGATCATCAACGCGATAACCGTAATGAGAACGGTCAGAACCGTGTTAATGGATCTCGTCAAAGTTTGCCTGATACTGATGTTCACAATGTTCTCAAGTTCTTCGACGGTTTTGATTTTACGGCTGAAGCGTAGGTTTTCACGAATGCGGTCAAAGGTTACGATCGTATCATTGATCGAATAACCGACGATCGTCAGAACCGCTGCAATGAAGGTGATATCCACTTCGAGCCGGAGTAAGCTAAAAATCGTGATGATGAAGAATGCATCATGTATAAGCGCGACCACGGCAGGGACAGCCATTCGCCATTCAAATCGTATCGATACATACAAAATGATTCCGATTGATGCAATCGCTAACGCAAACATGGCATTTTTCGCAAGTTCTTTTCCGACTGTCGGCGAAACGGTGCTGACATTCGGTTCTGCTCCGTAATCTTCCTTGAAATGGTCCTTCAATTCAGCGATTTCCTGTTTATCGAGGACACCGACTGTCCGAACGACAGCATTTTTATTGTCTTTTCCAGCGAGCCTGACATCCTTGATATCATCAGCGTCGATACCGACCTTGTCCATTTCGGTTTTGACTTGCTGAGTCGTCAAGACATCTTTGGACGCAATCTCGATTCTGGTGCCGCTCGTGAAATCAATCCCAAGATTCAATCTGAAGACGAGCAGGAAAATGATCCCGATAATGGTGACACCGATTGAAATGCCATAAAAGACTTTCCGATGTTTGACGAAATCGATTTTATCAAAGCGTGTTGGCAATGACATTAAATCAATTTTCTCGGATAAATCGTGAATGTATTTCTTCTTCACGCCAAACCATGTTGTACGTTTGTCCAGGAACCCGCTATTCACCCACAGGCTCATGAAAAGACGTGTACCATAGACCGCTGTTATGAAACTCATTAAAATCGAAATGATCAAAGTGGTGGCAAACCCTTTAACCGAGCTAGTTCCATAATAGAACAGAACGGCCGCAGCCAGCAAGGTCGTTAAGTTCGCATCCGTAATTGTAGAAAGTGAATTTTTCGTACCTTCTTTATAAGCCGCTTTAACAGATCTGCCGAGTTTCAATTCATCCCTGATTCGCTCGTAGGTTATGATATTGGCGTCGACAGCCATCCCGACCCCGAGTACCAATGCCGCGATACCAGGCAGCGTAAGGACCGCATTCATCCAATCAAACACTAATAGCGTCAAGAAAATGTATATGCTTAAAGTGACGACTGCAATGAATCCCGGGAAGCGGTAATACACAAGCATGAAGATGAAAACAAGTGCAATTCCGATGATTCCCGCAAAAATAGTATCATTCAATGCACCTGCACCGAACTGGGCACCTACTGAAGTGGAATACTTTTCTTTCAAATCCACAGGCAGGGCACCTGCATTCAGAAGGGCTGCAAGCTCTTTCGCTTCTTCCACCGTGAATTGACCGGTAATATACACTTTCTTCGTATTGAAAACTTCACTGACAGCTGGAGCTGAAATCATATTGTCCTGTGAAGCTGTATCCTTAATGGAATCTTTTCCTTCTTCGAAATCCAGCCAGATTGCAAGGACATTAGTCGGACTTTCCATCGAGGAAATTTTTTGGGTGATATCCTTAAATTTATTCACATCTTTCAATGTGACTTCGACAACCGGTTTATTATCTTGGAACGTTTGTTTCGCGCCGCCTTCTTTCAGGTCGGCACCGGTCATCATTTCCTTATCGTTATAATCACGGAAGGATAATTTAGCTTGTGTCGAAAGGATTTCCCGAGCGTTGTTTTGGTCTTTGACTCCAGCCAATTGAACGCGGATCCGGTCTTTCCCTTCGATTTGAATGTTAGGTTCGCTAACGCCCAAAACATTGACACGCCGCTCAAGCGAGCTTACTGTAGCCCGTAAAACATCCGGGGTGATCTTTTCCCCAGACAGCGGTTTTACTTCATACAACACTTCAAAACCGCCTTGAAGATCAAGACCCAGCTTGATATCCTTTAGGATTCCTTTTGAAGTCGTCCCCATCGCTGCGAAAATCAATAGTGCGATTAGAAAAAACGCAACGATCCTGCTTCTTTTTACCATTATGTAGTAGGCCCCTTTCTATAATACGCCTGTTCCTGAAGTTAAAAAAACTGTCATTTTTAGTTTATATGATTACTGCATACCCTTTTCTTCTTGAGAAAAAAGACACAGCTTCCCATGCTTTTTCCAAAAAAAGCATAACCATATCTATTATGAGTGATATACAAACAGCTGTCAATTTTAGTATATCTTTGCGTTATTCTTTCAAAAGTTCCTTCAGTTCCTCTTCAGAAAGCGGCTCAAATAGGTTTGGTGATTTATAAGCTTCGACCATTTGGAAGGTCATGAACTGGTTGCTCGAAAATGTCACGATATCTGCGACAAGTTCATGAAGGTGAATGTTTTCCTGCGGACGCTTCCATTTATTTTTGGTTAAGGTTCCCCATATGTCTTCCTCTGTTACGGCATTCAATCCGATCATTTGAAATTCCTCACGCTTGCTCTTCAAAAATGGACGTACCTTTAGATAATACCTTTGATAGGGATGATTCTTTTTTACCATCACTTTGCCTCCAGTAAAAATGATTCTCAAATGAATGCGCATTTTCTTAGAAGGATTTCGATCATTTGTAAGAACGCAAACAAACACTTTTGTCATGCTTTGTCCAAGTACAAGCATATAGATAATTGTATAGCATAACCGCTTTTTTGAGAAGGCAGGGAGGGAGTTCAATGTCCAAATTTTTAAAAGGGACGCTGATTTTATTAATCGCAAGCCTGATTACAAGGGTTCTTGGTTTCATTAACCGCATTGTCATCGCCCGCTTCATCGGCGAAGAAGGCGTTGGTTTATATATGATGGCTTTACCGACCCTCTTTCTTGTCGTGAACATAACCCAGTTAGGCCTGCCAATCGCCATTTCGAAATACGTGGCTGAGGCCAATGCAAGAGGTGATGAGCGGAAAATCAAGAAAATCCTTGTCGTCTCTTTGGCATGCACCTTTACTCTATCGATGATTTTCACTCCTGCCATGCTGCTTTTCGCACCGGTTCTCTCAGAATACCTATTCACTGACGAACGGACGAAATGGCCTCTAATGGCGATTGCCCCTATCGTACCGATCATCGCCATTTCATCCGTACTGCGAGGTTATTTCCAAGGCAAGCAAAATATGAAGCCCTTCGCTTTCTCACAAGTTATTGAACAGGTGGCCCGAATCACTTTCATAGCCGTCCTGACGAAGGCCTTTTTGCCATATGGAATCGAATATGCTGCAGCCGGGGCGATGTTCGCATCGATTATCGGTGAGCTTGTATCTCTCATCTACTTATTGACCAGCTTTAAATTAAAGAAACATTTTAAGTTCAGAAAGGGTTTCTTCAAGAATGTCAAATCTGGAAAAGGAACGTTCACCGAATTGATGGGGATTGCCCTTCCTTCCACCGGAAGCAGGATGATTGGATCGATTTCGTGGTTTTTCGAACCGATAGTGGTCGCCCAGAGTTTGGCACTTGCCGGAGTCACCGCGGCCGCAGCCACAAGTCAATACGGGGAGTTAACAGGGTATGCCCTGCCTTTACTCATGCTTCCTTCCTTCGTTACATCATCATTGGCGACGGCACTTGTCCCGGCAGTGAGTGAAGCCCGTACGACCGGAAACTTTTTACTCGTTGAACACAGGCTTCAGCAGGCCCTGAAAATCACCTTTATCACAGGCTGTTTAGCTATCGTCATTCTGTTCATCTTTGCCGAACCGATTTTACAAGTCATGTATGGCTCTTCGCATGCTGCTGTTTTCATTAAATTCCTGGCACCTTTTTTCATCCTTTATTACTTTCAATACCCGCTGCAATCCATGCTGCAAGCTCTGGATCTTGCAAAGGCCGCAATGTTCAACAGCCTGGCTGGGAACATCCTTAAAATCGGTGTGATCTGGCTGCTGGCGTCAAAGGAGAGTTTCGGAATCATGGGAGCCGCAATCGGGATAGCTGTCGGTACGATGCTCGTTACCTTCCTGCATTTTTCAACCGTACTGAAGGTTGTCCCTTTCACGCTTCATTTTCGCAGCTATATGTCAGCTTTGGTCCTTGCTTTAATTTCCGGATGGGGCGGTTATTATCTTTATCAATTCCCGCTCTCCTCACAGCCTCTTGGCACAAGGCTTTTGCTTTCCGTGACGGTCGTTATCCTGCTGTTCACCTTTTTCCTGCTCATGACCGGCAGCATAAAAAAGGCGGACCTGATCAGGATTCCTGTAGTGGGCGGCTTTTTATCAAAATTCGCTTGGAAATAAAATGAACCGAAGCATTAAAAGGCTTCGGTCATTTCTTCATTTCATTTTTATCAATGTAAAATTGGCCATCTATGTACCCGCAAATTGATATCTCTTGAACCTTCGATTCTCCATGTTCTTTTAACTGATTCAGAAGCCAAAAATGGTTTTTCCCAATTTTATCAAGATTTTCTTCCTGTATCGCTCCGTCGACAATTAGCGGAAATGGCACCTGACTTTCAGACCTTTCTTCGTCACATTTTTTAATCACCGAGAGCCTTCCTGAAGTTTCAAGGATGGCAAATTGAACTTCGTTAATATCAATAATTCCTTGTTCACGAAGCTGGGTCAATAAGTCATCAAAATTATATCGTTGTCTGCGCATCGCTTTTTCATCTATTTTCCCCTGATTAATGATGATCTGCGGCTTTCCGTCCATGAAATAGCGAAATTTGACACTTTTCAATGAGGCAAATGCCAATGTAATTTGGAGGATCGCGAGGACAAACATTGGGATTGTCTGTCGGATAAACGGTCTTTCCAAATCTTCAAAGGATAGCACAGCAATGTCCCCTATCATGATGGATACCACTAAATCAAGAACGCTCAGTTCCCCAACTTCCCGCTTACCCATCATTCGAAAAAGGAACCAGATGACTAGATAGATTACCGTCGTTCGAAAAATAATCCCTAGATAGATATCCACTTCAATAACACTTCCTTCATCCATAGCATGGCTTTGAAAATGAAAAATTACTCTATATTCTTTATCAAATTTTATAGAACTTTTTAAACCAGGTCTAAAGGTTCCAATTGAAGAATATGCTTGTACAAACACATAAACAGGCTATACGTATCAGCCTTTTAAAAAGGAGGAATACCCATCGAAACCAAAAAAATGAGTGTCGCCGTAATTTATGGCGTTGGCTCCATCTTTGCCATAGCGATGATTGCTAGTTTAATCGTTTCCATCCTTCTTCGTTTTACTTCACTGACGGAATCATCCCTGACATACGTGATCATGATCGTGTCCTTTTTATCGCTGTTCATTGGTGGATTCATTTCAGGAGGCAAGGGGAAAAAGCAAGGACTATTCTTGGGCGGAAGCACTGGGCTGCTTTATCTGTTGGTCGTGTTCCTCTTTCAATATTTAGGTCACGATGCACTTTTCACGATCAAGCAATGGATATACTATGGCTGTTTTGTGATTACGGCCATGATGGGTGGCGTACTTGGGGTCAACATGAGTTCCGACTCCCGCACCGATTAAAAAACACAGCAAAAAACCGGGCACATGGCCCGGTTTTCGTTTGTCTTATAGAGATGCTTCCTTATTCGGTGCGCTTTCCGTAATTTCACGGATTGCTGAACGGTCAAAAGTTAGTTTTGTACCGTCTGGTGATTTAATGACGATCTGCAGTTCATCGATTGCATCGATTGTTCCGTGCATGCCGCCGATAGTAGCAACTTTATCACCTTTTTTCAAACTGCTTTGCATGCTTTGCGTAGCCTTTTGGCGTTTTTGCTGAGGGCGGATCAATAAGAAATAGAACAATACGAACATTAAAATCAACGGAAGTATTTGTGTCAAAGAACCCATTTTGTATATTCACTCCTTTCGTTCATTAAAATATTTATGGAATTAGAAGTTTCTCGCATTTGGTTCATTGAAACCATACTGCTCAAAAAACTCTTCCCTAAAGTCACCAAGACGATCTTCTCGAATAGCTTGTCTGACCTGTTCCATCAAGTTTAACAGAAAATGAAGATTATGGTAAGTAGTAAGACGAATCCCAAAGGTTTCTTCACATTTAATCAAATGGCGGATATATGCCCTGCTATAATTCTTGCAAACATGGCAATCGCAATTTTCATCGATTGGACCGAAATCGCGTGCATACTTCGCATTTTTCACAACCAGCCGCCCATTGCTCGTCATGAGCGTACCATTACGCGCAATTCGCGTCGGCAGTACACAGTCAAACATATCGACACCGCGGAGTGCACCGTCGATCAATGAGTCCGGTGAACCGACTCCCATCAGGTAACGCGGTTTGTCAGTTGGCAGAAGCGGACTTGTAAACTCAAGGACCCGGTTCATGATATCCTTCGGTTCCCCTACGGATAGTCCTCCAATAGCATAACCCGGGAAGTCAAGGGAGACAAGGTCTTTTGCACTTTGTTTGCGAAGATTTTCAAACTCCCCGCCTTGAACGATCCCGAACAGCCCTTGGTCATTTGGACGCTCATGTGCATTCAAACAGCGTTCCGCCCAGCGCGATGTCCGTTCAACCGACTTCTTCATATACTCTTCAGTCGCCGGAAATGGCGGACATTCATCAAATGCCATCATAATATCGGAGCCAAGCGCATTTTGTATTTCCATCGCTTTTTCCGGAGATAAAAATAATTTATCGCCATTCAGATGGTTCCTGAAATGTACGCCCTCTTCTTCAATTTTGCGGAACTCGCTTAAACTGAAGACTTGAAAGCCGCCTGAGTCGGTCAAAATCGCACGATCCCAGTTCATGAACTTATGCAATCCGCCAGCTTCCTTGATGATTTCATGCCCCGGACGCAGCCATAGGTGGTACGTATTGCTCAGGATGATGCCTGCCCCCATTTGTTTCAAATCTTCCGGGGACATCGTTTTGACAGTAGCCATCGTTCCAACCGGCATAAATGCCGGCGTTTCAAAAGAACCATGCGGCGTATGGACCCGGCCTAGCCGTGCCCCTGTCTGTTTACATGTTTTGATTAACTCATATCGTATTGCAGTCAACGCAATAACTCCCTTCAAGAGCTTCTCACTCTTATATTACTTAATTAACATTGCATCTCCAAAACTAAAGAACCTGTATTTTTCTTCCACTGCCGTTTCATAGGCATGAAGGACATTCTCCCTGCCTGCAAGTGCAGAAATAAGCATGATTAAAGTCGATTTAGGCAAATGGAAGTTCGTTATCATCGCATCGATCCCTTTGAACTCATATCCAGGATAAATGAAGATGCTCGTCCAGCCATTCTCTTCCTTGAAAACCCCATCATTGCGGGACGCAATCGTTTCCAATGTCCTTGTGGACGTAGTCCCGACCGTAATGATTTTCCCGCCTTTTTCTTTCACATCATTCAGTAATCTGGCTGTGCCTTCCGTCATTTGATAAAATTCCGAATGCATTTCGTGGCTGTCAATATCGTCGACACTTACAGGACGGAATGTACCAAGCCCAACATGCAGCGTGATGAAAGCAATGTGGACACCCATCCCTTTAAGTTTCTCGAGCAAATCCTCCGTAAAATGCAGGCCAGCGGTAGGTGCCGCTGCAGATCCCCGTTCACGCGCATAAACCGTTTGATAGCGGTCCTGGTCGTCGAGTTGTTCCTTGATATATGGAGGTAATGGCATTTCGCCAAGCTTCTCTAGTATTTCATAAAATATGCCTTCATATTTAAATTCAAGAATCCGGCCGCCATGCTCGAGTTCACCTGTACAGACGGCACTCAGCTTACCATCGCCAAAAACGATTGTCGAGCCTTCTTTAATCCGTTTGGCCGGCTTCACAAGCGTTTCCCATACATCTTCATGCTCTTGCTTAAGCAGCAATACTTCGATTTTTGCACCCGTTCCTTCTTTACTGCCGTATAGTCGGGCCGGAAGCACCTTCGTATCATTCAACACCAGGCAATCTCCCGGTTTGATATATTCCGTGATATGGCTGAATACATCATGCTGGAGCTTACCGGTTTCTTTGTCCAGCACCATCAACCTACTTGCTTCCCTATCCTCCAAAGGAACTTGGGCAATCAGTTCCTCCGGTAAATGAAAATCAAACATATCCAATTTCATCTGTTCCACTTCCTTACGTGTCTATCAAGCTGTACTCATTATTTAAAACGGCCGATCAAATAAAAAATCGCGGACAACACAACACTGACGATGATTGATGTAACGATAGGAAAGTAAAACGTCGTATTCCCCTTTTTCAGAAAAATATCTCCCGGCAGCCTGCCGAGATGGATATATTTCATCGCAAAACCAATCACGAATATAATCACACCCAGAATCATGACCATTTTTGGTATATTCATCATTCAGGCACCTCCATGCCGAAATGCTCATAAACAAGCTGTGTTGCCATCCGGCCTCTTGGGGTCCGCTGAAGAAAACCGACTTGTAACAGATACGGTTCATACACATCTTCGATCGTATGTGCCTCTTCGCCAATCGTTGCAGCAATCGTTTCCAGACCCACGGGCCCGCCACGGAATTTTTCAATGATCCCTTTAAGTAATTTATGGTCAATATGATCGAGTCCTAAACGGTCGACCTGCATTAATTCAAGCGCATAATCGGCAAGTTCGGCCGTTATCGTTCCATCACCGCGTACCTGGGCGAAATCCCTGACCCTCCGTAAAAGCCGATTAGCAATTCTTGGGGTGCCCCTTGACCTTCTTGCAAGCTCTGCCGCTGCTTGATCATCCATTTCCGTATCCATGATTCTTGCTGTACGGATGATGATATCGGTCAAATGGTTTTCCGTATAATATTCAAGACGGCTCAAGACGCCAAAACGGTCCCTGAGCGGTGCAGACAGCGAGCCTGCACGTGTCGTGGCACCTACGAGCGTGAACGGCGGCAAGTCGATCCTGATCGAACGGGCTTCCGGTCCCTTACCGACTACAATATCCAGACAGAAGTCCTCCATAGCCGGATATAGCACTTCTTCAACGACACGAGGAAGACGGTGAATCTCATCAATGAACAATACATCACCTGGTTCAAGTGCACTCAAAATGGCCGCCAGATCTCCCGGCCGCTCAATGGCGGGACCGGAAGTCGTGCGGATATTCACACCCATTTCATTGGCGATGATGACGGCAAGCGTCGTTTTCCCAAGACCAGGCGGTCCATATAGAAGTACATGATCGAGCGTTTCTTCACGCATCCTTGCCGCTTCGATGTATACACTCAAATTCGCTTTCACTTTATCCTGTCCGATATATTGCTTTAAGTTTTGCGGCCGCAGGCTTTGTTCAAAGGACAGTTCGTTCAAATCGGCTTCCTGATTGAATATTCTCTCCTCCATTGCGCCACTCCTTATCTTAACATCATTTGCAATGCTTTCTTAATATATTGCTCGGTCGTCATATCTTCAGCCTGCAATTTCTTCGCAACCTTTTGGACTTCCTTTTCAGAATAACCAAGAGCCTTCAAGGCAAGAATGGCTTCATCCAATTCCTCCGTATAACCATTTGGACTGAGTGCAGCCGTGACGCCTTCGTTAAACAAGCTTGGAAACGCATCCGGAATAATGTTCTCAAGTTTCCCTTTTAAATCGAGAATCATCTGCCGTGCCGTTTTCTTTCCGACTCCCGGGAATTTCACCAAAAACGATTCATCTTCATTTTCGATTGCCTGCACCACCTGATCAACCTGGCCTGATGCCAATATGGCTAGAGCACCCTTCGGCCCGATTCCGGTTACATTCAATAATTTTGTGAATAATGCCTTTTCTTGACGGGTCTGAAATCCGTATAATGCGGCCATATCCTCACGAACATAATGATACAAGAAAACTTGGATTTCTTTCTGGTATTGAGCGGAAAAAATAAAAGGATTCGGCGTCATCACTTGATATCCGATCCCCCCATTTTCCACAACTATGTATTCAGGCCCAATATAATCGACCTTGCCTTTTATATAATCATACAAATTAATTCTCTCCCTGATTTTGCTGTACCTCTCATTTTATCATAAAAAGGGGGTGTTGTTCATTAAAAGTTATTTCATGATCGGCAAAGTCTCAGGGCTTCCGGGTGTTACTATCATCCTTAAAACAAAAGTTGATTGAAACGGAAGGCGCGAGACTCCTGCGGCAAATACGCGTCCAAGGGAGACCCGTAAAAGCGCCGAGGGCGGACCGCCCGCGGAAAGCGAGTGCCTGCAGTGGAAATCAACGGTCAAATTGTAAATACTAAAAAAACTGTAGACAAACTCCATTATCGAGTTTGTCTACAGTCTGAAGGATGAGATATCATCCCATCCTAGTTTACCGAATATGGCTCATATTCTTTAATAAGCTGTTTATATTGGTCTTTATTCATGATCGGAATCCCTTTTTGCAGTTCCTCCTGTTTGTATGCTTCAAGTTTACCAACGTCTATTTGGTAGAAAGTATGAATGATCTTGGCGTGCTCAGGCCTTCCGATAAAAATGGATAACGTACCATCTTCCCTCATCCCAAGGTAACCATTGGCTTTTAAAAGCGGAGATATGTCATTTTCAATTTTCTTCATGACAATCCGCTCTTCATTTTGATCGACTACTTTCCATCCTTCATATTTTGACCAAAAGTCCTCCATCGACCAAATCGTTTCTGTCAATTTCTCTTCACTTAACTCGCCATCCAGATACATACGCTGAAGAATGACCTTCCTTTCTATTGAAGCATTTTCCTTTTGAACGGTTTCTTCGGCAAAAACGGTTAAGCAAAATGGCAATATGAAAAGTGTCATGAAAAATTGGATTCTAAGTTGATTAATCAATATACTCACCTCTTAAGGCGTTTACTTTTTATGTAGTTTGACCCCAAATAAGGATTATTAACCAGGAAAAAATCAAAAAGAGCTGACTCCTTACCGGGTCAGCCCACTAATTATTTCAAGTGATTTTCGTGAATGTTAAGGTTATCGAACATATCATTGGCATCCAAAATGACCAATTCCCTCGTATCGCCATCCCGAAGATTGTTATCAAGTGTCATCGTCCTGAAATAGACACCTTCATCGGTGGTGACATATAGGGTACGGCCATTGGTAAGCGGTCCGATTTCCTTCTTGATTCTTTCTTTAACATCTTTTGCTTGGCTGTAGTCATCAAGCAGCAAGGCTACCAGCATTTCGTCTTTCATGATGATTGTCCTGGCATCGATAACCGGCTCGACTGTATTGGCGGCACCATTGACTTTGTCGGCTAAAGCGCCTTCATAAGAATTATAATAAGATGATCGTGCCTTAAGCGGTTTACTTTCATGTCCATGGTAGTTACGGTCACTCTTACTGTACGAACCATCTTTATCGTATAGACCTTGCACCATATTCTCATAATTGATGTTGCGTACCAATGCATCTTTTCCATGGTACCCTGTATCATTCGTGATATTTTCATTTTCCGCTGTATCATTATTAGCACATCCAACCAAACTGACGGCGGCCAATACCGTACAAAGCGGCTTTGCCCATTTTATTTTCTGCACCAATAACCCTCCCATTGCAATAGAATGAGCTATATTCCGCTCATAAATAGCATGGGTGTCGAACGGAAAATGTACTCTGTAAGATACGGCCAAAAGCCCGTTTTAATTCCTATTAAGGGAAGAAATCCTTTTCGCCAATTTTTCATTCATCTCCATCCGCTCCGAAAAACCTTCCACGGACATTCTCCAGACCGAATGCAGCTGGGAAGAACTTTTATTAAGACGATTCCATTCACGGAAAATATCGGTAGGATAAGTTAAAGCATATAAAAAGGCCAGGTCTGACTGATACCTTTGCAATTGCGGCAATTCCCACAGCTCGGTGGCCGCATCTTCCAAATGATGCGAAATTCGATTTGCATACTGTAAATAATCAATGCACCTCGGTGCATTTGCCATTAAGTCAAAATCGATTAAAGTCAAAGTGCCGTCCGCTCTCCGCAAGAAATTATGGTGGGCACAATCACCATGAATGATGACCTTCTTTTCCTTATTCCATAAAGACTCATTTTTATCAAACCCCTCTAGCGACCATTCACCCCATCTAATCCATTCCTTGATAATATCTTCGGAAACATATTGGCGAACATAAGAAAAGTTCTTTTTAAATAGTGATAAGCGTTCTTTCCACTTTTTTGATTGATTGAACGCAGGCGCGTTAATGGAGAGTTGTTCCGACACATCATGGAAGCTTTCCAGTAACTGAATGCCCTCTAGGCGGTCCTTATGATTGGAAAATCTAAATTTTTTCTTATTCGGCGGAAAATAGTCCATACTGCCATACCATTTCCCTTTAAATTGAAAGGGCATTAAATTCTGATGAATATAATACGTTTGATGAAATCCCTTTTGTTTTAACAAAGAAGTCAATTCTCTTTGCCGATCCCATTTTTCAAAACTGTCGAATCCTTTAAGGATCATTGGATGACCCTTTTCAAAAGTTATTAAATAGACACTGCTTTGAATATGGTGGACTTTCTTAGGCTTACGATTTAAATAAGAGAGGAGACGAGTGTTAAAAACACTGTCTCCTTGATAATTAGTAGTCATCGCTTTCATCTGCATATGTCGGTATCCCAAATGTTTCAGGCGCACGTACGCCCCCGAATTGGCCTGGCTGGCCTCCCATTTGTCCTGGTAACATAGCTTCCGGCTGACCACCAATCTGTCCCAGCATCATGCCCGGCTGACCACCAATCTGTCCCGGCATCATGCCCCGCTGACCACCAAACTGTTCCGGCATCATGCCCGGCTGACTTCCGTTTTGACCGCCCATCATGCCTAGAGGACCTCCTATTTGACTCTCCTTTATGCCTGGTAGGCCTCCGTTTTGACCGCCCATCATCATGCCTGGAGGACCTCCGTTTTGACCGCCCATCATCATACCTGGAGGACCTCCGTTTTGGCTGCCCATCATCATACCTGGAGGACCCCCGTTTTGGCTGCCCATCATCATACCTGGCTGGCCTCCGTTTTGGCCGCCCATCATCATACCTGGAGGACCTCCGTTTTGGCCGCCCATCATCATACCTGGAGGACCTCCGTTTTGGCTGCCCATCATCATGCCTGGAGGACCCCCGCTTTGGCTGCCCATCATACCTGGCTGGCCTCCGTTTTGACCGCCCATCATACCTGGAGGACCTCCGTTTTGACCGCCCATCATCATGCCTGGCTGGCCTCCGTTTTGGCTGCCCATCATCATACCTGGAGGACCCCCGTTTTGGCTGCCCATCATCATACCTGGCTGGCCTCCGTTCTGGCCGCCCATCATCATACCTGGCTGGCCTCCGTTTTGACCGCCCATCATACCTGGAGGACCTCCGTTTTGGCTGCCCATCATCATGCCTGGAGGACCCCCGTTTTGGCTGCCCATCACCATGCCTGGAGGACCCCCGTTTTGGCTGCCCATCATCATGCCTGGCTGGCCTCCGTTTTGGCCGCCCATCATACCTGGCTGGCCTCCGTTCTGACCGCCCATCATACCTGGCTGACCCTCGTTTTGGCCGCCCATCATCATGCCTGGAGGACCTCCGTTTTGGCTGCCCATCATCATGCCTGGCTGGCCTCCGTTCTGACCGCCCATCATACCTGGCTGGCCTCCGTTCTGACCGCCCATCATACCTGGCTGACCCTCGTTTTGGCCGCCCATCATCATGCCTGGAGGACCTCCGTTTTGACCGCCCATCATCATGCCCGGCTGGCCTCCGTTTTGACCGCCCATCATCATACCTGGCTGGCCTCCATTTTGACCGCCCATCATCATACCTGGAGGACCCCCGTCTTGGCTGCCCATCATCATACCTGGAGGACCCCCGTTTTGGCTGCCCATCATCATGCCCGGCTGGCCTCCGTTTTGGCCGCCCATCATCATGCCCGGCTGGCCTCCGTTTTGGCCGCCCATCATCATGCCAGGTAGGTCTCCGTTTTGGCCGCCCATCATCATACCTGGCTGGCCTCCGTTTTGACCGCCCATCATCATACCTGGCTGGCCTCCGTTTTGACCGCCCATCATCATACCTGGCTGGCCTCCGTTTTGACCGCCCATCATCATGAATCCATCATATGATTCTACGGACTCTTCTTCATATTGATATTGCATCTCTTTACCCATCTGAGACTCTTTAGGTGAAATCCCTGGGTATGAGGCCTGTTGTTGCTGCTGTGATTGTACGGGTTGATATTGGTTATAATCTGGATGGTGATGTGCATTGGAATCCATTTCTTGGTTTCCTTGATACTGCCCCTTCACTTCCGGCCCATATGTTCCAAGTAATCCCTTATTACAGCCGCAATCTTCTTCTTCTTCACCGGCAGCCTGGTTATACTGCTGAGGGAAGTTATAGTTATTGTTATTGTATGAAGATGGTGATTCGTCTGATGACTCATAATCTTGTGGCATATATGAACCTGCCACTTGAGCTTGTTGATTCATCCCTCCATAATAATGGTGCGGAACCGGTGCGGAGGATTGATATGGATAATGTTGCTGGCTTGGTGTATTCATGCTCGCCCCTTGGACGAATCCTTGATCCATCATTTGCATGTCAGGAGATTCTCCCCAAACACCGGAGCTCTCTTCCATCATTTGATAACCATGTGTTTCCGGAGCCGCCTGATACCCTTGAGCGCCTTGATATGGAGCTTGCATGTGCATATGCGCCCACGGTGGCGGCTGAATACAATAACCGCTTCCGGGTAAAATTGGCGTTACTGGAATACAATCATCCACCGGCTCAATATCTTCCTGAGCTGGCTGTACAGCTGGCTTTTTCTTCTTCTTTTTAGTGACTGCAGGCTCTTCTTTTTTCTTTGGTAAAGGTGGTGGTGCAGGAGGCTTTTGCACACTCATATTGGTCATGTTGACCATATAATAATTATTGATATCGATTTCCGGTATCACTGGCATGGGCACGGGCACTTCTTTTGGAACGATTATTTGCTTTTCTTTAATGATTGGCTTCGGCTGAACGATCTGCTGCTCCTTCTTAGGCTGTTGAACGATCTGTTGCTCTTTGACTGGTTGCTGAACCATTGGTTTTTCTTTTACCGGCTGTTGAAATTTCGGCTGTTCTTTTACCGGCTGTTGAAATTTCGGCTGTTCTTTAATGGCTGGTTTTTGCATAACTTGCTGCTCTTTCATAGGTGCAGGCTGAGCCTGGTACGGTTGAATTTGGGATTCTTTCATTCCCGGCTGAATATTCACGTTTGGTTTACCCGTTTCTTTTATTACAGCTCCGGATGTCCCTGGTATTTTAATTTTCATTCCGGGCATCATCATGTCCGGGTTGCTCAATTGCGTGTTAACTTTTTTAAGTTCTTCAAAACTGACGCCGTATTTTTTGGCGAGTTTCCAAAGTGTATCGCCTTTTTGGACTATATGAATTTTCACGCTGTTAACCCCTCCTGTGCATATGTCCATATATTCTATGAAGCAGTGGGTGAATTGCTATTATTTTTATCATGAAAACTTATGCGTGAAAAATGACTTTTATGATTGGATCAATGATTTAGGAAAATGGAAAGTACTTTTTTGGAGAGGAAATAAATGATTTGACATCTCCCTAATAAGGAAATCCATCATAACTAAAACCCTTGCATTCACCCTAAGAAAAAGAAGCAATGGTTTTTAGGTTAGGAAGCCATCATGTATGACGCTTCTTTCATGCTCCTGTCTAAACCCAGGGAAATCCGGGTATAAGAAAGAAAATGACCTAAGGCTTTGTCTTCAGGTACTTATCTTATATCCTGGGAGGAATAATGATGAAATGGAAAGGTAGACAGGGCAGCTCGAACGTCGAGGACAAAAGAGGCATAAGCGGTAAAGGCATGGCCGGAATCGGCGGAGGGGCCGGATTGGTAATCGTATTGATCGTGATGCTCCTTGGCGGTAATCCAAGCGAATTGCTAGGCAGCTTGAATTCTACTGAATCTAACAATGGCAGCACTTATGTCGAAACTGATGAAGAGAAGGAACTTGCGCAGTTCGTATCTGTCGTCCTTGCAGAAACGGAGCAGGTCTGGACAGAAGAATTCCGTAAAAATGGCCTGGAATATAAGGAACCGACCCTTGTCCTGTACTCAGGTAGTGTCGAATCGGCTTGTGGAATGGCAGCTTCTTCGGTAGGGCCATTTTATTGTCCGGGTGACATGAAACTATATATTGATCTCAGCTTTTATCAAGAGTTGAAGCAAGAATTCCAGGCACCCGGGGATTTCGCCATGGCCTATGTCATTGCCCACGAAGTCGGACATCACGTTCAGACACTTTTAGGGACAACGGAAAAGGAAATGCCCGATCGTTCAAAGGTCAGCGAGACCGAATATAATAGATACTCTGTCCGTCTTGAATTACAGGCCGATTATTTGGCTGGAGTTTGGGCACATCATGTCCAAGGAGAGAATTTGCTTGAAGAAGGCGATCTTGAGGAGGCCTTGAATGCAGCAAGTGCTGTGGGAGATGACCGTATCCAAGAAAAGGCACAGGGGTACGTGGTGCCAGACAGCTTCACGCACGGTACATCCGAACAGAGGAAACGGTGGTTCAATAAAGGGTTTAAATCCGGTGATATGAATGAAGGCAATACTTTTAAGGCGAATAACCTTTAAAAGTTCTTACCTGTTTCGATTACATAAGAAAAAGGGGGTCTTGCCCCCTCTTTCAGACCGTAGACAAATTCGAAGAAAAGCGAGTTTGCTTGCAGTTTTCCATTTTAAAAGTTCCAGTTGATTTCAGCTATATAAAACCGTAAAAATATATGAGGGTAATTAGGTCTTGTTTTAAAATCATGGAAATAATCCCCTTGATGAAATCATGAAAGGGATTTGGGATGAGACCATTCCATTCCCCGTTAGATCGACAAACTCAAAGGGGGGCTTCCCCCCTTTTTTTGTATGATCCAAAGTCTTTTTAAGATGGAAAGCACTGACTCAAACGCGTTCCAGCATTCTGTTTAAAGCTAGGATGGCATTATCCGCAATGCTCTTCTCCACTTTTATCGGATTGATGATTATACCTTCTTCAATGGATTCAAGCGCCCACAGCAGGTGAGGCAGATCAATCCTGTTCATTGTAAGACATGGACACATATTCGGATTTAACGAGATGATGTTCTTGTCAGGATTATTGGCGATAAGTCGCTTGACAAGGTTCATTTCCGTGCCGATTGCCCAAGAACTACCCGGTTCGGCTCTTTCGATCATATTTATGATGTACGATGTCGAACCCGCATAATCTGACAGGGCGACCACCTCACGGCGACATTCGGGATGAACGATGATATTCATTTCAGGCTGCTCCGCTCTAAGCGTTTCAATATTCGCCGTAGTGAAATTTTCATGGACTGAACAATGTCCTTTCCAAAGAAGTACTTTCAGATCTTCGAGTTCCCCTTCATAGATCAATTCATCCTTATGCGGATCCCAGACAGCCATTTCATTCAATGGGATTCCAAGGTCAAAGGCTGTATTCCTCCCAAGATGCTGATCGGGAAGAAAAAGGATCCTTTCTTTTTGCGAGAGGGCCCACGAGACCATCCCTTGTGCATTCGAAGAAGTCACCGTCGCCCCGCCATTTTTCCCTACAAAAGCTTTGATGGCCGCAGTCGAATTAACATAAGTTAGCGGAAGGATCGTATCGCCAAATAAATCCTGAAGCTTTGTCCACGCCCGTTCCGTTTGTTCAATATCCGCCATATCTGCCATTGAACAGCCTGCACGCATGTCAGGAAGGATAACCGTTTGCCCTTCTTCCGTCAGAATATCGGCTGTTTCAGCCATGAAATGCACCCCACAAAACACGATATAATCCGCTTCGCGATTTTGTGCGGAAAGCTGGGCCAATTGAAGTGAATCCCCCGTTGAATCCGAAAATTGAATGACTTCCTCCCGTTGATAATGATGACCTGGGATATAAAGACGGTTCCCCAGTCGTTTCTTAATGCCATGGACCCGATTCTCCATCTCTTCCTTTGTCATCGTTTTATACTTTTCAGGCAATGAATTTCCTGCTGTTTTAGCCATCTCCAATATGTTCATTTCAATATCCCCTCCTGTTCTTTGACCTTTGCGCTAATATCAAGTGCCCTGACACTGTGCGTCAAGCTGCCCAACGAAATATAATCTACCCCTGTTTCCCGATATGAGGCTAGATTTCCTAAATGGATCCCTCCAGAAGCTTCAGTGATGATGTGGGCGGGAACCAATTTGATCAGTTGCTTGATTTCTTCGGGGCTCCGGTTATCGAACATGATGATATCTGCACCGGCTTCCACTGCTTCAAGCACCTGCTGTGGTGATTCCGTTTCCACTTCCACTTTAGTGGTATGTCCCAGTTTGGATTTTACCGTTTGAACCGCTTTCGTTATGGACCCAGCGAAAGAAATGTGGTTGTCCTTTATCATGACTGCATCATACAGACCATATCGGTGATTGAATGCCCCGCCGGAACGGACCGCATATTTTTCAAGCATCCGCAGGCCTGGTGTGGTTTTCCTCGTATCACAAGCTCTCGTCTTCGTCCCCGCTAAAATCATGGCAGCTTTATGAGCCTGTGTCGCAATGCCGGACATACGCTGCACTAAATTCAAAACGACCCGTTCCCCTTTTAAAAGGGAGGCCATATCGCCGGTCATTTTTGCAAGCTGCTGTCCTTCTGCAAAAACTTCGCCATCTTGAACAAAAAGGAAAACCTCGATTTGCTCATCCAACAATGCAAATCCCGTCTTGATGACGTCCCCTCCGCTAAAGACCCCGCCTTCTTTTGCGATGAATGTCAAAGTTCCTTGTTCACCTTGATCAAAAATCGTATCACTCGTTACATCGCATTCCCCTATATCTTCCATTAAAAATTGTTGCAGCATCTGCTTAAGCTTCAATATATTCATATAGTCGTCTCCCTTTCACTCGGTTTTTCACATCCGTGCAAGCAAGGATAACCGAATTTTCAAGCCATTGGGTGTCATCTTCGCTTGGATGGTCACTTCGGAAATGACCGCCCCTGCTTTCCGTTCTGGTCAATGCGGATTCGGCAATCAGCCACGCCACGATTATGGCATTTATTTTCGTTATTTCTTGTATCGATAATGTAGTTACTTCCATATGGAGCAATTTTTCGATATTAAATGTCTCAAGATAATCCTTCAGTCGAGTTAAACCACTTTCATTTCGAACGATTCCCGCTTCGTTCATTAATTTTTCCTGCAATGTCATGAGTTCAGGTAAAAAGGAAAATTGACTGGAACTCTTGAACTGCTCTTTTTCTTCCGGTATCGACCGTGCCGGCACTTTAGCAAGGAAACGGCCAAGCGTATTTCCAAAAACCAGCCCTTCGAGAAGGGAGTTGCTTGCCAATCTGTTTGCACCATGTACACCCGTGCATGCCACTTCACCAACTGCATACAAAGAAGGGACAGAGGTTTGCCCCGATTCATCCACTTCAATCCCTCCCATTAGAAAATGGTTTCCAGGCGCAACGGGGATTTTTCCCAATTGAAGGTCCAGCCCGCTTTTTTCACATAATGAGCTCACTGTCGGAAAACGATTTTTAAAATCCTTAATCATCGAAATATCCAAAAATACCTTTTCACCGCGCTGCAAATAAGAATAAATCGTCTGTGCGACAATATGCCTTGGTGCTAGATCTTTCAAGCTATGGACATCCTCCATGATCGGCCTTCCCATTTCCGTCACTAATCTCGCACCATCCCCGCGAACCGCTTCTGAGACCAGCCCTTTCGCTTTGCCATTTACAAAAAGCAGGGTCGGATGGAACTGTATGAATTCCATGTCACGAACTTTTGCACCGGCCTTGAATGCAAGTGCGATCCCGTCACCTGAAACCGTTTGTGAATTTGAAGTGAAATGGTATAGGGAACCACAGCCGCCTGTTGCCAAAACCGTCTGTTCAGCATGATAGGTAACAAGTTTTCCTGCCTTATCAAGCGTGTTGACGCCTATGCAGGAATCATCTTTCCCGATGATCAGCTCCACTGCAGCAACATTCTCCATCACAGTAATCGATGATTTTTTCAAGCACCCTATAAGATGTTCCATGATGTACTTTCCTGTAGCATCCCCGTGACTATGGAGGATTCTTCGTTCACTGTGAGCGCCCTCCATACCAAGTAATAGAGTTCCGTCATGATCATGGTCAAATCGCATACCCGATTCAATAAGTTCAGCTATAACGGAAGGTGCCTCTTCGACGAGTTTTTCCACTGCCTTCAAATTGTTATATCGCTGTCCAGCCGTCAGAGTATCTTTTTTATGTAAAGATACTCTGTCACGATCAGATATTGCAGCAGCAATGCCGCCCTGAGCTAAATAAGAATTACTATGACGGATATTTGATTTTGTGATGAGTATCACATGCTTATGTTCACTTGCTTCCAATGCCGTTTTCAAGGCAGCAATCCCGCTGCCTATCACGATGATTTCCGCTTTTACCATTATTTCATTCCTCCTGTTTGTGACAGGTGTCTTGACAACTATATTTACATATTATTAAACTATTATCAAGAGTTTTTTAAGTTTAAAGGATGGAAGTGATTTCTTGATTTATTTGGATTACGCCGCTACAACTCCGATTGATGAGGAGGCTCTCGACGTATTCAGCCAAGCATCCCGGAAGTTTTTCGGGAATGCGAGCAGTTTGCATGATATTGGCTCTGAAGCGGCACGTTTATTGGATATGTCACGGCAGCAACTAGCAGAAATGCTGAACATAAAAAAGGAAGGAATCATCTTTACGAGCGGCGGATCAGAAAGCAACATGCTTGCCATAGAAACATTCATCGCTTCGAAACCATCCTGGCAGAACCACTTGATTGTAAGCCGAACCGAACATGCATCACTTGCCAATTTCGTGGCAAAGCTTGAACAAGAAGGATTTGAGGTTACTTATTTACGGCATTTGGAAGATGGCCGGGTTGATATTGAACATCTGAAGGAATGTATGTCGGAGAAAACATGCTTGGTCATTGTCCAACATGTGAATTCGGAAATCGGGGTCATTCAACCCATTGAGCAAATAAGTGATATCGTTCGAAAACACCAGGCTTTTTTTCATGTGGATTGTGTCCAATCATTTGCTAAATTACCGCTTGGGAAAATAGCTGCCTCATGTGACGGACTATCCGTTTCCAGTCATAAAGTTTATGGTCCAAAAGGGACTGGGGCCGTCATTTTCCCGGCCATCCATCAGTTGAAGCCTTCGGTACCGAATATCACTCATGAATATGGTTACCGACCAGGAACAGTGGACGTACCCGGAATAGCTTCCTTCGTAACCGCTGCTAAGAAATTGGGGGATATCATGGAAGATGAACGAAAACGGATTTCCACCCTTAGGATGCAATTGATCCAGCGGCTAACGGAAAGGAAAATCGATTTTCAAATCATCGAAGCAAAAAACGAGCAATTGCCTCACATTCTGGCGCTGACCTTCGCTGGATTGCAAGGACAGTACATCATGCTGGAATTAAACCAGAAAGGATTCGCTGTTTCGACGGGAAGCGCCTGTCAAATCGGTAAACAGGATCCTTCAAAAACGATGATGGCCATTGGGAAAAGCGAAGATGAAGCTCATCAATTCGTCCGCTTTTCCTTTGGCAAAAACACGACGGCCGACGACATTCACAAGTTGGCAGACTGCATCGAAGGAATAGCGGCCATTCGATAAAACCCTCCATTCTGTGTTAGAATGTTTGTAATTAAAGAGGTGAATGTTTATGGAAAGAAAGAAATTACTCGGGGAAGAAAGACGGACGAAACTCTTACATTTATTGCAAACAAGCGCGGAGCCAGTAACAGGCAGCGAGCTTTCGCAGATAACGAATGTAAGCCGGCAGGTTATCGTTGGTGACATAACACTCCTGAAAGCGCGGAATGAACCTATCATTGCCACCAGCCAAGGCTATCTGTACTTACAAACGGGGAGCACTCAAAAGCCGGAAAGGATCATTGCTTGCCAACACGATCCTTCCCGGACCCAAGAAGAGCTATATTTACTCGTGGATATCGGCATCACGGTGAAGGATGTCAAAATCGAGCACCCCGTATACGGCGACCTAACTGCTTCCATCATGGTCAGCAGCCGTAAAGAAGTCCAGCAATTCCTTTCAAGGGTGACGGCTACGAACGCATCTTTTTTATCGGAACTAACGAGCGGCATCCATCTCCATACACTGAGCGCATCATCTGAAGAACTTCTCGATGAAGCGGAGTGTGCTTTGAGGGATGCCGGCATTTTAGTCGATTGAATTAATGAAAAATCCTCAAAAGCCATATCTTTTGAGGATTTTTTTATTGGCCTTATGCCCAATCATCATTGGGATTGCTACCATTTGAGCTGTCATCCCCGGAGTTTTCTTCGTTACTTCTCAACTGCCCTATAAGACTGATGACGGAGCCGACTGCCTGAATCCAGCCTCCCATCACTTGAATCAATTCAGCATCAGATGGCTTTTCTTCCAAATCAGGATATTGATATTTTTGCAGTTCCTGCTCCTCCTTATCTTGTTCTTCTTGCTCTTGATCCTTTTCTTGGTCTTTATCTTGAACACTACTTTTAAGTTCGGCAATTCCGCCTATCGCTTGCATCGAATTCCCAATCGCCTGCAACAAATTTCCCGTAACATTGAAGGCCTGCTCCGGTTCATCCGGATTTTCGTATGCCCCCGCCAAAGCGGTACCTCCGCCCAACGCTTGAATCAGATTGCCTTTAATGATCAATTCCTGTTTGGTTACTTCATCGAAATCAATGACTAATCCTAAGATGACCGTCGAATTCCCGATCGCCTGTAATACATTACCGAATTTATCCAGTGACCAGGTTTCTTCTGCATCCGCCAATAGGGCATTTCCTGTTGCTTGAAGTTCATTTCCAATCAAATCCAACTTTTCACGAAATTCTTCGTCCAAGACTTTGGATGGTGTACCCGCAACAGCAGAAATGACAGTTCCTATCGCTTGAGTCCAAGAACCGAAAGTTTCTTTGAATTGATTATCCATCTCTGCTGACCACCACCCTCTCTCTGCATTTTTGATTAAAAAAAGGTGCATCCACTGATTTAGTCATCAACTATGTATTCCTGTTCCTATTTCCACAGGTGGCCTACCGGGATTTACTTATTGTATTTGCGTTCATTACAATCGGTGTTTGTTTTTCATCCAGAATCATAGGCTCTTTTTATAATGAAAAACTTTCGCCCATCATCCTCAAAATTAAAAAATGAATGCCTTCCTTCCTGCCCTTTACCTGCCTATTTCTATATTCATAAAATGACAGCCAAAACGTTTTAGGAACTAGCACACAAGGTAAATATAAACCATCACAAAAAAATGCCCCGGAAATACTCCCGGGGCACCCTTCTTATTCATTGTATACAACTCAGCCGAAGTTCAAAAATGATAACTCATCGTTGCGGTACTCCAGTTTGGACTTTAAAGCATGAATAGCTTCCCATGATCGAAACCGTACATCCTAAGGCCTCAAGCTCAGAGATCGCTCCTGGGATGAGAACATCGTCAAGGGACATTTCAATGTCGATGATGAAAAAGTAATTGCCTAATCCTGTTTTCATGGGTCTTGATTCAATCTTGGAAAGATTAAGTTTCCTCCAGGAAAACGCGGAAAGGACTTGGTGCAGCTGCCCTGAGTGGTCGGCAGGCAGCTGAATCATCAAGGTCGTTTTCTTGTCCCCTTCAACGGTCAAATGCCCTTCATAGTCGACTTCACTGTTGGATACGACGATAAACTTGGTGTGATTATGTTCGTAATCGTGAATATTTTGTTTTACAATCGTCAAACCGTACTCCTCTGCAGCCATATCATTTGCAATCGCAGCAATATTGATATCGGGATTCTCCATCACCATCTTCGCAGCGGCTGCAGTGGAAGTGACATACTCATAAGGAATGCCCCTTAGCTCAGTATGTAGAAATTTGCGGCATTGAGCGATGGCATGGGAATGCGAATAAACCATGTCAGGTTTGAAACCAGGATATGCATGATCCGGATGCACCATATAATGCTGTTGGATTGGAATCGTCACTTCGCCTTTCATCGGTAATGTGACTTCATGAACTAAGTAATCCATCGTTATATTTACCGAACCCTCCAAAGCATTCTCGATCGGCACGAGCGCGTGGTTCACTTCCCCGTCCCGAACAGCATCAAGGCAGTCCGGAATCGTGTTCATCGGTATTTTTATATCATTAGGAAATAGTCGCGATACAGCTAAATCCGTGAACGTTGCTTTTGGTCCAAGAAATGCAATTTTTGATGTCATATTATAAACTCCTTTTCACGGAAAATCTACTGTTTATGTTATGCCATTTTCTGATTTTTTACAATAGTTAATCGTTAATTTCCTCTTACAAATGAAAACAGCCTGTACATATGAAATGTACAGGCTGTTTTCATGCGCCGTTACCAATGATTTCGACTTTTTCGACGAACTCCATTTTACGCAGTTTAGTAAGCAGATCATTAATATCCATCGTCATCCCACCCGTATTCAAGGATAGGGTGACATTTGCACGTCCCTGCAAAGGAATCGTTTGGTGGATGGTCATGATGTTGCATCCGGATGAGGCGACGAGCCGTAAGAGCTCCGATAGAGTACCAGAACGATCTTCGAGATAGAAGAACAGTGTAATCAGCTTTTCCTTTACAACTGTATGAAACGGAAAAACCGTATCACGGTATTTGTAAAAAGCACTCCTGCTTAGGTCCACTCGCTGTACCGCTTCCCAAACTGATTCTGCTTTTCCCCGTTCAATCATTTCTTTTGCATCCAGCGTTTTTTTCATCGCTTCGGGAAGGACATCCTCTCGAACGAGGAAAAACTTCTGATCGGCCTTATTCAAACTCCGTACGCCTCCTTCAATCAATCAACAAATTCAAATTCATATTCAAGGATACGGACGATATCGCCATTTGTCGCACCTTTTTGGCGAAGGCCTTCGTCGACTCCGAATGAACGAAGCTGTCTGGCGAAACGACGTATTGACTCTTCACGGGTGAAGTCAGTCATTTTGAATAGACGCTCGATCTTGAATCCTGATACGGCAAAGCTGCCATCGGGTTCGCGTTCAATGTTAAATTCATCAGACTGTGATGTATGTTTATACAGAACCCGGTGGATTCCAGTATTCTCTTCTTCATGTTCAAGAGGGAACTCAGGCGTCTCTTCGATTTTATCGGCAATTGCATAAAGAAGCTCACGGATCCCTTCACGCGTCACGGCAGAAATAGGGAAGACAGGATAGTCTTCTTCCAGCTTTTCTTTGAATGCCGCTAAGTTATCTTCTGAGTCCGGCATATCCATTTTACTTGCTACAATGATTTGCGGACGTTCAGTCAAGCGCAGGTTATACTCTTCCAACTCTTTATTGATTGTTTGATAGTCTTCATATGGATCCCGGCCTTCAAGACCCGACATATCGATTACATGGACGATTACCCTCGTTCTTTCAATATGGCGCAGGAATTGATGTCCAAGGCCCACACCTTCAGAAGCGCCTTCGATCAGACCAGGTAAATCGGCCATGACGAAGCTGCGGTGATCTTCCGTTTCCACCATTCCCAGGTTCGGTACGATCGTTGTAAAATGGTATTCGGCAATTTTAGGCCTTGCTGCGGATACGACAGAAAGCAACGTGGATTTCCCTACACTCGGGAAACCAACCAAACCGACATCAGCCAATAGTTTCAATTCCATGACTATATCGCGTTCTTGGCCCGGTTCGCCGTTCTCCGCGATTTCAGGTGCAGGATTGGCAGGTGTGGCAAAACGGGAATTTCCCCGGCCTCCGCGGCCACCTTTGGCGATAATGGCGCGTTGCCCGTGCTCAACTAAATCAGCAATGACTTCCTTCGTTTTATCATCAATGACAACCGTGCCAGGTGGAACCTTGATGACCATATCCTTTGCGGCCGCACCATGCATGTTTTTGGACATGCCATGTTCTCCACGAGGTGCCTTAAAGTGACGTTGATAACGGAAATCCATTAATGTACGCAAGCCCTCTTCCACTTCAAAAACGACATTGGCCCCATTACCGCCATCTCCGCCGGCAGGTCCGCCTTTAGGTATGAATTTCTCACGACGATAAGCAACTATCCCGTTACCACCGTCTCCGCCTTTTACATAGACTTTCGTTTGATCGACAAACATGCTATCACTTCCTTGTTTTCTGCAAGTCATTTCTTGCTGTATACTTCTCTAAAAGTTAATATCCATCTTAAAAAATATTTCATCCTCATTACTTTCAAGAATTTCAATTGATTGCTCGGCCGTTAATGAACTTTCCAAAAACTCGATCACTGGGGATTGATCAATGAACCTGCCTTGCATATGAAATGAACAGTGCATATCGCTCACTTCTTTTTTACACATGGAAACAGCCAGTATATTTTCAAAAAACGGGTCCAGATTCTTATCCAGAATTTTGAAGAAATCGTTTGTCCAGCGATACATCAGCCTGTCCATTTCAGTTGAGCCTTCAAAAACATCAATGATTTCATATTCGCAATAAAATGATCCATTATTCCAATTCGACGTCAACAACATCTCGGTGAACTTAGGTAAATTCAAACTGGAGAGGCGTGCTTCATTCTGGGTTTCAACAATGATTTCATCAATGATGCCCTTGACACGATCGATCCTGTTCAACTCCAGATTGCCTTTGATGATTTGAATTTTATTCAGCCAGTCATGCCTGGTTTGACGCAGAGTTTCAATAGTCGTCCAATTTTTATCCATTATTAACACCTTCAATTATGATAAAGAAACTTTTTTTCAGCTCTATCATGTTGAATACTTCCATTTGTACAGTATATCAAAAAAATAACAAACAGGAAATGAAGCTCGATTCACATGCCTTCACATGAAAGCCCCCGTCCAAAAAATACAGCCGCACACCCTGAGTTCTTTGGACGATGGTAGAGCCATTTGAACTAAAAAAGAGAATGGGCCTTATTTATGCACCAATTGGAGATATTATAGTTGATTGGAGTGTCTATTTGGTTTAACCAAATCGGATGGATGAGTAATCTTGGATTTCCCCCCTGAAAGTTTAAGAAAGCCCGCCGATTGGCGAGCCTTTTGTAAGTCAGAGGTTGTTTTCCTTATACTAATGACTAAAGTCTCCTGCAAACTGCCGGTTTGTTCCTATAGTATAAATAAAGGGCCGGACCCCTTCACCACTATATAGCATACCATTATTAAAAATGACGCGGTATATAGTGTCTTGTAGAAGGAATCAGACCCTTTTGAGTCAGCCTCTGTTCAAAGATGCCAATTATGCTTCTTGTGCAACTGGATATACGCTTACTTTTTTACGGTCACGTCCGAAACGTTCGAATTTAACAACACCGTCTACTTTAGCGTATAGAGTATCGTCTCCACCACGGCCTACGTTCTCACCTGGATAGATTTTTGTTCCGCGTTGACGGTAAAGGATAGAACCACCAGATACGAATTGACCATCTGCACGTTTAGCGCCAAGACGCTTGGAGATTGAGTCACGTCCGTTCTTTGTAGAACCTACTCCTTTTTTCGAAGCGAAGAACTGAAGATTTAATCTTAACATTTGTTCCACCTCCTATTGGTTGAGGATAATTTTCATGTATTTACCATAATCACGTTCGATGGTTTGCAGCGATATGAGCATGCCGTTCAAAAGCAGCTGAACCTTCTCTTCCGATTCCGGCGAAAGATTCCCCGGAATGACGCAGCGAAGATAGCCGCCTTCTCTCCCTTGCTCAATCTCAGGCTCTACGTCCGTTAAGGACATGATCGCATTGACTGCCCCAAAGGAAATAGCCGATACTCCTGCACAAACGATATCAGAACCTTTTTTAGCAAAATTAGCATGTCCGCTTAAGGTGAACGAAGCGATCCGTTCCTGCGGAGCATCAAATACAACTTTAATCATCTAGAATCAGCCCTTACGCGTTGATTGCTTCGATAACAACTTTAGTGTATGGTTGACGATGACCTTGTTTTTTACGATTGTTCTTTTTCGCTTTGTATTTGAAAACAGTGATTTTCTTTTGCTTACCTTGTTTTTCGACAGTACCTGTTACAGTAGCGCCTTCAACTAGTGGAGCACCGACTTTCACGTCTTCGCCACCTACGAATAAAACTTTGTCAAATGTAACAGTTTCGCCTGCTTCTGCGTTTAATTTTTCAATGTAAACCGCTTCGCCAGCTGCTACTTTAATTTGTTTACCGCCAGTTTCGATAATTGCGTACATACTTGCACCTCCTTAAATGTCTCAGACTCGCCAATCACAGGCGTTTTACCAAAAAGGCAAAAGCTTAAAACCCGTTGTTGAGCGGTTGTAGCACGGGTGCTACAAACATAACATTAAAATCCTAACATGAAACAGGAAAGGCTGTCAATATATTTATAAGAATTCCCGCTCTTCACCCGAAAGCCCGCCCGATTTCCTGAATGCTCCCGAAGCGCTTGATGGAATAGGCATTCCTCGAACCTGGGATAAAAGATAGGAATATCTTTTTAGCGATCAATTCCTCCAGTGTCGGCCGATATGATTCCTTTTCACCCAGCAGCACGTCCGCCACCGCTTCACTGACCTCCACCCAGACCGCTTCTTCATCCGTCTTCCTGTGTTCCAGCAGTTCCCGTTCCAACCGGAAGGCCACCGTTTCCGGGCTCTCGATTTTACCGCTTCCACTGCACACGGGGCAAGACACCGACATCATTTCACTTAAAGACGGGGAGGTTCGCTTTCTCGTCATTTGTAAAATGCCCAATTCCGTAAAGCCGATGACCTGGATTCGCTTTTCATCATTCACCGCTTCCTTTTTGACGATTTCGATGATTTCCTGCTTATGCCGTGAATTCTCCATATTTATGAAATCTATCAAGATGATTCCGCTGATATTCCTCAATCTCAGTTGACGGGCGACCTCTTTCGCCGCAGCCTGATTAACGGCAAACAATGTTGCTTCCTTCGCCACCTTGCCCGTGAACTTACCTGAATTGACATCGATTACGGTGAAAGCTTCCGTTTCTTCAAAAATTAAATATCCGCCATTCTCAAGCCAAACGATTTTCTTGGCCATTTTCTCAACTTGCGCTTCCACATTCCATTCGGAAAAAATATTCTTGGTACCCGATACATGGGATATTTCCCACTCCTTACGGTTTTCCTGTATCCACTTTTTCAACTCCCGATAGGCCTCGAAGTCATCGATGGCAAGTTCCCCGGTCACCGTTCCCGACATTTCGGAAATGATCATGTCAAGGTATGCGTCCCTCTCATAGAGAATGGACGGCGCCTTGAGGGACGCAGCCTTACCTTCAAGCCCTTTAAAGAGCTCCCGCAATCCAGTTAACCTGTCAAGGAAGACCGATTCACTTTCGTTCTCCATCGAGGTGCGGACAATCAATCCCTCATCAGGATTTTTATACTGCAAGGCCGTTTCCCGCCATTGCTTCTGAAGATCTTCGTTTTTGAATTTCTTTGAAACACCAACATAATCTATTCCATGTATGTATACGAGGGAATCTGTTGAAAACTCGATCAACCCAGTCAATTTAGCTCCTTTGGTGCCCGTTTCATCCCGAGTCACCTGAACTAGCAGCTTTTCTCCCTGACGGACAAATTGACCAATGGATGCTTTCCCTACACTTTTTTTTGTCAGCTGGAAAGAGGGAATCTCGTCACGGTGTAAAAAACCATTCTTCTCTGCACCATAATCTATGAAGACGGCATCCATTCCCGGTAACACCTTCGTCACCTTCCCAAGATAAATATTACCGACCGTACTGCGCTTTTGAGGCGGCATGATTTCAAGTTTACGTAAAACACCATTCTCAAGTACGGCCACTCTTTTTTCGCGTGAAGCTAGGTTCGCGATCATTTTTTTCATCAAAAAAAATCCTCTCCTCAATTTGAAGAAAGGATAACATATTTAATAAGAATATAATAGGTCGCCGATTTTCCCGTTTGTCATTTTCTCTGAAAAATAAGCATGAAGGATTTCCGTTTCATCCAAAGAGCCGCTCTCTTTCCCGTTTTTCATGATGATGACGGGGTGTTTACAACCGCGTTGAAACAGTTCCAGCACCTTATAAATCGGTTCTTGTGAATCCACCGAGATCGGCTTCAGTTTCGCCAAATCATTCGTATGCCCGTAATGGCGCTGCAAAAGAAAGCGGATGAACGCATAATACCTCTGCCGCCATTCCATGACGAGTGAGAGACTTATGAAAAAGATGATGAGCCAGATGTTCAAATTGAGCGGATCCAGAATGAGCCAGGTCAAAAAAGCCAGGACAGCGAATACTGCTGAAAAGTGAAGTGTATGTTTCTGCGCTTCCAGAAAGGTGCAGTATAGGGATACACCGATGAATAGCAGCCGGCCCCCGTCCAAGGGCCAAATTGGCAGCAGATTAAAAATCAGCAGCATAAGATTCATATACAAAAAGGGCTGATACAGCTCATATGGGATAATAGTAAAGAAATAGAGCAAAAAAGCTGCACCAATGAGCCAAACATGTTGAAGCGGACCGGCAAGCACCACCGCCAAATCCTCTTTCAAACTCTTATTTCCATATTCCTCAGTCTCGACAGCCCCACCAAAAGGAAGCAGCTGGATCGACTTTATCCGCCATTTGAAGTGCTGAGCACAGACCGCATGCCCCATCTCATGAATGAAGACGATGAGCAACAGCATCATCACTTCAACGAAATGGGCAGTGAGGATGGCGATGCCAATTACAAACCACAATGTCGGGTGCACCCTGATTTTAAACAGTAATTTCCCATATTCACTCAAAGGAAATCACCTTTTTAGGATCGACGAAAGCATCATTTTCTTTTATCGCCAAATAAAATCTGCCCTTGGATCCATCTTCACTTAGTGTAACCTGTCCGACTTCATTGCCCTTTTTAACGAACTCATACAATTTCACATCAATTCCTTCCAGCTGCCCATACCAAGATTCACTTTTGTTGGCATGCTGAATGACGACAGTCTTTCCAATCCCCTCCTTTTCACCGGCAAAAATGACTACCCCTTCATTGACGGCCTCGACCTTTGAGCCTTTGCTCGTTTCCAATATGATACCCTCACCGTTCGTCTCGAAGGTTTGGGTAATCTTCGCAGAAGCTGGCATTGCATATTCTTCATTCGAATCAACAGATTCCTTATCGGCTTCATTCGGTAAAAAAGCGATCGGTTTACCAAACGCACTTTCATACCAGTTGGAAATTGAAGCGAACTGAAATTCCTTGTTCATGTTCTCCGTGACAAAACTTCTGGCAGGGTCCAGCCGCACAGAAGGGTGTTTGAACATCACAGCGATAATCAGGAACAGGCATACACTGGCAAGGATTTTAAAGAAAAAATATTCTTTCTTGAAGAGCGGATGATCTTTCTCGGAATACCCGTTATATGAATCAATCCCATATGGTTCCTCATTGTTGATCTCCGTCCAACTACTGCTTCCTGCCGGTTTATCATTAAACTTACGTCTCTTGGCGATACGATTGCGGATATCTTTCCTGCGATCATCCATTCCAGATTTCCCCCCTGCTCATGTCAAAGCGCTATATTACAAAGTATGAGCAACTTGTCCAGACTATGACGGAGAAAATATTTTCTTTCTACACATCCCAGAAAAAAATTTTTCCCAATGAAAAATCACCCGGAAACTTATGAATTTCCAAGGAGATTCGGGCATCGATTCAGAAAATCGAATAATTGAGATTGATATTGTTCCCCTAAATTTGTTATAATAAAGTGGTTTTAACATTACTGAGGGGGAACATTTTTTTATGTCAATCGAAATAGGCAGCAAAGTACAAGGTAAAGTAACAGGTATCACTAATTTTGGAGCATTCGTAGAATTACCAGGAGGCTCAACAGGTCTTGTGCATATCAGTGAGGTAGCAGATAGCTATGTAAAAGACGTTAATGACCATCTTAAAGTAGGCGACCAAATTGAAGTAAAAGTGATTAGTGAGAAAGACGGAAAAACTGCCTTGTCCATCAAAAAGGCTATAGATAGACCCGAAGGGCAAACCTCTTCTTATACCAAACGCCCACCACGCCAAGGGGATAGCCGTTCTAAAGATTTTCGTTCAAAAGGTAACTTCCAACCAAAGGAAAATTTCGAAGATAAAATGGTTCGCTTTTTAAAGACTAGTGAAGAAAATTTATCGACTCTTAAACGCAGCACTGAATCAAAACGCGGCGGCAGAGGCGGAAGACGCGGATAACCCGCTGGATTTTAGCATATTGAACAGGCAAGCCAGATATGGCTTGCCTTTTTTATTTACATGAAGTTCCGTGCAGCAAAAAAAGCGAGGGCATCGAATGCTCCCCGCTTCTTGATATGGAATATAGATTTACCGCACGCTAAAGAATTTTTTCAATTTGGACATGAAGCCCTTTGGTTCGCTGCCAATTGGAGTCAAGGGCACAGATTCACCAAGGATCCTTCTGGCAATGTTCCGATAGGCAAGCGAAACTCTATTGTCCGGATTATAGGCAATGGGTTCCTTTTTATTCGCTGCCACTATGACTTGGTCATCATCAGGAATGACGCCGATCAAATCAATCTTAAGAAAATCGGCAACTCCATCGATATCCATTTCTTCATCCTCATGAAGCAAATGGCCGCGTATTCGGTTGATGATCAATTGAGGCGGTTCAATATGCTCCTCTTTTTCAAGCAGGCCAATAATACGGTCAGCATCCCTTACAGCCGGTCTCTCTGCAGTCGTAACGATGATCGCCTTGTCTGCCCCAGCTATGGCATTCCTGAAGCCCTGTTCAATGCCTGCAGGGCAATCAATGATGACATAATCATAGTCAGGCTTCATATCGCTTATGAGTTTCCTCATCTGCTCTTCATTCACGACTGATTTATCACTATTTTGCGGAGCTGGAAGCAGATAAAGCAAATCTTCGAAATGTTTATCTTTAATAAGCGCTTGATGTATCTTACAGCGCCCTTCGACCACATCGACCAAATCATAGATGATGCGATTCTCCAATCCCATGATCACATCCAAATTCCGAAGACCAATATCCGTATCAATCAAGCAAACCTTTTTGCCTAGAAGAGCTAAAGATGTTCCTAAATTGGCGGAGGTGGTCGTTTTCCCGACACCACCCTTACCGGATGTTATAACTATTGCCTCTCCCACGATTAGAGACCCCCTTCTAATCTATTTAAATTAGGTCTATATTTCTTTAAGACTTGCAGTTTTTCTATAATGATATTTTCGTCTTCATCCATGAAGGCACATTCCAAGTCATGTCCCCATTTCGTATATTGGTCAGGAGATAAATTCACTTGTCCGGCAATGCGCAGCTGGGCGGGCTTCATGACGGAGGCAGCTATAATGGCTTCATTATTCCCTTTATATCCGGCATGGGCTATTCCCTTGAGCTGTCCCATGATATATATGTTGCCACCCGCACGAACCGTTCCGTCGGGATTGACATCCCCAATTAGAAGTAAGTCTCCGGGAACTTCAAAAACCTGTCCCGACCTTATCACCTTGGTCACGGTCGTCACTTGGTTCTCATCTTTCCATCGTTTCGCTTCATCCTTCGTCAGGACATTCGAAATCATCTCATCTACGAAAAGCTTCTTCTTTTTATGGATGACCTCTTTAATCTTTTCTTCTTGTTGTTCATCAAGATAGCGGTTCCCTGTATGTACTTTTACGGAAATGGACGGGTCATTTTCTTGAAACTGATAGTTTGCCGAAAGCTTCACTTCTAACTCTTTCAATAATTCGGAAAATGAGCAAGAATCATCGAGATGAAGCATGAACCCGTCTTTTGTTCCCTTAATCATGACATTTTGCTGAATTCTTTTATTCATGACGTTTGTTTCACCTCAATGAAATATAATTCGACATAGGAAAACAAATTTCCTTTTTCTACGTACACGGAAAAGAGAAAATACATTTCCCACCTGCTACTTAAGACACAGGAACGTTATTCCGTTTCACCTTGCAAATCAAGCTTTTCAATCATTCTCTTTAAAGGATAGCAGCTGATAATAATGAATGCGAGATTCAATAATAATGTCGGAATCAATCTCCGTTCCGCAAATTCGCCAAATCCCATATCTGCAAATGAGAGGATGATATTCATCTGAAAGATGACAATCTCTAAAATTGCCGTGAATAAAAGCGCAGTAAGGCAGGCAATCAATATATTATTTTGCATGATTTTCATGCTTTTCGATATCAGATAGGCAAGAAAAGGCAGCAGGAACATGTAAATCCCAAGGATTTCCGTATATACAACATCATAAGTCAACCCAAGAATCGCCCCGTAAAGCATACCCATTTTCCTGGACCCGTACATGGTCAGGAAAAAAACGAAAATCATCATGAAATGGGGCACGAGGATTTTATCGGCCCCGAATGCATCGCCAGCGAACATCTGGGCGAAGATGCTTTCAAAAACAAAAAAAACCAAGGCTATAAAAGAAAGGATGAAATATCTCACTCAGATTCATCCTCCCCTTCACTTTCTTTCGGTGCACCGTCCACTTCGCGCTGAACGACCATAACATTATTAATATCGTAAAAATCCGTCGAAGGTTCAATATATGCGGTCTGGTTCAATCCATATTGATCCACTTTGACATCGACAACTTTCCCGATCAGCAGACCTTTCGGAAAGATCCCTCCATAACCGGATGTGATGACCAATGAATTTTTCTTGATCTTTTTATCATATGGAATCCGTTTCATCAGCAAAAGGTTCTTCTTATCATCGAATCCTTCAATCAAGCCATACGCTTTATCATCACCTTGAACGATGGCAGAGACACGGTTGGCTTTATCGATCGAACTTAAAAGTTGAACCGAGGCCGTGAAATCCGTCGCTGATTTCACCTTACCGACTAACCCATTGGACGTGATGACAGCCATGTTTTTTTCTACCCCATTACGCTTCCCTTTATTAATCGTCAGCATTTCATGCCAGCGGTCGGGATTGCGTCCAATGACCGTCGCCTGAGTGGGCGAATACTTCCGCAGGTCATCTTCTTTTTTGAGGTTATCGCGAAGTTCTTCATTTTCTTCCTTTAAATCCTGGACTTGGGTTTTCAATAATACATATTCATCCAAGCGGGCTTTCAATTTTTTGTTTTCATCGTATGTATGTTGAAGGTCTTTTAAGCCCCCTACAAAACCTGTTATACCCGATACTGGCTTATTAAACACATTTCCGACCCAGCCTGTCGTATCTTTCAGGAATTGCTCCGGCCAAGTCAACTCTTCTCTCTCCCTTAATGAAAAACCGATCAATGCCACGAGAACGATAATACTAACGAGCAAGAGAAGGAGCTTTTTATTAAAAAACTGTGGCATGGTGATTACACCTCTATCTAAAAATTTACTCTATGGTCTTAAAATTACACTATGGATTTAATTAAACGGCAAAACATAAGAAAAACCGGCTCAAAATTGCACCTTTTGTTGAGCCGGCCCTATTTGAGAAGTGATGCTTATCGCGAATCTCTTGATTTAGTCTTGAATAAATGAATGTGGTCCAGCGCTTTTCCCGTTCCGATTGCAACACAATCCAGTGGATTTTCAGCGATGATCACCGGCATTTGCGTTTCTTCACTGATGACTTTATCCAAATTGCGCAGCAAAGCACCCCCGCCTGTCAGCACAATGCCTCTGTCCATGATGTCAGCAGCTAATTCAGGTGGTGTTTTCTCTAAAGTGTTTTTCACGGAATCCACAATTGCAGAAACTGTGTCGCTTAATGCTTTGGATATTTCCTCAGCTGTAATTTCGATCGTTTTCGGTAATCCAGTCAATAGGTCACGGCCGCGAATTTCCATGTTTTCTACGCCTTCCGTGTCTCCAGCAGAACCAATTTCCATTTTGATCGCTTCAGCAGTACGCTCACCGATCATCAAATTGTAGTTCTTACGGATGTAAACGATAATGGCATCATCCATTTCGTCACCGGCAATGCGGATCGATTGGCTTGTAACGATTCCGCCAAGGGAAATGATTGCCACTTCCGTCGTTCCTCCGCCGATATCAACGACCATGCTGCCTGTAGGCTCCCAAACAGGAAGGTCCGCACCGATCGCTGCTGCAAACGGTTCTTCGATAGGATATGCGTCACGGGCTCCAGCTTGTCTAGCTGCATCGATGACTGCACGCTGCTCAACTGCCGTAATTCCAGAAGGCACACAAATCATGACATATGGCTTGTTGCCGAATACGCCCTTCTTTTGAGCTTCCTTCATATAGTACTTCATCATGGTAGCCGTCGTTTCATAATCGGCTATAACTCCATCCTTCATCGGGCGAAGGGCAACCACGTTACCAGGTGTACGGCCGATCATGTTTTTCGCATCGTTTCCGACTGCAACGATTTGCTTTGTATCTGTTTGCACAGCTACAACCGATGGTTCACGTACTGCGATACCTTTTCCTTTCACATAGACAAGCGTATTCGCCGTTCCTAAATCAATCCCTATATCTCTAGCGCCAATTCCAAACATTATGGTATCTCCCTTTCGTAAACAAAAATGCCTTTTTTATAAGTTCAAATAATAATTTGTCGTTTTTTGACAATAAGAGTTTTGAAAAAGTTTCCTCTTTTAAAAATCATAAACAATATTATATCGTATCGTCAAAAATTTTGATAGTGTCATAAATAACCTTTTTCCTTCAAACTAACATATTTATGCTCCCCGATGATGATATGGTCCAATACTTCAATCCCGATTATTTTACCACATTCGACTAACCTTTTCGTCACTTCAATATCTTCTCTGCTGGGAGAGGGGTCTCCGGAGGGGTGGTTATGAAGACAGATGATAGAGGCGGCGGACCTTTTGAAAGCCTCTTTAAAGACCTCGCGCGGATGCACGATCGAGGCATTGAGGCTGCCGATGAATACCGTAGTTTTTTGAAGCACTTGATTTTTCGTATTTAAATAGAGACAGACGAAATGTTCCTGTGATAAAAACCGCATTTCTTCCATGCAATAATTGGCTCCATCTTCAGGAGATCGAATCACATAACGGTCTTGATCATTCAAATTGCTGATTCTCCTGCCAAGTTCGACAGAGGCCAGGATTTGAATCGCTTTTGCTTCACCAATCCCTTTAATCATGGTCAGTTCTTCCACAGAGGCTTCTTTTAACAGGCGCAGGCCCTTGAAGGAATTGATGAGCCTGCTGGATAGTTGCAGGACTGATTCTTCCCTAGATCCCGTCCTCAATAGCAGAGCGAGCAATTCCTGATTGGAGAGACTTTGCGGTCCGTCTTGCAGAAACCTTTCGCGCGGCCTCTCTTCTTTCGGGTAATCCCGTATTAACATTTTTTCGCTCAAAAGATCAACCCTTCCTTAGAAAAGGGAAGATGCCAGAGGAAATCAGATTATCCTAACTCTACCTGCATCGCTTTAAGTTCCCGGGCCAGTCTTGAGACCGGAAGCCCGACGACTGAGAAATAGTCCCCTTTGATTTGTTCGACAAGAAGAGATCCGTATCCTTGAATCCCATAGCCGCCAGCTTTGTCAAAAGGTTCCCCGCTATCCAGATAACGTTCGATTTCAGCTTCTGGCAGCTCCCAAAATGTCACTTCCGTTTTTTCTGCGAATACTCTGCGATGCCTGCCGAATAGGATGGAGACACCTGTGTATACTTCATGTGTCCGTCCTGATAACATTTCCAGCATTCTTTTTCCATCCGCCCGGCTTGTCGGCTTACCCAATATCTCACCATCAAGGACAACAACGGTATCCGAGCCGATTACCCAGCTTTCCTGAAATTTTGCTGCGATGGCTTCCGCTTTACGGGAGGCCAGTTCTTTCACCGCTGCATCAGGACACATGTTTTCATCAATACTTTCATCGACATTGGAATTCATGCATTCAAAGGGGATTTGAAGAAATTGTAGAAGTTCTTTACGACGTGGTGATGAAGAAGCTAAAATCAATGGCTGCATAATATAAAAGTCACCTTTCTTTACATAGGGAGATACATATCTATCCTATCAAATTATGGTGCAATCCACAATTATTGATTACTAGGAATCGACAAATGCCTGTAAGTATTTCCCGGAAAATAAAAAAGGTGTCACAGATGGTTTCATATTGGGGAGCTTGTCCCATTAGGCAGCCCCCCTTTTTTCTCTCTAATTAACTCGATATATTTTGGAAATTCAATAAAAAATCAAGAAGACTTTCTTGAGCCTGGAATAGCTTTTCTTCATTTTTGGAAGTCTCATAATCGTCAATCGACTTTGCGGCAGCAGTCAGGTCATCGTTCATATTCGAAAACTCCGGCGATAATTTCCCCGCCTTCAGTTCATCCATGTTTATTTTCAGGGTTTCTTCGTTTACCGTCCCTTCCTTTCCACGAAGCTTTGTTGCGGATGATTCTGCCAACGAAGCATATACTGCCTTCATCTTCTCGAGGGTTTTCTCATCCTCTTGGCTTGTCCCAGAAGCTTCAAAATCGATTTCCTTCCAGTATACGTCCACATCATAGGACTTTAAGAACAAGGCCAGCTCCTTACTTGCAGCTAGACTCTCTGCCGATCCCAAGAATAGATAATAGCTGTCTTCCAATTTGAAAATTTCAGCAGGAACCTGCTTTTCAATGATTTTCTTTTGTATTTGCCTTGCCGCATCCTCGCTGCTGAATACTCCTCCCTGTACAAGGAATGTCTTCAGCTGGTTTCCTGGTTCAGTCACTGCCGCTTTTTTATCCTCAACAGTGGCTTCCGTTGGAATCGAGGTCTCGACCGAAGATACTTCGGCTTTTTCCTTTGTTATCGTTTTAACGGCGATCAAGCCAAGAATCGACCCAAAAAAAACAGCACAAATGACAGCGATCATGAATGTCTTGATCGGTCTTTTATCCAAACTTTTCAGCGAACTGGTACCAAAACTGATGAGCTTAGGCATTTTCTTCTTTGGCGGTGTGGGAACCAATACGATTTTGTTTTCGTTTGAATCCTCAGGGAGTATCCATTCGAAACTCTCATCTGTTTGTTCCTGCTCCTTACTCGCCGCCTCTTGACTTTCAATCTTTTTATCGGCAAATACTTTTTCTTCCCCATTTATTTTAATCGTTACACCTTTGCTTTGTTCCGGCTTGCCCAATTTTTTTCCTCCCCTCCAGATCATTTTTTTCATCCTAACATAGAGGTAAAAAAAAATAACAAGACTTTTGTCGTCTTGCCATTAATAGGTTTCGTCAAATTTCCCTATTCATATATGGGTAGCCAAAAGGGAATTCCAGCTACTGGTACTTCTGCTTCATGAACCATTCAATATCGCCTCTCACCAATTACATGCATTCCTCTTTCATGTCATCTTCTCTTCCGGCCAATTGGGGATGGTTCCCTCCTGCGCTATTGTTCAGGTGAATTTTGACAAATTCCTTTTGGATCAGGATGATCCTTTAAGCTCATCTTAAAAAAGTTACATACCAATGTAAAAGGGAATCGCCCCAAAAATAAGCAGTCAATGTCCCAAAAACGATATACGGTCCAAAAGGAATAAGGGTTTTCTTTTTTAGGAATCCGGTCAGCAGCCCGATGATGCCAAGGAATGCCCCATAAAAGCACGCAAAAAGAAACGATAACAGCACCATCTTCATTCCCAGTACAAAGCCAATCACTGCAAATAGCTTGATATCACCGCCGCCCATGCCACCCTCACTCACGACAGCGATTAATAATAGCAGGCTAAAGCCAACCGCTGCCCCGAAAATTGAATCCCACCAGGGCGACAGGGGAAATGAGACTCTTAGAACGATAAAAATCACCGTAAAGAAAAGCAGGATTTTATCTGGTATGAGCATATAGGCGACATCTGTCACGAAGATGATCATAAATAATGAAATCAATGTCCAGCCAATCAAGAGTTCGTTCGACCAGCCAAGGAATATGGGAGCAGAGGCAAACAAAACACCGGTCAGCATTTCCACTACCGGATAAAGGGGGGAAATCCTTGTTTTACAGCCCCGGCATTTTCCATCTTGCAACATATAAGAAATAACGGGTATCAACTCGAAGAATGTCAATGTACGCCCGCAAGAAGGGCAGGCGGAGCGGCGATTCGCAAATGAATGATTGGCTGGAACACTTAAACCGACAACGTTAAAGAATGAGCCTAAAATTAAGCCCAAGACGAAGAGATAGATATGGATAACCATCATTTATACAAAGTGCATGAGGATTCGATTGCCCTTCTTTGAAACCCTAATATAAAAGTCCCTTCCGCTATGTAATGAACACTTGGGTTCTTCATGATCATTCATTCCTCCCGTCTTTTCATTAAGTAGATCCTACTATTCATCCGTCATATAGAATCAATATATAAACATATTTTAACAAATATACTTGGTGATTTGTTATCAATCTCTCTTTTAGAGTTTTTCTTTTCAAGAGACTCTGTTAACAAGAGAAAAGGACCTTGAAAAGATCCTTTTTCAGGTTACTCATTAAGTTGATCATTCACTGGTTCTCTCTGCATAATAGAAGGAAAGATAATCGATCCACAAGTAAGGCACATCCCTCACCACCCTAGAAAAACGTCAAACATTTCCCCTGGTCAGGAATTCCCTCACAAGTGAAAGGAAATGAAGGGACCCTGTGATGACAAGAATCTCTTGTTCCCCCGTTTTCCTTCTGCCTTCCGTTATCGCCGCCTGCCAATCCTTGTTTATACTTTTATTTGGATGACTGCATTTTTCATATAGCGTTTTCGCATCCGCCGCCCGTTCATGCTCGAATTCGGTAATGATGATTTCCATCGCTTCCGTTTCCAGTCCATGAAGCATCTCCGAATAATTTTTATCTTTAAATGAACTGAATACGAATCGGTACTTATAGTCGGGGTAATGCACTTTTAGCGTTTCCTTCAGCACGTCGATGCCGGCAGGATTATGGGCACCATCAATGATCACCAACGGCTCATCCGATATTTTTTCAAAGCGGCCATCCCATTTCGCTTCCCCTATTCCTTTAAGTATGTTTTTTTCATCGATATTTTCCATACCTAGTGTGACAGCAGCAATGGCCAGTGCCGCATTCTCCATTTGATGACGGCCTAACATCCGCATTTCCACATTTTTGATGGATCTGTCGGCAAGCGAAAATGAGAAACTTTGCCCCCGTTCACTTTGCTTTATATTGCCTACATGAAAGTCTTTACCTAATTGGTAATACGGTACGCCTAATGATGATGCTTTTTCTTCAATTACTTTTGATGGTTCCCCGGCTTTGACTCCGCTGATGATCGGCGCCCCGCTTTTAATGATGCCCGCCTTCTCAAAAGCAATTTCCCCAAGCGTGTTACCCAGGATGTTCGTATGTTCCAAAGAAATCGAGGTAATGATCGAAAGAAACGGCTGGATGACATTCGTTGTATCAAGCCTGCCCCCCAAACCGGTTTCCATCAAAACCAAATCCACTTCCTTTTTGCTAAAATAAGAAAATGCCATCGCAGTCAAAATTTCGAACTGAGTGGGACCATTCCCCTTACTATCCATCTCTTGGATGATCGGCCAAAGCTTCCGGAAGACAGCGATAAAATCCTTATCACTGATTTCATCCTCATTTATCTTCAGCTGTTCATTCATCCGTATTAAATAAGGCGAAGTGAAGGACGCGACCCGAATCCCTTGGGCAAGTAAGATTTCTTTAATATATTGCAGTGTTGAACCCTTCCCGTTGGATCCCGCAATGTGAATATACTTTAGCGCCTTGTGCGGGTCACCTAATTCAGTTAACAATGCTTCCATCCGTGATAGGCCAAAATTCATGCCCAATTGAACTTGGCGCCGTTCAAAAAAATGATTGATTTCTTTCATGGTTGTTACCATTATCGTTGAGCCTCCCCTTTCTTTATACCGCTCTTATGCGTTAAGATTATTTTATCAATATATGAACGATTAACCTAGATGAAAGGTAGTGTTTTACCATGAAACCTTCAGATTTCCACTGTTGGATTGTCGTTAACGGCTATTTACAGCATGATAAGTTTTCCAGTTTAGCTTTATTCATTAAAGAGGCGGCCGAAAGGAAAGATATCATGGCAACCCTTATCCGTAATTCAGATCTCATTCCCATAATCGAAAAAGGAGTGCCACTTCTTAAAGGAGCCTTTGATAAGCTGCCTGATTTTGTTCTGTTCATGGATAAAGACATTCATTTGGCACGCCATTTGGAATTGCTCGGCATCCCCGTATATAACAGCAGTACAGCGATCGATATTTGCGACAGCAAAGCAAAAACACATCAAGCATTAACCGGGCATGGCATACCGATGCCGAAAACCTTATTTCCCCCTTTTACGTACGAAGGGATTGAAAGGGTCAATATGGATGCTTTTATACACATCGGCAATGAACTTGGGTATCCTCTTATCGTTAAGGAAGCATACGGTTCTTTTGGGGAACAAGTATATTTAATCCAAACAGAGGATGAATTACTAAAGACGATCCGTAACCTTGGCCACAAACCATTTATCATCCAGGAATTCATCGAGCACAGTAAAGGTCGGGATATTCGTGTGAATGTCGTGGGCAATCAAGTCATAGCAGCGATGCAACGCCATTCCGAACAAGACTTCCGAGCTAATATGACTGCCGGGGGGCAGGCTGAACCATATATACCCACCAGTGAAGAAGCACAACTTGCCATCCGATGTGCGCAAATTCTCGGTGCCGACTTCGCTGGCGTCGATTTGTTGTTCGGTGAAGAAGGTCCGCTTTTGTGCGAAGTGAATTCGAATTCGCATTTACTGAATATTTATGAATGTACAGGCATCAACATCGCTGATAGCATGTTCGATTATATTTTGAAAGAATTAGGAAAAGGAAGTGCATCTGATGAAAAAACTAGCAGGCTGGTTGATTTATAACCGTGAGGATGCCCTGAAAAATAAGGGATACATAGATTGGATGCTTGACGAAGCCAGTAAGCTTGATCTTGATTTACACTTTCACTTTCGGGAAGACCTTAGAATCGGTCATCATTTCAACGAGTTGTACGTGGAACATGGGACGCAGCCAATTTCATTGCCGGACTTTGCTATCGTCCGGACAATTGACCCTTTTTTCACAAAGCAACTGGAGCAATTGGGGATTGCTTGCTTTAACTCCTCCTTCGTATCGGAAATCGCGAATGACAAAGCAAAGACGCATCAATATTTGTCCTCACTGGGGATTCCAATGGCCGATACGGTATATTGTAACGGAAGGCCGAGTGCCGATGACATGGAGTTCCCATTCATTGCTAAAGAAACTCGTGGCCGCGGCGGGAAACAAGTATATCTAATCGAGCATGCCGAAGATCTTGCCGATCTGAATGATGGAAATTGGATAGTCCAAAAACCTGGCTTATTCGGAAGGGATATCCGCGTCTTTGTGGTTGGTAAAAAAGTGAAGGCTGCTGTACTTAGGGAGTCCGCTTCCAGTTTCAAGGCTAATTATACGCTGGGCGGATCGGCTTCTCTATATGAGCTGACTGCATCCGAATTAGCCCTTGTTGAAAGAGTAATGGGGTCGTTTGATTTTGGCCTGGTCGGTATCGATTTCATATTTGCCGAAGATGGCAGCCTCATGCTCAACGAAATCGAGGATGTCGTCGGCAGCCGGACATTAAGTGCACTAAGTGATATGAATATCGTATGGGAGTACCTTGCATTCATAAAAGAAAGAATATCTTCCTAACTTAATATTTTTCTTAAATAGCGTTTAAACACAAAAAGGATGAACCGGCATAAAGCTGGTTCATCCTTTTGTTTTACAGTTGTTTCAGTTCGCTGATCCTGTGGATTACAGAGTCGCGTTTTTCGCTATAGTCTTTTTCCTTGGCACGCTCTTCTTCGATGACGCTTGCCGGCGCCTTTTTAACGAAGCCCTCGTTGCCTAATTTTTTCTGTACGCGCTCTACTTCTTTATTAAGTTTGTCGAGTTCTTTTTCAAGACGTTTCACTTCTTCGTCAATATTGATCAGTCCTGTAAGCGGAAGGATTAATTCTACGCCAGTTACGACAGCTGTCATGGCTTGAGCAGGTTCTTCGACTTCGATTCCGATCGTCAATTGTTCAGGATTACAGAAACGCTCGATATAGCTGCTGTTTTTCTGTAATGTCCCTAAGATTGACTCATCTTTCGCTTTTAAAATCAAATTGATTTTTTTGCTTAGCGGTGTGTTCACCTCAGCACGGATATTACGGACGGAGCGGATGATTTCAACAAGCAGCTTCATTTCCTCGGCTGCAGCTGTATCTGTCAACCCTTCATTCACTTCCGGCCAAGCGGCAACAGTGATGGACTCACCTTGATGCGGTAGGTTCTGCCAGATTTCTTCGGTAATGAAAGGCATGAACGGGTGTAATAATCTCATCGTGTTATCCAGTACATAGGCCAAGATCGAGCGCGTCGTTTTCTTAGCTGCTTCGTCTTCGCCATATAGCGGAAGCTTCGCCATTTCAATATACCAGTCACAGAAATCATCCCAAATGAAGTTGTAAAGCACACGGCCAACTTCACCAAACTCATAACGGTCCGCAAGTCTGGTTACGTTGGAAATCGTTTCATTCAAACGCGTCAAGATCCATTTATCGGCTACAGACTTCTCACCGCTTAAATCGATTTCGTCATAAGTCATGCCATTCATGTTCATCAAAGCAAAACGGGAGGCGTTCCAAATCTTATTGGAGAAGTTCCAAACCGCTTCCACTTTTTCCGTACTATAACGAAGGTCCTGGCCTGGCGAGCTGCCCGTAGATAAGAAGTAACGCAGGGAATCGGCACCGTATTGATCGATGACATCCATCGGATCGACACCATTGCCAAGCGATTTACTCATCTTGCGCCCCTGTTCGTCACGAACCAGGCCATGGATCAGCACATTTTCAAATGGTCGTTCACCTGTGAACTCAAGAGCTTGGAAAATCATCCGCGATACCCAGAAGAAAATGATATCATAACCTGTTACAAGTGCCCCGGTTGGATAGTAACGTTGGAAATCGACACTGTCCTTGTCAGGCCAGCCCATAGTCGAGAACGGCCATAATGCCGAGCTGAACCATGTATCCAGAACATCTGTATCTTGTTCCCAGTTTTCAGCGTCCGCAGGCTCTTCGTGACCTACATACACTTCACCTGTTTCTTTATGGTACCAGGCTGGAATGCGGTGACCCCACCAAAGCTGACGGGAAATGCACCAGTCGCGAATATTTTCCATCCAATGCAGGTACGTTTTTTCGAAACGGTCCGGTACGAAATGAACCTTTTCCTCATCGGTTCCTTTTTGAAGCTCAACGGATGCATCAGCCAGCGGCTGCATCTTAACGAACCATTGAGTCGAAAGATATGGTTCAACAACAGCACCGCTTCTCTCTGAATGGCCAACTGAGTGAAGGTGATCTTCGATTTTGAAGAGTACTCCTTCTTCCTGAAGGTCCTTGACGATTTGTTTACGGCATTCAAAACGGTCCATGCCTTCATATTTACCGGCCTTTTCATTCATCGAGCCATCTTCATGCATGACAAGGATGCGCTCCAAATCGTGACGGTTCCCGATTTCGAAGTCATTCGGATCATGAGCAGGAGTAATTTTGACCGCGCCTGAACCGAATTCCATATCGACATAATCATCACCGACAATCGGGATTTCCCGGCCTGTAATTGGCAAGCGGACCATTTTGCCGATCAAGTGTTTATAACGGTCATCTTCAGGGTGTACAGCAACAGCAGTATCGCCAAGCATCGTTTCTGGACGGGTGGTGGCAATTTCAATTTCACCTGATCCGTCAACCAACGGATATTTCATATGGTAAAATGCGCCCTGCACATCTTTGTAAATAACCTCGATATCGGATAACGCCGTTTTCGTTGATGGATCCCAGTTGATGATGTATTCGCCGCGATAAATCAAGCCCTTGTTATAAAGCGAAACGAACACTTCGCGTACAGCTTTTGAAAGCCCTTCATCAAGAGTGAAGCGTTCACGTGTATAATCAAGTCCAAGACCCAGCTTTGACCATTGTTCACGGATATGGCTCGCATATTCCTCTTTCCATTTCCATGTCTCTTCTACGAATTTTTCACGTCCAAGGTCATAACGGCTCACGCCTTCCGCACGAAGTTTCTGTTCTACTTTCGCTTGAGTGGCGATACCGGCATGGTCCATGCCTGGTAACCATAAAACATCATAGCCTTGCATCCTTTTCATGCGTGTCAATATATCTTGAAGTGTCGTATCCCAAGCGTGGCCAAGATGAAGCTTACCTGTCACGTTAGGCGGCGGGATGACAATCGTATATGGTTCTTTTTTATCGTCACCCGTCGTTTCGAAAAACTTTCCATCAAGCCACCATTTGTAGCGGCCTTTCTCTATCGTCTGCGGATCATATTTAGTCGGCATAGAAATTTGGTTCTCTTCCATATCATTTCCTCCTTTTTGGGCATAAAAAAACTTCCATCATCACAAAAGGACGAAGGAAGTTGTTCGCGGTGCCACCTTTTTTCCGAAAAAGAAAAAAATCTCTTTCGGCTCTCAAATCGGATAACGGCTCTTCACCGGCCTTCGCTACTAAGATGTTCACGGAGACTGCTCGCGGACGACTTCGGATGCTGCTGCCTGGAAACCTCGCACCAATTTGGTTTCCTCTCTGAAAAGTGCACTTCATCTTACTATTTCCGGTCTTTGCATTGATTTATATTCATATGTAAAATCATTGAAAGCATATAGTATATAGTACAAAAAATATGGGGCTCCAGTCAATCATCTTTTCGCTTACTTTCCCAGGAACCATCCCATTTCATACATTCAAGGTCATTTTCTTTATTTTATCCACCTAGAACAATGAATGTGACGGCTTTTTCACCTTTTCCACTACCCACCCATAGAATATAAGAAGTCCTGTAAAGGAAGGTATTAATATGAAAAAGCGAAGATATTCTCCCTACACTTTACCGCCTTGGATGAAGAAATTCCGCGGGGTCTGCCAGCAGTTCATCGTACCCTTTATCGTATTCCAAGGAATTCGTACGCTGATTTTCCCGACTTTCTTCGATATGCTCCTGTTAATCGCATTTATTTTCCTGGCCATGTCTTTATATTTCGAATGGATTTAATTATTCCCTTACAGCCAAAAAAATATACATGACTGGAGATGATCCAATCATGTATATTTAGCTTGGGGGTGATTGTTCTTCTTTGGCAGCCTCGGCAGCCGCCTTTTTCTGCTGTTCGATTTCTTCGATTTTCATCACCATATATTCAATATTTTTCAGCAGCCAAAATTGCCGCTGCAGTTGAGTGACATTATCAAGCTCTGAACGATGGCCCCTGCCATCGGAATAACCCTTCACTAATTCCAATGCTGATCCAGGGAATGCCAGATAACTTTGCATGAGCAGCAATTCATCTTCTTTCAACGGAAAATAACGAAAATAGTTATAGAGCCAGTCAACGCAGTCATCGCATTGGACAGGATAGGTCCTGGCCGATTTAACGAGAAATGGCAGTAAATCGAAATGCGGCGGTGCCGTATTCGAATTCTCAAAATTGATGAAGTAGCCATATCCCCGCTCATCATAAACGAAATGCTTCAAAGAAAACTTTCCGTGCGTGACCACGGTTCGAACCTTTTCACTTTCCTTCGTCTTTTCATACCAAGTTTCAAACTTCTTGATCGAGTATTTCAGCGCCTGTGAAATATCATTGTAGAAAGAACAAACCGTCAGTTCGAATGGAGACATATACCACTTCTTTTCACAGCTGACAATATACTCATCCATAAATTCCTTCTCGTTATTCCAGGCATCAAGCGTCCGCTCATAATGGGCTTCCCGTTCCTCAATATCCACTTGTATTTCCTTAACGGAAAGTGTATGCATCCGAGCAAGCTCCCTGAACATTTGCTTATGTTTTTCATCACGCTCCCCGTCCCTTTCATCATTGAGCCAGGGCATCAGGTAATACAAACGTCCATTATGAAGAACGGTGTAACGCTGATCCATCGTTTGATAAATCGGAACGATCCGATTATAGCCGCGATGGTACAGTTTTTGAACATTTTTGATAAAATCCATGCCGTTCTGCGGTAGCATGGATTTCAGGGCAAATGTACCGCGATCACTGTATACTTTTTTTACACGCCCGAAGTCCTCAATATATTGTACATACATGGCATATTCCTTCAATACGGTCTCTGTGTCCTGATCCCGATTCGCAGGCTGTTGATTCTCGTTTTCCCTCACGAGACTCACTCACTTTCTCTAAAAAAACTAAACAATCCAATTCCCCTAGCACCTAAAAAACAGGAGCAGACCATATGCTCTGCTCTCTGTCCTGGTCAATTCTTATATGCAACCGCCTTCGGTATATAGATGACTTGCCCTTCATGGACGTTCTGATTCGATTCCAATTCATTGCTGAAAAGTATCGATTGAACCGTAACATCATATCGTTGAGCAAGGTCATCAAGCGTTTCCCCTTGCTGAACAATGCAAACCTTCATCCTTACCAGTTCTTCTTCTTGTTTCCGTCCGAATAAATCCATGATCGAAGTCTGCTTTTCATCATGATCGGCCGTTTCTTTATCATCACGTTCCGCGGCTTGTTTCCTGCCTTTAAAATTCTTACCCTCCTTCTTACCCTCCTTAGCCGGAGGCGCAGGTCTTTCCCTCTTTTTGAATAGATCGCTTATGGACGAATTGGATTCCTCTTCCTGCTCCACCTTCACATTCTCATTAAGGATAGGACCCGCTGTGACTTCAGCTTCTTCCTGCCAGTTGACATCCTCGGTTTCTAAATTTGAAACTGGGCTATTTTGATGATTGGTTGCATGACTTGGCACTTCTACTACTTCTTCTCTCAATGTCACTTTAGGAATCTCCATCTTCTCCATGGAATCCTGCCTGCTTGGTTCTTCCTCCAGTATCGCCTCACCCATGGAAGGTACCTTTTCCGTGGAGTCAGGCGGATCACCCATTACTTCTTCCTCTACAGCTTCAGCTTCTTCCTGTCTATGCACTTCCGTTTCCCACTCCTCCTCTTCAGGATATGGTGAAACGGGAATTTCAAAAACTGGGGCATTATGCTGATCGCTTAAATAAATCGGTTCCTCTTCTTCTTCTTCTTCTTCGTTTGCTTCAGAAACTCGTTTTGCCTCTGCAGAAAAAGGCGTGTATAACTCTTCTTCCTCCTCATCACGGAAAACAGGCTGAAAATCCGGGATTGGCGGCACTGCAGCTGCATAAGGAATATATGACTCATTTTCCCCATCCGTTTCTTCCTGTTCCTCTGTTTCCCCAACTTCCTGCTCAGTATCGAACCGTTCTTCCACATATGAATCATTATAGATTCCGGTTATCAAAAGGTCCGCCTGCAATTTCAAACAGTTATGCTCCGGCAGGGCATAATCAAAGCTTTGAATCGAGACATCGACCTCATCCAATGAGGCAATCCGATTATTGGGAATCGTTATATCAACCGGAAAACGGTGTGTGAACTCATTAAGTCCATTGGGATGCCTCTCGACCTTTTGAACCGCTTTTGGCAAAAAGGTCTGCGAAAACTCCTCATCTTCACCATTTTGCGAATCTTTGTATTCACCGCTTAAATCTAACGAGCCTCGTATAAAAACATATTGATCACTTTCTTGAATCGACACATTTGGATCAAGGGAAATGGAATATAGCTCAGCCACTTCCTGTCCCTTCTGGAACCAAACGGATTCCTCTAAAGAAAATCGTAAATACGATTCATTTTCTTGCGACAAGACAACTCCTCCTTTCAGCTTCAGGAAACGGTACCTATACCAATATCAATCTATGAGGGAAGGAAGCTGATTATTCCTTAATTTCATTTGCAACACTCCAGACCTTATATTTCCTGAACCTTTTAATAAGAAGGAGAGTAAATTCTTTCAGGCTAAAATTAATGCTGGATTGTATCAATCGGCCTGAAAAATTCGGCATGATACCATTTATTTGGCCTACTGTCTTATTAATTCGACCTAGCTCCATATTAATTCGCCATACCTCCATTTATTTCTATCTACCGCCATATTAATTCGGCCTTCACCGTTTGATTCGGTTCTTCCACGTACTGGTTGAATTCAAAAAAACTGGCTACCTTTCTCCAAAAATTTTGGAAAAATGGTAGCCAGTTCAAATTTATTATTATCGAATATAGCAGTAGTTCTTGAAGCCTTGCATCATTTTTTTAATTTTGCAAAAGCCTGTTCTGCCGCTGCAATGGTCTTTTCGATATCTTCATCACTATGTACAGTGGAAAGGAATAAACCTTCGAACTGCGATGGCGGCAAGTAGATGCCTTGATTCGCCATTTCCCTATAGTAAGAAGCAAAAAACTCTAAATCGGATGTTTTTGCTGTTTCATAGTTTACGACTTCTTCATTGGTAAAGAAAAGTCCAATCATGGAACCGGCACGGTTGAATGTATGGGGAACTCCGTACTTTTCCGCTGCTTCTCCTATTCCTTTTTCGAGCATATCCCCTTTTCGGGTGAACTCATCATAAGATTCTGGAGTCAATTGGCTCAGCGTTTCAAGGCCGGCCGTCATGGCAAGAGGGTTACCAGACAATGTTCCCGCTTGATAGATTGTCCCACTCGGAGCAATTTGTTCCATGAATTCGCGCTTGCCTCCGAATGCCCCGACAGGCAAGCCGCCGCCAATTACTTTCCCAAGGCAAGTCAGGTCCGGTACGATGCCAAAATAGCCTTGTGCACAATTATAGCCGACACGGAACCCTGTCATAACTTCGTCAAAGATCAAAAGCGCTCCGTATTGGGTCGTCACTTCACGTAAGCCTTCGAGGAAACCAGGTTGCGGCGGAACCACGCCCATGTTCCCTGCAACAGGTTCTACGATGATACAGGCGATGTCTTCGCCAAATTGTTCAAACGCATATTTGGTTGCAGCAAGATCATTATATGCTACGGTAATCGTATTTTTCGCAATGCCTTCCGGTACTCCCGGGCTATCCGGTAAACCTAATGTTGCAACGCCGGAACCCGCTTTGATTAGCAATGAATCGCCATGGCCATGATAGGAACCTTCGAATTTCAGGATTTTATCACGGCCTGTAATGCCTCGTGCCAGCCTTAGTGCACTCATCGTCGCCTCGGTTCCTGAAGATACCATCCGGATCATCTCAATCGAAGGCACCCGTTCAATGACCAGCTTAGCCAGTTCATTCTCAATCAGCGTAGAGGTACCAAAGCTTGTACCTGATTCCGCTACCTTTTTCAAAGATTCCACGACACGGTCATTCGTGTGACCCAGGATTAGCGGTCCCCATGAAAGAACATAGTCGATATATTCATTTCCATCGATATCATACATTTTTGAGCCTTTTCCGCGCTCCATGAAAATGGGATCCATGTCCACAGATTTGAATGCACGTACTGGGCTGTTCACGCCGCCTGGCATCAAATTTTTTGCTTCGGCAAACGCTTTTTTCGATTTTTCATATGACCGCATGATTCAATCCCCTTTTTCCATAACAGGTTATATTTTTTATCATCATTGATTATCTTCGTTTATCCAGCGTGCAACCTCTTTTGAAAAATACGTAATGATCAAGTCGGAACCTGCGCGTTTCAAGCCTGTCAGCATTTCCATCACTATCGCTTTTTCATCAATCCAGCCATTTTGGGCAGCCGCCTTTACCATTGAATATTCACCGCTGACATTATAGGAAACAACCGGAAGATTAAAGTTATTCTTAACGTCCCTGATGATGTCCATGTAGGAAAGGGCTGGTTTCACGATTAGGAAGTCCGCACCTTCAGCAACATCGGATTCAGCTTCACGAAACGCTTCAAGGCGATTGGCGGGATCCATTTGGTAAGTTTTCCTGTCGCCAAATTGTGGCGCACCATTCGCAGCATCACGGAATGGGCCGTAAAAAGCCGAAGCATATTTCACCGCATAGGACATGATCGGAATATCTTCATAACCCGCTTCATCCAGACCTGCACGGATGGCCGCAACGAAACCGTCCATCATATTGGAAGGGGCAATGATATCGGCACCGGCCTCTGCCTGGCTGATTGCCGTTTTGGCAAGAAGGTCAAGAGAGGCGTCATTGAGGATTCTTTCCCCTTCAACGACCCCGCAATGGCCATGGCTTGTATACTCACAAAGGCAGGTATCCGCAATGACAATGACTTCAGGATATTGTTTTTTAATAAAACGGGTAGCCTCTTGCACAAGTCCGTTGTGATGAAATGCCCCTGTGCCCTGTTCGTCTTTATCATGACCAAAGGGAACACCGAATAAAATGACTGACTTAATGCCCAGACTCACGACTTCATCCATTTCGGCACCCAGATTATCCATGGATAACTGATAGATGCCTGGCATAGAGTTGATTTCATTTTTCACATTTTCCCCGTCGATGACGAAGATCGGATAGATCAAATCCTCTTTATGCAATTGTGTTTCACGGACTAAAGCCCTCATGCCAGCACTTGCACGCAAGCGACGGTGGCGATTGAATGGAATGTTTTTCATTTTAAAGTTCCTCCCTTTTTACTTCTTTTCAAAATAAAGCGTATTAACTCCGAAACCATGGCATCCGTCGTATAAACATCTGGACAGACATCGACGGATAGCCCATGTTTTTCAGCCGTTTTAGCGGCAATCGGCCCGATGCATGCGATGATGATCCGGTCTATGTATGTATCCAATTCATGACGTTTCATGATCTGTAAAAAATGATTGACCGTCGATGAACTCGTAAAGGTTATGATGTCGATATCATGGTTCTTTATAAGCTGCACCATTTTTTTTTCACTGCTTCTTGGAAGCGCGGTATGATAGATAATCACTTCATCACAGGATGAACCAGCTTCATTGATAGCCTCCGCAATAACCGCCCTCGCGAGATTTCCTTTTGCCAGCAACACGCGGGACCCCGGATCAAGCAGGGTATTGAACTCCGCAACGAACCCTTCGGCAACAAACTGAGCTGGAACGAAATCCGCCTTATATCCATGGCGTTTCAGGGCCGCTTCTGTTTTGGAGCCGATTACGGCTATTTTCGGAAGCTTTAAAGGCTGTTTACCAAGAAGCTTAAAGAAGAAATCCACCCCATTTTGACTGGTCAGAATGATCCAGTCATATGTAAGCAACTCATCCAACCGCTGTTTTACATCTTCCATATGATCAGGAAGAGTGAACTCAAGCAATGGCACAAGAAGCGGCGTTCCGCCATTTTTCTCGATCGACTCTTTTAAACCATCTGCCTGTCCTTTCCCTCTGGTGATTAAAACCTGATAACCCTTAAGAGGTTGAACGGGATTCATTACTGATCAAGCTCTTCTTTTACGCGATCGATCAATTCTTTACCGCCCATTTCGCTAATCTGTTTGGCGGCAGCATGCCCGACCGCTTCGGGATCAGCTCCCTCAACCATTTCTTTATAAATCACCTTTCCATCCGGGGCAGCGACCAAAGCCGTCAAGGAAACGGATCCATTATCCTTCGCCACCGCAAATCCGGCAATCGGCACCTGGCATCCGCCTTCCATTTTATCCAAAAAGGCACGTTCCGCTTCAACTGTTCTTTTCGTTTTTTCACAGGTCAATTTCGCAAGTTCCGCCAACAGATCTTTGTCTTCTTCACGGCATTCAATGGAAAGTGCTCCCTGTCCAACTGCGGGAATGCAAATATCTTCATCTAAAAATTCCGTTACGATTTCCTTCTCCCATCCCATTCTTGATAGTCCGGCCGCTGCTAAAATGATAGCATCATAATCTTCCGTTTTCAGCTTATTCAGACGGGTATCGATATTACCGCGAATCCATTTAATTTCAAGGTCCGGCCTTCTAGCCAAAATTTGAGCACCACGGCGCAAGCTGCTTGTACCTATGATGGAACCGGACTTCAGTTCGGAAAGGGTTTCATGGTTCTTTGAAATCAAGGCATCCCGATGGTCCTCCCTCGGTGGTATGCAGCCAATCGTCAAGCCTTGAGGCAGCACTGCAGGCATATCTTTCATACTATGTACTGCCATATCAATTTCTTTATCCAGCATCGCCTGTTCGATTTCTTTAACGAATAAGCCCTTTCCGCCTACCTTGGAAAGTGTTACATCAAGGATTTGGTCACCCTTTGTGACAATTTCCTTGACCTCGAACTCGTAAGGGACCCCAAGTTCTTTAAGTTGATCGATTACCCAGTTCGTTTGGGTGATCGCTAATTTACTACGTCTAGAACCGACAATTATTTTTCTCATAGTTTCCTCCTATGTATTCCAAAAGTGGAATGTTGAAAGGCTTCCGAAAAGGAAAAAGTTAATTAACACAATCATGAAAGATCCAATATTCAGAAAGGCTAGCGTCCTTCCATACATCTGTTTCCGAATTTTCAAGTATAAAAACACACTGTATCCGACAAGCAAAATGAATGAGCCGATGATCTTCATGTCCAGCCAGGAAACCCCGGGCACTTTTATATAAGCCCATTGAATCCCCAGGATGAGGGAGACCACTAATAATGGTACGCCTATTACTGCAAGGACATAAGACATATGCTCAAGCTTTGTTAAATCGCCGAGTCGAAGGAGGCGTTTTCCCCACTTCTTCCGTTTCAATAAATCATATTGAATTAAGTATAAAAGTGAAAAAACGAAAGAAAGCGTGAATGCCCCATAAGATAGGATGGCAAAAGTGATATGTATGAGCAATAACTCTGAAACCAGGCGCTGTGCAAGCACTTGGGATTCTATTTGAACAGGTGCAAATGTATGGATGGCCATGACCATGAAACCTAATACATTCGTAAAAAAGACCGTAAAATCGACTCTTAGCAATCGGTTAATGATTAAAGATAACGATATGAGGACCCATGCATAAAAATATAAGCCTTCAAAAATCGTCAATACCGGGAACCTTCCCGTTTTCAACACATACAGAAACAAAAAAATTGTTTGCAGTACCCAAACAATAGAAAGCAACCAGAAGGCGACCCTGTTCGCCTTCTGGTTATTATTAAGGAAATCAATAAAATATAAAAGCATACTGATGGCATACAACAACACAGTGGCTTCATGCAATCTTGTCATTAGTAATTCCATATCTACCTCATTACTGGACAGGAACTGGATTCAATAGGGATGACTTGGAGCTGTTCCGTTCTTTTTCATCCGCAACCAGCTGGCCTTCAATCAATTCCTCTAAATGGAAGATTTTCACGAAATTATTTAATTGCTCTTTAGCATTCGGTTCATCTGCCAGCTCTTTTGCATAAAGAATCGGATCTTTCAGCATTTGGTTGATGATGCTTTTCGTATGCTTGTTCAGAACTTTTTTGTCACGTTCGCTTAAATGCGGAAGCTTTCTTTCGATGCTTTCCATCGTTTCCTTTTGTATCGATAGGGATTTTTCCCGTAAGGAAGAAATGACGGGAACCACACCAAGCAAATTAATCCATTGATTGAAGTCCACAATTTCAGATTCGATCATCAATTCTATTTTCCCGGCAGCTTTTTTACGTTCTTCGATATTGGCTTGCACGATCCCTTCAAGATCGTCAATGTCATACAAGAAGACATTTTCCAGCTCTGCCAAAGTTGGATCGAGGTCACGCGGCACTGCGATATCGACCATGAAAATAGGACGGCCTTTACGAAGCTTATTGACGAATGACATCATTTCTTTTGTTACAAGAAGATCTTTTGATCCCGTGGAAGTAATCAGGATATCAGCTTCCACTAAAGCGCATTGCAGCTCTTGAAGCTGTTTCGCCGTACCATTGAATCTCTCAGCCAGGTCGACCGCTTTCTGAAAGGTGCGGTTAATGACTGTAATGCTGTCAGCTCCATTGCTATGCAGATTTTGAATGGCTAGCTCACCCATCTTACCGGCCCCAAGAATCAAGACATTCTTGCCGTTCAGGCCTCCAAAGATTTTTTTTGCAAGCTCGACTGCCGCATAGCTGACGGAAACGGCATTGGTATTGATTTCGGTTTCCGAATGAGCTTTTTTAGCTAATGTAAGGGCTTGCTTGAAGAGATGGTTAAAAACGGTACCGATCGTATCTTCCTTCTGCCCTAACAGATAGCTTGAACGTACTTGTCCCAAAATCTGAGTTTCTCCCAGTATCATGGAATTCAAGCCGCAGGTAACTGAAAATAAATGCTCGACAGCCCCATCGCCTTCATAAATGAATAGATATTTAGAAAATTCTTCTTTATCGATATTAAACCATTCCGAAAGAAATTCCTTTATATAATACCTGCTTGTATGAAGCTGGTCACCGACCGCATATATTTCCGTTCTGTTACATGTTGAAATAATAATATTTTCCAAGATGCTTTTTTTATTTTTAAGAGCTTTCATCGCCTCGGCAAGTTCGGCTTCGTTAAACGATAGTTTTTCCCGAATTTCTACAGGGGCAGTTTTGTAATTTATACCAACCGCTAGAATATGCATCCTTTTGTTTTGCACCCCCAAAATTTTTCATGTAAATTTATTATACCATGTACTAAAATGGTTTCACGCAAATAATATGAACAGTTTATGAAAACGTATGCTACCATGAAAAGACAGCCAAAACGCCTGAATGGATACAAAAGGTGCCTGAGCGGGATTTCTAAGTTACATACATATTTCGACATTGTGTACAAAAGTACCATATCAAAAATGGCAAAAAACTTCAAGTAATCGAATTGCATAGGAGGATAAAATGAAAACGCAGCGTATTTTCCCAGGAATCGTTTTAATCGGTTTCGGACTCTATTTTTTTCTTGAACGTTCCCAAATCGAAATCTTTCCAGGCTTTTTCAGCTGGCCCACTTTATTATGTATAGTTGGTGCCGCCTTCCTGATTCAGGCATATAGCGGTAATGAATATGAGTCCATCCTGCCAGGCGTCATCTTACTGGGGTTCGGGGCTCATTTCCACATCGTCGAGAATCTGGATATTTGGCCGGATAATATAGGTATCTTTATTTTAATCATATCCCTTGGATTTATTCTCCGGGCACGTAAAACAAATTCTGGAATGTTTCACGGAATGGTCATACTCATCATCTCGATCCTTTTCTTGTTCTATGATAAAATCACAACGTCTTTCGGGATCGTTGAAACAAGCACAGCGAACATCGAAAGGTTTTGGCCATTTGCCTTGATGGCAATCGGCATTTATTTTTTGGTTCAAAAAAAATGAAAATTGCCCCATTCGCCAATGTTTTACGAATCACATAATGAAAAAGGGTATTCCAGATGCGGAATACCCTTTTCTTTTACATATATTTCTTAAGGACGCCCCATGCTTGTTCCTTACCTTCGCCTGTTTCACCAGAGAATAGAAGCAATTCATCTTCTTTTTCCATATTTAACGTTTGGCGTGTGATTTTCAAATGTTTCTGCCATTTGCCTTTTGGAATTTTATCCGCTTTGGTGGCAATAACGATCCGTGGCAGATCATAATGCTTCAGGAATTCATACATTGCGATGTCATCCTTTGTCGGCGGATGACGCAAGTCGACGATCAGAAGCGCAGCGCGGAGCTGGTCACGGGAAGTGAAGTACGTTTCGATCATTCTTCCCCAGGCATCGCGCTCCGTCTTAGATACTTTTGCATAACCATAACCCGGTACATCCACAAAATGGAGTGCTTCATTTATGATATAAAAATTCAAGGTCTGCGTCTTACCCGGTTTAGAGGATGTACGCGCCAAGTTTTTTCGATTGATCATTTTGTTGATGAAACTGGATTTCCCAACGTTGGAACGGCCTGCCAAGGCAAATTCCGGTATTGGAGTATTGGGATATTGTTCAGGCTTCACAGCACTGATGACAATATCTGAACTCGTCACTTTCATTCGTTCACACCTACCAATGCATGCTCAAGGACTTCATCGACGTGTGAAACTGGAACAAATGTTAATGCTTTACGGACACTTTCCGGGATATCATCAATATCCTTTTCGTTATTTTGCGGGATGATGATTTTCGTAAGTCCTGCGCGATGGGCCGCTAAAGATTTTTCTTTAAGCCCGCCGATCGGAAGGACCCGTCCGCGTAATGTAATTTCGCCTGTCATGCCTACCTCTTTTCTGATCGGCCTATTTGTAAGGGCCGATATTAACGCTGTTGCAATCGTGATGCCTGCGGAAGGGCCATCTTTTGGGACCGCACCTTCGGGGACATGAATATGAATATCATATTTTTCATGGAAGTTCGCATCAATCTGAAGTTTCTCGGTTTTTGAACGGACATAACTGAAAGCAGCCTGGGCTGACTCTTTCATTACATCGCCAAGCTTTCCTGTCAGGAGCAGCTTGCCTTTACCTGGTGATAAGGAAACCTCGATTTGCAGCGTATCGCCGCCTACCGACGTGTATGCTAAACCATTAGCTACTCCGACTTGGTTCTCGACTTCCGCCTGTCCATAATGGAACATGGTTTTCCCTAAAAACTCCTCGACATTCTTTTCGGATATGACGACCCGCTTTTTATCTCCGGACACGATGATTTTTGCAGTCTTCCGACAGATGCTTGCAAGCTGTCGCTCCAGACTCCGAACACCGGCTTCCCGAGTATAGTAACGGATGATTTTGGTTAGAGCTTCCTCACGGATTTGCAGTTGTGTCTTCAATAGACCATGGTTTTCCAGCTGTCTAGGCAGCAAGTGATCCTTGGCTATATGAAGTTTCTCTATCTCAGTATAACCTGCAATCGAAATGATTTCCATACGATCACGAAGCGGACCGGGAATCGATCCCAAATTATTCGCCGTCGCCACGAACATGACCTTGGAAAGATTGTAGGTTTCTTCAATATAATGATCACTGAAATTATGATTTTGCTCTGGATCGAGCACCTCCAGCATCGCTGCAGATGGATCTCCCCTAAAGTCATTGGACATCTTATCCACTTCGTCCAGTAAAAAGACTGGATTGATCGTTCCGGCTTTTTTCATGCCTTGAATGATCCGTCCCGGCATCGCCCCTACATATGTGCGGCGATGTCCGCGGATTTCTGATTCATCGCGCACCCCACCTAAAGATATACGGACGAAATTCCTATTCAGGGATGATGCGATCGATTTAGCCAAGCTGGTTTTCCCGACCCCTGGTGGTCCCACCAAGCAAAGGATCGGTCCCTTCAATGAATTTGTCAATTGCTGAACGGCCAAATACTCAAGCACCCGTTCCTTCACCTTTTCCAATCCATGATGATCCCGGTTCAGGATTTTTTCGGCTTTATGAATATTCAAGTCATCTTTGGTCGCTTTGGTCCAAGGAAGCGAAATCAACCATTCGATATAATTGCGGATGACAGAACTCTCGGCCGAGCTGGAAGGAACTTTTTCATAACGGTCCAATTCCTTTAACGCCGTTTCTTTGATGTGCTCAGGCATATCCGCTTCTTCTATCTTTTCGTTAAGTACCTCAATTTCCCCTGTTTTTCCTTCTTTATCGCCCAATTCCTTTTGGATCGCTTTCATTTGTTCTCGTAAATAATATTCCTTTTGAGTCCGTTCCATCGAACGCTTAACACGCTGGCCGATCTTTTTCTCGAGAAAAAGAACTTCTTTCTCGTTATTGATGATCTCGATTACACGGCTTAAACGCTCTTTCATATCAATGGTCTCAAGCACTTCTTGCTTCTCCTTCAATTTCAAAGGCAAATGGGAAGCGATTATATCCGCTAATCGCCCAGGCTCTTCAATATCCGAAGTGGACGAAAACGTTTCACCGGTTATTTTCTTGGACATTTTTATGTATTGTTCAAAATAATCCAGTAGGGTACGCATTAATGCTTGATGTTCAGCATCCTTTTCATCACTGTCTTCATATATTTTAATCTTGGCACCATAATGTGTCTCATAATCGTAAAATTCAATGACCTCTGCGCGGTTCAACCCTTCCACCAACACCCGGATTGTACCATTCGGAAGCTTCAACATCTGTTTTACCTTTGTTAAAGTTCCCATTGTAAATAAATCTTCTTCACCTGGTTCGTCCAACGAAACATCTTGTTGTGTCGTCAAAAATATAAGATGGTCTTCCACCATTGCTTTCTCAAGGGCTTGTACCGATTTATCTCGGCCTACATCTAAATGAAGCACCATCGTTGGATATACAAGCAGTCCTCTAAGCGGCAGGAGGGGGACGATGATTTCTTTATCAGTCATTTCCTGACACCTCCATCTAATTAGTATCGTCGTTGTAAACTATTTACCCATGTTCTCAACCTTTTAACAATTCTATCCTATTTATATAGAAGTGTCTATTCGTTTACCTTAACACGTTTCGACTGCTATTATTATCTCCAATATTAGATAAAAAAGCACGTCTGAATGCGTGTTTATTTTTACTTTAGATTTATCGGGAACGCCAATATGCTCCTTAAAATGCCCCGGTTCTATTTTTAGCCGGGGCAATTCCTTTATACACTTTCTTTTTTTGATAGGTCCAAGGTTGTGAGGATTTGTTCCGACATCAATTCTTTTTTCAGTGCCTGATCCAGCACTTCTTTCACATTCGAAACGGGAATGATTTCTATATCCTTGATTTCAGATAGAAGCGGCTGCATGTTTTCGGCTGGGATGATCACTTTCCTTGCCCCGGCAAGTTTAGCCGCCTTGATTTTCGGAATGACACCGCCGATCGGTTTAACGCCGCCATGAATGCTTATTTCTCCAGTCATCGCGACGGTGTGATCAACAGGGATTTTATATATGGCCGAGTATATGCCTGTGGCCATTGCAATTCCTGCAGAAGGGCCATCTACTGGACTTCCGCCTGGAAAGTTCACATGGATATCGAATTGACCGGCAGGCACTCCCATCGACCGTAAAACCGTAATGACATTTTCAATCGAACCTTTTGCCATGCTCTTGCGGCGAACCGATTTGCCACCCCCGCCGCCGATACTTTCTTCTTCAACGATGCCGGTAATGTTTATCGAACCTTTTTCATCAGGGGCGGCCATGACCGTAACCTCGATTTCCAGTAATGCCCCGCTGTTGGGACCATAGACTGCAAGACCGTTGACTAGGCCTATTTTAGAATTCGATTCTATTTTCCTGTCCATTCTTTGGGTCAGCTGGCTGCTATGGGCCATCCAATCTATATCTTCTTCTCTGATAAAAGTCCTGTTTTCATTAATGGATATTCCAGCAAGAGTCTGAATCAAGTTGACAGCTTCCCTGCCATTTCGGGCATAATCCGAAATCGACTGCAAGCCTTTTTCACTGATGGTGATCCCCACTTTATCTGAGGCATTCTTAGCGACGGTGATTATTTCTTCCCGGTCAAGTTCACGGAAAAACACTTCTATGCATCTTGAGCGTATCGCAGGCGCGATTTCATTTGGCGTTCTAGTCGTGGCTCCAATCAATCGAAAGTCAGCCGGTAGTCCATTTTTGAAAATATCATGGATGTGAGTGGGAATATTTTGATTTTCCTCTTGATAATAAGCACTTTCCAGAAAGACCTTACGATCCTCCAATACCTTTAACAGTTTATTCATCTGTATTGGATGAAGCTCCCCTATTTCATCTATGAACAGTACGCCTCCATGAGCATTGCTGACTGCACCCTGCTTTGGCTGCGGAATGCCAGCCTGTCCCATTGCCCCTGCTCCTTGGTAGATTGGATCGTGCACAGAACCAATGAGCGGATCGGCAATCCCTCGTTCATCGAACCTGGCTGTGGTGGCGTCCAATTCAACGAAAACGGCCGAGTTCTTAAAGGGGGACTTGCCATTTTTCTTCGCCTCTTCCAAAACAAGTCTGGCCGCTGCCGTTTTCCCTACCCCTGGAGGTCCGTAAATTATCACATGCTGGGGATTCGGCCCACATAAAGCAGCTTTTAAAGATTTAATCCCATCTTCTTGACCAATGATTTCATTAAATGTGCTTGGTCTAACCTTTTCTGCCAATGGCTCCGTCAACGAAATCGATCTCATCTTCCGTAATTGGTCCATCTCCTTACGTGAATCACGGTCAATGGAAACTTTTTGTGTTCGCTGGCCTTTCAGTAAGTTCAAAAAATACAATCCAATAATAATCCCAAAAAACAGCTGGATAAACAACGCCAATCCTGTCCAATTCATCGTATTCCCTCCTGCACTCTCCTAGTTTGTCATTTCTGTTAGTATCTCCTTTGGAAGGGCGAAATTATCCAAGAAATTCGTGTTGAAAATTTTGGCGTTTTTATCCTAAATAACAACAATTTTAAAAAAAGACAAAGAAAAAGACTGCCAAGATGAACTGGCAGTCTCGCTTTTCCTTATAAATCAAGCAGATGTTTTCTTTTCTTGTCCTTTGATGGTAGTACCGTCTTTAAGGACAAGCTTTGGAGATTCATTTTTCGAAATCGTGCTGCCTGTGATTACACATTTTGCAACATCATCACGTGAAGGCAGATCGAACATCACTTCAAGAATGATGCCTTCGATGATGGATCGCAGACCACGTGCACCAGTTTTACGTTCAATTGCCTTTTTAGCAATTTCACTTAGCGCTTCCTGTTCGAATTCCAATTCCACATCGTCAAGTTCAAGCAATTTTTGATATTGTTTAACAAGGGCATTTTTCGGCTTTGTAAGGATTTCAATCAAAGCAGCTTCATCCAATTGCTCAAGAGTCGCAATTACCGGAAGACGTCCGATGAATTCCGGAATTAATCCGAAACGAAGCAAGTCTTCAGGAAGGACTTTGGAAAGCAATTCTTTTTCTGCAATATCATCCTTTTTCACGTCAGAGCCAAAGCCAATGACTTTTTGACCAAGACGGCGTTTGATGATCGGTTCGATTCCATCAAAGGCACCGCCGCAGATGAACAAAATATTGGTCGTATCGATTTGGATGAATTCCTGATGTGGATGTTTACGTCCACCCTGAGGCGGAACGCTTGCAACCGTTCCTTCAAGAATTTTCAATAAAGCTTGTTGCACACCTTCACCAGACACGTCACGTGTAATAGAAGGGTTTTCCGATTTACGGGCAACTTTATCGATTTCATCAATATAAATGATGCCTTTTTCCGCTTTTTCCACATCATAATCAGCTGCTTGGATCAATTTTAGAAGGATGTTTTCGACATCTTCCCCAACATATCCAGCTTCCGTCAATGAAGTGGCATCAGCAATGGCAAAAGGAACATTCAGTAATCGCGCCAATGTTTGCGCAAGAAGGGTTTTCCCGCTTCCCGTCGGTCCGATTAGGGCGATGTTACTTTTAGAAAGCTCCACATCGTCGACTTTGCTATTGGAATTGATACGTTTATAATGGTTGTAAACAGCGACAGCCAAAGATTTCTTTGCCTGTTCTTGTCCAATCACATATTCGTCAAGAATTTCACGGATTTCCATAGGTTTAGGAACATCTCTGAATTCCACTTCTTCATCAGTGCCCAGCTCTTCTTCGACGATCTCCGTACAAAGTTCTATACACTCGTCACAAATATAGACACCTGGACCAGCAACCAGTTTACGGACTTGTTCTTGTGTTTTACCGCAAAAAGAACATTTTAACTGTCCTTTTTCATCATTAAATTTAAACATGTACGTTCACCCCTTTAAATACTCTTCCAACTCTATTACATAGCGGTACCCAATCGTAATGAAAAAAACTAGGCACACATCTACTTAAACATTCCAAAATCCCTAGTATGTTTTGCATTTTATCATGTTCTTGGAAGTTTAGTAACAAAAATGCTCACGGTCCGAGTTGTTAAATAAGTACAATAATCAACCAATATGTATTTGCCCTTTACCAGCATGCCCAAAACTTTGGATTTTTAAAAGCAGGATTTGCTGTATAAATATGTATATGCGGTATTAGAACTAATCTACACCGAAATCAAAAAAAAATCAATCAGGAAATAACCGATATTTGAAATTTACCTAATTCTCAATATGTATAAAACAAGGCACGATTACTCGCGCCTTGTTTTTTTAAAGGAAATATTTAAATCTACTTATTTATAAAAATTATTTTGCGTCAACTGTTTTGCTGTTTTCTACCAAGAAGTCAATTGCTTTCTTAATTTTAAGATCGCCTTTGATTCCTTCTAAGTTTCCAAGAGCTTGTTTGATCGCGTCAACTTCCATATTGTACATAGTAGCCATTTGTGCAAGTTCAGCTTCTACATCTTCGTCAGTCGCTTCAAGTTTTTCAACTTCAGCGATCGCTTCAAGAGTTAGGCTCGTACGAACTTGTCCTTCAGCTTCTTCTTTCATTTGCGCTTTTAAAGCTTCTTCGTCTTGACCTGAGAATTGGTAGTAAAGTTCCAAATTAAGTCCTTGAGATTGAATGCGTTGAGAGAACTCATTCATCATGCGGTCAACTTCGTTTGAAATCATTGCTTCAGGAACATCCATTTCTGCACCTTCAACAGCTTTACCAATTACAGTGTTTTGAATGAAGTTTTCTTCTTCATGTTTTTTGTCATGCTCTAATTTATGTTTTGTTTTTTCTTTAAGTTCAGCCAAAGTTTCCACTTCGTCGTCGACATCTTTCGCGAACTCATCATCCAACTCAGGAAGTTGTTTTGTTTTGATTTCGTGAATTTTCACTTTGAATACTGCTGGTTTACCTGCAAGTTCAGCAGCATGGTATTCTTCAGGGAATGTAACTTCGATATCTTTTTCAGCGCCAGTTTCAAGACCGACAAGTTGCTCTTCAAATCCTGGAATGAAAGAGTTTGAACCGATTTCCAATGAATGGTTTTCTGAAGCTCCGCCTTCGAATGCTTCACCATCAACGAATCCTTCAAAGTCAAGAACGACTGTATCGCCTTCAGCAACTTGCCCTTCTTCTTTAACGACAAGCTCAGCTTGACGCTCTTGCAAAGTTTTCAATTCTTTTTCAACATCTTCGTCAGTTACTTCAGTATTGAATTTTTCAACTTCAACACCTTTGTAATCTCCCAATTTAACTTCAGGCTTAACTGTTACAGTTGCAGTGAAGATCAGGTTTTCGCCTTTTTCCATTTTCTCGATGTCGATTTCTGGACGGTCTACAGGCTGAATTCCAGCTTCTTCGACAGCATTTGCATAAGCATCCGGAAGAATGATATCAAGCGCATCTTGGTAAAGCGATTCTACGCCGAATTTTTTTTCGAACATTTGACGTGGCATTTTACCTTTACGGAAGCCAGGTACATTTACTTGTTTAACTACTTTTTTGAAAGCTGCATCTAAACCTTCGTTTACTTTTGCAGCGTCAACTTCAATTGTTAGTACGCCTTGATTACCTTCTTGTTTTTCCCATTTTACAGACATGTGTTTCCCTCCAAAAAATCTATATACTTCAATAATAAGCATTGGATGAATATGCTTTGCAAGTGTTAACAAGTCATCCTTCAAATATACCCAAAAAAAATATTGGGGAAATCGTCAAAATTAGACGATTATACATTACAACCACTACATTATACCACAGGTTTAATCTGTTACAACAGCTATAGCTTAAATAATGGGATAAGAAATTTCTTCAATTTCTTTTATATAGGAAAGAATATCAGTCACGCTTTCCACATCTGCCTGGTAAAGTTCGGCTAAGTCCCTATCGAAAACTTCCCCGGTCATGTATTCTTCCGCCAAGGCATGGTAGGCAGCTGCCCATGCAGGCAAGCTTTCAGGTCCGGGTTCAAAAGGAAACAATAAAAAAGAATGGCGTTCAATCAAACTATGGACCATTTCAAATAAGCTCGGGTTATCCTGACTGATTTCCTCTTCGGTCAGCCCGGTTACCTTCTTATAGAAGTCCGTCTCCTTCAAACTTTTCAATTCCCTTGGTATGACCGACTTCGATTGATCGAATTTCCTCAGAGTCAATTCCCCGTCATATTCCTGGTCGATAAGGATGTTAAGGAGCATCGTTTTAAAGAAAGGGTGTCCCTCATCTTTTTGTAGAAATTGTTCGATTTGAGGGATAAATGGTCGAATATTGATATTCGTAAGTTTTGAAATGACCAAAAGCATTTCATTATCCGTTTTCCCTTCAAAAAGTTCATCCTCCTGCAATTCCTCTGAGAGCTGCTGATTTTGCCTTTCCTTCTCCTCTTTTTTATCCTCAAGGGCCCTTTTACTGAACTGAAGCATCTTTTCGAAATGTTCCTCTTTATCAAAGGGAATTTGGCTTTCTTCAAATAGCAGTTCGATCGTCGTGACCATTTCCTGATGCTCGCCTAATTGCAGGAGTACCATCAAATAAATATTGATCAGTTGAAAATAGTCGCCGATGCCTTTATTCAGCATCTCTATACACAACTCTTTTGACTCCTCATAATACTCAAGTTCGACTAGTGAGACCACTAGCCCCATGCAAACTTCATCATTTTCGGGCTCATACTCCCTGGCTTGGCTGAAAAGCTGTGCAGCCGCTTTAAAGTTTCTGTTTCCAAGCTCATCCAGTCCTTTTACAATCAGCCTTTCACCGAGATTTGGAAAGGCGATTATCTTGGTTTCTCCGGCCTTCTTTTGGTTTTTCTCATCATCCATCCTATTTTCCGCCTCACCGTTCGCTTTTTGAGAAACAGTTTAGCATGTAATAGCAGGAAACACAAAAATTTAAATAGGCGGATGAACGCCTTTCCTTCTTTCACCCATAAAAAAAATCCCGCATCCTTTCAAATAAAAAAGGAGAACGGGAAATGACCTTCTTCTATTAAATATTCGATACAGCCTTTTTTTGAGATTCATAGGCAGAAATCTCTTTATCATATTGAAGCGTTATCGAAATTTCATCCCAGCCTTTGATGAGCATTTCCTTCCAATACGGATGAATTTCAAAGTTTGTTTCAAACCCTTGACCATCTTTCAATGTCTGATTGGGAAGGTCGATCGTCAACTCATAATCAGGTGCCGACACTCTATCCATTAAATAGTTTACTTCAGTCTGGGTTAAAGCGATGGGGACCATGCCATTTTTCATGCAATTACTTTTAAAGATATCAGCATAAGACGGAGCGATGATGATATCGAATCCGTAGTCTTTCAATGACCAGGGAGCATGCTCACGCGAAGAACCGCAGCCAAAATTTTCACCTGCTATTAAAATGGACGTGTTTTGATTATGTGGCTGATTCAATTCAAAATCAGGACGTTTCTTTCCATTTTCATCAAAACGCCAGTTATAGAATAAAAATTCACCAAATCCACTTCGCTCAATCCGTTTTAAAAATTGCTTTGGAATGATCTGGTCCGTATCCACGTTTTTACGGTCAAGTGCCGCCGCTCTTCCTTTATATATAGTAATGGGTTCCATTTTCTGCACCTCCGGTTAATTCGTATTCTTAATGGACTTGTTCAGTACTTTTCAAATTCCTAATATCGACAAATTTCCCATGAATGGCGGCCGCGGCAGCCATAGCCGGACTAACCAGGTGTGTTCTTGCTCCAGCTCCTTGCCTGCCTTCAAAGTTCCGATTACTTGTGGAGGCACAATGCTCACCGGCCGGAACCACATCAGGGTTCATGCTCAGGCACATGCTGCAACCCGATTCGCGCCATTCGAAGCCCGCAGATTTGAAAATCTCATCCAACCCTTCATCTTCCGCTTGCCTTTTGACGCTTTGTGAACCGGGAACGACCATCGCCCGAACCCCTTTTTGAACAGTTTGACCTTCGATCATTTCTGCGGCTTGCCGTAAGTCCTCAATGCGTGAATTAGTACACGATCCTATGAATACATGCTGTACGGGAATTTCCGTGATCGGCATGCCTTCCTCAAGACCCATATACTCAATGGCTCGATTCAGCTCCTTAGGATCCATGATATCTTCTGCGAAGGTAGGTACTTTTCCATCCACTCCACTAGCCATTCCAGGATTTGTCCCCCAGCTGACCATTGGTGAAATCAGACTGCCGTCAAGAATGATTTCTTGGTCATATACAGCATCCTCATCACTGGAAAGCGACTTCCAGTCCTGAACACATCGATCGAACTCTTCTCCTTTCGGCAAATATTTACGACCTTTCAAATAAGAGAACGTTGTTTCATCGGGAGCTACCAGCCCCGCTCTTGCCCCGCCTTCGATCGACATATTGCAAACCGTCATTCTCTCTTCCATTGACATATCCCGGAAAACTTCCCCACAATACTCAATGATATGTCCCGTACCGAAATCGACGCCGAATTTAGAAATCACATATAAAATGACATCTTTCGCCATCACGCCATGACCAAGCTTGCCATTAACCTCAAGCTTCAATGTTTTGGGTTTTGTTTGCCATAGGGTTTGTGTGGCCAAAACATGCTCGACCTCACTCGTACCGATTCCAAACGCAATCGAGCCAAACGCACCATGTGTGGAAGTATGACTGTCTCCGCAGACAATCGTCATCCCTGGCTGTGTAAGCCCTAATTCCGGCCCGATAACGTGAACGATACCTTGTTCCGGGCTGTCTAAATCAGCAAGGCGGATACCGAACTCCTTACAGTTTTGCTCAAGCGCCTCTAATTGTTTCCTAGCAATATCATCCTCGATGAAATAGCGATTAACGGTTGGCACATTATGATCCATTGTCGCGAAAGTACGGTCGGGTCTCCTGACTTTGCGTCCTTTTAATCTCAATCCTTCAAATGCTTGCGGAGAGGTCACTTCATGAATATATTGAAGGTCTATATAAATCAAATCCGGTTTATTCTCCTCTTCATTTACAATATGACGATCCCATATTTTCTCTATTATCGACTTTCCCATCTTTATCCCACCTCGATCAATCTTGTATTTTTTTAAAAAACACGGCCTAATGTTAGGCCGTGAAAGAAGTTTATGCGTAAGCTCCCATGATGTTGGAAATGGCTTCCTGGTCTAAAAGACTTGCTTTTATTTCTGCAATCATCTCTGAAGTAGACGTAATATTTGGTTGGCCATTGGCGATATCGCCTGTTCTCAAGCCATATTCAAGGACCGTTTCCACCGCCTGCTCAACGGCTTGCGCCTCATCTTCCAAACCAAAGGATAGACGCAGCATGGAAGCTGCTGATAAAATCGTCCCAATCGGATTAGCCAGGTTTTTGCCCGCAATATCCGGGGCAGAGCCATGAATCGGTTCATATAGATTAGGCCCTTTTGTTGATATGGAGGCGGAAGGAAGCATTCCAAGCGAGCCAGTCAATACCGACGCTTCATCGCTTAAAATATCACCGAACATATTCTCCGTCACGATAATATCAAATTGTTTCGGGTTTTTGATCAATTGCATGGCTGCATTATCAACAAGCATATGTTCAAGAATTACATCCGGATAGTCCTTGGCAATTTCTTCAGCCGTCTCACGCCACATCCTGCTGGATTCAAGAACATTCGCTTTATCCACGGATGTTACTTTTTTCTTGCGATCCGATGCTAATGCAAAAGCAAGTTCAATGATGCGCTTCATTTCGCTTTTCTGATAGAAAAGTGTATCGACGACCGCCTCTTTCCCTTCTCTTTCAACGCGCTCACTTGGCTTTCCGAAATAAAGGCCGCCAGTTAGTTCCCTGACAATCACGAAATCCACATCTTCAATGAATTCCTTTTTAAGAGGAGAAGATTCCGACAAACTGGAATAATAGCTGATTGGACGGATGTTAGCATAAAGATTCAAATCTTTTCGGATTTTCAACAAACCTCGTTCCGGTCTTAGGTGCGCAGGCTGATCATCCCACTTAGGTCCTCCAACGGCCCCTAATAATACCGCATCGCTGTTTTTACAAATCTCCACTGTTTCATCCGGCAGGGGCGAACCTGTGTTATCGATGGCCCCGCCTCCAATCTCACCATATTGAAATTCAAAATCGTGTCCATATCTTTGGGCAACGGCTTCGAGGATTTCTACAGCGCCTCTTGTTACTTCTTTCCCGATGCCATCTCCTTGAAGCACCGCAATATTCCTTTTCATCGAAATCTCCCCTTCCTATAGTAATACTGCTTTTTCTTCCAGTTCCTTCATGATGATCACACGGTTCACAGCATTCAAATATGCTTTGGCGGATGCTTCCAAGACGTCCTGATCAAGACCGCGGCCGCTGGTTTCCACACCGTTATAATTAATTTTCACAAAGACCTGGGCAAGGGCATCCATTCCGCCACCTACCGATTGAATTCGATAATCCAGTAAGTTGATCTCGCTGCCCAAACATCTTTCAAGCGTGTTATATAGGGCTTCAACACTACCTGCACCTGTTGCCGCTTCCTGAATCTCTTCATTATCGCCTTTTTTCAGTGTAACCGTCGCGGTCGCCGTTTGATGTGTACCGTGGGAAATCTGTAACGAAATCATTTCATAAAAACTGATATCCGTCGCTTTCTCTTCAAGCACCAGCGCAACGATATCTTCATCAGTCATGGTCTTTTTATTATCTGCCAATTCCTTGAATTGGACGAATAATGAGTTCATTTCCTCATCCGTTACCGTAAAATTCAACTCTTGTAATCTTTCTTTGAAAGCATGCCGTCCTGAATGTTTCCCTAAAACGAGTGAATTGGACGAAACCCCGACGAGTTCAGGTGATATGATTTCGTATGTCGTTTTTTCTTTTAACACGCCATCCTGGTGAATGCCAGATTCATGTGCGTATGCATTGGCACCAATTATGGCTTTATTAGCAGGAACTTGCATTCCAGTAAGGCGGCTGACCAAATCACTGGTCCTTTTAATTTCATTCAATACAAGATCCGTTCCCGCTTGATAGAAATCTTTACGGATGTAGAGAGCCATAGCCACTTCTTCAAGCGCCACATTTCCGGCACGTTCACCAATTCCGTTGATTGTGCCTTCGACTTGCGTAGCCCCGCCTTCGATGGCAGCCAATGAATTGGCCGTTGCCATTCCAAGATCGTCATGGCAATGTGCAGATAAACTGACTTTATCAATAGAAGGAACATGTTCACGAAGGTATCTGAAAATGTTTCCGTATTCGATTGGAGCTGCATACCCTACTGTATCAGGAATATTAATGACCTTGGCACCAGCTTGAATGACCGCTTCAACGATTTCTGCCAAGTAGTCAAGCTCTGTACGGCTTGCATCTTCTGCAGACCATTGTACGATCGGAAAACGCGCTGCCCCGTACTTGACCATTTCAACCGACTTTTCAATCACTTGCTGCTTCGACATTTTCAACTTATATTCACGATGAATGGGCGAAGTGGCGATGAACGTATGCAATCTTGGTTCTGCGCCGCCCCTTAATGAATCCCAAGCTGCATCAATATCTCCTTTTACAGCACGCGCCAGCCCTGTGACAGAGCTGTTTTTAATTTTGCGCGCGATTTCCTGTACGGAGTTGAAATCCCCTTTGGAAGCTGCCGGAAAACCGGCTTCGATAATATCAACACCCAATCTTTCAAGCTGATAAGCAATTTCAAGTTTTTCGGTAAAATTCAAATTTACACCGGCTGATTGCTCCCCATCTCGAAGTGTAGTTTCAAATATATTAATTTTTCGCAACGGCTACCACTTCTTTCTCTTTTTGTTGAGGTTTTACGAATGGCATCATTTTTCTTAATTCACGGCCAACCACTTCGATTTGATGTTGGTTTTCACGATTATTGATAGCATTGAAGACTGGACGATTCGCTTGGTTCTCCAAGATCCATCCTTTTGCGAACTCACCGTCTTGGATGTCTTTCAAGATCGCTTTCATGGCCTCTTTCGTAGTTTCCGTCACAACGCGTGGTCCCGAAACGAAATCTCCCCATTGAGCTGTGTCAGAAATGGAATAGCGCATGTTTTCCATACCGCCTTCATACATAAGGTCGATGATTAATTTAAGTTCATGTAAACACTCGAAATATGCTACTTCCGGTTGATATCCAGCTTCTGTCAAGGTTTCGAATCCAGCTTTCACAAGGGCAGTCAATCCGCCGCAAAGTACGGCCTGCTCTCCAAATAGATCCGTTTCCGTTTCTTCCTGGAAAGTAGTTTCCAAACCGCCAGCTCTTAAAGAACCGATTCCCCGAGCGTACGCAAGGGCCAATTCTCTTGCTTCACCCGTAACATTTTGATGGATGGCGAACAATGCCGGCACCCCTGCACCTTGTTCATATGTACGGCGAACAAGATGTCCCGGACCTTTTGGAGCGACTAATAATACATCTACGTCTGCCGGAGGAACGATTTGATTGAAATGGACGTTGAATCCGTGTGCGAACATTAACGCTTGGCCTGCACGCAATACCGGTTTGATTTCTTCTTGGTATACTTTCGGCTGAGTTTCATCCGGTAATAGGTTCATGATCACGTCTGCCTGTTCAGCGGCTTCTTTCACTGTGTAAACATTAAAGCCGTCTTCCACCGCTTTATCGAAGGATTTACCTTTCCTGATTCCGATGATTACATCTACACCGCTGTCACGTAGGTTTTGTGCGTGTGCGTGTCCTTGTGAACCATATCCGATGACCGCTACCTTTTTATTGTTGAAAAAATTCTCGTTTGCTTCTGCGTTATAATATACTTTTGCCATAATAATTACATCTCCCTTTTCATCATTGTTTTGGTTTTTTGTTTTGGTTTTTTGTTTTGGTTTTTTGTTTTGGTTTTTTGTTTTGGTTTTTTGTTTTGTTTTATACGATTGTCGCACTCTTAGCGTGTGCAATTTGCATTCCACGCGGGATGGCGGCTGTCCCTGTCCTTGCCAATTCCTTGATGCCATATGGCTTGATCAGTTCAATGAAGGCTTCGATTTTATCCGATTCCCCTGTGATTTGAACTGTCAGGCTATCTTTACTGACATCAATAACTGAAGCTCGGAAGGGTTCGATGACTGAATAAATCTCGGCTCGGGTCTGTGTGGTCACCAATATTTTAATGAGTGCAAGTTCCCTCGCCACAATCGATTGATTCGTAATATCATATACTTTCAAAACATCGATCTGCTTATTCAATTGCTTGGTGATCTGTTCAATGACAGCTTCGTCATCAACATCGACCACAAAGGTCATCCTTGAAATGCCATCCTGTTCGGAAGGTCCGACAGTCATGCCTTCAATGTTATAATTTCTTTTCGTGAACAGGTTCGTAATCCGATTCAGGACGCCTGGCCGGTTGTTCACGGTGAGGCTAAGAATTCCCTTCATTGATTAAACTCCTTCCATTTCATCAAGCCCTTTTCCTTGTGCTACCATCGGAAAGACATTTTCGTTTTGTTTTACCCGGAAATCAATCAACACCGGACCATCAGTCTTTAACGCTACATCCAGGCAGTTGCTCGCTTCTTCCTCCGTCGTCACTTTGTATCCCGGAATTCCATATGCATCGGCCAATTTCACGAAATCCGGATGCGATTGAAAAATGCTGTGTGAGAAACGTTTATCATGAAAGAGTTCCTGCCACTGCCTTACCATCCCTAGTGCCCCGTTGTTGACGATGATGATTTTGATTGGCAGATTCATTTCGGCAATGACTGAAAGTTCCTGCAGGCACATCTGGAATCCACCATCCCCCGATATGGAAAGCACCGTCGCTTTCGGATTCGCCAGTTGCGCTCCGAGAGCCGAAGGTAAGCCAAAGCCCATCGTCCCCAATCCACCGGAAGTGACCCAAGAATTCGGTTTGTTCAACGGATAGTATTGCGCTGCCCACATTTGATGCTGTCCGACATCCGTCGTAACAATGGCCTCCCCATTCGTTTTTTCATGAAGCATCTGGATGACCCGCTGAGGTTTCAGTACGCCTTCTTCATGTGTATAACGCAATGGGAACTCTTCATTCCATGCAGTCAGCTGTGTTGTCCATTCATCAATTTCAGGTTTCTTGCCATTTTGCGCAATCAACTCCGCCAGTGCTTCCCTGGCACTTCCAACGACCGGAATTTTTGTCGGCACATTTTTACCGATTTCCGCTGGATCAATATCGATATGGGCCACCGTTGCATGCGGTGCGAATTTCGCTAGATTCCCAGTCAATCGATCATCGAACCTGGCACCGATATTGATTAATAGATCACATTTCGATAACGCCATGTTTGCTGCATAGCAGCCATGCATACCACCCATTCCGATAAAGAGAGGATGTTCCGCCGGAAAGCCGCCAAGACCCAATAAAGTATGGACGACGGGAATGCCTTGCTGCTCGACATATTCCTTTAATAGATGGGAGGCCTTTGCATGCAGGACACCCGCCCCTGCAAGGATGACCGGTCTTTTCGCCCCGCTTACGGCTTCAACAAGCTTTCTGATCTGTAAGTAATTCGGCTTGGTCGTCGGCTGATAGCCAGGGAGATCCATTTCTGGCTCCTTATCCGGCGATACACCTTCTATAATGGCCATATCCTTAGGTATATCGATTAATACTGGACCGGGCCGGCCGCTGGAAGCGATATAAAAAGCTTCTTTTATAATGCGCGGAAGGTCTTCCGGCTTCCTTACCTGATAGTTATGTTTTGTGATCGGGGTAGTAATCCCCAGTACATCAGCTTCCTGGAAAGCATCCGAACCAATTACACTGGTAGCTACCTGACCCGAAATTACCACAAGCGGTAAAGAGTCAATCATCGCATCGGCCAAACCGGTGACAATGTTCGTTGCCCCTGGACCGGATGTGACTATGACCACCCCCGGCTTGCCGGTAATCCTGGCGTATCCTTCCGCTGCATGAATCGCACCTTGTTCGTGCCTTGTCAATATATGAAAAAGTTCTGAACTGTAAAGCTTGTCATAAATCGGCAATACAGAACCACCCGGATAACCAAAGATGACTTCAACATTTTCCTTTTTCAATGCATCCAGCAGAAATTCGGCACCGCTATAATGTGTCTTTCCACTTTTCCGATCAGCAACAACTGACTTTTGTGTCATTTCGTAAAAACCTCCTTCGCTTTTCCATTAAATGTTTTCTTAACATTCAGAATTTTCAGCTTTTTACGCATACAAAAAAGCCTTTTCACCCCAAATGTACTTGCACTCGGCAAGTTAAAGGGGTGAAAAGGCTTGATGAGCCACTCCACGGTACCACCCTTTTTCGCATGAAACTCCATGCGCACTTTGAATAGCCTACACTATTCTCTGTTTTGGTAACGGGTACTGGTACGCACCCGTTCAGCCCTACTAGTCTGACGTTCAAGCTGAAACTCCAAGGTGAGTTCATCTTTCGGGACAATACCGGCTCTCAGCTACCCGGCTCTCTGTGACTGCCTTTTTAAAAGACTACTTATCCTCTTCAATGCTTTTCGCATTATTCATATTTTTCGAAACGCTTATGTTTGATGTCTTGTATTTGTGATTATCTTACGTGTATTTCAGGTAGTAGTCAACAGGTTTTTTTAAATTTTTTGATAATTCTAAATTGAAAGATTTGTTGTATACGCTTACATACCTATCATGACCACATTCTATAAAAAAAGTTTTTTCAATTTTTAATTTTTAAAAACGTCAGATTTCCCATTAAAATCATTAAAGTGATAACAAACTTCTCCACTGAAGAAAAATCCTCGCGCTACCCACATGATGCCAGTCACTAGTAATGGTTTTCTCAAATAACGGATCATCCATTTTACCTTTCAGCTTCATTTTCACTGTTCACTGACGCCACTCTTGATACAAGATTCGGCCTCAATCCCTTTTGAAGATCTCTCGTGGTTAAACCGCCTGTCATTCCAAGATGCGGAAAATCACGGAACAATTCAAAATCCCCTCCCCAAACAAATCCCAGGGATTTTGCTATGGCTGCTACCCTCGTCCACTTTTCGCCCTCTGTCCACAATGCCCGCTTGCCGTCATCACTAACAATGACAAAATCTGCAGCAAGTCCATAGTTATGCAAGGATTGGCCCCCTCTGGCATAAGTCACGATTGGCTTTGATTTATTCGTTCTGCCTCGTTCATACAATTCATTTTGTTCTGGGAAACTTCGATAACCAGCCGTTATTTGAACAAATATCCCCGCTTCATAAGCTAATTTAACCACTTCGAGTATCGACTCGTTCACGACCGGGTTCATACCGCTTCCCATATTCTCCTTTGCGCGATTCAATAGGGTTTGTAATTTGATGGCCATCCTAGCACCTCCCCTATATTAAATGCGAACAACACTGTAGGCGGAAAGGCGTTTAATATTATTTTCTTGGAGAATTGAAGGGGTGAAGATTATCTAAAAAATGACAAAGGGCTGAACACAGGTGATATTAATCATCCCCTGATCCAGCCCTCTGGTTCATTTAGCCAATACATCCTCGTATTCTGCATTTTTTTCAAATTGTTTTTGAACGAACGAACATACCGGAACAATTTTCAGTTTTTCTTCCCTTGCGAACCCTATTACCTTTTCAACAAGGGCATTTCCTACCTTTTGCCCGCGTAGCTCGTCAGAAACAACGGTATGATCGACCGTGATTTCATCATCACCTGATTTAAAGAATGTGATTTCCGCTAGTTTCTCACCAGATTCTTCAACAAAAAAAGAACTTTCACCTTTTTTGATATCCACCATCCTGATGACCTCCTTTTAGTTCCTCTTTATCATATCTCACAAAATGGAAATTAAACAAATATTTAAAACGTGATTGAAATTGAATGAAGGAAAGTACTTCCAAAAGTTTTTTAAGCTAGAATTACCCATGTTAAGTTTACTTACAAACTGAAGAAGGCTGATGAAAAATTTTTAAAGGAAGGCGAAAGAAAAACTTTTCGATCTTTTCCTAGCCGCTGATATACCCTTCCGGTAAAGCCTAAGTTTCACTAATGCTGACGTGGACAATACTGAATGAAATGTTTTAAAAGGTTTTCATTACTCTTTCATAACCAAAATGAAATTCAGTGTTTTTCAAGCTTTCGTTTTTTGATTGAATTTAATTAATGGGAGAAATCTTTCCGTAACGATGTTAGAATAAGTATATTATAGTAGAAACTAAAAAAACTGCCCTATATTGGTTAGGACAGTTTTAAACTTTTATGAAAACAAAATATAAAATGATCATCGATAATAATATGACCATGAAAACAGCGATTAGAATGACGTGCGCACTTGAGGGCTGGAACGTCCCTTCATTGATTTGCCGCTTCTTCTGAAGAAAACCTAACGTCGCCAGCACTGTAATCACAAGGCCCAACACACACGTAAACATCCCCAGCACGATACTGATCAAGTCAATCCGGGCATCCCGATGCACACCAATCGTAAAATGCAGGCTTGTCGCAAGAAAACCAACCCCCACTATCGCAATCACCGTTCTTATCCACGCTAAGAAGGTGCGTTCATTAGCCAGATGCTGCTGGGCATATTTCAATTGGTTTTTCTCCATGATATCACCTTAATCGAACGTTTTTGATCAACCTCTAGAATCATCTTTTCAGGAGCGAAAAGGCCCTGGACATAGACCCGATGAACATTAGCCCAGCACCGCCAAGCAATAAATATATACATAGTGTTTTATCAATAACATTCAAAGGATAAAGCAAGGCCCCCAGCGCAATGATTGCTCCTATCCCCGTTATGGCCCATCCTATTTTTTTCATTTGCAACTCCCAAAATTAATTATTTATTGAAGGTCCTCCACGGGTCCCCCCTATTTTACAAACAGGTCCCTCATTACTAGCTTAAACCATTTAAAAACTAACAACAAGTCCGATCCCTGAGTAAATCCGGAGCTGGGAATCTCGGAGAATCTCTAAAGGCTACGTACAAGTCAGTTGGTTCTCATTCTATTGTATCCCCGTTCTTCATATGGCTGTATTTTTTCCATCCACTCTTCTTCAAGTTTTTTCAATTCCCGTTTAACATCAAAAAATCCTGTTTCTTTCGGCTTCAATACCTCCAGTACCTCAAAAGAAAAAGCATCTTTTCCATATTGGTTCCACTCACCTTGCAGCACTTTATTGGTGTTTGTTCCCATTTCCAATTCAAATTGTTTCCCCTTCAACGTCTTTAAATTCCTGGTGCTTCCGATAAAGACTTTATTATTTACCGTATTTTTGATTTGGTAAACACCTGCTTCAACTTTCGTTTCTTTATATAATTGCTTCAATTCTTTTTTACGATCCATCTTCCTCGCCTCCAGTCATCATTTCTTCAGCCAATATTGGCTCCCATCAGGCTTTCTATCCAAGAATCCATATTCTATTAAATATCTTCTCAAAAGAACATGATCATGATAAACGGCACCCAATATTTGATTGATTTCTTTTTCTTCGTATTTCCGCTCATTTTCAAAACGGTTCATAATTTCTTGGAGAATGATCAGCCTTTGTTTTTCCTTTGGCGGGAAAGACTTTAAAGCATCCTGACTGCCTTTAGGGAAGTATTTTTTCAATACAGTCACCTTTTCATCCTCGGTAACGTTATAACGATCATCGACCATCCTTGCTTTTTGATGAAGCGGGATAAATGCCGGCGCATGTTCATCTTTATCTTTCAAAAGTTCCATCAGGGCTAAAAACAACTTAGCCTGACGCTCTTTCTCTTTCAACACAAAGCGATGGTTCCGAATGGTGGAAGGACTGCCAATTCCCATTTCCTCCTGAACTTCAGCATCATTCTTCCCTTGGTAAAAAAGGCGAAGAAGGCGATTTTGATGGTCCGTGAGACCTGTAAGTTTTTTATCGAGATCAATCAAGTATTCAAAAACAGAGCGGTGTGCATGTTCAATATGAATTCGCATATATCTCTTCGCTTCATAAAGAACCCCATCTTTCTGGTATACTATCCCCTTTTCAATTGCATTTCCGCACAACAAACAAACATATTGATTCTCACCTTCGATATACCCTTGTTTAAGCTCATCCTGAGATGCACTCCAAAACATTTCAGCGTTCTTCATAAAACAAACACTTCCCTATAAAGTCTATAATATACTAAACATAATATTAATTTGTTTGTGATATGTCAATGTTTTTTCTGATTTATTTACAACTCCCGCAAAGTATCCAAAAATGAGCTTGATAGCCAGAGGGGCTTCATATCATGCGATATAGTATATTGAATAACAAGCTTAATTTCCCATGTCGAAATATAGCCTTCTTTGTATAATTATCATCTCTCAATAATTTGCTAAATAAGCGTGAAAAAGCTTTAAAGGAGGATATTGAAAGATGAAAACGATGCGATTGTTCCTTCAATCCATAACACCGATTTACACAAGGCATTACATCATTTATCTGAACAATACGAGGTATCACTGCCAGAATAACGCGATACGATCGAAATACTTATACAAAACAAATCAAGCGCGATGATGCAACTTAGTGAAGATGATGATAAAAGTCCACCCGTCGAAGATTTGAAGACTGCAATAATCAAAAACCCTGAAATCATTTAAAAAAATCTCCAAACATTAAATAGAATTTGATATAGAAAAAAGGCATCCGATTATGGATGCCTGAATTTGTAGACAAAAGGAGTTCTACCTAAATTTTAAACAATATTGATCGGAACGGAAGGTGCGAGACTCCTGAGGGAAAAGCGCGTCCTAGGGAGACTCCGCAGGCGCAAAGAGCGCCGAGGAGACTCCCGGACCGCCCTCGGAAAGCGAGTACCTGGAAGCAACGTTCGAGTTTTATAAACCCTCAAAAAAACAGCAGGCATCCAATCATGGATGCCTTTTTTCTTTGGGGCATACTAATATAAATCCTTCGTTAGGGCCCATTAAGTATTAGCTAGGCACAAACTTAAGTATTCCTTCCAGATAAACACCTTGTTCTTTTCGTGTGCATTCCCTCAACTTGATTCTTCCTTCTTTTTCTAACTCCTTGGCCAATTGGACCACTTCAGTTCCATCTTCGGATATTTCGACTGAGAAGAAATTACCCCGAGTGGAAGTTTGAATGAACTTGAATAATCTATCTTTATTCATTTAAACATCTCCTTATTTATAACAAGTTCGACATAAAAGGTCATCCACCTGCGATAAATATCAAATAAAAAACTTCTTATCGTCATATGAAGATTAATGGTTAAAAAGATGCAAATCGAAATTACCCTCGTTAACTTAAACAGCTTAAATAAGTAAAAAAGCCAAAACCTTAGAAGGTTTTGGCTTTTTTTAGTTAGTGTCCCAGGAGAGATTCGAACTCCCGACCGACGCCTTAGAAGGGCGTTGCTCTATCCAGCTGAGCTACTGAGACATATCGCTGTTTTTCTTCAGTTCAGTATAACGGTCACTTTTCGAACTTAGACCGTAATCGTGATTTTTATTATAACTTAGTATAATACTCATTACAATACTAGTAATATTATATTTTGAGGTGGGTTAGAATTACGACTAACAAATACTCAAACCTTTTGGCAAGCATTCCTATGAAACACCTATATAGGCTCAATGACATCATTGTTAGCCTGGCTAGTATATTACATCATTCAAGTATTAATCCAATACAATGACACTCGCACTCCTACTTTAGAAACAACTTTCTCTATTGATACAATAAAAAAACATCCACTATTTAGATGGATGCCTTCTTACAATTATTTAGCTTGTTCTGTAGCAATTCTTTTAAAATTTCAATAGCATATTCTTCACTTGGGTCATTTGTTCCAAGTTCTCCTTGGAAAGCTTTAGACAAAATAGATGGTTCAAGAAGTTCTAACTTCGATGTTATCTTAACAAATCCACTGCACGGGACAAAAAAGGTGAAGAACGTGTCTCTCGTGATGACTTAACATTTGAGCCATCAAATAAACAGTTAAATTTCACCAACTACCATTTATTTCAAGAATGACGAACTTTGGCTTTTAAGAACTGTTGATACTTCACAAAAGTGTTTGTATACTGACTGACACATTCATCAAAGGACTGATGCTCAGAGAAGGTCAACTTAGCAACTAACTTATAAAGATCTGTGTTTTTTGAGCCTCTAATTAATTCCACTTCGCATCCTAATAACACTCTTAATTCTTCAAGGTGATTTGAAGCAATGGATCGAATTAAGTCTGTTCCTTCTTTTTTATAAGACTCAATAAATACGGAGGCTGTTCGGTCTTTCTTATAAACAAAAACAAACTTCCAAGGAATGTTCAAAAACTGATGTCCGACAAAGTAATCTCTTTTGCCACCATAGCGAGCCGTATATTCCGTTTTCGTATTTACGAAGTTTGAAATTTCCTGCAAAAAGGTTGATACATCTTGATCTATGCTAATTTTTCGTTCTTTAGCTGTAGTCTTCTTATTAATATAATAGTCCTCAAGCTTATATGGTGGAATAATTTGATTTGTGTCTAAGATGATCTGATCCTCCAACTTATAAGGTTTAATCGTTACACATTTTATATCAATGCTATTCTCATACAACCATGTGCAAACGGAAAGAATTCTCTTATCAATATCTTTTCCAACTATGATAATCCGTTGGCTGTTGTTAAGGATATTGTTTAATTCCTCTTCGATCTCCACTTCTAAAAATTCCATCAGTTCATCCTTAGCATTAGTTACTGCAGAATTCACCTTTACATATTCTTCGTAAGTCTCCAGAATATCATTTGGACTTAGTCTTGCACAATATGAAGCATATTTCAGAGCTTGGAAGTCGACATTGCTACCCGTTGCGTCTCTTTTCACTTCAATGATCACTAAATTACCTTCTTTATCGATCGCTAGAAGGTCTAGCCGTTCATTCACTTCAAATTTATCGTATTCATGGGCAATAATCAGTAAGTCTTCGCCTAATACATCTGGGCTTTTACGTATCCACTCTTCGATGTGTTGCCGCTCTTTCAAATCATTTTCGGAGAAAGTAGTTTCTTGGATTTCTTCTAATCTATTGTTGACTGCATCTAATCTATACACTCCTGTTTTCCTCCTATTGCTTAGTTGACATAAAGGTTATCATTGATTGTATTTATGAATGTATCAATTAGATCACCAAATTCTCGATGTAATAACTTATATCTACCTTAGCTACGAAACGGTTATTCGGTACAATCGCAGCTTCATTAATGTTGTATGAAGGTAATGAAATGCATTTTTCTCCGCTGTCTCTCCCAAGTTAGCAAGTACATCTCATTCCCTCGAAAAAATGAAAAGTTTCTATTCATCCATTTTCTGAAAGATCTTATATGTCCATTATACTATATACATACAAAAATCAAGGAATGTAAAGGGGGACTATCTTTTCCAACAAAATCATATAACCAAATAATTTTTGTTTTTGAAAAAGTTATTAAAGAAATTATTCCAAGCAAAAAACAGTCACTATTCTCAGGACTGTTTTGGCTAGTGCTTATTTCAATAAATAAAATCGATATTTCATTAAGCAAGTAAAGGAGCGTTCTAACAATAGGTATTGGATTTTGGAGTCAATATAAGTGCGGGTTTCTCGGGGATAACAATTATCTGTAATGTGTGGATTAATCCTATAGCTTTGTATCATAGAAGGTGGGTGCATAATATGGAAATATCCCCCACCTCTTGAATCGTCCATCCAATTCTAAGGATTTTCTCATATTTCGAAAAGTGTTAAATTACTCGAGTATTAGACATTTCTTTAAACGCTACTACCCTTTACGTAACTTACCTTGAATTTTACTCCAGTGCTTTCTCACCTGATTTTTAATTAAAACCCGAACTGGTAGTTCAATCATTTTCTCATGCGCTTCTTGGGCATACGATATGAAATTACCATATCCTTTATAATCATAGCCTAGATGAGTATAAAGCTTATATAACTTCCATCGGTAAGTTTTAATCCCCCTATCTTTGGTCCTTTTTCTAGATATCATTGCCTTTCTATATGCACGGCTATAGTATTTAAATACACTCTTCTCACGAATTTTTATCGTCTCACCATCTAATAAGAAACCAAGATAATCAATTTTGTCGAGCTTATTTTCCAGTGTCTTTATTCGTCCATTTTCATAGATGCGTATCTCGGTTTTCTCTTCTTGTACCTTTAAATCATCGTATTCTTTTATTATCTCATATACTTCGTCTACCAAGGCATTAACATTCGTTTTGTTGTCTTTTGCCAAAGGAATAACAATAATTAGGTCGTCACAGTATCTTCTATATAAAGCACTCTTACTTTCAGCCCATTTCTTTAGGCTCGAATCAAATTTAATAAGATGAACATTGGAACAAACAGCACTCATACCTGACCCTTGAGGAATTCCATAATTATCCTCATGCGTCTCAATACGGTATTTTTTGAACTCTCTAAACTCAGTAGGATTCATAATTCGTTTTAGAGTTCCTTGCTTTTTCAACTTCTTCAATTGCTTTTCCCCATATTTACTAATTAAGTATTCATCTATTGCTGCCTTATCGATGTAACTGAAATTAGTAATACTCTTAAACACTTTATAAAAATCCAAAGGTAACTTATCAACACCTAATACTGTTTTAATATTCTCTTTCAAAACCTTATGATTAATAGTATCGAAAAACTTTGTGAAATCTAGTGCTATAATTACAGCATTATCCTGTTGAAGGATAAACTTGAACACTTCTTTTGCAAAGTCGATATTATTTTCACCTGACTTATTATTCCTATATGCGATAGCAATTTCATCAATACCCTTCTGTTTTGCATATTCATTGTAGGCATCATTTAATCGCTCACCATAGTACTTGTATATATAACTATCTAAATGCGAAGCATAGTATATCATTCTTTCCTTAGGCTTTTTAAACTTGAAGAACTTCTGATCTTTACATAATCTCAGATCTTTTGAAGTGACATCTGGCTTTACCGTATACTTATTTAACTTAATCTTATAATGAATGAATGGCAAAAAAGCATGTCCCGCAACCCAGTTTTGATCCTGAATTTTTTGGTAAACATGCTCCATTTTTATTCTTTTATCAAAATGAAGATATCCTTTAGAGCGGTATCTCTTCATGTCTATTTGTGAAGAGCTGGGGAGATTATGTAATCGTAGCCTATTACTCTGATCCATCAGAAAACCTCCCTAGCATACACTTTCTCGCCTGAAAGATAATAAGGAGTTTAGGGTACTAGTATAATAATACCTTTCGCATCATAATCACCTGACAGTAAGGCTAACTTGTTTCCACTTATACGGTACAATCTAATTAAACAAATGATTGTCTATTTGATTGTGGAAGGATTGGATATTATGCTCATTGACTTACTGATCGACGTCTTGGCGACTCTAGTCGTAAAGCTAATTCTTAACATTGCCGAAGTTGACAATGCCAAACCTTCTCCTCTTATCACCAGTTAGATAAGACAATTAGATTATACCAAAATACTCCAATTAATTCAATTCAAAACTTTTAATATATTCAAAATTACACCTGAATCTAAGTTATAAGTTTATCTTGTTGCTCATTCTTCCTGCGAATGAACGTCTTTTAGTAATGACTGTCATTGCTTCTACTTCTTTGTATGTATGAGTCTCAAGCCATTTCAAGGCATGTTCTACCTGTTGCTTGGAGTGATTTCTTGGTCTACCTTCACGAAAGTCATCCCGCAGTTTAGCAAGTGCCTTGCCCTCCTGAGATAATAGCACCAGAACACTGTCTCATTAACTGCTCACCGCTTTCATCGTAGAGACATCACCCCAATGAGACTTTCAAAGCGTTTTAGGGGCGTCTGTCTCCATTTCTGTTTTCGCATAATCAACTAACATTGTCGATAACTCAATTTCATTTTCACTATAGTGTAAACTGCATTGTTTAAGCTTTTCATTCGTTTCTCTTACAATGAGTCTGACAATCCTGTTTATTAAATCCACCTCTTGAATTTGGAAATTTTCTAACTTCTCCGATTCAATCGTTTCGTCTGTATAGAATTTATGTACATATCTATAAGCTACTGCTAGCTTTAACAATTCCTGTGAAGCAAAAATACCCTTATCAATAATCATGTTTGATAGCTGTTCTTTATTGAATTCTGTTATAACATCAGAAAAATTAATTGTTTCTCTTTTTATTTGACCTCCAACTAAACCTAAAACAGTTTTTGTCTTGGTTTTTGCTACTTCAATAAAAGGAAACTCATCATATGGTTTATCATCAAAATGCTCAAATCTTCTTAAAAATTCCGATTGAGCCACGATCGCATATGATGGAATATAAAGCTCTTTTAATTGTTCAAACGAATAATCACGTTTAAAGGTCTTTACGCTACCAAACCAATCGAGCTTATTTTTCAAGTAATGAAATAATACATTAGCAAAGAAAGTTATAATGCCAGTTGCAAGAGCAGTGATAATCGCCATATAAATCAATTGTTCAAAACTTAGTTTTGCCATACTTCATCTCCAATTCTCTTTCATTACTTATTCTCCATTGATTAGTTTTTTCCTTTTTTCCTTTCGTGTGGATGCACCTACCTAGCACCCCTTCTGAAAACAGCACCTGTGATGAAGTGGTAATCACGCCCCCCTACACACACGCCTGTTATAGCTTCCTAATAGATTGCAAATATGAATATGAATTAGTTGCGATTCGACTCAGAACCGCAAAAATGACATTCCAAGCTAATTTAGATTCTATAAAAAGGAAAATCTATATGGACTGTCCTCTGTTGCATGGTTATAATTACTTCATCAAATTGAATTGAATGTTTTACCAATGTAACCTCTTTTATCGCACTGTTCAGCTGTTCTATGCTCTCCAGCCTCTATTCCATTTCCTGTATAGATAATTCGATAATGCATTTTCATGTGATTTACCTACCTTTGGGCGCTTGATATCACCAATCAACCTATACCGCTTGGATAGGGTATTAGGCATTAACACGCTTTCTTTGATCCGCTATCTCAATACGCCCTGTATATTCGTGCATTAACACAAGAGAGTAACCAACAACAATGTTATAATCCCAGTAGGTGGTGATTTTAATTGGAGAGAAAGATTGTGAAAGTAGGAAATTCATTGGGTGTAATTATTCCTGCTACATACCTTGAAGAGTTAGGTGTTACATACAAGGACACAGTAGACATGGAGTTTAACCACGATTTGCAGACACTGTTCATTAGAAACCAGAAAACGACACCTAATAACAACTACCTTGAGCAAGTGGTTAAGGGTATCGTTGATAAATACCTTAAGGAAAAAGGTTTATGAAAGAGAGTGAACGCATCTCTTTTTTAATCTGTCTCAACTTCTTAATATAACCTAATTACTACTTCTTCAATAATTATCGATACATACTTGAATTCACATTAACCGAACTATTTTTAGCTGTGATTGCCAATTCAGTTCCTGCTTTTCGCACTGCAATTTTTAATAGTAAATGTTGCCTTTGCAGAGCAATGAAATTGATAAATAAAAGTAAGAATAAAAGCCTCCTATTAAACTGGAGGCTTTTCAATACAATAGTATCTACTCGAATCGGGTCAATTCGTGACGTGTGGATACACCTACTATTGTACCTATCCTATAGATGCGGGGCTTATAACGTGGGAAATACCCTCCCCTACCCATAAAAAAGAAAGAGACTCCTTTCTGGACGTCCCTTTAAATAGTCACCTGTTGATGCTCTTTAATTAATTTGTCTAGTGTTGGTCTTGATACACCTAATTCCTTTGCAAGCTGAGACTTCGATAGTTCTCGAATGATATATCTTTGATATTGCTTGTCGAAGTCTTGAATCGATACTTCTTTTCGTCCTTTGTACTTTCCTGCTGCTTTAGCTATAGCAATACCTTCACGTTGTCTTTCAAGCATATTTTCACGTTCAAAATCATTAATTGCACTAATCATCTTTAACATCAATCTACCAGTTGCGGTCGAGGTATCAATATTCTCTTTAATGGATACTAATTGAACTCCTTTTGATTCTAATAGTTCAACTAGTTCTAACAAGTCTTTTGTAGATCGTGCTAATCTTGAAAAGTCTGCAACGTAGATTGTATCTCCTTCTCTTGCAAAATCTAACATCTCTTGTAGCTTAGGTCTATCTATATTCTTAGCTGAAACCTTTTCTTGATACACCTTATCTATGTTGTACTGCTTCATTGCTTGTACTTGTCTTGCTTCGTTCTGTTCAACTGTTGATACTCTAATATATGCTATGTTCAAGTTCATCGTTCCTCCATATGTATCCGATGAATCAAAGATAGCACACTGTAAAAATAGATTCAATGACTTATTTTACATTTTGTAAATTAAATCTAATTAATACTCTAAATTTACAATATTGTAATGCTTATTGATTGTAAACTTAAGGCACGCTCTAGATTAACATACTACTTTGAAAACAACATTAAAAAGTAGTGATACTATTCCTTTGAGTCACCTATTAGGATACATCTCTGTTTTCGATTATCCTTATCGAACTACATTAGTTTATAACTAAATGTATTAACACTTTTCTACAGTAAATCGTACCCAGTATATGAGTCGTGTCGGAAATATATCGAATGCTTGTTTGTGGATGTGCGTGGTTTTGTATCGCACCAACATGCATAAGAATCCCCCACCTAAGGCTTACGTAATGCCCATAGATTTAATCTAATGAAAAGTTTTATTGGGAAGAGGTAAGGGAAACAGTAAAAATGACATCACGTGCAAATCTCAGCGTTCAGGGGTTTATAGAGGATTGGTGTATAACAATATTCAGATCATTAGTGATGTACCTAGGCAGAGATTTCAACACCTTCGAAATCTTGTATCTTTTTGTTATTCTTAATGAAAATTGTTTGAATTCGAATTAATTTAAACCCTTTTATGGTAAGATTTTACTAAAATGAATCTTATAAGTGAAAAGGAGAAACGAATGGCTATCCTTTATTATTCCAAGGTTAACGTAAATTCAAATATATTTAGTGTTTATGAAGGGGATATATCAATTCCAGAAATTATGGATACCATATACAAAACTTTGGACGATAAAAAAGAGTATAAAGTAACGGATTTTCGTGAATTTTACGAAAAGGAAAGAGGAGAAACGAGGTCTGTTGAACTCACAGAAATCTATAATTTTTCCGAACTTAATAAGAGTCAAGGAAAAGGTAAGAAATTCATTACAGGGAAGTTAGTAAGACGTTATCCAGTTTTCAGTGAAAAGTTTGATGAAAAGGCAAGAGTATCCATACCAGTTGTTCATCAAGACAATTCAATAAGTACATCTTTTTATTTTGACTTAGAGTCTGAAATTATCTGTTTTTTCGTTCGAAATAAGTTTGGTTATAAACAATTCAATGATGCTTTTCAAAACTTGCTAGATACACACATAGAAAGTGTTGGATTTAAGGTTTTTTTACTACCAGACCCCTACAAGGCTCATGAACGCTTAAAAATGCTTCATAAGGTTAGAAAGATAAAGTCTACTATTATCCCTCCAAATGCCAATGAAGAGGCATTACAGGAGTTATTCGACCGTAATACCGAGCAATTAAAACAAGGGAATATCACAAGAAAAACAAGTATTTTTGAATCAAATAAGAAAAGTGAAAAAGGATTAAATGTACACTCCCAAGTAGTAAAAGAGACATTGGATGTAAGTGAAGTTTATATGCAAAAAGGTTATGGAAAACTTGAAGTAGAGGGAGAAAGCAAGGATGGCACTGCTTTCCGCTATGACTCAGAGAAGGACTCACCTTACAATACTTCTATTGCTGAAGATGATAAAGATAACTTAACTAAACTAATTAAATCTGCTCAACAGGGGATAAAGTTATTCTTGGCAAAGAAAGGAAGAACGATAGTAGACAAAATTTCTACCGCTATAGAAAATCTAGACGATTCTAATAAATTGGAGTAGTGGTCGCTATATGAACGAACTAATAAAAATGTACGATTACAGGTCGTTATACAATACCTTAGGAAAACCCAAATACATTTTTAACATTAAAAAATTTGAAGTTTACTTTTCTTTGGTATGTTCACTTTTGGTAACTTTAATCGTTAGTATTTTTGCATTGACCAACATGCAAGATGGTAAAACCGGAGTTATAGTAACCACAACCCAAGATATTCTTCTTAACGCAACCTTTGGTTTGTTAGGAATGCTTGGCTTTATTATTAGTGGTCTGGCAATTATATCAGGAACAATTGGTTATAAGGTTACACAGCAGATGGTTATAGAAGAAAAATTCAAATCCTTATTATCAATTCTTTTTAGTTTCTTTTACATAGGACGGTTTGTAGGAATATTAATTATTTTTTTTATCAGTTCATATTTTTCTTTAGGTATCAGGCTTCCTTTTAATTTATATTTTTACATAATTGTATGTTTAGTACTTTCTTTTAGCTTGTTTTTCGCAACTTTCTTTTCAGTATCACTATTAGGTACATGTATAAATATGTTCGTATTAAATTATCTATACACTACAGAAACCATTGCTCCTGAGCAAACTAACCAATCCGATGAACAGTTCTTAGATGCAAGAATAAATGCTATCACTTATATATTAAACACCAGATTTGGTGTTAGTAGGGAAGAGTTCACTGATACAGTATTGTACTGCATAAATAACGATTATCAAGGAGAAGAAAGGGAGGTTTTAATCAGGAAATTTAAAGAGTATTATTCAATTGAGAATCATGATAAGTGATACTAAGGATAATTTCACTCAGTTCCTACTAATACTTATTTGGCTTTTTATAGTCGCAGTGTAATAGCAGTGTTCTATACTCTTGCAAAGAGATTGATGAAAAAGCAAAGCAAAAAGCCTCCTATTACAGGAGACTTTTTGTTTTCGCCCAAGTAGTATCTGTTCGAATCGGGAAATATTCATAACGTGTCTCTACACCTACTATCTACTTATCACATTAATGTCGGGGCTAGAATTGTGGAAATCCCTCACATTTTCCAATATGAAAGATCGCTCTAATAGGTAAGAGGCGCAGTACACAGTTCGGAATAATTACTTTTTACCGTTAGGCATCGTAGCAATGACTTTTCCTTTCAAACTTTCTAATTGTTTTTGACTACATTATGAAATTTATTTAATAGGGGATTAAATGCTGCCAGTGTACAAAGAAAAAAGAGCTTTCAACTAGTAAGCTCTTTATATATGTATTATGCTAATAAATCGGCAACTTTAAAAATAAAATATGGGAGGTTTTTTCCATTTTTCTTTCTTAGAGTCTTAAAATCATAACTTTCGTAGAACCGAGTAGAATTGTCTGTTGCTTCTAATCCAATAAACATACAGCCTGATTTCTCAGCTACTTGTCTGACAGTCTCAAATACAAGTCCTATTAGATAATCGCTATATTTTTTTCCACCAAATTTTTTACCTTGGTATTCTTTATCAATAGCAAATTGATGCAGACGAACCGCAGGGTACACATCACTACCCATTGATTGATATAACACAATCCCCTTAAACTTAAAGCTTTTCTTCTGACCATTACTAATTGCAATTTCTTCATTATATAGAGAAAAGAACCCAATTACTTTGTCTTTTCTATCATTCAGAAGTAAATAGGTTCTAACAAGTTGATTAAAGTGGTGTGATAAAGCTTCCTCTTTTAGAAAAGAATCAATTTTCTCATGGTCAATACGAAGCTCTTTCTGATCTAATGTATATTTAGTAAATAAGCATGAGAAATTTTCAATAATCTCTTTATCCACGTCTGTTATTGCTAGTAATTGCATAAGCTCCATCCCTTTTTCTTTTTGCATGAGTTCTCCGTGATCTTCGTCTACTTAAGGAAGCCTTTATTACTGCGGGATTAGAGGAATGACCAGGACGGGAACTCCTTGACACTTCAATTTCCACTTCCCCTGTCAATTCACTTCTTTTTGAGTTTAATTCAATATTTCTTTGTGCTGAATGCATTGCATCTTTAGCCTTATTTATTCCCTTAGATGGCTGACTTTTCTCTAACGCCCAATTGAGGAATTTTTGTTTTTCGTCTTCTCCACCAAATTTAATGAGCGTTGGTTTTCTCTTCAGGCTCATATTTGCACCTCCAAAGGCTTAACATATACGATTATTTTACCATTATATTGTATTTTTTTCAAAAGAACACACACCTTCTTTGAATTATATAACATTCGTCTCGAAAACAGTAAAATAAATCCTATTCAATCGAATGAAGGTTAGACTTATTTCAATTCAGATAATTAGGCTCGAACTTAATTAGAATATTACTGACACTCTTTTATGGGTGTTCAGTATGTCAATTATTTGAGTCGTGTATAACAATAACAGAATGCGTGTGTGGATGAGAGTGGTTTCTGTATCACAACACACTAACCAAACAATCGACTCCACAGAAGGCTTACATATGACCTCAAACTCAACCCTAATCCATACTTAATAAAGACACTTTAAAAACCAACCACGAGCAATTCTGAGCATATATTGGTATGTGTGCTTTTCGGATTCATGCTTCCGTTTTTTTTATACAATATTTGTTAAAATTGCAATTTTCACATCAGATTTGTGGTAATATTTAACTATAATCGCTATTAAGGGTGTGATGTATTGAAAATTCAAGAGGTTTTTGAGTCTTATATTAATAGTGATAAAACGAAGTCCTCGTTAAAAGCCCACAAGGGTAAGGTTGATAAATATATTTCTTTTACTGGAAACCAAGATGTTGAAACAGCACTTGTTGAAAGTCTATTACGCAAGTACATATTCGAAGATAAAGAACTTAAACCGAAGGGAAAGTATGATGCGTTAAATAATTTTTATCATTTTTACTATGAAGAAATTCTAAAGGTATCTAAAAGAAACGTTCCCTTGTTTCCAATTGATACTAAAGAATTGGTATCATGGACAAATAAAGAAAAAAGAAGACCAGTTTATTTTCCAAAGGAATTTGATTTTAATTGTTTATTCGAGGATAGGTATTATGAACATCTAAACAATTATGGAGCAGCATTAGCAGTTAAGGCATCTTTATCATTAGCATTGTCAGCAGGTTACGATAGTGGAGAAATGTTTCCTACAAACGGAGAACATGAAAAAGCCATGAAGATGGATGATGTTATTATTGAAGGGGATTACGTTAAGGTTAGGAATTTTTCTAGTCAATCGACTGTTCCATTTATTTTAATGCGAGGGAAAAATGCTGAGTATATTAAGGAATATCATAAGTTAAGAATGTCCTTCCCAATAAAAAAGGCATGGCAAAAATCCCACTTCATAGCCAATACATGGAAAACTAATGAGTTAAGTTTTGATCCGAAAATTGCATCAAGAGTTTACATTCCACATGATTTAGTATCATACATGTTAAAGTATATTTCCTTAAAAGAAGGAGTGCCTACTCCTTTAATAACGGATTTAAGGGCTAATATGGTTTTACATTCTTTATACAACAGTAAGGGTTCTGCATTACAGGACATCATAGAATTGTACGGATTCCTTCCTTTTGTTAAACAAGCATTTGAGGAATACTGCATGACAACTAGCAGAGATAAAGAACCAATCTTCTCCGTACTCGCTTTAGAGATGGTTCAATCGGAAGAGGCTTTTAATGATGAAGAAGATGAAAAAAAAAAGATAGAATCCAGAATTAATGTCATTGATAGATTGGTAAGAGACAGTGTCAAGGTTAAAAAGTTAAAAAAAATATATGGTAACTCTTGTCAAATATGTAATGAACAAATTACATTTATTGATGGAATTTCTTATTCCGAAGTTCACCATATTCAGCCCTTTAATAAATTCCATCAAGGAATTGATGACAACTCAAACATGATTGTATTATGTCCTAACCATCATAAGATTTTTGATATGGGAATTATCGCCTTAGACCCAGAAAATCATCAAAGAATATTGCATGTTGATAGTAAAAACCATTTAAATCAGAAAATGCTAGTTGCGAGTAAACATCAGCTATCGTCAACTCATGTTAGGTATCACTATGAGAATATTTTTATGCCTTTGAGAGAAAGTCTATTAGAAACTAGAAAACAAGAAGTCCTTTAAGGACTTCTTGTTTTTTCTACTGTACTTTACAGTATGCGCTCCTAGAAGTTAACTCCCAAAATCGTAGCGCTGGACACTGTATATATCATTCTGTAAGCAGACTAGATAAAAGACGGGTTTTATTAACATGTGTAACTATCGATGAATTACTACCCCTTGTTCAATCGTCTGATCCAATATACAAAAAAGAGAGCCTCAATTATGAGACTCCTTCAAAGTGTTGTAATTGCTTTAGACTTTTAACTTATACAAATCGAACAACTGCCCCATCCGCTCCATATACAGATTCTTCAAGTGCAGCCTCTTAACACCTAGGTCATATCCTGCAATGATATCCTCAAGTTCTTGCTGTGTGTAAAAGTATCTAATTAGTTCTTCATCTTCTGCTGCGGAAAACCCAACCTTCATTTCCTTGTATTCCTTTAGCTTCTGTTTGTGGCGTTTCTCTGCCTTCTTCATGAAATTGGCTTTACGTTTAAGCACATAGTTAGCTTCATTATGATTAATGAATAGGTCTTTATTATTCACATAGGCTTCTAATGCTTCGGCACAATACGTTTCAAGATACCGCTGCACTGCTTTACTTGTACCCTTCAATATCACAGCGTATTCTTTCCAGTAATACTTAATGCCTAGGACATTGCCAAACTCATCTTTTACTTCTGCTAATGCTTGTTTCCATTCGAGCTTAAAGTTTTTAACCTTTTTAGCATTACGATGTGCAGTTAGATTGAATTCAACAACATCATGCTTCTTCATCAGACCCCGTCTAGTATTTTGAATTTCCTTCATTATCTCGGGATTTATACTGATCTTTCCTTCTTTACTATACCCAATCCAGTTCTCATAGAAAAAGATGATACCACATTTTTTCATATGCTCTAAGGTCTTAACCAATTGCCCATATATATCAAGGCAGTGAAGTGTAAACTCATCTAATAGCTTCGTTTGGTCTTCTTCAAGTAGACCTTTCTCAAAAGTCAAATCAATATGCTTTTGACGTAGAGTACTGCTATGTCTAGAACGTAATAAGTCAGATTCAAGTTCTGTAATTAGTCCGAATTCAACTGCCCATTTCCCTAAACTCATACTGGCTTGTTTCGTCATATCGTATTCTAAGTGAGTTGCAACAATTATGTCCATTGGGATTCTATGTTCAACTTGTTCTCTACCGCTTCTTACACGACCATCTTTCTTCATAACCTTTTCATCAAGCTTAGTACATACGTATATGTTACTCCTACCTTGCTTAACGATTTCTACTACATATTCCTGCTCAACTGTTTTAATAATAGATTCTCTAGTTCTTGACCCTAGTTTACCGTCCCTTTTGAACTTAGCCTTTTGCGCCTTCGTTCCAAATTTCATTACAAATTCTTCTGTTGTTAATGTCACTATATTTTCCTGCTTTCAATTAGAGGACTGCCTATGACAGCCATTTTTACTCCCTCCTTACATAAATTTGTTAGGTTTTTACAAATAAGTAGACCCTTTAGTATAGTGTGCAAGTTTTGTCGTAATATAAAACATAGTACCAGAATTATATTACGACAAAAGATGCACGCTTTTTATAACCTTAAAACCCTTGTTATTACTAGTGTTTAATGAGATTGAATACTTCATTTATAGGATTGAGCAAGATAGGGTCGTCACCTTTAGGTGGCGAAGTGACCGCAGGGAGCGTCCCAAACAACGACCGTAGGGAGGCGTAGCAGTAAGCGAAGCGAATGCCCTTTACTCTCTCACACTAATACCTCTACTGTTGAAACAACACACTAAATTACTTCTAACTCCACAGCAACAATGTTTGAGCTAGATTCCTTAGACTTATTTGTGATAATTAACATATTGTGTTTGTTAAAAATTCTTCAACACTTCACCAACAACTATTTATTAGTAATACATTTTTTCGCTGTTCTTAGAAACGTAAAAAAGGAGCGAATCTACACCCAACCTACAACCTACCTCGTTAGAAAGCACACTTATTCCTGTTGAGCATCAATTAGCCTATCCCTACGAATACTTCATAGACATACAGAATATATAAGTGTGCCTCCTTATGAGGCGGTTGCATGTAAATTCTCTCCCTTTATGGTTTATTTTTTTGATGATTTTCAATAAAACTATTCTATCAATCTATCAACGCAATAGATTGATTTAGATTACATATTTTCACCAACTTTGAATAGAATATCTAAATTAGAGATTAACCACTTCAATTAAATCATCAAATATCTTACGGCGTACACCGTTGTCTTTCTTTGCAAATTCTACATCTTCGTACCACTCCACCAAGAAATTTTCTTGGGCTTCGTTTAATTCAGCATTTTGTAAAACAACAAATGCACCCAATAAATAAGTTAAATAATCAATTCTCTTTGGTTCAGCTAATTGCTTTAATTCAATAAATGCTAAAGCTTTATCGAGAGCATCTAATGTCCATGAAAAGATAGTACGTAACTCTTCCGCTTTTAATTTACTCATTAAAGATGCTTTAACATCTGAAGGCATCGGACTGAAGTTAGCTGAATGAGACTTTTGCTTAATAATTTCATATGCTGGATTCAAAGCTGCTAATGGTATAGAAATTTCTGTAGCCTTTTGTACAAACAAGCCGTCAAACCCAGATTCTTTTAATTTCTCACCAAACTTCTCAGCATAGTCTTTGTAATAATCCACACCTTTAACTAACATTTCAGTTAAATGGATTTCAGTATCTGTAACTTTACTTCCCGCTAGATTTAAAACCTCAAACCACTCTCGCTGTTCCTCTTCAGATAAATCCTTAGCATAATTAACCGTATAGTAGTAGGCTAAGAACTTATTACGAATTCTAGTAAGTAGGCTTTGCACATCAAAAGTTTGCATTTCTGAATTATCCCGAACAAATTTTTCAAATACCTTAGGATCTTTATTATAAAGTTTTCCAACTGGAATTTGAGACTTTCGCATAGTACCACTATTCAACACAAACTTCCCAGTAGTAATGTCCAAGACCACATTACGAAATTCATCGTCATCGGTATATGCCTTGTAATTACAACTTAAACGTTGCTGACCATCATTAACAGAGTTCTTTCCAGTCATCTCTTCTTCTGGAACTAAATCTCTTGAAATGAACTTAACTTGCGGCACAGCAATAACTTTATTCTCAATAACATTGATTGAAATAGGAGCAACTGCAGCCTTTCCAGTCAATTGAAAATTTAACAACTCAACCGATTTCTCAACTTTCCATCGAATACCAGTTTGAAAGATAGGAAGGGTCAAGCGCCCTTCTTCAATATCCTTACATAAATTTCCTAAGGACATTGGTTTTGATTCTTTAGTAGGGTCAAAACTAGAAAAGTAATCTAGCTTTTTGTTTATTGTAATTGCCATTTTACACGCTCCTAATTAATTTATTAAGCTTAATCTAACACAAGCTATTTTTTTAGTCAAATGAAAATTCCGAATTTTTTTAGCTGCTAATTAATTAAAATTAATACAAAAGCAATAAAATGTTGATATTAACCTTTTTTAAACGAAATTATATTTAGCTGCTATTTTTAGCAGCCTAATAAAAAACATATAAACATCTAGAAAAGTTCTAGCTTAAAAATACATTCGCTACAGCCATTTTAAATGTAAGCATTTTTCCAAGCACAAAAAGAGGGAACTCCCTATCCTAATCAACTATAATATTGCAGCTCCCTAAGAACATTATGAAGAGGGTTTCCTTACATTGAACTATCACTCTGATCAATTTAACTCTACTTTCATTTGTGATTTCGCTTATTTCTTTTACAGTTATCTAGTTTACATACGATTGTTGTATATTTTTATTGCATGTTGAAAACCTGTAAGTTACTACTTCGTTTCATACTTTAAACATCTAGTGAATTTAATGGAATATACTTGTCATTTTTCTCCCTCAGTTCATTCCCCTACATAGCAACATATATCATTGTGACTGCTATATTTTGATGCCTCATTAGCTTCTTAATTGCAAAGCACTCATGCAAGACATTATAAGTCAATGGCAAATTGTATGGCGAAACGTGTGTGCAGATACTCGAATATCTATGAAATTCTTTTTTTTTGCTTTAGATATTTAAAAACTAATTTCAATGCGTTTTCAGTCAATTGTTTGTTATCGCTTTTTACAAAAACAAAATCTCCAAGTCGTTGCCCCATTGTCTAACAATGATTTAGCAAAACCTCGCCTTAAGGCATGAGGATTAATATTCTTCAAGCCATACATCTTAGCAGTCGTTTTATGCGCAACATAGTTAAACTGACTCGCTAATAAATGAAAGCACGATCACAGCCTCTTCTATTCCATAGAAATTAGATGCTGTAGAAAAGCTTTGTGAAATGGGAAGTAAGTTTCTAAACATCGTTACCTTCCTTGCTCACGTCAGCAAGATCGATGATAAGAAGAAGAAGTCTAAGGGCGAAGATGCTGTCAATATCGTTACAGCACACTCAAGCAAGGGCTTGGAATGGGATGTTTGTTTTGCCCCCAATGTGAATGAAGAGTTGTTTCCCCACAGGATGAATGTGGATTCCGAGGAAGAAAGGCGCTTATTTTATGTGGCATGTAGTCGTCCAAGAAAACAACTATTTATCAGCTTCTGGTTCTATGATGCCGACATGGCTAAAACAAACGAAGGGTTTTTCATTAAAGAATTGCTTGGCAAGGAAAAGGTACTTGAAATGAAGAAAGAATTATTCCGCGGAGCATCTGAAGTCCATGAATTTTATCCTAGTTAAAACAAATGTATTGCAATAAACAGAGATAATGGAGGAATTATGATGACAAATGAATTATTGGTAAACGGTAAATTAAGAAATGAACTGATCGAAAGAATTGAAGTATTAGACCACGTAAAAGGCTTACTATTGTTGCCCAATACAGCAGGTTGCAGATTTTTATAAAGTAAATATCCAAGCTATTCAAAAGTTAGTCACCAGAAACACTATTGAACTATCTTTAGATGGGTGCGATCTTTACAGTAAGGATGAAGTCATCAATCTTCTAAGTGGACATGATGTCCGTTTAGAAAAACTTAAAGGAAAAACCATAGCTAAATTGGATGACGGCAACGAAGTTCAAGTCCCAAACCGTGGATTACGCCTCTTCACTCGCAGAGCAATTCTCCGTATAGGACTGTTACTTCGTGACTCTGCTATTGCCTTAGAGGTTAGTAACCAGTTGCTTAATTCGAAGAAAAGACATCCATTAAAGTTAAGGTTGCTGACATTAAAGAAGAGCAAAGTCTTGCTCTGGAGATTGGCACGGCAATTACAAATGGTGTCTAGTTGCCCTATCAGAAGTTAATGCTAAAATAACGGCATTTAAAAACCACCATATTACTATTCTCTTGAGAGGGTTAGCATCGGATCGAAGAGCAAAAGCCAATGGTTACATATGCAGAGAAGATATCATACAAATCAGCCTCCACTAATAGTTAAGGAAGGCTGATACTAGGGGAAACATTATTAACTGTTTAGGTCAATTATAACTGTACTTTCTCTGGTCACGGTGGTCACATGATGTCACAAAAAAGCGTTTTTTCTAGCCATTATCCATTTTTATCCTTTTATTCAAAAATCACAAAACCCTTATAAATCAACGTTTCCAGCCCACATCGACGGCATCAAACAGGTCGGTACTTCAGAACCTGTCTTCCGTAATGGGGATTGGGCGGCAAAATAGAATACGAGCGGATCATGGCACATTAACTTCTGCAACCTTGAGCGATCACACGTATTAAATTGCAAGCTAAGGATGCTAAAAATCAGGAAGTATATGCTTCTTGTTACCTCATAAGTAGGATCGTAAGTTATTTACGACTTCATCAATATCTAAATGCAGATATTTGGTCGTAACTGATATATCACTATGACCCAACGCCTTAGAGATTACAGCAACATTTGCTCCTTTATTTAACAAGGTCTTAGCAAACCCCCTTCTTAACGCATGAGGATTAATATTCTTCAAACCGTACATTCGAGAATACTTATTTAACCGCTTCTGAATGTTATTATGCGTTGGTGAGGTTGATATGACATCTCCGTACTTAGTAATAAAAATCAAACTATTTTTCTTGCCATATTCTGTTCTAATTATTGCATTTTGTTTTATCAGTACCTCTAACAGCTTTTTTAGGAAGTCATCAAAAGGCAATTTAATTTGTTGATGATTTTTCATAATGCTACCTTCTAAATTTAGCACATTGTTATTAAGGTCTATATGCCGTTCCTCAAGTTGAACCAATGTATTTATTCGGATACCTGTTTTAAACATGACTAGGACGGCTACAGCGTCCCTTAAGTGGATGAAATTCCCCAAGTCTAGTAAAGAGAGCAGAACATTAACATCATGCTCCGCAGCACCTTCCTTCACCTTTTGGTCCACCTTAATGTTAATAGTTTTCCAAAACTTCATTTCGATCCAACGATTATCAAAGCATCTAGACAAAAAAGCCTTTAGACATTTTAAACGTGTTAATTTGGTTTGATTGCTTACATTCATGCTATCTAACCATTTATAAATGGTATTGGCTGTAATATCGGCAACATATTGAACATTTGTTACGCTTTGAAAATGCTCTACATGAAGTACATAATCACTTATAGTACGGCTTCTATTACCACTCACCTTCATTTGCCTTGTAATAACGTCTAGAGCGTTTGAAATCAAGATGGAGTCACTTAGAATAGCAGGTTGTTCAGTCCTAGCTTTTGAAGCGGCAGAATTGGAAACGGGTAATTCCTCTAATAACCCTCTTACGTCTACTTTAACATCTAATAATCCTTTTCTTTTGGTCATACGAAAAAACCCCCTATATCGTTAGTAATGTAAGTCGATAATCGGTGTAATTTCTTACATGACCGTTATACTGACCGTTTCACTAAACGATATAGAAGGTTTTCGTAGCGGGATTTATAACCGCTAAGTTAGTGTCCCAGGAGAGATTCGAACTCCCGACCGACGCCTTAGAAGGGCGTTGCTCTATCCAGCTGAGCTACTGAGACGTTTATGATATAAGTTGCGGTAAAACTTATGTATTACCTTAACTGTTCCCTTAGGACACTTCTTATTATAGTAGGATATCAAAAGAAAGTCAACGGGTTTTTAAAAAAAGTTTTTTTTCTTTTTTTATGAACCAGGAAGCGGGGAAAAACGCTTCCTGTTCATTATACATGAAGTCATTCCATTTGATAAGCATTTCTTAGTTCCTCAACGATTTTTCCTTCAAGGTCATAATAGATGATTTCAAGTTGGTCATTTCCGATATCCAAAATGGCATAGGTTTTCTCTTTTCGTCCACGTGGCTGACGTATGCTTCCCGGGTTGATGAAGAGTTTGCCGTCTATCAATTCTGAACCTGCAGCGTGGGAGTGACCAAAGCAAATGATATCCGCCCCTGTCTCTTCACTTTTATAAGATAGGTTCATCAGTGTCATATTTATGTTATAGAGGTGTCCATGAGTAAGGAAGAAACGTTTGCCTGCGATGCTCTCCACTATGTCATTCGGATATGCCGGATCATAGTCACAATTCCCACGAACGGCTAAGAATTGCGACATGTGGGGATCATTACTTTCCAACTCTGAATCACCGCAATGGATCATGGCAGAAACTTCTTGTTTATGACGGTCGGTAATCATGCTGATTTCATGAGTTAAGCCATGACTGTCACTCATTATTAGCACTTTCATCGTCACATTCCTTCTTCCCTTTTTAGAAATAGATCAAGTTTTTCATCCAGAGCCCTCAATGCGTTGGCACGGTGGCTGATTTTGTTTTTTTCCTCTTTTGTCAATTCGGCGTTTGTTTTGCCCTGTTCCTCAACAAAAAAGATGGGATCATAACCGAATCCATTCGTTCCTGAAGGCTGTTCTGTAATCAAGCCTTCCATCGTTCCCGATACCGTAATCGTTTCCTGGTTGGGTGACGCTAGTGCCAAGGCGCAATAAAATCTCGCCGTTCTATCCTCTTTTGGCACGCCTTCCAGTTCCCGGAGGACTTTTTCCGTGTTTGCTGCATCACTCTTGGACTCTCCAGCATAGCGTGCAGAATATACGCCTGGACGGCCCTCCAATGCATCTACAATCAATCCGGAATCATCAGCGATGACAAAGTGGCCTAACTGATGGGCAATGGCCTCTGCCTTCAGGATCGCATTTTCTTCAAACGTTGTGCCTGTTTCCTCAACATCCGGAGCATCCGGTACATCGAGAAGTGTTTTGACCTCATATCCTTTAGCAGAGAATAAGCTTTCGAACTCCTTAGCTTTCCCTTTATTTTTCGTTGCAATGATTACTGTCTTCATTTTTCATTTCACCCTTTTTTATTTTATCGGCATGAGAGCTCTTTTGGGGCTAAGAAAGAATTTGCTGTAATTCGTTATATGTAAAAGCCGCATCTTCTCCAGTGCCAAACAGACGAATCCAGCGCTGCCTTTCATGATCAACAACGGCCGCTGAATTTTCCATATAAGTTAAGTCTAACACAACCCACTCATCTGCAATAACCCGAAACTTGTAATCTAACGTTTGTAATTTTCACTCTGTTCAATATGGATATTAACTTTTATGTTATTTATTGAAGTCTTATCAAAGGAATCGATAATTTTATTATCCCACTTATTGACATGGTATCTGTATGCCTTTTCACTTATGTTAAAAAGGTCTGTATTGATTTTTTCCCCCGTCTCCAATGTCTTCAAAATATCTTCCTTAACTTTTATTTCTACCTTTTTTTCGATTTCTTCCATATCCAAGTTATCTATATTTTGTTTCAATATCCCATTTGCCCTAACCTCTAAATCATACAAAGGTTTCTTTTCTTGTTCCAAAACTATGATGTTTGTTTTGGGATTCATGATTTCAACACTTACCTTTTGTTTGTTCAGAGAAAAAAAGATCACTGTCGCCTTATTTTCAACCCATTTTAAACCGATCAATTCTTGTTTATTTACGAATCCTTTATACTGTTGTTTTGATAAAACATAGCCGCCATTCAACGTTGGTATCTTTTTTTCCTTCCCCTTCTCTGAGTAATGATGCTCATTTATGACCATAGAGGGAATTAAAATGGAACCAACCGGTTGATAGAATTCCGAAACCAGTTCACTGAATTTTAACGGGGAAATGATATAGTTCTCATTAATAACGGTTTCTGGCCTTTGAATGATCGTGAATAAGTTAGGAAGATTAAAGAAACTATCACTGTCAAACACCTTTTTAATATCCTCGTTTGTAACAAACAGCCATGAATTGTATCGCAATAAGGGCTCTTTCCCTACATATTCAATGAAATCCTTCATTTTCTTATTGATTACATTCTCACTTAAAATGAAGGAGTTAATATGCCCGGTATAAAGCGGTAATGCTGCATTTTGTTCTAATTCAGTATATGCTTCCTCGATACTTTCCCCTTTACCTTCCCCAATGACAACAGAAGATTTTTGTTGTAACGCAGCGGCCCCCTCTTGTTTTGCTATATCCGCAAAATTTAACGCTTGAAAGTATAAGACGAATTCACCCTCTTTATAATCGATCCCTAAAGCTGATCCATATGTTTGAGCTTGAATTTCCTTCATTCCCCAGCATCCTGTCGTCAGTAAAAGTTGACAGCCAATAACCATGACTGCAATTAGCTTTCTCATTTGTTCGACTCCTTTTGCGGTTCATTATCACTGGACTGTATAGCTTGATTCCGCTGCCTTAACATTCTATACGGAAGCTTAAATAAAACTTTTAACATATCCGATTTATTTGGTTTGGAAAGTGGATTCACAAAAGGCTGGCCGAAACTTTCCAAGGAAACCACAACAATCAAGATAAGGAATAATCCCATAAAGAATCCAAACAAGCCTAAAAATGCTGAACATGCAAATATGAATAACCTTATAAGAACGATATTCCCAGCAATATTCTGATTGATCAAGGTATAGCTCGAGAGAACTGTAACAGCTATTATTACGAGCATGGAGGGGGAAGTAAGCCCTGCCCGAATCGCTGCATCACCTATGATCAATCCACCCAACACAGAAACCGTAGGACCTACAGCTTTCGGCAGGCGAAGACCAGCCTCTTTAAATAGTTCAAACAATATGATCATCATGAATGCCTCCAAAGAAGCAGGTATGGGTAATCCCTGTCTAGTGATTGAAATCGTTGCAAGAAGCGAAAAGGGAATTTGATCGAATTGATAGGAAACTAACGCTATAAAAAAACCCGGTAACGTAACCGTTACGAATAAGGCGACTATACGAATGATGCGCATGAAACTAATGTAAAAAAAGCTTGCATGTGCGTCATCAGCAGAATACAGTAACTGATTAATGCTGGTTGGTGCGATTATGCATGTGGGATTCCCGTCTACCAGGATGGCAAAGCGCCCTTGATTCAAGGATTCAACAACATAGTCCGGCCGACCAATATAATCCATTAAGGGGAAGATGGAAAATTGATTATCATATAGGAGTTCTTCAACTTGGTAACTGCTGACTATGATATCAACCTTTAATGAATCCAATCGTTTTTTAATATCCGAAAGAATCGAGGGATTAATGATGTCATCTAGATAAAGTAGGAATATTTTAGTTTTACTTCTTTTCCCGATTGTATATTCTATACATTTAAGTGATGCCGTTTTTAACCTTTGGCGAATTAAAGACATATTATCCGATATATTCTCAACAAATCCATCTCTAGGTCCCCGAATGGAAGATTCTATATTGGATTCTTCCGGACTACGCTTAGGGGAATTAGCTAATGGGGTATAGTAAATTTCATTAGAAGATTCATTAATAATGATTAGGTCTCCTGAAAAAAGAATGCTTTCTACTCCCTCTTTTATATCGGAGCCCTTTTTAAGCGTACTGATCTCCATAATATTGCTTAATTGATCAATTGTTAATTCCCCATTTTCTTGAACCGCTTTTGATATTGTAGGCAGGATCACTTCATTGATAAATTGCATATCCACTAAGTTTGGCGCATATAAAAACCCCAACAAATAACGACCTTCATTATCAAAAGTTTTTGTTCTTAAAACAACATCAGAAGAATGTTCGAACCATTTTTGGATCTGGTCAATGCAAGAAGGAGTTCCATTCCATTTTCCCTTCTTCATAATGATTTACCTTTTCCTTTTCCCTTTTTTATAATAAGAAACAACAGTATAATTGCGGCACTTAAAAGAAACAGACTACTGATCGGAAAGAAATATTTGTATATAAAATAAAAAAATGAAGTAGCATCCCAATGGATTAGCGTCCCAAAAACAATTAAAAAATATAGGGAAAGCAGTATCCACTTCTGATGCTTTGAATTCGGGATTAATTTATATCCTATAAATAAACATAAACTTATTCGAATCAAGGCACCTGAAAGCCATTGGAAAATGGAAAGGAAATCGAGTCGAGTAATATAATAGCCAAACCTTAACAACTTCCACTGTTCATAAGCTGGATTCCTCATTTTCACTGCTTCCACAGAACCAAACTCTGCAATCGCTCCCATGAGGGGCCCTAACGTCAGCATGATTAAAATAATACCAACCAGTAAAAGCCACTTGGCTTTTAGCTTATTTTTCAGGTAAGGAGTCAAAAATAAAAAAACGATAATTTCTAAATATCCTGCACTCGTATACAGAATTCCATTTAGAGTATTGAGATAACCGCTTTCAAATATCGGGAACAATAATTCGTAATTCTTATTACTCGTATTCCCCAGCCCCACAAATATCCCGAAAAAAGTGACGAACGGAAGAAACAGGAGAGCCAAAGTACTTATGGTGCGTATTCCTTTATAAGTTGCAAAAATACAAATAAAAGTGAATAGGCTGACGACAACGATGTTTGGTATGTCATGAGTATAATTAGCTTTTGCCCAAATCACAGTAAATTTGACTGTAATGAAGGCGTTAATTATAAAGTACAATCCAAATGCTATAGTGAAAATATATGTAACAAAGGGTGTAGACCATCTTTTTAGAAAAGCGATTATATCTTCTTTATCTAGTTTTTTATAAATATAAAAAATAAATAGAGTCCAAACGATACAGGGAACAACACTTATTATGACACTTAACCATGCGTCGCGTTGAGATGCGGTTAAGATATTGGGAAGGAGAAGGACATGTACCATGAATCCAGTATTCATAATGATTAAAACATAGATGTGTAAAGCCTGAATTACCTTTTGATCCATAATATCCCCCCATTAATTACATTATTAAAAGTAATTTCCCCTTTTAAAAATTTATTTATGTAAACTTTCTCACGATACGAGAAATTGATTGGCGGGGGTATTAATTTTCACAGCAGCGTGGTAATTCATTAGGTTTTTGATTCATTGTATGGTGGAGGTAAAAAAATAAGAGGCAGCTGCAGGCTGCCTCATTGTGCTTTTTCTAAATATATTTAAAAACTACCTGTGTTGACCTTCTCTGGTCGGACCACTGGTTCGGATAATTTCTTACCTTCTTCATTAAGAACATCGGCGCTGCCCTGCACTTGTACTTCAACGCTTTCAATTCCTTTCTGTTCCGTTAAAGAAAGGACCAAGGCATCAAGGACTTCCTGTGACACTTTTTTCTCTTTAAAGCTTCCAAGGATATTTTCGTTAAAATTGAGGCTGACCTTACCTTCTGCCACTTTAGGCTCGTCAAGTAAAGCTACATCACTCATGAACCCTGTTTGCAGGTTAGAACCCGAAGGACTCTTCGTTAATTCCTGAATGGCTGCCGTTACATTATCAGACACCGTTTCGCTGATCCTGCGCGTCACCGGAACATAATAGGTGTACTCCTCGTCACCGCCTACATAATAAACCGTCAGTGCTTTGGTATTGGAAATGTCGACCACGTCACTCGTATCGATATTGATTCCTGACGACCTTGAGATATTCTCATCTATCGGTGTGCCATTGACCGGCATTTCGGAAATATCTTCCCCATTAATTCTCATTTGGATTTTATCGACCGAGTCGAATTGTGTCAGGGTCCATGTAATGGCTTGAAGGATTTTAAGTTCATCCTCTTTCTGATAGTTTTTGAACTCCGGCGAAAAGTCCGCCACAGCCACTCCATCTTTGATGTTCACGCTTATTTGGGTATCGGCAGGAATGACGGCCCTGAACCCATTTGGAAGTTTATCCGTGACTGGCCCATTATCGACAAGGTAATCAAGGGCCTGTTTTGCGACAGCTTCCGATTTAGGAAGTTCCATTGTCTGTGGAACCACATACCCGCTTTTATCAATTAAATATAACTCCGTCTTCACTGTTTTCGATTCAACAGCGCCTTCTTCTCCATCAGTCGCTGGCTTTTCTTCACCATTCGTTTCTGTTTCTTTTAATGAAGATTCATCCTCGACTAATGATACATCCTTTGGTGGATCTATTTCCTTTTTCTCTTCACCGCCAAATAATCCGCAGCCTGAAAGCCAAAAAGAAGATGCCAGAATGGTCACAACCATTGTTACTTTTGATTTATTGGACATAAAATCACTCCTAGGACAGTTTGTACTCCTATTTATACGAGCCCTAGGAGAAAATAGACCAATTATTTTTCTCTCCGTTAATGGAGCTGGGCAATTTGCCCGTACTGCTGCATCTTTGTCAGCCTCATTCGGATTTCGGGAATTCCTGACCGGAACAACCGAATCCCATCCCCCAGTATAATCGGAATGATGGACAGGATCATTTCATCCACCTGCGTTTCCCTCATGAAATCACTCACTAATTCTGCACCCCGGCAAGCCAGATCCTTGAATCTCCTGTCAGCCTTCCGATGAAATCACCCACATCTTCGTTCACAAACTCCACATATTCTTCTTTCCCTTTCGCACTTATTGAAAAGACATGGCAGGCTTTATATTGATAGGGAAATTCTTCTTCCAAAGTATGAATCTTTTGATATGTCTTATTCCCCATAATCACCGTATCGATACTATTATGGAAATCGCCGTACCACCCATTGTCCCCTTCCCCCTCTGTCCCCCCAGGACAATCTATGCTTCCATCTTCTCTAGCGATAGATACATCCAGGCTTGTAGCTATATACATAGCAATATGCTCTTTCATTTTTTGCCCTCCTAAAAAAAAGACTTCCAAATGGAAGCCTTATAAATGATCAATTTTAATTGTTTCGATTGTATTGACATGTATACCGAGCCAGCTCGACGCGATGGAACCAAACATATCTCTTGAACCGGTTGTATAAAAGCGATGAACTGGACGGAGCTTGCTTTTATTGATTAACTTATAGTAATCCAAAATGACACTTGCCTCACGTGCCGTCTCTTCCCCAGAGGAGATGACTTGTACTTCATCCCCCATATAGGAAGAGATTACAGGCCCCAGAAGTGGATAATGGGTACAGCCCAGGATCAATGTATCGATCTTCGTTTGCTTCAATGGGTTCAAGGTTTGTGCCACGACCCTATTGACGATACCCCCTTGAAACTCCCCGCTTTCAACGATAGGGACAAATTTCGGGCATGCTAAACTATCTACTTTCACATCGGAATTGATGGAGGCAAGTGCATCGTCATAAGCTTTGCTTTTTACCGTGCCTTCCGTACCAATAACGCCAATATGCAAGGAATCAGAAACTTTCAATGCCGCCCTTGCCCCTGGATGAATGACACCCAACACAGGAATCGGAAGTGTTGCCCTGATTTCATCCAGTACAGCTGCAGTCGCTGTATTGCAAGCGATGATCAGCATTTTTATTTCCTTCTTCATCAAAAACCTCGTCATTTGCCATGTGAAGGTTTGAACATCCTTTTTGGTCCTCGGCCCATAAGGGCATCTTGCTGTATCACCTAAGTAAATTATATTTTCATTTGGAAGCTGACGCATGACTTCTTTAGCTACTGTCAAGCCGCCTACCCCTGAATCAATGATGCCTATCGGTTGTTTCAAAAAACTCGCCTCATTTTTCTTTCATTTCTTGATGTAGTTTTGCTAGAATCCCTCTGAGGGACATGATGTCAGATTCGTTAAAATTGACTAACACACCATTCAAGTACTGCTGCCGTTTATTAATCACTTCTTCGATTATCCGTTCACCTTCTTCAAGAAGGTGAATTCGAACCACACGCCGGTCCTTTTCATCCCTGACCCGCTGAACAAGCTGATGTTTCTCCATGCGGTCAATCAGATCCGTCGTTGTACTGAAGGCGAGAAACATCTTCGTGGACAATTCGCCAATCGTCATGTCGCCCGATTCAAAAAGCCATTGCAAAGCCACGAATTGAGGAATGGTAATTTTATAATCATGGAGAATTTCTCTTCCCCTTTGCTTAAGCCATGTCGATACATAGCGCAATTCCTTCTCGATATCGGCTACATATGCCGTCTGCCTCTCTTCATCCATACACACAGCTCCCCACTTCATGAAACTTATCATACTACCATTTTGGATGAAAGTGAAATGATTTTCAAGATTGATTGTCTGGAATCATATTGAAACCCCCCTCATAAAAATAAGCAGCATCCAAAGAAGTCAAAACAACCAAATTGTTTTGCCCTTCCTTATATGCTGCCAATGAACGGGAGAGAAATTATTTATAAGGCTTACGTATTAAGAGTTAACACATTAAAGCTTAAGTTCTCCCATACGAAGGAGTTCTATGACTGCCTGCGAACGTCCTTTAACTCCAAGCTTCTGCATCGCATTCGAAATATGGTTTCGAACTGTTTTTTCGCTAATAAACAATTCACCTGCGATTTCTTTTGTTGTTTTGTCTTGTACTAGTAACTCAAATACTTCTTTTTCTCTTTTGGTGAGTAGTGGCTTATGAGTGAATTCGTTCTCCTTCAAGTAATGTTACCCTCCTTGCCTTCACCAGCATAAAACCCGGAGTGGGTGTCTATTTAGTCAAGATATAGTATGTCGGCTGGGGCAATGGAGTGACTCTTTTACTTGTCTAAATGGAAATATTTTCAGGTATGTTCCAGCTCAGCATGCCACATCGATCGCTTCATCTCTTCCGTCCAAGGTATCGGCTTTCCGGTGGCCTTGGAGACTTGTACAATCGTCCCCCTGCCCGTTAAACAAAGTGAACCATCTTGTTTGGTCCCCATATAATGTATGTCCACTGAAGAATTCCCGATATGATCAGCTTTCACATGGATCGTCAATCGATCATTGAAAAACACCTGCTTCAGGTAATCACACTGTAAATTGGCAACAACCGGCATCTCACCGCATTCAGCCGAGGTCCAATCCTTCATAAACCCCATACTGTTGAAATACTCAATCCGAGCTTCCTCAAAATAAGTAAAAGGAATCGTGTTATTCAAGTGCCCAAACATATCAGTTTCCGAAAAGCGGACCTTAATCTCCTGTTTAAATGAAAAATCATTGATCCACTCCGTTATATTATCGATATATGATATTCTGCCCAACTTGTGCACACCCTTTCTGAATTGAATGACTATTCACTCATTTTATAAGAAAACAACGATAATGAAAAGTATTTTCTATTGGAAGCAGATAAATTTGCTTATTGCTCACTTTATCAATCCAATCCACCAGCCTTTCCGGGTGCCGCAAGTCATTTACACTTCGCTCCTAGTTATCATGGATTCCCAACCAAGTCTGCGTATGTAAAACAATGTAAAAAAAAAGAACCCATATCATAAGATACAGGTTCTTTCATGTTCATTATTAAACTTCGTCGCTGCCGAAGAAATTACGGAATTGTTGGATCGTAGTATCACGGTTCAACGCTGCAATCGAAGTCGTTAATGGAATGCCTTTAGGGCAAGACTGCACACAGTTTTGTGAGTTACCGCAGTTTGCAAGTCCTCCATCACCCATGATTGTATTTAAACGTTCAGCTTTGTTCATTGCACCCGTTGGATGTGCGTTGAATAAACGAACTTGTGATAATGGCTGTGGCCCCATGAAGTCTGAATTGCTGTTTACGTTCGGACATGCTTCCAAACAAACACCGCAAGTCATACATTTAGATAACTCGTAAGCCCATTGACGTTTCTTTTCTGGCATACGCGGTCCTGGTCCAAGATTGTACGTTCCATCGATTGGAATCCAAGCTTTTACCTTTTTCAATGAGTCGAACATACGGCTGCGATCGACTTGTAGGTCACGAACAACAGGGAATGTACGCATTGGAGCTAGACGAACCGGCTGCTCCAATTGATCGATAAGAGCTGTACATGATTGTCTTGGTTTACCATTGATAACCATAGAACACGCACCACATACCTCTTCAAGGCAGTTCATGTCCCATGCGATTGCTGTAGTGTGCTTGCCTTGTACAGTTACTGGATTACGACGAATTTCCATTAGAGCGGAAATTACGTTCATATTCGGACGGTACGCTAATTCGAATTCCTCATCATAAGGAGCTGAATCCGGTGTATCTTGACGAGTGATTATAAAACGGACTGTTTTAGTCTCAGATTTAGTTTCAACCATTTTTTTGCTCCCCCTCTTTAGTGTTTCGTAGTGTAGTCACGTTTACGCGGTGCGATCAGTGATACATCAATTTCTTCATAATGGAATTCAGGTGCTTGATCCATGCCTTTGAATGTTGCCATAGTAGTTTTCATGAATTCCTCATCATTACGTTCCGGGAAATCAGGTTTGTAATGCGCTCCGCGGCTTTCGTCACGGTTTAACGCACCAATTGTGATTACACGAGCCAATTGCATCATGTTTTGCAGCTGTCTAGTGAATGCTGCTCCTTGGTTACTCCATTTTGCCGTGTCATTGATGTTAATTTTCTTGTAACGTTCCATCAGCTCAAGAATCTTGTTATCCGTTTCTTTCAGCTTGTCATTGTAACGGACTACAGTAACATGCTGTGTCATCCACTCACCAAGTTCTTTGTGAAGGACGTACGCATTTTCGTTACCATCAAGAGACATGACTTCATTCCATTTTTCCTGTTCTTGTTTCTCGTACCCTTCAAACAATGAAGATGGAATGGATTCTGAAGTTTTATCAAGGCCTTCAATATATTTAACGGCATTCGGTCCAGCTACTGAACCACCATAGATTGCAGAAAGAAGTGAGTTCGCACCAAGTCGGTTACCGCCATGTTGAGAGTAGTCACACTCACCTGCAGCGAATAAACCTTTGATGTTAGTCATTTGGTCATAATCCACCCAAAGTCCGCCCATAGAATAGTGAACGGCAGGGAAAATTTTCATTGGAACTTTACGAGGATCTTCACCCATGAATTTCTCGTAGATTTCAATGATTCCACCAAGTTTTATATCAAGTAATTTAGGATCTTTATGTGATAGATCCAGGTAAACCATGTTTTCTCCATTAATGCCAAGCTTCATGTTCATGCATACGTCGAAAATTTCACGAGTCGCGATATCACGAGGTACTAGATTACCATAAGCAGGGTATTTTTCTTCAAGGAAATACCAAGGTTTTCCGTCTTTATATGTCCAGATACGTCCACCTTCACCACGAGCGGATTCACTCATTAGACGAAGTTTGTCATCTCCAGGGATTGCTGTAGGATGAATTTGAATGAACTCACCATTTGCATAATTTACACCTTGTTGATAAACGATGGAAGCTGCTGATCCTGTATTGATCATTGAGTTGGTCGATTTACCGAAAATGATTCCAGGGCCGCCGCTCGCCATGATGACTGCGTCGCCAGGGAATGATTTGATTTCCATTGAAGTCAGGTTTTGAGCTACGATGCCGCGTGCTGTTTGCTCATCATCGATAACAGCTCCAAGGAATTCCCAGCCTTCATATTTCGTTACAAGGCCTTCAACTTCATAACGGCGAACCTGCTCGTCCAATGCGTAAAGTAATTGCTGACCAGTTGTTGCACCAGCGAATGCTGTACGGCTATGTTGAGTACCACCGAAACGACGGAAATCAAGAAGACCTTCCGGAGTACGGTTGAACATAACACCCATACGGTCAAACATGTGGATGATCGATGGTGCGGCTTCGCACATCGCTTTAACCGGCGGTTGGTTAGCCAAGAAATCTCCGCCATAAACTGTATCGTCGAAGTGGATGTATGGAGAATCCCCTTCACCTTTTGTATTTACTGCCCCATTGATTCCGCCTTGGGCGCAAACTGAGTGAGAGCGTTTAACAGGCACCAAAGAAAATAAATCAACCTGTTGTCCCAGCTCTGCTGCTTTGATCGTAGCCATTAATCCAGCTAGACCTCCACCAACGATAACTATTTTACCTTTACCCAATTCTGTCACTCCCTTATTTCCATTAGCCAAGCTATGTTTTTCCTAATACTTATAAATGAACTCTATCTTCTTATACGAAAGCGAAAATTGCGCTAATTCCGATATAAGAAAGAAGAACGAAAACGATCAATGTAAAGTAAGTCATGATTCTTTGCGATCTTGGTGAAACTGTCAGACCCCAGCTCACTGCAAATGACCATAATCCATTAGCAAAGTGGAAAATTGCTGAGATAATACCAACAATATAAAACGCAACCATAAATGGACTAGAGAAAATTTCCGCCATCATATCGAAATCAACTGTTGCCCCTAGAGCTGCTTGAACTCTTGTCTCCCAAATATGCCAAACAAGGAAAATCAACGTTATGATTCCAGTTACACGTTGAAGCATGAACATCCAGTTACGGAAGAATCCAAATCTCCCTAAATTGTTTTTTGCTGTAAAGGCAATATAAATTCCGTACACAGCATGGAAAAGGATTGGTAGATAGATGACGACCCATTCAACCAAAATCTTTACGGGCGTAAACTCAATTAAATGAACTGCCCCATTAAAAGTCTCTTCTCCTTTTGTTGCCATAAAGTTTACCGATAAATGAAAAATTAGGAATAGACCAATTGGAATTACTCCTAGAAGTGAATGAAGCCTGCGATTCCCAAACTCACGATTTTTTGCCACTAAGTGCCCCCCCTTAATTTGTGAAAAATCATGCAAAGATAAACTGGTGGCTACCTTTTATCTCCGCGTGAAAATACAGTATAGAGTCAAAAAAACTCCTCTATACTTCCTTTACAATTATGTGACATGTCCATTTTACTCCTGACTTCTATGTGCGTCAAGAAAACGGATACAAGAAATCTCTTTTTCAGAATAGATTTTTTTTGGATTAAATTGTCTATTTTTTATATGTCAAGTTGATATTTTGGAGAAATTACTAATTAATCTATTAATATCCCGATATAATTTCTCATTTTTTTCCAATTGGTATTTAAATAAATAAAAAACAGTATAATTTGCAAAAGAAAAACGTTTATAATAGATTTACAGAAAGAGGCGATAAACTATGAAAAAAAATATTGCTGCTGCGATAGAAGAAGAGATTCAAGCTGAAGAAATTCAAACTGAAGAATTCCAAGTTCCAGCTTTCGGATACGAATTAATCAGAGAAGTTCTATTGAACGATATTCTCGGAAAAGACTCTAATCAAATCCTCTATTGGGCAGGTAAACAATTAGCAAGAAAATTCCCATTGAAAGGCGATCAGGAAGTGATTGAATTTTTCCAGAGCGCTGGATGGGGCAATCTGGAAATCACGAAGTATACGAAACACGTGATGGAATTATCCCTGACGGGCGAAATAATCAGCCGCCGCCTGGATTTACACCCTGATTGTCACTTCCAACTTGAAGCCGGTTTCCTTGCCGAGCAGTTTACACTGCAAAAAAAATTCCTCAGCGAATCAACGGAAGAAATCAAACGCCGCGTAAAAAAAGTGATATTCACCATCCAATGGGATCCCAGAGATCCAATCTAATGAGCCCTTAAAACAGACTTACCCTTTTTACCGGAAGTCTGTTTTTTATTGGACTCCTTACACTTAAGCTAGCACTTTTGCATGCTGACCAAGTTTAAATGCTTCATGAAGAGATTCAACCGCCTTCACCATTTCCTTTTCATTGACGACAGTCGAAACTTTAATTTCCGATGTGCTGACCATTTTCACCTGGATGCCTGTATTGGCCATCACTTCAAACATCTCGGCAGCCACTCCTGGATTGGATACCATACCAGAACCGACGATCGACACTTTGGCCAGCCCGCTCTCCGTTTCGACTCGATCGAATCCCAATTGTTCTTTATTATTTTCCAGCACGATCAAGGCCGCTTCCGTATCTTCACTTTTTGTGGAAAAAGATAGATTGGTCGTATCCTCGGCAGTCATGCTTTGAATGATGATGTCCACATTAATCCGGTTTTTCGCAAGTGTCGTGAAAATTGTGGATAAGGCACCAAGTGATTGGGGCAAACCATATATTGTTACCCTCGTAATACTGTCTTCAAAAGCAATGCCGCGTACAATTAAGTTTTCTTCCATAGTTGCTTCCTCCTCAATGATCGTTCCTGATTCTCTCTCCATGCTTGAACGGACTTCAAGCGGAATTTGATAATTTTTTGCATATTCGACAGCCCTTGGATGAAGGACGCCCGCCCCCAGGTTGGCAAGTTCCAGCATTTCATCGTAAGAAATGGATTGGAGTTTTCGCGCGCCTTTTATGTAGCGTGGGTCCGTTGTGAAAACACCCGTTACATCCGTATATATATCGCATCTATCCGCATTCAGCGCTGCAGCGATGGCAACCGCCGTCGTATCGGAACCACCTCGCCCTAAGGTAGTGATTTCCCCATTTACATCGTTCCCCTGGAAACCGGCAACGACCACTATTTTCTTCTCCTGAAGCTGAGCTTGGATCCTTGAAGCATCGATGTTTAAAATCCGGGCATTCCCATGAACGGATTCCGTTTGCATGCCAGCCTGCCAGCCAGTATATGAAATGGCTTCATGTCCTTCTTCAATCAATGCCATCGTCAACAGGGAAATCGTTACCTGTTCCCCAGTAGTCAATAGCATATCCATTTCCCTCTTGCTCGGGGTTCCGGAAATATCCCGGGCCATGGAAACCAATTGGTCCGTTGTTTTCCCCATAGCTGAAACAACGACGACTACCTCATTTCCATTCTCCGCTTCCTCGATTACCCGATTGGCAACATTTTTGATTTTTTCTACGCTACCGACGGATGTTCCGCCAAATTTTTGAACGATTAATGCCATCCTCATGCACCCTCTCTAGTTTTTAGGCAATAAAAAAAGCAATGAGAAATATCTCATTGCTGTGATCACATATCTAATACTGTAAACACAGTGAGATAGCTCTCCAGGGTATAAACCCTGACAATCCGCCATTTATTAAATGTCGGACCAGGAAAACAAGGTATGAGTCTTGTCTTCCTTCGGCGTCATCCCCTTTCAAAACCTTTCATGGAAGCTCATACTTCTCCAGGTTTTTACTCTTGAATTCCGCACCTCTATCAGCACTTTTAAGTTGTCTAATTAAAAATTCCTTTTAATCATAGCATAGAGATTTATCGGTAGCAAGATTATTCTTGTAATTTTCTAACGATTCCCTCGGCTACCCCTTTTGGCATGCCAGCTTCCATGATTTCCTCGGCCGTTGCCTCTTTGATTTTCTTCAATGATCCAAAATGCCTTAATAATTGCTTCCTTCGTTTTTCCCCGACTCCTGGAATATCATCAAGCTGGGAGTGAACCGCATTTTTCCCGCGCAGCTGGCGATGAAACGTAATCGCGAACCGATGCACCTCATCCTGAATTCTTTGCAATAGGTAAAATTCCTGGCTCCGTGAATCAAGAGGTACGAGTTCAAGAGGATTTCCGATCATCAATTGCGATGTCCTATGCTTTTCATCCTTAATAAGGCCTGAAAGTGGTATATCAAGGCCCAATTCATTTTCCAAAATATCCCGAACGGCTTCCACATGTCCCTTTCCGCCATCAATGATGATTAAGTCCGGAAGCGGCAGTCCTTCTTTCAATACTCGTGAATACCTTCTTCTGACCACTTCACGCATCGATTCATAATCATCAGGCCCCTGAACCGTCTTGATCTTATATTTGCGGTACTCCCTTTTTTCCGGCTTCCCATCAATGAACACGACTAAAGCGGAAACAGGGTCACTTCCCTGGATATTGGAGTTATCGAAAGCTTCAATTCGATGCGGGGTGTAGATACCCAGTTGGTTCCCGAGGTTTTCCACCGCATTGATCGTTCTTTCTTCATCCCTTTCAATCAAAGAGAATTTTTCCTGAAGGGCGATGGAGGCATTTTTATTCGCCAATTTAAGCATGTCTTTTTTCGCTCCCCGTTTGGGGTGAATCGTTTTGACACCAAGCAGTCCTTCGGCCATTTCGGCATCCACTGACTCTGGCAGCAAGATTTCCTTTGGTTTAAAGTGGTTCGTAATCTCGTAAAACTGACCGAGGAATGTAAGAAGTTCCTGTTCGGGTTCATCGTAGACCGGAAAAAGTGAAACATCCCTTTCTATTAATTTACCCTGCCGGACAAAAAATACCTGAACGCACATCCAGCCTTTATCATAGGCAAAGCCAAATACATCCCTGTCGATGAAATCGGTCGTCATCATTTTCTGCTTCTCCATCGTAATATCGATGTGGGCAATCTTGTCACGGAACTCCTTCGCCCTCTCGAAATCGAGATTTTCTGATGCCTCTAGCATTTTTTCAGTCAGTTCTTTTTTTATTTCAGTATGCCCGCCGTTCAAGAACCGGTTGATATCATCCACCATTTTTTTATATTCCTGTTCTTCCACTTCATATACACATGGGGCCAGGCACTGGCCAAGGTGATAGTATAGGCAAACGCGATCCGGTAAAGTATTGCATTTTCTTAGGGGATAGATGCGGTCGAGCAATTTTTTCGTTTCGTTTGCTGCAAAAGCATTCGGATAAGGACCGAAATATTTCCCTTTGTCTTTTTTGACTTTTCGCGTAATGATAAGACGTGGGTGGCGTTCCGCAGTCAGCTTGATGAAAGGATACGTCTTATCATCCTTTAGCATGACATTATATTTTGGATCATGTTTTTTGATTAAGTTCAACTCTAAAATAAGAGCCTCGATATTGGAAGAGGTGACGATGTATTCGAAATCCTCAATCTCATTCACGAGCCGAAATGTTTTTCCATCATGTGATCCCGTAAAATAAGAACGGACACGATTTTTCAACACCTTCGCTTTGCCTACATATATGATCGTTCCCTGACGATCTTTCATTAAATAACATCCAGGCTGATCGGGAAGAAGGGCAAGTTTATTCTTTATTTGTTGATTCATGCATTCCGCCTCCTGTTCTCCCATTTTTACAATCATTATATATCAAGATAGCGAAAAAAGCTTCAAGTCCGCAGACTTGAAGCTTTTTTTAGCTATCTTACTATTTATTACGCGTGTTTTGCAATAAGTTCAGCAAGTGCTTCTTTAGGTTGGAAGCCTACAACCTTGTCAACCACTTCACCGTCTTTAAGGACGATTAATGTCGGGATGCTCATCACACCGAATTTTCCAGCTGTTTCTTGGTTTTCATCCACATCCACTTTTACGATTTTTGCTGTATCGCCAATTTCAGTATCAAGCTCTTGAAGAACAGGAGCGATCATTTTACAAGGTCCACACCATGGAGCCCAAAAATCTACAAGAACGACACCTTCGCTAGTATCTGTTGTGAAAGTTTGGTCAGTTGCATTTACAATAGCCATATATAATTCCTCCTCAAATTTACTCAAATAACTAAAGACAGTATACCATTGTTGTTAGAATCGATGCTAATATTTTGCTTCAGTGGTAGGATGTCCAAAAAAAGAGTAAATATGCAGGCCAAAACCCTTGCCTATTAGCCAAATAAAGGGGCAAGACATGTATCGGCTTATGCCGCATGTCTTGCCCCTCATCTGTATTATTTCTCTTACGCGTTAACTTTAAGTTTTTTGAATTCTTCCGTAAGTAATGGAACGACTTCGAAAAGATCTCCGACTATTCCATAATCAGCCACATTGAATATGTTAGCTTCCGGGTCTTTGTTGATGGCAACGATGACCTTGGAGTTGGACATCCCCGCTAAATGCTGGATAGCACCGGAAATTCCGCAGGCGATATAAAGGTCAGGCGTTACGACTTTACCCGTTTGCCCGATTTGCAATGAGTAATCGCAATAGTCCGCATCACATGCTCCGCGGGAAGCCCCTACCGCACCGCCAAGAACTTGTGCCAGTTCCTTTAATGGTTCAAAACCATCTTCACTTTTCACGCCGCGGCCACCCGCGATGATTACTTTCGCTTCTGAAAGGTCGACCCCTTCACTAGCTTTTCTAACAACATCTTTAATGATTGTGCGTAAATCCTTAATATCCACACTTAATGTAGAAACATCACCAGAGCGGGACTCATCTTTAGCTAATGGTTCGATATTGTTCGGACGGATTGTCGCGAATATCACGCCATCTGTAACAATTTTCTTTTCAAATGCTTTACCGGAATATATCGGACGGGTGAAAACGATGTTTCCGCCTTCTTCTTCAATGGATGTAACGTCTGAGATCAAACCTGATTCAAGCTTTCCAGCCAATTTAGGTGCAAGGTCTTTTCCTAGGGCCGTATGTCCAAAGAAAATCCCTTCTGGCTTTTCCTGCTCGATGACGGCAAGCAAGCTTTGCGCATATCCATCTGAAGTATATTGTTTCAATTGATCATTTTCGACTGCAACAACCCGGTCTGCGCCATACTGGATCAATTCATTTCCAAAATTTTGAACACTGTCACCAACTAAAACACCTACGATTTCCCCGCCATCTGCAGCAAGTTTAGCCGCACCGATAGCTTCAAATGATACATTTCTTAGTGAACCGTCACGAACTTCGCCCAATACAAGAAACTTTCTAGCCATTTATAAAAACCTCCTGTGCTCTATTTTTCTTTTTGTCGTGTGTTGTTGTTTTGAAAAGTACCGTTTCGATTAAATCACTTTTGCTTCACTGCGTAATAATTGAACAAGTTCGCTAACTTGATCACCGATTTCGCCGTCCAATACTTTCCCAGCTTCTTTTTTAGCAGGAAGGTATATTTCAATCGTTTTTGTTTTCGCCTCAACATCTTCTTCTTCCAGATCCAGGTCATCCAATTCCAATTCTTCAAGCGGTTTTTTCTTCGCTTTCATGATTCCTGGCAATGAAGGATAACGTGGCTCATTTAGCCCTTGTTGAGCTGTCACCAACAATGGAAGGGATGCTTCGATCGTTTCAGAGTCCCCTTCGACATCACGGATAACGCTTACATTTCCATTTGCGATGTCCAGTTTAGTAATGGTTGTAATATAAGGAATTTCTAAAATTTCGGCAACGCGTGGTCCCACTTGACCAGAACCGCCATCGATTGCAACGTTCCCGGCAATGATTAAATCGGCATTTTTACCTTTTAAGTATTCGCCTATAATTTTGGCAGTCGTGAATTGGTCGCCATTTTCTATGTCGTCTTCTATATTTATCAATACGGCCTTGTCAGCACCCATTGCCAGCGCTGTGCGTAATTGCTTTTCAGCCTCTTCGGTTCCGACAGAAATAACCGTTACTTCGCCGCCTTGTGCATCACGCACCTGGATTGCTTCTTCAACTGCATACTCATCGTATGGATTAATGATGAATTCTGCTCCATCCTCATTAATTTTCCCGTTGGATAGTGTAATTTTTTCTTCTGTATCAAATGTCCTTTTCAGCAGTACATAAATGTTCACGATAATACCTCCCGAATGATTTGAGTTTTGAAGATTATGAATTTTATTGATATATAGTATTGTTCTTCATGTTTCATCAAAATCCTGCATGATATATAAAAATAGTTATTTATACCGAATCATCATTTCCCTTTGAATACAGCTTCCCTTTTTTCAATGAAAGCGGCGATTCCTTCTTGTGCATCAGCGGTATCGAAAGCTTGGCCAAAGAGGGCGGCTTCCCTTTCCACACCTTTATGGTAGGAATCATGCTTGGTATAATTTAATAACTCAATGGCCGACTTTAAAGCCAGTGGGCTTTTCTTGGCAATTTTATTGGCTAGTTCCTTCGCTTTAGGAATCAGTTCTTCATCCGTGAAGGCATGATTCGCCAATCCGCATTGCACAGCTTGGGTTCCTGAAATCGGTTCACTTGTAAACAGCATTTCAGCTGCCATTGCCATGCCCACATAACGAGGAAGACGTTGGGTCCCAGCAAATCCAGGGATTAAGCCCAACTGCAGCTCAGGCAAACCCAGTTTAGCCCTTTCGGTCACCAAACGGATGTGACAGGCCATAGCCAGCTCCAATCCCCCACCAAGCGCCGCTCCATGGATGGCTGCAATGACCGGTTTTGGAAAAGATTCGATTTTCTCAAATACAGATTGCCCATTCTTGGTCAGCTTCTCGAAAGCTTTCCCGTTTTTCACTTCTGTAAATTCTTTAATGTCTGCTCCTGCAGAGAAGAATCTTCCTTCACCATGAAGAAGGACAACCCGTACGGCTTCGTCTTTCTCAATTTGATCGAAGGTCTGTGACAGCTCTCCGATGATAGCTGAAGAAAGCGCATTTGCAGGTGCATGATCAATCGTTATAAAAGCCACATGATTTTCGACAGAAAGCTTAAGGTATTCCATATCAATCCCTCCAGGCATGCTAGTCAAACTTTTTTGAAAATTCAATATGTATCACTTCCCGATAAAGCTGGAAGCAGGATTAACCGATTCTTTCGAGGATGGCTAGCCATCCTCTATTTAAATCGTTAACTTTTCAAGCCACAGCCGCCAATTAGAAGGCGGTGAACGTCTGGTGCAAGGTCCGGGAGCGAGTATTTTTGCTCATTCATGACCCAAGTCGTCACTGTTTCGTCAATCGTTCCGAAAATCATCTGCCTGGTAAGTAAATTATTTAAATCAGGCAGGAATTCGCCGTTCTCTTTTCCTTCTATAATGATCTGGTCGATTAAATTTAAATATCCTCTTAACACATCATTAATTCTTAGGCGCAATTCTTTATTCGACTGTCTTAATTCCAACTGGGTGACAATTGCTAAATTCACGTCTTCTGAAAGGTTTTGAAAATGTTTTTGGATAAGCACATGCAGTTTATCCGAAGCAGTTGTCTTTCCTTTTAGTTCTTCTTCGATCTGTTCCACAAAATAGCCCATCTTTTCATGGAATAATGATATTAAGATATCTTCTTTATTTTTAAAATAAAGATATATGGTGCCATCCGCTACGCCTGCCTGCTTGGCGATTTTGGATACTTGGGCTTGATAGTAACCGTTTTGGGCAATGACGATAACGGCCGCATCAATGATTTGATTATACTTTGGTCTGTTGCTTTTCACTGGATGTCCCCTTTCAGAATATGAATGAACCATCATTCATATTTCTATCATAAAATGACGCCCCTTTACTGTCAAGCAAAAACTTCAAAGAGTCCTGACATTCCACTTGTGTTCATTGTACAGCCCCCATCCATAAGTTGTCCAGTCGTCCTGCAAAACACGGAGCTCTCTTCCGCTGCTCCGTTAAAGGGGGGGCTTGTTTAAGCTTCTTTTCTTTCCTCGGATATTTTTTTCTTTTCTTCCTCGATAAGGACTCTTCTCAGGATCTTTCCTATCGTCGTTTTAGGAAGTTCATCCCTGAATTCATAGCTGCGCGGCACCTTATAGGAAGCCAGGTTCTTTCTGGCAAATTCATTCAATTCCTCTTCAGTGGCCCTGGCATTTTTTTTCAGTACGACATAGGCCTTGACGGTCTCACCCCGATAAGGGTCAGGGATACCTGCCACAACTACTTCCTGTATGGCCTCATGCTCGTATAGCACCTCTTCCACCTCACGTGGATATATATTGAAACCGCCTGCAATGATTGTATCCTTTTTCCTCTCGACCACATAAAAGAACCCCTGCTCATCCATGTAACCCAGATCTCCTGTAAGCAGCCAGCCATTTTTAAAGGTTTTTTCCGTTTCATCCGGACGGTTCCAATATCCTTGCATTACCTGTGGTCCTTTTATGGCAATTTCACCTATTTCATTCGGAGGAAGCTCTTCAAAGTTTTCCAGGGAAAGAATCACCGAGTCAGTGTCTGGCCAAGGCAGTCCAATGCTTCCTTTTATACGCGGCTGATCCCAAATGAAATTAGCATGGGTCACCGGTGAGGTTTCAGAAAGTCCATAGCCTTCAACAAGCTTCCCTCCGGTAATTTTCTCAAACTGCTCCTGGACCTCTAAGGGCAATGATGCAGAACCGCTTATACAGGCATTGATGGAAGAAAGGTCATATTTAGCGATATCCGGATGGTTCAAGAGGCCGATATACATCGTTGGCGCTCCTGGAAACATGGTCGGTTTCTGTTTTTGGATGGTTTTAAGCGTTGCTTCGACATCAAACTTTGGCATGATGATCATGGTATTCCCTTCCATGACGGAAAGGACCAAGACCGTAGTCAAACCGTACACATGGAAGAAAGGCAGAATCGCAAGGATCCTTTCTTCACCGCGCTTATTTTTATAAAGCCATGCATTGCACATTTTCGTATTAGCCAGCAAGTTCTTATGGGTAAGCATGACCCCTTTGGGAAAGCCTGTTGTCCCACCTGTATATTGCAAAAGTGCAAGGTCATTATCCACATCGACCGGCACCGTGACTACTTCAGTGACCCTTCGTTTCATGATTTCGGAAAATAAATGATGATTGCCTGCATGCTCCACATTGATGACAATGCCGTATTGCTTTTTTTGAATAAAAGGATAGATAAGGTTTTTCGGGAATGGCAAATATTCCTTGATAGCGGTTACAATTATATGTTCTATATCCGTTCTTGATGCGACTGCAGTGACACGGGGAAATAAAATATCCATCGCTAAAATTATTTTCGCTCCGGAATCTTTCATTTGATATTCTAATTCACGTTCAGTATAGGTTGGATTCGTTTGAACCACGACTCCGCCGGCCATCAATATCCCAAAAAAGCTTATTACACCTTGAGGGCAATTAGGAAGCATGACGGCAACGCGTTCACCTTTTTGAAGACCGATACTTTTTAAATAGGCTGCAAACTTTAAAGCAGATTCATGCACTTCCCGGAAAGATAATTCTTTTCCCTGGAAATGAATCGATACTTTATCAGGGAATTCTTCAGCTGATTCCTTCAAAAAAGAATAAAGAGGTTTATCTTCATACGACAATACAGCGGGTATCTGTTCCGGGTAAATAGCTTGCCATGGCTTATTGCTCATTTGCCCCCTCCTTCTGAATATTCTCAATACTCTTTATCATTATAATACAATCGGGATTTTCTTACAATTGCCGAATTTCAGAGTATAAAGACCTTATGATGAGAAGCAGGAGTGTCGCAAATTTCTTCAATCTAGAGCGGGTTTCATTCGTATAATCAAGTAAACACATAATGGATAATCAAGTTTTGGTTTTATAATCACGGTTCAGGGGAGAGCATTCCGAACCTCCTTTTGTCGTCTACTGAAAGGAGTGGTTCTACTCCTTAGTTTTAATTCTATACCAATATTTATATTTTTCTTCAAACCCCATTTTCCCGTACAAGTTTAGAGCAGGCGCGTTCGTTTCTATCACCTGAAGATAAGCATTTTTTGCCCCATTTTCTTTACCCCAATGCAATAGATTACGAATGAGTATTGCACCATTGCCTTGGTTTCGAAAGTTTTCATGGGTAATGATATTGTACAGGCCTATGTATTCGTCTTCCAAAACACCCAGTCCGCCTGCTGTCACGGTTCCCCCCTCATCAGTCAACAACATGAAGCATGTTTTTGGAATGATATTCCCTAACATCTTTTTCAGGATGGTTTGATCATGATCATTACTATTACTTAGTAGGCAAAAATCGTGAAACCAGTCATCATTTAAATGATCATACTTTATGACATTGGTTTCATTCGGTGATTCTGTTTCTGCCAAATTCAATACTTGGACACTTGTTGTTCCTTCAAGGACATACCCGGACTCTTCCAGTACACTATCCAAGTTGATAGGCTTTGCCTGTGGAGTCATTTTGTACACTGCCTTATCATTCCTTGCAAAATATAATTGTTCGCAATTCAATATTTTCTTTTTCACATTTTCATTCGATGAATAGATGGGGGTGATAGAATTCGCCCGTTTCGTATATCCATCCGCAAATCGGATTACCCATCCGTCATAGATTTGCGTTTGCATGGCCGGTAAAGCATTCAGCGATAATTCTTCAATCTTTTGTATCAATTTGGAGTGATCCATATTCCTCCTCCTTTTCCGAAAGGTCTATTTGACCATTACTATTATACAGGCCACCTCCCACTCTTTTAATAGAAACCAAATAAAAGAAGCGGCATGATGGCCGCTTCTCTCAAGTGAAGAATATCATATAAATGATTCCTAACAGAAAAAAGATTCCGCAACAAACAATTAAGACTTTTGCAAGTTTCTCCACAGCTTACTCCCTCTCATGAAGGGCATTAAGAAATTCCGGCGCCGATGACAAAAGATAATGCGATTGATATGATCATCGATAGGAATCCAACTGCCCGATTATCTTTTTGTATCTCTTCATCTATTTTAAATCGAGGAGTCATAAATTCAAAAATGAAATAACCGATCAACAGCAGGACAAATCCGTAAACGCCCCAGCCAATCATGGTAAGAAGCGAATTCTGATGGAGGATGGACTGTTGGAATACATAGGCGATTCCAAAAATTTTACCACCTGTTGCCAACGCGACAGAAAGGTTTCCTTTTTTGATTTCCTCCCAGTTCTTGTACTTTGTGACAAGTTCAAAAATGGATAAAAAAACAATAATGCACAGAATAACTACACTGTAACGAGCAGCTATATATACATATTCATTTTCCCACATGTTCTCCATGGTCCAACTCCCGAATGGTAACTAGCCACCCGGCTTGGCTGAATAGCCGGAGTGACCACTTTCCTTTATTTAAATTCCACCATCGTAACACCTGTTCCGCCTTCACCGGCTTCACCGAAGCGAATCCTTTTGACAGAGCGGTGATTTTTCAAGTATTCCTGGACCCCGGACCTAAGAGCGCCCGTTCCTTTACCATGAATGATGGAGACACTCGAATAACCGGCTAAAAGAGCATCATCAATATACTTTTCCACTCTTGATATTGCATTTTCAAAGCGTTCTCCACGGAGATCAAGTTCCACGCTAACGTGATAATCGCGGCCTTTGATCGTAGTCAGCGGCATTGTTTCCTTAACTTTTGTGGCCTTGATGAATTCCAGGTCAGACTCCTTCACCTTCATTTTCATGATGCCGATCTGAACCTGCCATTCATTATTCGAGACCTTTTCAATCAAGTGACCTTTTTGACCAAAGCTTACGACCTTTACTTCATCTCCAGGTTTCAAGCTTTTATCCAGCGGCCTCGCAGCTTTATTAGATGTTTTTTTCACTTTAGGCGCTGCTTCTTCAAGCCGCTTTTTGGCATCGATCAGTTCATGCTCTTTAACATCGGCATGCTTTTCGAGTCGCAATTTACGTAAGTCGGCAATAATCGCTTCCGCTTCCTTTTGTGCGTTTTCAACGATTGCCGCTGCCTCTTTTGCTGCCTTTTCGACCATCGCATCCCGTTCTTCATGGTATTCACCAATTTGCCTTTGAAGGTCTTTATGAAGAATTTCCGCCTGTTCCAGGTGATTCTTGGCTTCCAGCTCCTCTTCCTCGGCCTTCTTTCGGCTGTCTTCAAGAGATGCTATCATATTCTCAACTTTATTTGTATCCTCACCTATATGACTGCGGGCGTTGCTTATCACGCTTTCTTCCAAACCAAGGCGCTTGGAAATTTCAAACGCATTACTCCGCCCTGGTACACCGATCAAAAGTTTATAGGTGGGACTCAAGGTTTCCACATTAAATTCGACGCTTGCATTAATGACGCCTTCCCGATCATATCCATACGCTTTTAATTCCGGGTAATGTGTCGTTGCAATCACACGTGCTCCGCGCTTATACACTTCATCCAAAATGGAAATGGCCAAAGCGGCACCTTCCTGTGGGTCAGTTCCCGCTCCAAGCTCATCGAATAAAACAAGACTGTCATAATCGACATGCTTAAGGATATCGACAATATTGACCATATGCGATGAGAATGTACTTAAGCTTTGTTCAATCGACTGTTCATCCCCAATATCGGCATAAACAGAGGAAAACACAGCCGTTTCGGAACCATCCAGCGCAGGGATTTGCAGACCGGACTGAGCCATTAACGTACAGAGCCCAATCGTTTTCAGGGTAACCGTCTTACCACCTGTATTCGGACCGGTGATGACGATTGTCGTAAATTCATCTCCAAGAAAAATATCATTGGCAACGACAACATCACTCGGAATGAGCGGGTGTTTCGCTTTGAATAATTTCACGCGTCCTTCATTATTCAGAATCGGCTTGGATCCTTTTATCGCTTTTGCATACTTTGCCTTGGCGACAAGGAAATCGATTTGTGCAAGCACTTTGACATTATGAAGCAATTCAGGGGTGAACGCACCGACTTTTTCCGATAGTTCGACCAATATCCGTTCTATTTCCTGCGTTTCCTTCACTCGGGTTTCCTGCAGGACATTATTCAGCTGAACGATCGCTTGCGGTTCAATGAACAACGTCTGCCCTGATGAGGATTGATCATGAATGATCCCGCCATACACACTGCGGTATTCCTGTTTTACCGGGATGACGAATCGGTCATTCCGGATGGTGATGATAGCATCGGATAACATTGTTGATGCATTGGAAGAACGGATCATGCTTTCTAGTTTTTCCCTGACACGGCTTTCGTTCGTCCGAATCTGGTTTCTTAAGGTACGAAGCTTGTCGCTGGCAGAATCCATCACTTCGCCATGTTCGCTTACTGCATACGTAATTTCCTGTTGCAAATCAATTAATGGATGAAGGGAATCGATATATTCGGCTAAAAGCGGAACATCAATTTCCTGCTCTGCGAGTTCTTCGAAGAAACGGCTTAGGATCCTGCCGGCACGAATCGTACTCGCAAGTTCCATCAACTCCATCGGTGAGAGCATTCCGCCAATCTGTGCCCTTTTTGCATGTGGACGGATATCAAAAATCCCGCCCAATGGCAAGTTGCCTTTCAACCGGACTATTTTGGCTGACTCATCTGTTTCTTCCTGCCATCTCGACACTTCTTCAAAATCCGTGGAAGGCATCAATTGCTCTGCCTTCTCTTTTCCTATGGATGAGGATGCGTGTGAGATTAATTGTTCTTTTATTTTATGAAATTCCAATGTCTTTAAAGCTTTATTATGCATGGAGTTAAAGCTCCTCCTTATTTATGGGCAAATAGTTAATCATTTCTCTTTAAAAACGCTAATAATCCATCTGTATCCCTTGCATTAAGAACCGTTGATTCTTTAATCCAGCCCTTTTTGGCCGACGAGACCCCAACAGGCATATGTTCAAGCATGTCGATGCTGTGGGCATCCGTATTGATTACGATTGGAACGCCTGCTTCCTGTGCCTTGCGCAGATGGGGAGGTGCCAAATCCAATCGGTTCGGATTCGCATTCAATTCCAAGGCAGTATTCGTTTCACGAGCCAGCTCGATCAGCATCTCTATATCAACATCATATCCGGCTCGTCTGCCGATGATCCTTCCCGTTGGATGGGCAATGATATCGACATGCGGATTATTCAGAGCCGTTTTTAAGCGCTCCATGATCGTTTCCCGAGGCTGTGAAAAGCTTGAGTGAATCGATGCGATCACCAAATCCATCTCTGCAAGCAGCTCATCGTCATAATCAAGTGTCCCATCAGGAAGTATATCCATTTCAATCCCTGAAAGAACGGTAAAGTCAGCGTATTTTTCATTTAGTTCATGGATGATCCGTTTTTGTTCACGTAAACGTTCCACGGTCAAGCCGTTCGCCACTTTCAGATATTGCGAATGATCGGTGATGGCCATATATCGATACCCTTTTGCACGGCATGCTTCAATCATTTCTTCAATCGTATGAGCCCCGTCACTCCATGTCGTATGCATATGCAGATCACCTTTGATGGCCTCTAAAGATATGAGAGGTTCATTAGCATCATAATGCTCCACTTCCGTTCCGTCTTCACGCAGTTCTGGCGGAATGAAAGGAAGGCCAAAATGATTATAAAATCGTTCTTCCGTTTCAAACGTCAAGACATCACCGGTTTCAGTCACTTCCACCCCATATTCGCTGATTTTCTCTCCGCGATCTTTAGCCAGCTGGCGCATCCGCACATTGTGATCCTTCGAACCTGTAAAATGATGGAGCGTCGTGATGAATTCCTTATCCTTCACGATTCGGAAATCAACAGAAATATCATATTCATAATCAAGCACGACCGATACTTTTGTTTCACCGGCCGCAATCACCTGCTTTATCCCCGTTAATGCAAGCAGTTGATCCTTAACTTCTTCCGGATGATCTGTCGAGATGATGAAATCGAGGTCCTTGATGGTTTCCCTCATACGCCGGATGCTCCCGGCCCTGGAAGAACGGATTATGTATTCCATGTTAGCAAGGGCCGTTTCAATATCATCCGCAATCGGCCTCATGAAGGCAAGGGGCAGCCGATCGGGCCTGGAACCTGCCTCGGCAATAGCAGACAGGATCTTCTCTTCCGTTTTTTTGCCGAAACCGGCAAGCGCCGCGACCCTGCCTTCCTCACAGGCGATTTTAAGATCATTCACATCATTGACATGCAGCTCTTTATGAAGCTTGGCAATTTTCTTCCCGCCCAAACCTTGAAGCTGCAGAAGCGGAATCAACCCTTTTGGCACCTGCTCCTGCAGCTCTTCAAGTACAGTCGATTTCCCCTCATTTATATACTCTTCGATGACGGATGCCGTTCCTTTCCCGATTCCATTTAAAGCGGTAAAGTCCCCGATGGCCGACAGGCTCCGATCATCCGTTTCCAAGGCGCCCGCTGCCTTACGGAAAGCTGAAACCTTAAACGGGTTCTCTCCTTTTAATTCCATATATATTGCGATTTTTTCTAATAATTTAATGATATCTTTTTTATTAACTGTCATTTAATTCACCGCCGAAAAAATTAGTAGGGTGTCCCATGTTCACTTTCTTAAAGATACCTTTCTTGGAGGTAAAGTACAAGCAGTCAGATTCCTACCTTTCGAATCAAATAGGAGGAAGTCACATGCTGCTACATAAAAAGGGGCCTCCCCCGTTCAAAGTATAGGAATCCAGGACTTTGAGAAAGGGAGGCAGGCCCACTTATACTGACATTAAGATTGTTTTACATCATGAAACCAAAGCTCCTTCACTTGCTCGGAAAGGAACGGCGTATGTTTCACGATCGATTCTGCCAGAAATGATCCCGTTAATGGTTTTTGGATGGAATCCATTGGCAGCATGGCAGCTATATATAATATAATAAACATGATAAGATAGACTTCGAGAAAACCCAATATCCCTCCACCCCAGCGATTCAGCTGCTTTAATATCGGAAGATGGGTAATGAAGTTGAGCATGGACCCTATCATTTGCCAAAGAATCTTGGCAGCAAAGAAAATGATTGCAAAGGCAATAGCGTTGTAATAAGCCGTATCAAGCCCGACTGTATCGAAAAACATATTAAGGGTCGAGGAATCACCCATCGTTGGAAACGGAATCCACAATTTCAAATTTGGAGCAAGATCTCCGTAAAATACATAGGCGACGATGAATGCCACTATGAACCCTGTCATATGTACCAGTTGTAAAATGAAGCCACGCTTTAAACCGATTAATAAACCGATTAAAAGAATGGCCAGAATTGCTAAATCAAGCATGTACTCAGTCCTTCTCTCTCTTTAATTCCAGTTGAAGCTGGTCTAATTCATCTTTTAATTTAATATATTCGTGGACGGTATTCACAGCCGTCAGCACCGCTAGCTTACTTGTATCCAAGTATGGATTTTTCATCCTGATCTCTCTCATTTTTTCGTCAACCATTGAAGCGACCAGGCGCATATGACTTGCGCTTTCTGTGCCGACGATTGTATATGGTTGTCCGTATATATCAACTGTTGTTTTATTTCGTTTATCGTCTGACAAAATGATGCCCCCAATCTAAACAATCCTAATTCTATCATATCATGAAGTTTTTCGTCACGAAAGAGAGTACATCGTCATTTCTTGCATAAAAATTTCAATATTTTGTCAAACGAAAACGAATTTAGGAAGAAGATTACCTAATAAACAAAATGAAGTTAGGAGCTTACCCATTATGTCCCATGTTGTTTTACTTATCAGTCCTGAACAAATAAAGGCGATGAAGTCCCATTATTCTTCATCCTTGGCCGCCAAGCTTCCGCCGGGGAGCATCTTTTCCGCCAAACCGCCGCTATGTACGGTGACCGCCTATAAATCCGGAAAGGTACTTTTTCAGGGTAAGAATGCCGAACTAGAAGCGGTAAAGTGGCAAAAGGGCACCACTGCTGCGGCTCCGAAGAAAAAAAAGGCATCCTCTGCATCAGTCAACGTCCATCGATATTCGCCGCCTGCAAATATCGGAACCATGTCAGTGATTGGTTCCGATGAGGTCGGAACAGGAGACTATTTCGGCCCGATGACCGTCGTGGCCGTTTATGCAAAAAAGGAGCAGCTAGCCCTTTTGAAGGAGCTTGGTGTCCAGGATTCCAAAAATCTGAAAGATCCGCAGATCATCGAAATTGCCAAGCAGATTAAGGATGTAGTGCCATTCAGTCTGCTCACATGCGACAACCCGAAATATAATACGCTGCAGGCAAAGGGAATGTCACAAGGAAAAATGAAGGCACTTCTCCATAACCAAGCGATCAAGCATCTCATGGAAAAAATCCAGCCGGAACAAGCGGAAGCCGTCCTTATTGATCAATTCGCTCAACCAGAGGTATTTTTCAATTACCTAAAAGGCCAAGAACTATTTCAAGCTAATGCCACCTATCTATGCACAAAAGCGGAAGGCATTCACCTTGGAGTAGCAGCCGCATCCATCCTGGCCCGATATGCATTCGTCAAACGCTTTGACTCACTGAGTGAAAAAGCCGGATTCAAAATCCCAAAAGGTGCCGGATTTGCAGTAGATGAAGCCGCCGCAAGATTGATTCATGAAAAAGGAATCGATTCCTTATACGAATTCACGAAAACACACTTCGCCAACACAGAAAAAGCGAAGCGACTATATCAGCAGAAATATCATAAATAGAAGAAAGCGGCTGATCCTCCGGAACAGCCGCCTTTTTCTCGTGAGTTTGCGCTGTTCACTCGTGAGTTTGCTCCGTTTACTCTTGAGTTTACGCGGTTCACTCGTGAGTTTGCTCCGTTCACTCTTGAGTTTGCGCGGTTTACTCATGAGTTTACACCGTTCACTCGTGAGTTTGCGCTGTTCACTCGTGAGTTTGCGCTGTTTACTCGTGAGTTTACACCGTTCACTCGTGAGTTTGCGCTGTTTACTCGTGAGTTTACGCTGTTTACTCGTGAGTTTGCTCCGTTTACTCGTGAGTTTACGCTGTTTACTCGTGAGTTTACGCCGTTTACTCGTGAGTTCGTGCGGTTTACTCGTGAGTTTGCTCCATTTACTCGTGAGTTCGTGCGGCTTACTCGTAAATTCCAAAAAGACAGCTCCCCATGATTCAGGGAGCTGTCTTTTGGGTTTATCCTCTTAGCTCTGCGCCAGCTTTTTCTTTAACGGCTTCAAGAACTTTATCATGTGCTTTTGTAATGTCCTCGTCCGTTAGAGTACGTTCCGGATCGAAGTATTTCAGTGAGTAGGCAATGGATTTCTTGCCTTCCTCCATTCTTTCACCTTCGTATAAGTCGAAGATGCTTACTTCTTTCAGCAGTTTGCCACCGGCTTCTTCAATAATATCCTGAATGTCCCCGGCTTTCGTAGCTTTATCCAGCACGAGCGCGATATCGCGTGTTGTTGATGGATAGCGCGGAATGGTTTGGTACGCAATCGGCGCGACTTCGGCTTCGGCCAATGCTTTTAAGGAAAGTTCGAAAATGTATGTTTCTTTAATATCCAAGTCTTTTTGGACAGTTGGGTGCACTTGGCCGATAAAGCCAATTACTTCACCATTCAATAGTACTTCCGCTGTCCGTCCTGGATGCATGTCGTTTATTTCCGCTTGGCGATAACTGATTTGATCAGCTAATCCAAGTGTGTCGAATAATGCTTCGATCACGCCTTTGGCTACAAAGAAATCCACTTGTTTCTTTTCACCTTGCCATAGATGTGACTCCCATAGGCCGGTTATTGCTCCAGCAATATGTTCTTTTTCTTCAGGCAGTTCTTGTTCGTCACGCTTAAAGAATACCGAACCGATTTCATACAGTGCCAATGAATCAATTTGGCGGGCATTGTTATATTTCACGACTTCCAGCAATTGAGGCACGATGCTTAAACGCAGCTGGCTTCTTTCTTCACTCATTGGCATTGCCAATCGTATGGATTCTCTTGCTTCCAATGCGAATTGGGACGCTTTTTCCTGGCTTGTCAGGGAATAGGTCACCGCTTGATAAAGGCCTGCGCCTTCAAGTGTACGGCGTGCCTTCCGCCGTTTAATTTGATAGTCAGTCAATTGGCCTGGGGTAGCGGAACCGATCGGCAGTGTGGCGGGAATGTTATCATATCCAAATAAACGTGCAGCCTCTTCGACTAAATCAGCCTCAATCGTAATATCACCACGGCGCGTCGGGACTGTGATTGTGAACGTTTCATTGTCAAGTTCCACGCCGAATTGCAGACGTTTGAAGATCGATTCCACAACTGATACGGTCATGCTTGTTCCAAGAAGTGTGTTGATTTTTTCAAGAGTGATGCTAATGACCGCAGGTTCCATTGTCAATTCGTCAACTTCTGCTGCTCCTTGTAAGACTGTTCCGCCTGCATATTGTGCAATCAATTGTGCAGCACGTTCTCCAGCTTCACGAACACGGGCCGGGTCGACGCCTTTTTCAAAACGGGCACTAGCTTCACTGCGTAATCCATGGTCCTTTGAAGCTTTACGAACTACTGCACCTGCAAAATATGCACTTTCAATAATGATGTTCGTCGTATCATTTTTCACTTCTGAATCCGCTCCGCCCATCACACCAGCTATCGCAACAGGCTCGCAGCCATTTGTGATCACTAAATGGTCAGTTGTCAAAGAGCGTTCCGTTTCATCCAAAGTTACGATTTTTTCAGCATCCTTCGCTCTGCGGATGACGATTTCCTTTGAACCAAAGCGGTCATAATCAAAGGCATGAAGCGGTTGACCGTATTCAAGTAAAATGTAGTTCGTGATATCCACCACATTATTATGAGGACGGATACCTGCAGACATCAACCGAGTCTGCATCCAAAGCGGTGAGGGTCCTACCTTAACATCCTTGATGATTTTAGCAATGTATATCGGGTTATCTTCTTTCGCTTCCACTTTGACACTGATATAATCTGATGCTTTTTCAGCTGCCTCTACTTTCTCGACAACCGGCCATTTCACTTCCCGGCCTAGAATGGCTCCCACTTCATATGCAACACCAAGCATGCTCAATGCGTCGGAACGGTTTGGAGTCAGCCCAAGTTCCAGCACTTCATCACTTAAACCAAGTTCCTCCAAAGCATCTTTCCCCACTTCCACATCATTTGGGAAGACGAAGATACCTGTAGCATAATCCTTGGAAACGAGCTTGGATTCGAAGCCCAATTCTTGAAGCGAGCAAATCATCCCGTGCGATTCCTCTCCGCGAAGTTTCGCTTTCTTGATTTTGAAATTACCTGGAAGGACTGCGCCAACAGTAGCGACTGCGACTTTTTGGCCTTTATCGACATTCGGTGCTCCACAGATGATCTGAACGGGATTTTCGGCCCCGATATCAACTTGGCATTTATTTAATTTATCCGCATTTGGATGCTGTTCACGTTCAATGACATGCCCGATGACGACTCCTTTTAGCCCTTCACTTTTCTTTTCTACCCCTTCAACCTCAATGCCGCTTTTCGTGATTTTGTCAGCTAACTCCGTCGCATTGATGCCTGAAAGGTCAACATAATCTTGTAACCATTTATATGACACAAACATGGTAGGTCCTCCTTTTTAAAATAAAAATTTATGCTTCGTGATGGTTGAATTGTTTTAAGAATCGAACATCATTCGTATAGAAATGACGGATATCGTCCACACCGTATTTCAACATGGCAATCCGTTCCACGCCGATTCCAAATGCGAATCCAGAGTATTTCTTGGAATCGAAGCCAGCCATTTCAAGGACGTTCGGATGAACGATCCCGCCGCCAAGCACTTCAATCCAACCTGTTTGTTTACATACGCTGCAGCCTTTACCACCGCAGATTTTACAAGAAATATCCACTTCGACGGAAGGCTCCGTAAATGGGAAGAAACTTGGACGAAGTCGGATTTCACGGTCTTGCCCGAATACTTTTTTCGCAAATACGTCAAGCGTTCCTTTCAGGTCGCTCATGCTGATGTTCTCATCGATGACCAAGCCCTCAATTTGCTGGAATTGATGGGAGTGTGTTGCATCATCGTTATCACGGCGATATACTTTCCCTGGGCAAATGATTTTAACAGGACCTTGACCTTTATGTTTTTCCATCGTTCTGGCTTGAACAGGTGAAGTGTGCGTACGCATCAGGATTTCATCCGTGATGTAGAAGGAATCCTGCATATCACGTGCCGGATGGCTTTTTGGCAAGTTAAGTGCCTCGAAGTTGTAGTAGTCACTTTCGACTTCAGGACCTTCCGCAACGGTATAACCCATACCGATGAATAAGTCTTCGATTTCTTCCACGACACGTGTTAATGGGTGAAGGTTCCCCTTGTTAACCGGACGTCCTGGAAGTGTGACGTCAATCGTTTCAGTTGCTAGCTTTGCATTGACTGCCGCAGTTTCAAGTGCTTTTTGTTTCTCCTCGATCTTTGTTGCAATCGCTTCCCGTACATCATTGGCTAGTGCCCCGATTTTTGGGCGTTCTTCGGCAGATAATTTACCCATGCCGCGCAATACCTCAGTGATTGGCCCTTTTTTCCCTAAATAAGCAACACGGACTTCATTCAGTTCTTTTAATTCGGAAGCGGCGGCAACTTTTTGCAACGCTTCTTCCTGCAGTTCTAGTAATCGTTCCTGCATCATGTCTTCCTCCTTTATTTTCCTTTTGTAAAAATGAACACAAAAAAACCCCGATCCCTAAAGGGACGAGGTTTATGTATCGCGGTACCACCCTTATTAGTGCACAAACAAAAAAACTCATGCACTCACTTCATTAAAAATAACGGCTCTTCACCGGAACATTTTTCGGACATCCTGTCTTCCCAATGCCAACTCGAAAGGTGAATTCCCTTAAGCAGTGCCATAAAAATGCTTTCAGTCAAGGCATTTTTTCCCTGGATATGGTTAACTTAAGCTACTACTCTTTGTCATCGTTGTTTTCATTATAAAATTCTGTTTTATTATATTATAATTCTTCTGCCGTTTCAAATCGATTTTCGTAAATGGTACATTAAAATCCCGGCAGCAATCCCCACATTCAATGATTCGCTTTTTCCGTAGATGGGAATATAAAGGTTTTTAGTCGTTTTCCCCAGTAATTCCTTCGATACTCCTTGGCCTTCATTACCGACCAGCAGGGCAAATCGGGAAGACTTTTCCACTTCTTCAAATGGCGATGCGCCTTCTAATGCCGTGCCATAAACCGGTGTGCCGCTTTGCTTCAGCTCATCGATGATTTCGGAAAGGTTCCCTTTAATGACAGGCATATGGAAGAGGCTTCCTTGCGTCGAACGGACCACTTTGGGATTATACAAGTCAGCACACCCTTCGCCAAGAATGACCGCATCGATTCCAGCTGCATCCGCTGTCCTGATCATCGTTCCAATATTCCCCGGATCTTGGACAGCATCGATCAACAATAGTTTATCCGGATTGATGGACGCCATGCTCGTTGATTTCTGTTCACAAACCGCGGCAATTCCCTGCGGGGCTTCGGTATCGCAAATCGCCTTCATAATATCATTTTTCACATAAATGAGTTCTGTGCCTTCCACCTTAAAATGGGCAGGCATTTCAGTTTCTTCATTGATGATCACTTCCAAGACGATTTCTTCTTTTAAGGCTTCTTCAACTAGGTGAAAACCCTCGACTAAATATTTACCTGTTTTATCTCGTTCTTTTTTCGTCAAAAGTTTTTTCCATTGCTTAACTTGAGGGTTTTTTACGGATTCGATATATTTCAAGGGTAAACGCTCCTTTAACTTCACACTGATTTTCCTATTATAACGCAATTCACATACATATTGCATGCGAGTTTGTGAAATGCTATTAATGTCAATCATTATGTGTTAGAGGAGGAATGATTATGAATTTGAACTTACGTAATGCGATCATCCAAAATGTATCTGGAAATTCGCAAGATCAGCTGGAAGACACGATTGTCGATGCCATACAAAATGGCGAGGAAAAAATGCTTCCTGGATTGGGAGTATTGTTCGAGGTCATCTGGCAAAATTCATCTGAGCAGGAAAAACAGGAAATGATCACTGCCCTCGAAGCAGGATTAAAAAAATAACAGCCTTCAAAGGCTGTTATTTTTTTAATTTCGCTACGCCAGCCTTCAGTTCTTCGATGGAGACTTCTTCATCGAGCAGCAGGATGAATTTTTTTGCGCTCACTTCTTGAAGCATCGCTTTTGTCTCAGCAAAAGAGTAGCCGTATTTCGTGAAAAAGCTGCGTAAATCTCCAGATCCTTCATCTGTGAAGTAGTGGAAGATTTTTAAAAAAAGAGTGTCCTCCTTATCCTGATTGGCGATGATCAGTATATCCGTATGTTCATATCCAAGCTGCACATCTTTTTTTATATCAGCTGCCACTGTCATTTGGGTGCCAGACACGCCTTTAGCTTTTAAGTCTTGAATTGCAGCAAGTAGTTCCGGATTAGAGTCAAAAACACCATATACGTTTTTTTCCATGTTTCTCCCCCTCCTTGTTACTCTACTTAAAATAAAATTCCTTTGTCATTATACCTTGCGGCTTTATCAATAAACAAGCAAATAGTCTATTGAGATTTCCATACTAATGGACGAAGGAACCTTTTGCCTAAAGGGTTTCAGACTGTAGAGAAACTCGATGAAAATCATCTACAGTTTTTTAAGGGTTTGTACAGTTCGAACGTTGATTTTCTCTACAGGCACTCGCTTTCAGCGGGCGGTCCGGGAGTCTCGCACACCCGTTCCAATCCACTTTGTTTTAACTTTTAGATAGAAGCCCTTTTGTCTACAAACTGAAATAACAGCCTTGTGTAGGCTGTTATTTTGCGTATTACAGATTGTCGGTATTAATTCGATTTTTGATGTATTCATCTTTCAAGCCTTCCTCTTGCTGACCACTTAGAGCATTCGTGCTCACGGTCCGATCCAGTGATCCTTGAGCATCCAGGGCTTTGTCAGTATCAGAAGAAACTGGGTCTGCATGAGGGTCGCTTGCTAGTGTCCCTTCATAATCCCCTGGCTTTTGGTCCTTATATTTTTCGGTGGAGTTCCCCCTGATTTCCCTTTCGTGAGCTCGCTTCGTATCCGGCTCTTCATTTTCAAAGATGTTGGCAGAATTTCCGTGAAGTTCCTCGCTTCTTCCTGGTTGTGCTTCCACTTCCCTTGTTCGATAGGCATTCGCTGTTGTTTCAGGAAAAAGGTTCGGGTCCGGATTGTTCACCACCCCTGTTCTAAGCGGATTCTCTGCTGGTAGTTCGTCCGTATCCTGCGTGCGATTGGAAGTTACGCTTTCTCGTGCTGATACGGTTTCCGATTCATCTAAAAGAATCAGGAATTTTCCAGCCTCCACTTCATTTATATAAGCGGTGGCTTCACTATCGGCAAGCCCTAAGTCGCCTAGTCGGTTCCTTATATCTTCAGAACCCTCGTTCAGGAAAAAGTGTTTCATCTTATCAATGAAGGATTCATCGTTCGAGTTAGTAACGACGTCTACATCGGCATCCCGCTTTTCATTGAAGAAATCCAAGTCTTCTTTCTTATCAGCCATCACGGTTATTTCTCCTTCATGGTCCCCCTTTTCCTTGAGGGATTGTATAGCCTGGATTATTTCTCTTTCCGTATTAAAAACACCATATACTGTTCTTCCCATACATCTTCCTCCTCCTATTATCCCGATATTTCTTCTTACGTGTATTTATACCCTGATGGGTGCTAATTAAACAAAAAATGGTCCATTCAAAGGTTTGCCTTCGCTAGATTCGAACCTTTAATCAGCCTTTAAAATCAAAAGTAGCCTGCAGTTTTTAAAACTGCAGGCCATTTCCTTCACTCTTAGAAGCGGTCGGTTCTACGTTCAGTTGCCTTTTTCTCATTCACGATCGAGTCATCTGTACTTTCAAGCTGGATATCTTCCTTTTTAAGAGTATCCTGAACTTGTTCCGTTTCTTGTACAGCATGTTTCTTAATGACAATTTCATCAGTGACAACCGGTTTTTTCGAAACTTCCAATTTTTCTTCAACAACGGGGATTCGTAATGTTTCCCCATCCCCATCCTCAATGCTTCCGGTTTCCAGATTCGCTTCACGTCCTGAAACTGATCTATGCTCAACTGTCACTTCTTCGTGTTCAACAGGGACATTAATCGTTTTATGTTGTTCATTGACTTCTTTGTTAATGACGACTTCACCTGTCTGAACTCTTTCTTTGTCAATGTTCAGCTGTTCTTCCCGAAGTGTAAGCGTCCTTTCATCCTCTGGCAATTCACGGCCTTGTCCGTTGACTCCATAAACATCTTCTTTATTTAATGCATCGGTTTTTTCAGTGCCGTTAAATAGTTGGTTGGTGGAGTTTGTATCAAGCCTTGTACCGGCAGTGTCCATTTTTCCGGTCGTGAATTTATCTCTTGCCGTTCCAAGGTGGCCTTCACCTTCTTCAACCAGAACCAGGACTTTTCCATTTTCTACATCAAAGACATGTTCAGCCGCATCACTGTTCGAAAGGCCTGCATTCGCCAATCTTGTTGAAAGGTCTGCCGTATCTTCCGGCATGAAGAAACCTGCCACCTTGTCCATAAATGATTCGTCGTTAGGTACATTCGTCATTGTATGAACATCCGTTTCGCGTTGATGATTCGTGAAATCCAATGTTTCTTCCTTGTCTGCGACGACCGTAATATCGTCTCCTTCAAAGCCCTTTGCTTTAAGTGCATTAATTGCTTGGATCACTTCTGCATTTGATTCATATACACCATATACTGTTTTATTCATTTTACATTCCTCCTTAGGTTTTGTTGTTTCGTTTAGTGGATGCTATATATAAACTCTACCCGCTATGTTCCTAAGTAAACGAGGAATCAATATTTCATTTATGTTATATCATTTACATTTTGTTCTCAGCACAGAACGCTTTTTCAATTGAAATCCAGTCTTTACAAGGGTTTCCCCCTTTTTTCAAATGCAATATTTAACCAAATAATGCTATTTTCATTTTTTTCGAATACTTCTTATATTTTTTCTTCTATTATAACGCCACAGCCTTTATTAGCAGGTCCGCTATATGCACCGCTTTCGTACATTCCCCCAAGTTTACCCTCTCGATTCCCAGTTGCATTTGCAACAGGCAGCCAGGGTTTGCCGTGACAACAATATCGGCCTGTGTCGATTTCGTGTGTTCCATTTTAGAGTCGAGAATTCTCATGGACATCTCTGATTCAACAATATTATAAATACCAGCGGAGCCGCAGCACCGATCCGCATCCTTCATTTCCCTGAAATCGATTCCATCTATCGATTGAAGGAGAATTCGCGGAGCCAAGGAGGTGTTCATCACATTCCGTAAGTGACAGGAATCCTGGAAAGTTACAGATTGAGCTGGCAGTTTCAAGCGAACTTTTTCATGAAAACGCAAATCAACAAGAATCTGGCTGATATCTTTCAACTTATTTTTAAATGCGATTGCACGATCGTGCCATTCCGGTTCATCTTGGAACAGATGGTCATAATCTATGAGAAAAGCTCCACAGCCGCCGGCATTCGTAATGATATAATCAACTTCCTCCGCTTCAAAAGCTTTTACATTACGCTTGGCCAGTTGCTTTGCACCTGCTTTTTCACCGCTGTGCCCATGCAGCGCCCCGCAGCATGCCTGGGATTTCGGAATCACGATTTCACATCCGGCCACCTGAAGAAGCTTTAGTGTGGCCTTGTTCGTTTCCAAAAACATCGTATCCATCAAGCAGCCTGAAAAGAAAGCCACCTTTTTGAGTGGCGTACCGATTGCAGGCAGCTCGGTTGGCCTATTTTTCATTTCTGATTTTTTAGGGACTTTCGGCAGCACTTTTTCCATGGTTGCCAAATTATCCGGAAGCATGTTGAGGACTCCCGTTTTACGGGCCATGTATTGGAGGCCTGATCTCTGATAGAAGCCAAGCAAACTTGTCATGGCCTGCATTCGCTCCTGGTGCGGGAATAATCCACTGAAAACGGCCTTGCGGATTGTTTTTTCAGGGTAACTGTGCTTTTTATTCTGATGGATGATATCCCTTGCCTCTTCAAGAAGATGTCCATATTTCACACCTGAAGGACACACAGGTTCACAAGCCCTGCAGCCGAGACAAAGACTCAACGAACGTTCTACATCCTCATCGGGCTCAATCACACCATCCGCCACCGCTTTCATAAGTGCAATCCGCCCCCTTGGTGAATGGGATTCCTTTAGCCCCGATTCTATGTATGTCGGGCAGTGGGGTAAGCAAAAGCCGCAGCGCATACAATTCAACAATTCATCTTCATTCATTTTTTCCGCGAATTGAATGGCAATGGTTTCCCTTTCCTGAACTGTCGTCATGAAGAAACCACCACCCTTTTCCTTGTTTCCTTGGCAAATACTTTGCCGGGATTCATGATGTTATTGGGATCGAAAGCTTGTTTAATCGCTCTCATGGCATCAATCCCTTCTTTCTTCAGCTTCCATTCAAGATAAGGCGCCTTCATCGCTCCTACACCATGTTCACCTGTAATCGTCCCGCCAAGGTCGATAGCCGCGGCAAAAATGTCGGCAAAAGCGAGCTCCACTCTCTCCATTTCCTCATGATCACGAGCATCGGTAATGCACGTTGGATGCAGGTTCCCATCCCCAGCATGACCGAAAGTGCAAATGTCCACGTTATGCTTGCCAGCGATCTCATTAATCGCCCTGACCATTTTGGCAATTTCCGACCGGGGAACGGTGGCATCTTCCAAAATGGTCGTCGGCTTGAGGCGTGCCAGTGCGGAAAGGGCGGTCCGTCTTGCCGTTTTCAAGGCGACAGCGTCAGATTCCGTTTCGGCAATTTCCACGGAAACCGCCTTTTCCCCTAGACAGATATCGGCCATCCTCTTCATATCGCGTTCCACCACTTCAGGCGGACCATCCTGTTCGATCAACAGGACGGCTTCCACATTGGTGGGCAAACCGATTTTCGCGAAGTCCTCAACCACGATCAACGTCGGCCGATCAAGAAATTCCAATGTAACAGGAATGATTTTATTTGAAATGATCTTGGCCACTGACTGGGCTGCAGCATCCAGATCTTGATATAAGGCAAGCATCGTCTTTGTTGTTTCCGGCATTGGGATCAGCTTTAAGATCGCTTCCGTAACGATGCCCAAGGTCCCTTCCGATCCGACAAATAGCTTCGTTAAATCATATCCGGCTACATCTTTGGCAAGCTTGCCCCCTGTTCGAATGATATCCCCATTCGGAAGGACAACTTCAAGCCCGATGACATAATCACGGGTGACTCCGTACTTTAATCCTCGCAGTCCACCAGAGTTCTCATTAATGTTGCCGCCAATCGTGGAGATTTTCATCGAACTTGGATCCGGCGGATAAAACAAGCCCTTCTCTTCAACGGCCGAAATCAAGTCCAATGTGATGAGCCCAGGCTGTACGGTCGCCGTTAAGTTTTCCTCATCTATTTCAAGTAATGAATTCATTCGATTGAATAAAAGGACAAGCCCCCCCTCTGTCGGGCAAGTGCCTCCGCTTAAATTCGTCCCAGACCCACGTGGAACGATCGGAACACCATATTCGTTGCAAACTTTGACGATGGCTGCGACTTCAGCTGAGCAGCCCGGTTTAATGACAGCATCCGGCATCGCTTGAAACCCTGGCGTTGCATCATATGAATAGACTAGACATTCCACTTTCGAGTCATCGTAATTCTCCTGACCGACGATGGTAAGAAGTAACTGCTTAACCTGCTTTGTCAACATGTATATCCTCCTCATATAAACAGATGGAATTCGATATTTTTTATATGATTTAAGTATAAGAAATAAAACATTCAACCTTCTATGTATGAACATATAGAATTTAGAGCTTTCCATAAAATTAATTTGTATGTTTATCCAATACACTTAATGCCAGATACATAGTGACTAGATCGGTAAGCTTTCTAGGATTCAGTTGGGTCAAATCTTCTATGCGCTTGAGCCTGTAATGGAGGGTATTGATATGGATATGCAGGGCTGCGGCGGTCTCCTTCAAAGATAGATCACATGCAAAATACATGGAAAGGGTTTTAAGCAGCTCTTCATTAGGAAGCAAATCCTGAATCGTCCGGGATAAATATTCCTGTCTTGTTTCAGCGGTAACTTCATCAAGCAGGACCTCAAGCTTCAAGTCCTCGTCAAATATAATCCCCGATGAAGGAAACGCGATTTTCAAGGAACGTTCGGCTTTAAAAAATGCTGACCTGAAAGCGGACCCTGATGCACGCGAACTAACTCCTGCACACACTTTATAACCCGAACTCTCTTCCAGCTTTTTTTGCAGTTTACTTAATTTCTTTAATTGTTGGATTTTTGAACCGATGAAATCGGCTATTGAAAGAATGACGAATTGGTTCCTCCCCCAACGGACTGCGATGTCATTGGGATGCTGCTGACTAATGTATATCTGAAGCGTTCTCCACACATGAGGCTCAATGATTTCCTCAGTCTTAAATTCACCAAGGGTGATGATCCGGTCAGCATGAACATCGACCCCAAGCAACTTGGCCTTCCGAAGGAATAGCTCATTGAACGTCTGCAGCTGATGCCATTCAAATACAAAGAATTCCATCAGGCGTGATTGGGATTCTGCTTGTTCGATATGATAGCTTTCCTGAATGAACATCTCCGTCATCTTTTTTAAAAGTTCCGCATAGGGGGAAACATGTATGGGGTCGCCCGTAATTCCAATGACACAAACGGCTTCCTGATTGAAGAAAATAGGTAGATTTATTCCTGCCTTCACTCCTTTCCAACTTCGTTCATCCTGTTTATTGATGATCAATTTCTCACGATTGTTGAAAGCGTGGATGGCTCCTTCATGATAAGATCCAATACGGCTGCTATCGGTGCTGGCGATAATCGTGCCAGCATGATCAATAATGATGATTTCCTCATCAATCAGTTTTCGAACCTCATGAACCAATTTTCCTGCCACAACTGCCAGTTGCATGATATGTCCTCCTTTTTTTTATTGGACTTGGAAAATATTTCGAGGCTCCCATTCAAAAGGGAGCCTCATTCTACTTATGGAATCATCCAGGAAAGGACGCCATTTTGCAAGAAGGTAATCACACAAACTAGCAACAATAAGAAAAGACTATGTTTGAGCGTGAATCTCAATAATTCTGATTCCCTGCCCGCCAATCCAACGGCGGCACAAGCAATCGCTATCGATTGGGGGGAAATCATCTTTCCCGTAACCCCTCCGGAAGAGTTCGCCGCTAGTGCCAGGACCGGTTCCATCCCCACTTTAAGAGCGGTCACTTTCTGCAGACTGCCAAATAAGAGGTTGGCTGATGTATCCGATCCGGTAATGAACACACCCAACCAGCCGAGAACAGGTGCGAAGAACGGAAATGAATCACCTGATTTTGCAAGGGTCATCCCTAATGTTGTCGACATGCCTGAAGCATTCGTCACATAGGCAAAAGCCACTACAGTAGAAATCATCAAGATTGGTTTTTCCAATTCTTTCATCGCTTCAACAAAAGTGCTATAAAAGTCTTTTGCAGACATGTGGGCGATGAACTTCGTTACGATGGCAGCCAGTAAAATGGCGGTCCCGGCTGCTCCGAGCAGTTCTATTTTATAGAAAGCCGCAATCGGCAATCCATTGCTTCCGATTATCTCATTATGCAGACCTGGGACTTCGATTTGGAAGGTTAATAGTTTCCCGATTTCATTGATTCCCCCAAGCAACGCATTGTTGCCTTCATAATGTCCTGAGAGTGCCGGCTTTATTGGGTTCATCCCCCATATTGTTATGAAAAGCGTTAACAGAAGGAATGGTGACCAGGCATGGAATATCTGCCATTTCGTGTATTTTGTTTCCGCTTCGGCTGTATATAAAGGTTCGACAGCTGCTGCCGTTTCCTCGGATGCAAAGCGAAAGATCGTTTTAGGTTTCCAGAATTTAAGGAAGATCGCCAATGCAAATAGTGACACTAACGCGGAAAGGATGTCCGGTAATTCGGGCCCAAGAAAATTTGAACTTAAGTACTGTGTAATGGCAAAGGAAAATCCGGAAACCAAAATTGCCGGCAAGACTTCAAGCGACCTTTTCCACCCAGTCATTATTAAAATGAGATAAAGCGGAATGAAAGCCGAAAGGAATGGCAATTGGCGGCCGACCATTTTTGAAATCTCCATGGCGGCTATGCCAGTAGGGCCTTCCATGGCGATGATCGGTATTCCAACCGCCCCGAATGCTACCGGAGCGGTGTTCGCGATCAAACAAATCCCTGCTGCATATAGCGGGTTAAATCCGAGACCGACCAAAAGCGCGGCTGAAATGGCGACCGGTGCTCCAAATCCCGCGGCACCTTCTAAAAAGGCCCCGAAAGAAAATGCCACCAATAATGCCTGAAGGCGGCGGTCTTCCGTAAGCGAAAGCACCGAAGACCGAATGATATTGAATTGTCCGCTTTTAACGGTCATTTTGTACAAAAATACGGAAGTGATGATTATCCATCCGATTGGGAGCAGCCCATATACAGCTCCTTGTGAAGCAGACATCACTGCTTTTCCTGCAGGCATTCCATATATCAATACAGCCACTGCAAGAGCTACAAGCAACGTGGTTATACCTGCAATGTAACCTTTCATCCGTTTGATGGTAAGTGCCCAGAAAAAGTAAAGAATTGGAATGAGTGCGGCAAGAGATGATAAAACTAAATTATCGGTAATCGGCGTAAAGTTTTGTGTCCATGTCATTCATTTCGTCTCCATTTTCTATAAATTTTTTAAAAAATTCAGAAATTAACAGCTGATTGAAACCCCTTACATAACCAAATATTCAAAGTCATCAGATGACTTGATGAGTACTCATTAAAATTAAATGATTGAAAATATAAAATCAAGATTTTTTTTATTTTTTGTTGATTTTTTAACCTTCTGGAAGTGTCAAAGATCATTTGTGTTATATAATATTAACCAGAGAAACTCATAGAAAATAGAGGTGCTACTACTTGGTATATAAAAAAATAAAGCCGAAAAAAATTTATGAAGAAGTCAGCGATGAACTTTATGAAATGATTCGGTCAGGCAGCCTGAAACCAGGTGAACAATTGGATTCCATCCAGCAGCTTGCGGAAAATTTCCAAGTCGGGCGCCCGGCCATCCGCGAAGCATTAAGTGCATTGAGTTCAATGGGTCTTATTGAAATAAAACAAGGTGAAGGAACATTCGTCAAAACCTTCGACCCTACCATCATGAACCATCCCTTGTCTGCCGCCCTTTTGATGGATCAAGACAATATCAAGCATTTACTGGAAGTTCGGAAAATCCTTGAGTCCGGTACGGCAGAAGTGGCAGCGAAGAAGAGAACGGAAGAAAACCTTATCGTACTGAAGGAAAGGCTTTTTGATATGGAAAAGGTATCCGATGATGAAGAGCTAAGTGATAAAGCGGATATCGCCTTCCATGTTGCAGTGGCAAACGCATCACAAAATGAGCTGCTGATTACATTGATGAACCACGTTTCAGAATTAATGACTGAAAAGATGCGTGATATCCGTCGGATTGCGCTTTATTCCGAAGAGATGACACTTAAGCAGCTCTACCAGCAGCATGTCAGGATTTATGATGCAATCGTGGCACAGGATGAAGACGGAGCCCGCAGTGCCATGCTGTTTCACCTTCAAAACGTCGAGGAATCACTGGACCGGGTCATCCAAAAAAATCAGCAAAAGCATAGTTGACTTTCCTTTAAATTTCAAAAATACCCTATACAAAAAAGGATTAAATTGATATATTATTTTGAAAACGATTACTTCATTTAAAAAATCTTGGAAATTGGTCTTAACCATTTCCTTTTTCCATTTTTTAGTCATCAGATGACCTGTTAACCTATTAGAAAAAGGAGGAGTTCAGATTGAAAGTTACTCTCTTTGCAACATGTTTAGTGGATTTGTTTCAATCCAGTGTCGGCAAAGCGACAGTGGAGCTACTCGAGAGATTAGGCTGTGAGATCGATTTCCCTGAGTCCCAGATATGCTGCGGACAGCCCGCATATAATAGCGGGTATACGAAGGAATCGAAGGAAGCCATGAAAAAGATGATTAAAACGTTCGCGGATGCTGAATACATCGTAACCCCTTCCGGTTCCTGCGCAGCGATGTTCAAAGAATATCCGGTCCTATTCAAAGGCGATGCCGAATGGGAGAAGAAAGCGGCATCATTAGCGGCTAAAACATATGAATTGACCCAATTCATCGTGGATGTCTTAAAAGTGACCGACGTCGGGGCGACCCTTAAGGGAAAGGCCACTTATCATACTTCATGCCATATGACACGGCTGCTTAACGTGAAGGAAGCACCTGCCATCTTGTTAAGCCATGTCAAGGGTCTCGAAATGACACCACTTCCGGATGCCCAAAACTGCTGCGGTTTCGGGGGGACCTTTTCGGTCAAGATGGGTGACATTTCCGGGCAAATGGTCGAGGAGAAAGTCTGCAATATTGAAGATACCGGGGCCGATTTTTTAATCGGCGGGGATGCAGGATGTTTGATGAATATCGGCGGACGGATCCAAAGGAAGGGGCAACCGGTGAAAGTCCTTCATATTGCGGAAGTCCTGAATAGTATTTAAAGAAAGCGAGGAGGGAAAAACTTATGGCTATGAAAACCAGCTCTGCCAAATTTAAAGACCGGGTGGATGAAGGAATACATAATGATTTTATGCGATTGGCCGTATCGAGTGCCCAAGAAAGATTACACGGGCGGCGGCTGACTGCCGTTGATGAATTGGGAAGCTGGGAGGATTGGCGGTCACTTGGGGAAGAAATCCGGCAGCATGTGCTTAGTAACCTTGATTACTATTTGCACCAGCTTGCAGAAAACGTCTCGAAAAGGGGCGGTCATGTCTTCTTCGCTGAAACGGCTGAAGAAGCAAGCGGATACATCAAGGATGTCATTTTAAAAAAGAATGCCAAAAAGGTCGTGAAATCAAAATCGATGGTCACGGAAGAGATTAATTTGAATGCAACTCTTGAAGGAGTTGGCATCGATGTCGTTGAAACGGACCTTGGTGAATACATTTTACAAGTGGATGATCATGATCCCCCTTCCCATATCGTCGCACCTGCTCTCCATAAAAATAAAGAGCAGATTAGGGATGTTTTTAAAGAAAAGCTTGCATATACGGAAACCGAAAAACCGGAAGAGCTTACCGCCCATGTCCGGGGCATTCTGCGGAAAGATTTCTTAAGCGCCGATGTGGGCATAACCGGCTGTAATTTTGCAATTGCGGAAACGGGCTCGATCGGTTTGGTGACGAATGAAGGAAATGCCGATTTGGTCACTGCCCTCCCTAAAACACAAATCACCGTGATGGGAATGGAACGGCTTGTGCCTACATTCGATGAATTCGAAGTCCTCGTCAGCTTATTGACAAGAAGCGCTGTCGGCCAAAGATTGACCAGTTACATCACTGCACTTACCGGTCCGCGTGATGAAGGCGATATAGACGGACCCGAGGAATTTCACCTTGTGATCGTAGATAATGGACGCTCCTCCATTTTAGGAACTGAGTTTCAATCCGTTCTTCAATGCATCCGCTGTGCTGCCTGTATAAATGTCTGCCCGGTCTATCGCCAGGTTGGCGGTCATTCATATGGTTCAATATATCCGGGACCAATCGGTGCTGTGCTTTCACCCTTACTCGGAGGATATGATGATTTCAAGGAATTGCCATATGCATCCACTCTTTGTGCAGCCTGTACAGATGCTTGTCCGGTAAAGATTCCTCTCCATGATTTATTGAGGAAGCATCGTGAAGTCATCGTTGAAAAAGAAAAAATGGCGCCATTTTCAGAAAAAATGGCCATGAAGGCCTTCGCTATCGGTGCGGCCTCGCCTATGCTTTATAAGTTCGGCTCCAAAATGGCCCCATCAGCGATGTCACCTTTTAAAACGGGGGATATCATCTCGAAAGGACCGGGACCACTCAAAACTTGGACAGAAAGCCGCGAGTTCCCTGCTCCAGGGAAAGAGAGCTTTCGGGACTGGTTCAAAAATCGGGAAAAGGGAGGGAAACCATCATGAATGGAACCATCCATAATGAAGGGACATTTTTAAACAATATAACCAAAAACCTCGGAAGGGCTCCTATTACGGAGGGCATCTCCGTTCCGGAATGGAAGCACGCCCCCCAAAAAGAAGTTTTGAAACATGCGACACCAAATGATCTTGTCGCGGAATTGGAGGAGCAATGTAAACGGGTGCATACCCAGTTTCACGTTACCGACTCCAAGCAGGTGATGCTTTGTTTAAAACAGGTGATCGAGGAACTTGGAAACGGACCCTTGATCATCCCTAAGGACGATCGATTTTTTGACTATGGGTTAGAGGGTATCTTAAAGGAAAAAGATGTCCATATATGGGATCACCAAGCAGGGAAAGAAAATATCGAAAAAGCAGAAAGTGCTAACATCGGAATCACATTCAGTGAGATGACACTAGCAGAATCAGCGACCGTCGTCTTGTTCAGCGACAAGGACCACGGCCGTTCCATCAGCTTCCTTCCTTCCTGCCATGTTTCCATCATTCCAAAAAGCACCATCGTTCCGCGAATGACCCAGGCAGCTGCGGCCATCCGTTCAAAAGTTACCCGGGGCGAAGTCGTTCCTTCCTGCATCAATTTCATAACAGGGCCGAGTAATTCGGCTGATATCGAAATGGACCTTGTCGTCGGCGTCCATGGACCCATCAAAGCGGTCTATATAATCGTCGAAGATAAGTAAAAATAAGAAAAAGAAAATGGAGAGGACCTGATTAGGCCTCTCCATTATTAACTTTCACTATATCACTCGTAAATGATCCGATCAACCGCTTCACGATCGAGGCGTTTAATCACTTCGACAATGAGCTTAACTGCATTCTCATAATCATCCCGGTGAAGCATTGCTGCGTGTGAATGAATGTAGCGTGTGGCAATCGTGATCGCCAGTGCGGGAACACCATTTGCCGTTAAATGAATGGAGCCGGCATCCGTTCCGCCGCCTGGAATCGATTCATATTGATAAGGAATATTCATTTCATCAGCCGTGTCGGTGACGAAATCGCGTAATCCCTTATGTGCCACCATCGATGAATCATATATGACGATTTGCGGGCCTTCCCCCATCTTACTCATCGCTTCTTTTTCGGAAACCCCCGGTGTATCACCAGCAATGCCGACATCGACGGCAAAACCGATATCCGGCTGAATTTTGAATGTGGATGTTTTGGAGCCACGCAGGCCGACCTCTTCTTGGACAGCACCAATTCCATAAACTACATTAGGATGGTCGCTGTCTTTCAGCTGTTTAAGCACATCAATGGCGATTGCACAGCCAATTCGATTGTCCCAGGCTTTGGCGAGCAGCATCTTTTCATTATTCATGACCGTGAATTCAAAATATGGCACAACCATATCCCCTGGCTTGACGCCCCATTCCTTAACCTCTTCTTTGCTGGATGCACCAATATCAATAAACATATCCTTAATATCGATCGGCTTCTTCCGCGCCTCCGCTGACAGGATATGAGGCGGCTTGGAACCGATAATGCCAGTTATATCACCTTTACTTGTAACGATCGTAACGCGCTGGGCCAGCATTACCTGTGACCACCAGCCCCCTACCGGCTGAAAACGCAAAAATCCTTTATCATCAATCTGTGTGATCATGAAACCAACTTCGTCCATATGCCCTGTAACGACGATTTTCGGTCCGTTTTCATCACCCGTTTTCTTGGCAATTAAACTTCCCAGGCCATCTGCCGATATTTCATCCGCAAATGGTGTTATGTATTCGGTCATCACTTTTCTTACTTCACTTTCATTTCCTGCAATGCCTTTAGCATCCGTTAAATCCCGCAGCATCCTTAACGTTTCATCCAATTGAGCCATCGTTTTACCTCCCTATAAATTACATTACAAGAATAATTATACAGAAAATCGATTGCATAAACAATCAGCAATCAATAGCCTTGCTTTTGCCTTTCGTAGTTCACTTCATTTTTGCTTACATATGCTTTTTCCACATCCACTGCCGAAAATCCAAGCAACTCCCCTAAATGTAAATACGCAGCAAAAACCTTTTGGAAAGATGACTCTGTCAACTGTGTCCGAAATTCACTGATGTAGCCGTAAATAGCAGTAAATTGAACCGTCAAATCCTCCTGATGCATTTTGAGGGCAGATGGAACTTCCGGTACAAATCCCCGTTCAATCCCGAGTGACAAAATGAAATGAATGCCATCCACGTATTCAGCCAAAATCGTTTCCTTATCAGAGGGGCCTTTAAGACTCCAGAATTTAAAACATCTTGTTTCATTGGCAAGCTCTCCAAGCTCCACTAAAAGAGCGAGTATCTTCCGTTCCACCAAGTCTTCAGCACCCAAATCATGCTTTGTTTGTATATGCTCATCCAAAGCTGCCTGCATTTCCATTAATTTACCTATGTTCATTTTCATCACTTCTTTCCATCGTCTTCCCCTAAATTATATCAAATAAATGAAACTTATTAAAAACCCATACGTAAATGAAGGGAATCACTCTGTTTAAGGAGGTAGCTCCATGGTATTGATCATGCGGTTCATTCTTTTGGCTCTCATCATTTTCTTAATATATACAGTCATAAAATACCTATTTAATCCGAAAAGAAAATTAGAGCTGGCACATGAACAGAAAAAGTTCTTTCTGCTCGACGATACAGCCAATATACGAAAGAATTTTTTATTGACGTACAACGGGGTGATGTTTGAAGGGGAAAAGTATTTAGGGACGACGGAACGCTCCTTCGAGGTCATCTCCATCTTCATATGGCCTAAAAAAGTGGCCGGACTGAAAGGCTTGAAGCGAAATGACTTCTTAAAAATCGAGGCAGCCATTAAAAAACAATATCCGGAAGCCGTTATCGATTGGAAGAGCCCGGTTAAGGAGTTTTTACAAAAATGAAAAAAATCACGCGTAATGAAGAGCCTTGAGAAAAATGGACTCAAGGCTCTGTATTAATCATCTGAACGAAAAAATTCCTTCCAGGGGACGACCGTCTGCTTCTCTCTCAATAAATATAGCAATAAGGTTAAGGATAATAAAATAATGACGATCAGCGTTGGACTGAAATCTGCAATATAGTGGCCAAAAACCGTGTATACGAATGCTACAGGGAGATTGGTCATGAAGGATAGATAAAAATAATTTTTCAGCCCTTTATTGGATTCCAATAAGCAAAGAGACAGTAAGTAAAAGTGTATGAATGGTATTAGCCTCAATACAGCAATTTGCCTGCTGTTTAGCTTTCGGTTTCCAAACAGCTTATTCTTAAGCCGCAGCAGCCTATCCTTTGTTTTCGGAAATTTGCCTATCACGAAATAAAAGGCCATACTGGACAAGGTCAAACCGATTACCGAATAGATGGTTCCAAAAGCTGCCCCGAATAATACTCCTCCAGACATGCAAACCACTATGACCGGAATGAATAAAAATTGCCTTAATAAATGAAAGGTGATAAAAATCAACGGTGCAAACACGCTTCCTGATTGAACGTAGCTCATCACAAGTGTCAGTTTATCATTCATGCTCTCCCTCCAGCTACTCTTTGCTGCTTCTACAAGCATATACATTATACGGGCTACATATTACAATTGAATGAATATCTTAATCAATAAGGCTATCTGAAGAATCATCAATATAGGCAGGCCCCACTTAAAAGCGGCATGCTTCGTCTTATGGCGGAATTGCTTCATCCCCAAAAAGGTCCCAGTCCCTCCGCCTATGACCGCCCAAAACCAAAGTGTCTTTTCGCTGATCCGGTACTCCCCATTACGCGCTTTCCTTTTGTCGATTCCCATTAAGGCAAACCCGATGATGTTTGTGATGATCATATAAGCAGCAATGAACCATACTCCTTGCATCCTCATTCCCTCCTTTAAATATGTAAAAAGCCACCCTCTTGAAAAGAGAGTGGCTGTATCAGTCAGACTTATTTGTCTAATTGTTGTTTAGCAGCAGTTGCTAATTGAGCAAAAGCTTGTTCGTCAGCAACAGCAAGATCAGCAAGCATTTTGCGGTTCACTTCGATACCAGCAAGCTTTAGGCCATGCATTAAACGGCTGTAAGAAAGACCGTTGATGCGTGCTGCAGCGTTGATACGAGTGATCCAAAGTTTGCGGAAATCACGTTTCTTTTGACGACGGTCACGGAAAGCATAGTTTCCTGACTTCATTACTTGTTGGTTAGCTACTTTAAAAAGAATATGTTTCGCGCCATAGTAACCTTTAGCTAATTTTATTACCTTTTTACGACGTTTGCGAGTAACAGTACCGCCTTTTACACGTGGCATGTTATTTCCCTCCTATTTAACTCGATAAATCGAACTTATTTAATGTTGTCTAGCATATGACGAATACGTTTGAAGTCACCTTTGCTTACAAGGCTAGCTTTGCGAAGCTTACGCTTTTGCTTAGTAGATTTGTTAGCAAATAAATGGCTTGTGTAAGCGTTAGAACGCTTAAGTTTGCCGGATCCAGTCTTTTTGAAACGTTTAGCAGATCCGCGGTGAGTTTTCATTTTAGGCATAAGGTATTCCTCCTCATTACAAATTACTTTACAATTACTTTTCGTTTTTCGGTGCTAAGATAATGAACATGCTGCGCCCGTCCATTTTTGGGTGTTGCTCGATTGTAGCCACTTCTTTACATGCTTCAGAAAAACGAACGAGTACACGTTGACCAATTTCCTTATGCGTAATGGCACGTCCTTTGAATCGGATAGAAGCTTTTACTTTATCGCCTTTTTCAAGGAATTTAATACCGTTGCGAAGCTTCGTATTGAAATCATGCTCTTCAATCGTCGGGCTCAAACGAACCTCTTTCAGACTGATGACTTTTTGATTTTTACGTGCTTCCTTGTCTTTCTTTTGCTGCTCGAAGCGGTGTTTTCCGTAGTCCATGATCCGGGCTACCGGAGGCTTTGCATTTGCAGCAACTAAAACTAGATCAAGATTTACACGAGCGGCAATTTCCAATGCTTCGAATTTCGTTTTAATTCCAAGTTGTTCTCCGTTTTGGTCAATAAGACGAACTTCACGGGCTCGGATGCCCTCGTTTACCATCGCGTCTTTACTAATAGTTAGCCACCTCCAAAGATATTGGCGAATACGAATATTTGAATAAATTCGGTCACGCTCACAACTCGCTTACAGGATATAATCATAATAAAAAAGTGTGGATGCATGTTGCACCCACACTGATAGACTCATTCAGAAAGATCCAAATAATCAAATCATGACCTGTTAACTGCATTGTTTGCGTCAACCAGGTGAGAAGCGGGTGCTTCTTCTTTTCCTCAAACACGTATTCAATTCACTTTAGAAATATATCATAAACACTGATGACTTGTCAAATGCTAATTTATTCGTTTTTCACAACAAAATTAATATTATCAGACATTCAGTTATTTGACAATACGTTTTTTAAAGTAATTTGGACAAAAAATATTCATCATGATACTCCCCATCAAAAAACAGTGATTCCCGCTTTATTCCTTCCTTTTCAAAACCCATCTTTCGATATAAGGAAAGCGCAGGGGCGTTGTTTGCAATCACGGACAATTCAAGGCGCCGCATTCCGCTTGTCCGTGCATGCTCCTCCATTTTCTGAAATAGCTTCGTACCGATGCCTTTTCCCCTGTCCTGTCCGGCGATGCCAATGACGATTTTGGCCGAATGCCTCGTTCGGCCCATTTGATTGCCCAATAAGATTAGGTAACCATTCAACTCATGGCCGCTAGCAGCAACGAGGAAAACGGAAAGGGGATTTTTTTCGATTTGCTCCATTTGCTTTTCCATTTGTTTCCAGGTCACTTTTCTTTCCCCAGGATTGAACAGCATATATCCGGAATCTTCAACATGATTGAACAGAGCAGCCAAGTTACCCGCGTCTTCCCTTGAAGCCTTTCTAATCTCCATTTATCCCCACTCCCCCTTTGGTTACAGTCCATACTGATCGAAGCCATCAAATGTTAAGAGTTTTCTTTCGCCTTTTTCTTTTTCTCAATGCTGTCCCAAGAAAATAGGGCTATCCAAAAAAGCAGGACCGGGACAATGGCATATTGTCGATAATCATCCAATAACAATAAGATGATGATGACAAGGAATGTCGGTCCGAATAGATAAGAAAATTTCTTTTTCATGCTGACCCTCCTTTTCGTTGCTGTACATATTTTCACATGATGGTTTCATTTTATCATGCCTTAATTAAAAAGAGGGACACAACTATATGTGCCCCTCTTTTTGCTGTTAACGGCTTACTTCCGCCTTAATCGCTGAAACGAAATCTTCAAAAGCGATCGTTTCGGATTTTTGTTCACCGTATTTACGTACATTCACGCTGCCTTCTTTGGCTTCATTGTCTCCAACAACCAGCATGTACGGGATTTTTTGCATTTGCGCTTCACGGATTTTATAACCGATTTTCTCGTCACGTGTATCCAGATCGACACGAATGCCTTGCGCTTTAAGTTTTTCCTGTACTTCTTTCGCATAATCCAAGTGCACTTCAGGTGAAACCGGGATCACTTGTGCTTGGATAGGTGCAAGCCAAGTCGGGAATGCCCCCTTATATTCTTCGATCAAGTAAGCGACAAATCGTTCCATTGTGGAAACGACGCCGCGGTGGATAACAACCGGACGGTGCTGCTTGCCGTCCTCTCCGACGTAATTAAGATCAAAACGTTCAGGAAGCAAGAAATCAAGCTGAACAGTGGAAAGCGTTTCATCTTTCCCTAAGGCAGTACGCACCTGAACATCAAGCTTAGGACCGTAGAATGCCGCTTCACCTTCCGCTTCAAAGTAATCCAGACCTAGTTCATCCATGGCGTCTTTTAACATGCTTTGTGCTTTTTCCCACATGGCATCATCATCGAAGTATTTTTCTGTATCCTGAGGATCGCGATAAGACAGACGGAATGAATAATCCTTGATATCGAAATCTTTATATACTTCCAGAACCAGGTTCACAACGCGCTTGAACTCTTCTTTGATTTGGTCGGGACGGACGAAAATGTGCGCATCATTCAAAGTCATCCCACGTACTCGCTGAAGGCCGGAAAGGGCACCTGACATTTCATAGCGGTGCATCAAGCCTAGCTCGGCAATCCGGATTGGCAGTTCGCGGTAGCTATGGATACTGTTTTTATAGACCATCATGTGATGCGGACAGTTCATCGGACGCAGTACAAGCTGTTCGTTTTCCATCTCCATGACAGGGAACATGCCGTCCTGGTAATGATCCCAGTGACCAGATGTTTTATAAAGGTCCACGCTTCCCATTACAGGTGTGTAGACATGGTCATAACCCAAACGTTCTTCCTTGTCCACGATATACCTTTCGATTGTCCGGCGGATGGTCGCACCTTTTGGCAACCACATCGGCAGCCCTTGCCCCACTTTCTGTGAGCTCATGAACAAGTTCAATTCTTTGCCGATTTTACGATGGTCACGTTCCTTGGCTTCTTCAAGGAAACGCAGGTGTTCGGCTAACTCTTCTTTTTTATAGAAAGCGGTACCGTAAATGCGTTGAAGCATTTTGTTTTTGCTATCGCCTCTCCAGTATGCCCCAGCGATGCTCAATAGCTTGAATTCTTTGATTTTCCCCGTTGAGGGAACATGAATTCCACGGCAAAGGTCAAAGAATTCACCCTGCTCATAAAGCGTTACCTGCTGATCGGCAGGAATCGCATCGATCAACTCCAATTTATACTCGTCGCCGATTTCTTTAAAACGGGAAATCGCTTCATCACGGCTCACTTCGATGCGGGAAATTTCCAAGTTTTCGTTGACGATTTTCTTCATTTCTTTTTCAATCAATGGAAGGTCTTCTGGAGTCAATGATTCCTCCATATCCATATCATAGTAAAAGCCGCCCTCGATGACTGGCCCTACGCCGAATTTAGCGTTTTTGTACAAGCGTTTGATCGCTTGTGCCATCAAGTGCGCTGTACTGTGACGCAATACTTTAAGAGCATCCGCTGCGTCCTGTGTGACGATTTCGATTGTACCATCTTGTTCAATCGGGCGTTTCAAATCATATAATTCACCATTGAATTTTCCGGCAATGGATTTTTTCCTTAAACCTGGACTGATTGATGCAGCGATGTCTTCAGTTGTTGTGCCTTTAGCAAACTCCTTAACCGCTCCGTCAGGAAAAGATATTTTCAGTAATTCTGACATTCAGTTTCACTCCTTTTTATTGTTCAAACAAATTACAGGTTTTTGATTCCATTACAACACAAAAAGCCCGCCCCTGTATAAAACAGGGACGAGCTTAGTATTATATATCATTAACCCGCGGTTCCACCCTCGTTCCAGCTTGCTTTTCACGGCAAAATGGCACTTGTAACTTGGTAACGGCAGCTTCCCGTCAGCTCATATTCGCAGAATGCCTGCTTTCCGAGCCGAAGTTTAAAGGTGGTAAGTGTTCCATGCGAATAGGAAGCTTACAGCCTGTTGGCTTCCCTCTCTGATAATCGGCGACTAGAATACCCTTGTCCTCATCATAACTTTTAGTTTTTTAATAGTATGTAGGAAATTATAATTTGTTATACGGTGAAAATCAAGGTTAATTTTCTTTTTTCCATGAAAGATCATTCAAATGCATGGAAAATGACGAAAGTGGCAGGATAGTCGCCCGTTCTTCGAAAATCCTTGAAATGGTCTGGATCAGCCCCTCTTCCTTGTCATCGGTATAGATACACAAGTTTTCAGGAGCAATCGATAAAAGCGGGGCAAGTATCACCGTATCGAGAAAAAGTGAACTTTTGACAAGAAGCCTCCTGTCGATCATACCATTGATTTTTGGACGGTCGAGTTTGCTGAATTTATGATCATAGAAATGAAAACCATCCCGGTTGACCAGGTGAAGCTTTCTTAATTTCGATTCCTGCCCATGAAGGCAATCACGGAGCGTAGCAATGAAATTTTGATAGTCCTGTTCCAGCTTGTATTCATCAATCGCCTTGACGACATACTTTTCCAAAGTGTGCTGAAATGATTTCAAACGGAAGGTCGTAAAAGAATCGAATGAAAAAGATACCTTTCCAGCCAAGATGCTTTGAAGTCCTTCCTCAATCAATCGTTTTTCCGTACTGAATGCTTCATCTTGGTTCCTGGCTCTTTCCACCTCGATGATCGATGATGCAATTTCAATGATGGCTTCAATTTCTTCCCGTTCCCTATAAAAAAATTTACCGACTATTATTTGCTCCAGAACAGGAAGCGTCTTTTCTTCCAATAAAAAAGAATGAAATGCATCACGAAGCAGAATTAGCCATTTATCACCTGAAGACTTCGTCATATCCACATGCATGCCTTGTTGCGGAAGAAATCGAATGTATGCTTGAAATTCTGCCCCCAGTGGATGGACAGAAACGAAATTCAGTAATTTCAATGCCTCTGAATCGTTTTGAAACGAAATTTGCACTACGACATCCCCCCTTCCCCCTTACTTCTTTTTTCATGTATATGGGGATGGGGACGTGTTTAGAAGTAGGATGGGCCTTGTAAGAAGAAAAAAGTGACCTCCATTAAGAGACCACTTTTCTTCATCTTCTCCGATTCACGCCATCAAGCTTGACCGGCTCCGCTAAATATTGAATTCTTTCCAGAACTCTGGCCGCCTTCACTTCTTCCTTCTCACCACGCTGTGAAAAGGTTAGGTGGTTCTCCAGGCCATTCAAGTCAAAATTCGAAGTGAAAAACGTCGGTAGGTTTTCCAGCATCCTAAATTGCAAAATCGGACCAAAAACCTCATCGCGTCCCCAGCTCGTCATGGACTCCGCTCCAATATCATCCAGCATGAGGACAGGTGCTGTTTTCACCATCTCAATTTTTTCATTGACCGTATTATCACCTATCGATCCCTTAAGTTCCCTCAAGTAGTCAGGGACATAGACAATAAGGGAGGAAATTTGCCTTTCTGCAAGTTCATTGGCAATCGCACCTAATAAGTACGTTTTCCCAACTCCGAATTTCCCATATATATATAAGCCTTTTTGCCTTTTACCTGGCTCATATTCCATAATGAACGACATAGCCTTACTTAAAACACCCAAGCGTTTGTTTTCATTATCCGTTTGGGTAAAGTCCTCTATGGTCGCTTTTAATATATCCTTCGGTACATATAGGCTGCGGATCAATTTTTCCCGTTTCCGCTTTTCATCCTCTGCCAATTTCCGCGGGCAGATTTCATAATGCAGGTTCAGGGCCTTCCCTTGAACCACCAATTTGGGATAATACCCTTGCATCATATTGATGCAGCCATCCAAGTTCGGACATTTATCACACTTATTGCTTTGTGAAGTGAACTCATAAAGCTTCCCCAAATTTTTATCAATCATTTCCTTCGTGACCGTCGAACTGTTGGCATTCAAAAATAACCGCACTTGTTCATCTTCAAAAATCTCCTGTTTCAGCTTTTCATAACGCTGTTGAAATTGGTTTGTATTGGCCAATTTATTAAGGGATCTATTAATCTTTTCCATCGTTCATTTCACCTCCTGCTTTCCACTGCTTCCATATCTCCTGAAGCTCGCGTTTCTGGGCGTTCAATTCAGGCTGATCTGCATTCTGCTCCTGCTGTGCTTCTTCTTTTTTCTCAAGCCACTCCGGAACGACTTCTTCCCGTATCGCCTTTTTCCGGCTGCCCTTAGCATTCCTGCTTCCTTGAGCCCAGTCCTGATATTTCCTATGTTCATTTTTAGCTAGTTCCATCGCCTCGACGACCGTAGAGACCTTTAGCCGCGCCCAATGGCCCGCCAGCTTTTCCACATAACCCTTCGTAAACTTCATATCCGTTTTGAGCATGACATATTCAATCAAGACATTGACGACACCCGGATTCAGCTTTTGATTGATCATCACGCCCTCAACCACTTTCAAATCACCGCTTGATGGCTCTGCACCGCCAGACAATTGCATCAGCCGCTCCCTTGGAGAAATCGTCTCCAAATGACGGATTAACTCTTGTTCCTGTGTTTTCGGTTCTTCTTTTTGTGTCCGTTCACGAATCGGCTGCACTCGATTGACAAGGGAAGGCATATCAGCCTGCCGTTCGATCTGATACCAGTCCCTTGCCGCCTTTCTAAGCACTTCCTCATCGATCTCATCATCCAAAGAAACGGCATCCATTACTAGTTTTTGCATTTCCAGCGGATCAATGCCATATAAAAAAGCAAGTTTGGCAATCGTACTTTTTATTTTCGGGGTAAAGGCCTTTTTCGGTACGATCGAGGATTTCATCCCGGCAAATAAAAGGTCAAAATCGAATAAGTCGTCAAATCCCGATGGCTCGACGCCTTCCGTCCGATCGATGAATTGCTGTTCAGGCATCGGTTTCCATTCGTTTTTCGCTTCATCCGTTACATATAAAGAGTCCAAATGATCTGATGAGAATACTTCCGCAAAAGATTTAGTCACACCTTCATATTGATCGGTTAAGATATGGTCATCACAAAAGAATCTTTTTAACCGATTGAATTGCGCTTTACCGATTTTTTTGTATAAGTATATATTCAGCATTCCATCCGTGAAAAACTGCTGGGGGGAAAGCGGAGGATTTAACTCATAGATAAATTCCTTCGTTTCATTTTTCGATTTCTTATATACATTCAACAGGCCGATTCCTTCAAGCAAAAGGCGTGCTTCGTAAATATCACTTAACTTAAGGCCGATCGTATTCATTAATTGATAATGCGAGGAGGTTTCCGACCATAGCCTGTTTTCCTCCAACTCACTCCATAACGTCATATATAGGCTTATGCAGATAGGTCCAATAAGAGGTTGATATAGTCGGGTAAGTATTTTCCGATCATAGTCATGAAGCAGCCCCGCAGATGAGACCAAATATGAATCCGCTGGGAGCAATTCTTGCCAATGCATTGACATCTCCATTCAAACCTTTCAAAAGATGTAGTGAAAAAAGAGCCAAAGTAAATCTTCAGCTCTACTTTCTTTCTTTATTTATTAAATCTTTCAATTCATCAATAAAGACATTGATATCTTTAAATTGCCGATAGACGGATGCGAACCTTACATAGGCAACCTCATCGACTTCTGCCAGCTTGTCCATTACCATTTCGCCGACACTGTCGCTTTTCACTTCCGATATGCCCTGGTTGCGTAGTTCTTTTTCTACATAACTGGTGATTTGCTCTAGTTCTTTCAAGGGAACCGGACGTTTTTCGCAAGCCCTGATTAAGCCACGCAGGATTTTATCACGACTGAACTCTTCCCGTGTCCCGCCCTTTTTCACTACAATAAGCGGTGTTTCCTCCACCTTTTCAAATGTCGTGAATCGAAAACCACATGCCTCACATTCACGGCGTCGTCGAATCGATTTACTTTCATCGACTGGCCTGGAATCGAGCACTCTTGTTCCGTTATATTGACATGATGGGCATTTCATCATTATCAGCTCCGTATTTTATGTAGGACTCCCCTATCTAAATGTTCCCCAAGGAATTACTTCTCTATCTTAATCTTATATTAAAAGGAACGGCCAGTACAAGTAAAAAGTGTAACTTCCAGCAGCAAGCACTTTTTGTTCTGCGCTTGAAGCACCGTTGTCAAGGGCTTTGTGCTACAAGGAAATCCTCTCCTATAAAGTGAAGCAGACTGCCGATTCATTGCATTAAAAAAGAGATGCACCCATGGCATCTCTGTGTATACGTGTTTTTTATAGGGCACTTATATTGGCTTTTTTCATTTGTACAGGACCTAATCCACGTGGTAATTCTATGTTTTCACGTGTTTGCGCATTCAAAGCTTCTGCAATATAATCTGCCGCAATATTCGGATCCAAGTTACCGCATGTATAGACATCAATGCTCGCATAGCCGTGTTCTGGAAAACTGTGAATCGTTAAGTGTGATTCAGAAATGATGACGACCCCGCTGACCCCTTGTGGAGCAAATTTGTGAAAGGCAACTTCTCGTACCTCTGCACCTGATTTCAAAGCAGCATCAACAAAAATCTTTTCAATTAAATCGATATTGTTCAGTTTTTCAAAGTCACAACCCCAAAGTTCAGAAATGACATGTCTACCCATTGTTTCCATAGTGTAAGCTGTTTCCATATTAAGCTTCCCCCTTACCATGATTTAAAAATAAGTTCTGATAACTACCACGGGGGAAAGTTAGTCCAAAGAGGTCCTAACCCTTTAAGTAGCCATCATGCAAACCGCTTTTGAAGAAGTTCACGATTCATAGTATATATGGTTTGAATTTTTTTTGCAACTCCAAATTGAACTTTTGGAAAGATAAACTTTATATGTAATAGGGATATAGCGAAGGTTCCAATGTGGAACAAATTCTTTTTCGTTTTTATTCAGCGCCATAAGACAGCCAGAAATTGATTAATCACTAAATTAAAAATAGCCCGCTAAAAAAATTTTAGCAGGCTCTATTTTTTCATTATTTTACTGATAATTCGACCTCGGAAGTTTTTTTCAACTCGGATCCAACCAGTTTCACAAGGTCCACTACCCGGTTGGAGTAACCCCACTCATTATCATACCATGCAAGGACTTTCACTTTCCTGTCCCCAATCATCATCGTCGTCAAACCATCGATGATTGCAGAGTGAGGATTCGTTTTGAAATCACTGGAAACTAAAGGTTCCATCGTGAATTCCATAATTCCTTTGAGTTCATTTTCTGAAGCATCGATGAAGGCTTGGTTCACTTCATCAATCGTGACATCACGGTTTAAATCCACAACAAGATCGACTAGAGATACGTTAGGTGTCGGTACGCGTATTGCCATTCCATGAAGCTTGCCTTTTAATTGCGGCAACACTAGTGAGATGGCTTTTGCAGCTCCTGTAGTCGTAGGAATGATGCTTTCCGCAGCGGCACGGGCACGTCTTAAGTCTTTGTGCGGGTTATCGATATTATTTTGATCATTTGTATAAGAATGTATCGTTGTCATTAAACCGTTGTTTATGCCGAATTTTTCATCAAGCACTTTTGCAACCGGTCCAAGACAGTTGGTTGTACAAGATGCATTGGATATGACGAAATGCTTGTCAATTTCCAGCACTTCCTGATTTACTCCCATTACAATGGTAACGTCTTCATTTTTACCCGGCGCTGATAAAATAACTCTTTTTGCTCCTGCATCTAAATGAAGAGCCGCTTTAGAACGATCATTGAATTTACCCGTGGCTTCAATTACAATATCTATGTTCATCTCTTTCCAAGGCAATAGCTTTGGATCGCGGTTATTTATTAGTTTTACTCGGCGGCCATTCACTACTAGTGAATCATCTTCCGCTATAATGATACCGTCGAATTTACCATGTATCGTATCATATTTTAGTAAGTGTGCTAAAGTTTCAGCTGGATAGCTTGCATTAATGGCAACAATGTCCAAACTCTCGTCTAATATGGCCTTTCGGAAAACCATTCTTCCAATTCTCCCAAATCCGTTAATCGCTATTCTTGAATTCATTGTTCGGACCCTCCAGAAAATATTAATGTTATACTTATTACCTTTAGTATGTAATTAGTATAACATAATTCAATGGAATTGTGCTAATAAAAATGCGGATTGTTCTTATTTTTTAACACAAAAAGAAGAAACCGGGCGGTTTCTTCTTTTTATCATAATTATATGACATGCCATTCGCTAAGTATGGATTTCACTTGCGTCTTCGTTTCATTAATGTCCCCATTATTATCGATGACGGCATCCGCTAAAGCCTTTTTATCGGCCAAGGGCATTTGCGAATTGATCCTGGCAAGTGCCTCCGTCTCCGAAAGACCATTCCTGTTCATTAATCGTTGCAATTGAACTTGCTCATCCACATATACCAAAAGCGTCTTTTCCACCATGAATGTCAGCTTGCTTTCGAATAGGAGCGGAATATCCATGAACACCGTTTCTTCCCCTGATGACAGTGCCGCTTCCGTTTTGAGGCGCATCCAATTCCTGACGGCAGGATGCACGATGCCATTCAAAAGCAATCTCTTTTCCTCATCATGAAATATGATCGATCCGAGCTTTACGCGATCTATATTCCCATCCATCAATAAGATATCTTCACCAAATGCCTTCACAACTTGATGATAGGCTTCCTCACCTGGCTCAACGACAGCACGGGAAGCCAGATCTGCATCGACAATCGTGAACCCGAGTTCCTGTAGATAGAGGCTGACACTGCTTTTCCCACTGGCGATGCCTCCGGTGATTCCGATGATTTGTCCCATAAGCTCCCCCTTTTAACCATGTTTCATAATTTGAATAAACCGATGATAATCAATAGTACACCTGGAAGAAAGGTCAAATGCTGGACAATTTTATTATTTGAAAGCAATTTCCCGCTTTGAAGCCCGCTCCAAATGAAAATCGAGCTCATAACAGCGATGCACCCTGCGAGGATAATCGGTGAGATCCCGATCATAGCCGCACCAACTCCGGCCCCGAACGCATCCAGCGAAAGTGCAAACCCCAGAACAAGCGCTTCAACACCCGTTATCGTACCTGATTTATCAAAATCGGCATTCAATGGTTTTTGTAAAATATTAATGACTACCCCAAGAGATTTAATTTCAAAATTAAAGATGATCTTTTCATGGTATCTATCATCTTTCAGATCCTTTTCAGGCTTAAAATACTGGTACACCATCCAGGCACCAAGAAAAATGAGGATGATGCCACCCGTTTTTTCAGCCGCCCCGATAGATATGAGCTGACTGATGAATTGTCCGATGACCATCGCTATGCCTAAACTCAATGCAGAACAAACTGAGATGACCGCTATTGACCTTAAGGGGATTTTCATCTTCCGCATACCGAATGTCAAACCTACGCCAAATCCGTCAATACTAACTGCAAAAGCGAGAAAAATAATTTGTAGCCACATCGGAATATTACTCCTTCCCTTCTCGTTGCTACCCTAGTATATGGAAGGAGCCCATCCGATGTGTTTGAAAAAAAAATACCTATTTTAACGGCTGGCATAACGGGCAAATATGTGTGCCGCGTCCTGCAACAACCAGTTTTTCAAGGGGCGTGCCGCATGTTTTGCAGTTCTCGCCTTTTCGTCCATAAACATTCAGTTCCAACTGAAACATGCCGATTTGCCCTTGGGAATTAATGTATGAACGAATCGTACTACCGCCTTTCTCCACAGCTTCACCTAACGTTGCGATGATTTCTGCATGCAACGTTTTGATTTCCTGCAATGAGAGTGAAGATGCGATTCGCTCAGGATGGATACCAGAACGGAATAACGACTCGTCCACATATATATTCCCAATCCCGACGACGACCGTTTGATCAAGGAGAACGGGCTTGATTTTCCTGTTGGTTTTAGCCAGCTTCGCACTAAGCCCCTCGACAGTAAAATCTTCAGATAAAGGTTCAGGCCCTAAGTGCAGCAGGGGCAACCGCTCAAGTTCTTCCCCTTTTGCAAATAAATGCATCGTTCCGAATTTCCGGACATCCCTATACCGAAGTTCACTGCCATCCGTGAAAGTGAAGATCACATGGGTATGCTTATCATACGGTTCCTCTTTTGGATGGACGCCGTATTTCCCCTCCATCCTTAAATGCGAAACCATCGAATAATCATCCAAGGTGAAAATGAGGAACTTGCCCCGACGGCCTATTCCCTGGATCGTCTGCCCTCTTAAAGCATCCTGAAACTGTTCGACAGGCTCAGGCGCTTTAATGATCTTCGGCCAGAAGACGGACACTTCTTTGATCTCTTTTCCAAGTACGAGCTGCTCTAATGTTCTTCTGACTGTTTCCACTTCTGGAAGTTCTGGCATTGCAATCACCTATCTTTTATTATTTGGCATCAAACCATGTTGGCCCGAAAGCATAATCCACTTTAAGGGGCACGTTCAATTCAATGGCATTTTCCATTTCCTCCGGAACGATCACTTTAAGGATTTCGAGTTCCTCAGGAGGAGTTTCAAAAATCAATTCATCATGCACCTGAAGAAGCATTCTCGTTTTAAGCCCTTCCCTTTTCAGGCGCTTATTCATGTTTATCATGGCAAGCTTGATGATATCCGCTGCGCTGCCTTGAATCGGCGTATTCATCGCTGTCCGTTCGGCAAAGCTCCTGATGTTGAAATTCCTGCTTGTTATCTCAGGTATATAGCGCCTTCTTTGCATTAAAGTCGTGCTATATCCTTTTTGACGGGCCTCATGTATGCTTTCTTCCATATATTCCTGTACACCAGGAAAGCTTCTTAAATACTTCTCGATGAACTCTCCAGCTTCTTTTCTCGTGATGCCAAGACTTTGCGATAGCCCGTAGTCACTTATACCATAAACGATTCCGAAGTTGACCGCTTTGGCATGGCGCCTCATGTTCGAAGTGACCTGCTCTGCCGATACATGGAATACATCCATAGCTGTCCTGGTATGGATGTCCATCCCGGCCTGGAATGCTTCCACCAATCCGCTGTCATTGGCAATATGCGCCAGGACGCGTAACTCGATCTGGGAGTAGTCGGCAGCAAAAATGATCCAATCCTTTTCGGAAGGAATGAATGCCTGCCTGATTTTCCTGCCTTCTTCCAGTCTGATCGGGATATTTTGAAGATTGGGATCTGTAGAACTTAACCGGCCGGTCTGGGTCAATGCTTGGTTGAACCGGGTGTGCACCTTATCCGTTTTGCCATTGACCACTTTGAGCAACCCTTCAATATAAGTGGATTGCAGCTTGCCAAGCTGGCGATACAGTAGTATTTCCTTAACGATATCGTGCTTGCTCTCCAGTTTTTCCAGCACATCGGCTGAGGTCGAATAACCTGTTTTGGTTTTCTTCATGACCGGAAGCTCCAACTTTTCAAACAGGATGGCCCCAAGCTGTTTAGGTGAATTGATATTGAAAGCCTCTCCAGCCAGATCAAAGATTCGAGCTTCGATGTTTCTTAAGCGAATGGCCAATTCCTGTCCCATGTTTTTCAGTCGGCCTATATCCACCTTGATTCCCTGCCACTCCATATTGGCCAGGATGATCGACAGTGGCAGCTCCAGTTCCGTAAATAGGTGAAATTGCTCGAACTCTTGCAGCTTATCAATCATCGGTTCTTTCAGAGAAAGGATCGCCTTCGATTTCCTGGCAATATGCTCCCTCAATTCCGCTTCCTCAGGTATCTTGCGTTTTGCACCTTTTCCATAAAAAACATCATCCGCTTCAAGCCGGATAGTACCTTGAGTTTTCGTGATTTCTGCAACTTCGTCCACTGACTCTGCCGGATCCAGGATATAGGATGCCAAAAACACATCAAAATCGATGCCTTTTATTTCGACTCCTCGATGACGCAGTGCCACAACCGTACGCTTCGCATCGAAAACCGTTTTCTTTTTTGTTTCATCCTCTGCCCAGGATTTAAATGCCCCGGAATCCAGAGCATCATCTCCATGGAAGTAAAAATGACCTTGTTCATTACTGATGGCGATCCCTATTATATCTGCACGATGATAATTATCTTCTAAAATTTCAACATACAAAGCACTTTCATCTGAAAACATTCCTTCTGTCATTTCAGCGGTGTGCACCTCTATTATCTCCTGTTCAAGCGGTGCACTTTCCGTTACATCCAATTTATCGAGCAAAGTCGAAAAGCCAAGCTCTTTATAGAACGAGATGACTCGATCCTGATCCATGCCAGTGTACTCTGTCTCGTTCACGGAAACTTCAAGCGGCGCTTCCCTCGTTATTGTAGCCAGCTCCTTGCTTAATAGGGCCAGGTCTTTATGTTCTTCTATTTTCTCTTTCAATTTTTGTCCGCTTACCTCATCAATCGACTGCAGAAGGTTTTCAACCGTTTCAAATTGATGCAATAATTTAAGGGCGGTCTTTTCACCAACACCCGGTATACCGGGTATATTGTCGGAGGCATCCCCCATCAGACCTTTTAAATCAATGATCTGCAAGGGGGATAGACCGTATTTTTCATGTATATGCTTTGGAGTGTATTCCTCAATTTCAGTAATCCCCTTTTTCGTGATGGAAACCGTCGTACTAGGGGAGGATAATTGTGTTAAATCCTTATCACCGGAAATGACCTTCACTTCAAAACCATCTTTTTCCGCTTGTAAAGACAGCGTACCGATAATATCATCGGCTTCATAGTTCTCCAGTTCATACCTTTTTATTTGAAAACAATCAAGCAGTTCGCGAATGAAAGGGAATTGCTCCGATAATTCTGGCGGCGTTTTTTGGCGCCCACCCTTATATTCTTTAAACGATGCATGTCTGAATGTCGTTTTACCCGCATCGAATGCCACAAGTATGTGCGTTGGCTTTTCTTCTTCAAGAATGCGGTTGAGCATCATGGTGAATCCGTACACGGAATTCGTATGGACCCCCTTATCATTATTTAAGAGCGGAAGCGCAAAAAACGCACGGTATGCAATGCTGTTTCCATCTATGAGTACTAACTTTTTATCCAAATCCGTCTTCCTCCAGTCATACAGGTTTATGTATTTATAGCTTCTATATTAAAACGCAAAAAGCCGTTCATTTTCTTTCTCTATTCTACCATGAGTAGAAGCGGAAAGAAAAATGACGGCATCAAGGTTATTTAGTATTTCCCATTAACAAGCTGGCATAAGGGGAATCCGAAGGCAGAACGATGACCGTTTGATCCCCAATCGTTTTTTTGTAGGATTCAAGAGTCCGGTATAGTTTATAGAATTCGGGGTCTTTGGAAAACGACTTATTATAGATTTTCGCTGCTTCCCCTTCCCCTTCAGCCCTGATCACTTCTGCATCAGCCTCTGCAGTGGAGAGCAATTCTTTCACTTTCCGATCAGTATCCGCAATGATACGGTTTTTCTTCGCATCACCTTTGGATAGGTATTCTTGCGCTTTCGATTCCCGCTCGGAAATCATCCTCTTGAAGACGGATGCTTCGTTTTCGGAGGGCAGGTCAGTCCGCTTTATCCTGACATCCGTCAAGCTGATTCCATAACTGTCCTTTTGCAGCAGATCGTTTACTTTTTCGGTTATGCGGTCGTTTAAACTTCCTCTGGATGACTTCTCATCATTGATGATCTCATCATAATTCAGCTGGCCCAGCTCTGAACGAACTGCCGAATAGATGAACTCTTCCATTTTCGTTTCGGCATTCTCAAGTGTCCTTGCATTTGTGATCAATTTCTTCGGATCTTCTATTCTCCAAACTGCATAGTTATCGATCAGCATCCGCTTTTTATCTTTCGTATTGATTTCCGCTTCGGAAACATCAGAAGTCATCTGATACTTCGGCAAGGTCATGATACTCTGAATGAATGGCACCTTCGCCTTCAATCCCGGGGTCTTATCGATCCTTACCACCTCACCGAATTGGCGGACGACTTTGTATTCACCCTCTTTGACGATATATACATTGGTGAAGATGATTAGCAGCAACGCGATGAAAATAATCAGGAAAATACCGATTCTCACATAGCCCCTCCAATGAAAATCCCCTTTTTTCAACTCAGAGAAATCTATTATTTTTCCGCTCATTGTTTAGTGCCCCCTTCCCCTGTCGCTTTTTCTTCCGATGCATTCCCTTTTTTCGTTTCTTCTTCAGGTATAGTGGCTTCATCAGGGGCAGGGGTTTTTTTCGTTTCCTCCTTTTCAAGGGAGCGAAGCGGCAAGTACTTCATTGTGTTTCCATCATCATTCATAATATAAATCTCTGCATTCGGCAATACTTCCTCAAGGGTCTCAATAATAAGGCGGTCCTTCGTAATCCCCTTATTGCCCTTATACTCACTGAGTAATTTTTCAAAGACCGCTACATCCCCGCGGGCAGCTTCCGTACGGGCAGCTTTATCCCCATTAGCCTGTGAAATGAGGGCATCTTTTTCCCCTTCCGCTTCATTCATACGCTTATTTTCATATTTATCCGCTTCGTTGATTTTCGTATTCGCCGTTTCCCGGGCATCCGTTACATTGGTAAATGCTTTCCGCACTTCTTCATTCGGTAACTCCACGTCCTGGAGTTTAACCGCAGATATGGAAATCCCGACATCATATTTCTCCATTAGCTGTGACAATAAATCTCGTACATCCGCTTCGATTTGCGCTTTACCGGATGTAAGGGCATCATCGATTTTCGTGCTGCCGATAATGCTCCGTAATGCAGCTGAAGTCGTATCGTATAATATTTTTTCTGGATCATCCGCATTGTATAGATATTTTGGAGGGTCGGTGATTTTCCACTGAACCACTAGGTCGGCCAGCACAATATTTTCATCACCCGTAATCATCTTGGTCTCACTCGGGTAATCCGTCACCTCTCCATCCTCTTCCTTATATCCAAATTTAAGACTGAATGTTTCTTTGGATAATTTCTCGACCGATTGAATGGGCCAAGGCAGTTTAAAGTGAAGTCCTGGTTCCGTTATCGTCTGCTCCACTTTACCAAACGTCATTATGACAGCTTGATCGGATTCATCAACCGTGTACCAGGTCGATATCGCAACTACACCTAAAATTAAAATAAGAAAGACAAGTCCTGTGATCGTATATATCCTTTTTAAGCTAACGATATGTATCACCCCTTCTTTGCAGTTATATCTTATTTACGCAAGAAAGGGCCTAAAGTTTCATAAAAATCAAATATTTTCCTAGGAAAATAGGATAGAGGAATGGTTCCAGGGAAATATAGCCAAAATTAAAAGACAGAGACTATGTCTCTGTCAATGTTTAACTCCTTGGATGAGGGGTTATACAACCATTGTACCCCTGCATTATGAAGTCCGTTTTAAGGAATTGTAAAGGACATGTAAATAAGAACCCGCTACATTTTTCCTTTTAAGCTTTTATTTAAAGTGACTGTAAAAGTCGTCCCGGTTCCAGGTGTGCTTTCCACATTGATTTTACCTTTATGGACTTCTATTATATGCTTGACGATCGCCAGTCCAATGCCCGTTCCTCCTGAATCGCGGCTCCTCGCCTTATCGATCCGGTAAAACCGTTCAAAGATCCTCGGCAGTTCTTTTTCTTCGATGCCGATCCCGCTGTCTTGAACTGCAATATCGATCGTCTGTTCATTTTCAATGATATCAACGGTGACCCTTCCGCCATTTGGTGTATAGGTCAATGCGTTCGTAATCAAATTGATGAAAACCTGTTTGATCCGGTCAGATTCCCCTTCAATGAATACCGGTTCCGGTGATGTCCTAATTTCAAGGGATACTTCTTTTTCCTTCAGCTTGCCTATAAGCATCTCTTGTATTTCGCCAAGCACTTTCGTAATATCCACGACCCCTGCGTTTAAAACGAATTCCTGTTGCTCCATTTTGGATAAATTCAGAAGCTCCTGAATGAGTTCTTGCAGCCGATCACTTTCTTTCAGGATAATCGATAAAAAGTGCTTTAAGGTCTTTTCGTCTTTTAAGGCGCCATCTAACAGTGTTTCAGAAAAGCCTTTAATAGAAGTGATCGGGGTTCTCAATTCATGGGAAACATTAGCCACGAAATCCTTCCGCATCTGCTCGAGCCTTTTCAATTCAGTGATATCATGGAAAATGAGGAGGATCCCCTTCCATTCATCATGATTCCCGATAATGGGAGCCCCGTAAATCTCAAAATGCTTACGTTCTATGGCAAGCGGTATCTTCACCTGTCGTTTTATCGTTTTTTCCGTTCGAAAGATCTCTTCGATGATGGCTATCACTTGCTGATCTTTAATGACTGAATAATATTCCTGAAACAAAAACGTAGCGGCGTTCACATGGAAGCTTTTCTTGAATTCCCGGTTGATTAAGGTGGTATACCCTTTACTGTCTATCAGCAAGACACCACTACCGATATTTTCAACAAGTGTTTCCAAACGATCCTGATTCATTTCCCTCGCAATCTCTGTTTCCTGAAGATTCCTCGCCAATATGTTCAAGGAAGTTGTCAGCATTCCCGTTTCATCGGAATGCCGCCCGAATGTCCGGGTTCCATAATTCCCTTTTGCCAGTTCAATGGCTGCCATCGTCGCCTCTTCGATCGGACGGGTATAATATGAAGTGATTTTGCTCGCAAGCATGAGAATGATGATCAAGGCAACCCCTAAACAAATGATCAATATTTGCCACATTTGTTTATTCACTTGATGGATGGCCTCTATTTCATTGCTATGAACGACAAAGCCTTCAATCTCGCCATCCTTTTCAACCGTCTTCCAATAATAATGGACATCCGATTCCCCTTCGACCACTTCATACCCTTCTCCATGCTTAAGCCCTTTTTCCAAAGTTATTTTACGAAGGACATCGGCATGGCTTTTAAGTATTTCATTGGATGATGTCGAATCGTATAATATTTCCCCATTCGTGGAGAGAATGGTTAAATTCGAATCTAAAAGGGGTGTAAGTTTTGCCGTCTTCCCTTTTTCCAAAAAGGACTCGATCCCGCCATGCTCCTGAATATATGTAGAAATGAAAAATGTTTCGTTCTGAATACGCTCATTGAACGTTTTAATATAATAACTTTTGAACAAGTGCCCTAATAAAAAGCCCACTGCCATCAGGACGACCATCACCAATGTGATGAGGGTATATAAGAGCTTTTTACGATAGGTCGTCATTCTTTTTTAGGCTCCTCAAGCTTATACCCCAAGCCCCTTATCGTTTTAATATAGAGAGGTTTTTTTGTATCTTTCTCTATTTTTTCACGAAGATGGCTAATATGGACATCGACGATTCGTGAGTCCCCCGCGAAATCATAATTCCATACCGCACTGAGCAGTTGATCCCTGGTCAGCACTCTTCCTTTATTCTTCGCCAAGTATAAAAGTAATTCAAATTCCTTTGGAGTCAATTCTAATTGCTGTTCATCAAAGAATGCTTCGTATCGTTCCGGGAACACTTTCAATTCCCCTAATTTCAAGAGACCATCTTCCTGATCCTGACTTGACTCACTGCCGTTCGATTGAAACTGGGATCTTCTTAAAATGGCTTTAATCCGGGCCACTACCTCCCTGGGACTAAATGGCTTGGTCAAGTAATCATCCGCCCCTAGTTCAAGTCCCAGCACCTTGTCAAATTCATCGTCCTTAGCTGTCAGCATCAAGATCGGTATATTGATTTTTTGCTGGCGAAGCTGCTTACATACTTCAAGCCCGTCCATTTTAGGCAGCATCAAATCCAATACCACTAAATCGGGGCGTATATCCACGGCAGCCTCCAGCCCTTGTTCTCCATCCGAAGCTGTGATTACCGAATAGCCTGATTGTTCTAAATTGTACTGAAGTAAGGTAACTATTGATTGTTCATCATCCACTACGAGAATTTTCTTTGACATTAGATCCTCCTGAATTATGTATTACCCAAAAGACCAATTTCTTGGTCTACTCATCCAATTCCATTATAAAGAATATTATATGAAATTTACACATAAAAAAACGGAAAGAAAGTTATTCCTATCTTCAGCAGGGAGATTATAAGTCCCCGGATGGTTCCAGCGGTCTTTTGAAGCGGATTAAAAAACTGCCCGGAGTTGGAAATAGGCCTTGGCCTTTTCTTCCAATATCCGGGCAGTCTGATCATGATCTCTTATTGAAGGACTTGCATTACTGCTTTAACTGATTCAACTGATTTTGACAGTGCCGCTTTTTCATCTTCAGTCAATTCAAGTTCGATGATTTGTTCAATGCCGTTTGCACCGAGTACAGTAGGCACTCCAAGGTAGATACCTTCAAATCCGTATTCGCCTTCCAGATAAGCGATGGACGGAAGAACGCGACGCTGGTCTTTAAGGATCGCTTCAGCCATTTCCACTAGAGATGCAGCTGGTGCATAATATGCGCTTCCGTTTCCAAGAAGGTTTACGATTTCTCCGCCGCCAGTGCGGGTACGAGCCACTATTGCTTCTAAACGATCTTGAGGGATCAATGTTTCCAAAGGAATTCCGCCTGCATAAGAGTATCGCACTAGAGGAACCATATCGTCTCCGTGTCCGCCAAGTACGAAACCAGTTACATCTTTAACGGATAAGTTTAATTCTTGAGCTACGAAAGTGCGGAAACGAGCTGTATCAAGAACACCCGATTGTCCGATAACGCGTTCTTTAGGGAAACCTGATTCTTTGTATACAGTGTAAGTCATTGCATCTACAGGGTTAGTCAAAACGATGATGGTTGTATTAGGGGAATATTTAACTACTTCTTTAGTTACTGATTTCATAACTTTTTGGTTAGTTTGAACTAAGTCGTCACGGCTCATGCCGGGCTTACGGGCAATTCCGGCAGTGATGATCACTACGTCGGAACCAGCTGTTTCTGCATAGTCGGATGTACCGATGATGTTAGCATCGAAACCTAGAACAGGTCCTGCTTCCGCCATATCAAGAGCTTTACCTTTTGTAGGGTTTTCAGCTTGCGGAATATCAACTAAAACGATATCACCAAGTTCTTTTTGAGCTGCTAGGAATGCTGCTGTGGCACCAGTGAATCCAGCACCTACCACTGTGATTTTTTTACGTTCAGACATGTTATTTCCTCCTTAAAATATATACATACTTTTGGAATACTTTTAACATCTTCATGAAAATATATATAAGCCTCCTGGAAAAGCAGCCCGTTCAGGCACTTTTCCAGAAAGCATATAATGAATTATTTAAGGTTTTTGATAAGCTCGTCAGCGAACTCAGAACATTTAACTTCTGTTGCACCTTCCATTAGGCGGGCAAAGTCGTATGTAACAACTTTAGAAGCGATTGTTTGTTCCACTGATTTAGTGATGCTGTTTGCAGCTTCGTTCCAGCCAAGGTGCTCAAGTAAAAGAACGCCTGAAAGAAGGACTGAAGATGGGTTAACTTTATCAAGACCAGCATATTTAGGAGCCGTTCCGTGAGTTGCTTCGAAGATGGCATGTCCAGTTTCGTAGTTGATGTTTGCTCCTGGAGCGATACCGATTCCGCCAACTTGTGCAGCCAATGCATCAGAAATGTAATCTCCGTTCAAGTTCATTGTTGCAACAACATCAAACTCTTTAGGACGAGTCAGGATTTGTTGTAAGAAGATATCAGCAATGGAATCTTTAACGATGATTTTGCCTTCAGCTTCAGCAGCAGATTGTGCTTTGTTAGCAGCTTCAGTGCCTTCAGCATCTTTAATTTTGTCATATTGGTTCCATGTGAACACTTTATCGGCGAATTCTTGTTCTGCAACTTCATAACCCCAAGTTTTGAATGCACCTTCAGTGAATTTCATGATGTTACCTTTATGAACAAGAGTTAATGACTTACGGCCTTCTTTGATCGCATAGTTAAGTGCAGCGCGAACAAGACGTTTTGTTCCTTCTTCGGAAATCGGTTTAATTCCGATACCTGAAGTTTCAGGGAAACGAATTTTTTGAACACCGAATTCATTTTGTAGGAATTCGATTAATTTCTTAGCTTCGTCAGAACCTTTTGCATATTCGATACCTGCATAGATGTCTTCAGTGTTTTCACGGAAGATGACCATGTCAGTGTCTTCTGGGCGTTTTACTGGTGAAGGTACACCTTCAAAGTAACGTACAGGACGAAGACATACGAATAAGTCCAATACTTGACGCAATGCAACGTTCAATGAACGGATACCGCCACCGATTGGAGTTGTAAGAGGTCCTTTAATAGCAATTAGATATTCGTTAATGACATCAAGAGTTTCTTGTGGAAGCCATTCGCCAGTTTGGTCAAATGCTTTTTGTCCAGCTAAAACTTCTTTCCATTCGATTTTCTTTTCGCCATTGTAAGCTTTTTCAACTGCTGCGTCTAAAACGCGGGATGCTGCAGCCCAGATATCAGGACCGATTCCGTCTCCCTCAATATAAGGAACGATTGGGTTGTTTGGTACGTTAAGAGCACCGTTAGTAACTGTGATTTTTTGGCTTTGTGTCATGTCTCTTACCTCCGATTCAAATTCAAAGGTTAGATGGTCTGCCATTAAATGGGGCAGAACCACTAACCTTTTTTACTCACATCTATTAATTTACTACAAATTCGATGAAATAAAAAATGATTTTTCGAAAAAACTTTTAATTAGCGGTTTTCAATCGGTACGTATTTTTGCATACCTGGTCCAACATACTCTGCACGCGGACGGATAAGGCGGTTGTTTGAATATTGCTCAAGGATATGAGCGATCCAGCCTGAAACACGGCTTACAGCAAAGATTGGTGTAAATAGGTCATGCTCGATACCTAAACTGTGGTATACGGAAGCAGAATAGAAATCCACATTTGGCGGAAGATTTTTTTGACCGGTCACGATTTCATGAATTTTGATGGACATATCATAATATTGCGGTTGTCCAGTAAGTTCAGTCAGTTTTTGTGACATTTCTTTAAGGTGTTTAGCACGAGGATCACCTTTACGGTATACACGGTGGCCAAAGCCCATGATTTTTTCTTTATTGGCTAATTTTTCGTTGATATACGGCTCAACGTTTTCCACTGAACCAATATCCGTAAGCATTTTCATGACTTGTTCGTTAGCTCCGCCGTGAAGTGGGCCTTTTAATGCGCCGATGGCAGAAGTTACGCCAGAATAGATATCAGATAATGTAGCCACACAAACGCGTGCAGTGAATGTAGAAGCGTTTAATTCATGGTCAGCATGAAGAACCAATGCTTTGTTGAATGCTTCTTCTTCGATTGCCGTTGGTTCGTTACCGCTTAACATATATAAGAAGTTAGCAGCGAAGCTTAAATCTGTACGTGGAGCAACAGCTTCTTTCCCTTGACGGATGCGAGCGAAAGTTGTTACCAATGTAGGGATTTTTGCTTGGATGCGGATTGCTTTACGATAGTTAGCGTCTTCACTCATCACATCTGCTTCTTCATCATAAAGACCAAGAAGAGATACTGCAGTGCGAAGAGCTCCCATTGGATGTACTTTATCAATTGGGTATGTTTTGAAGTGATTAACCACTTCAGCTGGAATTTCAGCATTTTCAGCAAGTTGTTTAGTTAATTCTTCCAGTTGGCTTTTGTTCGGAAGAGCTCCGTGCCATAAAAGATAGATTACTTCCTCGAATGTTGCGTTTGAAGCCAAATCATCGATGTCATAACCTACATACGTTAATGTGTCATCGATAATGGAGCTTACTGATGAAGTTGTTGCTACCACACCTTCAAGACCTTTTGTTGCTGTCATACTAAATCTCTCCTTTTCCTAAATATTCCCCTATGCCCTTGCTATTAGCGTATAAATATAGCGCTTCCAAGAAATTAGCTATTGTGAACAACCATCTATTTTTTAGCAGAAGACATACATCTTGTATTGGAAGCGTTCACAGAATATGACCCCAACAATAGTAAAATGTACGATAATCTTTAATAAGAAATTCTAAAAATAATGCTTGTAGCTATTCCTAGTGAGCGCTTGCTCAATAACTACATCTTTTTTTTTAAGATTCCTCAAAAATATCAATGATATTCTGAATCCCAATTTTAATAAATCAGAGCAGTTACATGATTATTATAAACAATAAACACTTTTTTGGGAATGAAAAGCACTTAAAATGTGAAAAAATTATTATTTTATTAGAAAAATTAGCTACATATTCTCTTGCTTTTTTTCATGAGATCCAAAACGTTTTTTTTGAAAATTTGCCTCGAAGCAGAATAAATGAAACATTAAATAGAAAATTTATATTCCCGGTACTGACGGACTTTTCTACCCTTTGCCACTCGCTTCATTTAAAAAAATTGAAGATCTGCATGCATAAATAAGCAATTCCCGCCCCGATTAACGGACCGACAGCCACACCTTTGAATAATGCGACCGCCAGAATCGTCCCAAAAACAAGAGCCGTGGTAATGTGCGGATCATGTGATAGGAGCGTAATCCCATTTTTTGCTATGAGCGCAACCGCTATTCCAGATGCAAGCGCAATCCAGGCATAAGGAGATTTTATCGCGTCTCCGAGTTCCTTGAAACCTATCGCCCCGTTTGCTATGGGTATGAGTACGGAAATCGTAATGATCGTAACGCCCAAGTTGATTCCTTTCGCTTCCAGGTATGGAAACACTTTAGCGTCGAGGCCAATCAGTTTCATGCTTAAAAGAAAACCCGCAGCCATGATCAGTGAGGTATTTTTCCCAAACCAACCGATTGCAGCAAGCAGAATTAAAAATACGACAGGACCGTTGATCATTATCCCTTCACCTTCTTCCTTCTGTTTTTGTTATTTTAACATAACAAACTCCCCTCTTTCCTGGGAGGAAAATGATTTATTGAACGATGCATCGGCGGAAAAAAAAATTAAGCCGAAAGATGAAAGAATCTTTCCTTTCTTTTCCATCATCGTTACAATTATAATACAAACTTTATGATTGAAGGAGGATATGACTTGAATCCGGTATATATGTATCGTTTCATTCGCTCTTTACTGGTCGTCGGAGGGATAATTTCAGGTGGAATTGCCTTGTTTTATTTATCTAAATATACATATCCATTCATCATTGCCATGATAATCGCTTTCTTGATGAATCCCCTGGTCACTTTTTTCGAAAGGAAAGGAAGGCTGCCAAGGGGGTTGGCTGTATTCGTTTCCCTTTTACTCATTTTCCTTTCATTTGCGGGTCTTATCACCTTACTGGTTACCGAGATCATTTCAGGGACCAATTACCTTGCCGGAGTCATCCCGAAACACATTGAAACCATCGTGGATTATATAGAAACATACATCGCTTCCACCGTCATCCCTTTATATAATCAAATAGCTGCCATGTTCAATAATTTGGATATCGAACAGCAAGACACAGTCCTCAAGAATATCCAAAATATCGGTGAATCCATCACTACCGCAGTAAGCGGCTTCATACAAGCTTTCTTGAAGAACATCCCCACAATCATCGGATGGTTTCCAACTACAGCAACAGCACTCCTTTTTACCCTGCTGGGCACTTTCTTCATCAGCAAAGATTGGGATACCTTTGGCCGCATGACCGGAAAAGTGTTGCCTGATAAGATTTTTGCGGGTGCCAAGCGTTTATTCAGGGACTTGAAACGGGCTTTGTTCGGGTTTATCCGTGCACAATTCACTCTTGTTTCATTGACGACTGTCACGATTTTAATCGGATTTCTCATTTTGGGAGTGAATTATTCAATTACCATTGCCCTGATATGCGGACTGGTCGATATCATTCCCTATTTAGGGACAGGTACGATTTTCATTCCTTGGATCATCTTTGAATTCATCGCCGGGAATACAAGTCTTGCAATCGGTTTGTCCGTCCTTTACATAATCGTCGTTGTCCAGCGTCAGTTAATAGAGCCAAAAGTACTTTCTTCCAGTATTGGTTTGGATCCGCTTGCCACTCTCATCGCCTTGTTCATCGGCTTCAAATTAATCGGTTTCCTAGGGCTGATTGCAGGACCTGTCGTACTTGTCATATTCAATACACTTCAGCGTGCAAATGTCTTCAAGGCCATATGGACTTTCATCATCGGGGATACAAAGAAAACCACTTAAGTTAATCCAGGCAACTATTAGGATTCACCCATTTCCATTTAAAAATCCGCCTCGGGTACAAGGCGGATCTTTGGTTTTAAGCTTAAATTATTTTGACGTCTCGAATTGTTCTGTTTCAGTAGAACCTGCAAGTGCTGTTGTGGATGATGTTCCACCAGAAACGACTTGTGCCACTTCATCAAAGTAACCAGTTCCCACTTCACGCTGATGACGTGTTGCTGTATAGCCATCGGGCTCACTAGCGAACTCCGCTTGTTGGAGTTCTGAGTATGCAGCCATGCCGCGGTCTTTATAACCAAGAGCAAGGTTGAACATGCTATGATTCAATGAGTGGAAGCCTGCAAGTGTAACGAATTGGAATTTATAACCCAATTTACCCAACTCCACTTGATAATTGGCAATCTCCTCATCACTTAATTTCGCTTTCCAGTTAAATGATGGGGAACAATTGTAAGCAAGAAGTTTGCCTGGGAACTCTGCATGGATCGCTTCGGCAAAGCGGCGAGCATCCGCAAGATTAGGTTCAGAAGTCTCGCACCAGATAAGGTCGGCATACGGTGCATAAGCAAGGCCTCTTGCAATTGCTTGGTCAAGACCTGCATTCGTGCGGTAGAATCCTTCTGGGGTCCTTTCACCAGTGATGAATGGTGCATCGACCGGATCAATATCATCGGTGATCAAATCTGCAGCATCCGCATCCGTACGGGCAATCAAGATAGTCGGTGTACCCATTACGTCGGCTGCCAATCTGGCGGAAACTAAATTACGTACTGCCGTTTGGGTTTGGAAGAAGGACTTTACCGCCTAAGTGACCACATTTTTTCTCGGAAGAAAGCTGGTCTTCAAAATGAACGCCTGCCGCTCCAGCTTCGATCATGCCTTTCATTAATTCGAAAACGTTAAGGGAACCGCCAAAGCCTGCTTCAGCATCCGCCACGATTGGAGCGAACCAATCGATATCACCTTTTCCTTCAGCAAAGCTGATTTGGTCTGCACGTTGAAGTGTCTGATTAATGCGTTTAACCACTTGCGGCACTGAATTGGCTGGATATAAACTTTGGTCAGGGTACATTTGCCCTGCGATGTTAGCATCTGCCGCCACTTGCCAGCCGCTTAAGTAGATTGCTTTTAAACCAGCTTTCACCTGCTGCATGGCTTGGTTACCAGTCAATGCTCCTAATGCGTTGATGAAATCCTCTGTATTCAATAGATTCCATAGTTTTTCAGATCCACGGCGTGCCAATGTTTGTTCAATATCGATGGAACCCCTTAGTTTAATAACTTCTTCGGCCGTATAAGGACGTTTAATACCAGTCCACCGTGAGTCATTTTCCCAGCTTTGTTGTAATTTTTGCGCTCTCTCATTCATCATCATCATTTCCTCCTAATTCATAACTTATATTTTGAATATTAAGATAATTTTTCGTATGCCGCGTTGGTTAAGAAATCTGCAAAGTCATCCGCTTCAATCAATTGTTCAAATAGTTTAGTAGACTCTTCAAACTTTCCTGATTTGAAAGTTTCTTCCCCTACTTCCGATTTAATGACCGCCAATTCTTCTTCTTTGATTTGATGGAATAATTCCACGGTTATTTTCCTGCCATCTTCGAGAATGCCTTTTGGATGACGGATCCATTGCCAGACTTGAGCCCTTGAAATTTCAGCGGTTGCAGCATCTTCCATTAAGTTATTGATGGGTGCCGCACCTCTGCCGCTTAACCAAGAGGCGATATATTGGATGCCTACGTTAATATTCGTCCTTAATCCTGCCTCTGTGATCGTTCCTTCAGGCACAGTCAGCAACTCTTGAGCTGTTACATGGACATCTTCCCGTTTTCGGAAAATTTGATTCGGTTTTGGGACGAGCAGGTCAAAAACCTCTTTTGCCGTGCTTACCATACCCGGGTGGGCAACCCATGTTCCATCATGACCGTCTCTTGCTTCGCGTTCTTTATCTGCCCGGACTTTCGCAAAAGCCTCATCGTTCTTAACCGGGTCATTTTTAACAGGAATTTGTGCGGCCATCCCGCCAATTGCAGGAGCATTACGAGTGTGACATGTTTTGATTGCCAGTAAGGAATACGCCCTCATGTTCGGGACGGTCATCGTGACCTGCTGCCGGTCTGGGAAGATAACATCATCCGAGTGACGGAATTTTTTCAGGAAACTAAAGATATAATCCCAGCGGCCACAGTTCAGGCCTGCCGAATGTTCTTTCAGCTCGTACAGAATTTCGTCCATTTCGAATGCAGCAAGTATCGTTTCTATCAAGACCGTTGCCTTGATGGTTCCTTGCGGGATTCTCAAATCGTTCTGTGCATATACGAATATTTCATTCCATAATCTTGCTTCGAGATGGCTTTCCATTTTTGGTAAGTAAAAGTATGGACCGCTTTGTTTTTCGACCAATGCTTTTGCATTGTGGTAAAAGTACAGTCCAAAGTCAAAAATGCTGGCTGATATAGGCTGTCCATCCAAAAGGACATGTTTTTCCTCCAAATGCCAGCCGCGTGGCCTTACCTTTAGGACAGCTGTTCTTTCATTCAATTCATACACTTTGCCATTTGGATTTTTAAATGAAATGGTTCCGCGGATTGCATCGCGCAGATTCAATTGACCATCAATGCAATTCTCCCAAGTGGGTGAATTGGCATCTTCAAAGTCCGCCATGAATACATTTGCACCTGAGTTCATGGCATTTATGATCATTTTACGATCGACAGGTCCTGTGATTTCAACCCTGCGGTCCTGCAAATCATTCGGGAGGGGCGCTATCGTCCAATCACTTTCACGAATATGCTTCGTTTCTTCAAGGAAATCAGGAAGCTTACCTTGATTCAGTTCTTCCTGAACGCTTTTCCTCAGTTCTAGAAGTTCTGCCCTTCTTCCACTGAAATGCCGTTCAATCCTTTCTATGAATTGAAGAGCTTCCGCTGTAAGTATTTGTTCATATCCTGGCTTAATGTAGCCTGTAATTTGTAAGCCTTTTGCTTCCGTAATCATGTTGCCTCTCCACATCCTTTCCAACTTTTATATGTTATAATACAGTTGTTTTATTTCCTGTTTGTATTATATAACACGTTGTATAAATTTGTCACCAGTTTTTTCTAAAAAATCTAAAAAAAGATTTTTAAGCATGAAAAAGCCTGATTTACCAATGATTCTTAGGAGTTAACAATTTAAAAATCCTGTTATTATACACTTTTTCATTCTCGTGGAATTCATCATTTAATGGTGAAACAGGTAAAATCAGATTTACATTGAAACTCCCATTTCAATGAAAAGCAAAAAAGCACCCTATAAAAAACTTGGATGCTTTTGTTGACCTTTTTCCAGACCAAAAAGGCTGCCTAAAAGCTTATGCCTTTAGGACAGCCTTATATTATTTATGCCGAATGATGGTTACTTTCCCTTTATTCATCCTGTTCATGATAAACCGGATAACAATCGGTTTGAGGAGATTCCGGGTTGGCGGAAACACAAGGATCAATCCCATGATATCCGAGATGAGCCCAGGGGACAGCAACAGTGCGGCTCCGATAAAGATACAGATTCCATCAATGATTTCATTTCCTGGCATCATTCCGTAACGAATCTGTTCCTGTGCCTTTTTCCATGTTTCCATCCCTTGCCGTTTAGCCAAATAGGCTCCGATCAAACCTGTGGCCACAATCAGGAACAGAGTTGGCCAAAAACCAATCAGATTACCTGACAGCAAAAGGACAATAATTTCAACGACCGGCATCGCAATGATAAACATTAAAAAATATTTCATCTACATTCCTCCTGCACAGCCCATTTCTGGTGCGGTACATCCATCTTACCTCATTGGCACGGAATCAGCCAAAATTTCGTTTTACAAAACGTTGGCATGTCCATCATAAATGACTCCACGACCTGCATCGACTGTTATCCTTTGACCATCCTTGAAAACCTTGGTCGCGTCCTCCGCCCCAACGATGACCGGTATGCCCAATGTGACTCCTACAACAGCTGCATGGCTTGTCAAACCGCCTTCTTCCGTAATCAATGCCGCACACTTTTCAATCGCCGGCATCATTTCGCGGTCCGAACCGATCGTTACCAATACAGAGCCTTCCGTCACTTTTTCCAAAGCTTCCCTGGCATTCTTAGCTATAACCACTTCACCTTTCGCTGATTTCCTGCCGATTCCTTGAGCCTTCAAAAGAACCTCTCCTAACACATGAATTTTCATCAAGTTAGTCGTACCTGTTTCACCTACAGGCACACCGGCTGTAATGACGACTAAATCCCCATGGGAAACTAAGCCAGAATGCAAGCTTTCATCTATAGCGGTTTGAAGCATTTCATCGGTAGTCGTCGCTTTTGGGCCAATCTGCGGATAGACCCCCCAAGCCAATGCAAGCCGTCTTGAAACATGATCATTGGATGTAACCGCAATGATCGGTGCTTTAGGGCGGTATTTGGAAATCATCCTTGCCGTATGACCGCTTTCTGTAGGGGTGATGATTGCCCCGGCACTAAGATTAAGCGCAGTGTGGGCAACGGATTGACCAATAGCATCAGTGACATTATGACGGTTCACTTTGCTTCTGACTGATAATATATCCCGATAATCAAGGGCAGTTTCAGCACGTGAAGCAATGTTATGCATCGTTTGCACCGCTTCGACAGGATAGGTTCCAGCAGCTGTTTCGCCAGAAAGCATGATTGCATCCGTTCCATCAAATATGGCATTGGCCACGTCACTTGCTTCTGCGCGGGTCGGCCTTGGGTTACGTTGCATCGAATCGAGCATTTGTGTAGCCGTTATGACTGGTTTCCCAGCATTATTACATTTTTTGATCATTTGTTTTTGGACTAATGGCACTTCTTCTGCAGGAATCTCCACTCCCAAGTCTCCACGTGCTACCATCAATCCATCTGAAACTTCCAAGATTTCATCAAGACGGTCTACGCCTTCTTGATTCTCGATTTTAGGGATGATTTGAATATGTTCCGCTCCATTTTGCTGCAATAGTTCACTTACTTCAAGCACGTCGGAAGCCCTGCGTACAAATGAGGCAGCAATGAAGTCGATACCCTGTTCGATTCCAAAAAGGATATCCTGTTCATCTTTCTCCGTTATGCCAGGCAGGTTAACCGAAACTCCAGGAACATTCACGCCTTTTTTGTTCTTGAGTGTACCGCTATTCAATATCTTGGTATGGATTTCTTTTCTTACCTTATCTATCTTCAACACTTCAAGCCCGATCAATCCATCATCCAAAAGGATTTTAGATCCTGGGTGGACATCATGCAGAAGCCCTTCATAGGTAATGGAGAATTTTTCAGGTGTTCCCAGGACTTCATTCATGGAAATAATGACTTCATTGCCAGCTACAAGCTCAATGGAATCATTTTCCATATTATTTGTCCGTATTTCAGGCCCTTTCGTATCTAACAGGATGGCAACCTGTTTACCCGCTTTTTCGCTCGCTTCTCTGATATTGCGGATTCTAGCGGCATGTTCATCATGATTTCCGTGAGAAAAGTTAAGCCGTGCTACATTCATCCCCGCTTCTATTAATTGAACCAGCTTTTCTATACTTTCACTTGCAGGGCCAATCGTACAAACAATCTTGGTTTTACGCATGTGTCATCCTCCTTTAAGGAAAACTCCCCGCCTGTCCACCTTTTGAAGACAGGGAGGAAGTGTTTTATGTCTTCTTTTAAATACCCAATTCTTTAAAAAGCATTTCCTCTCGGTCATTAATGATTAAATGGATAGCTCAGCGGATAAATCATACATCTTCTTATCAATTGTATGCGGTTTAGCAAGAGCTTCGATAATATCATAATCAACAAGTTGATTTTGTTCTATCCCGACAGCCCTGCCTCCTTTTCCTTCAAGAAGCAATTCAACGGCTCTTGCTCCAAGCCGGCTTGCCAATACCCTGTCATTTGCCGAGGGAGATCCTCCGCGCTGAACATGGCCCAAGACCGTTACACGGGTTTCAAATCCTGCTTTCGCCTCAATTTTCCTGGAAATATCAACGGCACTTCCAACACCTTCAGCTACAATGATGATACTGTGCTTTTTCCCACGGTCATGTCCGCGGTTAAGCTTCCCAATCAGTTCTTCTATATCATATTCATATTCAGGACAAAGAATCGTTTCAGCTCCGCCAGCCAATCCAGCCCAAAGCGCAATATCGCCGGCATCTCTTCCCATCACTTCAACCACATAAGTCCTTTCATGAGAAGTGGCCGTATCCCGAATTTTATCGATAGCATCGATGACTGTATTCAGGGCCGTATCGAAACCAATGGTAAAGTCCGTACCCGGTATATCATTATCAATCGTTCCAGGAACCCCGATACAAGGGAAACCCCTTTCCGTTAAAGCTCTCGCTCCGCGGTAAGAACCATCGCCACCAATAATGACAATGCCCTCGATACCAAGTTTATTCAATTGTTCAATCGCTTTCAGCTGGCCTTCCTCCGTCTTAAATTCCGGACAGCGAGCCGTATGTAACATCGTGCCGCCTCTATGAATGATATCCCCGACCGACCCAAGTTCAAGCTTCTTTATATTTCCATTTATCAGACCCTGATAGCCATGATAAATTCCGAAAACTTCCATTTCATGAAAAATTGCTTTCCGGACAACTGCTCGGACTGCCGCATTCATGCCTGGAGAATCTCCTCCACTCGTCAATACACCTATTCTTTTCATAAATGTCACCTCTCTACAGCACTAATCAATTTTTAGCTTCGTTATATCATTGTACCCTTTTTCAAGCTTCAATAAGCAGTAACTGTTTCACTTATGCACACTTGATGTTATAAGCCTAACCGATTATCTTCAGAAATTGAAGTAATATGATGTAAAAGTTTACATTCTACACACAAACCATATTCTTTACTCGTTTCGATAATGAATACATATGCACCCTGAAAGGATGAAAAAACGTGTTGCCCCAGGCAGCACGTTTTTCCTTTTGCAAAATGTGTTTATGAATGCTGTTCCACTTCCTTAGGTTCGCCCTCAGGTTGTTTTGCAAATTCATATTCACCGATTTTCTTGAATTTCATATAACGCTGGTTGATAAGATCTTCACTATTCAATGGCAGAAGTTCATTGAATGAACGTTTCAGGATTTCCTTGATGGCTTCAGCCTGTAAATTTGAATCCCGATGGGCGCCGCCCCTCACTTCAGGAATGATCTCATCGATTACTCCTAAGCGGTTTAAGTCGGGAGCCGTGATTTTCATCGATTCCGCAGCCCTCTTAGCCTGAGAAGCATCCTTCCAAAGCAAGGCTGCAGCCCCCTCAGGGGAAATTACCGAATATGTTGAGTTCTCAAGCATGAAAATTCGGTCTCCGACGCCAAGTGCCAATGCACCGCCGCTTCCGCCTTCACCGATGACAATACTGATGACCGGCACCTTCAGCCCTGCCATTTCGAAAAGGTTTTTCGCAATGGCTTCACTTTGCCCGCGCTCTTCAGCAGCTTTACCAGGGAAAGCTCCCTTCGTATCAATGAAACAAATAATCGGCCGGTTGAATTTTTCCGCCTGTTTCATCAGACGCAAAGCTTTTCGATAGCCTTCAGGATGGGGCATGCCAAAGTTACGACGGATGTTTTCCTTCGTATCTTTACCTCGTTGATGACCGATGACAGTCACGGCAAGTCCATCAAATTCTGCGATTCCAGCGACAATCGCTTCATCATCCCCATAATAACGGTCACCATGAAACTCGATGAAGTCATTGAATAATAGCGGAATGTAATCAAGCGTCGTCGGACGGGCTGGATGCCGGGCAATCTGAACACGATCCCACGGTTTTAGATGGTTATAAATATCCACTTCCAGCTTCTCTAAACGCTTTTCCAATGTTTCGATTTCAGCTGTAAGGTCTACATCAGCATCCTTCGAAATTTCCTTTAGCTCTTTAATCTTATTTCTCAGGTCCGTAACGGGACGCTCGAACTCTAATTCATAAATCATAACCATTCACCGCCCGGGGCATGGATTTTAAGGATCGTCGTCAAGGTTTCCTTCATTTCCGTACGTTTGACGACCGCATCCAATTGGCCGTGCTTCATCAAGAATTCAGCGGTTTGGAAATCTTCAGGAAGCTCTTCATGGATCGTCTGTTCAATGATTCTTCGGCCCGCAAAACCAATAAGTGCTCCAGGTTCGGCTAGATTAATATCGCCAAGTGACGCGAAACTTGCCGAAACCCCACCTGTGGTAGGATGGGTCATCATTGAAATGATCAGTCCGCCTTCATTGCTGAACATCTTGAGTGCTGCACTTGTCTTTGCCATCTGCATCAAGCTTAAAACACCCTCCTGCATCCGAGCGCCGCCGGATGCCGTAAATATGATGAACGGAATCTTCAATTCAGCTGCACGTTCGATGGCACGGGTAATTTTTTCCCCTACAACGGATCCCATGCTTCCCATCCTGAAATTCGAATCCATGATGGCTGATGAAACTTGGTACCCATTGATGCTTCCCACTCCTGTGACAACAGCCTCATTAATCTTGGCTTTCTTTTTATCTTTTTCCAATTTATCCAAGTAATCCGGAAATTCAAGCGGGTTAACTGAAATCATTTCTTTATCAAATTCATTAAAACTGCCTGCATCGAATAAAAATTCGATGCGCTCATGGGAAGACATCGGATGATGGTGCCCGCAATGCAGACAGACTTTCTTGTTTTTCACCAATTCTTTTGTATACATGATTTTTTTACAGCCGGTGCACTTTGTCATGATTCCTTCTGGTACATCTTGTTTCTCCCGATCTAAAGGAACCGTTGCATATTTCTTCTTAGACTTCGCAAATAGCTCTTTAAGCAAGCTTAATCCTCCCTTTACCACCAATTATCTATTTTATGATACTTGGTACAAACTATATCAGAAATAAAATTAGTATCGTGTAAAAAGGTGTCACTCGTCCTTCGACATATTTCTAATTCTAATAAGATACGTTTCGATGGCTTTTTCTTCATCACGTTCGAGCAAATATGTAAGAAGTGCCAGATAATCTTCTTTTTTCACATTACCCTGTACCATCTCTGATGTTCTAGCATAGCTGTTGACAATGCGCCAAATTCTTTCCAGCAAACGATTGCGATTCAAAATGGCAATTCTTAAGAAGAAATCATCATCATGAAACTCATCCGCTTTGACCCAGGCCATTAATCTTTTGATATCCTCAGCCGTAGCGAAAAAGGCGACGATCCGCAAACAGTCTATTTCAATCAGCCTTTTCGTCTCAGACAAATCTTCTTGTACTTTTTTATCTTGCAAAAAAAAGGTTCCCAGAAGCTCGACTAGCTTATGCTCCTGGAAATCCCTGATAAACGTCCCTTCACCACGCCTTGTTTCTATTAATCCTAATAGCTCTAAGGCACGCAATGCTTCACGGACAGAGGAACGGCCAACATTAAAACGATCCGATAACTCCCGTTCTGATGGGATTTTATCTCCCGGCAGGAGGCTGTCCGCTTCAATCATGCTACGTAGGCTCTCAACGACATCGAGATAAATTTTGGATGAAGAAGTACGACCTGCCAAATTAATTATTCCTCACTTTTTCCAATGATCGCTAATTTCCTTGTTTTTTCTTTAATTTCCTCGGGATCCACATTAATTCTAGCCACTCCCGTTTCCATCGCTGCCTTGGCAACAGCAGCCGCAACGGCAGGTGCTACCCTCTCATCAAATGGAGCAGGGATAACGTAGTCTTCGTTTAACTCATGTTCCTGTATTAAACCGGCAATGGCTTGTACTGCAGCAACCTTCATTTTTTCATTGATATGAGTCGCACGTACATCTAAGGCCCCACGGAAAATCCCTGGGAAAGCAAGGACGTTATTGACCTGATTCGGGAAGTCCGAACGGCCTGTTCCAACAACCTTGGCACCCGCTGCTTTCGCATCTTCCGGCATGATTTCCGGATCTGGATTAGCCATCGCGAAAATGATCGCATCCCGATTCATCGAAGAAACCATTTCTTTTGTCAATGCACCTGCGGCAGAAACACCTATAAATACATCAGCGTTTTGAATGACAGTTTCCAAAGATCCTGAAACCTTATTTCGATTGGTCACTTTCGCCACTTGGTCTTTTGTATCATTCATACCTGTCGAACGGCCCTCATAAATGGCACCCTTCGTATCACACATGATAATGTCACGAACTCCATAGCTATAAAGCAATTTAATGATGGCAATGCCCGCAGCGCCTGCTCCATTCGCTACCACTTTAATTTCCGACATTGATTTATTCACAAGTCGTAACGCGTTTACAAGACCGGCAACAGTAACAATGGCTGTACCATGCTGATCATCATGAAAAACAGGGATATTCATTTCTTTCTTGAGACGTTCTTCAATTTCAAAACAATTTGGTGCGGCTATGTCCTCTAAGTTCACTCCACCGAAAGTCGGTTCGAGTAATTTAACGGTCTCTACAATTTTGTCCACATCCGTCGTTTTTAAACAGATTGGGAAAGCGTCCACTCCAGCGAAGCTTTTAAATAAAACGGCTTTTCCTTCCATAACCGGCATAGCAGCTTCCGGACCGATGTTTCCAAGTCCCAACACAGCCGTTCCATCAGAAATAACGGCAACCGTATTCCCCTTCATTGTATAGTCATAAACGGTTTCCGGCTTATCGTAAATATCTTTACACGGTTCTGCGACACCAGGAGAATAAGCCAGGCTTAAATCTACTGCATTCCTTACCGGTACTTTCGATACTGTTTCTAATTTCCCTTGATTCAAGCGGTGCATATGTAATGCTTCTTCTCTTAATGTCATAGTTTCACTCCTAAAACAAATTGGGTAAACCAAATCTTATATGCTGAAATCTAGTGGTCAGACCACAGCGGCCTGTTTTCAATATAACATAACTATTAAAGTTGTAAAACAGTTATTCTTTCTTGTAAACCACATTCCCTTTTCCGACCAAGTCAAATAGTGCCTGCATCAGACTATCTGTAGGATTGACCCAATCCCAATAAGATAGCTGTACATAGCGGTTTTCCCTCTCGTAAAAAAGCATGACCTTGGTTTCACCGCTATGCTGCATTAAAATTTTTTTTATTTTTTGCAATGTATCCTTCGTTTGCTTGCCAGCCTCAATTTTCAGGAATATCGTTCCGTTTTTCTCCTCTTTCATCTGCTTCACTTTTTCAAGCGGGTACACGTTCCTGATCAGGAGCTGTGTTTTTCCATCCCGCTCTTCCAATGTCCCTTGCAGCATAACGAGCTGTCCGTGATTCAAGTCGGCAGAGTGGTTTTTATAAACATTTGGAAAAACGACCGCTTCAATATCCCCCTCTTCATCACTAACGCTCAAGAAAGCCATCACATCGCCCTTTTTTGTCCTTATGGTTTTAACCGACGTAATGTATGCGCCAAGTAAGACTTTTGATTCCTTTTTATTGGTAGCCTCATCTATGGTCAAACAGCCGAAGTGCTGAAAAAGTTCTCTGTAGCTTGTCACCGGATGATTCGATAGATAAAGCCCCAATGCGCTTTTTTCCAATGAGAGTTTGTGCTCGATAGGGATAGGCTCGACCCGGTTGTACTTCGGTTTGAGTGAAAACTCGCCATCCGAAAACATATCGAATAGGTCATCATCCGGATTAACCAATTCCGTATGATTGATCGCTATGTCCAAGCTCGCCAACAATGTTGCCCGGTCTTCACCGAATTCATCAAATGCACCTGAATGCACAAGCGCCTCCAACACTTTTCTATTTACGATTTTTCCGGAAACGCGCAAACAGAAATCGAATAAATCAGCGAACTTCTTCTGCCGTCTCGCAGCAAAGATTTCTTTTAGGACCGTCCCGCCTATCCCTTTTATGGCTCCAAGGCTATATCGGATCCCTTCCTTTTCCGGTAAAAACGGGTAACCGCTCCGATTAATCGAGGGAGTCAGAACCATTATCCCTTTCTTTTTTGCTTCACGGATATATTGCGAAATCTTTTCATCATTCCCGACGACCGAGGTCAGGAGTGCTGCCATGAAATATTCCGGATGGTGGGTTTTCAAGTAACCCAGCTGATAAGCGATGAAACTATACGCCACCGCATGGCTCCGGTTGAACCCATAGTTAGCGAAGCGGACAATCAAGGAATAAATCTCATCTGCCGTTTTTTCGGAGTATCCTTGTTTCAATGAGCCGCTCACGAAATGCTGCCGCTCTTGATCCAGAACATCCTTCTTCTTCTTCGAAACGGCACGACGGAGCATGTCAGCCTCCCCTAATGAAAACCCGGCTAAGCGGGAGGCAATTTGCATGATTTGTTCTTGATAAACAATGACCCCGTATGTAGGCTCGAGGATATCCTTCAAATCCTCATGCAGGTAATCAATCGGAGCCAGTCCATGTTTTCGCTCGATGAACAGCGGTATATTTTCCATCGGACCTGGACGATATAGGGCATTGACCGCGACGATATCCTCGAATCGGTTCGGTTTCAGCTTGATCAAAACCTTTCGGATGCCGTCCGATTCAAATTGAAACACTCCGGTGGTTTCACCTCTCCCTAAAAGGGCTAGTGTCTCGGGGTCATCCATCGGGATATGGGACAAGTCCAGCTTTTTCCCCGTTCCCTTTTTGATGTTATTTAAAATATTATCGATGAGCGTTAAATTGCGGAGTCCAAGAAAATCCATTTTAAGAAGTCCCAGTTCTTCAAGAAGGTCCATTGGATATTGAGTCAGATGGATGCCGTCATGCCCTCCTTGAATGGGGATATGTTCTGTCAGTGCCTGGTCGCTGATGACGACTCCGGCAGCATGTGTCGAAGCATGGCGAGGCAGACCTTCAAGCAATAACGCGGTTTGAAAAAGTTTTTGGTTCAGGTCACTCTCATTGACGAATTCCCTGAGCTTTTTCGATTCCTTGAAAGCCTCGGGAAGCGTGATGCCCAGACGGCCTGGAATCATTTTCGATACCGCTTCCTGTTCCTTTGAGTTCAAGCCGAAAACACGTCCTGTGTCCCTTAACGCAGCCTTGGCAGCCAATGTTCCGAATGTAATGATTTGTGCTACATGAAGTTCCCCGTATTTCTTCGCGACATAGGCAATCACTTCTTCACGGCGGTTATCCGGAAAGTCAATGTCGATATCCGGCATCGAGACACGTTCCGGATTCAGGAAACGCTCGAACAGCAAAGAATGTTCGATTGGATCGACATCCGTTATCGACAGCACATAAGCGACCATCGATCCTGCGGCCGACCCCCTTCCAGGACCAGTAAGGATTTGATGGTCCTTAGCGAATTTCATGAAATCCCAAACGATTAAAAAGTAATCGCTGAATTTCATCTTGGTGATGATATCCAATTCATATCGCAGGCGCTCTTCATATTGAATGGATGGCTCCGGCAATCTTATCTTCAGCCCTTGGAAACAGATGGATTCGAGCATTTCCTCGGCTGTGACTCCATCTTCGGTAGGGTACTTAGGCAGCAGTGAACGATGAAATGGAATTTCCAGATTGCATTGCGCGTCAATATGTAGTGTATTTTCGAGTGCATCCGGTCTGTCATGGAATAGTTCAGCCATCTGAGCCCGGCTTTTCAAATAAAATTGATCGGATTCAAGAACCGTATGCGTCTCATCCGCCATCTTGTCGCCATTTCCAATCGCCAATAAGACTTCATGAGCGAGTGCATCGCTTTCGTTCAAATAATAGACCGGATTCGTCGCAACAATCTTTATCTCTAAATCTCTCGCCAACTGACTTATGGCCTCATTACCTTTTTCCTCATCCGCAATCGAAAGTCTCTGTATGGATACATAAAAGTTATCATGCCCAAAAATTTGCAGAAATCGCCCTGCTGCCTGTTTGGCTTCTTCAGGATTTTCTTCTCTCAATAGGGTTTCTATTTGCCCCTCCGCACCCGGTGTGATTGCAATCAAGCCCCGGGAATAGGCTTTAAGCCAATTCATTGGAATGCCTGACGGGGATTTAGTTTTTATTGCACTGCTTATTTTAAGCAGGTTTTGATATCCTTGTAGATTTTTTGCCAATAAAAGAAGTCCATGTGCCGATTCCCGTTCATCAAGGACATCCGCAAGTATGCCGACGATCGGCTTTATACCCTGTCTCTTGCATTCTTTATAAAAATAGACCGAACCGTACATAACATTTCGATCGGTTAAGGCAAGACTTTTACAGCCATCCGCTTTCGCTTTGGCCACAAGTTCAGTGATCTTCACCGTACTTGTCAGCAGGCTGTATCCGCTCTGAATATGGAGATGAGTATACACGTTTTTTCTCCCACCTTTGTAAGGCATGTTTCTTTTCATTATAGTGTTTATTTCAAAAAAAGAAAATATGTTCTCATTACCAATGCAATTTAACTTCCTGATTTCCGGCGACTATCATATTACCTCTGAACTTCCCATATAAATGGAATAGAAGGATATCAAGCAAAAAAGGATGATGATATATGAATGAAGCCTTTGTTCCAGCCTTTCTCAACAGCTTTTTCATATCGCTTGGCGTTTTGCTTGGCGGCTCGATAATCGGGGGCCTCGCCGCTTTTTTTACTGGACAAGCCCCGATGACGACTGTATTCCGGCTGTCGGACAGTCTTCGTATTTGGGCGATTGTCGCTGCGATCGGGGGTACTTTCGATATGGTCTATAATTTCGAACGCGGTATTTTCCACGGAGAAACGAAGGATATAGTCAAGCAGGTCCTATTGATTCTATCTGCACTTGGCGGAGCACAGACAGGAGCACTGATCATAAACTGGTTCACGCAGGAGCATATTTCATCATGAGGATTCCTCCCTATCACCGGTCTCCCACCTGGCAGCGTTTTTTTGCCGGAGCCGCAATTGGCGGTTTGATCAGCTGGGGGATTTTCTTTTATATGCATGGTGTCCAGCAGGAGAAGCAGATCCGCACCCTTCACGAACAAAGAGAAAAGATCAAGGATTTAAACGGGAAAATCGGAATTTGGGAGCAGGATTATAAAAAGTTGAACCAGAAAAACGAGGAGATCCTGACGATTCAGGAAGTGGAAGTAACCATTACGAATGAAAAATACAGTCTGGATCGGCTTAGTATTGCAGAAGCGGAGGATGTGATTGAAGACGACCTTTCCTCTCTTCTCGCCAAAGATGTCGCCAGTGTCTATGACGGAAAGGTGCTTTTGAAAAAATCCATAGAAAATAAGATCGTGAACATCAATAAAAAGCGCTATCAACTTGAAGTCGTTGAAATCATGTTTTATACGAAAATGAATATTGAAATCAAACTAAAAAGGACTACTTCTTAAATGTTGACTTAATGGGTGAACATCCACCAAATTTAAAGACCAAATCATATGCGATTTGGTCTTTAAATTTTTTTCATTCCGCTTTATTCAACTCTTCCATGTCGGCAAGGATATTATCCACTTCATCCCAAGAATGGATCGAAGCCCCTGCTGCAAGCGGGTGGCCTCCCCCGTTATATTTACGGGCAATCGTATTGATGATTGGTCCTTTAGAACGGAAACGGACTCTGATTTCTTTATCTTCTTCAATGAAAAAGACCCATGACTTAACATTTTTAATCGAACCGAGCGAGGAAACGAGCTGGGATGCCTCAGATGTAGAAGCATGGAATTTATCAAGTATATCTTTTGTGATGATCATTTTCCCCGTTCCATATGGAAGGATTTCAAAATGCTGCAGCACATAGCCATTCAACCGTACTATGCTTTCCTCGACGTCATACATCTCCTGATATAACTGCGGGCGGGAGAACGAATAGTGAATCAACTCACTGGCATAGGCAAATGTCTTTTCAGTCGTACTTTGGAATAGGAAACGACCTGTATCGCCAACAATGCCTGCATATAGAAGGCGAGCCGCTTCATCACTCATCTTCAGGCCCTGTTCTTTACCGAACTGGTAAAACTCATAAATCATTTCACTTGTGGAACTGGCGGATGTATCGACCCAACGCATATCCCCATATGGATCTTCATTAGGATGATGATCGATCTTAATCAGTTTATCCCCCGTCGTGTACCGTGCATCACAAATCCGGTCCGTATTTGCGGTATCACAAACGATGACCAAAGCACCTTGATATGTTTCATCCGAAATCACATCGAGCCTTCTTAAGTAATTCAATGACGGTTCTTCTTTCCCGACCGTAAAAATTCGCTTTTCGGGAAAAGATGCTTTCAGGATTTCCGCCAATCCCCCCTGTGAACCATAAGCATCCGGATCTGGACGGACATGACGATGGAGAATGATAGTATCATAACGCTTTATATCTGCTAATAATTCAGCTTTCATATAGATCTCCCCTTCACATATGTATCATCAAGCCTAATAAAGATGATATATTTCATTTAATCAAAAAATTGGGGAAATAGGAAGACTCATCTTGTTTACTGTGGCATTCTCTTTCATTTCCCGCTACAATAAAAAGGTACATATGTTAAAATTGGGGGAATTTCAAACGATGCCTATTCTTGTCACCTTGATCGTTCTTTCACTAGGGGTCTATCTGTTTTATAAAATCAAATCGGTCCGAACCAGGATGCCGATGGAGAAAAAGTGGATTTCAGGGAAGTCTTCCATTGCCCTTGGTGCGTTTGTCGCACTATTCGGAATCAATCAGCTTTTTCTATTCCACACGACCATCACTTATATCATTGCTGCCGTTTTCATCTTCGTTGGCCTATTCAGTATTTGGGGCGGCTATAAAATGTATAAATTTTACCTGCCGCATGCAATCGAAGAAGCTGCAAATCAAAAAGGATAATCGAATTCCGATTATCCTTCTTATTTTTCATGATCGGTCCAGCAATTGGCAAGTCAACATCGCCTTGCCGACCAGTTTTCCTTGGTTAAACACCTCGACATCCACTTTTCCGAATTTACGTCCTACATCAAGGACACGCGGATGGATTTCAAGCGTACTGTCGATCTGGACTGGTTTGATGAAGTAGATGGTCATGTTTTCCACGACCAAGTCACCGCGCTTATAGCTTCGAAGTGCACGGTTGGCCGAGTCGGTGACCAATGTCGTGAACACACCGCTTGAGATGGTCCCAAGGTAATTGGTCATCTGCGGAGTGACGCCATAGTTATACACTTCCTCGCCCTTGCCACGATTCGAAGTCATCACTAGCTGGCTGGTGATCGTATCGTCGATCGTTTCGCCGACCTGAGGCTGCCTTTGACTCATTTGCAGTGCCTTCAGCACATCCTGCCTGCTCACGATACCCTTTAGGATATGACTGTCATTAACGACCGGGATTAACTCAATTCCTTCCCAAACCATCATATGTGCAGAAGATGCCACACTCATTTTATCGCCTACGGTCATCGGGTTTTTCGTCATCACCTTATCAATGAGCGTCAGCTCTTCCTGTCCGATGATATCTTTTGATGTGACCATTCCTTGAACCTTCATATTGTCATCGACAACAGGGAAACGGCTATGCCCGGATTCCTGATTCAGTTCATGCCAAGTCTGAACCCGGTCACCCACTGTTAAAAAGGTCGTTTCCTGTACGGGTGTCAAAATATCCTCCACCAGCAAGATTTCCTTTTTGATCAATTGGTCATAGATCGCCCGATTGATCATCGTTGCGACGGTAAACGTATCGTAACTCGTTGAGATGACTGGCATCTCCAATTCATCGGCTAACCTTTTAACAGGCTCTTCCGTATCGAATCCCCCGGTGATCAGCACCGCTGCACCCGCTTTTAACGCGTGCTCGTGGGCCTGTGTACGGTTCCCGACGATCAGCAGGTTTCCTGCACCTGTATATCTCATCATGGCATCCAGCTTCATTGCCCCGATGACGAATTTATTTAATGTCTTATGAAGTCCCGTTTTCCCACCAAGAACTTGTCCGTCAACAATATTGACTACCTCTGCGAAAGTGAGCTTTTCAATATTCTCTTTTTTCTTTTTCTCAATACGGATCGTGCCTACCCGCTCAATAGAGCTCACGTAGCCCTGGTTCTCCGCCTCTTTAATTGCCCGGTATGCCGTACCTTCACTAACATTCAATGCTTTCGCAATTTGACGGACGGAAATCTTTTCGCCAACAGGGAGCCCATCGATATGTTTTAATATTTGTTCATGCTTTGTAGCCAAGCGCTTCACCCTTTTCACGGTATTCCTATTCTTCATTATAAGGTCAAAGAGCCTAGTTTATCAAACAACTACTAGTATTGGCGCAACCTTTTGTATTCCAGCTGGCGTTTTACCTTTTGTTTCTTAGGAGAATATAGTATGCCCGTCAAGTTTCCAGCTACCGCCAACAATGCAAACAACAGCCAGGATCCAGCAAACAGACTCTCCAGACCGCCACTTTCCAACGACAAACGCGGCACGGCATAATACAGCATCACACCGCATAAAAGCAAACACAGCAATAATCTCTGTTTCATCCAATCCCCCCTTTTTTCATCTATTCATTTTATGCCTGTGAAAGGAAAAAAGACTTGGCTGCTGAACGAGACTTTACTTTCCTATCGCTGGAATTCTCTGCGTAAAAGGCAAATGCCAAAGGGAAATCCGTCATTTCGGTCGGCTATCCACATAAAAAACGGAAGCCTCTGCAGGCTCCCGCTCTTATTAAAATTCTATTTCATCCCCGGCTTCCATGATCAGCCCATTTCCCTCTTCAAGCAAGTCGATGAATTTGCCAGGATCCTGTTTGATGACAGGGAAAGTATTGTAATGAATCGGCACGACTTGTTTGGCTTGAAGGAATTTCGCTGCAAGTGCTGCATCTTCCGGGCCCATGGTGTAATTGTCGCCGATTGGCAAGAATGCCAAGTCAATCGGATGTCGCTCCCCGATCAGTTTCATATCGGAAAATACCGCTGTATCCCCTGCATGATAGATCGTTTTCCCTTCTATCGTAAGCAATATGCCAGCAGGCATTCCCAGATAAATGATTTGCCCCTCCCCGTTATTGAATCCCGTTCCATGGAAAGCTGGCGTCAGTTTCACTTTTCCAAAGTCGAACTCGAAAGCTCCGCCGATGCTCATCCCGTGGGTCCTAACCCCTTGAGCACCCAGGTAGTCGGCAATCTCTGCAATGCCGATGACAAGTGCATCATGCCTTTTGGCCAATTCGACCGTATCACCGACGTGGTCATTATGGCCATGTGTTAAGATGATCACATCCGGTTTCACATCTTCTACCTTCAAATCGGTCAATTCGTTTCCAGTAATGAATGGATCGATTAAAATCGTTTTACCATTCGTTTCGACTTTTACAACTGCATGTCCATGAAAAGATACTTTCATTTTTGATGCTCCCTTCCCAAACCCACTAATTTTTTTATGTAGCTTTCTTAGGCCTTTCCCATTTACTATACTTTTAAATATTGCTAAGGTAATTATATCTTATTAATGGAGGTATCGTCATGAATGAACGTTTGACAGAACTACAAAATTGGCTACAGGCCAATGGGAATGAAGCCGCTTTACTTACATCTACAGAGAGCATCTTCTATTTGAGCGGTTTTTTTAGTGATCCTCACGAAAGACTGCTGGCACTTGCCATTTTTGCAAATGCCGACCCATTCCTTGTCTGCCCGCAGATGGAAGTTCCGGATGCTAAACAGGCTGGATGGTCTGGAGATATCATCGGTTACACCGACATTGAAGATCCATGGGAAAAAGTTAAGCAAGCAGTGGAGAATCGCGGGTTAACCATTCATACAATGGCCATTGAAAAAGAGCATATGAATGTAGAACGTTATGAAAAGGTCCAACAATACTTCGGAGCACCAAAGCTCGTTTCCGCAGAAGAAAAACTTCAAAGGATGCGAATGATCAAATCGGAAGATGAAATGGTCAAAATCCGTGAAGCATGCCGCCTTGCCGACTTTGCGATTGAAGTGGGTGTCAGCGAAATTCATGAGGGTAAAACGGAAATGGAAATCCTTGCAGCGATAGAATACGAATTGAAAAAGGCCGGAGTCAGCCAAATGTCTTTTTCCACCATGGTCCTGACTGGTAAAAATGGCGCTTCCCCACATGGCACACCCGGGAATACGAAGGTTCAGCGCGGCGACCTTGTCCTCTTTGACCTGGGCGTCGTTCATGAAGGGTACTGCTCTGACATCACTAGAACGGTTGCTTACGGAGATATCAATGATAAACAGGCAGAAATATATGAAACTGTACTTAGAGCACAAGAAGCTGCCGTTGCAGCCAGTAAACCTGGTGTATCCTGTTCCGAGATAGACTTGACTGCCAGAAACATCATCAGGAATAAAGGATACGGTGAATTCTTCCCGCACAGGCTCGGCCACGGACTTGGGATCAGCGTCCATGAGTATCCATCATTGACTGAAACGAATTCCCTCGAACTCCAATCCGGAATGGTTTATACCATCGAACCTGGCATTTATGTTCCAAATGTTGCAGGCGTCAGGATTGAAGATGATCTACTGATCACCGATACCGGCTGTGAGGTTTTGACCAAATTCCCGAAGAGCCTGCAAATCATAAAGTGATGATGATGCATTAACCATTTAATATAAAGACCCGGATACCCCCTCCTTCATTTAAGACGGGGGTATCTATTAATCAAAATTCATTTTACTAATCGGTCCGCAGTTCAAGCTTCACTGCTTTATCACTGCCGTCAAACCAAATGACCAGCCATTCACTATCAATTCTTATGATTTCACTCCCGGCACCAAGAAAATAACTACATTATCATTCTATTTAAAATATTCCGTTTCCGTTGGGGATCCTAAAAGCGTGATCACTTCTTCTTTTGTCTTGCCTATCAATTCATGTTCATTCATTCAACCAGATATACTCTTCCTTCATCATCATTTAACCATCTTTCAGTGGTGAACCTTGATTCATTTTCATTTATTCCTACATAAAAACACTTTGAACTACCCGCCTCTTATCGACCTTACAGTCTGATTGAAGTGGGGGATTCCTAAGAACATTAGCCTATCGGACATTTTTTTTTCGACCGTCCGGAAGAATTTTGGGTTTTGATAGACCGTACCATCTGAAAGAATCGCAAAGTTCTTCAAACCAACATCTACACCGCACGAACGATTCGTTTTAGGAAGTACTGGTACATCGGTTTCCGCTAAAACGGAAATGAAATATTTCCCCGAAGGGTTCCGCCTGATTGTGGCATTGATGATTCGCCCTTCGACTTCGCTCCTTTTAGCAAAGCGTACTAGACCGAGTTTGGGCAATTTGATTTGGTTTCCTATCATTCCGATATTTCCATTCGTATGTTTAGTCGTGTAGGACTGGACCGGATTCTTTTTCGATTTGAAGCGTGGTGACCTGTTTTGCTTTTTATAATATCGATTATAGGAATCTGCTAGATTTTCAACCGATTTCTGTAAGGCTATACTGTCTAATTCTTTCAGGAAAGAATACTCTTTCTTTAAAGCTGGAAGTTCTTTGATCGTTGCGTATTTATTCAGAATAGAACCTTTCCATTCATTAAAGGGTAATTGGCCGTTCTGCTTCGCCTAAAAAGAAAGCTATAGACATAACGGGAGGAGCCAATCGTTTTATTGATGAAAACTAGTTGTTCTTTCGTTGGATAGATTCGAAATTTATAAGCTTTGTTTACAAACATTGGTTTCACCCCCTAACCAGGGAACTTACGTTTTCCAAAAGATTACTTTGGCTTATGCCAACCGCCATTCATCTCCCCCTTATATTTGGGGTCTCCCCCTTCACAAGCTTGAAGAGGAAGTCTTCTGGCGGGAAATGATAAAATAGAAGAGAAAAGCCAAGGCTTGATATGATTATAAATCTAATTTTGATTTTCCTTTTATTATGCTGATCGGTATGTTTACATGAAATCCATTGAAAGAATAGTAAAAGAACAAATGGAAGCAGCAGTGCTGATATACTCATTAAACTGATCGGAAGCATGTACAGCATTGATGAAAGAAATATAAATGAAATAGATCAAAGCATACAAAAGCACGTATAAATATAATGCATAGTTTAATATTCTTGAAACACTCAAAGAAAAAACTCCCCTCCTACATTGAATTTACAAATAAGGTAAAAAAGTTGAGAGTTTCGTTCATTCAATGATTGTGCTATCTTTTCATGATAATAAGGGTAGAATCATTTTTTTCATTTTGCGTTTTCCAGATCATTGGCTAAAACATTCGCTAATTTGTTACAATTGAAATCAGATCCATTAGGTAAATCATTGTATAATAGGAATGAAATAGAAGGAGGAGATTCACTTGAATAGTATAGATTATAAAAATATTCTTGTAGCAGTGGACGGTTCCGAAGAAGCAGAGTGGGCCCTAAAAAAGGCAATCTATTTAGCAAAACTCAGTGACGCTACCCTTGTGCTCACACATATCGTGGATACAAGGAATTTCCCTACTGTCGAAGCTTATGATATGACTATCCGTGATCACTCTGAAACCTTTGCCAATGAGCTATTGGACAAGTATAAAACGGAAGCCATTGCATCCGGGATTGCAAAGGTCCAAACAGAAGTTGCATATGGTTCCCCTAAAGTTCAAATTCCAAGGGATTTAGCGAAAAAGCATTCGATCGATTTAATTGTATGCGGTGCAACGGGCCTTAACGCAGTCGAACGTTTCCTTATCGGCAGCGTGTCGGAAGGCATCGTTCGCCATTCTAACTGTGATGTAATGGTCGTGCGCACGAATTGATAAAAGAAAATGATAAAAAGCTCGTTCGCCAAATTGGTGAACGAGCTTTTTCCTGTTATTCACTTACCAGTTTTTCCGCTTTTTCAATCGCCAGCAAGACTTGGGCAAAACCTGTACCGCCCGCACTGTTACGGCGTTTAACTGCTTCATAAGGATTTAATGCATCATAAATATCATGTTCAAACAACTCGGAAGCTTCCTGGAATTGCTCAATGCTTAGGTCCACTAAATAGCAGCCATTCTGGACACAGAACAATACAAGCTTCCCGACCACTTCGTGCGCCTTACGGAAAGGCATTCCCTTTGAAGCTAGGTAATCAGCTAACTCCGTTGCATTCGAGAAGTCATTTCTTGTTGCTTTTTCCATTACGTCCGTTTTCACCTTCATCGTTGAAATCATGCCGGCAAATATTTTAAGTGAACCAACAATGGTCTTAACCGTATCAAAAACGCCTTCTTTATCTTCTTGCATATCTTTGTTATAAGCAAGCGGCAGTCCTTTCAAAACAGTCAATAACCCCGTTAGGTTACCATATACCCGTCCTGTTTTACCACGGATCAATTCCGCCATATCAGGGTTTTTCTTTTGCGGCATGATGCTGCTTCCAGTGGAAAACGCATCATCCAATTCAATGAATTGGAACTCCTGGCTTGACCAAAGAATGATTTCTTCGCTGAAACGGGATAGATGCATCATCATTGTCGCACTGTTGCTCATGAATTCAATGGCAAAATCACGATCACTTACCGCATCAAGGCTGTTTTCGTAAATCCCGTCAAACCCCAATAGCTCGGCACTGAGGGCACGGTCAATCGGGAAAGTCGTCCCAGCTAATGCCCCAGCACCCAATGGAGAAATGTTGATCCTTTTGAAACTCTCGGTGAAGCGCTGCTTATCACGCTCAAGCATCCAAAAATAAGCCATTAAGTGGTGGGCAAATGAAATGGGCTGTGCACGCTGCAAATGTGTATAACCTGGAATTAGTGTTTCCACATTTTTCTTGGATTGTCCCAAAATCGCTATTTGCAAATCATTGATGAGTTCCAGAATCACTTTCGTTTGGTTCCGCATATACAGATGGAGGTCGGTCGCAACTTGGTCATTACGGCTTCTTCCTGTATGAAGCTTTCCGCCAACTGGACCGATTTCGCTTATTAGCATACTTTCCAGGTTAAGATGGATATCTTCCATCTCAACCTTAAAAGTCAATTCACCCTTCTCAGCTTTTTCCTGCAAACTTTTCAGACCCGCAATGATCTGATCCGCATCTTCTTCAGGTAAAATGCTGCATTTCTTTAGCATGGTTACATGAGCTAAACTGCCTTGGATATCTTCAAGGACAAGTTCCTGGTCAAAGGAAATGGAAGCTCCAAACTCATCTACCCATTCTTCGGCAGATTTCGTGAATCTTCCTCCCCAAAGCTTGCTGCTCACACTGTCACCTTCTTGTTATTGACCATGCTGTTCACTTTCGTTGGAAGTCCCCATAACTTAATGAATCCAACTGCTGCATCATGATCGAACTCGTCTGCTTTTGTATAGGTAGCCAATTTTTCGTCATATAGGGAGTACTCGGATTTTCTTCCTTCAACAATCGCATGACCTTTGAATAGTTTCACACGGACCGTACCCGTTACATTCACTTGTGTTTCTTTCAGGAATGCAGCCAAAGCTTTTTGAAGCGGAGAGAACCAAAGTCCTTCATAAATCAATTCAGTCATTTTCTTCTCGATCACCGGTTTGAAGTGAGCCAATTCTTTTACAAGCGTGATATCTTCAAGTTCTTTGTGTGCAGCTATCAATGTCATCGCACCAGGAGCTTCATAGACTTCACGTGATTTGATTCCTACTAATCTATTTTCAACGTGATCGATACGTCCAACTCCGTGTTTGCCGGCAATTTGATTCAACTCGACAATCAGGTCAGCCAATTTATAGTTTTTATCATTCAATGTAACTGGCACACCTTGTTCAAAACCAATTTCAATGATATCAGCAGTATCTGGCGTACATTCAAGGCTTGCAGTCAAATCATATGCATCCTCCGGTGGAGCTGCCCAAGGATCTTCCAGGATTCCACATTCGTTACTTCTTCCCCAAAGGTTTTGGTCAATCGAGAACGGACTCGCCATGCCAATCGGAACGGGAATGCCATTTTTCGCTGCATATTCAATCTCCTCTTCACGAGACCATTTCCAGTCACGAACAGGTGCAAGAACTTGCAAATCAGGGTTCAATGCCGAGATGGATACTTCGAAACGCACTTGGTCATTTCCTTTTCCCGTACAACCGTGCGCAACGGCTACAGCGTTTTCCGCTTCAGCCACTTCCACTAATTTCTTCGCGATCAGCGGACGAGATAAAGCTGATACCAATGGATATTTCCCTTCATACAAAGTATGTGCCTGAAGAGCAGTCAATGCGAATTCATCAGCGAATTCGTCCTTCGCATCAATGACATAGGAACTTACAGCACCAACAGTGATCGCCTTTTCTTTAATGAAGTCCAAATCTTTCCCTTCACCGACATCCAAACAGCATGCCACAACTTCGTACCCTTGATCTTGTAACCATTTAATTGCAACGGAAGTATCCAAACCTCCGGAATATGCTAAAACAACTTTTTGATTTTCCATTTCCATCGTCCTTTCGTGTGAATAAAAATTCATCGTTTGTTATTTTTATTCAATCTATGATTAGTACTTTATCATCTTTATTAAAGGAATACAAGGGGTATTTTAAAGATTTCGCTAAATAATCCGCTAATATTTTCAGGGAATTTACACATTGGATGCTTCCGCGAGAATATAGTAAACTAGGAGTATGATAATTCGAAAAGCGGAGGGCATATGAAAAAACTATTTACCTATGATGAACGGCTTGGCATCTCAATTCCCGATTTGAATCTGGAGTGGGATGAATATACAAAAGGCGAGCGACAGCAAATACTCGTACACTGGGAGAATATCCGGGGAAGCATCCCGGACCGCATCAAGGAACTGGAATCCACCATTAACCGAAAGCAGTTTCGGCTCTCCGATGAGGGTAATTTCGCCAAATCATGCCAGCTCAATTCCGAAATTGCGGAACTTGCTTCCATCATCAATGATTTATGGCTATGGTATCGTGCCAATCAAGTCGTAAGTGAAAAGATGCATAATTAAGGCCTATTCCATGCAAAAAAACCACAGTTTAAAACTGTGGCTTTTTTTGCTCTTATAAATCCTTGCGAAGTTCACCAACGACATGTCCCAATTCCGGAAGAATCAATTTATTCATCGCTAGCCGAACCGCCCCTGATGAGCCTGGGGTGGAAAAAACCGCTTTGTTGTTCACGACTCCGGCAATCGCCCTGGATAGAATGGCGGCAGACCCGATATCCTCTTGATAGCTGAGCATTCGAAAAATCTCGCCAAAACCGGGAATTTCCTTGGTCATCAACTCTTTGACCGCCTCGATCGTTACATCCCTATTGGCGATGCCAGTGCCACCATTTGTTAATATGACATCAACCATGCTGCTTTGGCTACCAGAAGTGACCGCATCCTGAATCGCTTTCCGCTCATCTTTAACGATTACATATTCCGTCACTTCATGACCATTCGATTTCAGCAATTCCATCATCAGTGCTCCGCTTTTATCCGTTTCTTCATTACGCGTATCGCTGACGGTTATCACCATGCAGCGAACTGCCTCCGTGATGGCTTTTTTATGATTCTTGACACTCATTCTCCATCAGCCTTCTTCTCCAGTAAATAACGATATTGATAGAACTTCTGGGCAAATTCACTGACACTCCGGGTCATTTGATAATTGGATCCAGCCCCGATGGCCATGCTGATGAATGGTATGCCCCGAACCAGTTTTTTTCGAAAAACAATAATGGATAATGCTTTCAACATCTGCTTCAGCGGCTGTTCCATCCAGGTAGGGTTCGTCAGTTCTTCGATCCCTAAATAAAAATAGTCATCTTCTGCGGTCTGGACCTCGCGGATCAATTCTTCCCAGGCTATTCCTTGGAGCCTCTTTGGCATCGCTCCTGCATTGAATACCTTAAGGGCCAACATCATTTCAAACGGCGTATTCACCTCAACACCATAAAGACATCGCAATCAGCTGTACGATCCTTACATTGATGACCATCATGGCTGGAATATCGCTCCCCAGCAGAAGCAGACCTCCTGATCCGCTCATCCCGCCTTGTGCAAATGAATATAAGCGATGCTTAGCGATATGCTGATTGGCTATGTAATTCAACTGATCGATCGATAAGTGATTCAAATCACTCAACGTTTCGATTTCTTCATTAAACACGCGCGCAGATGCTAAAATCCGCTCTCTTGCATCTATTTGAACTTGTGAGCTCTGAACCATGGCATGCAAATGAAAAAGCCAGGTATCAAGCTTTTCAAAAAACTGTTGTTGGACGTTTTCCGGAAGCAGGGCGAACCCCTGCTCCAACCATTTATCATACAATGCAGCAAGGTCCGTTTGTTCATATTGATAAAGTTTTTCCTGCCATTCACTAATTTCATTCCAAACTTTCATTTCCCGGTTCGTGAATTCCATGCATCAAGCCTCCTATGTACAGAATTGGTGGATTCTCCCTTAAGTATACCATAGAAGGAAGCTTTTCAGAGAATAGATAGTGGAGGTCCAGCGTTCCAGGGGATGTGCTGCATGGTCATAAAATCCATGATTTAAGGCGGATTTCCTTGGATGAGATTCGATATACTGCATTCACGGGAAAGACCCCTTACCAGAGAGATAAGGGGATTAGTATAAAAAACAGGAAGTCATGTTTTCCAAGTTTCGCTCAAAGCTATTTTCATGGTATCCCTGACGATCATGATTTCTTCATTAGTGGGGATGACCATGACTTTCACAGGGGAATAGGGAGCATTGATGAACGCTTCCTTACCCTTGGTGCGATTGAGATCCTTATCCCAATATACCCCCATGAATTCAAGTCCCTCCAAGATTAGCCCCCTAATGGTTTGACTGTTTTCACCGATGCCCGCTGTAAAAATGATTCCGTCCACACCTCCCATTTTAGCTGAATAGGAGCCTATGTACTTGTGAATTCGGTCTGCAAACACTTTAAGTGCGAGTTCGGCCCGCTCATTGCCTTTATCCGCTTCAACTTGAATATCGCGCAGGTCGCTGGAAAACCCGGAAAGGGCCAGAATGCCGCTTTTCTTATTCAGGACATCCAGCACTTCATCTGCTGTTTTTCCCGTCTTCTCCATGATATAAGGAATCAGTGCAGGGTCGATGTTCCCTGAACGCGTTCCCATAGTAACTCCGGCCAATGGCGTAAATCCCATTGAAGTATCAATCGATTTGCCGCCCTTTATGGCCGTAATGCTGGCACCATTCCCTAAATGGCATGATATCAATCGAAGCTGTTCAATTGGTCGGCCAATCATTTCGGCAGCCCGCTGGGATACATATTTATGTGAAGTGCCATGGAACCCATATTTCCTTATTCCATAATTTCCATAATATTCAAGAGGCAAACTGTACAAATAGGAACCTGCTGCCATCGTTTGATGGAAGGCAGTGTCGAATACCGCAACCGCCGGCACATCATCCAGAATTTGCCTGAAGGCTTTGATCCCGGTGATATTGGCGGGATTATGAAGGGGTGCCAACTCGGAAAGCTTTTCGATTTCCCCTATTACGTCCTCCGTAATCAAGACCGAGTCGCTGAATATCTCACCGCCATGCACCACCCGATGCCCTACGCCATCTATTTCTTCAAAGGAGTCAATGATGCGATGGTCAATCAGCTTTTTCAACAAAAGCCCTACAGCCACTTCATGATTGGGTATATACATCGTTTCAGAAACCTTTTCGTCTTCGACGCTTAAGGTAAATGCGGAATTTTTCAAGCCGATTCTTTCCACAAGACCTTTTGTAATCACTTTTTCACTTGGCATCTCAAAAAGCTGAAACTTCAAAGAAGAGCTGCCCGCATTAATAGCCATGATTTTTGACATCCATCCTGCTCCTTTACTCTAAGCTAGTTCTTCCAATGTTCATCTCAACGAAACATGCAGTGCATTGTACAATCTTATCATGGCAAGCGGATTCAACCAAATAATAATGAAAAATTGCAAATAATCACTTTTCAAAAAAAAATGAAAGCCAATGCCTGCGGCATCAGCTTTCATTGACTATTTTTCCTCTTTAAACCAATCGTCCATCTGTTGCATGACAGACCTGGTCGCTTCGAAATCCGACAACTTCGGAAGTTGTACGAGCAATGCCTTCTTCGGTGCTTCAATGCCCTCTTTTTTCTTTTGAAGGATCAGGATGCTTTTCGCTGCCGCTTCACTCTTAAACATGGAAAGCGGCAGTTGCACCATCCCTTGGATATGTGTATGCTTCTTCAGGAAATCATTGAGTTTCGGAGCTTCCTCCGAGACGAACAGGTTATTCGGGACAATGAAGAATAGGTGCCCGCCATCCTTCGCGTGTTTAACACCTTGTTCAATAAACAAATGGTGTGCATAAGAATGTCCCTTATCGGCCTTCAATTCATATTCAGCTGCCCGCACATCATTCGGGTAATAACCAATCGGCAAATCACTGACCACAACATCTGAAGGATCTATGAAAAGCGGCTCCAAGCTGTCCTGATTGAAAAATTGCAGCGGATGTTCTTGCAGGTTTGCACCTGCATAAGCAAGCCTGATCAAGGTTTCATCAATCTCGACACCATATGAAGCGATGTTTTTATCAGTAAGTTGATTCAAGATCGCAAATAGTAAATTCCCCGTTCCGATGGCTGGATCGAGCATGACTATCTCTTTTTGGTCCTTGGTGAATTTACCGACTAAATAGCTGACGAACATGCCGACTGCATCAGGGGTCATATGATGATTCGGCTGAACGCTCTGCTGCATGCCTTTTAGAATAGTAAGCTGGTACGCTTTACGGATTGCTTCCTTCTCATATTTCTCTGGTGAAAAATCTGCATAATGCTTCACTAACCTCTTCTTCGATACTTCACTTATTTCCTCCTGCAGGACTTTCCCTTGGAAGAAATTCTCGCCCGTTTCACCCAGGGCATCCAGATACGTACATGATAGTTCGCTTTGCAATATTTGGGCTGTTTCATCAAATTCATAAAATAATTGTTCAACTGGGGTAGACTTCACTTATTAATTCCTCCTGTTTGCTTCTGTCCCTATTTTAAAGGTAAGAAGAAAGAGTTACAAGCCGTACGTCCTGCTTATCATTCTTCGTTTGTTTCACGCACTGTTTTCCGATTTGAAAGTCCGCATATGAGGAAACTCTCGCACGCCACTCTTCTTTCAAAATTTTTAACCATGAGTAATTAAAAGGTAAATAAAATACAGGGTGTACAATTTGGACGTTGATTTCCGCTCCAGGCACGCGCTTTCCGCGAGCGGTCTGCCCTCGGCATACGCCTGCGGGGTCTCCCTAGACGCACTTTTCCCGCAGGAGTCCCGCACCTTCCTCTCCAATCATCTTTGTTATAAAATTTAGATATAAACCATACCGAGGAGTTGAAGATATTGCTTTGGGTCAGTTGGTTCGGGAACATCATTTGCTCACAGTTACGTTTTCCGAAGCCCTTTTGTCTACAAACTGAAATACAGGGGTGTTGCCCTGTATTTTTTATTATTTGGAAAGGCTCAATGAATGCCCAAACAGAATACCATACATGAGGTGGTGATCTTATGGATAATGAATATCAATACTATCATGGGCCGGTTAATCCAATAAATCAGCAACATGGTATACAGTCAGCAGATGAACTGAACAGGCAGCAACACGGTATACAGTCAGCAGATGAATTCAACAGGCAGCAACAAGGGTTTCAACAAGGGTTTCGTCAAGGGTATCGACAAGGGTATCGTCAAGGGTATCGAGATGGATATCGAGCAGGGCAACAAGCGGGGTTTTTTCCAGGACCCCATCAAAGACAAATGCCGTCGTGGCCTAATGAAATTGACATAAAAGTAGGTACACCTAATGGTCAAGAGTGGTCTGGCAAGATTGTTTTACCACTAAATGGTCCGACTTTAGAGCCTTAACTAAATCCAGCATATATAAATGAAACTCGTGAAAAATCATAAAAATCATTGCATTAGAAAACGAACGCCCCTGTCCACTTCAACGACAAGGTGTTTACTCAACAAGAAAATCAACATTAAAACAAAAGAACCGGGCACATTGTGCCCGGTTTCTTAGAATCCGCATCTTATTTTGCCGCTTTAGCCGCTTCGATTGCACCTTCGTAATTTGGATGGTCGGTACCTTCACTCACATATTCTACATATGTGATTTCATCAGAGCTGTTCACTACGAATACAGAGCGAGCCAATAGACGAAGTTCCTGCATGACGACACCATATGCTTCACCGAATGAAAGGTCACGGTGATCGGAAAGAACTTGAACATTGTCCAAGCCACTAGCAGCACACCAGCGTTTTTGCGCGAAAGGAAGATCGTTACTGATCGTCAGTACTTTCACATTATCCAATTTTGCCGCTTCTTCATTGAATTTACGTGTCTGTGCATCACATACACCTGTATCCACGGATGGAACCACGCTGATAATGCGGACAGAACCTTTGGAGTCGCTTAATGTAACCGGTGATAAATCATTAGCCAATACTGTAAAATCAGGTGCTTTGTCCCCAACTTTTAGTTCTTGTCCCACTAAAGTGATCGGGTTGTTTTTAAATGTAACTGAAGCCATTAATAATTCCTCCCTTTTCTGCTATATGTACAAGCATAATAATATTTGTTTTGCCGGAATTTTGCAATTAATTGAATTGGGAAATGTGAATGGTGCTTGCACATGTCCGACATCCAATCTTTTTATGCTGATGGCAGACTGCAGAAAAAAGAAAACTCGGCAGATGCCGAGTCACAGTTAGAAATCTATATCCTGTTTAGGTTCTTGGTACCTCTTGACAGCTGGTTGACTGCCGCCTTGATTACTTCCTTGCTTTTGATTACTGTCTTTCTTGGATAGCATGGACTGAATCTTATCGACGACTTGTGGAGCTAAATCCATCATTTTTTCGAGAAGGTGCGTCCCTTCATCCAGATGAATCATTTTCACCCCATGGGAACCGACAATCAAAAAGGCAATTGGTGTTATGGAAACCCCACCGCCGCTACCGCCTCCAAAAGGCTGCTTGGAATCACCTTGCTGTCCTTGATGGTTACCGTCCATAACAAATTCGCTGCCACCGGCTGCAAAACCAAATCCAACTTTGGATACGGTTAAAATGACACTTCCATCCGGAGTTTCCACCGGATCTCCGATGATCGTGTTGACATCGACCATTTCTTTCAGATTTTCCATCGCTTCTTTCATTAAACCTTGGATCGGATGATCTGACATTTAAATTCCTCCACTCTAGAACGATTGTTTATTGGAATCACCTGATAGCTTCGCTAATTTACTGGACTTGAAATGCGGCTTTCCGCCTTTCCAATAACGAAGCAGTTTTATTCCAGTCACCATAGCCTGCCCGATTCTAAATTGTAATATGCAGGAAATCGACGTGTTTGCCTGCCATTTCTGAAAGTCGGGTGTAATGGAATAGGAGGGCATGATCCGGAAGTTGAAATAGGTTGTCAGCAAACCGATGGTTGAACCTTTAAGTGCCCAGCATGCTCCAGTTAAAACACCGGTGTGTGCAGCGTTTTTAGTACCGACCATACTATGCCAGGTGAACTTTTTGACTTGGACTTTCCCTGTGAATTGAAGGACGATCCTATGAAATCCGATTATATGCTGAAGCATCTCCAGACTGTCTGCGAATCCGTCACGCAAATCTTCGGCTGTGAATTTTTTCTTTTCTTCCTTTTCGGTTTTCCCGTTCATTTCTTGCTCTTCCTTTACTACTACAGTTGCCGAGTCATCTTCCATTTTGATGACCGGAACCTTGAATGTATAGTGAAAAAGCCCATACCAAGCCGATAATTTAATATGTATTAGATCATTCGTTTGGACACGTTTGTAGTCGATTGACACTCTTACTTTAGTGAAAACAACAATTAGCAGCACCAAAATGAGGATACCCATAATCAAAAAAAGCCACTTCATGCACCCACACCCCTTCAGCCTATCATTATCGGCATATGCAAAAAAAATAAACCTGCAAAAGCGAAAATCACGCTCTTACAGATTTATGAATGGAAGAAATCATCTTCTGATCAACACAACGCCCGTGTCTGCAAAGACATCATGCAAAGCCTGTTTCTTCGGTAAAAGGCCTGCCAAGAGATAGCCAATCCAAGTGACTTTTGAAATATAGCGGCCAATCAGCTCCCTGAACAATATCGTACCCCATGAAATGGTTTTTTTCTCTTCCTTCAATGCAACGACTTTCAGTCCAAAAATCATCTTGCCAAGGGTTTGGTTCAAGAATTTGGTCATCAAAACAAAGTATAAGAAGAATACGGCCCCTGTTAAGAAGCCCTCTGCGGAAAACCAGAGATCATCTGTCCCTTCATAAAATTTGAAGATGGGATGAATCAAAATCCGGTTCAAACTTCCGATAACCAATAGATCGGCTAAATAGGCCCAAAACCTCATCCAAAAACCGGCAAAATGCACTTTTTTGACTTCGTCATCATCCACGGCCTTCTTTAATGGTGTAAATTCCTGCTGCTGAACGGGAACCCCTGGATCTGCCATTAGATTGGATGAAGCGATTTGTTCATTGTTTTCATTTCGTTCCGTCATCCTTCAGCCCCCCTATTCCGCATACAAATACATTAAGCGTGGAGAATTTGAAGAGGAAAGGACTTTTGTCAAGACTGCCGTTTCCACATCATTTCCCAACATTTTTTGTGCACCCATACTGAATAATGAACCGAAACCTGCCTCATCTGTATAACGGATTACTTGAGCATCCTTTTTACCGATATCAGTTTTCATCGCGGCAATTACATCATCCAAATGGCCGAAATCATCGATTAGATGGTTTTCTTTAGCCTGACGACCATCATAAATGCGGCCATCGGCTATTTCCCTTACTTCCTTCTCTGTCATACCGCGTCCGTCTGCAATGACTTTTACAAATTGATCATAAGAATTATTAATCATATTTTGCAGTATTTCGCGTTCTTCCCCAGTCATTTCCCGGGTCGGGCTCATAATATCTTTGTGCGGTCCGCTTTTGATGGTTTCGAACTCAACACCATACTTCTTGGCCAGCTTCTCGTAATTATACCCATGCATGATGACGCCAAGCGAACCCGTCATCGTTTCTGGGCTGGCGTATATCTTATCGGCTGGTGCAGAAATATAATATCCGCCTGAAGCCGCCATGGACCCCATTGATACATAGACAGGTTTTTTCACTTTCTTGATATCAAGGATCTTATCATAGATTTCTGCACTTTCGACGACACCGCCGCCTGGAGAATTCACCCGAAGGATGATTCCTTTGATATCGTCATTTTCCTCTGCCATCTTCAGCTTATCCATGAAGGCACGGTGATTATATGTTGCTGAACTAAGTAATGAGGCTTCTCCTGTATCTTGAATCGTGCCCTCTACATCAAATACGGCAATAACATTAGAGATATCATCGCCTTCTATGACTTCCTCGTAAAATGCACTTTCGGAAGCAAATAATTCATCAATGATATTTTCCGTGTCCGCTGTAAATAGAGTCGTAGCTGCCCCTACAGCAATAGAAACAAAAAATAAAACGGCTGCAATTCCAAGTGCCGCCCAACGCTTTCCATTCATCTGTTTTCCCCCTTAAATATATGTATCCTTCTTACCATACGAACTAATGACGAAAATGTTTCATTCCATGATAAACTAAGATATATAAAATTGTAGCAAATAATCCTCTAATTGGAAATGCATTGGTGCATTTTGCACAATCTCCATTTATATTTCATCTCCATTGATACAAGGAGGGATCATGATATACATGGAAATAAATATTTCATTTTTCTCCAAGTTATTCTTAGCCTGAGCAGTAAATGCCTTAAACGGAAAATCAGCCAAACCAAAAAGCTGCCTGGATTCATCCCGGCAGCTTCTATTTTCATTGCTTTGGAGCTAATTCAATTGCTGACTGAATGGCCGCAAGCATACTTTTTTCATCAGCGATGTTCTTCCCAGCGATATCAAAGGCTGCGCCATGATCTACGGAAGTTCGGACAATGCCGCCTGTGAGCCCTACTGTAATATTGACCCCAGCCTCAATTCCCATAACCTTGATTGGGGTATGTCCCTGATCATGATAACAGGCAATGACAATATCAAAATCTCCACGGCCAGCCCTGAAGAACAATGTATCTGCAGGAAGCGGCCCGCTTACATTGATTCCCTCACCCGTGCCCTTTCTATTCCAGGCAATAATTTCTCTTCTTCTTCACCATTTCCAAATAAGCCATTTTCCCCTGCATGAGGGTTTATACCATAAACAGCAATGCTTGGGTTTTGGAAGTCCGCCTTTGTCAGCGTTCAATATCCGCTTTTTCTGCAGTGGAGTTTTCGATACTGCTTCCTCAAACGAATAACAAAAGTGCGTCATTCCATGATAAACTATGTCATGTAAAAGTGTAAGAAATGTGCAGCTGCATTTAGTATTGGCGGCTTTCCCTTCTCAAAAAGAAAAGAAAGCCCTTTCATCACCATACATACTAGGGGGGAACATGATGAACACTCGAAGGAATATTTATTTTTTCCATGCACCGAATGCAGAGCTGCTTAGCAAGGTTGAATACTTGTCAGACTTGGCGAAGCAACATTCGTATGAAGTCATCCAGGATTTCACAAAAGCAAACATCATCGTAAGCATCGGTGATGACGGCACATTCCTGCAGGCAGCCCGTAAAACCGGGTTCAGGGATGACTGTTTATATGCGGGCATTTCCACCACAGGTAACTTGAATATGTATTGCGATTTCCACTTGGAAGACAGTGATAAAATGATCGATGCCATGACAAGAGAGCAAATAGAGGTGCGTAAATATCCAACCATCGATATCCAATTGGACGATCAGCCCTCCTTTTATGCCCTTAATGAACTCAGTATCCGTTCTTCCATCACCAAAACGTTCATCATGGATATTTTCATTGATGAACTCCATTTTGAAACTTTTCGCGGGGACGGAATCATCATTGCGACTCCGACAGGAAGCACCGCCTATAATAAATCGGTCAATGGGGCCGTTGTCGATCCCCTTCTCCCTTGCTTTCAAGTGAGCGAGCTTGCTTCCATCAATAATAATACCTATCGGACCTTAGGTTCCTCATTCATCCTAAGCGGTGATAAGACGTTGACCGTCCACCTTGAACAAAACGGACCAAGCTATCCGATCATCGGAATGGACAATGAAGCCTTAAGCATCAATCATGTCGAAAAGGTAAAGGTACGGTTAAGCGGTAAAGTCATCAAGACCGTTAAGCTAAGAGACAATTCCTTTTGGGAAAAGGTTAAAAGGACCTTTCTATAACGAACTAAAGGTACCGGGATGATAACCGGTACCTTTATATTTGATAAAAATCTTTCGTATTTTGATAAAGGATTTCATAGACATCCTCAATCGGCATTCCTTTAATCGAAGCAATTTGACGCACACTGTCATGCATCATGCCGGGATGGGTCCATTTCCCATTGAAAACCCCTTCAAACGGCCATGGGCCATCCGTTTCAATCATCATCAGCTTAAGTGGGTATGCCGAAACTAATTCCTGTATTTCCCTTTCATAACAAACATCAGGTGTAATCGAAATGCTGTAGCCCTTTTCGGCCATTCTTTCGACTGTCCGGATATCGCCTTTAAACCAATGAAAGTGTGCCTTTGTGATTTGATGCTTATCCAAAAGGTCGCAAACGATAGGTGCATCGTCATGGACGGCATGAAGGATAACCGGCTTTTCAACCTCTTTGGCTAGGGCCAGGAACCTCTCCAGTATCACTATATACGCTGAGTTATCAATATCGGGATTTTCCTGCCTTAAGTAATAGGGCAGCCCAACTTCACCTACGGCAACCATATCTTGATGATGTTCCCGCATCCAGTTCAATAATTCGTTCACTACTTCATCACTCGGAAGGGACTGCTCTGGATGAAAGCCAAAGGCAGGCTTAATTCGTGAATCCTTGAGTGAAAGCTGATAATTGTTAATCGAAGAAGCCAAATTCATGGAAACAGTCAGCAAGGATTCCATATGAACCTTTTCCATGTCTGTCAGGATCTGCTTCCGTTTACTTTCATCATACCGATCCAAATGGATATGGCTGTCGATCATTCTCAAGTTTAATCGCCTCCCTTAAGTAGAAAAAGTTGGCTTTAGTGCTGTATATAATTCTCTCTTCATATGAAAAAATTCATCACTGAGAAGCTGTTCTTCTCTTCTTGGCCTTGGAAATGGAACTTCCACTTCTTTGATGACAGCAGCCGGTTTTGCTGATAACACATAAATTCTATCTGATAGGAAAACCGCTTCATCTATGCTATGAGTAACAAAAAGCACCGACCTCCGATTTTCTTCCCAAACCGACAACAGCCATTTTTGCATTTGCAATCTTGTCAGTTCATCCAAGGCAGAAAAGGGTTCGTCCAGGCACATCAAGTCCTGTGGACTTAAGATACTCCGAATGAATGCTGCCCTTTGCTTCATGCCTCCGGATAATTCATGCGGATATGCTTTCTCGTACTCTTCTAATCCAGCTTTCATCAAAAGGGCTTTTGCCTTTTCTTTATCTCTGATCCCAGCAAGTTCACTTCCAAGTAAAACATTTTCCAATACCGATCTCCAAGGTAAAAGGGAAGGCTGCTGGGGCATATAGCTGATATGGCCCTTTAAGCCATTTATCTTTTTACCATCCAATGAAATGATGCCATGTTCCGGCTTCAAAATGCCGCCAATTAAGTGGAACAATGTACTTTTACCGCTGCCCGATGGCCCAAGGATCGTGACAAATTCCCCATCATCCACATGGAAATTCATATTCTCCAATATATTCTGTTTACCATCGAAAGAATAAGAGACGTCATCAATTTCCAGTTTCATCCTTTTCGCCCTCCTTTCTCTTCCAAGAAACTAAGTATTTCTCCAGGAAGGTGATGATTCCAAAAAAGATCAGACTCATTCCCATAATGATGAAAATGGCAACAAACACCCGATCTGTCCTGAACGCAGAGGAAGCGAGGGTCATATAAACACCAATCCCCGATTTTGCCCCAAGCCATTCCGAAATAACCGCACCCATTACACTATAGGTGGCCGAAATTTTCAGGCCGGAGAAAATGAGCGGGATCGAGTGAGGAAGTTCCAGCTTCCAAAATAACTGGTTTTTTCCCGCTCCCATCATCTTGAAATAATGCTTAAGTTCGTATGGTGTCTGGCGAAAACCGTCCAATGATGCAACCGCTACCGGAAAAAAACATACAAGCGAAATCACTATTAACTTAGGCAGCATGCCAAAGCCAAACCAGATCACCAAAAGCGGCGCCAAAACTATGATAGGTATATTTTGTGATAGTATGAGCAGAGGATAAACCGCGTCCTTCACACCTGGAAATAGGTGTAGGATTGCCGCGATTAATAAGCCGATGCAGCTTCCAATAAAAAAAACCCGACAACGCAAGCCCGGTAGTGGATATAAGTTGTCCGTAAAGATTGCGGTACGACTCCATTCCTTCAATGAAAATGGCCGATGGAGCGGGAAGCAGCCATTCTTCAACTTTCAATAAGACTGTCACTGACTCCCATACTATCAGCAACAATAATAAAAGAAAGAAGGGAGCCCCCTTCTTCCAAATTCCCCTTCCGATCATGCCCGATATTTCTCCGTTAACGTATCCATCGTAATCCCGCTTGGCTGATATAATATTTTCACTTGGGAAATGACATTCGGTGATCCAATTTCAATCATTCTTACATTCATTTTTTCTATCACGGCAAAAAGTTCGGAAAGCTCACCCTCCATTGTCGTTTCAAGCGGGTGAACCTCATACTTGACACCTGATTCTTCAATGATCTTGATTGCTTCATCCACCATGGGGATGACATTTTCCCCTTTAGGAATAATTTGGATACTAATTAATGAATTGGCCATTGTATTTCCTCCTATTTTGGTAAAAATTCATTGGTAAATGCCTTTTCAGGATCGAAATCACCTTCAAGAAGCTTATTTTCAGTCATCCAATCACTGTAATCCTTCCAGATTTCAAGCTTTTGTTCACCCCATCGCGGAGCATCATCCTGATACTTGGCTGCAAGCCACTCCTGGCTTTTCTTCACTAGTTTTGCATCAAGATCCGGTGCAGACTTAATTAACATGTCTGCTGCATCATCAGGATTCTTAATCGCAAACTGGTACCCTTTCGATGCTGCATGAACGAATGCTTTAACAGTCTCGGGATCCTCTTTTATCATCTTTTCATTTGTTGTCAAAACAGGCGTATAGTAATCAAGCTTATCAGAGTATTCGGTTAAGTAAACCATATTAAGCTTTTCATTTCGCAACTCGGCCTCAATGCCTGTCCATCCATAATAAATCCAGGCAAAATCTATATCCCTTTTAACCGAAGTGAAAAAATCCGTGTCTCCTGTATTGACTATGTCCACTTTATTTACATCCGCATTCTCTTTTTTCATGAGTGAATCTATAATGGCCTTTTCAACTGGAGACCCCCAGCCACCATACGTTTTCCCTTCAAAATCCTTTGGAGTTTTAATGTTCTTTGCCTCAGGGGAAGCGAATCCAGAGGTATTATGCTGGATGACGGCAGCTACCGAAACAATTGGCACGCCTTGCACGCGGGCCTGCGTAATGCCCTCCTGGTAACTCACGCCAAATTCAGATTTCCCTGAAGCGACAAGCTTATCAGCTCCAGCTTCACCCGGCATGATAATTTCCACATCAAGACCTTGTTCTTTAAAATAACCTTTTTCCTTGGCTACATACAATCCTGTATGGTTTGTATTCGGTGTCCAATCGAGCACGACCGATACCTTTTTTAATTCTTCATTTCCTTCATTTTTGGATGCTTCTTCTTTTTCATTAGTTCCGCCTGCACCGCATCCAGCCAAAAGGAACAATGAAGTTAACAGTGGTAAGAATTTATTCAAGTTTTTATCCTCCTACACATCATATAAGATCCATATGCCGGAACCATAATGGGGACTCCAGGTTCTATTCAAATACTGGATAAAAAAGCAAAAAACGCCCGAAGATGAATTCGGACGTTAACATACAAAACAGAAAGTCAGTAATAATATGTTCCCTCCGCTGGCATCATCCAGATCAGGTTCAAAGAGTCAGCATCTAAAGGATGCAATCTCAGCCAGCAGTACTGGCCCCCCTACATTTCTCGCACATATGAACATTTCTCTCTCATTATATCAATTCATAGGGAAAAAGGAATACTAATTTGCTTCTTCTCACTAATTGGAAAGGTATTCCTTGCACTTTAGGATATCTAGCAAAACATCTTTTGAACGAAAAATCATTGAAAGCAAAATAATTCTGCCGCTTTTCATTTCCAATCATTCTTGGCTGACACGTTCCAAATAGTCATTTCTTTGCTGGTATTCATATAATGAGCATTACCTGTAGACATTTCTGTTTACTGGTTTTATAAACCCTTAATTTCATAAGCAAAAGGTGGATATGATCATGATAAAGATTAATCACAAATGGTTAGATGTCAGTCAAATCCAACCAGGTATAGCATCTACTAAATCGCTTGAAATTCTTCAATTGCTGGCGGAAGATTCTAACGTTTTTGAATACCGGAACTTTGGAGATTTCAATTTCGAGATACAACTGAGGAACCGAGTCATTGAGGCAGCTTTTGCGTTGGACAAAAGTGATGCAGAATTTTCCACACTTGAGGAATCGGAATGCAATAATCAATATTGGCGCCTTTCCAAGGGTGGCACCTTTACACTTCAGCCAGGGATTCTCCCTCATGCAGCACTCGTTGACATTTTCATAAATGGAAGGCTTTATGCTTTCGAATGCGGGACAGCGATAGTCGTCACTTTTTTAAAGGCCATTTTGGATTTGATCGGCCCTAGGAATTTCGACCATCTTTTTTCAGACCTATTTTTATATGACTTTCGCCCTCCACAGAATATGGCTCTCATTATTCATCAAGGAAGGGATTATTTACCAGGTGATTGCGTTTACTTCAAAAACCCTGATCACGACGAGGCAACTCCTGAATGGCAAGGTGAAAATGCCATATTATTAGGGAGAAACCTCTTTTATGGCCATGGAATCGGGATTACCAGTTCACAGGGAATCATCGATGAATTAAATAGCAATAGAATGCCGAACGCCACCATATCGGCATTCCTGACAGATCATATCATTTTCCTGGATAGTTCCTTCTATAGACAATTCCAAATAAATATCCCCCGTGCAAAGCCCGATCACAGTCCTGTCAGCCTTTCCAATTGTATTGTTTCTGAAATAGGACCGAAGATTTACCTTTCATGACCCTGGCATTTCCCCTATGCCGTAAAACCGTTTTATTAAATACCGGAATAAAAAAATGCTTGGGAGGATCTCCCAAGCATCTTTTTATTATTCACGCACCAATATTCCCTTTGCCTTTGAACCTGCGGGCACTTGCCTGACCCCATTTCGTTATGGATAGTGTATAAACAGCCAAGGCTGACCATATGAACAAAAAGGCTAAAAGATGTGCTTTGGTAAAACTTTCATGATAGACGAATACCCCGATCAATAAAGATAAGGTCGGAGCGATATACTGAAAAATGCCAAGCATCGATAACGGGATCTTCTCCGCCCCTTTTGCAAAATATAAAAGCGGCAACGCCGTGACAATCCCGCCGCCCACCAATAGCAAGCTTGTGCTTCCCTCTGTAAAGAATTGCATTTCCGATCGGTTCATCAAGTATATCAGGTAACCCAGGGCCAGAGGCGTTACCATCATCGTTTCGAGCGTCAGCCCGATCGCCGACTCGGCCTTGATCATTTTTTTTGCCAGACCGTATAATCCAAAGGTCATGGCCAAAACAAGAGAGATCCACGGAATCGTGCCGAAATGAATGCCAAGGATCAAGACTCCGGTTCCTGCAAGCAGGAATGAAATGATTTGGGCCCCGCTCAATTTTTCTTTTAAGACTATCACTCCCAATAGTACACTGACTAGCGGATTGATATAATATCCAAGGCTCGTGTCGAGGATCCGTCCTGAGTTAACGGCCCAGATGAACACTCCCCAATTAGCTGTAACAAGCAGTGACGCCGTTAGTAATGCCACACAGAGTTTGGGGTTTCCCATTATGTTTTTGACATAATCAAGAAACGCTTGCCACTTTTTCATGAACATCAATAAAACCAGCATGAACACGAAAGACCATAATACCCTCTGAGCCAAAATTTCCGTTGCACCGACTCCCTGAAGGAACTTCCAGTAAATCGGCACGATTCCCCACATCATGTAAGAAAGGGCAGCATAGATCGCCCCTTCTTTTTGTTGATCGACTTTCATAACCTTCCTTCTTTCCATTTACATTCCTTTATCTAATTCCATCTAACAATTTTGTATGTCCATTTCTTTTTTAGCAACTGTTATTTTTTATCATACATGATTTTGTCATCGATGACCGTCATGACAGCCTCGGCTTTTAGGAGATCATCCGGCGCTGCAGCAAAGACATCAAGATTAAACACGGTAAAATCGGCATCGTACCCTTTAATGATCACACCGCGACGTTTTTCCTGGCCGATTGCTGCAGCACTCCCTTTTGTATACAGTGCAAAGGCCTCGTAAACGGAAAGCCTTTCACCAAAACCATAAACGGTACGGTCCTCACTGTTGATTTTCATCCTTGTGACAGCTGCATGAATGCCCAAAATTGGATTCAATGGCTCAATGGGTGCATCCGACCCGCCCGCACAAATGATGCCCAAATTCAAATAGGTTTTCCAGGCATAAGAGGACTCCAATAGATTGGCTGGAACCTTTTCTTCCACCCACGGAAAATCGGACGGGACGAAACCCGGCTGGATATCAAAGATTACCTGCAGCTTTGCCGCCCGCTTCAACAGCTCCGGCCGGACAATCTGCGCATGGATGAGCCGGTCCCTCTGTCCCTTTTTCGGGGGGAGGGCTTCAATTGCATTCAAGACGTATTCAAAAGCGAGATCGCCAATCGCATGGACAGCAATCGGCATTCCGGCATCCCTTGCTTTTTTCACCCATTCCTGAAGCTCTTTTTCAGTGAATATCGCGACTCCATTCGTATTCTTTTGATCTACATATGGCTCGCTCAACAGGGCTGTGCGTCCGCCTAATGAGCCGTCGGTAAATATCTTCATGCTGTCGAATTTGATATATCGCGTACCTTTCTGATAGCCGCCGCCTGCTGCCAGCATTTCTTCAAACGCTTCGTGATGGACGAGTAAATTGGCGCGAAAGGCCATTTCCCGGTCCTCGATTACCGATTTAAACGCCTGATATGTCGGCATGAAGCCATTGTAATAATGGAGGTCCTCAGTATGTCCGCCAGTCAAACCTAGCTTATATGCGTCTTCTATGGCCTCTGCGAGCGCGTTTTCGATATACTCTTGATCAATGCCGGGAAGACTGTCTAAAATAAGGTTCTGCGCCTGACTTTCTTTAAATAAACCATTTAAACGTCCGTCAGGATAACGGCAGATCACCCCGCCTGAAGGTTCTTTAATATCTTCTTTAATATCCGCTTCCAAAAGGGCACGGGAATTGACCACCAAGGCATGACGGCAGATCCTTTTCAATACGATGGGATGTTCTTTCGATATTGCGTCAAGCTCATCCCGTAATATCAATTCAGGACTCGGCCATTCGTTTTCATTCCACCCTTCGGCAACAATCCACTTTCCAGCCGGGGTCTTTGAGCACTTTTCCTTCAAGGATTTCATGATGGACTCCCTGCTATCCATCAAAGAGAGGTCTAAACGAAGCAGCCTTTCACCATGCCCGACCAAATGAAGGTGACTATCCACTAACCCTGGCAGCATCGTTTGTCCTTTTAGGTCGATTTCCCTGGAAATATTGCCGGCATATTCATTTTTCAAATGGTCCAGGCTGCCGGTATCAACAATTACCCCCTTTTCAGTGAAGACTGCCTCCACGTGATCGTTTTCTTTAACCATCGTATAAATCGACCCATTGAACCATAACGTTCCCATTCCGGCTTTACACTCCTTATTAAATGATTGTTACTGTGCAGATATGCAGTAAGTGTACCATCTCATATCACGAATTCCCATATTTATGCTTTTATCCAAGCCCCCGTCAATAAAAAAACGCCAGCCATGGGGGCTGACGGCAATGCTTTCGATCAATTGTTAAGGAGTGCTTCTTCCCTTTTCCGTAAATCCACCCGTTTGATTTTACCCGATGTCGTTTTGGGCAGCTCTTCTAAAAATTCGATTTTCCTTGGATATTTATATGGGGCAGTCAATTCTTTCACGTGCGATTGAAGCATCTTGATCAAGTCTTGGCTGTTCGGATCGATATCATCCATCAAGACTACATATGCCTTGACCACATTGCCCCTTATTTCATCAGGACTTGCTATAACGGCACACTCTTTAACATATGGATGCTTAACGAGTGCATCTTCCACTTCAAACGGTCCAATTGTATATCCCGAGCTGATGATGATATCATCAGAACGACCCTCAAACCAGAAATAACCATCCTCATCCTTTTTCGCTTGATCCCCGGTGATATAATAGTCCCCACGGAATTGCTGCGATGTTCGCTCGGGATCTTTAAAATATTCTTTAAAGAGTGCAGGTGTATCGACATGTACGGCAATATCCCCCACTACGCCAGGAGAACAGGGTTTACCGGAATCATCAATGATTTCCACATGGTTGCCCGGAGTAGGTTTGCCCATGGAGCCCAATTTAATTTCCATGCCTTTCGTTACACCTACCAACAGGGTATTTTCGGTCTGTCCATATCCATCACGCACTTCAATATGGAAATGGTTTTTAAAGACCTCGAACACTTTTTGATTTAAAGGCTCACCCGCTGATACTGCACTATGAAGATGTGATAAATCATAGTCATCAAGGTTATCCACCTTTGCAATCAATCGATACTCGGTTGGTGTGGAGCATAATGCATTCACTTTGTAGTCCTGAAGCAGCTGAAGATATTTTTTCGCCTCGAACTTCCCATGATAGGCAAGGCCGGTCGCTCCTGTTCCCAGAACCGCCAGGAAAGGACTCCAGATCCACTTTTGCCAACCTGGGCCTGCAGTGGCCCAAACCACATCCGTTTCGCTGATGCCCAGCCAGTTTGCAGCAGACGTTTTCAAATGGGCATAAGCCCATCCATGTGTATGGACGACCCCTTTGGGATTTCCTGTCGTTCCGGAAGTATACGATAAGAACGCCATATCCTCACTCTTCGTGTCGGCCATAGTCAGTTGATCGGATTCCACATCGGCAAGCTCATTCAAATCCAGCCAATTTTCGATTCGTTTTCCGATTGAAAATTTCAGGAGGCTTTTCGCCCCTTCTATTTCATTCAATTCATGAGTATATTCATGATAACTGATGATTCCTTTGACATCACCATGGTTGACTCGATACTGCAAGTCCTTCGCACGAAGCATTTCAGAACAAGGGATAACAATCATGCCAATTTTCAATGCGGCTAAATACACTTGATAAGCTTCCACCAAACGAGGGATTATGATAAGGACCGTATCACCTTTACCCAGTCCTTTTTTCTTGAAGGCATTTCCAATTTTATTTGCACTTTTTAATAAATTCTCATATGTAAGTTGTTTTTTATCTCCGGTTTCGTTCTCCCAAAGTACGGCAACTTTTTCTGGATCTTTTGCATAACGTTCCATTTCACTCACTAAGTTGTAATGTTCCGGAGCCAATAAGTCTTCACGCTTCATATTCTTCCCCTCCAATTATGAACTCTTAGTACCTACTCATTATACAAGATATTTCCCTAATATTTCTATGTATTTTAACAAATAAATAAAGAGAGCGGGTGTTAGAACCCGCTCTCTGCAGACTGTAGACAAACTCAAAGAAAAGCGAGTTTGCCTGTTTTTTATTTATTTTCAATTGCTTTCAGAAATCCGCTCCCTTTCCGCCGACTGTCTGCCAAGCCTCATCATAGCAAGCATCTGTGGGGTCTCGGCTAGCCAGTTTTTCGGCAGGAGTGTCGCAAATTTCTTCAATCCAGTGAGTTTTCATATTATATACAACAGTAAAAAATCATGTAGTATAACAAAGTTTTGTTTAAAATAATGGTCCGCACTTTATTCGGCCGCTCACGAATTTTGTCCGCAAACTTAAAGAGAGCGGGTGTTAGAACCCGCTCTCTGTAGCCATATTTATTAAATTATCTGTTGAATCCTCCGCCTAATTGTTGTTCAGCCATTTGAACAAGGCGTTTTGTGATTTCTCCACCAACTGAACCGTTAGCGCGAGATGTTGTGTCGGCACCAAGTTGTACGCCGAATTCTGTAGCGATTTCATATTTCATTTGTTCAAGAGCTTGTTCAACTCCAGGTACCAATAATTCGTTTGAGTTGTTGTTGTTTGCCATGTGTTTTTCACCTCCTTGTGATTATAGAGTGTGTTAAAACACATGGCTTCATTCGCACTATTTCATTGGTAATTACAGGATATTAAAATAAGTCTTCCATCGCTTCTTCCTTATCGAAAGTCTGACCAGGTTTAACCGTCAATACTTCTGTTTCGGAGACCGCTTTTTCAATCAAGGATTCAAAGTCGACGAAGCTTTCATAGTAATTGACTTTTTCACGTTTCGGTTTCGTTTTTGGGCTTGCCGGCGTAAAGACCGTACAGCAATCCTCGTATGGCAGGTTGGATATTTCAAAAGTATCAAGCTCTCTTGCAATTTTGATGATTTCTGTCTTATCCATGGTAATCAGCGGACGCAGGATCGGTGTATTCGTCACCTCATTGATGGCAAACATGCTGCTCATCGTCTGGCTTGCAACCTGTCCAAGGCTTTCACCGGTAATCAGTGCCATGGCTTCTTCCTTTTCACGGATTCGATCGGCGACCCGCATCATTAAACGACGGGTTGTAGTCATTGAATAGTTTTCCGGGATTTGTTTTTGAATCAATAATTGGATTTCCGTAAATGGAACGATATGCACTTTCATGCTTCCATTTATTTCTGCCAGCTTGCCCGCCAAATCAATGACCTTTTGACGTGAACGTTCGCTTGTGAACGGTGGGCTGTAAAAATGGATCGCTTCCACGTCCAATCCCCGTTTCATCGAAAGGAATCCCGCAACAGGACTATCAATCCCGCCTGAAAGCATCAGCATCGCCTTCCCGCTTGAACCGAATGGAAGACCGCCTGCCCCTTGGATGATTTCACCTGTCAAATACACGGCTTCGCGTCTCACTTCCACTAGCAGGTTCAAATCAGGGTTCTTTACATCCACTTTTAAATCTTCTGTATTTCGAAGCAAATGCCCGCCGATCGCCCTGTTAATTTCATCGGTATTATATGGAAAATCCTTGTCCGCGCGTTTTGTCGTGATTTTGAACGTGTTTACCTCCTCAAGAGTATGATTAAGGTAATACAATGCTGCCGTTTTCATCACTTCCAGATCACGCTCTATTTTTATCGCAGGGCTTAATGACTGAATTCCAAAAATGCCTTTCAATCGGTCAATGACAGGCTTATGGTCCGCACCGTTCAGGAGAACGTACATCCGCTCCCGGTTGGCTGTAAGAACTACGCCCTCTATATCTTTTAAACTCCAGCGGATATGTGCCTTCATTTTGTCTACAAAGCCTTTACGGTTTCTCTTTTTCGTGGAGATTTCTCCATAACGGATAATTATATGATCAAATTTCATTTTGCAACCCTCATTATTTTTTCTAAATTAGCGACTATTTTCTGTATCGCCGCCAGAACTTGCTTTGCTTCTTCCATTTCATTGCCATAGGTAGTACTAATTCGGATGACGCTTTCGGAACGAGCTGAATTATGGAACATCGCATCCACCGTTTTACTTATCGACCTTTTTTTCGAAGAACAGGCACTAGTCGTCGAAACATATATTCCTTCCGATTCAAGTGCATGCAGCAATACCTCGGATTTAAGTCCCGGAACGGAAAAATTCACAATATGGGGTGCACCCTCTTCGGGACTGTTAACCAACACCCCGTCCATTTCCTTCAAACCTTTATATAAATAAGTTTTGATTTGCTGCAGTTTATCATGATACAGCAATTGATTGTTCATACTAATACGCAAAGCCTTCGATAAGGCGACGATTCCCGCGACATTTTCGGTGCCGCTCCTGATTTTCGTTTCTTGATTGCCGCCATGGAAAAGAGGATCGACCCGAACGCCTTCACGAACATAAAGGATGCCCGTCCCCTTCAAGCCGTGAATCTTGTGGCCGGAGATTGTACATAAATCCACATTGGCATCACGCAATGATAACGTAACTTTGCCTGTACCCTGAACATTATCGACATGAAAGAGCACGTTTGGGTATTGTTTTAACAATTTGCCCACTTCAGCAATCGGCTGTATCGAGCCAACTTCATTATTAACATGCATGACGGAAACCAAAATGGTATCTTCCCTCAATGCATCCTTAAGATCCGTTACATCAATTTGCCCAAATTCGTTAACGGGAAGATATGTGATCTCATAACCCATTTTCGTCAATGATTGGCATGCATCCTCTACAGAAGGATGTTCAATCGCTGTCGTGATTATGTGTTTGCCGCGATTTCCCTGAGAGTGGACGGCCCCTTTAATGGCAAGATTATTTCCTTCCGTCCCCCCGGAAGTGAAATATATTTCCGAACTCTTCACCTTTAATAAATCAGCGATCTGCTTTCTTGCAGCGGAAAGCAGTTTTTCGGATTGCACCCCAAGTCCATGAAGCGAAGAGGGGTTCCCGAAATAGTCCGAAGTTACCTTCATGAATGATTCGATTACTTCGGGGTATGGTTTTGTCGTTGCACTATTGTCAAAATAAATCATGGGTTCACCTTCCATGTTTTTGTATCTATGATGGTCACTCTACTAAATATAAGTTTCAATGTTGCTGTTGCAACTTCTAATATTAACATAATTGAATTTGAAAGAGAATGTAAAACACTGGTCCATGTATGATAGGAGACCTGCTCCTTTTTATTCCCGTAGGATGATTCGACTTCCCACTTATCTATTCAGGGTCCGATAAAAGAAAAAAACCCGCCATGGCGGGTTTTCAGGAAAGGACTTCTTCTATGTTCGCCCCGATTTTTTGTAAACTGCCTGGATCGACCTTTTCTATGGCAGTGGCTGCCGTTTCCAATGCAGCTTGATATTCATAGCTTCGGAATTTGGCTTCGGCTTCCCTAAGGCTCTCGGCAACCATATCGTGACTGCTTCGATAACGATTTCCGAATTGGATCACCTTTTCGGCCAAATACATATGTTCGATCAATTCTTGCGCTTTTTCGTGGACCCTATTCACCTGTTGAATCGCTTTTTCCAAATAAATATAAACAGCGGCCATCTCAAGCGGCTTTTCTTCAAGTTTCCCCTGAACGTCATCCATGCATTCTTTAGCGTCCTGAAGCACCACTTTATACTCTTCTGGAAGACCTGGAATATTACTTTTTGCAATTAAACGTCCAGTATCGACCATTTTGCGTTTCAATTCGGCCAGTGAATCCCTGGCATCCATTTCATCTTTTCGTAAAGCCTGTAATTTAACGGTAAAGTCTTTCTGATTTTCCTGTAATTCCTTCAACTGTACAGACAGCCCCTGCATCTCTTCGCTGATAAGGGAGCTTGCCATCACATTATCCTCCATTTTCAAGACGAGCAATTGATGGCGTTTCGAAATCTGGGCAATCTGCTTTTCCATTTTCCGTTGTGCATCGAGCTCATTTTCCGTCAGATGATATGTGTGTTGAACATGTATGGTTTCAACTTTAAGTTTATCGTTTTCATATTCAAGATCACTTATCGTTTTCCTGAGAACTTCATCATTTTTCAAGATATACTGTTTTGAAAGTACTTCTTTTTCCAAAAGGTCATAAAGCACTTCAATGCTTTCGCGCATTTCTTTAATGCCTTTTTCCACGGCTTCCGTTTCGGCATTTTCCAATTGTGTTTTATATAGTTCCAGTTCCTCCTCAAGCCGTGATATTTCCTGCTCGAATTGGATATGGCTCAACAGATACCCTTGTCCTGACATCTCCTCATAACCATCCTTCAATTCATGAAGCTGGGAATGCAGCTCGGATTGGCTATCCACCAATAATTTAGGGAGCATTTCCATTTTAACTGACAGAACCGCCAATTTTTCCTTAATGGATAGAACAAGCTCCCTCGCATTCAAATAATTGCCGTTCACCGTCTCTTCTTCATACTTCTGAAGGATCTGCAATACTTCATCCAAGGAATTTTCCAGCTTATCAGCCGCTTTCCCGTAATTATGCCTATGCGCAAGCAAGGATTTCTTCAATTGACGGTAGGATTCTTTGATATCCTCAATTTCCAATCGATTCTTTTCCTCACTGCCTACAAGTTCATTCAGTTCGTATAAGATCTTTTTGATCATTTCCTCGATTTCATTCAGCTTGACTGTAATTTTGCGCTGTACCTCTTTTGATCGGCTGAAACGGTATTTATCGACGAATTCCTCGGCATCGAATAAAAGTGCTTCGACTTCGGGCATATGATCCGTAATGATGGCGTCCCATTCAATGCGCCAGTTTTCGAACATTTCCTCTGTTTCACCTGTCATGTTCAATTGTTTGACTTTAGAAAGCTCTTCCAGCACGGGGCGGTGCATGATGCTTATTTTCCAGGATTCCAGTCGATCGATTTCTTTAAAATATCTCTTTTTGAAAAAATAACCCCAAATGATGAAAATCAAAATTAATACAATTACCCCAATTATGTAATCCATGGTAAGCCCCCTGTTCTAGTCCTTACAGTCTTGCTCGTTTATATATCAATTTTAAAAATGTTAAATTTAATGCTTTTATGATACCATGTTAGCAATAATTTTTGACGAGAAAAATGATTTTTTTGTAGAAAATTGCTACAAATACCTATTTTTTGGGAGGGATGGACTATGAAAGCTGACGGTCATGTGCACACTCCGTTTTGCCCTCACGGTTCTACGGATAAATTCGATGAATATATTACGCGGGGAATCGAGCTAGGATTAAAGGAAATCACATTTACGGAACATGCTCCATTGCCACGAGATTTTCAAGATCCTACGCCTGAAAAAGACAGCGGCATGGACGCTGCCCTGCTCCTGGATTACTTTCAAGAGCTCCGCGTACTGAAAGAACGCTATAAAGACAAAATCCTGATCAAAACGGGTCTGGAGGTTGACTTTATAGAGGGATATGAAAAAGAAACAAAAGAATTCCTCGACGAAATCGGAGAATTCCTTGATGATAGTATACTTTCCGTCCACTTCATCAAGCATCAAAACAGCTGGCATTGCATCGATTTCAGCGAAAATGGGTTTGGTGAGATTGCCAATGAACTAGGTTCAGTGGAATCGGTGTATGCCAAATATTACGATACACTGGAAAGATCAATAGAAACTGATTTAGGCATTTATAAACCAAAACGGATCGGGCATATTACGCTTGTCCATAAATTCCAGCATCGATATCCGCCGGCATCAAGTTTTGACGGGCGGGTTTACAAGGTTCTCGATATGATCAAGGATCAAAGGTATGAACTGGATTATAATGGGGCCGGGTTTGTAAAGCCGCTATGCGGTGAACCCTACCCTCCTGAAAGATTTGCAAAGCGTGCTTTAGATCTCGGCATTCCGCTTATTTACGGTTCCGATGCCCATCAGGCTAAAGATTTGGGTCAGGGCCATCAGGCACTGATTGCAGGGTTCAACGGTTAACTCATGTATACACTTCAGGCCGGCCGGCTAACAGTGGCTGTAGGTCTTCGGCAATGAAAAGGGTATCTTGCAGAAAACGTCCGACTTCATTGGCATAAATATTCGTGTAATAGGCTTCCTGCGGGAAGACATGAAGCACATCCATCGCATAATGGGTATGCAGGACAGGGGCCGTCAATAAACCCTTCAATTGCAGCAGATACATGGGTACGGAGACCTGCTGGAAACTCCTGCTCTTGATTCCTTGTTCCAAAACATATTGAAAATAAGACTTTTCCTTTGTAAAATAAGTCGAATGAATTTCGCGGTTTAAATTGGAATCGAGTGATGATTCCCCATATATGAACCGTGCAGCAAGGAAGTTTTCCCTCTGGAAAGCGAGAATTTCCTTTACAAGATTCATCAAGCAATGCTGTGGGCCTTTAAGTTCCAGCAGTGTCATGTTCGTATCAAGGACCAGGATATATTCTTCTAAATAGGAAGTGAAACAGAATTCCAGCAACCCCTGCTTATTCTTGAAATAGTAGGCAATATTTGCAGCGTTCACTTTCGCTTTATTCGCAATATCCCGTATGGATGTAGCATGATAGCCTTTTAAATGAAATAAATGCAAGGCAGCTTCCACAATGGCTTGTTTCGTTGGCGTCTGGCGATTCATTCAGGCAATCCCTCGCTTTCTTTGAGACAAGTCTTGTGGACTACTTCTTCACGGAAGAGCCTGAATCCTTTAGTAAGTTCTCGACAATTTCCCAACAATAAAGCATCATGATTAGAAAGTGCTGTAAAAATATGCGGAAGACAGGTGAACGCTTTTGTTTAATGTCGAAATGTATCAAGGGAAAAAAGAAAAAAACTATGAACTGGTCCAAAAACAACTGCTTGCCTTAATCGAAGATGAAACGAATCGGATAGCAAATTTAGGCAATGCGGCAGCTTTACTTAATCAGTTCCTCGATGAGATTAACTGGGTCGGCTTTTATTTATACGAAGAAGGCCAATTAATACTGGGACCCTTCCAGGGCCTTCCAGCCTGTGTCCGCATTCCAATGGGCAAGGGCGTATGCGGAACTTCAGCGGCAACTGAAAAAACCCTGCGCATAGAGGATGTCCATCAATTCCCTGGACATATCGCCTGCGATGCGGCATCAAGATCTGAAATTGTCATACCGCTCATGAAGGATGGAAAATTGTACGGTGTCCTCGATATCGACAGCCCGGTTACGGACCGTTTTGATGAAATGGATCAGCAAGGACTTGAGAAGTTCGCTGAAATCCTTTCCAACCATCTATAAAATTTAAAGGGAGCGGCAATCCTTGCCTGCTCCCTTTTCCATTCCAGGACCGGATACATGTACATGTATCCGGTCCTTTCCTGAATTCTTCGCAATATATTACGCCTCATCAGCCCTTTTGACATTTTTAGGGAACCTTCTGATATTTCACTTTGAAATGATGCAAAAGAAACAGAATTGAACCACACCCATGGCAGGGGCTCACAAGAAATGTCGGAAACCATCCATTAAAGCTTACAATAGAACCCCCCTAAAAATTGTATTTTTAAAATATATTGTATTTCCTCGCTTCGATTCTCTTTATCTATTCCTTAATTAATCACAACTGTCCTTGACTCATTGAGCAGAATATTATACAATACTCCTTGTGTAAAATATTGCAGCCTATGTGACAGCCTTTATGTTCTCATTTTGTTCCTCAATACAGAGGTGTATCTCGTAACTCTCTGCTGCTAGGGCGAAGGTACATGAAAACAAAATGGTCATGATCGTACATTCACACGGTTTTTATTTTACCAAAATAAAAACATTTAAAGGAGGAGTCATCCTATGGCTCGTTATACTGGCCCAAGCTGGAAACTATCCCGCCGTTTAGGAATTTCCCTAACAGGTACTGGTAAAGAATTAGAAAAACGCCCTTATGCTCCAGGACAACATGGTCCTAACCAACGTAGAAAAATTTCTGAATACGGAATGCAACTACAAGAGAAACAAAAACTTCGTCACATGTACGGAATCACTGAACGTCAATTCCGTTCAATGTTCGACCGCGCTGGCAAACTTAAAGGTGTTCATGGTGAAAACTTCATGATTCTTCTTGAATCACGTCTTGACAACCTAGTTTACCGTCTTGGTTTAGCTCGTACACGTCGTCAAGCACGTCAACTTGTTAACCACGGTCACATCACTGTAGACGGAAGCCGCGTAGACATTCCATCTTACAAAGTGTCTCTTGGACAAACAATCGCAGTTCGTGAAAAATCACGTAACTTCTCAATCATCAAAGAATCAGTTGAAGCAACTAACTTCGTTCCTGATTTCCTTACTTTCGATGCTGAGAAATTAGAAGGTACTTTCACTCGTTTACCAGAACGTTCTGAATTGCCTGCTGAAATTAACGAAGCTCTTATCGTTGAGTTCTACTCTCGTTAATAACTTCAAAAACCCCATCCTTGGATGGGGTTTTTTTTGCACCTAAACACCCTTGCATGACAAAGCCCGGCTGGGATTCAGCCGGGCTTTGAACGATCATTTCACTAATGTGTATTTCTTCTTGCCGCGACGAACGAGGATGAACTCCCCTTCAATCTTGGCAGCTTCCGTCACTATATATTGCAGATCAGTCACTTTCTCCCCATTTATGGAGATTGCCCCATTCTGAATATCTTCACGGGCTTGACGCTTTGATGGCGAAATTTTCGCTTCAACGATCAAATCGACCAAACTGATATCCTCCTTGCTTTCACGTTCGAAGCTAGGGACATCTTTAAAGCCCAATTTGATTTCCGCTGCACTTAAATTCTTCACTTCACCGCTGAATAGGGCGGCAGAGATTTTGATTGCTTGGTCAAGAGCTTCCTGACCATGAATCAATCGGGTCATTTCTTCCCCTAAAGCTTTTTGCGCTTTACGCAAATGCGGTTCGGACTGTACGGATTGCTCTAACTCTTCAATCACTTCACGAGATAGGAATGTGAAGAATTTCAGGTATTTCACGACATCAGCATCGGCTGTATTGATCCAGAATTGGTAAAATTCATACGGAGTCGTCTTTTCCGGGTCAAGCCAAATCGCTCCGCCTTCCGTTTTACCGAATTTCGTTCCATCCGCTTTCGTCACGAGCGGGATCGTCATACCGAATGCTTTAGCACTCTCGTCATTGGATTTCCTGATCATTTCAAGGCCGGTCGTAATGTTGCCCCATTGATCACTGCCGCCTATTTGCAATTTACAGTCGTAATTGCTGTATAAATGACCGAAATCAATTCCTTGTAAGATCGTGTACGCAAATTCAGTGAAGGAAATTCCCGTATCCAAGCGGGAAGCAACCGTATCTTTTGCCAGCATGTAGTTAATGCCGATGTATTTCCCGTAATCACGCAGGAACGTAACCATATCGATTTTGCCTATCCAGTCATAGTTATTGACCATGACCGCACCATTTTCACCGTCGAATTCAAAGATATGGGATAGCTGCCCTTTTATGCAGTCTGCATTATAAAGCACTTTTTCCAGCGTTTGCAGCTGGCGTTCCTCTTTTTTACCGCTTGGATCACCGATAAGTCCAGTCGCACCGCCTACCAGCACAAGGGGACGATGACCGTGCTGCTGGAAACGGCGCAATGTCAAGAATGGCAAAAGATGTCCGATGTGCATACTATCCGCAGTTGGATCTACACCACAGTATAAAGAAATTTTCTCTTTTTCTAAAAGGTCCTTAAAACCCTCTTCATCCGTTTGTTGATAAATAATCCCTCTCCACTCGAGGTCTTTAAGCAATTCCATTAAAAATTCCTCCTCCATCTTAGAAAAAAACCGCAAAAAGCACACAAAAACGCCCCTTCATAAATATGAAGGGACGAATGAATTCGCGGTACCACCCAACTTGAGGACATAATATGCCCTCCGCTCAAGACGAATAACGGCCGTCAACCGTTTCCTGCTACTAATCACATTTCACAGCAAATGCTCAAGGAAGTAATTCATCATACCATTTGTACCGGTTTCCACTAACCACCGGCTCTCTGAAACAGGGATAGTCTGACTACTGGATCCTATCATCGCGATCATTTAATCATTTTATTATTGTTAATAAACTTTTATCATACATAAGAATCATTGTCAACATCACCCTTACAGATTCTAGAAAAATAAGAAAGATGCCCTTTCCCCTATCTGTTATATGCTATAATATATGTGATTTCAGGGGGTATGATACGATGAATAATAATCAAAAAGATAGATTTCTAACAGTCTGGAAGCAGCTGACCCGTTTTTTTCAAAATGAAAAAACACAAAAGAACGCGCGCGTTACATACCAAGTCATTTGGAATTTAACGCTGATCCTCATTATTGTCGGGATTCTAGGATTCTCATTCGCCGGCGGCGTCGGGGCCGGCTATTTCGCTGCCCTCGTCAATGATGAGCCGGTACGCTCAAAAGAAGATTTGAAAAAAGACATTTACAATTATGAAGAGACCTCTGAAGTATACTTTGCTGATAACGTATACTTGGGCAAGCTTAAGAGTGACCTTGAGCGTGAAGAAGTGTCCATCGATAAAGTTTCCGAGCATCTAAAAAATGCAGTCATCGCTACAGAGGATGAATATTTTTATGAGCATGACGGGGTTGTCCCGAAAGCCATCCTGCGTGCCGTTTACCAGGAATTTTCGAATGCAACCGTCCAATCGGGAGGAAGTACATTAACACAGCAGCTCATTAAAAACCAGGTCCTGACCAACGAAGTATCATTTGAACGGAAAGCAAAAGAAATCCTTCTTGCGCTCCGGGTCGAAAAGTTCTTTGAAAAAGAAGAGATTTTGGAAACCTACTTAAACGTCTCCACTTTGGGACGAAACTCTTCAGGCCGTAACATCGCTGGTGTCGAGTCCGCCGCTGAAGGTATTTTTGGCGTGGAGGCCAAAGATCTGACACTGCCCCAATCAGCCTTTATCGCTGGATTGCCACAAAGCCCTTTCGGTTATACACCATATACCCAGAAAGGAAAACTGAAAGAAAATCAAGAGCCCGGCATCAACCGGATGAAAACCGTTTTAAAGCGGATGCATAGTAACGGATACATAACAAAAGAAGAATATGATAAAGCAAACGCATACGATATAACAAAAGACTTTATCGGTAAAACGGAGATGCCATCCGAGAAATATCCATGGCTCACCTATGAAATCGAAAAACGCTCCATCGAAATCCTATCTGTCAGTCTCGCAAAAGAAGATGGATATGAAGAGAAAGATTTAAAGAATGATGATTTAAAAGATCAATATCTAGCACTTGCCGACCGTAAGCTGCGTCAAAACGGCTATCAGATTTATACGACAATCAATAAAAAGATTTATGACAAGATGCAGGAAGTAACGAAAAACTATCCGAATTACGGCTACGATAAAACGGCACAGGTCGTCGATCCGGATACGAAAGAAATGAAAACGGTAAGTGAGCCCGTTGAAGCCGGGGCCATTCTAATCGAAAATAAAACAGGAAAAATCATCAGTTTCGTAGGGGGCCGTGATTTCAAGCGGGAGCAGACGAACCATGCAACCGCATCACTGCGATCGAATGGATCAACGATGAAGCCGCTGCTCGTATATGGACCAGGGATCGAGTTAGGAAAGATCTCACCCGGAAGCGTATCGGCCAACGTACCCATTTCCATTCCAGCAGGAACAATGTGGCGTCCAGGGAACTATGGGGGCGGAAGCTATACGGGAGTAACGACAGCCCGTGAGGCCCTGAAGAATTCCTATAATATCCCGGCAGCGCTCTTTTACATGAAAATAATCAACCAAGGTCCAGCTTCCTATTTGGAAAAAATGGGCTTTACAACAGTGACGAAAGAGGATTACTCTAATCCTTCCATGTCATTGGGAGCTATGTCAAAAGGTGTAACCGTTGAAGAAAACGTCAATGCTTTTGGTACATTTGCCAATTCAGGGGAGTTCGTCGATGCCTATATGATCGATAAAATCGTATCGAAAGATGGCGAGGTCATCTATGAACATAAAGCGAAACCAGTGGAAGTATTTTCTCCGCAGGCCGCTTACCTGACGCTTGATATGATGCGGGATGTCGTAAACAGCGGGACGGCCGCTTCGGTCAGGAACCGACTTGCTTTCTCGAGTGATTGGGCAGGTAAGACCGGAACTTCACAAAACTATTGGGACGCTTGGTTCGTCGCTACCAATCCAAATGTATCATTCGGTACATGGCTGGGATATGACACACCGAAATCCTTGCAAGGGACCTATAATGGTCTTGAATATAATAAACGTAATATGTATTATTGGGCAGATCTGATCAATGCCGCATATAAAGTCGACCCTAAACTCATCGACCCCGATACGCGATTTGAAATGCCGGGCGGAATTGTAAGCCGTTCCTTCTGTGGTGTTTCAGGACTGCTGCCTTCAAGTTCATGCCAAAAGGCCGGACTTGTCAAATCGGATTTATTCATAGCCAAATATGCTCCATCCAAGGCGGATGATAGTTTCATAGATGGACGATATGTATCAGTCGGCAGCAAACGCTACGGAGCCCTTCCGCAAACGCCTGGCGAGTTCACAAGCGGCGGGTTCATGTTGAATCCCGATTCTTTTGCAGATATCGGATTGAAATATGTCGATGACCCGGGATCCGTGATTCCTGGAGGCGAAAAATCAGGAAATGTCGTCGGGGCGAAAGCGAAATTGAATGATAATGGCAAATCACCCGATCCCCTATCCATAACGATCAGTAACGGTAAGATTACATGGGGCCTGCATCATGAAGGAGATGTCGTCGGTTATCGTGTCTATAAAGACGGTAAAAAAGTGGCGAGCATCAATGCTGGGGAGGGCCTTGTTTACAAAGTCGGCTCAGGCGGTTCATATTATGTAACGGCCGTAGACATAGTCGGTAAAGAATCATCCCCTTCTCAACGTGTTGAAAGCGGCGCTAAAAAGACTGGTTCAAAAGAAGATTCCACAAAAAATAAAGATGATAGTGGAAAAGATAAAATAGCTAACGATATTAAAAAACCAGACTCAAAAGAAGAGAACGGTTCAGATAAAGAAAAAGAAACAGATATAGATAAAAATAAAGAGCCGGCTCAAGACAAAGATCAGAACAAAGATCAGAACAAAGAGAATACAGATAAAGAAAATCCAGAGACCGACAAAGATCAAGACACAGTCAATGATAAAGACACAGTCAATAATAAAGAGCAAGACACGGATAAAGCAGAAGAAGAGGAAGAATGACACTCTTTTTTGAACTAAAACAGGCTGTCGGGCCAGCCCGACAGCCTGTTTCCTTATAATCTCCCAAAAAAGGCATCCATGCAAATGACCATGGATGCCTTTTTCTTTCTCAAATACAGCATGAACCAGTTTTCAATCCTCCATCGATGATAAATCACCAGTTGGCAGATCAAGTTCCCAAGCTTTCAAGACACGGCGCATTATTTTACCGCTTCTTGTTTTAGGAAGTTTATCCCTGAATTCAATTTCACGAGGTGCAGCATGTGCTGCTAGACCATGCTTTACAAATGTACGAATTTCCTCAATCAACTCATCGTTTGCATCGTATCCGTCACGAAGGGCGATAAACGCTTTGATGATTTCCCCCCGAACCGGATCTGGCTTACCGATGACCCCCGCTTCAGCTACGGCTGGATGCTCGACCAACTTGCTTTCCACTTCGAAAGGTCCGACTCTCTCCCCTGCCGTCATGATGACATCATCAACCCGGCCTTGGAACCAGAAATAACCATCTTCATCCATATATGCGGAATCTCCGGAAACATACCAATCACCTGGCATAAAGTAAGATTCATATTTCGCTTCATTCTTCCAGACGGTCTTCATCATCGACGGCCATCCTTTCTTGATGGCAAGGTTCCCCATTCTATGCGGCGGAAGCTCGTTGCCTTGATCATCCACTATCGCCGCTTTCACACCAGGAATCGGTTTACCCATCGAACCTGGTTTGATTTCCAGGCAAGGATAATTACAGATGACCTGAGCCCCGGTCTCAGTCATCCACCATGTATCATGGATCCGGTGATTGAATACCTTCATTCCCCAACGCACCACTTCCGGGTTCAACGGTTCACCGACACTTAAAATATGGCGGAGAGAACTCAAATCGAACCGCTTAACGATTTCATCGCCTGCGCCCATCAGCATCCTGAAGGCAGTCGGGGCACTATACCATACCGTGACACCAAAATCCTCCAAGGTCTTGTACCAGGATTCAGGCTTGAATCGCCCGCCTACAATGACATTCGAGGTCCCTGTCAGCCAAGGTCCAAAGATACCGTATGACGTCCCTGTCACCCATCCAGGGTCCGCTGTGCACCAATACACATCCTCATCCTGTAAATCAAGGACCCATCTTGCCGTTTGATAATGCTGGATCATCGCGTTATGAACGTGAAGCACTCCTTTTGGTTTGCCTGTGGAACCGGAGGTATAGTGAAGAATCAGACCGTCATTCCGATCCACCCATTCAATTTCGAATTCTTTGTCTGCTTCTTTTAACTTTTTATTGAAGTGATGGTACTTTCCTTCTTCTTTTATGTTTTCCCCCACCAGGAATACATGCTTTAAATGGGGTAATTCATCCACTGGGACGCGCGGCAAAAGTTCAGGTGTCGTCACAATCACGCTTGCCTCACTATCTTCAAGGCGATCCCTTATGGCGCCTTCCATGAAAGCTTCGAACAACGGCCCTACGACCGCTCCCGTTTTAATCGCACCCAACAATGCAAAATAAAGCTCCGGGGAGCGAGGCATGAAGATGAAAACACGATCGCCTTTTTCAACATTGGCAATGTTCTTGAACACATTGGCCGCTTGGTTCGTATAATCTTTCATTTCCTTGAATGTATACTTTTCATTTCTTTTATCGTCTTTGTAATAAAGGGCTACTTTATTCTTTTTATATGTTTCGACATGGCGGTCAATGGCTTCATACGCAAGATTCACTTTACCGGTTTCGGACCAGGAGAATTCCTTTTCCGTCTCAGACCAGTCAAACTTCTTGTATTTTTCATCATAATTCTTTAAATTAAAATTACCTTCCACTACTGGTAACGCTTTCACATTCATACGACAAACTCCCCCTTCATTCTGCTCTATATTTTCATTATAGTATAAGAGTGGAATTATCTCAATTTTTAAAATATTGAATAATTCCATATTAGGGGAAATCCCGTTTGCTGAATTTTGAAAATTCCCAGTAGTGTTATATAGTAAATTTAAATCATATTGATGGCCGGGAAAGAAGAAGCACTGTAACAAAAGATTCAAATATGCCTTGAACTTTCTGAATTATGCCCCATGTTTTCAAGTATAATTTATGTAAGCTTTCCATTCGGTCAAACGAAACATGCGAGAGTGTAAGATTACTATATAACAAGGGTGATGAAAGAATGGAATATAATAAGACCTTTTATACTAAGGAACTGCAGACATTAAGCGGAACGCTCATCATCGAGGGGCCGTTAAGCGGCGAAAAAATGTCGGTTTATGAGTTTCACGAAGACTTGGTCGCCTTTCGCCCGCCTGCTTTGCAGCATAAAGCGTTAATAGAGATTGCAGACTTACCTGAGGGCAGGATCTTTATCGCCCGTGAAAATGAAACAATCGTGGGTTATGTAACTTACTTATATCCCGATCCCTTGGAGCGCTGGTCGGAAATCGAGATGGAGGACCTGATTGAGCTTGGTGCAATCGAGGTCATCCCTAAATACCGGGGTGCCTCCGTCGGGAAGAACTTAATCCGCCTTTCAATGGAAGACGATTCGGTTGAAGACTTCATCATCATCACCACTGAATACTATTGGCATTGGGATTTGAAAGGGACAGGGCTGAATATTTGGGACTATCGCAAGGTCATGGAAAAAATGATGAGTGCGGGTGGCTTGGTCTACTTTGCAACAGATGATCCTGAAATCAGTTCCCACCCGGCCAACTGCCTGATGGCCCGTATTGGCAAAAGAGTCCCGCCGGAATCCATCCAGAAGTTCGACCAATTGCGTTTTATGAATCGGTTTATGTATTAAAGAGGCGAGAGGAAGAGGAGGAAGGAAAATGATTGTTGAAACAATAATGAATGAGGATATTATCACCCTCACTCCAACGGATACAATCCATAGTGCTGTCTTGATCATTAAGGAGAATCGAATTCGCCATATACCCATTGTCGATGATAGCTTTCAACTTGTGGGATTAGTCAGCGACCGTGATATTCGGGATGCTGCCCCTTCTATATTCCGTACCGAAGAATACAAAAATGATTTACAAAAACCACTATCAAGCATCATGAAAACGGAAATAATCACGGGGCACCCGCTGGATTTCGTGGAAGAAATCGGCGCTGTTTTTTGTGATAACAATATCAGCTGCCTTCCCATCGTAAAGGGAAGGAAGTTAGTGGGCATCATAACAGGTTCTGATTTACTTCATTCATACGTTGAGTTGACTGGAGTCAATCAGCCCGGTTCCCAAATCGAAATCAGAATCCCGGATAAGGCAGGTTCGCTTCATGATATTGCCCATATTTTCAAAAGGCGCAATACGAATATCCTAAGCACCCTTGTTTATCCTGAAAAAAATGGAACCGATTATAAAATTCTTGTAATTCGTGTACAGACGATGAATCCATTTATGGTGGTGGAGGATTTGAAGAAAGAAGGCTATACCGTTTTATGGCCTAGCCTACCGGGGATTTCACATGAATGATACATCCCTTTTCGTCTATTCGGATGAACTCCTTACCTACAAATTCAACGATGAGCATCCATTCAATCAAAAACGGCTTAAACTCACGCTTGATTTATTAAAAAAACACCATGCCATCAATGATGATCAAATTATCAAGCCCAGAATGGCTACCGATGCAGAATTGGAGCTGATTCATGATCACCATTATGTAAACGCTGTCAGATTGGCAGGCCAGGGAAAGCTCCCCCCTGAAAAGGCAGTAAATTATGGGCTAGGAACAGAGGATACCCCTATCTTCCCCAAAATGCATGAGGCAAGCGCCTTGCTTGTAGGCGGTACCTTGACTGCTGTTGATGCCGTCATGACCGGTCAGTCCCTGCACGCACTTAATCTTGGCGGTGGCCTGCATCACGGTTTCCGTGGGAAAGCCTCGGGCTTTTGCATTTACAACGATAGTTCGGTCGCGATAAAATACCTGCAAAAAAAATATGGGGCGCGTGTCTTGTATGTCGATACCGATGCACATCATGGTGACGGAGTCCAATGGTCATTTTATGATGATCCGGATGTATGCACCCTATCCATCCATGAAACGGGGCGCTACTTATTTCCCGGCACCGGCAATATTAACGAGCGGGGCCAGGGAAAAGGCTACGGCTATTCATTCAACATCCCGGTCGATGCGTTCACTGAAGATGAATCCTGGCTCGATTGCTATAGGGCTTCCTTTAAAGAGGTCATTGAATTCTTCAAACCGGATGTCCTATTAACTCAAAACGGAGCCGACTCCCATTATTACGATCCGCTCACCCATTTATCTGCCACCATGAAGATTTATAGGGAAATACCAAAGTTGGCCCACGAAATGGCCCATAAGTATTGCGAAGGACGGTGGATTGCAGTAGGCGGCGGTGGCTATGATATATGGCGCGTTGTCCCGAGGGCTTGGGCGAGGGTCTGGCTTGAAATGACGAATAATGATATTTCAGGTCCCCTATCAAAGGAATGGCTCGATTGCTGGCAGCCTGAGTCCCCTGTCGCCCTACCGAATGAATGGGATGACATGGAGGATATATACGAACCCATTCCGAGGAAGCCTGAAATTACCGAGAAGAATGCCCTGACGCTTGAAAAGGTCCTTTATCCCATCAGGTCTTCCAAGCAAACGTCGAAAAGCAATGAACGAAGTTAACCAAAAGATCGTTGAAAAACGATCTTTTTTTGTTCGGGAATACATTTGAGAAACAAAAAGAGAGTGCCCTCGGGACACTCTCCAAACCAGTTTATTTCGTTGATTGACGGTTTTCAATCCGATGTGGCAGGATCACTTTTTCAAGACCTTCCTCCACTTGCTCTTTATTCATCAACTTTGTAAGAAGCCTCATCGCAACCGCACCTATATCATATAAAGGTTGAACGATCGTCGTGATTTGAGGACGCACCATCAATGTCAATCTCGTGTTATCGAAGCTGATCACTTCAAAGTCTTCCGGTACATTATACCCTTTGTCCTGTGCGGCATGGACAATTCCAAGCGCCATTTCATCAGCACCGGCGATGAATGCCGTCGGTCTGTTTTCAGCTTCCAGGTACTTTTCAAAAGACTCAATTCCTGAATCATATGTATAATCACCTTCAACGATATAACTTTCATCAAATGAAAGTCCAGCTTCTTTCAACCCTCGTTTATAACCAGTCAATTTCATTTCATTAATAAGCGCGGAAGGGTTTCCGCTTACAAAAGCGATATGCTTGTGGCCTTTTTTAGCGAAGAAGGTCACTGCGTCGAATGCCGCCGCCTCATAATCAATATTAACCGATGGAACCTGTCCGCTTTCATCCACCGAACCTGCCAGAACGATTGGAACCGGTGAATTCTTAAACTCTTTGACATGCTCATCAGAAATGTTGCCGCCCATGAATACGATACCATCCACTTGTTTTCCAAGCATCGTATTCAACAAATGGAACTCCTTATCTATATTCTCATCAGAACTGCTTAGAATGATATTGTATTTATACATGGTGGCTATATCTTCTATGCCCCGTGCCAATTCGGCAAAAAAGATGCTCGAGATATCCGGGATGATGACCCCGACTGTAGTCGTTTTCTTTGAAGCCAGTCCCCTTGCCACTGCATTGGGACGGTACCCTAACTTCTCAATCACATCGGAAACTTTCTTCCTTGTTGCAGGCTTTACATTTGGATTCCCGTTAACAACGCGGGAAACGGTGGCCATGGAAACATTCGCCTCACGCGCCACATCATAAATGGTTATATTATTCATTCATCCATTCCTCCATTTCTTTCATTTTCCCCATAAAAGACCCGAATTATTTCGGAAATAAATCTTTTATGCGTTTTCCTCTATAAGGAAGATTATTTTAGGAACGATCTGCCTAGCAAAAAATGCAGTCCTACTCTCTTCTCAGTCAAATATTCAATACCCTATTCAAGTATAAAATTCACATAGAAATCACTTTATGTATGACTCAATCTTCCGAACAGTTCTCATTCTTGTTATTTATCATACGATAGTCGAATCTTTCCTGCAATCCAATAGTGCTTATTTCGAAGCTTTTTCTGCAAAAATAGGTATTTTACCATTAAAAAAAGCCCTTGCCAAGTTGGTAAGGGCCGTAAGTAGATCATTTAAAGACTTTCCAGTTTATACAGTTACCCAGTTCAAACGTTTAATTTCATCGTAGAATTCATCAAATTGTTTGAAATCCATTTGCTGTGCAGAATCCGATAAAGCAACGGAAGGATCCGGATGCACTTCAGCCATAACACCGTCAGCACCGATTGCAAGAGCCGCTTTAGCCGTAGGAAGCAGGAGATCGCGACGTCCAGTTGAATGCGTTACATCAACCATGACCGGTAAATGAGTTTCTTGTTTTAAAATCGGTACAGCAGAGATATCAAGTGTATTTCTTGTTGCTTTTTCGTAAGTACGGATACCGCGTTCACAAAGGATGATGTTGCCATTGCCCTGCGACATGATGTATTCCGCTGCATGAATGAACTCTTCAATCGTTGCAGCCAATCCACGTTTTAAAAGAACTGGTTTATTCACGGCACCTGCCGCTTTTAGCAAGTCGAAGTTTTGCATGTTGCGCGCCCCGATTTGGATGACATCGATATGATCGATGGCCGCTTCGATATCGTTGGCACTCACGATTTCACTGATGACAGCCAAGCCGTATTCATCAGCAACGCGTTTAAGTATTTGTAAACCTTCCAAACCAAGCCCTTGGAAGTCATATGGAGATGTACGTGGCTTAAATGCACCGCCGCGCATCAATTTCAGACCTTTAGCTTTAATGACTTCCGCCACCGCAGCTGTCTGTTCATAAGATTCAACGGCACATGGCCCGAAAACGAAGCTAGGAATCCCGTTACCGATCAATTCACCCTTAATGTCGATGATAGTGTCTTCAGCCTTTTGTTTTCTTGATACAAGAAGCGTTTTCTTCTGATCATCCTTTTGTAGCTCCAAGCCCAATTTAAAGATCTCTTTGAAAATATGTTTAATCGAACCAAGATCAAGCGGTCCTTGATTATTGGCTTCGATAAGATCCAGCATTGTTCTTTCACGGACGGGATCGTAACGGTTTACACCTTGTTTTTCTTTAACGCGACCAATTTCCTGTACAAGTTCAGCACGTTGATTAATAAGATGTAATAACTGAAGGTTCACATCATCCAGTTGATTACGAAGTCCATCAAGCTCTTTGTTGCTCATTACAAATCCATCCCTTCGTTTTTTAAAATAGAAATCGGTTCAGCGGACTCAAACTAAAAAAAATCCCATCTGGATCCTCGAACATCCACCCCAATTGTTTTATCAATGAAAAATTTAGAATATTTCATGTATGATTAAATCAATTATAAATGAAGTGTCCAAAAATGTCACTATATTTTTCTTTAATAATTAAACGCTTTTAAGCATTAAAGTTATAAATGCATAAATGCGGGTGCTGCTCAACAATAAAAAACGATTTAGACTGAATATTGGAACAATCCGTTGTAGGAATTATATTGGAAATAGAACAAGAAAGCTATAATTTAATTGATATTTTATCTCAAGAGCATTTGGAACATGATCAAATAGTCTGCCTCTTGCCTGGAGCCATCCAAGAATGATTAAAGAGTTACAAGCTGCCTGGACTCCCTGCATGCTAATGAACAGGGAACGGCCTTTCAAGAAAAGGTTTCCCCTGGAGATCATTTAAAAATCCTTTTGCCCTCAGTTAATGATGGAATAATAAAAGGCCGGACCCCTTAAAAAAGGATCCGGCCTTCATAAATCATTCAGTAATGGCCTTGCTCAATGAATCATATGTAATTCGCCAATGAGATTCATTCCAGGCAGGTTTTCCACTTTTAAACAGGATGGCCTGAGGTGATTGATGTTTGACATCAAATGTTTCTGCCACATAATTGGATAGTGGACGAGCTTCCTGAACGGCTAAATAGCCCGTTTTAAGTTGTTCGTTACCTAAAATGTACCTCTCATACTGTTCAAATGCTTCAGCACTGACCGGGCATGTTACACTATGCTTGAAAAGCAGGAATGTATCCTCTTTTAGAAGCTCATTGAATTGTTCTTCTGTTTCGATTTTACTCATGACCATAAAACAGTCTCCTTTCCTTGTCCATATAAATTTTACCATCAAAAAGGCGATGAAGCCATCGAAGCACTTCACCGCCTTATTCTTCGTCCCTTTATGCCTCTTCATCCCCATTAAAGGAATCCAAGGAGTTTATTTCTTTAGGTTATTCTCTGTCTCATCAAATGCCTTTTTCGCTTCATCAAGTTTTAATTTTGCCGCATCCTTGTTTCCGCTTGTAGGATCTGCAGGATTATTTTCCGAGTCATTGCCGTTAGCAAAGTTCGTTTCGACGGATACGATAGGAGAATCGGAAGTTCCGGTTACATCTATATCCTTATTGCTTGAATTCGTCGTATCATCAGCCGCATCGCCGTTTTCTTTTCCCGTTTTTAGGCTTTTCACTTTATTGACGATATTTGAAGATTTGTTGGAAACGATTTCCGTGACGGAGCTTGTTTTTTCTTTTGCAGTATCAGCAAGGACTGTACCTTTTTCCATCGCCGTTTGTCTTAATCTTTCTGTTTTCTCTGAAATGTTTTTAGCTTGTTCATTGAAGTCATTCCTTAATTCCTTGCCTGTTTTCGGGGCCATGAACAAAGCTGTAGCCGCTCCGATCATCCCGCCGATCAAGGCGCCAATCATAAAGTCCTTCGAATTGATCGAGTCGCGTTCGTCCTCATAAGATTTCTGATAGTCCTTTGCCGCAAATTCTTTTTGAGTCATAATACATTCCCCTTTCAATTTTCAGTTCATTTTTATTTAACTAGATTTTAAGATCTAGAACGTAAAAACCTTTTTTTAGGTAGGTTATCAGTTTCCAGTGCTTCCCTTTCCAACTCCGCCCTTTCGGTTGGGGTCGGGGCAGCCTGTTTGCTTCTGGATTTCCATTTGTCCCTGATCTCCAAGGCTACATTGCTCCATTGTACAATTTGTGAGATTCGTTCTTGATTATTATCAATCTCTGCCTGCACTTTATGGGAAACCTTTTGGATGGAAGAATTAAAGCTAGAGATGGATGTGCCTACATCCTTCACGGCATCCACCACCGTGTTCAGGTTTTCTGACTTATGCTGTAAATCTTCTGCCAACGTATTCGTTTTATGTAATAACTGAGTAGTTTCGAGCGTTATGCCCTGCATTTGGCTCTCTAGTCCTGTCAGCGTCCGGGCCACACTGTCCAGGGTAGTTTGAAGTGATGTCAGTACCTTTGTTAGGAAAATAACAAGTACCAAAAAAGCTATCGCTGCAACAGCAGCACTTACGTATAAAATAATCTCCATTGGAACACCTCCGTAAAAAATCGACTTATTTAATAGCTGTTAGATATTAATTACCCCTTCCCTATTATTATAAACGTATTTATTTTTTCAATATACCCTATCAAACCCTAATCTGGAAATATTGTTGTCTGCATCCAGTTCCTCCATGAAATTCATGGGTGACACTTATGGCAGGAAATCGGGTATGATAGAAACGATAAGTCGAATTTAAACAATGGAGGTATTTTTTATGAAAGATCCCAGAATTGGTACATTGGCCAAAAACTTAATCAATTATTCCGTGAAGCTTCAAAAAGGTGAAAGAATCTTGATCGAAAACTTTGGTTTGCAGCGTGAACTTGTTAACGCACTTGTGAATGAAGCCTATGCAGCAGGTGGTTACCCATTCGTCCAGTTAAAGGATCACCAAGTGGATCGTGCCTTGCTGATGGGTGCCAAAGAAGAACAGTACAAGATGATGGGTGAGTTTGAAGCAAACGTAATGAACCAGATGGATGCTTATATCGGGCTTCGTGCCGGGGATAATATCAATGAACAATCCGATGTCCCTTCAGAGAAGATAGCGATTCATGGACAGACAGTCGGTAAAGTACATAGAAATATCCGCGTGCCAAAAACAAAATGGGTCGTACTTCGCTACCCGACAAATTCCATGGCCCAATTAGCCAAAATGAGCACAGAAGCATTCGAAGACTTTTATTTCGAAGTCTGCAACCTCGACTATGGCAAAATGAGCGCAGCAATGGACAACCTTGTTGAATTGATGGATAAAACGGATAAGGTCCGCTTATCTGGGCCCGGTACGGACCTAACCTTCTCCATCAAAGACATTAAAGCCATCAAATGTGCGGGTGAGCTGAACATTCCTGACGGTGAAGTATATACGGCTCCAGTTAAAGATTCCATCAATGGAGTGATTTCGTATAATACTCCGTCCCCTTATCAGGGTTTTACTTTTGAAAACGTGAAGTTAACATTCAAGGATGGAAAAATCGTTGAAGCGGTTGCGAATGATACGGAACGCATCAACAAAATTTTTGATACTGATGAAGGCGCACGATATGTCGGTGAATTTGCAATTGGTGTAAATCCTTATATTCTACACCCGATGCAAGATATCCTCTTTGATGAAAAAATTGATGGAAGTTTTCATTTCACTCCCGGACAATGCTATGATGATGCCTTTAACGGAAACCATTCAGACATTCACTGGGACCTGGTCAATATTCAGCGACCTGAATATGGCGGCGGGGAAATCCATTTTGATGACGTCTTGATACGTAAGGACGGACGCTTCGTTTTACCGGAACTGGAAAACTTAAATCCAGAAAATTTAAAATAACATAAAAACCAGCAGCATGACGTGCTGGGAAAAACCAATAAAAAACGACCGATCCGTTACTAACGGATGGTCGTTTTTTTTATTTTACCTGCAGTGAATGCTCATAGGCTGCTTGGAACTTTTGAATGTCCCCCGCACCCATGAATAACACGACACTGTTTTCATGATGTTGCAATATTGATGTTGTGTTCTCCGTAATCAGCTCGGCACCGGGAATCTTATCTTGAAGGTCTTCAATCGATAACTTCCCTTGATGTTCACGAGCAGATCCAAAAATTTCACATAAGTATACTTTGTCAGCCAAATTCAAGCTGTCGGCGAATTCATCCAGGAATGCCTGCGTTCTCGAGAAAGTATGCGGCTGGAATACCGCAACAACTTCACGCTCTGGATATTTCTGACGCGCCGAGTCAACAGTTGCAGAGATCTCGGTCGGATGGTGTGCATAATCATCAATGATGATCTGACTTCCGATTTCCTTTTCGGAGAACCGGCGTTTAACTCCGCCAAAAGTCCGCAATTGGGCTTTCACAGCTTCCGTATCCAAGTTTTCATATTTACAAAGTGCAATGACACCAAGTGCATTCAACACATTATGCTTTCCAAAAGTAGGAATAGTGAATGTATCATAGTAATTGTTCCTTACATGCACATCAAAAGTCGTGCCATCCGGAGTGACGGAAACATTTTTCGCTTGAAAATCATTTCCTTCTGCAAATCCGTAAAAAATAACCGGTACTTTCGCCTGAATATGTGGTAAATGCTCATCATCCCCGCACGCAATGATGCCTTTGTTGACTTGAAGGGCCATCGATTGGAAAGCCTCGAACACGTCTTCGACATTGGCGTAATAATCAGGATGATCAAAATCGATATTCGTCATGATTGCATAATCCGGATAATAGGAAAGGAAATGACGGCGATATTCACATGCTTCGAATACGAAGTAATCAGAATTCGCGATTCCTTTACCCGTTCCATCCCCAATCAAGAAGGATGTCGGTTTAGCGCCCCCCATTACATGGGCAAGTAAGCCGGTCGTCGATGTTTTACCATGAGCTCCCGTAACGGCCACGCTGATGAAGTTTTTCATGAAATCACCTAGGAAACGGTGATAACGGATAATAGGCAAATCAAGTTCTTTTGCCCTCACGATTTCCGGATGACTATCCGGAAACGCATTACCTGCAATGATGGTCATTCCAGGTTGAATATTTTCCTCGTTAAAAGGAAGGATTTTAATCCCGGCTTTTTCTAATGCCAATTGTGTAAAAAATTCTTTTTCGTAATCGGAACCCTGCACTTCAATATTCATATCATGCAGCATTTGTGCCAGAGCACTCATACCCGACCCTTTAATTCCCACAAAATGGTAAGCAGTCATAAAGCGAACCTCCACCAATCGTCTACCTGTATGACAGTATATGACGTCATCTTTTATTTGTTTTCCCATTACGAGACTTGTTAGTAACGCAATTTCTTCATAGGTTTTTCAAGCATATATTTTCATTCATTCATCAACAAAAAACTATTATATCACTTTTTTATTCATTCATCCATGTCAGGCAGATGCCAATTTATCAAATCATTGGATTTTCCCTCAAGTAAGGGGATAAAAAAGGGTTTTCACCCTTTCACATTATATACAATTTCCTTTTATTAGGTTCTCTTAATTAACATGTAAAAATTCCAGTTCTTCTTCCGTAATCAATACATCCCTGGGCCTTGAGCCCCTGGATTCGGAAACGACTCCCTGTTGCTCCATCATTTCTATTAGACGCGCTGCACGGTTATAACCGACACGGAAACGCCTTTGGACACTCGATGCAGATGCAGCCTGCTGGCTCACGACAAATTCACAGGCCTCGAAAAACAGTTCATCCGCTTCTTCCGTGACCTGGGCCCTGTTCAGCAAGTCTTCCTGTTCAAACAGATATTTCGGCTGCTGCTCCAGTTTAACATGGTTGACGACTTGATCGATTTCTTCATCACTCACAAAAGTCCCTTGCAGGCGCACCGTTTTTGAAGAGCCGTTTTCAGCGAATAACATATCTCCTCTTCCCAATAATTTTTCGGCACCGCCGCTATCGATGATTGTCCGGGAGTCGACTTGTGAAGAAACCGAAAAAGCGATCCTTGTCGGGATATTTGCCTTGATCAATCCAGTTATGACATCGACTGAAGGTCTTTGAGTGGCTACAATCAAATGGATGCCGCAGGCACGGGCCTTTTGAGCAATCCGGCAAATCGCTTCCTCTACATCAGCCGGGGACATCATCATTAGATCCGCAAGCTCATCGATGATCACCAGGATATAAGGCAGCTTGCTTGAATATTGACCGGCTTTTTCCGCTTGGTCATTAAAGCGGGTGATATCACGTACACCGGCATGTACAAACAATTCATAACGCCGTTCCATCTCCTCAACAGCCCATTTCAACGCAGCCGTAGCGGCTTTTACATCGGTTATGACTGGACTGACCAAATGCGGGATCCGGTTATATGGGGCAAGCTCGACCATTTTCGGATCGATCAACAGTAATTTCAACTCCTGCGGCGTCGCTTTATACAGCAAGCTGACCAGCATGGTGTTGATACAGACACTTTTCCCCGATCCCGTTTGCCCGGCTATCAATCCATGCGGCATCTTTCTCAAATCCGTGATAATCGGCTGACCGGATATATCGAGTCCTAAAGCCACAGCAAGCGGTGATTCATGCTCTTGAAACTCAGTACTTTCCAAAACCTCCCGCAAAAATACCGGTTTGCTTTTCCTGTTCGGAATCTCGATGCCAATTGTATGTTTACCCGGAATAGGCGCTTCCATCCGCATATCCTGAGCAGCAAGGCTTAACTTGATATCATCCATCAGGTTCGTCACTTTATTCACCTTCACCCCCGGCTCCGGATGCACCTCGAAACGAGTTACTGCAGGTCCTTGAGTGACATTGACGACCTTAGCACGGACATTGAAATTTTTCAATGTCTCATCAAGTAATAAAGTCTGTTCCTCGAGCCACTCATCATCATGAACAGCATAAGTGGGAGGTGTCAGCAATTCTATATTCGGAAACACATAGTATGGATTATCATCCGCTTCCACGGAGCCAAAAACTGCCGGGTTATCGCCCTGGCCACTTTCTGCTGCCGCCTCTGTATAAACTGCTTCTTGATACCCATTTCCAGAAATGGGGGTTTCCTGTTCAAAGAGCGGCTCAGGGTTCGAAACGATATTGGATTCAACTGTGTTCTCAGGCACGGCGGCGGTTTCTGAACCAACCTTAGTGTCCAGAAAGGTTGGTGTAATGACCGGAGTCTCCTCTTTCAAAATAACTCTGCCTTCCTCCGGTTTCCGTTCAGGAATTGCAGATGGTTTCGCTTGTACTGCCTCCGTTTCAGCAGCATCATTCATTGGTCGCTTATCAGGTGAAACTACTGCCCTTTCCGAATTAAAGCTTTTTTTTTCCGGCATCATTCTATTCATGAAGTCATTTTTTTCCCGATCTTGCTTAAGCATCATTACATTAAATGGGATATGTTTTTTTGGACGTTTATGCTGCACTTCAGGTATTGCCTCTGATTGATCACTTTCAGGCAGTGTCCCTTGACTGACGGATGGTTCAGTTGGTTGTACAGCAACCTCCCCAGGAACCGATATAGCTTCAGGCGGTGTGGCGTCCGCCTGTTCCATGATGGATACAGCAACTTCGCGTCCAAAATCGAGTTGGTCCTGTTCAATATCCTCTTTTTCTACCGCAGGCTCAATTACGTTAGGCTCGCTTACTGCTTCTTCTGGCAGGGATTCAATGGAATTCCTCCGAAAGAAAGCGGGTATCTCCGAATCTCCCCTTTTTTCTTCCGCTTGTTCCGGTATAAGAACGGATGGTTCTACCGTCAATTCCTCATGGGACACTTCTTTTGAGATATCAGGAATGGATACCGGAATCTCGATGGCAGGTTCTTCTTTTTTAAGGACAGGCATTTTGCTTTCTAATTCATATTCGACAATTTCTTCAGAAGGGACTATTTTTTTTTCCGGACGACGGAACCCATAAATGGGTGAAGGAATTTCCGTTGGGCGGAATGGAGTATTTGACGGGACTATTTTTGAGGTTTCCTCCCGATCAAAGCTTCTCCGTTTTGGTTCAGGATCCCTTACAGGCCTTCTCGTCGTTTCTTTGGTCACATTCTTCCCCTGTTTGGGTTCGTTTTCTTCCCTGTTTCTTTCCCTGGGCTTTCGTTTGTTCTGCTCCCGGTCTGGAATGAGCGGAAACTTGAACTGTCCTTTTGGATATTGAAACAGGATTTTCGTATCCGGGTCTGGCGTCTGGGACATTTTTTCCACTTTTTGATTATAAACCTTTATTTCTTCTTCCTTTGACTTCGAAAGCTTCGAAAAATCCATTTTCCTTAATGTCTCTTCATCAAGCGGTTCATCTATAATAATTTCTTCGATTTCAATAATTTCCTCTGCTTGGAACCATTTTTTCATCTTATTTAGCCATTTCAAAACTATCACTCTTTCTACATCTGTAGTATGTAACTAATTCTACCAGTTATTTTAAAAATATCGAGAAAATTTAAGCTAAATTGGGATTAGTATCTTTTTTTTTATCGAATTCTTACTAACTTAACGTATTTCGCAGAACTCCTACCCTATTAAACCCCTTCTGAAATGAGTTTAAACCTATCCATCACGAAATAACATTAGTCCCTAGTCTACTATTTAAATAAAACACCGCTGTTAAATCGCGTTTACAAAGAGATTAAGTTTTCATGCAGCCCATGAAGCAGACTGGCAATTCACTGCTTCATCCTTCACGAAACCTCCGGTGGCATCCAAATACCTGCCGAAACCCACAAAACACCGTTCGTTAATACCGAACGGTGTTTTGTGGGTTCCAGCGTTTTTTTTGTAAACAAAGACCAAAGGGACTATTTCCATTCATAAAAACTGCATACAACCTGCGCCACTGATTTGGAAGCGATCAAAAGGGCATCTTCATCAATGTCGAATTTAGGATGGTGATTGAAATATGCCTTCTCCACCCCTTTCGGTTTACAGCCAATGTAAAAGAAGCAGCCAGGAATCTTTTCTGCATAATATGAAAAATCTTCTGAACCTGAGAAAACCGGAAATTCCACGACCTTCTTAATATCTTTGTCATTCATGCTTTCCAGGCTATTTTTCACGAATCCAGTCAGTTCAGGGTCATTATATAACGGAGGATAATCCGGCACATATGCAAGTTCGCACTGAACATCAAATTCCGTTTCTATCCCTTTGACGATCCGGTGGATTTCCTTATCGATCAGCTGTTGGGTCTCTGCTGTCATATAACGGACATCCCCTTCAATTTCTATACGATCTTTTATGACATTAAAGCTTCCTTTTCCATCGAAGGAGCCGATTGTGACTACGCCCATATCAAAAGGGTTCAACCGACGGCTGACTACGGTTTGTACGGCTGTCACGAAGTGGGCGCCTGCCACAATGGCATCATTAGCCATATGCGGGGAGGAACCATGGCCGCCTACACCCTTTATCGCTAACTTGAAATAGGTCCGTCCAGCCATCGAATAGCCGCCGCGATACCCGACAACCCCTGCTGGATGAGAAGGAAATAAATGGATTCCGAAAACAGCATCCAGTTCATCCAAAAACCCTGATTCCATAATGCTTTTTGCTCCACCTGGGGGTGTTTCTTCTGCATGTTGATGGATTATTTTGATCGTACCTGATAAGGAATCTTTCAGCTCATTGATGCAGTCTGCCAATACCAATAAATACGCGGTATGCCCATCGTGTCCGCAGGCATGCATGACACCTTCATTTTTTGAACGGAACGGGACCTCCGCTTCTTCTGTAATCGGCAATGCATCGAAATCCGCACGGAGACCTATCGTTTTCCCTGGTTTTCCGCCTTCGATCGATACGATGATCCCTAATCCGTTTCCTACATTCGTTTGAATCGACACATCTTTCCCTTTATAAAAATCAATGATATATTGTGCCGTTTTCTCTTCTTTGAAGGATAGTTCCGGATTCTCGTGTAAATGACGGCGAATTTGAACCATTTCCCCTTTACGGGCTTCCAGCATGTTCATTAATTTGCTTTTCACGTTCACGATTATTCTCCCCCTATTTGATTATGATTTGTTGGTCAGGTATGCCTTTCGTGTCCCATGTATAGCATTTATACATCATGCTCTGTTAAATATCATTGTTGATAAACAGCGTAATAGTAAAGGACCCTGCTTGTAGGTCCTTACTTAGTTGCTTCACTAAAGCTTCGGATATTCTAGGTATTATTAAAAAGGATTCTATTGGAATATTTGCTGTTCACATTTCCAATATAAGCTCCCGGAGCTATTCCTTTCCAAAAAGGTGACTATAAATTTAGTTTTATAATCTGGATCTGAAAATGAAACTTTATGATTGTGTGTCCACCCTATTTTTCCTAATTTGCTGAAAAGATGCTGTTCATCTGTATCAATTTCTCTCATAATCCGTTCTCTTCTATAAAGAACTTCTTGTTCACAGACAATACTGCAAGAATATTTTCTGTTAGGGCTGCTTTTCTTCGCATAAATCCACTTGTTCTCAAAGTCCAGGTTTATTATTTTTTGATGGATATCCTTAAAAAGGCCAATATCACAATTAAGTTCCTTTGCTACTTGTTCTAAAGGTTTTTGCATAACTTCAAGTGTATATTCTTTTTTCCTTCGGTCCGTAGGCAAAGAGAAAAACTCTTTCATATTAATCTCAGCGAAAACGGATTTAAAATTAAACATAATAAACGAATCAGCGTCTAATTTGTTTATTATGCCTCAAGCCGGATACACAATTAATCAATATTCCCTTATATTCATCCGTTTTGAATTCCGGAAGCAAACGACTGTATAAAGAAGCGATACATCTTGTTTCCCTATAAAAGATTAAATTTGCCTGTCTATCCTCTGGAAAGAATAATTCAATATTTCTTATAATCGGCATAACTACCTCCGGAAAACCAATGAAAATCTTTTTATAATGCCGGAACTACATTTACCTCGTCTAAGCAAAAGCCGCTTCTGCTCAATTAATTGCAATGGACCCATTCTTATATTGGACGACAAAAAGGACGGAGAAGGGTTGCGTAAACTAACTGCTCCCTTCTCTGTCCTTTTACCTGAGAGTTTAGCTCCATTTTGGTCATGGAGATTTCCCCGTTGGCGGCACACTTCCTGCGCGCTCTCCAGAGTTGCGTCCAGCTGCGGTTCCATTTACCTGAGAGATTTGCTCCAAGGGATGTTTTTGGAACTTGCTCCTTCGGTGGCTCAATGCTTTGCAATCTCCCACAACGTTCATCCGCTTATATAGTTTGATATTCAGGGATTCATTTTTATATTTCCGAAATATTCCAATTATATTATTACCCATTAAATAACAAATATCAACTCTTTTCCTGATTCCCTTGTTGAAGTTAAGGAGACTCTACTAAACTTTAAAAGGACCGCTGCCAGATGCTGACACGGTCCTTTTGTGATTCAATATATTATTGTTCACGCTTTTTGTTTTTACCCATAATGAAGATGGGCTCCAACTCATTTTCTTCATAAAGGAATGATAGAGCCGTAATCGGAACATGACCGCTGGCAAAGAAGCTCATCGCCATTTGCGCAAGAATATCATAGCCCGTATCATTCTTCACATCGGCAATGATGATGACATCCTGATGGGGAATGGCCACAGCCATGGTTCCCTCGATCTTGTCCTTCATTTCCCGAAGCCAGGATTCATTCAGGATCCTGCTGGCATCATATCCATCATTCGTGTTCAAAAAATAAAATGCATTATCTGCAACGATATCCGACTTCATTTCAGTGGATAGGGAACGGGCATTGAAAAGGGCAATTTCACGGATCCTGTCACCCTGCCAATTTTCCCGTTGAATCATCTTTTCATCTATGAGACGGTAAGTTTTCCCTAAATCAAGGGCATAAAAAATCCGGGTTTCAGCCGTATGCTCATCGAATAAAAATGGATTTCCTTCTTCGGATTCCATTGGGAAGGAGGTCGAGCGAATGACTGGGAAAATGCATTTCTCCTTGCCCTCCATGCTGTGTTCTTCCCCCATCACATTCAGGGCCTCTTCCACGTAATAGGTAATTTCATCGATGGCTTTTTCCTGTACGTTTTCATAGTTAGCAAGTACAGGAGGCAACTCGATGGTGATCCCTTTCCCGGTCTTCACATTCTCCACCCGTAACGTATCTTGCTTGCTATCGAATTTGAATGTGCGATTCCCATCTTTTAGGCGTTCCTTCAAGATATTTTTCAGCTTCGTGCTATCCATTTTCATGACTGACCCTCCTCTTCATTGAAAAATCCCCAGCGAGAAGGGGAAATTGATTATAGTGATTGTATGAATTCCTCAATTTGTTCTTGTGTTTTGCGATCCTTGCTTACGAATCTGCCTAGCTCTTTGCCATTATCATACGCAATGAAACTTGGTATACCGAATACATCATTAGCTGCACACACATCGATGAATTCATCACGGTCAACATAAATGAATGTAAAGTCAGGAAATTTCGTTTCTATCTCAGGCATTATCGGTTCGATTACACGGCAATCTCCACACCATGTTGCTGAAAAAAGAAAGATATGTTTGCCTTCATTTTTCAATGCATCATATTGCTCAACGGTTTGTAAATTTTCCATTTGAATATTCCTCCTGCTCTAAATGACACCTTATTTTTTATAATCCCATCATACCAGACTCTCCGCGAATCAACCATTAATTCGGATCGGTTGAACGACCGGGTCATCTTATTTCTGGGGCACGGATGAAACGATTTCCATCATTTGTTTCGCATCGGTTTTTAATTGATCTTTATCCGTTTCGGTTGTCAGCTTCACCCCTCCGATCCCCACTGCAAGCTCATACTTTTCTTTCGGTATCTCTTTGATCGAGATAAAGCCGAATTTATCATCAGTTTGAAAAGAATGCAGCACTACATATTGATCCTTTTGTTGCTTCATTGCCAAATATAAAACGGAGCTGTCTTCTTTTTCATTTGGATTGACAAATAATATATAAATCTTATCACCTTTTTGTAAAATCAAATTATTATCATGTTCTTCTACTACCTTAAAATCCTTTGGCAGATAGACCTGAATAAGCCCTGCCTCGAGATCGGGCTGTTTTTCGTCGTCACGAAAAGCCACTTCTGCGGCCTTCATTGCCTTTTCGGTTTGCCTCTCAATACCTGAGCATCCCACAATCAAACTGCTTATTAACAGGAAAACAAGAAATTTTTTATTCGATAATGCCATCGTCATTCCTCCAGCCATCTCTTTTACTCACTTAAGGATACTATTATCCTTATTTATGAAATTCATCCATTTTCTCAAAACATGATACAATGAAAGCAATTTAAATACCGAGGAGGAAAACAATGAAATTAACCGTGTATCTTGCTGGGGAGATCCATTCAAATTGGAGAAGCGAGTTGAGAGATAAGACCGCTGCACTGAAACTTCCTTTAGAATTCGTCGGCCCGATGGAAAATCATGAACGCTCTGATAATATCGGTGAAGATATTCTTGGGGAACAGCCTAACCCCATTCTGAAGGATGCGGCCGCTTCCCAAATCAATAATTTGCGGACAGGTCTTTTGATGAAAAAAGCTGATCTTGTCGTCGCTCTGTTTGGGGAGAAATATAAACAGTGGAATACGGCCATGGACGCAAGCACCGCCGTTTCCCTGGGTAAACCGCTTATTTTGATTCGCCCGGAATCCCATCACCATGCCTTAAAGGAATTATCGGAAAAGGCGAGCGTCACGGTCGAATCCGTGAACCAAGCCATGAAGGTTCTATCTTATATTTTTGAAGAAGGGCTGTAAATCTCCCTTGCCAAGGGTTCAAGTATGAAGGACTGATCATTTCATATTCACCCAAATAAAAAGCTTGCAGGGGAAATTAGATGCCTAACCTCCCCTGCAAGCGAAAAACGAATAAATTTAGGTTGAACCTTATCCCTTTTTAATGGGTATCCAAATTTCGGAGTAATAGTCAGGGTTTGAAGCGTCGTCGTTCGCGTATACTTCCAATTCGGGAGTTCCTGCATGTTCATGACCGCTGGTAGGGAACCATTCGGAAAAAATTCGCTTCCAAGCTTGTTGGATGCTATCAGGCATAGGTCCGTGAACTTCGAATACAACCCACTTGGAAGCCGGTATAGTAAGGGCTGAAAACTCTTCAGGCACTTTCCCGGCATACTCTGCACCTATCCAATAATCCATCGTTTCATTTTTTTCCACTGCCCGCTTATCGACACATACACCAATCAAGCCATCTATTTGGCCATTGTTCAACTTCGCTAACCGATCTCCTGTCCCATCCGAATTCACTTTCTCCCATAACTTCGGAATCCCAATCAAATTCTCTTCATTAACCAAGGAAAACTCTTGCTTGATTCCAATCAATTGAAAGGAATCCCTTTCAAGGATATTGTATTTCATCGGTTTTGCCCCTTTCACAATCACCTGTATCACCAGGCGTTCATAGAATTTCATCTTCCCCATATACTTTCGGGCTTCGCTTGGAGATATCCCATGCTGCCTTCGAAAAGCTTTTGAGAATGCCTCGGGGGTGTCATAGCCATACTTGTAGGCTAAATCAATGACCTTGCCATTTGTGGATGAAATCTCCTGGGCGGCTAAGGTCAGTCTTCGACGCCGGATATATTCACCAATGGTAATATCCGTTAAGATGGTGAATGTCCGTTGAAAATGAAAAGCTGAGGCATTCGCCTGCCTGGAAATGCTCTCGATCGTCAGGTCCTCCAATAAGTGCTCCTCGATATATTCGATGGCCTTTTGGATTGATTCAACCCACCCCATTCCGCTCACCCCTTGTCACTATACTAGCAAGGCCGTTCAATAAAATCCTGTCTGATTCTGCTCTGTTTTGGCAGTGTTCGTTTCCATCATTCAAAACCCGCCTTTCCATGACAGTGATTCAAAAATCCTGATTTTTCATTCTCAGCTTATACTCGAATTGACCGGCTAGCATCCTCATGATATGAAGGAACATTTCCCCCCTGGTGATTCGCTCATTTGTAAACACGCCGATCGCTCCTTCCTTTTTGCTAATATTCTCTTGCCTTGTGAAGGCGTCCATCACAGGGCCTAACTCTTCACCGTCCTGCAGCTTCTCAGCAACAATTCCCGGCAGTGGGATTCTCGCTCCGCCAGCTACAAAGACCTCACCGTCCCTCGTGGCCATCGCACCCCAATTACACAGAAACAGGCCTTGTCCCATTTTCACGACACCGCCTTCGAGTCCGATACCCATTTCGGCATCACTGTGAATCAAGCAATTCCGGGCACGTGTCATTGCCCCCTCCATCGTTTCCTCATCTGAAAAAGGCTGTTCCGGGACCCCGCTCTCCACTTGAAGCGAAATGATTTCTGCATCTTCATATACGCCAAGCACGGCACTTACTTTCGCCGGATTCTTACTGCCTACTGCTATTTTCAATATCATTACCTTCCTTCTATATAAAAAAAGCTGATGGAAAAGGATTCATGACAGCATCCCATTCCATTTCAGCTTCCTTCATCAACCGTTTTTTATCAAGGTCTCGAATGTCGTTTTATCACAGGAACGAACCAATTTCCCAATCAGTTCACGTGCAGCGGCATAATCATCAATATGAATCATGGATGCATGTGTATGAATATAACGGGAACAAATGCCAATCACCCCGCTTGGAATGCCTTCGTTTGCAATATGGACCTGCCCGGCATCCGTGCCGCCTTGGGAAACGAAATATTGATACGGAATATCATTCGACTCGGCCGTATCAAGGATGAATTCCCTCATGCCGCGATGCGTAACCATCGAACGATCAAAAATGCGGAGCAGTGCCCCTTTCCCCAGCTGGCCAAATTCACTTTTACTGCCGGACATATCGTTCGCCGGACTTGCATCCAAAGCGAAAAAAAGATCCGGTTTGATCATATGAGCTGCCGTTTGCGCACCCCGTAATCCCACTTCCTCCTGGACGGTTGCTCCGGAATATAAGATATTCGGTAACGTTTCACCTTTTAAATCTTTTAACAATTCAATCGCAAGTCCGCAGCCGTAACGATTATCCCACGCTTTTGCGAGGATTTTTTTCTCATTGGCCATCGGCGTGAATGGACAAATCGGTACAATCTGCTGACCTGGCTTAATACCGATTCTCTTCACATCTTCCTTGTCGTCCGCCCCGATATCAATCAGCATATTTTTGATATCCATTGGTTTTGAGCGTTGCGATTCATCAAGCAAATGGGGTGGAATCGACCCGATGACACCAATGACCGGACCGTTATCGGTTATGATTTCGACTCTTTGGGCCAAAAGCACTTGACTCCACCAGCCTCCCAGGGTCTGAAAGCGAATCATTCCATTTTCCGTTACGGAGGTGACCATGAATCCCACTTCATCCATGTGCCCGGCAACTAGTACAGTCGGCCCATCCTCATTGCCTCTTTTTACGCCAAATATTCCGCCAAGGCGATCTTGGACGATTTCATCCGAATACTTTTCCAGCTCACTCTTCATGAAACTCCGAACTGCATGTTCATTTCCCGAGGCTCCCGGTAATTCCGTCAATGTTTTAAAAAGCTCCAAAGTCTCATGATTCATTTTTTCTACCCCTAACCTATGTATTGTTTCTTACTATTTTACAAAACTTAGCAACGTGTTACACTAGAAAGTTCTAATTTATCAGTTAATGGGTAAAATTTCAAATTATTAGTCAAATAAAGCGTACTTCTGTATACTAGAAGAAGTTATTTTAAAAAATGCAATGGAGGAGAAATCAATGAATTGGAAAACGTTTTTACTAGGTACTGCAGCTGGGTTTGCCGCTGGCTTTGCCACAAAACAACTATTGGATCAATCAAGTAAACCTTCTCCGGATAAAGTCTTGGCCCAAGTGAAGGAAACAGTCAAAAAGGATGGAAATATATATGGCTCATGGATCTTGATGAAGCCGGAGAACTTTTCAAAAAATGATTTGGACTATGAAGTGTACAAAGGCGGGATCACCAGAAACACAGAGGGTAAACGCGAGCAATTCGAATTTGTTGCAGATGCCTCGACAGGAACGATTTTGGAGCTTAATGCGCAAAATGATTGAAATAAAAATAGGAGGGCTGCACATAACCCTGTCAAGTAGACAATAAAAAAAGAGTATTTTAAGCTGCGGCCTTTTCTCGATATTCAATCGGGGAAAGGCCGTTAAATTTTTCTTGGAAGCGATCAGTATTATAGAATTCTATATACTCCTGAATAACTACATAAGCTTCCTCTGCTGTTTTTGGGCGTTCCAAATATAACTTCTCTGTTTTTATATGCGAGAAGAAACTTTCTATACACGCGTTATCATGACAATTGCCACGACGAGAGTGGCTTCCTTGAATACCGAGTTCTTTTACCTGCTTTTCGTATGATTTCGTCGTATATTGGAATCCTTGATCAGAGTGAAGAAGGGCACCCTTTTCAAAGGACTTGTCCCTTAACTGATTTAACGTATTATGAACCAATTCAAGATCGTTTCGCGTAGAAACTTCCCATGCCACAATTTCATTATTATACAAATCTAAAACGGCAGATAGGTAGACAAACGTGTCTCCAATCCGTACATAGGTTATATCTGTTACTAACTTTTGTAACATGGACTCTGCATAGAACTCACGGTTTAAAACATTTTTAAATACAACGGATCCTCTTCGACCATAGAAAGGGCGTTTCTTTCGAATAATAGATGTAACCCCCAATTCTCTCATCAATCGGCGAACACGCTTATGATTGACAACGATTCCCTCTCTGAATAAAGCTCGAGTCATCCGTTTATATCCGTAGTATGGATGTATCTTATGGATGGCTAATATATGTTCTTTTATCCATAGGTTTTTCTCAAGTCTCAGAGAACGTCTAGACTGAGTCTTCCTCCATTTGTAGTAACCAGCTCTTGAAACTTCACCGATTTTTAATAGCCACGCGAGTGGGTGTGTTTTCCTCAATCCATCAATCACTTTAAACCTTTCGGCTTTCAGGACCATTCCTTCCCATGTAGATTTGGATTGCGCTTTTTTAAATAGTCCACCTGCGCTTTCAGATAAGCATTTTCTTCTTCTACACTAGAAAAATTCTTACGGTTCCATACACCACGTTGGTCTTCAAAAGGCTCATTATTTTGCACTTTCTTTACCCAATTCGCTATTTGCGCATCACTTTTGATACCAAATCGCTCACGAAGCTGACGATATGACCAGCCTTCCTCCAACTTCAAACGAACAACTTCTCGCTTTAATTCTTCTGTATATGTTTGAAAGGTTTGCCCCTTTTTTGCCATAAAAAAATCCCCTCCAAGATAGACTGTTTAAGAGCATTTTATCATGCTCTCTTTTTACTCTGTCTACCTGTAGGGGATAATACCAGGCCGTCTAAATGACGTCCCTCCTTTTGCTTTCCCGCTTATCGCTTCCGTTTCAATTCGGCAATTATCTCCTTACCCGTTACATCCCATTTGATGGCACAGTAATGGGCATCATGGTAAAAGCTATACCAGGACCCATTTTCCAGTCCGGATTTCATCCACTTTTCCTTCGCCTCGATGGAAGTCATGGGATAATCGTCATAAGCGAGGACCCAGAGGACATTCGCATGCGCGTGCGTCGGCATGATATCTGCCATGTGAATCAATCTATCCCCACCATCTTCAATGATGATGATCGAATGACCATCACTATGACCCCCAGTATGGATCATTTTAATGCCGTCCGTAATTTCCTGCTCACCTTCAAAAGGACGTACTAGAGAAGCGACAGCCTTCCAGTTTTCTGACCAATATGTACTTTTTGAACGAATATTCGGGTTTTTCATTTCCTCCCATTCCGTTTTGGTCGTAATGATTTCTGCACGCTCGAAAACAGGCACCCAAGTTTCACCTTCACGTTTCGTCAAACCGCAGGCATGGTCGAAATGTAGATGGGTCATTAAAATGTAATCGATATCATTTGGCTGAATCCCAAGTCTGCCAAGATCTTCGATAAGATTGGATTCCTCCGTGACCCCAAAATTCCGTTTTTGCTTGTCATTCATCTTTCCATTACCAATACCGGAATCTATAAGCATGTTCAAACCATTTGCCTGCACCAAAATCGGATCCGTACGTAACTCGATTTGGTTATTTTCGTTAACAGGATACTTCTTGGACCAAAGCGGTTTCGGTACAACGCCAAACATCGCACCACCATCCAAGTGAGTCACACCGCCATTCAACCATGTTAATTTAATTTCCCCTATTTGCATCGTTTCCATTTTACCCCTCCTCTCCCTTTAGTTTAACACCCACTTCCATATATTGAAATTGATAACAATCAAGTCATTCTCGTGTATGAATCATACCGGCTTAAACAAAGTAAAAAACCAGATGCTGTGCACCTGGTTTCTGATTGATGATTATTGGAACATTGCTTCCAATCTGTATATCCGGTTGCCTTTACTTGAGAACTTTTCTTCATACTCAGTCATGATGTTGCCTTCAAAATTGCTGTTATGCAGATCAAGGCTTACATATTTCAAGAGCATGCCGTATTCGGAAATACTCTTCAAGGAAGATTCGAATAACCCTTGGTTATCCGTCTTGAAGTGAATCTCGCCTTTGTCTGGCAGAATACCTTCATATACTTCGAGGAAGGTCTTATACGTTAACCGACGTTTTGCATGACGTGATTTCGGCCATGGATCAGAGAAATTCAAGTAGACGCGATCCACATCACCTTTTGCAAAATAATCCCCTAAGTTCGCTGCGTCAACATTCAACAGCTTTAAATTTGGAACATCCGCTTCAATCAGCAAGTCCAGTGCAGCTACAATGACGCTTCTATATACTTCAATTCCAATGAAATTCACTTCAGGATGAGCTTTTGCCATTTCTGTGATGAAACGGCCTTTGCCCGTACCCACTTCAATATATAACGGATTATCGTTACCGAAAACTTCATGCCATTTACCTTTATGGCTCACTGGCTGCTGAATTACATATTGTGGAAAATCATTCAAACGGTCTTCAGCCCAAGGTTTATTTCTTAAACGCATGATGACACCCCTATTTATAATATAATCGTTCAAACCATAACATGAGTGGATGGATTCCTGCAAGTTGATTTTTTCAGGAAAAGCCTGCATGCACCCACTGATACAATAAAAAAACCGCCGGCCATCCAGGCGACAGTCTCTGTAGTTTTCATGTATAAAACTTTCCGCAAAACACACCATAAATAAGTGAAGGGCAGGCGAGAACCACCTGTGAATCCCTTGAATCCATATTTAAGAAAGGAGAGGTATTATATGCCGCTTTCCCATGAACATCAAATGTCACTATTAAAAGATATATTGACCAATCATCAAACAGACTGCTGCGGATCCGTTTCTGAATGTGAACAGGTTGAAAGGCTCGTCAAATCCTTAATGATCAATATGGAAATTGACAGCAATGTGAAAACGATACTGACGGAGATTTACGAATACAGTCAGACAGGCATCGGTACCGCCGATTTAGATGCACATATTTCAACCCACCAGAACGACTTGTCCCAGTGGGTGGATGATATAGATCAATTCTGATCAGCCAACCATCAATAATGCTTCCAGTTTTTGCAGTAATTCATTTCTTTCCTCGTACCTCTTTCTACGATGATGCCATTGGATGGAAAGCACAAGTTGTGAAACCGTGTGCCATTTCATCCTCATCTCCAGGCCTGCGTCAAGCTTCTTGCCGTAACGGGCAAGCCATTGATTCCATTCTTCCCTTGGGACATATGAATACAGGAGTATGCCGAGGTCAATGGCCGGATCGCCAATGACCGCTCCGTCCCAATCAATCAGGAACAATCCGTCGGTTTCGGTCATGAGCCAATTATTATGGTTCACATCGCAATGACAGACGACTTTTTCGTCGCATTCAATCAACAGGAGATTATTCTGTAAAAAATGGATGGCCTGCTTGATAATCGGAATATCCGTAATATCCGAAGATAACCCGATTTCTATGTCTGTAAGTATACTTTCAGGTCGTAAAGGGGATTTCCCAAGCCTTTTGAGCATGCTTAACAAAGGATCGGATTGATGAATTTTTTGAAGCAGCTTTGCGACTCTTATATTGTTCATTTCCTGCTGAGATAGCTCCCTGCCTTCCATCCAATGCTGGGCCGTAATTACATCCCCATTTTCCAGGCGTTTTGTCCACATTAACTTTGGAACAATTCCCTCAGCTGAAAGAACAGCTAAAAATGGCGATGAATTTCGTTTAAGGAAGAGCTTCTGCCCCTCTTTCTCGGCAATAAAGGCTTCCCCCGTAGCTCCTCCAGCAGGGGATATATCCCACTCCTGACCTAATAAATGTTCCAACTGGTTCACCTTCGATTTCCTCGCTTAATCATACAAATGTGGGTACGTTCACCTAGTGTATGTATTACCACTACTTTGAGTCCATGTTTTATAAAAAATCCGCCTGTTGGCGAAGCTGCATATATACTTGCATCGGGATGATACCCGCAATTAAAAACATCCTCATTTTAGAGAAATAAAAAAATAGCTATTGAGCAATTAAACAATAGCCATAAATTAAATTTTAGTTGAAAAATGGTTTCTTCGTCAAGTACTATAAAACGATTATACTCATAAAACAAAAACAAATAAATCATTTCATATTTTTGTATGGGCTATCACCCTTGAACATGACGCGAATTTTCTCTTTCAGAACCACTGCAGCTACTTCATCCGTACCAACAATTTCCCCATCAGACTGAACTTTTACTGACCCTTGATTCTTCATTTTTATCATTTTACCAGAAAAAGAATCAACATTTTTAATGTTTAGGTGACCGCCCCAAAAAACGGTGATGAAGACGGTCAATAATTTCAACAAAGTAATATCATGGACCGCAATCACGTTCTGGTTCGCAATGACGATGAACCAAACCTTTTTCAAAAGATGCCGATCTCCATTAACGATCAATTCCATGAAGCTCGGCTTGTAAGTAAATAACATTTTAATAAAAATGAACAGATAAATTAATTTACCCGCTCTGACAAAATTAAACCATTTTTTCAGAGGGGAACGGTCCGCTTCATCGGAAATTTCAGCATCAATGCCCATTCCCAGGCTGTTCACGAAATAACCCACCTTGCCATTCGTCTCGAACTGCCCAATATCAATGGTACTAAAGGCATTATCCTGAAATAAAGAAAGGGCTTCTTCCAGACTCTCAGTTTTTTGAATGCCCCTTACATAATCATTGCCGGACCCAGCCGCAAGGGAGCCGATGATAGCATGAGGGAAACCAATGGCGCCATTTATCATTTCATTAATCGTGCCATCTCCCCCGACAGCGATCATCCGGGTATCCAGATTCGTCCCTGATAGAATTTCCTTCGTCAATCTTGACGCATGCCCCTTTTCCCGTGTAAAAAACACCTCATGGGGAACAGCTTTTGATTTCAGTATTTCCTCTGCTTTTTTCCAAATCTTCAAACTCTCTTCATTTCCAGCCATTGGATTCACAATAAAATACACCGTTTCATTTAGGTGCGGCATGCTCATTTCCTTCTGTTTGGTTATATTCGGCTTCCCATTCAGGCCACAGGCTGGATGCAGTTTGGCAATATTCAAGCAAAGCCTGCGCCCCTTTTAACTGCTGTGCCGCCTTAAGAGGAGACGATATTGCCCGCATTCTTTCAAACCATTCCGGGAAGGTCCGTTTATCCAATATCGTACTATAATAAGGGGCCTCGGGATAATCGACATATCCATAAAATCACCTTTTTAATCGGCATGTTCACTTCATATAGCTCAAATAACTGTGAGACGATGTTCGTCATCATTTGCCCCCAACAAAGGATTGAGCACTTTTTTATCAGGATGCTCATGATGCCTGCGGACACAGAAACGACCACTCGAACCGATGAAAGCAGCGTCTTCCTCCGCTTCCTGACAAGTGATGCACCAAGTATCAACAGGGGTAAATAAAATGACTTCGACTTCAACAGGCGCATTTTTCAATAGAAAGATAGGTTTATATAATATGAGAAACGTATCAGGAAAACGCTGCAGAAAAAAGCGGAGCCTCTCATCCAAAAAGAATGATTGGTCCACAAATGACTTTTCACGAAGCGTCGAACTCCCCCATTTCATTTGAAAACGGAACAATTGATTTAAAAAAATTTGCTTTAATTCATCCAGACTGGCCGGACGGAACGGAAATCTTAATGAAAAAACATTTGTATCTTCAACCTGGTTCGGTATTAGCGGTCCTTCTGCCACTGCCTCCTGTTTACCTGTCCGGTCGAATATGCCTTTCACCTTTTTAATCAGGCCCTTTGACTCTTCCTGAGCGGATCAAATTTGACCTGTGTTTCACTTTCAGTATGTTCGCTATACAATCGATCTAGCTCGCCCGCATTATAAGCTGCCTTCAGTTTATCCCATTGCTGTTTTTTCAACCGTGCAAATTGTGTTGGATAATGATAAATATCCTGCTCATAATATAATCCTGCATCTTTATGAGTTGTGCCATTCGACCACCACCCATCTCTTTCTATTTTTGAAGGTTTATCGTGAAAATCTTCTCGTATGAAGGGGAAGCTCCAAGATGTGTTTGATATAACGAAACCTGATCGGCTTCAAAATGCTTATTCTCCAAATTCGCTGACTGGCGAACGCTCTCCAACGAAAAGGGACTATCCCCCTCGAATTTTCTTGCCAGCGTTATATGAGGCTTAAACGGCTTTTTATCAAGTTCAAAACCCGCTTCGATACAAGAATTATAGACTTTCCTTTGAATGGCAAAAAGCCTTTCTTGCTGATGGACGCCTGCCCATAGAATCCTTGGACTCTCACTCCTGCCAAAACCGCCGATATCGCCGAGTTCCAAGCCGAATGAGGCCTCATTGGCAAGCTCGCTTTCCACACGCCCCAAAGCATCCTCTTTCAATGTATCGGGAGCATTGCCCAAAAATGCCATCGTAATATGATAATCGGCTGGATGCAGCCATTTCTTAAATGGAAAGTCTGGCTTTAGTTGTTCCGTAACGGCATTTAAATAAGCCTTAATATCATCAGGCAATACTAAAGCAAAGAAAAAATGAGTATTCATGATCACTTACATTCCTTCCTGTTTTCCCTTTAACTTTACCATAATCACCATTGCATATACCTTTTCTTGGTCTTCCTTATAAATATTCCCTATCCTCCATACCCTGAACGAAGCCATGGTGGAAAATGCACGGGTGCGGGGCGGATTAATGAAAAATACAGCAAAAATCAAACAAAAAAGACTGTAGGCAAAAGGAGTTCTATCTAAATTTTTAAACATAGTTGATTGGAACGGAAGGTGCGAGACTTCTGCGGGAATAGCGAGTCCAAGGGAGACCCCACAGGCGCAAGTGCGCCGAGGAGGCTCCCGGACCGCCCGCGAAAAGCGAGTGCCTGAAGTGGAAATCAACGTCCAAATTTGTACAAGCCCAAAAAAAAACTGTAGACAAACTCGATTTTCATCGAGTTTGTCTACAGTCTGAAAGGACCAAAAAATTGGTCCTTCCCTTCTCTTTCTTCGTTTAGCTGAACAGCGTTTCGTATAGCAGGAACAAGTTCAGTCCGATGATGAGTACAGCTATAAGCCAAGCGACGCTTGAGGTGAGTTTATGGTTGACCAGGTTGCCCATGATTTTTTTATTGCTTGTAAACATGATCAATGGCACTAAGGCAAACGCGATGCCAAACGAGAGTACAACTTGGCTCATCACAAGTGCTTTGGATGGGTTCACTCCCCATAGTATTATGAGCAGGGGCGGAACGGTGGTAATGACCCTTCTTAAATAAATCGGTATATGTCTTTTAATGAATCCCTGCATGACTACATCACCTGTCATTACGCCAACGGATGAGCTGGATAAACCGGCAAATAATAATCCTACTCCAAAGAACGTCGCGACTGATGGCCCAAGCATGGCACCGAATTGTTGATAGGCAACTTCCAGGTCCTCAACTAGTGCTCCATTCTTATGAAATAGGGCAGCCGAAACAATGACCATGGCGGCATTGATCGCACCTGCAATCAACATGGCGATGACAATGTCAATTAGCTCAAAACGATAAATCCTTTTTCTTTCCAAATCGTTTATACCGACTATTCTTCTTTGAGTCAAAGAGGAATGAAGGTAAATCGCATGTGGCATAACGGTAGCCCCAAGCATACCGGCCGATAGCAAAATACTGTCCACTCCCTCGAATTTTGGGGTGAAGAGTCCTAAAACAACGGCTGAAGTGTCAGGTTTTGCATAAAAAACCTGAGCACCAAATGCTATCACAACGACAAATATCATGACAGTGATCAGAGCTTCGAATGTTCGGTAACCTCTGCGCTGGATTTCCAAAATGGCAAAAGAACCAATCGCTGCAATTATTGCCGATGTGATAAGCGGTAAGTCAAAAAGCAAATAAATTCCTAGTGCCGCTCCTATGAATTCAGCTAGGTCGGTTGCCATTATAACGGCTTCGGCCTGAATCCATAATAAGAATGATGTTTTTTTCGAAAATTTTTCCCTGCACAGCTCCGGAAGGTTCTTTCCCGTGGCTATCCCCAATTTAGCTGAAAGTGATTGGATTAGCACAGCCATTAAATTGGATGCGAAAATAACCCATAATAACGTATAGCCATATTTAGATCCGGCTGTAATATTGGTCGCATAATTCCCTGGATCAATATAGGCCACAGCTGCTATAAAGGCGGGCCCTAGATAGGGAAGCAGTTTTTTAAATCCTCTCGAAGAAGATTGATGCAACACATCAGACATATCTATTCCTACTCCTTTTTACACGCAACTCAAATTGTTGTAACAGGTAAACTTTTTAGGTTATTAGCAAGTATATTCCTGGTTCTTGAAAATGTCAAAACAAAAAGGGAGGATTGCATACTGATGCAATTAGCGTGAACGTCGATTCGGAAATGGCCATCTCGCTACCGGCTACACATATAAAAACCCCCTTGCCAGTGGCAAAGGGGCTTTTATCTATTTAACGGAACCGCATTGCTTCTCGATTTCCTCGGAAAACAGTTTCTGCAGTCTTTGGGTTATCGGACCGGGTTCCCCGGCTGCAATCGATTGGCCATCGATATTAACAATTGGTGTCACTTCGACGCTTGTGCTGGTATAAAGGACTTCGTCGGCTGCCATCATGTCCTCGACCGTGAAGGCTTCTTCGACATAGGGAATCCCATGATCAGCGGAAAGTTTCAGCATCACCTGACGGGTAATTCCATTCAGGATCAAGTTTGTGGCCGGATGCGTTTTAAGTAGCCCATCCACCACGATTGAGACATTTGACGAACTTCCCTCCGTAACCGTACCATCACGATGCTGGATCGCTTCATCACAACCGGCTTCGACCGCTTGCTGTTTAGCCATTATATTACCCAGTAGATTTAAACTCTTGATATTACAGCGCAGCCAGCGTATATCGTCGGTGGTAACAGCCTTGACCCCTGGCTTCATTTTTCCTGTATAAGGCATTTCCTTGGTATAGGCAACAAAGACCGGTTCCACCTCTGCTGTTGGAAAAGAGTGTGTACGCGGCGATACGCCCCTTGTCAGCTGCATATAGACGATACCGTCCTTCAGTTGATCTTCAGCGATCAGTTCTTTCATGCGGGTTTTGACTTCCGCTGCAGTAAAGGTAACTTTCATCTGTATCAACTTCGCACTGTCCATCAGCCGATTCAGATGCATGTCCCCCGCAAATAATTCGCCATTATAAACCCGGATGACTTCATAAACGCCATCACCGAATTGATATCCCCGGTCTTCAATATCTACCTTTACTTCGGACCTGCTTTTAAGGTCGCCGTTAAAAATGATTTTTCCCATGTCTTTCTCCCTCTTTGCCTCTTATTTAGCCAATTCATGAATGGCACGTGCATAAATGGACGTAGCCTTAAGCATATCCTCAATATTAATATATTCATCTTTCTGATGCGCAATGTCTTCGCTGCCAGGGAAAAGCGGGCCGAATGCAACGCCCTCTTTCAATGAACGGGCGTATGTGCCGCCGCCAATCGAAAGGAGTTCAGCTTTATCACCTGTCTCCGCTTCATAAACTTCCTGCAACGTCTTAATCAAGAAGCTTTCACTGTCCACATAATGTGGAGTTGAATGCGAATTGGTCTTCACTTTCAAATTATATGCCCCGAGTCTTTCCTCCAATGCCGCCTTTTGCTGTTCCCACTCGAACGTCACCGGATAACGCATACTGAAACCAATAGAGCTGTCCCCTTGTTTAGAATAATTGAAAACGCCGGCATTGACCGTCAATTCTCCTGTTTGCTCATCCGAATAAGCCACACCTAAATTATTTCCGCGGGAATCTTCAAACAAACGATCCTTAATGAAAGTGAAGTAGGCTTTCGCATGCGGATCAAGAGTAAGATCAGCTAAAAATACGGCTAAATGGAGACCTGCATTCTTTCCATTTTTCGGTTCCATCGCGTGTGCCGAGACACCATTCATTTCAAGCAGCACTTGATTTTTTTGCGGAACGGCTTGCCCCTTCAATGAGTATTTTTGCAAATAATCCTGATAGTTCGCAGCCACTTCAGCAGGGTTAGCCGCTTCCACAATAGCCGTAGCAAAATCCGGTACCATATTCGTCCTTCGACCTGAAGAAAATTCCATAACATTCACGTTTGAGTTCGTGCCATTTCCTGCATCGGCAGGGTGTATAACCGAGAAATCCCAGATTCCTTTTTCCGCACTGATGATCGGGAAGTCAGCATCTGGTGCGAAGCCGATCGAGGGCATTTCCTCCACTTCAAAGTACCGGTCAACGCAGCGCCAGTTCGATTCTTCATCGGTTCCAATGATCATCCTCACACGTTTGTTCAAAGGTTCTCCTAGCTCCCGGACCAGCTTCATCGCATGATAGGCAGCCATCGTCGGCCCTTTATCATCGATTGCCCCACGAGCATATATGCGGCCATTGCGGATTTCAGCGCCGAACGGATCGGAACTCCAGCCATCTCCCTCAGGTACCACGTCGACATGGCATAATATCCCGATTAACTCCTCGCCTTCACCCATTTCGATATGACCAGCGACATTATCGACATTTTTCACAGTAAACCCGTCTTTTTCGCCTAATTGCAGCATGAAATCAAGCGCTTCCTTCACCCCTTTACCGAATGGGGCCTCCTCTGTCGGATGTTCTTCATCCAGTACACTTTTTATTTTCAATAAGTTTTGTGTGTCCAGCAATAAGTCCATTTTTCGTTTTTCAACTTCTTCTCGCCAATTCAATTCACTCAAAATATGACAACTCCTCTTTTATATATATTTTTCATTTTATCACTTTTACTATCTGATTCGCCAAGCGTTGCTGCCTTTTCTTCATATTCCCGTATTATTGCTAACATCAAACTACCGATAAAATTCCTTACGCAAATAAAAAATCACCCTCTTTTATTAAAAAGAAGATGATTTCATTAGACTATCGTCATCCATAAGCGCTGTTACTTTTCGGTTTAGCCTTGGGATGTATAAGGCTAAAAACACGGAACGTCCTAAACTGAAAACCAGGAATGCAAGCCATAATCCATGATTGCCATGATGCGGGACAGCTGTGAATTGGACAAATAGAAAAGCCAATAGTGCAAGGAGCATTGAGTTCCTAACAGGAACAGCTTCAGTGGCACCGGTAAACACTCCATAAAAAACGAGTCCGATAAAAGCACTGAATGGGAATAGGACTATCCATAGTCCATATTCATGGGCCAGTTCGATGACGCCGGGAATATTCGTGAAAAGGAGAATGACCTTATCGCTAAATAGATAGTAAGATGCGGCAAGTATGAACGAAGCAAACAAACCCCACCGCGCCGATAGAGAGAGTGTTTTTTTATAAAGGTTTATATCTCTCGAACCAATCGCCTTCCCGACCAGAAGACTCGACGCGTTCGCGAAGCCATCAAAGCAATAGGCCATCAGGTAATGGATTTGAATGAGTACGGCATTAGCCGCCAGTGTCTCTGTCCCGAAAGTGGTTCCCTTGGCCGTAAAAAGATTGAAAACCGTGATCAGGCAAATGGTCCTGATAAATAAATCCCTGTTGACCACCATCATTTTTTTCAGGGAAGCCCGATCGAACCCCTCCCGGAATGAAAATGAATCCGGTACGTTAACCGCTTTCCGGATCACCCACAAGCCCAGTAAAAAAGCGGAAATCTCTGATATCAATGAAGCGGCAGCAACCCCTGATACAGACCATGAAAAGCCATTTACAAAAACGAGGCATAGGACTATATTGATCAAGTTCATGAAAACTTGAATGAACAAAGACGTTTTTATCCTGGATTTCCCCATTAACCAGCCTAAGATGACATAGTTCAATAAGGCAAAGGGTGCACCCCATATCCGGATGCCGAAATAATCTGCGGCAAAGGCGGAAACGTCCGATTCCGGACCGATTGCGCCTAACGAGACATTCAAAATGGGCTTTTGAATCACGATAAAAAGAAGACCGATGATCGCTGCAATGAAAAAAGGCCGAATCAAGGCCATCAGGCTTTGATTTTCATCCCTTGCCCCCTCCGCTTGTGCAGCGAAGGCAGATGTACTGACCCGAAGAAAACCAAAAAGCCAATACATCGTATTAAAAATAATGGTTCCGACAGCCACCCCGCCGATATAAGCGGGATCACTCAACTTTCCAACCACAGCCGTATCGACCGCACCGAGCAAGGGCGTACTCATCGTCGAAATCGTAAGCGGAATGGCCAAGGAAAGATACACTCTGTTATTCATAAAATGATGACCTCCTATGTACATAAAAGTTCTGAAAAGCCAGAATTGGAATGACGTTATAAAAATTTGTATATAAAGTACAAAAAGATTGCAGTATTCAATTTTAATCACTGGAATTGAACATATGGTGCTCCCCAACATGCATGAGATGCCTCTACAAGATTACTTGAGAAACGTTTCAAATAGAACGGGTTAAGCTATTTTAGATATTAATAATTTACGGTATCAAAATTTGAAGAATAAAAGATTGATATCGCTTTCAACCTGCAGCGGTTATGGGGAGTCAACTTTTCAAAGACATACATGTACTTTTTTATCCAGCAAGAATAAGGAAATTCGCAAGCCGGAAAATAAAATGCTTGACGGATTCTTGAAGGAGTTAAAGTATTGCTCGTTGATAATATCACTTTTGAACTATGCTTGAACATATATTCATCGTTATAACAACCAATTAGGAGTGATCATGATGGGAAGATTGACTAAAAGTAGCCATTATCACTGGCGGAGCATCTGGTATGGGCAGGGAAATGGCAGACCTATTCACAAAAGAAGGAGCACAAGTCATTGCGGCTGATATCAATGAAAAAGCTGTAGCTGTTGTGAATGAACTGGATAACGTCCATGGAACTGTACTTGATGTATCTTCAGACGAAAGCTGGAAAAAGGTGACGGATGAAGTTATCGCTAAATTTGGCAAAATCGACATTTTGGTTAACAATGCCGGTATCTCAACGGAAAAAGGAATTAACGATTCGACATTGGCCGATTGGCAGCTAATGTTAAGCATCAATGGATTTGGACAATTCCTTGGAATGAAACACGTTGTTCCTTACATGGCTAAAGAAGGTAAAGGCGCAGTTGTGAACATTTCTTCCTTTACTGCTCAAATCGGAATGGGCTTAAACTCTTATTCTGCTTCAAAAGGTGCCGTTCGTGCCATTTCCAAGGCTGCCGCAACGCAATATGGCCGCATGGGCGTCCGTGTCAATGCCGTATTCCCTGGTATCATCGAAACACCAATGACTCAAACATTAGAAGAGTCAAAAGAGTTAGTGAACCAAATGATCAAGGCAACTCCAATACAACGTTTGGGCCAGCCGGCGGATATTGCAAATGCCGTGCTTTATCTAGCATCCGATGACGCTTCATACGTAACTGGTGCCGAGCTTGTCATCGACGGTGGATACTCAGCTCAATAATTATAGGCAGAAATGGAAAAATCCGTTTTCTGGAATCCAGAAACGGGTTTTTCTGATTCAATAAAGAAATTTTGTAAGTTGTAATGAGTTAAGTTAACACCCCAATGAAATAGCCAAAAGTCGTAAATACCAAACACCAGCTGAAGGCCCCTGCTCCTGCAAAGATAAAGTACTTTCGTTTCCCCATTCCATTCATACCGGAAATGTAACTGGCGAAGTGACGGACTCCTGGGATGAAATAGGCTATGATAATGGTCCAAGGACCGTATTTATTGAACCATTTCTCCAATTTTTCCAACCTCGCGGGGGTCATTTTGATCCACTTACCGTGCTTCCTCAAAAAAGGCTTCCCCACCTTTTTCCCGATGAAATAACTGATAAGCATCCCGGATATCGATCCAAGGAAACTGACAAGGAATGCTCCCTGGACATTCAAAACGGAAATGGATGACAAATAGCCGACAAAAGTCATCATGAACTCATCAGGTACCGGCAAGCCAATAATCCCAATGGCCAACAGTCCATATATTGCAAAATAACCATAGTTTGATATTAAATCTTTTACAATATCCATCTAAAGTACTCCATCTCAGCACCCTTTTTTAAAGTAATCCATTTTCTTATTCGGGCCTGGGTAACGTGATTACTTCTTTTTAATAGGATAACCTAATTTAACCCAGATGAGTTGATTTTCAAAAAAAAATAGAAAAAAAAGAAGAATGGACGCGTTTTTTGTTGAAATACCTGTATGACGATGCTAATCAATGTTTCCCCTTTACGGAAATGAAAAACGGCAACAATAAAGCGGACTCTATACCTGAGTCCGCTTCTTCTTATTTCACAATCTTTATTTCGTTGATCGGCCAATACACTAGATTCGCCTTGCCTACAATTTCATCGACTGAAATCGTTCCGATTTCACGGCTATCCAAACTATTTTGACGATTGTCCCCCATGAGGAACAGCTGGCCTTCCGGCACTGTCATGCTGCCTGAAATATCTTCGAGCTTGAAGGATTCAGTCAGCGGCACTCCTGCTTCCATCTGATTCTTATATTTGTCCAAGTATGGTTCTTCATAAGCTTTCCCATTAATATAAAGCGTATCGTCTTTATATTCAATATGGTCACCTGGCAGACCAATAACCCTTTTTATATAATCTTTATCCACCGTTGCATGAAAAACGACAATATCAAACCGGTCTATATTATCGATATTCGTTCCAAACTTGGTAAGAACAATTCTTTCGTGGTCTTGCAGAGTCGGCATCATTGACTCACCGTCCACGACAATCGGTGCAAAAATATACGTTCGAATTAAAAAAGCTAGAATGACTGCAATCAATATCGCTTTTATCCATGAAAAAACTTCTTTTCTTTTTTCCAATCGAAGTCCCTCTCTCTGTTTTTTATTCATGCCATTATATCATAATCCTTTAATGATCACGTCATACAAATACCCGCATTTTACACATTATCAATTACTTCCATTTTTCATACTGGATTTCGATGCTTTCCAACTCTATTTCCCTGCGCTGCATTTGGGCTGGACAAATCGCATTATATGTACGGACTTTCTCATTTATTTCATCAATTCGTTTTATTAATTCAGATTCGGGTCCATTCATTTTTTTCAAACGAACCAATCCGGATAGCTCTTCCCAAATTTCTTTTTGCCATTTTATCCAAAGCGGAACGTAACCGGCATCCTTGCCTTCTTCAAGAAATTGTCATATATATTTCCCGATAGCGCCGACTCCAGAAGCGGTTTTCCAAAGCCAGGAGTATTCTTCAGCACGCCGTCTCGTTCATATTCCTTAAAAATCTGATCCATCCAGTTTACATGCCCGTGTTCTTTGCCCATAAACAATCCCCCTTCAGATCATTTACCAATACATCTATTTACAATTATAACATTTTTATCAATATCCACTCCACCCTTGAGGATCAATCCATGGACACTTTCTCCTATTATAAAGATGCATATCTTTCAGCCAAACACATTCATGCATCAAAAAAAGGATTCCCCTATTGCGAGAATCCTTTTTTTCCTTTTCCTTTTTACTTCTGCCTTGTTCTTCGAATTATCCGTAACGGTGTAAGTCAATGTATAGGTGCCTTTTTTCCTCGTATTCACAGTCCCTGTTATTTTAATCTTACTTGTTAAACTTCCATCAATATTATCTTTCGCAGATACACCTGATTCAGGATTGAATGCCGAGTTATAGGCAATGTTTTTGCTTTTGGCTCCGGAAATGACCGGCTTGGTGCTGTCAACCGTAATCTTTCTTGTGACTGTCGCTGCATTTTTCGATGAATCAGTGATTGTATACTTTAATGTATACGTTCCCTTTTTCTTTGTATTCACCGTACCTGTCACTTTGATTTTTCTAGTCAAGTTGCCATCCAGGTTATCTTTCGCAAATACGCCTGATTTAGGGTTAAATGTCGAATAATAGCCAACGGTTTTACTATTGGCTCCCGAGAAGACTGGCTTGGTGACATCTATCGTGATCTTTCTTGTGACCGTCGCTGCATTTTTCGATGAATCGGTGACCGTATACTTCAATGTATAGGTCCCCTTTTTCTTCGTATTCACTTTACCCGTCACTTTGATTTTTCTAGTCAAGTTGCCATCGGCATTATCCTTGGCACTCACGTTTGTTTTTGGATTGAATGAAGAATTAAGTTTGATGGTTTTATTCCCTGCACCTGAAATCACCGGCTTGACTTGATCATAAACGGTTATCTTCCTTGTGATCCTGGCAACATTCCCAGCCTTGTCAGCTACCGTAAAAGTCAAATTATAGGTGCCCACTTTCTTGGTATCCACCTTACCTTCCACACGTATGGCACTCGTTAAATCACCATCTTTATCATCCTTCGCCTTTACGCTGGTTTTAGGATTGAAAGTTGAGTTGAATGGAATCGATTTACCCGCTGCCCCTGAAATCACAGGCTTATTCGTATCCTTGATGGGTAACAATCGATGGCATTTTGGAAATATAAGCCGATGAAACATACCCCTTAATACTCTGGTCTTCCGTTTGTACGGGGTAAAAGACAAATTTATTTCCCTTAGATTCGTGATAGTCAAAATTCCCTGTGATGATCAAGCTTGTATTTGGTGGAACAGATACTGCACCTGCAGTAGTGCTTATTTCTTTCCTGATATTCGCGATGGATGTCGTCATCACCTTGTCTCCTGCCCTTAACCAATAAACAGAGTCATGCGTTTGATCTGTCAGTGTGTATACAAGATTTGTAAAGATGATATTTTCAGTGCTATCCCGATCATATTGAAAGTCCGAAGTTTTGAATGGATATTTTGCCAGTTTTGTATCATTCAAATAACTTTGGTTCTCTATCTCAGCAAAAACTTCCTCTTGGTAGGCATTCGCATTTATTTTCCCGTTTTCCTGGTAGAGAGGACTGTTAACCGGTTTTGTCCCATTGTAAGCCATGACAGGGAAATACCAGTTTTCGATGACCCTGCGTCCTGCATCTTTGATCTTGGGCAAATCCCTTCTGGAATACATGCCACTCAGTACCTCGACGCCTGCCCCGATATTGTAGGCAATATCATTTTCCAGCTTTTTCTGGTCATACCCACTTTTATTGGTAAGCTGCATTAGACCGATACCGCCATCGTCGGATTTAATCGGTGTACCGTCCTCATTAAATTGCCTCCAATCCCCGTTTTCCTGCGTAGCCACCGCTTTTACCACTTCAGGGGGGATTTCAGCATCTATTGCTGCATTCGTCAGTAAGCAGTTGATCTGCTTATGGGAAGGATTTTCATTGGGTTGAATCTCACCGTATGATGAACAAGCATTGTTTATTCCAGACTCTGCAAAAGCCTGTCCATTGAACAAACCGAGTGTTAAACAGGACATTATTCCAGCCTTCATTAAAGGTATCTTCATCGATCGAACTCCAGTCTATTTATATTTGAATCTATAATAATAGTAACATGATAGACTGGTGATTGCAGGTATAAAAAGGTATATCCCCCTAAAATATCCTTGCAGCATAAAAGGAGCTGACCCGCATTTTCGGGCCAGCTCCTCTGTTTTCAAATCACACTATGTATGGTGTCGGATCATACGATCACTTCCACCGTTTCCCTCTGCTTCCTTACAAGGCACATGATACCCGGTACGATGAAGAAAATAAGCGGCCAAACATGAAAGACCGTCAGAATGCCCGTAATGATCAAAAAGATTCCGGCTCCCTTCGCTTTGCCGCCTTTTAATAGAAAGATAGCGATCAAGCCGCCTGCCAAAGCAATGAACAGCGATATGATCCCCGCCCATAGTAAGCCCATGAACAGCTTGATTGACATATCTACCTCAGACGAGGAAAACTCAGAATCTGTCATTAATGAGTAATCCATCATATCTTTCAAATCGATACTGTTGAGATAAACGGCCGCTATGATCGTCACGATTAAAAAAATCGCAGCAATACATACGCCTATGATACTTAATGCGAATTCCCATGTCCGTTTCATTTGCTTCGCCTCCCTGAAAAAGTCACTTATTTATAATACCCAATCTGGGAAGGAGTAAAAGACTTTTATTCCATGCTCCTCAAAATCTTATGGGCAAGGCTAACCAAATCTATCCCTGCCATAACGACCCGGAGATAGGGCCGTCAGTACTCCTTCTTTTTCAATCGTTCATTTAATTCATCCGCTTCATTTTCCGGATTACGCAAATTTGTCATATGAATAACAGAATAATTAGAGCAAGTAGAATGATTGCCATAACACTGAATGCCAACAGCATGGATAACCTCCAAAGGAAAAAGACTCTGTTTTTATCAGAGCCTAAAAAACATTCCTATTCACGATCAAATCCACCAATAGTTCGACAGATGGTTCTTTGGGCATCATATCCATTGTAAATCCATAGTCTTTAAGTCTATTGCCGGTACTTTCCCCGATTACCCCGATGGAGGCTTGATTTAGCAAACCTTCAATATCCACGTCGGCCTTGTTCCCATATTCCATCAGCATGTCTACTGAATGCCGATTTGAAAATAGTACCGTTCCAACAGCTATCCCGCCCAGCATTCTCGGAAGGATTTCAAGGAATCTTTCATCGACAAATTTATCGATTGATTGAAAATAGTCTCCTTCCCCATGAGCAGGATCTCTTTGATTTCTGTTACGATCTCCAACAACCAACAGGGTTCCGGCTTCCGACATCTCGGATTTGAGCCCGGCCATCAGTCCCCGTTGCTGTAAAGCCTTTTTCGATTTCCTTGATAACACATAAAGTTTAGAAGTAATCCGGCGGAAATCAATAGCATGTTCAATGAGTGAGTCCAAGAATCCATCGGCACTTTCGGGCGAAGTGAAGAGAATCCTATCATACAAAAGAAAAGAGAGCAGCTGACTTTCTTCTATTTTCACTTTGGCTGCATGCCATTTAGGAAACTCGATGACTTCGCCGCCAAGTTCATTCAGGGCTTCTGCCAAGTAACTCTTTGCCGTCCCGGTCCGGGCCACTAAAAACCGTTGCCCGAATAGCGGCTTCTTTTCGAACCATTGCAGTTTTCCCCTTAGTGAAATGATATCTCCGACCAAGGTGATCGCAGGATTGCCAAGCGACCTTTCACTTACCCTTTCGACGATATCATCCAAGGTCCCCTCGACACTTTCCTGTCTTCCATAAGTGCCCCATTGTATGACGAGTGCCGGCGTATTCCCCGGCTTCCCATGGTTGATCAAATTTTCGCGGATATACGGAAGGTTGGCCACACCCATATAAAAGGCAACCGTATCTATACTATTCACAAGCCCGTTCCAATCTATATCCTTCTTCGTTCGGTCATGGCCCGTCACCATCGCAAAGGAACTTCCGTAATCCCGATGCGTGACGGGGACTCCTGCGTATATGGATGCGGCAATGCTGGACGTAACCCCCGGAATGACTTCGAATGGGATCCCCTCATCTTTCAACGCTTCCGCTTCCTCCCCGACTCTTCCAAAAACGGCAGGATCACCGCCTTTCAAACGGACGACCCTATGCCCTGCCAGTGCTTTGGAAACAAGCAGCTCATTGATGTTTCCTTGACTGATGCCATTCGTATAAGGTGTCTTGCCACAATATATCAATTCACAATCGAGTGTGGCAGCCTCCAACAGTTTGGGATTTAGCAATCTATCATATAAAATGACGTCCGCCTTTTCAATCGCTTTTTGACCTTTTACGGTAATCAGGCCCACATCACCCGGACCTGCACCCACAAAATAGACCTTGCCCTTGGTCATGCCGCACTCACCCCTATCTGCTTGCAATTCCCTGATAATATTTCACCAGCTCCACCATTGCACTGCCCATCCGTTGATCTTCAGGATAAATGACCCGCTCGATCCCTTCATCGATTACCACCTGCGCCGTTACCTTTCCGACCGCAAGAGCAATTACATCTGATGCAAACAGGTCGATTATCTTATCCTCCACACCTTGTTCACGGACAAATCTCATTAAATTCCGCGGCTGCGGTGCACTCGTGAACACAACTGAATCGATTTTGCCTTCAAGGATTTCTTGGATCAGCTGCTGCATCGTTTCTTTTTCGGGCGGTATATGTTCATATGGCAGGATTTCTTTATGTTCCACTTTTTGTTCATCCAACCAGTTCATCAAAAGAGGCGCCGGATCGCCGTGAAGCTGCAAAGCGACCTTAACACCTTCAGACAGTTGGCCTTCCAGATTGCGAACAAGCCCTGCCGTACTGCCATCATCATCACGGATTAATGGCTGCAGACCAAACTTTTTCAGCATATTCACCGTTTTATAGCCCCTAGCTGCAATTTTCATAGACTGCAAAGCTTCTATGAAACGATCTCCCGCGTCCATCTTCACTGCCGTTTTATATAATAATTCCGTCCCCACTCCCGTCGTGAGGATGATCCAATCGAACTCCCCTGCCATCAACCGGGTGACATCCTCTTCCAAATGGGAATCATCAAGGAAAACCGTCCCCTGTGCCGGGCGAACGAGCGGAACTCCCCCTAGATTTTGAACGATTTTACTAAGTTCTTCCGTCTTCCTCGCTCCCAATAAAGCAACGGTCCTGCCATTAAGCTTACTCATCCATGCCCCTCCTATATGTACATTCAATTAAATCCATCTCACCCATTATACAAATTTTCAGTCTTTGAAACTATAAAAAATGAATTCCAAATCAAAATCAACGCATTTTCTTTCTTGTTCCTATATGAAATCAATGGAAAAATGGTTTAGCAGCACTTTGCTTTTTATAAATCCCACTCTCGTGGAGGCTCGGGCTTTTACTCGTAAGTTTCGGGCTTTTACTCGTGAGTTTGGAGCTTTTACTCGTAAGTTTCAGGCTTTTACTCGTGAGTTTGGAGCTTTTACTCGTGAGTTTCAGGCTTTTACTCGTAAGTTTGGAGCTTTTACTCGTGAGTTTCGGGCTTTTACTCGTGAGTTTGAAGCAAATACTCTACAACAATAATAATATAGCGGGTTTTAAAAGATTGAATCAAAACAAGCTCTTCTTATCTTGGTTTAGTTCCGTTAGTAAGAAATATAATCCCATTTCCTCCATGGATCTTCAATTCCCTCATTTTACCTTTTCCTGCCAGTAAAAATATCAGCAAGGACAGCCAATTTTAACGATCTAACATTTATTAATTGTTATGGAGGGCCCTTTGGGCAATTTGCTTCTGCTCTTTTTTTACAAAAATATCATATTGACTAGTTTCATGGCGATTTTGAAAGTTTTCGGAACCTAAATTCATAGGCGTTTTCGTTTTGAATTGTATCCCTTCCCTTTCCAATTTCGCAATCACCTTAAAATAATTATCATTTCCGAATGCCGTATAAATACATGTCCAATATTTATAGGAAATCAGTTTGGCAGTTACTACACATGCAAGCACGAAAACTAGTATTCCAATTATTATATACACCCTTTAGCTTCCTTTCTTTTCAGGCTTTTTCGAAAAGCGATCCTGTACACTATATTCTTTGCCATACATAACATTTCCTTTTTACGTAAAAAAAGGAGACCCCAGTTTCGGGTCTCCTTCTTCATATCTTCATTATTTTTCCGGCACGTTACAAGAGCCGTCCGTACAAGCGTTGCCTGTTGCTGGATCATTGACCATTGTAATCGGGTTTTCCTCAGCCCATACTTTTTTTAGCGTATCCAGGAACGCTTCTGTTGGCTGGGCGCCGGAGATTCCATACTTGCGGTTAAAGACAAAGAATGGCACGCCTGTAATACCAAGCAGGCTTCCTTCTTGCTCATTTCCCCTAACCTCCGCCGTGAATGCCGATCCTGCCAGCATGGCTTCCGCCTCGGACTTTTCAAGGCCGGCCTCTTCAGCCAAACTAGCCAATGTAGCGTGATCGCCAATATGTTTGCCTTCCGTAAAGTATGCTTTAAATAGGTGTTCATTCATTTCTTTCTCTTTACCTTTTGATTCAGCAAAATGCATCAAGCGGTGAGCATCGAACGAATTCGTTAAGACCACTTTGTCCAAATGATAATCAAGTCCCAATTCTTTAGCCTGTTGAGTCAGGTTTTGATTGCTCGCCTCCACCTGCGCTTGAGACATGCCGTATTTCTTGGCCAGCATTTCATTTTGAGTCATATTGATATCCCGCTCAGCCTCTGGGTTCAACTCGAAACTGCGAAATGAAACCTCTACATGATCTTTATTTTCAAACTGCTTTAAAGCCTCTTCGAATCGACGCTTTCCTATATAACAGAACGGACATTGATAATCCGACCAAATTTCCACCTTCATGTAAATACCTCCTCATTTTAAATGCAATCGCATTAAGCACATTATATAATCCTGGGTATCCTCTTGCAAGGATATTACCCTAGACACTCATTTTCAAAATTGGTGAAGTCGACCTTTTTCATGAATTCTTCCAATGTATAGCCTTTTAGCAGGCGCAATGTTTCCTTTTCGGCTTCGTTCATGATCTCCTCCAATGCCGTATCCAGCTGCTTCCCGACTTCACCGCATTCGCTCGTTTCCATACAAACAAGACATTCCGGCCGTACCGCTTGATACACATCGGCCAAAGTCAGCTGAGAGGCAGGCACCTTCAAGCTATATCCGCCTTCCCGACCTTCCTTTGTTTCGACGATCCCCGCAGCTGCAAGCTGTGCCATCACCCTTCTTAAAAAAGTGGCATGTGACTTCACCTTTAAGGCGATTGCCGAACTTGTCAGGAGCTTTTCGCTTTGTGCAAGCCAAACCAGAGAGTGAATGGCAATAGCGAACCGCGGCGGACCAATTTGATTGTTTCGATTACCTGAAGACATGATTATCCCCCCTTACACCCCTATCCATGGTAAGGCCATTATACTATGTTACGTTCTCCCGAACAAATGGCCCCTTTGACTTAATCGGCACAATCATATAGTCTGAATAGTAAATCTTTATTACAGGAGAACTTCCATGAAGGAAAAATACCCCTATTTACTCGTCATCCTTGGGGCAATGCTGTGGGGAACCACCGGAACGGCCCAGTCATTCGCCCCCGATGGAGCCCATCCCATTGCAATAGGTGCCGTCCGCTTGGCAGTCGGCGGGGCCGCTTTATTGCTCATTGCAATCTGGCAAAAAAAATTGACGCGGTATAACTGGCCAATGCAAGAAACCATCTTAGCCACGTTAGGCATGGCCTGTTACCAGCCGCTATTTTTCATGGGTGTCAGCATGACCGGAATTGCCATCGGCACCATCATTACTCTTAGCAGCGCCCCCATCATCGCCGGATTCCTTGAATGGCTGTTCAGTAAAAAACGGCCATCATCAAGCTGGTGGATCGCCACAGGTTTATCGATTGCCGGATGCTTACTGCTTTTTTCCAATCAAGGATCAGTTGCCATCGATCCAATAGGTGCACTGCTTGCGCTGGGGGCCGGAGCTTCCTTTACGGTATACACATTGGCTAGTAAAAGGATTTTGGAGAAACAACCACCAGAAGCAACTGCCGCCGTCATCTTCAGTTTTAGCGCCCTGCTGTTGGCACCCGCTTTATTCATACTGGATATCAGCTGGATCGGCACTACGAATGGGCTGGCCATCAGCCTTCACCTTGGACTTCTTGCTACAGCAGCCGCCTACTTATTTTTTAATAAAGGGCTAATATCCGTTCCTTCATCAACAGCGGTTTCGTTATCACTCGCCGAACCGCTGACAGCCGCTCTTCTCGGTGTCTTCCTTGTCGGCGAGAGCTTGGCCCCCATGTCATGGATCGGGGTCGGATTGCTCTTATGCGGAATCATCTCTTTGACGATTTCACCAGGGCTACGAAAAAATCCTACATTGATGAACCAGGAGCTGTCCTAAAGTGAAAAAATGTCAGGATAATTTCCTGGCTTTTTTTCAATTTTCCTAATGAATGAATCAGCCTTTGAGTTTTACTAAGTAGAACAAAAACCAGACGGCATGGTTTTGTTCATCAGCAGCAGCACGCCGGAACGCCTTCCGAATGGTTCTATCAGCCGCACCATCTGCGACATCCAGATAAAAATCCACTGTTTCCTGTTCATCTTGAACGGCAAATTCCAATCCAGCTGCATAGGAGTCCGGGCATGGTTCCGTCACTTTAGGCTGTGGCTGAATCCCGGTCAAGCTGTTGTATATCCGGGTGAATGCTTGAAAATGTTTTATTTCATCTTCCCTTATTTCAATGATTTGTTTCCTCTGCTTTTCATCCGGCGCTAATGCTGCCAATTTCTCATAACACTGGATGGCACTATACTCGCCATTTATCGCCTTTTCAAGCTGAATCAACATATCCTGCTGTCTGTTCCAATCACCTTCATACTTTTCATGCCCATACATGGCATAATCCCTCCCTGTTCTTTATTCCATATAGTATGAAATACAGAGAACCAGGTGCCCATCAGATCATCGTATGCCTTGAAATATGAACGGGAGAGAGGTCTCGCCACAGGTATTCAACCATTCGGCGGTATAAATACAAGTGGAATGGAGTCTTATCATGGAATATATGGCCTCAAGGACTTTTCACATGAAAAAGGGGTCTTCGTACCGGCAAAATAATATTCCCCTTTCGGCACCAGTGGAAAACCCGGCAAAAGCATCCTTTTGCCGGGTTTTCCACTACTACTGAATGATTTGTACATTCTCATATAAATAAGCTTCTTCCGGTGCCTTTATTTTCTTCGACTCTTTTAAATCGATCACCGGTACGGGTTCCCCTTTATAGCTTCCTTTTTTTAATGTCCCTGTAATCGTATACCAATCATTCGTCTTCATTCCTTCCACATTCCCGTTGACCATATATCCGTATAACGTCGCATCGACCACACAGCAGGACATGGAGAGGCGGGAGATGGCCATTTGTTTTTTCGTAAATGTATCCTCACGGTATATGAACCCCGAAATCTCTATTTCCTTTCCCTCGATCGTATCAAGGTTGTTCAGTAAATCATCCAGTACTTCAAAATAATTATCATCGGTTACGGAGATTTTCTCCCCATTCGCATGTTTCCCTGAATCATATGAACTTACCATCTGTGTCTGCTGCTTCGCCATCCCTCTTTTCGCCAGCACTTCCCCGCTTAATGTAAAATCGGTCAAGATGAAGCCCAGAAGAATCGGAATGAAGAACAAACTATATTTCAGGACCAGTGCGGACGAGGAAGACTCTCCATTCGACCCGCAATCACAATGTTGTTCACCCTGTTTTTGTTTTTTCATTCGGAGAAGACTGATCACTAAAAAAGCAAAAAGGGCCGCCAATGCATATGGAACCATTTTGGGTGCAATCAATTTCGTCAAATATCCCGAAACATACAATTTAAAGATCATGAGGCCCAGTCCAAGCAGCAGCAATCCTTCAAGTCTTTGGATAAAAAAACGTTTCATCAGAAGCCCCCCTTACTGATCAATCCGCCTGCAATCAGGCATAGGCTGAAAACGACTGCGAAAACAAGCAGGACATACGTGACGACGAAGCTCCGTTTAAAACAGGACATCATGATCAGGACATTTTTCAAATCCAGCATGGGACCAAATACAAGGAAACCCAGTATGGATCCCGGCAGGAAACTATGGGAGAAGGAGGCGGCAACGAATGCATCAGCTGATGAACAGAGTGATAGCACAAACGCAATTCCCATCATCAATGCCGTGCCTTTTATTGGCGCCTGTCCCATATCGGCCATTACGGTCCGATCCATATACACTTGAAATACACTGGCAAACAAGGCCCCGATGATAAAGTATCTGCCGACCATAAAAAATTCCTGTGAAGTATGTTCAATGAAGCTTGTCCATTTACCGGACTGAATATCATGTTCATGCCCGTGTACCAGTTCCACCTTCTCCTCTTTCACCACATCTTTAGTGCTGAATATATGAATGAATAAACCTAAGATTATGGCCGTCAGGACACAAAGTATGATTCTTCCATATAGAATGGCCGGATTATTTTGGAACGCATAATAAGTTGAGCCGAACACGATGACATTCAATATCGGGGCCGTTACGAGCAAGACAACACCTGCATGGACCGGAACACCCTTTTGAATCAATCTCCGGACGACCGGGATGATTGCACATTCGCAAACCGGAATGATCAGCGCCGCCACTATCGCAGCAAAAATGGCCGTCAGGGGTCTTTTTGGTATCATCCGCTGAATGATTTCTTCACTGATGAACAACTGGATGAACGATGAGGCAATGGCCCCCAGGAACAGGAAAGGAATCGATTCTAAAAACAATCCCAAAAACACGACGAACACAGAGTGAAGCATCGGGTAGCCCGAGAGATCAATCGCTTTGGGAATGAACACATCGCCTAGAAAAAAGAATGCTAGCAGCAAAAACAGCAGAATCAATAATAGCAAATTTCCCGTGTAGCGTTTCAAAAGCATATTTTAACCACCTCGCAAATCAGAATTATTACGATTTAAGTTTGGATTCGGTCTAGTATATGCTTTTGATAGGATGAACAGAACAAGAAAAAAAGAGAATGGAAGACATTCCCCACCCTCACTTATTTCTTCGATATAAATCCCTGCTCTTGTATCCTTCTCCTAAAATCATTTTCATTTCCTGACGCCGTTTCACTTGGGTCGACTCTTGTTTGGCACTATACACGTAACGAGCCCAATCCTTGCGATATCCTGGGGTAAGTGATTGATAGAACGCAAGCAAATGAGGAGAATCCTGCAAATCTTTCTCAATTTCAGAAATCATTTCGATATAATCATCTACTGATTGGCTTGCTTTGGTAGATGGACGGTTTCTATTTTTCGAATCTTCTTTCAATCCGACTACCGTAAAGACATCATCCAATCCAACCATACGTGCAAACTTCAGGTCACTCGAGCCAACATAACCGTCTTCATCCGCACCAAGGCCTTGCATCAGATCATCACGATGAATATATGTGGCATATTCTTTATTCCCCTTCTTGGGATATGCCAAATAGATATAGCCGTTTTTACTCAAATGATTTTTCTCGATCACCTTATCCACGGGTCCTTTTAAAGAATCCATATCCAATACAAAGGCAAATATAAGATCATAGGCACTTTCATTAAGCTCTGTATCGTAATCCGGCAGCTCTGCTAAATAATCCGTCCCGGCTGGCAGATTCAAGACTGCAACCCGTTCATATTTATGTAAGTTCAGTTTTTCGACTATTGTTTTAGCCATTGCATTCACCATCCTAGTTCATTTTGTCCATCTTCAGTTTAAAAGCTCCCCATTCGGTTCGCAACCTCTCTCATATAAAATACAAAAAGACGATGTGTAAACCTTCCGTCTTTTTTCATATAATCATTTCTAGGAAAATATTAACTGTGCTATAATTCAGATATAATCAATTCCAATATCCAGCTTCTTTTAGTTTCTTTTTTCCCCTTGAATGCCAGCTTACATTTTCCGGTTCATCAGAGGAAGCACTGGACGTCGCATTCTTGTATTGAAGCGCAACATTCTAAGGAGGCATAAACTTAACTTTTTTGCATAGGCATGATAGGGTATCAAAGCTCCAGAAAAAATGTAGTCCCTGGGAAGTACAGAGCTGACTTCAGCTCTGCATTTCTTCCTCAAGACAACAAAAAAGCCACTCTTTGAAGCAAGGTCTTACACATGAAACATGCTTTTTTTATACAATGCGAGATATCTTTAACGATCTTTCCCAAAAAGAAACCTTCCTTAAATGCATAGTGTCACACCCCGGCAATCATTAGACATTCATATTCCATCAATGAATAAAAATCATAATCCTTGAAATCAATGTGTTTTTTATAAATACCACATCGTATAACCTTAGTTTTTATTGCATTTGTCATGCAGTCGATATCCCTTTTTTTCCTATCTAAAAAATTCCGTGATGCTTTCAAATGGGGGTGTCACAAAAGGGGAGTTCTCATGAATTATATCGAGTATGATTTGCTATTCGAATCAAGAAACCAGTTAATAGAGGTAATTACGGAGTTGGATGAAAAAATGCTCCACCATAGGCCTGCACCTGAAGTATGGAGCATCGCCCAAATTTGCCATCATTTATATCTTACGGAACAGGTTTTTACAGAAGCTATAGCAAATGGCATTCGTGAAAGGGACTTTAATAATATCATTCAAAAAAACATTTACCTGGTTACTAATAGAACAAAGAGATTCGTATCCCCTGACAACGTTTCACCCTCTTCAACCCCCTTTCAATTATCGGGCCTTATGGATTTGCTGGCAGAATCAAGGGATCGATTATTACAGGTTCTTTATGATATGGATTCAGATATCTTGTTAAATAGAAAGAAAGCCAAGCATCCCCTGTTCGGGGACCTCTCATTGGATCAATGGATTGAATTATTATCCTTACATGAACAAAGGCATATCAAACAGATACAAGAAATAAAGTCCGCCCTTATATAAGCCTTTCATGACAATGGCACCATTAGTAATCAGCCGGAGACAACATTTAAAAATTTTCAACATAAAGAGACCACTTCATTTTGTGGTCTTCTTTCATGCATGCTATGAAACGAACGTGACTGTCAGGGGCTGCACCATATTGATAGATGGGAAGAACCCTAGAATCAAGATGATACTTTCAGTTTTCTTTTGATTTGTGTTGCGAAGATTTCAAGACAGATTGCAATTATCAGGATAAAATAAGTGATTGCGCCAATTTCACTCAAGTCAAAGTAAAATCCACTTGCCATGAACATATCGAAGCCGATTCCTCCTGCGCCTGCCGCTGCGCCCATTGCGACCGCCACTGCAAAATTGATTTCAAAGCGCATGAAAGTCCATGAAATGATATAAGTGATCGAAGATGGAATGATGACTTGGAACACGATCTGCCACCAATTCGCACCGCTTGCTTGCAAGGCTTCTATCGCACCTTTATCTATTTCCTCGAAAGATTCCGAGTAGCATTTTATCTAACTCCTGGCCAGTAGAAGAAGGAAATGGTTTGATTAGACCCTCTGCCTGCATTATAAAATCACCCTCCTCACATAATTTGAGATCCATACTTTAAGCGTTTGATGGATTCCTCAATCGCCTTTGTTCCGCCCTTTACTGCAACATATCCCATATAATCTCACCCCCATTTTCTTTGATTTTAGTCGTTCTCGGTAAAGCTATTAAACGATCATGTTGATCCACAAAATACATATCGATTCCTAAAGGGAATTCTATGTTTTTTTCGTTCCTTGCACCCAGCCAGGCGGATACATACGGGAGGCTTATGAATGATTCCTGTTGAATTCCTGGTCCTGAAAGGATCATGGAGTCCCCTTTCGTTACATCCGGTACTTCTAGAATGATCATTGCCGATTCATGAGGGTTCAACAGATTTCCTACCTTTGCTTTATTCAAAGCTTCCTTCATTTGCTCCTCGAAGGCATCAAGTAAAATAAAGATAAAATCCGCTTCCTGCAAATCGACAGGTTTTGAATAAGTAAGCTGATTAATCATTCTTGACACCGCCTCCTCCTCCTTTGCAATGACCTTAAAAGTCACTTCAGGGTCAAGTACCGTGCGTGCAAGCAGGATGGTAGAAGAAAAGCATTCCATTTGAACATCCAACGTCTTGGCTTCCCTCTCCAAAACCACTAAAGTTCCAGGTCTTGAAGTCGCCGTTACAAGCTTTCTATAAACAGTTTGTATATCATGAACCACATCCAAATTCATTGCTTTCCCCCCTTATTAAACATCCATTGTTTCAAAGTTTACCTTGGTTCTTAAGATTGATCGGTTCAGCTCTTGAAGATTCTTCTGTTTATTCTTCTTCTCATTTTCTAAAACATGTGTCCATACTCTTGTTTCGCCAAGATCAGCCTGATAAGCAGCATCAATGATAGCTAAACTATGTGCCAGCTCTTCCCGATGTTCCTTAACGATACCAATCCCGATTGAATCCTGGATTTGGACCGTGCATTCAGTCACCAGCATTTCCCCTAGATAAAACAAGCTCTTTTTTGCCGTTTCCCTTGACTTTAGCAACACAAGGGCACTCTCTGGCTTTTGAATGACGGTAACTTTATATTTCATTTCTATTTCCTTGGCGAATTCCTTTGCAATGTCCTCAGAGCCTTGAATCAAAATCTCGGTTCTTTCCCTTCTTCTCATTCCATCGGCCTCCAAATGTTTTAGTTTCCCGCTACATCTTCAATGTATCTTGTTGCCAAGTGAACGTTCGTTAAGAAAGAGTAAATCTTTGTATGAAATTTGTTAAAGCCGGGCCTACACTATTCAAATTTCGTGCTATTACTCATTAATTCGAGCTTTACTCGTGAGTTTCGTACTTTTACTCGTGAATTCGGAGCATTTACTCGTGAGTTTTGTACTTTTACTCGTGAATTCAGAGCATTTACTCTTGAATTCGAGCGGTATCTGGAATGGAAGTTTTTATATAACATATGTGAAACAATCGCTTCGATAGATTATGACCGTGTGCTCAAGGACTTGATTGCTCCGCTTATCCCGGCATAACGATTCCACTTGCAAAAGTGGAAATAAACTTGAACACTGCAAAATATCCCGTTCGAAAAGAGTAGGAAAAATCACGTTCAGCGTGCTCCTGCTGGATTCGAATTCTACATAACCTCGCTGCCTATAATATTGGAACATAGAGGTAATATCAGGACCGTCATTATCTATTTCAGGAAATGTTGATTTTGCTACAAATGATGTATGAAGTGCAATCGGGAAACCGTCCATTAACCTAAGCCTGCCAATTTTATAGACCTTGTCATCACTTTCCACATCGAGGCTTTGAAAAATCTTCTGATCATAAGAAAGTTCTTCGCAAAAAATCGTACTCGTTTGAAAGGAAAACTGGAATTCATTCATTTTCTCGGTGAAACTAACATCTCCGGATAGAATTAACGGAATTTGCTTCTTGCTTTCCTGGACATAACTTCCCTTACCTTGCTTTGAATAGATAAAGCCTAAATCTTGAAGCTGCTCATATGCCTTCCTGACAATCATTCTGGGAACATTAAATTGATCAGCGAGTATATGCTCCGAAGGTAACTTCTTATCCAATTGAAAGGTCCCGCTCTTAATTTCCGATATCAAATGATCCACTAAAAAGTTTTTTTCCGCCAACAGAAATCCCCCTTTAAATTTTAGATCTACCCAATACCTATTTTCCCCTGTTAATGTCAGTGTAATGAGAAAATATGAAGCTACCATGAGTTTCTTGTAAAAAAAAAGTCCTGGTCAATCACCAGAACGAAAGGGAATACTTATTTTATGGATCTTTTCAATACAACATCCTTCATCGTTTAGTCTTTCAAACTGCTCGTCCAGCATATGAACAGGCCGCTTTCACAGCCAAATCCCTGGTTTCATAGATCAATATTTTTCAATACCACATCATTAATGGCCATGCTTTTTTTCCTTAATTTCAAAGCATCCACACATTCCTTTCCAGGGCTCATACTGCCAAGCCGAATCGGCTTCTCCCCATAATCCCCATGAAAATCTGAACCTCCTGTCTTAATGAGATTATACTGATCTGCATATGAAATCGCTCTTTCCTCTTCTGCATGACCATGATGCGGGTGAAGAACTTCAATCCCTTCAAGCCCTGCTTCCACAAGATCAGGAGTAATTTCGAAACTCCCGTATTGTCCAGGATGAGCAAGGACCGGAACGCCTCCGGCAGCACGAATCGCTTTCACAGCCAGAATGGCATCCACATACTCCATAGGTATAAAGGCAATGCCCGCCTCTTCTCCATTTTGGCCGCGACTGAAGATCTTCTTATACAAATCTCCATAGATAGAATCCGTATACCCCGATTCCCGCAGCGCTAGCATAATATGCTGTTTATAAATACCGGTTCCTCCCCTGAATTTAGAAACCTGATCCCAAGTTATTCGATATCCTGCATAGATTAGCCGCTCCACCATTTTTTCAGAAGCTGCATTCCTTTTTTCAATCAATGGATGACATAGCTCTTCAAGTGCCTTATGACCAGGCTCAACAAAATAGCCCAAAATATGTACACGCCTGCCTCTGGCAAAGTCATAACCAGAAATTTCTATACCGGGGATGATTTCAATTCCTATTTCCTTTCCCCGTTCCACCATCTCTTGCAATCTCATCGTTGTATCATGATTCGTAATCGCTAAATGGCCGATGCTCTCCCTTTTTGCAACCTCCAATAGTTCTTCAAAAGAACTGGAACCATCTGAAATGTTCGTATGACAATGTAATTCAACCTTCATGCCAATCCCCCTATTCTTTTTCGTTACCCATTATCATTTTAACTTAGTGACATGTCGGTCAACGTTAAGATGATGTAAAAAAAAGTAAAGGTGTAAAAGTCGTCAGATTGGTGAAAATACTTAAGTATTTCAGGCTGTAAACAAATAAAAACGTTGGAATTGATTTCAGGAATCCGACCCCTTTCCGCCGACTGTCTGCCAAGCCTCCTGCCGCAAGCATTTAGCAGGGTCTCGATTAGCCAGTTATTCGGCAGGAGAGTCGCAAATTTCTTTATCCAAAAGGTTACAGTAAAAAATCATGAAGGATAACCTAGGTTTTAAAATCATGCTTCGGGATGAGACCATTCCGAACCCACACAAAGTGATTGGAACGGGTGTACGAGACACCTGCGGGAAAAGTCCGTCCAGCCCGCGGAAAGCGAGTGCCCTACGTTCCAATCATGTTCGTTCGTATTTTTCAGCTTCCTGCCCTGTAACGGATTTTCCATCAAGTTGAAATAAAATTAAAATAAAACCATTAAAAATTTTGACTTACTGTCAAAAATGATGTACATTACCTAATGGGCGAACAATTTTTATATAAAAAGACAAAAATATTCGTATATAGAGGTGCATAACATGGAAAACGTGTTTGATTATGAAGATATTCAATTAATTCCTGCAAAATGTGTAGTAAATAGCCGTTCTGAGTGTGATACATCCGTTACTTTGGGTAAACATACATTCAAGTTACCTGTAGTACCTGCCAATATGCAAACGATCATTGATGAAAAGATTGCCATTTACTTGGCTGAAAACGGTTACTTTTATGTAATGCATCGTTTTGAGCCAGAAAAACGACTGACTTTCATTAAAGACATGCATTCAAGAGAATTGATCGCATCCATCAGCGTCGGCGTTAAAGAAGAAGAATACGGATTCATCGAACAATTATCGGAAGACAACATTGTACCTGAATACATTACGATAGATATTGCACACGGCCATTCCAATGCCGTGATAAAAATGATACAGCATATTAAAAAACATTTACCTGAAAGTTTTGTCATTGCAGGAAATGTGGGAACTCCTGAAGCGGTACGGGAATTGGAACATGCCGGTGCCGATGCTACAAAGGTGGGCATCGGGCCAGGGAAAGTATGCATCACTAAAATCAAGACTGGATTTGGAACGGGCGGCTGGCAACTAGCTGCACTTCGCTGGTGTGCAAAAGCGGCAAGCAAGCCAATCATAGCAGACGGCGGCATTCGCACGAACGGTGATATTGCTAAATCAGTTAGATTTGGCGCTTCGATGGTCATGATCGGTTCACTATTTGCCGGACATGAGGAATCTCCAGGTCAAACGATCGAGAAAGATGGAAAGGCCTTTAAAGAATACTTTGGTTCAGCTTCTGAATTCCAAAAAGGTGAAAAGAAAAACGTTGAAGGCAAAAAGATGTTTGTCGAGCACAAAGGCTCTTTGGAAGATACGTTGAAGGAAATGGAACAAGATCTTCAGTCTTCCATTTCATATGCCGGTGGAACCAAGTTGGAAGCCATCCGGAATGTGGATTATGTGGTCGTCAAGAATTCAATCTTTAACGGGGACAAAGTTTATTAAGAAGCAACGTAAAAAAGAACGGCCTAATCAATGGATTATGAACTGCACCCCAATTGTTAGACAACATCTAACAATTGGAGGTGCAGTTTTTTTGACTAAATATACGATAGACGAAAAATCAAATGCAGTTTTAGAGTACTTAGAAGGGAAAAAATCCTATAAATCCATTGCTCAAGAAAGAAATGTAGGTTTATCCCCTCTGAAAAGATGGGTCGCTCGCTATCTAAAACATGGGATGGAAGGACTTGTTTCATCCTATACAAATTACACTTTGCCCTTTAAACTAGAAGTACTTAAATATTTGAACGAATATGGGGCATCGATCAACGAGACCGCTGTACACTATAACCTTCCTTCCGATTCTACACTTTTGAATTGGGCAAATCAGTTTAAGGAAGGAGGTATAGACGCCCTTAAACCAAAGAAAAAGGGGCGTCTATCCATGAAAAAAGAAACTAAGAAAAAATCGCCAGCTAATGGCTCCCAAGAAGCACTTCTTGCCGAATTAGAATACTTACGTGCAGAGAATGCCTATCTAAAAAAGTTGAATGCCTTAGTTCAAGAAAAGGAAGCCTTACAAAGAAAGAAAAAGCGAAAGTAGTCCATGAACTAAGGAAACAATTTGATTTAAATCTACTTCTATCCATTTCTAAAATGGCACGGAGTACGTACTATTATTGGGTTAACGCCTTCGGGCGTGAGGATAAATACACAGAAATTAAATCCCTTATCAAAGAGATATTCCATACGCATAAAGGGCGTTATGGGTATCGGCGTATCACCCTAGAATTACGTAACCGAGGTGCTCGCATCAATCATAAAACAGTTCTCCGATTGATGAATGAACTAGGATTGAAGTCATTAGTTCGCATGAAGAAATACCGTTCGTACAAAGGGAACATCGGCAAGATTGCGCCCAACATTCTAGCACGTGATTTCAAGGCGGCAAAGTCCAATGAAAAATGGGTGACAGACGTCACAGAATTCCATCTAGCTGGGGAGAAACTATACTTATCGGCCATTCTAGACCTGTTTAATGGAGAAATCATCGCCCATAATATCGAATCTCGTCCTGTTTATCCGCTCGTTTCCAAAATGCTGGATAAAGCCTTTGATCGCTTGGAATCGAAAGATTCACCCATTCTCCATTCAGATCAGGGCTGGCATTATCAGATGAAACAATACTCGCATGATTTGAAAAAACATAACATTACACAAAGCATGTCCCGCAAAGGAAATTGTCTCGATAATGCGGTCATTGAAAACTTCTTTGGCTTATTAAAATCCGAATTACTCTATCTTCAAGAATTTAAAAGCATGGAGCATTTCAAACAAGAACTAGAAGAATATATCCATTACTACAATCATCAAAGAATCAAGGTAAAATTAAAAGGCATGAGCCCGGTAGATTACCGGGTTCATGCCCTCAAGGCTGCCTAAGTAAATAAAGTGTCTAACTTTTTGGGTTCACTTCATTAGGCCGTTCTTTTTTACTTATACCTTTTTAACAAATTGGGATTTTAATTTCATTGCACCAAAACCATCAATCTTGCAATCAATATCATGATCACCTTCAACTAGACGGATGCTTTTGACTTTAGTGCCCATTTTTAAGACGGATGAGCTCCCTTTCACTTTAAGATCCTTGATTACCGTAACGGTATCACCATCGTTCAAGGGATTTCCATTAGCATCTTTGATCGTCTTCTTTTGGTCTCCATTTTCCGTTTCCGCTTCCACCGTCCACTCATGGGCGCATTCCGGACAAACAAAAAGACTACCGTCTTCGTATGTATATTCTGAATCACATACAGGGCAATTAGGAAAATCAGACATAAATTCACTTCCTCCATTCGTTATTCCCAATTTTAATATAATAATGGTTTACATACAACCGGTAGGCGATTACAGCTTCTGTGTTCCTCCCTTCCTCTAGAACCTATAAAGGTTTTACTATATACTTTTAAGAAAAAGCTGGAAAGTGCGGTGAATCCATTGTTTAAACTACTATTGATAGAAGATGATACGACGTTATTCAATGAAATTAAAGATAGATTGGCGCAATGGTCTTATGATATTTACGGAATCGGCGATTTTAGTAAAGTGGTTCAGGAATTTACGGACATAAAACCTGATTTGGTCATCATTGATATACAGTTACCGAAGTTTGATGGGTTTCATTGGTGCAGAATGATCCGGACCCATTCCAATGTTCCCATCATCTTTTTATCCTCACGTGATCATCCTACCGACATGGTGATGTCCATGCAGCTTGGAGCTGATGATTTTATCCAGAAGCCTTTTCATTTTGATGTACTCATCGCAAAGATACAGGCCACCCTTCGCCGTGTCTATAATTACAATACCGAAAAGATCGAATTGAAAACCTGGTGCGGCGCAACTGTGGATTACGAGAAGAACACGGTCTCGGCCGAGACTGGCACAATCGAATTGACGAAAAATGAAATTTTCATCTTGAAAAAGCTCATTGAACAGAAAAACAAGATCGTAAGCCGTGAAGAATTGATCAACAGCTTATGGGATGACAAACGTTTCATAAGCGATAACACCCTTACAGTGAATGTGAACCGTTTACGAAAGAGGTTGGATGAACTGGGTTTAGGGCAATTTATCGAAACGAAGGTTGGACAGGGCTATATAGCCGTGGAAGAGGCAAATGCATGATCAGAAAATATCTCGTGGAAAGGTTCAGCTGGATCATATTCTACATACTTCTTCATCTATTCATTATCTTTGTCGCTTTTCTTGATTCGGCCATTCCGTTAAAGCCCATACTGTATATTGTTTTTTTATCATTGCTCATATTCAGTATGTTTTTGATATTCCGCTATAAAAAAGAAACATATTTTTATAAAAGTTTAGAAGCGCGGGAAGAAAACCTGGATATTACGAATATAGCCGAACCGGAAAGCCCTTTCGAAAAAATCATAGAAAACAGCATCATTAACCAAACCGAAATATTGAAGCAATCCGCATCAATTGGTCAAATGACTTTAGAGCAGGAGAAGGATGAATTATTATCTTGGATTCATGAAGTGAAGACACCATTGACGGCGATGCATTTAATGATTGACCGCTTGGATGATGAATTGCTGAAATCCCATTTGACTTATGAGTGGCTGCGCATTCACCTGCTTCTTGATCAGCAGCTCCATCAAAGGCGCATGCCTTTCATCGAAAATGATTTGTATATAGAGAAAACCGATTTGGAAACAATAATCTTTGATGAGATTAAAACGCTGCAATCATGGTGCATTCAAAAAGGGATCGGCTTCGACATACAATTGGATGTAACCGAAGTGCTTACTGATGCCAAATGGCTGGCCTTCATCATGAGGCAGCTCTTGACCAACTCGATTAAATACAGTGAAAACTCAGATATCACGATATATAGCCATGAACAAGCTGAACAAACGGTTCTTGAAGTGAAGGATTCTGGACGGGGCATCGACCCAAAGGATTTATCCCGCATATTTGATAAAGGATTTACTTCCACAACAAATCATCGTGACAATGCGGCAACTGGCATGGGTTTATATTTAACCAAGAATGCAGCCGAGTCCCTATTCATCTCCATTGACGTGAAATCAGAGCTTGGTACCGGAACGACAGTTACCTTGACCTTCCCAAAAAGAAATGATTTCGTGAATATCACAAGCATGTGACAAAAGTGTCACATGCTTTTATTCTTTGTTCGTCCAAACGAAGGAAAAGAAATACATGGCCTTTTATAATGAGGATATAGAAAAAAAGGAGTGTATCCAAATGAGTATATTAGAAGCGAAAAAAATCCATAAAAGCTATGGTAATAAATTCAATAAACAAGAAGTATTAAAGGGTCTCGATTTAAGCATACAAGAAGGTGAATTCGTAAGTATCATGGGTGCATCCGGTTCAGGTAAAACGACTTTGCTTAATGTCCTTTCCTCGATCGATAAAATCAGCAACGGCACCATTACGATTGATGGAAGAGTGATTTCAGGGATGAAGGAAAAGAAGTTGGCCGAATTCCGGAAGAACCATCTGGGCTTCATCTTCCAGGAATATAACTTATTGGACACACTGACTGTCAAAGAAAATATCCTTCTGCCCTTATCCATTACCAAAACGCCCAATAATGAAGCGGCACAAAAGTTTGATAACGTGGCGAAAGAACTGGGCATATATGAAGTGAAGGATAAATACCCAAATGAAATTTCCGGTGGCCAAAAACAGCGTACGTCTGCAGCACGGGCTTTCATCCATGATCCAAGCATCATTTTTGCGGATGAACCGACTGGGGCGCTTGACTCCAAATCAGCTTCCGATTTACTGAACAAACTGAGCGAAATGAATCAAAAGCGCAAGGCGACCATCATCATGGTAACCCATGATCCAGTGGCGGCCAGTTATTGCAGCCGAGTCATCTTCATTAAAGATGGGCAAATATATACACAATTGAATAAAGGTGAAGAATCCAGACAAACCTTCTTCAAGGACATCATGAAAACCCAAGGTGTATTGGGAGGGGTTCAAAATGAGCATTAATCAACTCATCTTTCGAAATCTGAAGAAGAATCTGAAGAACTATTATCTGTATGTGTTTGCCCTGGTATTCAGCGCTTCCCTTTACTTTGCCTTTGTCACCTTGCAATATGACCCATCGCTGGATGAAGCGGAGGGTACGGTGAAAGGGGCCGCCTCCATCAAGGCTGCATCGATCCTGCTTGTTGCGATCGTTTCCATATTCCTATTATATGCAAATAGCATTTTCTTAAAAAGACGCAGTAAAGAAATTGGCTTATTCCAATTGATAGGCATGACCAAGAACAGGATATTCCGTATCCTGAGTGTGGAAAACCTGATCCTTTATTTCTGTTCCGTATTCCTGGGGATCTTTGTAGGGTTTGCCGCTTCAAAATTGATCATCATGATACTATTTAAAATAATGGGTGTCCAGGCGATCGCGACCCTTAAATTTTCTTTTCAGCCGCTTGTGCAAACCATTCTCGTTTTTGGCGCCATCTATCTTGTCATCATGTTGATGAATTATGCCTTCATTAAAAGGCAGACCATCTTATCATTATTTAGAGTGAATTCAATGACGGAAGGAAAAGTGAAAAAGGTTTCGATGTTCGAAATGATCATAGGGATATTCGGAATCATCCTGATCATTGCCGGCTATGTCGTTTCATCCAAATTATTCGATGGAGCTTTTTCAGAGATGACCGAGCTTTTTATGGCCATGGTCTTCATTCTGGCATGCGTCATCATCGGTACTTACCTATTCTATAAAGGATCCGTAAGCTTCATCTTTAATATTGTCCGTAAAAAGAAAAATGGATATTTGAACATCAATGAAGTATTGTCCCTTTCATCCATCATGTTCCGGATGAAATCGAATGCGATATTATTGACGATCATCACGACCGTTTCGGCTTTGGCGATTGGGTTATTATCATTAAGCTATATCTCCTACTACTCTGCGGAGAAGAGTGCACAAAGCAGTATCCCTACCGATTTTTCCATGACGGATATGAAAGATGCGGATGCATTCAAAGAAGCTTTATCAGACAGTAAAATTGATTATGACGAAAAGGTGATCGATGTCATTCAAGTGGATGTCAATGTAAAGGAAATAATGGAAACCAGCCTGGAAGGAGTGAACTTCGATCCGGACATCATGACCGTTCCCGTCATCAGTGATGAATCCGTTAAAGGAATCAACCTCGCTGAAGACGAGACCCTTTTCAGCGGATACAGTAATATGATGGAGAAAGTCATGTCCTTGAAGGAATCCGGAAAGATTGAACTGAAGGGAAAACACGCAGTGATTCCGCAAACATATATGGGATTGAATGATGATACCTTCGTGTCTTATTACTTCACGAACGGCGGATTGCCCGTTGCCATTGTAGACCAAACGATATTCGACCGTTTGAAAAAGGATGTCGACCCGAAAATCCAAAAAGTATCATCTGTAAATATCGGCATTGATGTGAGAGATGAAGCTGAACTTGAAAAAGCGAATGATCTATTCAATAAAATGGGTTTCAAAGAAGAACATGTGAATGATTCCCAATTAGAAATGTTCAACACCCAGAAGAAGAATATGGGCCTTATCATGTTCATCGTCGGATTCTTGGGATTAACCTTCCTCATCACATCCGGTTGTATCCTGTATTTCAAACAAATGGATGAAAGTGAAGGTGAAAAATCCAATTATACCATCTTAAGAAAACTAGGATTCACGCGTGGTGACTTACTCAGGGGAATCCAAGCAAAACAAGTTTTCAATTTCGGCATTCCTTTAGTCGTCGGGCTGCTTCACAGTTATTTCGCAGTCCAATCAGGATGGTTCTTATTCGGGACCGAAGTTTGGGCACCGATGATCATCGTCATGGCATTATACACGGCATTGTATTCGATCTTCGGAATCCTATCCGTATTCCATTACAAGAAGGTCATTAAAGAATCTCTATAAGCTGCCAAAAGCTCCAGGGCCCATGAGGCCCTGGAGCTTTTGGACTGTGGAAAAATCCGAAGAAGTTCCAGCTGTTTTCGGAAATCCGCTCCCTTTCCGCCGACTGTCTGCCAAGTCTCCTGCCGCAAGCATCTAGCGGGGGCCTTGGCTAGCCAGTCATTCGGCAGGAGTGTCGCAAATTTCTTCGATCCAATCGGATTCAACATGGTTCGGGATGAAACATTTCGAACCGGCTTTCAGTTTCCGTTTCCTTTAAAGTACCCCAGCCGGTTTCATCATTTCCCTTGATCAATTCCCTGTTGCGCTTTTTAAAGATATCATTATGGGAAGAAACCATCCCCACTCCGTGAGCGTCAGGCTGGATATATTGCTTTGCTTTGTTTACGGCATTTGCTGCATCTTGAAAAGTACCTGCTATCAGGTTCAATTTACCTTCATGCTGTAAGATATCACCGGCAGCGTATATTCCATCCATCGAGGATTCACTTGAAGGAGTACCTTCAATATAATAATTGTCGGCTATGGCAATATCCACTTTACTATGTCGAAGCAGCGACGTATCACGCTCATAACCATGATTGATGATGACTTCATCGATCGGCAAGTAAGAAACCTCTCCCGTTGCGTGATTCGTCAGTTCAACATGTTCAATCGATTCATGATCAGCACAGGCGATCAGTTTTGTAATCGTCGTATTCAAGAAACAAACAGCAGAGCTTTCCATCAATTGCCTTGCTTGTGATTCATGACCTGCTAAACTATCTTTCCTGTACGTCAGATACACCTTTTTGGCGATGGGCTCCAATTCATTTGCCCAGTCTATTGCAGAATTCCCGCCGCCTGAAATGATCACCGTCTTATCCTTGAAACGATTGAAAGACTTAACCGTATAGTTTAAATTGGAGACTTCAAACCTTTCAGCCCCGTCTATTTCCAACTTTTGCGGATTCAGAATTCCGCCGCCAACCGCGACAATGATCGTTTTGGAAAAGTGCATTTGCCCTGAAGCGGTATGTAAAACGAAGATACCTTCTTCATTGCGTGTGATTGATTCCACTTTTTCATTCAAGACGACTGTTGGATTGAATGTTAAACCTTGCTCCACCAGCTGCTCAATTAATTTTTCCCCAGTAGTGGGTGTCAGCCCTCCTACATCCCAAATCATTTTCTCTGGGTATACATGAATTTTCCCGCCTAGCCGTGGCTGGTATTCAATCAGTTTAACTTTCATTTCTCTAAGTCCGCTATAAAAAGTGGAGTAAAGGCCTGCTGGCCCTCCTCCAATTACCGTTACATCAAATAAATCTTGCCGTTCCATTTACGTCCACTCCCCGGCAATCAAATGTGATTGATTATCATTCTCAATTAATCGTACACTCTTTTCTCACTTTTTACAATAAGCAGTCGTTAAATAACTCTGTTAAATTTCAAAAAAACGATTCAGTATACACGTATGAATGAGTTGAAAAAAAGCGAATGTAATGCTGTTCAGCGAAGTGGTAAGCGAAAAAAAGTGCAGCAACCCTTCATTCCTACTTAAGGACGAAAGTTGCTGCACTTTTTTTATACTGAATGTTAGCTTGAACGAGGTCTTTTCCCTTCTGCTATAAGAAGGTTGATGCGATCTATGAGTTCAGGTAGTTCCTCCATCGTTTTGATGGTAAAGTCTCCGTTTTGCATAAAAGGTGTCTGCGGAGGATATCGAGATTTTGATCATAGGGGGGGTAAAGTCAGGCGAAATGAACAATCCATTGTTGCGTTTGACTACTTATTCAACTTTAGTGAATTGAATATTTCAAAGCATTCATTTGTGCGAGTGGCATAACCGTTGAAAAAGGCATATCCGACTATAATTTAGAAGAAGCGAACACACGAAAAAAAATCATTGATTTATCCCAAGAAGTTTATGTTGCCGCTGACAGCAAAAAGTTCGGGAATGACGTGACCATCGGGATATCGTCACTGGATAAAATCGATTACATCATTACTGACGATCATTTACATAAAGATTTCATCTCTTCGTTTAAAGAGACCGACACACATTTAATTCTTTCTTAAAAGCAAGAAAAAACGGGAACTATACAGCAGTATAGTTCCCTTTTTTTTTGAGGGTTTTTAAAATTCGATTGTTGATTTCCTCTTCAGGCACTTGCTTTCCGCGGGCGGTCCAGAAAGCCTCCTCGGCGCTTTTGCGCCTGCGGGGTCTGCCCTGGACGCGCTATTCCCGCAGGAGTCTCGTACCTTCCGTTCCAATCAACTGGAATGTTTTTTTTAAAAAAACTGCAGGTAAACTCGCTTTTCTTTGAGTTTGTCGACCTAATGGGAATGGTCTCATCCCGAATCCCTTTCATGATTACCGAGGGGATTTTTACTACATTTTTAAAACAAAACTTGGTTATCCTTTATGTATTTTTAATGTTTTATATGATGAAAACTCTCTGAATTAAAGAAATTTGCGACACACCTGTCGAATTACTGGCTAACCGAGACGCAGGAGCTTGCGACGAGGAGGCTCGGCAGACAGTCGGCGGAAAGGGAGCGCATTTCTGAAATCAATTGGAACGTTTTCTTGAGGGTTTGTAAAATTCAATCATTGATTTCCACTCCAGGTACTCGCTTTCCGCGGGCGGTAAGGGAAGCCTCCTGGCGCTTTTTCGCCGAAGGGTCTCCCCTAGACGCGCTATTCCCGCAGGAGTCTCGAACACCCGCTCCAATCAACTTTGTTTTAAATTTTGATAGAAATCACCTTAGCAAATAACATATCCTATTTAAAGTTCCTTTCATGCAAAAGGAGCCATTCCTTTCTCCATAAGCCGCCCGCCTATACTGCTGCAGAAAGTCCACACATATGCTTACGTTTATATCAAGATGAATTTCTACTGGAACCCTGGATTTAAAGGAATGGTTGTGCTGGATTCCCGTTTAACGGTTCCGGACCAAATAAAAAATGCCCTTTCATATCAGGGCATTTTCATAATCCAATTTATTAATTTACGAATAGATATAACTTTCTATGATATTTCACAAATGCCTGTTGGTCCTTTTCCGTGTAGTCCATCCACTTCACTTTCTTGCATCTTTCCTCTAATCTCTCATTCAGTTCATCTTCTATTTCATTCATGAAACGAATGATTTCCCCATAAGGCATATTGAAATGACGGGCTGCGAGCCGGGGCGGGGAATGCTTTACCAGCAATCTCATGAATTGATCGACCGTGTCCGACTTCGAAGCAAGATAATCTTCTTCGTTCACGATGAATTCATACACTTGTTTTTTCACGCCAGAAAGTCTGGTCACTTCGTCGCGCAATAAAAACTCCATTAATCTTTCGTTCATATGGCTCTACCTCTAATTTGTTTATATTTAAATCCTTTAGATATGTATAAAAATCTATACTGCCCGATACCTCATTATGACATCGTAACCGCAAGCCAGCAAGCAATTCCTCCACCAACACACAAAGCGTAACAATTACGATTTATGATCCTTTTTTAAGTAAAATAACATGTATATGCCTTATAGTCAACGTTCGTGTTGTGTGACATCTTGGGATGCATATTAAGCATCCTTTATTGGCAAAATATGTTCGTGAACGAATGGATCAAATCTTTATTAATTTTTGTATATGTAAAGAGAATAAATTTGTTAAAATTTGATATAATAAATGTAATATTTAGTCAATTGGTATCTTTCCCTAGAATTTGCTTTTGCAAAGGGGTAGAATGAAGCTAATGACATCTTATTTTTTCTAAATGTTTCCGAGGAGTTATAGGGTGGGTATAGCAAGTACATAGTGACAGCTGAAATGCTGTCCGACATATCGGTTGTTTTCATTTGTTCAGAATAACAATGAAAAGAATAAGGAGTGATTTTTTGAAACCTTCAACAAATCGCATGTTAACCCGTATTAAATCCGTTTATATGTTCATTAGCAATAACGGTACGGTTTCTACTCAAGAGCTTGTAGAAGAATTTGGCATCACTCCTCGAACTGTGCAGCGCGATTTAAATGTCTTAGCATACAATGACCTTGTTCAAAGCCCAAGCCGAGGCCTTTGGACGACAACAAGTAAAAAGGTGAAGATGTCATCGTAAAAAGAACGACCACCCGAACAAGATCGATATGTAAAATACTTTGAGGCGGACAATATTGTCCGCCTCTTTTTTTTGTGTCCAGCTATCATTCAGTCGGTTGGCCCGCCTTTAACTGTTCAAGCTCCTCCGTCGTCAACTCACGGTATTCACCAAGCTCAAGTTCCTCATCAAGCTGTAAACTCCCCATGGAAAGACGCTTTAGGTAGACGACACGTTTGCCAACGGCCTCAAACATCCGCTTCACCTGATGGAACTTTCCTTCCATGATCGTCAGCTCGATATCCGATGTCAGACCTGATTTTAAAATGTTCAATTCACCTGGTTTTGTTTCGTATCCATCATCCAGGGTCACGCCGTTGCGGAATGCCTCGATATCCCGTTCCGTTACTTCGCCATCAATGACCGCAAAATATGTTTTAGGGACATGTTTCTTTGGGGAAAGCAGTTGGTGGGCAAGCTTTCCGTCATTCGTGATCAGCAATAAGCCTTCTGTGTCCTTATCAAGACGGCCTACAGGAAATGGCTCGAAAACCGAATCTTCTGGCTCCAGGATGTCGATGACTGTTTCTTGGTGTTTGTCTTCCGTTGCCGACAAAACGCCTGGCGGTTTATTCATCATTAAATATATGAATTCCCTGTATTCAACACGTTCACCATGAACCGTCACGATTTCCGTATCAGGGTCCACTTGTTCTTTCGGGTCCTTAAGCAGCCTTTCATTGACCTTGACGGCGCCGGATTTCAGGAGCTTTTTCACTTCTTTCCTGCTGCCATAACCAATATTGGATAAAATCTTATCTATTCTCATCGTTTCCTCCTAAAGCCTTTTTCAGTAAAAAGCCTTGCCCACTTTATGACAGGCAAGGCCAATATATTTTAATCTGGGGATTCACCATTCAATACCCTTTTTTTTACACTTCAAACCTCCAGCTTATAATCCTAATTTAGCTTTTAACCGATCGATCCGGGCACCGAACAAACGATGGGCAAGTTTGCTTTTCAAGGAAAGCGCCGCATAAATGAGAGCTCCAAAAATTGCACAAACGGCCACGATCAAAATCGCTTGGAAGCGCCCTTCCGTTGTAAGCCACAGCGATAATAAACTGAACATGCCCCATGCAGCCAGTCCCATTATCATTGAAAAAACAGTTATCAAAACAGATCTTCTGATGGTAAGGCTGTAACGATATCCAGTAAAGTAGGTAATGACATACAAATTCAGCAGCACAGCAGCCAAGTAGCCGAATGCCGTGGCATAAACGGATCCTTCCGTTTCAAACAACTTGATCATCGGGATATTCAAGCTCAATTTGATTAAAAAGCCAACAAGCAGGCTGAGCACCGTATATTTTTGCTGATTGATGCCTTGTAAAATGGCCGCCGAAACGGAAAAAAGCGCAAACAAGATGGAAACGGGCGCATATGCCTTCAGGACACTGATTCCAAGTGGATCATGGCTGTAAAAGGCACTATAGATTGGATCGGCTAGCACCGACATGCCAACGACCGCCGGAATTGTAATGAACAATAAAATTTGGAAGGCTTGGTTCAGCTGGCGGTTTAACTCTTCCGAATCCTCGCTTACATATGCCTTCGTCACCGATGGAAGAAGCGCCATCGAAAACCCGGTTGCAAGCGTCATCGGAATCAGGACAAGCTTTTGGGCATATACATTCAAAACCCCAAGGGCATCTTCTGCGACATGCTGCAACCCGATGGACGACATCGCCTTATTGAAAGACAATAGGTCCGCAAACTGAAACAATGGCATCGCGATTCCGACAAATATGAAAGGAATCGATGAAAGGAATATTTCTTTATAGATCTCCTTCAGGGAAATTTCCATCGTCCCCCGGTCTTTCTTCATCAAGCTGTCCAAATGGGGTTTTTGTTTTTTCCAATACCAAAATAACACCACTAAACCGCCGACAGCCCCGACCGTAGCCGCGAAGGTAGCTACTTGGATGGCTCTCACTAACTCTCCATCCAGGACATTCAAAACAACATACACACCAGCCAGAAGGAACACGATGCGGACAATTTGTTCGATAACCTGAGATATGGCCGTTGGTTCCATCGCTTCATGACCTTGAAAGAAGCCGCGGATGATGCTCATGAACGGTACAAAAATCAAGGCGAAGCTGACTGCCCGTATGATCTCCGTGACATCCCCGGCATCTTCCTGCCTGACCCCAAAGACTCCAGTAAACAGCGGGGCCATCGTATAGAGAATCAAAAATGCGAGAAAACCGGTGACAACCATTAATTTCAGGCTCGATTTAAATAACTTCTCACCGACGGCGTACTCCTCGAGCGCATTATACTTCGAAATGAATTTAGAAACAGCAAGCGGCATGCCTGCCGTTGCAAAGCTAATGAAAATGGTATATGGAACGTACCCATATTGATAGAGGGTAGCCCCTTTATTCCCAACCATATGTTCAAATGGGATGACGTAAAATAAACCAAGTATCTTGGAAATGATCGCTCCCAGCGTTAATATAAAAGCCCCTTTTAAAAACTTAGATGACATCTAATCCCTTCCTGCCTCTGTCAGTTACGTTTCACACGCTCTTTATCTTATCATATTAAAGTATTTTTTCTATAGAAAACTACACTCAAGTTTATCGTTTTCGAAGATAATACACAAACAAATAATTCCTTTTTGTCTACATTCGCAATCTGACGGGCTCTTGCTATATAATGAAGGGACTGAAAATGATAAAGTGGTGATCAATTTGAAATATGATGTAGTGGTAATTGGCGGCGGTCCTTCCGGATTGATGGCAGCAATTGCAGCCGGGGAAAAAGGTGCCCATGTCTTGTTAGTGGATAAAGGCGAGAAGCTTGGCAGGAAACTTGCAATCTCGGGCGGCGGACGCTGCAACGTGACGAACAGGCTCTCAATCGATGAAATCATTCAGCATATCCCTGGAAACGGGCGATTTCTATACAGTGCATTCTCAGAGTTCAATAATGAAGACATTATTCAATTCTTTGAAAAATTGGGCGTGGCTCTTAAAGAAGAGGACCATGGCCGGATGTTCCCTGTCAACGATAAAGCGCAAAGTGTCGTGGATGCCCTCCTGACGCGCCTGTCTAATTTAAAAGTAACGATCTATAAGAACTCTCCAGTTGCGGAAGTTCTCTATGAACATGGAAAAACAAGCGGTGTCCGGTTGAAAGATGGACAGACCATTGACACAGATGCAGTCGTGATTGCAGTCGGCGGGAAATCAGTTCCTCACACCGGTTCAACCGGAGACGGCTACGCATGGGCTAAAAAGGCGGGGCACACGATTACCGAACTGTTCCCAACTGAAGTTCCCGTACTCAGCCATGAAACATTCATTAAAGATCGAACACTTCAAGGCCTCGCACTTCGTGATGTTTCATTGAGTGTCCTCAACCCAAAAGGCAAGGCCCTGATCACACACCGAATGGACATGCTCTTCACCCATTTTGGCGTCTCCGGTCCTGCTGTTCTAAGATGCAGCCAATTCGTCGTGAAAGCGATGAAAAAATGGAACCTATCGGAAGTGACCATGAAACTCGATGCCCTGCCGGACCGAAACAAGGAAGAGGTTTTTCAAGACATCATGAAGGAAATCAAGGCCGAACCGAAAAAAGCCATTAAAAACACCTTAAAAGGTTTAGTTCCTGAACGATACCTTCACTTCCTGCTTGAGCGAAGCGGCATCGACCTTCAAGAACAAGGAGCGACGATATCAAATGAAAAAATCCGCCGCTTTGCAGAATTATGCAAGGACTTCCAATTCGGAGTACACGGCACACAGCCGCTCGAAAAAGCCTTCGTCACTGGAGGAGGCGTATCCGTCAAAGAAATACATCCAAAAGAAATGGCATCCAAACTAATGGACGGACTGTATTTCTGCGGTGAAATTCTGGATATACACGGATACACAGGCGGCTATAATATCACATCGGCATTAGTAACCGGAAGACTCGCCGGAATGAATGCTGCCATGTATGCCCGTTCATAATTCCTAAAAAGAGGCTGATCCGCTTGGATCAGCCTCTTTTAGATGCGATTCTGTAAGCCTATACATCCAATCGGTGTTTGTTAGGCATCCATTCCTGGTAGGCACCATTATTTCGGCCTTCATCGTACTCTAATGGCATCCGGAGCAGTTTTTGGCCGCAACCGCTCCGCCTCTTTTATCCGGCTTTCCGTTTAAAATATATCTGGATGATAACGAAAAGCTTCCAGGTCAATGGTATTCCGTTCCGTGAATGTGATGCCTTCACTCTCCAGCATCGCCTTCTGGTGTTCTGCGGCTCCCTCCGCTTTTATGCCGATTTCTCCCTTGGCATTGATTACCCGGTGCCAAGGAAGGTCATGTTTTTTGCTGCTTGAATGAAGGATCCTTACGACCTGCCGTGCACCGCGCGGACTTCCGGCGAGCTGTCCAATTTGACCATATGTCATCACCTTACCGGAAGGGATATGTTGTATGATATTAATCACCCGTTCAGTAAAACTGTCCAAATAACTCGCCCCTTTTTTTCTATCCGTTTGCCAATATCGTAATTTTTTCATCGGTTACCAGGACTCCATGATGCTCGATCAAGTTTGTTTTAAGCTCGGCAGGCACTCTGCAGTCATCGTACGCACAAACTGAAATCAATCCCCTTTCCTTGATCAGTTTGTCGATCCCTTTTTCATATTTGCCTATCGCTAAGCTGACTTGATCGTCATGGCCCCATTCAACATGGCCCCATGTCCGCACGTGCTGTTTACGTTCAGTGTATGTATCGATATTTTCCAAGAAATAATTAACCATCGTCGAAGGATGGAAGTCTCCATGAAAACAATAAAAATCAAAATTATTCATAAGATGCACTTGCTCCAATTGCTCCTCATTTAAATGAAGCTGCAATTTCTTGTACACGAAAGGAAAGATACGGTCATTTTCGACGACCAGGATATGGTCTCCCTGTTCAACACCCGCAATGATGAAAGTTGCCTCATTTTCAATGTAGGCTTCCAATTCATTAAAACAGTATAAAATATGGCCACCATCCGATTGCTGTATATTTTCTATTAGTTGTTTCATATTGTTATCCAAAATGGATCTCTCCTTTAAATACACCAGTCCGCTCAATGTATTATGTATAACTTTACCCATTATCTCCTTGTTTGTAAAATTCATAGAAGAATATAATCAGTTTTTCCTATTGTCAACTGCTATGATCTGGAATTTTGTCGAGTCGAATTGAGGCCGCTTTTAGTCCACTCATTGTAAGACCAAGGCAGCCCCATTCAGCAGATTCCGTTCTTCATGCATTTTCCCTTTTGATGTTCACCATTAAATCACAGGATAATACGGCACATAACGCGGGTTATAATAATAGGGCGGTCTTGGTCCTATGAGCGGCAATTCAAAGGCATTTGGGTTGGAATCATATAACAACTCCACTTTTGCATCCGATTGTTCGACCAATAATAACTTCACTTCTTCGCTATAATAATAGGGCATATAGGGGCCTCCAAAAACTTTTTTCTACCCTTCAGCATATTCGAGCTGCACGGCAACGAGCCCGTCCCCATACATGTTCTTCATGCACGGCATATATCTGATCATCATAAAGTAATCCGACTAAATCCTTTTTTAGGAGGACTCCTCATGGCAGAAGATAAGAAAAAGAAATCATCCGATAAAGGCTATCCCATGCATCCGAATTATGGAAAGATCACTCGTTATCAAGACGTTCCCATCACAGTTCCGGAGCAACGCCAATTCCGCCAACCTGGTGTAGAAAAATTAATGGTGCCCCGGCCCATCATTGAAAATCCCAATTATAGGGGCAGCGGGAAATTAACGGGAAAGGTCGCATTGATAACTGGCGGAGACAGTGGGATTGGCGCTGCGGCTGCCATCGCTTTTGCTAAAGAAGGCGCAGATGTTTCCATCGCTTATCTGGATGAACATGAGGATGCCAATCGGACTAAAACGAGAATTGAAGAGCTTGGACAACGTTGCTTACTGCTGCCTGGTGACTTGAGGGATAAGCAGCAATGTATCCATATCGTGGAAAACACCATCGAAACATTTGGAAAGCTCGATATTCTTTGTAACCATGTGGGTATTCAATTTCAGCAATTAAGCTTGCTTGATATTACGGATGAGCAATTCGATGATACCTTTAAAGTGAATATCTATTCCCACTTCTATACGACCCGTGCTGCCCTTCCCCATTTAAAAGCTGGGTCCTCCATCATTAATACATCTTCTGTCGTGACGTTTAATGGGAATAAGCAATTAATTGATTACACGGCGACTAAAGGGGCCAATATCGGTTTTACCCGTGCCTTGGCAAACAGTCTTGTCGATCAAGGCATCCGGGTGAACGCCGTTGCGCCCGGAAGGTTTTGGACACCCCTCATCCCGGCAAGTTTCTCGGCAGACGAAGTGACACAAGTCGATAACCCGATGGAGCGTCAAGGCCAGCCATTTGAACTGGCTCCCACCTTTGTCTATCTCGCTTCTGATGATTCCCGTTTTGTGACAGGACAAACACTTCATGTCAACGGTGGGGAAGCGACATCGTCCTAATTTCCACATCGAATATGCCCCCTTCCCAGGAAGTCAGGACGAAAAAAAGACTACCTTGGATTGCCCGCGTTGCAGCAATAGGTAGTCTAATATTGATTATAAGGCCAGCCGGCCTTTATTTTTTTTTATAGATGATCATCGCACTGAAACAGTAGATCTGTTCCTCTTCCTCTTCACCTGTAGTGGCGACATTGTATTTGATATCGACGATTTGATTATCACGAATGTCTTCCAGGAAAAAGTTCATTTCATCCTCTAAATCCTTTTCATGCTCATAATCAAATAATTTGACTTGTATCATCGGCTCTCCCCGCCTTTTACTATAATGATAGTTATTGTGCAGGATGCCCATTTTTCATGATGATTATACTTGATTTGTTTGTAAAGCGGATAATATTGCAACCACTTCTTCCCCGACTTCTTCTGTAGAAGCAGCACCGCCCATATCAGGAGTCAGCGCCTTTTTATCGATCATCAACTGTTCGATTACGTCCAACACTTTTGCACCCCAAACCTCGTGCCCAAAGAAATCGAGAATCTGACTGGCGGACCATATGGCCGCAAGTGGATTGGCGATGCCTTTATGTGCTATATCCGGGGCTGAACCATGAATCGGTTCGAACATTGAAGGGTAAATCCGTTCCGGGTTTAAATTGGCACCTGCCGCCAGTCCCATCCCGCCTGCAATGGCAGCACCTAAATCCGTGATGATGTCACCAAACAAATTGGAGGTGACAACGATTTGAAACCGTTCGGGCTGTTTGACAAAATACATGCTCGCTGCATCGACCAGATAGGAATTCGTTTCTACTTCCGGATACTCCTGTCCAACTTCTTCAAAAACCTGATCCCAAAAAACCATTGAATAATTCAATGCGTTCGCCTTGCTTATGCTCGTTAGCGTCCTTCCCGTCTTACGCGCCAGTTCATACGCATAACGGATGATCCTCTCCGTTCCTTTTCGTGAAAAAACCCCCGTCTGCAGTACCACTTCTTCTGGCTTGCCTTTAAAAAGCCATTCACCGGCACCGGAATATTCCCCTTCACTGTTTTCACGGATGACAACCATATCGATTTGGTCACGAGTCACGTCTTTTAATGGACAGGGTGCACCTTGAAGCAATTTAACGGGTCGAACATTCACATATTGGTCAAATCCCTTTCTGATTTTCAGCAGAAGTTCACGTAATGAAATATGGTCCGGGACACCAGGATAACCGACCGCTCCAAGATACACGGCGTCAAACTTCATCAGTTGTTCCAGTCCGTCGTCGGGCAGCATTTTGCCGTGCTCAAGATAATATTCACAGCCCCATGGAAAATATGTGAACTGGAAAGAAAAATCCCCGGCAATTGCAGCCACTTCTTTAAGTACCTTTACACCCTCATTAATCACCTCAGGGCCTATCCCATCACCCGCAATGACCGCTATTTCATGAACATTCATGCTTCAACTCTCCTTTTTCTATATTTTCTGATTTCAGCACCCTAATTTTAACATATAACTTTTGCATCCCCAGTCAGGAAAGGTTCATACAGAAAAAAGAGCCCTTTCATGATGAAAGGACTCTTTTTTTCACGCCTTCAAATATGCGCGTCTTTCCGCATATTCACGGCATTGTGAACAAACCATGATCTTTTTTCTTTCTTCATTCAAATAAGCCGTCATACTCTTGGATTTACGCTTACAAAAGTAACAGGTTTTTTTGAAGAACTTCACTTAACGATGACTTCGCCGTCCCATTCAAGCATTCCGCCAACCATGTTTGCCACTTTATATCCTTGTTCCTGAAGATAATGGCATACATTTTCACTGCGGCGTCCTGAACGGCAGATAAAAATATATTCTTTTTCTTTATCAAAATAGTCAAGGTTCGCCGGGATATCATTCATGCGAATATGTTTCGCGCCTTCGATCATGCCCTCTTGCACTTCTTCGTCTTCACGAACATCGACAAGTTCCATCGCTTCGCCTGCCTCAAGCTTTGCTTCCACTTCTTCAGTTGTAATGATTTTGATTTCTTCCATAATTAGCACCTCGAATTATCGTTTGATTTATCTTTTTCATTATAGCAAAATTTCCAGTTAAACATCACGTAATGGATTCGCGTATGCAAATTCCCTCATGCACTGAATGAAAAAACGCCAGTGAATATATTATTCGCCGGCGTTTTAAGGAATAAATTTGTATCAATGCTTGAATCCCAGTTGGTATTGTTTTGGGATCTCCGTTTTTTTATTCAAAGCTTTAGATGCTTCCAGTGCCCAATAAGGGTTTCGCAGCATTCCTCTGCCGACGGCAACCAAATCCGCTTCTTCATTACCAATGATCGAATTAGCAAGAATCGGATCATCTAATCGACCTACAGCAATCACCGGAATATCCAAAGCTTTTTTGATTTCCCTGGCCAACGGCGTTTGATAGCTAACATGCGTACCAGGTCTTCCGTCTGCTCCAATCGGGCCTTCTCCTCCAGAGCTTACATGGAACATATCGACGCCTGCTTCTTTAAAGACTTGTGAAAATGCAATGCTTTCTTCAATGCCATATCCGCCTTCAACATATTCTTTTGCAGAAATGCGCATGATTAAAGGCATGTCGGCAGGCATTTCGCTTTTCACTGCTTTAATGACTTCCACTCCGAACTTGGTCAGGTCCCTTCCATATTCGTCATCACGTTTATTCGTAAGCGGTGATGTGAATTGGTGGATTAGATACCCGTGTGCACCGTGTAATTCGATTACGTCAAATCCTGCTTGAACAGCCCTTCTGGCCGATGCCCGGAATTTATCGACCATTTCCTTCACTTCTTCCGTTTCTAAAGCTCTTGGTGTTTTATACGTCTCATCAAAGGCGATGGCTGATGGTGCCACCGGAGTTTCGGCATCCTCCGCTTTACGGCCTGCATGGGCAATTTGTATCCCGATTTTTGCACCGTATTGATGAACTTCCTTAACGATGTTGGAGAAAGCTCCAATTTGATCGTCGGACCATAATCCAAGATCGCGATTCGAAATGCGCCCATCAGGCTCCACATCGGTCATTTCAACTATAATTAACCCCGTGCCGCCAACTGCCCTGCTTACATAATGCTGCTGATGCCAGTTTGTTGGTATACCATCTTCCGCTTCGACGGAGTATTGGCACATCGGCGGCATGACGATCCTATTTTTAAGTTGAAGTTCTTTTATGCGATAAGGTGAAAATAAATCATTCATAATTTTTATCTCCTTTTTCATATAATGCATGCACATGCATTTATATCATCTCAGTAATACCGTGTCAACTAATCAGATTCCCGAAGCTGTCATTGTAAACGCCATCGAATGTTGGTACAGCATTTCCATCCCCAACAATGCGGAAATCCAATAAAAAAGAGAAAGACGGATATCCCGTCCCTCTCTTTCATACGTGATTAAAAGTCGAAATTATCAGGATCTGGACCAACACGGTGATTCTGATTCAATCCATCAATTTGGTTCATTTCTTCTTCCGTCAATTCGAAATCGAATACAGATGAGTTTTCTACAATACGATGTTCTTTAGTGGATTTTGGAATCGTTACAATCCCATTTTGTAAATCCCAGCGTAAAATGACCTGGGCAACAGATTTGCCGTGCTTGGTCGCAATTGCTTGTAAAACGTCATTATCCAGAAGTTCACCTTGCATCAATGGTGACCATGCTTCAAGTTGTATTCCTTGTTCCTTACAAAATGCCTGAACTTCTTTTTGAGTTAATCGCGGATGGCATTCCACTTGATTGACCATCGGCTTCACTTCTGCATCTTCCATTAAATCTTTAAGGTGGTGAATCTGGAAATTGCTCACACCGATCGCTTTCACTTTTCCTTCTTTATAAAGAGTTTCCAACGCTCTCCAAGCTTCTTTATATTTCCCTTTCACTGGCCAATGGATAAGATATAAATCCAAGTACTCCAAGCCAAGTTTCTTTAAGCTTTTTTCGTAAGCCGCAATTGTCGATTCATATCCCAAATCGGCATTCCAGACTTTTGATGTTACGAATAAGTCTTCCCTGGAGATTCCAGCTTCTTTCAATCCCTCACGGATCCCTTGTCCAACCCCTTCTTCATTTTCATAAATGGCAGCCGTATCGATACTGCGATAACCATGTTTAATGGCCACTTTAACTGCATTTACCAGCTCAGGTCCTTCTTCCACCTTAAATACGCCCAATCCGAACCAAGGCATTTTAACGCCGTTATGCAATGTTGTTGTATCTTGTAAATTTTTTACCATTATCATTCTACCTCCAAATTTTTTCTTCATTGTTTTTATAGATTGTAATGCGCTTAAGTATCAGTATCAGTATCAGTATCAGTATCATTACATCCCTTCAAGGAACCTTCCATCATTCGCTGAAGGGATGCAATGATACTTGGGTTTTTGATACTCTATACGCATAGCATGCTTTTTCTAACATGCATCACTTTTTTAATCCTATGCTGGTTTGTCCATTCCCTTGGTACGGTCTCTACTTTCCAAGGCCCGGCTCCACCCTGTTAAAATCACTGCTGCAAACACCATGACTCCACCTATCCACGCTGTATGGATCAGACCGATCGAATCCGTAATCACCCCTCCTAAGTAGGCACCAATGGCGATTCCTGCATTGAAGGCGGCAATATTGATGGCTGACGCCACGTCCACTGCACTCGGCACGAAACGCTCGGCTAACATGACGACATACACTTGAAGCCCCGGAACATTCATGAATGCAAACAATCCCATTAAAATGATCGTAATTAAACCAGCGATCTTAAACGGTGCCGTGAAAGTCAACACCACAAGTACAATGGCCTGAATAAGAAACATATAGAATAGGGCATTAATAGGATTGCGATTGGCTAATTTCCCGCCAAGGGTATTGCCTATTGCTATCGCTACTCCATATACTAGCAAAATCAAGGCCACAGTTCCTTCTTTAAACCCTGTCACTTCCTGAAGTAATGGCGACAGGTACGTGAAGACGACGAATGTACCTCCATACCCTAACGCTGTAATGATGAATACTAGCAGCAATCGGCCATTTGTCACCAATTTGATTTGGTCACGGAAAGTGGTCCGTGCAGCTTTTCTTAAATCGGATGGAACGAGGATGCCGTTCCCTATGAAAGCAATCAAGCCGATTGCCACAATGATGATGAAAGCGAATCTCCAGCCGAATTGCTGACCGATGAAGGTTCCAAAAGGAACTCCGGTAACCGTTGCCACCGTCAGACCTGTAAACATGATGGCGATGGCACTCGCCCTGCGGTTTTCAGGGACCAAATCTGCCGCAATCGTAGCGCCGATTGACATGAAGACACCATGTGCAAGCGCTGAAATAACACGTGCGATCAATAATACACCGACCGAGGTCGCAGATGCCGCTAATGCATTTCCGGCAATGAACACGACCATTATCCAAAGCAATAAAGTCTTTCGCGACATATTCGATGTCAGGGATGTCAGGATAGGTGCCCCGAACATGACCCCCAAGGCGTATAAGGATACCGTCAACCCCGCCGTCGTCACTGTAATGTGTAAATCCTTGGAAATGAGTGGTAATAATCCCACGCTGATGAACTCAGTTGTTCCTATCGCAAAGGCACTGATCGCTAAAGCCAGCAATGCCCATGTACTTCTATTTTTACTTGAAATCATATCCTCTTCTCCTTCTCGTCGTTTTGTACTATCATTGAAATTGCCTAAGCAACTTTTTTATATATGGTACAGTGGAATTCGGTGTGCAAATGTTATTATGAGATATAATACAAATAAAAAACAGTACGTACTTTAAAGTAATATAGGTACCTTAAAGTTCCTATAAAATAAGGAGGTATGCAAATCATGCAAAAAAAGAAGTACAATATATCAGTTGAAGCAACCCTGGAAGTACTGGGCGGGAAGTGGAAATGCGTAATCCTCTGCCATCTGACCCACGGAAAAAAGCGGACTAGTGAATTGAAGCGCCTTATGCCGAACATCACCCAAAAAATGTTGACGCAACAATTGCGGGAGCTGGAACAGGACGGTGTCATCAATCGGATCGTTTACAACCAAGTCCCTCCAAAAGTGGAATATGAACTAAGTGAGTATGGACAAAGCCTGGAAAGTATTCTCTCCGCACTATGTACTTGGGGGGAAAATCACATAACCAGAGTGTATGGAGATAAGTTTTCCGTTCTAGAGGAAAGTGTATTGAATGATCAATTGAAGTAATTCCAAACAAAAAAGATTAGCTCGAAGTGGCTAATCTTTTTTTGTTTATAATGAATTCTCCTAAAAAAATTTCACCATCGTACCATCCGTTTTATTCCCCTCCTTATTATTGGTATAATATGTAATACCACAGCATTTAAATTTTTTATTTTGTAAACGAAGAAGTATAATGGTGGAACCAAGGAGTGACATATGAGAGTCTTATTAGAATTGATACGCATCATATTAATTTTCGGGATAGCCGGAACAATCATTTCGATCATTGTAAACGGCATATATATAAACTTAGGAGTCAATATGAATCAGTATGGCTGGCTAGGCTCGATTGCGATCCTGATTTTATTATTCGTCTGGTATAGAAATAAACTTCAGTTCAGTGGCTGGTATTCGGGAAAAGGGAAGGAAAAGCTACCAAAAATGGCCTCACAAATACTCATTCTGTGTTCACTGTTTTTGTTATGTGCCCCACCTGTCTTAAGTATGCTGCAGATGATCTTTCAATAATCGGGATTCTATATCCTAGATAGAGCAGGAGTGAACGATTTGCGGAAATTGTTTAATATTGTGGTCCTCATACTCCTACTCAGTGGACTTTGGTATGGATATGGTAAAGATATTCAGGAGTCTGGGTTCAAAGCGGGGGTTGGTGCCTTTGCATCCGATGTTCGTTCCTTTATAAACGGGCCAGAGGTTTCGACTGCCTTGGAAAAACTGAGTACTGGAATCAGCAGCCTGATTGGCTCGCTGACGGAAACATTGAATACCGCTTCTGAAAAAGAATCGCAGGAAACGGAAAAAGTGGAAAAACCAGCACTGGAAGCACCTGCTGATGCATCATTTTCAGTCCGTAATATCGAAATGGGCGATACGAAAGCTGATGTGGAAAAAATGGCAGGTGAAGCTAAACGGAATACGCGGAATGAATATGGTGTAGACTGGTTTGCCTATCACGAAAATTATCAAAATTTCTTCATGGTTGCCTACGATAACAACAATAAAGTTGTTGGTTTATATACGAACCAAGATTTGATTTCTTCAAAGGAAGGCATAAAACGCGGCACTCCCAAAGAAACCGTGACTGGGAAAATGGGTGAGCCTGTAACAAAACTGCTCAAGGGAAACGTCTATTACCAGATTCGAAGTGACAGCGGCGAATACGATATGTTTGAAATGGATAATAGCTATGTGACCATTTTTTATGACAAACATGAGAAAAATACAGTCACAGCAATCCAAATCATCGACGCAAAACTCGAAAAGCAAAAAAGCGGCTATTTTGCAGAAGCCGGCCCCGGATTAAAGAAGGGCTTTGAATATCAATTATTCGATTTGACCAATGCATCACGGGTCAATCATGATCTCTCCGTGCTTTCATGGGATAAACAAGTGAAGGTCACTGCACAGGATCATAGTGCAGATATGGCCGTGAATCAATACTTCAACCATACAAACCTTGAAGGGGAATCACCTTTCGACCGGATGGAAGATGACAAAATCAAATTTCGAATGGCGGGGGAAAATCTGGCTGCCGGTCAGAATAGCAGTATCTTTGCCCATGAAGGCCTAATGAATTCCATTGGACACAGGGAAAACAAATTACAGAAGGATTTTGAATCGCTCGGTGTCGGAATTGCCTTCGATGAGGAAAATAAACCATATTATACGGAGAACTATTTGACGAAATAAAGTAAAAAGCTGTGCATGGGAAAATCCAGCACAGCTTTTTTCATACAGAGAGGGCATCCATTTATAATTATGGATGCCCATGTTTTAAATCACCAAACGAATAGTCCAACGACCATGGCACTTAGCAAGGAAACAGCCATCCCGCTAACCAGCAGCTTCCAAACATTCCTTCCGATAATGTTCGATTTCTCATCATTGAGGATGGAATTGAATGTTCCATAAATCATGCCCACTGTACTGAAGTTGGCAAATGACGTCAGATAAGTGACAGCCACAGCAACTGTATGCGGAGACAGTGTACTTACTTTATCTTTTAAATCGAGCAAGGCAACGAACTCATTTGTGGCAAGCTTGATTCCCATCAATTGAGCGACGTACATGGCATCATGTCCAGATAATCCAAGCAGGAATGCAAATGGACTAAAAATGACAGAGAAAATCTTTTGAATGGTCAATCCATCCACGAAGAAACCGAAAATGCCGTTTACGCTGGCCGTTAACGCCACATAGCCGATAACCATTGCCATGATGACGAATACCATTTTGGCCCCAACCAACATACTGTTGGAAATGGTGGAAAAGAAATCTTTACGTTCCTCTTTAGAAGGTACATAAACGACGTCTTCTTCTTTACTGACATCGACGGGATTCAGCATGTTAGCTATCAGCAAGGCATTTAAGCAGTTCAAGGGAATCGCTACAAAAACATAGGTTGCCGGTACCATGGACAGGTAGGCTCCAATGATTGAACCACTGATGCTGCTCATGCTCATGATTCCAAATGTCAAAAGACGCTGATCCTTAATCGCACTGAGTTGAAGGCGGAGAACGGCAAGTGCCTCGGTATTTCCTAGGAACATCATCTGAATCGAAAAGAAACTCTCAAGTTTTGGCAAACCGGATACTTTTGAGATGAGCCACCCCACTTTATCAATGATCCAGGTAAGTATACCGAAATACGATAAAACATCAAAAAACGTGATAATGAAGATAATTGGCATCAATGCGCTAAAAAAGAAATCCACTTGTTCATTTGCCATAAGTGAAGGAAAGACAAAAGAAATCCCTTCATTTGCACATTCAATCAACCAGGTGAAGAATGAAGCGATCAGATTGATGACCCATGCCCCAATTTTAGTCGATAACATGAACCATGTGATAAGAAATTCAAGAACCAGCAAGGTAAGAATGGCTTTCCACTTAACGTTCCTTTTATTAGGTGAACATAGGTAAACGATACCCATTACGACTAAAACACCTAGTATATTCAATAAGAAATACATGATTTCATCCCCTTTGGATATATTATTTCCCATTCATATTTTTTATATAAAAAGCCCTCACCTTTTTACACTTTCAGCCGCAGGAAGAAAGTGTGAAAAAGTAAGAGCCTTCATTGAAACCTGTTATGTGGATCAAGCTTTTTCTTCAAGCGAACCAACATAACCCTGTTCATCTCTTCTATTTTCATACTTCCTTGTAGTCCGGCATTACGGCTGCCAGGTAGAAACTATCAGACCATCATCACTGATATTATACAAGGATATTTTTTAAATAAATTTCTCAGGAAAGATATCATTTTAAATCAGTTTATTTTTAATTACAATACGTTTTACAGTTGTTATATTAATATAAATTTTTAGAAAACAGTTAAGAAAGTCTCCCAGGGTCCAATGTTGGGTAATACTTATGAAGGTGGCTTAAATTTAAACGGCCCATCTAAAGAGGTCATTAAATAAGCCGCCAGTGTGATAATCCTTGTTTCAATTCATCATACTAACTATTACATCTCCTTTATAGGAAATAAGGACGTGAATTTTTTGTGGATTTTTTTAATAGCCAGGAAACTCTTACTGCAATTCAGTGGACTTTAAGAGCCATTGTATCTTTCTTCTTCTTACTTTTTTCGGTTAAATTGATGGGGCAACGGTCTATTTCCCAGTTAAGATTACTTGATTTCATAATGGCATTAATTATTGGAAACATTCTTGCCCACCCTTTGTCTGATGAACAGTTAGGTTTGAAGGGCTCAATGATTACGACCTTTGTTTTAGTGATTTTATATATAATTAGTGTGTTTACGGGTCTTAAGTGGGGCAAACTCCGAAGGTTTTTTGACTCCGCCCCCTTTCCGCTTATCGAAAATGGACAAATCATTTACAAAAGCTTAGTAAGGGCCCGAATCTCCATCGATTTTTTATTATCGGAATTAAGAAAAGAAAAAGTCGAAGATATTCAAAAAGTGTCCCTCGCACTATGGGAACCGGGTGGTACCATTTCATTGTTTTTATACCCTCAGTATGAAGCAGTAACCCCAGCAGATATGCACCTAGCAACAAATGCCTTCATTTTTCCTAAAACGATCATTAAAGAGGGAAAGATTGATTCTAAAGAATTAAATCGGGGCGGTAAAGACGAAGCATGGCTGAAAAACAGAATCAAAATAACATATAATGCCGACGTGAACGATATTTTATTAGCAACTCTTGATAATAACGATAACGTAAAGGTCTTTTTCTACAAATAAATTCTTAAGAACACTTCCATAATCACTTTTGCAGCCAAAATAAAACCCCCTCAAGTATATAGTGTAAAGCTTACATATGAATGTAGGCTCCTTACACGTTCAACTTTAAGGGGATCATATGATAACCGGCGGTCTTCTTCAAGAAAACTCGCTTATTACTCCGACCAATTCAGTGTATTTAAGAACTTATACACATCCTCATACACCTGCTCACGTTCCTTACCCAAAGTGATAATATGACCGGATTTTTCATACCAGATCAAGTGTTTATGCTGCGTATCAACTTCATTGTAAATCGCTGAAGCACTCTCCGTATAGTCGGGATCATCCAAGCGCCCTTGTAAAACAAGAGTTGGTGATGTGATTAAATCTAAATTTTCACCTGTCTCATTTATCATATTCAACACATCTTTTAGTTGAGGCATAGGCTCTTCTTCCAGCAGCTTCACTTCTGCAGCAATTTGGTCTGCATCTTTGCCCTCAAACTTCTTATAAGCCTGTGCATAATTGAGCAAGCGGTTCTTTTGTCGATCGATACTTTTTCCTTGCGTCGGAGCGCACATTGAAACTACCCCTGTTACAGGCAATTCAATTCCCACTTTTAACGAGAAAACTCCTCCTAAAGAAATTCCTACAACTGCAATTTCCTCATAGCCTTCTTCTTTAAGGAATTTATAGCCATTAACTACATCTTCCCACCATTCCTTTGGACCCGTTTTAACAAGTTCCTCGGCTGATACTCCGTGCCCACTATAAAGAGGTCCGTGGCAAGTATAGTCGAGATCATTCAAGTATTTTCCTAACTTCTTCATATCTCCTGTACTTCCGGTAAACCCGTGAAGTAAAAGAACAGCTCTTTTTCCACCTCTGTATGTGAATGACTCAGGTGCTTTCACTTTCATCTATCTAGGACCTTCTTTCTCTGCTCTTGTTAATAAATAGAATCTATATGATTTTCGAAAAAAAATCAATTAATACCCCTTGAGTAGGGATTCTTCTATCCTATTCCGTATTCTCATTAAAACAATTAAATCATGTATATAGTATCGTTACCACACTCTTCACAACTCATCCGTTCCGAAGCACATTTTACTATGATTAAATTTATTTAGCAATCGTCATTTAACCATTTTTTTAAAGAAAAGTAAAATGCACCTTGTGATACGATGTACAACGTATTACACTTTAAAAATGAAAAGGAGGAGAATCTATTTGGATAAAGAACTAATGAAGGGAAGCATTGACCTCCTTTTGCTTTCACTTCTTTCACAAAAAAAGCTATACGGCTATGAAATCACGAAGATCTTGAAGGAAATGAGCTTGGGCAAATATCAAATAAGTGAAGGCACCCTTTACTCCGCCCTGAAACGGTTAGAAAAAAAAGAATTCATAAAAGGCCATTGGAAAGAGTCAGAATCAGGCCGCAGGAAATATTATCATGTCACCGAAAATGGACAAACCGAACTTGACCGGAAACGAGAATGCTTTTTCTTCCTGGAAAAATTAGTACGGAAAAGCGCAGAGCAATTCTAAACAAAATAAAAAGCTTCCTGCACCCATTATTGGAACGGCGCAGGAAGCTTTTTTTTGCTATTTACCCGTTAGTTTGGGCTGTACTCATGAATTTGCGCTGTTTACTCGTGAGTTCTGCTGTTTTACTCGTGAGTTTGCGCTGTTTACTCGTGAGTTTGCGCTGTTTACTCGTGAGTTTGCGCTGTTTACTCGTGAGGTTCTGCTGTTTTACTCGTGAGTTTGCGCTGTTTACTCGTGAGTTTGCGCTGTTTACTCGTGATTTCGTCCTGCACCATGAATTCGAACTGTTTACTCGTGAGTTTCGCACTTTTACTCGTGAGTTTGAGCTATTTACTCGTGAGTATTACTGTTTTACTCGTGAATTCATACTGGACTATGATTCAGCACGTTTACTGGTGCCTTACTTCTATCACGCAAAAAAAGGACCTAATTTGGTCCTTTTTTGTCTATTCCTTTATGCTTGCGATAATTGGCGCAGGAGAGCTTCATACATTCCCCTTGAACATGCGGGCCATATTTTTCACGAAAGGCCTCGAGGCAATAGCATTTATCTTCTTCTTTTTTTGTTCCATCCATCGAGTGCATCCCTCCTAGCATTTAACTGGAGACTACACGCTTCTCCAGTTCTATGTTGATTCGTCCCAACAGTACGGCACCGATTGTCTGAATGATAGTTTTAACGATGATTTGGCCGATAACCGCAGCGGGTACAGCTTCCCACGGTAATATATTGGCACCCAGTGGACTTAGGCCAATCACGACAAATATCACCGAATCGAAAAATCCTCCAACGATCCCGCTGTAAAACACCCTCCAACTCATCGGAAGTTTTAAACGGGTATAAATTTCCGTATCCGCTGTTTCTGCGACCACGAACGATAAGGCGGAAGCAAATACGATCAGTAAGGTATCCCCTAATAAAAATGATACACACGCAGATAAAATAAGTGCAGTGACGATACATATATAGGTCTTCGCGCGGCCAAATTTATTCTGGACCAGATCCCGAAAGATGAAGGTTCCCCCAATGAGCAATGTACCCATCGGAATGATGAACATGCCAAAATGTAATGGCGCAAAAGCTGCTGTAACCACATTCGCCGTGATGATGGATACTAAATACAATAAAATCCTTAACATTTCATAATTCTCCTTATACAGAAAAAACAGCACCCTAAGAAAGAGCACTGTTCTCCTTAGTTTTTTTGAGAGGGTAGCTAGAACCTCTTCCGCCCAGCGGATTATCATTTTCCTTATTTATCGTAGCTTGAAAGCGATTGGAAATCAAGAAGTTTCAATACGCCCGATTTTAGTCACTGGGAATGGTGCGAATCCGCGGATATCGTTTAGTATTAGCAATACACTTCAAATCTTCTTCAATGCAAAGACTCTGCCGATTTTTGTCGCAGAAAACTACTTGACCGGCTGTATATGAAAAGCAGACAATCATTGATAGAATAATGTTACGATCTTGATATGAGGATAAAAGCGAGGAGGAAAAGAATGATGAAAAAAACAGCGTTTGTCTATCCTATTTATATCGCAACCACACCAGAGAAGCTTTGGGAAGCCCTGACGAGCGGTGAAGTCACGAAGAAATATCACTTTGGGTGCCAAGCCCAGTCTGACTGGCAAGTAGGCTCAAGTGTTAAATATTTGCTGGAAGATGGGCGTATTACTGATTCTGGTAATGTACTTAAGTGTGAGCCGCTGCGCCTGCTCTCGTTCACATGGAACATGGCAGGAGACGAAACACCTCGCGAGCATCCTACTCGGGTCACTTTTGTCCTGCAGCAAATGGATGGTTCCACAGTGAAGTTAACGCTAAAGCATGAGGAGCTTTTGGAGACAGATTTCGAATATGATGACAATACCTTTGAAGGCTTGAATAATGGATGGCCAGCCATTCTGAGTAACCTGAAGAGCTTGCTTGAAACTGGACGGACCCTGCCGCCAATATCAGTAGATTGGGATAGTGGAAAACAATAAAAACAAATCGAAAGCGAGTTGATTTAGTAATGGATACTCAAATAACTACGAAATTTAAGATAATCAAGTCAGCTAATGAAGTGTTTGAAGCCATAGTGAATCCTGAAAAAATCGGGAATTTCTGGTTCTCATCGAGTTCGGAAAGATGGGAACAAGGCCGGACGCCTACATTGAGATACAACGAATACGATGCTGAAGTGGTTATTAATGTATTGGAAGTCGAGGAAAATAGGAAAATCGTGTTTGCGTGGGGCGGAAATGATCAAGAAACAGTTGTTACCATTACACTAAAAGAGTTGGATAATACGAGTACAATCATTGAAGTAAACGAATCAGGTTTGAGTGAAGATGACCCTGAAATAATAAACAAAATGATCGGACAAAAGGAAGGTTGGGTTTATACATTAACCTGTTTAAAGGGTTATTTAGAAAATGGCATTAATACTTTGAGAGCATCATTAGTTTTTTAATTATTAAAGGGTGCTGGTTCAGATGTATAAGGCATCCGTTAATCAAGCTCCTTCCTAGATGTCGATTGTTTAATTCAACTATTTTTTTACGGGAGGAGACTTAGATGTTTCCGAGAAAAAACTCAAGGATGAATAACACCCTTGAGTTTTTGACTTTCGTATGGTTTAACACGAAATTCAATCGGAAATCACTTTTAGATACATGCCCTTTGAAGCTTTTTTATAGGCTTCAATTCCCATTTTCTTGACTTTTTCTGATAAACTGGATGCTCTTACTAATTGGGTTCCTAGAATTACGGACGGATCTATCAGGCGCATTTTATTTTTCCGATGTATATCGTATTCCACTTGATCTTCTTTCACCTTTACGTTACCATGGATTCGTTTTAACAGGCTTTGCACTTCATGGTCTTCAGTCAAGCTTAACAAGGACATGACTTCTTCATCTGTACCGAGTAAGTCATCAAGGCTGATCAGTTTTTTAGCTAAAGCCAATTTTAAGGTCTTTGCCAAGATATCATAGCCATATATATTAAGTGGGTTCATGAAAAAATCAATAACTTCGCTGTAATACGTTTTCACAAACCATTCCGCCGATTCAATATTATCCAGATACATCCTTCCATTTATTATGATTACATGTTCTAGAAATTCTTTAATGGCTTCGATTGTGATATGTCCATATTGATACATATCCCGGAGAGTATAATCTACCCGATCGGCACATAACTCAGGTGCTGGCTGTTCAAGCAATTCCCATTTTGATTGAAAAATTACTTTACAATCATATCCATATTCCTTCAGTATAAATGGGATTTCGGATTCCGTAATGACTTGATCATATATCTTTTCATGATAATCTTCATCCTTACAATCCAGAACAAAATCAATAACATGTGAAAATGCAGTGTGGGATACGTCATGCAGTAAGCCCGCGATTTGTTCCTCTAATGAACCTCCAAGCGCTTTTATTAAAAGCATCACACCAATTGAATGGTCAAATCGTGTGACATCCCATTTCTCATTAACTAAATAACTTGCCCCGCCTTGATGTATCCCCTTCAATCTTTGGACCGGTTTGCTTACTATCAGCTCTTTCAGAACTCCCTCTACAATGTGTTGCCCATAGATACTATCCAAAACTATCAATAACTGCCGCCTCCCCCATTAGTTTACTCATTACAGGTAGGTGATTTCACTGATTCTTTTCTGTAAAAATTATTTCCCCCTTTTGATTTTGCTCATATTGCTTTTTTGCCAATTTTTTTATTTCCTCTTCATCATTCAAATCGATATCATCTGGATTGTCCTCATCAACTCCCTCTATGATCATCATTTCATTTAGTATTACCTGATCTCGTGGATACACTTTAATAAAGTCTTCTACAGGTTTTGTTTTATCTTTATAAGGTTTAGTGAATAAATAGCCGGTCAAAACTATGATAATTGATACCAAAATACTGAATTTCTTCTTCATTTATCCATCCCCTCAACGCTCTAATAATACCCTTATAATACCATATAAGGGTATTAACGGTACAAAATAAGTCAAACGCTGCAATGTCCTGAATCCTTCCCTGTTCAACATAGGTGCAATTACGCTTCAAAAAACGGCAAATTTCCACTTAAAAAACAGCACTTTATAATATGATCCAATAATTGACATTTGAAAATCAGTGAGATATCATCCTAATTAACCAATGGTCAATAAGTAAGGAGGTGACAAGATGTCGCCAAGGAAATCTGCAGGTAAAGAATTATCCAGGGACATGGTGTTGAATGAAGCTAGAAACCTTTTTGCAACGTTAGGGTATTCGAATGTCTCAATGAGGCAATTGGCTAAATCATTGGATTGCAGCCATGGAGCCATTTATTATCATTTTAAAAATAAGGCAGAAATATTTTATAGTTTGGTGAAAATGGATTTTTCCGTTTTAAATACCTTAATCGATGATATCATCATGTCGGAAAATGACCCTTCTATAAAAATGGAAAAGATTTTATTGTGCTTCTTGGAGTTCGGTTTAACCCAACAGAATCATTATTCCATCATGTTTTTATCGAAGGAAAAAGAAATTCAGCAGTTACTTCAATTTGATTCTAATAAAACATACGAAAAGCTAATCCAGTCCTTGACGGACCTAACGGACAACAAATTGAATCCTGCATCCATATGGTCGATTTTTCTTTCTCTTCACGGATTCATAACTTTTTATATTAATTCTGAACTATCTTATCAAGATGTGAAAGGTTTAGCTTATTTTCATGTAAAAAATATCATCAGAAACATCATATAATTTTTTTGAACTTTATTGATCATTGGTCAAATAAAACTTTGGGAGGTTTTAAAATGGTAAAGAAATTCCTTCATATTGAAGGTCTCATGGTTCTGTTAGCGGTGATTTACATCTATTCGTTATATGAATTCAGCTGGTGGATTTTCCTTTTATTGATTTTGTCTCCCGATGTTTCCATGCTGGCCTATCTGATCAATGATCGGACTGGAGCAAAGGTTTATAACTTATTTCACACTTATACCCTGTCCATCTTCATTATTTTGCTGGCCATTTTTCTAAAGTCGGATTCATTTATGATGACTGGTTTGATTTGGACCGCGCATATTGGAATGGATCGCTTTTTTGGGTATGGCCTTAAATACACAACATCCTTCAAAGCTACACACATTCAAAGGCTGTAATAAGCTTTCCGCATGTAAAAGGCAGTGTGATTACGCATCACACTGCCTCCTGCTCTCTTTTCTTTACACGCCCCGCTTGTTTCCCCATATATAGGTATGCAGCTGGGGCAGCACTTTCACATCATTCAATTCATCATCTGCTATCACTTTATCAATTAACTCTTCGTACTTCTTCAAAAGACCGCTGATCAATTGACGATCATCCACTGTCCTGCTATCGTCATTGCCGACCTGCAGATAAAAAGGAATATCCGGGTAACGCCCATGTACATGTTTGGCATATTGATAATCTTCGTCGTTAAAGACGACGATCTTCAATGAGACATGGTTTTCAGGATTTCGATTGGCAAGGTTCGAGATGATTTGGTCGAGCACCGTAAAGTCCGTGTTCATTCCAGAGCTCGGCGGTTTAGGTGAAATAGTCAGTTCATCAATATCGAGAAACCAATCCTGCCATCGGCTCCCTTGTGTTTCGACACCTATTTTCATTTTATTTTCATGTAAGATCGCTATCAAGCCGTTTAGGTTTTTCAGCAGAGCCGGGTTTCCGCCTGATATCGTCACGAAGGAAAAACCGGAACCCCCAATTCGCTTCAGCTCATCCCATATTTCTTCGGCAGTCATCTGGACGGTATCTTCCTTACCGGTGCCATCCCAAGTAAATGCGGAATCACACCAGGCACAGGAATAATCGCAGCCAGCCGTCCGAACGAACATGGTTTTTTGACCAATGACCATTCCCTCTCCTTGGATGGTCGGCCCGAAGATTTCCATAACCGGGAGTTTACTCACTTTCCATCCACTCCCGTCTGGCTTCGGCATAGCTTGTCGGCGTTTCGTATAGTCGAACAAATTCGACTCTAGCACCCTCATATTCTTTTAATGAAAGGGCTTCGGCCATTTTTTCATAAATCCAGACAACCATATTTTCAGCTGTTGTATTCATGAGCGGCAGGGTTTCATTCAAATAACGATGATCCAGGTGGATTTCAATTTCATTTTTCCATATATCCTTGATGTCCCCAAAATCTATCATCAACCCGCGTGAATCTGTATACCCGCTCAATCCGAAAATGACCTTATACGTGTGGCCATGCAGGTTCTTGCATTTTCCTTCATAGTCATGCAGATGGTGCGCCGCGTCAAAGGTGAATTCCTTACTCACGAGAACCCTCTTGTTTGTATACTTCAATTGGCTGCGCTGAATATCTTCATCTATTTTTTGGAGTTTATCCACTATAGTAAAACCGTACATCATGAAAGCACCTTCCGTCTGCTTACATAGTCATCCAGTCCTTTTTTCCGGAGATTACATGCCGGACAATCTCCACAGCCGTCGGAGATGATTCCGTTATAACAAGTCAGGGTCTTTTCGCGGACAAAGTCAAATGCGCCAAGCTGATCCGCAAGCTCCCATGTTTCCTCTTTATTAAGCCACATTAGCGGCGTATCAATCACGAATGACTGGTCCATCGACAAGTTCAGGGTCACATTCAACGATTTAATGAATACATCGCGGCAGTCAGGATATCCGCTGAAATCCGTTTCACAGACACCGGTGACAATATGTTTAGCGCCTATCTGACTCGCCAGCACTCCGGCAAACGAAAGGAACAGCAAATTCCTCCCCGGTACGAACGTCGACGGCAATTCCCCTTCTTCTCCGTCCGCCACGGCAATATCACTTCTCGTCAATGCATTCGGTGCCAGTTGGTTCAGCAGCGACATGTCAAGGATATGATGGTTCACGCCCAATTCCTTGGCAATGTTTTGAGCGCATTCGATTTCCAAGCTATGCCGCTGATTATAATCGAACGTCACCGCTTCCACTTCCTCAAATCTCTCCAATGCCCAAAACAGGCACGTCGTACTGTCCTGACCTCCGCTAAACACAACCACTGCCTTTTCTTTCTTCTTCATTTCTATAAAACTCCTTTTTACGGAAAAAAACAGCACCCTAAGAATAGAGCACTGTTTCTCCTTAGTTTTTTTGAGAGGGTAGCTAGAACCTCTTCCGCCTTAACGCGGAATATTATATTTTTCCAAGTCAATGGTAACTTGAAAACGATAAGAAATCAAGATGTTTATACTTAGTGAATAGTAGGCCTGATGGAAAATTTGGTTATCTTTTCATTGCTTAAACATCCCATTTTTAACCGATAAAAAGAGTGAATAAAATATCGATAAAGGGGTTCATTAATTTGAAAAGCATTAAAACAAAGGTATTGGTGGCATTTTCACTCATCATATCTTTATTCGTCATCTTAGGAGCATTCAACATTTATAGCAGCAACAAGTCACTGGTATATTCCCAGGATATGAAAAGGAACTTCCGCTTCTTATCCAAGACGAAAAGCTGCTATATAACCTAGCACAAAGAACCGCATTCGCCAGAGCCTATATTCTATATGGTGACGATAGCTATAAAGAAAGGTTCTTACAATATACCGAAGAAAGCCTGGTCATCCAGGAGGATCTCCTGGCCATAAGCGATTCTGATAAAGCGAAGGAATTGATCGAGAAAAGCGTGGATTGGAGGACGATGATTGTAGACCGGGTATTTACACAATATGAAAATGGAAATGAAGAAAGCGCTAAAGAGATACTCAAAAATGAAGTGGCGCCAATTAGCAATGAAGTGATGGAGGGTTTCAAGGAGCTTGCTTCGGAACGTGAGGAATTGATTGTCGCTTCAGGTAAAACCGTCGTCGCACGCGGGAAATCGGTTAAGACGACAAGTATCATCATATCCATTGCGGCAGTCCTTATCGGCCTTGTGCTGGCGTTTGTTACTGCCAGCCTCATTACCACCCCCCTCCTTAAAATTAGGGACAGGATGAAAATGGCGGCTGACGGAGAGCTGAATCATGGGCCCTTGGAGAAAAAGTCATATGATGAAATGGGCGAATTAACGGTGTCAGCCAACCAAATGCAGAAAAACCTTCCTGATACGATCGAAAAAATGCTCGTTGCATCTCAATCCGTTTTCAATCAAAGCGAGGATCTGACTCAATCAGCAAATGAAGTGCAGCAGGGCAGCAAACAAATAGGGACTACGATGTATGAACTTCGGGAAGGTTCGGAGTCACAAGCCGACCGGGAATATGAAATGGTTCGCATGATGGATGATTTCACCGGCAGGATCGAGCTGGCCCACCTAGAAGGAGCGGATGTAGCTAAAAGTTCAACCGAAGTCCTTTCCTTAACCAAGGAGGGCACCACTTTAATGCGCAATTCGGTCCAACAGATGCAAAGTATTGATGGGATTGTCAAAAATGCCGTAGAGCAAGTGAAAGGGCTCGATTCTCAATCACAGCAAATTTCGCAGCTTGTGCAGGTCATCAAGGATAATATCCAATCAAACCAATCTATTGGCGCTGAATGCAGCCATAGAAGCCGCTCGTGCTGGTGAACATGGCAAAGGGGGGCCGATGAGCTGCGGAAACTCGCTGAAGAGGTCACACACTCCATTGGGGATATCACCAATATTGTCTCCGCCATTCAAACAGGTCCAAAAACGTCGTCCACTATCTGGAAGATGGTTATACACAAGTGGATGAATGCACGAAACAGATCACACTCACAGGCCGAACCTTTGAAACAATCAATCACTCTGTCGGAAATATGGAAAATGAAAATACAGCATATTACACACGAATTAAACTATATCTCCACAAATAGTAAAAAAATCAATCAAGCTATCGATCGCAGCCATTTCTGAAGGGTGCGCGTCAGGAATCGAACAAGTCTCCGCCTCCGCTCAGCAATCCAGCTCTTCAATGGATGAAATCACGAATCATGCCAGTGAACTTGCATCCTCGGCAGAGCTGCTGACTGAACAAGTTAAGAAACTCCAATTATGACACTAGCAATTTCCCGTCACATGAATGCGGGAAATTGCTCCTCCCATTATATGGGTTGTTTCATTTTCGTATATTCGGGGAATAAATAACTATATACAATAATAAACCATTAAAAAGCAAATCTATTAAAAGCGCTGGAAGTGAATATTTTCCTTTATTTTCAGAATATTTAGTGTATAATGAATATAAGGAATATTTTAACTGAAATAATCATTGCTTCCAATACCCGCTTTCTGCAAATCCCGACATTCCCTTTCAACACCATGCACGGTCACTTATACTCAGCAAGGATCCATTGCATGCTTACTCTCGAATCAAACTGTTCACAACTTTATTCACACAAAAACACGATTTCCACTCCAAATTTGTAAAAAAAGGTTAAATTTCACTGATGATATGTTACTATTAAACTAAGACCTTTTAACCCCATAAGGAGGAATTCATATGAAACGTTTTTTCAAATTCATCGCAGATTTTAACGAGAGAAAAGCATTGAAACGGGAAACCAAAGAATTCTTTCGCAAAGAATACGAAAATTATATGAAGATGAATCCTGACAATCAAGGAAAAAGGAGATTTGCTCCTAGACTTTATGTGATTGAAGGCGGTAAAAAGGACTCCACCCTTGAGATTTCTGACAGAAAGAAATCCAGTTAACCTGATTCCTTCCATAATCAGCTACGAATGCTGTAGCTCAAGACCCACATACGTTAAATCTCCATGATGAACGGATATTCGTGACCATTCCATTCATTTACAATATATCAGCCGAAAGCTCAGATATACTTCTGAGCTTTTTTTATTTTTCTTTCTTCTATAAACAGTATATCTATAGAAGAAACTAGGTATTTTTTAAAAAAATGGGTTAACTTTAGTTTATTTCATGTTTCAGGTAAAAGATCAATTATAGACCCATGGGTATTCCGAGGAAAATACTAAAAAAAAGAGATGTGTTCTTTTACTCATCTTTGTCCATATTCAAAAGAGTTCAACTAACTGAGTCGATAGATGCAATATCTCACATTGAATGACAAATGTATAAAAAATGTTGCGTTTATGTCAAACAATGGGTATAAACAATTATTGAACTGTAATAAACATCACTTTTTAAAAAAATTATTATTCAAATATGAACATTATGAATTAGGTTCAAATGCTCATAAAACCATTTTGATTCTGACTGAAATGGGGCTTTATTAAACTTTCCATAATTTAGTGTAAATAAACTTGGGATTCCCTCGATTCCCAGCCATATCTTTGTACTCATAAAACAATTTATCCTATTAGATACTATTACACTCTAATATACATTTATTTGAAAAAGCTGATAATAACTATATTACGATAGAATAATTGGCTCTTGCCTATTAAGTTTAAAATCATGTAGTGTGTATTCAGTAATTCAAATATTTGAAAAAAAGAGAGGTTAAAAAAAATGGCACCAATATTTATTTGTGCGATCTTTTTGCTTGGCTATGGCATTTTTGAACAAAAACGCCATCAGAAGCGTCTCGACTCCATCCCGGTACGTGTGAATGTGAATGGGATTCGAGGGAAATCGACTGTAACGCGTCTAATTACAGGTGTGATCCAGGAAGCAAAATACAAAACAGTAGGTAAAACAACCGGAACGTCAGCAAGAATGATCTATTGGTTTACCGACAAGGAAAAACCGATTGTACGCCGCCCAGAGGGACCGAACATAGGAGAACAACGGCGTGTAGTCAAAGAAGTTGCCGATTTAGGCACGGAAGCACTGGTTTGTGAATGTATGGCCGTACAGCCTGACTATCAATTAATCTTCCAAAATAAAATGATCCAAGCAAACATCGGGGTCATCGTGAATGTATTAGAAGACCATATGGATGTCATGGGGCCGACAATGGATGAGGTTGCAGAAGCATTCACTGCTACCATACCCTATAATGGTCACTTAATAACCATCGAAAGTGAATATTTGGACTTTTTCAAGAAAATTGCCAAAGAACGCAACTCAAAAGTAATCGTTGCAGACAATTCAAGAATTTCGGAAGATTTCTTACGCGAATTCGACTATATGGTATTTCCGGATAACGCATCACTGGCCTTGGCCGTTGCAGAAGCGTTAGGCATTGATGAAAAAACAGCTTTTCGCGGCATGTTGAATGCGCATCCCGATCCAGGGGCCATGCGGATTACCCGGTTTGGAGATCCAATCCAGCCAACTTTCTTTGTGAATGGCTTTGCAGCAAACGACGCGGCATCGACGCTGAATATCTGGGATCGTGTCAAAACGTTCGGATACAGCTCAGAACCTCCTATCGTCATCATGAACTGCCGTGCCGACCGTGTGGACCGTACCGAGCAGTTTGCTAGAGATGTATTGCCTTACATTAAATCTGAAATCGTCATTGCCATTGGTGAAACCACATCACCAATTACAAAGGTATTCGAGCAAGGTAAATTGGATACTAAAGAATATTGGGATTTAGAAAACTGGTCAACTGAAGAAATCGTGGCCCGTCTCCGCCCATTGATGAAAAATCGCATCGTCTACGGTGTCGGGAATATTCACGGTGCAGCGGAACCATTAATTGAAGCATTCATGAAATCTAAAACAAAGCAAAAAGCAAGTTAAGTAGGAGGAACCTTAATGTTTGGATCGGATTTATATGTAGCCCTAGTACTGGGAGTAACACTTAGCCTTATATTTTCAGAAAAGACGGGTGTCGTACCCGCAGGACTTATCGTGCCAGGTTATTTGGCATTAGTATTTGACCAATGGGAAATCATGCTTACAATCTTGATCATTAGTGTCGTAACTTATTTAATCGTCACTCACGGCCTTTCAAGATGGGTGATTTTATATGGAAGAAGAAAATTCGCAGCCATGATGGTGACCGGGATTTGCTTGAAACTCCTATTGGACTTAGTCTACCCCGTCATGCCATTTGAAATATTCGAGTTTCGGGGAATCGGTATAATCGTACCTGGATTGATAGCGAATACCATACAAAGACAAGGAATGCCATTGACACTTGGCAGCACGCTTTTATTATCCGGCTTGACTTTCGGTTTAATGAACGTGTACTACCTATTCTGAGGTGCAAAAAATGAAACGGACTTTAAATGCGAAAGAAAAAAACACTTATCTTTATTAAACGCACGAAGAAAAAGAATCTTAAATACACTGGAATCATACTACCTATATTACTAATCGCTTTAGTCATTACCACTTGGATGGGACGGGCTGAGGAAGTGAAAACAACCGCTTCAAAATCCGATCAACCATTGACAATGACAATGGTCGGTGATGTGATGATGGGACGTTATGTTGAAGAAGTGACGGAAAAGCACGGGTATGAATACCTCTTCCGTTATATGAAGCCATATTTTGCTAATTCAGACTATGTCAGTGGGAATTATGAACATACCGCTTTAAAAGCAGAGGTATCTAACTACAAGGAAGCAGATACGCCCATCCGGTTAAACTCCAATACTAGTGGTGTTCAAGCCGTTAAAGATGCTGGCTTCTCTGTAATGAATTTGGCCAATAACCATATGATGGACTATGAAGAACAAGGACTTCTTGACACGATTGATGAATTCAAAAGTACGGATATGCACTATGTCGGTGTTGGATCGAACACTACGGAAGCCAAAAATAGCATCGACTATGCGGATGTTAATGGCGTACGTGTCGCAACACTTGGCTTCACAGATGTTTACGGTAAGGATGCCGTGTCAAAAAGTGATAAAGCCGGCTTATTGAACTCCAACCCTGATTTATTATTTGAAATGATCGGCAAAGCAAGGAATGCCAAGCAAGGCAACGCAGACTTGGTTGTGGTGAATATGCACTGGGGACAAGAGTATTCAACATCTACAACCGCACGTCAAAAAGACTTGGCAAAGGCTATCATCGATGCGGGGGCTGACATCATCATCGGCCATCACCCCCATGTGCTTCAATCGTTTGATGTTTATAAAGATGGAATCATTTTCTATAGCTTAGGAAACTTCATTTTTGATCAAGGCTGGACACGCACAAAAGATTCAGCTATGGTACAATACCATTTAGCGGAAGACGGAAAAGCTAAAATCGATGTCGTTCCACTGCAAATTGAAGAAGCAACACCAAGGCCAGCTACCTCTTCAATCGACAAATCACGTGTTTACCGTCAGTTGACGAAGGAAACGAGTGAAAAAGCTCAATGGTCGAAAAAAGAGGATCGCATTGAGATTACCTTGGATCACAAGAAGGTAATCGACCATAAGGCTCAACGTGAGCTAGAAGAAAAAGCAGCACAAGCTGCGAAAGCTGCGAAAGCTGCACAAGCTGCGAAAGCTGCACAAGCTGCGAAAGCTGCACAAGCTGCGAAAGCTGCACAAGAGAAAAAAGAAGTACAAGCTACACAACAGAACATACAGCCCATTCAGTAAGGAACGATTGGATACTACTATGTGAAAAGAGAAACAACTTAGGAGCACAACGAAAAGGGGGATCAACCGATGATTAACCGTATGACGAGAAAAGTGATTATATCCCTTAGCATGTTCATATATATTGCTGGATGTTCGAAGACACCCCCTATTTCTGACACGAATGAACCGATAGATAGTAAAAACGCTCAATCATATGGGGTTAGTTCTTCAAACCCAATCGCAATAGATGTCGGGATGGATATATTGGAAAACGGCGGAACGGCGGCGGATGCCGCCATTGCCGTATCTTATGTATTAGGTGTAGTTGAACCTTATGGATCTGGATTGGGTGGCGGCGGCGGTATGCTGATTGCCCCGGAATCCGGCGATCCCAATTTTATCGATTATCGTGAATCCTCTCCGGAAGACCCGAGTTCAAGACATGATACAGGGATTCCAGGCTTAGTGGCCGGTATGCAGGTTATAAGTGATAAGTATGGGAGCGTACCAATGTCAGATCTTCTTCAGCCGGCGATAGAGCTGGCTGAAGGCGGATTTGAAGTCAGCAAATCGTTATCATCACGCTTAGAAGCAGCTCAGCCAAGGATATCTTCCGATGCGACTTCACTTTTTTATCCTGATGGTGATGCCATTGAACCTGGCAAAACCCTCGTCCAAGAAAGACTTGCTGAAACATTGAAGCAGATTCAAAAAGAAGGTCCTGATGGTTTTTATAAAGGGGAAATTGCGCGAGATATTAAAAGGGAATCAGATATCGACTTGAAGGATTTAAAGCGCTATGAGGTGAAAGAACATAAGCCGGTCCAAGGAACATTTGCCGGTTATGATGTTTTTACCGCCCCTCCACCCTTTTCAGGAATTACAGTTCTTGAAATGTTAAAGCTAGCCGAGGAAATGAACCTAGGCGATTCTTCAAGCAAATCAGCTTATATGAAAGTCTTGGGGGGCATCACAGATACTGCTTATCAAGATCGGTCCGACCACATTGGAGATGGAATAAGTCACTCTAAGGCGGAAAAATTGCTCTCCCCCATTCACTTGGACAATCTTAAAAGTAAGATCAAAAGTGAAAAATGGGAAGATAAAGAATCGAATGGCTCCGAAGAACATGAAAGTACGACACACTTTGTGATAATGGACAAGTATGGCACTGTCGTTTCCGCAACAAATACGCTCAGTAACTTTTTCGGATCTGGTGATTATACGAATGGATTTTTCCTTAACGATCAATTGAAAAATTTCCGGTCCGGCTTGAACTCTCAAGAGGCATATAAACGGTCAAGAACTTTCACCGCTCCTACCATTCTCAAGAAACCAGGGCAGGAATCGATCGGGATCGGTTCACCAGGCGGTGATAGGATTCCGCAAGTATTGATGCAGGTCCTTTATTCTTATACAGAGAATGAAGGCTCATTTCAGGATATCGTCGACCGTAATCGGTTCGTCTTTGATGGAAAGAAGATTTATACGGAATCCAGGCTTTCGGATGAAGTGATATCTAACTTGGAAGATTCAGGATATGAAGTCATCCAGAAGGTTTCCCCCATGTATTATGGCGGTGTTCAAGTTCTCGTTAAAAACGAGAAAAATGGACGATTATCCGGAGCTGGGGATAAAAGGAGAAATGGAAGCTGGAAAGCTCAGCAATAAAAGTGCAATCCAGCCCCTCCTTTTCTAAATATCATATGAATTTTATCGATGTATAAGGAGATTTGGAATATGAATATCATAAAAAAAATAACAAGCTGGGTTATACCTGTTCTTCTTGTAGCAGGCCTGCTTGTGACCATGAATACGTTTAAACGGACAGAAACTTTAACACCCGACGAGCAAAAGAAAATAGAACAATATACGACTGTCGAAAAATAAAAAAAGCTGGGGCATCCCCGCTTTTTTTATTTTTGCCGTCAACGGTATGGTAGATTAAATACACTAGAGATACGGAGGCTAACCATGATTGAAAATAACTATACTGATTTTTTTGAACTGCAGCAAAATGAACAAGAAGACCTCGATTACCGCATCATCGTTCATCACAGGAATCCTGATATTGCCGTTCTAGCCATACATGGCGGGAACATCGAACCTGGAACTAGCGAGATTGCAGCCGCGCTTGGAGAGAGACTTTGTGCAAGCACCTATCTATTCGAAGGACTTAAACCAAGGGGCAACCAGGTCCTCCATATAACATCCCGCTTGTTCAATGAACCGATGGGCGTTTCAATGGCAGCGAACGCACAGACTACCCTTTCCATCCATGGCCACTACGACGTACATAATGCGCTGGTTTACATAGGCGGAAGGAACAAACCCTATAAGAACCTTATTCAGCAATACCTCAACAAAGCTGGATTTCAAACTGATCATGCACCGCAGCACCTTTCAGGCATGAAAGGAAACAACATCACCAACACATCCAAAACGGGTGCAGGCGTGCAATTGGAACTTTCCACAAAGCTTCGAAAAAGCTTTTTCGAAGGTGATGACTTTACTAGTAAGAACAGGGTCAATCCATGTGATCTTTTTAAACGGTTCGTTACTGCCATTGAAAAAGCGACTCTGGCATATAAAGAGATTGAATAACCTTCTTAGTCGATGAGGCCTTCAGCTTGACCGAAGCTTTCGAATTTCTCGGCAAAATAACCTGACGAAAGATTGGAGATATGAACGCCGGTGTTTTCCGTTGTATTGAGAAAACGGCCATCACCCAGATAAATGCCTACATGGGTCACACCTAGCCTTGTTCCCGTGTCGCTAAAAAACACTAAATCCCCTGCCTTTGGATTTTTGATTTTGGGCACCAATGAGAAGTAATCCGCTGCGGAATCTCGTTTTACTGAAAGGCCCTGCTCCTTCATGACCCAATAAATGAATCCGCTGCAATCCATTCCGGTCATCGGATCTTCTCCCCCGAAAACATAGGTGAATCCGCGCAAAGTATATGCATACTTGATGACATCATATGCTTCATCATATGCAGCCTTCTGGTTTACATAAAACGGATATAACGGGTTGCTGTATAGTTGAAGATACTGCCCTTGCATCAACTCATTTGTACTTAACGCGTTACGACTTTTGATCGTACTCATGGAAATGCTGTAATTCTCCGATATACTATTAAGCGTTTCTCCCGTTTGGACGATATGCTCTCCTTTAGGCGTGTATGTTTTGTACGCCACTTGGTATTTTGTAAAGTAATCTTCTGTAGTGGATCTCACCTGAACCGTTTCTGCACCATATCCAGAATTGACAAATTGGTTTTCGCCGACATAAATACCTGCAGTCACGACTTTTAAGCTGTCTTTTTCCAGAAAGAATATAATATCCCCAGTTTTCGGAGTGTCTGTATCCATCCCTTGCTTATAAAAACCATCTGCTGTCAAACGGTCGACCGGCACATTTTGCTGGGAAAGCACCCAATGAATCAATCCGCTCGAATCAAACCCTTTTTCAGGCGTCTCCTCTCCAGCTGTCTTTTTAAACCCTATAAAAGATTTCGCATAGCTTGCAATTTTTTTCCCTCTCTCCGACCATTGATAGATGGAAGGAGTATACGCCGTTTGAATGATTGTTAACTTTTGTCCCGCAAATAACTTATCATCCGGTAAACCATTCGTTTTCATTAATTGCTCAGCCGATATATCATATGTCTTGGCGATCGATTCTACCGTTTCGCCAGAGATTACAGTATGCACAGGATCTGCAGCCTCGGCCTTTAAGCCAGGTAAAAAAGTGAAACTAACCATGAATACCAATGTAAGTATCATGCGGATTATTTTTCCATTAAACATTTTAACCCTTCCTTTATACGCTGAAATATTTTTAATTTACGATGTTCAAGTAAATTCCATCATATGAATCTTCTATCCTATCATCCACCCAAACAGACGAGCCTTAATGCTCATCACAACAATATCATTGGAGAACTGAATGAAACCTTTAGTCTATTTTTCACAAAAAAAATCATCTGTCGTGTTCAATGAAACACATTAAAAATAATTCATTATTCCTATACTGTTACTGTAAAATTTCACTTCATCGAGATAAGTTGAAAATCGAAGAATTCCTAGAGGATTTTATTTTTTTGTGCAAAATGGGTAAAGTTAGATTAGAGGAATCCCGGTCATGATGAAATCGTGCATATACGGCTTGCCCTACTTATGAAGAGGATAACGATATAGGAGTGAACAATTTGATAAAAATGACAGAGATAGCCCAGCAGGCAATTAAAGATATGCAGCATGGTTTGGGAGGGGAAACGTATTTGAGGTTTGGCATAAACAGGCCTTGCTGTAACCAGATGAACTATACATTAAGCTTGGCAATCTCTAAAAAGGAGCACGAGGAAATACTGATTTTATATGATATAAAAATGTTGATCGACCCATCGGACTCCCATTTTACAGATCAAACGGTAATTGATTACGAAGGCGATGGATTTTTGATCAGGAATCCGAATCCATTGGTATCACCCATCATCTAGCTGAAGTACATTAGGGGAAAGCATGAATAGCCTTCCCCTCGTTTCCATGAATCTATGGCATATTCACCTTTTTACTATGTGAAAGCTTCAAAAACACATTATCCATTGGCTGTCGTTAACTCAACCAGGTTGTTTTCTGCCTTTTATGGACACCACATTAACATCATCGAGGGAGGCATCATAGGATTTTTAATCTAGTAATCTATCTCTGTACACAGAATAAATCTTGGATATGCAGCAATGGAAAATGAGGAGATAGTGATGAGTGATGCGATCGCATTACTGGGCGGAGCAGTGTCACCATCGTCGTTATTGGTATGGCCACACAAAAATAGTCGCTTTTGGCCTTAAGCCATTGGACCCTACTTGTCCGATTCCTATATAATATTCCCCTTTGTAAAAAAAGCATGGATACTTGACCAGCCCCTCTAAATTGTACTTTTGTACTTCTAGTGTGATTTTGTCCACTAAAGAGAGATGCCCCGTTAAACGAATCAGGGTCAAGTGCCTGCAGAATGGTAAAATGGCAATACAACAAAAAAAGGGGGAACCACTTAGTGGCCTCCCCCGTTCCTCTAATTCTTTATCTGGAATTCCCCCAGCGTATCCTCCAAATCATTTATTAACTGTGTAAGCTGCTTTGTATATGGAGCAAGCTCATTGGATGAAGCGGCTTGTTCCTCCATCGATGATGCAATTTCTTCTGTTGAAGCTGTCTTTTGCTGTGATACGGCGATGATTTCTTCTATCACTTTAATAACCGTTTCTTTTTGTTGATTGATGCTTTCAATGGATTGTGTTTCTTCCTGAATTGAATTGGATATCCTCCCAACGGAATCCTCCAGCTCTTTCATGGCTTCTCTTACCGTATTTACGGCATTTTTCTGACCCTTGCTGATTTGATTCGTTTCATTGGACGTTTTCAGCAATTCCTCTGTATCTGACAGAATGCTTTGGATGATGGCTTGAATGTTTTTTGCAGCTTGTTTTGAATCATCAGCCAAGCTCCTTACTTCATTTGCCACGACAGCAAACCCTTTGCCGGACTCACCTGCCCTTGCCGCTTCTATGGATGCATTCAAAGATAACAAATTGGTTTTTCCGATATTTTCGAAATGGCATTCGTGACATCGGAAATGGTTTTTGATTTTTCCACAAGTCTTAAGCTCATACAGGTGACTGCTATAAACGCCATTTCAAGTTTATGGTATGACGTTTCCAAACCACTTACCTGTTGTTTACCTGACTCTATTTTTTCAGATGCAAGCTCCAATACGGATTGGGTCCCCCTCGAATTTTTTGATAACCCGTCGATTTATCCACTTAGAATCTGGATCGTGCTCGCACCATGCTCCGCTTGTTCAGATTGATTCGATGCACCCGCTGCAATCTCTTCTATCGCGCGTGAAACATCTGTAATGGCCTCACTATTTTCAGCAGCTATTTGACATTTGCGACACTCCTGCCGAATAACCGGCTAGACGAGACCCCACAGACGCTTGCTTTGATGAGGCTTGGCAGACAGTCGGCGGAAAGGGAGCGGATTTCTGAAATCAACTGGAAACGTTTTTTTATTAAAAAAACTGTAGGCAAACTCATTTTTCATCGAGTTTTCCCTACAGTCTGAGGAATGATTACCATAATTTCAAAACAAGAATTGGTTATAATCCATGATCTTTTATTCATTTATTCGGAATGAAACCTCATTAGATTGAAGAAATTTGCGACACTCCTGCCGAATAACTGGCTAGACAAGACCCCACAGACGCTTGCTTTGATGAGGCTTGGCAGACAGTCGGCGGAAAGGGAGAGGGTTTCTGAAATCAATTGGAACGTTTTTTAAATAAAAAAATGCAGGCAAACTCGCTTTCTTCGAATTTGTCTATAGTCCCTACAATAGAATATGTCGGTCTTTTGAATTCGCAGCTGATCCTTTCCATGAAAAGGAAAGGTGATAACTCATTTTGCTTTTTACCCGGCTTGATGAATTGCTGACCAATTGCACCTATTATTAAAATGATGATCGAAATGAGACTGTAGTCCTTAAAAAAGGAAGTAAATGGAATTTTCAGAAATAAAACCCCATCGTAATCAGTCGTCCTAACAGTAGAATCATTCCGATAACTATTTTATAGCAGAAGCATCACTTCGGTTTTAGGCCGTCTTCTATATCCACCGCATTCCACTCATCCATCCATTCGTTTGACGGCTGCGGCTTCCGTATATTCCATATGCCAATTTTCCCATTCACCCATTGGAAAGTCCTGATGGTGACCATCAAGTAAATCGCTCAACAAATCGAGGCAAACATGCCAGCCTGCCAAATCCTTTGGTGTATGATCATTAACAGGCTGGATGGATTCCTTCAATACTAATGAGCATCCATCCTTTTCAGGGGATACCTCGAAACGAACCCAGCCGTCCCCCCATTCAAAATCTAAAACGGCAGATTCCCGGAAATCCCTTATCTTCATATCAAAGGATTCCCCTGTCCCATCATTGAAATTGAATTTTATGTTCCCGTCTTTTCGAAGGTCCTTTATTTCCAGATTGGACATCCACTTTTCCAACTTATCATTCTCCGTTAAAGCACCCCATACCTTTTCCACTGAATGATTGAGCAGACGATCGAATCTTGCGATAATCCGATTACCATCTTTTTCGATTACAGCTTGCACTTAGATTCCCCCATTCGATTCGTTACCCGATCTTATTTTTAAAATAAAAAATGGTCGGATGGAATTCACCATTTACCGATTTCGCATAGTCAGGAATCCTTCCTGCCTGAATATATCCCAATGAAGTATACAAGGAGTTAGAAGGATCTCCTTCCCTTGTATCCAGGACCAATAATGTCCGTCCCTCCTGCTTGGCCCTCTTCTCAGCCTCTAGCATGAGTGAACGTCCTATGCCTTTTCGTCTATAACCAGTATGCGTCATTAATTTTGCGATTTCCGCACGATGGCCGCCGTTTTGCTTTGAACATAAATGTAACTGTACGCTCCCGACTATCTCACCCTGTAATTTCGCGACAAACAGAATCACATCAGGATTTAGGGCACTATCCCAATAATCAATTGCCCCAGACTGTTTCATGGGAGGTAAAAAACCAATGGACGCGCCATCATTCACAACTTGAACCAAAAGGTCGGAAAGTTCATTAAGATGGTATTCGATTGATGTTAATTGTTCGACTTTCACCTCAGCATTCACAGTAATCACAACCTTTCAGGAGATATAGTTATATTCACCATCCCTGGCGCTTTGATAAAGAAATAATATGAGCCAGATGATGGCGTCCGTGCCATGCATAAATGCCTATATTTTCACCGACATTCACCTCTCCTGAATCAGGATGGATGAATGTTCGGCTCAGGTCGTCTGCATGAAGACCCGATAAAAGTTTGCACATTCGGATATGTACACTTTCGATTAGTGATAGAGAAACTTCAATCGGTAAATCATAATCAGGCAGCTCTGCCCATTGCCCCTCCTCGTACGGTTTAATGACCGGACTTTCTTCCGTAAGGGCCAATTTAAAGCGAATAAACGCATTCATATGACTATCAGCAACATGATGCACCACTTGGCGCACCGTCCATCCTCCAGGCCGATAAGCCGTATCAAGCTGTTCATCATCCATGTTACCCACTGCCTCCTGGAGCATCCCAGGCAAAGCTTCAATCTCCCTGATCCATCCCTCGGCCACGCCACTAGTAATTTCCCCGTCAAACTGAAACTTACCAATCGGGTATCTTAAATCCATCTTCATTCCCCCTTGATGTTCGATAAAAATAGCATCCAGTAAATATTCTTTATCGATTAAGATAAATCCTTTTTACGGCTATTCTTTGTTTTGCAATAAGAGACAAAATACTGGAAAAGTAATCACCCAATTTTATTTAATAATGCTCCATTCTCGAGTAAAACGTCTTAATTCACGAGTAAATCGGCCAAACTCACGAGTATTTGCTCCAATTTCACGAGTAAATTGACCAAACTCACGAGTATTCGCTCCAATTTCACGAGTAAACGCTGATATCTCATGAGTTTGCTCCTACATTCTATGAGAAAACGCTTATAATCCATGAGTTTACTGCTCAACTTGGGTTTAATGGCCCTCTTCATGATGAAAAGAGTCAGGATGCTGGCAATTTGAGCTCCATCCTGATTTTTGGCTCTGAAAATGAGGTCCTGAATTTGTCGGAAGCATAATTAAATGGTAAATTGAGAGTATTCTAACAATTGGGGGTCCATTTATGAGCATACAGAAGGCTACATTACATGAGCTGGAATCACTGACGGAACTTTTTGATTTATACAGAGTATTTTATGAGCAAACATCTGATCCCGGCCGTGCAAGGGAGTTTTTAAGAGAAAGGCTGACAAATGGGGAGTCTGTGGTTTTTATGGCCTTTGATGAAGGAAATGCTATTGGTTTTGTACAATTATATCCTTCTTTTTCGTCTGTGAGTATGATGCGGTCATGGGTATTGAATGATTTATTCGTGAAGGAGTCCGCACGCAAAAAGGGATTTGGCGAGGAGTTATTGAACGCGTCCATCACTTTTGCGCGGGAAACAGGTGCCAAAGGGGTTTCACTGGAGACAGGCAAGGATAATGTAAAAGCACAGAAACTTTATGAAAAAATTGGTTTCGCCCGTGAATCGAACCATTTCTATTATTTCACCATTTAATAAAAAAAAGTGTAGGGAAACCTTCCCTACACTTGAATGCTATTTATCTAGTATATTAATTATTTAGCAGTTTCCATACTGGCTTGAATTTCTTTAATCAGAAGTTCGGCACCTTCAGGGCTAAGTATTAATTTACCGTCAGCAAGTTTCATATTGTCATCGGAAACTTCACCTGTAACCTGACATGTCATGTTTGGTTTATATTTTTGAAGGATGATGCGCTCTTGTTCTACATAAATCTCCAGAGCGTCTTTCTCATTAATTCCTAATGTTCGGCGTAGTTCAATTGGAATGACTACCCGTCCTAATTCGTCAACTTTACGTACAATACCTGTAGATTTCATTTAATTTACCTCACTAACTTTCTTGCGAATGTTGCATCTATATATTTCGTCACCATTCGACATCATTTGCACTTCTATAAAGATACCACTACCTACCATATTCGTCAATTCTCGTATCTTCGTATATTATCTGCCTCTATATGATTTTTATATAAAATATTAGTGCTTTCTTCATAACACGCGTCATAACAATGTTTCCCGCTTGTATTGTTGGTACATTTTGTTAATTTAATTTTTAAAATGAAAACGCCTTCATATAATTTCAACAGCCATTTCTCTATCATTCCATGTCGAATGATGGAGAATGAATTTCACTAGCCTACTAGAATCCTGTTGATTTTCTTTTGCTTTTGAAGGACAATTTAAATTGATCGCTTACAATTTTTCGAAAATTCATTCTGCTTTTGACATAGTGGATATTTCTGAAAAATCTTTCAGAAAGCCGAAACGATTGCCCTACTTCCAGAGTCTTACTGACTCATAAAACAGATTGAGGTGAGTCAAATTGCGTCCGATTATATTAGGCATTTGTTCTGCTTTCTTTTTTGCATTTACGTTTGTTTTAAATCAAGCCATGGAGTTATCTGGCGGAAGTTGGATATGGAGTGCTTCGCTGCGTTATATCTTTATGGTGCCTTTTCTGCTGTGTATCGTATTAGGCAGAAAAAATCTTCGTCCGCTTTTACGAGTGATGAGAGAAAAGCCCGGTCCTTGGCTGCTTTGGAGTTTTGTCGGATTTGGGTTATTTTATGCTCCTTTATGCTTTGCATCCGCCTACTCACCCGGCTGGCTAATCGCCGGCACTTGGCAAATCACGATCATTTCGGGTGCATTGCTTGCACCGCTGTTTTTTGAAAAAGTCCAAACCAAAGATGGCCTCGAAAGGCAAAGAGGCAAGGTTTCCGTGAAAGGCCTCCTCATGTCCATGATCATCCTGCTTGGAATCATCCTGATGCAACTGGAACACACCAAGCACATTTCAATGGCCAATCTTTGGCTGGGAGTGATTCCAATCGTCATCGCCTCGTTTGCATACCCTTTGGGAAATCGCAAAATGATGGAAGTATCCGAAGGACGTTTGGATGCTTACCAGCGTGTATTGGGAATGACTTTGGCGAGTCTGCCATTCTGGTTCCTGCTTTCATTGTACGGTTTCTTTACAGTAGGGGCGCCGACGAAGATGCAGAGTTTCCAATCCCTTTTGGTCGCACTATTTTCAGGTGTCATTGCCACGGTCCTTTTTTTCAAAGCGACCGATTTGGTAAGGGGAAATATGCAGAAATTAGCTTCAGTCGAAGCTACACAATCGATGGAGGTCCTTTTTGCCCTAGCCGGCGAATTGCTATTCCTATCTTTACCGATCCCTTCTCCGTTATCGTGGTTCGGCATCTTTATCGTCATCATAGGAATGATCCTGCATAGCTATGTATCACATAAAAAGGAAGGTTCATCCCGGAAACGGACCGTGAGTGCCTAAATAGCAAGTCAAAAAAGCCCCGGATAAGACTTCGGGGCTTTTTTGAGCTGAGCTGAAAACAGAAGCTGACTACGTTCTTTTTTTCCATTGACAGGTCATGATAAATTGATGATTTTTTAAAGTGGCAAAAAGCTCACCATCCATTTTTTTCATTAAACTTTTACCTTGAGTAAGTTCAAAAAGTATGTATAATGAAAGGTAATTGCATATGTCAAAGGTTTTCTAGGGTTCCGCAGTGCGTCTTATTGCTGGTCTGGTCCGAGAGAAAACTCACAGCATGCTGTGTCACGGAAGGATAAAAGCCTGGGAGAAACTGTTTAACGGTTATCTCTTGGGCTTTTTTTGTTTTTTTGATAAAGAATAAAATCGGAGGTGCGATATTTCATGAGCACAAACTGGATTAAAGTATTCATTGCAGCTTTTTTTGAAGTATTTTGGGTGATTGGCTTAAAACATGCAGATGACTCTTGGACTTGGTCTGGAACGGTCATTTCGATCATCAGCAGTTTTTATTTGATGATAATGGCTGGCAGGAAGCTTCCTGTCGGAACGGTATATGCCGTTTTTGTCGGTATGGGTACGGCGGGGACCGTTTTTTCCGAAATCATTTTCTTTGGGGAATCCTTCAAGCTGAGCAAAATGCTATTGATCCTCCTCTTATTATCAGGGGTGATCGGCTTGAAGCTAGTGACTGATGATAAAGCTGAGAAAGGGGATGAATCTTAATGGCTTGGGTCTCTTTAATCTTAGCGGGGTTATTTGAAATGTTTGGGGTTGCGATGATAAATAAATTGCACAAAGACCGTAATTGGCAATCCTTGCTTCTGTTATTCATCGGATTTGGAGCAAGTTTCCTATTTCTTGCTTTTGCCATGCAAACCTTGCCGATGGGGACGGCTTATGCTATCTGGACAGGGATCGGCGCATCAGGCGGAGCGATAATCGGAATGCTCTTATACGGGGAATCCAAAGATTGGCGAAGGGTCGTTTTTATAGCCATGGTCCTTGGCGCAGCAGTGGGATTAAAACTTGTTTCATAGGCAAGTCCCCCTTTAGGAGAAACCAGGAAGAAAAAGGAGTATGGCACCACATTACAAACACCATCCTGATATTACGTTATCAAGACCTATTTTATATAAAAGCATAGAAAATCAAAGACGACACATATATATATCCCTTATGTGCCGTCTTTTTACCTAACTTGAAATAAGGAGAAATTGTTGTGAAGTCATTTTATAAAAAATGACCAGCATCCATCTCCTCGGAGTCTTTCCCCTTAACCTGTTTTAGCGTCGCTACGATAAGAAAGCTAACAATCACTAATAATAGCCATGAGCTTACCTTTCCTAGATGAACGAGACTCCATGCATCGGTTTGGTTTGGATATTCCCAAGCTCCAAAGAACGTTGCGATATTTTCGGCTATCCATATAAAGAATCCGATAAGCACAAATGAAAGTGCGATGGGCATACGATATCGAGTTCCACCAACCTCGTATGTGACCCACGATCGCCAAAATACGAAAATTACAAGTCCAGATAACCACCAACGAACATCAATCCAATAATGATGGGTGAAAAAATTCAAATAAATTGCAGCTGCAAGAGATACAACGACCAAAAAAGGTGGCCACTTGACCAGTTCAACCTTTAACCTCCTCCATGCCTGGCACAGATAACTCGCTACACTTGCGTACATGAATCCGCTATACAGAGGCACTCCAAAAACTTTGAGATATCCTTCCTCTGGATAAGTCCAGGAACCCATATGTACCTTGAAAAGTTCAAGAGCAAGTCCAATAAGGTGGAACAATGTGATAACCTTTAGTTCATCCTTTGTTTCAAGCCCAGAACGCACCATCCACCGCTGCATCAGAAGGCAGATGATGAGCAGCCAGTCATACCGCGGCAGGAAGGGAAGCGAAATGAATTTTGTAATAGCCAAAGAGGCAAAAATAACGGCAGGAAACAAACATGATAATGCCTGCTCCCAACCAAAACGAACGAGTTGTTTCAGTGCTCTCATGATTCGTGCCTCCATTTTTTTAATGGTTAAATTCATGAGTAACTCCCCTTTGATTAAATCTTTCTTTTTCTCCCACTTTTTTAATCTTGGGTGGCTTCATCATTTCGGTATTCTAAAATATCTCCGGGTTGACATTCTAAAGCCTTACAAATCGCCTCTAAAGTTGTTAATCGAATCGCTTTTGCCTTGCCGTTTTTCAATATGGAAAGGTTAGCCATCGTTATTCCAACCCTCTCAGAAAGTTCTGTAACACTCATTTTCCTTTTAGCCAGCATCACATCAATATTGATTATAATTGCCAAGTCATTCACCTCAGACTATTAAGTCATTTTCTGATTTTATATCGATGGCTTCTTGTAAAAGCCTTTGAAGAACAGCAGCAAAGACTGCAATCACCATTGAAGCAAAAACAACGACCATTCCGATTAATATGATACCTGGGGCGTCGTCCATTTCCGCCAAGAGATAAAAGAGCGGCATGCCTGCCACATACAAGACACTGATTGTGATTGCACAATTTTTTATAGTCTTTAAAGCTCTTACAGATAATTCCGAGAAAGCTTTGTTCTTGTCAATATAGCTTAAAAGTTTAAAGGCTTGAAATAGAGCAAAGTAAAAAGGTATCGCCGATGCATACATATCGATTAAAACGAGATATTTCAAATAAGTCATATCCGGATATAATTCTGCTGCAAAATTCGCTATCTCAGGCACCACAAAGATGCACAAAGCAAGAACTGGAATTCCAATAAGGATAACAGCTATCTTTAAAAAGAGTGTTGTTCCTAGTTTCATAAAAAGCACCTCACTTATTTATTGTCCATTTAATCTAACACACGATTTATCGTTTTACAATAAAACATTATTGTTTTTTATTATATTATTATTGTTACCGAAATATCCTTTTCATTAAAAAAATAAAAAAAGCATTCCTCATTACAAAGAAATGCTCCATAACAACCATTCAATATATCACTTGTCCCCTTAATAACTATCTCGTTAACTTAGGCTTAATTGAAACCTTATATCATCAGGATTTCCCTGATATCCTCTTCTGTAAGTGCAGATGACGACTTGTCTCCAGGGTCGATGATTTCTTCAATAAGGTGTCTCTTTTTCTCTTGAAGTTCATTCATTTTTTCTTCGATTGTGCCACGGGCAATAAGTTTGATGACTTGAACCGCATTCTTCTGCCCCATTCGATGGGCACGGTCCGCCGCTTGTTCTTCAACTGCCGGATTCCACCAAAGGTCATATAGAATGACTGTATCGGCACCCGTCAGATTGAGACCCGTACCGCCCGCTTTCAATGAAATGAGGAATATATCCCGTTCTCCTGCATTAAACCGATTGCAGATTTCCACACGTTCCTTTGATGGGGTTTGTCCATCCAGGTAGAAAAAGGGCTGTCCCTTCATGGCCAAATCCCTGCCGATAATTTGAAGCATTTTTGTAAATTGTGAGAAAATCAGCACCCGTCTTCCAGAATGCTTCGATTCCTCGACAATTTGCATCAGTTGCTCATATTTTGCTGAACTGCCTTTATATCCGTCCACAAACAAGGCGGGGTGACAGCATATTTGCCGAAGCCGGGTCAAGCCAGCGAGGATCCTGATCCGATTTTTCCGGAGGGTGTCCTTGTCCAGGTGTTTCAGCGTATCATGCCGAAGCTTCGCCAGATAGGCGCCGTACAGTTTCTTCTGATCAGGAAGCAGTTCCATCGATTCCAGCGACTCGATTTTTTCCGGTAATTCCGCTAGTACATCCTCTTTCATTCTCCGCAGCAAAAATGGACGGATCCTGCGGGAAATCTGCTTCCTTGAGAGGTTGCTATATCCCTTTAACCCCATGAATAGTTCAGGGAATACGACGTGGAAAAGGGACCAGAGCTCTTCTAGTGAATTCTCGATGGGCGTACCGGTCAACGCGAAGCGATGTGCCGCTTTTATCTTCTTGGCTGCTCGTGCCGTTTGTGTCACTGGGTTCTTAAAGGCCTGTGCCTCATCGAAAAACACCGTATGGAAGTCCTCTTTTTCAAACGAAGTGATGTCTTTCCGGAGCAATGGATAAGAGGTGATCACTACATCCACGTCCTTCACTTCCTTAAGCAGCTTCGACCTTTCCGTCTTGTCGCCATCCACGACGACGGCTTGTATATCAGGAGCGAATTTAGTGAATTCGCTCAGCCAATTGTAGGTCAATGATGATGGGCAGACAATAAGCGCCGGAACCCTTTTCTTACGGATGTCAGGTAACTCGGATAAAATGAACGTGATGCTTTGCAGTGTTTTCCCCAGACCCATATCATCAGCAAGAATCCCGCCAAAACCGTATTGGGCAAGTATTTTCATCCATTTGTAGCCGTTTTTTTGATATTCGCGCAAGATCGGGCCTAGACTATTTGGCACCACGAACTCCAAGGCGCCCGGATTCCTGATATTATCCAAAAACTGACGGAATGATTCCTCCATTGTGAATGTCTGGCTGTCATTCACGGAATCAAGGAGCTGCAGCCCTTTTACGATTGGCATGTTCAGCGTGCTTTCCAGGTCTTCATCCTGTACGGGCAGTGCATTCAGAAAACGATTGATTTCCTCGTATTCCCTTGTTTCAAGGGAAAGCAGCGATCCATTCCTTAAACGATAGTACTTCCTTTTTTCTTCAAGCGCCGCTAAGACCTCACGTATTTGTTTATCTGGGATACCATCCATTTCAAATTTGAATTCGAGCCAATTAGTACGTTCTTTTTTAATTTTGACCCTAATGCGCGGTGCAGCATTCCCACGGGAAATCCGGTTTCTTACAGCCGTCGTGGCATAGATTTGTACCAGCTTTTGGAGTTTCGGAACGATGTGGTACAAAAACCCATACTCCAACTCTTCATTATGCAAGAAATAGCCGCCGTCCGTCTTGGCAAACTGGCTATCCTCCATAAGCTTTAGTATCTCCGCCTCCTTCTCCACATCCCTAATAAGCATGGAGACTGCCCTGGTTTCCTTTTTTTCCAAAGGATTGATCACGATATTTTCATAGTGGAATTCCAGCCCCGCTAGCAGCCTGTTTTTCACTCGATCCAAGTATAACTTTGCAACCAGAGGTGTCTTCAAAAACGTTTCGGTGATGGATCTTGCTATATGGACTTCACCGAGTCTTTTCAAACCTGGTACCACTTTATCCAGGAATAATTCCAGCTGGTCATGATGGATTGGAATTTGATTCATTCCCGAATCCTCCATCATTTGCTTTAACTCTGAAAGGCGCTGGCAATCCTCATTTTCGAGTTGAACCAATTTCCCTTCAAATAGAACCAATGTGTATGCATTCATGACGATCATCTCATGCAACCCATTAATTTCCAGTTGATACCCTTTGACCTCGCTTTCGGTAAAGTCAAACTGTAAAGGAAGCGGTCCGTTTGATAAACGAAAACCATTGAATGTATGGCTCCCATGGGAAAGCTTCACCAATGGCGCTCTTTCAAGGATGGGTACAAGCCTTCGAAAAGAAGATGGAGGCAAAAGTAATAAGTTATTGTCCAATGTATATTCTGTTTTGTCATTCAGGGCGTCAACATAGACTTTTTCATCCGTTATCACTTTAATGAGCTCCTGAAGCACGGAATCATTTTCATTCTGAAAACAATGCAATACCGGGTCATATATAAATGATAGGGACACTTGGGCAGGCTTTCCATCTTTAACTCGCTTCAGGAAATCCCGGACATTCGCCACATTGAAAGAACCGATTTTCATTTCCAGTCCTAACATATATTGTTCCGTTCCCATCCATACTGGTTTACACGTAAATTCCGCTTCAAGCATCTTTCTTTTTTCAAAGTGGCGCTGATGACCGCTTTTGCGTACAGGCTGATTGTTGAAAAGGGTCAACAAGCCCTCTGACAACTTCTTATTAGAACTGTATGCATGCAGGCCCTCAGGAATCGTTCCATCTCGCTGATGGTCGTAAACCGACAGCAGGACGGCTGCAATATGCTGGCAATCCCTTTGGAAGGAAGCTAGCGAAGGACAGCTGCATTTCGTCTGAAATCCGCCGGCAGCATCCACTTCAATCGTGACATGGAAGTCTTCCTTTCCTTTAACCGTTGCTTCACAACCAGCATGACGGTAACTTTCAAATGTCACTTTATTGGCACGATGAAAAGCTTCCCCTCTTTTGAAGGAGACGGCCCCGCACATGTCTTTTATGATTTTTTGATTTATTTTGATATCCAAAATTGCCGTCCTCCTCCCGAGGTTTTGTTGTTGAGTGATTTTAAAATCCGCTGAAAAATATACTCATTTTATCATCATACTATGAAATGGGTTTACGGGGTTGTAAAAAAGCAAAAAGACAAACTCCCATATACGGAGTTCATCTCTATTTCAGCAAGGGGAATTCGCACCATCATTGTTGTCCTTTGGTGTTGCCTTTCTTTTTTTTTCGATAAAAGAAGCTGAACACAAGGAATGCAAGAAGAATGAGAAAAAGGATAAGTTCAACAGGGTCCTTCACCAAAAATGGGTTAAAGGCATGCTTGATTGAATTATCCAAATCAAATCCCATTAATATATCCATACCTAAAGATATGACCACCAAAGGGGCTAGGATCAAAACTGTAATACCAAAGATCTTCATTTCTCATCAATTCCACCTTTTAGGAACTTATTTTGGTGCTTGTCTTCCTTTTTTTTCGATTTTTAAAAAAGGCAATGATCAAGAGAAGCAACGGGATGATCACCTGAAATGGCAGATGGATGTAATTTGGCACGGCACCTAGCCCTTCGTGGATATGTTCCGTATAGCTGCTTGCCATAATAATTGAAATCAATAAAATGATCATGCCAACAGGGTAAGCAAGTCTGGAGGGCTGTTTAACATTGAAAACATTCGCCGTACCCGTTACCGCTACATAAGTAAATACACTTATCTTGATGAACCCGCCAATCATCAACAAAAACAAGAAGTATACATCGAGACGTTCAAGAAAGCCAGCGACCTCTATTGACTGAATGAGGGTAAGGAGAGGGTATTGCGAACGTGTTGTAAGGTCCACACCAAGTACAGCAATATTCACGGCCATTATTATCGCGAGAAAAATACCGCTAGTCGCCAAGCTCCCCATTCCAATTTTTTTCAGTCGCTGAGGTTCTTTCAAATAAGGGAAAATCATTAAAAAGACAATGATCTCGCCAAATGGAAAGAATACGGTTTCAGTGAAACCCATTTTCATCATCTCTGTCCCGCTCATTTCAAAAATGGGTTTTAAGTTATTTAAATGGATCATGCCTGAAAGGACAATCAGAAGCATGAAGGTCATTAAAAGTAAATTCTCCAAGACAAAGAATAGTTCCCCCGTCCTCGCCAATACTTCTATCCCTTTACGGACCGTATACACCACGACTAAAATGAATACCGCGTTCGCAAAAAATAACGGAACTTGAGGATAGGCAAAAGTAAGCAGTGTTTCTCCAAAATCCCTCAGAACCCTTGCAGCAAGATAGATGAAATAAAGGATGTATAGAAAAGCTACGATCCTGCCCAGAAAATTCCCCAATATATGTTTTACAAACTCCGTTAACAGCAGATCAGGGTAGTATTGGAAAAGGCCATAATAAATGAAAAATAATAAAAATCCGCCTATCATCGCAATAAGGATGACTAGCCAAGCAGCCTGCTTGGCTTCACCTGCAAGCGGAACCAAAAGTGCACTGCCCATTTCAAACAGGAAAATAAGGACGAACAGCTGGTAAGCGCTGATTTTTGCCTTTTCCATGAGGATGCCACTTCCTTTCCATTATTGATCATCCTTTTTTAAATTTGAAAGAAACGGTTTATTACGTATTCCGGTACGGCGAATGAAAGTTTCTACCTGTACATCCACTTCCAGCTTGGGAAAGGAATCATTGTCCCAGTTCTTTTCGATTTTTTTCCATTCTTTCGGGTGGGATTCGTGCATGAGTTCACCAAATCCAAAAGTATCGGATTTATTTTTTTGTGCTCGTACGATTGCATCTTCCATCTCCTTCTTCAAGTCTTTTGCTAACTTCTTTTCAAGATCTATCAGAACATGCGTATCGGTTAGATTCAAAGGCACATTCACCTCTCGTATATCTCCTTCTGCCCGGACCTTTATCAATATTTTTGGTTTGCCATTTACCAATTTTGCCCCGACGTTGGTTTTTTGGCGGAGCACATGATAGCTGATTGCATTTTTTTTATCTTTCCAATCAATGAATAAATTAGTTTGTTCAATCCTATCCATTACCCACATTGATCCCTTTGCCTTATCGCCATCGAGCCAGTCAATCAATTTACCATCTTTAAAAACACCTATTCCTGCAGCATTGGGATTTGCCTTGATATCCGAAAACTGGGTATTCTCCATTTTATTCTCTTCACCTATGTTACCCTTTACGGTAAATCCGCTTATTACCGGTTCCTTTCCGGTACTTACAAGATTTTTGATCACTTCTTGAAGATTGATGCTGATATTTTCCCCCTGCTGTTTTTCCGAGGTTTCAATCGTCTTAATGACTTTTTCAGCTGATACCTTATCGAGTGCCGTTAACGCTTCAACTATATCCCTTGCTTTCACACCCCGGGCAATCACGATCCTCGTAGTTGCCCTGAATTCCGGTGAACGCTCAAATGCATCGAAAATATCGTTGAGTCCCTCTTTTCTTGCAATTTCCTCACCGATGACAATCAAGTTTGCATGGGCAAAATACATATCTCGCGAGAGTTTAGTTGTAGCGATACTATCCAGTTCAAGCACATTGTAGCCGGTGGCCCTATAAACGGATATGGGTGGATTAGTTCCGCCGCCGCCCTGAAGAGCTCCGGCAACATTGCCTGGATTTATGATTTGGAACGTTCCCACTATCTTTCCGTCTTTATTTTTATCGATTCCCACTGCAGAGACGATGGCCATTTCGTTTAACTCCCTTTTATTCCAACAGCCGGAGGTGAATATAGTGCATATCAACATCAAGAGCAGAACCAGTCTTTTACGATTCATTGCCTTCACCTTTTTTCTCGTCAGAAGTTTTCATTCCACGCGATTCAGGAGGCAATGGTCTTTGATTTCCGCCTTCCCTTATCAGATTATTTTCGTTGGATAATAATTTTGGCCTTTCCTTGAACGCCCACATAGGTCTTCTGAAGAATGTGTCGCCCAACCCTTCCGGATTCAGAGGGGCGAGCGGTGTCATATAAGGAACTCCAAGCGAACGCAGGCTGCATAAATGGACAATAAGGACGAAAAAGGCTAAAATCATCCCATAAAAACCTAAAGCTCCGGCACAAATGATGAATCCGAACCGAACAATGCGGGCAGAAATCGCTATGGAATAAGAAGGGGTTGCAAAACTGGCAATCGCCGTGATCGAGACGATGATGACCATTGCCGGCGATACGATACCAGCCTGGACTGCCGCCTGCCCGATGACCAAAGCTCCGACAATGGACATTGTCGAACCAACAGCCTTTGGCATCCGAAGACTTGCTTCCCTTAATATTTCAAAGGTCATTTCCATAAGAATCGCTTCAACGACGGCCGGCAAAGGAACCGTTTCCCTTTGGGCTGCGACAATGACCAGCAACTTCGTTGGGATCATTTCCTGATGATAAGTCGTGGCTGCAACATAGACAGCCGGCCCGACTATAGAGATAATGAAAACGATTATCCGTAAAAAACGTGTGGCTGAAGCAATGTCGAAGCGATTATAGTAGTCTTCGACAGATTGGAAAAATTGTACGAATAATGCCGGGGCTATCAAGACAAAAGGCGTTCCATTAACGAATATCGCCACTCTTCCTTCCAGGAGATTTCCCGCGACCATATCCGGTCTTTCTGTATGGTTAAGGGTCGGGAATGGGGTCATGACCTGGTCTTCTATCAATTGTTCAATATATCCTGATTCAAGAATGCTATCGATGTTAATTCGATTTAAGCGCTTCTTGACCTCCTCGACGATCCCTTCTTTGACAATTCCATTTATATACATGATGGAAACGTCCGTTTTTGTCACCGTGCCTATTTTCATCGACTCTATCCATAAATCCGGGGTATTGATGATCCTGCGTAACATGGCGATGTTCGTTCCATTCGATTCCGTGAACCCTTCTCTTGATCCCCGGACAGTCAAATGCGTGCTTGGCTCCTGAATCGAGCGCTTTTCTCCCCCTTTTGTACTGGCAACCAGGGCGATGTTGATACCATCAACAAAAATGATGCTGTCCCCTGATAATAATGACAAAAATAGTTTTTCCCAGTCCTTGACGGTTTCTACACCACCGAGGGAAACCACGTCCTCAGAGATTATATCCAACGCTTCTTGTGGAAGTATTTTTTCCGATAGATGAGGATTTTTCATGATTGATTCAATTAAAAAGTCCGTAACGCTTGGATTATCAATCAGACCCTGCACATACAAAATAGAAGTTTTCATCTCCGGATTTTGACCGATTTTCAACGTTCGGATAATGATGTCCGGACTGTTTCCCGTCTTTTTCTTCACGATTTCCAGATTGGCCGAAATGGAACTTTCAATATAATCAGGCGTTTTACTTTTGGATTGACTTTCATCTTCCTTTTTCTTTTTACTTTGCTTCACTTGTCTCTTTTGTTTGAAAAAAGAAGCCATAGCACCGAACCTCATTCCTTTTTCGTTTCACTCATTTTGTCCAAAGCATTCCCCCTTTATTCTGAGTTCTGCCTTCTTCCTTCCATACAAAAAAGGCTGTCGCAATGACAGCCTTTGGCGTTCATATTCGGTATGCATTGAAAGTGCCGATTCGAACGGCCCAATCAACTAAACTGAGATTATACTTTGCCTTTATTCCTTCTAAAAATCAAAACAACGAAAGTAATGAATAGCAAGGCCAATATCGCATAAACGATGTTTGAATAAATGTCCATATACCCTACAATATCTTCCCACGAAGATCCAACAGCTGCCCCGATATTCACTAAGATGATGTTCCAAATTAATGTTCCGGATGTTGTGTAAAGCAGAAAGAGCCAAAAGCTCATATGGGACATGCCTGCCGGAATCGAGATCAAGCTTCTGATCAGCGGAACCAGTCTACAGAAAAACACGGTCCATGACCCGTACTTGTCAAACCATGAATTCGCCTTATGGACGTCCGATACCGTTAACCGAAGGATATGGCCCCATCTTTCCACGAACTTTTCAATGACCTTAACATCAAGAAGTAAACCAATTCCATAAAGGACGACTGCCCCTGCCACTGACCCAAGAGTCGATGCGATCACGACGCCCATAATCGTCATATTCGCTTTTGTCGTCATGTAACCGCCAAAAGTAAGAATGACCTCAGACGGGATCGGCGGGAAAATATTTTCCAATGCTATTAATAGAAAGATTCCCATATACCCAAAATCATTCATGAATTCCGTAATCCAGTTTTCCATTTAATACGCTCCTAACTTTCTTGAATCAACAGCTGACTTGTTACCTGCCGGCTGCTTATCTTGCAATAACCTTGCTTCCTTCATTAACGATCTTTGTTCTTCCGCCGGTCTTGATACCTTTGGAAAAACCAAATGGAAATCGCAATCCAACAACCACCCGCCAAATATCCGGCAATGATATCACTAGGATAATGGACCCCCAAATATATTCGGCTTATACCTATCGAGAGGATCATCATCATGCTGAACAGAATCAATAGAATCCTTGCCCACATAGCCGTAATGTGACGCCATAGCAGAAATGTAAGAATACCGTATAAAGAGAATGCATTCATGGCATGTCCACTAGGGAAACTGTACCCCCCTATTTCGATGAGTCGATGTAAATCGGGCCGGGCGCGTTGAAAGAATAGCTTAACCATCAAATTGAGAAGAGGTGAACCAACCATGACTGCAGTGAATAGGACTAGTTCCAAACGATGCTTCAAAACCCTATATAAGAAAAACAAAATGACCAAGGAAAGGATGATCAGGAAACCGGTAGAACCTATGTAGGTAAAGAACTTCATGATGTCCGTCAGAAGAGGAGACTCCCATCCCTGCACCAAGGAAATGACCTCTTCATCAAATTTCAGGTATTCATTTGCACTTATGGTAAATGCCATGAAACTGAACCCGATTAAAGAAAGTACACTTATTATAAAGGCAATGGTTAATTGCTGCTTTAATTTCATAATAACATCCTTTCATTTATTAAAACTGTTTCATATGGAAATTTCCATTTTATCATATCTTCTTCATTGCATGGTGAGTGTAATTGCTTCATCGCCCGCCAACCTAATTCGGGGAACATGCCTCGGCACAAAATTTTCTACTTTATCATACTACTCTATTCGTCATTGTCACCTCAACTTCGGGTTACTATGGATTTCCTGTCGAACGGTTCAGGAGTGACATTTAACGCATACCATTCAACATGAATGCCATGCTTCCCTACTAACAAGGAAAAAACCTTATGCAGGTTTGTGCACAAGGTTTTTCGTTTTTTAAACTGTACGGAATGCCTTAAGCGGCAGTGATGTCAAAGTTTGACCGGTCGCTGAATCGGTAAGATTCTCTTCTAACTGGAACGATGGCACCGCTTCAATATGCTTGAATTTCTTCAGGAATGTAGTAAGCGCAATCTTTGCTTCCAGCCTGGCTAGCGGCGCTCCCAGGCAGAAATGAGGGCCATTTCCGAAGGTTAGATGTTTCTTATTATTAGGGCGGTGGATATTAAGGGTGAAGGCGTCTTCAAACATCTCTTCATCCAAATTAGCTGCACTCATCCAAACGACCACGTTATCCCCTTCTTTCAATTCCACTCCCAATAAATCGTTATCTTCCTTTACGGTGCGATCCAATTTAATAAGATTGAATCGGAAACGAAGCATTTCTTCGACCGCCTGCGGCACTAGATCCAGGTTTTCATGTAACTCTTGATAAACTTCCTTGTCATCATATAACAGGGAATAAAAGCTAATGGCCAGTAAATGACTTGTTGTCTCGACACCCGCTCCTAAAATCAGCATGGTCGTCCGGACAACCTCATCATCCGTAAACATTTCCCCATCCACTTCTGACTTCAATAGATCTGAGATGATATCATCTGCCGGGTTTAATCGTTTTTGCACCACAATCGGATACAAATACTGATAGTATTCTTTTGCTGCCACTTGCTTCAATTCATTTACTTCTTCTTGTTTTTCTTTATCAAAAGGAAGGAATAAGATATCCACCCATTTCTTAAACAATAAACGATCTTTCGAGGGAACGCCCATCAAATCCGACATGACAATGATCGGGAGCGGACTCGCAAATGATTGCACAATTTCGATTTCCGTTTCCTCATCCATTTCTCCAATCAATTCATCTGCAATTTCCTGAATGCGGGGTTCCCAGTTTTGAAGACTTCTAGGTGTGAATGCTGCGGCCAGCAGTGAACGGCGTTTTCTATGCTCAGGTGGATCGGCTTCAGTGATTTTGATCTTATCAGGCACAGAACCTTCATCACTATCCGTTCCAACCGATATGGTAGTCCGTTTCCGAACACTCGAAAAATGCTTATAATCACTGAGAACCCGCTTCACATCTTCATATTTAAAAACATTCCACGTATCCGTTCCTTCGTGATAACTCACCGGGTCATTTTCTAACATCCGTTTACACCAAGCGTACGGACTAAATTCCTCCGACCGTGTTTTAAACCTAGTAATTTCTTTTACTGCAATAATTTCTTTCATGATACCGACTCCTCCGACTTCTCAAAAGTTACCTAACAAAAGGATCGAATGTTCAGCATTCCCATCTCCGTCGATTTGTTATAGGGTCGAGCATTCCTGATAGACTTTTCACCAAATCCTTACATACACATCTATTCCATTATAGGGTAAAATCCCGCAACAAACCATGCATCTTCCATACCAGCAGCCTTACATGAAATTTGCCCCACAATCCCAACAACCCTATGTAAAACTGCTTATTTTTGACAATTCTCTTTCTTTTTCTATTTTTTCATGTCTCTCAATTGATGCTTAAAATCCAATCCCCTTTTTCAACTTCGGAGACAGTGCTTTTCACTAAGTTATTTCAGTATAGATAATTTAATGATTTCCGGAGTTTGAATCGGAATGACTCCACTGCATAGAAAAACGGCTGCACGATGCAGCCGTCAAGTTTGCAGACAAAATGGGGTTCGAAATGTCTCACCCCGAATAACTGGATAACCGAGACCCCATAGACCCTTGCTTTGATGCGGCTTGGCAGACAGTCGGCGGAAAGGGAGCGGATTTCTGAAATCAAGCTGGAACGTTTTTTTGTGGGTTTGTAAATCTGATCGTTGATTTCCACTTCAGGCACTCGCCCGCGGGGTATCCCTTGGACACGCTTTTCCCACATGAGTCTCGTACCTTCCTGTTCAATCAACTGGAACGTTTTTCAAATAAAAAACTGCAGGCAAACTCGCTTTTCTTCGAGTGTGTCTACAGTCTGAACGGCTGCACGATACAGCCGTCAATTCTTGCCCCTTTTAATCAGTTCATGTAAATCATCCATTTTCTTTTCCATGATATCCAGTCTGGTTTTACGCTGCTTGATGGAACGGAAAAGGGATACGGTCCCAACGATGATCAGGATTAGAAATACAAGGCAAAACAATTGGTATATCAGATCCGCAATATTATACCCACTCACTATGTAATCCCCCTAATGGCATTCTCCGTATTCTATTATACACCAGGTAAAATGAACAATTTAGCCTTTTTAAGGGGAATCGGGAATTAAAGGGATAAAAAAACCGATAGCCATTTGCTATCGGTTAATCTTTTATACCTCTATTTGTTGATCGTCAAAATCTTCTTGAGGCACGATTAATTCATTATAGAATGCTGCCATTGTTGTTCCGCAATAAGGAATCAACCATAGTAAACCAATTCCCAGCGTGAACATACAAAGGATGCCCCACCCGATGAAGCTTAGGTGCATAAGGAAATACTTCCATTTCAAGCCCTTCATTCTTTTTCTGCTTTCTTTAATGGCATCAAGCACCGTGTATTCAGGATGATCCTTCAATAAGAAAAACAGCTGCGAATAGGCGATGCATTTGATGATACCCGGAATGATTAATAATAATGACCATAAAAAAATGAAAATAGCTTGTAAGATGGATGCCCCAATAAGCTTGAAAGAGGTTTTTCCATCTTTATAGATAGCGAATACTTCTGGAATATCAGGGTTTCCTTCCCTAACTAAATTCAGGTAGAACCAAGTGGTTGAAATGGCAAGCGGGATTAAGGCAATGGAAAAGACCAAGCTGAAGGTATCAGACCATAACGGTGTTTCTTCCTGCATGAGCCATTTTGAAAACCCACCGCTTCCGATCACTTCGACAATTAAAGGGAAAATGAGGTTGATCAAGAACAACAGAAACATAAGCGAAACAGTTACTCCCCATTTACCTCCCAACGACTGAAGGGCTTTCCTTTTTAATTCTGAGATTCTCATACGCTGATTTATCTCCCCTTTTTTAAATGGCGGAATTCTGAATGAAATTTGGATACATTCAGAAAAACCACTATTTATTTGATGTCTATCTCACTTCGTATTCAAGCCGCGGGCTTAAATTCCTAGAAAGCACACACAGATAGAGTCAAGCGGTTTACCCGGTTTCGAGCAGCCATGATCAACTCCTTTCTGGCCCTTGGTCTATTGGCTTGTTTGTTCATAACAGTTTATGAAAGGGAATATGGCAATATGCCATTTATCACCTTCAGTGCCACGAACCCATCAATTCCTTCCAAAAACTTCGCGGAGCCACGGCTTGTTAAGACTACTGTCTGCGAAGGCGCTTTTATTTTTCACTATAGAAGGTTCCTTTCATCCGTTCCAAGAAAGTGAAAGGGACGAAAAGGAAATCCGTTCTCTTTTCGTCCCCTATTATTTTCACTTAGTTTTCTCCCATTCTTCCTGATGAACCAAAGAACCGCCCATATAGGTTCCTTCCACTTGAATCCTATCGATTTCCTCCGGTCCAATCGAATATTATCTTTTTCAAACTTTTTCCTGGCCTTGTCATCACCAATTAAATGATCCAACAAAAAAAGAGCATCCCAAAGCCGAATCACCTCCGCCTTTGGAACACCCTTTTTCCTATAATCAATCAGAGCCAGTTATAACGAAATCGTCTTGGAGCAAAGCTAAAGGAAGCTTTCTATTTATAGGATCCCCTGCCGAAACATTAATTTCAGTAATGTGTCCACTGGCACCTATTGAAACATCAATCAATTCCCCATCTTCCGTCTTCACTAAAAAGAGCCTCTCCCATTCATAAACATAGGAATTCTTTTGAACGTAAACTTGTTCGACGGTCCCATCCTGAGCACACTCGATGGTATGAATCGGTTTTAACACGGAATCACTCCTCCACTCCCCATTATTAGACTAAAGCTTATACCCAGCCGCGGAATATCGAGGCTTCTGCCATTTTTCTGACACCCACCATATACGCTGCCAGCCTCATATCCACTTTTCTTATCTCGGACATTTCATATACTTGATTAAATGAATTGACCAATAACTCTTTTAATTTGGTTTGGACTTCTGCATCTTCCCAATAATAACCTTGATTATTTTGAACCCATTCAAAGTAAGAAACTGTCACACCACCTGAACTTGCCAATACATCAGGTACGAGAAGCACATTGCGTTCCGTCAAGATCTTGGTTGCCTCCAATGTGGTAGGTCCATTCGCTGCCTCCACGACAATTTGGGCCTTGATAAGATGTGCATTTTCTTTGGTGATTTGATTGGAAATGGCAGCAGGCACTAAAATATCACAATCTTGTTCCAGAAGTTCCTGATTGGTGATTGTATTATCGAATAGTGTCGTTACCGTTCCAAAGCTATCCCTTTTATCAAGTAAGTAATCGATATCCAGACCATCCGGGTTATATATGGCACCATATGCATCCGATATACCAATCACTTTCGCACCTGCATCATGCATGAATTTGGCCAAAAAGCTTCCTGCGTTCCCAAACCCTTGGACGATGATGCGTGCACCTTTCAATTCTATGCCCTTACGCTTTGCCGCTTCCTCGATACAGATGGTGACACCTTGTGCAGTCGCCTTTTCCCTACCGTGTGAACCGCCAAGTACCAGTGGCTTACCTGTAATGAAACCAGGAGAATCGTGTTCTCTTATTCTACTGTACTCATCCATCATCCATGCCATGATTTGTGAATTCGTATAAACATCCGGGGCCGGAATATCTTTGGTCGGCCCCACTATTTGGCTGATTGCCCGAACGTATCCACGGCTAAGCCTTTCCAATTCACCTATGGACATTTGGCGCGGATCACAGATGATGCCGCCTTTTCCTCCGCCATATGGCAGATTCACGATTCCGCATTTCAAACTCATCCACATTGAAAGTGCTTTGACTTCTTCCTCATCGACTTCGGGATGAAAACGGATTCCGCCTTTCGTCGGACCGACAGCATCGTTGTGCTGGGCACGGTATCCAGTGAAAATCTTCGTCGTATTGTCATCCATCTTAATTGGAATCCGGACGGTCAGCATCCGAAGAGGTTCCTTCAAAAGCTCGAACACTTCTTCAGAATAGCCAAGCTTATCCAGCGCCTCCTTGATTACGACCTGTGTTGAATCAAGCAAGCTGGCAGTTTCTTTTTCTTCTTTGATCGTTGTACTCAATGGAATTCACCTCATAGGTATATTAGGATAAAACTCTTTTAATGCGTTCGATTGCCCAATCCAAGTCTTCTTTTGTAATCACTAATGGCGGAGCAAAACGGATGACTGTATCATGTGTTTCTTTACATAGCAGTTTTTCTTCTTTAAGCTGCTCACAATAAGGTCTTGCTGCTTCTGTTAATTCGACCCCGATGAATAACCCTCTGCCTCGGATATCTTTAATCATTGGATTCTTGATTTCTTTTAAACTATCCATGAAGTATTGTCCAAGCTCCAATGAACGTTCCGCTAGCTTCTCTTCTTCAAGGACTTCCAATGAAGCGATGGAAACCGCACATGCCAATGGATTGCCGCCGAATGTAGAACCATGGGAACCAGGATTGAATACGCCAAGGATTTCACGGTTCGCAGCTACGCAAGAGATTGGGAAAACCCCGCCGCCCAGCGCCTTACCTAAAATGTACATATCCGGAACTACTCCATCCCAGTCAGAGGCGAACATTTTTCCTGAACGTCCAAGTCCCGACTGAATTTCATCAGAAACGAATAGGACATTATTTTCTTTACATAACTCGTAAGCTTCTTTTAGGAATCCTTGTGGCGGTATGATGATTCCTGCTTCACCTTGAATCGGTTCGATTAAAAATCCAGCCGTTTGCGGTGTAATCGCTTCTTTCAATGCATTAAGATCGCCGTAAGGGATAAGCTTGATCCCTGGCAGCATCGGTCCAAAGCCCCTTCTATATTCCTCATCGGATGACAAGGACACGGCTGCCATCGTACGGCCATGGAAGTTCCCGATACAAGCAATGATTTCAGCTTGGTTTTCTGCGATTCCCTTAACATCATAACCCCAGCGCCTAACAGCTTTGATTGCTGTTTCAACGGCTTCAGCACCCGTATTCATAGGCAGTGCCATGTCTTTTTGCGTAATGCGTGAAACCATTTCATACCATGGGCCTAATTTATCACTATGGAATGCACGGGACGTTAATGTTACGCGATCAGCTTGTTTTTTTAATTCGTCGATGATTTTCGGATGTCTGTGGCCTTGGTTCACTGCTGAATAGGCACTAAGCATATCCATATATTTGTTGCCTTCAGGATCTTCCACCCAAACTCCTTCTGCCTTCGAAATGACGATTGGAAGTGGATTATAATTGTTTGCACCATATTGTTCTGTTTGCTCGATTAATTTTTCCGTTAATGTTGTCATGTTGATTCCCCCTAAAATTTATAGCGTTTCAGATGTTGTTTTTCCTTGAAGGTGAAGAACTAAATAATCAGGACCGCCCGCTTTTGAATCTGTACCTGACATATTGAATCCGCCAAATGGCTGGTATCCTACAATGGCACCAGTACAGCCGCGATTGAAGTACAAGTTACCTACGTGGAAATCCTCACGTGCTTGTTCGATATGTTCAATATTGTTCGAGATGACCGCACCCGTCAATCCATAATCCGTGTTATTGGCAATCTCGATTGCATGATTGAAATCTTTTGCCTTACAGAACGCAACCACTGGTCCGAAAATCTCCTCTTTCATGACTCGTGCGTTCTCATCCACATCGGCAATGATAGTTGGCTGGATGAAGAAACCTTTTGAATTGTCTCCTTCTCCACCTGCAACAAGTTTCCCTTCTTTTTTACCGATTTCAACATAGCTCATGACTTTATCGTAAGCTGCTTGATCGATAACCGGCCCCATGAAGTTGTTTACATCCGTTGGTTCGCCGACTGTTTTTTCTTTCGTTAATTCAATGACACGATTCAAGACTTGGTCATATACATCTTCCACTACGACGGTACGTGAACAAGCAGAACATTTTTGACCGGAGAATCCGAATGCAGAAGCGACGATTGATTGTGCCGCCAATTCCAGATCAGCCTCTTTATCAACAACGATCGTATCTTTACCGCCCATTTCAGCGATGACACGTTTTAACCAGATTTGGCCTTCATGAACTTTTGACGCACGCTCATAAATACGGATTCCAACATCACGAGATCCGGTGAAGCTGATGAAACGTGTACGAGGATGATCTACCAAATAATCACCAACTTCAGCACCGCTTCCTGGAATGAAGTTCACAACTCCTGCAGGCAAGCCCGCTTCTTCCAACACTTCAATGAATTTAGCTGCAATGACCGGTGTTGTACTGGCCGGTTTCAATAAGACCGTATTACCTGAAACAAGAGCCGCCGTCGTCATGCCTGCCATGATCGCAAACGGGAAGTTCCAAGGTGAGATGATGACACCGACACCAAGCGGAATATAATTGAAAGCATTGTGTTCAATCGGACGGCTTTCCACTGGCATGCCGTCTTTCAGCTTAAGCATTTGACGTGCATAGTATTCCATGAAGTCGATCGCTTCCGCTGTATCTGCATCCGCTTCATTCCAAGGCTTTCCTGCTTCTTTTACCAATAGAGCCGAGAAATAGTGTTTTCTTCTCCGAACGATGGCTGCAGCCCTGAATAAAATATTTGCACGCACTTCCGCTTTCGTTTTTCTCCAAGTTTGGAATGTCTTATCTGCCGCTTGCATCGCTTGCTCAGCAAGATCCTTGTTCGCTTTGGATACGGTTCCAATAACTTCTTCTTTATTTGCTGGGTTTACAGAGGTAATGACTTCATCAGTAAACACTTTTTCACCATTAATGATCAGCGGATATTTCTTCCCTAAATCATTAGCTACATCATTCAATGCCACTTGAAAAGCTTTATTGTTTTCTTCGATTTTAAAATTAGTAAATGGTTCGTGTTTATATGGTTGGACCATTATGGCTCATCTCCCTAAAGTTTAATGTTTTTTACTTCTCCCTTATTTAACAAGCAATTTCCGTGCCAACTTTTCATTTTTTCGAAAAAATAATGTTTTTTCTTGAAATATGCAATGAAATTCAGCACTTTTGGGGCAAAATCGACATAGTATGCCATTATTTTTTGCTCTAATCCTATTTTTGCCGCTTAAACCTCACACTTTTTATTAATGCAAGATTCGTGCCAACTAGAAAAAACATAAAAAACAGTATTTTTTCACTTTTTCCGCAAAATACCTTTGCACTTCGATGCAAAATAATCTTGCTGTGCAAATTTTATTTGCGCCTTTGCTTCAATTCCTCTACAATAGCTCTAAGAAAAGAAGAAAAACGGGAGGCATTCATGTATTTAGATCAAATCATTAAAATAGAAGGTTTCCAAACCATCCTCTATTCGCTTGTGGATGTAATCGATATTGGGATACATATAATCGATATAAAAGGGCGGACCATTGTATATAACAAGAAAATGGCAGAAATTGAAGGAATGGATTCAGAAGAAGTATTAGGGAAGAAGATTCACGAAATCTTTAAATTCAAGGAAGAAACGGAGAGTACATTAATAAGGGCACTTCATTCGGGTAAGGCAACCGAGAACTCGAAGCAGACCTACTTCAATAATCTTGGCCAGGAAATTACCACAATCAATAATACGTTTCCGATTTTGGATCAAAAGCAAAATATCATCGGAGCCATTGAAGTGGCAAAGGATATAACGAATCTTGAAAGAATCATTAAGGATAATATCTTAAATAAGGGCGATACCAAATATACGTTTGACAGCATCATCGGAACGAGTGAAAATTTCTTGGAAGTCATAGAAAAGAGCAAGCGCTCGACCAGAACGGCATCCTCCATCCTAATCGTAGGGGAAACGGGCACCGGAAAAGAGCTCTTCGCCCAAAGCATCCATAATGGCAGCAACCGTTCGACACATCCTTTCATCAGCCAAAACTGTGCTGCCCTGCCAGATAGTCTAATTGAAGGAATACTCTTCGGCACAAAGAAAGGCGCTTTCACCGGATCGATTGAAAGGCCTGGATTATTCGAACAGGCACAGGGCGGTACTATCCTGCTAGATGAAATCAACTCATTAAATCCGAACATGCAAGCGAAGTTATTACGTGCCCTTCAAGAAAGGACGATTCGCCGTGTTGGGGATACAAAAGATAAAAAAATTGACGTTCGCGTCATTGCAACGATAAATGAAGATCCGATAGATGCCATTTCAAATGATCATTTACGAAAGGATTTATACTACCGATTAAGTGTCGTTTCGTTATTCATCCCGCCTCTTCGTGAACGGAAAGAGGATATTCCTTTGCTGGCGCAATCCTTCATCGAGAAATTCAATGCACTTTTCGAATTGAATATAGAAGGAATCAGCGAAGAGGTCTACTCGCTTTTTTATGATTACGACTGGCCCGGGAATGTAAGGGAACTTGAACATATCATTGAGGGGGCCATGAATTTAATGGAACCTGGCGATACAAAGATTGCCATCACCCACCTTCCGACCCTTTTTAGGAAAAAAGCCCATTTGGAAGACATTCATCCCGAAAGAAAAGAGACCCATGCAAATGGGGATTTACAAGAGTCGACCTTATCTCTTGATGATTATATCGCCAATACTGAAAAGCAATACTTGGAGAAGATATTGAAGGAACATGGCATGAATATCTCCCAAGCAGCCAAGGCCCTGAATATTAGCCGCCAAAGTCTTCAATACCGCTTGAAAAAGTATCAGGTCAAATAACACAAAAAAGGCCCCCATTGATAGTGAGGGCCTTTTGCCTGCTATTTTTTCACTTCGCAATCAGAATGTTTCAGCCGCTTTTGCAACGTTTTCCAAACCATCCGCAATGATTTTTTGTGTCCGATCCGGATACTGATTATGTCCTTGGATGACAACGACCTCCGGATTGTTGATCCCCCACAGGCCAATGATATTTTTCACTAAATTCACGGCCATTTCAGCAGAAGCCATTCCTTCTAATGCATAATCAGAACCGCGGGCGTTCAATAGCATGACTTTTTTATCACCAGCATACCCGACAGGACCTTCCGCCGTATAATTGAACATTTTACCGGCTTGTGCCAAATAAGAAAGATATGTGATTAGCGGTGCAGGAACCGTTGAGTTCCATAGAGGGAAAGCGAATACCACTTTATCCATCGCCAGGAATTGATTTAAATATCGGTCAACCAGTTTGGCCGCATTTTCTTCTTCGGCTGTCAGTTCAAGACCTTGGTTGCGTTTATATAACCCGGTAATCGCCGTATTTCCATAGTAAGGAAGTTCTTCTTTAAATAAATCCAGCTCGGTCACTTCATCTGCACGGTGTGTCTCTTTATATGCTTTTAAGAAGGTGTCATACATTTTCGAGCTGATGGCCTGTTCTGCAGGACGATCGTTCACTTTGACAAATAATACTTTTGTCATTTTTCCATTCTCCTTGCCGCAGTTTCTTTATTTCCAAATAATCTACTTAAGAATCCCATTATTCCCACCATTACTTTCTATATTAATTCTTACAATTTCAGACGACTAGATGAATCTCATTGCCTGATGGATCTTTTACAGCGAAAAACCCTTCTTTTTCCGTGACGACAGCCCCGATTCCTTTCAGTTGTTCCGTTACTTTGTTTCTCGCTTCCTCATCTGCAAAAACGAGAGTATACCAGTTTAGCCCCACACTATTTTCCTTTGGAGCAGGGGCGCCAACGCCATTCCAAGTGTTCAACCCGATGTGATGATGATATCCACCGGTTGAAGTAAAGAGCGCTCCTCCATATCGATTCACGACGGTAAACCCAAGACCTTGCATGTAAAACTCCTCCGTTTTACGTAAATCGGCTACATGCAGATGTATATGCCCCATTATGGTACCTGCAGGCAGTTTGCTCCACTCACCATCGCTTTCTTTCAGAAGGTCATTCCCATCCAACGGATCCGTGCCCATTGCGACTTCCCCATCGGCCCATCTCCAATCAGTGGATGGCCGGTCAGAGTATACTTCAATGCCATTGCCATCCGGATCGGTAATGTACAGCGCTTCACTCACTTCATGATCCCCCGCTCCAAATGGATATTTCGTTTGAAGTAAATGGCGCAAAAAAATTGATAAATCGGCACGGCTTGGCAGTAAAAGGGCAAAGTGATATAAGCCCGTCGTCCGCCCTTCTTTCGGAATCACATCAGCAGGCTGCTCAAGTGTCAGCAACGGAGTTTTTCCGTCTGTCGTTAAAACAGCTTGCCGGTCGTTTTTCTTCAATACTTGAAGACCGATGATTTCTTGATAAAACAGAATGGCATTATTCAAATCCAAAACATTTATACTGACTTCGCCAACAAAAGTAATTGGTTTTTGATGAAAATTTTTATCCATATTTTCACTTCCCTTTTTTATTGAAAATCACATGATCTAAAGAAAGAACCGTGCGGTTTGCACACGCTAGATAGACAGACATGGCCAGCAGTGCCAAGTCCAGTTCGTAACCCGCTGCTTGCCCGTTTCCAAGAAATCCAGCAGGTAATTTAGCCGTGAAAATCGCCCCCGCCATAATGACCGCAAATAGGACGGAAATGATTCGTGTTCCCAAACCCAGTATAACCGCAAGTCCTCCGATCAATTCGATTCCTGCAACGATATACGCCAAGAACCCAGGAATGCCAAGGCTATCGAAAAATCCGGCCGTATTTCCTATACCCCCTTGAAACTTTGAAACGCCGTGAATGAAAAAAGTAATACCTAAAATCACCCTTAAAAAAACTTGACCTGCATCATTTTTATTCATGTATGAATTCTCCTTTTGTCGGTTACTTTATGTAAGTGATTATATTTTAATAAGTTCATAATGTCAAGTAAGTTTGTTGGAATTTCTTTTTTCCCCTAAATAAAAACGAATTGCCGAAGCAACTCGTTCCATGGTTTCACTATTTAAATGTGTAATAAATGGTTGAATTGATGATGAAAGAATCCGCAATCGTTCTCCCGACTTCCTCACACGCCACTTTACTGAACTTTGTCGCATCAACGGGTTCGTATAATAATTGATGAATGCTGTCCACCGACCGTATTGCTACAGTTGCATCAGGATTCGTCTGAAATATCCGTTCCAGTATTTCTTCTTTATTAGGAACCAGGCTGGCAATCCATACAAGATCAAACTCCGTGTAGTCATGAAGTGCACCATCATTCAAGATATAGTCTGAATTCCCTTCGTTATCCAGTTCCTGGACGATGCGACTGCCAAGTGAATGGGCTTGTTCATCTATATCGAGACATGTCATCTTCGTACCCAACTCCCGATGAAGCAGCAAAGGACTTAATGGCAGAGGACCCGTCCCTACAAATGCGAATGATTGAATATCATTTTTCACCTTTTTCAATTCATTGATTTCCGTTTGAATCAGTTCTCTATAGTTAACCCAATAAATGAAAGAACGGAAGTCATCCAGGGAGTTCACCTTGCCAACAAATAATTTGGCATAATGATCCTCCATCAATGTTTCAGCAATCGTCAGGTTTTCAAGCATGGTACCCCGAATCGATCGGATTTCATCATGGTTGAGAATTTCTTCTGCCATGTGCTGGTCCAACGGTTTCGAAATCATGGAAACCAGTTCGGTTAAAACGTGATTGTGCAGCAAATCTCGAAGTGCTCACCCGCAAAAACCCAAACAGCCAATACAAAGTATTGAAAATAACAGTGCCTATAGCTACGCCGCCCAAATAAGCAGGGTTTGGTAACTGACCCACAACAGCGGTGTCCACCGCACCTATCAATGGCGTCGTTATCGTCGATATGGTCAGAGGAATGGCCAAGGCCAAATATGATCGATGGTTCACCTTACTTCCTCCTTAAGAATCAAACTTCAATTAATCGAAATCAATACAATTTAATTCTCAAATAAACACAACCTCATTATTCAAACATCGAAATCAGTTCTTTTGTGTATGAATGGCGATCGCTGCAAAAAAGCTGTTCGTTTTCGAAAGAATCGACAATAACCCCCCCTTTCATCACCATGATCCGTTGGCTCATCTCCTGTACAGCCGATAGATCATGAGAAATAAAAAGGTAAGAAATATCCAAAGTCTCCCGCAGCCCGCCTAACAATTTCAGCACTGCCGCTTGTGACAGAACGTCCAGGCTTGAAGCCGGTTCATCCAATATAATGAGGGCAGGTTCAATGCTGATTGCCCGTGCAATGGTCACCCGCTGCTTTTGTCCGCCGCTTAGCTCATGCGGGTAACGTTCAGCAAAACTCTTTGGAAGCTCCACGGTTTCCAGCAGCTGTCCGATAAAGTTCGCTTCACTTGTATACGTAAAATGTTTCATATTGACCTGGCTGCCAAATTGAAGATATGGATCCATTAATGAATCTTTTATCCTTAGTTTTGGATTCAAAGCCGATGCAGGATTTTGCAAAACGGCCTGGATGTTCTTGCGATACGGTTTTAAACTGCGTTCGCTTTTGTTTTGCAGCGCGGTTCCTTCAAATAGGATGCTGCCCTGGTCAAAAGATTCAATCTGAAGAATGAGTCTTGCCAGTGTGCTTTTTCCGCAGCCGCTCTCCCCCACTAACCCGAGGCATTCCTTCCTATCGATGCTGAAATTTACGTTCCTTAGTATTTCCACTCCGTTATCATAGCTTTTATGAACATTTCGTACGTCTAATAAACTCATCCTGACACCCCTTCCAGCTTAAATGGGATTCTGCTCAATGATGGTGATGATTGAATCAGTTTATTCGTATAAGCATGCTGCGGATGATTCAATACCTGATTTTTATCACCGGTCTCAATGATGGCCCCGTCTTTCATGACCGCAATGCGGTCCGCATACTTCTTGACATGACGTAAATCGTGGGTAATGAACAAGACCGCACATCCGGTTTCTTTTTGGAGCCTTGATAACAGCTGTAAGACCTTAAAGGATGATACACTGTCCAAGGCTGTAGTCGGTTCATCCGCTATCAATATATCCGGTTCAAGCAGCAGGGCTATCGAAATGGATACGCGTTGAAGCTGCCCACCGCTTAATTGGAAAGGGTATCTGCCGTAGATATCTTCATTCAGGCCCACCGATATGAGCGCCTTGACCGCTTGCTGCCTCCTTGCCTTTTTGGAAAGGTTCAAATGTGTTCGCTGATATTCGTCGAAATGTTGACCGATGGTAAGGAACGGCGTGAATGAACCCTGGTAATCTTGAAAAATATAAGCCAGGCGCTTTCCGCGAATCTTCCTGATTTCAGAGGAAGATAGCGTTAATAAATTCTTTTCCCCGTACCATATTTCCCCCTTCGCCTGGAGATTGGGTGCAAGCAGCTGACATATTGCCATGGCCGTCATGCTTTTGCCGCTCCCACTTTGTCCGACAAGTGCAAACCACTCACCTTCCTGCACATCCAATGAAAGATCCTTGACGATATGACTTTGCTTTCCCATGATATGCAGCTGCCTCACGGATAAAATGCTCATGATTCCACCTCCTTTTTCACATCGAATGCATCGCGCAAATAATCACCGAGTATGTTGGATAAAAGGACGACAAATACGATGGCGAGCCCCGGATAAATCATCAGCAGCATATTGGATTGAAAGTATGGCCGGGCATCATTCAGCATGGCTCCCCACTCTGGTGCCGGCGGCTGCGCCCCGAGCCCGATATATGATAAGGAAGATATGAGCAAAATGATTTTCCCTAAATCGAGGCTAGAAAGGACAAGCACGTTCCCGATCAGGTGCGGAAATAGATGCTTCCGCATAATCCCAAATGAACTTAATCCATTGATTTTAGCAGCTGTGACATAATCCTTCTGACGTTCGGTGATCACCGTACTTCGCACAAGCCGGGCATAATTCACCCATTTCACCAGAACGATCGCCAACAGGAGATTTTCGATTCCTGGTCCTAATAAGCCACTAAGCACAATGGCAACGATCGTATCAGGGAATGCGAGAAACGCGTCTGCAATGCGCATGAAGATCCGATCGATCAGACCTCCTTTAAAACCGGCAATCACCCCGAACGGGACGCCGATGATAACAGCAGCAAACAAAGATAAGAAACCGTAGCCAACCGTCAGCTGTGCGCCAAGCAGAAGACGTGTCAATACATCACGCCCTAGATGATCCGTCCCTAACGGATGTTCCATGCTCGCCGGCCATAGCCTTTCTCCCAGATTGACCAGTGCCGGATCATGTTTCAGAATAAGAAAGGTGTAAGCCGTAACGGCAAGGACTGTAGCCATCACCGTAAAAAGGACGGTCATTCTCCAGCGCCTTTTGGATTTTCTCTTGATAACTAACTCCATTTTCCATGCTTCCTTTCCTTCAGTCTTAGCTCCGGATTTAAATAGCGATAGGATAAATCCACGGCACTATTAACCATGAATACAATGACGGCCATGACCAACAGGTACCCTTGGATGACTGGATAATCCCGTGACCGAATCGAGTCCACGACCATCTTACCTATGCCTGGATAGGCAAAAATCACTTCGATCACCACCACACCGCCGATCAGGCTGCCAAGGCTGACACCGAATACGGTAATGACCGGGGGCAAGCTATAACGAAATGCATGAGCAAAGAATATCCGCATTTCTGAAATCCCCCTTGATCGGGCAGCCCTGATGAAATCATGACTGAGGGACTCTATCAAACTCGAACGCAGCAACCGGACGTACACACTTGTGATGGCCAGCCCCAACGTGACTGACGGCAGAATCAAAGAACGAAATCCGTCCCTGCCCATTGTTGGAAGGGCTCCCCATCGTACCGCAAATAAATCTATCAAGAGCAGCCCCAGCCAAAAGCTAGGAATGGCTGCGCCTAACAAAGAAACGGCACGGCTTATCTGATCAATCCAGCTTCCCCTGTACAAGGCAGCAAGCGAACCTAATGGAATGGCTATACCAACCATCACAAGCAATGCGCCAACCGCCAGCTCAAGTGTTGCAGGCAGCCCGCTCATGATCATCTCCATCACAGGCTGATTCGTCAGATAAGAATGCCCAAAATCCAATTGGATAAAGTCCATAAACCAATCGCCATACTGCACTAACAGCGGATCATTGAACCCCAATTCTTCACGAAGCTCGTTGACTTGCTCGTTTGTGATCGATACATCATCCACTTGAAGTATCGAGAGAACCGGGTCTCCTGGAGCAAGCCGAACAAAAAGGAAAGAGATAAATGTAATCACAAGGACAAAAATAACAACTTCAATGAATCGCCGGACTAAGATGCGGAACATTCACTTCACATCCAGTTCATTCGTCAGCATGTAATATTCGCTTCTCGAAGTAATCCAGTTTTCAACTTTATCGGCATCATAAGCAACAAGTGTATTCGGATGTAAAATGAAAGAATTATACACTTGTTCATCCACATACATCGCAATCCCCTCAGCTAAATCCGATCGCTTCTCCTGTCCGACCGTTACGTTCAGCTTATCAATCAGGGACGTAAGGTGATCATCATCGGCCCCACTGAAGTTCAAGGCTCCCTTTGGATGATAAGTAGCATTTAAATAATAACCGGCATCCCCGCGCGGAGCCGTTAAATTGCTGTAGGTCGTTAAATCCCAATCGCGATTGGCAGCCATATACTCTTCAGGGATTTCTATTTGCTTGATTTTCACATCAATCCCCAACTTGCCGGCATCCGATTGAAAAACTTGGGCAATTAACGGCAGGTCGGCACGTGAACTGTATGTAAGAAGTGTAAACGTTAACGGTTTGCCGTCTTTTTGCATGACACCATTCACTTTCATATATCCCGCCTGATCAAGAAACCGCTTAGCCGCTTCCATTCCATTCTCTTTTTTCGGATAGTCCGGAGCAAAAGAGAAAGTGGATGGAAATGGCCCTGTTGCCACTTCCGCATGACCATGTAAAATCGTATCCGCAATGGATGAACGGTCGATCAAGGCATCTATCGCCTTTCGGACGTGTATATCCTGCAATGCTTTACGTTCCAAATTCATCGTCATTTGATGTACGCGGAAAGTGGATGTCGATTCAACCTTCACACCCTCTATCGCCTCTAAATTCTCCAGGCTTTCCACTTCCGGACGGAAAACAATATCGGCGTCTCCCGATTCAAGGGCAAGAGACCGTGCATTGGCATCTTCATTAAACGAAAACCTGGCACTATCAAGCTTTGCGGCTCCATCCCAGTAAGACTCATACCGGATTAAATCAACAGCCGTACCTGGTATGAATTTCGAAACGGCAAATGGCCCTGTTCCTATCGGCTTGTTTATATAGTCACTTTCCTTCACGTCAATAATCGAAGTATTTGGATGGACCAATTCAGAAGGAAATTCCGGAAAGGGAACCTCCGTCTTAATGGTCAGCGCATTCCCGTCCGCTTCAATCGATTCAATGCGCAAAGCATTCTTGATCGCCAGACTATCTTTCATCGCCCTCTCCAAGGAAGCCTTCACCGCTTTGCCATCCATCGGCTTGCCATTCTGAAAAGTCACACCCTCCCTTAACTCAAAATTCCATAATTGACCATCCTTGCTATCCCAGCTTTTCGCCAGCCAAGGTTCGATGGTCAAATCCTTATCATTGAGATGCACCAATGTCTCGGTGATCCCAGCCCTTAGTGACACATAACTAGTATCAACATTCGGATCAAGCGAGCTAGTCGCAAAATTAAAAAGTAAGTTCACTTCCTTCCCCCCTGCCCCTTGATCTTTCGCAGACTCATTGGAACAAGCAGCCAAAAGAAAGAATGATAAACATACAATAAAAATCGATTTACATTTTCTTAACACGATATATTTCCCCCATTACCTCTACTATTTTTATTGGCCGCTGTAGAATCGTATTGATTACGATTTAGATTGCAGCTTTATTATCATGACGAACCAGGTAACGTATTGCCGAATGCTCATCCGAAATCAAACTAAATGCTACTTGAGATTAAGCATCCATTCACGAGTATTTGCTCCGCACATGAGCAACAGCTCTAAATCGCGTGCAATACCCGCAAAATCTTGTGTAAAATCAACCAACTCGTGTTTGAACACCAATTCACGAGTATTTGCTCTAAACTCACGAGTATTTGCTCCATACTCATGAGTATCAGCTCTAAATCTCGTGCAATACCCGCAATATCTTGTGTAAAATCAACCAACTCGTGTTTGAACACCAATTCACGAGTATTTGTTCCAAACTCACGAGTATTTGTGCTAAACTCACGAGTATTTACTCCAAATTCACGAGTATTTGCCTAAACTCACGAGTGTTTGCTCCATACTCATGAGCAACAGCTCTAAATCGCGTGCAATACCCGCAAAACTTTATATAAATGCACCAAACTCTCGATTTACTTCACTAATCGGCCTTTTGTAAACCCTAAACTCAGGCAATTCCCTATCTTTTCAACATAAATACTCCTTTCACTAAAATAAATCAAAATGATTACGATTTATAATTTATAAAAATCTAAATGTCACTCTTGTCTTGGCTGTCTTTCATTATAAAACGTAACAATTACTGTTTACAAGGTTTTTTTGTTATCTTTCAAGGTTATGCTGCGATATCGGATGTTAGATTCCTTCTTTAATTGGCTTTTGATTAGGAAAAAACTCCTGAAAAAGGATTTCAGGAGTTTTTCGCTTTTATTTCAAGTTGTTGTAGTGGTTGATGACTTCTTTGGTTATTTCGCTATTTTCGTCCAAGCCGCTAACTTCCTTAAGTGCGGTAGCTACACCGTGTTCTTTGATCATCGTTTGCAGTTTAAGGGCTTCTTCATCTTCATTAAAATCAAAGAGTAATGCGGCCGCTATCGCTTTCGCCAGATTAGTATAGGAAAGCCCGGCTTTCTTAGCTTCTACGGCGGGACGCACGAGACGGTCGTTTGGCCCGAGCTTACGCAGCGGTGAACGTCCGACTCTATTCACCGAGTCCTTGAGGTAGGAGTTTTTGAATCGATTAATGATTTTTTCGATATACTGCTTATGCTCATCTGCGTCCAAATCGTATTGCTTTATTAAATAAGCGCCCGTTTCCCCTAGGGTTTTCTTGACTTGCTCTACAATGCCTGCGTCCTCCAATGACTGGTCAATCGTCGATTTTTCATTTTTGAGATAACCTAGGTAAGCAATGACGGCATGTCCTGTATTAACGGTAAACAGTTTTCTCTCAATGAATGGAGCGAGTTCTTTTACAATGGTCATCCCTTCAATGTCAGGTATGTTTTCATTCGTTTCAACGACCCATTCATAATAAGGTTCCACCAAAACATCGAGTGATCCTTCGTTATTTTGTATAGGAACGATACGATCGACAGCTGAGTTAAAGAAGTATACTTTATCGGCTAGATTTTCCTTTGTATCTTGATCCAAGTTTTCTAGAATGTAGCCTTCTAAAAGGTCTGTTGCCGATATTTGGTTTTCACAAGCGATCACATATAGTTTTTCATCGGTTTCCTTCACTCTTGAGGCTAATCCTTTTGCAATTAAAGGAGCGATATGCGGCAATATATTAGGACCGATAGCAGTGGTGAGGTAGGTTGCTTCTGAAATTGCTTTTATGATTTCCTCTTCCTGCTTTATGCTGTTTAATCCCGAAACATTTTCTACTGTGACGGATTCTTGTTGATCAGTGGCCAGTTTGACTTGATATTGCTTTTTATCATTTAACTGATCGATGATTTGATCCGCTATGTCTACAAAAGTCACATGATATCCAGATTGTGAAAAGAGCGCTCCGATAAATCCTCTTCCAATGTTTCCTGCACCGAAATGTACTGCTTGTTTCATTACAATCATCCCTTTATCAAGTTAGTATATAAATAGTCCAAAAATATGGCTTCCAGCCTTCTGTTAATCATTTCTTCGTCCGAAGATGAAAAAATCATGATGGCTTCATTGCTTTCAATTAAGCTTGAACTTATTAAGCTGACGATTTCCTGCTGCTTCACACTCAATTCTTCAGGTGCCAGCATCAGCAGTAAATTTTTCATATGGACGTCATTTCCGTCCATACCTTTGACCAGACGATATTCCTTCAGGTGGGCCACCTGGAATATCAGTTCTTTCACATTCTTATGTCTCGTATGAAAAAGGCCCATTCCAGTGCCAGGAATGCCTAAACCACCTTTTTTTTCCCGTTCGTTCAAGGATCCGACCACATCATCAGCACCCATTAGCAGTTCTTCCGCTTCAGCGATCCTGACCATTTCTTCAATGATTTCTGGATGTCCTTTCAGATGCGGCAGCCGATAAAACCGGAAATTATCCATGATCGACTCGATGCTCTGCTGGGCATCCTTCAATTCCTGCAGCACTTCTTTCAATTCGCCATCCTCTTTTTTAGTCACGGTATCCTTATGGGCTGAATGACTGCCATAACGCTTATTCCTCGTGAAGTTTTCGATATTCTTCCTTAAATAATTCCTGATGTTCAATATATTCTCTTCACTCAAAAGAGGGGAAACAAGGATATAATCACTATCGATATACGGAAGCCTGACGGTAGAAATGATCACATCATAATTTTTCAGGCTGCCCTGCTGCTGGATGTCTTTGATCGTCTTGATTTCTACAGTCTCGATTTCGATGATTTCCTTTTTGATCCGGCTTGCAAGCATCTTCGAAGTACCTATGCCTGTCGGGCAAACGATGAGTGCCCTTATTGATATTTCTTCCTCCCGCAGCACTAATGCAGATCCGAAATGAAGGACGATGAAGGCTATTTCATCTTCAGGAAATTCTTTTATTTCTTTGAATCCCTTTTCCAGACTGGTCTTTACTGCCAAAAAGAGAACCGGATATTTTCGTTTAATATCTTCGGTTAAGGGGTTGTACAACCCCATTTCCTGTTTGATCCGGAAAAGTGATGGTTCCATATGGGCAAGGAGCCCTTGATACAATGGGAAATCCTTGGTCAAATCGATTTGCAGTTGTGCCGAAACATCTTTTATCAGGTTTCTTATCAGCTGGCCAAGCAACACACTGTCGTATGGAACGGCATCAGCTGCATGAAGCTTGGAACCTTTAAGGATGGCGGCGAGGTAGCTTATATCATCGATGGTAAAAGAGACTTCCAGCATGGTGCTGAGTTCCTTGCCTATTTTATTCATGAGATTATTCTCATCGGAAAGTTCGCTTATTTTCTTGAAGTCCTTCTCCAAAAAAAATTGGCCTTCATTCCTTTGCAGGGTTACATAAATATGTACAATTAACCCTATATACCCGCTATCCGCCAAACGAGAATGGACACTGTTAAAGGTTGAATTCAGCACCCCATCAATAGCCAGAAGATATTCGGGATCGAAATAGTCGAGAATTTTCGCTTCTGGGAATTTTCCTTCCTGCAACAAAAATAAACTTTCAATCAGCTCTTCATTAAAGAAGTGCAAGAAATAGGCTGCCTGGGCTTTCCGTTTATTTCCTTCTGTGCCGGCAAGCTCTATTCCGACTCCCCTTTTTCTGGTAATCACGATATTAAAATTCTTTAACCATTCAGTCAGTTCGTCCAAATAGGTTGTAAGAGTCGTAATGCTTATACCGAGATCACCCGCAAGAACTTGAGTTTTATATGATTCTTCCTGCAGTAGAGCTAAAAGAAGATGCAACTTTCTTTCTTGTGGCGTTTGATCGATCGGATGATTGCCCATCAGGTGCTGTACAAGCCGAAAGACTTGTTCATTCTTCCCGTCGATGGACAGTCCCTCATGTGTATTGCGTGTTAAATGCAACTCAAATGATTGCAGGATTTTTTCTATGGACTTCAGATCACGTTGAACCGTCCGGACACTAACATTCAATTGTGCCGCAATGGATAAGGCTGTATGTTTTCCTGAAGTTCTTATGATCAATTCTATGATTGATTTTTCCCTTGAAGTAATATACATGCTACCAACTCATTTCAGGTGGAGTAACACGAGAAAATACTGAATAGAAAAGCGTAAAACGCTTTTCTATTCTTGGTTAAGAGTATTTAATTATTTTCGACTTTTATAATATCCATCAATTCCCTGGCTGATGTGGCTTTAACCATCTTTTCGATATTCTCCATCTCAGAGCAGGTAACTGCAATGCCAGATAGAATTTCAAGATGTGTCCCGTCCTTGCCGGCAATGCCGAATATCAATCGTGCCTTTTGGCCGTCAAAGTCGACACCATCAGGAATTTGTAAAACGGTAAATCCAGATTTAAGGACATCTTTCTTAGCTTCCTCGGTTCCGTGCGGAATGGCTACATCATTCCCCATATAGGTTGAAGTCAATTCATCACGGGCAATCATTGCTTCAATATAGCTTTCCTTAACGTAACCTGCATTGACCAAAGCTCTTCCCGCAAAGCGGATTGCTTCTTCCTTATTGGCGAATTGTTGATTAAGGAAGATGTTTTCTTCGCGAAGCAATTCATTATCATCCTGCTCATCCTCGTTGATGCCAGGCTCGATTGAATGTTCACGAACACCGGGAACCTTCTCTTCAGCATCTTCGACGATTTCTTGCAGCTCATCGGTACCGTCATCCTGAAGCCGGGCAAGCAATGAATCGTATTCAGGGCTCGATAGGAAATTATCGACGGATACATGATAAGCATGCGGCACTTTATTCTGTGCCCTTGGAGTTAATTCTTCCTGTGTTATGACGATTTGGGCATCAGCAGGAATATTTGAGATCGCCGTATTGGTAACAGCGATATTCAATCCGGCTTCCTTCACCTTCTTGCGGAGCAGCGAAGCCCCCATCGCACTTGATCCCATCCCAGCATCGCAGGCAAATATTATTTTGCTGACATTTGTTGGCATCGTTCCCGGATCTGAAGAGAATACATCGGCTACAGAGCTTTTCTTGCCTTTCATTTCTTGCATTTTTTTCGCGGCATCTTCAATATTCTCTTCGGATTGCTTTCCTGTTTTCAAGATGAATGCACCGATGATGAAAGAAACAAGGGCCGCTACGATCACGCCTGCAAAGTTAGCAATATATGCGCCCGCATTATGCGGAGTTACTGCTGTAATGGCAAGTATGCTTCCTGGAGAAGCTGGAGCGAACAATCCTCCGCCCAGTAGGACCAATGTGAAAACCCCACTCATGCCTCCAAGAATGACGGCTAAGAATAACATCGGCTTCATTAGGATATAAGGGAAATAAATTTCATGGATCCCGCCGAAGAAATGAATGATGGCAGCTCCTGGCGCCGATTTCTTCGCCGTTCCCTTTCCAAAAAAGCAATAGGCAAGCAATACGCCGATACCTGGTCCAGGATTCGATTCCAGAAGGAACAGGATGGAAGCCCCAGTTTGTTTAACTTGCTCTACACCGATTGGTGATAGTACACCATGATTGATGGCATTGTTCAAGAACAATACCTTGGCAGGCTCGATCAGGATACTTGTCAACGGCAGTAAACCTGTACCGACAAGCCAATCGACTCCTGCTACAAGCCAGCCTGTAAATACGTCTACAGCAGGCCCGATGGCCAAGAAGGAGAGAATGGACAATAAGCCGCCAATTATCCCCGCCGAAAAATTATTAACAAGCATTTCAAAACCGGCTTTTATTTTCCCTTCAATCAATTGATCGAATTTCTTGATGACATAACCGCCGAACGGTCCCATTATCATGGCTCCAAGGAACATCGGGATATCAGATCCGACGATGACGCCCATTGTCGCAATGGCACCGACTACGCCGCCACGGTGGTCATGGATTAGCTTACCACCCGTATACCCAATTAAAAGCGGCAGTAAAAACGTAACCATCGGTGTAACCATTTTGGCAAGGCTTTCATTTGGCAGGAAACCGGATGGGATGAATAGGGCAGTGATTAGCCCCCATGCTATGAAAGCTGATATATTCGGCATGACCATTGAACTTAGAAAGTTACCGAACTTTTGAACTGCAACTTTTATATTAAAGTGAGCCATTTTGCTCTCTTCCCTTCATATTAATATAGTTTCCCTTATCTTAAGGTACGTACCTTAAGCCTTCAATAAAAGAAAAAGCTAACTTTGTCGCGAAAGAGAAGACAAACATAATGTATCTCACTTTTCCAGATTTATTCAGCGTTTGATGCAGATAGAAAAGAGTCCCGTTCGCATCTTGACGAACGGGACTCTTTTCTAAATGGAGTTTTATAGTGGGATGATTCCCAATAGGACAGATACCACTATCATGACAAGCGTCGATCCGCATGCCCATTTCAGGAAAGTGCGCTGCAATGCACCGAAATCTTCCCCTACCATTCCAACCAATAGATAGGTGGATGGAACAAGCGGGCTTAATAGATGGACCGGCAACCCTAATAGTGAAGCTCTACCGATCAGGGCAGGGTCAATTCCATAAGCAGCTCCCGCTTTAGCAAGTAATGGGAGCACACCATAATAAAATGCGTCATTAGACATGAAGAACGTGAAAGGTGCAGAGATGATGGCTGTGATGACAGCAAAATGTGCGCCCATTTGATCTGGAATATGCTGAATCAAAGAGTTTGCCATGGCATCGACCATTTCCGTACCGGCAAGGATTCCAGTGAAGACACCTGCAGCAAAAATCATAGAAATGACAGATAAAGCATTGTCCGCGTAGTTTGCCACACGCTCTTTTTGATCACTGAGTTTCGGGTAATTAACCGTAATGGCAATGGCAAAACCTATCATGAACAGGACCGCTGAAGGCATAAGTTCCATGATCAGTGCCACCAGCAAGGTAAGAGTCAATGCGTAATTGAATATTATCAATTTAGGGCGTTTAAGATAAGCATCTTCCGTTGCAGCCGCTTGCTGTGCCACAGCACGATAATCGACTTCTATGATCCCAATTCTCTTTCTTTCTTTTTTACCAAGGCAATATGCCATGAAAAGGACGAATAGGACTCCGCCAATCATCGCAGGAATGACAGGAGTGAAAACATCGGACATTTCAAGTTTTAAAGCGGTCATCACCCGTGCTGTAGGGCCTCCCCAAGGAAGAAGGTTCATGACTCCAGATGACGAAACAGCAATCCCGGCCAATACTAGCGGTCTCATTCCAATCCGTTTATATAGCGGAAGCATGGCTGAAATCGTTATCATATATGTGGTCGTACCATCTCCATCCAAGGAAATCAGCAAGGCCAGTACTGCCGTGCCGATGGCAATTTTGACTGGATCTCCTTTTACGACTTTAAGGATCGTATTGATGATCGGGTCAAAAACGCCAGCATCGATCAAAATTCCAAAGAAAAGGATCGCAAACAAAATCATGATGCCTGTTGGCGCCACATCTTTGATTCCTTCCAAAGCCATTTCCCCCATTTTACCGCCAAACCCACCAATAAGTGCAAAGGCACTTGGTACTGCAATCAAAGCTATCATGGCTGAAAGTCGCCCTGTCATAATTAAAATCATAAATACTACTATCATCAAGTATCCTAATAAAGCGAGCATATGATCACTCCTCAATTTCTAATTTTCTAATTTTCTAAATTGTATATGAAATCACTTTATCTGTAAGCGTTTTCAATTTATTGTGTTTTAAAACTATTTAATTAATTGTGTTCATTGTGTTCACGGGGTCGATTTTTCGAGGCTGAACGGACGTCACTCCCCGGGTTGAGCGGCGGGTTTCTAAAGGAAATTACACCACAATTTTTGCCTCCCCCGTCTCCCAATTAAAAATATTCTGCAGAAGGACCGATGGCCAATCAGTGATTTGCCAACCATTTTACTTACAATATATTAAGTCAATGATCCTCGCATTCTTTTGAAACCTCCCATTCCCTTTTACTACTGTACACATGCAAAAAAAACACCTCTAATCTTGAAGGTGCTTAACATTTATTTCTATTGAATTTTATAATATCTTCGCTCAGGTCTTCCCACTACCCCGTATACGACTTCCGCTTTACATTTCTTAACGGATATCAAGTATTCCAGATAGCGTCTCGCGGTTGTCCTGGAAGCACCGATTTGTCCGCTCACTTGCTCAGCCGACAAACCGATATGGCTTCCTTCGAGTACCTCGATCACTTTCGCCAAAGTGATTTCGTCGACCCCTTTCGGTAAGGCCGGCCCATCGTTCGTTTCCGAAACCGCAGATCCCTTTTTCAAAATGAGATCAACAAAATCTTGATCTATTTCTTGTTTGGATTTCATCAGATGGACTTTCTTCAGATACTCTTCGATAACCTGGTTGAAACGCTTCATTTCCACTGGTTTAATTAAATAATTCTCTACACCATAGTGAAGCGCCTTTTCAAGTTGTTCTTTATCCGTTGCCGCGGTAATCATGATGATATCCACATTCGGGAATTTTTTCCGTATGTCCGGAAGGAGGTCTGTACCAAGCTGATCTGGCATATAAACATCAAGCAAAAGCAGATCCGGGCTTTTTTGTTCCAAGATCCGAAGTGTTTTTTTGGCATTGACAGCTTTTCCGACCACTTCTATTTCATCAAAGTTTTTTAAGAATTTTTCATGGATATCCGCTACACGAAAATCATCTTCTGCGATGACTGCTCTTATATTCAGCATTCTTTCCCTCCTCTCTGTTCTTTAGGAAGATACACGGTGAATATGGTGTTTCCATCCTCACTTTGAACTTCGATGATGCCGCCCAGCTCTTTTACGACATGATCAGCATTCGAAAGTCCATAACCACTCGGACTTCCGCTGTTTTTCGAAGTGAAACCCCGATCGAAAATATGGGCGATGGCATCCTCAGGTATTCCTTTTCCGTTATCACTCACTTCAAATACCATATCATTTCCGATATCTGTGGCAAAAAATTTCACGAGCGGCTCTTCCATGCTTGAAACCGCTTCAAGTGCATTATCGATAATGTTGCCTAGAATCAATGTTAGTTGTGACAATTTTATATGATCCGGCAGTTTCTCCAGGTAACTTTGTGCATCTATTTCAAAGATGATCTTCTTCTCCGATGCTTTGCCTATCTTACCAAGTAACAGGGCTTGTACCTTTGTATCCTTTATCTGTTCGAACACGACACGGTTCAGGGAATGCAATTCGGATGTTTCGCTTTGAATCATTTCTATTGCTTCATCGTATTCCCCTAATTGTATCAATCCCGAAAGGACGTATAGTTTATTGGTGAATTCATGGGTTTGTGCCCTTAAATCCTCTGAATGCATCTTCACTTCAGATAATGTGTTGACCATTTCCTCGATTTCCGTTCGATCACGGAAAGAAGCGACAACACCGCTTACCCCTTCACTATCGAAGATTGGCGTACAATTAACGATAACGGATTTGTCTTTCCATGAAATCTCCTTATCCACTTGCGGGGCACCGGATTTCAGCACTTCGAATAGATATTTCGAAGGAAATAGGCCATCCACGTTCAAATGGCGAACGGACTCTTTAATATCCAGCAATTTTTTTGCCGGCTGATTCATCGAGGTAATCAACCCATTTTGGTCAATGGCCAGAATCCCTTCTTTCACCGATTGCAGCACTGCATTTTTTTCTTTATATAAATTGGCGATTTCAAATGGTTCCAGCCCCAATGTATCTTTACGTATGCTCCTTGCCAGCATATAACTGCCAATGATCGATATCATGATGGCCACTAAAGATACAATCATCTCTTTGGACAAATCCTTGAAAATTTGGGCGCGCACATCGTCCACTAAAAAACCGACGGAGACGATTCCGATTATTTTTCCATCCCCATTGAATACCGGTGACTTCCCCCGAATGGAAAGACCGAGTGATCCTGCCGCTTCGGAGACATAATATTCGCCTTTCCGAATGGCCCTGCTATTATCCCCGCCTTCCATCCGCTTCCCAATTTCGGAAGCCAGCGGATGGGAATAGCGAATTCCCTCTGCATTCCCTACAACGATGAACTCAGCCCCTGTTTCCCTGCGGATCTTTTCGGCTATCGGCTGGATTGTCGCAGCGGGATCATCCGTTTCAAAGGCCTCTATAACGGTAGGCATGAAGCTAATCGTCTTCGAAAGTTCCAACGCCAATTGACCTTTATCCTTTGCTATTTGCCTTCCTTCCATATAAGAAAAACTAGTCGTCAATAAAAGAATCAAAAACAGGCTCAACGATAAGACTAACCCGAGAATCTTGGTTTCCAGCGATACTTTCCTCATATTCAACAGCATCCTCTATTTTCATTTTCATTCACTAATTTTTATAGGAGCATAATGATTTTACCATTTCTATTAAATATTGAACATTGTTGGCCGTTTATTTCGCCACATTCAAAAATGAAAGGATTTAAGTAACAAAACAAGGTATAATTTAACAAAAATGGGAGGTCAAGATGAATTTCCTGAATCCTCTTCAAATGATTTATATGATCATCATCACCCTTTTGCTGATTTACGATTTTTTTCCAGTCTTTTTTCTTTCTGATATCGTTTCACCCGAGATACTTCTTGGGGTTATGATAGGATTATTTCTCAGTGTCCTATTTAAGAAAGATGGTCACGCCGATCATGGTGCGAGAATCAAGGAGCAGTTGTTTTACATCCTGTATCTCCTTTCCGTAGTGGGAGTGTTGACCGCTTCAGGGGGACAATCAGCGATAGGCATTTCTCTTAATGAGGTATTTCTTTGGATAGTGCTGCTTCTGTCTTGCTACCATACTTTTTCGTATTGGAAGAAAGCAAAACAATCTGAAACATAAAATGCTCAAAGGAAACATCTCCTTTGAGCATTTTTCAAAAACAGCTAAAAGAATTGATTTGTCTTGTATCGATACCAAAAATCGTCCAGAACCTACCATTCCACCTGAAGCCGACAACAGAACGCGGACCGACGAAAATGGGGTAATACCAGAAACTCGCACCATTGTTTAGCCATAAAAAAGTATTCCTGAACAGACAAAACGAAATGGCACCTGGATCTACGGCAAATGTTGAAGCCGATTGCTGGTGGGGAATGAACGCTGGCGGGGGAGCTGTTGGTGCTTGCGAACCGGGTGGCGGTCCTGGTTGACCTGGAAATTGAGGTAAACCAGGTATGCCCGGTAAGCCGGATAGACCGGGAAACTGCCGTTCAAGAAAAGCTTGATCTTCATAATGGTACATATACATGCTCATTCACCTCTATAAGATTGAATGTAATAAGTTATGATATATGGACTCAAGGTGTTTGGGCTGGAAATGCAATTTATCTCCGAAAATAGAGAAATATCGACAAAATCTATATTTTTATCTCCGAAATTAGAAATATATCGACGAAATCTATGTTTTATCTACGAAAATAAAAATATACACTAATTCAATATAGCAATCTCCATAAATAGAAGGTCGCATAGGATTCCCAATCGGCCCACGCTTCCGATAGTTTCCGGATTTCCGCTTTCGTTGGTTTTGCTTCCGTTTGCATGACCAGTTTCATGGAATTATGCAGCCCGACGTCATCGATGGGAAAGGCTGCTGGAAAACGCAAACAGCGCATCAGGACATAGTTCGCTGTCCACGGACCGATTCCCCGTATTTTGGTCAGCATTTTTTCAGCCTCTTTTACATCCTTTGCATTCAAAAGTGTCTCCTTTGTAAGTTCCCCTTCTGCAATCAGTTGGGCAACACCTATTAAATATTCACACTTCTTCACCGTCATCCTCAAATCGGCAAAATCTTCGACCGTCAATTTCGCGATCACATCAGGCTTCGGAAATAGCCAATATTGCTTTCCTGCGAATTCAACAAAATCACCAAATCCCTCCACAAGCCTCCGTTTCAAGGTATAGGCATAAGTCAAGTTAATCTGCTGTCCAAGTATTCCCCAGGCAATCGCTTCAAATAAATCAGGGATGCCCATATTTCTCAAACCGAAGAATTGGCTTACCGGCTTTTGCAATAAAGGGTCATTTTGGGCCAACTCATAAAAAGGAAGCAGATTTGTCTCAAGATCGAACCAGTGACGAATATATTGGGAAACAGCATTCTTTACCTTATTATCCAATGGTGCAATTCTTCCTGGAAATCGAACGGTCAGCTCCGTTTCATTCATCGTACTGATTTCTATTAAAAGTGCCTCGTTTTCGACAACAAGTGCACGATAAATCTTTTGATCAACAATATCGAACAGACATTCATTGGAGGATCTTGATAAGTATGTAAGATTTTCCGAAAAACTAAACTCTTTTGGTGTACGAATTCTCAATTCAGTCATGCCCTCATCATTTGAAAGCGTCTCTTTCATCCTGCTCCTCCTTTGTCCTATTCTCTTTATTCTAATGAAAAATGGGTACGTTATCTTGCTCTTTCCTTCAAATAGTGATTCATTCAACCCCCTTATTTTAACAAAGCTTATTGAGCAATTACGATATCTTGCTTTTATATTATCAAAATGTTTGTATATCATCCCTTTCTTGTATACTAAAAGGAGAGGTGAATGTAGTGAATCCGAAAAAAGCAGATTTCCCGAATGAATATTGGAAAGCTATTATAGATTGTGATACGGCATATGATGATCATTTTTTATACGGAGTAATTACGACAGGCATCTTTTGCAGGCCCTCCTGTAAATCCAGGGTGCCTAATAAGGAAAACGTGAGGATTTTCAAAAATGCCATGATGGCATTGGAAGAAGATTTCCGGCCTTGTAAACGATGTAAACCGGAAGGACTGAATTTGCCGACAGAAGAATGGGTTGAACAAATAGCCGAATGGATCGACACCCATTACAGCGAACCCCTCACATTGAACAAATTGGCGGATATTTCCCACGGCAGCCCCTATCATTTACAACGATCATTCAAGCGTGTGAAGGGGATATCGCCCACTGAATACATTCAGCGGCTTCGCCTTGAAAAAGCAACGAGGCTGCTGGAAAACTCCGAACAGCCGATAACTGAAATAGGCTTGGCTGTCGGGTTCTCGAGCACACCCTATTTCATGACGCTTTTCAAAAGTAAAATGGGGAATACCCCTTCAGGATATCGGAAAGCTTATCTTAAAACTCAAGCTTTGGAGCGTGAAGAATTTGAAGAATGATAAAGAACAAACCATTGATTGGGCCATATTGCATTATGATAGGTGGCAATTATATGTGGCCAAAACGGAAAAAGGGCTTTGCTATGTAGGCTCTCCCGGTCAAACGTATGAAGAACTGATGTCTTGGTTACAAAAACGCTTTCCAAAAGCGAGACTTATTGAAAATGAAAAAGCATTAAATCCCTATCTAAAAGAACTACAAGAATATTTCGAAGGAACCAGGCAGACTTTCTCTCTTCCCGCGGATGTACAAGGCACGCCCTTTCAACAAGAAATTTGGGCAGCGCTGAATCAAATACCTTATGGAAAAACCTGTTCCTATTCCGATATTGCCCAAATCATCCAAAGGCCTGCAGCTGTTCGGGCGGTCGGTACGGCAATTGGTGCCAATCCTGTTCTGATCACGGTGCCGTGTCACCGGGTTATCGGAAAAAACGGGGCCATTACCGGTTACCGTGGAGGTACGGAGATGAAACAATATCTCCTTCGATTGGAAGCAGAAATGAAACCGTGAGTACAATTTCCGACCGCAAAAAAAGCATCCGACCATTCGGATGCTTTTTTTGCGCCTTTGTTTTTTAGTACCAAATGGTCACTGCTTTTTTATAAGCATCACTATTAGGGATCGCGTGTATCCCTTGGGCCTGTGCTTTACGCGGGTCATAATCATATACCATTGGTGTATAGCACGAGGTCTGCCCGATATTCACAACACCATTGCCCCCGGAGCTGGCGCATGTATAAGCCTTGCCATCAGTACTTCGGACGATCCTGGCATCCGCTTCATGGTTGTATACGGCGGGGCGTGTTACGGTCACTTTTGCCCAGGCGGTTTTACAGACAGTGCTGAATTTCAATTCTACGTACGAATTGGAATCGATCCATTCTTTATCCTTCGTTACCGCCGAACTTGCACAACTATTATAGTATGGACTTTTTCCATCATATGTGTGTGTTTCGGCCAGTGCTTGATTTTTTCCAAATCCAAAGTCGACAAGAAACATAGACAGTGTCATCACCATGGATAAACCTATCATTTTAAGCTTTTTATTCAAATTCATTCATCCTTTCTTTGCAAAAATATAGATGAAGGTTTTTCCTTTTTCATTAATACCAGTCGGTTTCACCTGCTGTATATGGCCAAAAAGCGACAGCTTTTGCTTTTCGCGGATCTAAATCATATACCATTGGTGTATAGCATGACGTTTGACCTTTATTTATTTCACCATTTCCTCCAGGAGATGCACAGCTAAATTGTTTATTATCAGTATTTCGGACAACCAATGCCGTTGCCTCCCCATCTATTTTAGCCGGTCTGCTTAGAGTCATCTTTGCCCAAGCCGTTTTGCAAGTTGTGCTGAATTTCAACTCCAAAATGGCAGAAGCACCGTTGGCATAAATTTTCACGGACTTTTTCGTGACTGCGCTATTCGCACAACTATTATAGTAAGGACTTTTTCCATCATAAGGGTGTGTTTCTGCTGATGCTTTGCTGGCAAAAAAATCAAGGGAGCCAAACAGGACTAAAGAAGCTACAAAAAATGAAACGCTTAAAATCATTTTTTTCATTATTTCACTCATCCCCTTAACAAAATTTGTACACTGTTCATCTTACAATTTTGTCATTTTCTTACAAGTGATAAATTCCCTAGTTCCGAAAAACTACATGGGAACCTCCTTTAACTTGCATCCTGCAATCACTATAACAGTCTGGTATGTCTCGCTTAATAAACTGAATCACCACAGGACAAATTCATTATCCCTATGAGCAATTCAGGATAAATAAGGTAACAACTAAGGACAAATGCGTATCGAGCTGAGACAAAACGAGACAATAGACTGTCCGTGGACCGGAAAAACACAGGTCGATATACTTAATGTTTAAAAAGCCCCGACAAAACTCGAATCGTTTTGTCGGGGCTTTATTTTCATTTAGCGAGGTTCTCCCTGATCAATCTAATGATGCTTTCATAATAGGAAAGATCATGCGGCACGAACTCATCTCGTCCAACAAATCGATCGATCATCATCCTACGGCCTGCTTGATTCATTTCAAATCCCTTAATATTCACCTTGTCCTTCGCTTCGGACCAAAGCTCTTCGAAGTCATTCAGTTCAACCTTCACCATCCCGGAAACCTCTTCTGGCTGCAGGGTGAAATCATCGAAGCGATGTGCACTTTCATATAGAAAGACGTTTGCCAGTTCTTTATCGATGAAATCTTCTTTCGTTTGATGGTATTCAATAATCCCTAATGGAACCAACTCGTCAAAGGAAACGTCAATGCCTATTTCTTCTTTGATCTCCCTGACTCCGTCGTATACCGTTTCATGAGCCAGCAAATGACCGGCAGCCGTAATATCCAATAGATTCGGATAATCTTTTTTCATCGCACAACGATGTTGAAGATATAGGTAATCCACACCCGCTTCCCTACTGACGAACCAGCAGTGGAAAACCTCATGCCAATGTCCCAATCTATGTACTTCATCACGCGAAGCCACGCCGGTTTGAATGCGTTCGGAATCGAAAACTTTCAACAACTCAGTTTCCATGGAGCTTCACTCCCAGCCCTTTTTATAAAAAACAGCTTCATCCTTTTTCTTTTCTCCAATTTTTCGGGTTTAAATAACCTTTATATTTAGCTGCCACTTCCTTCCCAACCAAAAGCGCGCCTGCCCAAAACATGACTTCCGCAAAGACGATCGCACCTGTTATGACCCCCGCTTTAACCGCAGTCGAAAATGGCGTAAATGGAGCTACGACAGGAATGATCCAAGTGAGAAGGGAAATGATCAGGAATCCCATCCCTACTTTGTAAAACCTCGATTTCTTTACTTCCTTACTTTCTTTATCCAATTAAATAACCTCCGTCATGATGATTTTCATTTAATTCCTCCGCCAAACATTCCACTTTCAAATATACCATTGAATATATTCTTTTTTTTATACGTTCGAATGTTCATTTCGTTTCATAAATATGAGAAATAAAGAAATTCCATTTGAGGAAAACTAGAGCAGAGCAGGTATTTGATAAGAGGTCATTGTATCTTTAAAGAATTGACTTTACTATTCTTAATGGATTTAATAATCTTATACATACTATTCTTATAACACTTGCATGCAGGAAAGGAAAATCCAATGTACATTGAATTCATTGCCACATCGATAGAAGATGCCATTTTAATCGAAGAATCGGGCGCAGACCGAATCGAGCTTGTCAGTTCTTTAGCAGAGGGGGGATTAACTCCCAGCCACGCCCTGATTGAAGCTGTCGTCAATTCGGTAAAGATACCAGTCAACGTGATGGTAAGGCCCCATAGCCAGTCGTTTTGCTATACTCAAAACGATTTGGAAATTATGAAAAAAGATATCCAAATCATTCGTTCACTCGGAGCGAACGGGGTCGTATTGGGTGCATTAAATGAAAAAAATGAAATCAATCGACCATACCTCGAAGAACTATTGACGGTATGTGAAGGTTTGGAAATTACATTCCACCGAGCCATCGATGACACAAACGACCCAGTCATTTCAGCTGAAATCCTAGCACAATATCCAGAAATCACAACGATATTGACCTCAGGCGGGCATGGGGATTTCCCTAGCCGCATGCAAACCATTCAACAAATGAAAAGAGTCTGCGGCGACATACCTATACTGGTTGGAAGCGGCTTAAATAAGGATAATATCCTTTCTATCCATTCCGAATTGCATACCGGTCACTATCATTTCGGTACGGCCGTTCGAAAAAACAACAGTATCATCGAAGGAGTTACATTAGAAAAAGCTAAAGAAATCGTAAACATGCTAATGAAATAATGTCGGAAAGGGACCATTTCTTTGGTCCCTTTTATGATGCAGATCTCTTTTTTTGTAAAAAGACCGAGTCCCAAAACCAAAAAACAGGCCCGCAGAAAGGCTTATTGCATAGTAATTATTTGTAGTTAAAACATCCATACTGAAGTCAAAATTGAGCAGCGAACTATAAATGAATACAGCCAGCAAAGAGAAAAAAATATAAAGGCAAAAATAAATTAAACTGAATTTTTTAGGATGTTTATTGAAAAGGACCTGTACCGGAACAGCAAATATTAAATAAGGGAAAACGACATAAAAAGAAAACACGATAATGCCAGGCACCCCCCAGGAACCCTCGCTCAAAATAACCATCATCGTGGAAAGCGACAGACAGGAAGAGACTAGACTAAAAAAATAATAAGGAATCACATCGCTTAACTCCGATACCTTTTGACTCATTTTCCAAAGTTCCATTTTAACCAGCACCTCGCTATTAGGCAGACGCACAACAGCCTACCATAACATAATGGGAATTTTTACATAATCATTATACTATATAAATGGAGGTGTTTTTAACTATACATCGAATTATTCGTGTTTCTTGCCATCATCTTTTTAATAGTCATTTCCAATAGATTCTTACCCTGGTGGGTAAAAGCCGCCATTTTCGTTTATTACTCTGTCATTTCCTATATCTTCATTACCACAAAAAATAAAATTGATAAACAGTATGACAATATCACTCCTGTACCTGACGCTTACTGGGATAAAAATTCAGCGTGGGTTGACACTATGACTGGTTATTATTTATGGTCCTTTTTAATAATTCTCCTGTTTATCTATTTTAAATGGTTCACATGTGTGAAAAGCAAGGAAGCGAAGGGATGGGTGATAGTTAGTTTCATTCCATCATAGAGCGTAGGAGTTGGATATTGCCTGATATTCAGCTCCAAAATAAGAAGGTTGCCGGGGCAACCTTTCTTCATGAAATTTCTTAATCTTGAGATTTAATTTTTGTTTGCGTCAGCAAAGTGCCCCATCGCCTCACACATGAATTTTGCTAAACCATCACCGTATTGGTCGATATTTTTGGTGAAGCGTTGATCCTCCACGTACATTTGACCTAATCCTTTGAAAGCATCCAGTGAATATGTTCCGAAATTATTGTTCAAACAATCATACCATTCTTTAATTGCCTCTTGTGCCTCCACCGACTTGGGCGAAGCATTTCGGATTGACGCAAGTTTTATATAGATATCCGATACAATTTTCTGTGCATCTTTGGACATGCCCGCCACTTTAGCCTTCGACTCATCGACAGCTTTATCCCCCCAAAGCTTACGAGCTTCTTCTTCATATGGATTCTGACTGAAGTCAAATCCTTCAAATTTTTCTTTATTCGTCATTTGAATTTCCCCTTTCATATGCTTAATCGATTTTTCGACCGTCTTAATTAATTTATCGAGCTGACTGCGTTTCTCCAGTAACATTTTTTGATGTTGCTTTAACGCTTCTTGTTTATCAAACGAAGAGCTGCTTATCATTTGTTTTATTTCCTTTAATGGCATGCCAAGTTCCCTGAAAAACAGGATTTGCTGCAACATCTCAAGATTATCATTCGAATAAAGGCGATAACCTGCATCGGTTATTTCCTCTGGCGATAATAACCCGATCTCATCATAATAATGCAGTGTCCGCACACTGATGCCAACTAAATCGGCCAGCTCTTTCACTTTCATTGCCACTGCTTCTTACCTCCTTTCGATATCAATTACTTTAAAGCATTACGCAACGTCAGAGTCAAATGGATATATGAAAAGTTTCCGCCCAATTTGAAAAGACGATCCTTCCAAATGAAGAATCGCATGTTAGTCGGAATTCACTCTTTGTAAAAGCTTCGGATTAAAGCCAAATCTATGTATAAAAATTTCCCATTACTCGTGAGTTTTACGCTTTTACTCGTGAATTTCGGCGTTTTACTCGTGAGTTTGGTGCTTTTACTCGTGAGTTTCGGCGTTTTACTCGTGAATTTGGTGATTTTACTCGTGAATTAGGCTTTATCGTGAGTTTTACTCTTTTACTCGTGAGTTTCGGCGTTTTACTCGTGAGTTTAACGCTTTTACTCGTGAGTTTCGGCCTTTTACTCGTGAGTTTGATGCTTTTACTCATGAATTGTGCATTTTCACTTGTGAATTAAACAATTTTCTTATTCATGAGACGTTTGCTCTGCATGAAAGTTAGCTCCAATCTTACCTTTATTTCTACCTCCAATGATCGGGGATGCTTAGAGAAGGCGGTAATTTCGTCTTCATATCGCCCTTTGCCGAGTTAACCTGTGCTTGTGTGATAAAGAAACTTCCGGTGAGATCGGCACCGCTTAGATCAGCGTCCCTAAGGTCTGCACCGATAAGATCAGTCACTCTCATGTCAGCTTCTCTGAGGTCAGATGCAATTAACAAAGCTCCTCTTAAGTTCGCTCCCCTAAGGTCTGCACCTCTCAACTTTGCACCGATAAGGTCACTTCCCCTACCTATTTTGTTCTGTTTTATTTGTTTCTTCTTAAATGAAACCTTTGCACGTACCATTTCACTTGTGCGCAGAAGGAAATCGTTAACGATCGTTCTATGAGCTGGTACATTCAGGTCAATGATGGACTTTGGACTTTGTTTAGTGAGATGTTCCGTGTCTTCAAAAACAGCCTGCAATTCTCGGTGAAGAGGTTTCGCATCTTCTAAATTCAGTGCTTCATTTAAGTAGCAAAGCATTTCATGAAGTTGTTGCATAATAGGAAATACATCGAACATTTCCTTTGCTGACGCTGGGTTGTCTCTCCAATCGTTTCCACCATATGTGAGTTGAGATACCTTTTGACCGGCACCAAAGCATTCATATACCGTACAGCCTCGATATCCTTTTGCTCTGAGATTTTCATGGATGCTGCAACGATAATCTGATTGGAGGTTTGAACATGGTGTACCTCCATCCTTATCCAATGCAAAATCAGCGGATTTTGCATAAGGCAAAGCTACACAGCACAAACCAAAACAATTCTCACAGTCTGCACGTAAATGATTAAGAATCCTATCCTTATTCGTTAATTGATTAAACAACACTTACACTTCCTTCTATAAAACCAATCGTTTCATACTAGTAGATTTATTTTTTTTCTACTATTTTATCAAAAATCCCATTAATCTACATATTGACAATATACAATTAATCAAGAAATGATAATCCACTTGATATGGCGGCTGTAGTTTTGTTTGAGATCAATTGCGGTTCTGAAAATATGAAATTAATCATTAGAGGAAGGCAAGTGATTTCCATAACATATCGAGGAATAATTAATCATGTTATAATTTCTTCAAGATCGCGGAACTCTAGGGGGTGTAGGCATGTATCCTTTTAACGGCAGGAAAAAAGGCGAGACAAAAAAAGAAATGCAGTATTGCAACTACACGTTGGAAACAGAGGCAGAAGGGGAAATAGACGAAATGTCTTTTCAAATCGCAAGGATTCTTCGGCCAACGTCCAAAGAGATCATCTTTTTATGTATTGGTTCAGATCGTTCCACGGGAGATTCATTCGGGCCTTTAGTAGGGACGATGCTAAGAGAAAACCAAGTTCCTTACCATGTCTTCGGAACACTTGCAGAACCTGTTCACGCCCTTAATTTGAAAAGTGTTTTTAAAGAAATAAAAAAGCAATTTAAAAATCCCTTTATTTTTGGCATCGATGCTTGTTTGGGAGGTTATCATCAAATAGGTTCTATTTTTCTGACAAAAGGTTCTTTTAGCCCTGGTGAAGCCATGAGTAAATCATTACCTGAATTGGGTGATTATCACCTAAAAGCCGTCGTGAATTATTTAGATCCCCTTTTGCCCCACCAATCTTTAAACGGTACGAGACTGGATACTGTCATGAATCTTGCGAAGATTACCACAAAAATCATAGTTAAAGCCGTCTAAAATAATAGTAAAACCCCAATGAAGCCTTAGCTTTTTTGGGGTAAACAATTTGCTGTTTGATTTGTGTTTTAATTTTTGTAAAGTTCCGCTCCCAATTCCGTAATTACCCTTTTAACTAGCCCATAAACACCTCTACGATTCATTGCTATCATCATGATTCCTGTCCAACCTGATAGGCTAAACCTGGGTCATTGAAGTAAATAACTTCTGATAGAATCCTATTGCCCTGAATATTACGGAAAACTTCCCTTGCGGCTTGTTCTGTTTCAAATTCATACATGACAATACCTCTGTTTTTATAGAGTGTGATGATCCACATTGAAAATCCTCCAATTATCAATTTCATGATCGTAAGATAGGGTTACCGTCCCTTTTCACTAAATGACTCCCAAGATTATCGCTGCTATTGTCATGACAGTGACAGTCCCTAATGCCCATTTCACGGCAAACCGTTGTAAATCCCCGAAGTCAGTGCCCACTAAACCTATTAGCAAATGTGCTGCAGCTACCAAAGGACTCAATACGTGTATCGGCTGCCCTATTAACGAAGCGCGTCCTATTTCTGCCGCGCTAATTCCATAAGCATCAGCGGCCTGTGCGATAATGGGAAGTACGCCAAAATAGAATGCATTATTTGACATAAAGAAAGTAAAAGGGGCACTGGCATACGCAACAATTACCGGTAAAAATGGTCCTAAAGATTCTGGGATCAGCGAGACCAACGTAATGGCCATTGCATCAATCATTTTCGTTCCAGACATGATGCCGGTAAAAATCCCGGCTGCAATGACAATGGAAACGACGGCCAATGCATTTTTCGAATGAATGGCGATTCGATCCTGCTGATCCTTCAAATCAGGGTAATTGACCAATAGCGCAACGGCGAATGCAATCATGAATAAAATGGTTAAAGACATAAAATCAATGATTAATGATGCCATGAGCACAATCGTTAAAATGAAGTTGAACCAGACCAATTTCGGTCGACGATAATCACGGGAGACCGTTGTTGCCGCTAACTCGGAATTAGCCTCCGAATTCATTTCTTTTGTGTGATCATGCTGGATCTCCACTACGCCCAGTCTCTTTCGTTCCCCTTTTCCCAATATAAAAGCCACAACAAGAACCCAAATCAGGCCAAATCCCATGACAGGAATCATTGGCAAGAACAATTCCGAGGCGTCAAGGTTCAACGAGGCCATCGCCATGGCGGAAGCTCCCCCCCACGGTGTCATATTCATTACACCCATGGATAACATGGCTACAGTGGCTAATATTATTTTGTTCATCCCGAGACGCTTATAAAGGGGTAAAAGCGCTGAGACGGTAATGATGTAAGTAGTTGTCCCGTCCCCATCCAATGCGACGGTCATTGAGAGAATCGCGGTTCCTAAAACTATTTTTAATGGATCTCCTTTTACTATTTTCAATATTTTAGAAATGAGAGGATCGAATAAACCGGAATCTATCATTATTCCAAAATATAAAATAGCAAATAAAATCATTATGGCTGTGGAAGCTATTCCTTCAACACCGTCCTGCATCATGGGTCCCAGTTCTGTAAAGAATCCTCCAATCACTCCAAATACGATTGGAACGAGCATAATGGCCACTAGTGCCGATAGTCGCTTCGACATAATTAAATACATGAATACAGCAATCATGGAAAATCCTAAAATGGATAACATCTTCAAGCTCCCTTCTTTATTGATTAAACGTTTACCATTATCTTTTTGATAGCGCTTTCTTTAGAGACTATCATCCATTAAGCCTTATTCACATATAAAGAAAGTAATAAGAGTTTTTTTTATAAATGGAGTTTTATTCATTTTTTCCACGCCAGAAAAAGAAAAAAACCCCATTGATGAAAACCAATTTCATCAACAGGGATTTAAAGGTGTTTTAACTTATATTTTCTTTCTGGCCTTCCAACACTTCCATACAAAACCTCAACTTCCATTTCATCACAGGAAACTAAATACTCCAGATATCTGCGCATGGTTGAATAACTAATTCCAACGAGTTGACCTATTTCATCAGCATTTAAACTGCCATTGACGTTTTGAATCTTACTTCTGACCATTTTCAAGGTATGTTTGTCAATTCCCTTGGGAAGAAGATTCATTTGGACATCATTTGCCGTATTTGGATTACTTATGGTCCGAAAAAGAGTATCGACTTTATCTTGATTTACTAAGTTGTTATTATGCAGCTGCCGTCTCGTCAGGTCGTATTGGTTGAGCGTCGCAAGAAGCTTATCGATTATGATCGGTTTTATAAGGTAACCAAAAGCCCCTCCCCTAATCGCTTCACTGACTGTTTCGGTATCATTCGCGGCGGTGATCAGAATTACATCAATTCCCCGGTATTCCCTCCTAATTTCCCGAAGAAGGTCAATTCCATTCATATCCGGTAAAAAGATATCCAATAAAATTAAGTCCGGTTGTGCGGCATGCAAAATATTTAATGCTTGCTTGCCTGTGCTAGCTGTAGCTATGACAGTGAATTGATCAAGTTGATTCGTAAATTGTTTATATATATTCACTGCATTTTCGTCATCTTCAACAATGACGACTGTAATCGGTCCTTTGGACATTCTTAAGCCTCCTTTTCTGCTTTTAAATCCTTCGGGATGACGATGGTAAATCTTGCTCCTCCCAAATAACTGCGATCTATATAAATTTCACCGCTTAAAAGACCAATGGAGTTTTTTACAATGGCCAAGCCGATCCCATGATTTTCCCCATTTTTAGTCGTATAACCATCTGTAAAAATAATATCTCCCATGGCATCAGGGATTCCTGGACCGTTATCCTCGATATCAAATATAATTTCGTTTCCTAAATCCGTAAACGAAATTTTGACCTTTCCCTCATTTTTGTTCTTTTGCCGTGCTGCCTCCATCGCATTATCGATGACATTGCCAATAACGGAAACCAAGTGATGGGAATCCTCAGGTTTTAATGAACTATTTAAATTGCTTTCCTGTTCTATTTCTAATATAACCTGCAGTTCTTTTGAACGGTTTATCTTTCCTAGTAAACAGGCGGCTAATAAAGGATCTTTAACTGATGACATAAGAAAAGAAATGATATCTTGCCTCTCCCTCACTTCTGAAGAGATGATGTCCAATGCCCTATCGTATTGTTTTAAACTAAGTAATCCATAAATGGTATTTAATTTGTTTAAAAACTCATGGTTTTGCGCCCGCATATTTTCTGAAAATGCCTTGATTTCTGAAAATTCATCTGTTAATTGTTCAATTTCGGATACTGTTCTAATTGTTAGAACGATGCCCCTGATTTCATTATGATTTAAGATAGGGGATAAATCCAAAATGTATAGCTGTTGGCCTAAAAGTAACTTACGATTGAACTGTCCCCCTTTTGTGCTGATCACCATTTTGATGAGTTTTTCTAAATGCCCATTTACAATCCGCTTACCCACCATAAGCTGATGATCATGAAACATTTCACGTGCTCTTTTATTCATGGAAGTAACCTGTTTTTCAATATTAATCGTAATGGTAGCATATCGGATGGCATCAAGTGTCGCTTCCCTTTCTTGAAAAAGAAAAGAAATTTCCTCCGGCTCTAGACCTAAAATAAGCTTTTTTATACGTCGCGCTATAAATATTGCCCATACGATTCCAACAATGATTGGGATAAGTGACAAATGAATAATCTTCATTTTATAATTGGAAAGTTGATCCTGCACATTCTCTATCAAAAACCCTACAGATGAAACACCGATAACTTCCCCTTTATCATTCCAGATAGGCGCCTTTGCTTTAATCGCTGGCCCCGATATCCCATTTCCCTGATAAATAATTGATTTGTGTTCATTGAGCACTGCATCATTACTCGTAGCCGTAGGTTTACCGATATATTCTGGATTAGGATGAGAGTAGCGAAGTCCTTTATGATTCGCAATGGTTACATAATCGGCACCCGTTGTTTGACGAATCATTTCTGATGCGGGTTGGATCACCTCTGATGGCTGATCTTCGTTAAATCCCTGGATGATCGTTGGATTTTGAGCGGCTAATTTGGCCACCGTCATTGCTTGCTTACCCATATGGTTTTCGACGATGTCTTCCAGCAGTGTAGAGAATAGAATGCTCACAAGCAAGGTACTGATAAAAACAACGAATATGATAAGTAACGTCATTTGGGTTAATAAGTTCACTCTAATTTTAAACATCTACATTTATGCCCTAAGCCTTTCCGTATTTATCACTCATACTGGTATAGTGAATTTTTCCACTTTCCAACAAAACAATGATCGTTCCTTGTCACATGGACCTGAATAAAATAATAGCAAATTTCTATGTAACAAAACAGTTTAGTTTATACCGTGGTTGAGGCCAGGCGGGATTCTTTTCCTTTACAAAGTTCACCTGGTTAATAGGTCTTCCCATTCTTCAAGTGAAAGTTTTTCGGTCATTTGCTTATATGCATCAGGGACTTTTACCGAACACATAAGTTCGAGACTATTGCCATCGGGATCATTGAAATAGACGGAAGCGTTCCCTTGGTTCGGACGCACAAAGGGTTCAATCGATGTCCTTTTTCCAAAGGGGACGACTTCTATTTTTAGAGATTGGAGCCAAGTTAATGCATTTTTCATATTTTCATAAGATACCCGAAAGGCGATATGCCTTACTGAAGGGTGGTATGGAGTTTGATATTCTTTCCCTTCCCATAAGCCGACCCAGCTTTTGTTTTCCTCTATCCAAAAGAAGGCAGTATCTTCATCCCTCCAAGCTAGTTTCAAGCCTATTTTCTTATAAAAATCCATTGAGATGGTCAGGTCCTTGACGGGTAAATGGGCTTCATATAAACCTTCTATCATATTACATTCTCCTCTCTCCTTTTAAGTAAATGAACTCTTTTGCCGGGAAAATATCTCGCGATCATTTCTTCATTGCTTCATCTCTTAAATCCTTTGCAATTTAAAATATGGTTTAATGCGATATATTAATAGAAGAAAATGGATTTATAAGTTCTTACTATAATGGTAGAATGTTAGCCTTTGAACCGTATCCGCACTAATTTCCTCATTAATCGAAATCCGTTCAAAACCGTTTTTCACCAAAACCTTTTGGGAGGCAATATTGCCGCTTGTCGTTTTGGCATGTATTTGAGTCACATTCAATTCCGGCGCCAGATTAACCAAAAGCTTTAAAGCTTCGTTCGCAATCCCTTTTTGCGTAAACGCTTCACCGATTCTATAACCGACATGAGCCGTACCATTAATCGGGTCGATATCCACAAGATTAATCCTGCCGACGATTATGCCTGAACCATCCTTAATCAAATAAAAAGAAGAGATAGCATCTTCTTGTTCTTTTAATAATTCCTTATGCCTGATTTCAAACGTTCCAAAGCTATAATAATCATCTCCCCGGCCCGGAACCGTTTGCTCGAAAAACCTTCTATTCTTGCATGTATATATCCATAATTCCTTCATCCTTTCCAAAACGCTAAGCATATGAGATTTGATATCTTCCATACCCTCTCATTCAAGAAAACCAAGGGCTTATCCTTCCTGATAAATATATATAGAATATTTTTTCATTCAACAGTCTTTAGCAGCAATCAAGTGTTTTGTTAAAGAATCTATTTTTGATCGTTCGATTTTGCCAACAAACCGTTTATATGGATAACACTGTCGCATACTGACAAAATTTGATACCCTCAATACCATATCACTCCAAGTGCTAATGGAACCATCATACCCACTAATTTCTATAAAAATCTAAAATAGTTGAGAATAAATCTTTTTACACGCGTTGTATTAAGTGTAAAAGCTTTTACAAAAAAACAAGGGGAATCATGTCATGAAGTCTACTGAAAGAAATTTTATCGAACGGTTGCAACGCCAAGAAGAAGACGCATTGGAATTTATAGTCGATACCTATTTACCACTAATCAAGGGCGTCACATATAAGGTTCTCTCTCCTCTTAGGAACGACGGTGTCCTGGAGGAATGCATCAATGATATTTTTCTCTCAATCTGGAACCATTCGAAAAAGTTCCATGGGGATGCAACAGATTTCAGAAAATGGATTTGTGCGATCGCTAAGTTTAAAGCGATTGATCACTACCGAAAAACCGTGAAGAAAATGGAGTATACGTCAAGTTATACCGAGATAGATTCAGAAAAATCTGCAGAAGATGAACTGATTATATCGGAAGACAGAAAAGAACTACTTCAGTTAATCGATCTTTTAGAGCCTGTAGATCGGGATATTTTTATCATGAAGTACTTTCTAGGTTTTAAAAATGAGGATATATCAATAAAACTCGGGTTGACCAAAGCATCAATAGATAATCGAATTTATAGGGGAAAAAAGAAGCTAAGTCAAAAAGCTACGAATCTTAAGTTAGGAGGCAGTGTCGTATGAAGGATATTTATGAATTATTAAATGATATAGACATAGACGAAACTGAATTTAAGGAAATGGAAGTCACCGAACTAGAAAAAGCTAAAGTCAAAAGAACCCTAAAAAAATCAATAAGCAAGAAGAAAAAAATGAAACGTTGGCAAAAGAATGTTCTTGCTGCTTCGATTATATTCGGTTTATCCACCGCAACGATTGGATTCTCGTTTACCGCTTCTGCTAAAAGCATACCTTTGATAGGAGATATTTTCAGCTATTTTAGTAATGAAAACTCAGGTCTCTCCGATGATATCAAGAATAAAGGTAAGGGTCTTTTTAGTGATTATAAGGCCTACTCTAACGAAATTGGGTTTAGCGAAGAAAGCAATGGCCTTACTTTCACGATAAATGACGCCATTTATGACGGAAAAACGGTAACCATCACTTATACTATTGAAAGCGAAGAAGATTTGGGTAACGGATCATTCTTTATTCCCAGCCCGAATATAAAAGAAATGAAAGCCCAAGGAGGATCGGATGGAATTTCAAAAGTAGCTGATAAAAAATATGTAGGCTTATTAACGGTTAGTAACTTAGAAGATCTTAAAGTAGATAAGGTAAATATAGACTGGGATATAAACAGCATTAGTATTACCGATATGGATAAAGAGATAAAAGGAAATTGGAACTTTGCTTTCTCTCTAAAGGCAACTGAAAGCTACGAGAAGGTCATCAATAAAAGTGTAGATCAACATGGTGTAAAAGTATCCGTCGAAAAACTATCGATCTCACCAATGTCCTTTGTGGTTGATTATCATCAAGAAGTGTCCGACTCAGTCAAAAACAAGTGGGATGATGCCTATGTGGAGTTGACCATTAAAGATGACTTAGGGAATGTATACGATGGTCAAGAAAACGGAGGAAGCGGTATTGATTCTTATAATGTAAACTTCAGCAAAACATTCCAAAAAATCGATCCAGATGCTACGCAACTGATTGCGACACCACATGTAACATTACGTAATTTCACTTCAGAGAACCACGGAGAAGTAACCATAACGGAAGATGGTGAAGAAAAGGTGTCATCCTTCCCAACAAAACCAGGAAGTGCTCCCAAGGAGTTGGTATTGGATGATATCGTGATTGATTTGAAGAAATAACAATTTTACCTGCAAGAGGTATACTGAACCCTAGATCCCAGAGTGGAGAAAGGCTCATGTATCCCTCTTTTTTGTGACTTCTTATTCAGTCCATGAATATGGATACATACATGAATTCCTTGAAAAGTCAAAAATAAATTATTTTCTTCTGGTAAAAAATCAACGGATGATGTATCATAGTCTTCAGATATTCATTATTCTCATTTGGTTAATCGGAATTAGGAGGAATATATATGATTGGTTATGTGTTTTTAAATCTTGCCATAATGCTCGTTCTTTTAGGCGTTTTATTTTACATGAATAAGAAACATATTTCCTTTACAAAAAGGGTCTTTACTGGACTTGGTTTAGGGATTGTATTCGGACTTCTTTTGCAGTATTTCTATGAACCTCAGTCAGAAGCGATCGTTAAATCGGTCGATTGGTTTAACATCGTAGGTTCCGGCTATGTCAAGTTCCTGCAAATGATCGTCATGCCGCTTGTCTTCATTTCGATCTTATCCGCATTCACAAGATTGAAACTGACTAGCAATATTGGAAAGATCAGTGTCCTGATCATCGGAATCCTGCTTGGAACGACTGCGATTGCAGCAGCTGTCGGGATCACCTCGGCAACTGTATTCAATTTGGAAGCCGTTCAAATTGAGCAAGGGGAAGCGGAGTTAAGCCGCGGGGATCAAATATCGGAAACATACGGTACGATTCAGGATAAAACGATGCCGCAGCAAATCCTTGAGTTGATTCCGTCCAATCCGTTCCTTGATTTAACGGGAGCACGTCCGACATCAACCATATCCGTTGTAATTTTCGCTGCATTTCTTGGGATTGCCTATTTAGGGATCAAAAGGAAGCAGCCTGAACATGCTGAATTTTTTGCTAAAATAGTAGATACATTGCACAGCATCACCATGCGCGTAGTTACATTGATCCTGCGTTTAACGCCATACGGGATCTTGGCGATCATGACGAAGACGGTAGCTACGAGTGATTTGGATGCCATCCTGAAATTGGGGAAATTCGTCGGTGCCTCTTATGTCGCCCTGATTGTCATGTTCCTCATCCATCTTTTATTGCTGATGCTTGCAGGATTGAACCCAATCGTATATTTAAGAAAAGCTTTCCCGGTATTATCGTTTGCCTTCACTTCAAGAACAAGTGCAGGAGCTCTTCCATTGAACATCCAAACACAGAAACAACTAGGGGTGTCAGAAGGTATTGCCAACTTTGCCGGATCCTTCGGCTTGTCGATCGGTCAAAACGGCTGTGCCGGAATCTATCCGGCCATGTTAGCGGTCATGATCGCTCCAACGGTTGGAATCAACCCACTAGACCCTTCATTTATAGCCATGTTGATTGCCATCGTGGCCATTAGCTCTTTCGGGGTTGCAGGTGTAGGCGGAGGAGCAACATTCGCTGCCATCCTGGTATTATCTGCAATGAACTTGCCAATCGCCTTGGCCGGACTGTTGATTTCCGTCGAGCCATTGATCGATATGGGAAGAACGGCTGTGAATGTCAGCGGAAGCATGACTTCCGGTATTCTGACTAGTAAAATGACGGGCGACCTGGATAAGGAACAGTTCAGCGAAGAATCATCTTTGAAAATTGAAGCTGAAATGTAAAAAGAAAAAAGCATCGTACTTCCTGTTATGGGAGGTTCGATGCTTTTTTTCATATGGTCACTTTTTAATTTGCCTCGCTGTGTAATGATTGGCCTGAAAAGCCGATAGGGCTTGGAACATATACTGGACAGCTGCATATACCCCACATGCAAGGAGTATTCCTGCGAGTACATCCAATACAGCATGCTGTTTCGTAAATAGCGTGGAGAGGATGATCAGTGTTCCGAATGCTATGACACTGGCAAACTCCCATTTATGCTGTTCTTTCCGTTTATGGGCGACGATCATCATGATGAATGTAGTCAGTACATGAATGCTGGGAAGACAGTTGACAGGTTGATCATGACTATAAACGATTCGCATTAAATGGGCAAAGATATCGTTCCCCACCACTTCTGGACGCGGGACTGTCGTTTGCCAAAGGCAATATACAAGAAAACAGAGAAGTTTCCCCGATATCAAACTGCCTAATCCTACGAAATAGTGCTTTCGGTCAACAAAACAGTAGTAAATCAGCAATCCATAGATATACGGATACCAAAGTAAATAAGGAACGACAAATTCTTTAATAAAGGGAATCTCCCCATCTATTATAGTCGTAACATCGACAGCATGACCTGAAGATTGGTTGATGATTGAATAGATGGAACTAGTGATCACCAAAAGTAATAAATAATATAACGGGTGAAAGGATAGTATGGAATTGTTTTTCATGGCTCGCTCCGACTTTCAATATAATGGTTTTTTTCCAAAGATTATTATACAACATTTTTCACTGGATTAACTCTTTAAATGCTAAAGTTAATGATTCCCATGAACTAGTAAAATGGATATCTCTTACTTTTCATCAGACCAAGACTACATAACGAAAGCCATGGCATATATACCACGGCTTGAAACTGAAACTTATATGCGAGAAGGCAAAAGTGCTGATATCCCCGCTTTCTCTAGATTTTGTTATGGCGTTTTTTCCATACAAACGTTAAGGAAATGAAGATGTAGATGCAAAGTGTAATGATCGTAACGATTATGGATGTCGTGAAAATGATGCCGATCAGGATCGTTATTAAAGCGATGATCGCAGCCCAAGTCGTATACGGGAACCATTTTACTGAATAGGCACTTGTTTTTTCTGACTGTTGTTTACGTGATTTCAAATGGGCGAAAGCAATGATCAACCAGATGAATAATACCGTATATCCCAGCGAACCCATTAGGAATTCGAAGGTCTTGCTTCCAGCAAATAAGGAAATCAATACACCGCCGTATAAAGCGGAAGTACACATTAAGATTGCGGGAACAGGTACTTTCTTTTTGGATAACCGGGAAAATATTTTCGGAATGCGACCATCCACGGCTTGTGTATACAGAACGCGGGATGAACCATACAACCCGGAGTTCATCGATGAAATGATCGCTAATAGAACAACGGCGTTCATAATATGGTCGGCACCTGGAATACCGATCATTTGAAAGACCATTACAAACGGACTTTCCTGCACCCCGTTTACTTCGTCCCAAGGAATTAAGCTAACGATGATGAAAAAAGGAATGATATAGAAAGAAATGATCCTGACCAATGTACTGCGAACGGCTTTTGGAACCACTTTTTCAGGATTTTTCGTTTCAGCTAATGTAACCCCGATGATTTCCGTACCGCCATATGAATAGATTACCACCAGCATCGCCGTGATCAACCCTTTCGATCCATTCGGAAAGAAACCGCCATGCTCAGTCAAGTTAGAAAAACCGACGGCTGTATGATCACCAAAAGTAACGAGCAGCAACAATAATCCAGCCATGATGAATACAATGATGACGGTAATTTTAATTAAAGCAAGCCAGTACTCCGTTTCAGCAAAAACCTTTACCGACAGCAAGTTAACCGCAGTAACTAAAACCGAAACAGCTAATGCCAGTATCCAGATTGGATATCCAGGCAGCCAATATTGAATGAAAATCGCCGCAACCACTGATTCGGCCGCGATATTCAATACCCACATTTTCCAATAGATCCAATCCAGGAAATAGGCAGGATACTCTCCTAAAATCGATTGGACCAAATCCCTGAATGTTCGTGCACCGCTATTGCGGACCGCCATTTCAGCTAAACCTTGCATGATGAATAATAGGATGATGCCCCCTATCAAGTACGCAATGATTACGGAAGGGCCTGCCATATCAATGGCTGAACTGCTTCCTTTAAATAAACCTGCCCCGATGGCACCGCCTAATGCCATCATCGTAATATGCCTTGAAGTCATTGTCCTCTGTAAATTCCGTTTGTCCGTTTCCATATCCTTACCCCCCCAAAATCAAAAAAAGCATATCGTCTCTTCCTTCATAATCAAATGAAGAAAGAGACGATATGCCTTAAGCTTACCGCGGTACCACTCTTATTGGCTCATTTAAGAACCCTGCTTTAAAAACCTTGTAACGAAGGTCAATCGTTAAAACAAAAGAATAGAATAATTCCTATCTTTCGCTTTACCACTCCCAGGCAAGTTCAAAGTATCATTGGACTGCGTTGCACCAACCCGCAGCTCTCTTTACCGAATAATGAGCTTTTACTACTCCTGATCATTGCGTTTCAAAAATTATATCTGAATATTTTTAATAATATCCCATACTATACGGACTCAAAGTAAATTTGTCAATAACTTTCTTAGGATAATATTTTCAAAGAAACAAATCATGGGAAACCGTGTTGAGCCAGCCATATGAAATCCGTAAAATGCTATTTAAAATAAAGTTGATGCAAGTACTCTGGGGAGAGTTATTCAAGATGTTTGGCCATGGACCTAAAGAGTTATCAAGAACTCTTCTAAATGGAATAACCAACAATTAACACAGCTCCTATTTGCCTTTTTTTCTGAGATGATTCACATTAGACTTTTATCTTTAAGAGTACAAGAAGAATCGTTAAATTCGTATGGAGGTTTTTTGAAGAAAAGCAGGCGTGCTTACGAGGGGTAAAACGGGTTCAGAAGGTAAAAAGAAAAACAGCCCTATGGCTGATTTCCCGATTTCATTAAGGTATGGCGGCACCACTAAAATCCACTTGAATGTTTGTAAGCCGCTAAATTTAGTAAATATGAGTTTTTAACCTGTACACTTAAAAGGAATAAAGGATTATTCCCTTTCATCTTTATACCAAAAATTCTCACTAACCGAGAAAGAAGTTTCGATATTACGAACGGCATGCCACCAATTTTTAGGTGTGTACATTAATTCTCCAGAAAACTGTTCCACAATGTAGGGCGTGGTATATTTGAAATCTGGATCCTCCTTTAAATCAAAATCGAATAAATCATGCTTAAATTCTTTCACATACTCAGTATCATCAGGACTGAAAAAAATCCACTTTTTTTGGCCAAATACTACTGCATTCCAATTATGTGATTTCTCAAAATCCTGGTGTATTGGGGTTCCTGTTCCAACCGAACCAAGGAAAATCCATTTTAATTTCTTGTTGTTTTTTGTCTTGATTGTATTATGGTTGAATAGAGATGGGGTTTCAAAATAACTCTCTAAATCCTCATTGCCCATGATGGAAAAAGGCCAGTCACAATACAATTTTTCTGGGTTATCATTTAATATACCGATGAATTTACCAAGTTTTGATTTGTAAAATTTTTTTTCTTGATCATATCCTGATTTCCTTATGATGATTTCCCTTTCTCCATAATTAGACTGGAGATAGTCTGTATCCCAGTCCCTAGAAGGCCATAAATCTACTAATCCAGTTATTATCAGTGGCTTTTTACCCGCATAATTTTCTTCAAAATTCGTTAGTGATAATTGTTTATAGTGTATCTTTTCTATCAATTCGCTCATCCTTTCAGAGTACGGGATAAAGTGTTAGATTTTCAAAATGAATATGAGGTGACCCTTGGGTGACACTAAGATTATTTTCACCATTCTTATTACAACCGAAAACCGGATTAAAGAAAAGCAGTTCATTGCTAAGGGACTTAATAGCTTTAGCTGAATCAAGTTTGTTTCCTTTAATATCAAATCTTCTAAGTATTTTATTGGTTACTTTCCCATTTTTAATGACCAAACCATATGATGGACGGATTACAAAATTCAAACCAAGTGACCCCCCACCCCAGGCACCTCTGCAATAAATACCATTGTCGATTCCTGAAATTATCTCCTGTACTTCCATATTGCCAGAATCCAAATAAGTTGTTGACATTCTTGGCATCGCAAGTGAAGATATGCCAACGCTTCTTGCATTACAGGAAGATTGTAAGCCTAGGAGCTTACAAGTTTTTGCATTATGCATCAAACCTACGGTTATCCCGTCCTTTATTAAGTGAGTCCTAAATGTTTCATTCTGTTCCGCATCCAATAAATAACTACCATTTTGCCCAGGAATGGTCGGGTCATCGAATACGTTAATTTTATATTCTGACCATTTGTATCCCATCGTTATTCCATTTGGCTTTAAATACTCCAGGTAATTATCTGCTTCTAAAGTATGACCAAAACATTCGTGTACATAATGAGATCCAGTCCATGGCTCAAGCACAATTTGTGTTTCAATCTTGCGTTCAAGTTGCTGACCATATATAGCAGCTTCTACTTCCGCTAAAATAACTTCAAAATGATCCATTAATTCAGAACATGGTGACTTATTAGTTCTTGTTTGCCATAATACTGGAATAATAGATGTTGAAGTCTCTATTAAAATCATGATAAGGATGGAATACTTTAATTCATTACTGCTTAATCCAATACGAAGTTTAAAAGACTTCCAATGTCTTAAGTGATCATAGCCATCCCGTTCAATGAATTTTAAACAATGATTTAATTCTTCTTGAAGAAACTTATTCTTTTCATTATCGCACCTTGGTGAAACAACCCCTTCAACAGTTGAATCATATGATATTAAATATTCATTGTTCATGGTTTCGTATCAGCTCGACTAATTACTGATTGCGAAGGGTCGTAATGGATCTTTCCATCAAAATCCAATAATTTCATTCCTAGTTTTGATGCGAATGCTTCACCCAATATATAACCCTCTATTCTCATAGGTAATAATTCGATGCACTCTTTTGATAAATCATATCCTTTTTGATACAGCTCCAAGCGAAGGCAACATATTAAACGTAATATTAGGCCATGTGCCTCGATGGTATCCACTATATTTCCAGTTTTACTAAACCAATTTAAAGCCTCTTCATAATTACCATCCTTGAAAAAGTGAATGCCTAAAACATAGGCAGCCCAATATGAATCATCACCCGTTTTAGTCGCTATTTGATAGCAACTCTTAGCAAGTTCAATTTCACCAGACTGGGTATAGAGAATCGATTTCAATTTCCACCCTATTGCTCCTAATGGTCTCAATTCAAAGTTTAATTCATCTATTTCTGCTAGACTCAACTTTTTATTTGATGAAATTTTCTCCATCGTTACCTTCGGGGAAAATTTATCTTCCTTGGAATATACAATCTCCCTCCCCATTTGCCCGGCTATATACTCCCCCATCCACCTGAAACTTTCAGGCAGAAACCCACTTTTGATAGAATAGGTCATTGTTTTCACTTGATTAAAGAGGCCTAAATCGTTCAATACATTTAAGGTTTCGTCTATATCATTGGATAAATCATTAGTCTTGGGATCATAAAAATAATCCAAATCGATATCTACAATAACCTGTTCATTAATTATGAATTCTCCCAGATATTCAATAGTCGTGACATGTAACTCAATATTATTTAATTGTACAGAAGCAGAATTTTTTCCGTTTCTAAAGCTTGATATGAATTCTTTTCCATGGTTGGGTACAAGGGATAAAAGCCCCCAAAGTAATTCACTAAACCCTTTTTCTCCTAACATACGAGGGTATACCCATATAATTTTCCGAAAAAGACCCTCTTGTATTGCGGCGTACAAAAAGTCATCAATCCCATACGAATATCTTCCATCTTCCCTACAAGGAATATCTTTTTTCAATTCATCAATACACAGACCCTCTTTAATGAACTGACTGATTCTTTTCATTTTTGAATTTTCTATGAACTTTAAATCTAAGTGTTGATCAAAATAAACCAAGGTACTATTCCCAGGAATTTCATTGACCCAATATGAAAATACTTCACTATGTTCCTCATATACATATATTTTATCCATCATTCTTGATTAATCCTAAGTTTAGAATCCAATCTATCTGGTCTTGATTGAACTTTTGTTGGCGGTTTATTTCCCTTGAACCTCCTATTTCTACCATTTCTAATATACTTGGGTGAATGGGGCCCCTAATTAAATTTTTTTCGGTCGCTGCATATAGCCATATAACCTTTTCGGAATCACTAGCTACTTTTTTTCCACTTAGTGCCTCGGATATTTCTTTAGAATATGTTTGGTACGCATAGTGAATATGACCATTATTTTTAACCAGGTCACTATCTATTCTGAAAAATGGGTGTTTATTGACTGTTAGTATGGATAAAATGGCATTTAAAAATTCGTGTTTTAATAGTAAATGATTATTATCAGCCGCAAGGATAAACTCTTCGTTTTCAGACAAATAATTGTAAAACGCTTCCTCGATACATGTCCCTTCCCCTGCATAGGGCAATTCCATATAACACTCGAAATGTTTGGACGCCAGGAACTTATGCATTAGCAGCGTTATATCGGTATCAAGGAATTCTAAAGCCTGAAAAACACCGGGAAAAGATGTTCTTAAACCACCTTCATGTTCAATATTTCCACTCATTAAATTTCTTACAATCGTTGTAGCCGTTGCTACAAGCTCTTCTTTATCTATTGTTTTTATGTGATTTAAATTATCAGCTGATAAATTCAATTCATTGAATTCATCATTTAAAAAGTAATTTCTATATTGGTAATCATATAATAAATTGTAAAGTAACTCGTCCAGTGAATAATTCTTCGGTTTTAAATCATTTGCCATTTTTCAACTGCCTCCTTCATTCTTTGATAATTTTTCTGTGACTTCGGAATTAATATTCCTTCATCTGTATATTTAGGGTCTTCATATGTAATGGCTTTTAAATTAGGGCATAAAGGAAGCAAGTAATCTAAAAGCTGGATTTGTTCATCCATTAAAACTCCATGATGCAGATCTCTGAATTTCCCTTTAATAATTTGACAACCAGAAAGATGCAATTCAAAACAGTTTTCAAAAGGCAATTTTTCTAAACCATTTAACATCTTTTCATTTGTATTCCCTAACAACCATTGATAACTAAGGATATGACCAATATCTATAGTGATAGGGGAGTTTGTCTCCTCGACCAATGTTCTGAAATAATCAAATCCATTTATTTCCCCAATAAAGAAGTTAGTACCTTCAGTGAATCCAGGAAACTCAACTGAAACTGGAACAGCCAGTTCAGATTGGTATTCGTTGATGTTCTTTATACAAGCTTCCAATCCTGCTGGTGTCATATATGGTGGTAAAGGGAAAGGGACGGTTTTCCCTTTTATTGACCACAGGCCAAGATCTTCTACAATCCATCTTATGTCATATCTTTCTATAATCTTATTTGTGAATTCTATGATTTCTGTTTTTTTGTAATACTCGGTAGCCCCCATATTTAATATCGTTTGATGGAATGCTCTCGCCTTTAGATGTGGATTGGCTTCAAATAATCTATCATAGGCATCAAAGTAGTCCTCGGCTTTTAACACACTTCTATTTTTCGGTTGAAAAGCAAAGAAAATATAATTAAACTCGTCTTTATAATTTTGAAAAAAGCCTTTCATCTTAGGCGTGATGTCGTCATGGTCCCCTTTGCTGGAAAAACCTATATCTTCCCCCCAAGGTAAATCCATGCCTAAACCAAGTCCAAGTTTTTCCTTTACATTTGGAAATTTTATTTTCTGATAGACTGTGCTCATTTGCCATTCCTCCCCATAAGTTATTTTATTTAAGGGTTAATCACACCTTTTTCGACAAAATACTCTAGGTACTTTTTATCGTCTGCCTTGCTGATTACCAGTGTGTTTCCGAATGCTTCTAAGGAATCTGGCACTAAGAAGATTCTTTGCCATACAAAATCCATGATATACGTTTTATCTAACTTAATGATTTTAGTCCATGGGTTTATGAATAAGGTATTTGAAGTGATATCCTGTCCTTCCCTTTTGTATTTATCAGGAGGAAGCTCATCATTCTTTTGGGGGTCGACATTTTTGTGCAGTTGCAAGAATCTATTCAGCTTTTCTTCAAACGTTTTTCCGTCAGAGTATTGAAATGTAGCTCCCATTCTACCCATCCCATAATTGAGTAATTTGTTTCCTCTTAGATTCTTGACTGATTGAATATGGATATCAGGATTATTTGTATCTTCATAAATATAGGTACCTGGTTCTAAAACGAGCATTTGCATGACGTCGATGCCAATTTTATCTTGATTTTTAAGTAAAAATTCCTCAGAACATTTAATTTCATCCTCGGTTTCACCAGGTAAGCCACCAATTATAGACATTCGCAGCGTAATGTTGGCATTATGTAAATTATCTATTATCTGTTGATAATTATTAGATTGCACTCCTTTATCCAAGGAATCTAAAATCCTTTGAGAATTGGTTTCATAGCCAACAGACATTAAAATACAACCTAAATTACTTAGTTCAAAACAAAATTCAGCGTCTAACAACACATTCTCAAGACGGTTCCGTGTACTGAATTTAATTTCATAACCTCTAGATTTAAGTATTTTGACTGCATTGACGACAAGCCTCAAATTAGTATTCTCATCTATGAAATTAATTCTATTAACCCCATAATTGTTAATGATATCCTCGCACTCGTTTGCTACTTGCCTTGCCGTTTTCTGCTGATAACTTTTTTCTTTTCTTGATCTATTACCATATGAACAAAAAGTGCATCGTCCCCAGTAACACCCCACACATGTAATCAAAGACATATGCACTTCTTCATCTAAATAGTTTTTGTACGGTAAATCTGAAAAATCAGGTGGTAAGGCATCGGTGATCCTATATGCAGACTTAGATGGGACATTTTCAACATTTTTTTCATTAAGCCAAACAATATCCGGCACCTCGCCGATTTGGCAATCGTATTTCAAATACCTGTCTAACATGAATAATGTTTCTTCACCTGCTGATATTCCTAAAGAATCCACAAATTGATTTAATCCATTCAGGCTAAAGAAAGATGATTGACGAATCATGATTTGTTGCCCACCCAGAATAATGTGGGTATTAGGGGAAAGTTCTCTAATCCACTTGCATATTAAAAGGGAAGGTAATATTTGGCTATAGTAAGCGATAGAAAGCGCGAAGATTTTGGGCTTATCGTTAAGAATTTTTTCTTTGATATTTCCGTATAAAACCTTTGTTGCAATATCACTTTTTTTCCAACTAAAATTCCTTACCGATTCAAGGATTTCTTCCAATGAGGTAATCTCAAGTTTTAAAAATGAATTTACTAGTAGTAGTTCTATGCCTTGTCTCACCAACCGAACGTCATACTTCAATAAATCAGAAGATCTTTTCTCAATAAATACATTATTGTAAAGTTGCTTTTGTTCTTTGAATAAGTATTTAGCCATTTCGACTTTATATATCAATTTTAAGTCTTTACTTCCGTTTTCATTGATGCTCACATATTCAGCTAAACAATCTTCACTAAAGAGGGTATGGCATAATTCAATATTTAAATCAATTTGACTTACACTCATTCCCTTGTTCCTCAAAAAACTAGTAATCATAGGTAAACTTAAATATGGAAAGAGCCTGGCTTCAGTTAGAGGAGGAAAAACTATCATAGCATCTGAATTTTCCATCTAAAGAAATTCTCCTTTAATTTATCCAAAGAGAGTGCTAGTTTCTTTAAAAGCTAACACTCTCTTTGAATCACCATTATGGATTTAAGATCTAACTTATTTTTCTACATCCGACACTGTACTGAAACGGAATGCATGAAATGCACTACCCACTTCTAGCTCTTTAGCTTCGATTACTTCAAGGTTTTCCACTAGCTTTTCCGCTTGTGTATTTTCCACTTGCTTAGTCATTTGTTTCACCTCCTTAACATTTGCAATGGATTGCCTGTAACTCTGTTCTAATCTATTTTTCTGCGTCCGACACTGTACTGAAACGGAATGCATGAAATGCACTACCCACTTCTAGCTCTTTAGCTTCGATTACTTCAAGGTTTTCCACTAGCTTTTCCGCTTGTGTATTTTCCACTTGCTTAGTCATATGTTTCACCTCCTTAACATTTGCAATGGATTGCCTGTAACTCTGTTCTAATCTATTTTTCTGCGTCCGTCACTGCACTGAAACGGAATGCATGAAATGCACTACCCACTTCTAGCTCTTTAGCTTCGATTACTTCAAGGTTTTCCACTAGCTTTTCCGCTTGTGTATTTTCCACTTCTTTAGTCATATGTTTCACCTCCTTTAAATCACTTCAAAGCTGTCTCTTCTTGCCATATTTCACTTTCAGCTAAACGAGAATTATACTTCTTCTTTCAAAGACAATTTTATATTGCTCTTTAGAAGCCTTTTATCATAAAAGACTGTTCCTATAGCCACCAAATATAATCCTATACAAATGAATAACACGTATGAAAAACCAACTTGGGAAAATTCGCCATGGTCAGTGCCATAATCCAATAAAGTGTTGAATACCCCCGCCGCGAAAGCCCCAGTTCCAAATTGCACCATCTGGAACAAACCCATATAAACCCCTGTTTCTTCCTCAGGAACGGACATCATAGCAATTTTATTTTGTGTGGGCATGGAAATGACACCGGCCAATCCAAAAAGGAGAAATGCAAATATGAAGAATATTAAGCTGCCATTAAACATTGTCAAAGTAAGGTTTACCATTCCAATTATGGAAATCGAAATAGATAAAAGTAAAAGGTTTCTATTGTCTTTTAAATCTGCAAGTTTACCTGCATACCCAGATAACAAAACGGCCAGTATCGAATCTGCCATAATGATATAGCCAACAATATCTGGCTGAATATTGTGTATATCCCGCATGTAACTTGGAATGTAAAGCACTATTACATTTGTGATGAGAAAAAGAACGAATATTCTAATAATTGATGATATAAAAATGGTGTTTTTTATTGCCTTTCTTGGAAGCAAAGAAGTATTTCCGTGGTTTGCCCGTTCATAAAATATAAATAAAATTAAACTCAATATCGTAACAGCAATAGAAAGTGACCGTTCCACTATACTAATTTCATCGTTGAATATGAATTGAAAACTGATTACCATAACTAGTAAAGCCAAACTGTTTTTTAAAGGTAAATGAAGGTTCGCCGTGATTCTTTTTTTTGATTTGGGAGTTATCATTAATACAAGAATTAAAGATATGCAACTTATGATAACCAATACTCCAAATATCATTTGCCAAGAGTAATATTTCATTACCAAACCACCAGCAGCTGGTCCAATAAGTGAGGCAGTCGCTAAAACTCCGGAAAACCATCCAAAAGCCCACCCTAATTTATTATCCTTAAAACTTTGCCTAATCAATAATACCTGTGCCGGTACTACCATTGCATCTGCAATTGCCTGAAGCGTCTGATAGACTAAAAACAAATTCCAATTATTTGTGGTTCCACTAAGAATCGTAGAAGCGATAAAGAGCGATAGGCCAAATATCAACAATTTTCTTGCTCCTAATATATCCGCCACTTTACCAAAAAGCGGAATGAGAAATGCGAAAAAAGAAAAGAATAGAATATTTCTAATTTGAAGTGTGGAATAAGAAATATTAAAAAAGTCTACAAGATTAGGGAACGCAATCGTCAACATGGACGTAGACATCACACTAGCTATAACACATGAAGAAATGGTTATAATCAATAATTGATCTTTATTTATTTTCATATAAATAATCCTTTTTTTATTTATTTTATTTAAATTCGCCTTTAGGCACATTCCTTTTTAACATAGGATGATATTGGTTTTTATATCTTAATGCTGATTCGGCAGATCATTTATTATAGGCCGATCATCTACAGCCAAATTGACGCTTGAATCGAATTGTAAAACCATCGCTAGCGTTAATAGAATGGAGAACCCAGATACTAATATTTTATTCATATACCCTAACCTCCTGATATTGATCGATACAACTAGTATAAACCATCCAGATATGGTACATTTTTCTTGTATCACTGCTACAGAGTATTTTTTTCGATAATTTTTTGGTGTTTCCAATGAAATACATAAAAAAATATAAAAGTATTTATATTTTGAGGAGTTGATAAAATGGATGCAATTATTCCTTTTAAGCTCGGAAATGTTCTCTACACTTTAAGAAAAAGGTCAGGCATAACACAAAAAGTCATGGCAGAGGGAATCATTACTCAAGCACAACTAAGCAACATAGAGAAGGGGAAAGTCATTCCATTAGCGACTACTTTATATGAGCTCTCATTACGTTTAGGTATCAGCATTGAAGATATACTTTTAGAAACTTATTCAGACCGAATGGAATATAGTGAGGAAGTGAAATCTCAAGTCAGGGTTTCCATTAGAAATAGAGAGTATCGGCAGGTAAAACGGATTCTCGAAGCAGAACAATACCATGCAGATTTCCAGTCACCTATCAATAAACAATTCATCCTCTGGCATTGGGGGATTGTAGCATATTATTGTGATAATGATATATTGAAATCCCTGGATTTTTTAGATCAAGCATTAGACTTATCTACTCATTTTCATATTTTTTCTGCTCAAAGAATAGAAATTTTGAATAGCAAAGCCATTATTTATAACGAAATTGCTGAATATAAAAAGTCAATTGCCTCTTATAAAGATGCCCTTAAGCAATTTCAACAACTTCCAAAAACGTCAATGAATTATAGAATTAAAGTCCGAATTCATTACGGATTGACAAAATCATTACATAAGGACGCACAATATTATGAATCCATAAAAATTTGCTCTGATGCTATTCAAATTTTAATCCGGGAAGAATCCATGTACCTTTTGGGAGAAGTTTTATATCAGCGTGCCCAATCCTTGCAGTCACTGAACAACATGGAAAGTGCCACAAAAGGGTATGAGGAGGCAAGGAATATATTCTTATTGCAGCAGAATTACGAATTTGAGAAAGTCGTTCAGGAAAGACTGTATGAGATAAAGAAATCTCTTAATGTGTATAAAGATTGAAGAATTCACTCAGCAAAATATGCAGTACTTTTTTGGTTAGTATAATGTCACTGATATATTCTAAATAATTTTTTTAGAGAATGTGTTTGTCTTGGAACGTAAAAAGACTGCATATCATCATTACCGATAATTAAGCATGAGAGTTAAGGAAAACGGTTATTTTATATTTCGTACACAAAAACCAATAACCTGTAAAAAAATCCTAATAACTACCTTTTTCAAACCATTCAAATAGGCGTCATGAACAGGATTAATAAAAGAAACCTAGCTTATTCAAGCTGGAAAGCAAAGGATAGCATAGGGGGTCCCTATCTATATTCCTCGATGTCATGAATTTTGAAAGGCATCCTACCCTCATGGGTCCAGAACCTCTTTGAAACCAACGCTATCATTCTATTTCCACCCATAAATATTAAAACTATTTTTTCAAATTCTGTCATCAATGATACAATGACAAGGTTGAAATCAATTCAATCTATAGAACACGTGAGGTATCATACTTACTATGAAAGCATTACGATTATTAAAGAGTTTTAACTTTTTATATTTTGGACTGCTTGCCATTTTCATTCCGTTTCTCCCAGTCTATCTGGCTGATCAAGGTTTGCGTCCAGCCCAAATCGGATTCATCATCGGTACAGGTGGTTTTGTCACCCTCATCACCCAGCCTTTATGGGGAATGATCAGTGACAAAACAAGGACTATACGAAAAGTCCTGTTGTTACTCATCTTTTTCTCGAGCGTAATCGGTTATTTCCTCTATGATTCAAGCGGTTATCTTCAGCTTATCCTGTTTGCCATGCTGCTATATTTCTTTCTGATGCCGATCGATCCCCTGACGGAAAGCCTCAATTTTACGATTGCAGAGAAATCCGGGATCAGTTACGGTTCCATCCGGACATATGGTGCATTGGGTTATGCGGTCATATCGCTGATCACCGGCTATGTTATGTCATATTTCGGAGCGAACAGCCTTGCCTTCCTTTTTGCGGGCATAGGTTTGATCAGTTTCATTGTCAGCTGGATGATGCCTGATGCACCCGTTTCAGGGAAACCTGTCACCTTAAGCAGCCTTAAGCATTTTTTCAGCAATAAAGAGACGCTTCTCTTTCTGTTATTGGTCTTCATCTGTGCTGTCCCAGCAAGGATGAACGATACTTTCCTTGGAGTGTATATCAGGGAACTTGGAGGAAGTGCCAAGCTTGTGGGCTTGACCTGGTTCTTAGCGGCGGGAAGTGAAATCGTTGTGTTCGCCCTAAGCTTCTGGTGGCTGCGTAAAGGTAAGGAAATCATCATCATTTCATTTGCAGCAGCGTTTTTCTTTATCCGTTATTTCGTCTCTGCGTGGATTACCGATCCACAGCTATTAGCTTATTTGCAAGTCATGCAGCTATTGACTTTCCCGATTTTCTACTCGGCAGCCATCCAATATCTGTATCGGATCGTTCCTGTGGAATGGCGTGCCACAGGCCAGACCGTACTGGCGCTGCTATTCTTCGGGGTTTCGGGAATCATTGCTTCTTATATAGGCGGAGCCATATATGGGGCTTTCGGCGGCAAGACCCTTTACCTGTTCATCTCCTCCATCTCCTTCATAGGAATGATATTCGCTTTGGTTCTTTATCGGATATATGGCAAGAGGCTCGATACTGCAGAGGACGCTGTATAATCCAAAAAACTGTATAAAAAAGAGCATGTTTTAATCAAAACATGCTCTTTTTGCATGATGTTTCCGTGAAAAAAAGGGGCAACCGTTAACATTAGCACGGTGAAGCAAAGCAGGATTGCAGTTGTCCTGTTTGAGAGTTTTACTTGTCCGTCATTTTTATAGAACCCTGAAAATTGAAGGCGGTTTTTATAGAGTCCATAAAGTAATGGAAAAATTGCCATACCAACAACCCATCCGCCTGAGGCATTCTCTACGGTTATACCAAAAATCGCATAGATTGAATTAATGATGAACCCCATTATCATTCCAATAACGAAATTATACGAAATAATTCTAAGATAACTCTTAACATCATTTCATCCGCTTTCTGCCTACTTTCCCGTTATCCGTAAAAAAAAGGCTGCAATTAGCAACCTTGAAAGAACTTTTACAGGATGGGATAATTCCCTAAATATAACAAACTTTAATCTTTTGGTAAATAGACGCTCTTTACTCTTCCTCTTGAACGAGCGAATGCTTAAATGCGTAAATCACTGCTTGCGTGCGGTCCTGCACGGCAAGCTTACTTAATATATTGCTAACATGCACTTTGGCTGTTTTCAGGGCTATGTATAGTTCATCCGCAATTTCCTGATTCGTTTTCCCTTGTGTCATCAGCAGCAAAATTTCCATTTCACGGTTTGTCAATTGATCATGAAGCTGAGTAATCTTTGGGCGACGGAGCTTTTCCATCATTTTTCCCGTCACTTCAGGTTCAAGTACGCTTTGCCCCTGGAAAGTGGAACGGACGGCTCTCGCAATCTCGCTGGCCTTTGATGTTTTCAACATATAGCTCGTCGCTCCGGCTTCCAATGCCGGGTACACTTTTTCATCATCCAGGAAGCTTGTCACAATGATGATCTTTGCTTCAGGCCATTTTTCGATAATTCGTTTCGTCGCTTCAATGCCGTCCATTTCCGGCATCACCAAATCCATCAAAATGATATCCGGACGCAATTCCATTGCCAGTTCGACAGCTTTCAAGCCATTGTCCGCTTCCCCGATCACTTCGATATCCGACTGTGCAGATAAATAAGCCGATACCCCTATCCTTACCATTTCATGGTCATCGACAAATAATACTTTAATCATCATGATCACCTCCAGCATTTAATAATGGGATTTTCACTTCAAGTTTCGTTCCTTTATTCGGAACGCTTACAAGGTGCATCGTTCCGCCTAATTCAACAGCCCGTTCATGCATGTTTTGCAAACCATATGATCCCGTTTTCGACTCCTCGACGTTAAAACCGATGCCGTCATCCGTTATCCGTAAAATGATCAGCCCATCACGAACGATCAATAGCACTTCAAGCGAGTTCGCTTTTGCATGTCTTAGTGTATTTGAAATCGATTCTTGTAAAATCCGAAACAGATGGTCCTCAATCCCCTTATCCAGAGTGACAGGCTCCATCTTCCAATTTATCTCCATCGTCACTTTTTGGGCCAATTCCAAAAGGAGCTCTTTCATTCCTTCATGTAATGATTTTCCCTTTAATGCGACAGGTCTCAAGTGAAGCAATAACGCCCTCATCTCAAGCTGGGATTGATGGATCATTTCTTCCACTACCTTGAATTGTTTCATTTCCGTTTTTTCCATATCGGATTGAGATTCGGTGATGGCCGACATGAACATCGAAGCGGCAAACAATTGCTGGCTCACCGAATCATGCAGTTCCCGAGCCAAACGGTTTCGTTCCTGGGAAACGATTTCCTGGATCTGTTTCTCCTGATCAATGGCCTTTTCATTCGCCATTTTTTGAGATAATTTTGTCTGCTCATTGATTTGCTTATGGATTAGTTGCATCCGCTCCACCATTTTAGCCATCTCTTGGACCGGATACGTCTCCTGTTGAGAAGGTAAGCGGCCTTGTTCAAGTAAATACAGCCCTTCATCCACCTTTTCCAGCTGCCTCTTCCAAAACATTCCGGAAACGACTCCATAAATCAACCCTACCGACATGACCAGGCTTGGCAGGAATATGACGAAGGGTAAACCCATGACCACTTTCTCCCACAATAAGCTCCAGTCGGATAAAGGAAAGATGACGAAAACAGCCGCCGGCAAGGCAATGGAAAGAACGAAAGCAACACCAAGGGCAGTCAATATCTGCCGTGTCAGTATGCTCATATCCGCTTCACCTCTAAATCCCCAACCAAGATTGAAGTGATGATATGAACCTTGTGATCCGTTTCATTGAACCCTTCCGTTTGGTAGGAATAAATTTGATTAAAGACCCTGGATTCAGGCTTATTTTCAAAGATCCGCGCTCTGCCTGCAATGACAGAATGATGGACCCTGATTTCGATGCCATACGGTACAAGCACAGTGATATTGCCAATGATATTCCTGATGGAAATGACGGCGTCGCCTTTCGGTAAAATCGTTTTGCTTAAATCGATAACCGTATCACCGACCCCGCCCTGAACATTCACGGAATTCCATTCATATACATGCTCGTCCGTTTGTTGATGGCCGAACAATTTATTTTTAAATAGATAATCGGTTTTCAGCAATCGTTCCTTATTGATCTTTTCTTCACCCGAATCATCATTGGTTAAAATCGGACTGACCCAATCAGGATTCTTTTTGGACTGATAATATAAAAGCAAAAGATAAATGAGGATTGCCATAAGGAAAAATCTAAAGACGAACATATTCAAGACAGTGATGATAAGGGAAATCAACCCTATAAAAAATAGTATTTTCCCGATTGTCCTTTTTGTGAATTTCCTGCCTAAATAGATACACCCTATTGAAAAAGCGAGGGAAAAAAGGAGACCTCCACCCGTAAATGAAATCTCTAAAAAAAGCAGGACGACCCCGATGAGAAGTATCCATCCCATATAGTCCGTCTTCATCTTGTTCAACATCGGTTCGCCTCCCCTGTATATGTCCATGATATTCTTAAAAGGCACAGGAACCCGTGCCTTTTAAGAATACCATGAAATTATCACGTTCTGACAGCCTGTTTTCCCCCGCCCTCCATTCCAAAAGGCCAGGGGATGACAGCGATGCCTAAAAAAAACTTTACGCTTCCTTCTGTTCCAATTCTTTTTCAAGCTGGACAATCCTGGCATCAATCGTATGCCGATTATAATCAGTATGGACCTGGTGCTCGATGCGATCGATATAATGCTCCATTTCTTCAAACATCGCTATCGGTTTGGCCTCGGAACTGCCTCCGTCCAAAACCCGATTGATCCGGTTGTTTGCCCGGGCAATATTTTCCCTGCCCATCAGTTCAAGCCGCTTTAGATGCATATCCTTCAGCTTATGCTTCATTTCTTCATATTTTCGCTCCAGTTCAGCCAGCTGAACCTCTGCGCTTTTATGCGCTTCCTTCAAACTTAACGCCCGATCTTCATAGTGCAGGCTTTCCTTTATAGCAAATTCCATTAAATCTGTTTCTCCCGACTGCTTAGCAATCTCAGCCTGATGCTTACGTTTTTCAGCTAGATTTTGCGCTTGATTATATTCACGCGTAAACTCTTCTTTCAAAAGATATTGACGTTCAAGCAGCTTACCGACCTTTTCTGTCTCCTGCTCACATTGACGCAAATATTGATTTAACATTCCAATTGGATTTTTTTGCTCCCTTTTATCCAACAAGTCGTGAAAATCCGCTGAAATCGTTTGTTTCATTCTTGAAAATAAATTACCCATTCCAATTACATCCCTTCTATTAGTTCTTATTCAACTCTTTCCACTCTCTTTCAAAATTTGAGAATGGGTCACTTTCTTTCGAAGATGCACTTTCATCATTTTCATTCCATTTTTTATAGACCAGGTAAAGAACATAAGCTGCCACCAATCCCAATATTGCCGGGATATGGGAAATAGAAACGATCAGCACGATAATGGAGACTGATCCCCACGCAATCTTGGCTCCTGTCGATTCGGACTTCATGAACTGTTTGAATCCAAAGTATAGGATCGCCAAGCAAATCGCCAGGCTGATCAATGGACCAACATTCGCCAGTAACAGGAATAATGCGATCAGTCCTACAATAAATAAACCAAATTTCTTCATTGTTTTCGTCCTCCTTTCCTTGTTTATATCTTATCTACTTTTACAAGTTCGTATAATGAGCCTTAGCTATATTTTCTAGTAAGACTTAAGGCGTAGTCGCTGTAAGTCCCACGCTAATGAGGGTGTTTTGATCGTGTGTTTGGGTGGTTCACTCGTGAATTCTGCGGTTTTACTCGTTAATTTGGCGTTTACTCGTGAGTTTGGGCATTTTACTCGTGAATTCTGCGGTTTTACTCGTGAGTTTGGGCATTTTACTCGTGAGTTCCGCTGCTTTACTCGTGAATTTGGCGTTCACTCGTGAATTCTGCGGTTTTACCCGTGAATTCTGCGGCTTTACCCGTGAATTTGGCGTTCACTCGTGAATTCTGCGGCTTTACCCGTGAATTTGGCGTTCACTCGTGAATTCTGCGGTTTTACTCGTGAGTTTGGGCATTTTACTCGTGAATTCTGCGGCTTTACTCGTGAGTTTTGGCGTTTTACTCGTGAGTTTGGCGTTCACTCGTGAATTCTGCGGCTTTACTCGTGAGTTTGGGCGTTTTACTCGTGAATTCTGCGGCTTTACTCGTGAGTTTGGCGTTCACTCGTGAATTATGATGTTTTACCCGTTAATTTGGCGTTCACTCGTGAGTTTGGGCATTTCACTCGTGAATTCTTCGGTTTTACTCGTGAGTTTTGGCGTTTTACTCGTGAGTTCCGCTGCTTTACTCGTGAATTTGCCGTTACTCGTGAATTTGGTTCGTGAGGGGTTTTCTCGTGAAAATTTTGCGGGTTTTAAGTGGCGGGAAGAAGTTTTTCCGATAAGGTGGGAAAGTCTTTAATAAAATTAAATCTTCCGATTGTATATAACCGGAAGATTGGTGAATTGCTAATATCCTTACAAATACAAGCCTTGGACGTAAACTGAGGTGATGGTTTGAGCAATTTCTTCGACAGAACTTTGATGTTCGTTTCGGACAATTTCCCATAGATACATTTCATTTGTGAAAAACCACCCTCTTGCCACAAGCTCATGGTTCAGATCAGCTCTTGCCAGCCCATTTTTCTGTGCATAGTCGACGTCCTTTGAAATTCGCTGAATGAACTTCATGCGGATCGCTTTCCATTTATCTGAAATAACGGTTGATATCCCTATGGCCTGTTCGAAAACTTGCATCATATTGCGTTCAGCTTCTGCCATTTTCAAAAAAGCATTAGCTTGCCTGTTTATGATATGTTTTGCTTCGTCTTTTGATTTTGGAAAGAAAGAGGTCTCGGCAATTTCATAGAATTGCTCCATTACATTTTCCATTAATACGATTAACAGATCCTCTTTTCCTTTAAAATGAACATAGGCCGTTCCGTATCCGATGTTTGCCCTTTTGATCATTTGGGAAATAAGCGCAGCTTGATAACCTTCTTCAAGAAATATTTCCTTTGCAGCCTCTAATAACTTTTGACGTGTCATGATCGAGCGTAAATGCCGTTTATCCCCTACTTTGCCATTCTCCATGCTTATTCCTCCCCTTATCTTCTAGCATAAAGGATTTCCATAAAATAAAAAACATTTGTTGGAAAGATTGATTTAATGTTTTTAATTTTCCGAATTAACTTATTGACACCATGTCATATTCTTTGGTACGATTCTCCTAGAATTATTTAGAATACTAATATAGGAGGATGATTATGGTTTCTGAATACACATTGGATCACGCTAAACAAATGGATGAGAATGATTCGCTTAAAGGTTTTCGAGAAGAGTTTTATTTAAAGCCGGATTCCATATATATGGATGGAAACTCTTTGGGGCTTCTTTCGAAAAGGGCTGAACGCACTCTTTTGGAATCTTTGGAAGATTGGAAGGAGCACGGGATTGATGGATGGACACAAGGAAATCACCCATGGTTTTTCATGGCTGAGAAATTGGGCGCGAAGATGGCCCAATTGGTCGGAGCTTCTGCTGAGGAAGTTATCGTAACCGGCTCCACAACTGTAAATCTGCATCAACTTGTAGCTACTTTTTATAAGCCTGAAGGCCTGCGCACAAAAATTTTAGCGGATGAATTAACCTTTCCAACTGATATTTATGCACTTCAAAGTCAGCTGCGTACACATGGATACGATCCGGAAACCAATCTAATCCGCGTGAAAAGCCGCGATGGAAGATTTCTTGAAGAGGATGACATTATCGAAGCAATGACCGATGACATCGCTTTGATCATCTTGCCAACAGTCCTGTATCGCAGCGGTCAAATATTGGATATGAAACGATTAACTGAGGAAGCTCATAAAAGAGGAATAGTAATCGGATTTGACGGATGTCATTCTATTGGTGCGATCCCGCATTCATTCAGCGAATGGGATGTGGATTTTGCATATTGGTGCAATTATAAACATTTAAATGGCGGTCCTGGCGGTGTTGGCGGTTTATATGTAAATCGAAAACATTTTGGAACGATGCCTGGATTGGCTGGATGGTTCGGCTCCAAAAAAGATAAACAATTCGATATGGAACATACCTTAACACCAGCTGAATCAGCAGGCGCGTATCAAATTGGCACACCGCATGTGTTAAGTTGTGCACCTTTGATTGGGTCTTTGGATATTTTTATAGAAGCGGGAATTGAAAATATTCGCGAAAAATCCCTGAAAATCAATCAATATTTAATGGATTTAGTCGAATTCGAATTGGAAGACATGGGATTTTTCATTGGAACTCCTAGAGAAGACATACGCCGCGGAGGTCATGTAAGCCTCGAGCATAAAGAAGCTGCACGGATATGTAAGGCCTTGAAAGAGAACGGTGTCATTCCAGATTTCCGAGCACCTAACATCATTCGTCTCGCTCCGGTTGCACTATATACTTCCTACGCAGAAGTTTGGGAAGTTGTGCAAATACTCAAGAAAATCATGTCAGAAAAACAATATGAAAAATTCAAAAATGAGCGTGAAGTGGTCGCATAACATGGAGTTCCGCCAGATGAGGCTCATCCCTCAAATGGTTAGTTAATTAGGGCAGGATAAAATCTTTTTTGATAAAAAGGGGATGAACTATGGAGAACAAAAATACTCAATTGAACTTTAAAGATGAGCCAGAAAAAGGATTAAAACGCGAGCTGGAAACAAATCAGCTTTCCATGATCGCAATGGGCTGTGCCATCGGGACAGGTTTATTCCTCGGCAGCGGGCTTGCGATTCAAGCGGCAGGGCCAAGTGTATTGCTGAGCTATGCACTCGGGGCGTTCATTGTTTTACTGTTGATGGGCTGTTTAGCCGAAATGACGGTTGCCCATCCTACTTCCGGATCTTTTGGAGCCATTGCTGAAAAGTACATGACTCCAATGGCAGGCTATCTTGTCCGCTATTCTTATTGGATTGCCAATGTTTTGGCTGTTGGGGTTGAAGTGAGTGCAGTCAGCGTGTATATGAAGTATTGGTTTCCGACCGTGCCGGGAATCGTATGGATTTTGCTGTTTGCAGGTGCCCTGATTTATGTAAATGCTACTAGCGTGAATACATTCGCTACATTTGAGTATTGGTTCTCCTTTATTAAAATAAGTGCCATCGTTGGTTTTATCCTTCTTGGATCCTATGTACTATTCGGTTCATCCGATCAGCCACATATAGGACCTGAGAACTTTGTAAATGAAGGCGGTTTTTTCCCATTTGGTTGGTGGGGAATGTGGGTAGCCGTATTTATTTCTTTATTCAGCTTTCTCGGAACCGAAATGATAGCGGTTACATCAGGGGAAGCAAAAGATCCTGATACAGCAGTTCCAAAAGCATTAAAAGCGACCGTGTTCCGTTTATCCACCTTCTATGTTTTGACAATCGGCATCATGCTGATGATCGTTCCCTGGAAAACGGCTGGGATCGAGGAAAGTCCGTTCGTAAAAGTGATGGAGATCTTGAACATTCCTGGTGCATCCGGGATCATGAACTTTATTATTTTAACGGCTGCTTTATCTGCCATGAATGCCCAGCTCTATGCTTCAACACGTATGATGTTCTCATTAGCCCGCGGAAAACACGCACCTAGCTTTTTAGGAAAGTTAAACAAAAGGGGCGTTCCGGGAAAAGCACTTGCTGTCTCTACAACTGGGATTTTCATTGCTGCAGGCGTTCATGCGCTACTTCCTGGTTCATCCTATGCATTCATGATGGGGATTTCCATGTTCGGTGCCATGTTCACATGGCTCATGATCTTCATTTCCCATTTATTTTTCAGGGTGAAATGGGAGAAAACCGGCGGACGCAAGTTACCGGTAAGGATGATCGGCTTTCCCTATTTAACGATACTAGGAGCCGTTCTTCTATTCAGCTTAATGATTACAACATGGTTTACAGATTTCAAGATCATGCTTCAATTCGGGATACCTTGGTTACTATTTTTAGCTGTTGCTTATTTTGTTTCAAAAAGAAGAAATATTAACCATAATGTAATGGAAGAATCTCTGGAAAAGAAGATAGAATAGAATGACGGAATAAAAAGTTTTTTGCATATGGAAAAGTGAGGGGATTAAGGAATGAAGAATATGGATAGCAATGAACAAACAATAACTGGTCTAGAGAAAGAAATTCAAACCGATTTTCAAAAATCGATGTCATACGGGGATTATCTCCACCTTGATAAGATTTTAACTAGTCAACATAGATGTTCCGATCATCATGATGAAATGCTATTTATCATTATCCATCAAGCGAGTGAGCTATGGATGAAGCTCATTTTACATGAGTTGACAGCAGCAACTGAGTCTATCCGCCAAAACAAGTTGGAACCTTCGTTTAAAATGCTGTCGCGCGTTTCGAGGATCCAGCAGCAATTGATCCAGTCATGGAATGTCCTTTCAACTTTAACACCGGCTGAATACATGGAGTTCAGGGATAAACTGGGACAATCTTCCGGATTCCAATCTTATCAGAATCGTTTGATTGAATTTGCATTAGGAAACAAAAATGTCCATACGCTATCAGTCTATCAGCACCAAACAGATTTATACGAGCAAATGCAGCAGGCCCTTCATGAGCCAAGTATTTATGACGCGGCGATTAATGCTCTTGTGGCGCGCGGATTACCTATTGATCAAGAAGCCATCAGCAGGGATTGGTCACAAAGATATGAACCAAATGCAAGTGTAGAAGAGGCGTGGCTGACAGTTTACCGCGATGTTGAGCAATATTGGGACTTATATGAGCTGGGCGAAAAGTTAGTGGACATTGGCCATCAACAGCAATTATGGCGTTTTAATCATATGACCACAGTGGAAAGGATTATTGGTAATAAACAAGGTACTGGCGGATCATCAGGTGTAACGTATTTAAAAAGAGCACTCGATCAACACTTTTTCCCAGAACTATGGAGTCTAAGAACGAAGCTATAAGATGAAATAAGTAGCAAAGAAACAGCCAGAAGAGATGGAGGTAAATGCATGGGGACATGGATTGATATTTCACAACGTCTGGATGAAAACGTTGCAGTCTGGCCTGGAGATACCCCTTTCTCATACAAAGTCAATTGGAGTAAAGAAGAAAGTGGATCTGTCAATGTAGGTCAAATCAATATGAGTGTCCACACTGGTACCCATATTGATGCACCTTTTCATTTTGACGATGATGGAAAAAGAGTGATTGATTTGGATCTCGAATTATATATGGGAAATGCCCGGGTTATCCATTTACCAAACAAGACAAGCATCGGAGTCGATGATTTATCCAATATAGATCTACAAGGCGTTACACGTCTGTTAATTCGGACGGATGCATGGAAGGATCGAAGTGTGTTTCCACAAACCATTCCTCATATCCAACCAGAATTAGCGGCATATCTTTCAGAACACGGCGTTCGTCTTATTGGACTTGATTTACCATCAGTAGATCCACTGGATAGTAAAGAGCTATCTGCCCACCATGAACTTGCCGATCATGGAATTCACATTTTGGAAGGTCTTATACTGGACGGTATAGGACCGGGTAATTATGAGCTGGCGGCCCTCCCTCTTCCATTAGTTGAAGCAGATGGAAGTCCGGTACGTGCTGTGTTGAAAAAGTTACCCTAACATATAACAGTGTTGGTATTGAATTAATAAAAAAACGAGCCAGATCAAAAAATGATTTGGCTCGTTTTTTTGTTTCATTAAACACTCTATTTATTAGTCAAGCCGATTCCCCCTCTCCTCCATTGTCCTGAGATCCTATCAAATTTGTCTCCCTAAACCAAGTACATCTATGTTATAATTTTCAGAATTCATCACTAAGAGTGGAGGTCCGAATATGGAAAACTTTTATTTGTTCATCATCATGTGCATTCTTCTCATCATCTTACCTGGTCCAGATACAGCAATAGCCACAAGGAACACCGTTACCGTGGGGACGTCGGGAGGTTTTAAAACGATGTTCGGCACATGCTGTGCCCTGCTTATCCATACATCAGCTGCCGTGTTCGGACTTTCGGCAATCATTGTGAAATCCGCTTTACTATTTTCCATATTCAAATATGTCGGTGCCGTTTACTTGGTATATCTAGGCTTCAAGACCTTATGGGGATTAAGGAATAAGCAAGTTGCCGCAGCGACGGAAACGTCAGTCAAAAGTAAATACGAAAACCAGTCCTGCTTTAAGCAAGGATTCCTTACCAACCTGCTGAACCCTAAAGTCGCCGTCTTCTTTTTAACGTTTCTGCCTCAGTTCGTGAATCCAGGAAATGATACGTTTTTACCGTTCCTGATCATGGGCATAACGTATACCGTTTTAACTGCGTTGTGGTTTGTATTTTATATCTATCTGCTGCACCAAATCAGTGCCTTTATGAAAAAGCCTAGAACCCAAGCGATTTTCGAGGGTATAACCGGGACGGTCTTGATTGGTTTCGGGATAAAGCTAGCTTTGGAAAAAGCTCATAATTAATTAGAACTGCACCCTAATTGTTAGACACCATTTAACAATTGGAGGTGCAGTTTTTATTGGAGTCTATTTTGGTTCTGATACAGGTGTAGGAATTTAAGTACTTGTTGAGTTATGTTACACTACAAAAAACCATAATTTGGTGTTTTTATACAAGGAGAAAAACACATGCCAACTATCGAAGTAGGAAAACAAAGGATATCGGATTAGGTTCTCTTTCTTTCGCGCTATGATTAATCGGAATATTGTTACCTTTCAATTTGGCGATAAATCTTGAATTGGAGATAATATTTTAAATAATATCGGACTTAGCGTATGGTCAAATGGAGATTCAGGTATTCATTATACAATGTTCTATTCGGCAATAATTTTCATCCCCTCCTTTATTATTGGTCATATTCATCCTGATAATAGGGGAGCAAAAGCAGGGAAAATCATATCAGGTTTCCTATCAATTCTTATTGTTTCAGTACTACTGACGATAATTATCGATTTTGTGCGGGGACCATGAATGAGCTTATTGAGGACTGTTGAGGAAAAAGGTCAAATTAAAGGGTATGAGCCCAGTAAATACCAAACTCATACCCCACCCAAACCTTTATAATAAACGTGTTTAACTTTTGTGTGATCTTTAACTTGCCATGGTGTTCAAATCACTTAACGTAACCATTCACGAAAAACCCAATCGTTTCGAGCTCGCCCTCAGTTAAATCCCGCTTTAATTCTTTAGCCAATCCCTGCTCCATTAAAGCTCGGTTTCCCCGATGTTCGACCACGGTTCTGGCACATTCTTTCATTAGCTTAAGCTCTGCCTCCATCTCCTGTCTCGTGCAAGGCTAATCATGATGGGAAAGTATATATGTTTCTGCATCATAGGCTTCAATTTTCTTAACGAGCAGCGAAGCCTGTTCAGCCGTATAATTCCATTTTTCAGCATAAAGATTGGCATATAGGCAGTCTCCCAGAAATAATGTTTTTTCCTCTGCGACATAAATGATGCAGGAATCTTTGGCATGGTCGCCGCCAACATGTTCTATGACACAGGTTATATTGCCGAGATCGATCGTCATCGTTTTTTCAAAGATGATATCGGGCAGGGGGAAGGCAATCTCTCTATTCACCCCATGTTCCAACTTGATTGCATCGGCGCAAAAGGGTATCTCCGTCCCTTCTTCGACCCGTTGATCAAGGGCTTGATCTTCCCATGAAAGCTGCTTCATATCTTTAATGTTCGTGTATGTTTTTTCCTGACAAATCACCGGAATCCCGATATTCTCCAGTCCGAATACATGGTCCCAGTGTGAATGGGTAAGAACGAGAAAATCCCCGCTTATATCATTCCGAAGCAATTCGTCCTTAAAGAGCTGTGCATGCCGGACGGAGTTACCGGCATCGATGATAAGCGTTTTCTTGTTTCCCGTAACGGCGGCAAGAACCGGGCGATCCGTTTCCTGAACTGGCGGCAGGTAGACAATATGTTTTGATAGGTGCTGCAATGTTTGCATGTTTCCGTTCTCCTTACGATTGTTGTGATTGGCTTGCTCAAGTATAGCAAATTACCCATTATTTCATAAGATAATCTCCGCAAAAGATTAAAAAGACAACAATCACCGTGATTGCTGTCTTTTCGTCATCATTCAAATGAACCTATTCACATATACCGTAACTTTCGAGAGGGCATTTAAAAAGGTGGCTTTAAAAAAAGACTCTTCCTTTTTCTGATCTTCAGGTGGTTCTATATATTTATTATTGTCCGCAACGAGTGTACTATTTGAGATTTTCGACTCGATGGCTCCTGTCAACTGGGCTGCAAATTTTTCACTATCGATGACCACCATCGATTCTGTATTTAAAAAGGCAGATCGAGAATCCAAATTGTAAGAACCCACTGCACTTAATCGTTGATCATAGACCACTGATTTACCATGCAAAGAATAAGGCTTTGCATATTCATAAAGCCTTGCGCCCGTCTCAACGATCCTATCCCTAAGCGCCAAGTAACCGGAAAAAGCGATCACATTCGGGGTTGATTCCACCGAGTTGGTAAGTATGGTCCAATCAGCCTTTGAATCCATCTGCTTCGGTACATATTCCTTCAAGGCATCCGCAGGAACAATATAGGGACTTTGGATGAGTACCGATTGATTGGAGTTAGCCGCTATGTCAACTAGAGATTTCCACACAATTGGGTATTTATTGAAACGCTCGATTGGATTATGAATGAAGGAAACTTTTTTAGTAGGTGTTGTAGAATTGCTCCAATCTACGACTGGATTAACGAAATCAGTTTCAGTTTGCAAAGCTTTGCTGTATTGATTCGCTAATGCATCTCTTTCACGTTTTCCTTTTTCCGTTTGCCTTTTCGAGAGCTCCGAAAAAACATCGCTCGTATACGGATGAGTCCATAATTCATTCAAATAGTCCTTCATTTCAACGATTACACTATCTTTCTCCTCTTTGGCATTGAAAATGAGCACATCCCTGTCATAGACAAAATTCCTCGGCGGATTGCTTGCTAAATACTTATCGGCAATATTTCTCCCTCCGATGATGCCTAACTTTCCATCTGCAGTGATGATCTTATCATGAAGGCGATTATGCCAGGTCCACGGCTTAAATGGCTTAAAGGTTTCGTAATATCTTAACTCAATGTTTTCATGAGAGGCCAATGCATAACGGGCACTGCTTAATTGACCTCTGAGTCCATGAGATATTCCATCCAAAAGGATTCGGACTTTGACACCCCGGTCAGCAGCTTCTATCAAGGCTCCAAGAAAAAGTTCGGTTGATTTGCCTTTTCCAAAGGCATAGTAGGCAATATCGATTGAATGCTGGGCTTCCTGGATCATTCGCATTCGGGCGAGTCCCGATTCATAACCGTCTTCGAGAAGAAGGACACGATCCACGGTGGCTTCCTTCTCTCCCATATATGCACTTACTTGATTAATCGGCCTACCTTCTTCTTTTTCCACTTTGGGGAAAAGAACCACAGCCGTCACCACTACATAAAGCAAATATATTAGAAGAACGAGCAGAACCCCTTTAATTGCCGTTTTTACAGTCATTGAGCACTCCCCCCCCCCCCTTTTAAGCGATATTTTATACTATTCGTAATATGCAAAGACTCTATTCAACATCTGCAAGCTTGATAAATCTGACTGGTTAGCGAGCGGTGCCGTTTACCCATCTGCTTGATCCTGGGTGGAACTTGGTGCAATTATTTCCCTTTTAAATGTGACAAAGTGGTGAACATGAAAGCAGTTGCATAATATGATATTGAAGGAGGGATTTCATGCTTAAACAACCTGATGGAATAAGTATCTTCAATTATTGTTTTGCATTAGGGGTGTCAGAAATTTTCTTTTTATTCAGCTTTTATCTTTCCATTCTTGACGTTTCATTATTTGCGATCGCTTTACCATTTTCCGCTTTATTTCTAATGTTCTCCTTGTACCTATTCCTTCGAACGCACAAAGCAGCAAAGACTTCACCCGACCAAGAGGAACGAAGAAGGGAAATTCATGCATTCTATCATCAATCTTTCGGGATTTTCACGATCATTTTTTTCACTTTACTTTTTGTTGCTTTAGCCTATATTCCCTTTCTGGAAAACGGAGGGCATTTCTATCTTCTTTATTGTTTGCCGATGGCCTTGCTTTGTATGATTCCTATGATTGTATCTTATAAAGGAATTAAATTATTCAAACTGGAATCCGGCAGGAATTTAACGAAAATCTAATTGATTTTACCAAAAGCTTCGTTCTGAAAGAAAGTAAAGAAACGAATCGATGCTCTTTCCATGTTTTTTAGTTGAATGTATAGGTAAAATGAGGATATAATAATGATAACTAACACATAAAAAAAAGACACTGGTTAAAACCAGCGTCTTAATGAACAGCAAAACTGCATAAAGAGCAGCGGCTTTCTGTGGTAAGTCAGTAGCTACTCGATCATGAAAGTAACCCTTTTCCTACATACATCTGGCCGGATGGTATGGAGGGGGTTACTTTTTTAATGTAACCGCGATTACTGCGACGATTAAAGAGGCGAATGAAATCATTAGCATCAGTCCGTCCATAATAGAAATCACCAGCGACACCCCCTTTCTGTAAAGGAGTGACCGCTGCCCACTATACCAAATTGCTGTCCATTTACTATTATATCTGTATTTACTTGTTATTTATAGCCAAAAATAGATGTATTTAGTCTTCTTATTATATCCTTGCTTTACATAAAAAAAATCCCACATGAAGTGAGAACATTTTTTGCATATTTATCCCTTTATTGTTCCACTACACGGCCATCTTTATAAATGTGGAACCACCCAATCGTTCCTGTTCCGCCTTGATCCATCCAATCTTTATTTGCTGCTTTATATTTGTAATATGATTTTCCTTTGCCATCTTTCAGCAATCTGCCATCACCGCTGAATACGATGTTGTTACCCAGTTTCTTCTTACCTAACGCAATCGCATCTTTCTCCGTGAACTGTTTTCTTTCCACCTTATTTTCATCTAAAGCAGCCCATGTCAGCGGTCCGACGATACCATCTGAAGCCAAGTTATGATCGACTTGAAACTCCCTTACCACATTTTGTGTTTGGGTGCCGAAAATCCCATCAACACCTACATTATATTTAACATCTTTAAGGCTTTGCTGTAAGTCTCTTACATAACTCGAACGTGAGCCTTTCCTGAGGGTCGGGCGCGTTTCCGCCTTCGTTTCGATTTTTTGGATTTGACTGCCCTTTGAAGCTGCGTGGGTAATTGAAGTTCCCATTCCCAGAGGGGCCAATATCAGGGCAACTGTTGGAATAATGACCAATAATTTTTTCTTCAACACATATAACCTCCCATCATATGATCACTCCTGCAGGTTTCTGCACTTTCCTTGGAGCCCATTCATTATAACGTATGGAGTTTTATTATTGGTGTTTTATTACTTTAATTATAAAAAATGGTAAATAGTATTCATGGTTTGGATTTCAAAAAGTCAGCATATGATGGAAGTCACGATTCTTGAATAAAACAAAAAAATCCCTTAAAGGGGATTTTTTTGTTTTATTGATATTCTGACTGTTGTTGATTCTGCCCTTGCATCCCAGTTCCCATTCCCATCAAGTTAGTGGCAAGCGGTACCATATTTTTCATTTTTCTGCCATTTCCACTCAACATTTGATAAGTGGCAATACCCACTCCGACCGAAGCAACAACTGGTAAAATTTTATCCATGTTTGCCTTCATTTACATCACCTTATTTTTATATATTTTTGTTCATTTCCTGAACTCTTATATCTTGTTCAAAAGAACTCAAAAAATTCAAGATGTTTGTTTCTAAAACAATTAGTAATAAAAATATGTTTTAAAGGGAAAATTCTTTTATGAGGGATATTAGCACTCTTCGAATGGGAATTTTATTTTTATGTAGTTATAATCCAAACGATTATCATCAAGTTGTTTATTCAATAGCCATTCATTGATAGAAAAATGATGTAAGATTATTGAGGTGAATATTCATGCCAATGTTAGATGTGGACGGTATTAGCTTGTATTATTCTGTTAAGGGAAAAGGGGTTCCTATTGTTTTTATTCATCCTCCAGTACTGACTAGTGTGAATTTCCAATACCAAATGGAGGAATTATCCCAAGAATTCAAAGTTATCACTTTTGATATTAGGGGTCACGGAAGAAGTCAGTATTCAAGACTGCCAGTAACTTATCCCCTGATTATAGAAGATATCAAACATCTGTTGGATCATTTGAAAATTAAAAAAGCAATCATATGCGGATATTCAACCGGCGGCTCTATCGTATTGGAGTATTTGCTGAGTTGTGCCGATAGGGCTCTAGGAGGCATTGTAATAGGTGGAATGTCTGAAGTGAGGGATAAATATTTAAAGCAAAAGATTTCTTTAGGAATATCACTTGCAAATAAAGACGCAGTTCCAATTCTTGCGTTATCCATTTCATGGAGTAATTCAAATACGGGAAATTTGTTCAACAAAATGTTTAAATGAAGCCCTAAAAGGGGATGCCAGAAATATCGAGCAGTATTACTATTATAGTTTGCATTATAACTGTACCCATCAGCTAGAGAAAATCAACCTGCCGATTTTACTGATCTACGGTAAAAAAGATAAACCACTTTTTCATTATGCTAATTTATTACATGAAAAATTGCCGTGTACGGAATTAAAATTCATTGATCATGCAAAGCATCAGATTCCCACAAAAGCGGCTAAAGTTTTAAATGAAAGTATTAAGCATTTTATCCATACACAAACTGTTTGATTCTTTCTATTTAAAAACGAATAAACCAATCCATCAAGTGCCATGCAGGAAATTTCATTTTTTACCATTGTACACATCATAAATTTATGGAGTGAAAAAATTGGGAAGAGATAAAAGTATTCTGATTCATTTAATATTACTATTGCTAGTCACTGCCGTTTTTATTTGGTCAGTCATTAAGCCTGAAGGATACTTGATATGGACAATGGAAGTACTTCCTGCCGTTGTGTTTCTGATTATTGTAATTGCTGCATATAATAAATTCCGCCTCACTACATTATCTTATTTCATTATTGCCGCTCTTTCAATTACCATGTTCATCGGTGCCCATTATACGTACACAAAAGTTCCTCTATTTGATTGGATAAAAGATCATTACGATTTAAAACGAAACCACTATGATCGGTTTGGACATTTCCTAAAAGGTTTATTTGCGATTGTGATTAGAGAAATAGTAATACGTAAAACCCCTCTAACAAAAGGACCCTGGTTATTTGCTGTTACATTAAGTTTTGCGCTTGCCATTGGAGCCTTATATGAAATCATCGAATGGATAGCTGCCATCATTTCAAAAGGCGGAAAGGCTTCAAAGGAATTTTTAGGAACACAGGGTGATATTTGGGACGCACAATGGGATATGTCGTTAACCTTAATCGGCTCTATCCTTGTATTGTTCACCTTGTCCAAACTTCATGACAAACTGTTACGAAAAGTGAAAAATCGGGAAGAAAAAAAGAAGTAATTATGTGTCCGACCTGCATAACTGTAATGGCTTAAAGGATTTACAATCAGGATTCTCGAAGCCTTGTACTAATTTTACTAGATCATCTCTAACAAGATATACGAATTATTCCACTTCCTTTAAAGAATTGCTCTGAAAAACGATAAAAAATAGTGATCTATATAGATCACTATTTTTTAATTAGAATTTGATTGTTAATATGATGTTCCATATGTTCTAGATAATCTTTTATTAGCCACTCCAATGATTTTTGTTGATTATTTCCTATATAACAAAGATTAGATAATCTATCATTTGGTGTATTCGTTATTATATATATGATTTGCTTATTTAAAGTACAAAAAAGGTTAACTATCTCATCCATTGGCCGCTCCTGATAATTCTGGACTAGTACCCATTGGTCTTGATTATATGTTTGTATAACATATGGCTGTTCTTCGTACTGAATCTTGATAAACCTATTCATATTGTTCAATGCAGAATCGCATAGATGTCCTAAGATCTCTTTTTTGGACCATTTGTGTGGCATTGGTCGATGATTTAATTCTTTTTCTGTCATCCGGCTGAACTCTTCAGGTATAAAACCTATCCAATGATTGATTCCATCTATTACATTTTTCAAGTTGCACTCCCCCTAAGTTTTACTTAAAGGATTTTTATTCGGCAACCAACCGGAAAATACCTTCTTCTTCAATCAACAGCATTCAATAACAAACCAAAAGAAAAAACCGAAATCAAAAATGGATTTCGGTTTTCATTTTTAACCAGTCATGATTGTACTTGCTTACTTCCCTTTTTTTCATTGATAGCTTTTTGATCGATTTTTGTATAGATGCGTTCCACTTCGATTTTGTCATGCAACAGAAGTTCGCGGTTTTCTTTTAGCAGTTCAGTATAAGATTTCCTTCTCCTAGACATTTTTTAATTCACCTCTCAAGTGATTGAATTCGCAAGGTTTCGAATGGGTCAAGTCTCCGGCACCATAGAATGCGACTTTCACTCCAGCAAAGTCCACTTGGTCAATTTCCTCATAAAACTCGTTTGCTTCGTACGGTAAATCTTCAAGATTCCATGTATATAAACCAATAAAGGCCAAATCAAAATCCTTTAAAGCATCAACTTCAACAGTATCCAATCTTTCCATATATACTTCACAGCCGACAGCCTTCATTCTATTCTTTATGTTTATAGCCATTTTCTCGGTATTACCGGATAAACTGACATAACCAATGAATACCTTCATCTATATCACCTTCCTAATTGAGAATTACTTTCATTACACATTTCACTATAAATGAAAATGATTCTCATTGTCAATTATTTACCTCCGCTAATTATATTAAACAGTCCGTCTCCGTCTCGTTTATAGTATAAATATCTCGTAAATTAAGTGGGATCATCAAAACATTTAGGTAAAAAAGACCATTTTTTATAAAATTTCATGATATAATATAACTATATAGGTAGATATAACAAAACAAAAAAACACCTTCCAATTTCATATCTATCTTTCTTGTTTTTATAATAAATCCATAACTATATGAATTTATTATGGAAAATAATTATTTAGGGGATTATTATAATGAGAAAAGTGCTTTATTTTATTTTTATTTTCAGTATTTTTTCATATTGTGTCTTGCTAATTGTCCCATATAGATTTTTTATTATTGGATTTAAATTAACAATTCTATTATCGACAAATAACGAAGTAACACTATTTTCATCCTGATAACCCAACAGTAAAAAGAATTGAGTTAATAGTGAATATTTTTTTTGGACATTTGAATTGGGGATAAATTCTCTGATCTTGAAATACCTCAAAAATCACACAAGATAATATCTGAATTTATAGAGAAATACGAAGATATGGAGTTCGATAAGGTATTAGATTGTTTAAAAAATACATCAAAGGGGCCAATAATCTCTCTCTCATTATACAATTGGACTTTGGAAGATTATTTAAAAGATACTATTGCCATTAGATATTTCACGCATAAATGTAAGAATGTTTATTTATGGGTTGATGATTCTAATATTGTTACTACCATTCAACTAGAATTACATTAAAATACCCCTTTTATTTTAAACAGTAAAACTAAAGGATTTATTGTTTGATAAAAGGGGTTTTTCTGTAATATTTAAGTACGCTATAATTAATCATGTCTTATTTTAAGGAGTATCTAAAATGGCCTTACCGTTTATTACCGCATTTCCCTGACAGTTAAAAGGCTTTTAGCTTTTAGCAATTCCCCTTACCATCACATTGCAGTCCATCAAATTCATTCCGTTTATTTTTTGCTTCTTCCTTCTCAATGACTTGCGCTAACCTTTCTTTGCTGGCTAGTCCTTGAATGACTTCATCACCAATAATAAACGTCGGAACAGCCCTGATGTCTGCTTCTTCATAGGCATGTTTCAGTGCTTGTTGGTGCACTTCCCGATACTTTCGTGACACTAACGCTTCTCTAAAAGCATCTACAGGAAGTTCAACTTCACCCGCTAATTTTGTCAATACTTCAATATCTTCAATATTTTGTTCCTCTTGAAAAAACGCTGTAAATACTCTGTTGTGGAACTCGTTCCCTTTTCCGTGCTCCTTTGCAAAATGGCACCCTTCGAACGCCAAATGTGTATATGGATGCGGGGAAATACGGGGTAAACGCATATCAACCCCTAGCTTTTTCGCAGCAGGAAGAATGTAAGAATCCCATGAATTCAACTTATCGGGCTCTTTCCATGGATCAATTTTGGAATATGGACTCGGACGCAATTCAAATGGCATCCATTCCACTTCTACATCACTTTCCTTCACGATTTCGTCCAAAGGACCTTTACCTAAAAAACAAAATGGACATATAAAATCAGAATACGCTTTAATTTTCACTGTCATAATATATTCCCTCACTTTTCATCATTAGCTCAACTTGTAACCGAAATGGTTACAACATAGAACAAAAAAATATTAATATTAGAACATTACATTTAGTAACCATACAGCCTTGTTTCATCACCTGCTGTAATCATTTTAGTTACAGGTAGAAGGAAAGTCAACCATTATTTTAAAAAAACTATAAAAGCATGTACTATTTTACAGAAAAAGGTTTGTAAAGAAAGCGTCGCTTTCTCTACAAACCTTTTATTAAGCACCATTACATCTCGATTTGTTCGTTAACGGGTTCTCTCTTTTTCTTTCTCTGTTTTTTCGATTTTTTATAGTACAGCAATTCATATATACATGGAATGACAATAAGTGTGAGCAGTGTAGAAACAGCTAGCCCGCCAATGACGACGATCGCTAAACTTTGTGAAACCAAGCTTCCTGTTTCCGCTTTTTTATATAAAAGTGGCAGCATGGCACAAATCGTTGCTACAGCCGTCATTATGATCGGACGGAATCTTGTAGCTGTCGCTTCGACGATCGCATCACGGATAATCATTTTTTCTTCGTTCTGTTTGACTCGATCCAGAAGCACAATCGCGTTTGTCACAACAATTCCAATTAACATGAGAGCACCCAGCAGTGCTGTAATATCCACTGGAATCTGACTGATAACCAATCCTAATACCGCTCCAATAGCAGCAAATGGCAAGGAAAATAGAATGGCGATCGGTGCTTTGATCGATTTAAATGTTATAACCATGATTAAAAAGACAATACCGATCGATATTAACATCGTAAGGAACAAATCGGAAAAATCATCTGTCTGCTGAGCACTGGCTCCCCCAACTAAAATTTCTACATCATTCGGAATATCAAGGCCTTTGTTCTCTTTATCTCCAAATATCTCAAGATTTATTTTGCTTGCAATATCGGAGAGCTTAGTCGGATCGACCGTTGCCGTTAATTGAAGATATGTTTCTCCATCTTTATGGAACTGCGTCGTTGCACTCTCTTCGCTCTTTAATGTAGCAACCTTGGATACCGGAGCTAGACCGCCCTCTGTCATGATCGGAATACTTTTTAAATCCTCTGGTTTTTTAGGATCTAAGATTGGTTCAAGGACGACAGGTGTCTGCTTATCCTGTAAAGTTATATTGCCGATAGGCGTTTTATTAAGCATGATACCCAATTGTTGACCGATTTGTTCTGTATTGCCTTTAGCTGGATCTACCTTGAATGAATAAATGGTTTTCTTTTCATCTTGGTTCGTTGTAACTTCTTCAATTCCTTTAATATCCTGAATTCTTTCTTTGACCTTATTGGCCGTCTGTTCCAAATCTTCAACATTACTGCCGATCACATCTATCGTAATGTTCGTCTTTGATGCCCCCATCATAAATGAAGAGGCTGTGGCCGTAAGCTTCGCATCAGGATAGTTTTCTTGTTCCTGTTCCATTTTTCCCAGGATTGTATCCACATTTGCCTTATCCTTCACCAGGATGCCAAAAATCGCTTCTGTAGGTGATGCGACTTCGCCATATTGTGCCATCTCGGCAGAGTTTCCTAATTGCATGAAAATATTATCCACTTCACTCATACCCTGCATCGTCTCTTCGAGTTCAATCGCTTTTTCCTTTACTTCCTCATAAGGCTGATCATTTGGATAAGTTAATGTCACGGAGACATAGTCTGCTGAAGAATTATCAATCGCCCCTTTTGGCATGGCAAAATATGTACCAACGGAACCGACAAACAACAGCATAGCAACAATCAAGACAACCCATTTGTGGTTTAGTGACCAAGTAACCAGCTTGGTAAAACGCTTGGCCGGTCGATGTTTTGGCAGCTGCGTCCTTTTCAGCAATCCTGCACTCATTAATGGAACGACCGTCAATGCCACAATTAAAGAAGCCAGCAAAGAATAAGTGACGGTCAAAGCGAAAGGAAGAAGAAACTCTTGAAGCCCTCCATTCAATAAAGCAACCGGCAAGAAAACGGCTACAGTAGTAAGGGTTGAAGCTGTTATCGCCACTCCCACCTCTTTAGTTGCATCCATCACCAATTCGATTGAAATCTTCTCCTGCTGCATTTTCCGGAAAATATTTTCAATAACAACAATACTATCGTCCACCAAGCGCCCAATCGCTACAGCGACACCGCCCAGCGTCAAAATATTCAGCGTCACTCCCGACAATGACAGCAGAAATAACGTAAAGCCAAGAGATAACGGTATGGATACGATTGTAATGAATGTAGATCGTACATTCCGTAAAAAGACCATGATGACAATCGTAGCGAATAGTGCACCTAGCAGAACTTCTTTTACCATCGTCTGAACGGAAGTCTCCACCATATCAGCTGTAGATAAATAAATGGTCGATTTCTGGTCGCTATACTTTTCATTAATTTCTTTTGCTACTTTTTCAACCTCTTTACTGATTGTGACAGCATTTGATTGACTGTCCTTGATAATGCTTAAATCAATGCTTTCCTCTCCGTTAAAACGACTGATGAGGTTGCCATCCTTCGCTTCTTCAACTTTTGCTATCTCTCCAAGAGTGACATTTGGAGTGACCTTTAACGTTTTTAATTTTTCAATACTTGTTAAATCCCCGACAACCTTGATGTTACTTGCCTTCCCATCAATCACTTTTTCGCCTACGGCCAGAGCTGCATTCTGACCGTTAAGGACGCCCATGACATCTTGAATGGAGACTTTCTTTTTAGCCAACTCTTCATTATCCACTTTGACAGAAAGAACGGATTGGGAAACCCCAAATGTCTGTACATCCGAAACCCCTTTAATATCTTTATATAGAGGCTCCAATTCTTTCTTGGTAAAGTCTATATTTTCAGCTGTTAATCCATCCTTAAAAGTAACAGATATAAATGAAATGGGAATCATTGATGTATTTAACTGTGTAACAGTAGGCTTTGCCATGCTTTGTGGCAATGCTACACTGCCTAAAGCCTCTTGAACATCAAGTTTCGCTTGTTTCATATCCGATCCGGCTTCAAAGAATAGATCTACTTTTGAAAATCCATCTCCGGTGGTGGAGTATATCGAACTCTTTCCTTTAACTCCCGTAACGGCTCTTTCAATCGGTTCTGTAACTTGTGCTTCCATCGTTTTCGAATCGGTGCCCTGTCCCATTGTGATAATCGTGACTTGCGGATTATCGGCAGATGGTAAAAATTCCATCGGCAATTTAAAATAACTGACAACTCCGAGCAACAAAATAAATATGGTCACCAATGAAACGGCAGCCTTGTTCTTAAACGACCACTTAGTAAAAAACTCCACGTACTAATCACCCCTGAACATAATTTAATAGAAAATAATTCCATTTAAAATATTACCATATATTACTATTATTTGAGTGTTAATTTTTTATTGATTTTTATATTTTTTTATGTTCTATATTCAAAGAACTTTTTCCACATAAAAAAAAGGCTGCGCAGCAGCCTCAAAGAAACAAACTCGATTATTTATATCCCTTGAAAAAAAGCATAACGATAACCAAGACCATTGTACCGATAAGCAATAACGGGCCGATGCCCGAGCTATACACAAAGTAAACCGTGATGTGGCGAAAAATGAGCACGACAAGAAACAGGAATAACAAGAAACACAACAAGATGATCAGAGCGGTATTTTTATTCCGATACAAGTAACCAGCCCCATTTTAATAGCTATATTTACACTATGGAAAAATTCATACGATGCATCCGTTAAGAAACAATATGCAGCCCATGTTTTGTACTATTCTGTATATCTAATAAAAAAGGGTTGCCGCAGCAACCCGTTTCTTTGAATATGGTTTGGACGGTATAAATGAAACTACATTTCTTGAAGTTCATTGACCGTTACAAACGTATACCCTTCGTTCGTTAACTCTTGTAAGATCCCTTCAATCGCTTGAAGTTCTTTACCCGTATCATCATACATCGGATGCATCAGGATGATCGAACCTGGTTTTATATTATCCTTCACATACTTCACTTTATCAGAAGCGGAAGTGTAATAGCTATCTGGTTCCAGATTCCAGGTAATGGTCTCTCTATCATTTTCATTTAAATAATAAGGCAGCCCTAAAATTTTTTTCCCGTTTGGTGGCCGGACGTCAATTTCACCCTTATATCCGGTGTTCTGAATTAATTTATCCGTTTTCTCGATTTCCGTCTTGATATAAGAGGGCGATTTAAAAACCATTCGCCTGTGGGAATACGTATGGTTCCCAATCTGATGGCCTGCTTCCGCTATTTTCCCAGCCTCCTCTGGATACTTTTCGATTTCGTTACCAATCAGGAAGAATGTTGCTTTTACATCGTATTTATCCAATAACGGAAGGATCTCATTTACATTCTTCGATGGGCCATCATCAAATGTCAAAGCGACCACTTTTTCATTCGTCTCGACATTATCCGTTAAACCTCCGAATACCTGATATGTTCTCGAATTCATTAATTTATATGTACCAAGCAATAGGAGGAAAACAACCAGGGTTCCCAATCCAATGAATATCAATTTCTTTTTCATGGCAAGTACCTATCTTTCTGTTAGTTTTTTAATCCAATGACCTATTATAGCAAATCACTGAACGAAAAAACTTATTGCTCTCTTCCGATCGAACCGTCTACATTCACTTTACATGTATCAATTCAAAACGCTCACACACAAGCAGCATATCTTCTTTAAATGTGTGGCCGATTTTGTCCAGTTCTTCTTTAAAAAATTTTTCATGTGCGTCCCACCAGTATGTATAGGTTCCATCGCCTTCCCCTTCTGCAATCGCAAACTCTTCACTCACTTCATTCATGGGCAATACTTCGACTTTCACTGTTTGTATGATGGCTAAGGGCACATCCTCACTGCTTAAAATAATGCTGTAATCACCCGCGGATGGTAATGGTTCATTTTCTTCTTCATAAAAAACATACCCAGAGCACGTAGCCGTTTTTATCCCATCCATCACTAATTGAGCCAAATGATCGGGATCGGCCCCGAATTGCCATGCACTGACTGACTGGGGTTTTTCTTCGTCTTTCCCCTGCCAAAATTCATTCCAATATAATTCCGCTTTGACATTCATTCCATGATTCCCCAATTCGGTTCTGAAATAATTATTATTCTTAAAATTTTCGCCCATCTTTCATTCGTTTTTTTCACTTCTGTATTCATGTTCCCACTCACTTAAATACATACGATTCGTGATTTTTTTAGAGTTTTCCAGTTTACTAATAAACTCCAAACTGTTTCCGTCTGGATCATTAAAGTGAATTTTAGCGTGGGCATATTCCCCGTGAGGCATCACGAAAGGTTCAACTGGTAGAAATCCGAAAGCTTCCCTTGGCGCATAGCCCCTATCTTCAAGCCATTCGACTGAACTTTTTAAATCTTCCAATGATACTTGAAAAGCGATATGCCGTAGGGAGGGATGATACTCAACCTCCACTTTTTCCGTTTCCCAAAGCCCTAACCAACTTTTATCCTTTTCAATCCATAGAAAAGCCAGGTTATCTTCAACCTTATGATCCAATTCCAAACCAAGCCCCTCATAAAATTCAATGGAACGATTCAAATTACTAACCGGTAAATGTGCTTCGTATAAACCTCTTATCATTGAATAATCCCCTTTTAGTCAGATCTATCTCCCAAGAAGCTTCATGACCATCCTGATTCAACCCCTTTATCTTATTGATCTACGGGGCAATTCTATTTCCCCAGTTAACAACAAAGTGATGACGATCACCCAAAATATAAAGAATGACGAGGAAAAAACCAAAGAAATGATAGAAATCACTTTTTTCTCCGTTTTCTTCAAAATTCCTATGACAGATAGGACGATGCCGGCAATCGTAAGGAAAAATGTTATATAATCACCAGTCATGCTCCCGATATTTTCCATTCTAATAGGTGTAATAAATACAGTAAAAAAGCAAATGATTCCAATGATGAATGAAGTAAAACTAATTACACCGTACCTCTTCTGAATACATGCTTCGTTTTCCATCGAGCTCACCCTTTCAGCAGTTTTTAAATCCTATATATATCTATTAATATCTCACAAATAATTTTAACATATAATACCAGACGAATTGTTATGCACAAAAAAAGGAGACAAAAGACCGTGAATTAAAGCTTCATTTTCATGCCCTCATGAGTGGCTTTAAATCCTAAACGTTCATAAAAACGCAGCGTTTCTTCCCGCTTTTTATCGGTCGTCAGCTGAATGATATGGCAGCCCCGCTTCCTTGCACGGTCGACCGCATATTGAATCAACTTGCTTCCAATACCTTTCCCCCGTTCTGAAGATGCCGTCCGAGCCCCTTCGATCGTAGCTCTCCAACCGCCTTGATGGGTAATATATGGAGTGAACGTGATTTGCTGCACCCCAACGATTTCCTCACCAAGACATGCTACGATCAATTCATTATTCTCATCTGCATCAATGGATTCAAATGCTTTTAGATAGCTTTCGGGAAGGGGATTTTCATAGCGCTCCCTTTCCCTCCCCAATACATCGTCCGCAAGCATATGTACTATTTCCCTTAAGTCTTTTGCTGTCGCATTCCTGAATGTGACCATACTATCCCTCCTGATATTTACTTAGTATCAACCTTTTTCGTCATGATGAAAACCAATCGTTCATTAATAACTTCTGCTAATGGTCCGTCGGTCCTCTTTTCTGGAGGAAAAAAAAAGGACGGACTTCCTCTATTAAAAGGAAGTCCGTCCAGTAAATCATTATTAAGTAATTGGCGCAGGATTGAAGAGTGCCAAATCATTATGCAGACCCCAATGCTCTGCCCAGGTTTTCTTTTTACCGCTGGCCACTTCCAGAATAAGGTGAAATATTTCCCACCCAACTTCCTCTATGGTTGCTTCACCAGTAGCGATGGTTCCAGCATTAATATCAATCAGATCTTTCCATTGCTCCGTCAATGTATTTCGTGTAGATACTTTGATGACGGAAGCCATTGCGAGGTTATAAGGGGTGCCTCTTCCAGTTGTAAAAACTTGAAGGTGCATACCGGAAGCTAGCTGTAACGTTCCGCAAACAAAGTCACTAGCTGGTGTAGCTGCAAAAATCAGCCCTTTTTCCGTAGCCTTTTCACCTGGGGCCAGTACGCCTGAAATGGCGCTGCCTCCGGATTTTGCAATGGAGCCTAATGATTTTTCCACTACATTGGCCAATCCGCCTTTTTTGTTTCCTGGCGACGGATTGGCACTTCGATCAGCATCACCTAAAGCAAGGTAGTTATCATACCAATCCATTTCCTTTATTAAAGCTCTCCCTACTTCTTCATTCACCGCTCGAGGCGTCAATAGATGAATCGCATCCCGTACTTCCGTGACTTCAGAAAATAGAACGGTTGCCCCTGCTCTAACTAACAGATCTGTAGCATATCCTACTGCAGGGTTAGCTGTCACACCAGAGAATGCATCACTTCCTCCGCACTGCGTACCGATGACTAATTCGGAAACCGGAAATGTCTCCCGCTGCCTGCGGTTCAACTTGATTAAACGTTGCTCGGCCATTTCCATAATCGATTGGACCATTCCCGCAAATCCCTGCTGATCCTGAAGTGAAATGATATCTGACTCGTCCCCGCTCGGATTTATTCTCATTGGAGACAGTTTTTCACATCCCAAACCAACTACCAAGGCTTCCCCGCCGAAATTCGGGTGTTTCGCAAGGTTCTGTATCGTGCGAATGGGAATAATTGCTTCCGGTGCATTGATTGCGACTCCGCACCCATAGTTGTGATTTATAGCGGCAACATCATCAACATTGGGATACTTCGGGAGAAGCTCTTTTTTTATCCGGTTCACGACGAAATCAAGCACGCCTACTACACATTGAACGCTTGTTGTAATGCCTAATATATTCTTGGTTCCAACACTGCCATCTTCATTGCGGAATCCTTGAAATGTATATCCTTCAAGTGGGGGCAAAGTTTTAGGTATATCATTTGCTACCGGTAATTCCTTTAAATCGGGAGATGCCGGCAGCATCACCAATGACTCGTCAATCCAACAGCCCTTACTGATTGATTCAGCCGCATAACCGATAACTTCCCCATAGCGTATGATGGCTTCATTCTCGGCTATATCCATTAAAGCCACTTTGTGACCTTGTGGTACTCTTTCTTTCAATTCAAGCCCGCAAGAGAAAACGGTTCCTTGATCCAAGCCCCCCGTATTAACCACGATGGCGACATTGTCCATCCCATTTACCTTAATATAAAGCGGTACCTCCGTCAGTTGCGTTTTTGTATCCACTTTACCACTCCTTCATTCTAATAAAGCAAACAGACACCACTAAAGATACACGGGCCGGTTATTTTCAGCTAAAATAACTTTTTTTTCCCTTATTTTACAAACACCGTTTTAATGGATGTAAAAAACTCTTTTGCTGCTTCTCCTTGTTCCCTGGAGTGGGAGCTGGAGTTTTTCATGCCGCCAAATGGCGCCTGTAATTCAACGCCTGCGCTCTCAGCGTTAACCCTGATCAATCCCGCTTCCATATCGTTAACAAATGAAAGCAAATGTTGGATATTGGCTGTAAAAATCGAAGCACTAAGGCCGTATTCCACGCTGTTCGCAAGTTGCAGGGCTTCTTCAACTGAATCAGCTTTCAATAAAGCGATTACCGGACCAAAGATTTCTTCCTGTACAATTGTCATATCTGACGTGCAGTTATCAAAGATCGTAGGCTCTACATAAAAGCCATTTGCCTGAGGGCCTTCTTCAGCACGCTTTCCGCCAATTAGAAGTGTAGCGCCTTCCTCCACTCCTTTTTCGATATAGGAAAGAACCGTATTTAATTGATTTTCGCTAGCACATGGTCCCATCCATGTCCCGCTGTCCAATCCATCCCCGATGGAAATGCCTTTCGTTTCTTTCACCAGCAACCCCTTGAACTCTTCATAAACTTCAGCTGCAACGATGACACGGCTTGTCGCGGTACATTTTTGCCCCGTTGAGCGAAACGCACCTGTAATGACTGCTTCTACAGCCAGATTAAGATCCGCATCCGCTGCAACGATTACCGGGTTTTTCCCGCCCATTTCAAGCTGGTATTTCGCTCCGCGTGCTAACGCCGCTTGTCCAATCCTTTTTCCAACTCCGTTTGAGCCAGTAAAGGTAATGCCGTTTACATCTTCGTGATCGGCGATGCCCTGCCCTATGACACTGCCCGGCCCTGTGACCATATTGACAACACCCGCCGGTAAACCGGCTTCTTCAAAACACTCCATGATCTTCGCACAGGTGATGGCCGTCTCGGTAGCTGGTTTGACCACAATCGTATTCCCATATACGAGAGCAGGAGCCATCTTCCAGATTGGGATGGCGATTGGGAAATTCCAAGGTGTTATGACGCCCACTACACCAAGCGGGACGCGCGTAGTGAACATAAGCGCTGAACTGTCGGTGGATGGAATGACATCCCCCACTTTACGCATTCCTTCTCCTGCATAATATTTCAGGATCGCAATGCCGCGTGCCGTTTCCCCTTTTGTTTCAGCAAATGTCTTTCCCATTTCCCTTGTTGCACATTCTGCGATTTCATCAATCCGCTTTTCAAGAATTTGCGCTACTTTATATAGATACTCCCCGCGCTCTGAACCAGCTAATTTGCGCCATTTTTCTTTTGCCTTTTTCGCAGCTTCCACAGCCAGGTTCAAGTCATCCTTGGTTGATTTCTGTACATATCCGACAATTGCCTGTTTATCTGCCGGGTTTAAACTTTTTTCAACTTCATTTGAAATGGAAGCAACCCATTCACCGTTAATATAGTTAAGATACGTTTTTGTTTGAACTGTAGTTATCATATATAATCCCACCCTTATTAGATTGATTGAATTGATGTTTCTTTTGGAAAACGATCTAAGGCACGCTCTAATATCGTTTGCATTTCTGCATAATGTTCCTTTTCAACCGGAAGTATTGGTAATCTGACTGTTTGCCCAACCGGCATTCCCATAATCTCCATACCTGCTTTAATGAGAGAGACGGCATATCCTTTTCGCTGACGGCGAATGTTGTTGATTGGCATAATGACCTGTTGGTAAATTTCATTGACCGTTTCTTGATCTCCACTCAAAATGCCATAATAGAATTTCCGTGAGATGTGCGGGATGTAATTTGATATCGCAGATGAATATGAGTCAAAGCCAAGTGGAACGTAGGCCGACATGGTAACTTCCGCAAGCGGCATTCCGTTCAGCCAGCCGAAACGTTTTCCGAAGGTTTGTGTCAGGAGTCCATTCAACTCCATATTGCCTAGACCGTCTTTGACGCCGACCACCTGAGGGACCTCTGCGAGCGCTTCCAAAGTTGAAATTGAAAGTGACACATTATCACGCTGATATACTATTGAATTTAAGTCTGTACTCTCTGCGATGGCTTTGAAATAAGCCGCCAGACCTGCCTGTTCTCCAGTAACGAGATATGGAGGTAATATTAAATAACCATCTGCCCCTCTATCCGCTGATATTCTGGCAAGTTCCAGAGAAGTTTGAATATTGCCTCCTACCCCTGTGTATACAGGGACTTTTCCAGCCGTGACGGATACGGCTACCTCTACCATCGCTTCATATTCCTCTTTACTTAACGATGGATATTCTGCTGCTGCACATGCCACGAAAATGGCCTCGAGTCCCTCATCTATCAAAAATTGGATATTTTGGGCGAGTGCTTGTTCATCAAGCTTATTACTTGTTGTGAATGGTGCCACGGGAAATCCGAGAATCCCTTTAGGTGCCTGGCGAATTTTATTCATTTTCTATTCCTCCTTGTGTATTATTGTTTTATTGTAAGACAAATACACCGAATGGTCAATTGTATTTTTTTATTTTCTGAAAAATCAAGCATTATTTGATCCCTCAATAATTTAGCTTCTAATATATACAAAAAAACAAGATAATTAAGGAGCTGAAATGAAAAACGATTTATAAAAAAAGCCATTGACAAACAATTTCATTTGTCTTACCATTGGACAAAACTAAATATTATGAATTTTCACAAAGGAGGAAGCGCTAACGTTGTAAGCGGTATCAAATGAAAAATATAATTAAATACTTTTAAGGAAGTGAGTATATGAACGCTGAAGAAAAAGTTTTTCAAGCAACTCCTAAACTGCCAAATGCCCAGAAAAAAACACGGACACGATGGTTCATTGTCTTCATGCTCTTTATGGTTACCGCCCTGAATTATGCGGATCGTGCGACGCTATCAATTGCGGGGACGGACATGTCTGGTCAGCTTGGTCTCGATTCAGTCATGATGGGCTATGTTTTCTCCGCCTTCGCTTGGTCTTATGTAGCTGGACAAATTCCAGGTGGATGGCTTTTAGACCGTTTTGGCTCAAAAAGAGTTTACTTTTGGAGTATCACGTTATGGTCCACCTTTACGCTTTTACAAGGGTTTCTCGGTTTTTTCGGTTCTGCCGGAACAGCTGTCCTGGTATTGTTCGGACTGCGTTTTTTAGTTGGATTGGCAGAAGCCCCTTCCTTCCCGGCCAACAGCCGAATCGTTGCTACCTGGTTCCCAAGCCATGAACGAGGAACCGCGGCTGCCACTTTCAATTCCGCCCAGTATTTTGCAACCGTTCTCTTTGCACCGATCATGGGTTACATTACGTATAAATTCGGTTGGGAATACGTCTTCTTCTTTATGGGCGCTTTGGGAATCATCGTTGCTTTCATCTGGATGAAAACGATTTATGGTCCAAAGGAACATCCTCGCATCAACGAAGCTGAGCTTGAATATATCGAAGCGGGCGGCGCTTTGATCAATATGGATCAAACCACTACAAATAAGGAGGAAAAGAAAGGCGTCAACTGGAATCATATTAAGCAGCTATTATCAAACCGTATGCTGCTGGGTGTTTATCTCGGACAATATTGCATTACAACGTTAACGTACTTTTTCCTGACATGGTTTCCTGTGTACCTTGTACAAGAAAGAGGCATGACCATTCTTGAAGTTGGATTAGTCGCTTCCCTTCCAGCCATTTGTGGATTTTTTGGCGGCATTCTCGGAGGGACATTCTCGGACTTCCTGTTACGGAAGGGATTCTCATTGACTGTCGCCCGAAAAGTGCCAATTGTTGTCGGGATGCTTCTATCGATGAGCTTGGTAGCTGCAAATTATGTAGATACGGAATGGATTGTCATATTCGTTATGGCCCTTGCGTTTTTCGGTAAAGGATTTGGGGCACTCGGCTGGGCGGTAGTGGCCGATACCTCACCAAAAGAAATGTCCGGTGTCAGTGGCGGGCTTTTCAACACATTCGGTAACATTGCCGGCATTACAACACCGATTATCATCGGATACATCATTGCCACGACAGGGTCATTCAATGGGGCGCTAGTCTTCGTATGTGCTAATGCTCTTGTCGCGGTTTGCAGCTATTTATTCCTAGTTGGTGAAATTAAACGTGTAGAGTTAAAATCATAGTCAACTAAATATTCTAGTAGGGGGAAAATTATGAACAATCAATTGCTTAAGGATAATGTAAAAATCGGCACACCGGTAATTTCAGAAATGAGCGTTATTCCAGTTGCGGGCCATGACGGGATGCTTCTGAACTTGAGCGGTGCCCATGCTCCTTATTTCACTCGGAACATTGTGATTCTAAAAGACAATGCGGGTAATACGGGTGTAGGTGAAGTTCCTGGAGGCGAAAAAATTCGCCAGACACTCGAAGATGCCAAACAATTGGTTGTCGGCCAGTCCATTGGAACTTACAACAACATTCTAAATACAATCCGTAAGCAGTTTGCGGACCGGGATGCAGGAGGGCGCGGCCTTCAAACGTTCGATCTCCGTATTGCCATACATGCCGTAACAGCATTGGAAGCGGCACTTCTGGATTTAGTTGGCCAATATTTAGGTGTTCCAGTCGCAGCCCTTCTCGGCGAAGGACAACAGAGAGATAAGGTGGAAATGCTGGGCTACTTATTTTATGTAGGTGACCGCAATAAAACAGATCTTGGTTATATAAGCGAACCTGAAGCGGAAGATGACTGGATTCGCCTCCGTCATGTGGAAGCGCTCACACCCGAATCGATTGTCCGCTTGGCAGAAGCCGCCCACTCTCGCTATGGATTCAATGATTTTAAATTGAAAGGCGGGGTTTTGCGCGGGGAAGAAGAAATCGAAGCGGTGACGGCACTTGCTGAACGCTTCCCTGAAGCCAGGATCACACTTGATCCAAATGGCGGCTGGCTCCTTGAGGATGCGATTAAACTTTGCCGGGATCAACATCATGTTTTAGCCTATGCGGAAGATCCATGCGGAGCGGAAAATGGTTTTTCCGCCCGGGAAATCATGACGGAATTCAGGCGCGCAACGGGCCTTCCCACCGCTACGAATATGATTGCAACGGACTGGAGGCAAATGGGGCACTCCATTCAACTTCAATCCGTGGACATTCCTCTTGCCGATCCGCATTTTTGGACGATGCAAGGCTCCGTCCGTGTTGCTCAAATGTGCAACGAATGGGGATTGACATGGGGATCACACTCCAATAATCACTTTGACATTTCACTTGCGATGTTTACACACGTTGCAGCGGCCGCACCAGGAAAAATCACTGCGATCGATACCCACTGGATTTGGCAGGATGGACAGCGTTTGACAAAAGAACCTTTTAAAATTGTCGGCGGGATGGTCGATGTCCCTTCCAAACCCGGACTAGGAATTGAATTGGATATGGAACAAATCGAAAAGGCACATCAACTTTATAAACGAAAAGGACTTGGTGCCCGTGATGATTCAATGGCTATGCAATACCTGATTTCCGGATGGAAATTTGATCCAAAATCACCTTGCCTTGTCAGATGATTTATTTCCAGCAATGCGTGCGCCTCTCTCTTTAGAGCGGCGCATTTTACTTTTTTTGGACATTGACCTTCTCATCCTCACATGCAAATAAGTGTATTATATTATATAATTAGTCTTACAGTAGGAATACATATAGGATTTCACAGAAAAGGGGTTACACAATGGAAGAATCGTCAAAGAAATTAGGCGTACAATCGGTACACCGCAACACTCTTTCACAACAAGTCGTGGATCAAATTGTCCATCTGCTCGTCAGCGGACAAATGAAAGCGGGCGACAAACTGCCTCCTGAAATGGAACTTATGAAAGAACTTGAAGTAAGCCGGCCGGTTTTACGGGAGGCGCTCAGTGCACTTGATACACTAGGGGTCATTACACGGAAAACGCGTGAAGGAACCTTTTTTAACGATAAAATCGGTACCCATCCATTCTCTGTCATGCTGGCCCTGGCCACTGATAATTTACCAGCGATCATCGAAGCGCGAATGGCATTGGAGTTGGGATTAGTAACGATGGCCGCCGAGAAGATCACAGACGAACAACTGGAGAAACTGCAAGTCACGATTGACACGATTGCCAATAGTGAAGACAACGATTATGGAGAGGCCGATAAAGAATTCCACAAGATCATTGCTTTAAGTGCGAACAATCCGATTATTGAAGGCATGATCGATTCCTTATTGATTACCCATAATAAGATAAATAGCCTGATTCAATTCAGAGAACGGGAACTGACCGTAAAGTATCATAAAGCCATCTATGCGGCACTTGCAGCACATGATCCACATGAAGCATTCAGCCAAATGTACAAGCACCTTGATTACGTCCGTCAGAAAGTCCTTCAATATTCTCACGCAAATTAAAATATCGTTTGAGAGGTATCGCAGCAAACTAATGGATCACTCAATGATCCAATTTCATAGGGAAAGTGGATTTTTTCAGGGAACCAATTTTGCTTCCAAGATTTCAGAGTTCAACTCATCTTTTAAATCCAATTGATAGCATAATTCTTTTTGAGAAAAACTGGATAGTAGTTGAACTATCCAGCCCCCACTTATCCAGTTCGATTGAAATGACAATGTCAGGACTCCCGAATGATGTCGAAACCCTCCTCTTGCAAATGTCTGGCTAACCAAAATCCCCATCCAATGAACCTGCCAAGGATCCACTCAAAAAAAAATGCATCCCTGCTTACTAGCAGGAATGCAAAAGTACAAGTCACCAAGTTTTTGACCATCCTCTTTTTAATCTACGGCTTAATATGCACTCCAACCTGCATCTGCCGTGATGACAGTACCATTAACAAAACTGGAATCGTCTGAAGCAAGGAACAAAGCCACTTTGGCGATTTCTTCAGGTTTGCCGTTGCGTGGATTGATAGCCATACCCAATTGTTGGCGAGAGATGCCGAACTCATTGATATTCGTCATGCTGGAACCAATATTGGTTTCAACTCCGCCTGGTGCTATTGCATTGCAGCGAATCCCTTTATTGGCATACATGAAGCCTGTGTTTTTTGTGAAACCAACCACTGCGTGTTTTGAGGCAGTGTAAGCTGCGCCTGCACGAGCACCATATAAACCGCCAGCAGAAGCAATATTGATGATGACTCCTTTTTGTTTTTCTAAAAAGATTGGCAATACCTTTCTAGTCGAACGCATGACGCTTGTCGTGTTAATTGCAAAAATCCGATCCCATCTAGAATCCTCAACGTCTCCAGCAGGTTCCATGCCATCCATGATACCCGCGTTATTCACCAAAATATCCACCGTACCATACGTACTGACCGTGGTATCGATCAAATGTTGAATATCTTCTTCCACCGCTACGTTCGTTTTAATGGCAAAGGCCATTCCGCCATTCGCTTTTATTTCTTCTACCGTCGCGTTCGCACCATCAAGATTTAAATCCGATACGACGACTTTAGCCCCTTCTCTAGCATAATCTATAGCAATTTGCTTCCCCATGCCTGATGCTGCGCCTGTCACTACTGCAACCTTGTCTTGTAATTTCATTTAAACTCCCCCATTCATTCTAGTGAAGTGTTACTTATTGTACAGATGTTCATTAACTAACTTCCTTTATAGTATAATTAGTTTCAGTAGGCTTATACAATCAGCAAATGATGACCTCGATGTTGAACAATGAACACGAAGGGTTAATTATGTTTATTAAAAGTACAATAACGAACAAAGGGTGAAGAAAATGTCCAATAATAACACTGGGATTGATAGAAGGATCAGGAAATCGAAAATGGCTTTGAAAGAGTCCCTCATATCATTAATGCAAAATAAGGATTTCAGGGAGATATCGATTACTGACATTGTAGAACTCGCCGACCTTAATCGGGGTACATTTTATAAACACTATCAGTACAAAGAGGAACTGCTCGAAGAGGTCATGGAGGATGTGATTGCCGATTTGATCATATCTTACCGGGAACCTTATAAAAACGTTGAAACCTTCACCATCAATGAACTGACGGCTTCAGTAATCAAGATATTTGAACATGTAGCTAACTATGCAAACATTTATACCCTCATCCTAAAGTCGAATGCATGGCCTACATTACTAGAAAGGATTTGTAATGAATTAAAGAAACTTCCATTAGAGGACCTAGAAGATTACCGGCCGAACCCTAAGATCAATAAAGAACTTGCCTCCAGTTACCAAGCATATGCGATATTAGGCATGATCATCGAATGGGTCAACACAGGCTTTAAATACAGCGCAGGCTATATGGCTGAACAGTTACTGGAAATCATTAATAATAAATCGGTAAATGCCGTCTATAAAATAAACCATACATTTAAAGATGCCCAGCAGTAATAAGAGGGATGCTTTGGCAACCCTCCTCCATTTCCATGTTCCTTTTGGAATGCTCAGCAAATAAGGAACCTTTTTACGGCAGACAAGAAAGCTGGTAAATTATCTTCATGCACAAAGTGTCCGGCATCCTCTATCGTCACCAATTCGCAATTTGGAATAAGCTCGGAAACCTCCTGCAATTTGTTTTGGGGAATATGGCTCGACCCGCCCCCTATAACAAGCGTCGGCATCATAATATCGGTAAGACGCGCCCACCATTCGGGATTGGGTTCATTAAGCTGCTGTAGAATCGAAGGCACAACCTGCCAATCAAACGGCAGGGGGCCAGAAGGTCTGGGAGGAACCTCCATGGTTTTTTCCGAAAAAGGAGGAGGCGTGTCTTCGACAATCAACCTATCTATCCTCGAAGGAAAAGTTTGCGAGAAAAGATAGGAAACCGTTCCCCCCATGGAATGCCCTATTAGTGAAAACCTTTCCAAATTAAGCGCATCCGCAAAATGAAGCAAATCATCACACATCCATTCAAAAGTGTATGTATCAGTTCTCGCACTCCCACCGTGGCCCCGTTGATCTAAAGCTAAAACACGATGATTTTCTCCTAATGCGGCAGCCACTTGATCCCATGATTCTGCACTTTTCCCCAGAGAGTGAAGAACAACAAGCGGTGGTGCAGAAACATCCCCGCTCTCCCGATATTGAAACGTGAGTCCATTCAACTTAATTTGATTAACCCGTATTTCCATCCATTCATCTCCTAGGATCGGATTCGTCATTTTGAACCCGATCCATTTAATAAAAACCTCCTAGAATACTATGTTCCCTATAATGAAATTATACTTTTTATGCCTTCACCCATTTATTCGTCCTAACAGCGATTTATTCCGACTATTTTGGCCTTTACAACATTTATTCATCCTTTGTCCTAGCGGAGTTGGCGGCAGCGAAGTAGTCCATGACAAATAACCGAAATTGCTTGGCTACTGGGGTGAAGTAGCGTTTTTCTGACCAGCCGAGCCCTATTGTTCTTTGACAAGCAGGTTCGGTTATCCGGATTTTATGGGATAATGACCCGGTTTGATGGAGCCATGTCAATTCGGATACGAAGGCGACCCCCAATCCTTTCCTGACAAGGTCCGATATGACAGCCGGTTCATCTCCTTCGAATGCGATGTGCTGGACGAATCCCGCTTCGAGGCAAAATTGGTCGGTTAGGCTGCGGAACCCGAAGCCTGTATTCATACTGATGAATGGTTCATCTTTCACTTCTTGGAGTTGAATGCTTTCCCTGCCTGCCAGTCGGTGATTGGGAGGAACGATCAAGTATATTTCTTCGGTGATCAGCGGTTCCCACTTTAAGTCTGGTCCTTCAATCGGAACGGAAGAAATGCAATAATCGATTTCTCCTTCAATTAGAAGCTGTTTCATGGATGATATGGATTTTAGGAATTGTTGAAAACGGACATCCGGGTATTGAGATAAAAATGTACCCAATAAATCAGGCAGGACCCTGGGAATGCTAACGGCCAAGGTGATGTTCTTTTGGTCTTGATCTGTTAATTCCACTATTTCGCGCCTTCCTTCATTCAGTTCTGCAAAAGCGCGTTCGACCCGGTTCAAGAAAATTCGTCCGGCTGCATTGAGCTTGATTTTCCGGTGTTCCCTATCGAACAGTGAGACTCCCAAATCCTCTTCAAGCCGGGATATGGTTTTACTGAGGGATGGCTGAGCAATCTGAAGTTGTTCCGCAGCCTTCGTCATATGTTCCAGTCGTGCTACGGTTTGAAAGTACTGCAGCTGTAATATTTCCATTTTCCCACTCTTTTCACATAGATTTTAATCTATTATTACATAATCAATTATGTATTATACAGTATCTTAAAAAGCCATTATGATGAAATAATCTCTTAGTTAGAAAGGGCAGGCTCAAATAATGAAAGGTTTACAACTTGTATTTCAAGATATAAAAGCAATGTGGAAACATAAACATGGGAGAATCGCCTTGATTTTCCTTTTGGTCGTTCCATTGATTTACTCAGGTTTCTTCTTGGCAGGATATTGGAACCCTTATGGAAAGTTGGATCAGCTCCCTGTTGCAGTGGTCAATCTCGATAAAGGTTCGGAAATGGACGATAAGCCAGTCGAGGCTGGAGATGATTTCGTTGAACAATTGAAAAAGCAGAAAGAATTGGACTTTCACTTTGTCACGGCAAAGGAGGCTAATACGGGTCTTGAAGAAGGTACCTATTATATGGTAGTCACGATTCCGGATGATTTTTCGGAAAATGTCACGACTTTACTGGATAAAAAACCGGAAAGAGCTAAACTTTTGTATTCCGTCAATCCAGGTAAGAACTTCGTTGCCTCACAAATCAGCTCTACTGCTGTTGAAAAGATGACTGCAAAAATCAACGCAAGCATTACGAAAGTCTATTCTGAAGGCATCCTTTCAAAATTCCAGGACGTTTCTAATGGCTTGGCGGATGCCGGGGATGGAGCGGAAGAGCTTCATCAAGGAACGGCGGATGCGAAAAGCGGCAGTGAGAAATTGAATGTTGGCATTCAGGATTTGAATGATGGCGCCCAGAAACTGCAAACAGGAAGCACCAAGCTCCTGGATGGACAAGAAGCCTTAACGGATGGTGCGAAAGGATTAACATCAGGTTCCCACAACTTGTATTCCGGCATGAAGCAGCTATCGGATGGACATGACTCATTGGAAAATGGGATGAATGAAGTAAGCAAGGGTGTTGAGAACTGGTCAGCCGGAAATGCAAAATTGATGCAAGGGCAAGAACAGGCTGCCGATACAGCGAATACTCTTGAGAAACAATTGGATGCCTATATGAAAAGTCATCCTGATGCAATAAAGGATCAAGACTTCAAGCAAATCGTTGTCCTATCAGAAGGTTTATCCAAAGCAGCCACCACTTTACATGCCAGTCAAAAGCAATTGGGCGAAGGTGCTGCCAAAGTGGCGGATGGACAAGAAACCGTTCAAACCGGGATGAATGCCTTTGGTGATAAAATGGCACAAGCTACCTCGGGTGCTAAGCAATTAAACGAGGGTTCTGAAGAATTGGCGAATGGATTATTTAAATGGAAAAATGGTTACTCCACTTTACATGCCGGAATCGATTCGCTAGCCGGCGGAAGCAGCCAGCTAGCCAGTGGATCGACGGAACTTCAAGACGGACTGGCTTCACTGGAAACGGGTTCAAGCAAGTTATCCACCAAGCTTAACGAAGCTGCCGATAAAACGGCCAGTCTTCAGTACGACGATTCGACAACTTCGATGTTCTCTGAACCCGTACAATTGGTCCAATCCAATTTATCTGAAGTACCTAACTACGGAACCGGGATTGCTCCTTATTTTCTGTCATTGGCCTTTTATGTAGGCGGCATCATGGCTTCCAATATCTTGCCGCTTGGCCGCAGGCAGAATCTTAAGGTTACCGGAACCGTTCATTTCACGAATAAATTAATGCTGGTATATGTAATCGGCTTGATTCAGGCACTTCTAGTGGATGCAGTCGTCCTTCTTGGATTCCATTTACATGTAGCCAGTGTCCCTGTATTCATTCTATCAAGCATCATCGTTTCATTTACCTTCATGACGTTCATCCTTATGTTGGTGACCGTATTCGGAGTGGTGGGCAAATTCGCAGCCGTGACCCTTCTCGTATTCCAATTGGCTACCTGCGGCGGAACATTCCCAGGCGAACTGGGCATGTCATTATTGACGAAAATCGGTCAACTTTTACCTATGGCCCACTCACTGAAGGAACTTCAAGAGGTCATCTCATTAGGAGGCTGGGAAAACTTGCAGACTCAGATTTGGATCTTACTAGCCTATCTTGCTTCTGCAGCGATCATTGGCTGGATGGCCAGTCATATTCAGCATGCAAAAATAACTTCAGAAGAAGTGACATCTTGATGTAAAAAGGGCAGTGCAAATGGCACTGCCCTTTTTTGTATACAAGTGAAAATCACCGGGTAAAACATACTGATGGATGGGTAAAATTATTCCGCTATTACCTGAATTAAATTCCGTTCCGGGCCTTAAATCGGTGGTAGACCAAACAAAATCGGCTGAAGTTAAAAGAAAAAGCCCTATGCTGCCTGACTATTCAGGTGGCAAGGGCTTATTCTTGTTTCATTTAAGCGGTTTGATCTTTTTTCATAGCTGGTTTTTCTTCAGCCGGCCATGCGCGCTTAATGAATAATGTCAAAATCAGTGCCACAGCAGCAATGAAGGTGGATACAAAGAAGGAGAAGTTAATTCCATCCAGCATCGCCTGCATCCCGATCTGGGCCTGCAGTTGTTCCATCATCTCCGCAGTGGGCTGGCTTGTTAGTTTGCTCATTGCTTTGGTCATTAAATCCTCACCGGAAGAAGCGGCATGGTTTGACATGACCGTAACAAGCAATGCTGTACCGATCGCCCCGGAGATTTGGTTCAGCGTGTTATTCATCGCTGTACCATGCGGGTTCATACGGGCTGGCAGCGAGTTCAATCCATTTGTCATGATCGGCATCATGGCCATGGACAAACCGAATAAACGGACGGAATACAGAATCACAATATGTGCATAAGAAGTATCCATTGTTAATTTACTGAAGAAATACGTCGTCACCACAGTGATAAACAAACCGGTTGAAGCAAGTATGCGCGCACCGAATTTATCGAAGAGCTTACCGGTAATCGGTGACATGAGGGCCATCAATAGTGCACCGGGCAGCATCAATAATCCTGAATCGAATGGTGAAATGCCACGGACCGTTTGTGTATACATCGGCATTAAGATCATCGCCGAGAACATCGCCATATTCAACACGATTGAAATCGTTGCAGATAAGGCGAACATCGGATGTTTGAAGATCTTGAATTCAAGCATCGGTGTTTCCATTTTAAGCTGGCGTGTAATGAAAAGGATCAGGGAAATGGCACCGACAATCAATGTTCCATATACCCAAGGGCTATCCCAACCTTTGCTGCCTGCCGAGCTGAATCCATAAAGCAAGCCGCCAAAGCCTAAGCTTGAAAGAATGACCGATAATTTATCAATTTTAATATCGACTTTTTCCTTTTTGTCTTTAAGTTTAAAGAAGCCGAGAATAAGCACCAATAAAGCTAGCGGAGTAATGAAGTGGAATAGCATTCTCCAATCATAATGTTCGATGATCCAGCCTGAAAGTGTCGGCCCGATTGCAGGGGCAAACATCATGACTAAACCGAATAATCCCATTGCCGAGCCCCGTTTTTCAACAGGGAATGCAGTTAAAAGCACGTTCATTAATAACGGCATCATAATTGCGGAACCTGCTGCCTGAACCATACGTGCGCTCAATAATAGCGGGAATGCATGCGCTACACCTGCAACGATCGTCCCGATTGAGAATAGGAGCATGGCTGTCAGGAACAAATTACGTACCGAATATTTTCTTATTAAGAAGGCTGTTGTCGGAATCATGATTCCGTTCACGAGCATATAGCCCGTCGTCAGCCATTGAACTGTGGAAGTCTCGATTCCCAGGTCCGTTTTGATTGATGGCAGTGCAATATTTAAAAGGGTTGAATTCAGTATCGCTATAAACGCCCCGACCATCAGTATGGCCAAAATGCCATACGATCCCTTTTTCTCATTTGTTTGTGCAGTACTCACTTTTTATCTATTCCTCCATTCAAACTATTGGTTCATTTAATTAGACGAGCGGTATATTCCAATCTCACAAAATCAATAATATACCCCTAGTTCATTTTTTGCAATAAAAATTTACTGGTTTAAATAAGGGTTTGTGCTGTGACGAAAAATAGAGTACGATTACATTTATACAAGCAGTATAATGAAAATTAGGTGATATTGATGAATAATCGAAGGCAGAATGTCATCGATACGGCTCATAAGCTGTTCATTGACAAGGGCTACCAAGCTACGTCCATCCAGGACATTCTAGATGGCAGCGGTATATCAAAAGGTACATTTTATAATTATTTCCCTTCGAAAGGTGAATTATTTATAGCCATTTTCCGTTCCTTCTATACAAAGATTCGCCATGAACGGGAAAAACTGTTGATTGGTCAAGATTCCTCCGATATTGAAATTTTCATCCGGCAGCTCGAACTGCAGATGATGGTGAACAAGCAAAGCAAATTGCTTATCCTGATCGAAGAAGTCCGTGTATCCAACGATGAGGAATTAAAACAATTCATCAATCAGACGCTATTGTTGAGCATACGCTGGATGTATAACCGTTTTCTCGATATATTCGGGGAAAGCAAAAAACCCTATCTATTAGATAGCGTCATTATCTTTCATTCGATGATGACCCACATGAATCATTTTAGTTATCGTGCTAATCCCGCCGGTACACCGGACATACAAATTATCCGCTATTGCATGAACCGCATTGTCCATTTAGTCCATGAAGTGGCTGATAGCGGGGAACAGATCATTGATCCGGAACTAATGGATTCGTGGTTTCCAAACTTTACAAACCACCTTGATCCTTGCCATAATGATTTGCTTCATTCCACCACGGAATTGAAAAAGGCGATAAACAAAGCTTTTCCTTGCGATGAAGATCGAACAAGAGCCATTGAATTGGTAGATTTTATCCAAGATGAGCTGATGCAATCCGACAAGCCGCGAAAATTTCTGATAGAAAGTTTGCTGCTCACTTTGAAGACTAGTTATGCATCACAGGTCCAAGCATACTTTGAGCCCTTTGAGGAAAGCATCAATTCTTGCTTGAACGGATGAGGATTGAAGACACACGCACCTACCGAAAACGGTAGGTGTTTTTTGAATTGCATCTGATTTTATAAAAAGAATTGGTTTTATAAAAGGGACCTAAGGAAACACTATCCTTATCATAATAAAGGGAGGTCTATCCACTTGAGTGTGAAAGAGAATGCTTTGTCCATACTGGCTCTGGGCGGAGTGAATGAAATAGGAAAAAACATGTATGTGATTCAATATTCTGACGATATCGTCATTATTGACTGTGGTGCAAAGTTTCCTGATGAAAGTTTATTGGGAGTCGATTTAATCATTCCTGATATTTCCTTTCTTCAGGAGAATAAGGAGAAGATCCGCGCTTTGGTTGTGACTCATGGGCATGAAGACCATATTGGCGGTATCCCTTATTTCTTGAAAAAATTGAATGTACCCATTTATGCTACACGTTTAACACTTGGTTTGATTGAATTGAAGTTAAAAGAACATAACCTTTTGGGTGATACGGAATTAATCCAGATCGATTCGGATTCAAGGTTGGAATTTGGGGAGATGGTTCTGGACTTTTTCAAAACGAACCATAGTATACCCGATTGCCTTGGAGTCACCATGCATACGCCAGAAGGCACGGTCGTTCATACAGGGGACTTTAAGTTTGACTTGACCCCCATGAATGATCAATATCCCGATATTCATAAAATGGCCAAAATCGGGAGTGAAGGTGTCTTGGTTTTATTATCCGAAAGCACGAACGCAGAACGTCCCGGCTCAAGTCCCTCGGAGCATCTGGTTGGCAGCCATATTGAAGAGGCCTTCATGCAGGCAAAACAGAAAGTCATTCTTTCGACCTTCGCTTCCAATGTCAATCGCGTTCAACAAGTTGTGAACGCTGCACAGAAGACAAACCGGAAACTCGCCCTGATTGGGCGTAGCATGGTGAACGTGGTATCCGTTGCCATTGAACGCGGCTACCTCGAGGTTCCTGATGGGATGCTTATCCAACCACAAGAAGTGGATAGTTATGCTCCTGAAAGGATCGCGGTTTTATGTACAGGAAGTCAAGGAGAGCCGTTTGCGGCCCTTTCCCGCCTATCCAGTTCGAATTATCGGGATATGAGCATATTACCTGATGATACAGTGATTCTTGCCTCCACTCCAATACCCGGAAATGAACGGGATGTTTCACGTATCATCGACAACCTGTTTCAACTGGGTGCCAAAGTCATTTACGGTTCTGGGACAGTAACGGGCATGCATGTTTCCGGACATGCCTATCAGGAAGAGTTAAAGCTCATGCTTACCCTGATGAAACCTAAATATTTCATCCCCATTCACGGTGAGTACCGGATGTTGCACCAGCATCGATTACTGGCTGAGTCTGTCGGGGTGGAGAAGGACCATACTTTCATCATCAATAATGGCGATGTGGTGGATATTGAAAACTCCGTTGCCCGTCAAACGAGAAAGGTGGCTGCCGGCAATACCTTTGTTGACGGAGTGGGCGTTGGTGATGTTGGAGAAATCGTACTGCGGGACCGGAAGCAGCTTTCCGAAGATGGAATGATCGTAATCGTCATAACAATAAGCAAGACGGAAAGAAAAATAGTATCAGGACCCGATACCATTTCCCGTGGATTTGTATATGTTCAAAATTCAGAGGACCTCCTCAGGCATGTTAATCGTCTTGTCACGAAAACGGTCAACGACTTACAAAGTGAAAAAATATACCGGTGGAACATCATTAAACAAACCATAAAGAAGGAACTGGGGCAATATCTCTTTAATCAAACGAAGAAAAAGCCAATGATCCTTCCGATAATCATTGAAATTTAGCGCCAAAATGAAAGGAACTCGACTTCGTATAGTCGAGTTCCTTTTTTTAATCAAGACCTGATTTACTGGCTTTGGCGGCCATCGCCTTGTTCTTATTCCAAACCTTGAACTTCATGAAAACGGCAGCAAGACCGATGATCACAATGAATAAAAGGCTGATGAAGAACCCTGGACGTATCTCTTTTTCAAGCAGGGTGCCACTGACCGCGGCTAAAATTAAAAGAATTCCGAAAACGGCCGTAATCTTACTCCACATCTTATTTTCCAAGATTTTGAATGAAGAAAGAATGATGAATGCCCAGTTATACAAAAGTAATATTCCAGCAGATGTTGTAATGTATTCATATATCTTGCCTGGCAGGAGCAAGGCAGTGATGATCGATCCTAAAAGTCCTAAGGCTCCAAGACCCAGTGAGGGCAGTGGAAGGTCCTTGAATTTCTTGATCTTTTGCATGAATAATGCGGGTGCATTCCCATCATTGGAAAGTGTTACCAATAGATTGGTTACACCAAATAGTGAGGCGGTCATCGTCGAGAAACCGGCAATGATGATCGCACCATTAAAAACGTGCGGAAAAAATGTCAGGTGATAACTGTCCAATGCCGAAACGAATGGGCTTTCTTTTTCACTGAATGCCCCTAACGAAATCATGGTTACGGCTAACCCCAATGAAACGACATATATAATGGTAAGAACCAAGAGCATGATCGTCCCTGCCTTTGGCGCATCTTCTTTCTTTTTAAGCTGCATCGCCATCAGTCCAATGACTTCAATCCCGCCAAACGCATAAAAAGCATAGATAAGGGATGTCCAAAACCCTTTTAGCCCTTTCGGGAATAATTCATTGTACGTATTCGGAAATGAGGGCGGTTTCCCTCCATCAAGTCCAAACCAGCCGAAAATGGCACATATTGCAATAATGATAAACATTACGATCGCTGCTGTCTTAATTACCGCAAGGATGTTTTCCACTCTATCGAACCCTTTTGTTCCCAGCAATACCACCACGATTGAAACAATTGCAAAACCGGATGCAAATAGCCACAGCGGTACTTTTGGGAACCAAAATTGCGATAATAGCGAAAGCGCAGTAAGCTGACTTCCCATGATCAATATATTGGAGGACCAATAATTCCAGCCACAGCTAAAGCCGGCCCATCGTCCAAATGCTTTATTGGCATAATAACAAAAAGAACCCTCTTGAGGATCGGCAGCCGTCATCTTAGCAAGCAGATTATAAACGATGTAAGTACCTAGTGCAGCCAATACAAATGAAAATACAATAGACGGCCCCGTCGTTTTAATCCCTATGGACGATCCAAGGAAATACCCTGTACCGATCGTACAGCCTACACCGACCAATGATAGCTGCCACCATTTCATATCGCCTTGTTGTTCACCCGATGCATTGGAATCTTGAACGGCCTTTCCCTTCGCTGAACTGCAATTGGCTTTTGTTGTCATAACATTACCCCCTTCCATCATTCATAGTGTTGATAAGGCCACAATGAATTATGCAAGGAAGAAGTTTTCCAGATGTTAAATCAAATATATAATAAAAAATGAAGTGATATGTAATGTTTTAAGCTTTATGGTAAGATGGCAGAAATGCCTTGATAAGCAAAATAAAACCCAAAGCCTATCAATGATAATCCAGAGATGATGGAAATGGCCATTAAGCTTTTTTCATTTAAGAACCTGCGAAATCCATTCGTTAATCCCGCTACAAAAAAATCCCAGCAGGTAAGACCCAGGAAGATCATCCCGCTATAGATGAATAGTTGGGAAGTCCCATAACTTGAAGCCGTTTTAGCTAAAACAGATCCATATATCCCCAACCAAAATAAAATGGATAATGGGCTGGTCACTGACATGATGAACCCAGTCAAAAAACAGGAAATTAAAGAATGCCTATTCCTGTATTGATTTAATGTTATCGTATTAACACGCAAAACACTTTCGGCCCCAGAATACATAAGCACAAATCCGCCAAAAAGCCATAGAAAGATCTGGACGATCGGAATTTCTAAAAAACCGCACCATACCTACATACACTAAAATCATGAACAAGGCATCAGCAATCATCGACCCTGTCCCAACGATCCAGGCATGCCAAAACCCGTTCTTGATTCCTTTATCGATACGAGCGGAATTCACAGGACCGATCGGTGCTGCAAGGGTAAGTCCTAAGAAAAAGAAACTCAGCAGTAAAATGTACACTCAAAATGCATCACTCCTTCGAGCTAGTTCATGACTTGTACATTTTATGTGACAACCCCCGGCCTATAACCCCATACAAAAAAATCCGTGGGAAAGCCCGGCTTTTTGGTATGTTATTGAAGCCTATTAGGCAGCAGCTTCTTTTTTGTCTGAACTTATGAATTTCAAAACAATCAAGACGATGCCTATGCCAATGATCCCTGAAATGATATAGGTCAAATTGATATGATTTTTCATGACAAGGGACATGACCGGTGGGCCTGCCGCAACTCCGATGAACCTTGATGACATGTAGAAGGAGGTTATCGTCCCCCGCTGTTCCTTTTTTATATTTTGAGTGATGATTGCGTCGAGTGTCGGCAATAACGCACCAATTGCTATGCCCACCAAACTCGTTACAAGTAATAAAAGGAAAATCCTGTTTTTTGTAAAACCGACAAATACAAGGCTGATTGAAAGGACAGCTAAACTGATCATGATGATCTTTTTCATGATTGGTAATTCACCCTTGATTTTTTTCCCTGCAACATAAGAAGAAATGCAAAGGAAAAACAGCGGGACCGCTATCACTAAACCTTTTTTGATTCCATGCAAATCATGGATTTTCTCAAGATTGTCAGACAAAAAGAAAAGAACACCAAACAAAACCAACATGACAAATACACCAATAAGGAAAACCGTATATAACCATTTTCCTTCCTGCTTGAATATTTTTTTCGTATCATGCCAGAATTCTTTGAATTTCTTCGGATCATCCTTCTCCTTTGGCACCTTTATAAAGAAAAAGACCAAGACAATAGATATTAAACTGAAGAATGAAATCGAGAAGAATGGTAAAAACCAGATAAATGCAGCAAACAGGGAACCCAATATGGGACTTAGTACTTTCCCAAATGTATTCGAGGTTTCTATGATACCCAAACAAGAACTCGTTTTTTCATCATCATCCTTGTATAGGTCCCCCACCAGAGGCAAAATGATCGGCGAGGCACCAGACGCACCGATCCCTTGCAATACCCTACCCATGATGATCCAGGTATAGGGATTTTCCATTTTCCATGAAGCATAACCAGCGACCAAGCCACCAATAAGGGCTAGGATCAGGCTTGGCAGGATCACCATTTTCCGTCCGAATCGATCTGATAAATAGCCAGCTATAGGAATTAAAAAAATGGATGCAACGGAATAGCTTGTTATCACCATACTGGATTGAAATGAAGATATCCCCACCTTATCCTCGAAAATGGGCAAAACCGGGATAAGCATAGAATTTCCAAGTGTCATCACCAATGGAATCGATGCCATGCTGATCAGGCACCACACGCTTACATCTTTATTTTGCTTCTCATGACCTTCCATACTTACACTCCTCATCCATTATAAAAGCAACTTATTGCATAAAAGGTAACCATTTGTGAACCCAATTTGTTTTGCATCATTTTTTAGATGTCTTAAATTATTATGTTAAAGCGCTTAAAGATTTATTCAGTAGCACTTTACCCAAAATTACCCCTTATGTCCTTTACAACAAAAAACAACATTATGTTTTAAGAATGGGTCAGACTGTAGACAAACTCGATAATAATTGATTTTGCCAACAATGTTTTTGGGAGTTTGTAAATTTCGAACGTGCCTCCAGGCCCTCGCTTTCCGCGGAAGGTCCGCCCCAGGCGTTTTTTGCGTCTGCAGGGTCTCCCTTGGACTTTTCTGTGTTGTTACAAAAACATCCAGGTCACGACCAGGTACATCCATAAGCAGCTAACCGGACCACGATTCACCATATCCACTCAAAAAAGGACTAAAAAGGTGGTACAAGTCCAATTGTTTGAATACATTCAAATAAGCGAAGATGTAACAAACGATGAGGTGATGATTTGGGTGTTTTTTTCAGCTATGTATTATTAGGCTTATCACTGGCGGCTCCTATCGGTCCCATAAACGCTGCCCAATTGGACAAAGGAATCAAGAAGGGTTTTTGGCATGCCTGGGTTTTTGGCTGGGGTGCCATTTTAGCGGATTTTGTTTTTATAGCCCTCGTCTTTTTCGGTGTCGTCCACTTTTTGGACAACTCCTTCATGAAGACATTTTTATGGCTTTTTGGATTTTTCGTCCTGACCTATACCGGAATCGAAAGTCTGCTTAGTGCAGGTAAGATAGAAGTGAATGCACGAAAAGCGAAAGATTCCCTTTTTTCTTCATTCCTGACAGGATTCATCATGTCCCTTTCGAATCCTTTATCCATTTTGTTTTGGCTGGGGATTTATGGGTCCATTCTCGCAAACTCCGCTTCAAAATATGATATGGATCATTTACTTTTATACAGTTCAGGAATCCTTATCGGCCTCTTAGTCTGGGATTTCGCTATGGCCATCATCGCCAGCACCTTCAGACGCTTATTATCCAAACCCATTCTAATGGGCATCTCGATCATTTCGGGTATATCCCTTATAGGGATTGGCATTTACTTTGCCATCCAAGCAGCCAAGGTTTTATTTACATAAAGATTTAAGCATTTACTCATGAGTTTCAGGGATTTACTCGTGAGTATGGGTGCTTTACTCGTGAATTCACAATAAATTTCTTACTTTTATATAAAATAGGCTGGGTATGGATTTGTAGATAAAAAAAGACAGCCGTTTTATTCGGCTGTCTCTTTTTATCCAAACCTATCCAATGGGCATTTACTCGTGAATTTCGCGCATTTACTCGTGAGTTCCGCGCATTTACTCGTGAATTTGGATTAAGCTGCTATCTTTTTAGATGCTGCGTTCTTTTATTTGCCGGACCATTTTCTTGATGAACGTTTCCATTGCGACATTTTCAAATTCTCGTTCCCCGTATTTCCGGACATTCACTTCATTTTCTTTCTCTTCTTTATCTCCAAGGACCAGCATATATGGGATTTTCCCCATTTGCGCTTCCCTGACTTTATACCCCAGCTTTTCATTCCGATCATCAATTTTCACTCTTATCCCTTGATTCTTCAGTTCTTTTTGAACCTTTAAACAATAATTCAAATGAACTTGTGAGACAGGAATGATCTGTACTTGCACCGGGGCAAGCCATACCGGAAAAGCACCGGCAAAATGTTCTATCAGGATTCCAAAAAAACGATCGATCCAAATATGGCACGATGAATGACGACCGGACGAACTTTTTCATTATTTTCATCGATGTAAGTCAGATCAAATTTATCGGGCATTTGAAAATCAAGTTGAATTGTTGCACATTGATGGCTTCGTTTTAATGCATCCTTAATATGAAAATCAATTTTCGGTCCATAAAATGCCCCGTCCCCTTCATTTAATTGATAATGTATCCCGATGCTTCCCAGAACATTTTTCAAGGCTGTTTCAGAAGCTTCCCAAAGGGAATCATCGCCCATTGAATCCTCTGGGCGAGTCGAGAGCTCAACGGAATACTCGAATCCAAAAGTGCGATACACCTTATCAATCAGATGAAACACTTGTTTAATTTCACTTTCGATTTGATCCTGCCGAACATAAATGTGGGCATCATCCTGACAAAATGTACGGACCCGCAGCATCCCGTTCAATGCACCGCTATATTCATGACGGTGGACTTGACCGAATTCGGCCATCCGGATGGGTAAATCCCTGTAAGAATGAAAATGAGCATATGACCCGGACAGTTCATTGGCTTCATCGCGAATTTTGTTTGATCCACCTCAGTGAAGTACATATTCTCATGGTAATGATCCCAGTGACCCGATTGTTCCCATAACCGCTGGTTCATCATGAAAGGAGTCCGAACTTCGTCGTAATCAGCTTCAGTCTGAAGCTCCCGCGAGAACTTCTCCAATTCATTTCTAACGATTTGTCCTTTCGGTAAATAAAACGGCATTCCAGGGGCTTCCTCCGAAAACATGAATAAATCCAACTGCTTCCCTATTTTACGGTGATCGCGTTTGGCCGCTTCTTCCAGGAATTTAAAATGATCCTGTAAATCCTTTTTCTTTCGGAAAGCCACGCCATACACCCTTTGAAGAACTTCATTTTGATTGTCTCCCCTCCAATAGGCACCAGATACGCGAGTCAATTTGAACGATTTTACAAATGATGTGGATGGAAGGTGCGGCCCTTTGCATAGATCGACGAATTCCCCCTGTTGATAGAGCGTTAATTTTTCACCCTTAGGGATGTTCTTTGCTATATCCAACTTGAATGACTCCCCTCTGCCCTCGAAAAACTTCACAGCTTCTTCATAGGACACTTCGACCCTCTTAATTTCCAGATTTTCACTTATGATATGTTCCATCTCTTTTTCAATAACTTGTAGATCTTCTGAGCTTAAAGGATGATCTAATTTAAAATCATAGTAAAAACCATCTTCCACGACTGGCCCTATCCCTAATTCCACATTTTGGTATATTCTTTTTACAGCCTGCGCCAAAACATGCGCCGATGTATGTCGTAAAACTTGTAATCCTTCGTCTGAATCCAGAGTCAAGATCGACAGTTCGGCATCCTTATTCAACTTGAAACTTAGGTCAACCAGTTGCTTATCCAGTTTTCCTGCTACTGCCTTTTTCCTTAAACTTGAGCTGATGGACCCTGCCACACTTTCCACTGTCATCCCTTGCGGATATTCCCTTTGCTGCCCATCCGGGAATTGAACTTTAATCATTTTTTCACCCATCACATAAACACCCCTTTTTTAGTAATAAAAAAACGCACTCATCCCTATGCAAGGGACGAGTGCGTTTACCCGTGGTTCCACCCAATTTCCCATAAGCAAAAATCACTCATGGCTCTGGAGCTTGTAACGCAGCTTAGACGATATCAGTTACTCTCGTTCACCGATATAGCTCAAAGGCGGTAAATCAGTTTCCTAAGCCAGGAAGTTCGCAGCTGCCCTTCCCTCTTTGCAGACCGTAAAAATGATTCATGTCCTTATCATGGCAATATTTTCATATATAAAAAACGCACCCATCCCTATATAAGGGACGAGTGCGTTTACCCGTGGTTCCACCCAATTTCCCATAAGCAAAAATCACTCATGGCTCTGGAGCTTGTAACGCAGCTTAGACGATATCAGTTACTCTCGTTCACCGTATAGCTCAAAGGCGGTAAATCAGTTTCCTAAGCCAGGAAGTTCGCAGCTGCCCTTCCCTCTCTGCAGACCGTAAAAATGATTCATGTCCTTATCATGGCAATAATTATAATAATAAAAAACGCACCCATCCCTAAGTAAGGGACGAGTGCGTTACCCGTGATTCCACCCAATTCCCCATAAGCAAGAAACACTCATGGCTCTGGAGCTTGTAACGCAGCTTAGACGATATCAGTTACTCTTGTTCACCGATATAGCTCAAAGGCGGTAAATCAGTTTCCTAAGCCAGGAAGTTCGCAGCTGCCCTTCCCTCTCTGCAGACCGTAAAAATGATTCATGTCCTTATCAATGCTTCTAAAATGTAAATGGATTTTTATATTGTTATATATATTACAATATATTCCCATAAGTGACAACCTCAAATTTTTTAATTTCATTACAAACACAAAATGGGATAATTAGTAAAAAAGGAGTTTCTATGAAAAGTTTAAGCAATTGGTCTATCGTATTTGCAGTGATGGTACACTATCATTTTGCTGTTCCCTTGCCTTACCTAAAACCTCCGAGCTGCTTATGATCTCAGGATTCGGTGCGATACTTATTGGTATGTTATGCAGTTTCGGGGCCATGTATAAAAATGAAAAAGGAAAGTCGAAATTTTTGGCCGTGGCTGCATTCTTTCTTTTAAGTTTCATTCTCGTTTGGAATGAACCATTACAAATTGTCAGGCTCATGACCTGGATGAAGAATTAATCAAAATGAAAAACCCATTCACCATGACGGGTTTTTTGATTGATTGATTCAATCTTCATCGGCTAGCGTTCGACTTGAATTCTTTATTCTAAGCCATAGCGTAAGTCCAGTGGTCCAGAGAATTAGCGCGCATCCAAAGCCCAGCAATGATAACGGTGCAAGGATTTGATGCTCCCCAAGCATGACAGTGTCTGGCACAATAAGCAATGTGATAAGCGCTAATAAACAGAGAAGCACTCCTGTTGCATAGTAGATCTTGATTTGGAAAAGCGATGCCAAAGGTAAAAAATGAATCCCGACAATAATGGCGATGACTCCCGGTATAAGATCGGTCTGATCGATCAAGTTACAGATGGCAATGGCAATCCCGATAAGCAAACCTTCGGCAATGAAGACCATATTAAACAAAAATCCGATACGCTTCATACGCCTAGCCCCATTTTCTGAAACTTGATTGGTCATTTTTTGTGATGCATGAATTAATGAAATGCCGCCGATGACCATTATGATTCCTACCAATATTGCTGCGAGTTCCACGTAGGGAAACCCCCACCCCTGCAATCCCATTACACCAATACCAGCCCACAGTGTACCGAAGAATGCCATGAAAATCACTCCAATTCCAGAACCGCGAAACGACTCTTTCATCATCAGTTTCCTTTCATCCACAGTAATATCTTACATAGAATAATAATATTCGTACACTCCCCAATTATTCATCTCACAGTGCCCTTCAGTTTAACTCCGGGCAGCCCAAACTGGAAAAAAATGATTTAAATACCTTGTTGCAAAAATTACCATACTGCGATATTATGTTATTAATTAGTGATTGATTAATCACTAATTAATTAAAATATGGAGGATACCAATGGCCAGACCCAAAAAAGAGAATCGAAAAGATGACATACTGGAAGCTGGTTTGGAGGTTTTTGCAGAAAAGGGCTATTACAATACAACGACTGCCTTAATTGCAGAAAAAGCCGGCATATCCCAGCCATATGTTTTTAAATTCTTTAAAACTAAAGAGGAGTTATTCGTAGCGGCTCTGGATCGAGCATACGAAAGGATCCTTCAAGCTTTCGAAATTGAAACAGAATCCGAAGACCTTGTTAACCATATGATCAAGGTATATGAAGATTTGACTGATTCCAATCCAAATGAAATTGCCTTACAGGTCATAGGACTTTCAGTAACGGAAGATGCAATAAGGAACTCTACGCAGAAAGGGTTATCCAGCATCAGAAATCTCACGCTGGAAAAATTTCAATCTGCTGGAATTCCGAATGCAGAGGACCAAGTGACCACCTTCCTGGCAAGGGGGATACTCTGTAATATTTCCCACTTCATCAATATGCCAGAACTTATAGATGGCGGGAGCAGGTAAGGACCGATTTTCATCGGTTTCTTATTTTAATCATTCATTTAGTGATTGATCAATAAATAAAAAGGGGATGAAAGATATGAAAAAAGCCATTGTATTAGGAGCAACCGGTGGATCAGGTCAAGTCATCGTTTCAGAATTGTTATCCAGGGGAAAAGAAGTCATCGCTTTCGGGCGATCAGAGAGTAAGCTTGAGCAATTAATGAAAGAGCATGATCATCCTCAACAATTAACATACAGAATTGGTGACATCTTTGATTACAAAACCATTGTAGAGGCTGCAGAAGATGCGGAAGTCATTTTCCAATGCGCCAACGTTCCCTATCAAGAGATGGCTTTGAGACTCCTTTCACTTGGAGAAAGTGTAATGAAAGCAGCCGATATTTTAGGAAAGAAGATTGTCATTGTAGACGGGATATATGTTTATGGGCATCAAGTTGCGAAAGGAGATGAAAACCATCCAAAACAGCCGCATACAAAAAAAGGGAAAATCAGGGTGGAATTCGAGAAGCTTATATTCAGCCAAAAATGGAAAAATGCCGAAGCAATGATTGTCAGGCTGCCCGACTATTATGGTGCGACTTCACAGAACTCCTACCTTCAGCCAACATTGAATGGGCTGGCAGCAAATAAAATGACCGTTTTTATCGGGGACTTAAAAACACCAAGAGAATATGTCTACTTACCGGATGCAGCAAAAATGATCGTGGAAATAGCAGAAAAAGACGATTCCTATGGAGAAGATTGGAACATCCCTGGACCAGGGCTAATTTCCGGAAACGAAATCATCCAAATTGCCCGTCAGGTAACGGGACAGAAAAAGATAGTCATTCCCCTAACAAAAAACATCATTCAGATGCTCGGCTTTTTCAATCCTTTCATGAAAGAAGTAGTGGAAATCATGTATTTAACCAAAGAAGGATTCATTCTGGATGGAGAAAAATATGAAAACCGCATCGGCTCCATCCCTAAAACTCCATACAAAGAAGGAATGGAAGAAACACTGCGACTTTTAATGAGATAATTGCCGCTTTCGTCGATATATTCCTATTTTCGAAGATATAACTGGATTTTCATACAAATCCCCATAAAAAAACCTGAGTCCCAAAGGGATCTCAGGCCAGACTGTAGACAAACTCGATGAAAATCGAGTTTGTCTATTTTTATGGCTTGTACAATTTGGACGTTGATTTCCACTCCAGGCACTCGCTTTCCGCGGGCGGTCGGGGAGCCTCCTCGGCTTTCGCCTGCGGGGTCTCCCCTAGACGCGCTTTTCCCGCAGGAGTCTCGTACCTTCCGTTCCAATCAACTTTGTCTTACCTTTTAGATAGAACACTTTTGCCTGGAGTCATTTTTGTTTTAAAATAGAAGTATTAAAACTTGAGGTGATGAGGATGCTTTCTAAACATGATTCTATTCAGCGAGATCAACTTGAAATGATTACTTTAGATCAACTGGTGCCACCGAACCATTTGGTTCGTAAAATGGAGGCTGCCATTGACTTCACTTTCATTTATGACTTGGTGAAAGATATGTATTCAGAGGTAGGACGCCCAAGTATTGATCCAGTTATTTTAGTTAAACTGACTTTCATTCAATATACCTTCGGTATTCGTTCCATGCGTAAAACGATTGAAGAAGTTGAAACCAATATGGCTTACCGTTGGTTCTTAGGCTATGGTTTCCATGATAAAGTACCTCATTTCTCTACGTTCGGGAAAAATTATGAGCGACGCTTTAAAGATACAGACCTGTTTGAACAGATTTTCTATCGCATTTTAATGACAGCTGCTAATAAAAAGTTAATAAGTGCTGAACACGTTTTCGTGGATTCCACACATGTGAAAGCCAGTGCGAATAAACGGAAATTTGAAAAGAAAATCGTTCGTAAAGAAACACGAGCGTATCAAGGACGTCTTCAAGAAGAAATCAATCAAGATCGTGAAAACCATGGAAAAAAGCCTTTTCCACCAGATAAATTTTTGATAAAGAAGAGACCAAAGCAATTAAAGAAAGTACAACGGATTCTGAGAGTGGCTACTATGTGAAAGATGAACGAACAAAACAGTTTGCCTATTCATTCCACGCGGCCGCAGACCGCAACGGTTTTGTATTGGGAACGATTGTAACACCTGGAAATACACATGACAGTCAGATCTTAGAGCCACTAGTTGAACAAGTGATTGAGAAAGTTGGAAAACCGGAAGCCGTTGCCGCAGATGCAGCTTATAAAACACCAGCGATTACAAGCTACCTATTTAACAAAGAAATCATACCGGCTTTACCTTATACACGTCCTCGCACCAAAGAAGGATTTTTCCGCAAACAGGACTATGTATACGATGAACATTTTGATTGTTACCTTTGCCCTTCGGGCGAAACTTTAAAGTACTCAACAACAAATAAAGAGGGCTATCGCGAGTACAAATCGCCAAAACAAATTTGTACAACATGCTCATTTTTATCTCGGTGTACAGAAAGCAAAGACTGTCAAAAAGTGGTGACACGGCATATCTGGCAAACACATGTGGAAGAAGCAGATCATCTGCGTCATCATCAAGATGTAAAACCTATATATGCAAAACGTAAAGAAACGATTGAGCGTGTATTCGCAGATGCAAAAGAAAAGCATGGTATGCGTTGGACTACTTTAAGGGGACTTAAAAAATTGTCGATGCAGGCGATGCTTACTTTCGCTGCCATTAATTTAAAGAAGATGGCCAATTGGACATGGCGAGGTCCAAAAATGGCCTAACATAGTGGGCTCGTAGAGCCCCAATCTCTTAACTTTAGGCGAAAATTCAAAGGGAATTTCAAAAGGGGTTCAGAATTTTTTAATTCCGAACCCCTTTTGTCTACAAACTGACCTGAGTCCCAAAGGGATCTCAGGCTTTTTCCATTGTTATCAAGCCACATCTGATTTATCGAATTGACAATCCTTTAATGATATTAATTTGGTCTTGTGATAAATCTTGTATCCTAACCAGATCACCAGGAATATCGGTAATCCGATATAGGAGACGGCGACGCCATACCAGTCGATGCTGCCGCTTAGGAATGCTTCATAATTCTGTCCTGCTATGACGAGCATACACAGGGTGAATGAAAGAATCGGACCGAATGGAAACCATTTTGCTTTATATTTCAATTCGTTTAGGTCACCACCCTGTGCAACGTAGGCGCGTCTAAAGCGATAATGGCTTATGGCGATTCCAATCCAGGCGATGAAGCCGGTTAGCCCTGATGCATTCAATAGCCATGTAAATACATGGTCCCCTAAAATGGAGGTCAAGAAGGCGAGTCCTCCAATTAAGGATGTCATGATCAAAGCATTCATCGGGATCCCCCTGCGGTTGACTTTGGCCAGGAATTTGGGAGCTTGATGATCTTTTGCCATCGACCATAACATCCGTGTTGATGCATATAGCCCCGAGTTCCCGGCGGATAGTAAGGAGGTTAATACGACCGCATTCATGACGGATGCCGCGAATGCCAGTCCTGCCCGTTCAAAGACAAGCGTGAAAGGGCTTACAGAAATATTATCGACATCTCCGTTCAACAAACTTGGACTTGTATACGGTATTAAGAGGCCGAGTATCAGGATGGCCCCGATGTAAAATAATAGGATGCGCCAAAATACTTGGCGGATCGCATTCGGAACATTTTTTTCGGGTTCTTCACTTTCTCCGGCAGCAATACCAACCAGTTCCGTGCCTTGAAAAGAAAATCCCGCGATTAGAAAGATGCTGATGATCGATAAAAATCCTCCCTTGAATGGTGCCTCATCCATGGTGAAGTTTTCAAATCCGATCACCTTTCCGCCAAAAACCCCCAATATGGTCAATAAACCAATAATGATGAAGCAAATGATGGCAATGACTTTTATTAAGGCAAACCAATATTCAGATTCACCATAGCTTTTAATGGATAGGGCGTTGAGGGTGAAGACGATTCCAAGAAATAATGCACTCCATATAAGGCTGGGTACATCAGGGAGCCAGAATTTCATGATGATGGCTGCAGCGGCTATTTCCACGGCAAGGGTGACTGCCCAGTTAAACCAATAATTCCAGCCAAGTGCAAAGCCGAATGCGGGATCAACAAAGCGTGTGGCGTAGGTGGAAAATGATCCCGACACAGGCATATATGTCGCCATTTCCCCTAAGCTCGTCATAAGGAAATAAACCATGATTCCAATGCAGGCATATGCAGCGAGGGCACCACCGGGGCCTGCGCTCTGGATGGTTGCCCCGCTTGCCAGGAATAATCCGGTTCCTATTGAACCGCCAATGGCAATCATGGTCATATGCCTTGCTTTCAGTTGCCTTTTAACTGTCGGTTCTTGATTATCAATGAGATTCATGTCCATATGGTTCCTACCTCATTTTCTTTTAAAGTTAAAAGTTCAAGAAATATAAGAGTTTTTAACAACCGCTTTGTGAAAGACTGAAATATTTCGCTTTACTTGCTGGGATGCTATCCAGTTTAATTGCCACTGCCTGGTATCGTTTCCCTATTCCCGGCCTGGGTGACCCCATCCTGCTCAGTCTCCATTCCACACCATTGAATTAAAGTAAGGGCAATGATCTCCGCTGTGGAGAAAACGTTGTCGAGCAGGATGTATTCATTTGGATAGTGGGCAACCTCGGTTACTCCTGGACCGAAAACGATTGCAGGCGTTTCACCGACATGTGTCAGCAATCCCCCATCCGTTCCCCAAGGGGATGCTTCAATGACCGGGTCCTGTCCGGCCACTTGCCGATATTGATGAACAAGCGCATTCATCAGTTCATGCTCTACATCAATTGCTCCTGGAACCCAGCGTGCCCCGAACCATTCCAGGACGGGCGGGTTTTCCTTGAACCATTGGTCCACTTCCCCCAGTTGCAATAACCAGGCAGCCATTTCGTCCTTCGCCAGCTCCATCGTTTCCTCCGGTGCAACGCCCATCCTTCCTTCGATTTTCACAAGGTCGGGAACGGATGACGGCCAATTACCGCCTTCAATGACACCTAAATTGATTGGAATCGGAATAGGCGTGTTCTGATAAAGCGGATCACTGATACGTGCATTTCGCTTGTCTTCCAAGGCACGAATATGATTGATGACGGTCATGCTTTTTTCAATCGCACTAACGCCTTCATACCTTGTTCCGCCATGTGCTGACCGTCCTTTAACATGGATTCGAAACCACATCGAACCCTGCTGTTTCGGGAAGATCCTCATATTCGTCGGTTCAGGGATCAGGGCGGCATCGGCTTTATATCCCCTCAGGACGGCCGCTAATGTTCCGGCTCCTCCGCTTTCTTCTTCAATCACACTTTGAAAAATGACATCTCCCTTTAATTGGATGCCATTTTCCTTCAATGCCTGCATCGCAAGGATCAGCGACACATTTCCACCCTTCATATCGGTTACTCCGCGTCCAAACATTCTTCCATTCTTAATCGCTCCGCTATATGGGTCGTCGTCCCACTGATCCCGGTCTCCATCCGGAACCACATCGATGTGTCCGTTCAAGATGATGGAACGTCCGCCTCCAGTCCCTTTCATGATACCCACCACATTGGGGCTGTTGGAAAAATCACTGCGCGGGGAATAGAAATAAGAATGCTTTTTCAGCTCGCCGCCGTCAGGTTCCCAACGATCGATCTGCAAACCCATTTCCTGAAGCTTTTGGGCGACGATGGCCTGTGCCCCTGCTTCATTTCCTTGCGTACTCGGGGCTTGTACCATTTTTTGCAATAGGTTTGTTCCTTCTTCCCGATGATCCTTGATCCATTGGTTTATCCGTTTTTTTATATCCGGCACATTTTATCCTCCTTAATTACACATATTCTGTTCCCTTTTTCGTCTTATTCAATGGTGTTGACGGCAGCATGGATTTTCAATGTCGCCTCTGTATTCCTTAGCACATCATCCACGGTATATGGCGCCATGACTTCCTTCAGCACCAATCCCTCTTCTGTAACTTCCATGACTGCCATATCCGTAATGATTAAATCCACACTCTGCCTAGCCGTCAATGGAAGCGTACATGTCTTCAATATCTTCGATTCACCCTGCTTATTCACGTGATTCATCAGGACGATCACCTTTTTGGCTTTCTGGGCAAGTTCCATTGCCCCGCCCATCCCCGGCACCCGCTTTCCTGGGACGATCCAATTCGCCAAATCCCCTTTTTCACTGACTTCCAGGGCTCCAAGGATGGTGATGTCGATGTATCCTTTCCTGATCATTCCAAATGCTGTTGCACTGTCAAAGTATGAAGCGCCCATTACAGTGGTGATCGGGAACCCTCCCGCGTTACAGAGGGCAGGATCTTCTTTCCCTGGATCAGGACTTGGACCTGTACCGAGAACTCCGTTTTCCGCATGGAACAGCACATGGATATCTTGAGGTATATGGTCGGCCACCAAGGTAGGGATACCGATGCCTAAGTTCACGATCAATCCGTCATGGATTTCCTTGGCGGCGCGTTTCGCGATGCGATTTCGTACATCTACTGCCATGCCCATTTCCAATTCACCCCTTTAGTCGGAATCACCATATCTACATAAATGCCTGGTGTGGCAATACATTCCGGATCCAATTCGCCTGCAGGAACGATTTCCTCCACTTCCGCAATCGTGAAGGCTCCAGCCATCGCTACCAGCGGATTGAAGTTACATGCAGTCTTGTCGTACACTAAATTCCCCAGCGAATCTGCCTTTTTGGCATGGACGATGCTGACTTCAGCCGTCAAAGCGGTTTCCACCAAATATTCTTTTCCTTCTATCACAATCTTGTCCTTGCCTTCTTCGGCTATCGTACCAATCCCGACATCGACAAAAATCCCGCCTAAGCCTACACCGCCAGCACGAATCCGTTCGGCTAATGTCCCTTGCGGTGAAAATTCGACTTGCAGCTTTCCTTCAGTCATGAGCCGGCCGGCATTAGGATTGGATCCGATATGTGAGGCGATCACTTTCTTTGCCCTTTCAGCAGTCACAAGCCGGCCAATGCCGATGTCAGGGAATCCAGTATCATTGCCAATCAAGGTCAATTCCTTGACGCCCTTGGCAAGGATACCCTGTACGAGCGTCGGCGGGGTCCCCACCCCGCCAAATCCTCCATACATGAGTGTGCATCCATCGGAAATATGCTCCAATGCTTCTTCCATGGTCACAATTTTGTTTTTCTTCGTAATGACCTGCTTCATACCGTTCCCCCTAAATAGCCTGCATGTCCTCAATCAAACCTTCCGCGTGCAATTCTTGCTGCAACTCTGCGAGGGAAGCTTCCAATATCTTGACGAGGCGATCGATTTCTTCATTCGTAATGATTAATGGCGGAGATAGGATAACCGCATCGCCAGCGATTCCTTCAATCGCACCTGCAGCAGGATAGATTAACAACCCCTTCGTAAAAGCCTTATTGACAAGCCTTGTAGTCAGGCCGACTTGCAAGTCGAATGGCGTTTTTGAAATCCGATCTGAGACAAACTCAAGCCCAAGGAGCAGCCCTTTCCCTCTTACATCACCAATGATGTCGAATTTCCCAGCCAATCCTTGCAGCTTCTTAAACAGATATAGACCTTTCTCTTCCGCTGCCTTAACCAGGTCATTTCCCTCAATGTAGGAAAGCACTTCCAATGAAACCGCAGCAGATAGAGGGTTTGCACTATATGTGTGTCCAGCCATGATTGATTTCGAGCCTTTTAAAATGGGTTCCATGACACGGTCAGTAACCATTGTGGCTGCCATTGGAGTATAGCCTGCGCTCATTCCTTTACCCAATGCGATGATATCCGGAGTGACTCCCCAGTGTTCCATCGCGAACATTTTTCCTGTCCGTCCGATTCCCGTCATTACCTCATCGGCAATAAAAAGGATGTCATAGTTTTCGCAGATTTCCTTAATCCTTTGATAGTAGCCATCCGGCGGTGTTACAGCACCAGCGGATGCTCCGATTATGGGTTCTGCGATGAAGGCGGCGATATTCTCGGAGCCGACCCTTTGAATGGCTGTCTCCAGTTCATTTGCACACTGAAGCTTGCATCCGGAAGTTTCAGTATTATAAGGACAGCGATAACAGTAGGGAGCCGAAATGCTAGGGAAATCCTCCAATAGCGGAACAAAACGCTTTCTTCTTGGTACATGGCCGGACATCGATAAAGCGCCCATCGTGATCCCGTGATAACTCGTCCACCTGGAGACGATGCGGTTTTTTCGCTCAAACCCTTTTTCTTGCCAATGTTGAATCGCGATCTTCATCGCCGTTTCGGTAGCTTCCGATCCACTATTCACGAAAAATGACCAATTCAAATCCCCAGGAGCCAACTCACTTAGCTTTTTGGCCAATGCCTCTGCGGCTTCACTAGTAAAATGAGATCTATATGCAAAAGAAACTTTGCGGGCTTGCTCCGTCATTGCCTCGACAACATCTACCACACCATGGCCAATACTTGCTGTGACCGCTCCTGATGATCCATCTATATACTGATTTCCATCTATATCATAAAGATAAATTCCATTCCCATGAGAGATAGTGGGATAGTCATGATCTAAAGTAGGCTTAATCAAATAATTGCGTGTCATGTCATCTCTCCTTTTAACGTTCGTACCCACTGTGCATTATTCTATTAATCAATTAATTTTCAGAACCAGTTTACCAACTAAAAGGCTCATCCTGAATCAGGATGGATTCTGTGGGGCAGCCTTCCATGGCATCTTGCATGTCATCATGCAAGATCTCAGGAACTTCGGCAATCCCCTGATTATCATCCAAGATGACGAAAGCGATCCCTTGATCGTCATAGTCATAAATTTCAGGACCTGTTGAACCGCATGCCCCGCACGCAATACAGGTTTCTTTATCAACCCATGTGTATTTAGCCATAGAAACAATCCTCCTACTTGAGGGATAAATCTTTACCCCAAATATTCATGTCCTCATACTTATCCCAAATATTGCAATTCTTCGTTAATCTGCCTCCATATTCATATCCCAGCTGATGAAAGACGGCGTTCATGCCCATTGACAATGAACGCGCTAATGAATAAGAGCAATAAATGTTTTTCCTGAACAATTCTTGTTCCAATGCGGAGATGAGCACCTTCATGAAACCATGCTTCCGATGTTGGGGAATTGTTGCACAGTCCGTTAATTCAGCATTGTGATACATCTCATTCACTTCCGCGGATGCAGCACTCACGATGGTCCCTTCATATTCGATAACACTAAAGATCGTACCTTCCTCCATCACTTTCTTGATATATCGCTCATCATTCATCGGTGTAGGATAGGTTTCAAAGATGGCACCATATAACTTCGCCAGCTCTTGTGCATCTTTCCCCGTAGCAAACCGAAGGATATAACTCTCAGGCATTTGCTGGGATTCAATCAGTCTAGGAATCTGACTGACGTCTTGGATGACTTTATCTTCCTTGACCCAAAAGTCGCTTGTTCGCCTTTCATCCGTTAAATAGAAGGCCATGCAATAGGCATCATTCCCTTTGAAATACTTGCTCAATATTCCTTCCAGCATGAATCCCTGACCCAATGCAGCGGATAAATCTTCATTCCTGGCTTTAAGTATCACTTTTGTAAAGCCCTGCTCCTTTGCGATGACAAGGGCCCGATCGATCGCTTTTTTAATATTTCCCCGATAATCATCCATGCGTAAGCGCTGATTGGCATGATCATGATAGAGTTCCATCGTATAATAATCCCCAGTCTCCATTTGGGTGAAAAAAGGCAGCTTTTGAACAGGCATTATGTACCCCCCTTATTTAAAGAATTCGGGAGAAGAGATGCATATCATCCGCTTCTCCCGGCATTCTATTTCCAATTAAATAATTTTTTGACAGGTGCCTGAAGAAGCTGATCATACGTAAACTCATCAGGATATTCACTCACATCATAGATGGATAAGGCTTCATCCACCTTTTGATTCATCGAATCAGACACATAGATTCCACATTCAGGACAGTTCAAGGCTGGAACTTGAAGGACTTTTATTGAGCGTTTCCCGTCAGGCATGATCCAGTAACAATCCTTCTTTTCGCTTTCTTCTACGTTTGGGGCATTGCACCACAAGCAGTCCATCTTCATTCCTCCTTGCCATCAGATTTCACCGAGCCACTAGCGGCCATGGCGTTCTTTTTTTCTTGGGCTAACCTTAATTTTTCCTTCATTTCATCCCGTTTATCACGGCGATCCTTCAAGGAAGCATGTTCTTCAGTGCTTTCATACGATTTTCTCTTGTCAAGACGACGAAGGCCCTCTGGCACCAAGTTGAATTTCTCGTCCGTCATGAGAGCGGAAATCCCGACGGCTTCTTTCCTATCCGCAGTACCATACACTTCATCAAAGTAAGCATCCGCACTGCCGGCAACATAATTCTTCGGCTCCGGATAACTTGTGATCACTCCTTCAAAGTTCCGTAAAACGACTTTATCCGGACTTTGCGAAAGAAGGTAATTCGGAGTCAAGGCAATCTTTCCGCCTCCGCCAGGAGCATCCACCACGAAGGTTGGCACCGCATATCCTGATGTATGGCCGCGAAGCGCTTCAATGATTTCCAGTCCTTTTGAAACCGGCGCCCGGAAATGTCCAATCCCTTCGGATAGATCACATTGATAAATGTAATAAGGTCTTACCCTTGCTTTAACACAGTCATGCATAAGCTTTTTCATGATATGTACACTATCGTTGATTCCAGCCAGGATAACTGCCTGATTGCCAAGCGGCACCCCTGCCATCGACAGCATATCACATGCTTTTTTCGCTTCATCCGTCAGTTCAAGTGAATGATTGAAATGCGTATTCAACCAAACCGGATGGTACTTTTTCAGAATATTACATAAATTTTCCGTAATCCTCTGCGGGAAAACGACCGGTGCACGTGTTCCGATCCGAATGATTTCCACATGCGGGATGGCACGTAAGTTACTCAATACATACTCAAGGATCTTATCATTGATCAACAGGCCGTCTCCTCCAGAGATCAGCACGTCCCTCACTTCCGGAGTGTTCCGGATATATTCAATCGCCCCATCAAGCTGCTTCTTGGGAACACCCATGCCAACCTGGCCTGAAAAACGGCGTCGCGTACAATATCTGCAGTACATGGAGCATTGGTTCGTTACAAGGAATAGAACCCGATCCGGATAACGATGCGTCAATCCTGGAACAGGGGAATCCTCATCCTCATGCAGCGGATCCTCCAAATCATATCTAGTCTTGTTCATTTCTGCCGAAAGCGGTACCGACTGTAAACGAATCGGACAGCGAGGATCATCGGGATTCATCAATGAAGCATAATAAGGCGTAATGTTCAACGGAATCGTTTGAGTCGAAATCCGGACTCCTTCCTCTTCATCCGGTGTCAAGTTGACGACCTTTTTCAGATCATCCAGTGTTTTAATCGTATTGGTCAATTGCCAGATCCAATCATTCCACTGCTCTTCCGTTACATCCTTCCACAATTCGATATCATTATAATGCCTGCGTCCACCTAGGTATTCTTTATGTTTTACATCCAATCCCATCAAATTCATTTAAAATGCCCCCTTATTCTAAGAACTTATATATATACTCTCGCAAGAATGATGCCAACATTAATAACAAGGAAAACATAAGCAAAAGGGGGCAAACCGAGCTTAAAATCGCAAGATATTTTTCATATCGCATAATTTTTTGCAGCCAGATTCTTTGCACCAAGCAAAAAAAAGAGGGTCTCTTTACACAAGAGCCCTCTTTACGTTACATCATGATCAAGAAAGTGACAGCGTTTCCAAAAAATCTGAATTTACTTTGATTCCTTCGATCCTGCCGTATAAACTTTTTCAATGCCGTACTTGTTTAACTTATATTGCAGTCCCTGTCTTTTAATATTGAGGGCTTCTGCCGTTTTGCTGATATTCCCGTTATATTTCTCGAACATATTGATGATCATTTCCCTTTCCATTTCTTCAAGAACGACAGGTAAATCAATCTTGTTTTTCAATGGGGAAGGATGGCTCTGGGCATTTGCTGCAGCATAATTTCCTGAAGGGAAAAGATAAGCAGGAAGATGATGTTCATCAATCAAATCTTCCCCTGCGTCCATGACGTTAAAGGTTAACTCAATGGCATGTCCCAGTTCACGAATGTTCCCGGGCCATGGATATTGAATAAGACGCTTCATCGCCTTTTGACTGATCCCGCGCACTTCGGTAAAAAATGATTTGTTGAATTTTTGAATAAAGTGATTGACGATTTCCGGAATATCCGTTTTACGCTCCAAAAGTGAAGGCATTTGGATTGTCACGACATTCAGGCGAAAGAATAAATCCGAGCGAATGATTCCCCGCTCCAACGCCTCTTCTGGAGAAATGTTCATCGCAGCAATGATCTTCACATTAACTTTTTGCTCCTTCGAACCTCCAACACGGCGCACCTCACCTTCCTGAAGCACTCGCAGCAATTTTGCCTGCAGACCGAGGTCCAGGCTATTCAGCTCATCAAGGAAAAGGGTACCCCCATTTGCTTGCTCAAAAATGCCCATGCGATCCATCGCTCCGGTAAAAGCCCCTTTCGTCGTGCCGAACAGCAGCCCCTCCATCAATTCCTTTGGAACAGCTGCACAGTTTTGCGCGATGAAAGGCTGATTTCGCTGAGCACTTACATTATGTATACTTTGCGCTACCAGTTCCTTCCCTGTCCCTGTTGGTCCATATATCATGACTGGGGAATGTGTACGGGCCGCTTTTTTCGCCAATGAAATCGCTTGCTGAAAAGCAGGACTATTACCGATCAAATCACTAAAATGATAGGTCGCCGTCCCTTCAGAAAACTTATTTTTCTTATGGGTCTCGGCCAGCTGGGAACGCAAATCGACAATTTGGTCGTACATATTCATGACCTTCGTAATATCCTTTGCGATTTCGACTGCCCCAATAATTTCACCATCCTCATACAAAGGATACGTACTATTGATGGATGTTATCTTTTTCTCCTTTAAGTTGACATATGTTTGAATGGATTCAATCGTTTCATTGCCTTTTTCCAATGCTACATGCAGCGTACTGGATTCATCAGTCAATGAAGGATAAAGCTGAAAAATATTTTCCCCCAGCACCTGTTCACGATCAAGCCCGTCGATATGTGCCATCATTTCATTGTAAAATACCGTATCCCCATCTTTATTCACAATATGGACACCCACATTGATCACATTCAATATCCATTCAAATTGAGTGGAAAACTGATTTACTGAAGATTTCATTTCTTCATCTCCGTTCTCTGTCATTTGATAGAATCACCTGTAAATTATAGCATTTAATGGGAAACAATCATCTCTTTATTCTTATTAAAATCAAACTTCAACACAAAGGCAATAGAATAATAAGGTCAATTAAAGGAATCTCGCATTAAGCCAAGAAGATTATATATGAAAATATAAAATTCAGGGGTGAGTCGGATTTCAGAACGAAGCAAAGAAACTAAAATAGAAATTAAATCGTGGGAAGATAAAGACCTTGAATTATTATTTCAACTAAATGCCCCAGAAATGATGGAACATCTTGGCGGACCAGAAAGTAATGAACAAATCCTGAAACGCCATCAACGGTACCTACAGATTGGAGAGAATGGATGCATGTTTAGCATCAACTCGTTTCCAGAAGGAGAGGCAGCCGGTTCCGTTGGCTACTGGCAAACAGTCTGGAACGATGAAAATGTGTACGAAATCGGTTGGAGCGTCCTCCTTTCATTTCAAGGAAAAGGAATCGCATCCCATGCCGTGAAGGCACTGATAGAGAAAATCAAAGCTGAACGAAAATACAAGTGCATTCACGCATTCCCTTCGATCAATAATCCTGCATCAAACGCAATTTGCCGCAAGCTAAAATTCAACTTCATCTCCGAATGTGAATTCGAATACCCGCCAGGGAGCTTTATGCGATGCAATGCTTGGTGCTTGGAACTTGAATGAATTTTAGATAAAAAGCGGATTTGTGTATAGGAAGGATCATTCCGGGGTAAGTCGAATCATGTTGGGTTTAGGTGAATTATTTCCCGGGAAAGTCGAATTATTCTGGGGGTTGATCGGATTATTCCCGGGTATTATTTCCGCTTTGATCTAATTACACCCTATCCGCCAACGTTATTATAACTGGAACTCCTGAACTCCGCACCTTTCAGAATTTCTTTAGCACTTTTAAAAGGATAATGATCCTAAATATAAAGTTTTTATATCCTAATGAAGGTTAGGTCGATTCCCTGATTTTAAGTTTAGTAGGTAATTTAATAACGTCGCGTTTTAATTTCAAATCATTATTTAAATATTTTATTAATTCCATTACAGTGCGTTGTCCTAGTTCCATAATCGGTATATCGATTGTGGTTATGGTGGGGGTTGTGACTTGGCAAATGGATTGATTATCATAACCAACTATAGCTAGGCTTTCCGGTATTTTATAGCCCAACGTATTTGCCCTTTTAATAATTCCTGCTGCGACCTGATCATTTCCAGTAAATAAGGCAGTAGGTTTTTCTTTTAATTTAAATATTTCATCACAAATACGGAATCCATCTTCAATATTAAACCCATGTCCAAATATCCAGTCTTCATTGTGTAGTAAATCATTATCTGCTAAAGCTTTTAAAAACCCCTCTTTTCTTTGACCCTGAGCCTGACTATAAGAAGTATCGTAGCAAAAACCTATCTTTTCATGGCCTTTTTTTATTAAATGATCAACAGCTTTGTATGTCGCTTCGAACTCATCATAACCAATAATCGGTATAGAGGCGAAATGATGGTATTCATTACACAATAAAATTGGGCCGTATTTCAAATAAGGCTTTATTAAATTCCATTCATTTTCTAACGCTCCTAAAATAACCCCATCCACTTCTCTATTCTTTAATTTCCCCATAACATCTAATTCAGTTTTCGAATCATAAAAGGTTTGAAAAATAAGAACTTTATAATCATTTTCCAATGCTGCTAGAGATACTCCTTTAATCAATTGGGCAAAGAATGGATGATCGAATCTTGGGACTAATATTGCAATGGTTTGGGTTTTATTTGTCCTGAAATTCCGGGCAAGTGAACTTGGTGTATAGTCAAGCTCTTCAATGACCTTTAAGATTTGTTCCCTTTTTTCCTTTGATACATATGGATGATTATTTAAGACTCTAGATACCGTTGTTTTAGAGACGTTACATAGCTTAGCTATCTCGCTAATTTTAGTCATTTAATCCCATCCTTGTAATAAGTTGTTGACATGTTATCGATTTCAGAAGTTATTATGAAACCGTTCCTAATATACCACATATTAAAAATATCTTCCGGAGGTGTATTTTTCATTAAAGTTTGTTGCTACTAAAGCATTTTAGATATTTTTAGCTAATGGAGGGATTGTATGTTATTGAATAAAAAGGGCGGGTTTCAATTATTGCCAAATGTTGAAAACCCAAAATACATTGTATTCTGTGATTTTGATGAAACCTATTATCCTCACTCCATGAGTCACGAGAGACAGAAAGATTTATATGAACTTGAAAATTTCTTAGAAGCAAAAAGCTATGATGAAGAACTTGTCTTTGGCTGGGTTACTGGGAGTAGTATCGAATCAATATTACATAAAATGGAACGCGGTGGATTCAGATTTTTTCCGCATTTCATAGCCAGTGACTTAGGTACCGAAATCACCTATTTTTCAGAAAAAAACTTTTTGGAAAAGGATCCAGATTGGCATTCACAGATTAATATCGAAGAATTTAATAAAAGGAAAGTTGAAGAAATTTATAATGTTCTACTTAACGGCAATATACCATTAACTCCTCAGACTCAAATGGGAAGTTCACGCTATAAAAGAAATTATTATTATCAAATACAACATGAATCTGTCGACAAGAAGAACTTATCCACCATCCAGAGAGTGGCCAAAGAGTACGGGATAGGGGTAAATATCAATCGTTGTAATCCCCTTGCCGGCGATCCTGAAGATAGTTATGATGTGGACTTTATTCCATTAGGTACTGGAAAAAATGAGATTGTACGTTTTATGCTAGACAAATTCGGGCTGAGTCGGGAGCATGCCTTCGCTTTCGGGGATAGCGGAAATGATCTACTCATGTTAAAAAGTGTTAAACATGGTTACCTTGTAGGGAATGCAACTCAAGAAGCCAAGGAAGCTCATACTAAAATAGCGACAGATACGTACTCTAAAGGAATATTAAGAACTTTACTTGCAATGAATATTTAATATTTGAGGGGAAGTATAAGTAATGAGAAAAATTGGTGGTAGTTGGAGCACCTTTGCCACAGCTTTAACTCCTGCTAACGGGATTGATGCCCTATCAAGCAAACAATTCATTCCATGTTTCTTGACCCGCAAGCTTATCAGCGGAAATTCTGCTTGCCTTTTGGTATTTGAATAATGCCGCCTCGGTTTTTTTCCCGAATTCTGCATCAAGGGGCCCGGGATTAAATCCTTTCATATAGAGCGCTGCTTGCAGGATCCATGTGATATTGCCTGCAGCTCCTTTCTTTATGGTGACGATTGCAGTCTTGGTTTTAGGTCCCCATTTTCCATCGACAACCAGCTTTTTATTGAATGGCTTATTCAGCTCCGTTTGTAAACCTTTTATAAGGGCCGACCGAGTTTCGGGACCATAAAACCCATCACCCTCAATAGCCGTTTCATACCGGCTATTTAACGTTTTTTGTATCGAAATTATATGACTATCTCCTTTGCTGTTCTTCGGCAGTTCCATTTTTTCTAATTTGAAGGTGAGGTGAGGTTCTTTTCCTGCTTGTAACTGTGTATAAGATAACCCGCCTGTCATCTCCAGGTGGGGATAATCCTTGAATGAACTCCAATCCCCTCCCCATTTAAATCCTAATTCCTTACCTATGTCAGCCACGCGCTTCCACTTTGAATTCACTGTCCATATTGCTCTCTTGCCATCATCACTCACAATGAAGAAATCGATAGCCAGTCCAAAATTATGATAAGATTGCCCTGGCTTAGCGTTCGTCACAATAAGTTTAGCTAGATTACTATAGTTTTTTCCGTTATAGCTATAAACTCGTCCTTGACCATAAAGCGCGGCTTGATCTTCCAAAGAGCGATGGCCGGCACTTATCTGTACAGTGATCCCTTCAGTATAAGCACGCTCCACCATTTCCAATGCCGATGCCTTCACCACAGGGTTCATCCCTTTGCCCATCTTTTTCACTGAACGATCCAATAATGTCTGTAATGCTACTTTCACTATAATCCCTCCTTTTAAATTCCCATCAGACTTTATATAAGCCTTTTTAACAGAAAAGTAGCATGGTTGGAAAAGTTTGTTCTCATTTATTAGAGAATAGAAGTAATATGTTATTTAATTAACAAACGTTCCGGTTGATTTCAGAAATCCGCTCCCTTTCCGCCGACTGTCTGCCAAGCCTCCTCGCCGGTAAACCGGCTGCGGGGTCTCGGCTAGCCAGTTTTTCGGCAGGAGTGTCGCATATTTCTTCCATCCATTAAGGGTTACAGTAAAAAAGCATGAAGGATAATCTAGTCTTAAACATGGTTCGGGATGAGAGTAGCCTACAGTTTTTTCTTAAGGCTGTTTTCGTAAATTGTTGTTTTTGAATTTGTTGTTTTGAATAACAAGAACATTCGTTCTATAATGGATATATAATAGAATTTAAGGAAGTGTTATTGTTTGAGACCTAATCTATCAAAAGATAGTAGCATTGAAAGTTTCAAAGATTTCTATTGGTTGAAAGAGGAATTGCAAACGTATTGCAGGGAAAGCGGGATAAGTTCTACTGGTTCAAAGATAGAAATTTCCGATAGGATTGAAACATTTCTTCGGACAGGAGAGATAAAAAGTCCTATTAGTAAAACCAAAATCAACAGGACGGTAGAGCCTCAAGTACATTTAAGCCTGGATACAGTCATTACAGAAAACCATCGTTGTAGTCAAGATGTGAGAGCCTTTTTCAAGACTGTTATCCCTAAATTTCTTTTTTAAACATATATTCAAAACTACCTTAAAAGTAACGTAGGGAAAACGCATCGTGATGTTGTAGATGCTTGGTATGAGGAAGAAGAACGAAAGAAAGACCCCACATTCAAGAAAAAGATTGCACCTCAATTTGAATACAATCAATTCACTAGTGACTTCTTTGCTGATTCGAAAAATCAAGGTAAAAGTCGTGCAGAAGCAATTGAAGCCTGGAATAAAATCAAGAAACTTCCTGGAAGCAACAAATATGAACCTAATAATGAAATATAAGGACACCTTAACATTTATACTTTAAAGTGATTTGATTTTTAGAAGTTCCAGTTGATTGGAACGGAAGGTACGAGACTCTTGCGGGGAAAGCGTGGCCAAGGGAGACCCCGCAGGCGAGCGCCGAGGAGGCTCCCGGACCGCCCGCGGAAAGCGAGTGCCTGGAGTGGAAATCCTTACACATACCCTCCTTAAGAAATCCTCTCCCTTTCCGCCTACTGTCTGCCAAGTATTGATAACTAAGGTGAAATAGCTTGTTGTTCCTTCACAGTAGAAAGGGAATTTCCAAAAAAAATTAGACTGCTTCCGTTCGCCCGTTTGCGAATGAAAGCAGTCTAATCATATATTATTTTATTAATCTCTTTAACTTACGCTCTAATTTCAATAGAGGGGCTTATTGTAAAGTCAGCCTCTGTTTTACTTTTCACTTCATCAAGTGTTATGCCATTTTGCAACTCAATCAATTCCATGCCAGCTTCTGTAAATTGAAAAACAGCCAGTTCCGTAATCAGGCAATGGACGACCTTTTCCCCCGTCAATGGCAATGTACAGTTCTTTTTCACTTTGGATTCCCCATGCTTGTTCACATGGTCCATAATGACAACAATTCGTTTTGCGCCTTGGACGAGGTCCATCGCTCCTCCCATTCCTTTTACCATCTTCCCTGGAATCATCCAGTTTGCCAAGTCCCCATTCTCGGAAACTTCCATCCCGCCTAAAATGGCTAGATCGATGTGGCCGCCGCGAATCATCGCGAACGATTCAGCGCTATCAAAAAATGATGCCCCCGACTTTGCCGTTACTGTTTCTTTTCCTGCATTAATCAAATCCGGATCGACTTCATCCTTTTGTGGATAAGGCCCGATTCCGAGTAAGCCATTTTCCGATTGAAGCATGACATTAAAGTCATTTGGAATCATGTTGGCAATTAAGGTCGGCATTCCAATCCCTAAATTTACACACATACCATCTTTGATTTCTTTAACGGCCCGTTCTAAAATTAGTTGTCTAGTCATTCGAATACTCCTCCTTTTTATGCGTTAGCAGTTGTAAGTTTTTCAATTCGTTTTTCATAGTCATTTCCTACAAGCACTTTTTGTACATAAACCCCTGAAGTATGAATTTCATCTGGATCGAGCTCTCCTGTGCCCACAAGCTCCTCCACTTCGACAATCGTGACTTTCCCTGCGGTGGCAACGACAGGGTTAAAATTCCTTGCGGTTTTCCGATATACAAGATTACCGAAATGGTCTGCTTTCCAGGCTTTTACAAAGGCAAAATCTCCGACGATTCCTTTTTCCATAATGTATGTGCGACCATCAAACTCTTTATGTTCTTTACCTTTTGCGACTTCCGTTCCTACTCCTGTAGCTGTATAAAAGGCAGGAATTCCCGCTCCGCCCGCTCTTAAACGCTCGGCCAGCGTTCCTTGGGGAACCAGCTCGACCTCCAGCTCGCCACTTAAAAATTGCTGTTCAAATAACTTGTTTTCCCCTACATAAGAAGCGATCATTTTTTTGATTTGTCTGTTTTCAAGCAAAAGACCGAGACCCCAATCATCGACACCACAATTGTTGCTGACAATCGTCAAATCCTTTACACCTTTGTTACGCAAAGCAATGATTAGTTTTTCTGGAATTCCGCTTAATCCGAACCCGCCAACGATAATGGTTGCTCCATCCTCGATTTGTTGAATAGCGCTATCAAAAGATGTTAATAATTTACTCATTTTCCATCATCTCCATTCTTAATACTATTCTATTAAATAAACAGTGATGTTGCAAAAGCAATGATGAACACGGTCACTGTTTTCAAAACCGTAATCGCAAAGATATCCTTGTAAGATTGACGATGTGTAAGTCCAGTAATGGCAAGTAAGGTAATGACGGCACCATTATGCGGCAGCGTATCCATTCCGCCAGATGCCATGGATGCAATTCGATGAAGCATTTCCGGAGTGATTCCGACACTTTGGGCCAACTGCAAATAGTGACCTCCCATTACTTCTAACGCAATCGAAAGTCCACCAGATGCAGATCCGGTAATCCCTGCCAGCACATTGACGGCAATGGCTTCGGATACTAGCGGATTACCACTTGCATTGAACACCCAGTTTTGAATGACCGAGAACCCAGGAAGCGTTTTCACCACATTCCCAAAACCAACTTCAGATGCGGTATTGAATATGGCAAGCAAAGATCCCATTGCAGCAGCTGTTAATCCACTTGCCAATTTGACCTTGATACGTCCAACATTCAGAAGCATCGCTGCAATAATGCCGATAGTCAGTGCAACAATCAAAGACCAGGATGAAGTGACTGTGCTTACATCGGCAATGTTGAAAGTTTCCTTCAACATCGATGCATCATACCAGTGCTTAACCGAAATGGAACTGCGGCTGAAAGCAAAATTAAATGCTACGACAAGGATTAGCGGTACAATGGACAGCCAAAAGTTAGGCAGGTTTTGCTGTTCTGCACTTTCTGGTTCATTAATATGCCCTTCCCCGTAGCCTTCACCATTTGCCAACGCTTGTTTACGACGACGTTCTAACCAGAGCATTCCTCCAGTGAATACCATGATCGCACCAATAATCCCCATTATTGGAGCTGCATAGGTATCTGTTCCGAAATAATTCGTTGGAATGATATTTTGAATCTGAGGTGTTCCAGGAAGGGCATCCATCGTATAAGTGAAAGCGCCCAACGCTATCGTTCCCGGCAATAATCTCTTTGGAATGTCTGCTTCTTTAAAAATTGCCGCTGCGAATGGATAAACGGCGAATGCCACTACAAAGAGTGAAACCCCGCCATATGTCAGCGCCGAACAGGCCAGCACCACAGCAAGAATAGCTTGCTTTGAACCTAGTGATTTTACGATGGTCTTGGCAATGGATGCAGCTGCACCGCTCATCTCCATGACTTTTCCAAATACGGCCCCTAATAAAAATATCGGAAAAAACGCTTTTATATAGTTAGCCGCAAACGTCATATATGTCTCTGTATAACTCGGCAGCAAATGTCCTCCGGATAAAATGACCGCCAATAAAGTAACAATCGGCGCTATGATAATGACCGGATAGCCCCGGTAGGCTAAAAAGATTAAAAGTCCCAGCGCCACAACGATGGCTAAAATTTGAATCAGCAACTCAATTCCCCCTTTTCTCCCCTTGCCCCAAAATTATTTCGGAAGCCTTTAAATAGAACTATTAATCTCCTAAATTCCACATTTTTAATCTTTCCGCTTTTACCATCCAAGCCTGCCTTCCCCAAGTCAAGCTGAATGATCTTCCTAAGCGCCTCCCAATTATTGAGAACGCTTTCAACAATTACTGAATGATATGAAATCCCTTTTCATTTTACGTGGAAGCACAATCTAAAATGACAGATAGGCCATTCACTAAATAATTATGCAATTATTGTGCCAACTTAAATACAATGAAAAATCTCATCTTTTAAAGCCTTTTCAAACATTTTGTTTCCCTTACGAAAGCTAAAATCCCTTAAAACTGTCAAGGTTTCAGTACACACGAGTATAAACTTCAAAAAAGTGTAAGCCTTTTCTTACAATATTTAAATTCCCTCTCGTTTTATGTACGGATTTCCTAACACACTCAAATATTTACTAGTGAAAAACATCCACTAATGTACCTACTGTTTTTTAATAAAAAAGACTTTAGGCTGGTCTCATCCTGAACCACAATTAAGACTTGGTTTTACTTCATTGTTTAATAAAACCCTCACTGGATTGCAGAAATTTGCGACACTCCTGCCGAATGACCTGGCTAGCCGAGACCCCGGAGACGCATGCTTTGATGAGACTTGGCAGACAGTCGGCGGAAAGGGAGCGGATTTCTGAAAACACCTGAAACGTTTTTAAAATGAAAAAACTGCAGGCAAACTCGATTTTCTTCGAATTTGTCTACAGTCTGAACCTTTTGGCAAAAGGATTATTTCTACAGTCATAAACCATATTTATTCATTTTTTCATACAGTGTTGTTCGACTCACTCCGAGTCTCTTTGCCGTTTCTGATTTATTGCCAGAAGTCATTTCCAAACATGAAACGATTGCAGCCCGTTCAGTTTCATCCATTACTTCAGCTAAAGTGCGGATCGATACTGATTCTTTATGACCCGTTATTTCTTTAGGAAGATGCTTGGAACGTATCATTTCCCCTTCTTCAACTATATTCATTGCGCGTTCAATGATATTCTCCAACTCACGAATATTTCCCGGCCATTTATAAAGACGCAACAGCCGTAAAGCTTGATCACTCATTCCCGTTACACGTTTTTTCATGAGGTTCTGGTACTTTTCAACAAAATGACTTACCAGTATTTCAATGTCCTCCGGTCGCTCCCTTAAGGAAGGAACCTGGATTTGCAAGACCTTCAACCGGTAATACATATCAAGTCGGAATTCCCCTTTCGAGACCATTTCCTCCAGATTACGGTTCGTTGCAGCGATTACCCGTACATCAATCGGAATGCTTCCCGTCGAGCCGACCCTTTCAATCTCTTTTTCTTGTAAAACACGGAGCAGCTTCACCTGCATATGCAGTGGCAGTTCACCGATTTCATCCAGAAAAATCGTTCCGCCTTCAGCCGCTTCGAACTTACCTGCTTTTCCGCCTTTTTTTGCACCAGTGAAAGAACCCTCTTCATAGCCAAATAGCTCTGACTCCAGCAGCTCTGCCGGGATGGCGGCACAGTTCACTTTGACAAACACACCCATGGCCCGTCTGCTATCATTATGAATGGAATGGGCAAACAGCTCCTTACCTGTTCCGCTTTCGCCCAAAATCAACACATTCGAGTCGCTTTTAGCTGCAATTTTGGCTTGTCCTTTTACTTCCATGAAAGCAGGACTTCTTCCCATCAAATGATCAAACGTATATGAGGCCTTATTTCTCTCGCGAAAATCGCCTTTGTACTTTTTCAGCTCTACTTCAAGTGAATTTATCCGCTTGGAAAGAGCGGTAAATTGCCCGACATTCTTAAAAAGAATCTTCCCGACCGCTCCTATTAACTTACCTTGTTTCCTTATCGGTGAGCGGGTCGCAATTATATAATTATCCTTAATTTTTTGTAATTCAGCGACCTCTTGCTTGCCAGTTTTGGCGACCACATGCATACGGGTGTTTTCAATGACCTCCGTTACATGTTTCCCTATTGAACTTTCCTGTTCGACCCCAAGAAAATCCGCATAAGCGTGGCTCAGCATTTGGACATACCCTTCCGTATCGACCATCACCAAGCCGTCATAGGCAAATTCGATAATATCCTTAAACAGAAGTTCTTCATGATTATCAATATTAAGAAAATCACTCCTATTATTTGTAAATAACAGGAGATAAATCTGATACTCCTCATCACCCATCTGAATGATGGCTTTTCTGACAATCCCATTATTATCATTCAAACGGATCGGAGTATTTACAGCTGGGACAAGGTTTTTTTCTAAAATCAAATTTATTTGCAGATCAAATTGATTCTCAGCAAAAGCCTCGGATAATACGCGATTGCATAGAACGATTTCTTTTTCGTTTTTCGCTACCAAAACACCAAAAGGCAATTCTTCCAATATCGCTTTCACTAATTCCAATTGAATAGTTTTATTATCGCTGACCATTCCTATTCTCCTTAACCCGTCTGAAGTTTCCTCCATTATATCATAGGAAAATGAGGCCAATTCATTACCGTTCCACAATCAGCGCAGTTCCCTGTCCGCCGCCAATACATAAGGTTGCAAGGCCGGTCTTTGCATCCCTGCGCTTCATTTCATACAATAAAGTCACTAAGATCCGGGCACCGGAAGCACCTACAGGATGACCCAGGGCAATCGCCCCGCCATTTACATTCACTTTCTCCGGCTTCAATTCAAGGTCCTTAAGCACGGCGAGTGACTGTGCCGCAAAAGCTTCATTCACTTCCATCAAATCAATATCATCTATTGTCATGCCCGCTTTTGCCAAAGCTTTTCTTGTCGCAGGAACCGGACCGTATCCCATGATTTTCGGATCAAGCGCGGCGTTTGCATAAGACTTGATCGTTGCTAATGCTTCCAGTCCCAGCTCGTCTGCTTTTTCTCTAGACATCAGGACCAACATCGCACCCCCATCATTGATTCCGGATGCATTTCCGGCCGTAACCGTTCCATTTTCCTTAAAAGCAGGGCGCAGCTTCGTTAGCTGGTCTATCGTCAGCCCATGACGTGGGTGTTCATCTTGGTCTACCGAGATCGTCTTTCCTCTTTGTTTATATTCAACAGGTACGATTTCATCTGCAAATCGTCCTTCAAGCTGCGCCTTTTCAGCCTTCATTTGGCTATCTAAAGCAAATTCATCCTGCTTTTCACGGCTGATTTCCCACTGCTCGGCAATATTCTCCGCAGTCACACCCATATGATATTGATTAAAAACATCCGTTAAGGCGTCATAAGTCATGGAATCCACTGCTTCGGTATTACCCATTTTCTGTCCAAAACGATAATTTGGAAGTAAATACGGGGCATTGCTCATGCTTTCGATACCCCCGGCAAGAATCACATCAGCATCACCAAGGGCAATGAATTGCGCTCCCATTATTACCGTACGGAGGCCAGATCCGCAAAGTTTATTAATGGCCATGGCCGGCGTTGTTTCCGGAATCCCTGCATGAATCGCAACCTGACGTGCCACATTTTGCCCTAATCCAGCAGATAGAATATTCCCAACCAATACCTCATCGATCATGTCAGCCGAGATATTTGCCCGCTTAATCGCTTCCTTAGCTGCCACGACTCCCAAGTCAACCGCCGACACATTGGCAAGATTGCCTCCAAAAGCACCAACTGGTGTTCTTGCTGCCCCTGCAATCACTACTTCTCTCATAATACTTCCTCCTTCTCCATTTTTAATTTTCCCAGTTTAATAAAATTACGGTCCCTCTCATTGATTTTCTGAGAAACGGTAGATTCTTCATACGTGAAAATCCCTTCTCCCGACTTCGTCCCAAGCATTCCCTTAGCCACCAAATCACGAATCAAATCAGGCGCTTCTTTACTCTGATCCAATACCGGTGAAACATTATCAAGTACGCGCTGCCATGTATCCAGCCCGCCAAAATCAGCAATCTCGATCGGCCCAGTGAATGCCCATCGAAAACCTGGTCCAGCCGTTATCGCTGTATCGATATCCTCAGCATTGGCAACGCCCTCTTTTAATAGATAAAAGGCTTCCCGCATCAAAGAAGTCTGGAGACGATTGGCGATGAATCCTGCTATTTCTTTTTTCAAGAGAATCGGTGACTTGCCGATTTTACGCATTAAATCCATTGTTGTCTTGACGATTTCCAGCTTTGTTTCGTCATGCTGAACAATTTCAACCAATGGAACCAAATGGCCAGGATTAAAGAAATGCGTGATGACCATCCGGTCCGCAAACGAGGCCTTCTCCATCAATTGGGAAATCGGAAAGGTCGATGTATTGGAAGCAACAATTGCATCCGGTTTGATTATTTTCTCCATTTGCTCATATAGATTCAACTTCAACTCGATGACTTCCGGAATGGCTTCAATGATAAAATCAGCATCCCTTACAGCCCCCTTTAAATCTACGCTATATGTAATATTCGCTAAAGCGCCTTGCTTTTCCTTATCAGTCAAAACCCCCTCCTCAATGAGCAGTGATAGATTCTCTGAAATTCGATTTTGGGCATGGTGCAGCAACTCTTCCTTTATATCGTTAATAGTGACGAAATACCCGCTAACTGCAAAAGACTGAGCGATCCCACTCCCCATTACACCCGAACCGATAATCGCTATTTTTTTAATCATCCAGCTTCCCCTTTCCGTTTTAATTACCTGTATTCACTCGTATTTTATTCATGCAATATCCATGCCAACGATAAGGGGAAATAAAATTCTTTTTTTATCTTGAAAATCATGATAGACTCTTACTCATTAACCTAAACCATATTTTTAAAACCTTCCCTTTATATTTCCAATGGAGCTTACCTTGTGAAATATTCCCTGTTTACGACATAAAATGACAGACCTGGACCATTACATTTTTTATTGGAGGAATGTAATATGGTTAAAGATAAAGTGGCGATAATTACCGGCTCTGCTAGAGGAATCGGCTTTGAGATTGGAAAGATATTTGCTGAAAATGGCGCAAAGGTCGTTTTGTCCGACCTTGATCAAAACACAGTTGAAAAAGCTGCTTTAGACCTAAGGAACAAAGGCTTGGAAGTTATCGGCTTAAAAGCGGACGTGACAAGTGAAGAGGATATTATCCAACTAATCAAACAAGCTAAAGACAAGTACGGACGAATAGATATTTTCATCAATAACGCAGGCCTTCAGCATGTTGCTCCAATTGAAGAGTTTCCAACTGAAAAATTCGAACTGATGATCAAAATCATGCTGACCGCCCCATTCATTTCAATTAAGAACGTTTTGCCCATCATGAAAGAACAAGGCTTCGGCAGAATCATCAACATCTCTTCCATTAACGGTCTAATTGGATTTGCCAACAAAGCAGCGTACAATAGTGCCAAACACGGTGTAATCGGATTAACGAAAGTCGCAGCCTTGGAAAGCGCCTCTTTTGGCATAACCGTCAATGCCCTTTGCCCAGGATACGTAGACACGCCTCTGGTCCGCGGTCAACTGGAGGATCTGGCGAAAACAAGACAAGTACCGCTTGAAAGCGTTTTGGAAGAGGTCATCTATCCGCTTGTCCCGCAAAACCGCTTACTTGATGTAAGTGAAATCGCCGACTACGCCATTTTCCTCGCAAGCGACAAAGCACGGGGCATCACAGGCCAGGCAGTCGTGTTAGATGGCGGATATACAGCTCAATAAAAGGAAAATGCATCTGCAAAAACCCCGAATGAATGACACCAAAAATGGTGCTCTTTATTCGGGGTTTTCTGTTTGTAAGGAATAACATGACAGACGTTTTCCCAAGGGATAACATGGAAATATTTGGTGGTACAAAGAATTCCCCCATGTTACAGTAACATAGGGATACTTCCCAATTTACAAATATAAAGGAGGCCCCGTCATGATTATTAAGTGGGTTAGACTGCGATAATTAACAGGGCAGGCCAATCATGCTCCGGAAAGAATTTATTGATCTGCGCAATTAGATAATATTTAATACGGAGGTAAAAAACATGAATGAACGGATACTGAAAATAAATAAAGTGGATATATGTACAGAAAGTTTTGGAAACCCCAAGGACCCTGCAGTGCTTTTGATCATGGGAGCGATGTCTTCATTAGACTGGTGGGATGAGGACTTCTGTCTCCGCCTGGCTGATCAAGGGAGGTTTGTCATTCGGTACGATCATCGGGATCTGGGACGATCGACCGTTTATGAACCCGGTACCTCCAACTATACAATAACGGATATGGCTGACGATGCCGCGGGTGTCCTGGACGCTTATTCCATAGAGCGGGCTTCTATCGCCGGAATGTCCCTAGGCGGTTTGATCGGCCAGATTCTTGCCTTGAGATATCCGGAACGCGTAACTACGCTTACGCTGATTGCATCCAGTGTGTTCGGGACTGTAATGGAAAAACTGCCTCCAATGGACCAAAGCATATTGGATCACCATGCGAAGAGTGCTTCCATGGATTGGTCAAATCGGGAGGCGGTCATCGCTTTTCTTGCGGATGGATGGAAAACTTTAGCCGCTTCCAAACCTTATGAGCAGGAAAGAATGTATAAACTGGCAAAAAGAGAGGCGGACCGCGCCAAACGGCTACCGAGCAGATTTAATCATGCTTTGCTGCAAGGCGGGGAAGAATATTTTGATAGAATGGGTGAGATATCCGTACCTGTCCTCATCATTCATGGCACAGAAGATCCAGCCTTGCCATACGAGCACGGGATTGCTCTTGCGAAAGCAATCCCTCATGCTGAATTAGTGACCCTTGATGGATCAGGCCATGAGATTCATAGTGAAGACTGGGATGAAATTATCGAATCAGTCATTAAGCTTACTTCGTGATAAATTAATTAGCGAATAAAATTAGCCATAAAAGAAGCCGACCAATAAAGGTCGGCTTTTTTCAAATACATTTTTTAGCAGAAACCGCCATAACCTTGAACGGGGCTGCAACCGCCGCCGTAACCTCCATCACCGCCGAAACAAGCTGCTCCAACAATGATTAAGAGTATAAACAAAACGACTATAAAAGCGAAACCGCCACCAAATCCACCGATATCGTTACCACAACTTGATTCATGACCACAATTTGACAATAGAAACATCTCCTTATTTGTTTTAGGAGGAAATAATTAAATGGGTTAATTCAACTTATGTTCTAATTAGGATAATGACACAAAAATCACCGGAAATTTTTTTTAAACCACCCTCACGACCTGAAATTAACAGTTTAACAGCACATTTATTAAAAGTTAACGGTTGAATTTCCCTCTATAAACCCCATAGATCTAAACTTTGGAAACGAAACTTCGTTTAGACAGCCTAGGACTTCTTTGTTCACTTTCCGAAAAATGGAGCAAAGAAGCCCTTTTTGGGTTTATCTGTTTTTTCCCAGGTTCTACTATTCATTGTTTAGCTTTTTGCTTCCCTTTTGGACTCGTCCTTTTCTTTACCGCGTTCCATACATCCTCTAATGCTAAATTATAAATGTAAACCCTATAAATATTTACCACTTGTCCGGAAATATAAGCAACCTGTCCAAGCAATTGCCTTATTTTATTAATACTATATTTTGTAACTACTCGAAAATGCTTTTGGCAGTGCTTTAGTACGGTTCGATACTACACTCCATTTCATTTTCGAAAAAAAAAATAGTTACAAGAAAGGATTGAGATTTTATGGGAAATTTAGGTAGTAAAGATCCAATGAACAGCATCTGGGGTTCTGCTTGTTCCGACAGCGACTTGGGTTTCGGTAGTGATTCAAGATTTGGCAATAATTCAAGATTTGATCCTCATTCAAATAAAAAGTCATGTAAGGTTTGTAAGTCTCAAGACGCTTCTGTTTGCAAATGTAATTTTAGAGCGCCAGAACGCCAACTCGCTGCACCATTAAACAGCGACTGTGTCCTAGTTAATTCAGTTGTAGGCTCAAAAGCGGTACAAAAGGTTGCAGAAGCAACACTTCCTTTTACCGCGTTCACTCCTGCTATACCAGCTGGATCCACTATTGTTTCGGTAGCTGTTACACCGAATCTAGCTGGTGTTACCCGTAATACGACAATCATTAGGGACAAAGTCGTTAACATCGGGTTAATTCCTGTAACTATTGTGGTAACATTTTTGGCACCAGGATCGACAACTCCTGCAACAGCTACACTTTCAACAAGTTTACCATTCCAGGAGCATACAGATTTTCCAGGTGCCTGCCCTGAGGATACAGTAATAGAACCCGCATTGGTAGTAGAAGGGATCTTTGCTCAACCAGGCGTTCCAGTCATCGGCACTACGGGACTTGTTACTCCCAATGCTATTTTAGTCAAGATTGTACTACGCACTACAATTACAGTGACTCGACAAGTTATTGTAGATTCACATGGTGGTATTTGCGACGTAAATGAACGTCGTTGTGAAACTACAACTACTCCACCAACTAGTACTCTTCCTGCTCCATAAATGACGGTGTTGAGTTAGTTTTTAGTCTTGACTAGCAAAGCCTTTCTAAATAAAGAAGGCTTTGCTTCTTTTATTTATATTATTTTATAAGGTGAAAGGAGTGACATCTATGTCTTATCACGAGGATTGTTGTAAGAAAAAACGCCATGATGAGGACCAACACAAGGATTGTTGTAAGAAGAAACGCTATGATGAGGACCATCACAAGGATTGTTGTAAGAAAAAACACTGCTATAATGACCAGCACAAGGATTGTTGTAACAAGAAACGCTATGATGAGGACCATCACAAGGATTGTTGTAAGAAAAAACACTGCTATAATGACCAGCACAAGGATTGTTGTAACAAGAAACGCTATGATGAGGACCATCACAAGGATTGTTGTAACAAGAAACGCTATGATGATGACCAGCACAAGGATTGTTGTAAGAAGAAACGCTATGATAATGACCAGCACAAGGATTGTTGTAACAAGAAACGCTGCGATGATGACCAACACAAGGATTGTTGTAAGAAGAAACGCTGCGTTGATGACCAGCACAAGGATTGTTGTAAGAAAAAATGCTGCGTTGATGACCAGCACAAGGATTGTTGTAAGAAGAAACGCTGCGTTGATGACCAGCACAAGGATTGTTGTAACAAGAAACGCTGCGATGATGACCATTACTATGATGGTTGTAAGAAAAAATGCTGCGATGATGACCCGCACAAGGATTGTTGTAAGAAGAAACGCTGCGATGATGACCAGCACAAGGATTGTTGTAAGAAAAAATGCTGCGTTGATGACCACTACTATGATGGTTGTAAGAAAAAATGCTGCGTTGATGACCATTACTATGATGGTTGTAAGAAAAAACGTTGTGATGATGACCAGCATAAAGATTGTTGTAAGAAGAAAAAATGCTGTGATGATGACCATTACCAGGATTGTTGTAAGAAGAAACGCTGCGATGATGACCATTACCAGGATTGTTGTAAGAAGAAATGCTGCGATGATGACTGTTGGGGTAATTGGTAGTTTGTTAAATGGAAAGTACTTTGATACCTTACTTGATCAAAGTACTTTTTTTAGTTCCCAAAAGATGAATGATGTCAACCTCACATGTATCGCGTACTCATTCTGCTCTCCTTAGACTGAACTCTCTAATTCAACTATCCTTCTTTTTAACTCTTCGTTTATCACCCTTTCTGCAATTACATCCCCATCGTCAATCTCATTCTGCTTAACCTTTTTTTAAACCTTTTAATTTCTCAAGCAAGTTGTTCCCGCCCATCCTAAGGAATATGATTTATTGATTCGACTTGCTTCTTCAACTACCCTGCCCCTTTAGTCTCCAAGAGAATTAACAATACCCTTTACCAGAGTGATTTTTGAAAAAAAGTAATAATTTTACACATTTAAACTGGAACGTTTGTTCTATTTATGTTATTCTTATAAAAACAAATAAAAAGATTAAATCGCTGCCAAACGATTTGATCCGTAATTATAATTAAAGGTCGGTTGTATCCGCGGGCCTAAAATGGTTGTACCGCTGAGCCGAGCCATTTACTAATCTTCAGGGTGCCGGTTATAAAGACAGCTCAGAACTTCAGCTAAGCACCCGTTAGTTCATTAATAACCGGTAATTTCATAACAAGAACAGCTATTAAATCAATCAACCAGTGCTCCCCATCCTTCTGTGTGTCCATCATAAGTTTTACTTAATCCATCAAGTCGTTTTTGTATATCAATAATGTCTTCGTAATTTAAAAGCATTTATCTCTTCTGGAACAAAAAAAAGACAGCAACCCCCCCTAATATTTAAAGCACCTGTTCGTTAGACAAGATTAGTGCAAATTCTCGGCAATCTTTTTCAGAGCCTTTGCACGAGAAACGATAAATTCTCTCATATACTTCTCTAAAAACAACTTATCAGCCATAACTCCAAATGGACCGAACGGTGACTAATATTGAAATTTATCTATCATTATAGTTCCACCTGTTTTTTCTATAAACTGATGTGTGTGTACGAAGGAATGGAAGGCCCCCTTCACCATGATATCTACAAACTTATTTGGTTTTTCCATGAATGTCACTTGGGCTTTCAGCCTTTGTTTAATACCAAAGTGAATGGCTTCCCAAGTAACAGTATCCCCCTCCTCTAATAGCCCTTCTGTTACACCATCAACAGCAATTTCCTTTGTTTTCGCTGTCGTTTTGGTATGGATGTCCACGCTCCTTGCAAGGTCAAAACATAATTCAACTGGTGCTTTAATAAATTGTTGATACTCAATAACAGGCATTTCCCAATCTCCTTATATAAGCACTTTCTAATCATCATTATAGCTCGTTATGGCAAATATTACCTATCCCTTATTCCATTATCCTGCCCTGTAAATAAAGCTGCCTTAAGACAGCTCCTCGGATAAATCTTTCGCCTACTATACTTACTTTTTCATAACGGGGATCCATATTTCACTTCTGAATGTTGGTGAGGTTAGATCTTTATTTTCGTTCCAAAGGATTTCTGGCCCTTCTCTTTGTTCATAGTTAGAGGATGGAAACCATTCGGAATAAATACGTCCCCATATATTTTGCAGTGTTTCAGGAAAGGGTCCGACTGCTTCGAATACCGCCCATGCAGACGCATCAACTTTCAGCTGTGTTAAGTTATCTGGACATTGCCACGTTGTTGCTGCGCCGATATAATGATCAAGTTCCCCTTTTTCCTCCAACCAGCCTTCGGAAAAGTTCGCAGATGCACTAAGCAGCCCTAATGGCTCGACATTCGATAGGTTTTTAAGTTCATTTATCGTTTTCTCGTCTAAACTTTTCCACATAGATGCAATCTCTGGATTAACCCCTTTAAAAATGATTGGAACTCTTTTTTTAATTCCAATTATGTGAAATGCCTCTTTTTCTTCAATTCGATAGTTCATTTCACTGCCTCCATTAATGGATAATTGGAAGGACATCGGTGGATAGGCTTTAAGTGAATGGCCGTTACTTCTCGCTTCTGATGGTGTGATGCCATGCAAATGTTGAAACGCTCTTGCAAAAGAGTCAGGTGAGCTGTACCCATACTTTATCGCTATATCAATGACCTTTATGTTGTTATCCTTTAGCTCAAACGCTGCAATTGTAAGTCTTCTTCGGCGGATATACTCGGAAAGTGAAATACCTGCAAGGAAGGAAAACATCCTTTTAAAATGATATTCCGAGCAATAAGCTAGCCTTGCAACTTCTTTAAAGTCAATTTCATTCGTAAGATTTTCTTCAATGAATTTAATGGCACCATTCATATTTTTGAGCAAATCCATTCAATGACCTCCTTATATCAAAAGAATAGCAGGAATTGAAACGAATCATCCGACATTCTGTGCACGATTATGCAGGGTCTAATCCCTTTTGAGTTAATGAAAATAACCTTATTGTTGTAATGGGGATTTACGGACTTTTTGCATAAATAGCTCTGGATTATCGATCTGATTAAAACCGTATTTTTTATATAATGAATGTGCATCATTAGTTGCTAACATAAACCTGCGAACCCCTTCTAGTTCGGAATGGTTGGTGATAACATCCATTAACCATTTTGATAATCCTAATTTACGATAGTCAGGTAATATAAACACATCGCAAAGATACGCATGTGTTGCTAAATCTGTTATTACCCTTGCAAATCCAACTTGTTCACTTACTTCATTACCTATTTCACCCTTATAAACCCCAAAACATAAGGTCGTATTATCAATTGACTTTATTACTGTTTCCTTGGGTATCCCCTTTGACCAGTAAGCTTCTTGATTCAAAAAATCATGTATTAAATCTACATCTAAATACTTTTTATTAGTAGAAATCGAAAATCCTTTACTATTCATTTTACATCCCCCTAAACTTTTTTAATTTTCTGTAATTATATCAGACCACTGATTTTAATCTTTTGAACTAGCCTGCCACGTTAGTCGAAATGATTAAAAGCTGCCTTAAATATAACTCGATCTTCAGCTAACGCACCAGTTAGTTAAGTAAGGGTGTAAGGGATTATTGGAAGAATTTTAATTACAACATGTATATCTAAGTAATTCGGAACAAATATTATACATGTTGCAACTTCAAAGGAGGTGGCTAAAATGAACGCACAACGAGCAGAAGAAATTGCTTCTTCACCAAATATGGTTAATGTAACCTATAATGAGGAAAGTATCTACATTGAGCACGTGGATGAACAAAATGGAACAGCTACAATCCATACCCTTGATGATCCAAATAAAAAACAAAGTGTTTCTGTAACCAGCTTAAAAGAACAGTAATTTCCCCATTCAATAATAGACCTCCACTTTCGGGTGGTGGTTTATTTTTCGATTAAGTTCATTTACCATCTTCTTTAACAATCTATCCCCTGGTTGAACTATCCTGCCCCTAAAAGTTCAATAAGAAAAAGGGTTGCCGCAGCAACCCTTTTTCTTATTGAAGTAAAGCACCCGTTAAATGAACAAGCACCACCTCTTCTATAGCACATCAATTGTCGACTTAATATATATCGACATTTAAGTTTATTACTGTATATCCTATTACTTCTAATTCAATTCTGGAATTCCTGATTAAGTTAACAACCTGCTATTTTCAATAAACGGATTCCTATCGGCTAAGCAATTTTTTACTAACAGATATAAAACATTTAATAGTATTACTTATATATTTCATTTTCTAATATAATCACTTTTTCCCCATTCGTTGCTTTCCCTATTTGTTTCGTATTTTCAACCAACCGAAAAATATTATCACAGCATTGTTTGGCACCTACAACCAATAATGGTACACCTATAAAATCAATTTTTAATGCTCTTGATAAATATCCCCCTATAGACATAGCAATAGGTACAGTTGGTGATGTATTGGAGAATACTATTTTTTCGTTAAAATGAAATTTCTCTTCTAGTAGTAAAGTCAATTCTTTTAATGCTGGAACAACAAGTTTGTCTCTTTTATGTCCAATTGTATAAACTGAGTCGCCCTCTTCATCGGTCCCGCGAAAAATCAGCTTTCCAAAATCTTCTTTCGTTAATTTATTAAAATATTTTACATTTAATATTTCTTCCGAAGTTAATTTTCTTTCCGATTGAGGTAATTGTTTTAAATGATATGCGGCAGCCAAAGACGTGGTATGTGTACCCCCATAATCATTATAGATATACAACATGACATCATCCCTAATAGTTTTATTTACTACTATTATGGTCATATACTCCATTTCCAATACAGCTGATTATTTTAGCTTTTATTACACTATATGTGGCAAATGCGACATACTCTCCTCTACAACAAACTACCCCGTTAGTTTCATAAATGGAATACATACATATACCCCACATATTTTAGGGAAATATATCGAATTTAGTCATATACTCTTGATTCACATAATTAAGTTGCCCTATCTATAAACACGACCTTTTTACGGTACCTCGATAAGAATATTCCTGTCCTGGAATTATCAAGACATAAATCATAAAAATCGTTAAAAAAAATAAAAAGTACACCTATTAGTCAAGTATAATAAGTGCACTCTTTTATTTGTTTTTATGATTTATAAGCTCCCCTTTAGTGTCTGGGGTATGTATAAGGCGCAACGCTTCTACTTGCCAGTCGGTGATTTCTTTAGAAAAAACGTTATCAGAATGATAAAAATGAAAACCCCTCCCCATCCTGGGACAGAAAATTTATTAGCTTCTGATTGATTGTTTCCTTTTCAATCGAGGCATTCAATACTGTGTTCCTGACATCAGCGACCGTTTTAAGGTCAAAGGATTCTATTGCTTTCCCTTCTTGGTTCATGATGGAGAGAATCCCATCATTACTCGTTTTTATACTAAGTTCATCATTAATTAAATGAGTATAATATAAGTTTTCGTTCAGCCTGTAGGAATGAGAGTAGTCCGCTGAATAAAGCATGCTTTTTTTATCAATTTTGGCTGATGTAAAGTTTTCAAAGCCATAGTCGAATAAAAGCTCAGTATCAGAGTAGGCAACCTTGTCTGAAGGAGCTTTAAGAGTGACGGCAATCAAGTCCTGTTCTCCTCTAGTAGCAGTAGATATCAGGGTGTAGCCGGATTTACTGACGAAACCGGTTTTCCCGCCGGTTATTCCCTTATAGGGGAGTTCGCCTTTTAAAATTTTATGATGGGTAACTAGTGTTGTGTCCCATGTTTCCACTTTCCATGGTAAATCCTTCTTCCCAAAATACTCACGGAAAGTTTCATTTTTCATTGCATATTGGGTAATTTTCGCAAGGTCACTGGCTGTAGTTACATGGTCTTTGTCAAACAATCCATGGGGGTTCGTAAAATGAGTATCGGTGACGTTTACTTCTTTTCTTAAAAACTCATTCAAATCTTCCATGAACAGTTTTTCACTACCAGACATATGCTCGGCAATTGCGATGGCTGCATCATTTCCGGAGTTGATTAGCATTCCTGCAATTAATTTCGAGAGCTCTATTTCCTCCCCAGGTTCAATGAATACCGAAGATCCGTCTGCATCCGCTGCCTTTTTGCTAACAGTCACTAGTTCGTTCTGATCCCCGTGTTCTATAGCATATATAGCCGTGGCAACTTTCGTTAGACTGGCTGGATACATACTTTTATTCATGTTTTTTTCGTATAATACTTTTCCACTTTTCGCATCAATAATGATCCCGGCTTCACTATTGAGAGGTAAGTCAGATTCTGCACTTACAGTCGTTGAGGCGAAAGGGATTAAAGCCAAAATGAAGATGAAGAAAAACTTTTTCATATGCCGCTCCTTTAATGATAGTAAAATCTTATATAGTCATAATAAAACAAATCTGAATGTTTAGAGATGATTTATTGAAAGTGAAATACAAAAGTAATTACCCTTTAATAATTTTGGAAACATTTCGGTTAATGACCTTCATTTTCTTTCCTGAAATAACTTTATAAGGGTCATCGCCCTTTTAGTGGGAGGCTCCATTTAAATTAAATAGATAGTTTTTTTGTAAATCGAATTAGGTCTTGATGGCGATTGAGGTCCTCCTGCCTGATAATATCTTTTCATGAAAAAACCCTTCAAACTGAAGGGCTGAGTTTGTAGACAAAAGGGGTTTTATCTGAATTTCAAAACAAAGTTGATCGGAACGGAAGGTGCGAGACTCCTGCGGGAAAAGCGGGTCGAGGGGAGACCCCGCTGGCGCAAAAGCGCCCAGGAGGCTCCCGGACCGCCCGCGGAAAGCGAGTGCCTGGAGTGGAAATCGACGTTCGAGGTTTTACAAACCCTCATAAAAACTGTAGATAAACTTGATTATCATCGAGTTTGTCTACATTCTAAACCCTTCAAACTGAAGGGCGAGTCACTTTTTTGGTGCTTGATACTTACATTACTTATATGAAATATTCATGTTTGTGTAATTCTGTTATGTTTTCATTTTCATTCCTATTAACACACATTCCACTTTTACAATCGGTTTTCTTGATAATATAAATATTATGGTTACAGGTATGACTAATAATACATAATATTGGCCACTTTCTTTGATCCAATCATAAATAAATGAGTTATAAACATATTCCAGAATAAACATATGAAAAAGATAAATAACTAATGTAATGGATCCTATCTCAGTAAAAAATGTATGCTTTTTAGGAACGATACAAAAAAAACAATAAGTTGCTGCTCCCATAATTAAATAAACGATCAACTTATATATAAAACCGAGGGCAATGGAACCTTCCATTAATTCCTTATAACCTAAACGACCATAAAACCATTCCCTCCAAGTAATTTCACCATAGAAATAAATACCGGTGAAGATTACCCCCAGTACAACCCAGCCTATTAGGGCATTACTTTTCTTTTTAACCCATTCAAAATGGTTTTTTTCTAAAAAATGTCCAACTAAAAAGAAAGGAAAGAAAAAGAACGTTCTCGACAAACTTAACCATTCATTTACTTCACCAATGTAACCAATTATTAGAGATACAATTATTGAAAAAACGATTCCATATTTACTAGAAGAAAATATTAACAATAATATATTCCAACAGAATAAGCTTATTAAGAACCATAAGGCCCATCTTGGAGTCAAAATTGTGAATTCAATTGGTTCATCAAATAACTTCTGATAATAGAAGGTATAAATCACCTGGAATATTACATAGGGAAATAATATTTTCTTTATTAGCACCCAGAGGTCCTTTTTACTTTTTATCTTTCTTGAAAAATAGCCGGATACTAAAATAAAAGCTGGCATATGGAATGAAAAAACAAACAAATAAATAGTTAAAATCCATTCGTTTTCTTCTACCATTCTAGCTAATGTGTGCCCCAAAACCACTAGTACGATTAAAACGGCTTTCGCATTATCAAAATAAGGATCACGTTTCATAAAATCTTTCCTCCTATAAAGAAACTACTAGTTATATCTCCTAATCCTCAATCATGGTTTGAATGAAAAAACCGGCTTTCCTCTAATAAAGGATTGCCGGCTTTTTACTAAAGGAACTTCATTGGAGTATCTACCATAACATAGCTTGTTTACAGTATAGTTAATGGAAAATAACAGTTTGATAACAGAGACATAAACCAAAAAAACTACCTAATCAGGGTCCACCGCCAAATGCGGCCTTCTTATGGCGCTAACGCACCCGTTTAGTGACTTGCCGGAACGAACAATCACTTCCAGCATTTCAAAGCTCCAAACAGTTCCAGACGTTTTCGCCTTACCAAAACGGGTAGTGTATGATATAAGCATGAGTATGATAACGTCTCTCTATAGGAGGAATGTTCATGAATCCGGTCATTTTATTTGATGGTGAATGCAACTTTTGCGATTCGAGTGTCCAGTTCATTATAAAGCGGGATCCTCAGGGGCTTTTTCATTACGCTTCGCTTCAAAGTGAGGCGGGACAAGAGTTGCTGAAGAAGTATGATGTTCCTGCAGATATAGATAGCATGGTCCTGATCGAAAGGGATAAGGCCTACTATAAATCATCTGCAGCCTTGAGGATTTGCCGCCGTTTACAGGGGGCATGGAAATTGCTTTACGGCTTCATCATCGTTCCTAGCTTCATCCGGAACTTCGTTTATGATTTCATTGCCAGAAATCGTTACAAATGGTTCGGAAAGAAAGAAGAAAGCTGTATGCTGCCGTCGCCAAGTGTCCGAAAGCGATTTTTATAAAAAAACAATGTATTTGTTGTATTTGAAATAGTCAACTTTCTAGTATCAACAAAAAAAAGGACGATCAGCGATCTTGGCTTTTCGTCCATATCATTGTGTAAATGTGGAGTATCTCCATAAATGATTGGCCGTAGGATGCGCCATCATTTCGAGCCCTTTGTTTTCCGCTAGGTGCAGCGGTTCCCAGTTTTCGCCATCTGCCTCCTTTAGGTAGACTTCGTGATGCGGTGCCTGATCATGATAGCCGGCGATATTGATTTCGCCATTTCGGTAAAAGGTCCCGATCACTTTATAATCCACGGCAGGAGAAATGATGATCGGGTTGCCTACGGAGTGTTTCAGCTGGATTGTCGTTTTCTCATGATTGGATAATACTCGTTTCACTACAATGTCTTCATCCGAGGCCACTCCTTCCTCGAGAAAATCCCCATCATGGTTGTAGGCTTCACTTTTTCCGACTGCTTTGGAAAATTCAATCTCGGCTTCACTTTCCTTTTCGTGAATGTACACATCGACCCTGGTCCGGTAACGGGGTGATTCAGGATCAAACCCGCGGTTGTCTCCTTTAAAATAAGGAACCTTTGAGGCAAGATTGGGGTTTTTCAGCCACTCTTCCGGTAAAAAGGTGGAATAGCGCAGCTGCCAATTTCTTTTCTTTTTACCATCCACATCGTTTTCAACTTGCTGTAAAAGCTGTTTTACAGGCCCTATCTTTTTTGTATTCGTTATTTCCTCAATCGCTGCCTGTGCTTGGGATGAACCTTTTTTTACGGCACCGACAATACTCGCTACAAGGGATTTCACTGCATAGGACTCCTGCTCTGACCGCGGCAGGGGCCGCTTAGCTTTTATGGTATATGTGTATTCCTGATCTTCACGAATACTCCGATCACTGAAGGAACATCCGTACACTTTTCCAAAATCCTCGCCGTTTCGGTAAATCGTATACTCTTCTATTCCTTTGATGGGCTCCCATTCCAGGCTGGCTTGGCCATTTGCGACAATCGTGGTGAATACCAAATCCAAAAGGATATTATCCTCTTTTTTCTTCTCGGCGGTCGTTGATGTCTGTATTTTCATCCTGTTCACTGGCTGTTCTTTTTCATTCAAGCTTTCTATCGTGTACGTATAGATGGTTCCTGGAGTCAGGCCCCGATCTGCAACCCTTGGCTCCGAACCGCTGTAAATCAGCTTTTGCCCCCTAAATACCCGATAGAAACCACCTTCATCAGGCCAAATAAGCTTTATGGCATCTTCTTTCCGTTCGATCTTACACATCAACGAAGCCGTTTTGAATACCGCTTGATGCTTCCTCTTATCGGAAATGAGATAAGCGATTCCAGCAAGACCGAGAGCAAGCAATGAATGCCTTGCAGTGAATACAACTCTGCCTACTTTTAAACGGGGGAATGAATAATGAGCGATCAACTTCTTCATCACCTCTTCCTTTTCTAAGTATTATTTCTTTACCCACTTTAATCTCCAAGCACACTTTGCAATGTGCTGTAAAGGTTAGTTCCACGGGACACTTGCTGATGGCATAAAAAAACCGAGGGAATGGTTACTCCCTCGGTCATTTATAAGTTTCACTGGATTATATTTTAACGGCGGCTTTTTTCCCCGCCCTTGCGTCCTGCTTCTTCCCGGCTCATTTTTCCATTACTGGAACCGTCAGAGCTGTCGTCGCCATCTCGTTGATTGGCGCGTGCCTCTCCGCCTTTTTCGCCGATTTCCTGATAGAATTCCTTGCCATGACTGTCGGATGTCGCTTCTCCGCCTTTTTGGCCAATCTCTTGATAGAATTCCTTATCATGTTTTTCAGATGTCGCTTCTCCGCCTTTTTGGCCAATCTCTTGATAGAATTCCTTATCATGATTTTCGGATGTCGCTTCTCCGCCTTTTTGGCCAATCTCTTGATAGAATTCCTTATCATGATTTTCGGATGTCGCTTCTCCGCCTTTTTGGCCAATCTCTTGATAGAATTCCTTATCATGATTTTTCGCTGTTGTTTCTCCACCTTTACGTCCTGCTTCTTCACGACTCATTTTATCATTGTTGTTAGTCATTAAAAATTCCTCCTTATTATTGGGATTTTCCATGAACTAGCTACATATGTCATGTACCCGCCTGAACAGCTATAAAACTAGAAACAACTAAATACTTCAGGTCGCTTCTTTTATTTAGCGTCGACTTTTTTCCCCGCCCTTGCGTCCTGCTTCTTCCCTGCTCATTTTTCCATCATCGGACCCGTCACGCTGATTGGCTCGTGCCTCTCCGCCCTTTTGTCCAATTTCCTGATAGAATTCCTTATCATGATTTTCGGAAGTGGCCTCTCCGCCCTTTTGTCCAATCTCTTGGAAAAATTCCTTATCATGATTTTTTGCTGTAGCTTCCCCGCCTTTGCGGCCAGCTTCTTCCCTGCTCATTTTTTCATTGTTGTTAGTCATTAAAACTCCTCCTTATTATTGGGATTTTTTATGAACTAGCTACAGTTTTATGTATACCCGATAGTTTTGATATAAAACTAGAATCTATTAAAACTTTTCCATTTCAAAAGGAAGAGCATCATGAATGATATCATTCATGATGCTCCCCGCCTATCCTTAACCTGACTTGGGAATCCCTTCTCGCAGGCGATCTGGCAGCTCCACAAGGGTTTCATTCAAAGTATCCAATTTCGTTTCAATCCTATGAAGCAAATAAAGGGTAACAATGATCGGGAAACCAATATCACTGACAAATGGCAGGATTTGATCCACTATTCATTCACCTCACTTCAAGTGTGTCCAACAAAGATGACCTTTCCATTCGTTAGATAAGTTCCACTTCCTCGACATTTCGCTCGACAAGGCGCGCCGCCTTCAAATCAACGAAATCCCCTGAAGATGTAACGAACACATTCCCCGCAATCATTTTTTCCATTGCCAGTTTAACCGTATTCACTTCGACCGGCTCCTTCGGATTATCAACGGAAATCGTCGCTGACTTTCCTTCCTCGGTAACGAAAATCAATTCAAGTACTTTAGCCATAACAAATCACCTCCCCCTCTTCCGACATCTTTCAAAAAACCGATTAGCCAATCAATGAATACGTATCCACTCGGGTCACTTCACCCATTGGATGATTCTGCACACTTGTGATTGCAACGGCTGTCGAAAACAACTGATCCGCCGTCGCCTCGACCTTGATGTTCGAAAATGTCCTCCGCTTGAAAACGATAGCCCCTTTTTCATTTAATCCCGACTCAAAATCGATTCGCAACGTACTTGATACTGGAATCTGGTTTGCCATGCCACTCACCCCCTTTCACACTCTATATAAACTCTTACGGTATGAAAGTAGCATGGTCTTGAAATTTCTTCAGGGAAACGAATAAAAGGCCGCCCATTTGAGCAGCTTTTGATCCGTATTTCGTTTTGACTTTATGTAAAAACTTCACAGAAAAAAAGGATTCATTTTGTTTTTTCCCACGTCTATAAATGTAATGCAATTGGTAACCTGCTTTCCCCTTTGAATCTGCAAAACCGGCATATCGGATAGCATGAGTTGTTTCTCCAACCTTCAACACTGCATTTGCAAAAGATGACTTCCATTTAAGCCTTCAACAAATTTGTATTGCAGGAAAACATTTTCTATATATTGTAAATATATTTACATCGAATGTATTATGTAAGTACTACATCTTTTCTTAAAAGAGGGGTTTTTAAAATGAAGGTAGTGTTATCTTTTGCTATTGCCATGATTGCACTTACAGGGTGTTCTGCAATAGCGGATGATGGAGCCGGTGAATTGAAATAGTTTAAAACCAAAGAAGAAACAATTAATCATGGCATTAAAGAAGAAAAGATGACAAAGGATGACATCATAGGAGAAGTTAGTGAAAACGGAGAAACATTTGTTATTTATAAGAAACAATTAGAGGAAGGCTTGGGTGTAGGAGTATCAAGCATCAGCCAGCAAAAAGGAAAATTTGCTTGGTATGACCCTGATCAAGATGCTCTTGTTAAGAATGATAAAGTCAAAAAGTATTCCTCCCAAATCAGTTGGGGAACAACAACACAATCATTTATAGGAAGTTAATAGTACAAAAAATTCCGTCTAAAAACTACATTAATCGCTGCCATACATACGGAATAGCCTTAAGGTCATTGGAATTTTTTCCACCTTTAATCCTGGGATTTTTAATTAGATATTCATTTCATCTTATTTTTCCTTTACATTACTTTTTTATAACTGACAATTTTCATTTTTTGTTAAGCATTTGGCTTTAAATGGCACGTCATGTTCTCCTTTTCTGGGAAATAATAATCACGAAAGGAAGTGGATGTTGATGTCATTAGAATGGTTTGACAGAGTAAGCGGGGAATTGCAGGATCATCTTCAATCAATTTGTGAGAAATACGACCGCAATGGCAGTATGATCGTGGAGCGCGGGTCTAAACATCCACGCATCGAGTTTTATACAGAGCTGGATGACAATGAGAGGGATTATTTTTCCACGCTGTTTTTTGATCCATATAACGAGGAATTTTATATGGAATCATTCGATCCGGACCTAGGGCAGATCAGCAAGGTCATCCTTTCAGACATTGAAGATATCGTCGATGCTGTCCATGAGAGCTTCCATAACTATCTGGAAGAGGATGATACCGATTACGAATATGATATGGATATGGATGATGATAATGATGATTCGTATGATCCAGACGGCGAGGATTCCGATATATACGAAATCGATGTAGATTGGGAAACGCCTGAAGTGACCGCCTATATCCAGGATAATGAAGTCGAGGTCACCTATCAATTTGGTATCGTGCAGGAAACAGGTGATGGTGTGCTGAAACGGATCAATCGGATTCGGACACCGGATGATGACCTGATAAAGGATGAAACGAATTTCATTTTCAGCAAAGAAGAAGCAAGCACGATCATCGCCATGATAGCCAGTCATATGGATTCACTTAGTGAAATGGAATAAAAAACCGATAAAACCTTGTCCATGATCATCATGGACAAGGTTTTATCATATAAGAATCAGTTCATATACCTCTGATAATTGCGTGACCCGTTCCGTATCACTAGCTTCCTTCGCATGCTTAATTTCCTGAGGAAGAATGTGGTTAAGGAGACTGGCTTCTTTACCGGAAAGCTTATTGACGAGTTCTTCTTCAGAATGAAAATGTCCGCTTTTGATTTTATTATAAATTTCCTGCGCTTCAGGATATTGGTCCGTATAGTTAGATAATATCTCACGTAAGTAACCAATCGTACGATCCATCAAACCATCCCTCTCGAATGTTAGATTTTTGCTTACATGCTATACCTTCCCCCATTTTTTGATGATAAATTCCTAAAAAAAAAGATACCCAAGTCAATGGATACCCTTATCAGTCTTCCTCCCAAAACAAATCATCCAATGTACGGGATAATGCTTTACAAATACCGACACACAAACTTAATGAGGGATTATACTTTCCGGATTCAATCAATCCTATCGTTTGCCTGGAAACGCCAACAATCTTGGCCAGTTCTTCTTGTGACAAGTCCTTTTCTACTCTCGCTAGCTTCAGTTTTATATTTTTCAAGGAAAGGCACCTACTATTTCTTATTATCTTCGCTATTTTTCATTCCGATTTTCTTTGCCAGCAAGTATATACCACCAAAAAACAGAAGTAAAATCGGCAAATAGATCATAACGGATACAAACGATACCAATACAAAATACCATACGCCCTGGGAACTGCCATCAGCATAGGATACAGCACTATTCACCCCCATGAATATAGCGATGATGAGTGCCAAAGCAACCGTACCAAGAATCGTCTTCCTGCTCATCGGTGTTTTGCTGGTACGGTCATGCATTTCCACTTCATCCCAGAATACACCTAAGAAAATGGAACGGGCTAAGTAATACATCCCTCCTGCAACAATGATCACGAATTCCAGATATAACTCCCCGCTGCCTGCACCATATTTATATAGTTTGAAAAGTGCACTCACCAGGCAAATGGCCAAGACGACGTAATACATTTCTTTATAAATTTTATTTCTTACATTCTCAACCCGCTCATCCGTGATCTTTTTCGTTCGTTTAAATACATTCATCATCTATCGACCTCCATTAATTCCATCGCTCACCCTTATTATATGATTTATTTAACTCTTTGCAACATATATATTACATTTTATAATTTATAAATTGCAAAATGCATAATAAGGGGTACCCACACATCAGTATAGGTACCTCACTAGCCTTATTTAGGGTTTTACTCGTGAGTTTTGGGGGTTTACTCGTGAATTCTAAGCTTTTACTCGTGAGATTTGGAGTTTTACTCGTGAATTTCAAGGTTTTACTCGTAAATTCATGATTTTAAATAATACCAAACCAAGTATAGAGGGCAATGATGACGAAGACAGCCAATGATTTAATGACGGTGATCATGAATATGCTGCCATATGATTGTCTGTGAAGGAATCAAATGTTCCATATTACATCGGGACTCCATTTAAGCAGCCATTTTAAACTCATAACAAAAAAACGCTGCTACTTCCTACGTAGATACAGGAAGAACAGCGTTTATTTATTTTTATAATGAACAGGGTTTTTTACATTCTATAAATTTGTTTATGAACTCAATAATAAATCCCCTTCCAGTAACAGCAAATACAAAAACTCCATTTTGAAAAAAAATTGATCAAAATGGAGTTACTCTTTTTATCTACATGATCATTTCAATGATCCTCATGCCGCAAACTCCTCCATTACTTGAAGAAGAAATTTATTTTCACCTTGGATTAAGCCTATCATCATGCTTATCCTTCATTAAGATGATAGCAAAGTTGAACAACGCCAGAGGAAAATCTTTTTGTATCGATCAGTCTTAGATTCACTCTCTCCTTTATGTCAATAAACAAAGGTTTTCCTTCCCCTAAAATAACAGGGTGAACAGATAACCTGAATTCATCAACCAGCCCAAATCTTATAAAAGATGTAATAAGACTTGCCCCGCCATAAAGCCAGATGTCTTTACCAGGCTTTTTCTTTAATTCATTTACTTCTTCAACAATATTATCATTTATGATTGTTACTTTATTATCGGTCCCTTTTTTTGTTTTAGAAAACATAAATTTTTCTTTGCCATGAACTAACTTCCAAATTTCATTTTCAGTTTCGGATATTTCATTTTCCGGAGTATATTGTCCCCATAATTCATAGCTTTTTCTTCCATATAAAATAGTATCAATATCATTTAAGAAATCAATGAACCCCATTTCAGGGTCCATAATGCACCAGTCCACTTCTCCTTTCGGCCCTTCAATAAAGCCATCTAATGTAACGGCTAAATCTAAAATTATTCTTCTTGGTCTTTCGTTAATGGCCATACTTTTATCTCCTTTTGTTCTATAGAATTTCCCTTGTTGGAAAAAATCATAAGGCTTCGAACGCTCAACACACTTGCGTCTGGCCTAAGCCGGACAAATCGTGTACCAGCAAAAGCCGTAGCCTTCGCGGCATTATCCGAATTGAACGTACTCCTACTGCTTTTAAGCATTCATTCAAAAGTTTCTTCCGTTTCGCAAACATGTAGTTTTATATTACAGCTTCTATCATAGTATTAAAAGATTGCATCAAAAACTAAGGAGACTCGCGATGAAAGCAATGGTATGCACAAAATACGGTTCACCCGATGTACTGGAACTCAAAGAGGTAGCAAAGCCAACACCCAAGGACAACGAAATACTGGTAAAGGTCCACGCGGCAACAGTGGCTTCAGGGGACATAAGAGTCCGGAGTTTCAAGAGCCCCTTCTTGTTATGGCTGCCGATGCGGATCTTCTTGGGTCTAAGAAAACCGCGAAAAACCGATACTCGGGGTGGAGTTGGCCGGGGAAATAGAGGAAACAGGGAAGAATGTGAAAAAATTTAAAACAGGTGACCAGATTTTTGCCATGACTGGAATGAATTTTGGAGCCCATGCCGAATACACCTGTTTACCTGAAGACGGGCCAATCGCAATGAAGCCTGCCAATATGACCTACGAGGAAGCCGCCTCCGTTTCTTTTGGGGGAACGACAGCCCTGCATTTTTTCAGAAAAGGCAATATCCAGGACGGACAAAAGGTCCTCATTTACGGTGCATCCGGTTCGGTAGGCACTTCAGCCGTACAGCTAGCCAAATACTTTGGAACAGAAGTTACCGGAGTATGCAGTGCCGCTAATTTTGAATTGGTGAAATCATTGGGAGCCGATAAGGTAATTGATTATACGGAAGAGGATTTCACGGAAAGACAAGAGCGATATGATATCATCTTTGATGCAGTCGGGAAAAACTCGAAAGCCAATTGCAAGAAAGCACTGACCCCGAACGGGAGATACGTGTCCGTCGAAGGACAAGGGATAGCAAAGGAACGTACGGAAGATTTACTATTTCTCAAAGAGCTAATCGAAACAGAAAAGTTAAAATCGGTCATTGATAAACGCTACCCGCTGGAACAGATTCCCGAGGCTCATAGATATGTAGAACAAGGACATAAAAAGGGAAATGTCGTCATAACTGTTCATCATGATAAACCCTGACAAAACCTTCCACATGTTTTAACTAGCCTCTTGGACATGGAAATACCCCTTAGACAATTGGATCTGAAGGGGTATGACGTCATAATTCTTATATAATTGGGGTCCACTTTCATCACAGAGCTTCCTCCTTGCAAAATGTTAAGCTGAGGCTATTCAATGTGTAAAGTCTAGCGGTAAAAATGAATAAATCGCTGTAGTTATTTTCTACGTACTCTTCAATGATGCCCATCCCTTTTCTGAATCTCTCGACTAATAAATGCGTGTAGTTTTCATCCCAGGTAAACCGATTGATTCGTTTAAGTTCATCTGCCAAGACTTGAAACTTGAACTCCTCAACAAGAAGTTTCAATTGATACAATTTATCTCTATTTAAACAAAAGCAATTGTTTTCATTTTCATGATTTTCCCGGACGAATGTAATGAAACCATTTATATTCTCAGCCAACATATTCGCAATTTGCATCTCGAAGTTCATTTCTAACATCCCCTCAATGTCTAAAATCTATATGTAGAGTGTATGTTTTGAAATGATATTTTAACACCAGCAATTCTTCTTTAGAGATAGCTTCCCTTATTTCGCCAGCGCATTTCCTTCTATGATAGATTTATAAAATCCGCCGTGCCGTGATTAACTTCCCCACAAAAAGATGCCCCCTTTCTTTCCAAGGGGACAATCTCACTTTTTCGTTATCACATCGAATCCAGAACCAAAGATATAAGCAGGCCGGCTGCGGTGAATATCCCCGTGATCGGTCCTCCGTCTTCATATGCTTCAGGCATCATCGTTGAGGCGATCATGGCGATGATCCCTCCGCCTGCAAAGGCTGCCATCGCTGCCAGGACATAGTCCGGGGCATGATCGAGGAATAGATAGCCCGACATCGAGGATAGTGCCGAAATGAGCAGGACGGAAAACCACAGCAGCATGATTTTCTTCTTGGAATAATCACTTTTCAGCAGACCTGTTGTACTTGAGAGCCCCTCCGGAATATTACTGATGAAGATGGCAATGACCAATAGCCAGCTTACCGAGCCACCGCTTATCAAGCTTGCGCCAATCATGATCGACTCCGGTATGGCATCCATAACCGTCCCGATGAAAATGGCTAATCCCGCTTCCTTCGAAGAGCTATTATTGGACCGTTTCCTTTTATCCGCACCTTTTTTGGAAATAAGAAAATCCAAGGCGGTAAACACGGCTGCCCCTGCGATGAATCCGATCGCCGTCGCCCAGATTCCTCCATCACTCACCGAATCAGCAAGCAGCTCATATGCCGCTGCACCAATCAATACACCCGTACCAAAAGCCATAATATAGCCAATGATGTTTTTCTTTATCGGAATGAAGATGGCGGCTAGTGCGCCAAGCAGGACAGCAGAACCCGAAACCCCTCCCCAAAAGACCGCATTCCACATAGAATTCCCCCATTTCCTTTTATAGGATAGTGTACCCGGGCAGATGTTGGGGTAAACAAGGGGCCGCTTTTTGCAAATTCCAGCAAAAAAAAGCAGTTATATTCGCTGCCGTAGTAGAAGTATGAAAAGATAGTAGAGTCTTTCCGATTATGGTGCATCGCTGCCTTATATGACTGATATTTGCGGTTTTCCTTCTTCCCTTTCACTAACCTTTTCAATCTTATCGACAAACATTTGGAAAACCTTTCTCTTTTCTTCCAACTCTTTTATAGACTCTTTCAATTCGTTCAATTTTTGTTCAAAAGGTTTATGATAGAGCTCGCGGATGTTTCGAATAATTTCATCATTTATAGTGGATTGTACAACTTGCTTGGTGATATTGAATTTATAGGAATAAACCTGAAGGTCACGCTTAACTTCTTCATACTCTTTTTCTATCCCATTTAATACATCACTGATTTCTTCATTCCATTCGATTAAAGCCTTTTTCACATGTTCCTCCACCCTTATTCCCCCTCTTTAACTAACAAAAAAATCTTCTCCATAAAAACTTATTTTATCAAAAGTTCATTTCGGTTTCTTTTCGGCTTAGTTACTTAACATATTAATTTCATTAAAAACAGATAACAGCTAACAGTAAGTTACGAAACACTTTTTAAAAATCACATAGAATGAAACATGACAACTATAACCTATGGAGGTGTTCAGTCTGATTCATACAGTTAAACCAGGTGAAACACTGACACAGATATCCAGGGACTACCGGAAACCGCTATCGGCAATCATCAATGCTAACCCGACAATAAATCCAAATGTCATTTATCCTGGTCAACCCATTTTGATCCCTGGTTTTCCCCCTCCTGATACCATTCCATTTCAGATCGATGTGTCGGTTAACAATCGGAAGCTAAGGCTGCTAAAAAATGGAGTACTGCAAAAACAATATCCAATCGCCGTTGGAAGAATGCTGTTCGGTACACCAGTAGGACAATTCATCATCATTAATAAAGCCCCCAACCCCGGAGGCCCATTCGGTACAATGTGGATGAGTCTATCCAAGGAGCACTACGGCATTCATGGAACGAACGATCCCGGTTCGATTGGTAAAGCCGTGTCAAAAGGCTGTATTCGCATGCATAATCGGGACGTGGAGGAAATATCAAGGACTGTTCCAATCGGGACACTGGTTTCGATTCATCCTTAATTCTCTTAAGTGTGTAGGGAAACCTGTACACTTTTTCAACCTCGATTTTTTCATATTCATAAGAAAGACCAGTCCCTAAAATTTAGAGTACTGGTCTTTCTTACTTTGTTTTCTTTACATTTATTAAGGTTTTACCAATAAACTACCAAACATCAAATGATCATCCGTTTTTATATCAAATGATTTGATCAACTCAAAATTGTTTATATTATATACATATACTTTATCATCACTGCTTAATACCATAGTATCTTTATCTATTACGACGTCCCGTACTGTATGTTTAAAAGTAACTACATCTTCTATTTGATGATCATCCATTCCCATTATGGCAATGGAATGATGATCGGATTCTAAATCTTGTTCTACAATATATAATTTATTATCCACTTCCTTTATATATCTTGGATCGTTAAAGGGCAATTCAAGCAATTCCTTGCTCCCATTCAGTAAATCATATACGATTACTTTATCCGTCGAAGAATCATTTTCATCGCTATTTGGGATCATATACAATTTATCACCCTTTAGTACAGCATCATATGAAACTGAGTAATCCTCTATCCTATATTCCTTTTCTATATTAAACGTATCGTCATCTAAAATTCGTATTTTCATACCTTGTTTTCCTGCCTTATCAGATATAAGTACGAGTTTTTCTCCATAAGGGATCAAATGGAGCAATACACTATCGTCTTCTATTACGATTTGATTGATCTTTTTATGATCAGATAAACTTGATTTGATTATAGGTGCTTCACCTGGTGCTGAATAGAATGTATATAGCCTATTTTTCTGAATTAAAAATCCAGTATAACTATACATTTCACCAATATTTGATGGGATTTTTTTCACTTCCAACGTACCACTATCTATCTCTAAAATAAAATCTTGAGCTTTTAAATCTGAACAAGCGCCAATATACCATTTTCCATTAACATAGTAGGGTCCAGTTAAAGCTGAGGCACCATTTTCATCTATACCACTTGCCTTTAGTTTTTTACTGCCGAGAAACTTACCTTCCTCATCATATAACTGAAGTTTACCATTCAGTTGTTGGTTTGATAAAATGATCCCATACTTATAATTTTCAATCAAGGTATCACTCGCTTGAGAACTGCAGCTTGCCGTTAATACTAACCCTATCATGGTACATATAAGACACATGATTTTTTTCATAAACTAGCATCCTTTAAAATTTTTTTTGATGCTTACACCGTTTTTAAAATTAAATAGACATATTATGAAGCTGAACATTTTTGACATTCATATATACACATTGTTTATATGTGACAATAAAACTATTTAATAAACTTATAAATTGTATACGTTTTAGTGGTATTTACTATATCAGCAGGTGTTACAATTCCACCTAACCAGTTTACATTGACTCCCGTTTTCGTTTTATACGCTTTATATACTAATTGAGAGCAATAGAACTTATTTGTATTTTCAATATCAAAGAAGTTCATATTATATGGCTTTCCTTTTTTGGAAACAGCCCAATCGGCTGCCGCTGCATCCTGAGAAGCAGCGGTACCAGAAGTAGTAACTCCCCAAACTTTTTTGTATCTTGTAGTCCATTTAGCAGATTTATATTGAACTCCACCATCCGGAAAGCTTTCAATCGCTTGCCCCTCCTTAGTAACTATGCCTGCATGACCAACAAGGCTATCCTCTCTAAGATCATCGGTTACTAAAACAACTCCCTTTCTCGTCGGTTAGGTTCCTGTTGTCGCGAATGTTGCAGGAGCACTTTTCAAGCTTGCATCCACTTCTTTATCATTGTATATTTTGGCATCACCATCATTTATTCTTTCCTCAAACTCCTGAAAATCATGAAGTTGTTCTTCTATGGATGGCATTTTTGTATTAGGTTCCTTCTCACTTGCAAATGTTGGTGTCGAAAATATTCCAAGAATAACGAGGGATGATAATATAGATATGCTTCTTTTCAGTTTCATAAAAACAACTCCCTTAAGATATTTTGGTTAAGTTCAACTTCATAATATGGCTATTTGGCTTAATTTAAGTTTTTAAAGTATCTTCCCTTCTTATTAAATAACCATGATTTTTATCCTAGTTCCATAGTATCATTCGATGTGTTCTATTTTTTAAAAAGTTATGATAATTCTGTGTATTTATCTCTACGTCCATATCTGTTTCTTTGTCTATAAAATTAGCATTCTCACAATTCGCTTATGAGCTAGAGGGGATAGTCCACGATTTGAGGTTGGGGTAAACAGAGAGTAGGAGAAGGTGGCATGGTGAGGGAAATATTTTTCTATCTATTACAAATCAAAATTACCTCAAAAAAAGGCAGGGATCTCCCCTGCCATAAAATGAGTACATTTCTATCAATTCATATTTATCGGCCAATAATAAAACACTAGCGTAACCATGATGATCATGACGCCGCTGATCATTAAATAGGCTGGGTATCTGCGGGTGATGTTCATTTCTTTTTGCTCATTTATTTCAATGGGGACTTGAAGGATATTTGCATGAAACTCCCTTTCTTCCATTGTAATCGTTCCATACTTGGAGCCAAGTATCAGTGCGCCTATACTTAGGATTAAACCGATGATTACAGGATTAAAGTAGACAGGAAGGCTTACTCCGAACATGCCGAGGCTTTCTCCGAATATCACACCAAAGAAGCCGAATACGATGCTCCAAAAGGCTCCTTCTTTCGTTACCTTCTTTGAAAATACGCTTGAAATGGCAATCGGTCCCCATGATGCCGCAAATAATGTAGCCGCAAAGTAGCCGATCCACATGACGGCAGGCGGCTGGAACAATCCAATCAATAAGATGATCAAGCTGATCACGACCATGGAAATGCGGCTGGCCCGTAATAGATGATGATCTGTGTATTCCTTTTTCCGTGATTGTTCCATGATATCCCGTGTAATGCTGCTTCCTATTATCTGAAGGAAACTCGAACAGGAAGATAATGCCGCAGCCATGATGCCGCTAACGATTATGACACCAAGCCATGTCGGGACAATATTCATCGCTGCCCAAATGAATACCTTTTCCGTCGGTGCGATGTCCGCTTTGATGGTGGTGATTGTCGATATACTGATATGGAGGAACAAATAGACGGTCAAGATGGATATCGTTGCCCAAACACCGGCCCGGATGGCTACGTGTTCATTTTTCGCCATTAAATATCGGCTGCTTTGCCATGGACTCACTGCAATGACAATGCCCCAGACCAAGCCCATGATGACTGCCCAGGCCAATGCTTCCCAAGGAGTTCCCATCGTTGCGGCAGGTCCGGTAATGCCATGCCAGCTTAATAAATCAGGTCGCTCGGCCAGGTTTGCCGCTTTAGTAACGGCATCAGGAAACCCGCCCGCAGATTTGATGATATAAGGAAAGCTCAGATACGTTGCGATTGAGAATAAAAAGAACATCACCGTATCATTCACCATGACCCCCTTCGCACCTGAGAGAATGGTAAAGGATGAATACACCACCCACATGATCACCAAGGCCATTGGATAGGAAACACCGGAAACCTCGGCCAATAAAACGGCTGCCCCTTGGGTAACGGCAACCAAGTATGCAGAGATTCCGAGAATCGTCGTGATGGCAGCTGCCAGTCTTACCTTCTTCGAATGAAAGCGATTACCAAAAAATTCAGGAACCGTCAATGATTTGCTTCTTCTTAAATACCTGCCAAACAGGAAGACTCCGAATATATAGCCGCTTGCATTAAAAATAACGAGGATCAGCAGTAGGATCGGATACCCTTCATAGGAAAATCCCGCTTCTCCCATGAATGATACGGTACTTAGGAAAGAGGCAACAAGCGTACCGGTTATCATCAATGTATTTCCGCTTCGCCCAGATACATAATACTCCTCTGAGCTTTTCACTTTCCTGAATAAAAAGATGCCGATCGAGACATACACACAAAAGGATACGATAATGCCAAGCAGAAAGGCCACTTACATCCCCACCTTTTCAATCGGATCTTTTGCTTTTATTTCTTCTTGATTCTTTTTCATTTTCACTAGGAAAACCTTCGTGATCCACCCCATGACAATTAAGGAACCCCCATAACTTAAAGAGAAAATCAACTCACCCATTTCTTGACCCCCTTATCAAAATAGAAATAATCAATAGTTAAATATGCAATATCCATACCAAGTTTTTGAATATTCAGATTTTAAATGAGGTTTATTTATATTTTATCTTCATCATAAATAAATTGGTATTTGCCAAGTTTGCGCATGATCGTCGTTTGGCTGACCTCCAGGGCTTTGGCTATTTTCCGGGTTGATTTATATGTGGAAAGGGCCTGTGACAATAATTGCTTTTCCGTTTCCTCTAACGCTTTTTTCAAGGGAATGATTCCTGTTAAATTCACGAGCGCCGTATCTTTGTAGGTTAAATCGGAAGGCAAATCCTCTATCGTTACGATAGGTTTCCTGGCCGTCACAACGATTTGCTCCATTACATTTTCCAATTCCCGAACATTGCCCGGGTAATCCTGCAGCTGCAAAATTAACTTGGAGTGATCATCTATCGTGATGGATTGACCGTATTTTTCATTGAATTTCTTCAGAAAATAATCGGTTAATAATAAGATATCTTCCTTCCGCTCACGCAGCTGCGGTATTTCCATTGGAACGACATGCAGCCGATAATATAGATCTTCGCGAAACTGATTATTTTTGATCATTTGCTTCAAGTCTTTATTCGTAGCGGAGATAATGCGGATATTCACCTTTTTCTCCTTCGTTCCACCCACCTTCATGAATGTTCGATCCTGGACCAGATGCAGGATTTTCACTTGAATGTCGAGCGGCATTTCCCCGATTTCATCAAGAAACAACGTGCCGCCATCAGCACTCTCAACAAGCCCTGGCTTCCCGTGCTTATTGGCTCCCGTGAAGGCACCGCTTTCGTAGCCAAACAGCTCGGACTCAATTAATGCCGATGGAATCGCGCCGCAATTCACTTGAATGAATTTCTTATCCTTTCTGCTGCTGAGATCATGAATGACCCTTGCTAAAACCCCTTTTCCGACTCCTGTTTCTCCATGAATGAAGATCGATGAATCCATCGGGGCGACTTTTTCAGCCAATTCCAAAACTTTTATCATCTTATCGGAATTTGTAATGAAGTTATTGAACGAAACGGTTCTCTTGGCATGGGAATTTTCATGCTGTGCCCGCTGGTTCCTAAGATTCACTCTGTTCAATTTACTCTTCATCTCAACCAATTCCGTAATATCCCTCGAATTCGAAACGATTCTGTATAAGTTCCCCTCCTCATCAAAAATCGGCTTCGCTGTGCTGAATACAGTCAATCCATGCGGATAGGTTTGCTCCGCTGAATGGATCGCTTTCGTTTTTATGGTTTTTAATGTAACCGAATTGACGATCAGTCCCTTTTCAACTAACTCTTTTATGTTCTTATTAATAAAGGCCTCCGGCGGCAGCCCCGTAAGCTTCTTGCACGCTTCACTCACGAATAACGTGTCCCCGTTGGCGTCGGTCACGAAAATTTCATCATAGCTGGAATGCAGGATTTGCGTGAGTTCTTTTACCTTCTTTCTTGTCACCTCCAGCTCTTCATTCAGTGATTCATTTAGACTTAGTAAACTCTTCATCTTCTTTTTAAGCAGCATTTCCCTGACTTCATGGATCGGGTAGCATCTATATTGGTTATCACTATGTTGAATCACAAAATCATAGATGCTCATATCCTCTTCACTTAGCTTATCTAGATTCTCCACGACGACAAACGATGTATTAAGATAAGCCATGATTTCCTGATTATGACCATCAAAATCCATTTGCTTCAAAAAGAAACCTTCATCTAATATGCCCAGGATTCCCAAGTGATTTTTCATGACAATAAAAGGCGAGGAATGTATTTTCAGTAATGCTTTCACATCCAAAATAGAAATATCGGAAAATACAATCAGTGATTCCTTTTTTAATTCCGTATCCACATAATCACCCCATATTTTAATTTCGAACCGATTTTGTTACACTTTTTGCTACGCAAAGAAATAAGTGACCCTTTCAAAAGATACGAATGTCCATATATCAACCGATTCGAACCTGAACCTATAATGAATCACCACTTTCCAAAAAAGGTTCAGTTATTATATATAAAATACTCGATTCATGAGCCATACCCTCTTTATGAAAGTAAAAAAACTATTTCCATCCAGATTCCCGGAACGGCATGGTTATTGCATATTGAACCTATATAGGGATAGGTAGAGGGCGGTCAATGCCCTCTATACTCTCATTCTATCTAAAATTAGGGAGTGGTCATGATCATGGCTCAATTCAAGAATCTGTTTACCCATTTAACGATCGGTTCTACTGAATTAAAAAACCGGATCTTAAGTACAGCACATCAAACAAATCATGTCACGGACGGAATCCCCACTTCGGATATGGTCGCCTATCATGAAGCCCGTGCTAAAGGGGGCGTCGGATTGATCATCCTTGAAGCGGCATCCGTTCATCCATCCGGCATGCTTACGTCCAAAACGATCGCAGGATATGACCAAAGGATTGTCGATGCCTACAAAGAGATTTCCGACACGCTCCATAAGTATGGAACAAAGGTTTTCTCGCAGCTATTTCATGGCGGAAGGGAAGTCGTTTCGAGCGACTACCGAAATGCAGCATGGGCGCCATCCGCCGTTCCCAGCCTGCGCTTCGGTGTCATGCCAAAACCAATGAGCTTAGAGAATATTGAAGGAGTGATTGAAGGGTTCGCCCATTCAGCACAGCTGGCAAAGGATGGCGGACTAGATGGAGTGGAAATATGCTGTTCACACGGATATCTTCCTGCGCAATTTTGGTCACTAAATACAAATAAGCGCACCGATCTCTATGGAGGATCATTCGAAAATCGGATGCGATTCATCGTGGAAATTTTGGAGAAAGTATGGGAAAGAGTCGGAGAAGACTTTACCGTCGGCATTCGCATGAGTTCAGACGAACTGACGATGGACGGGACAACGATGAAGGATTCCGTGCAAATCGTCGAATATCTCGCGGAAAAAATCCGATTGGATTTCATCAATGTCACAGCCGGAGATTCAAGCACCTTCGAGGGATCAACACATATCGTCCCTCCATCACCAATGAGACACGCTTACCTATCTCCACATGGATTCAAAATCAGGATGGCAGGAGCTGTACCGGTCTTTGTCGCCAATAGAATCGTCGACCCCGTTGAAGCGGAACAGATCGTATCAACCGGAAAAGCCGATGTCGTCGGAATGACCAGGGCCTTAATCGTCGACCCAGACATGCCCAACAAAGCAAAAAACGGCGACCTGCAAGCAATCGATGCATGCATCGGCTGTTTACAAGCCTGTATCGGTCACTATCATAAAGGACTGCCGATTGGCTGTGTCCAAAACCCAACAACAGGTAAAGAAGCATGGATTTTACCAGAATTAAAGAAAAAGAGAACCAAACAGAATGTCCTGGTCATCGGCGCCGGACCTGGCGGATTACAGGCAGCCATAACAGCTGACTCACTCGGTCATTCCGTTACACTGATCGATCAAAGCAAATCCATCGGCGGCCTGCTTCGGACCATGCGCAAAGCTCCAATGAGGCATGAACTGGCAGAATCGATGCTCGATAACTATTCCCGGAAACTAATGAGAAGCAATATAAATGTCCAATTAGGAAAAAAAGCAACCGCCCAAGAAATATCCGAATCGAAACCGGACGCCATTATCTGTGCAACCGGCTCACGGCCCTATACACCAGCCATCGAAGGAATCGATGACCCACGAATCATCATGAGTGATGACCTCTTCAGCTCAACTAAAAAAGTTGGAGACAACGTCTTGGTATTCGACTTTGGCGGCGACTGGCCCGGCATGGAAGCAGCCATTTACCTAGCAGAAAAAGGCCACCACGTCACACTCATATCATCCAGACTGCACATCGGTGAAACCGTCCACCAATATCTCAGGAATGAATACCTAAAAAAACTATACAACCTAAACGTCACACTCCTTCCCCATTACGATATCGGGGCAATCAAAGAAGATCACGTCATCATCCGGAATCTATTCACCCAACAAAAAGAAGAACGAACCAATTGGGACTCCATCATCCTCTCCCTTGGCCGCATTCCCAACACAGAACTATTCGAAGAAATGAAAGGCCATGCTCCCATCGTGAAACAGATAGGAGATTGCCTTGGCCCACGTACTATAGAGGAAGCGACGCATGAAGGGATGATGAGTGCGATAAGTTTATGAGGAGTTGGAGACATTCTGTCATGTAGAATGTCTTTTTTTTGAGGTTGAGTCTTTTCCTAAAAGAAAAATCCTACTGAAGAATGTATTTGACAAGTAATTTATGTATGAAATGGCAGTTATTTTTTGCATAAAAAGCAAGCCCTGATATACAAGTATTACTCATTCAGAGCCTTGTATATTAGGGCATTTTAAGTTTAATGAGTTAACTCTTACTCAGTTCGCTGAACCTTGCTTGATCTCCATTTCCTTTTCTTGAGGAACGGACCGCTTTATAAATAATGAAGCTATCCATGCGATGGCTACTAGCCCGAATGCAAGCAAGAACGCACTTTTCATTCCAGCAATCATCGCTAGAATTTGTAATGTAGACTCATCTTTCGTAATCAACGTATTTTCCATAAAACGCTTAGAGCTACTTGTCATAATTGATACAAGCAGTGCTGTCCCGACAGCACCCGCCACCTGCTGAAGTGTGCTGATAATGGCCGTACCGTGCGGATATAACGGAGGTGGCAGTTCGTTCAAAGCGTTGGTCATGACGGGCATCATGACCATCGAAATACCCAACATCAATAGCGTATTGAAAATCATAATCGTACTGTAAGAGGTTGACAATGTGATAAAGGCAAATTGCCACAGCGTATTTGCCATCAATCCTAATCCGATTAGCGCAAGCCACTTGGGGCCGAATTTATCAAATAATCGGCCTGTAATCGGCGACATGATCCCCATGACGGCACCGCCTGGCAACATAACCAAACCTGCCTCCAATGGACTGTAACCTAACGCATTCTGGAGAAAAATCGGCAACAACATCATCGCAGAGAACATCGCCATCATGACGATCATCATAATCAGCGTCGATACCCTAAAAATGTTGTATTTAAATGTTCTTAGATCTAGTAACGGTTGTGACATCGTCAATTGCCTCCAGGTAAACAGTACTAAAGAAACTACGCCGATTGCAATTGGAATAAGGACTTCATTGCTCGACCACCCCCCATTGCCTTCACCGGAACTGCTGAATCCGTACACAATCCCCCCGAAACCAAAGGTTGAAAGAAGAATCGACATCGAATCAATCTTCGGATTAGTTGTCTCCGTCACATTTTTAAGCTTCAAATATGCAAAGATAATAACAAACAGCGCAATTGGCAGAACACCGAAAAAGAGAACCCGCCAACTGAAATGCTCAACAATGATTCCTGAAAGAGTCGGTCCAATCGCGGGAGCAAATGTAATTACAATTCCAATCGTCCCCATTGCCGAACCCCTTTTTTCAATAGAAACAATGGCGAATACCACATTGGTTAGTAAAGGAAAGAGCAGCCCCGTTCCCGCCGCTTGAAGCACCCTTCCGAATAAAAGCATCCCGAACCCTGGTGCGATAGCAGATACAAATGTCCCCACCGTAAACAAGCCCATAGCCGCAAGGAACAATCTTCTTGTTGTGAACCGCTGAATTAAATAAGCGGTGACAGGTATAAGTACACCTATAACCAGCAGATATCCAGTTGTCAACCATTGCGCGGTACTTGGCGCCATTCCGATGTCATCCATAATTTTAGACAAGGCTACGTTAAGCAGCGTTTCATTCAAAATGGCTACAAACACACCTAGAATCATTATCATGACTAATAAAAAATTGCCTTTGTTCCCAAATGTCCCTCCGCTTTGATTTGATTCGTTGTGATTTTTCAAATTCTTTCCCCTTTCATTGCCAAATGCCTACCAACTGTGTTGTTGTATCAATGGTTAGGAAGGTATCATCGATTCAATCTCCAGTTCAGATCATTTGGTGTTGTTGTGCATTTCTTTCTCGTGCAAACCCTTGGTAATGATGTTATGTTTATCGCGATTGCCTCATCTATTTTAATTATGCACAGTCAACATTCCTACACCTTCTTTCCATCCATGTTCCTTTATTTTTGCCAACTATACAGAACAAATATTCGCTTTAATGCTACCACATATTTCATTTGTATAAAATGACCTATTTCAACTATTCTACCCAATTCAATATATTACGCGGAGTACTTTATGGGCCCGAAAACCTACATGGCTAAATTTGTAAGAAGATAATTATACTGTAAATTCTTAATTACAGTTAGTGGGGGTATCCAATTAGAGTAAGTAACCAACTCTATAATTTATTACACCCCTTAATAATGATATTATTTAATCATAGTAAAACCTATAGGAGGATAACATGAAAAAGCAGGTTAAAGTAGTTGCAGCCATCATTGAAAATGAAAAAGATGAAATACTATGTGCGTTACGCTCTCCAGATATGAGCATCCCGAACATGTGGGAATTTCCGGGTGGAAAAGTAGAAAAAGACGAAGATATTTTTACTGCTTTAAAAAGAGAAATTAATGAAGAATTGCAATGTAAAGTTGAAACGGAAACTTCAACATTTAATGATAATACGCATGAATATGAAACCTTTATCATTAATTTATTGTCTATAAAATGTAGAATCATTGAAGGTACTCCAACTGCCAATGAACATTCTAAACTGATATGGCTAAAGCGAGAGAATTTAAGCTCTTTAAAATGGGCTCCTGCTGACATTCCAGCTGTTGAACAATTAATAAGTGAAAAAAATAGTCTTCTCAAATGAGAAGACTATATTCTTTTAGTGAACTCCGTATATAAACTAGCTGGTACCTCATTCTCTAATTCCATTGTAACCGTAATTGGCTTTTCCCCTTCATATTCCACCGTGTTACCCTTCCCGATATAAATATAAGGTTCTGTCTTTCCATCTATTTCTTTATACTTTCTAATAAATAAATGTAAATGTATCCCTCTATCCTGGTTGAATACAATATTCTTTCCTCTCTCAGAACTTGGGGCTGTACTATTTGGAGTCTGCCATTGAAAAATACGCTCGTTTATAAATTCGTCGTGGTAATTAATGCTCTCTTTAATATCTTCTTCTTTATGTAAATCAATAAATAAGAAATAGTCATTTCCATTCGAAAGTAGACCAGAACCCCTAAATGCACTGTGGCTTTTGCGATAATTTGATAGTAATGCAGCATCACCCATTTGATATTGCTCATACAGCTTCAAATGTGGCACACCATAGTAATCTTCTTTAAATTCCTTTTCATATCTAAAGATCCCATAAATAATAAGATCTTCTATATATGTTCTATATTCTTCATTCTGTAGAACCTTTTGATAAGAAGCTGTCTTCGTTAAATGACCATCTTCAAGAATAAATAACTTTAAGTTCCTCTTTTTCTGACCAGGATCATAGAAATCCTGATTTAGACACTGAAGGGCATGCAATATGCTATCTTCATCTACCTCTTTAACCAACTTTAATATCTCTTGTTTTGCGGTTTCTAAAGAAATATCATCATGGTCCAATAGATATTTAGCAATAGCAAATTCATACACTCGCTTTAAAGGTAACTTACTCGATAGCTCCCTTAATACTCCTTCAAAAGCTTCGTCAAGTAATAGCCTTTTCAGGGAATCTTCTTTTTCTACCTTTGCTACAAATTGCAAATATGTTTTTTCGCGATTAATAAACTTAATCGGATCTGGGGCTCCATCAAATTTCATATAATCCATTAATAATAAAGGAATTTTACCTTGATTCATTTTCTTAAATTCAAAGTACTCTTCCTTCAAATACTTCAAAGAATTAAAGTTTTCCTTATCAATCTGCGCTAATATCCGTTCTTCAGAAATTTTATCCATTTGAATATGCGTACAACCTGGAATATTTGCAAAACCAGTCGCAATAGCAACCTTCAAGCTTTCTTTATCATAATAACGGCTTCCATTTAATGCGATGGCAATTAAGAACGTTTTACTATGATTCCCGATGAAATCAAGTACCGTTAGGAAAGTCTTGTCTTTATGTTTACGAAGTCCTCTTCCTAGCTGTTGAATAAAAACAATCGGAGAATTAGTAGGTCTTAACATTAATACGCTATTTACAGAAGGTATATCAACACCCTCATTAAAAATATCAACCGTGAAAATAAATTCCAAATCATCATGGTCATCTTCTAACTTATTTATATAATACGATCTCTGCTCGACTGAGTCATTTCCAGATAAACAGATACTTTGAATACCCCTACTATTAAATTCTTGTGCCATATATTGTGCATGTTCAACGGTTACGCAAAACCCAAGACCTTTTCTTTTTTCACCGTCATGACCATAAAAATTCATATTCTTAATAATAAAGTCGACTCTCTCGTTAACCTTTAATCTCTTCGTTATCTCCGCTACATCGTCAATATCTACATCACTTAAATCAATTCCCTCAATGTCAGTAATACCAAAATAATGAAAGGGAATCACCAGTCCATCCTCTAAAGCCTCATGTAAACGAACTTCCAAAGCAACATTATTATCAAATAGGTCAAAGACATTTTGTTGATCGCTTCTCTCTGGAGTAGCTGTCATACCTAATTTGAATTGTGGGTGGAAATATTCTAGCACTGCTTGATAACTAGGGCTAGTCGCATGGTGGGCCTCGTCAAAAATAATATAATCAAATTCGTCTCGTTTAAATTCCTCATAGCATTTAGACAAAGTTTGTATGGTAGAAAAAATATAATCGGCATCTTTTTGCTTTTGATTCCCAGTCAGTAATCCAAATGTTAGTTTTTCATTAGGAAGGAGCTTTTCAAAGGTCTCTTTTGCTTTTTTTAATATTTCTTCTCTATGTACAATGAACAGTAATCTTTTAGGCTTGAATCCCTTTACGTCAAAAGCAGACATATATGTTTTACCCGTCCCTGTTGCTGCTATAACTAAGGCCTTCTTTTCCCCAAACGATCTAATTCTCTCAAGGTTTTCAACCGCACGTTTTTGCATGTTATTGGGAATGATATATTCAGAGCCTTCATAAATAAATTGGTGAGTTTTCGTATAGCTCTTTAATTTACTCAAAAACTCTTCATACTTACTAATAAAATCGTCATCCGCTACGACGCTACTATTCCATAATCCATCATATTCCTTTAATACATCTTTAAGAAATTGAGCATCCTCTTTAGCAATAATCTCAACATTCCACTCAATGTTACTCTTAAGTGCACTTTGAGTAATATTAGAAGAACCAATAATCACCTTATAACTATCCTTAAATTCGAAAATATACGCTTTCGTATGAAAACCAATCGCCTTATCTGTTTCAAAAATCTTCAAATGGATATTACTAAACTCATTTATTTTCTTTAAAGCCTTCGCTTCAGTAAAATTCAGATAAGTAGAAGTAATAATCTTCCCCTTTACTCCCCTTTTCTCCGCGTTCTTGAAAGTATCCAACAACAGCTGAAGACCACTATAATTAATAAAAGCGACACTAAAATAAAACTTTTCACACTCTTTTATAGAAGAGATTAATTCATTTAATAAATTACCCTTGTCTGAATTGACTATTAGTTTTTTCTCGATGTTCATGGCTGGCTCCTGACTGTGAATTTTTAGATGTAATTTTCAATAACTCGTAGAATAATAATACATTACTCTGGCTTGTTACTAAAAGCGATGGTTTCTCTTCAACTATTTTATCAGATAGGAAAACTTATTCTATTCTTACTTCATCAAGTAGTTCTGGTAAGTCTTTAACTTTTTCTATATTACATATTTCTGAAAAGACCATTTTTTCTGTTATATTATTAAATATTTATTTTTATCGTAATTATCCTTAATTGTTACTATTCCATTACACCAAGAGACGTTAAAAACTCCTACAATAGACCATCTATTGTCTGTTTTAATTCTTCATATGTACTTGGTGGAGCTATTTTTTTGAGTGAATTTAAAGATATTGTTTTTTGATGGGGAAAATATATATCTAAGTCTTTAGTTAATACAACGTAAAATTCCCATTGTGTCATATTTAATGGTTCAATTATTTCATGATTTTTTTCTTTTAGTAAACAAAATACATATATATCTGCATTCCGTTTTACGGTAGGGCTATATTTATTTGTTGTATAATCATATTCTTTTTTTGCCCCAATACTAAAACTGATGTTTGAATATTTTTCTTTATGCCATGCTTGGATATACGCAGAAGATTTCACCTCAATTTTCATGTCTTTATAAACTAAATCAAATGCGTCCCATTCAACTCGTAATTGATTTAAACAGCCAAGAGCAGTTCCAATTAAAAACTCAGCAAAAATTCCCCTTAGGTTGTTTGTTAATATTTTTGAAAACCCCCATTGCCAGAAATCTAAAATAGTATGGTCTGTTCCTAATATTGGGGTTTCTGATTTAAGCGGTATATCATTATTCATTTATAACCACATCCTTTTATGCACATTTCAGACGACTACCAACGTTTCCTAATATATTTTATCTTCCCAATTAAGTTTCACATAAACCTAAAAAACATATCCCATTGGATAACAAGATCATTTATAAATTGCTTCTAGTTATCTATTTAAAGATCTTCTTCCCATGCTTCTTTTGCATTCAATAACCTTTGTGATAAAAACTCCGTGCTTTCTGCCTTTAGAGGATATGATAGTACATAAATCAATCCTGAATGAACAAAAAAAAAATGGATAGTCCTTTTGATTTTCGAAAGGCTCTATCCACTTCTTCTTTATATAAAAATAAATACTTCTTACTTTATAACAAATCAATATAACTATTACCCTCAGCTTTTACCAATCTTCTTCATCTTCATCCCAATTATCTTTAGCCTCCTCAAGGCGTTCGATAAAATAGTCTAAAAAATTATCGGCTAGTTTAACACCATACCCCTCCTGATTATCCCACGTAATAACTGGGCATTCTCCATTTTTCATTTTATTAGTATCGAGGCAATAGGCAAATTCATCAATATCTTCTATAACCACAAGTCCATCGATTAAACCATAATACTTTTGATGATCTTTGGTAGCAGTTACTACTGATGGACCTACAAAGTCATAACCAATTATATCAATACCAAAACTTCCCCCTGAGCCATAGTTTTTTAAAAACCATTTGTAGCTCTCCGGAAGTGGGACTTGTAATTTATTTTCTGTTTCTTTAACTTTGTCTTCACTTACCCCTCCAGTAAAATCATCATCTTTTCCATATTTCTTAATGAATTCCTGTAGACCTGAATATTTCACCAAAATCACCCTCTAATATTGTATTTCAAAAGTCCTTTCAAATATATTGGTTGGTGTATCCATTTAAAAGGTAATAATAATACGGTTAACCAATTAAGGCTAACCGCAATTGCTTAAAACAATTTAATCATCTAATAAGTCATCATCTAGCCACAGCTCTACATCATCAACATCTATATTATCAGTTTCATTAATTAATTCTAATCCACTTAAAAAACCTAAGAATGTTTCCGATACAAGATGTATATTTTCCCAATATGAGTTAATGTCATCTGAAGCAACTTCTATTCCTGCCATTATTTTAGCTTCACGTTCATTTTCATGGTCCCAGAAGTAAACTTTACCCATAAAGCTTTCCTTTACTCCTATGCAAGTTAAATTTCCTCCCGGGCTTTCCCCAATTGGAATCATACAATCTGGCATCCGAATTAAATAACCTTCGATTTGGTAGAATAAATTATTTTCACTAGATAATCCATAAAAACCTTCAAATACTTGAGTACCCTCCTTAGATGTCCAAGGTGAAGTCTCAATCGGTATATACGTTACCTTATTTTCAAAAAAAGTTTCATCATAGTTAAGAAGAAACTCCCTATAATCTTTTGGAATATTAATATCATACATCGTCTCTATTTTCTTAATCTGATTTTCTCTTGAACTTAAAGAAAAGACTTCTTGTTTCTTAATATTTAAGGTGTTTAATTTATTTTCTATTTGATCTATATAATTGTTACCCAAAAATCAAAACCCTCTTCTTAAACCTGATGCAGCACCAATGTGTGGTAGCCCGTTTTTCGCCTAATTTTGACTATTACACCCTTTGGCTTTCATTAATTTTTCATAAACTAACTTGGAGTCCCCTTCAGTCCATTTTTCCTTTAAATATTCAGCAATTTCTGTTTGTCCTCTTTCAATGGCAAATGCATGAGCATCTATATCTTTCATGTTGTCACCAGAGTATTTTATAGATATATCTATATTTTTCTCAACTAATAATTTAACAATCTCAAAATAACCACCATATATTGCAGCAAAAAGTGGATTTCTATCTGGTTCACTAGTATCCATCTCAACATTCTGGTTAATGAGATATTCGGGAATATCTAAATGCCCTTTTGTAGCAGCTCTTTCAAGGGCATTTGTAGAAAAAGTTCCACCCTGTGCATTAGTATCTATCCCGGCATTAATAAGATATTCTATTATTTTTAAATGCCCATAAGCTGCTGCTATATGTAACCATGTACCAAAGGGTATCATCCATGTTAACATTTCTGGTTCTCTCTCAAGTAAATCTTTTACCATATCCAATTGGCCACTTTTTATGGCACCTCTAATGTCTTTCGCAATTTGAATTTTATCCATTTAGTTTCTCCTTTATTTCCAAGGTCTTCTAGTATATCAATAATATCATCTAAGTCTGAACCCGCCGTATATGCTGCTTTTAATTGATTTTTAACACTTTCTAAAGATTTAATATTATGTTTTCCTATAATTAAATTTTTAAAAAAAAAAAGCATTTGTTGCCTAAAAGACAATCAAATGCTTTATCGTTAAAGTCATTACAAAAGCTTATCTTTAATCCAACGAGATTGTTTAATTTCGTAAGTTTATAGCTTGTTCCTTGTAACGATACTTCGTAAGCTTAAAATGTCATTTCACCTAGCTTGTAACTTATACAAAAAATCTAGGATTGCTTAAAACGGATAAATGTAGCTTCCTATAAGTATCATTATTCAGATTCATATAAGTTATTTAAGAACTCAACAAAAATATCTGCGAGGATAAACATATTCCCCATATCGTCCTCTGGTTCTATATCATGAATCCAAAAATATACCTTTCCCTGATACTCTCCACTAACCCCTAATAAAATCTCATTTCCACCTGGGTCATTAGCAATTGAAACAAAATTATTTGGTATTTCTCCTTCTAAAATCTCAAAAACTTTAGCTAAATTACTCTTCATATCCCCAATTCCATAAAACTTATTAATTAAACTTTCTCCTTCATCATCAGATATTCTGAAGTTAGATTCTTGAGGATATCCTCCATTGTATTCTAGTAGAAAATCAACATATTGTTTAGGTAGCGTAACATCGTACTCTTGTTCAAATTTTTTTATATCTTGTAAAGAAATCTTTGGATGTTTGCTAATCATTTTTGTCATATTCGCCCCCCTCTAATCTTACCTATTTTTCCCCTTAATTTTTGATTGACCACCAATATGTCTAAACTCTCTTTGAATATCTTCATATACTAGCTTCATCGTTTTTCCATCTTGGTGATGATGCCATGATACCCTTTTGGTGGTTTTCTAATATCCATTATAGAAGCATCAACTAGATATCATAACATCAGTAATGCAAAAAGAGCCCCATTACCACCTTACAAAGAGTTGCCCCCCCCGTTACAACTAGTGTCTTTTTAAATGATAAAGAGATATCGGCCTTTTTGTTGTGAATGGTTTTGGTTTAATAGCAAAAAAACACTTGTTGCCTATATTAGACAATCAAGTGCTTTTCGTTTATGTTTTTTTAGCTTAACAATAAGTGTTAATAGAATGCATAACGACAATAGCAATATTTTATTCTTAACTAGAGCCATGTAAAAACAATAAGCTGTTTATCTCTTTAGTTAATCGCATTTGCCTTACTTTCGGTAAACATGTCATGTCACCTATTCCTAGTATTATGCGACCTATCATTATAATACTTTCGGAGTATAGAATTACAGAAGGCTTGCTTCAAGTGCATCACTCAACATAGAATCGAAACTATCAAATGACTGAATTAAAGTTCCTGAGGGTTTATCAAGCTCTACATATACTCCCTCGTTTAAGTCATAACAATACCATGCAGTATCAGAATCCCCCAAAAATATGTATTGCTTTTGCCAGTCATTCTCATACCAAAGCTCATTTGTCTCAATAAACCCCTGAACCTCTTCATCTACTTCGTTATCTAGTAGCGTTTCATCAACACCATAGATTACTAATCCATTAAAGTCTAATCCATTTACATTCTTAAGAAAATCAATATACGACTCAGGAATAATAATGTTTCCTAGTTTCTGCTGAATAGATTGTTTCATTTTAATAATTTCTGAATTTGATACTGGATTCCTAAGTGAACTATCATATTTAACTTCAATTTTTTCTACTTTTATTAATAATTCTTTCCACTGGGGCATATGTACTCTTCCTTTCTTTAAAACCCTTTTGAAGGGTAAACATCATCCTCAAATATCAAAAAAGTATTCATTTTCTTCATCAATTTTTTTATAAACTCATCTAATGAATCCTTTATTTTAGTCTCAAAGAAGTGTACACAGGTCCTTTGAGTATAATTTAGATCAAGTGTTTAATATACACCCTCGTTTACTTCATAAAAAACAAGTTTGTCTGCTTCTTCATATATCCCCTCTAAGTCAGGGTCATACTCTGGATTGTCAACACTAAATCAAACAACTTTTTTAAGGGATAACTTCTTAAACTCTAGAGGGCTTACGTAGCCTAAAGTTCCATGAATTCGCAGCTTATTAAACCAGTTCACATAGTCTCCAAATTCGAGTGTTAGCTGATCTAAGCTTGCGAATGTTGTTTGATTGGCGAACTCAGTCTTAATGATTTTAAAGGTCGCTTCCGCGACAGCGTTATCATAAGGGCAACCTTTCATACTTAGTGAACGACCAATCTCAAATATGGTTAACGTTTCGTCAATCAGCTTGTTTTTAAATTCATTCCCTCGATCTGTGTGGAAGAGCTGAATATCACGGAGGTTCCCCTTTGATAGATGCAAACGCTCTTGCCACAAGCTTCGCATCCTTGTTAGGTCCTGTGCTAAATCCAATAATTTCACGATTAAAGAGATCGACAAAGACACATATGTAATGCCATTTATTTTTGACTTTGACATATGTTAAATCGCTTACCACTACTTTTTTCTCTTCTTTTTGTAGAAATTCCCGATTTAATTCGTTTGCCTGGACTGATTCGTTACATGAGGTCTTTTGCGGTTTGTACTGAGCGATTGTATAAGAGGAAACAAGCCCCTGTTCTTTCATGATTCGGCCAATTCGCCTTCTGGAGACCGTAAGGCCTCTTTTCTTTAATTCAACCTTAATCTTACGTGTTCCGTACGCCTTACGGTTTTTATCAAAAATGTCTAAAATGGCGTTTGTGACATCGTCTTCTGAGGTTCGTTCTTTTGCTTCGTAGTAATAGGTGCTCCGTGAAAGCTCTAGGACGCCACACATTGCTGATACCGAGTATTTATCTTTGTTCCGTTTAATTACATTTACTTTCGTCCTAGTATCAGCGCGGCTTGCTTTAAAATATCATTCTCCATCTGTAACTTCTTCAGTTCTTTTCGTAGTTTAATAAGTTCTTGTTCCTCAGGAGAACGGTTATCTTTTTCTTTAAAAGAACCTGTGTTTTCACTCTGTTGTATCCACCGGTCTAAAGAAGAAGGAGTAAGTTCATATTCTTCAATAAGAGCCTTTCGGTTTTTCCCATTTTGGTAGAGTTGAATGATCTGTTGTTTAAATTCGGAAGTGAACGTACGGCGTTCTCGCTTGGTCATTTTGAGTGCTCCCTTATCTGTAGTGAGTTAAGTGTATCTGCCCTTTAAACTTCTGTCCAGATAAGTGTAGACGATTCACTCAAAGATACCTTCCCTTAGAGTAATATCTGCAATAATATCAGGATCCATTAATCTACTTATTGAATTCTCATTATTGCCTTTTAAAAAACCATACCCAACTTCTAAGTAAAACTCCCTTAGTTCAGGAGGGAATTTAAATCCGAGTCTTTGCTCTGCTTCTATAAGATCTTTTTCTTTCAATGGAAAAAACTTATGATTTTTTTTATATAATCAAATTTAGCCACCATCAATTTCCTCCTTGGAAACAATTTATTTGATGGAGATCCTTTACCATGAATGCCTGCCTGATGTTCATCAGGCATTTGGCAGGACGTATATTAATTGTTCCATTTGCGCTTTATAAATTTTTAATCCTGTTGTTGTCTCTACATTTCTAATATAATCTAAGTTTATCTGTTTTTTTATAGTAGCAGTAGGACACCCTATATATATCATGACAATTAAATAATTAGTCTATTTTTTTTCTATTCCTTTTCATCCATCTTCTGCTTTAAATATTCAGCAATTTCTGTTTGCCCAAATTCTCTAGCATATTCATATGCATCCATATTCTTAATACTCTCTCCCGTATATCTAATTGAAATATCTATTCCTTTTTCAACTAGAAACTCCACAACTTCTTTATGTCCTCCATAAATCGCTCCAAATAATGGATTTCTTTTTGCTAAGGTCACATCTAATTCTGCGCCTCTCTCTATTAAATACTTAACTATCTCCAAATGCCCCTCTCCTGCAGCCACTCTTAAAGGAGAAGCATCAAATATATCACCTTTTGTATTGACATCAATTCCTTTAAGAATCAGATATTCTACTATTTCAAAATGTCCTTTCTTTGCTGCAACATGTAACCATGTACCAAATGGTGTCATTGTATGTAAAGATTCTGGATTATCTCCTATTAAACGCTTTACTTCATTATTATCACCGAGCTTAATAGCATTTCTTATAGTTTTATTTAGACTTTTTTCATCCATAACATTACCTCCTGTATTTCTACTACCTTGAACTAGCTATGTCTCCTAAATCTTCAAGAACTTCAACAGTCCTTAACCGATTCACTACTTCCTAGAGCATCAATACTATGTCGTCCTATTACGGCATTGGGTGCCCAAATAAATCTAAATGAAAAAAAATGGATAGTCCCTTTGATTTTTGAAAGGCTCTATCCACTTCTTCTTATATAAAAACAATTCTTACTTTATAACAAAACAAGATAAATAACTATTACCTTAAGCTTTTACCAATCTTCTTCATCTTCATCCCATTCTTCTTTTGCCAATTTAAGGCGGTCAATGAAATAGTCTAAAAAATTATCGGCAAGCGTTCGACCATAGCCTTCTTGATTATCCCACGTAATAACTGGACATTCTCCATTTTTCATTTTATTAGTATCGAGACAATAAGCAAATTCATCTATATCTTCTATAACCACAAGTCCTTCAATTAAACCATAATACTTTTGATGATCTTTGGTGGCAGCTACTACTGATGCACCTACTAAGTCATAACCAATTATATCAATACCAAAACTTCCTCCTGAGCCATAGTTTTTTATGAACCACTTGTAACTTTCCGGTAATGGCACCTGTAATTTATTTTCAGTTTCTTCAACTTTTTCTTCACTTACCCCTCCCGTAAAATCAGCTTCTTTGCCATACTGCTTAATGAATTCCTGTAAAGCTGAATATTTCACCAAAAATCACCTACTAATCTTGAATTTCGTATTGCACGAACAAGTTTTAAGAATACAACAGAATAAATATATTAAATTTTTTCTGCTAATTTATCGGGCAATTGATGACTTCATTGGCTTTTATGAATGGGGCCCGAAATAACCCCTGACACCATAGATGCCAAGGGTTTAGATTAATACGACATATATTGTTCGCGCTACCTGGGTGAACTTGTTATGTAAGATATCTTCGATTTTTATTTAGTTTTCACCAATACACATAGTGCTTATTTAATAAGGCTTCACATAACCTTTATAGACTTTTTAGTTTTTTTTTCATTTCAACAAACAATCAAACTAAAAGCATAAATTCAATTCTCATTTTTCTTGAATCTTTCTGGAATTTTATTTTTCCAAATTAGCATAAGTTCTTTAAATTGTTCTGTCTCCATTTCGTTTTCATAAGGCTCTTCATATGTAAAAAAGTGTTCAAGGACTGTCACATCTTTTTTTATTAGCACACTTGTGGCATTAAGTTGAATTTCAAACTTTTCGTGTAAACCATTTATAACATTTTCAACTATTGTAATATACTCATCTGCTTCTTCCTCAGTAGGGATGTCTTCAATAAAATCAGCGAATAATTCTATCTCACCTGGTAATTTTATTCTCAGCATATCTAAATGATCCCTATAAAACTCGTATGAATATTTCATACTCAACCTCCTTCATAAATTGGATAGGCAGTAGCAATGGTACCGTCTGGTTTTAAATACATTTCTATTGTAATTCCAGAAGAAGTTACCGTTGAATATTTATTTCTACCTATCTGTCCTTTATTATTAAAAGCATCTTCAATAGCTTTTAAAACTTGTATCCGATCCCACTCTTTTGGGAAAAAACTTGATTTTGCTCTTTTTTCTACCCCATCTATTACCACCTTAGCTCTATATACTCCATTTCTATCAGGTCTTGTTTCTGTGCCCGGAATTATTTTACCGCCCATCATGCTCTCGTGATGATAACCAACAGCTTGTCCACGTCGATTAATCTCTCCGTGATAAACATGCCTCATAGTATCTATAGTAAACTTCTTCCCACCATCTCCACTAACCTCAGACTCCACTTTCGCCATAGAAATTAACTGATCCTTCAACCCAGCACCATTAACCACATTATAAGGTACTCCCCCTGCCAACGACAGTTGGTTTTTAGGATTGTATGGTAATAGGTTAGGGATAGTGGCCAGTTCTTTTGCCTTCGAGGCACCTTTTACTGCAGCCGCTTTTGTAGCCGCTACCCCAGTTTTCGTTACGGCTCCCGCGCCTTTTGTCCCCACTACTGATGTGACGACTGTTCCGAGGGCGTAAGTTACCCAATGAGACCGCGAATAGGCATCGCCATTTACCATATCTCTTTCATATGAGTCCGAGATGGATTTGGATATATATTTATAGGTTTTTATCGGGTGCATGATCGAATTTGCTACGCCTTCAACCGTTTCTCCAGGGTCTGTGACAAAATCCCAAATTCCCGTCACAAAGTCTTTCCCCACATCATAAAGGCCTACGCCAATTCCTTTTGCTATGTCTGCCGTTTGCTTGGACGCTTCTAGCTGCATAACATATTGCTGTTGGGTGGGGCCTAGGTTTTCATACCCGATCTGCTCGGCGATTTTGAGGAACTCATCTGGATCTGTTACATGATCGAGTTGTGCCTTCAATTCCTTGATCCGACGGTTCTCTGCTTCCTCTTTCTTAACCTTCAGATATTCCGCAGTTTCTTTTTTCCTGACTGCTAGGTTTTTATAGGCTTCACTATTTTTATAAGCTGCTGCATTAAAATAGAGCGGGGATACTTCTCCTCCCCTTGTACTGGATACTTTCAATTGCTCCAAGAGTGCTGTCACTGCCGCTTGGTCCGCTTCGGATTTAGCATATTCAGTCGTCCACTTATGATCGATTTCGTTTACTTTGTCTATCGTTTGGGTCCGTTTCTTTTCAGCTTTCTCCATATTTTCAAAGACCGCATCGTCAGAAAAGGGCTCTAACTGAATGATATCACCAATTCCAGCAAATATTTTTTTCAAATCATTTTTTTGGGCCGTGACCATTTCCTTGGAATTTCGACTGGCGTTTTCCAGCTCTTCCTCTAAAAAAGGAATTGTGACCACGGTTTCACTCAGGTTAGCTTCGATTGTATCTCCTTGAATTCCACTTAAAAAGGCAACATGCCGATTGATCAGACGCAGCCAAGAATCCACGACATCGATCTGAGCTTTGTAAAATCCTTTAATGGCCACTGCGCCTTGCCCCTGCAGCTCATCATCCAAATTAACGATACTCTCAAATCCTTTTTTTAATTCCGTGAGCTGTTCTTTTAGGTCCTTATATTGTCCGACACGCGTTTGCATGGCAGAAACTAGTGTTTGAGATTCGTAAATCATCGACATAATGGAAAATCCTTTCAACTTCTTTTCTTATAACTAGATTTCATTTGTATGTAATATTTTTATTCACTGTAAAATTATGGACTAAATATATTTTAGAAGAGTTTCTAAATTTATTCAAGAAATGAAGCGGGGATTTCATTAAACAATTGTTTTTTTTAAATCAACTTTAACCTAAGCTTAAAACACTTTGAGACGCTATAATGTTGTCCAGCGCCACTGATCATCAATACGCGTTCTTCTGTTGTTCAGGTTAGTAAGTGGTTCAATTTTTTCCCATTATTTAAAAATTAGTTCCAACGATAAGAGATGGTTAGGATCTAATGGGTGGGTTAAAATGCAAAGGGTAATAAAAACTAGTAAAGGAAATATTCATTTTAACTATAATAAAAAATCAAAAAAATATGATGATTTTAAATATAAATGATTGAAGAAGATTATCTAGTGAATTTATTCAGAAGCGTAATAATTTGGTTCCTCTAACCTTCTCAATAATTTTCATTTATAAATAAAAATAACAGACATTAAATTTATGTTTACAATTTAATGTCTGTTATATCCCAAAAAGAAAGAGGCCATTAAAATGATTGTCAAATGTAAATCCTCTGAATGGTATATGTTCAGTCCTAAAGTGTAAAGGAAGGGCATAACATTAAAACTAAATATGATGAGTTAGAAATCAAGAATATTATGTCTATAGTATGATTTTGTATGAGGATGGTATAAGATATCTAATTTACGTGGATTCTGAAGTCCCAGCTTTCCCTCTTTGGTATCCCGCTGAGTTATTTGAAGTATCGGATAATACTTTACCTGATAATTGGCACTATAAATTTAATGGTATTATTGATGGAGCCGTATCTGCGATTTGGAGATACGAGGAGTTAGTTTTCTCTGATAGTCATTTTGATGGTTTAGGTGAACAGGATGTAAAAGACATCGGTTTGTTTTTAAAAAGAAAAAAGGAAATGTATGACAAAATGTACTAGTCTAAATTTCAGCCACTAGAAAAAGATTTTTTAAAACCTTTTTCTTAAATTATCTTATTTCAAATAGAAAAGAAAAAATAGTATAGTAATCTCGGTATTCAATCGGGGAAAGGCGTTAAAATTTTCTTGAAATCATATGCTATAGGAATGAATGAACGGTGCATCTTAGTAATTGACCTGTATCTTTGAGATGATGAAAACCTGATTTTACAGAACGGGATAGACAAAACCATGAATATAAGTGGAGTAAAATTAATTCTTTGGAGTGGCGTAAAATCCTTATAAAATTATGCACCCTCTGAAGCTAGCAATACGTCCACTTAAAACTAAATACTTTTCGGAAAGCCATACTCTTTCCAGGAAATAAATGTATATAATTCTCTTCACCTACGATTAGTAACTCAAAAGTACAAAAGCCTCCCAAAAGATCCAGCAAATAATAATAAAAATTCACGGAAAGCACCAGATATATTTACATCGGTCCCTCCTTAAAGCTTCTCCTTCAATTTTCAATAATTAACAGAATTCTCCATCATCCAATCCTTGCAATTTCATATCAAATCTCGTTTTTCTAATAAACCCCTGAATATCTTCATCTGCTTCGTTATCAAGTAGCGTTTCATCGACACCATAGATTACTAATCCATTTACATTCTTTAGAAAGTCAATATACGACTCAGGGAAAATAATGTTTCCTAGTTTCTGCTGAATAGTTTATTTCATTGTTATAATTTCTGAATTCGATACTGGATTCCTAAGTGAACCATTATATTTCCCTTCATTTTTTTCTATTTCCAGTCTCAAAGAAGGAAAATGCGGATTGACAACGTTAAGCACATTTCCCTGACGCTACCCGGGTACCACCAGCAAAACGCGAATTTACAACGTTTAGGATATTCCAGTTTCATATGTTTATTATCGGTACTGAAAAAGGATCTTCAAACGGGACTGTTGACAAACTAAAGAATCTCATAACCGGACACAACATATAGTAAACAAAAAAAGAAGATAAACACTACATTCAGTAGATGTTCATCTTTTTTTGTTTAAAGGGGTATTTGTCAACAGCTCCAAACGAAGATCCTTTTGTGCTGTTTTTTCAACTAAAGTGCATATGGATAAGGAGTTATTCCACACCTGATTCATACGATATTATTAACAAAGAATGCTCTTTCTCATTTAAGTAAAACTGTCATTACTTTATTAGTCTTTTAAAAATGTTAGTAACGCTTCATTGAATTCTTTTGGATGAGTTGCGTTTAATCCATGCGGACCACCCTTTATTAGAGCGAGCTTACTACCAGGAATGGAATCATATGTACGTTTTCCACTTAACTCAAAAGGTACAGTTGCATCAGAGTCACCGTGAATAATAAGAGTAGGTATATTGAACTTTTCCAAGTCCTTTCTAAAATCTGTCTTACTAAAGGCCGTTATACAATCGAGCGTTCCCTTAGGTGAGGCACTAGCTGCAATATCCCGATTATATAAACGGAATGGCTCACTAACTAAATCTGTTTGATTACCAGCCGCGAAAAATCCCTTCGTGAATTTGTCAAGAAATGCAAGGCGGTCATTTATCACGCCACTTTTGAATTCTTCAATTGTTGCATCATCTAATGCTCCTTCAGGATTATCCTCTGATTTGTATAAATAAGGAGGAACTGCTCCAGCAAAAACAGCCTTTTCAATACGATCTGTTCCATACGTACTAATGTATCGAGCTACCTCACCTCCACCCATAGAAAAACCAACAAGTGTGACATTTTGAAGATCTAAATGTTCTAACAGTTTATGTAAATCAGAAGCAAATGTCTCATATTCATATCCTTCCCACGGCTGAGATGATTTTCCAAATCCTCGACGATCATATGTTATGACTCTGTAACCTGCTTCAATAAGAGCTGGCACCTGATATTCCCAAGAGCGTCCACTTAAAGGCCAACCATGTATTAAGACAACGGGTTTCCCTGAACCATAGTCCTCATAATAAAGTTCAATTGGAGCATGATTTTCATTACCTACAGTAAATTTTGCCATATAAATTTCCTCCCATGAATCTATATTCTTGCTTCTCTGATCAAAAAAACTCTTTATCCAAAACATTTAAAATATTTTTTTTGCAAAATGTTTATAGGATTATTATATTCCCCACTATTAAAATTGTAAAATTATAGGAAAAATATTAAATCAATTAATATATTAGATTACAATTTATTTGTTTAAACCAAGGTGTGTAAATTATTAAAAAATATTGAAAAAATTAAACTAAAAAATCGAATTAGAGATTTCTAAGCAACTCCAATTGGGGTATCTACAATTAAGTTGGAATTAGGAATCACAGCCCTTCCTAAAACATCAAGGCTTATTTATCGATTTCACTCTGCAAGTTTTAAGTTATTTACAAAAAATTTAATTTGTATTACTAAAGTTTAAAAGACCCTACGATACCAGTGAGCCGCAGCTTCAACTTCATCAACAGTCAATTGATGCCCCCTATTTTCCCAATGAATTTCAACTTTTGCATTAGCCTTTTCAAATAAGGATTGAAGTTCAGTAGATTCCATCGACGAACATATAGGATCATTTTTACCAGCAGCAATAAATACTGATTTTCCTGACAAATCAGGAAGAACAATTCCTTTTCTCGGTACCATCGGGTGATGGAGAATGGCACCCTTTAATGCATTTTGATAGTGAAATAATAAACTAGCAGCTATATTAGCTCCATTTGAGTATCCAATAGCTATCATGTTTTCTCGATCAAAATTATACTTTGCAGCAGAATCATCAAGAAACTCATTTAATTCTTTTGTACGGAAAATCAGATCTTCCTCATCGAATACACCTTCAGCTAATCTCCGAAAGAATCGAGGCATTCCATTTTCCAATACATTTCCGCGGACACTTAGCACTGAAGCCTCGTCATCAATTCTTCCCGCTATAGGTAATAAATCTAATTCATTTCCGCCAGTACCATGTAGTAATAATAACGTTGGTTTCGTTGAATCTTTACCCTTATTAAATATATGTTTCATGATTGATCTCCCTCCAGAACGCGAACTTCCACAGTAGGTAAGGCTTCTTCTAATTCTTCTCGTTTTGGCTCCAGCCAAGATGGTAACATCAGTTTATTACCAAGCTCAACGACAGCTTCATCAACGGAAAAGCCTGGCGGATCGGTCGCTATTTCAAAAAGGATACCGCCTTGTTCATGGAAATACACAGCTTTGAAGTAGTTTCGATCACGAATCTCAGTCGGATAATACTCCTTATCTTGAAGAAGTGTTCTCCATCTCAAAAGATCTTGGTCATCCTTTGCCCTCCATGCGATATGGTGAACAGTTCCAGCCCCTTTTAACCCGCGAACCGAAGGAGTTAGCTTAATATCAATTGTATTTCCAAACTGACCATCCGATTTAAACCTAAGGAAGCTCGCTTCTTGCCCAAGACATTCGAGCCCTAATACGTTTTCAAGCACATTCGCAGTTTTATTAGGCTGAGTTGAAATTAAAATAGCTCCACCAAACCCTTTAATTGCAACCTCTGAATCGACTTCTCCAAAACTCCAATTATTTTTGGGCCCTTCATTTCGTTCCACTAATTCAATTTCAAGACCATCCGGATCTTGAAATTGTAAATATTTTTCTCCAAAACGTACTGATTGAATAAACCTAATTCTAAATTTTTTCAAACGATTTTCCCAAAATTCAATTGATTGATTCGGGATGATAAAACTGGTTACTCCAACCTGTCCTGTTCCAATTCGACCTTTTAACTGCTTTGGCCACGGAAAAAAAGTTATAACAGACCCAGGTTGACCAGTTTCATTTCCAAAATAAAGATGATAGACTTCTGGACGATCAAAGTTTATCGTCTTTTTTACAAGTCTTAACCCCAGTATGCCAGCATAAAAATCAATACTTCTTTGGGCATCGTTCACCATTGCTGTTATATGATGGATCCCTTTTGTTTTTTGCAACCTCACCATTCCCATTCTTTTCATTACTTTGATCAAGAAATTAATTAGGTCTCTCTATGGAAAAAATAACACCTAATTTTGCATAATTTGTACCAGCTAACCAGCTCACAACTCTAATTCCCTTACCTCAAATGGTAATAAACTTTGTTTAATCTGCCCTCTAAACTGTTCATACTGCTCTGGCAACATTAATTTTTCTCCCATCGTCGCTTCAGATTCATCGTGAGAAAATCCTGGAGGATCTGTTGCAATCTCAAAGAGAATTTCCCCGTGTTCTTTAAAGTAAATCGCATTAAAATAGTTTCGATCTCGTACAGGAGTTACCCCATATCCGTTTTCCTCAACATATTTTTGCCATTCCAATTGGTCTTGATCATCCTTTGCCCGCCATGCAATGTGGTGTACGGTTCCAGCACCCATTGTCCCGCGCCCTATTGGCGTTAATTTTAAGTCAATTACATTGCCAATTTCTGCTGAAGAACGGTAACGTGCAAAGTCGCCTTCCTTGCCGATTAATTCCAGTCCCAATATGTTTTCTAACAATACAGCCGTTTTGTCAGGATAGGTCGATAATAAAGTAGCACCGCCAAAGCCTTTAATAGCTACCTCAGGTGTTACCCCGCCAAAGGTCCATGTATTTACTTCCCCTTCTTCCCTTTCAACAATTTCCAAGTGTAGCCCATGAGGGTCATCAAATTCCAAGTATTCCTCGCTAAAGCGCTCCCTTACAGTAAAAGGAATATTGAAGGATTCCAGTCTTTTTTTCCAGAACTTCATAGCTCCTTTTGGAACAACATAAGATGTAACTCCTACTTGACCATCACCAATTTTTCCTTGACTAGCTCCTGCCCATGGAAAAAATGTCATGATTGTTCCTGGTTTTCCACCCTCATTACCAAAATAAAGATGGTAGGTACCTGGGTCATCAAAATTGACAGTTTTTTTCACTAAACGTAAACCTAATACACCTGCATAGAAATCAACATTCTCTTGAGGATGACCAACAATTGCAGTAATGTGGTGAATACCCATCGTTTTTTTACTCATTTTATTTTCACTCCCATTTTTATTTCTGGTTAGACACTACCCTTAAAAAAGCATCGCCAATTTGTCGATAATTGTATATACGACTTTATGGGTGTTTTTTCCTTTTTCTATAAATATTAGATCTTTAATTTTATTAAAAAAAGAATCATGGAAATTATTCACAATATCCATTATTAAGTTGGTTAAATAAAGGGGTATCGCCCAACATTTTCGATATCAAAGTGATATTGATGATATATGATTTCCAATGATTCAAATGAAATAGGTCAGAAGGAGAAAAAAGTTATAGTTGAGGTTGACATTATTGAAGTTTTCACCAGGAAGCTATATTGAATTAGCGATTACTATTTGAAATAGCAAGAAGATTCACCTTTATTCAATCAGAGAAGTAGATAAGCTTGATGTCATTATTAGGACAAAAAACATTTGCAGGATCAAAAAGATTCGTTGATAAAATAAATCTTTTCCAAAACGGTTAACAAAGATGGTTTGCCCTACCCAAGCCCACCAGATCGGAATGAAAATTAAGGCAAACTTTACTAAATACTCTACATGGATATGACCATCTTCAACATGAAGTAAAACATGAGTTGCAGCCGCAACCGCCGCCACAAATAACAAATCATAAAAGAGTTCTAACCACGTGACTTTCTTTTCTTCCATTTCTGCACTCCCTCCAATTTTTTTATAGTTACTAGAATGCTGGAAATATATAGTGATTGGAAGAGAAAATAAATAGACATAGTCTATTTGCCATAGCTTGCAAACACAAGCCAATAATAAGAAAACTAATGGGAAATCCTTACATCCTAGATTTTTTGTACTAAACACTTCATTAAATTAAACAGTTTGAAGATTAGGCATAAAGCCACTTTTTCATGTTGGCATATAATGGTACTATGAAGTGATTTTAACAAGGGAGGAAATATATGACAAAGACCATAGGCCTTATTTGTGGTAGTTTACGAAAAAACTCTTATAATCGAATCATTGCCCAATCATTAACAGAGATGGATGATTCCCATCAATTTCGTTGGATCGAGATAAATAATCTACCTTTTTTTAATGAAGACTTAGAAATAAGTGTTCCAGAAACAGTGACATCATTTAAATCTGCTATCCAGGACGTTGACGGTATCATTATTGTAAGTCCAGAGTACAATTCTGGAATTCCAGGCGTATTAAAGAATGCATTGGACTGGGCATCAAGACCTCGGAAATCCGCTGTTCTTAGCAGAAAACCGGTTGGCCTAATTGGAGCAACTCCTGGGGGATTAGGTACTGTTTATGCTCAGATGCAAATCAGAGAAATACTAGAAACTATGCAAGTTCATGTTCTTCCATTTCAAAAAGTGCTGATTTCTCAAGTACATGAAAAGATTGATTCCGATCAGAAAGTGCTTACTGACGAACAAACAAAACGTTATCTTCAGCGTTATTTACAACAATTTATAAATTGGATAGATAAAACCCTTGTTTTAGATAAATAGAAGTAGAGCAAGCATTTTTAAAAATAAATCTGACGTTTTTTCTGATTTCAAGAAAATTATTGACGTTAATATAAGTTTAGCTATAAACTGATTGTGGCAAATGAAGGAACTTATGGTAAATAAACTTTCTTCATTACTTTAATTTTAGGAGGAATACATAATGTCTGATCTCTATTCTCGTATTTCCAAAGATGATGCTGTCGTTCTTTTAGTGGATCATCAAACTGGCCTTATGGCTGGACTAGTTCGTGACTATGGTGTTGATGAATTCAAGAACAATGTTTTGGCTCTTGCTCACACTGCTAAGTTTTTTGATTTACCAGTTATTTTAACAACAAGCTTTGAAAACGGACCTAATGGACCACTAATGCAAGAATTGGTTGATCTTTTTCCTAACGCGCCAAAAATAGCTCGTCCTGGACAAATTAACGCATGGGATAATGATGATTTTGTAAAAGCAATCGAAAAAACTGGAAAAAAACAACTTATCCTCGCGGGCGTAGTTACGGATGTTTGCGTTGCTTTCCCGGCACTTTCCGCTATAAAAGCTGGGTATGAAGTATTTGCTGTTACTGATGCTTCAGGAACTTTCAGTAAACAAGTTGCAGAAGCTGCCAATACGCGTATGGCACATAGTGGCGTGCAACTTATGAACTGGTTTAGCGTAGCGTGCGAATTACAACGCGATTGGCGCAACGATGTCGAAGGTTTTGGCAATTTGCTTGCTAGTAATCTTCCAGGTTATCAAAATGTAATTGGAAGCTATATGGGAGCTCAGCGAGATCTCAGTAAACAAAATGCTTAGATTTATTTCTAAGAAATAGCTATAAATCACTTTTTTAAAAAGTGGATAGCATAAATTTAGCGCTGATTTAATCAGCGCTCCTTTTTAAATAAGAAGTATAGCAAGGCTTTTATTTTTACGATTACAGCTGAAACTAATAATTGCCTTTAAGATGAAACAATTTTAAAAAAGGAGTGTTTTATTATGAGTAATTTAGAATTGTTAACCCCGGAGAACAGTGCATTAATTTTGATCGATTTTCAGCCTCAAATGACTTTTGGAGTTGCAAGCATTGACAGACAAACATTAATGAATAACGTTATGCTGCTTGCTAAATCAGCAAAAGCTTTTAACGTACCTACTATTCTTACTACAGTTGAAACACAAAGCTTTTCTGGTTATTTTTGGCCACAAATTCTTGACATATTCCCAAACCATGAAATTATAGAACGTAGTTCAATGAACTCTTGGGAAGATTCAAAATTTGTTGAGGCAGTTAAAGCAACAGGTAGAAAGAAATTGATATTTGCAGCACTTTGGACTGAAGTTTGCCTTGCATTCCCTGTGCTTGAAGCAATTAAAGCTGGCTATGAAGTCTATGCAGTTGATGATGCTTCAGGTGGTACTAGTTTGACAGCACATAACGCTGCTATGCGTCGTGTAGAACAAGCTGGAGCAATTCCAGTGACAGCAATTCAAGTTTTACTTGAATACCAACGTGACTGGGCACGCAAAGACACTTATGATGCTGTTATGGAAATTGTAAAAGAACACACTGGCGCTTATGGTCAAGGCGTGGAATACGCATATACTATGGTACATGGCGCGCCTCCAAGCAGAAAAATATGAATCAAGAAACAGTAACTGCCGGAGAAAATCAAACAGGGAACACTATGGATGCTGGCGGTCCAGTAACAACGATTGTTACATGGGAAATTCAAGAAGGTAGAGAAAAGCAGTTTGAAACGTGGAGACATGAAATCGAAGCTGCCGCTACTGAATTTCCAGGGCATTTAGGCGTAAATCTAATAGTCCCCAATAACGGATCCAGAGAGTATACTGTTGTTTTTCGCTTTGATACGTATGAGCATCTACGTGCTTGGCAAGAATCAGATATTCGTCGAGATTTGTTAAAAAAGGCAGAACCATTTCAAGCTACTAATCCAACTTACAAAACTGAAAGCAGTTTGGCTTATTGGTTTGTTACTCCGAAAACGCCAGTTCCACCGCCAAAATGGAAAATGTCCATTGTTACCGTTCTTGGTGTATGGCCTCTTAGCATGTTGGTTCCTATAGTGATAGGACCTATTATAAAAAATATGAATCCTATTATGTCAGCTTTTTTTGGTTCAGTATGTATAGTGTCCTTGCTATCATGGGTAGTAATGCCGATTCTCGGTAAAATATTTCATCCATGGTTACAGAATAATAGGAAGTAGACGAGGTGTGAACATGAATTTACCGGATATGATCTTATATAACGGAAAAATCACTACCCTTGACCCATCTCAACCTGAGGTATCGGCTATCGCCATAACTGATGGTTTAATCACTGCGGTAGGTGGAGATGAGCTTCTAGATAGTGCCACAGAAAAAACCAAAAAAATAGACCTTAAAAGAAAGAGAGCTATTCCGGGCTTGAATGACTCTCATATACACGTTATTCGTGGCGGTCTTCATTATAATATGGAATTGCGCTGGGAAGGTGTGCCATCACTTGCTATTGCTCTGGAAATGCTTAGAGAGCAGGCAAGGCGGACACCTGCTCCCCAGTGGGTAAGAGTAGTTGGAGGTTGGTCTGAATTTCAATTTAAAGAAAGACGGATGCCAACTTTGGAAGAGATTAATGCTGTTTCTGAAGACACGCCTGTCTTTGTGCTACATCTTTACGATAGAGCACTTGTAAATCGTGCAGGGCTGCGTGCACTGGGATACACAAAAGATACCCCAGACCCTCCGGGCTGTTTAATTCAGCGAGATAAACGAGGTAATCCAACGGGTCTTTTAATTGCCAATCCTAACGCTTCTATTCTATATTCAAGTTTGGGTAGAGCTCCAGTACTTAATATTGACGACCAGATTAACTCTACTCGCCATTTTATGCGCGAATTAAATAGATTAGGTATCACAAGTGCCATTGACGCAGGTGGTGGATTCCAAAATTATCCTGATGATTACAAAGTTGTTGAACATTTAGCCGAGAATGATCAATTAACTTTGCGTATTGCTTATAATCTATTTACGCAAAATCCAAATCATGAATATGAAGACTTTGCTTCATGGGCAAAAATTGTTTCTCCAGGTCAAGGAAATGATAAGTATAAAATGAATGGTGCCGGAGAAATGTTAGTATTCTCGGCAGCCGATTTTGAAAAATTCCAAATGCCGCGGCCCGACCTAGCTACGGTGATGGAAGCTGACTTAAAGAAAGTAATTTCTCTATTGGTGGAAAACCGTTGGCCATTCCGTTTACATGCAACTTATGACGAGTCAATAACACGTTTCTTAAATGTTTTTGAGGAAGTCAACAGAGAAATTCCTTTTAATGGTCTACGCTGGTGGTTTGACCATGCAGAAACAATCTCAGATCGTAGTATGGAACGTGTTAAGGCTTTAAATGGCGGTATTGCCATCCAAGACCGCATGGCTTTCCAAGGTGAATACTTTGTTGATTTATACGGAAAGGAAGCTGCAAAGCATACTCCTCCGATTTATCGTATGCTAGACCTGGGTATACCTGTTGGCGCCGGTAGTGATGCAACGAGGGTTTCCAGCTATAACCCTTGGGTTGCTCTTTACTGGATGGTTGCAGGAAAAACCATTGGTGGTCTTTCGATATACGATGAAAAGAATAAACTTGACAGAAAAGTAGCCCTGGAACTATATTCCAAAGGAAGTGCATGGTTCTCCGGTGATGAAGATAAAAAGGGTACCCTTGCAGTAGGTCAGTTTGCTGATATTGCTGTATTGTCTGCTGACTACTTTACTGTGCCAGAAGAAGGAATCAAAGACCTTGAATCATTACTCACCATTATGGGTGGGCAGGTTGTTTATGGAAATGATGAATTTAAAAATTTATCACCTGAATTGCCGCCAGCATCACCTGATTGGTCACCGACGGGAGTTTATGGTTATGGTGGTGCTAACCTAGCCCACAATATACTTTCTCACGATGCCCATGATAACAAACATAGTTGCAGTAACCCTCTCCATCAACACACTCATACCGTAATAGGAAAAGATGGAACTAAATGGGGTATTGGTTGTACTTGCTTTGCTTTCTAATAAGGGTTTGGGGCCGAGGACGGACCCAAATAGTAATGGTATTAAGATCATAATGGTAATATGGGTTCTGGTGCAAATAGTATGTAGATACGAAATAGCAGTGTATTCCTAACGGAATCTACTACTATGCGGTAAGACCGAAGAGTTGATTGATTAACTTGATTTGTTTTTTGACAGACTTCTCTCCTTGCAAAGTCTGTCCTTTTTATATCCGCTATATTAATCGCCTATCTTATACCAAGAGATGCAAATAAGAAACCTGATGGGTCTGTTTTCTCTTGTTTTATTAAAATTGGAGTAATATTTAATAAAAAAGACTTACCTATTTGCTATATTATTTCAACAGTGCTCTTTATTTCACTAGTTGGCTATTATACAACCCTAGAAAGTTATCTAAGTGGTCCTAATTTTGGATTAAACCACTGGCAAATACTATTGATTCGAGCTGTTGGTATCATTGGAATGTTAGTTTGTTTCAGGTATTGCCTTGACCCTTCCTACCATCATTTCATTAATTGGACAACTAGCTGGATCCTCTCGTGGTATTGCTGTTTCGTTTCATATGTTTATGGCTTTCGTAGGTGCCTCTATCGGACCAATTGTATCAATTGCATTAGTCAAAAGTGGCTGTCATTTGATTACCTTTGCATCGTTGGCCGGAATACTACTTCTAAGTCTCATTATTCCGTTCTTCATCCGCATTGAATAAGGAAATAGAGAAAAAGCAACTCAGATATCCTAAGGGAATTCGTATAATAAGGGGTACCACATAGCCATCAAGTTAAAATTCTATAACTCCCCCAAAACGAAAAAAATGGGTTTATTTGTAACAAGTAAACCCGTTTTTTTCGTTTTGGGGTCGACTTGTTTTCTTAGCTTTATGGGCATGTGACGCTACCCCTATATATCTTTGGCTCTTTGGCTCATTAAGTTTAACTATAGCATTGAACGAGTTTAAATAACATGTATCAAATGTTTCCCCACTTTTAACCTCAGAAATATGATCTAGGAACAGCACATAGAATAGTATAGAAATACTGCGGCTAATGCCGGACATGGAGGGGATGTATTTATATGAGTACCAGAATAATCCGGCAGCTGATAAGGTCAAGGCAACAGGAATTAGTCGAACTTGCTGCTTCATTTATTCGAATTCCATCTGAAAATCCATCGCCCGAGTTTAAGAAGCGGTCAGCAGAAATGGGACGCCATATTAGCCGATACCTAGCAGCAAAAGGGTTCTTGATTACCGAGCACCGCCGTAGTGAAAATGCGCTGGTTACCGTGGTCTGTGATGCTCCCTTAACCAGGGTACCTGGTCCACGGCTCCTATTTTGTGGACATACAGATGTCGTACCTGCAGGCGATTGTTCACATTGGACCTTCGATCCTTTCTCAGGAGAAGTCAGAGCAGGTATGCTTTTGGGTAGGGGAGCCTCCGATATGAAAGGAGGCTTGGCATCACTGATTTTTGTGGCTGGACTACTTCAGGAGTTCGCCCCCACTCTTAATTTGAAAGGTAGCCTAGGAGTTATTGCCTCTCCGGATGAAGAGACTGGCGGCATTGAGGTGGCCTCGCTCCTGGATCAAGGATTGATTAAGGGTGATGCTTGTCTGATTGGTGAACCAACGGACCCCTACCATCCGAATGCCGGTGAAAAGGGCAAGGCATGGATGCAGGTGATCATACCAGGTCAGGCAGATCATGGCAGCCTACAACCGCTTTATGGAATCTCCGCCGTACGAAGAGGGGCAGCCGCGGTCGAAGCACTAACCAAGCTATGGGAGCTCAAGGCAAAGCCTCCGGCAGAGCCTTGTCAACTTTTGTACAATACTGAGTCGCTCCTATCCCAGCATCTAGGAAATCCCTTACTGTCACAGTTACTTTATCGTCCCTCTTACAATCCAGGTGTTATCCAGGGCGGAACAAATGTGAACGTCGTCGCAGACAAGTGTATCATTAAAGTGGATACCCGGGTTCCATTCGGTATGAAGCCCGAGTTTGTACTTGAAGTCGCTAGGAATCTTGTTAGTGCTGTAGCGCCAGGTGCGGTTGTAGAGCCACTGGTACCCTTTACTAATCCGAACTGGACCTTAGAGAATCGTCCAATTGTGAGGGCCATGGAACTGGGAATCCAGCGTGTCCTTGGAATGGAGGAACCCGTCTTCAGCGTACTTTTGCTTGGTTCAAGTGATGCCAGTCACTTCCGGCGCCATGGCATTGATACCGTCCTTTACGGTCCTGGGCTGGAACACACTATCCATGGGTACGATGAGCGGGTTTCAGTGGAGGACTTAGTAGAATCTGCCGAGATATATGCTGAGACGGCAGTCAAGTATCTTAGGTCATTTTAAATCTATTTTCACTAAACTTTATGCAGGGTATACTGCACGCGCTACTGCTAATGTTCTCTCAAGGTGTATATGGTGGTGGTTATTAGCGTGTTTTGATCAAACTTTGTTTCAAATTTACATGAAGACCAAAAGCTAAAAAAAGAGTCTGGAGCAGAAATAAAATGTACCTTTTGTAAAGGACAGCTTAAAAAAGCCTAGGCAGCTTGAAAAAGATGATTTTTGTATTGAACGAGGCTGCTGAAAAACTTACGTTTTAGAGTTAGTAATTGTTTTTCAAACAAAAATAGATCACTTTCTGTTCGATTTTGAACAGGAAGTGATCTATTTCTTTCATATTTAGTTACTTTTCTGCTTAAGGATCGTGAGAATTCGTTTGAGGTTGAGTTGACTACGAAAATGGCTGTTGCTCCTTGAATTTCCATGCCTAATAGACCGATGACGCCTCATTATACCCGTGTCTGTGTTTGAGTTCACTGTTCTTCGCCTCAATTTTATATCTTTCTTTCGCTAACATTTTAAATTCTTCACTATCTTGAAACGCTTCCTGTTCGCGATGCTCCGTTGATTTGATTGTGACAGAATACGTCTTGCTTTTTGCACCTTCCTTATAACACCCATTACGGAATGGACATATTTTACATTTTTCAATATCAAACATATAAGTGTCTTTTTGATTATTATTAATGCCCTTCTTGCCTGTACGTGCCTTGCGTTTAGCTAAATGTCCTGCTTTACACACACACATACATACCAGCATCTTTATTGTACTCAAATTCATCCTCTTTTTTTCTAGTACCCTGTGTGATATTAGGATTTAATTTTAATTTCGCAACTAATTGTAGTTCATTTTGATTCGCATATTGAATATTTTCTTTTTCTGAGTACGCCGTATCACCAATGACTGTTTCTATTTCAATGCCAGTTGTTTTACTTTTCTCGACTAAATCTTGTAGGTATTTTCCATCACTTTTTTCACCAGTTGTAACAATCGCAGCCGTAATAATACGTTCATCGCTCATCGCAATATGTGTTTTAAAACCAAAAAAAGAAGAATCAGCTGTCTTATGTCTAACACGAGCATCAGGATCACTGGAAAAGCTAAGCTGTTCTGTGTAATCTTCCACGACTTCTTTTAATACATTTAATTTTTCCTTCACAGCTGGAATCGTAGCGATTTGTGGTTCCTGTTCAACAATGGCAATGATTTCATTGCAATAATCTACTTCTTCTTTTACTTCGTTAGAAGTGGGTTTAGATGGGAATTTAGTTTTCATAGATTCATCGATTTGATACACGGCTTTTCGTACATTTTTCGATTTCTCTTGTAAAAATTCTTTGGGTGATTTTTGATTATAACGTGCTTTTGTATGAGTGGCATCGACGATAATTGTTTTACTTTTAATGATTTCCTTTTTTAGTGCAATCTCAACTGTCTTCCCAATAAGCATGTCTAATAAACTTACATCTTGTAGACGAAGTTTTCGGAATTTCGTTAAAGAACTCGGGTCAATTACTGAATCTTCTGGCGCCATATCAAGGAAATATTTAAACGACATATAAGTATTTAGAACGTTCCACTACATCCACATCTGGCAGATCATAAATCGATTTAAGCAATAAATATTTGAACATCCGAATGGGTGGCACTGCATTGCGACCGTTATCGAGACAATATTTTGTTTTTAATTCTTCGAGGGTGAACGTAAAGTCTACAAAGTCATTTATTTTTCGAAGCATATTATCTTTTGGCACAACAATATCATATATCGCCATGAATGGGCTAAGATTGAGAGATTCTTGGTTTGAAATCATTTGGATATCACCTACATACAATTAATATCATTATTATAAAGTAAAAAGGCAGTTGAAAGTTCGATTGAATCGAACTTTCAACTGCCTAATTTAAATATTGGACTTTTTCAGCAGCCTCGTATTGAACAGGAGTCATCTTTTGCCTGGATTTCCCATAATGACTCCTCCTATATACAAATTATAGTAACATCACTTATCTTAAACCTTCAGGTAATGTGTTTATTCCACATTTCAATCTATCTTCATAATGAATTCAAAATCAATTCATTATCATCCCTATTTTTTGTTGATTTTTGAACGAATAGGTATAGATATGGCACAAGAACCATAGAGATATAAAGCTATGAAAAGTAAAGGTGCTAATATTGATGAAATTTGATCTTTTGGAACAACCCAAAGTAATAAAACTGAAAAGGATATTGTTCCACGTATTCCCACAAATATCGCATAAAATAATAATCCAAAATTTAAAGCCTTCTTAAAATTCTCTTTATTAGTAGACATCAATATCAAAATTCACCACCTAATCTTTATTTTTTTTTAATCACTGTTTTTTAGAATTACTTATCTTCTTCTAATCCTACCTTTACTCCTACTCCGATACCATAACTTATTATTCTCGTATTCCATAAAACGTCGTTAAGTTCCTCCATTAGAAAAATAACGTCCGAAGCAACTCCCTTTTTGGGGTAAGCACCTGTAGGTTCAGTCAAAAATCCCATACACCCCAATGTTTTACGACAAATTAAAAAGAATCCATCTTTAAAAAAGATGGATCATTTTCTATCTGTGTTGCTGTGTCGACTTAGTTTTCACGCAGAGTTGATTGAAACGGAAGGTGCGAGACTCCTGCGGGAAATACGCGTCCAAGGGAGACCCCACAGGCGCAAAAGCGCCGAGGAGGCTCCCGGACCGCCCGCGGAAAGCGAGTGCCTGCAGTGGAATGAAACGATCAAAGCACACCCTCCAACATGGACAAGTTGTATGCCCCCTATAATGCGGAAGATTTACTTAATTATTTCATTACCCACTTGTTTCGGCTTCAGCTACCTTTTTGACACGTTCTAAAAATTCAACTACCACTTTATCGGTAGCAAATAATAAAAGGAATTTCACATACCATTTTAACGGGCGACTGGTGACTGTATATGTAAAGGAAGTTTTATTGTCATTGATTTTATTTAGTTCATAAAAAGCTTTAATTTCAAACATTTTAGCAAGTGTGAAGCCCACTTTTAGCTTTTTCTCATTAGTTTCATTCAAATATTCCAATGTTTCTATATCATACTCTTCTGTTCGTTTTCCTTCTCTATATTTTTGGCGATATACACTTCCAACCACTTCTTCTGTTATTTTAACCGGCTGGTGTTCAACTACTTGAGGCATGATTTGTTGCATATTTTCTACAGAACCATCAAGAAACTTCCAAACCTGTTCAATTGGGGCGTTTATTTCTATGTCTCTTGTCCATTCTTTCAATGTAATCACCTCTGCTTATATTATATTTCCTTTAATATGTAAAACCAACTTTACAACCGATTAATCGGTAAATAATTCAAGTTGCATTTTTTACTGGCGCTTTAAACAACACTTATTTTGAATTTATACGTCTTTCTGTAAATAAATTACTTTATAAGATTCTCTTTTTTAGCGTTATTCTTGTATAATAAAGCAAACGGTTACTTTTTCAGGAGAATCCAATGAATTTTATTTATATTAATCAGAACATATTAGATAATCTTTTTTATATCTTGGTAAGTATTTTGATTTATTACATTTTATTAGATCATGGCAAAAGGTTAAGTCAGTATGGCAAGACCCTTATCACTGCATGCCTGAGCATTCCTATTATATTATGTATGAAGTTTCCTATTTATATCGATGAATATTGTGTCCATGATCTTAGGCAAATCCCTTTTATTATAGGGACACTTTATGGCGGTTGGCCTGTAGGGGCTGCTCTGTTAGTCATCATATTGACTTTTAGGTTTGCTTTTTATGGTTTCAATTTACTTACGTTAATTGTTTATATCGTTATATTCATTATCACGGCTCTATTTTCTTCCAAATTCAAAAATTTTAATAGAAGAAATAAGCTAAATAGCTCCCTACTATTAATTTTGTTTCTGGGAATACTGACCAGCTTTATTTCACTCGGTATGTCTGATTATTTTCGAATAACGGAAGCGTATGTATTTTACTTTATCATCCTCCCTCCTTTCATTATCGTTTTGGCTTTATATATTATAGAAATTTTAAAAGATGCCATTTTAATCCGAACACAAATGGTAAGGCTTGAAAAAATGGAGGTAGTCAGTCAGCTTGCAGCAAGTATTTCACATGAAGTTAGAAATCCTTTAACAGTTGTGAAGGGATTTGTTCAACTGCTAAAGGCTCCTGATCTGACTCAAGAAGTAAAAGAACAATATATACAGCATGTTGTTAGAGAGCTTAATAGTGCAGAATCCATTATTAGTGAATACTTAGCATTTGCAAAACCTGCCATTGAAAAAGTAGAAAATATTTTTATTAACCGTGAAATAGGATATGTAATTGAAATGATAAAACCAATGGCTAGCATGAATTTGGTTACTATATCTGAACAGTTGGCTCCAGGCATTACCAGGGGGAATATTCAACATTTCAAGCAATGCTTCCTAAACCTAATTAAAAATGGTATAGAGGCAATGCCGAACGGCGGGGAACTTAGTATTGTTTCCTATGTAAATAATTTCGACGTCATTATCGAAATAAGTGACAATGGAATAGGAATGAACAAAGAACAAATAAATCGTTTTGGCGAACCTTATTACAGTTCCAAAGAAAAAGGGACAGGGTTAGGATCGATGGTGGCTGTCAAGACCATCCAAACGATGAATGGTACCCTTCATATTACTAGCCTTTTGAATAAGGGAACAACGATTTCAATAACACTTCCCGTTTATCATGAAGATCATTCTGCAAATTAACCCTCATATAAAAAGTCCGCCATTTACGGCGGACTTCAGACTGTAGACAAACTCGAAGAAAAGCGAATTTGCCTGCAGTTTTTTTATTTTAAAAATGTACCGGTGAATTTCAGAAATCCGCTCCCTTTCCGCCGACTGCCTGCCAAGCCCTCGGCGCAAGCGCCTATGGGGTCTCGGCTAGCCAGTAATTCGGCAGGAGTGTCGCAAATTTCTTCAAACCAATGAGGATTACAGTAAAAAAACATAAAAACCGGAGCACTTTATTCGACCAACTACACTGTCTTGGGCCATTGACGCACTTTATTCGACCCGCTGCATTTTCTTGGGCCATTGACGCAGTTTATCGACCTAAACCACACTATATTCGGCCGTTCACGTTCGACCTTCACCCACCATTCGGACTCTGAACCCCTGTTATATTCAAACAGAAGTCCGCCTACACCGGCGGACTTCTTACTGTTAAGTCCTTAAAATTAATTTTTCTGTTCAAGACATCGATAAACCGCCATCATGTCTCGTTTGTTCAATTCACGAATCCGGGCGAAAATGGGGATATCGGCAACGGCCTCGGTACGTTCACTTTCAGCCACGGCATCTTTTACTTTTCCTGTCAGCCAGGTCTGCACGTCGATGCTATCTACGATTGCTTTACGACCTTCATCTCGATGCCACTGGCATGACAACTCACACAGGATATCGTTAATTTATACACACCGTCATGGATGTTATCTTCTGAAATGACTTTCTTCCCATTACAGAATGGGCATTTATGACTTGCTTTAATTTTATTGATTTGGGTAACGATTTTTTTGTAACCAAACGCTTCATAGACATAGGTTAGTTTTTTGTATTTGCCATTGGTGAAGTATTCATCAATAATGGTTTCTCTTGTTTCGTTAATATTGGCAAAGTCACAGATGGTGATCTGGTTTTTGCTGCTGATTGCTTCGATATTGCCTTTTATGCTGTCCCAGAATGGCAGGGTATTTTGTAAAACCACTTCATACCCGACGAAGCTTGCCAGTTCCAGTTCGAGCATTTTCAACGCCGCTTTCGTTTCCCGAGGAAGGAATGAGACATCATCTGTAAGTGTGATATCGCCACCCACAATGGCTTTTAGTTTTTCCAGTTCCGGCAGCTTCCCTACAATTTTGATGACTTGATCGATCGGCTGTTGGATGATCTCGCGAATGTCTGTATCACCAAATGTCAGTTTTTTATGATGGTTCAGGACCGTTCCTTGACAGACTGGACAGGCGATCATCTCTTTAGATGCTTTCATCTGCTCTTTAATGATCGATTTCGATATGAACATATAACGTCCAATGATGAAATTGAATCCTTCCCATGTTCTTGATGCCTTGCCTGCTTTATCGTAAAAGGACTTTTCCCAATACCCATATAAGAAGGTTTGCTTTTCCTCATCTGTCATCTCATTATAACTTTTACTAATGTCGTGACCGAGTTCATTCTTGATCTCATCAAACAGGAATTGCAGTTTTGAATGTTGATAATATTTTAATACTTCCATCACGTCCGGATTTAATAATCCATCCCAGAATGGCACGTTTTTGTCTTGAATGACGACATCAAAGTCAAATTTTTCAATGACCCTGCGGCCCGAACAGCTTGGACAATGATTTTCTGCAGAATAGAAATCGAAGCTTCTTGTATCTTTATTGGTCGGATGTGCTGCCACTAGATGGTTGATCATTCCGCCCAATTCATAAAGAAACGTATATTGACTGTACAAGTGCCGTTCAAGATCGATGGCGATCACAGGTGCGATGGTGTCAGACTCGTATTCACCATAAATCACACGAGCAATTGGTGATAAGCTTTTTAAAATGCCGCCCTTATAGACGTTCTCTGCCTTTTTGAAATAGTCCAGATGATTTTCCTGTAAATGATCGATGCCCTTTTTTGACCGAAGTGTGGAAGTGATTTGCAATGGCTCCACTTGATCTCCATTGTCTTTGTGACGATAATGCTCATCATGACTGACAACGTCAAGATGCTGGACAGGTGTTAGCTGTCTTTTACCAAAATCAACGATATAATCCGAGCTATCCAGCATATAACCGTTATGTTCAATCATGATGATGGAGACGGATTCATCCTCCAGGATGACCCTGACACTATCGATGAATTGGTTTAAAATGTTTTGCGATAACCCTTTTGAAGGCTCGTCAAAAATGAACAGCGTGTGCGGGTTTCTTGTCTTTGCGAAAAGCTCGGAAACTAAGTGGACACATTGAAATTCACCCGTCGATAGTGTTTGTGTTTTTCTTTCTAACGTCAAATAACCAAGCCCAAGTTTGATCAATAAGCTCAAGCGTTTATGAGCGATGTCTTCCTTTGGCAATTCTTCGATGACATCTTCAATCGACCGCAGAAAAATATCATCAATTTCATCACTGTATTTGGTGAGTTTCTTTTTAATATCAAGAAACGTCGCAACGGTTGATCGACTGGTAATCGATTTGTTTCGGTCCTGACCGACCATGACCAGTTTATCTTTTGGGTAACGCTTCTGAAAATCTTTAGCGATACATTCATTGACAAGTGTTGATTTACCGCAGCCCGACTCACCCGTAAAGGTAACGAGCCTATTCTTGGGAATCCGGATTTCCTCCATTTGAATATTACGGCAGTAAAGATCCTGAAATTGATAGTATTCCGTTGGCGCTGCTTCATTTCGTTCCCAGCTGATTGGTTTGGGACGCGGTGATTCCTCAACAATTTTCCCGCCATATTTCCCGCTGCCAGGTCCAAAGAACAATTGTTCATTTGTGCTATCCAACACCGTGTCTGAGTGATCAATGAGCCAAATTTGGTTTTTATAACCTAATTGCTTAATCTGTTCCAAAATTTTCAAAAGGGTTTGATGATCAAGACCGACGGAGATCTCATCAATGATGATTACTGTATTTTCACTTGTTGCCATGAATTCAGCCAAGTAAAGCCGTGTTAATTCTCCCCCTGACACTGTCCCCATAATACGATTCAAACTTAAATAACCAATATTCATATTGATTATATTTTGGAGAATATGCTGTTTAGCTTCACTAATATGTAAGGTCTCTGCGAGTGAAAGGATCGTTTCGATGCTTAAGTTGTTGATATCGGAAATAGTATGCGGGCGATCTAATAATTCAATCGTATATTGCTCGACTTCTTGATTGTAGCGCTTCCCCTCACACTTTGGACATTCGACATTTTTCGTCGTACCGCGTCCTTTACAAGCGGGGCACCAGCCTAAGGCATTATTAAATGAAAAAACTTCCGGAGAAAGATTGAATTTTTCTGCAAGACAAACACGAATCTCTTTAAACACACCAGTATGTGTGCCAATGGTTGAACGGGGATTGGCTGAAATGGATGATTTGCCGAGAAAAAGGACCAGCGGCATTTCTTCCATCTTGATGGCGCTGAAGTTGGTTTCCATTATATTAGGGAATAAATACTGATATTCAGACTTGGGCAATAAGGAAACGAGACGCTTCTTGGATTCTTCCCCAATGGTTTGACAAAAAGTCGTTTTCCCGGAACCGGATAACCCGGCAATTCCTAATGATTGATCGTCTGCCAGTGCTGCATCTAAATGGTTTATATTATTCGCTATCAATCGATTTATTTTCATTTGTAACTCCTCTCCACTTTATTAAGCTCAGTCTTTCATATTAGCACAGCGATAAATGTATTTGGTATTTTTTTAACGGAAGCTCCATCCTTCCATTCTTTCACATTCCTCTGCTCCAAAAATATATGATTCATCGACAAAAATCGTGGACTTAGGAGAGGTTTTTTTCCATAATCAAAAAGATGATTAGAGCATTCTTATTAATTATTAAAGCCCCTCTCGATTAAGAGAAGGGCATTTTTTACGAAGTATGACCATATTTTTGCCCAATACACTTATTTTGTATTGGACTTTTTTTCCTTGTTTTCAAGCTCGCTTTTGGGCTCAGTGGAAAATTCGACATCTTTGCCATGTCCCTGCGGGTTAACACTTGGTGCGATTCGGCCTCTTCCTGCTGTCTTTTTACTCATTTCCTTCACCTCCAAGTATATTATGTCCGAACTGTTATAAATTAAAAACGAGGTCGTTTCTTTCTGTGAACGTCTCCCTGCAATCCAGGAACTTATAAAGAGTACCCCAATAAAAAACCTGCATAGAACTAAAGTCTACACAGGTTTCAAAAAAGCTGTTTTCGATATTTCGAATATGGAAATTGTCTAATCATGAACCAATAATCCTATAATGCAATGACCTTAAACACCCTACAATGCTGGACGGATCTACTTTAAATTACGGGTGTAATTAAATGTGTCTTTGTTCTGAGGAACATCAGGATCTTTTTTCCCGGCAGGCTGTACTGCTCTTCCTGTATTTCCACTATACCCTTCTTCCATGGGCCCTGGATAATGATAATGACCATCATTAACTGATTGAGTTGTTAATTCACCAGTCGCCTGGCTTACTCCCGTTTCCACCTTTTTCTCGTTAGTCAATTCATCTCCTCCTTTCCAAAGATTCCTTTATAGTATTTGATAAAGGAACGATAAAATTAAAGAAAAAAAAGGAAGCACTAATAATTACTCCATTCCCAAAAACCTGATAAGTCCCCTTTTGTTAATCTAGGGTCAGAAGTAAACTCTCCGTGGCATCGTTGAGCAAGAAAGGACTGGGTTCGCCGACCGTATAAATCTGCAAGTTATGCATAGCCCGGGTACATGCGGTGTAGAACAATCTCCGCAAGCTCTCATCACCGTATGTTTGCACAGATGCATCATAAATGATGACAGCATCAAATTCGATGCCTTTGGCCAAATATGCCGGAATGACAACAACACCCTGTTCATATTCATTTGTGCCTTTCTGTACGAGTTTAATTTCACCGATGATACTAAGGGCATCGTATGCAGCGGCACTTTCCGCAGCAGATTTACATATTATTGCGATTGTATTATACTCACGGCTTTGAAAGTCTTTGACTTTAGACATGATTTTGTAATGCAATTCATCGCGGCTGGACACTTGAGTCAGTACAGGCTTCTCGCCTTCACGATCGAATGCCTTAATTCGATGGCCTTCGGGAACTAGTTCACGTGTGAATTCTATAATCTGCTTTGTGGATCTGTAGCTTTGATCCAAGGTTATACTCTCTGTTTCACTTATTCCGTATAAACTGGTAAGAGTCTCGAAATCCACCCGTTCGCTGGCATGAGCGAATATTGCCTGGTTAAAGTCACCGAGTACGGTCATCCTCGCTGAAGGAAACAACCGTTTCAAAAACTCGAATTGAAATGGAGAATAATCTTGTGCTTCGTCTACAAGCACGTATTTTATAGCGGTATTCGTCTGAAATCCTAGAATTAGCTCCTTCAACAGCAAAAACGGAGTCGCGTCTTCGTAATGCAGTTTACCTTCGTCCAGCATTTTTTGCGTTGATAAACATATTTCCCTTTCGGCAGGTGTTTTACCCTCATTCCATAGGTCGATACGTGTTTGTTCGTCAAAAAGTTGCTTGTATATTCCCTTAATATTGATAAAATGAAGTGCTTTTATCCGTTTGCGTAACGTCTTCAATTTCTTTCGAACAATCATGCGCGCGAGCATTTTATTCTCTTTCTCATAATCGTCATAGGAATCTTCAGTAAGGCCGCGTTTTTTCTCTAAGTAGGTGTATACCTTCTGATAGTCTTCTTTGCTAAGATACTCGATTTCCTCCTCGACCCAAGGTTTTTTCAACTCAACCTTTTCCGTTTCATCAAGTAAGTCACATAACCACTCTTTCAACTTTTCAATCCTATTGTGAAATTTTAATGTGGTGTCTGTATTATAAAATCTTTCTGAGATTTGTTTGGCGGAGACGAGCGTTTTCCCTCGAAACCTTAACCCTTTAAAGATCATTCCAGATAATCCCAGTGATTGACTGTATGCTTTGATTATCTCAAAGAAGCGAATGGAAGCCTTAAATTGGATACTCGCTGTCCTAGTGCCATAGGAAGGATCATCCGCTTCAGTCAACAAAAATTCTAATTGCTCATAAGGGTCCTCAACTTGAAATGTGTCAGTAAGGCGATGGTCCAAATATTCCTGGAATGTTACCTGCTGCATATTCTCTTCGCCAAGTTCGGGCAATACATTGGATACGTAGTTATTAAACATTGAGTTAGGTGAGAATAGAATGATTTGATCGGCTTTTATCCTATCTCGATACTTATAAAGCAAGTAAGCGATCCGTTGGAGGGCAGCTGATGTCTTGCCACTGCCAGCGGCTCCTTGAACAATGAGCAGACGTCCGCGATCGTTCCGGATGATCCTATTCTGCTCCCGTTGAATGGTGGACACAATACTGTGCATATGCTTATCCGTCCCCTTACCAAGCACCTGCTGCAGTATCTCATCTCCAATGGTGAGACTCGTATCGAACATTGATTCGATAACCCCTCCCTTGATGATATATTGCCACTTATTCTCCAGCATCCCCCGAATTACGCCTCCGGGAGTAGAGTATTCTATGGGACCGGGAGGATAGTCATAATAAACACTCGAAATCGGAGCCCTCCAATCGTAGACAATGAAGTTTTCTCCTGTTGTATCAGTAAGGGTGGCGGTCCCAATATAAATATGTTCCGTAAGGGAAGACCCTTCTTCAGTTAAATCAATCCGGCCGAAATAAGGTGCCCCCTGCATGCGGCGCAGTGTTGACAACCTCTTGAAGGAATATCTATGTGCTCCTTCGCTTTGTGATAAGGCTTGAGCCTGCTGCCTTAAGCCAATGATGGTCTCGAGGTAATCATCGAAAGTATCGATATTAACCTTGAGGTCATCCCAAAAGTGTTTACGGATAGTAACGACTTCTTTTCTGCGCAGGGAAGTTTCACCTTCTATTTTGTTGATTTGTTTCGTAATTGTTCTTATCACCTCATCCAAACGTTCTTGCTCCTGCCGAATTTCATTGTTCATATCAGACACTCCTTTAAAAAATGAAAATAGGGGTTGACTAGAGGTGAGTTTTACCTTATAATTATATTAAGGGGTAAACTGTTTTTGTATATTATTAAATGTGTTTCTATACTAAGTTATCACAATTTCTGAATGATATCAATATATATTGCACATCAGTTGCCATAATAAATCGTCGTTTTAAACTCTAATTTAACATGTACATTCAGTAACCAGTTGAGCAAGCAGCTTGACTGGTTATTTTTATGACTATTTACATGTTGAAAGCCTAAATGCTTCGCTAGTCCTGTTTTCATAATAGTTGCAACACCCACATCAACGGTTGATTCGTAGTTATCGATGACATGTGATTCATACTGTCTTGACTTATTTTTGTTTGTTAGATAATTTGTTTAGAATAAAACTTTTTTGCAGGAGAATTTATAATGAAAAAATATAAAACATGTCAGAGTTGTGGAATGCCGCTTTCTAAAGATGAATTAGGTGGTGGAACTGAAAGAGATGGTAGTAAAAGTACTAAATATTGTAGTCATTGTTATATAAATGGTGAATTCACTCAAAATATTACTGCGATGGAAATGCAAAAATTTGTTCAAAATCATTTGATGGAAAATATGAAAATGCCTAAATTTATTGCTAAGTTTTTTACTAGAGGAATCCCAAAGTTAGAGCGATGGAATTAATCAACCATTAGAAAACGAATGAACCTTTTTTATCCTTTTCTGTTGATGTGAAAGAAAGTCATACCGTTCATAAAAAATACGAAGAAAAAAGCGATAAAGACAAATCCATATTAACGGATTTGTCTTTATGTTTCCATTGAAAAACACGAAAATGTTTTTGTGAATTTTCAATCTATTCCACTTGAGTTCCTGGTTTTATTTCATCATCTGTCTTGCTTCCATAAACAGCACTTGGATAAACTTTTTCATGTTATTACGGCTCTGGCTGCTTACTTTTTTGCTCTTGTCTTCCAGCTCCAGCATTTTTTTGCGGACTTCCGAGAAATCAAAAAATGTGGATGAATAGGCTTCGAATTTTGGATTCATATAATCCGTCAATCCTAATGAAGCGATATGGATGAGGGCCTGGTTAAGAGCGCGGCGGACACGCTGCTCAGAAGCTTTCATTTCTTTCTGGATTTCGGCCTCTTTCGCTTGATCTCCCAGCTTTTCAGCAGCAATCCCTGCAAAAATTTCCTTTAAATATGGAAATGTGTAGGCGGAACCGAGTCTTTGCTTTTCATTTTGGAGGAATCCTAAAATGTTCAATAAATCTTCGCTTCCCCCTTCGCCAATCATACCTAAATCGGAAATTAAGGAACGTCCGGCTTCCATAATATTTTTTGTATGAAAGGAGGACACTTTCGAAGACTTCGGGCGGCCCGTAAACACGTTCAACGATTTTTGAATGCCCTGGATCGATTGATCCACCAGTATTCGCTCGTTCACTTTGTTTAATATGCATGAAATTTCAACTTGGTTCAGCGGTTTTGTAATGTAGTATTCCGCCCCTAATCTATACGCCTCTCCAATCAGTTCTTTCGATTCCACTTGCGAAATCATTACAAACTTTCCTTGAAATCCATCAGCAAGAGCCCTGATCGTTTCAATTCCGTCCCTTATTGGCATGAGCAAATCAATTAGGACAACATCTGCTTTCTTTAAAAACAACAAGCCATTATTCACCAGCGAACCGTCTTCTGCTTCTCCCACCACTTTTCCTAAATCTTCGTCTTCAATCATCTCAATCAGCATTCCTCGAATGGCAGGATCGTCATCTATAATGAAATAATTCATCTCGTTAACCCTTTCTCCATAATCGCATCAATCGGAAGTTCTATGATGAATGCGGTTTCTTTATAGTTATCCATTAGCCTGATATGCCCTCCAAATTTTTCAACAGTTTGTTTCACATACGATAAACCAATTCCCGTCGAAGGGTTTCCCGCCGCATCGAATTTCTTAGTATATCCTGCTGTAAAAATGACTTCTTTCCGCTTCGGTGCAATGCCGGGGCCATTGTCACTGATGAAAAACTCCACGAATTGATCTTTCCTTTTCACATGCATTGATACGTATCCCTCTTCTTTAATGGCTTCCACTGCATTGGCCAATAAATTATTTATTAATGATAATACCATATATACATGGTAAGGCGGATGGTCACCATCTATATGCAAGGAAAATGAAATATCTTTGCGAAGGGACTCTGCATATCGTCTATTGGACACGATCATGATGTTACCAAGCTCTTCGATATTCATATATTCCTGCAGGTTTTCGGAAGACATGAGTTCCGACAGCCCCGCATGAATCCGCTGATTATCTTTTTTGATTTCATGCACGAGACCGGCAATCTGCAACGCAGTTTGCGCATCGCTTCCATTAGTCCCTTCTGATTTTAACCGACGGTAAAAGTCATAACAAGTGCGGGTGATTTCTTCCGCATTTTGCATCGTTTTCTTCAGCTGAACCGATTCTTCATATAAACTTGAAATGAAAAGCAGCATTTGTTCCTTTTGCATGCGCTGCTCCGCTTCTGCGAATCTTGCTTCTCTCAGCTTTAATATATTAAAAAAGCCGAGAACGAAAAAGCTTCGAATAAAGGCGATTAAAACGAGTTCGTCAATGGCTAGCAAGGGTGTGCCCTGATTCGCCAAGAAGGAACGGATCGCCATTTCCGATACACTTGCAATAAGCTCGATCAATACCCCTAAAAGCCCGACCATAAACGGCTTATCGTGCCGTTCGTTCAATTTCGTTTTATGAAATGCGAACGCGTAGATGAAGTAATAGAAAAAGGCTGGAACATGAAGATACATCGCTTCCTCAACAGATATGTCCCGAATCCCGACAGCCAGTGAAAAACGAAAAACAAACACACTCATTCCCGTTAATAGACCTGCAATAATCGGGTGTATCTCCCTCCCCCATAGTAAAAACAAGAAAAAGACGGGGGTTCCCAAACTGACCCTGAATGTATTGTCGAATGGATAAAACTTGAATTCACTCACAAGAGGCACCGCAATCATAATCAATAGTAATATCCTTATACTCTTTTTCAATACGGTCCCTCCCTAGTCACTATATTAAAAACATAACACATGAAGTGGTAAAAAAGAGAGAAGGGTTTTGACTGAAATGATTATTTTTTCTGGCGCTTGTAAATATCAGTAGGTTTCAGTAGGTTCCAGTAGGATGAACGTAAACTTGAAATAATCTAAAAATTGAAAGCGCTGACAATCAAACGACTATCATAGGAGGAAACACGATGTCAACAATCCATATGAATCATAACGTACGTATTGAGAAAGATTTCTTAGGATCAAAACAAGTACCAGCGTATGCATACTATGGTATCCAAACATTGCGTGCAGTCGAAAACTTTCCGATTACAGGCTATCGCATTCATGAAGAATTGATTAAAGCGTTGGCTATCGTGAAAAAAGCGGCGGCTTTGGCAAATATGGATACTAAACGTTTGTACGATGGTCTTGGTAAAATGATCATTCAGGCAGCAGACGAAGTAATCGAAGGCAAATGGCATGATCACTTCATCGTGGATCCCATCCAGGGCGGTGCAGGTACATCCATGAATATGAACGCAAACGAAGTCATTGCGAACCGTGCACTCGAATTGCTTGGAAAAGAGAAAGGGGACTATGTTCAATTAAGTCCAAATAGCCATGTGAACATGTCACAATCAACAAACGATGTGTTCCCGAGTTCGATTCATATCGCCACTCTTATTTCACTCGAAAAATTGTTAAATACGATGGAATATATGCTTACTATCTTCAGGAAAAAGGCCCAACAATTTGACCATGTGATTAAAATGGGACGGACACATCTTCAAGACGCAGTGCCCATTCGTCTTGGTCAAGAGTTTGAAGCATATGGCCGTGTAATAGAGCGTGATATTAAACGCATTCAACGATCACGTCAGCATTTATATGAAATAAATATGGGTGCAACAGCGGTGGGAACAGGATTAAATGCAGACCCTCGCTACATCGAAAGTGTGGTTGAACATTTGGCGGATATTAGCGGGCTTCCGCTTGTTGGGGCGGAGCATCTTGTTGATGCGACACAAAATACAGATGCTTATACAGAAGTCTCTGCTGCATTGAAAATATGTATGATGAATATGTCCAAAATCGCGAACGACCTTCGTTTAATGGCCTCAGGTCCCCGTGCGGGCCTTGCGGAAATCAACTTGCCGGCTCGTCAGCCAGGTTCATCCATCATGCCGGGAAAAGTCAACCCGGTCATGCCTGAAATGATCAATCAAGTAGCGTTCCAGGTTATTGGCAATGACCATACCATTTGCCTGGCATCTGAGGCGGGTCAGCTTGAATTGAACGTGATGGAACCTGTGCTTGTGTTCAATTTGCTTCAATCCATCAGCATTATGAACAATGCATTCCGTGCCTTTACGGACTACTGTCTTGTAGATATCGAGGCAAACGAAGACCGTCTAAAAGAGAATGTGGAAAAAAGCGTAGGGATTATCACTGCTGTTAATCCGCATATTGGATACGAAGTGGCAGCGCGTATCGCACGGGAAGCCATTTTAAAAGGAAAATCAGTACGTGAACTATGCCTGCAGTATGATGTGTTAACAGAGGAAGAGCTTGATCTTATTTTAAATCCTTACGAGATGACAAACCCAGGTATTGCTGGGGCTGAGCTGTTTGATAGATCGTAATTTCCGATTTTGATGGAATGGCAGATGTGGTTGATGAATAACAAAAGTCTGTGGAATCGATATAAAAGCCCTCCTTTATAGAGAGGGCTTTTTTTTTGCAGGATGAGTAAAAATATTGAATAATGCGAAATCAAAAAATGGATAGCCCCAAATAAGGCTATCCAGCGTAATTCATAAATGCCATCTAAAAAATCACTTTACCTTTACACCAGCTTTAATCAAGGTAGGCGGAGTTTCCCCCTGTAATCCGGCTACAAGGTTGGTTGCGGCCAGCATCGCCATTTTCAGGCGGGTTTCATATGTTGCGGAGCCGATATGAGGCAAAGTGACGACATTCTTCATGGAAAGCAGTGGGTTGTCTTCCTTTACGGGCTCCTGTACAAAGACATCCAGTCCTGCCGCATGAATTTCACCAGTTTCAAGCGCAGTGATCAAGGCTTCTTCATCCACTGTTTTCCCTCTTGAACAATTGATGAAAATGGCGGTCTCTTTCATGAGCTTGAATTCTTTTTCCCCCATCATCCTTTCAGTTTGGGGAGTGAGCGGTGTCATCAAGCAGACAAAATCAGATTGCTTTAACAGATCTTCCAGAGAACAGTATGCAGCTCCATACTTTTGTTCCTCTTCTTCATTTCTAGATCTGTTGTGATATAAGATGTTCATATCGAATCCGAAACGGGCCCTTTTTGAAACGGCAGAGCCGATTCCGCCCATACCGATAATGCCTAATACTTTATGGTGGACGTCCAACCCAAACGATTTTTCTCCGATATTCGATGTCCATTGCCCTGACTTTACCATTTGATCCAACTCTGGCATTCTTCTCGCTGTGGACAGCATCAAGCCCATAATCGTATCGGCTACCGTCTCGTTCAATACCTCAGGAGTGTTCGTAGCCATGATTCCTCGATTGGACAATTCGGTTACATCCAAATTGTCGTAACCAACCGATGAATTACAGACGATTTTTAATTGCGGTGCTTGATCCAGTAAAGTTTTATCCACTTTTAATCCTGAACCTAATATACCTTGTGCGTTCTTCAGCTCTTGAAGGAATTCAGGGTAATTTTGTGAGTCAAGACCCTCAAAATAAACGACCTCACAAGCCTCTTTAATATAATCCAACACTTCTTGATCCACTTTCTTATAGACGATTACTTTCGGTTTCATCACTGATGCCTCACTTCCAATAAAGTAGGACCCCATCGGGATCGAATGTCGACATAACCTTTATGTTTTGAAATACCTCTATCTATAATCTACCATTATTTCAAAAAAAGGTAGTAGCTAATTGAACCGCGGACCAAACAGCTAGAATGGAAGCTAAAGTTAAAACAATATTTTCGAACCAGTTGTTTTTATATTTTCCCATCAAGCTTTTTTGATTTGATAGCACCAGCATCCCAATTGCGATAACCGGAAAACCGATTATGTTTATTGCATTCACGCCGATTGTCAATGCAATGAAACCAGGCATGCCGGGAATCGACCAAATGATTGGGGTGACTAATACAAAAATCATAACCCATTTATACATTGGATCTTTTTCATATTTACCATTGTACTTTTCGCGTCGGTCTTTATTTATTACGTAAAAGGCATCTACTATCAATCTTGGAAAACCCGTTGACTTGCCTACTACACTCGCGAATAATACGCCAAATACCCCAAGATAGAAAATGTACCAGCCAAATGGCCCTAACGACATCTGTAATGCCATTGCCAAGTCATCAATCGTTTCCACATGGATTCCATTCGGTTTTAAAATCTCTGCACCAACAACCCAAATGGCCAAATTGATCACAATGCAAACTCCGATGGCAAACAGTAAGTCATTTCTTTGAACCTTTACATGACTCGGCTTAGTCCAGCCCTTTTCCCTCATGAAATATGGATGTACAAAGTTCGAAATCGATCCTGCCACTGCACCGATAATTGAAATCGCCACCAATAATGCCCCATGAACGCCAGTATCACTTGGAATGCTAAAACCGACAGTCCCCTTAATGATTTGCCCCACATCCGGTGTTGCTTGAACGGCCAGGAACAAGAAGGCAATGGTCAATAATGCCAAAAGCACTTTCATTACACTTTCAATTCTATTATAAATATTTCTGCCTATAAGCATAAAAACTAATCCCACAACTACCATTGAAGCTAGGAATGGCTGATTAACATGGAATAGGGTCGATAATACCTCTCCCGCTCCCTTAATCATATAGGCATTAAAAAGATGACCCATGATTAATGCATAACCAAACATGAAGTAACCGAAAAATGGATGAATACGTCCATAGCCTTCAAGAATGGTCAACCCCTCTGTGTTACAAAGCTGGAACCTAGCAATAATATTGACGATAAGAAAACGAAGTATTAAAGACAGAGCTAAAATCCACATTAAACTATATCCATAATCTGCACCGGCAACAGAAGAAGTCACCAGGTCCCCGGCTCCAAGCCACGTTAACACGGCAAGGATTCCCGGACCATAGGCGGTTTTAAATTTCGTGATGAAATTTGGTTTCTTACTTTCGATTTCAGGAACAATCACAGTGGATTCAGCTAGATTTGATTGATTTTCCAAGTTATTCACTCCATTCAAAAGAGTATGTATTCGCTTTCATTTGTTCTTGGCAAAAATACTTTGATAACTCTAAACATACAGAAATTGAAATTATGACATAAAGTTTACGCTGCAGTATGTTGTCATGCTTCCTGTTGAAGTGAATCAGCTTTTAAAAAGATCCCCTTTCGTTTGATTGAATGTTTTGACTATTTACAATTGAAATTGTAAGACAAATTAAAATGTAAGTCAATCATAATATTTTTAAGTTTCTTTAAAATCATTTCATTAAAAAACCTTGTGACCTATCGTACTAGCTGACAAATCAGAGGACCGGCGTTGTTGCAGATTAGAAAAAAAGTTGTACTGTTTATAAAAAGATGGACCGAAATGTCAATTTCGGTTTTTCTTATTGAACTAAAAGAGAAGCTGGAACTATTATGAAATTTAATGGTACGAAGATGTGGTGATGAATCACTGATAGCGAATCATAGTGCTGTCAAGGCAGGATTCGTTACTATATTAGGGATTAGTACGAGGTGCGAATAGATTAATGCCATCAGCAGATAATATAAGCGAAGGAGTGAAATATATGCCACAAGATAATGACATTGATCCATTTAATAATGCCGGGAACCTCGATACTGATAATCCTACTAATAATAATGATGACAACGATACAATTGACAGGCCTGTAATGATTGATGGTGGTTTGCACCCCGGATTTCAAAGAGAAGAACGTCCTAGGCCGAATGGCAATAGCCCAACAATAGAGGGAGTTGCAAACGTTAGAGAACGTTTTCCTTCGGACCATGAGAGACTTATGAGCAGAATCAATCTTGGTGATGCACTTATAAATCGAGAAAATACACATTTTGGACGGTTTGAAAGATAAAAAAGAAGATGAACCACGAGAAAAAAGCTAAAGACCTGTATAGGCTTTAGCTTCAGACTGTAGACAAACTCGATGAAAATCGAGTTTGTCTATTTTTATGGCTTGTACAATTTGGACGTTGATTTCCACTCCAGGCACTCGCTTTCCGCGGGCGGTCGGGGAGCCTCCTCGGCTTTCGCCTGCGGGGTCTCCCCTAGACGCGCTTTTCCCGCAGGAGTCTCGTACCTTCCGTTCCAATCAACTTTGTCTTACCTTTTAGATAGAACACTTTTGCCTGGAGTCATTTTTGTTTTAAAATAGAAGTATTAAAACTTGAGGTGATGAGGATGCTTTCTAAACATGATTCTATTTAGCGAGATCAACTGGAAATGATTACTTTAGATCAACTGGTGCCACCGAACCATTTGGTTCGTAAAATGGAGGCTGCCATTGACTTCACTTTCATTTATGACTTGGTGAAAGATATGTATTCAGAGGTAGGACGCCCAAGTATTGATCCAGTTATTTTAGTTAAACTGACTTTCATTCAATATACCTTCGGTATTCGTTCCATGCGTAAAACGATTGAAGAAGTTGAAACCAATATGGCTTACCGTTGGTTCTTAGGCTATGGTTTCCATGATAAAGTACCTCATTTCTCTACGTTCGGGAAAAATTATGAGCGACGCTTTAAAGATACAGACCTGTTTGAACAGATTTTCTATCGCATTTTAATGACAGCTGCTAATAAAAAGTTAATAAGTGCTGAACACGTTTTCGGGGATTCCACACATGTGAAAGCCAGTGCGAATAAACGGAAATTTGAAAAAAAAATCGTTCGTAAAGAAACACGAGCGTATCAAGGACGTCTTCAAGAAGAAATCAATCAAGATCGTGAAAACCATTGAAAAAAGCCTTTTCCACCAGATAAATTTGATAAAGAAGAGACCAAAGAGATTAAAGAAAGTACAACGGATTCTGAGAGTGGCTACTATGTGAAAGATGAACGAACAAAACAGTTTGCCTATTCATTCCACGCGGCCGCAAACCGCAACGGTTTTGTATTGGGAACGATTGTAACACCTGGAAATACACATGACAGTCAGATCTTAGAGCCACTAGTTGAACAAGTGATTGAGAAAGTTGGAAAACCGGAAGCCGTTGCCGCAGATGCAGCTTATAAAACACCAGCGATTACAAGCTACCTATTTAACAAAGAAATCATACCGGCTTTACCTTATACACGTCCTCGCACCAAAGAAGGATTTTTCCGCAAACAGGACTATGTATACGATGAACATTTTGATTGTTACCTTTGCCCTTCGGGCGAAACTTTAAAGTACTCAACAACAAATAAAGAGGGCTATCGCGAGTACAAATCGCCAAAACAAATTTGTACAACATGCTCATTTTTATCTCGGTGTACAGAAAGCAAAGACTGTCAAAAAGTGGTGACACGGCATATCTGGCAAACACATGTGGAAGAAGCAGATCATCTGCGTCATCATCAAGATGTAAAACCTATATATGCAAAACGTAAAGAAACGATTGAGCGTGTATTCGCAGATGCAAAAGAAAAGCATGGTATGCGTTGGACTACTTTAAGGGGACTTAAAAAATTGTCGATGCAGGCGATGCTTACTTTCGCTGCCATTAATTTAAAGAAGATGGCCAATTGGACATGGCGAGGTCCAAAAATGGCCTAACATAGTGGGCTCGTAGAGCCCCAATCTCTTAACTTTAGGCGAAAATTCAAAGGGAATTTCAAAAGGGGTTCAGAATTTTTTAATTCCGAACCCCTTTTGTCTACAAACTGAAGCTAAAGACCTGTATAGGCTTTAGCTTTTTATTAATTTTTCATATTTTTCCCCCTCGCTCCCTTTTGAAATTCATTAATCTTGGAATGGAATAAAAACATAAAAAAGACCGCTGGGTTCCAGGACACCAAACGGTCATGCTATAGAAGGTCCTCCGGTAAAGGCCATCAGTTATACAGAGAATACTCCACCATTTGCTACAAGGATCAAGGGTGGAGCATTGACAGGCTAGCATTACGCATGCCCGTTTATTTATGTGTAACAGAATTACACTATTATATCCCGCCTGTAACGCCGATTTCTTCACCAGTGATGGCTGCTGCACCTTCTGTAGCCAGGAATACGGCAGTTGCACCAATTTCTGATGCGAGAATACAAAAGACCGCCAATTTAGCGGTCCTTCTCTCATCTTATTAATCCTTCCCTTTCACCCTGTAATGGACCTCCCCCGGTTCTTTACAAAAGGTGATTCCGCTTCCCGGTTCGTAATAAAAGGTCTTTTTGCCTAATGAGCGTTCATGGAAGGTCGTATGCAGATAGGAAGCTTGGTCCCTTTTGAAGGCGAGCTGATTTTTGCTTAAGTTTACAGGAAGGCAATGTCCATAGTTTGTGTGGACAAGCGTTTCTTTTTCGTTCATTTCCTCTAAGTCACGAATGTGGATGTAGGAAAACCAAACTCCTCCTCTTTTCCGGAATGAGCGTGAGGAGAACCAGACCATTCCCAGCTGGGCATTTATGCAGACGGGCAGCCTGTATTTACCGCCCAGCACGGATTTGGCTGCTACAAGTCCGCCATCCAGGTCCAGCCCAAAGTGGTTTAATGTGTTATTCAGGATTTCCTGGCGCGGTTGGGCAACATGGAATGTATTCTCTCCTTCCACTACCGTAGTCATCTCTACACCATTGGCATCGTAACGCTCCATCATTCCTACCGTTTCCATATTCAATAAATAGTTTTTTCGTATCATCCTTCCATTCACTCCCCATTTCACTATTCCTTTTTATGGAGTATACTGGACATAGAGGCAGGTATACTCCTGCTCGCAAGCCCTTAGGTGATTGTCTGACCGGACGTACTCACCTAGGGGTTTTTGTTTTTGTTTTCGTCCGTCGTCACTTTCATTTCTTGATATGTCATACACCCCCTTGCGACCATTATCCTATTTTATGAATTTTTTGTAAAATCGACCTGACTTTACCTCTATCAAAATTCGTTCCCTTTTGTGACTAAATGACCTGTTTGGTTGGCTTACTCTTTACAAAATTTCACCAAAGGGCTATACTTTCCCATTTCCTTTTCAAATCTGCAACTCTTGATCGCTATTTTCTTGTTATTTTGTGTCCATTTAGAGAACAAACAGCCAAAAACCATCTAAAAGTGAACTGAAATGACATTTTTGTGAAGTTTTAAGACACGTCAAAAAAGTCTATCTGAATGATAGACTTTTTTGACGTGGTTATTCTGCCATTTTTATTTCAATGGCTAAATTCCGTAAATAATCCAATAAGGGCCGTACTTCCTCTGGAGCTGTTATGTCAGTAAACGAGAATGACTGCATCTTCTTTTCATCCGCTATATCCAGCTGGTATGAAAACGAGTCCGCTCCCTGAGCTTTAACTCCAGCCATTTTACTTTCGGCAGCATTAGGAAGGTCAGCTGTCTTCATTAAGTTCTGCAATTCCTCATTTTGCTTTTTCGACAATTCATCCGTATCGATCTGGAAATTCAAGTCGAGATTGGCAAATCCCCCTATACAGCTAAATTTGATATGCATGGTAGATGAAGCCTCCTATTCATGGAATAATGACTACTCAGGCAGTCCAACCGCTTTAAAAGCATTTTCTATTGTCCCGATGGCTGTTTGCGTAACTTCCCCGCTATCAACAAGTTTTTGCGCTGCTTTGATGACAATTTGCACGAATTGATTGAAATTTGCCGTTGCAAATAAATTCTGCATCGCATGGAACCAGATCAAAGCCGCCTTGTCCGTTCCGATCTCCATGGATACTAGATAAAAGGCCTTGTTTGGTATGCCGCTATTGATATGGACACCATGATTATCCCGTTCTCCTTTATAGAAGTTCTTCATATGATCAGGCTGAATATCTTTACCCATTAACTTATTGTCAAATGCAGTACCTGGTGCTTTCATCGAACGGAGTGCCTGCCCTTTCAGTGTCGGTCCCATTATATCAGCACCGATTAGCCAATCGGCATCTCCTGCAGTTTGCTTTAAGTGAAATTGTTTTATGGCAACTCCAAACACATCTGAAAGATGTTCGTTCAAAGCCCCGGACTGACCGTCATACTCCAATCCACTTGTGAACTGCGTAACCCCATGTGTAAGTTCGTGTCCAATTACATCGAGTGAATTGGCAAAATTGCTAAAGATGACCCCATCGCCGTCACCAAATACCATTTCATCTCCGTCCCAATAGGCATTCGTGAATTTATTCCCATAATGAACGTTCAGAATGAGATCCAGGCCTTGGTTATCAATTGAATTACGGTGCAAGACATTCTTGAAGTAGTCACGCACAACTCCGCTATAATCATATGCAGCGTTGACGACAGGATCTGCACTGGATCGATCTCCTTCTTTCCTTGCCTCATTCTCCCGTAGTTTCGTTCCTCCCCTGCAATCGTAAACATGGCGGGCAGATTCACCTTGACGTCCAGATCCTGTATCCGTTAAAGCGACAACACCGTCAATATCGTATTCTTTCAAAATTCTGCGCCTGCGCATTTGACGGCTTTTCGCTAAACTGATCCGTGCTTCTTCCACTTCATTTTGTGCCAAATTCTCAAGAATGTAGTTAGGTACGATGAAACACTGACATTTCAATTTGGAACACTCTCCTTTGTGCATATCCGTCACTCCTTCATGTTTTTTTACGATCTATTACCATTTCTTTTTTCAAGCTGTTTCTCTTAACACGTTTGTCTTCAGCATCCTTCAAGTTCTTTTGCAGTTTTATTTCATGTCGTGATCTTGATGCTATCTTCAACACATTCTATTGATTACTTTCGCCGCACTTCCCTCATTTCCCTCCATTCCTTCCTACTCTACAACTTTCCCTGCAAGTTCACTCCTTAGTTACAGTTGTTCTACTAAGTCGATATGACCATTTCATCTTTAACAAATACAACCTTCCTTTTTTTATATAAGTTTCATATTTTTCTCACAATTTTCTTTTATCATCTATATAGGTGAATTTAATAGCACTACTTGGAGGTCCTGTATAAATGGAAACTAAACAACCGAACACCTCTCTGTATAGAACTGTATGGAGATGGCATTTTTACGCTGGAATTATTTTTGCACCCTTACTTATCATTCTGGCAGTTACTGGCTCAATCTATTTATTTAAGCCGCAGATTGAACAAGTGCTTTATCAAGACTACCAAGGGGTAACACCGCAAGGAGATAAATTACCAGCATCCCAGCAGATTGAGAAAGTGAAGAAACTATACCCTGATGCAGTAGTGACAAAATATCATCCCGGAGAAAATGCCTCCCGTTCAAGCGAAGTGAGCATTACTGCTAATAATGAGTCTCTTACCATTTTTATAGACCCCTATACAGGTAAATCTATTGGAGAGTTAAATGATGAAGACAGAATTATGGATAAAATCGAGGAAATTCATGGTGAACTGATGGCTGGCACCCTGGGAGATAGAATTGTAGAGTTATCTGCGTGTTGGGCAGTTGTGTTAATTGTCTCTGGTCTTTATTTATGGTATCCAAAAAATAAGCTAAGTCTTTCTGGTGTTCTTTTTCCAAGATTAAATAAAGGTAAAAATACTTTCAGAAAAGATTTACATGCAGTACCTGCCTTTTGGATATCAGCAGGAATGCTATTTTTAATTATGACAGGTTTGCCTTGGTCTGGTTTTTGGGGAAGTAATTTTCAATCGGCAGCAACCAATTCCGGATCTGGGTATCCTCCTTCCATATGGACTGGAAGTGCTCCAGCATCCTTAATTAAAACAAAAGACATTGCAGATGTTCCTTGGGCAGCAGAAAATTTAGATGTACCAATCTCAGATATTCAAGGCTTTATCCCACTTTCCATTGATGATGTGATCACGATAGCGAATCGCGAGGGTATGCATCCAAGTTATAGCATTAATATTCCACAAGAAACGGATGGCGTTTATACATTGTCAGCTTTTCCACCGAAAGCACAAGATGAAGCGACTATACATATTGACCAATATTCCGGTGCAGTTCTAGCTGATTATCGTTATGATCATTACGGTTTAATCGGAAAAATAGTTGCTTGGGGAATTACCTTGCATAAAGGGACTCAATTTGGTTTGATTAACCAAATAATCAGCCTTCTTATTTGTTTAGGAATTATGCTTGTTGCATTTAGTGGTTTTTATTTATGGTGGAAGCGAAAGCCGAAAAAAGGATTAGGTGCACCAAAAGCTCCTCCTATAAAGAACATGAAATTCTTTCTTTTTCTGTTAATAGGTCTAGGAATTTTGTTTCCTTTGGTTGGTTTATCACTTATTGTTGTTTGGCTAATTGATTGGTTAATTATTAAAAGAATATCTCCAGTCAAGCAGTTTTTGAATGCATAATTCGAAATGTAAAGGGTGGCTTTTGCCGTGAAAAAATATATGTATTTCTTTAATCTTTATTTTCAGCCTATTGCTAAGTGCTTGTTCACTTGAAAAGGATGTCACTACTCTATACAAAGAAGAGACACCACTTGAAGCGGAAATAATTATACCAGCATCCTTTTCAGCTAAAATACAGGAGACCATGAAGGTTGTTCTTACTCAAGGTGGCAAAAAGGTTGAAAACGCAGATTTTGTTCATTTTGAGATATGGAAACAAGATGGCTCTCTCAAATATAGTATGGAACAAGCTGAGGAAGAGGGAAACGGTACTTATACTTTAAGTAAAAACTTTGATAGTGATGGCCTATACTATATAAAAGTACATGCGAGTAACGATGGTTCAATCATTATGCCTATAAAACAGTTTATCGTAGGAAAACTGTCTGAAAGTGAATTGAGATTCTTGCAAAGAGGGTACCAAAAACAAGAAGAAAACCATGAACATCATCATTAATAAATATATTTGAAATCCGGTCTTCAATTGAAGACCGGGTTTTTTATGTATGTTTGTTTACCAAGTTTTTTGCTGGATATTTTTATGGATCGGAGAGAATGCATTTACAGGCAGGGATGTAATACTTCACCTTTGTTTATTGGATTATTCTGCTCTTGCTGCATATACTGGATTGTTCCTTTAAATAAGGAAGCTTCCTCAGAACATAAACCACCTTTAAGGGAGGGCATAGCAATGGTAACTTCACAGGGAACTGCTTCAATTAGCTTTCCATTCCCATCTGTATGGGGTATCCACTCTTCAATAGCTGGCAGAACGATGATTTGGGGCACACTTACCATTAACTCCATTACAGATAACAGGGTGGTTGGTACGGTTAATTTTCGTGGTACACCCATCCCGATTAATGGATTTTGGAATGAAAGCACCAAACAAATCTCATTTGATTCACCTTATGCCACATTCTCTGGCAACTTAACCATAATTGATGATCTCCAGATCAGGATTCGACATTTCATTCTACAAGGACGGTTTCTTATGAAACCTCCCTCTCTACAAGCAGGTGAGTCTGGATCGTGGATTGCCACTACCGATATAGCTCTGAATGAATATCCTGTTAGCGGTAATGCCTATTCCACGCAATTACCTCCTGTTGGAGCTTTTTTAACTACGAATATCCTTCATCAGCATCAGAATTTTTGGGGAAGAACAATATAGGTTCATCCATTTGTGTAGAAAAGGTGTTTAATAAGGAATCGTCTCTGTATTTCATAGGGACGATTCTTTTACTTAGAGGAGTTGGGGTGCCTTCTGAATAAAGAAAGGTGCCATTTTGCCTATCTCACTAAGTAGATATATATGAGATAGTGATTTTGGTAGATAACTTTTGAATCAATCAACTCAAAATGAGTACAGATGGAATATAGATTGACAGCATTTTCCCTGTACTTCATACTATTGTAGTAACGGAAGTGACAGAATATTTAGTGAATTAGGAGGATGAAACTATGAAACCAGCAGTAATGACCATGGATTTACAATTATCAGCAGATGTTCTCAGGGAAAATGATTGTATAAGTTTAATACATGCAATAGCAGAAAAGGATATTCAAGTGGCTCAAATGCTTGATGTATTAATATTTGAGGATAAATGGGAGGATGGCATATGACTAAGCTCAGAATCCTTTTAACCATTCCAATATTGCTATATGGAATTTACATATTCGTTGCCATTCAAAACGATAAGAATATTCCACTTTATTTGCATCTTCTATTTGCAATCTACTTGATGTTGTTTGTACATTATGAAGAAAAAACGGAGGTGAAACCATGACAGATTTTTATCTTGGAGAATTTCGATGCTAAGCAAATCGTGATGAAAAAAGTTTTGACTTCAACTGAATGTATCAAGCTGCGTGGCATAACCCATGCCAGGCTGAGTTCGTTGTAATCCCTAGGTTCTCAACACGTGAGTCCGTTTAATATGGTCCACAATAAGTGGCTTGTTTTTGTTCAAAAACCTAAAAAAAGCCCCAACTCCTTAAAAGGATTGAGGCTTTCAGTATTTATCATCTTTCTTCCGGTTCCAATTAGATGAGGCGAGTTGTAACGATGCCTTCGATTTGTTTGATTTTTTCTTCCAAGCCAGGAATGATATCGCCGTTTACTTCACCTTCAATGTCGATGATCGTATATGCATATCCCCCACGGCTTCTGTTAACCATGTCAGCGATGTTCAGATTAAAGCTTGATACAGCCAGTGTGATTTGCCCAACCATGTTCGGAACGTTTTCGTGGAAAGTTGCCACACGACGGTTTCCTGTATAAGGAAGGGAAGTATTAGGGAAATTCACAGAGTTCTTGATGTTCCCTGTTTCTAAAAAGGTCTTCAACTGACGAGCAGCCATGATGGCACAGTTTTCCTCTGATTCTAGCGTAGAGGCACCAAGATGCGGAATTGGAACGACATTTTTCATTTTCAACACGTTTTCATTCGGGAAGTCTGTAATGAACTTGCCTACTTTTCCGCTTTCAAGTGCAGCTTGCATATCATTTTCATTCACAAGCTCGCCGCGTGAGAAATTCAAGATATGAACGCCCGGCTTCATGATGCTGAACGTTTCTTGGTTAAACATTCCTCTTGTGTCGTCTGTTAATGGAACGTGTACGGTAATATAATCAGATTCTGCAAACAATTCTTCAATCGTCATGGCGCGCTGTACATTGCGGGACAAATTCCAAGCTGTATCAACAGAGATGAACGGGTCAAACCCAATGACATCCATGTCCAAATCCAGGGCATCATTCGCTACAAGTGCACCGATCGCTCCCAAACCGATTACGCCAAGAGTTTTTCCCTTGATTTCTTTACCAACGAATTGTTTCTTTCCTGCTTCAACAAGCTTTGGAATTTGTTCTCCTTCGCCTTCCAGCGTCTTTGTCCAGGCCACACCGGCAAACAGGTTACGAGATGAAGCCATTAATGACGTCAGCACCATTTCCTTTACAGCGTTTGCGTTAGCTCCAGGTGTATTGAAAACGACAATTCCTTGCTCTGTGCACTTTTCGACCGGAATATTATTGACTCCTGCACCTGCCCTTGCAATTGCTTTTAACTGATCGCCGAATTCCATAGTATGCATGTTAAAGCTGCGAAGAACGATCGCATCAGGGTTTTCACTGTCATTGTCGACTTTAAAATCGCCTTTGTTGAATACATTTAGCCCGCTTTCGGCAATATTATTTAACGCTTTGATCGTTTTGACTTTTTCTAAAAGTAGTGTGCTCATTTTGTTTGCTCCTCTTTTGATTATGATAGTTTTGAAATTTCAAAATACTGACAAGATTTTTAAGCCCATGAAAATCTGCATACTTTAAACCTTCACTATCTGTTAATATACAGAAAGAGGCAAGGGATAAAATCCCTTACCTCTGCCCAGGCGAACGGCTACGACACTATGTGTTCCCTCACGGTTATCCGTGTTTCGCCAGTTGCACATAGTCTTTTCATTTATTTTATTCTATCAAATTATTCAGCAATCTTCAATATCATTTTAAAGGTTTATCTCTTTTTTTGCAGAATTCACAACTCACCATGGTTGCGAAACTTACAGTTTTATCTCCGAAAATAGGAATATATCGACGAAAACTATAGTTTTATCTCCGAAACATGGCTGTTTCAATCGGAATAAATTTCCAGAATATATTCTGTGACATACATGTTAAAATTCTGGATCTTTCATTCTTTAATGAATGGCTTACATATAATTTCCAAGGTGTTTTTTATCTAGTTTATTTTCCAAGAATTAATGGATGATTATTTCGGGCCAATTAGTTGCGAAATGGATAATATTAGTAAAAAACAAGGAGTATAGCAAACTTAAAAAGGAGGAACTAATATGCTAATTAGGGAGGCAACGGTTGCAGATGCGGAAGGGATAGCAATAGTCCATGTGGATTGCTGGCGATCTACATATAAAGATATAATGCCGATGGATTTTTTAGATAATCTGTCTTATGAGAAGAGGACAGAATTATGGAAAAAGAATATATCCGGTGAAGGAAATTATATTTATGTTGCAGAAAATAACGAGGGAGAAATAGCAGGATTTATAAGTGGCGGTAAAAGGGAAAAAAATCAAGTTGAGGATTCTGGTGATTTAACTGCGATATATATCCTCGAAAATTTTCAAAGAATGGGGATAGGTAAGAAACTCATCAAAGAATTATTCTTTAAATTCGAAGAACTGGGATTTAAGACAATTTTCGTAGAGGTGCTTGAGGATAATGATTCTCGATACTTCTATGAGGCATTTGGTGCTGAATTGCTTAAAACCGAAAAAATCAAAATGGCTGATGCTGAATTGAAACTATTGGTTTATGAGTGGAAAGACATTAGCCCAGTATTGTCATGAATGAACTTCAGGTAAGATCGCTAACTTAACACTTCAAAAGCAAGGCACAATCCTTCGTGAAGGATTGTGCCTTGCTTTTGATTTAATTTTGATTGAATCCGCTTTCGTCCATGTAAAATACTTCCCAAGAATGTCCGTCGATATCCAGAAAACTCCAACCGTACATGAAACCATGATCAATGGCTTCATTAAAAGGCTTTCCGCCAACATCCAGTGCCCTATTCACGATCTCATCGACTTCTTCCTTACTTTTAACGGACAGGGCGACGATGGCTTCCGTACTCGATGCAGAATCCGGGATCTCCTTCTTGGTAAACGTTTTAAAGTAATCTTCCACCAATAACATGACATATATGGACTCGCTGATAACCATGCATGTCGCATTTTCATTGGTCATTTGCTCGTTAAATTCAAAGCCGACCTTTGTGAAAAATTCCACTGAGGCATCCAAATCTTTAACAGGCAAGTTTACAAAGATCTTTTCTGCTTGAACTCCCATCCACTTCACCCTCGCTTGATTTATTTGTTCACTCACCTACTATTCGCTGCATTTTTCGATTATCCTGCTTGCAGCAAAAAAGGAGTGTCACCATGGAATCTTTCTTTTTACTTCAAATAAACACTCATTATCTCCGTTACATTAATATTTGCTTGGGTACTATTTGTTTTTTCCAGTTTTTCAACTAGCTCGCCATTCGTGACAACGATCGGAGTTACGATGCTTGGGGCTTTGGATTTTAGAAAATCGATATCAAATGTAACAAGCTTGTCTCCTGCTTTTACACTTTGCCCTTCTGCGACATGGACTTCAAATCCCTCACCTTCAAGGTTAACCGTTTCTAATCCAATATGAATCAACAATTCTATGCCATGCTTTGTGCGGAGGCCTAGAGCATGTTTAGTATGAAAAACCTGGATTACTTCTGCATCGATTGGAGATACGACCAACCCCTCCTCAGGAAGAATCGCTATTCCGTCCCCCATCATTTTACCGGAAAACACCGGATCCGGAACATCTTCAATATTTATTACTTGTCCATTTATAGGAGCCAGCAGTTGTTCCACACTTTCTTTTTTACTGAATAATTTTTTGAACATGATAATTCCACCCTTCTCTTTCGGTCTTGAATCCTTACATCTCACAAAGAAACGTTGAATATTTCGTTAATTCTGATAATAATTGGTTTTATTTTTTCGTTTTTGATTTACCTTCTGCTTTCTTTTTTTTGTTCTCATCCACTCTAAATATAACAATCTCGGTTATTAATTCATAAGGAATTGGCTTGTTTAGTGGAAACTGAACGGCCCCTTTTGAACAATTATATTCAGATAAAGCAGATTCAAACGCAGAGATCGCGCTAGGAGTTGGATAGAATCCTATATGTTTTTTATAGGCAGCGAAATGTACCAGATTTCCAAATAAAACAAAGGTAGGCATTTGATAGCTGATCTTTTCTTCTGCATCCGGAGCTGCATCCTTTATGACTTTTCTTAACGTTTTTAATATCTCCTGAACTTCTTCGGGAAATTGTAAAATATATTCATCAATCGAATGAAATGTATGGGTCCCCTCCATCATTTCTCCTTTCATCAATCCAAACTACAATACACTTATTATAACATTTCCCTCCCCCACCAACCCGAGCACCCGTCAGTTCGCTAACCTATATTAAGAGAGTCATTTTTTTAAGAACCCTTCCATTCTATTCATTACACCTTCTAGCATGGTTATCGACCTCGAAGTATTCAAAGGCTCAATATCCAAGGAATGGTTGGCATGCAGGATTTTATCCATGCTTATGTTCGTTTTACTTTCAATCCTTTCAATTTTACCTGGAACATAATAATGATGATCTTTTTCTCCTATAACTATATGTGCTGAATGATTGCTGCTCAATAACCCTTCAAAAATCGAATCGAACTTCAATAGCGGCGTGAGCAATATCATTTTGGCATTCATAAACCGCTCACTTTTCATGATTCCGTTGATGATGGGTATGGTACCAAGTGATTTGCCTAGAAACACTGTTCCTTGATATTCATGATTTTGAAGTACTTCCGTAATGACGGGATTCATATCATTAACGATCACTTTTGTGATATCTACCAATGGATGCTTGAAAATATCCTGGTCGTAAGCGTAATGAATATGCACGACATCATACTGATTTTGAAGCATCATCATCGTCGAATAATAGAATAACGGCTTCTCATACGTGTACCCCGCACCTGAAAACATAAAACAAATGGCTGGACTTCCGTTTTCAATATGTGTGTATGTAATTTCTTTTTCATTACTATTTATTGTTTTTTGGTTAACCTTCATGATAGATTCCTCCCATTCTATCGTTTGCTCTATATATTCATTAGCTACCCGCTGTATTCCTCCTTGATCGATACTATCTAAACAGAATCCAAGAATAAGGTTTCGTTTTTCATTTGGAATAGGTATACTTTAGCTATCAACCTATTTTATGGAAATTACTCTGTTAATCGATCAATCCAGCCCTGAAGGAGAGTGTGTAATGAAAATCAAAGTGTTATGTTTCATTCTTGTCCTGCTAGTCACTGGTTCCATGAGTACGATTCATGCAAGTGCCAACGATCAAAAGGTGAAAGAACTGGATATCGGGGAGTCTTTCGATGGTGCGGAAGGTACGATGGTACTTCAAAACTTAAAAAATGATAAAATGTTTATCTATAACAAACAGAGAAGTAAGGTACGCTACACTCCAGAATCGACATTCAAAGTCGCGAATGCATTAATCGGCTTACAGACAAAAGCGGTGAGCGATGAATATGAAGTGAAGCGCTGGGATGGCGTAATCAGGGAATTTGAAGATTGGAACAGAGATCATACACTGGCTTCAGCCATGAGGCATTCTGTGATCTGGTATTATCAAGCAATGGCCCGCGATATCGGGGCGGAAAACATGCAGCAATATGTGAACCTGCTCGATTACGGCAATCATGATATCTCCGGCGGGATCGATCAGTTCTGGCTCGATAGCAGCATAAAGATTTCTGCCCGGGAACAAGTCCAATTCATCGAAAACCTTGTAGAGGAAAAACTGCCTATCGATAAGCAGCATATGAGAACCGTAAAGAGAATCATGATCAATGAAGAAGCAGACTCATATGTGCTCCATGGAAAAACCGGTACACGCCTTTCCGATATGGGATTGGGCTGGTATGTGGGTTACATCGAAACGGACAAAGGCAAATGGGCCTTCGCCACCAACTTGGATGGCAGCGGAAGCAAAGCCAAAACGATTACGCTTGATGCCCTGAAAGGGTTGGATATCATAAAAGAATAAGATTTCACGCATGCTCTCAATCTTGGGCATGCGTTTTGCTTTGTCATAAAGGTATCTGAAACTTCACCTGATTTGTCAGCACACCCATTCAAAACTCTTCTAGACAAGCTCCTAATCATTTATACTCTTCCTTTCTTCTAACTTTGAAAAATGATAAATTATGAGTATTTCGTTTTTTAATATCAATTGTTATTTGATGCATGTCCTCAATGTGCATCACGTGTATGCCTTGTTGACGATATGTATTTATTTGATATAGTTTTAAAATAGTAATTCAAGACTGACTAAATAAAGTAAAAGTACTGCATCATCATAAAATGGAGCTAAGGATTATTTGTTTGTAACGTTTATATTAACTTTGCATGAAATAAAAAATGGGCCTTTAGCGAAAGGGGCACCTTCTGTGAAAACCATTCAAAGTCGCTTATTGTTAATGTTACTTCTTTTTATCATCTTACCGTATTTTCTATCAGTGTTTCTGATCTACAGCTATACAAAAAATAGCGTGGAGAGACATGAGCTTGAAAATAGCCAAGAACAACTTCAGAAAAACGCTGAAGAACTGGAGCAATACTTTGATGACATGATTAATCTTCCATATGTATTATATCGAAATCCCGATTTATTCCGGATTTTTAAAAATGGTTTTGAAGACTCGATATATTTTAACCCGATTGCGATGGAAAAAAGTATAGAAACCTTTTATCTGATGCGAAACGAAATCCGTCAAGTACGGTTTTATATTGATAAGGATAAAGAATCGTTTACAGTTTATAATGCGACGGTCAGTGCCCGGAAACCTCAACCCGATTTATTAAATGAGGATCCGATAAAACAATTTTATAGCTCTAACTCTAATTACATGATTGAGCCGCCACATCAAATTCAAAATTACAATGACACAGCGATCATTCCCCAGTCGGACGACACAATGGTGATGACTTTTCACCATAAAATAGTCGATGTGCCTTCAAACGAATATCTCGGAATAATTACAATTGATATAGATTTAGATGCCTATGCCCGTATATGTAACAGCCTTGTTCAAAAGGATGAAGAATCTGTATTACTTATGGATTCGCATAATAATGTCATGTATGCAGATGATCGGTCCCTTATAGGTACATCCGTTACTCCTGATTATAAAAAGCAGATTACGGGTGAAGAAATTATCTTAACCAAAACATTATCTGGAACACTAAATCATTGGAAATTAGTTAAGATAACCCCTAATCATGTATTATTCGATGATGTCCGGAAGACTGCCTATACAAATATAATTGTTGGACTGATAGTTGGCTTGTTAGGGCTATTAATGATTGGTATTATTTCATACAGAATTACTCGTCCCATTAAACTTCTTAGCAAGAAAGTGAGAACAATAAAAGGTGGAAATATGGATGTCCCCTTTGATGATGGAAGAAAAGACGAAATTGGTGAGCTTGAAAAACATATGATGGATATGATGAACCGAATCAATCTACACATTGAAAGAGAATATAAACTCGAAATAGAAAATAGGAAAAACCAATTCAGAGCATTAAAATCTCAGGTTAATCCGCATTTCTTATTTAATTCGTTACAATCTATCGGTGCAGTTGCCCTAAGATCTAATTCTCCAAAAGTCTACCAATTATTGACATCACTTTCTAAAATGATGCGCTACTCCATCAAGGCGAATCAATGGGTGTTGGTTCGAGATGAAGTGAATTATATAGAAGCATACCTAACCCTTCAAATGGAGCGTTTTGGAAACAATTTGAACTATTCCATTCAAATGAGCGAGACGATTCTTGATATGACGATTCCAAGTATGATTCTTCAGCCTCTCGTTGAAAACTTCTTTAAACACAGTTATGAAGAAGGTTTCTATCATGCTCATTTAACTGTTTATGGAGAAATGCAAGGAGAACTTTTACACCTCATCGTTGAAAATACTGGCCCTAGTTTGACACAGGCGGAGCTTCAAATATTAAGGGAAAATATATATGCGTCCCCCCATGAAAGCACATATTCACATAATCATATCGGTCTGAAAAATATTCATGACCGTTTAGTTCTAAATTATGGATCAAAAGCAGGCCTGGAAGTGGATACGTATCAAGGACAAGGATTTTCCGTTAAAATAGTGATTCCACTAGAATTCCCGCTTGCTAATGAATAGATTGCTTCGTGCTATTCAAAAACCGACCCTTTTACTCATTCATATAAGGAGATGAAATCTGTGAAAACTTTAATTGTCGATGATGAGTTCAATGTACGTGACGTAATACGCCATTTGGGGCAGTGGGAAAAATACGGTATCACCCATCTATTAGAAGCAAGTAATGGCGATGATGCAAAAAGAATGATAGAGAAGGAAAGTCCGGAAATCATCTTTACAGACGTGAAAATGCCTGGAATGAGCGGTATAGAACTAATCGAGTGGCTAGATTCCATTTCTTATCCTGGTAAAGTGATTTTAATTTCGGGTTATGACGACTATTCATTTATGCGTAAAGCCATTCAGTTTAGCAGCTTCGATTATTTGTTGAAACCGATTGAAGCTGATGCATTTAACAAAACATTGGAAGAAGCCGTTAAATCATGGGCGAATGAAGAGGAAGTTCGTGCTAATAATGATACCGGTGTATATGAAGATGTTAAAAGGTTTCGGAGTAATCAATTAGTTACTGCCGCTTGTATGGGGGAACACTTCGACAAAAACGATATTGAGTCATATGTTCCAAAAGCAGAAGGATACAACCTTACACTAATTTCCTTTTATCAAATGCACCATCCTGCCCCCTACATTCAGTTACTTGCTGACGAACTTGTTGAGCGGAAAATCGGAAATGTATTTGCGCTTCAGAATGATCATAATCTTTGTCTGGTGATCACCATTCCTGACCATTGGTTATCCGTTGAAGAATGGATCAGTCATCAATTTGATATTCCTGTTCGCCTTGTTTGTGGCGAGCCCTTGGAATCATTAGGGGATATCCACAATTCCTTTAAGTCATTACAAAAAGCAATGAACAATCAAAACTTCAGATCCATCCACCGTTTGGATGACTTGGATGTTGCACGTCGCATAGAGGACATCGTTTCATATGTTGAAAAATATTACATGGAAGAATTGAGTTTAGAAAAACTATCGAATGTATTCTTCTTAAGTCGCGAACATATCTCAAGAAAGTTCAAACAAAAAACCGGAATGCTCCTGTCCAAATACATCACTAAACTAAGAACTGACCAAGCAAAACGTTGGTTAAGAGAAACCGAAAAAAGTATTTACTCCATCTCTTTAATGCTCGGCTATCAGGATGAGAAATACTTTTCAAAACTATTCAAAAAAGTGGTTGGCATGACACCATTCGAATACCGAAACGGTGAAAAGAATGCAGATCGGAAGTAAATAATTCACCTTAATTAGAAAATTACAGGGGTGACATGATGAAAAAAGAGATACTGAACATATTTTTAATCGGAATATTGAGCCTATCACTTTGTGCATGTCAAACAAAGACCGAGAGCGGAACAAAAAAACCGGAAATTTCAGAGCGAAAAATCACTTTGAGCGTAAGGAATCCGAAAGTTGAAATTTCTACGCAGTTCGAACAAATGGTGATTGCTTATGAAAAAGAAAATCCAAATGTAGATATAAAGGTTCACACGGTAGGCGGGGCTATGGATAACCTTGCTGATTTGAAAGCAAAAATGGCCACTGGCAATGGTCCTGATATTTTCACCAACAACGGATACGAAAATGCCAAACAGTGGAGTGAATATTTAGAGGATCTTTCTGACCAACCCTGGGTTGAACATGCATATGAAGATGCGTTAACCCCTATGAAATTCGATGGAAAAATTCATGGGATGCCGGTTAATCTGGAAGGGTACGGATTCATCTATAATAAGGATATATTTAATAAGGAAGGAATAGATGAATTACCCAAAACGCTGACTGAATTAATAGCAGTGGCTGAAAAATTGCAAAAAGCTGGGGTTACTCCTTTTGCAACTGGATATTATGAAGAGTGGAAATTGGGTGACCATTTAATGAATGTCGGTTTTACAGAACAAGAAGATCCACCGGCTTTTATAAATGGCCTGAATGATGGAACTGAAAAAATATATAGTAATCAACAATTCAATGATCTAATCAATTTGTTGGATGTAACATTAAAGTATGGAAACAATAACCCGCTATCAACAGATTACAACATGGAAGTGAATCTATTCACTTCAAAAAGGGCAGCGATCATTCAACAAGGAAATTGGATACAGCCGATGATCGATCAACAATCACCGAATATGAACATCGGATTTATGCCAATACCAATAAATGATCAACCTAAGAAGGAAGCCTTGATGGTCGGTGTACCGAATTATTGGGTTGTAAACAAACAAACCACACCAGAAAAGAAGAAAGAAGCGAAGAGATTTTTAAATTGGATGGTTTCTTCTGAACAAGGAAAAATGTTTTTGACAGAACGCTTTAAATTCATTCCTGCTTTTACTAACATTGAAGCTGACAATTTAGGACCTCTTGCTGATGAAACAATTCAGTATTATAAAGAAGGAAAAACGTTAAACTCCAACTGGTTTAATTTCCCTGTCGGAATAAGAGAAGAGTTTGGGGCTGCCATGCAACTATATGTAGGAAACAAGCTTAATCGCGGTCAATTACTGCATGAGTTTCAGAAGTCATGGGAAAGGGCTTCAAGCTAATAAAATAGGACTTCTGTACACTTTTTGCCTCCTTTGTTGGGGCATTTTTTTATGTGTTGAAAACTACGATATCAATATAAGACTAAATTCTAATCAATATATGACATATCCATAGAATTAAGACTAACCTATAATTTTATTAGTACTTCAAATAGGCGGGACTGTTACTTCCAAAAAGTAACCGTTCCACTAGACTTTATTTTTATATACTAATAAACATTCTAGGAGGAAGGCATATGAACTTTAACAGGCTTGCCAAACAAGCAACAGTAATAACACTTAGTACAGTTATCTTATTAGGAGGCAGTCGCTCAGAAACTTTCGCGGCGGCAAAAGACCCATTAGATCACAATGAAAAGTATGGCACTTCACAAATCACTCGTTACGACATGCAAAAAATGATTAATCAACAAGGCAATGCAAAGTTTACAGTTCCCAAGTTTGACGAATCAACAATAAAAAACATTCCCTCAGCAAAAAAGTATGACAAATCAGGTAATTTAATCGATATGGATGTATGGGATACTTGGCCATTACAAAACGCTGATGGTACAGTGGCAGAATATAAGGGCTATCATATCGTTTTTGGTTTAGCTGGAGACCCCAAAAATGGTAGTGATACATTCATTTACTTGTTCTACAAAAAAGTTGGGGAAACATCCATTGATGCTTGGAAAAATGCTGGCAGAGTATTTGATGATAATGATAAAAATGTTCCAAATGATCCCTATTTAAAAAATCAAGCAGAAGAGTGGTCCGGTTCTGCAACCTTCACGTCTGATGGTGAAGTTCGCTTATTCTATACAAATCGCGGACAGTTTTCACCAGATTCTAAACAATACGGTAAACAAACATTAACAACAGCTCAAGTCAACTTATCTGAGTCAGATGCCGATACATTGCAAGTGGATGGCGTAGAAGATTACAAATCCATCTATGAAGGCGGAGACAGCAAGTTTTATCAATCACATGATAAAGCATTCAGTGATGAGAATTTTAGTGATAATCATACATTGAGAGATCCTCACTATATTGAAGACAATGGTCATAAATACCTTGTTTTTGAAGCAAATACCGGGACTGAATTTGGTTATCAAGGAGAAGAATCCCTTTACAATAGAGCGTACTATGGCAAAAGCAATGAATTCTTCCAAGCTGAAAAGGATAAACTTCTGCAAAGCTCTAAAAAAGGTTTAGCTGAATTAGCAAATGGAGCAATTGGCATCATTGAAATAAACGATGATTATACATTAAAAAACGAAATGAAACCATTGATTGTTTCGAATACAGTAACAGATGAAATTGAACGTCCTAACATATTTGAAAAAGACGGAAAATGGTATTTGTTCACAAGTACAAGAGGATCAAAAATGACCATTGATGGAATTGATGATAAAGATATTTACATGTTAGGCTACGTGGCAAATTCTTTAACTGGCCCATACAAACCGTTAAATAAAACCGGAATTGTCTTACATCAAGATCTTAATCCTTATGATATTACTTGGACATACGCTCACTATGCTATCCCGCAACCGAAAAGCGATAATGTAGTTATCACAAGCTACATGACAAATAGAGGTTATTTTGAAGACCATAAATCTACCTTTGCCCCAAGTTTTTCAGTTAACATTAAAGGGCCACATACAGCTGTGATAGAAGATAGTATTCAGGAACAGGGTCAACTAACGAATAACGAATAATTTAATGTTTATCATACGAAATTAATAAAAAAAGAAAATGTCTGTACAATTGGCATTTTCTTTTTTTAATTAAATAAGTTTTACATGATCTTAGGAACAAAATAGGGAAAATAAAAAGCGTGGTGATTTACTTGGACAAAATAGGTTTTAATAAGAAAGGTTTTAAGTCGTTGGTTTTATTAATGCTTGGATTGTTTACTGCCGGAATATTAGTCTATTTAGTCAAATCAACTTTACCAGTTAAGCATGAAGAGGAATCTTATCGAGCTAACTACCATTTCACTGTACCTGACAAATGGAAAAACGATCCTCAGAGGCCAATTTTCATTGATGGGGAGTACCATTACTTTTACCTCTATAATGGGGATTATCCGGATGGAAATGGAACAGAATGGCGTCATTCAACCTCAGAGGACTTGGTGCATTGGAGTGATCAAGGGATAGCCATTCCGAAATATACCAATGATAATGGAGATCCATGGTCGGGATCAGTCATTGTGGACAAGGAAAATACGGCAGGCTTTGGAAAAGATGCCCTTGTGGCAATTGTTACGCAGCCCTCCAAGAATGGCGGTAAACAGGAACAATTTCTATGGTATAGTACGGACAACGGTAAAACATTTACCTCCTACAGTGATGATCCCATCATTTCAAATCCAGGAACGAAAGATTTTAGAGATCCAAAAATCATCTGGGGTGACAATGATCATAAATGGATAATGGTCATGGCTGAAGGAACAAAAATAGGTTTTTATAAGTCTCACAACCTAAAAGATTGGCAGTATATGAGCAGTTTTGTCACGAAAAAAATAGGTATTGTAGAGTGCCCGGACCTTTATTTGTTACGGGCGGATGACGGGACTTTAAAATGGGTACTTGGTGTCAGTGCTAATGGGCAATCGAATGGTAAACCAAACACATACGCCTATTGGACTGGAAGCTTTGATGGAATGGAATTCTTCCCAGATCACAATGAACCGCAATGGTTAGATTATGGCTTCGATTGGTATGGTGGAGTTACATTTGAAGATGGGACGGAAAGCGATGAATATAATAAACGGTTTGCTCTCGCTTGGATGAATAATTGGGCCTATGCCGATAATACTCCGACCCTAAAAGAGGGCTTTAATGGAATGGATTCCGTCGTTCGCCAAATCGGGCTAAAACATGCAGGCAACAACCTATATTATTTATCTTCACAACCTATCGAAGCACTGAAAGAATTGACGAGTTCAACGGATTCTTATGAACAAATTGAAGTGAATGGTTCCAAAACTCTAGATGTAAAAGGTGATGTATATCAATTGGAGACGGATATCAATTGGTCAGACATAAACAATGTAGGCTTAAGGCTTCGGGAATCGGCAGATCAAACACGCCACATTGACGTAGGAATTTTTACAGAAGAAAACTACTCTTATGTCAATCGAGCTTTTACCGAACACCCTGACGAAAGTGATCAATATATTAAAAGCATCGCTCCATATGATGCTAGCAAGAAACATGTTCACTTAAAGATCCTCATTGATAAAACAAGTATTGAGGTGTTTGTGGATGATGGGAAGATTGCACATTCAAATTTAATATTCCCTGAATTTGATGATAAAGGAATATCCCTCTTCTCGGAAGGAGGCAAAGCGGTCTTTAATAATATTAAGATCAAACACCTCGGTTCGATTAATTGAACATCATTTATGAATGGCGATACTCTGGTTTATACTTTGACCACAATTCACCATGTCCACCCAAAACTCTTCAAATAGGAGTAATAACGAAAAGCCGGATTCAACAAGTATTGAAATCCGGCTTTTCGTTATGGCTGAGAGGCTCCCTATAAGGGGAAAACTGTTGAATCAATTACTATCCCACCGGTTTGTTGGTTAATGGTATGGATTTATGATGTTTAACGAAAGTTAACTTCAGTAAATTACCCAGTGCCATACAAAGGTACTTGCAGAAGCTACTGACCACATGTAAATGGAAGCTGTCCCTCCCTCTCCATTGTGTCTTTATGAATCTATTTGTATTTGAGTTACTTCTACTTGTAACCTTCCTGACTACTACATATCCATTTATAGCCATGGCGAATTAAGAATATAGCTGATTAAGAATAAGGGCATCTGCCAAAAGCAGATGCCTAAATATTGTTAATTGATCTATCTTTTTAGTTGTCCAGGGATCATGTTAATCCTATCTCCCGTTTTCTGTTCTGTTTTAATAACGCAGGCTTTGGAACTTGCTGCGAGAGTGCGGTACATTCAGCAAAAGAAAACTGTTTACACCCTTTACAACGGTTCTCATCCAGTTTGGATAAAGCTATATTGATGGCATCACCCGTACTGGAAAAGAACTGTTCCTCACCAACCAGTTTAATAAATCCAGTTTTTTTCAGCATTTCTTTAGGTTCCTGTTGAATCCCGGAAATCAACACTTGCAGGTTATGAAACTTGAATTGCTTCACGATGTCGGTTAGAAGTGCTTCTCCCGATGTATCAATGAATGGCACATTGCTCATTCTTAATAGGAGGACTTTTGGTTTTGAACGCATTATTTCTTCGAGTTCTTCTTGCAGCCTTTCGATCGAACCAAAGAATAAAGGTCCTTCTATCGTATATATGTTAATCTGCGGACAGCTTGAACCTTGTTGCACCATTTCCGGTTTAACTAGTTTATCAGCTGGATCTGGTAATACCTTTGATAATTTCAATGTACCGCTCATCAGTTTAACGAACGATAGAATGGCTAATAGCAATCCGATTCCGACACCTGTTGTCAGGTCAATCAATACGGTTAACACGAAGGTAACGATCAATACGGTAGAGTCCATGGTTTTTGCTTTTAAGATATGCGAAAATTCTTTGCGTTCGCTCATGTTCCATGCGACGAACATAAGAATGGGGGCCATACTGGCCAAAGGAATGGCCGAAGCATAAGGAGCCAAACTGACTAACACCAGCAATACCACCAGCCCATGAATCACACCTGATATTGGGGAAACTGCACCGTTTTTAATATTCGTTGCGGTACGCGCGATGGCACCTGTAGCCGGGATGCCTCCAAATAAAGGCGTAATCATATTGGTCAATCCTTGCCCCATCAGCTCTTTATTGCTGTTATGTTTACTGTTGGTCATGCCGTCTGCCACTACAGCGGATAATAGTGATTCAATTCCTCCAAGCATGGCAATGACCAAAGCAGCAGGAAGGAGTTCAATCACTAGGCCGCCAGTGATATGGGGAAACTGAAAATGGGGCAATGCATTAGGAATGGCGCCATATGCCGATCCTATGGTCGCTACCTGACCTGGAAAGAATACGCTGGCGACTAGGGTTGATACAATCAATCCCAGCAGTGCCCCAGGGATTTTCGGTAAATATTTTGGAGTTAATATGACGAGAGTTAAACTTATGCTAGCTACCAGTACACTATAGAAATTCACTGTATTGAAATTCAATAAGATTTCTTTCATATTTAAAAGAAAGACTTCTTCTTTTTTTAAGTTACTGAGTCCAAAGAAATTCGCAATCTGGCCAGAGAAGATAATCACAGCAATTCCAGCAGTAAAGCCGATGGTGACCGGACGCGGAATAAACTTGATGAATCTTCCCAGTTTGAAGACACCCATAAGAAAAATCATGATACCTGCCAGGAAACCTGCGATTAACAGTTTTTCATATCCGTACTGCATGACCACACCGAACAAGACCGGGACAAAGGCCCCAGTCGGGCCTGCAATTTGATATTTCGACCCTCCAAAAAGGGAAACCATAATTCCTGCAATAATTGATGTGTACAGTCCGTATTCCGGTCTTACTCCAGAAGCAATCGCAAAAGCCATCGCTAAAGGAATCGCTACAATCCCAACTACCACCCCTGCAACCAGGTCTTTCTGAAAATGGCCTAAGTTGTATCCTTCAAGCCTGCTAGAACCCCTCATTTTATCGCTCCTTCTTTAATTGATTATGTATTTCTTCCTTGCTGACAATGTTGCTATATCCATCTATGATTCGATCCAATTTACCGGTTTCGGGATGGATGACCATACCGTGAACGGCAATGGAATCCGGTAATAATGGATGGTTTTCAATCAAACGGACACTATTCGTTACACTCTCCTCAACGCATTGAAAGCCTGACAGCCATTTTGATAAATCAATACCAGAGTTTTTAAGGATATCAATTTGCTCCTGACTGACTTTCTTCTGCTTTGCGGCATCAAGCAGTGAAGAGGATTGAAGACCCACCATACCGCATCCGTGATGTCCGATCACACACACTTCCTCCACTTTCAGCTCATAAATAGCGACAAGGATACTGCGCATAATGCTGCCAAAAGGGTGAGAAACAATAGCTCCAGCGTTTTTAATGATTTTCGCATCTCCATTTCTTAAACCCATCGCCTTTGGAAGCAATTCCAACAGTCGGGTATCCATGCATGTTATGATGACGATCTTTTTATCTGGATACTTTGTCGTTTGAAACTCTCTATATTTGTTTTGATCGACAAACGTCTTGTTATAATCCAGAATGCTAGAAATAACTGACATTACTTATTCTCCTTTCTCTTGCAAATCTGTGTTAAGGTGGTGAAATATGAAGGAAATGTTCCATGTACAATAATCCAGATGCCTTTCATCCAACCAACTTATTTGGCTCTGTTTTATCATTTGGTTCTTTATTCCATGTTAGAGGTATTAAATTAGAGTTAAATGATAGAAGGATTAGAAATTGGTGAGAATTATTACATTTCCTTCTCTTTTTTTTTGCATTTTTCTTACTTACCGAAGCAAAAAAGGGTGATGCATATTAGACATCTAATATGCATCACCCTTTTTATGATTCGTTCCACTTACGTCCAGTTTAATAGACCCTTATCAGAGCAACCGTTTTATTCAGGGCCATCATTATCATCCACTTCATCATCTTCCCATGTGATTGTTTTCACTTCTTTTGTGTAGCCGTCCACTTGGACCACTGCGTCCCGATCGTCCTCTAATTCAACTTCGACCAAATAATAAGGAGTCTGATCTGAAGGTTGATAAAATTCTGTATCGTCACCTGTTCCCTTTACATGTTTTTCCGCAATCGCAATTGCCTCTTTTTCTGTAATGATACTATCCGCTACCATTGTCGAGTCAATGATAGCTCCTGTATATGGGTCGAGTATTAATGTTATTTTTTCGTCATTCTTATTTACCACTGCTTTATAATAGGAGTTGTCTTTCTCCTGCACAAAATCAATTTGTTCCAGGTCACCTTCTGAGGAAATGCGCGACATTATTTCTTTTTGGGTCAGTTGCTTTTGGGGTATTTTTCCAGTCGTTTCTTCAGCTGCATGAACTATGGTTTCTTTTTTTATAGAACGAACTTCCCCGCTTTTCGCATCCATCCTAATTTGATATACCCCGGTTTCAAGCTGCATTTCAATCTGATATTCCTCCCCTTCACTTTTCGTTGTCTTTATAATGGTCCCAGGATATTTATCCTTTGCTGTTTGGTTCACTTCTTCTTTCGTCAAGCTTTCCGCGGATAATGATGGAGCCCGCCATTGAAATCCAACGAATAATAGCAGACCAAAAACGAGAGTTGATCCAGCTGTGATCAGCACTTTTCCATTCTTCATCGTATCCCCCATCCAACGTCATTCTGACTTAATTAAATAAAAGAGTAACGATCGTTCCCCTGCCTTCGAGACTATCCATTTCAACCCGTACATCAATTGCCTCAGCAATTTCCCTTGCCATGGAAAGCCCCAATCCTGAACCGCCTTGCTTTCGGCTTCTTGCTTTATCTACACGATAAAAGCGATCGAACACTTTCGGCAATTCAGCCTTTGGAATTCCATCCCCGCTGTCTTCGATGCGGATATATGCTTCATTACTTGTTTGTCCTATGTAGACGGAGATATGCTCGTCACTATACTTTCTTGCATTGTCTAAAAAAATAAACAAAAGCTGTTTTAACTTTTTAACGTCCGTTACCGTTTCAATTGCATCGCCACTATAAATCTCCACTGTTCGATTGTACGCATTTTTATATACTTTCGCTAACTCTGCAATGATATCGGTCAAATTGACGTTTTCTTTCTCTATATTCCATTTTTCCTGATGCTTTGCAAGCAGAAGCATTTGCTCTGTCATCTCTCTCATTCTAATCGCTTCAGAATGAATGGCCTCTATGGATTCATCGAACAAATCAGGCCGCTCCAACCCTTTTCTTTTCAAAAGGCTTGCATAGCTTTCGATGACAGTTAACGGTGTTTTTAATTCATGTGAAGCATTTGATACGAATTGCTCCTGTTTTTCGAAGTTAGCTTGAAGCAAATCGATCATGTGATTAAAGGTTTTTCCCATTTCCACAAGTTCATCTTTTGAATTTTCCTCTAGGCTAAGACGCTTAAATTGGCCGCTTGATTGAATCTCCTTCATCGTATCAATTATCGATCGGATCGGACGGGCGATGAAGTTACTAAGAATAGTGCTTGATATCAGAACAGGTATCATGGCAATGACCGTTACAGCGATTAATACGATGCGCAGAACAGCGAGCATTTCTTCGGTTGCTGCCATGCTTTTGGTGATTTGAAGATTAACTACACTTCCATCCCCCCAAACGATCGGGTTTGAAACGAATACATACTTTTTCTGATGATTAGTGATGATCGCACTCTTCTCACCAGGATAAAAGCTACTATTTCGATAGCTTAATTGTTTTTCAGAATTGGATGTCACAGCTGTTCCTTTTCGTTGACCTTCTTTTACAATACCAATCATGCCATCTATAGGCAGATAAGCTCGAAGTAAATCATTTGGTGAAATATTATTAACATTCTTACTAACATCAAATGCAATTTTCTCTGTCTCCGCTTTCGCACGATTAAGTTCGTTCACCATCATCAGATTACTGAAAACAAAATAAATGGAAACATTCATCAAAAGGAGCAGGAAAATGAATAACACCGCTGTATATAAATTTATTTTCTTCCGCAGTCTCATTTTGCTTCCTTCATGACGTAGCCAACGCCTCTTACGGTATGAATAAGCGGCGTTTCAAAGCCATATTCGAGCTTTTTGCGAACATATCGGATATACACATCCACCACGTTTGTTTCCCCATAGAAATCATACCCCCAAACCGCTTCCAGAATTTGATCCCGGTTTAGCACTTGACGCTTATTCTTCAGTAAATAAAGAAGTAAATCATACTCTTTTGGCGTTAGGTCAATTTCACTTTCACCTCTAATGACTTCGCGCGTTTTGACATTCACCTTTAAATCAGCAGTATTGAGCCACCCATCATCCTCATCTTCCATTGAAGGTGCTGCAGTCCGCATTCTTAAAACCGCACGGATTCGGGCAAGCAATTCCTCAATTTGGAAAGGTTTAGTGATGTAGTCGTTCGCGCCGAGATCAAGACCGGAAACTTTATCTTCAACCGAGCCTTTTGCAGTTAACAGAATGACTGGGGTGGAATTGTTTTTCATACGAATTTTTCGAAGCAGCTCGATCCCGCTTATGCCCGGAAGCATCACATCCAATAAGATCAAATCCCACTTTCCTGATTGATACGCTTCAAGGGCTTCATTTCCGTCCATTGCCTTTCCGATTTCGTAGCCTTCGATTTCAAGCTCTAATTCAAGCAGTCTTAAGATTTTTTCTTCGTCTTCTACAATTAGTATTGATTCTTTACTCATTTGTAAGGCCTCCTTTACGGGAATTTGTTTGTGTGGGGTGTCCCCAGTTATGTATTCTGTCAAACAAAGATACTACAGTTGGAATACTATGAAAATAGTGTATTATGACGAGTTTAATAGGATTCATTACCTGAGGCTATCGTAGGTACGTGGAAACAAGTTTTTTCGGAATGGTTCCCATCCAATAGATACGAACATGCTGAAATAGCATCACTTGAATAGAAAACTGCGAATTTACAACATTATTAAAATCCAAAATAAAAAAGCCCAATTTCCCGGTGTTGTAGGCGGGAAATTGGGCTTTGGTTACTACGTGAAAGCAGATGCTCTTCTTTTATGATTTAAATGTAATGAATTATATTATTTCGATATACCCTTCTGTTCCATGCACGCGAATTCGTTGCCCGTCTCTTATCAGTTCAGTAGCATTCTCCACCCCGACAACCGCCGGTAAGCCATATTCACGTGCGATAACTGCTCCATGGGTCATCAGTCCACCAACTTCGGTGACCAAACCTTTTATGGATACAAACAACGGTGTCCAGCTAGGGTCAGTAAAGGTGGTGACTAATATATCTCCATCTTCCAGATCAGCATCTTCCATGTTTAAGATGACACGTGCTCGTCCCTCAATAACCCCGGAAGAAACAGGCAGGCCTACAATAGCTTCGGCTGGGAGATTTTCTCGTTTGTACTCACCTGCAATGATTTCACCATCAGACGTGATAACACGTGGTGGAGTTAGTTTTTCATATAATTTGTACTCGTCTTTCCGTTTGCCGATGATCTGGTAATCTAGTTTATTTATGCGGACGACTTCGTGAAGTTCGTCAAAAGTGAGATAGTATATATCTTCTTTTTCATGAATAACGTTGGCTTGCACAAGTTGTTCGGCTTCTTTCAGCAAAGCCTGCTTATAAACGAAGTAGCGATTAACCATGCCGTATTTTGGATATTCACGATAACCGATGAAATTCCGGATTAGGTCAATCATTTTTTTTGTTTCTTTAGCTTTTTGTTGACCATCCGGTAATTGCTTCAATCGATCTAATAACTCTTGTTCTTTTTTCAAAGCTCCCTGTCGCCCTTGCTCAAATTTCCGATTGCTAGCATTAGGCTCAAAGTTTTTGATATTACCAAGAATCACAGGGACAAGTATAGTTGGTTTTTCGCTCCAACGAGTTTTAGTCATATCGATTTCTCCGGTACATCGCATTCCGTATTTGCTGAGATAATCATAGATAGCGTCTTGGGTTTCCTGTCCACCATCAAACTTAACCAGTTCATCCAAAAAGTTATCATCTTTTACATGTTGTAAATAATCAATTACTTCTGGATAAGGACGAATCACATCTGCGACATCCAATAGCGCCAGACCCATTTCCGAAGTAATATTGTTTGGTACAGATTGAGAAAGCGTATCTGCTACGTTTTTTTCACCTAACCATTCGTTCATATTTTCATTGATCCATGATGAAGCATCTATAGCAGCCATAAACACAGCTGAACTTTGTGGGTCAAATAAAATCTTCTTTAATATCTGGATATCTTCCAGGATAAAATCAAATAAATCCGATCCTGATTTCGTTTGGATGTTTTGTTTTAACTCTTCTATCGATGTTTGACTACTCTTAATCAAATCTGAAACGATTGTAGGGTCGTTTTCGATTTGTCCCCTAGAATCCGCAGACGACACTCTTTTATTGCTTTTACCGGAACTCTGTTCTTGCTTATCATTTGGTAAAGATTTTATGAAATCTCCTCGCTCTATTATGGTCATAAGTGCGTCTTTCATGAGCGGATCGTGTTGTCCCATGCCATCTAATAACATTTTTCTGCTGTCAGGTGAAGCCAGCATATGTGTGACATCAACAAACAACCTTCCACCAGCTTTACGCATGGGTGCATTAGTCGTTAACAGGAAAAAAGACAATCCCAGTGGTTTCATGGGATCGGTCATCATTTGTTGGTGACCGACAGATACATACACGTGATTCTCCTGATCATTTGCTTCAGGAATGGGATACAAAGTAGTAATTGGTCGACTCTGGACAATATAAAATGTATCATCAACCAAACACCATTCGATATCTTGTGGGTAACCAAAATAAGATTCGATTTGTCTTCCTGTGCGTGCCAGTTGTAAAATTTGCTGTTCAGTAAGTGTTTGAGTCTTTTGCTGATCGGGATCGATCTGCTGGGTCTCTGTTCCGCCTTCTTTAAGTCCATGGATAGCCAATTTTTTGGTTGCTATCCTCTTTTCGACGATTTCCCCTTCCTGTACCTTATAACAATCAGCAGATACCAAGCCAGAGACCAGTGCTTCTCCAAGTCCAAAACTGGCATCGATCGATAGCAGCTTTCGGTTCGAAGTAATCGGATCAGCGGTAAATAAAATCCCCGAAGCCTGTGGGAAAACCATCCTTTGAACGATAACGGATAAATAAACTTGTCTGTGTTCAAATCCATTTTGCATTCGGTAGATTACCGCGCGATCCGTAAATAGGGAAGCCCAGCATCTGCTGATATGCTGTAAGATCGCTTCTTTTCCGATGATATTTAAATAGGTGTCTTGTTGTCCGGCAAAAGAGGCGTGTGGTAAATCTTCAGCAGTTGCACTGGAACGCACTGCATAAGCATGTTCATCGCCAAACTGGGAGAGATAGTGAGCAACAGCCTTCACTACATCGGAAGGAATCCCTGCTTCCATAATGATTTTCCGAATCTTCCTGCTGATTTCACAAATTTGATCTCGATCCTCTACTTTAAGCAGTGTTAGTTGATCCAACAATGCGTAGAAGGCTTCGTTTTGTTCGAGGGCTTTTTGATAAGCTTCTGTCGTAACACAAAATCCATCTGGCACTTGTATTCCATGAATCTTCGATAGTTCCCCTAAATTCGACCCTTTTCCTCCGGCGAGCAAAAGTTGCGTTTTATCGATCTCCCGAAACTCCAGTACATATGGTTCCATTTCTGTCCCTCCCATTTATCGCTCAATACCAAGACGAACCATATTACAAAAATTGTTCATCTGATCAACCAATTACGCTGTCCGCTCGTTCCTGCTACTGGCGAAGTTCCATGTTCATATCAAACCCTCCTTTTAAAAAATAAAAATAGTGGTTGACTGAAAAGGATTTTATGATGTATAATTAAAATAGGGATATTTTACAGACAAACCCCTCAACAGTGTATAACTATATAAATTTACCACATTTTTTCTTTTTTATCAATGAATTTACGCGACCATAATTGTTGCAAATTCAAAGAAGAAAAACCCCTTTTTACAAGACAAATGACTCACACTAATAAATAATTACCAAGAACAATGAGAACACTGCTATTGACAGTGTTCTCATTGTTCTTTTATTCGTCATCGGCCTATATCAGTTTTCTGAAACATTCGAGAGGTAATCAGCCAGTTGAACGAAGGTTCCTGAAAAGCCCGCCTGTACCATTTCTTGTGACTCCTCGTAAGTTTTCATTTCCTCATCAGTTGGGGATACAGGTGTCCCAATCATCGTAAGCATTGTTTTACCTTCATGCTCGGTGAATGTAAAAGTATTGAGAATTTCCAATGGCCAGCTGCCGTTAAAAGGAGCACGTACGATGTTACCCTTTTCATCAGAAAAGAAAGAGGTGTAAACGAGTTTCTCCGGAGCATTTACTTCTTGATAAACAAATTTGACCCACATTACATTACCCTCTGGAGATGTCTGGCTGTAATGGAAGACACCATCTTGGCGAAGCTCAAACTTAGAAATATCAAAAGCCCATCCTTTTGGGCCCCACCAGTTCTTCAGATGTTCTGATTCGGTAAATGCCTTAAATACAAGCTCACGAGTAGCGTTGAAACTACGGGTAATTTCGGTTTTTGTAAACATTTCATTCCTCCAATTATTGTTTTTTATTTTGTAGCTCCTTCAGATAAAGTTCCAAGCTGTCGAGTTTTTCTTCCCATATTTCACGATACTGTTCCAACCAAATGGTTAATGTCTTACAAACGGCAGCCTGGAATATGAAAATATTGTTCTATACTGATGCTGCCGTTTATGGAACTATTCCCGAGTATTCCTCATGATGGTAGAACTTAATCCAGCAGTTGAATTTTAATCCTTTTTTTCGCGGGACCTTTTTGTTGAATTTTCATAATGGAAAAGTCTTTAATTTCATTTGTGTTGTTAACGTGGGTTCCGCCACATGCTTGCTCATCAATATCATTTATTTGAACGATTCGAATTTCGTTAAGAGAAGCTGGAAGTAAATTAATGACCGTTTTAATAAACCCTTCTTTTTGCTCTGCTTCAGTCCTACTAATTGTTTTCGTGTAAACATTATGGGGTTGTGCCAGTACCTTCTTTATCGATTGTTCTAATGAATCAAATGGTATTTCTTCCATTATTTCAGGAGAAAAAGACAGTTCTAATCTCGCATGTTCTTTTTCAATTTGACTGCTTGTAGCCAAAGCATTGTAATGTTGATATAAATAACCTGAAATGACATGCAATAATGTGTGATACTGCATATTCTGATACCGCCAAGACCAGTCAATCTGCATTTCTACTGTTTGATTAATGTCCTGTAATGGACGTTCCAGTTCATGAATAATTTCACCATCCATTTTTTTTACCGTTACTATATTATAGGTTTCATCACCTTGTTTAATAATCCCCCGGTCACAAGGCTGCCCACCGCCACCTGGATAGAAAATGGTTTGATCGAACACAACAAATCGGTCTTGTATTGAAACAATGGTTGCCGAACATTCTTTTATATAACTATTCTCTGCATATAACTCTATCGTGGCCATTTTTTTCTCCTTTTGTTGCCTTAATATCTTCTACCAGCATTTCAACATGTTCTTTTTTCGTAGCCCAACTGGTACAAAATCTCACAGCACTGTGAGTAGCATCGACTTTTTCCCAGAAGGAGAATGAATACTTTTTGCCTAATTCCAAGATTACATCATCAGGCAAAATGGGAAACTGTTGATTTGATTTGGAATCATATCGTAATGAAAATCCATTTTCAATAAACGCTTCTCGAATCATGATTGACATTTCCACGGCATGATCAGAAATTTCATAGTATAAGCCATCTTCAAATAAGGTTTCAAACTGGATCCCCAATAGTCTCCCTTTAGCCAGTAATCCTCCCTTTTGCTTGATGAAATAACGAAAATCCTTTTTCAGGGCATCATTCATGATGACTGCCGCTTCACCAAACATTGCACCAATTTTCGTTCCCCCTATATAGAACACATCACATAGCCTTGCAATATCCGCCAAGGTTAAATCGCTGTCTATTGAAGCCAAACCATACCCTAATCTAGCGCCGTCCAATACCAATGGCAAACCACATTCGCGGCAAACTTTACTTAATGCTTCCAATTCGGCTTTACTATAAGTCGTTCCATTTTCTGTAGGGTTGGAAATGTAAACCAAGCCTGGCTGTACCATATGCTCATGAGTGACATCATTCCAGTGAGCATCATATAGTTCTTTCACCTGTTCAGCTTGAATTTTTCCATCATCACTCGGCAAAGTAAGCACTTTATGACCAGTGGCTTCAATCGCTCCTGTTTCATGTACTGCGATATGACCAGTAATTGCAGCTACCGCACCTTGATGCGGCCGCAAAATTGATGCGATGATCGTTGTATTCGTTTGTGTTCCTCCTACTAAAAAGTGTATATCCGCATTCGCCGCATCACACTCTTTTCGAATGTAAGCTCTCGCTTTTTCACAGTGCTCATCCACTCCATAACCAGGTGTTTGTTCTTCATTGGTTTCTATTAATCGTTTCAGAATTCGCTTATGAGCACCTTCTGTATAATCATTTTCAAAACGTATCATCCTTAATTCTCCCCAAACTATCCAATTTCTCCTGAATGAACAGCATAGAAGCATGGATTTCTTTTATTTCATTTTGTGATAATCCTTGGAATAACCTCACTAATTGTTCATCTGATCTTTCATTAAGCTGGTTAAAAAGAGTAATCCCTTCAGGAGTCAACCGAATCAGACTCGTTCTGTTATCCAAAGTCGAGTTTTCCTTAATAATCAGTCCATCTTTACTTAGCTTGGTAATTATTCTACTCATATAACTGCGATCAATTTCCAGTTTATCAACTAAATTGTTTGCAATACACTGCTCCATCAAACCGATCTCCAAAATTACCCGTGCCTCAGTGAAAGAATATCCGGTATCCAAAATATGCTTATCCAACACACCAAGTACATTCGTATAAAATCTATTGAATTTCCGTATATCAGCTATGGTACTTTTATTTATATTCATTATTGACTTCCTTTTTAGTGGACTTTATCCACTAATACTTTATTGTGATTAGTGGACTTTGTCAACATTTTTTATAAATCTTTGAAGGATCAATCGATGCCACTAGTTTAACCAATTTCAAAAAATTCACTTTTAGCTTGAACATGATTCAGTTTACATTCTTTTAGGTTGATTTTTTCTTCTCGAGGAAGTTACACTACTTTAACTAGAAACAATTGTGGAATTCCCCACTTAAACTTACCTCCCTCCATTGTTAAAGAAGGATATCCTTTGACCCATAACTTTTATCTATAAAATTAGAGATTATCGAACACGGGATGAGTTAAGGTGCATAAAATAGGATTGTGATATTCAACTATATTTTGAAAGGATGTAATATTGTGTATCCTTCTTACATGAACCCACACCATCTCAAACAAGAAACATTGTCACAGGTTGGCCCATGGGTACAGTATGGTTTAAACGAAGCTCAAAAAACATCTATCCCTCATGCAATGATGGAAATTGCAGCTATTTCCTATCTGATGGGTAAAGGATATGATCCAAGGATGGCGCATCAAATTGTCGAATCATGGGAAGTTAATGAAATGTTTTAACTGGCTGTAGTTTTGAAATAAAGATGAATCAATATGTCCTCCTTCCCCCCCATATTAGCGTAAATAAAAAATCCATTTTGAATGATTGATCAAAATGGATTTTCTTGTGTTTTAGGATACAGCTTTTATAAAATATTTTGATAATTTTTAGTGAGTTTTAATGAACCAACGCACCTGTTCGTTCATTAAGAAAAGCGATTCTTCATGCTAATGAGTAACTTCATTTTTTACATTACATAAAGATTTTGCATTTGGGCAAAATTATAGAAACAAATTCAATTGGAGAACAACATTTATGATTTTCCTTGCCCTTTTATTAATGTTAGGCGGTTTATTAATTATTAATACTATTTACGCTTATCACACCAAGCACATTGACTCAAATTTTTTATCGACTTTATGGTACTATGTAAAACTTTTACCTTTTTTCCTGTCTGCGAGTATTATGATTGGATACGGAGTGAAGTTTTTAACAAAAATTGTAGATAATTTAACCTTCTCACTTATTGTCTCTAAAGGAATGGAGATACTAGTTAGTGTCGCAATTGGATATATATTTCTAAAAGAAATTCCCAATTGGCGAACAGGGGTTGGTATCACCATTATATTAATTGGTTTTTGGTTATTAAAAGGAAAATAAGAAAGAGCTTACCTTGGATAGGCTCTTTCTTATGACAAGTGTACTTTCGTTAGTTATTCGAATATGGCCCAATTGTTGAACAAAGATCAAACAGCACTCGAACTACCCTGCCCCGTTAGTTCCATTAGAAAAAGAGCTGCCTAAGCAACTCCCAGACTGTAGACAAACTCGATGAAAATCGAGTTTGTCTACAGTTTTTTTTGGCTTGTACAAATTTGGACGTTGATTTCCACTTCAGGCACTCGCTTTTCGCGGGCGGTCCGGGAGCCTCCTCGGCGCACTTGCGCCTGTGGGGTCTCCCTTGGACTCGCTATTCCCGCAGAAGTCTCGCACCTTCCGTTCCAATCAACTATGTTTAAAAATTTAGATAGAACTCCTTTTGCCTACAGTCTTTTTTGTTTTAAAATAGAACTATTAAAACTTGAGGTGATGAGGATGCTTTCGAAACATAATTCTATTCAGCGAGATCAACTTGAAATGATTACTTTAGATCAACTGGTGCCGGCGAACCATTTGGTTCGTAAAATTGAGGCTTCCATTGACTTCACTTTCATTTACGACTTGGTGAAAGATATGTATTCAGAGGTAGGACGCCCAAGTATTGATCCAGTTATTTTAGTTAAACTGACATTCATTCAATATACCTTCGGTATTCGTTCCATGCGTAAAACGATTGAAGAAGCTGAAACAAATATGGCTTACCGTTGGTTCTTAGGCTATGGTTTCCATGATAAAGTACCTCATTTCTCAACGTTCGGGAAAAATTATGAGCGACGCTTTAAAGATACAGACCTGTTTGAACAGATTTTCTATCGCATCTTAATAACAGCTGCTGATAGAAAGTTAATAAGTGCTGAACACGTATTCGTCGATTCCACACATGTGAAAGCCAATGCGAATAAGCGCAAATTTGAAAAGAAAATCGTACGCAAAGAAACACGAGCATATCAAGGACGTCTTCAGGATGAAATAAATCAAGATCGTGAAAACCATGGAAAGAAACCTTTTCCACCAGATAATTTTGATAAGGAAGAAACCAGAGCAATTAAAGAAAGTACTACGGATCCTGAGAGTGGCTACTATGTGAAAGATGAACGAACAAAACAGTTTGCCTATTCATTCCACGCGGCCGCAGACCGCAACGGTTTTGTATTGGGAACGATTGTAACACCTGGTAATACACATGACAGTCATATTTTGGAGCCACTTGTTGAGCAAGTGATTGAGAAAGTTGGAAAACCAGAAGCAGTTGCCGCAGATGCAGCTTATAAAACACCAGCGATTACAAGCTACCTATTTAACAAAGAAATTACACACCTGCTTTACCCTATACACGTCCTCGTAAAAAGAAGGATTCTTTCGCAAACATGACTATGTTTATGATGAACACTTTGATTGTTACCTTTGCCCTTCGGGCGAAACTTTAAAGTACTCAACAACAAATAAAGAGGGCTATCGCGAGTACAAATCGCCAAAACAAATTTGTGCAACATGCTCTTTTTTATCACGGTGTACAGAAAGCAAAGACCATCAAAAAGTAGTGACACGGCATATCTGGCAAGCATATGTGGAAGAAGCAGATCATCTGCGTCACCATCAAGATGTAAAACCTATATATGCGAAACGCAAAGAAACGATTGAGCGTGTATTCGCAGATGCAAAAGAAAAGCATGGTATGCGTTGGACTACTTTAAGGGGACTTAAAAAATTGTCGATGCAAGCGATGCTTACTTTCGCTGCCATTAATTTAAAGAAGATGGCCACGTGGACATGGCAAGGTCCTAAAATGGCTTAACATAGTGGCTCGAAGAGCCCAAATCTCTTAACCTTTGGTCAAAATTTAAAAGGGAATTTCAAAAGGGGTTCGGAATTTTTTAATTCCGAACCCCTTTTGTCTACAAACTGAGAGTTGCCTAAGCAACTCCCTTATTGAAGTAAGGACCCATTATTTGAAGGTTCAAAAAGCTCTTTGTTTCGTACTTTTCCGGTCAATTGTCTTAATTTTTTTAATGAAATAATAATGTTTATAGAGGGCGAGCACTACCAACAAGATTTTCACTAATAGGATGTCCACATAAAATACAGAAATTACGATGAAGAAATCGGCAATTAAATGGATTCTGATTTTCTCTTTTCGAGTCATACCTTTTTTTTGCAGGAATGCTTCCACGTATTTTTCATATAACGAGGTGCTTTTGAACCAGTTTTCAATCGACTTGGAACTTTTAGCAAAGCAAAAAGCAGCAAATAAGTAAAACGGACCGCCCGGCAGAACTGGTAACACAGTCCCCGCAACACCAATCACAAGAGATATGGATCCAAGAAGAAAAAATAGGATACTTTTTACTTTTTTAATTGTAATCACCTTTTTATTTATATTCTATTCCCTTATAACGAAAAGAGAAAGTCTAATTTATTCAACATCATTGATTAGTATAGTTTCATAAGAAACATAGTTACTTTATAGGAAGAGACCAGACATCACCTGTTGAGAGAAAGCCAAAACGTTTATATAATTCACAAGCATTTTCGTTATCTTTAAATACGGTTAGACGAATTTCTTTACAAATGGTAAACCTATTCGCTATCCAATGAACCATCTCTGCCAGTGCGCCCTACCATATCCTTTCCCCTGATACCTTTCATCAATTATAAATCCGTTAATCCAATACATATTCGTCGTAATTTCATCGTAAGCATGCATGATAAAACCGACCATTATCTCTTTGTCATAGATGGCAAAGGGCAAATAAACAATGTTATCCCCTTCTGGTTTAATATAAACTTTGGCCAGTGATAGGCTACTGACGGTACAAAGTTACTTTGTGCTTCTTAACTTTCAGTGCTAATGCCTCTTCCCAATTTTCTCTCGTAACACCTTTCAAATGCTTTTTTCATAAATTCCACCTCTAATAAACCGACATTACCACATTATTAAATTCACTACTTACACTGAAATGCCTTGTTTAACTATCCTGCCCCATCAATTCTTTAAGGGGCAGCGTCAGGAAAATGCGGATTTACAACGTTAGGAAATTTCGATATTAAAAAGCCCAATTTCTCAGCATAAAATTGAGAAATTGGGCTTTTTTCGTGGTATGAACTTATAATCTTTCATCCTGCCGTGCATTTTTTTGTAAAAGGTCGCGGATTTCCTTTAAATATTGCTCAGTTGCCGGTACCTCTTCAACTGCCTCTTCCTCGTTCACTTGTTTTTTTCTAAAAAGAGAATTCGCCATCTTCATAAACATGAAAATCGCAAACGAAATAATCAAGAAATCGATCACAGCTTGAACAAATGCACCGTATTGAACAACTGCGTTTCCAACTGGAATGGATAAAGAAGAAAGATTGACTCCCCCTAGTAAAATTCCAACTAGCGGTGTGATAATATTTTCGACTAGCGATGAAACGATTTTTCCAAAAGCAGCACCCATCACTACAGCTATGGCAAGATCGAGAACGTTTCCTTTAGTTATAAACTCCCTAAATTCCTTAATCATCATAACTACACCTTTCTTTTTATAATTGATAAAAGCATATCAGAAACATGATGAAAATTGAATAGGGGACAAATTTAGTAATCATTCTTCATCAGCATAAGAAAAATCCGTCTAGTCTAGATGACAGATCAGATTTACTGCTATTGCACCTGTTACTTCCATATGACGTTTGATGGAGTTTCAGAAGCCCCCCTAACAATCACATAGGAATGTACCCTTTTCTTAGATATACTTATTTCATTAGAGGAATAAAACTAAAGACCATAAATAAATTGCTTATGGCTATTAATCTGTTGTTTGAAAAAGAACCTAATATAAAGTTTCCTAATTTCCCTGCCCGTTAGTCCATAAGAAAAGGCTGCCTCAATGACAGCTCTGACCAATAGCTATTAGACTGCTTAATCTTGTTCATAAAGTTCAATAAAATAATGATCCTTTCGGTATGACACCGCCTCCATGGTTGCTATCAGGTTTTGCTCATGCATGACGTCTATTCGATAGAAACCTGCCCGATAGTTTCGTTTAACTTCAGTTGCACGGGCCACTATCTTGTCACCGGGTTTAGCTGATTCAATAAACTGGATTGTTGTCGAGAGTCCCAATGATGTTTTTCCATATGCATTACAGGCTACGGAAAAAACATGATCTGCTACAGCATAAATAACAGCCCCGTGAACAGTTCCAAATGCATTTACCATATGGCTTTGCACGTCTAACGTTGCTTCTGCAAAACCTGCCTCGAATTTCGTTAACTGAATGCCTAACGACTGAGCATACGGATCGTTTTTTACTTGCTCATGAATTTGTTCATAGTGTTTTTCATAAATTTGTTATTCGTCAATTTTCTTCTGCACCATTACCTACCCCTTTGATTGAATATTTTTCTCCCATTACCATTGATATTAAGGATTGGTAATGGGGGATGGAACAATAGTCATTATGATTTTAAAAAACCAATTGCACCAACATCATGTAGACAATCGTTCCCCCTGCCATGGAGAGGAGCATCATTTTCTTCCAAAAGTGAAGCAGGGCAACTACAGCCACCGCAATAAATTCCGGGATGCCGTGACTTCCCGATTGTAAGCTTACATCCTTTAAACAATAAATGATCAAAAGCCCAATTACCGCGGATGGCAGCATTTTACCGAGATATTGTACATACTTCGGTGTGGGTTTACCTGATGGAAAAACGATGAATGGAAGAAATCTTGTAATCATTGTGCCTATAACAACCATTGCAATCGTAATGATCTGCTGCGATAAATCCATTGTCATATGGCCTTGACCTCCACTTTCTCTAATGGTTTTCTAAGTACGGTGATTACCCCCAAAATGGCAAACATGGCAGGGATAATGAAATCGTTCCCGCCAAAAATAATAAGGCAGACAGCTGACAGCCCAAGCCCTGCGAGAGCACTATGATGGTTTTTCTCTTTCATCCATTGTTCAATGAAGATGACAACAAAGAGAGCCGTCATAACAAAATCGAGTCCTTCTGTGTTGAACTTGACAAGTGACCCAAAAATGCCGCCTATCGCTGATCCTATCACCCAATAGGAATGATTGAGCAGTGTCACGAAGAACATGAACCAGCCCTTATCTACATTCTTCGGAACATCAACGGTACAATTGATGGAAAAGGACTCATCGCAAAGCCCATAAATCAGATACAGCTTTTTCTTCCCTGTCCCCCTATACTTATCAAGCATGGAAATGCCATAAAATAAATGTCGTGCATTCACCATTAAAGTTAGAAAAAGGGCGTTAATCGGATTGAACGCAACAAGCAATAAATTGGCTGCAATAAACTCCATTGATCCTGCAAATATCGTTAGACTCATCAATATCGGGTAAATCGCACTGAATCCTAATGAATTCATAAAGATTCCATAAGCGATTCCTAAAAATAAAAAGCCTGCAAAAATGGGCACTGTGTACGGAAAAGCTGCACGAAATGCAGTTAGCATTTGAGTTCTTTTTTTCATATCATTCACATCCTGATGGCTAAATTTATTTAAACTTAACATACAAAATCCGTACAAAAAACAAGTTAATTGTATGGATTACAATTAAAATAAAATTCCCCCATTTTATCAAAATGGGGGTACTGATAGGCTTATCACCTTTATTCGTTTAAAGCCAACTCAAATCATACCGTTTCATTATTAGAATTCCATACAAAAAATGATATGATTGTATGGAATATGATAGTAGAGGTGAACTATGCCAGTAAATTCATTTGACAATTATCCAATGTCTTGGAAACCTGATAAGAAAGCATTAAAGCGTCCTTTTTATAAATCCCTTGCATCATTACTTGAACAGGATATAACAAATGGTTTTTTAGCACCTGGAACAAAGTTGCCTCCGCAACGGGAATTGGCAGATTTTCTTGATTTAAACTTCACCACGATTACCCGTTCCTACAAAATATGCGAGGTAAAGGGATTAATATATGCCGTTACGGGAAGCGGAACCTTTGTAGCTCCTAATGCCACTCGTTCCATAACCATTTCCGCGGATAAAACGGCAAACAGCATTGATCTCGGTTTTGTGGCTTCTTTTGAGCAAACCAATGATATTGTATCAGAAACCATTCAAAAAACTGTGAACAAAAGTTATTTGGAGCAGCTACTGAATTACAACGATCCGGCTGGTATTCCACATCAAAAAACAGCAGCTCTAAACTGGATGGAATCTTTCGGAATTCACGCGGATCAAGAGCATATAGCAATCGTTTCTGGTGCCCAAAATGCATTGGCCATTGCCTTGGCTGCTTTGTTTGAGCCTGGAAATAGAATTGCAACAGACTTATACACATATTCAAACTTTATCGAGTTGGCAAAGATGTTCCATATTAAGTTAGTGCCCATTCCCGGAGACCAGTTTGGAATGCTGCCAGATGAACTTGAAAAGCAGTGTTGTCAAACGAATATTGACGGCATTTTTCTGATGCCCTCTTGCAACAATCCAACCACAATCATGATGTCAGATATTCGAAAGCAAGAATTAGCTGCGGTCATCCGTAAGCATCGTTTAATTTTGATTGAGGATGATATTCATGCATTTCTGACGGCAGGCATCATCTCAGATTACCGGCAGCCAATGTTCCATTTGCTTCCAGAACAGAGCGTTTATATTTGTGGCACCTCTAAGTCAATATGTTCTGGATTAAGAGTTGCCTATATGGTCTATGGGGATGCATTTCGCGAGAAAATTTCCCATGCCATTTTCAACATTAATGTAAAGACCTCTTCTTTTGATGCAGAGGTTATCACCGAGCTCATCCTATCAGGAAAAGCACATGAAATTGTTTCTCAAAAGAAACAGCTTGCACAGACTGCAAATGATATTTATTCGGAATATTTTCCTTTAAGAAAGGATGTTGGACATCCTCTCAGTCTTTATCGTTGGCTTCCAATTAAAGGACATAACGATGCGTTACAGCTGGAAACGGATTTAAAAAGGCGCGGTATTCGAGTTTTTCATTCCAATCGTTTTCAAAGCGGGCAGACCACCCCTGATATGTATTTACGTATTGCACTTTCTTCCACAAACTCATTTGATGAGTTAAAAATAGGATTGGATATATTAAAACAGTATCTCGACTGATTCAAAAAGATAAAGTAATCAATATTTACGAACCTGTCCCTCTAGTTACATAAGTTTGTCTACAGTTTTTTTAGAAAAACGTTCCCGTTGATTTCAGAAATCCGTTCCCTTCCCTCCGACTGTCTGCCAAGCCTTATCAAAGCAAGCGTCTGTGGGGTCTCGGCTAGCCAGTTATCGGCAGGAGTGTCGCCAATTTCTTCAATCCAATAGGATTACAATAAAAAAACATAACGATAATCTATTCTTGTTTTAAAATCATGGCTCGGGGTGAGAGCATTCCGAACCTCATTTTCCAATTATAAAGTGAATTTTCCACCATGATAACAATAGTAATTTTCAGCTTTAAGATTTTTAACCTTTCTTAAAGACTGTTCTGCTTTCTCGACATCTAAACAAAAGTGTGGATTAGCAATGACCAATTCATGATTCTCTTTAACAGCTGCATCACCTGTTATTACACTTTTTAAACTTGGAAAATATAATGAAATATGCCCTGAGGTATGCCCTGGTGTTGCCACTACTCTACATTCGTTATCTAAAATCAGATCACCATCATGTACCTTTTCATCAATCGAAACATGCTTCAAATTCTTTAATTGTTGTATAAACCATTTACCGAATTCGATTTCTTGATTTGGCATATTTTCAAGCATTTCTTCGGCTTGGACCAATCTCTCTGACTTCATTTCACCACTAATATATTTTGATTCTACTTCACTGGCCATAATGTTAATCAAAGGATACTTTTCCTTGAAATCATATAAGGAACCTATATGATCAATATCATAATGAGTAATGATCATATTCTTTAAATTCTTCATTTCATAACCATTTTTTATCATTTCATTTTCAATTAAAGGTAAAAAATCAGGATACCCTGCATCGACCAAAGTCAGTTCATTCTTCCATATAATCAAGCTAGGATTAATGTGATTTTTTTGTCCATTAAATTCAAATTCAATTGGCAGTTCTATTATCTTCATCTTTCCTCCACACCTCCCGTTTATGATAACCGAATATTTCTATATATTCTTCAACTATTAATTTTAACAAAATCTCCCTTTACCTGTCTCCTTTAATTGCATAACAAAAAGGCTGCCCGAAACAACCTAGTTATTGAAGTAAAGAACCTGTCAGTTCAAAAAGAAACCCTGTATGGAAACAAAGAAAAGAAATAATGAGACAACGACACACCCCAAAAATCCACCTTTTCTATCTTCTTGAAGTTCGACTAATCCTGTTACTAACATAATTGCCCCCAAAAACAACATAGAATACGGCAACAACTCAAAATTTTCGGTAATTAGTTGATAAGCTGATAAAGCAAGAACAAATATTACTAAGATAATTTTCACTTTTTTCAAGAATATATTTCTCCTTAAATACAATTTTTTCATTTCATCATACCAATTAACACCTTTTCATTTGTGGAAAATGGAAATTCCCTCATTCACTACCCCACTTTTTTGCAAGAAAAAGCAAACGATAGGTTTGGATACAGGACGGGCATTCCCTATGTTGTTCAGCGCGGAATTCCGGCCATCATCTGGTACGGTTTTCAAAGTTGGATCGGCGGTACTGCCTTAAACGAATTCGTGAAGGTCATTACGGGTGGTTCTTTTGATAATGCCGTCATTTGCTTTGTCGCGATCCAATTGGTGCAAATTGCGCTTTCGCTGTACGGCTTCCATGCCATCAAATGGGTGGAAATGCTTGCATCCATTGTTTTCATGCTAGCTCTAGTTTATGTATTCGGTATTCTTCTTACATCACATAGCGAGGTCATCGCGGAAAAATGGGTGCACGAAATGGTAGTATCCCTTTTTTAAGGTTGGTTTCAGGAATGATACATTTCACCATTATTGTAAGTGAATGTATAGTTTCCTTCTTTTTTCAATAAAACCGGCAAGTACTGCGCGGCCATTTCGGCAATTCCGAGATTAAGTGGATGGAGTATCCAATCAATGGATTTCCAATCAAGAATGCCTTCCCGCGTTTTTTTCGGTGTTTCATATATTAAATCCTCATCGGCCATATACAAATATACATATATTCCATCCAATTCACCTTCTGGAGTCTCCCAGGTTACCGTTCCTTTAGAAAAAAAGGTCTCTACCTCTATCCCCGTTTCCTCAAATACCTCACGCCGTGCACCTATATCAGGTGTTTCACCTTTCTCGATTTTGCCCCCCACCCCGTTCCAAACACCCATAATAGGAGCTTTCTCCCGGTTAAGCATGAGAAGTTCATTATTCTTCTTTACAAAACAAACCGTATACTTAAACATTATATAAAGTGACCCCTTTATCGTTAATTAACCATATGGCCGTGTGCTGTTTACTCGTGAATTTTGCTTTTACTCGTGAGTTTGCGCTATTTACTCGTGAGTTTTGCTGTTTTACTCGTGAGTTTTGCTGTTTTACTCGTGAGTTTAAGCTATTTACTCGTAAGTTAGGTAATTCAAGTTTAACAAATCTTCTTGAATTTTGTATGATATGAAAGGAAGATTACTAAATGGGAGATGTGATATTTTGAAAAGTCTAGCTGTATTTTGTGGATCAAGCAATGGTGCATCTGCTGTCTATGTAGAAGAGGCTAAAAAATTGGGTGCGGAACTGGCAAAACGTAATATTACACTTGTCTATGGGGGCTCAAGTGTAGGAATCATGGGTGCAGTTGCAGATTCCGTTTTGGAAGCAGGCGGAAATGTATTTGGCGTAATGCCAGATTTTCTAGAAAAAAAAGAAATAGCACATAAGAGCTTAACTGAACTGATTGTCGTGGAATCCATGCATCAAAGAAAAGCAAAAATGGCTGAGCTTGCAGATGGGTTCATTGCCTTGCCTGGCGGTCCAGGAACATTGGAAGAATTCTTTGAGATTTTCACTTGGGCTCAGCTTGGTCTTCATCAAAAACCTTGCGGACTCTTAAATATCAATCATTATTATGATCCTTTGGTCGCTTTATTCAATCATATGGCCGACGAACAGTTCCTGCATGAAAAGTTCCGTTCCATGGCGCTGGTTGATGTTGAACCAAATGGACTTCTTGATCAATTTAATGCATATGAACCGCCAACCGTAAAAACTTTCATAACCGAAAAACAAACCTGATCATTAAAAAACAACCGGCCAAGATCAATAATGACCTTGGCCGGTTGTGATATACTGCTGCGCACTGATGGGTTAGGTGAATATCAGGTTTAAATAATCTCCATGCCCTTTAATAAGTTCCACTTCATGTTCGGATGAAATCCAGAAGAAATGGAATGTCAGCCCCTCTTCATCTCCTCCACCCGTTGGCTGATAGTCCCATTCATTAGGAACATTCGATACACTTATTTTATAAAAATATCTATTATGTATGGCACCATCTGCGTTCTCCCAAAAATCTTCTGCAATTAATTTTTCCAGATGAAAATTTTCCAGACCTGTTTCTTCTTTCATTTCCCTCATCACTGCTTGGTATGCATCTTCTTGAGGCTTCACTGTTCCCTTGGGTATCTGTATACCCGCTTCCCTGATGGGATGTTGAAAAACCAATACCTGTGTTTCTCCATTTTTGATCCTTGTCACATACCCGTAAGCTTTTTTTATCGGCATCACCATCAATCACCAAAAGCAAATATGAGCTCAGTCTCGCATACCGTTTCTCCATCGACAGTAGCCCTTCCTTTTCCTTTACCGATAGGACCTTTCAAGCGAGTAATCTCTACTTCTAAACGTAATTGGTCCCCTGGCCTTACTTGCCTTTTAAAACGACATCCATCGATCCCAGCCAAAAGCCCGATCCGCCCTTGATTTTCTTCTTTTGTTAGCATTACAACAGCACTTACCTGTGCTAATGCCTCAACGATCAATACACCTGGCATCACTGGGTAATTTGGAAAATGACCAGTAAAAAACTCTTCATTTGCTGTTACATTTTTAATGGCCACCGCTCTCTTTCCTTCTTCCAATTCCAAAACTCTATCAACTAAAAGAAATGGATAGCGATGCCTGATAATGTCTTTGATTTCTTGGATATCTATCAATAGTAACTCCCCCATTGCGATGGATTGCTTTCACTTTATTTTACCATCAGCATCATCATATGGATATTTTTGTATTCAACACTGCACTTCTTTCAACAAAAAAAAGGTTGCCTAGCAACCCTGTTTTTTAAATCTTGCTTAAAAATCCTTTGATTTTTTTTCCTTCGATTTAGTTAACGGGGACAGAACCATTTGTTCATACCTTTCATAACCCCCTAATAATTTATGAATCAAGCTTATTTTAGGAACAACAAGGTAAACCACCAATCCTGAAATGGTGCTTAGTATAGCTCCTGCCAGCACATCCGCCGGAAAGTGGACACCTACCCAAATACGGGAAATGCCAACAAGGAAAGAAAGCATGATCCATAATAACCACCATCCTCTTTTGAAAAGCCAAAAGGATAAACAAAACGAGAAAAACAAGATGGTATGGTCGCTTGGAAATGAATTATCCACTGCTTTTTCAATTAACTTATTAACATCGGTCAATTCGGCAAATGGCTGATTGTTCGAATGCAATCTCCCTGCCATTTTCCCCATCATTTCAGCTATTACAAACGTAATCATCCCACAAACAACCATCATTCTACTCTGTTCATTTCGAGTGAACCATATTACGATGATTGCTAAAGCCAAGAAAAATACCATGTACTCGGCAATGAAAATGGCAGAAGGGTTTAAATAAGCGTACTGTTTCCCTAAGTCATTGATCATTCTAAATACATTGATATTCAGCTCAAAAAAATCCATTTCATTCCCAACTTTCCTCTTTTTCTTACATAATAAAGAGAAAGGGAGTAAATCGCCATCGTTCTTCCTAACAATTTAAGCTACCATCTTACATTATTGTCACGTGTTCCACTTCTAGCCGGTTAATTCTTAAGCAGTTTCGCCAGCGTATTAAATCTTCTTGTATATTTCCTAGGCATTCTATATAATCCAAGAAAAAGCAAGGAGGGTAGTCAAGTGAATAATGATAGTAACTCTGTTCTAATTCATAAAAACCAAGAAACTGTTTGGAATGCGATTACGAATGATGAAATCATTTCAAAATGGTATGCCCCGGGTTCAAAATGGAATATTCCTAAACTCAAGGTTGGAGAGAAGGCAATTTTCGTACTAATGCCTAGTGCATATAACAACCTTAAAGATAACGAAAGCATCCCTATGAGCTTTACCATCCAAGAGATAATTCCTAACGAAAGGTTTTCTTATTCCTCGGATTCAGATAACCTCGTTTTCACTTTTGAAATATACCCAGAATCTGAAGGAACTAGAGTTAGTTTCCATTAACATGGACGGATATGATCTTAGTTTGGCAAACTTAAAAGCATTTATAGAAGGAAGAGAACTTCCCTATGCCTAATAATTTATTTGAAAGTCAGGGGATATGTCTTAAAGGCTAAATAGTATTTTACTAAGGAGGGTTAAAAATGCTGCACATTCAGAAAGATTCCGATACTGTCATCATTGTCATTCACGAAATATATGGACTGAACCAACATATGCAGGGTTTTTGTGAGTCATTATCAAATCAGGATTTTGATGTCATCTGTCCTAATTTGTTAGAACGGGAAACGCCTTTTGATTATTCCCAAGAGGAGGCTGCTTATCGACATTTTATGGAGAACATAGGCTTCACAGGCGCTTTGCATAAAATAAAGGAAATATTATCGGAAATAAAAGGTGAATACCAGAAGATTTTCATCCTTGGATTCAGTGCAGGGGCAACTGTAGCATGGCTGTGCAGTGAGGAAGAATGTGTCGATGGAATAGTTGGATTCTACGGTTCCCGTATTAGGAATTATGCAGAATTAGCGCCACGATGCCCTGCACTGTTATTTTTCCCACTAGAAGAGCCATCATTTAATGTGGACGAGTTAATTTCAGCTTTAGAGAGAAAGAATGTCGAAGTTCATAAATTCAACGGAAAACACGGATTCAGTGACCCTTATAACTCAAACCATCATATAGAATCAGCTCAAGAAGCCTTTAGCAACATGATGAAATTTTTTAAGGAACATTAATGGAGGTTCCACATTCAGCCTAATGCCGTTTTGCACTGATCCATTGTATCGAGCCCGCATCACTATGGGGATGACAGTCATTTTGAACCTTTTTATATTCCATTTCCAATTCTTTTAAGGTTAACTTCATTAGCTGTTCCACACTCTTATTTACAGTATGGATCATAAGTTTATAGATTAATTCCTTCCGCTTTTCTTCCACGCCCTTCTTCATTTCACCCTCTCCTTTTATTCTGACATTATATGAAATGATGTATCCTCAGACAGGGGGAATGATCGTCGGATTCCTTCTCTTCGGTTTTAGTTATTTTAATATATTCATTCTCTAAATCGGTTAAGGTCAATTCAAAAAGATGGATGTCATTCTTTTTATAAACTCCCTTGTTAATCAACTTGTTGATTAGGAAGTTTCTTTTTTTCTCAATCGCTTTACGTAATAATATCCCCATGATAAATCCCCCTTTATAGGATGTATTGAAAGAAAATCTTTCGACTTGCCCATTCACAAAAAAACCGGAGACACCTCTTTACATGAAAGAAAAGTCTCCGGTTTTCCGGTCAATTAACCTATAAATCCTATTTAATTACTTGGTATTATTATTTTAATAATACTAACTCTGTGATCCGCAGTCAACAATTTTTTTATTGCTTCGCTTCATGAAAAGCCGTTTTCACTTTATCCAACAGGTCTTTATCCGAAATCAATTTATACCCTGTAAGTGCAAGGGCTTTTGCTCCGGTCAGGATGGCTTTGTCTCCAGCAGGAGATTTGGCACATTCTCGGAATTCATTCGTATGGGCAATCAGCTCATCATGTCCAATTTTTATATAAGGATGTGCTGTCGGCACTACATGGCTTACATTACCTGCATCCGTCGAGCCAAAGCCACTCTCTTTTCGAGGAGCCACCGCTTCCCCTAATTGAGCCAGTTCTTCTTTTAACAGTTCATCCAGGACTGGATTAATGACAAAATCGAGTACTTCATTTTGGAAACGTTCAACTTTAACCGTACTTCCTGTGGCAAGTGCTGCCCCTTCGGCAACAGCACGTATTTTATTGGATACTTCTTGGCAAAGTTTCCATGTTGTTGCTCTAATGTAAAACCTGGCAGAAGCATATTCAGGAATGATGTTAGGAGCTTCCCCGCCATTGGTGATGATTCCGTGAATTTTGACCTCGGCTGGGAGCTGCTGGCGCAAAGCATTAATGCCATTGAACAGCTGAATCACCGCGTCAAGTGCATTCACGCCTTCTTCAGGTGCAGCTGCTGCATGCGCTGACTTCCCGTAGAAATGAAAATCAAGGGGGTCGACAGCCAAAAATGGACTTGTGACACGCGTTTGCCCGGCAGGATGGATAAGGATGGCCGCATCCACCGCATCAAATAGACCGTGCTTCACAAAGCTGCCTTTTGCGCTTCCATTCGGCCCGCCTTCTTCAGCCGGTGTTCCGAAAACGATCACCTCTCCGCCCGTTTCCTCCAGCACTTGAGCCAGGGAAATGCCTGCTGCAACACTCGTTGTGCCGATGATATTATGGCCGCAAGCATGACCTAAACCCGGCAATGCATCATACTCGGCTAAAAAGGCAATGGTGGGCCCTTTCTTTGAAGAGGTTTTTTTGGCGATGAATCCTGTTTCATGCCCTGCTATATTGCGGGTCACTTCAAATCCTTCATTTTGAAGTATTCCGGTTAATGTATCCGAAGCGAAGAACTCTTGATTCCCAATTTCGGGTTTGGCATGAATGGCTTGACTTGTTTCAATATATAATTCGGAATGAAGGTCGATATGATCTTCAATGATCTGCTTATGCTGCTTCAGCACTAATTCTCTCGCCATACTCTGATCTCCCCTTTTTCTTGAATCGATCTATTTGTTCTCACCTTTACTTTTCATTAGCTGGCTTTGTCCATGCATCCTGGTAATTCACTAATTCATCTACGGAAACATATGCAGGAATGGTGTTTCCTTTAAACGTTTTTTCAATGAATGCCTCCACTTTTTTCGATTGATAAAGCTCCACTAATTTTTGCAGCTCAGGACGATCGGCATTTCCCTTTTTAACTGCAATGATATTAATATATGGTTTCGCGGTTTTGCTTTCATGGAATAATGCATCTTTCAAAGTAAGGCCTGCTTCGACGGCAAAGTTATTATTAATGGCTGAAGCATCGGCATCGTCCAATAGACGCGGGGTATTGCCGGCAGCAACAGGTTGGATTTTCAAGTTTTTCGGATTTTCCTTAATGATTTCCAATGATCCCGATCCATTGAATTCCTCTTTCAATGTAATCAATCCAGCTTCTTGAAGAAGGAGTAATGCACGGCCAAAGTTTGTTGCTTCATTCGGAACGGCTATCGTGGCACCATCTGGAAGATCCTTCAGATCTTTGTGTTTTTTCGAATAAAGGCCCATAGGTGCAATGACAGTCGACCCGATGGCCTCTAATTTCAGATTTTGATCTTGAACGAATTCATCGAAGTAAGCGACCGTTTGGAATGAATTGGCATCAATTTCCCCTTCACTTAAGGCAAGGTTCGGTTGGATATAATCATTGAAAGTGACCAGTTCAATATTCAGTCCCTCTTCTTTCGCCAAATCGACAATGTATTCCCATGTTCTCGTATCCCCGCTGCTGACACCGACTTTCACTGTTTTCACATCATCCGAACCGCCTGATGCACCCTCTTCCTTCCCGCATGCTGCAGCCACGATGGCCAATGCCAATACCATGATCGTTAATAAGATTTTCTTCATTTCTCCTACCTCCTGTTATTTTTATCTTCTTCTGATTTTTCTTGAAACGAAATTCCCGGTGGATTGCAATAATTGAACGATGATCACGAGTGCCGCCACTGTGACGACCATCGTCATCGTATCGAACCTTTGATAACCGTAAGCCAAAGCCAGATCTCCGACCCCGCCTGCACCGACGGCACCTGCCATGGCCGTAGATCCAACAAGCCCGATTGTCGCTGTTGTAAATGTAAGGATCAACGAACTAAGTCCCTCGGGAATCAAAAAGCGATAAATGATTTGCCATGTCGTCGCCCCCATCGCCTGTGCTGCCTCGATGATGCCTTTGTCCACTTCCAACAGGGAGTTCTCCACAAGCCGGGCAATATAAGGAGCCGCGTAAAAGATTAGCGGAACAATGGCCGCATTCGTTCCGATCGCACTGCCGACAATCATTCTGGTAAACGGAATAAGTGCTACAAGCAAGATGATGAAAGGAACCGACCGTAATATATTGATGACGGGGTTCAATACATTGAAGATCCATTTATTCTCCAGGATGTGACCCTTTCTTGTAATGACAAGCAGGATGCCGAGCGGAAGCCCAATCAATCCGGAAAATACCAATGAGATGGCTACCATATAAAGTGTGTCACCGAAAGCTGTCGACAGCTGATCTGCCGTTATTTCCATTCCCCAAAGCGTATTACCCATTTATCTGCACCTCCTGGACGAGAATCCCCTCATCTTTAATATATTGATAAGCCTTGTCCACCTCATTTTTGTTCCCGGTCACTTCAATGATCAAATTCCCGAAAGGCGTTTCCTGGATTTCAGAAATATTGGCTGATAAAACACTTAAATGAACATCATATTTCTTCGAGATCGTTGAAAGTAAAGGAGTACCCGAAGTAGTCCCAATAAAATTAATTTTCCAAATAATCGGAATGTGGGACCCTATGCCTTTTAAGAAACTTTGTGGAATCTCATCATGTATGACCGTTCTCACGAAGTTTTTTGCAATATCCGTTTGCGGTTTGGCAAAAACTTCGAAAACCGAACCTTGTTCAACGACGCATCCGCCCTCCATGACCGCTACCTTATTGCAAATTTCCCTGATGACAGACATCTCATGAGTGATTAGCAGAATGGTAATATTGTATTCTTTATTAATTTTCTTTAAGAGCTGCAGAACTGCACTCGTTGTTTGTGGATCCAATGCAGATGTAGCTTCATCACACAATAAGATTGATGGATTGGTAGCCAATGCTCTTGCAATGCCGATCCGCTGCTTTTGACCGCCGGATAATTGTTCCGGATAACTCTTTGCTTTGCTTGATAAGCCAACGAACTCCAACAGCTCGGCTACCCGCTTTTTGATTTCTTTAGCCGGAGTTCCCGATAAAATCAGCGGCATGGCGATATTATCAAAAACGGTCTTTGAATTCAGCAAATTGAAATGCTGAAAGATCATCCCGATTTTTTTCTTTTCTGCCCGTAATTCCTTCGGGTTCAATTTGGTTAAATCCTTGCCCCCAACAATCACCTGTCCATCTGAAGGATGTTCAAGCAAATTGACCAACCTGATCAACGTACTCTTCCCGGCCCCGCTGTAACCGACTACACCGAATATATCCCCCTTTTCCACTGTCAAATTAATGCCCTTCAAAGCCTCAACAGTCTGTTTCTTTGTTTGATAAACCTTTTTAACATTTTGAAACTCAATCATCCAATCTCCCCCCATGCTGTTTATTTGTACGAATTCATTATCCAGAGAGAAGAGCTTTGCAAAGTTTCATAATGATAGGGTTAAATTCTGCGAAATTTACGAGTAACTGCGTGAAACTCACGAGTAACTACGCCAAACTCACGAGTAAATCTGCGAAACTCACGAGTAACTGCTCAAAGCTCACGAGTTTATGATCACAATTACGAGTACTGCTCGAATTTCACGAGCAATTGCGCGAAACTCATGAGTAACTGCACCCATTCTCCAAATAACCATATACATTTTGAATAAACAAAAGAGGCCTCTTCCGTCATCAGACAGAAGAGGCCTCTTTTAGACATAAAAAAGAGTAAACTCTTAAATTAATTATCTAAGGAAAGCTCCTTCTTATCTTTCAAACTTTCGTCCGTTGGAATTAGCACAGTATTTTTACAAAGTAAAAACCCGCTGCCGAGGTATCATAGGGCCAAGTCCCTCCACATCTCTTGATAAGAATTAACGTTATATTTAATTATGTCCTTCACTATATATTCAATTTTCTCTAAAGTCAACCATATATTTCATTGTTCTAAATATTTTCACAGTATAGTGAATTGACACTTTTTTAATTATATTAATATAATTTATACTTCTATTTCATAATGATTTGCTCATTCTCCATACAGGGTATTTTTCATTTTCTTCGCTTATCTTCAACATGCCTGAACTCGTATATAAACGAATCGCCCTTTGATTATCCGGAGAAACCCTTAAATGATATTCGGATACATTGAATTGCCTGAAAAAGTTTTCTGCGTAGCGAACCAATTCCTTGCCAAGGCCTTTACTCCGGAATTCGGGAATAAGATAAAATAGATTCACATAGCCGATTTCAGTTCCTTCATACTCCCGAATTTGAAGTTCCATTTGTCCAATCGGTTCTTGGTCCTTTTCAATGATCACTTGTCCATCCGGAAATTTGCGGACCCTTTCTTTCATTCTTTGCAGATATGTATTTTCATCTCCAAAACCATCTTCAGATCCAAAACTTACAACAAAAGAATCTTTCCTGAATTTAATGATAATATCTTTATCTTTGTCCGTATCAATGGTCCGAAAGATCAGCTTCATCCACCCCTATCATTTTAGTGAAATAGTTTTCAAATAGGTAAAACTCATTTCACTTACGATCTTTTATGATATTTCACTATCAGGGCTTAAAGAGGCCCTTTCGTTTTTGTGCCTTGATGAAAAAACATTTGCCATCTTCCATTCGTACATTTCCAGATTGAACTCCTTAGGGTATGTTCCACTTTATCTTCATCAAAAATCCGGTACGTGGTTAACACGGTATCATCAGACAATTGATGCATATCAAATTGACTTAGTGTCATTTTAACCGCTGCGGCCCCCTCTTGCCCCAAAAAATCGCTTTTAGACCATATGTTACCCGAACTGCCGAACTCGAAGAAATCATCTTTCAATAATGATGAAAGCTCTTTTGGAGATGTACGGACTTCAGATTTTAACAATTTCTCCTCCAGTTGATGCAAATGCTCCTTTAACACTGAAGATTCACTTTCCATTCATCTTGTCCTCCTTTTACCATTAACGGAAACAACCTTTCAGCACCTGTAATACCTCAATTGATGAACTTATGCAATTCATTAATCTCTATGTTAGTATGTCTTTTGAATGATTTTGGAAAACCTAAATTATAGCTATCATCTATTATTTCCTTAAATATTTCCAAATCATTTTTTTCAATAATATATCTAATTCCATAATGAGATTGGGCATATAACTCTTTATGTTTTCTTCTTTGCTTTGCCCAATCTTCCCTGCTCTTCAACAATTCAAAATTAATTACTTCAGATAATGGGTCCGTAGCCTCAACTCCATCCATGGTAACTGCAACGTACTCGGCTAATCCTTCATCAAACCATTTCGGAACGTCTTTAATTTTATTTTCCTTAAGATATTTAGCCAAAAAATAATGTGTATACTCGTGGCGTAAATCTTTTCTAAAGAACCATTCATCTGCTTCTCTATTAAGGGAATCGGGTTATTCCAAGGCTATTAAATTATAATTATTATCAAAAAAAGCTCCGATATTTTCTAATTCACCATACTTTTGTAATTCCTCTAATTGCTCAAATATCACTATATTTAACCCGACATTTGGATCTATCTTCCCAAAAATATTAGATAACTCTTTATTAAGATTCGTTATCTCATTAATGATTAGATTATTCAATTCATTATTTTTCGAATTGAAAATTTTCAACTCATCAAAAGACTGGTGTACTTCACTTTTTAACAGTGCTTCCGTTCTATTTTTTTTTGATAATATATGATAAATACTTACCAAAATAATGGATCTAGGTCAATATTTGGGATAATAGTTTTTTTAAGGATACTTTATTACCCCTTAATATAAACAATTTCACATAGTATATCGGTTTATTGTAAAGGGTCTTTAGTAAACCTTTTTACATTGTTCCCAACCTTATTACTGTATTAAAAGAAGAAATTCTACAAATGAGGAATATGCTAAGAAAGCAGATACCTACTGTGATAAGTGACAAGTTATTTAAAGTAACCCCACTTCTTAATATCAATCTATTCCTTGTATCCCCTCCTTTTATATTTGCGTTTTCTGTTGAATTGGTAAATAACCTAATAATCCTTTGAACCCAAAACCCTTTTATTCCGTCCTACAACCGATTAATTCGTCCTCCACCCCATTCCCGGCCCTTCATTGAATCCATAAAAAAAAGCAGCTGCAAATGGCAGCTCCTTCTTCTGTGCATACGTTTGTTTTCCCATCATGGTTATCGTGATAGGGTACCTTGCAGACGATTCGTTTCGGCGATTACTTTTTCTTCATCGATCGTTAAGCAGCGGCCATCTTTCACGACCATTTTGCCATCAATGTATACATCACATACATCATTTCCGCGTGCTGCATAAAGCAGGTGCGAATAGGCTTCACTCAGCGGCTGCAGATGTTCTTTGTCATATGGGTAAATGGTGATGAAATCTGCTTTTTTACCAGCTTCCAGTGACCCTGTATGGCCCATGCCAATGGCTTCGGCGCCCATTCTAGTGGCCATGGCGAGTGCTGTTTGTGCCGGGAATTTAGTGGCATCCTTATACATTCCTTTTTGCAGTAATGCAGCGGTCCTCATTTCTTCAAACATATCGAAGTTGTTATTGGAGGCGACGCCATCTGTTGCTACTCCCACTTTAATGCCTGCATCAAGAAGGCTGACGACATCGGCAATTCCAGATCCGAGCTTCAGGTTACTGATTGGATTATGGGCAACGCGAACATCGTGCTGTTTTAGTATCGCCCGCTCTTCATCGTTGAGAACCACACCATGTGCCATCACGGTAGGCTGATCGAACAGTCCTAGACGGCGAAGGTGCTCGACAGGACGGGATCCGTAAACTTTTTCGATGTCGAGGATTTCAAAGTCCGTTTCCGATACGTGAATGTGCACCATCAAATCATTCTCTTTTGCAATCCGTGCACTTTCCATAATCGCTTCAGGTGTACAGGCATATGGGCTATGTGGTGCAACCATGGTAGTCATGCGGCCATCGGCAAACGTTTTATAGTTTTTTGAAAATTGCTCAGCCCCCATGAGGTTCGCTTTTTGGTCTTTTTCGGTACCCAAGCTGAAGATCGTGTAGGAAAAGGCTCCGCGCATTCCTGTTTCGCCTATCGTCTCCATGACAGCACCTGCATCTATTCCATTAGGATTAAACATATCCGAAAATGTCGTGGTTCCTGATTTCATCATTTCCATAATGCCAAGCTGAGAGCTTACAGAGGCGATTTCCGTTGTAAACTGGCTTTCAATCGGCCATATTTTCGTTTCAAGCCATGGCTTCAGCAGCATATCGTCCCCGATACCGCGTAAAAGGGTCATTACAATATGCGAATGGGCATTCACAAGACCTGGCATAATCCATTTCCCGCCAAGGTTGACCACTTGATCTGCATCTGCCAATTGTTGTTCATCATGCTGGCCGATGTAAGATATGGTATGATCTTGTACAATCATCATGCCGTTTTCAAAGATTCGATTTTCCTTATCCATAGTAAAAAATGTAGCATTCACATATATTGTTTTCATAAGTATTCCTCCAAAGTCGTATCATGTATCAACATGTTCTATTCCGCATTCTAAACTAGCACCTTACAGGTAATCAAGTAATTCCATATTATCAGGGGCCATTTCCATTTACCTTAGGAACCTATTGGAAGAGCTCCAAGATGAATGCTTCATCCGTTCAATCAGCAAACCACATAGTGGATGCATTGCAAAATCAGTTGTTTAAAAAAAGCTTCCCTCTATTGCTCTCATTGGTTTCGGTTACAATAATGGCTTCTTGCACATCTTGAAGGCTGTAGTAGGAATCCGGCATCATGAACTTCAACCTTTCATCATTAATGAACCCCATCAATAGGTGAAACGTTTCATGCCAAGTTTGAACGGAAGCCTGCTGATTCCAATGCCGAAGATGAAACATGTCAACATTCACTTTTGTCCTTTGTGAAATTTTCGCCCAATTAACAGACTGTCCTGATAAAAGGCCAATCGTTAATAAGGTGCCATTAGGCCGAACGCAATAAGCTAGCTCTGAACCATCGATGCCGCCCACTGAATCTATGGCCGCTTTCGCCCCGCGCCCATTCGTCCATTCCATCACTGTATCACACAATGATGATCGGGACGTATCGATCACATATGACGCACCAAGTTTAAGCAGTTTTTCCGTATACTTATTGTTTCTCGTTACAGCAATCAGCTTAAATCCAAGAATCTTGGATAACTGGGTAAAGATACGGCCAATGGAAGATCCGCAAGCATTTACGAGTAATACATCATCCGGTTTCAATGCTAATACTTCTGTACAGATTAACCATGCGGTTATCGGATTTATATATAATTGCGCTGCTATATAATCCTCGATCGAATCGGGAATGACGATGGCCAGTTCCGCAGATGTTTTAACATATTCCTGCCAGGTCCCTTCACCGCGCAAAGGCAGAACACGCTTGCCTATCAGCTCTTTCGAAACCGATGGACCCACCTCTTCCACAATGCCGACCCCTTCATAACCAGGTATGGAAGGCAAGGGAATTCGGTGGGAATATGCACCGCGAATGGGCAGCAAGTCAGACGGATTAATGGGACGTGTGGTCATCCGAACGAGGACCTCCCCCTCGGAAGGTTTTTGAATACATTTATTTTCAACGTTTAAAACCTTTTGCGGATTCCCAAACTCATAGAATTTAACACATTTGGCTTCCAAGATAATAAGTCTCCTTTATTGTATAAGTCTATCTATTTTATCATTTAACTGTGGATTTATTTTATGATGATTGTGGTTCTCCACGTTTTAATCCCTCAAAATTTGTCATTAAGAATCTTTCCGAGCATATAGTTTATAAAACTTTTGTTTATTCAAGTACAAGGGGTGAAGAGATTGAATAACGTAGGAAAAAATGATTTTGTATCTGGGTTTGTACCACATCATAATCATGGATCTGTTGATTATACTTCCATAGCGGACGACCATGTCCATCAATGTTTGGATGTAACATCCCCCCCAATTCCATCACAAGAGGGAGGACATATTCATTATACTGAAGGATATGTGTTATTTGAGGATGGACATTCCCATTATTATAAGGCATATTCAGGACCACCCATTCCGGTTGGAAATGGAATGCACGTTCATTATTATGATTTTTACACAACGGAAGATGATGGGCATAGACATAGAATTAAAGGGGTCGATCAACCTGCTCCAGGAAATAAATAAGAACAAAAAAGCATCAGGGGGATGGGAAATCCCCCTGATGTTTTCTTGCCTCCGATAGACTCTAGATGCATCTCTACCTTTATTAGAAATAGTTTTTCTAATGATCTTGAGATAAACCAATTGGAATGCAAAGAGGCGTTTGATCAACAGGATTTTCAATAATACAGCATTCCAGCCTGAAGACGTCCTTGATCATCTCTTTTGTAAAGACCGTTTCAGGCGGTCCCTCTTTATAGATCTTTCCCTTAACGATGCTAATCAGATGATCGGCATACTGTGCCGCTTGATTCAAATCATGCAGAACCATGACAATCGTGCGCCCATAAGTTACGTTTAAATCGCGCAGTAATTCCAATATTTCAATTTGGTGTGCTAAGTCTAGATAGGTTGTAGGTTCATCTAACAGTAAAAGATCTGTTTCTTGCACCAAAGCCATCGAAATCCATGCCCTTTGCCTTTGTCCTCCGGATAATGCATCCAATGTCCGATCAGCAAATTCCGTCATTTTTGTTGCTGATAATGCACGGTCGACAATAGCATGATCTTCTGGGGTTTGTCTGGAAAATAAGCCTTTGTGCGGATGCCTGCCATAATAGCATAGTTCTTTAACGGTTATATCTTCAGGAGCTTCCGGAGCTTGGGGTAAGATAGCCAATTTCTTTGCCACTTCCTTGGAAGATTGATGATGAATAGCTTTTCCATCTAAATAGATCGTGCCTTGCTGAGGTATTAATAATCTAGCTAGAGAACGTAGAATGGTAGATTTGCCACAACCATTGGAACCAATGATTATACTGATCTTACCTTCAGGAATTTCTAAATCGATATTATCAATGATTTGAGTTGAGCCATAAGAGAGAGAAAGATGCTCTGCTGATAATGTTGTCATGATCGCCAGCCTTCCTTATGTTATTTTTCGTTCACGACGTAATAGGTATAAAAAATATGGCACTCCAATCACCGCAGTGATAATTCCGGCGGGTATTTCTATTGGAGGGAATAATCCTCTTCCCAGGCTATCGGCAACGAGTAGAAAGATAGAACCAAAAAGAGCAGAAGCAGGAAGTAAAACCTTGAATTTTGACCCTACCACTCTCCGGGCAATATGTGGGGCAATTAAACCAATAAACCCGATGGAACCAACCGCTGCTACACAGACTCCGATTAAAATGACAGAAACACCCAGTAAAATATAACGCAGTAATTTTGATCTTTCACCGAGACCTGTGGCTATTTCGTCTCCAAGGCTCAGTACATCCATTTTAGAAGTTAATGCAATCAATACCGGGACAAGAACAAGACATGGAAGCAAAATGAATACTTGATCCCATCCTCTTCCCCATAGACTGCCTGTCAACCAGAGCAGTGTCGTATTTACATCATCCGGGAACTTGACCATGAAATACTCTATCCCCGCTTGACATATTGCCCCTAAAGCAATTCCCACCAAAGCTATTGTATTTGGTTGAGCTCCTTTTTTATAAACGAATATCATCAAAATTGCCGCCATGACCGCCGCTCCGATAAAAGCTGAAAGGGGCAGTATGATAATGGGCGATTGCGGAAATAAAACAATGACGATAACAGCTGCCAAACCGGCCCCTTTTGTTACCCCAATCACATCTGGGGAAGCCAATGGATTTCTAAGGACTCCTTGCAGAATGGCTCCAGCCGTTGCCAATCCGGCCCCCACTATCACGGCAATTAAAATACGCGGTATGCGATAGTTGTGCAGAATGAATGCTTGACTTTGCATGCCATTTCCAAGGAAATTTTGGATAATTTCTAAAGGTGAGATATAAATGGCCCCTAATCCCAGGCTCACCATTGTTAAAATCAGCATGGTAACCGTCAGCAATAGGAGAATAGAATAAAGGTGCAAAGTTGATTTCAACCCAAATGTCCGTTTTAGTTTCATTGCTTGATATTCCTCCCTCTCTTCGCTAAATAAAGGAAGAATGGCGCACCGATTATAGCTGTTACGATGCCTACCGGCGATTCAAAAGGATAAGCGATAAACCGGGCGAGCATATCTGCGTAAACTAAAAGTAAAGCGCCGAATAATGCAGAAAAAGGGATGATTCTTCGATAATCCCCGCCCACCAGTCTCCTGACGATATGAGGAACGATCAAACCTACAAAGCCCACTGGGCCTGCGACGGCAACCGAAGATCCTGCCAAAATGATCACCAATATTCCTGCTAAAATACGGATTCGGTACACCCGTTGCCCAAGTCCTTGCGCCATATTTTCTCCTAAGACAAGGATAGAAACAGATCGAGAGAACAAGACAGCGACAACTAGCCCAAAAAAAGACCAAGGAAGAATCATGTTAACATGTGCCCATGTTTTCCCATTAATGGACCCGACTAACCAATAGAGCACATCTTTCGCTTGTTCATTAAAGATGATCATGCCTTGCGTTAAAGAAGATAAGAAAAAGTGAACAGCCATTCCAGCCAATGCCAGCTTTACTTGGGTCATTCCCCCTCCCGAAGCAAAAGAATAGACTGCCATCCCTCCCACTGCTGCACCAATGAATGCCACGCAAACTAGAGAAACGGAAGAAAGGTTAGGAAAGAAAACAAAAGCTGACACAATAAAAAATGAGGCACCTGCATTAACACCAAACACTTGTGGGGAAGCTAATGAATTCCGGGTAATGGCCTGCATGAGAGCACCCGCCACCGCTAAATTGGCACCGACCAATGCTCCAACTAAAGCCCGGGGTAAACGTAGGGTCCTTATAATAGTCTGTTCCTTGGACGAGTCGACCTCAAAAAAGGACTTCAAAACCATTGATGCATCTATATCGGCCGCTCCCACAGATATACTCGCCATGACTCCTAAAATTAGCAAAACGATTCCAGCTATAGCGGTACATAACACGTTCATTTTACTTCTAACTACAGTTTCCATTGACTATACAACACACTTCCTAACTAAATTTAAACCTAATGGAAAGCGAAGTAAGAATTAGATCTCTTACTTCGCTTTTGTTCCTTATTCTTCACCAAGCATGTTTAAAGTGTCTTTAGCAATGGCCTCTGCGGATACAACACCACGGTATCTCGTCCATAAATCTCGATCGACACTATACACTTGTCCGTTTTTCACAGCCTTCAGGTCTTTCCAAAGAGGATTGTCTTTCCACTCATCAGTAAGTAACTTTCCCTCATTGTTCGCCAAAAGCAGCACATCCGGATTGATCTCGACAAGCTGCTCCAGATTCATCTCGGCATGTGGCTGTTCCTGCTGAATCGCATTTTTCAATCCCATGCGTTCAAGCAATTCCCCATCATAAGAAGAAGAAGTATGAGCTTGGAATGAAGTATCCCGTACAACTGCAGGTAAAACCGTCATATTTGAATCAACAGTAAGTTTCGCTTTAAGTTCTTTAATCGTTTTTTCATGCTCGCTCAATCTTTTTTCTGCAGCACCTTCCTGATTTACTGCCTTTGCAATCGTTTTAAAAGAATCCAGATTTTCTTGATAGGTAGATTCCCGGCTTTTTAAGACAACAGTAGGAGCAATCTGCTGCAACTCTTTATAAATCCCTTTATGCCGCTCAGCATCTGCAATGATTAAATCCGGCTGTAAAGAACTGATGACCTCTAAATTAGGCTGTTCACGTGTTCCTACAGAAGTATAATCCATTTCTTGACCTACGAGTTTTGTAATCATATCTTTTTTGTTGTCATCTGAAATACCGATAGGTTTTATTCCTAGAGCATTTAAAGAATCAACGAAAGATAACTCAAGCGCAACTATTTTTTTAGGAGTATTTTTAATTTCCGTTTCTCCCATTTCATGCTTAATCGTCCTTATTTCTTGATTACTTGTTTCGGCAGATGTCTTCTCTGCTTCTGTTGTTTTTTGAGAATTATTACATCCTGATAACACCATCATAATCGTAAATAACAGGATGAATGCTCCTCCCCCAAATGTTCTTACTTTTCTAGATTCTCTCATTTTTTGCACCCTTTCCGTCATCTATACCTATTTAACTTCTTATCCAACGAATATATTCATAATTGAAAATGATTATCATTATCCTGTTGTTATGATAAAGTCATAGATTGATACCGTCAATATTAATAAAATTTTGTGAATAAAAATCATTTTGGCCATTAAGGCAACCTACATGGATTTTATTGTTTATTATGAAGTAAGTGAAGTACGGATTCGGCACGGGCTTGAAGTTGAACTTTAAGCAAAGTAAATAAAAAAGAGCAAACCCGTTAAGGTCTGCCCTTTTTATCCTTGCCTTTTAAAAGAATTCTTTCCATCAGCATCTCTTCAAGAGGAAATTCTTCATTAGAAGCTTCTTTTTTTGAGCGTTTTTGGAGGTATTAATAAGAATCGTAGAAGCAATTGATAATGCCCCCATGATCAGGTAACCTGTGGATCTTGAAAACACTTCAATCAAGATGCCGATTAGGACGGGTCCCAAAAACATTCCAGCAGAATATAAACTTTGGAACAAGCCCATTCTCGTAGATTGTTTAACCTCTGGTATATTTTCAACAGCCCAGGAAGTGACGGCCGTAAAGATTAACCCGTAACCGAAACCTTGAAATGCCTGCAATTCAAAAAAACGTTCGGAGTTGATTTCAGAAATCCGCTCCCTTTCCGCCGACTGTCTGCCAAGCCTCCTCGGAAGCAAGCGCCTGTGGGGTCTCGGCTAGCGGGTAATTCGGCGGGAGTGTCGCAAAGTTCTTCAAACCATTGAGGATAATCTAGTCTTGCTTTAATATCATTGTTCGGAATGAGATCAGACACAGTTTTTTCTTAAAAAAACAATCCAGTTGATTGGAACGGAAGGTACGGGACTCCTGCGGGAAAAGCGCGTCCACGGGATACCCCACAGGCGCAAAGAGCGCCCGCGGAAAGCGAGTGCCCTACGTTCCAATCAACGTTCAAATCTTACGAACAAGATTGGATCCTCTTTTCCTTCCAGGTTATTTCAGTGAAACTTTTCCTTCAAAAAGCGATACAGCCCATCTTCTCTATATGAATACTCCGTCACTTCATCTGCTTGTTCTTTGACCAGGTCAGTGGCGTTTTTCATGGCCACGCAATGCCCGGCGAGTTTAAATAGCGGGAGGTCATTTTCGCCATCGCCTACTGCCAGGATATTTTCGGGTGCTAGCTGGAAATGCTTCAGCAGCAGTTGAACGCCTGTTGCTTTTGTGATGCCTTCCACGGTGACTTCTACATTATGATGGGTGGAGGAAGCTGTGGTAAATGCATTGTACTGCTTGATTTTCCCCAACTCCGCTTTCCATTTTCGAATCGTATTCATTTCATTGCTGAAGAAGTAGATTTTGGCTACGCTGCTTATATCCAGTTGTTCTGACCATCTTATTTTGTCATCCACTGCATCCTGTCTTGATAGCCATTCATTTTCATCGACTGTCTCAGGCTTTGGCATCAAACCTTGTTTAACCATATAGTCTTTATCTTTAAGTAATGCCATCCGTGTTCCATCGTTCGGATGAACTTCGTAAAAAATCTCTTCCGCTCCTGCTTTGGCTACCAATTCCTCCACAAGTTCCGTCGACAGGGCGTGTTCGACTATCTGTTTCTTTCCGATGAATACGGACATTCCATTGGCGGTCACCATTCCATCGGCTTCCATGCCGGACGGCAAAACGTCCCTCACTTCTTCCAGCGTTCTTCCTGTTGCAATGAAAATCAGCTTACCGCTTTCCCTAAGTTCACCTATGTATTGTTCCAGCGTCTCATTCACAGTATTTCTTTCGTTCAATGTCGTGCCATCCAAATCGAGCACAATTGCCTTGTTGGTCATGCAAATCACCTCAAAAATCCGAATGATGATGAAAATGCCAACAGCCCATTATCTATAAGATCTTAGGCTGTTGGTTTCATTCACTTATTTTTTTTCATGTACCTTATCAGTATAACAGTTTAGGATAATCCTAAAAGTTTCATGACGCTTAGGATGAAGAGACCTACCACACCGAAGTCCGAATCACCAAATGTGGTACCTTCAAACCCTACATCCCCCAAGAAGACCAGGAGTATCGCCGGCAGGAAACTAATGATGAGTCCGTTGGCAAAGGATCCAAGCATCGCTCCGCGTCTGCCTCCTGTGGCATTTCCAAATACACCTGCTGCAGCTCCGGTGAAGAAATGCGGTACGAGCCCCGGAACGATTACTTTCAATCCAAGTACCGGAAGGAGGAACATGGATAATAGTCCAGCCAAGAAACTGAATAGGAACCCGATGATCACTGCATTTGGAGCGAATGGAAAGATGGTCGGACAGTCCAATGCAGGTTTTGTATTCGGCGCCACCTTATCGGCAATCCCTTTGAATGCAGGGACAATTTCAGCAATTAACATCCGTACCCCTGCAAGGATGATGTAGACTCCTGCAGCAAATGTTATCGCCTGGATGAAAGAGAAGACGATGAAGTTCGAACCGCCGGATAATTTCGTTTCAATATAGTTCTGTCCCGCAAACAATGCGACGATCACAAAGAACATCGTCATCGTAAGCGATACAGCGACTGATGTGTCCCTCAGGAATCCTAAAGATTTAGGAACCTTGATTTGCTCTGTTGTTTTTTCCTTATTTCCAAACCATTTTCCAACAGTCGCGGATACAAAATATCCGATTGTCCCGAAATGGCCGATGGCAAAATCATCGCTTCCGGTAATCTTCCGTACGTATGGCTGAAGGAGGGCTGGGAACATCACCATGCATACTCCTAATAGAATGGAACCGACCAAGATAAGCGGAAATCCGTTGAGCCCGCCGACCGATAGGGTGACTGCAAGTAAACAAGCCATGAATAAGGTATGGTGTCCCGTTAAGAATATATATTTAAATGGCGTGAAACGGGCTAGCAAAACATTGACAACCATACCAAAAACCATGATAAGTGCAGTCGAAGTCCCAAAATCACTTTGGGCGGCTGCGACAATGGCTTCGTTATTAGGTATGACGCCTTGTACATTGAATGCATGATCGAACATTTTACTGAATATATCAAGGGCGCCAATGAGCACTGCGGCTCCCGCTCCAATGATAATGAAGCCCATGACGGTTTTTAGCGTTCCAGATACAACATCCGCACTGGATTTCCGCTGTAACAGCAGTCCAATGAGGGCAAACAGCCCCACAAGTATGGAAGGTGTACCCAAGATGTCATTCATGATAAGTTCCAGCATTGCCTCTCCCCCTCTTCTTTATGTTTTCTTCTTATAGATGCGAAGCTAATTTCGATGTGATTTCAGGAATGCTCATCATGTTCTCCAGCGTGACGATCGTCCGGGTTCCATCATCCAGCTGACCGACAATATCCGCCGCTCCCAGGAAAATATCTGCCTGAACCGTTTTTGCGGATGCAAGATCCGTATGATCCACCTCGGCCGTCTTCCCCATTTCCGTCAACGCTTTTTTCACATTCATCTCCATGATGAAGCTGCTTCCCAATCCGTTTCCGCATACTACCATGATTTTCTTCATATCAATCTCTCCTTTTTTATCCTACATGCATTTCCAATTTAGATTTGATTTCAGGGATGCTCATCATGTTCTCCAGTGTGACGATCGTCCGGGTTCCATCATCCAGCTGACCGACAATATCCGCCGCTCCCAGGAAAATATCCGCCTGAACCGTTTTTGCGGATGCAAGATCCGTATGATCCACCTCAGCCGTCTTCCCCATTTCCGTCAATGCTTTCTTCACATTCATCTCCATGATGAAACTGCTTCCCAATCCGTTCCCGCATACTACCATGATTTTCATTCCGCTTCCTCCTTCGAATATTTATGAACGTACTCCATAAGGACCGATTTATCTGAAGTGCGTAAGATTTCTTCTATATTGGCTGGTTCATTCAATAATTGAGTGAGCTGGATCAATGCCCGCAGATGCGAATCATTATCTACGGCCGCCAAAATGATGATCAGGCGAACCGGTTTATCCGGCGCAAAGTCAACGGCTTCATCCAATTTCAGCAAACTCATGGATAAAGACCTGACCCCCTGCTCCGGACGTGCATGGGGAATCGCCACTCCAGGCGTTATCACTACATATGGTCCATTCGTTTCTATCGCCTCGACCATTGCATCCACATATCGTTCCTCGACGGTTCCTAAGTCCACGAGAGGCTTGGCCGCTACTCGAATGGCTTCTTTCCAATCGGAAACATGCTGCCGTAATTGAATCGTTTGCATATTGAGCAGTTCTTCTAACACAGGCTTCTCTGCCTCCTTTAAAGAAAATTGGGTTATTTTTGGTGTATGGGTATACACATTCGACTTCAAAGCCTTTTCAAGCTGATCCTTTTCATGGATGGTTGCATACTTGGAAATGATTTTTAATAAAGCTGCAACATCCACACTTTCCGTCGTATATCCATACAACTCCTGCATGACCTGCTGGCGCAATGTATGTTTGTCCTGCATTTCCAAAATGGGCGGTACAACAAATAATGCCGCTTTTGTTCTCATATGCACCGTTGAAAAAACAAGATCGTACGACAGTGGGTATTCAGCCGCGTTCCTTACTGACAGAACATCCAGGAACAAAATATCCGGAAATAATTCCCTCAATGTATAAATGAGGATATTGCTGATGCCAATACCATTCGGGCATACGACAATCGCCCGTTTTCGATCATCCAATGTGGTCCCTTGCCTGCGCAGCCAGCCGCCAAAATAGATCGTGAAGTATGCCACTTCCTCTTCTGATACTGGACAGCCAATCTCTTTCTCCAACACCCACAGGGATTTTTTTGTCAAATGGTGCAGTTCAGGATAGACCTTCTGCACCCGTCCCGTCATCGGGTTCATTTGCGGGAGACCATACCGCAGACGATGATATGCCGGTTTAAAATGAACGTATAATTGTTGGCATAGCTGTTCTTTGTCTTTCAGGTGAACAAATGCCAGCCTCTCGAACTCTTCCACGATTTCCTGTAAAAGATGTTGAATGACTTCATCATCCTTAAGAGGGGAAATGTCCTTCGTTCGATTCATGCTCAGTAAATGTAAGGTTGCGTATAAGTTTTCCGTTTCGCTCCATACTGATTGAAAGGCATTCGTTCTGGTCATTTCCTCAACCATTTTGTATTCTTCCGTCGCAACAAACGGAGCCCAGCTCTGGTCGGCCTGTAACTCTTCCCCTTTTCCTATGAGCTGATCTGTACATAGAAATAAATAGCTCAGTTCATGAAGCCGTTCATCCGTAAAGGTGATGCCTAATTTACGTTCGATCCTTTCAAGCTGTAACCGGATCGAGCTGATTTGCTTTTCATGATTTCCCCATATGCACTCCATGATCAATTCACTATTGGGACTGTTCAGTACATCATGCAGGAGACGTTCAATGATATATCTCTTTACTCGGCTTTCCCCAATCACCACGTAGCCATCTTGTTTGGAATACTTGACCTTGAGCGATATGTCCCTGTTTTTCTCTTTAAGCCTTTTTAAATCCTTCAACACCGTATTTCGTGAAAGCCCGGTGATCGTCTGGAAATGATAGACGGACAAATCTTCTGGGCTTAATAGGATCATGAGGTAAAAAACTTTTTCCCTATCTGTCTCTGAAAATATATAATTGCGTTTTGTCAGTTTTACATTCAATTCTTCATCCCTGATTGTTTCAGAAAAGGAGTAGCCCATTTCACGATTATATTGAATCGGTTGATATCCATGAAATTGGAGCCAGTCATTCGCTTTGCTCAGACCATATTGGATTTGCCTTCTCGTCAGACCTGTTTGGGCTTCAAGTTCTTTCATTTTTGAAATGGGCGAATGCTGTAATAGTTTTAGTAAATTGGCGCTTCTTTCATCTAAAAACATTCTCAATCCCTCTCCCTGCTTCTACGATATCTCACTTCTTATTAAAAATGTAGCGTTTCTAAGTCCGAATGTTGTCATAGGTACTGCACAATAATATACTCTTTAAACATTTGTGCACAATACCGCATCTTTTCTTAAGACATTATTTGTTTCGTAAGCGATTTACAATACAAAGAAAATATTTAGAGGAGGCTATTATGTACAATTTGAGGCATATTGGAATGCTTGATATAGAAGTCTGGGGGCAGGGTGAAGCTGAGGGTTTGGAATGATGAGCCGTTTTAAAGGGGTTAAACTTTGGCGATAGAATTCGGAATACGCATTCTTCACCAAATCAAAATGAAAGGGAAAACACCGTTCATATTTTACAAACCCTCAAAAAGTTCTAGATTTCAGAAATCCGCTCCCGGACCGCCGACTGTCTGCCAAGCCTCCTCGACGCAAGCGTCTGTGGGGTCTCGGCTAGCCAGTTATTCGGCAGGAGTGTCGCAAATTTCTTCAATCCAATAAGGTTTCATCCCATAGAAAACAATAAAAAAATCATGGAGTATAACCAAGTTTTGTTTTAAAAAATTTGTAAAAATCACCTCGGTAAAAGGATTCGGGATGATCATTCCCATTAGTTCGACAAACACGAAGAATGCGAGTTCGCCTGCAATTTTTAATATTAAATAAGTTGCAATTGATTGGAACGGGTGTGCGAGAGTCCTGCGGGTAAAGCGCGTCCAGGGAGACCCCGCAGGCGCAGAGAGCGCCGAGAAGGCTCCCGGACCGCCCGCGGAAAGCGAGTGCCTGAAGAGGACAAATTCTATTAATCATAAAAAAAACTGTAGGCAGACTCGATTTTCATCAAGTTTGCCTACAGTCTGAGAGGGAACAAATGTCCCCTCCTTCATTCAATCAGTGCGTTATCTTTATATCTTGCTGAAGTCGCGCTGAGCTCCCCTATAGCTTCCGATTATGTTTTGATAACCGGGAAGCTGGCTGGAAAGTAAAGCACCAAAACCTTCGACATCGTTGCGCCAATCACGTTGTAATTCGCACGCTACGCTAAACCAGTTCATAAGCTGCACACCACCATGGGCCATACGCGATAATGCAGCATCAGCTACCTGTTTGCTGACTGTTCCAGAAGCATCAGTGACAGCGAATACTTCATAACCTGCGTTCAAAGCGGAAAGTGCCGGGAAAGCAACGCAGACATCTGTAACTACACCCGCGATGATAAGTTGTTTTTTACCAGTTTCTTCGATTGCTTTAACAAACTCTTCATTATCCCATGCGTTAATTTGTCCGGGCCGGGCTATTTTTGGTGCATGAGGAAAAAGTTCTACCGATTTCTACCAATTCCTGCATGAGCGGTCCGTTTGGTCCGTTTTCAAAGCAAAAAAGTGATGTTATTCCTAATCAATAAATATGGAAAAACGTGATAGCTGGGTAAAAAGAACTTCCTATTATTGATCATGAATTCTAAATTGCACGTGCCAAAGTTTATTGGACCCCCTTCCATTTCCTGAATATTTACAAGATACTATAAACTATAAGTCGATTGGGAGGCGTGCAGAAATGGATGAAAAGAAAGTTACATGGTTAGAGCTCTTTTATGATTTGTTATTTGTGGCGGCCGTTGCAGGTGCAACTCATGTTTTACTGCATGTTGAAGATGGATATATCCATCCAGAGTATTTATTAAAGTTCGTGTTGATTTTTATTCCTATCTGGTGGGCTTGGGTAGGGCAAACCATATTTATTAACCGGTTTGGAAAGGATGTATTTCATCAACGGATATTCTTGATACTGCAAATGCTTTTTGTCCTAATTATGACATCAAGCTTATCAGCTGATTTTGATCCTTATTATCTTTCTTTTTTAATTGGTTATATTGGCTTAAGAGCCGTGACTGCTATCCAATATCTTGTTGTACAGCGGATAGAAGAGGGATTTCGAAAAAAAGCAGCACTCTTTTTGGGAAGGTATTTTTGGATTGGAATCGTCATTTCATTATTCTCCGTCCTTTTTGATTCTTGGCTTCGATATGCTGTGTTGTATTTGGGCATCCTGATCGATATCATTATCCCAATTATTGGAAGAAAGTGCTTGGAAAATGTTCCTACAAATACGGCCCACTTGTTAGAGCGCTTTGGTCTATTTACCATCATTCTCTTTGGGGAAGCTCTTATCAGCACCCTTGCGGTCATTCAACCTAAACAAGGAAATTGGGATTCGATAGCCTTTTCCATCATTTCATTTGCCTTGATAATAGCTATGTGGTGGCAATATTTCGATAACATGGAGAAGAAAGTCGACAAGTCTGTACAATCTTCCGGTCAAATTATCATTTATGGTCACCTGTTTATTTTAATGTCTATAAGCATGATTGCAGCAGCCATCAGATTATTGTTTTTACATGAGGTCCATTATTCATTTATCCTCTATTTCGTTTTTGGTTCCGTATTGCTCTATTTCATTTCAACCACTTTTGTTTTCCACCAATATAGACACAAGCACCAGCGGTTGCAAATATATCATTTAGGGTTATTCTTAGGGATTTTAGCAGCCTTTTTTATTTTTAATTTGTTTGTCGTGGTACCGAATATTGTGATAATAGGCGAATTAACACTGTTTTTTATCATCTTTGCTAAACTGACGACCACATAATAAAGGAATCAAAGAAACCAGTATCAAATGATAATACTGGTTTCTTTGTATCGAAGATGGAAGTTTTTGCATTTGACACCAAATTGGTTTATTCATAAACTGATTGTGACAAAGAAAGAATGAGGTGACATTCATGAAAGAAAACACAACGAATCCCTCCACATCTAATAATGAGGAACGACTAGGTTTAATGTTATGGTTCCGAATAACACGAATATATAACCAGAGCATTCGGGAATCCAATCAACATTTAAAGAAATGGAATCTATCGGCAGCCCAATTCGATATCTTGGTTCAAGTGGGTTCCCATGAACGATTGTCTCAGCAAGAACTGGCAAACAAGCTTTTTGTGACAAAAGGCAATATCACTCAACTATTAAGGAAAATGGAAGAGTTGGGATTGATTAAACGGGAACAGGAATGGAAAACAAAATACCTTTCATTGACTGAGGAAGGAAAAGAGTTTTTTCATGAAGTTGTTCCAAAACAAGAGCATTTTCAGGCATCACAGTTTGCCAACTTGAATGAGGCGGAAAAACAACAGCTTTTAGATCTACTTAGTAAAGTTCAAAATTAAAAACAGATCACCCGTTTGAATGGTGACTGTTTTTATTTTGATTATCGAATCGAATTTTCACTTTGAGCAGATGTTACTTCGGTTTTTTCATGAACAATGAAAGCACCACATTCACGATGGCGAAAATCAAACTAATTTTAAATACAAGTGATGAACCTGAGGCAGCGGCTGCCGGTAAATCATTTGCCACATCAGTCAAGTAGCCATTTTGGTTCGCAGAGAATAACGAAACCATGACCGCTATCCCAATTGCCCCTGATACTTGTTGAGATGTTTGCGTAATCGCGATGCCTTCCGGATAGAATTGTTTTGGCAATGCATTCAATGTATTCGTTTGTACTGAAGCAAGTACCATGCCTATACCAAGCATCATCACGATATGCGTAACCATCATGATCCATGGTGCTGTGTCTGTTCCATACATTGCATATAGCCCGTAGCCAATGACAACCAGCATCGTTCCTGGTGTAATCACGGCACGAGGTCCATATTTATCAAATAGCTTGCCGATTATTGGGGCAAAAACACAGTTTAATAGACTGCCTGGCAGCATGATCAGCCCAGTAGCGAACGCAGACACCAATAACGCCATTTGCATATACATTGGTAACACAACCAGCATCGATAACATGTTAAGGAACGTAATCATGTTCATCGCAAGACCCAGTACAAATAGTGGGTATTTGAATGCTTTTAAAATCAACATTGGGTTTTCCATCTTCGTTTGACGGATTGCAAAGAGAATTAGGGCGATCAAACCAACGATGATCGTGCAAATTACCGTCATATCCGTCCAACCATGATCCCCGCCTACACTTACACCGTATACAACTCCACCAAAACCAATCGTCGATAACACAACTGACAAGATATCGATTGATACTTGTCGAGTTTCATTGACATTCGGAATATAGATATAGCCGAAGATAAGCGAGAATAACAAGAACGGAATCGTAAACCAGAATATCCAAGGCCATGATAACGTATCTAAAATCATCCCTGCTAATGTAGGACCGAATGCGGGACCCGCCAAGATGACTAAGCCCATCACACCCATTGCCCCGCCGCGTTTATTCGGTGGGAAAATCGTGAAAATGACATTTTGCGTCAACGGCAAAATGATCGCCAGTCCAGCTGCCTGAATGACACGGGCCGTCAATAACACGCTAAAAACCGGCGCTACTGCAGCGATGACCGTTCCGATGATCGAAAAAAATAAAGACGCCATGAACATTTGGCGTGTTGTGAATTTTTGCATTAAAATTCCTGTTACTGGCACTAAAATGCCAAGCGTTAAAAAGTAGCCTGTTGCAAGCCACTGTATTGTCGTCGCATCCACGCCAAAAATGTGGCTCAATTCACCTAAGGCGATGTTCAATGCGGTTTCACTAAATAGCCCAGCAAAGCCTGCTACCAAAAGAGCAGCCATTATCGGTCCTGTTTTAATACTTTTATTATCCACTTGTTAAAACTCCTTCAATATATTGGGTAACAATTGTAAAATTACTTTTAGCGGCTTTGCCGATTTTTCGGCCAAACAAAGCATCATTGCCCCTTCGATAGAGGCTGTCATCATCAATGCAATATTGGAAGCTAACTCTTTTGAATATCCATCTTCCATTAGCTTTTTAAAATAAATCCCTTGAATTTTCGCATATAGTTCGGCGCAAGCCTTTCGTACAGGATCGCTTAATGTGGCCATTTCACTTACCATGCTGCTAAATGTGTAACCCGTAATCGTCCCTTCACTTTCTAAGTTGACGATTAGCTTATCAATCATAGAATTTGTCGCTTCTAACATTGTCGGATACCGTTCAAAAATATCCACGATATCCATCGTAATTACTTCATTCAAAGAATGAAGGCAAGCAATTAATAATTCCTCTTTTCCATTAGGAAAATGGTGATAAAGCGAACCTTTCGTAACATTACATACTCTTAAGATTTCGCTTAGTCCAACACCTTTATATCCTTTTTATTGGAAAAGAACCGTTGCATGATCGATTATCAACGATTTTGTATCCATTTCCGTAGCACACCCCCGCCATACCAACCGGTCTATTTGTAACTATAACAAAAAAATTTCTTTGGATGTAAGTACTTTTTTACTTCTCTAAATAACGAATTCACAATTTAGACAAACCTTTTATAAACTGCATTTTGATTTTTCTATTCGATTATCAGTTAACATTTTGTATACATATGTATACATACATTTAACATAAGATAAAAATTGTATACAAACTTATACACAGAAAGAGGTTTTAACATGAGAAATGAAAAATTCACAAAAGATGGACATCCGGTGGTGAGCATTTCAAAGGAAAAGACCATGGTTCACACCATCGTGGCCCAAAAACGTTTCGCAGCGGAAGGGCAATTGCTTTTTTAGAAATGATGAATCTTAAACGTTCAACCATTAAGGAACAGTTAGATAAACCGGAATTTCAATCCATTAATCAAATCTTAGTCGGTGAATTAAAAGCCATTGATATGTTAATCAACAAATTCATTCAATTATTTGAAATACAAGAAAATGAAGCAGCCGATAAGAAGGAAACTTCCAATAATGGTAAAAAAGGAATGGAAATGATGATTGAAACAAATTAACAGTTATATCGATTCAGTGTTTTATACCAAAGATGCCCTTTTGGAAGAAGTCATTACGTCCATACAAGAAAACGGAATGCCGTCCATATCGGTATCTCCCTCATCTGGAAAACTCCTTACCATGCTGATATCCATTTCAGGAGCTAAAAATGTTTTGGAAATAGGCGCTCTTGGGGGCTATAGTGGGATTTGCCTAGCCAGGGGATTCGGCAGCGAAGGAAAATTAACCTCCCTTGAATTAAAGAAGGAATACGCAAAGTTAGCTTATGGCAACCTATCCAAAGCTGGCTTTGGCGATCAAGTATCATATATGACCGGAGCAGCTCTGCAAAGCCTGGAAAAACTCGTTCGTGATAACAGGAAATTTGATTTTTTCTTTATAGATGCTGACAAGGACAATTATGAAAATCACCTGCAATATTGCATTAAACTGGCAGAACCGGGTACTTTAATCGTCATGGATAACGTACTTGCGGGAGGAAGTGTCGCCGATCAGGATAATAAACCTAAACATTATACTGCATTTATGAAGGCATTCAATGAAACGGTAGCCAATCATCCTCAATTGGAATCCCTGCTTATTCCAATCGGTGATGGTCTCACCATTTCAAAAGTAAAGAAATGAAGTTTGAAGGTATGTAGCTCAAGCTCATGTGTAAATTGCGTTTCACAAGTAAATTGCTTAAATTAACGAGTAAATAGCACAAACTCACGAGTAAACTGCTCAAATTCACGAGTAAAGTGCTTAAACTCACGAGTAAAACAGTTAAATTCACGAGTAAGGTGCTCAAACTCTCGATATATCGCCAAAACTTTCGATATAATCGCTCAAATTCACGAGTAAACTGCTCAAACTCACGAGTAAATAGCACAAACTTACGAGTAAACTGCTCAAACTCACGAGTAAACTGCTCAAATTCACGAGTAAACTGCTCAAACTCTCGATATATCGCCCTAACTTTCGATATAATCGCTCAAACTCACGATTATATCGATCAATCTTACGTATATATCGCCCAAATATCCTTTTCATGAAGAAAAATAAAATGAATTTCTATAATCCTGAATGAAAATGATTTTTATTATCAATAATAAATATGAAAGAAGGGTAACCAGTTTGATGGTTACCCCGATGGATTTAAATTTCTGGATCAAATGTTTTGCAATCCGTTTCTTCGCTATTTGATGCTTGATTCCCTTTATGACTTACAACATAAATAGCATCTGCACTGCATTTGTTTCCAGAATCCCAATATTTACAATTATTCACTTCACATAGAACATCTTTTGCCATCTTATCACACCTCCTCATTTGCTATCATTAACAAAGTTGGGGTTATTGATACTTTCCTTTTTCAGGTTTTTGTGTCTTGATTTTAAGGAAAACGGAATTGAGGTCATTTTCGAACAAAAATCCGGGCAGCTTCCGCCCGGATCTTTTTTATCATGCTGATTTTTCCAATAGTTCTGCTTGAGGGATTTTCCAGAGCTCCCGCCATTTTTTCAAGGCGGCAACCAGAATGATCAAGCCTAGGATTAACATGGTGATCGATAATATTCCGTTCAAGATGCTGAATCCTGCAGAGTCCGGGTTCAGGTATACGTTCTTCACCATCCAGTACCCTGCTACATTAACCGTTACATATAAGTAGGCAAGGGGTACGAGGCATGTCCAGATATACCAGCGTTTGTCTGCAATTTTCAATACGACGGTCGCACCGATGATGAGTCCAATCGAAGCCATGAGCTGGTTGGATACGCCAAAGAGTGCCCAGATCGAACCAATGTCCCCAGAGTAAAGTAGATATCCCCAGATAAAGCAGGCTAACGCGCTGGCGAAGATGTTACCCGGCAACCAGTCGACCCTTTTTAATGGTTTGTAGAACTCCCCGAAGAAGTCCTGGATTAAGTAACGGGCAACACGTGTCCCCGAATCGATTGCGGTTAATATGAACACCGCCTCGAACATGATGACGAATTGGAAGAAAAACGAAGCCAGTTTGTGAAAGAAGGGTATTTCGGTAAAAATATAGGTCATGCCGACAGCAAGTGTAACGGCCCCGCCTGTCCGTCCCTCCAGATTAATGCCGATTTCTTCACTAAGTTCGTTAAGGTGTACGGTTTCCATACCTAAAGTTTGAAACACTTCAGGTGAAGAGTTAATCGCAAAATAATCCCCTGGCTGCAGCGAAACCGCGGCAATCAAAGCCATGATGGCAACGACACATTCGACAAGCATCGCTCCAAAACCAACGGATTTGATATCACTCCAACGGTTTAACATTTTTGGAGTTGTGCCTGATCCGACAAATGCATGGAATCCTGATATTGCCCCACAGGCGATGGTTATTGAAATGAATGGCCAAACAGGACCGGCTACAATCGGGCCCCCGCCATTAATGAATTCAGTAAACGCAGGAAACTGGATTTCTGGATTCACCACGAAAACGCCGATAATCAATGCGGCAAATACACCGATTTTCATAAAAGTACTCAAGTAATCACGGGGTGCCAGCAGCAGCCAAACAGGCAATGCGGCAGCGAAGAAAGCATAGATTGGCAAAATGATGGCAAGTGTGCTCGCTTCAAGTGTCAATAATTCACCAAGTGCCGTTCCTTGAATGTTCGGACCAAGTAAAATTGCGGCCATGATGAGCGCGAACCCGACGATGGTCGCCCCTTTCAGGTTGCCGGTTTTTTTATGGTAAAGCCCTACACCCATGGCGATGGGAATGGTGATCCCGACAGCAAACGTCCCCCATGGATTATTTTCCAAAGCATGCAGAACGACCATTGAAAGTCCTGCCATCGTGATCGTAATAATAAAAAGCATCGCGAGTCCTGTACAGAAGCCTGCTACAGGTCCAAGTTCTTCTTTCGCAACTTCCGAAAGGGATTTGCCGTCTTTTCGCATCGACGCGAAAAGCACGACGGCATCATGGACGGCTCCCCCGATTACAGCTCCGATCAAAAGCCATAATAAACTTGGCAAATAGCCGAATTGTGCAGCAAGGATCGGCCCCACCAAAGGACCAGCCGCTGCAATGGCTGCAAAATGGTGGCCGAATGCCACCCATTTATTTGTTGGAACATAATCTTTTCCATCTTCTAATTTATGGGCCGGAGTCGGCTTGGAATCATCGAGTTTTAATACTTTGAGTGCTATGAATGTCCCGTATAAACGGTAGGCAATCATTAATATACAAATGGAGCCTATGACAATTGTAACCGCATTCATATTCAACCCCCTCTATTTCTTACATCGTAAAATGATGATATCACAATGAAAGCGGCTTTAATGGGTTTTCAAGCTATAATGCAGATATCGGGGGATGGACTGCATTATGAAGAAGATAAAATGCAGAATTATGAAAATTTTTAAAAACCGATAAGCTGCTTTAGCTCCTTCACATACGTGCGGCTTACCGGAATGTTTGATCCGTCAGTCATAATGAGGTTATAAGTCGAGTTGAACCAAGGCTGTATTTCGGATATATGGATGACATTCACGATAAAACCGCGATGCACCCGTAAAAATGAGCGCTTATCGAGCTTCCTTTCAAGCACGATGAGAGGGTCACCGATTTTATATTCATTTTCTTCGGTTTTAATGATCGTCTTTCCTTCCATGAGACCGATGAATAAAATAGTGTCCCGTTCGATCAGAACGATCCGATCATCTATCACTACAGGCAATTTACCTGTCTGTTCCACCGCCGTTCGGCTGGCGGGAGGTGCTGTCCTCGATTCGTCTTCCCCAATTTGACGCTGCTTCATGAGTTTATCCAATGTTTGACGAATCCTGTTTTCATTAAATGGCTTTAATAGATAATCAAATGCATATAATTCGAAGGCTTGGAGGGCAAACTCATCATAGGCGGTCGCAAAAATGAGCGAAGGTGCCGGGTCAAGTTCCGCCAATTGCTTAGCCAAATGTAAACCATTGCCCTCTGCAAGCTCAATGTCCAAAAAGACAAGTTCAGGCTTAAGACGGGAGATATCCCTCATGGCATCTTCTATCCCCTCGGCCTCACCCACGACTTCAACTTGCCTGCTTCTCTTCAGTAGATATTTCAATTCATCTCTTGCCAGTGGTTCATCCTCTACGATAAATGCTTTCAACATCGTTGACATATGCTCCTTTTTCGCTGAGTGGTATTGATATTTTCACTTTTGTTCCGTGCCCCGTTTCACTTTCTATCGAGAGGCTGGCCTGGCCTTTATAGATCCCTTCCAGCCGTTCACTGATATTATGAAGGGCCGTTCCTGTACCTTTAATCGATTCTACAGCATGCTTACCCAATTCATCTATTCTCCCGCTTGAAATCCCATTTCCGTTATCTTCTACAACAATGCGCATCGTATCGTCTTTAAAGTATGCGTGAATGATGATTTCGCCTTTGCTTTTAACATGTGGAAATGCATGGTGTACCGCATTCTCAACAAGTGGCTGCAACGTGAATGGAGGGATGAGAACTTCCTTAAGCCTTGGCTCAATGCGATAGTCGATATGATATTTATCTGGAAAACGGGCCTGCTCCAGTGATAAATAAGCGTTGACATGCTCCAATTCCTTTTCTAGCGGCACCAGTATTTGTCGGGCCCCTTGTAAATTTGAGCGAAAGAAGGCACTGAGCTCCTGCAATAAATTTCTTGCCTTCTCGACATCCGTCCGGCATAAAACGGATATCGTATTGATTGCATTGAATAAAAAATGAGGATGGACCTGTGCTTGTAGGGCCTTAATTTCAGCATCTTTCAATAATTTCGTTTGCATTTCCGCTTTAGCGAGTTCCAATTGAGTGGAAAATAGTTTCGCCAATCCTTCAGCTAACTCTTGTTCCACTTGGCTTAATTTATCCGGATGCTTGAAATACATCTTCAAAGTCCCTACCGTTTTCTGTTGGACCTGCAACGGCAGGACTACGGCCGCTTGCAATGGGCATTGATCATGAAAACAATAAATATCCTTTTTTGTTTTGGCCACGATGATTTTTCCTTGTTCTAGTGCTTTTTTCGTTAAGCCTGTCGCTATTCCCACCTTAGGGACATGGTGATCTGACGCAGCACCCACATGGGCAAGTACACTATGTTCATTGGTAATGGCCACGGCGTCGGCTTCAGTCAGCCCCAAGATGATTTGGGCGATTCTCTTGCATGAAGTTTGATTCAGACCTTGCCGGAAAAAGGGCAAGGTCTGATCCGCAATCAGGAACGCAAGATTGGTTTGTACCGCCCGCGTCCGTGCTTCGTCCCTCGTGATCGACTGAATGATGAGCATGAATAGTAAAGTCCCGAAACCGTTGATGATGATCATGGGAAGTCCGATTACTTGTACGAGCTCCCACGACCTTTCAAATGGTTTGGCCGTCACCAGGATGATGCCCATTTGGATCGCTTCCAAGGTCATGCAAATGGGAAGGGCAAACCAAGGGGTGATCGTCCCATGCTTTCGGCGCCTTTTCCCCAAAAACCCCGATAAGAACCCAGCCAAAATCGCGGCGATTGCACAAGCACCCGCCGTAAAACCCCCGAGAAAATAACGGTGAAGCCCCGCAATTATACCTACTCCTAACCCAACAAATGGTCCCCCCAGCAGACCGCCGATAGCTACGCCCATGATCCGTGTATTGGCAATCGCATTTTCGGGAGCAATCTCTGCATGCCAATCACCCTCTGGCATGGCATGATTCCCGATTTCGATTCCTGTATAGTTACTTATGATGCCGAACGTTCCAAAGAGTGCGATAAACATGATTTTCTTTGACATTTCATGTTCATGGCCTATCATTTGCCGAAAGGGTTTCATATAAGAAAGCAGGAATGCAGCAATTACGATGATCCCCACTTTTTCAAACAGCGACGGTAATAAATCAATCAAAGCATTCACCCCATTTCTGGCTTTTTCATTCATCTTACACCAGCCATGAAATCCTTGTCGAATTTTGTTTTTACGATTAACACTGATAATCCTAGGGACGCTAATCAAGAACATGGAAACAAATATGTCACATTTGGGACATACGCCTTCAGATACCTCTCTTCAATATATCTTGAAGAAAAAGCTAGAAGCTGCAGACTATTAGATGGGCGTAGGGAACAATGGAATGCTGTGGGTGGGCTCAATCCCGGTATGATCCATTCTAAAAAAAGCCAATAGATACCAAGGCTTTTTCAATAGGAGGAAATCATTTTATCTGAGTCGTTCATAGAAGAATCTGACATGGTGTCACCATCCTCAGGCAGACATTTAACAAGTTTTTCGTCATAGAAGATCCTGACAGATGAAAGCCAACCACCCCAGCAGTTGTTGGGGACCAAAGGTAGTAATTGAATTATTTTTCATTATCCTTTGGCAGTCTTTGAAATGGAACGCTTTTTTTCAATATTCCTATCACTAACAATAACACCGGGAGAAGAAAACAAATGGTTATGGAAAATGGCGTCCACGCTTTTGCAGTAAAGTTTTGACTATGTACTGTATCTGGATGTGTAATGATGGAGAAGGCAAGAATTAAAAATGCTAATGGGAAGTGAAGAGTTTTGTGATTTTTTAATCCAAATACTTGAGCTAACCCCAGAGAGAGTCCATAATAACCAATCGTTAGCTTGAAATAAACGGAAAGAATCCAAATGAAGGCTACAATGATTTCAATACGTTCCAAAAAATCACCAACACTACACCTTTCCCAATCTATAAGAAGGATAGTTTTGTAGTGCGGTAATATGAGTACCCAATACGAGGATACTGAAAATGATCACTAAGAATAGAACGATGCCTCCTTATAATGTTCCTCGATAAAAGTTTTTTTCATTTCATCTTTTTCATTTACAAATGGCATGATCATCAAAAAGAAAACGAGCTGTACATACGGGAGCGCTAAAGTGTGATATGAGCCCTTAATAATTGGTTTCATGCCACTTCAAAAATAGGTTGTATATGTTCTAATTTGATATCAGAGATAAGAAGTGAAAATAACATGAAAAGCATGAATATTATCCAAGGAAAAAAGATTAATGCAGTTCGGCTGATGACTTCCAATCCTAACCGTACCATAATCATTTCGATAGGTGTTCCAACCAAAATTTGTGTCGTTGAAAAACTCCCAATTTCATATAATAAAGCAGACAAAAGGTACAAAATATAAAAAAGAAAGAGCAGTGCTGAAATTTTCCCAACCCATTTACCCAATATTTTTTCATTAACTTCGACATAGGTCTTTGAAGGATAAATAGATGCTAATTTATTATATAAGAAAATAAAACACAAACTGATGAGAGTAGTTAGTTACATAGGAAATCCAGGCATCCTGCTTTGCTATCTTGACAAGAATAGCAGGTACATTAAGTATCGAACCTCCTATCGTAAATATGATGACCAATATAAGGAATTCCCCAGAGCTAATTTTTCCTTTCTCGAGCATAAATACCCCCTAAGACAGAATCCGTTCCATGAAAAGATGCGAAGGGATCATAAATTTTTGTTATCCAGTCTAAGGGATTAGGGATGACAACATTTTTGATTAATAAAATACTCAACGTCATGCCAACTAAAAGCTATAGAATATAAACGGAGATTTCCTCCAGCATTTATTTTTAATAAGTTGAGGTATTTCAAAAAATGAAATAATTGCTCCAGTAAACACTGTGCCAATGATTGCCCCATTGATCTTTACTCCTCGACTTCTTTTTGAAAGGATTCTGTTATGGTGCCTAAATTGCGAACCTTTGCTTTACAAATCTCGAATCGCTGCTTCAACAGCCAGCTGGACATATAGCAGGTAACATGAATGTTATGGTTATGTTCTCACCTTGGATGAAAATATATCCATTTAAATAAAATAATAAGATGGAGGCGATTAATGTATTGGTAGTTACCACAGAAAAAATTGAAGGTTACAAAATTGTAGAAGTAAAAGGACCCGCCTTTGGTCTGATTGTAAGAAGCAGAGGGATCGGCGGCGATATCATGGCAGGGTTAAAATCCTTAGTAGGTGGAGAAATCAAGCAATATACAGCTATGCTTGAAGATTCAAGAAAAGAAGCTATGGACCGTATGATAAAGAATGCCAATCAAATGGGAGCAAACGCAATTGTAATGATGAGATATGATTCTGGGGAAATCGGTAAAAATATGAGTGAAATTGTTGCATATGGAACCGCCGTTATTGTGGAGGCAATATAATGAAATTCATCATAGGGTACTATATATTACAAATTGTTATAGTTATCTTATGCATTTTACTTGGATACTTTATTTATGATAAACGGTTTAAACGTAATCACGGTGTAAAAGTTCCTGATGGATTTCAATCGACAGATGAAATAAATATAGACCCTGTGACTGGAGAAAAAACAAGGGTGTATTATAATCCAGATACGGGTGAACGCTTTTATAAAAAAGAAAAATGATTATAAAAAGCCACGATTTATACAAAAACGTGGCTTTTTATTGTTTTTTATTTACTGAATCAAATGATACTTCACCATCAAATCCATTATTTGTTTCGCAGAAGTTTGCTAAAACCTAATGCTGATTTTAAATATGAATCCCGTTAAATCAACATATATGGGTAAAAACTGGAACCAAATCGCTTTGCGAATGGGTCATCCAATTATATGCTAATTTGTGTTGCATACAAGGGATTTTAATAACACAATCATTTTTGCATTACAGGCTTATAGTGCCCGGGGATACTTTTGGCTGAAATGGCCAATCGGTTCCAGCCGTTGATCGTGATGATGATGGTAACGAGATCGATATATTGTTTTTCATCAAAATGAAGGCGGACCCGCTCATACAGATCATCAGGCACACCGTTAACAGATATGGCCGTGACCGCTTCCGTCAATTCCAGCGCCGCCCTTTCCGACTCAAGATAGAATGGTGATTCACGCCAAGCACTCAAGCAGTAAATTCTTTGTTCCGTTTCACCCATTGCCCGGGCATCCTTTGTGTGCATATCCAAACAGTACGCACAGCCGTTGATTTGAGACGCACGAATTTTAATCAATTCGATTAACTTGCTATCGATTCCCGTTGTTTTCTTGTATTCCTCCAATTCCATCATTAATTTGACCACTTCCCGATTTGTCTTCATGTAGTTAATGCGTTGTTCCATGTCTATCTCCTCCATTAAATCTTTTTAGGTTACACTTATAAGACAAAATAGGGGTTTGATTTGTGACATACAAAAAAGAGAGCCCGTTAAGAGCCCTCGGTCTACCCTATTAAGGAACAGGAATATGATTTAATTTATCGGGGTTGGAAACAATGAAGATTTTGCGGATATTTTTTTGTTTTGAATCCAATTCAAAGCAGATGACTTTGATCGGCTGCCCGTCCTTCATTTGCAAGATTCCTTCCTGACCATTGACCATCACCGGAAGAAGTTCCCCCATGAAACCTCCTTTAGCAGAAACTCCTTTAAGAAAGGAAGAAACGCGCTTTTTGTTTACAATCGGATTTAATGCAGAAAGCACTTTTCCTCCGCCGTCAGTAACAAGTACAACATCTTCTGTAAGAAGATCCAGAAACTCCTCAAAATTTCCTGTCGCAGATGCTTTTATGAATTTTTTTGCCAAAAGATCGACATGTTTCGTATCCTCCGGATGGACTGGCATATCATTCTGTAATTTACGCTTAGCCCGGCTGTAGATCTTTCTGCAGTTCACTTCATTCTTTTCCAGCATCTCGGCAATATCTTCATAGCTGTAAGTGAATGCTTCTCTGAGCACGAACACCGCTCTTTCAACAGGTGACAGCTGTTCCAGCAAAACGAGGAAGGCATAAGCAACCGTTTCATCCGTTACGACCTTATCTAAAGGCTGCTTTGTTCCGTTTACCCGAGGTTCAGGCAGCCAAGGTCCCGTGTAAACCTCTCTTCTCTTACGGGCTGAATTTAAAAAGTTCAGACAGCGATTTGTCGTCATTTTCGCAAGATATGCTTTCATGTCCTTAATTTGTTCGGTATCAAGCTTAAGCTGCAGGAATAAATCATGAACGATATCTTCTGCGTCGGTAACCGATCCAAGCATCCGGTATGCGATGGAAAAAAGAAAAGGTTGATATGTCTTATATAATGTATCCAACTCCACTTATTTCACCCATTTTCTATCAAATTCGTTTTTTCGAGAACGTATGACCTTTCCCATAACTATTCTCTAAACCAATCATTTATCCTTCTTCACCTGGTTTAAAGCAGTAATTCAAACAACATAAAAAAAGAGCAGCCAAAGAGCTGCTCCAGACTGTAGACAAATTCGATTATTATTGATATTGCCTACAGTAGTGAACGTTGATTGGAACGTAGGGCACTCGCTTTCCGCGGTCGGTCCGGGAGCCTCCTCGGCGCTCTTTGCGCCTGTGGTGTCTCCCTTGGACACTCTTTTCCCGCAGGAGTTTCGAACACCCGCTCCAATCAACTTTTTTTAAACTTTAGGTAGAACCCCTTTTGTCTACAAACTCAGAGCAGCCAAAGAGCCATTCGTTCTTTTTAAGGTTTAGTATCTGATGAAATCCGCTATTAATATAAAAACAGCACCTATTACAATCCAGATCAATAACAAGGGCCAGAAGAATTTCACCCATTCTTGATATTTGATTTTAGAGACTGCCAAGCTTCCCATAAGCATGGCAGAGGTAGGGAGAATGCAGTTTGATAGACCATCTCCCAACTGATAAGTAAGGATGGTCGTTTGCCTTGTAACACCGATCAGGTCGGAAAGCGGTGTCAAAATCGGCATGGTCGTTGCTGCCATACCCGTTCCTGAAGTGATGAATACATTCATGATGGTCTGAAATACATACATGCCAAGAACTTGGATCGAACTAGGCAAATGGCCTACTGTTGCTGCAAGTCCATTTACAACTGAATCGATAACATGTCCTTGCTCTAACACTACGACTACACCTTTTGCCAGACCAACAATAAAAGCACCGAATGTAATATCCCTTGCCCCTTGTACAAACTCGCTGGCAATTTTGCTTGGACCATATTTAGATAAAAACCCAACAACAACACCTAATGACAAGAAAAATGCAGCTAATTCTTCCATCCACCAGCCTTTTTCGGAAACACCCCAAATCAAGAAGCTAAATCCTATCAACACGACAATAATCGTTAAGTAATGTCTAGGCTTCATGGAGGATAAAGAGGATATATCTAAATTCCCATGCTTTTCTTCTTTTTCCAAGTCATACACAAGACCGTCATGTGGATTTTTTTTCACTTTTTTTGCATATCTAATGATATAAATGCTCGTGATAATCAGTAAAACCGCCAAAATGATTCCACGTAGCCACATACCGGAAAACATCGGAACTTCAGCAATGGCTTGAGCGATCCCTACATTGAAAGGATTAAGGAGTCCTGCTGTAAAGCCGACAGCTGCGCCGAGCGTCACCATGGCAGTTCCAGTCAAAGCATCATAGCCTAATGACCTCGCAATTGCAATGCCAATGGGTACAAATGCCATGACTTCTGCTGACATTCCAATCGTGAATCCGCCGATTGAAAATAGAGTTAAAAAAATGGGAATGATGACGATCCCTTGGTTCATGAAAGTCTTTCCAACCCTTGCAGCCACGGCTTCAATCGTACCTGTGGAATTAATGATTTGAAATACTCCACCGACAATGAAAATAAAGAAAACTGTGTCACTTGCATCTATAAGGCCATGAACAATTGCTAAAGGAACCTCGAATATACCAATGGGGTTGTTCTCTACAGAATGATAAGAGTTTTCTACTACTACCGTATTACCGGTTTTTTCATCTTCCACTCTGTCAAACTCACCTGCGGGCACTAAATAGCTTAATGCAGCTGCAAATAGGACCATACAAATAATAATTACAAATGTGTGTGGCATTTTTATTATACTTTTTTTGAATGGGGGTTCACTCTTTATTTTTTCTGCACTCACTTTACTCATTTTTCGTACCACCTTTTACATTATTTTCACCTGGATCCCCCGCAAAACGGAATCTTCCCTTATCTTCATTTACATGATTTATTAGCTTTCCACCCTTCGAATTCTTCACGAATTTCTTGAAGAAGCTGAGGGTTCATACATACTTCGTATGCAGTCATCGCTAAAGCCTTTGCTGCTTTATTTAATCCAATCATTCCCCTCTCTGAAGCTGCAGCTTGTACAAACTCTGGAGTATGGGTAATTGCGTCATCCGTTATTTTGATGTACGGATGAATCGTTGCAGTTACTTGTCCAACATTACCAATATCCGATGAACCGATTCCTCCTTTAGCAGGCGGGTCACATACAACCTCCCCTAACATCTCTAGATTATCTTTAAATAAGGCGGCTAATGCTATATTATTATTTCGTTCAGCATATATCAGGCCTTCGGTTATCTCGATCCTGGCACCTAAGGCTTTTGTGGCATGACGAGCTGCAGCATATACTTTCTCACGTACAACATTTAACTCTTCCACAGTGCTTGCCCTCAGTAAAAATTCTGCCTCGCAGTATGCAGGAACTACATTTGTTGCATCCCCGCCCTTTGTTATGATTCCATGGATTCTCACATCATCTTTAAAAAACTGACGTAAAGAATTGATGGCAACAAAAGTATTAATGACTGCATCAAGAGCACTAATTCCTTTTTCGGGAGCAGAAGACGCATGTGATGCTTTTCCATAAAACCTAAAAGATGCATCCACACACGCTAATCCACCACGCAGTACCATGGACTGTTTTTGCGGATGACACATCATGGCTACATCCACATGATCGAAAATGCCATCCTCGACCATCAAAATTTTCCCTCCGCCTTCCTCTTCCGCAGGGGTCCCCAATACGACGATTTTCCCCGGAAGGTCAGGATGAGCATCTTTCAGTGCCAATGCGGCTCCAATGGCTGATGTTCCAATAATATTATGGCCACATCCATGGCCTAGTCCTGCCAGTGCATCATATTCAGCTAAAATGGCAATCGTTGGACCACCGTGATCCCCCTCCCATGTTGCCCTGAATGAAGTTTCTAAATTTGCGACCCCTTTTTCTATCGAGAAGCCGGCCTTCTTTAAAGGCTCCATCAACCATTTCACTGCCTTATATTCATGGAAACTAAGTTCTGGATGAGCATGAATGTTCAATGCAAGCTCACGTAATTGAGCATCACGGGCATCAACTGCCATTTGAATCGATTTCTTTCCTTCCGCAACATGTATTGACATAAATATACAACCTCCATAAAATTCTGAAAATTAAATGTTTCTTTTTAAATATTACGTTCACTTTAATGATAAGTAAAATTAAGGTTTTTTTATGAAACTAAAAAATTTTTTTATAGTTTAATATAGTAACTACTATGAATATTTATAAAATCACTGAAATTTCCGAATGCAAAAAGGGGTTATGCGTGGTCTCATTTTTTGAACCAGCATGGAGCTTTAACGGGATTAACTCTATGGGGATCCCCATAGTTTCAAAACAAGAATTAGTTATAATCAATGATTTTTTACTGTTTTATATGGAGTAAAGTTAGGAAAATGCGGATTTACAACATTAAGGATAATGAAAGGTAAAAAAGCCTAATTTCTCACTAAAATTCTGAGAAATTAGGCTAAGACTGAATTAGAGTTGAAATTAGAGTTAATTGGGGCTCAATTAATTAATCAAAAGAAAGAAAAAAGGCTGCTATCAAAGTTTTTTGAATGCCCCCCTTTTTGGACAAATATATTACCATTCTCTGTTAAAATGGTGTACCCAATTTCGGATACTCATTTAAGGTGCTTCATACCATACGATATCATCAAACATTTTTACAACCCGCGGTAAGAAGCCTTCTTCATAATCCTCCGGGTATTGAACTATCGCATAGTAAACGCGGTCGCCATGTTGAAAAACCGACACTGTACCCAATATTGAATAATTACTGCCCTTCCGGCTAATGTCAAATTCGGCCTCAGACCAATCAAATCGGTTAGGCGTATTATCAGATCGCTGTTTAATCTCAAAGTCGTTGCTTATCACAACTTCCCTCGCAAACTCCGCCTGTTCTTCTATTGTCGCACTCGTACCCTCACTTTTGGAAAATATCTGAACTTTGGCATCCTCATTTCTCTTGCCTGCAAAATTTGCAAAAACAATCATTGCATCTCCTTCACCAGAACTAGCCTCTTCAACGACCATGTCATCCACGATGTAGGTTGAGAATCCCAATGCCTGACTATGATGAAGCTTGAATTGGAATGATTCTTCCATACCTTCTAATATGATCATATCCGTTTTCGTATTTGGCCGATCTTTTGTCAGATCATCGACCGATTCACCTGGAGGATCTTCATCTTGACCGTCGGTTTGCTTAGGATTATCATTTGGCTTTTCTGAAATTGGTGGAGATTCCTTATTTTCCTCCTGGACTCCTTTACAAGCACTAAGTCCTGTTACCAAAATAACGGCTGCCAAAATCAACAATATCTTTTTCATTGGAACCCTCTTTTCATGTGTTTTAACAAATTATTATACGGTCCCATATGTAAAAAAGTTACACTATGCTTCTTTGCTAGTATCAGACTTTATAGACTTAAAAAAGATCGATACTCTCCACTCTTTCCGAGAAAATATATAAGAAATTGTGCATTTGGCTTTATTTTTTATATTATGAAATTGATTCAGTTACTAATTTCAAGGAAAAACTACTTATTAAGTTAATAAGTATCATTTCACAATAAGGCATTATTTAATATCCCTTTTTTCTATAACAAAGACGCCTTCCAGTAAACATGTTCAACATCAAAAAATTGTTCTAATACATCGTTTTCACCAGTTAACGCTTCACGCATCCGTAAGCCATCGACATTAATACGGGCTTGCCGGAAATAATCTTCCCTAATTGAGACAAGAAATCCTAATTGATAGATAGTTTGAATAAGGAGTACTTTTTAAAACCAATTTGAATGTATGATAATGTAAGGAATCACACGTTCAAAAGGCCGCCAATTGGCGGCCTTCATAACTTCCCTTTCCTTATATATACTAATTTAAAAATAAATGTTTATGTATCGTTTATGGTTAAGATCCAATGCTATGTTCTACTGCAGTATCCCAACTAGGAAAATAATACAATGCATTTTTCATTAACTCCGGATCTGTCTTCTTTACCTCTTTCTTTCGAGGTGGCTTCCCTTCTTTTTCTACTAATTCAGAAATTTGATTCACGACTTCTTCAACACTCATATTTACTTCCATCTCTGTTCCCTCCTTCTTGCTATTATTTATATCTTTTCCTAATTGATGAAAAGTAATACAATTTTTCTTTAGCTAAACTACCAGTTTAGTTTAAGAAGGGTATTTTTTTCTCTAATTTGAATGTATGATAATTGAAATGATCGCACAGACAAAAAGCCAACGAATTCGTTGGCTTTTTGTCTAAATAATTCACAAATGCTTTTCCAAGTTATCGTTAGATTCACCTATGGTTAAATTGGCTCCTTTAAGCTTCTAGGGGTCTATTTTGTTTTACCTCTCTTCTTATAGCCTTCAAACTGGCGTAGAATCAATATCTCCTTTAGCAATATAGCTTTTTAATTTCACTCACAAACTTGGAAACACTGGCTAATTGTAAAGATGATTGCCGGTATAACATCCATGTTCTTCTTTTTATCTCTTCTCCATTTTTTAAGATCAAATCATGGGAAAACAAATCATCACTTTTTTGCAAAAAAACACGAGGAATAATGGCATACCCTAGCCCTCTTTTTACCATTTCCCTGCATGTCTCATAGCTGTCCACTTGCATCATTACCAGAGGAGGAGATGTAAACCTTTCATTCCACCAATGATCAATACTTTTTTCAGAGGGAATTTGCGATATATTTCTATATTGCAGCAAAACATTCGGTTCTTTACGATTAATCATCGGAAAATCTGGAAGGCTATCAACAGGTATCTCATCTTTTGAAATGATGCATATATTTTCTTCCTCAAGAAGAAACTTTTCATCGAACCACTCATAATCGCCTTTTACAATCGCAACATCAATCTCACCTTGCATAAGCAATTCCATCATTTCCGTACTGAAGCCCGTATCAACATTTAAATGGACCATAGGACAATTAACCATGTACTCTTCCAAAATGGAAGGCAGGTTATAAAGTCCGAAATGGCTGCTTATACCTAATTTCAAACTCCCCTTCGTTTCACTTCCCATACTCAATAAATACTCTTTTGTTTGACGTAAATCTATGAGCATTTTTTTTGCATAGCTTACCAAATATTCTCCAGCAGGAGTCATTTTTATATTTTTCCCATTTTTAGCTAGTATTTCAGTCTGGAATTCCTTTTCAATTTGTCTTACGCGGTACGTTAATGCGGGTTGGGTCATGTATAGTCGCTCTGCGGCTTTTGTAAGATTCTGGTCTTTATATATATATTGCAAAATTAAACAATCTTTTTCATCCATCCGTTTTCGCCACCCCTAATAGTTTCGCAGCCTAATAATCGGTTTCAGCGATCCTTCATCATTCTATGTAAAGAATATGTTGCCCCCCTTCCTTCATATTAGCTCATGAGTGGTTCCAGGATTTTGCTTAAATCGATTGTCATGATGAGCTTCAATCGTTTGCAAGAAGCTTCGCATGGAGTTTGTCATATAAGCATCTTTACGGTGAATGAAGACAGTCGATATATTTCCGTATTCTTCCGGAATTGCGTGCACGTGCACTTTTTCAGTGGCTGAAAGGTGATTTACTGCTGATTGTGGTACGAGGGTAATGCCAAGACCGAGCGATACGCTGGTTAAGATCGTTTCCAATACATTGAACTCCATGATCCTTTTGGGCATCACTTCTTCTTCTTTCAGCCATTGTTCCATTTTAGAGCGATAGCCACAGCCCTGACTGAATACTAAAAATGGTTCCGTTATAATTTCTTCAAGATCAAATGTTTCATTTCTTGTAACTAATACAAGTTTTTCTGTACACACATCATATGGCTGAATGAGCGGATGTTTAATCGGTCCTGTAACAAAGGCTCCATCCAGCCTATGTTCAATGACATCTTTAATTAAGTCTTCTGTTAACCCCGCCTTTATGGATAAATCGACATTCGGATACTGTTATGATAAGAGGCTAGAATCTTTGGAAGATCACTGACCGTTTCAACTGTACCGATGTTCAATATCCCTGTAGGTGTTTCACTATCCAGGAATACTTGCTTGAGTTCTTCCATATCAAGCAAAATTTTGTTTACATACTCCAGCATTTTTCGGGCCTCTGCAGTTAATGACATACCACGTTTATGCCTATTGAATAATGGCGTCCGTAACTCCTGCTCTAAATGCTTAATCCTCGCCGTTACATTGGATTGGACGTAATTCAACTCAACAGCCGCCTTACTTATACTGCCATATTTGGCGACACACTGGAATATTTGCAAATCCCGCATTTCCATAAAAGTTCCCCCCCTTTCTCAACTATCATTAATAATGATGATTATATTCATTTTAAGTCATTTTACATGATAACGACTTTATCATAAGGTGTGTATAGGAAATTAATCAATCATTATTTTTTGAGGGGAAGCTTTATGAAAAAAAATCAAGTTTTAATCGGTGCACTTTTATGTTTGACAGCCAGCATTTCTTGGGGAGCGATGTTTCCAGTTGCAGAAAGGGCCTTAATGTATATTGATCCTTTTTATTTCTCTTTTTTGCGATATTTAGCTGTTAGCGTAATTTTAGGGATATTGCTTTTAATTAAAGAGGGGGAGAAGTCTTTTAGCCTGGAAGGGAAAGGAAAGAAATTATTGTTTTTTGGAACGATGGCGTTTACTGTATACAACTTTCTCATTTTCGCAGGTCAAGACTTACTGGGACATAACGGGGTAATTGTCGCTTCCATCATGGAATCATTAATGCCCATGATTTCAATTTTAATTCTGTGGGTTTTCAAAAATGCCAGGCCCATGAAATATACCATTGCCAGCATGTTCATTGCCTTGATAGGGGCCATTCTTGTCATTACCAATGGCAATATATCATTCTTATTTTTATTGAAAGATAGCCTCATCCCTATCCTTTTCATTCTCATCGGGGTTATAGGATGGGTTATATATACGATGGGCGGCAACCAATTTAATGGATGGTCAACACTTCGCTATTCGACTTTAACGTGCATCTTAGGAACTGCCGTATCAGCAATCATAACATTCCTCGCAACTGCAATGGGCCTGTCTGTCCCAACAGCAGAGGTTATGCAATCCATTTATGGCGAAATGATTTTCATGATTATTTTCCCCGGTGCCATTGCCCTTTTAAGCTGGAATTTAGGCATTAAACTTTTAACGCCGATCAACGGAATCCTATTCATCAATTTAGTTCCAATAACCACGTTGGTCATCGTTTTTATCCAAGGAAAATCACTATCATCATTCGAATTACTGGGAACTTTTTTAGTGATATATGCTTTGATTCAAAACAATTATTATCAAAGGAAAAACTTGCCTTCCCAAGTTGAGAAATTGAATCCAAGGAAATTGAAAAAAGTCATTTAATTAAAGGTACAAAACATCAATAGGAGGGCAACAATGGATTTATTAACGCTTATGCTAATCTTTGGATTGGCTGTACTTTGGGAATTGGCCACGATTAATAAGAATGTGAAAAAAATGAATGAGCAAAATGCAGAATTAATTAATCTATATCATGATAGAAGTAAAAGAATTAAATAAAATAGACTTTTGGCGATACAACGCAAAAAAGCCTTTCATTTAGAGAGGCTTCAGACTGTAGACAATTTGAACGTTGATTGGAACGTAGGGCACACTCGCTTTCCGCGGGCGGTCCGGGAAGCCTCCTCGGCGCTTTTGCGCCTGCGGTGTCTCCCCTGGACGCGCTTTTCCCGCAGGAGTCTCACGTTCCAATCTACTTTGTTTTAAAGTTTAGACAGAATCCCTTTTTTTTACAAACCGAAGCCTTTTAGAGAGGCTTTTTTGCATATTGGATGATCGTACTATTCACCAAGTTTCTTCCGTATATCCGCTGCAACATTCTTTAACGCCTTTTTTGATCCCCTTTCAAGGTCGCGGTTCATTTTCCTTTCTTTGTAGCTGACAAATAAAGAATTGAGATCATAGCCTTCAGGATATAAATCGACGGCCTTTATTTCAAGCTCGAGCTTATTGGCATGAACCTCCTTGAAGGTATCTTCGAAAAGAACGGTGACATTATTGTATGAATCCTTTTTCTTATAAACGATCGCATATCCATTCAGTTCGCTTACCTTCACCTTGTCACCGACTTCATATTCATACGATGCTTCCTTTGGAATCGCCGCTACCTTCGCTTTTTTGATATTTCCTTCCTGGACACGCTCCAGGTCGTAGTCTTTATTGTCGATATAGAGCTTTGCCTTTTGCAGAACCTTGTCACGGACATTCATTTTTTGGGCTATCCAGAGGGCATTGCTTTCCCCGGATTGACCGATCAACAGCTTATACTTTGGCTCAAGTGTTTCACTATTGAATTGCATGGCCGCATTCATGAAATCACTGTGTATTTCCGAATAGCGCTTGATTTCACCATAATGGGTCGTCGCAACGGTTATGCAGCCCCTCTGATAAAATTCCTCAAGGATGGCAATCGCCAATGCGGCTCCTTCATTCGGTTCCGTTCCGCTTCCGATTTCATCGAACAGCAGCAAAGAGTTATTGGTTAATGCCCCCATGATTTCCGAGATGTTTTTCATATGCGATGAAAACGTGCTCAGTGCATTTTCAATGCTTTGATTATCACCGATATCGACGAATACCTGATCGAAGACGGCTAGCTCCGTCCCCTCTTTCCCGGCAATATGCAGCCCTGACATGACGGCCAATGTAAGGATCCCGATCGTTTTCAGGACGACCGTTTTACCCCCGGCATTAGGGCCTGTAATGATCAAGCTGCGATAGTCCTTACCGATTTCAAAATCCAAAGGTACGCTGTCTTGCGGCAAAAGGGGATGTTTACAGCCTTTTAATTTTATATAACCATGATCATTGATTTTCGGTTCGATGGCATCCATGCTTTTACTGAACTTGGCTTTTGCGAAGATCATGTCATATTGACTGATTAACTCGATGTTTATCTTGATCGGTTTCAGCTGTTCGAAAACCGTTCCGGATAATGTGGCCAAAAGTTGATACTCTTCCATCGATTCCTCCGCTTTAAAACTGGCCAATTCTACATTCAATTTCGTTACCGAGGCAGGTTCAATGAACACGGTAGCCCCTTTTGCGGATACTTCCACGATCGTTCCGGCCACTTGATTTTTATAGGAGGCTTTGATCGGGATGGTGTAGCGATCATCCTTTTTACTGATGAAAAATTCCTGAATGAACTCTTTATTGGCTCCGCTCTTCAAGAACTTATTCAGCCGTTCCTCGATTTTACTTTCTGTCTTGATGATTTGGTTCCTAATCCGTTTCAGGTCCTTGCTTGCTTCGGAAACAACAGCATTTCCTTTGATGGTGAATTGGATTTCTTCTTCAATGCTCCTGAATTCAGTCATGGAGCGGGCGTAGGAATGCAGTGTTGGTGCAAAGAACTCTTTATCGGTCATGAATTTCTTGATATTCCTGCAGCCTCTTAAGAAGTCTGCTATCGCCACTAACTCTGCCGGCTCCAAAATCATCCCTTTTTCCAGTTTGTCGATATGGAGGCCAATATGTGAAATGCCTTTCAAGGGAATATGGCTTTCCGCATTCAGTAAGTTCCTAGCCTCCGTGGTCTCGTTCAAACGATTTTTAACGACTTTCAAAGTGCTGCTCGGCTTAAGCTGATCCAATAATGCCTTTCCCAAACCGCTTACGCAATGGTTTTTCACCATTTCCTTGAGTTGGATATATTGTAATTTTTCATAAGTCATTGTATTCATCTAATGATCCTCCTTGAATGAGTGAGTGATTAAAATTCCCGAATCCAAAAAATGCCCGCAATGGTCCCCCTACCTTTACAAATGAACAAGCCATTTGAGTAGAAAGCTCCTGCGGGCATCGGCCTTATCTATAGATAAGTACCTAAAATCGATAACAAATTGGGCAGCTCGAATAGACCTGCGTACACAAAAAAGCATGATAGGACAAATCCCACCATGCTTTTCGTCGTAACACCTGCATGTTACACGATTTATGGAAAAGGAAGCAGTCTTAAGGTAGGTATTCACAATGCAGTATTGCACTGTGAAAAAAGGCATACTTAATCCACTGACATATCAGTGATTAAATACCTTATTCAACTAAATTAGTTGATACCTACTCCCGACATAAAACACCACACCTTTTCTTAGATTGGAATTAACATACCATATCAGTAAGAAATAGTCAATTTATTCCTTCCTAGATAGTATATTCTTTTTTTATCAAAAGGGTTATTTTTTATGATTTAGGTGATGCAATGAATCATTCTTTCAAGAAACAAAAATGCAGCCAAGCCCATGATTTTAATGATTGCCTCTCTATTCCTAAATGTGAAATTTTCACTTCCGCCACGAAGCATTTCTAGGGCTACTCAACGTTTTAGCACGAATGCTTCCGTAACTCCCCTTTTCATTGTCTGAATATTCACTTTAAAACCGGGGTATGTTATCCTTATATTAACATAAACTAAAAACAGCCCAATTGCTAACATGAGGCTGACAACTAGCAAGAGTGGTTGGTCACAACTAATAACTCTTAATCAGAAGAATCAGAAGAAGAACCATTGCCATCTTGGGAGGATGAGTGGTTCTTTTTCCGTTTCTTAGCGAACAAAGACAGGATAAGAGTGGTTGATACAGCAACAAAAATCTCTTTACCCATATCTGTAATCATGTTCAATAAGAAATGCTCCTTCCCCATCTATAATTAGTGAAAAAGCAAAACTGTGACCTACCACTCTATCCTCAGTTGTCCCTCTATTTTATCATACCCTTCCTTTAATGGTAATTATATGAAAATGAAACGCAAATAAAAAAGGTCGCATTCTCCCCTTCCCCCTTTGTTTACAAGTGCAGCTAACATTCGACGCCTGTTAAGTCATTAAGAATAGGGGATCATCCATTGGATAATCCCCTTTGCGGTTTAAGCCTCATCACTCATTATGAGAGGGACTATTTTCCCTTCATTCACGTTGATCAATCCATGGTCGGTTATTTTCAGGGCCGGGCTGACAGGAAGCGATAAGGTGCTTAATGACATGATGACATTATAGTGTTCGTAGCCTAACGATTTAAGTGCATCTGTCAGGTGCTGAACCTGACTTGATACGATGTCCATCGGCTCTTCGGAAAGAATCCCCCCTACCGGAAGAGGAATCATGGATAGGATCTTGCCATCTTCAACGCAGCAGACTCCGCCTTGCTTCCTTATTACTTCGTTAGCGGCAATCATCATATCCTGCTTATTATGGCCAATCACCAGGAGATTATGGTTATCATGCGAATAGGTTGTGGCAACCGCTCCACGCTTCAAAACATCGCCGGTGATCAACCCGTGCGCCCGATTACCGTTTTTCCCGTATCGTTCGAATGTGGCGATTAAACCATAAGGGCTTTCTTCCCAGCATAGTTGACCATTCTTCCCATCTAAACGATCATGGGTTTCAGATGTGAAAGTAGAACCATTCTGCACGTTTATGATCCGGCACATGCTGCGTTCATGCGGTTCCGGGATTGTGATGGTAAAATCGTTTTCCGTAAGTTCCGCAAGTTTCACACTTTGATAGAAATGCTCAGGAAATTGCCTTTGCTTCACTTCTTGTACATATGGCCGTGAAGATTCATAAACTAGCTCGCCTTTTTTGTATACTTGTTTAATTTCAAATGTTTCCAAGTCCGATAGCAGCAGGAAATCTGCTGTTTTTCCAGGTGCAATGACGCCGCGGTCATACATCCTCATCCGCTGTGCAGGTGTATAGGTGCATGCATAAATGGCTTTTTCCGGAGTCATCCCCATTTTAATGGCTTTCTTTAAAAGGACATTAAGATGTCCCCTGTTTTGGAAAGAGTCGGTCATGACATCATCGGTGACAAAGCAGAAATGCTCATCCACCTGCTTTTCCTTCAAGTAATTCATCACTTCTTCAGTCATTGATTTTTCTTGAATCTCAATGAACATTCCGGCAGCGATCCTCGCACCCATCCCTTCCACGGTCTGGTGTGTATGATCTGAATTCACTCCGGCATAAACAATCTTTTGCAAGTCCAAGTCGAGCAGCTTTGGAACGTGCCCCTCAATGATCAGATCTGGATGACGGGAACGGATATGGGACAAGATCCGATTCGTTTTGCAATCCGGGTCGGTTATGACCTCATAGTAATTCATGATCTCACCGAGACATTTAATGTCTTCCGTTTGCATCAATTCATCTATATCATCTATTTCGATCGAACCGCCTGTTGTTTCCATCGATGTGGCTGGAACGGAACTCGGGATGGCATAAAACATATCCGCTACGCAATCTTGACTTGCTTTGATCATTTCCTTCACACCGGAAATGCCGAAAACATTGGCCATTTCATGCGGTTCCGGCACGATCGTCGTCACGCCATTTTTGATTAACCCGTAGGAAAAAGTCGCATGCGTCACCATCGTACTTTCAATGTGGAGATGGATATCGATCAGACCTGGAACCATATACTTCCCTTGTCCATCGACAATTCGATCCGGATCGAAGGCATCCAATTCACGTTCACCAATATAATAGAACTTTCCATCCTTGATGGCTGCATTCCCTTTAATGAATCTTTTAAAATAGCTGTTAAACACGTTGATATCCCTTACAAGCATATCCATTCGCATAACTTACCCTCCTAAGCTAGTCAACAAGCACCATCTGGTTTCTCGGAATTTCAAGGATGATTTCCTGACCCGTCCGATAGGATTCCGACATTTCCTTGTTCACAGTGAAATCCCCTATTGGAGTTTCAACGACATATTGATAGCTTCTTCCAAGATACGTACTTACCTTAACTCGGCCAGATAAACTATTTTCCTGAACAGCTCCATTGTTATCCTTTTCCCTGATCAACAGATCGTCCGGTCTGATGGCACCTATTTTTCCCGTTGAATTGGTCATCTGTGCATCCTTGTGCAGCACAAATGAGTATCCAGACTTGTTCAGTTCGATTTTATCTTCATGATCTGTCCGCTTATCGAAGTCAATGAAGTTCTTGAAGCCGATGAAGTCTGCGACAAATTTGGTTTCAGGATATTTGTAAATGGTCGCAGGATCACTAAGCTGCTCGATGATCCCTTTATTCATGATCGCCACCTGGTCGGATATTGAAAAGCATTCTTCCTGGTCATGGGAAACATATACCGTTGTAATCCCCAGCTCTTGTTGGATACGGCGAATCTCGACTCTCATATTCACCCTTAAGTTGGCATCAAGGTTACTCAATGGCTCGTCAAATAAGAGGATGTCCGGTTCAATCACCAGTGCCCTGGCAATCGCAACCCGCTGCTTTTGCCCTCCGGAAAGCTCTTGGGGATATCTCTTTTCAAATCCTTTTAAATTAACGATTTCGAGCACATTCATTACTTTTTTTTCGATTTCACTTTTAGAGTTCTTTCTCAGACGGAGACCGAATGCAATATTATCGAATATCGACAAATGCGGGAATAATGCATAGTTTTGGAACACAAAGCCAAAATTCCGCTTGTTGACGGGCACTTTTGTATAGTCCTTTTCCTTGAATAAAAACTTCCCTTCGTTCGCCTGTAAAAAACCGGCAATTAAACGCAGGGTCGTCGTTTTCCCACAGCCGCTCGGGCCAAGAAGGGATACCAGTTTCCCTTTTTCAATCTCAAGATTGAAATCTTTTAATATATTCTGTTTGTTATATGCTACAGATATATCTTGTAAAGTGAATAAAGCCATCCATCATTACCTCCTTTATCGTTTTGTGAAATAAGACAATCCCATGAGCCGTTCTACTATGAACATGAAGAAAGCCGTTATGAACATGAGTAATACGGAAATGGCCGAAATGGTAGGATCGAAGTAGTTCTCCACATACGTCAGCATCTGAATCGGAAACGTACTTACCCCAGGGCCTGTCATATAAACTGAAATGTCTACATTATTGAAGGATTCCAAGAAGGCGATCATGACTGCCGCCAGAATCCCTGATTTTATATTCGGGAGGACGACTGTAAAGAATGTGCCCAATTTACTGGCTCCGAGACTCTCCGCCGCTTCTTCAATGGAGAAGTCAAAGTTTGATAAGCTTGAAGAAATCACACGGATGATGAATGGCAGCATGATAACAGTATGTCCCACAAACAGGGCCGCATAAATCGGAAGCTGATAAGTCCCTACAATATAACGTAAAAACGCAAATCCCAGCACAATTCCCGGTATTAATATGGGAGAAACGAAAAAGGCATTAATCACGCTTTTCCCTTTGAAATCAAATCGGCTTAATGCATAGGCAGCCGGCACTCCCAATAACAGTGCCAAAAGGTTGCCTCCGAGTGAAACAAGGATGGACGTTTTAAAAGCGACCAAAAACATTTCCACATTAAAAATATTTTCGTACCATCTTAAAGAAAACTCTTCTGGCGGGAACTTCAGAATATTTCCGCCTTCAAATGACGTAACGGATATGATAAGCAAAGGCCCTAGTAAAAAAAGGAACACCAGGAGAGTAAACAGGGCCAATCCTCGATTTTTTTCCTGCATACACCTCTACCCCTTTGGATTTAATTTTTTTGCCAAACCATTCATGATCGATATGATAAGAACTGTCACGGCAATCATTATGGTAGCGACAATCGATGCCACTTGCCATTCGTTCAATGTAATCGCGTTTTGATAAAGAAATGTCGAAATGACCCGTTGTTTCCCACCAAGTAAAGCAGGGGTTGTATAGGCCGTGAAGCTCCCTACAAAAACAAGGATGCTGCCAATGACCAAACCTGGAACCGAAAGCGGAATGATCACTTTTGAGAATACTGCCAATCTTGATGCTCCAAGGCTCTCGGCCGCTTTTAATAAGTCAGTCTCGATGTTCTCCATTACACCCACCAGCGTCACGATGATCAATGGCAGGAATAAATGGACCAATCCGATGATGATGGCAGTAGGCGTGTACAATATATCAAGCGGCTTTTCAATCAAGCCCATGCCCATAAGCAATTTATTCACCACACCGTTTTTACCAATGATCACCATCCAGCTGAATGAGCGGACCACTGGGCTTGTTAGTAGCGGGAAGATCGTCAGCAAAAGCATGATCGCTTTTTTTCGTTGTTTCAGTTTTGAAATATAATAAGCTGCTGGAAATCCTAATAGAATGCAAATGATTGTCGTGAACAGACTCACCCTAAGTGTCGTCAGCAGAATTTCAATAAAGTATCGATCTTGGAAAAAATCGAGATATCCTTGTATGGAAAAACCGCCGCTTTCATTAGTGAATGTCGTGCCAATCGTCATTAGGATCGGAATGATCATGAAAATCGTTAAAAATAGAACGCCTGGAAACAGCAGTAGCGTTTTTTCACCTCGGAACCCCCTGTTCGTATTATTTATGAATTGATTATGCGAATGAACAGGTCGAAAAACGCTTCCGCATCGATGTCCAGACAAACATGCGCATTTGGCGACCTCATCAGCCTATTTTGAAAGTCACAAACCATCTGTCCGTCACAAAGTTCACTCTTTGTTTCAACATCCACATAATATTCTTCTCTGGTGACAAGATCTTCTTGCAAAGCAATGGCTACAGCTAATGGATCATGCATCGCACATGCCCATATACCGTTACGTTCAAAATACCTTTTCCGATAATCTGATGTACTTTCCCTTATATAGTCAGCAAGTTCATGGTTTTGAATCAATCGGATATGCTCTTCACCCAATAGAACCTTTCTCGTGACATCAAGACCAACTTGTGTGATCGATTCGAATCCCGCCTGTAATACGATTTTGGCTGCTTCAGGATCGACATATGTGTTATATTCCGAGGTTGGCGTGACATTGCCAACCCCTTGAATAACTCCGCCCATGAAAATGACTTCTTTAACAAGCTTGGTGATTTGCGGACATTTTTTCACCGCTAATGCCAAATTTGTAAGAGGTCCCGTCATGACAAGCGTCACTTCACCAGGAAAATTCAAAATGGAATTGATGATGAAATCAGAAGCAAATCCATCATCAGGCTGCTTTTTGACTGGCACATCCTTCAAGGCTCCGCCAATCCCGTCTTCGCCATGGATCCGGTGTTCAAAAAAGGGGCGCCTGATAATTGGGCTATCTGCCCCCTTTATGACTGAAATGTCCTGTTCACTCAATAAATCCAATATTTTGCATGTATTCAGTGTGGCCGTATCAAGTGATACATTCCCGTTCACTGTTGTTACCGCCAATATGTCGAATTGACGGCTTTTAACAGCAAGAATGATCCCGATCGCATCATCTATCCCAGTATCTACATCAAGAATCATTTTTTTCTTCATCAAGCACACCTCTTTTCTTTCTTAGTGTGTAAGTTCACGATTCCAACGATCGATCCATTGTTTAGAGTCTTCATTTACAAACTTCATGTCTAATACACGCAGGCTGTTAATGACGTCATCTCCATAGGTTAAGCCTTTCGCTTCCGTTTTAGAGAGCTTGACTTCCGTATTGACAGGAGAATCCACTTTCGCTTTCGCTGATTTTTCCTGAACTTCCTTGCTTAAGATGTAATTCATGAATTCGCCGGCCAATTCTTTTTGATCGCTGGCTTTAACGATATTCACCGTATTCATCACTGCGTAGCCGCCTTCTTCAGGGGAAATGAACTTAGCATTAGGAACGGCTTCCTGTAAATCGCCAAAATACATTTCCATGATCGGGCCTGCAGCGATTTCCCCTTGCGAGAACATGTTGACGAACTCTGAAGTTTGCCCATATTCCTTAACCGCATTCGGCATGATCTTCTTCATTTGATCGAAGGCTTTATCTTCATTGAACTCTTTACTTCCGCTAACTTTTGAAGCGGCATCCAAAAACATCGGTCCAGTTGTTGAAGTGATGGACGGAATCGTGATCTTTCCTGCCAAATCCTTGCTCCAAAGATCTTTCCAAGAAGTGATCGGTTTACTCACTTCATCGGGATTATAGGCAATGCCAAATTGTGCAATCGTATAGGCTGGTCCAAAGTCTTCGCCATTCGGCGCTTTTGCTTTGTCGTATATATTATCAATATTCGGAATTTTACTATGGTCAACTTTCTCAAATAACCCTTCATCGATGCCCTGCTGTGCATAGTAGTCGGATAAATAGATAACATCCACATCGCTATTCGCTTGGCGTACCTTGTTCAATCGATCTGCATTATTTCCTGAATCAACGACAATCTCGACATTATGCTCCTTTTCAAATGGCTCATAGACTTCCGGACGGAAGAAATCATCGGCGAATCCCCAAGTGGAGACCACTAATTTGGCTGGTTTTTCCTTTCCATCCTCCTTTGAAGAGCATGCGGCTAAAACTAATGTGAAAAGCGATAACATCATCAATATTTTTTTCATCATCCAAACCTCCATTTTATATTGTTTAAAATTTCCTTTTTACTGATATAAATGTAAAAAAAGACAATCTTAAATAGAATTGAATTCTACCCAAGATTGTCTTTTCTTTGTAAACAAAGATAAACTTATCATTTGGTTCACATGTCGCGTTCCCTCCAGATAAATCCGAAGGGAAATCCATTTATATGATTATATAATTTTTTCCTTCAATACAATATTGGTGAATGCCAGCTGCGTCGCTGAGTCATAATCCCTCAGGACAGCTTCAATATCCCAATTCGTTTGCGTTTCCAGCTTTTGTTTCAGTTTCTTTTTATAAAGCAGGGACATATGGAAGTCAACCTCCTGCTTCAGGCTGGGAACTTCCCCTTCTAAAGCTTCAGAGCGCGGGGCACGTCGATGTTTGGCCTGAAATGTAATCACATTCTGCTCAACAGTAACCTTCAGCAGTGTCGTGCCAAAGCCGAACAATTCCTTCGATACCTCATTATACATATGAGAAAGCAATTTCTTCGTTTCGTTAGAGTTTATCGGTAAGATGACTATCACCTGCCAAACTATCATTTGAGGTAATTATATATACTTTTTCTTAATCGCACAAGATAATATTCGGATTTCGCACAAAAAAAATGTTTTTTTTTATTATATAGTACATTTACACACCAATACACGAATTATAAAAATATGCAAATGGGATTTCAATATATTTATATAACTTTATATCCAATCCAGCACCTTCTATTAATGAAAACTTTTTCAGAGAAATAAGCGCAAGATTGAAAACAATTGATATAACCTTGCATCGTATTGAAAACGCTCTCACCTGGATTTAATATAGCTAGTATAGAGTGATCAAAAATAGAAAGAGTATCAAAGGCTCGTTAAATAAGGGAGGAATTATTATGAAGAAAGCTTTTGAGAAAGCGCAGCAGTTCGGTAAATCTTTTATGCTCCCGATTGCCGTTTTGCCAGCGGCCGGTTTATTGCTGGGAATTGGCGGTGCTCTTTCAAATCCAAATACAGTTGAGGCCTATCCTTTTTTAGACTTTGCTTGGCTGCAGGCCATTTTCACGATCATGAGCTCTGCAGGAAGCATCGTATTCGGCAACTTGCCGGTCATTTTTGCCGTAGGTGTTGCAGTAGGATTGGCACGTTCGGATAAAGGGACCGCTGCACTGGCAGCCATGATCGGCTACTTCGTCATGAACAGTTCAATAAATGCACTGCTTCAAATAAACGGGGAACTTGCCAAAGAGAATTTGGCAGGTGCCGGACAGGGTATGGCGGTCGGGATCCAAACACTGGAGACCGGTGTGTTTGGCGGTATCGTGTTAGGTGTCGTCGCCGCATTTTTGCACAATAAATATAATAAAATTCAGCTTCCGCAAGTTTTAGGGTTTTTCGGTGGTTCCCGTTTCATTCCGATCATCGTTTCCTTCGCATCCATCTTGGTTGGAGCCGTGCTTTTTATCGTGTGGCCTTATTTCCAGCTTCTCATTAACCAATTAGGTGCGCTGGTAACGAGCACAGGTACGATCGGGACTTTCTTTTACGGTTTCATATTACGGATGCTCGGGCCGTTGGGGTTACACCATATTTTCTACCTTCCCTTCTGGCAAACAGCTTTAGGCGGAACGATGGAGATAAAAGGGCAGATTGTAAGCGGGACCCAGAATATCTTCTTTGCGCAATTGGCCGATCCGACTACCGTCAAGTATTATGAGGGTGTTTCCCGGTTCATGTCCGGACGGTTCATCACGATGATGTTTGGTTTACCCGGTGCGGCACTGGCCATTTATCACTGCGCTAAACCTAAGAATAAGAAAGTCGTGGCCGGCTTGCTTCTTTCAGCTGCCTTGACCTCTTTCTTAACAGGCATCACCGAACCGCTTGAATTCAGTTTCTTATTTGTCGCCCCGATCCTTTATGTTTTTCATGCCTTGTTTGACGGACTTGCCTTCATGATGGCAGATATATTCAATATAACGATCGGTCAAACCTTTTCTGGAGGATTTATTGATTTCACTTTATTCGGGATACTCCAGGGAATCAGTAAAACAAACTGGGTTTATGTACTGCTCGTCGGCATTCCATGGTTTTTCCTATACTACTTCACTTTTAAATTCTTGATCAGGAAGAAGAATTTGAAAGTGGTCGGCCGTGAAGATGATGAACAAGCCGCCGTTACACAAGTAACCGCATCAGAGAGAACCCAGACCATCGTTGATGGATTAGGCGGACAGGAAAATATAGAAATAGTCGATTGCTGTGCAACGCGTCTGCGTGTCACGGTAAAGGATGAAGCATTGGTGAAAGAAGACGTCATTAAACAAACCGGTTCAAAAGGCGTCGTAAAAAAAGGAAATGGCATTCAAATAGTATACGGCCCCCAAGTGACGATCATCAAAAATGAAGTGGAAGAATACTTGGGTCATTGAGAACATAGATAACGATAAGGACGTGTTAAACATGCAACAGGTGCTGGATAAAATTCACAAAGGCTTAATTGTATCATGTCAAGCATTGGAGAATGAGCCGCTGCACAGCTCTTTTATTATGGGGCGCATGGCCATTGCTGCCAAAGAAGGCGGTGCAACGTGCATTCGCGCAAACTCCGTAGCTGACATAATGGAAATCAAGAAAAATGTGGACCTTCCAGTCATAGGGATCATTAAACAGGTGTATGGACAAAACGATGTCTATATTACTCCCACCATGGCAGAAATTGATGCATTGATGGAAACTAAAGCGGAAATCATTGCGACGGATGCTACAGCCCGGGTAAGACCGGACGGTAAAACGTTAAAACAGTTTTATGGTGAAATACGAGCAAAATATCCGGATGTTTTTCTAATGGCTGATGTATCCACCATTGAGGAAGCAGTATATGCTGACGATTTAGGATTCGATATTGTGGCGCCCACTTTATACGGCTATACGAACGAAACGTTCGGCCGGAAAATATATCAGGATAATTATGCTGTGCTCAAAGAGATAGTAAAAGAAGTGAAAAAAGCAAAAGTGATCGCTGAAGGAAATGTCATAACACCAGAAATCGCTCGCTCTGTATTGGATATGAATGTACATGCAGTAGTAGTGGGCGGTGCCATTACCAGACCGCAGCAAATCACTAAAAGATTCGTGGACGCTATCCAAAAATAGAAATTGCCCATAGTAATGAAAAGACCCAGACTGGCAACAGTTTGGGTCTTTTTTTTCGATTCAAATTCCTGTTTCCGTTCCTCCGGTTATTGACATTCCTAATGGATACATTAAACAATGAATACATATAAGAAATTTGAAATGGGTGATCACATGGAATACCTAGCGGAAAACCTCATATATGGCATTGAGTGCAGCATGGACAAATTCACCAAAACAGAAGAAGAATTGGCCAATTATATTCTGCAGCGCCCTGAAGAAGTAAGTCAGTTAACCATTAGTCAAATAGCTAAAAAAGCTTCATATTTCACCTGCAACCATTACGCGTTTTTGCCAGAAATTAGCCTTTTCTGGGTTCAATGAGTTCAGGCATGAGTTAAAAAGGTTCGTGGATCTCCGAAATACACCGAAAAATATGAAGAACATCAAGCAAGTGGATTATTTCGCTAAACTGTATCAAGATCACTTAGGTATCATTGATAATACCTTTCATATAACCACATATGACGATATCCAAAAAGCTGTATCTTTCCTTACACAGGCAAATAAGATACATGTTTATGGAATAGGGAGTTCAGGTATAGCGGCCCAGGAGTTCAAGTCCAAGTTTTTCCGTATCGGCTTAACTGTTGAAGCCATTACAGATCCCCACCAGTCAATGATGGATGCAGCTTTAAGTAACGAGAATAGTGTTGTCATCGGCATTTCCATTTCCGGAACAACGAAAGAAGTGATTTCTGCAGTTAAAATCGCTAAGAAACAAGGCTCGCGTATCTTGATCTTTACTGGAGATAAGAATTCCGAGCTCTCACAGCTTGGCGATATATCACTATTGGTCACGAGCAAGAACAGCATGCATATGGGACAAAACATCTCTCCATTGCTTCCGCTACTATTACTTTTTGATTTAATATATACAGAGTTGGTTGCTAAAGATTATAAAAACAGGATAAGCATCAGGGAAAAGACTTTAAAGGTATTAACCGAGACCGACTGACTTTTGGCCGATCGTTAAAAAAAGTACATGGACTTACCCATACACGAATTATACAAAATGCATTGGTTATTTTTTGAGATTTTATTTACGACTGCATACAGTTGTAATCACCCAAAATATGTTCACCCTTATTATATTCTTATAAAAACGACTCCCCCACAGCGCCCGTACAACTACAGCTTTATGATTGGCAGAAAACGGGGCAAATCCATTGTTGGTGATATGATGGCAGGGCTGAAAGTTATCAGTTTTGTTTGTTTAGAACCTGACCGAAAGTCATTATAGTTATTCATCATAAAAAAAACTGCATCTCCAATTGGTTAGTTGTTACTAACAATTGGGGTGCAGTTCCTTTTAAAAGACGTCTTTTTTTTCCTTTTACACTAAATTCCTTATTACTGGCATGGAACGTTCTTGGAGGCTCTCGGAAAGAAGACTATACGCGACTACTTTATTCTTGTACTGTTTGACTACATCCACGTGGTCGTTGTAAATGTACACAAATAATCTAACATCGTTTTTTCCTCTTTTAGTATCAATGATTATTGGAGTCCCACTGTTCTCTGGATGTAAAAACAAGTGCTCGTTCCCTGGGAATATATGATTTTTTTTCAAAAACTTAGCTTCGTTATAATAATTGATTACCTGAATTTTGTCTCCACCTTCCAAACGTTTTCCATCAAATGTTACGATTGCATTCACGTCACCAATTTCTGAATGCATTTTAAATTTACTCATAATCCAATTCACTGCATCGGTTGGAAGACAGGTAACTAATAATTTAAGCAAACTTAAGATAATTGTCAAAATCAATACAGGCACTGTCATATTTCATCATCTCCGCTACGTTATAATTTAAATATTAAATGAAAGAGGTGATCAGTTATTCTTTGAAGTGACCGTTCTATTAACGTTTCATTTTTGGTGAAAAGTTGTACTTGAAAGGAGGGCTCAAAACATAATCAAACTCTATCCATATATTTTTTGTTTAAATTTTTAACCACAAATGTCAAAAGCTTCATTTGATTGTTCTCTCAGCTTTCAAAGGTGATTTTTTTAAGGTATCTATCAGATTCTTTTCATTCATATTTTCGCCACAATTGTGAACAACTTCACATTTTTCCACAAATAGAGTATGTCTTGTAAATCACTCGTACAAAACATGACATTTATACAATTAAGCCTATATTTCTATGCATTTTGATATACTATTATAATAATCATTCACGTGGTATCTTAGGCTAATTTTATTACGAAGTAGATGATGCCCACAGTTAATACTAGGACAAGACCAATATAAATATAACTAAGGTTCAACAAATTCCCCCTCGTTGCTGCTGAATAATCACTATCACTCTTCCCCGTTAATGAAAGGGTGCCAACCAGAGCAACTAAACTAATGGCTACTACTAATATTACACTTATCGTCATGATTCAACGCCTCCCAATATTATTATCTATTTCCTTGAACCATTTCAAATCATTCCGATTCTCATCGTATATCGCAGTGTAACCACATAAAAATCGCACCTAATTTGCATGTCAAAATTAAATTGTCCAGGTAGATCGCTCTTCGTGTTTACTGAGTATATATATTAGAAAAAGCCTACTTCTCTATAATAAAAGAACAACCAATTTTAGGACCATCCAATCAAGTGAAATTTTCACCATCCACTTGTTGAATTCTTTCGTTACTATACATGGAAAAGTGCAAAGCGCCACTGAAGAAATGGCTAAGATACCACGTATTGCAGGAACTCAGACCTAACTTGCTTCCTCGAAAAAGACAAAAAAAGAATCATGACTTTTCATGATTCCAGTTTGCAGACAAAAGGGGTTCGGAAAACGTAACTTTCATCAAATGATGTTCCTGAACCAACTGACCCAAAACAACACCTTCAACTCCTCAGGTATGGTTACAATTTAGATGGAACCACTTATGTCGACAACAGGAATGTGCCATGATCGGCACCTTACACACTGTAGATAAACTCTCGATAATAATGGAGTTGCCTACAGTTTTTTTAATCCGCCCTCGGCGCAAGCGCCTAAGGGGTCTCCCATGGACGTCCTTTTCCCGCAGGAGTCTCGACCTTACGTTCCAATCAACTTTGTTTTAAAGTCATGGTTCGTAATGGTCTCATCCTGAACCATGATTTAAAGAAGACCTGGTTACCTTCATGTTTTTTTACTTTTTATATGGATGAAACCCTCATTAGATTGAAGAAATTTGCGACACTCCTGCCGAATTACTGTTTAGCCGAGACACCACAAGCGCTTGCGCCGAGGAGGCTTGGCAGACAGTCGGCGGAAAGGGAGCGGATTTCTGAAATCAACGGAACTTTTCAATTAAAAAACTGCAGGCAAACCGAACAAGTTTGTCTACAGTCTGGAATCATGGATTCATCATGATTCTCTCTCGTGAATATCCAAGCATATGATTATAAACTTTTTACAGCCTCTGCAAACCTTTTGATGCCTTCGTGAATGGCATCCTCATTTTCCCTTGCAAAAGTAAAGCGTACGTATTCCTTATTTGTACCTAGTGTTGAACCCGGAACGTATATGATTCCTCTTTTGATGGATTCCTCCAGTAACTTTATTTCGTTCAATGGCACTTTCAGCTTACACCACAAATGAATTCCGCCATTTGGCGAACAATAATCAACTTTTTTTTGCAGGAATTGTTGAAGACTCGAAACCATTGCATCCCTTCTTTTTTCCAGTTCCCCCCTTAAGTAGGCAATATGGGCAGGGAAATACTCTGAATCCAAAAAATCGTTTGCTATCCATTGAGTGAACGAGCCATGACCGAAGTCAACCTGCTGCTTAGCATCGGATAGTCTCTCTATAACCGGTTTCGGTCCTATAATCCACCCAATTCTTAAACCTGAAGCAACAATTTTTGACAAAGAGCTAATATATAAAACATTTCCGTTGTTGTCCATCGATTTAAGAGTGGAAATCTCTTCCCCAGCAAAGGAAGTTAAACTATAAGGATCGTCTTCTATGACCGGTATTCCATATTCGGATGAAAGTTCAAGAATCCTTTTACGACGGTTGATATGAAGGACAGTTCCTGTAGGATTTTGAAATACAGGGTTCAAAAAAATCATCCTGATCCGATGTTTTTTATGGAGTTCCAGTAAATCCTCTGGGTTGATGCCATCTTTATCCACTGGCAAAGGAAAAATTCTTAGCCCCGCGGATTGAAAGATGGGAAGGTTGTAACTATATGATGGATCTTCCAATACAACGGCATCTCCTGGCTTTAACAAGCATTGGACCACCAGATGTATGGCTTGCTGTGCACCAGAAGTAATGAGTATAGAAGATGGGTGCGTGTCAATTCTCCTATACTGTTTAACATGATTGGTTATCGTTTCCCTTAAAACCGCATTGCCTTGAGGGTGATCATAACCTAAGCTACCAATGAAGGACCTATTAGAAATGATTTCACGTAAGGATTGGACTGGAAATAAGTCTTCTGAAAGCTCCCCACTAGCTAAGTTAATAAGGTTATGCCCTTCCGTCTCTTTACGTATTCTTTGGGTTACTGGCATATTGGGCAAAAAAGAACCCGCTTCGATATATCTATTCCAACTAGGTATACGTTTTCGGGTAATTCCCCAGATATCCTTGCTGATCATCGTTCCGCTTCCTTTTTTTCGTTCAACAAGCCCATTTGCTTCCAATTCATCGTAAGCCGCAACAACTGTACTTCTGTTAACTCCCAGTTCACTTGCCAAGAAGCGTTCAGACGGCAGCGGCTTATCCAATAAAAATGTTCCATCAGCAATGCCACTCTCGATGTAAGCTGCTATTTGTTTATATAAAGGCTTCTTGGATTTTCTGTCAGTTTTCCATTCCATAAGCTACATCCTTTAAAATGTTTAGTTAAAAGCGTACTAAATTATTAACTTTATATACTTATTCATTCCCAAAAGCAGTAAAACCTTTTAGTTCAGTATAATCTTCAGCCGAGATTATTGCACTCTTAGGATGGAAGCTGTACTCCATAATAAAAACGGCCTCCATTTCTTAAATGAAATGGAGGCCGTTTTTATTTTCTTCAACTATGCAGACTCCCCTTCAGCCAAGGGCGATCCCGATAGTGTCCGATCGGGATTTGGATCAGGCTCGTTTTCCTTTGCGGACCATCTATCTTGTAAAGTTCATCACACATATTCACATCAAAGCCGAGCAGCGGGTGCCCGTTCATTCCGAGGGCTGACGACGCTAGCAGTAATTTCTGAACGAGCATCCCCGCCTCCATTTGCTTGATGCGGTATCCTCTATATCCAAGTTGCGTTTTGGAATGATCCCGCTCGCCAACTACATGTATGCAAATCGGGACTTGCTGAAAATTCATGATATCGAGGGACATTCCGTATTGCAATCGGAGCCGATGATCTCCTGATTGTATCTGTCGTAATGAATGTGTCGTGCTGTCATAATGGTATGCACCATCCTGAATGTCTTCCACATTATACAAACAAGCATATAAGGAAACGCGATGCTCGTTGTTCTCGTTTATTCCATCCAAGTCATTTCGATAGGAGAACGAAGCGGTTGCCTCCTGCAGGAGTGCCGCCAGTTGCCATTGACTGACTTTCCCCAGTATGAAGTCCATTTCAGGTGAAAATCGCTCTCGGCAAACTGACGCCAAATCATAGGACAACCGCTTCACGATAGGAAGGGCTACAATTTGTCCTTCGGATTCCGCCCCATTCTTTGGATTGATCCGCCGGAATGATTGGGTGGATTCGATCATGGATGCTTCATTCATTTTAGTTAACATCGGAAATTCCCTGATCCTCTTCGACCGAACATAGTGTTCAGGCTGGATGCCCGGCAATTCCCTGCATAATTCCGTCGAAGTGACAGGTCCGTCCATACTCCTTTCTTCTCTAAATCTAAAAGTAGATTCTGCCGATAAGGGGATCACCGCATATGTGCTCTCTTCCTCTTCCGAAAGCCCGAGCAGATGATTGATGGCCCGATCAAGGAATTGGAAGCACACCCCTGCTGCGATTCCAAACCGTTTCGCCACTTCGAGCAACTGTCCAAGAAGCACGCCCGCATCCAGACCTTGCAGACGGTATGAAAAGTTATTATATTTGTAGAAGTTTTTCCAAAACATCGTCGATACAAAAACCGTGCCAAAGCATGCGGACATATCAAAGGTATCACCAAGAGCCTTTGTTACATATGAATCAAAATCCCCTTCCCGCAGCAATACCAACCGGTGGTGTGCCGCATCATAATGGTATACGCCAGCAGGTAATCCCTCCATCTTCAAGTACACGTACAATTCGCTTGGATACAAAGCTCCCCCTGAGGCCGGAAAACGCCGGAATGACTGCATGAGGTCCTCAGATTCCGAGGATCTCGGTACCTGACTGACTTGGGTCAGGCCATATGCATACCAGAGGAAATGACCGATTCCTTCGAGGTCCTGCTTTGAAGTCCCGCTGCACTCCTCGAGCGTCAGCGGCACCTCCAGTGATAGTGGAAAAACAGGCAAGTCACGGTAAAGCTTATACGTTAGCGGTGCATCATCCCAATCCACTTCCCAATCCGGCGGACTTGCCTTTTCGATATCAAAATGCAAATTGTGCAAAAATGCGTCTAGACTCATCCTCCAACCTCCTAAGTCACCGCTTATGGAAAAGGATGCGGGTGCGGATTGAGCTGTTCGAATTCAAGCGGCCGTTCAGCATATCCAAGTTCCATCGGAACCCTCAGTATTCTCTCAAGCCCCGATATGCGGGTAAGATGATGGCCGAATGTCATCGGCAGCATCCCCGGGATCAGCACCTTCACGCAATGTAATCCATTCCGTGCAATTTCCGGTGTCGTCTGATCCACCACAATCACCTCGAGTTGCAATCGGCGAAACTCCTGAAGGATTTCCTGCAAATCTTCCGTCAAGTCCGGATGGTTCACCTTTTCCCCGTATTCTTCAGCGAATGTTCGAATCGGGCGGTCATCATCCAGCAGAAACTGCAGTCGCTCTTCGGCTTGCGGTAAACCGTACAGCATGCCATGATCATCCATTTTCCGTACCAGTGAGGAATCATGCAGCATTTTCTCAACCTCTTCCTGGTTCTCTTCCAATTTATCGTCAAGTGTCAGCATCATGCCAGCCAACTCGAAGACCGCGCTTTTCACAGCCCGGATCGGGTCCAGATGGGCCCCTGCCGCACAAATGATATTCAATCCTTTTTGTTTCCTGTTTTTCGCCAACGCCCATACGCTTGGTATCCCGTGTTCCATAGTCGAATTAAACAAATGGATATCATATCCCGCTGCCGCCCTCGCCCTGTCAATCATCAGTTCCAGTTCTTTGTCATTTGCAGAATAAGGGTCAAGGCGTGTGAGGGGCAGCTGCGCATACCAGGTAAGCAGGAACGAATCACGTTCCACCACTTCCATGATTCCGTAGAAAATGGCCTCCTCCAAACTTCCCCCTAAAGCACAGCCATTGGAAGTTTCATAGACAAATCCGTGACCGCAGCCCAAGCTGTAATAAGAAAGCAATTCCGGGACCAAGATCGGCCGCTCTTGCAAAAATGAGTGGCCCCACACCCAATCTATCGAGCGGTCAGGGTTAAACGGTTGAAACGGGAAATCATGCTGTGCATAATTTTCCTTCGAGTGTACCCCTATCCTGACTGGATCGAGCGCAGAATCTTTCACGTTGTTGTAGCTGTCATGTATGACTGTCCGTTTGCCGCGGGGCTCCATTCCGCAATACCTTTCCAATCCCTCCAATATCGCAGTCATCTCACTGACCGCGTATGAGAGGGTCCGGCCTGCCGCCCCCTCATCTCCAATGAACAACGGCAAATTAACACTTACATCGGCAAATGGCGGCACAAGGTCTATCATTTTATTATTCAAGAATCCTGTGCGGTGGTCCAAGTAATCCTTGGCCAGAACTTCCTTCAGCTCCTCCATTGAACGGGTACGGTAACCATCGGGACTGATTTTCGGACTTGGCTGCAACGAAATCCTTGCACGCTCCTTCGAGTCATCAGGTAATGTTGAGCAAACCGGACACAATGGATCTGGTAAAAATGAGTGCCATGAACCATTCAGCGTTTTCAGGCTGATTATTGATACATGCCCTTCCGACCTGGCGCGTTCTCCTTTCATCGTCTTCCTTACCTCTTCACAAATCAAGTGCGCCATCTGTAAAAGGCCTGTGCGGGATGCCGCAGCATCACGCTCCATTCCCCCATTTTCCTGTAGCTGTTTGCGGATTTCCCACATTTCTTTTCGATCACGCCCGGCCATGAGATGCCTTTGGTCTGCACACTGTGAGCAGCCAGGAACACCCGGGCGGACCAACGGACCTACCACTCCCTCTCCAAATGATACAAACCCCCGCAGCCATGGAATGCCTGCTTCCTTTATCACCTCTTCCGCCTTTAGATGGACAGCGGGATTCCAAGCATCTTGCAGCAGAAGGACCATAGCCGTCGTTTGCGGTATTCCTGCCTCGAAATCGGTTTGGCGATTCACCTGATATTGGCCGGACAGGTCCCCATGAACATGGTCGGCCAACACTCCTTCCCCGACAACCAATACGTCAGTTTTCACCCTGATTCCTCCTCTCGCAAAAACACCCCAAACACACCTGCAATTTCTTCCTTCAGGAAAGGTTCCAGATCCATTTCGAAAACATGGATTCGCTTACTGTTCTTCTTCAAGACTTGAATGGCGGACTGTACTAGTTCGGAATTCCCTTTCACCTCACACGAAGGAATCACAAGATTCAGGGGCATCTTTTCTTCCTCAAGAACAGGCGATGCCACTAAACCTGGAGCTGTGAGGCAAACGGTCTGGTTTTGGACTTTCATGACGGCCTTTTGCAAGGCATTCCGTAATGCGATCGTTACATTCAAACCGACAGCGCCAGACCACCCATCGCTCGTTCCGGCCCAAACTACCGGGAAACCGGACACTTCCTCACCCAACGCGATGATTGGATCTCCTTGCAGCCGGGTCAGCGCCTGTAAATAATACCTGCAGCGCTCATCTTCCACCTGAGCCAACTGCACCGTCACAAGTTTTTCCTGATTGAACCGTTTATTGCCAAACTCTGTATCCAAACTGCTTTGCAGTCCACGGCAAACACATTCAGCAAAAGTTTCCCCTGCCCCGACACCGATCGATTCCTTTATAACGTCTGCCCCCTGAAGCGGAGGAAGAGTCGAAACGAGCTGGCTAAGTGTTCGGGATACATATGCTTCAACCCCTGCAAGACCGGTTTCCCTCCTCGCTTCCTGATGCGTCAGATCTGAACGGATAATTTCGGGCAGTATTTCGGCCGGACCGGACGACAGCGGATCAACAACCTGAACGCAGCATTGAGCCAACGGCAGCTGTTTTAAATCCCCTTCATCCCAACTATGAAAGATTCCGGATTCCGAGGATGTCAACCTGCTGAAATACATAAACACCTTCCCCGGCTCACCCGGTTCCGATTTCTGTTCGAGCCGCCGTTCAAAATCTTCAATCCATGCAGCAGTCCCTTTTCCCGTTACCCCCGGGTGGGGAATGAACGGATGCCATTTCCCCTCCAATGTATCCATATCCAACAGATAAAATTGATTGGCCTGTTCTGCTGTATTAACGCCTGTAGCCTCTTTAAACCACTCGAATACCATTATATTGGCTAACATCGCTCCGGCTGTGGCGGAAAAAGAAGATGGTGCCTGATTCTTTTCCAGCTCAGCTTGATGTAAACGAAGCCACGCTGACTCCCAACATCCCTTGGAATCCGGATGGACAAGCGGACCAGCCATGCCTACTTGATTGATGATCAATGCAGGAAACAGGATCTTGCTCCCTTGCCTGCAAACCGAATGAATTTCTCTTAATTCCTCTATATCGCCCTCCTGCGACACATATAATATCGAGTCAAAAGGCCTCACGATCTCCTGCCATTCAATCTCTGCTCCCTTTTCAAGCACGACCTCCTCTATCGCAGCCTCGTCGTCCGTCTTACGCGCATGTGCCACGATTCCATTCAACCGTTTTCTATTGGTCGGCATCGTGTCCGTAATGAGGATATGGAATGCAGGCAATCCGGATTCGATCAGTGAGGACACCAATGAAAGGAACAATGGGCCAGAGCCTATAGCCAACGCCTTTTTCTTTCGATAAGCTTCAAAACGGTGAGCCCCGGAATCGCCGCAACTTTCCAGGAACTCGATTTGCGAAGCATACCTTTCAAGAACTTGATTCCTTAATTGATGGGGACTGTCCTGACTTACATCCCGAACAAACCCATTACGGTACAAAACCTCGGCGATTTCCATCACCCTGTTCCGGTATGGGCCAGGCAATCCATCGGTCAACTCGCTTAATGTATGGTTCCCGTTGAACATAGGTAATAACTTTTCAATCCACTGGACGATCGTGCTGCCCTCCATTCGGAACGAACTTATGTTATTCCTGAAATACACACCTCTGTTTGGTTCCGGTAGAAAAAACGTATCCCTTTTCACTTTCAAACGCATAGAAGGGGTCAAATTCACCATTCCGCTCCTCCTAACCCGATGCATTCTAAGTACTGCTTTCAGCACAGTACTTCACTTTAATCCTATGTACGGCAATTTGTCCCTTATGTCTAATACAATAAAGAAAAGTCCCTGCTGCACCGCAGGGACTTTTCTTTAGAAGACCTGAAACCTTAACCGCCGCAACGTCCGCAACGTCCGCAACGACCGCCGCACCCTCCGCAGCGTCCGCATCGACCACAGCGACCGCAACCAAAGCAACCAAAGCACAAGAAACAGCCAAAACAACCAAAGCAACCACCCACACCAATGAATTGTCGAGACGAATCATCCAAATTGTACTGGTTTTGCTCCCAAGGAACTGGCTGAGTTACCTGGAAATCATCGACATTCAGATTTTGCAATTGATTTTGAAACTCATTCATTTATATAACCTCCATGTATTATTTATAAGGTAATGCTTGGAATAGAAAGGGAAGCCAGAACGAAATGGTAAGGGAATTAACCCACGTCAAGTATTCCCTCCAACAAAATATGTAAAGGGAGCGGGTATTGCCACTGATTAAAAAGCCTATTTTCCCATTAAAAGACAAATGAAAAAACAGAAAACCAGAAGGTTAACACCCTTCCGGTTTTCATGATCGCCTCTTAAATTAAGTAATTACAAGTCACTTGGCATTTTCATTTTCCTTATTTCAATGGGATGATCCTTTATGTATAGCCATTACTTTCGAAGTCACATTAGTTCTGCAATTGTTCATAACGATTCCAGTTTACCGATTTTTCCAGCACGATTGATATCAATACTCCCATTATGAGCCCATTCGTCAAAAAGGGCTGTAAAAGCGTGGGAACGTTCGAAAATGCATTAGGCAGGATATTCATCAAACTCACTCCAATCAATACTGGTACGGCAAGCCTGAATATCGTGTCTGAAGTGAAATGCTGACCCTTGACGCTGTTGAAAGCCGTACCGAACAGTTGAAGGTAAGCAACGAACAATACTGCATTCCCGACAGTTATCGGCATGGTGGCCAGGAAAGAGATAAAAGGAGGAATGAGCCCAATTATGGTCAATAACATGCCTCCAAGTAAGAAGGGCCTCCGCTCATAGATTTGAGTGCTCTGCAAAAATCCGATGGATGAAGTAAAAGGTGTATACGGAACAAGGCCAAGCACCGGAGCGAAAATGGTAAAACCGCCAGTCATGAATAAAGAATTTCGATACTGCTTGTGTTCAGCATCATCACCGATTAATTCTGATGCGGCTTGAATGGAAGCGAACGTGTTGCATAAATTCAGTAATCCTGCAAAAAAGGAAATCGCTATTATCCCGAACTCCAGGTTTGGAGCACCTAATGGGAAAAATGAAAAAACGGCACCCGTCGATCCAATTTCCTCCCCGGCGTCCGTAAATAGCAGCCCGTAAAAAATCCATCCCACTATAATCCCGATCAATATGGAGAAATTGCTTATGGTCCTTGGTCCTTTTATCTTTAATATACTTACTAAAAGTACAATCCCCACTGATAGGAAACTGACCGGGATGTTAATTTCCCCATTCTCCGTAATCCCCAGCATCCCCTTAAAAAAGACAAAAATGAGCTGGAACGTCAGAAGGAATAAATAAACCGTCATGACCATGGGAGTGAAAATCTTCTGAACATAAGAAATCAGGTTGAAGGCAGAAATAATGAGGGTCACGACACCAGCTGCAATGAGGCCAGTAGCTATTCCCCCTCCTATCTCGGCATAACCGAGCCCTATGGAGGGTGCAGATAACCCTAAATTTAACATCACTCCCCACAATAGACCGGAGTGCCCTTCCATAAGTGGATACTTATGCCCCTTCCACCCCTGAAACACGCAAGCAATCCCGGTGAAAATGAGCGAGCTTCTCATGGTCATTTCCGTAACATTGGGAGGAAGATCAAAAGCTGCGCCAATTGATATGGGCACTACTACCGTATTTGCAAAAATAAAAAACAACCATTGAAAAGAAGAAAATAGAGTCACAGAAGATCTCCAACTTTTCATAGATTCCATCTCCTTTGAACATGATACTTTTCAAGCTCATGGTGAATTTCAATTGCCCTTCGCTTTAACAATGGCGATGGGACAACATCATGTTAATAAACGCGGTCCCCGGATGGTCCTGCTGCCTTGCCGGACACATGATCAATGTCATATGACCTTTGCAGACCCATGCGAAATGATAACGTTACCATTAATAGTAACAAAGACTGCCGCTCCCTGCTAATTTGTCGGCTTGACTCTGTAAGGCAAATGGACAAGCAGAAGCCAGCCCGGTTAAAGTATATCGGGCCACAACGATATGACATGGAGGGCTAACCAATATGGCCAACAAAAAATCACTTCCACAGCATATAATATAGGTTAGTAAAAGTACACGGAAGCGGAAACCTTTCAAAACCCAAAACGAAAAAGGAAATCCGGAAGTATCCAGAAATCCTTTTTCGTTTAGTCTTACTGTTCAATTGACTGCTTTTGTTTATATAGTGAACCGGAAACCAAGTTTCCCTTGTAAATGACCGCTTTACGTTCAGAACGCCTGGCAACTGCCTCTGCAGAACAGCTTGCGTCAATTAACACCAGACTTGCAGCATCCCCCGCTTTCGGCCATACCTGGTTACCCTTTTCATCCAATGGGGTCTTTCCGCCAGTTATATACCCGAGTGTTCGGGAAAGCGAGACTTCATCAATCCATTTGAAACGTTCTGCGAGCCTTCCTGCTCTCTCCAAGATGTCACCATTCCCAAGAGGTGACCATACATCAAAGATATTATCATTTCCTACCGATACTTCACCCCCTCTTTCATGTAATAAATCAACAGGGGACATCTGCCTGTTAATAGGGACACTGGTGACGATGGAAATCCCCGCATCCCCCAGAATGTCAGCCAGCTCATAGGCTTCTTCCCTGGATACGTCCCCGATACCGAAAGCATGGCTTAATGCTACCCTGCCTTCCCAGCCCGCTTGCTTGGTCAGAGCTGCCAAACGTTTCATGGTGAACGTGCCCAGATGGCCTGGATCATGTAAATGCAAGTCCACATCAGCGTTCGCTTCCACTGCTAAATCCATCAATTGGTCCAGCGATGCTTCAATATTGTTATCGACTGTGGCTGGATCCACCGCCCCGACGATTCCTGCCCCGTTTCGCAATGCCTCCCTGACAAGCTTGACAGAACCGGACCGCAACAATCCGTGCTGCGCAAATGCGACTATTTCTGAACTGAGTCTATTAGAATAGCCAGCAAGCGCCTGTTTTACTTGCTCTAAGTTTTGCAATCCTACTTCCGGATAGTTATCAACATGAGTCCGTATATGTGCAGAGCCAGAAGCTAAAAGGATCTCCAGTAAAGATTCTGCACGTTTACATGTGCTTGTTGCAATGGAAGGCAGGACCCTCTTCTCATTTTCAAAGCGTTCAATGACACTTGAAGAGGGAGTGCACGCCCTCCAAACATCCCCCATCAGTGTCTTAATCGGCCAGTTTTTCTTTGACCTGACATCATGGCAGCGATTATTCATGATGGAAATCAAAAAGGTTCCATTGACATTCTCTTTATCTGGCCTTATATGGATCATCTTCCCGCTCTCCTTTTCATCCCTGTTCATCATGGTTATCTTTACGGGCGGCTTCACTGATATACACTCGATTCTGGCTGGATTGGCAAACAAAATAACCACACCATTCTTTTTCATCCTTTTTGTGCTCTGCGCTTTCAGTGCAATCACCTCAACATTCGGTGCCTGCCTGCATTCATTGGTAAGCCTGATCGTAGGCAATATTCTTGAACCATTAAAAACAAAAAAAAGCGACCAGCAAAAAATAAGGATGGCCTGCCTGCTTTCAATCTGTATTGGAGGATTGGTTTTCGTTGCTACACTCTTCTATTCCCCAAACCTATTGGAGCTCTTATTTTATTCAGGCAATATATACTCGGCACTGCTGGCTCCAATCCTGGTTATCGTATTCAGTAAAGGGAAAGTGGCTGATTACATACCGATAAGCGCGGTCCTGGCCATTGTGGCTTCATACATCATCCAGCCTTATGTAAGTGAATTCCAAAGCATATGGTTTAGTGGTTTAGCTTCATTGTCGATCCTAGTGATTTGTACGATCCTTACGCTTATTAAGAACAAATGGAGATTCGTGAAAACAAAACTATGAATACGGCAAACCCCATTCATTATGCATGAATGGGGTTCTTCTTTAATCTCGTAAAAACTTAGCTAGCCACCTTTCTGAAATACCGATAAACCTTCTCTAGCTTTTGAGTTTGTTTCCCCTTTGGGCTTTCCATATTTCCGAATTCGAAAAACTTCACTTTTTTGATTCCGACAAAATTGAATAAGGCTCTTTTCATCAATATTTTATGTGAATCATTCAACCAGAGAAGCGGATACTTTGCAGGTCCCTTCATCGTGGACACACATACGACCGACTTTCCTTTTAGAAGGCCTTCCGGGAACAATCCCTTTTTATCCCTGTAGGCAAAATTCGCAGAAAATAATTGATCAATGTACCCCATCAGCATTGCCGGGGGCCTCCCCCACCAGATCGGATAAACAAAGACAATCTTGTCGGCCCAAGTAATTTGATTTCTATATTTTTCAAGCTGAGGATCACGATGCATATCTCGCCTTCGTTTATGCTCATTGAACTCCAAGAGCGGATTGAAGCCCTCTTCATATAAATCCAAGACCTGCAGCCCCTTTATGTTCGGGTTCTCCTTACTTCCTTTGACGACTTTTTCTAAAAAAGCATGGCTTAGGCTTTTATGATTTGGATATGTGTAGATGACCAGCATGTTCATGACGTACCCCCCTATTTACTTATCATTTGATAACAATCATATAACATCATCTTTTTTATTGTCAAATGATAATTGTATTTTGATAACACTTTTGGTATCTTCTCAGTAAGAGGTGAAAGTTTTGGACAAAAAAGCTCTTTTTGAAAAAATGGTCACATTTACAACTTCCGTACATCAAGTCACACACGAATTGACACAAAACGCCAAATCCGATTCCGTCACGCCCGTGCAATATAAAATTCTTGAATATATAACAGTCAGTCAGCCTGTCACACCAAGTGAAATCAGTGACTGTCAGCATATCTCCATGCCTAACACGAGCCGTGAATTGAAAAAATTAAGCGGAAAGAATTTAATTAAAAAAATAAGTGATTCGGAAGATAGACGGAAACAATACATCCGCCTCTCCAAAGAAGGGGAAATGATGATGAACGAGGCTTTCGCAATCGTAGAATCCCGTTTCCAAAGCCGGCTGCAACATGCATCAAAGGAAGATTTAGCGGATATTGACCGTGCCCTGGACATTCTTCAAACAAAACTTTTTTACTAATGAATACACAAAAATGGCTCCCGCAATTGAAGTTGACAACTGATCAACTTCAACCGCGGGAGCTCCTTCATTATCTCCATGCACGTTTTATTATCAGGTACCGCAAAAAGTCCGGTAAGGTTTTGTTGACTCAGGCAGTGCGGCGTATTCTGCTTGTTTTTCGCAGTGTGCATAAGGATTTGCAAGAACATCCAACAGCCGTTCCATCACGCTGTAGTCCTCTTTTTCCACTGCCGCCTCCAACGCCTCTTCCACCCGGTGGTTCCGCGGAATCACTGCAGGATTGCTGTTCTGCATCAACTGATTCGAAGATTCCTTCGATTCCTTCTGCCTTCCCAGTCTCGCCTGCCAGAGCTCTTGCCACTGAGCGAATTCCGGTGTCCCGAAAAGGACCGTATCCTCCATTTTATCAAAGGTCAAACCACGGAAGGTATTGGTATAGTCGGCACCATGCTTTTTCATCATGCTGAGGATGCCATTAATAAGGGCTTCATCCTGTGTCTCTTCGTTGAATATCCCCAGTTTCGCCCTCATTCCCGCTAACCAATTAGCGTGATAAAGATCATTAAAAACGGAAATCTCATCTTGGGCCAGCGTAACCGCCTGATCCTCATCATCATGCAGCAGCGGCAATAGGGATTCAGCGAATCGTGCAAGATTCCAACCCCCAATTACCGGCTGGTTACCATAGGCATAGCGGCCTTGCCTATCAATTGAACTGAATACTGTTGCAGGATCAAAAGCATCCATGAAGGCGCAAGGGCCATAATCGATGGTTTCCCCGCTAATCGTCATGTTGTCGGTATTCATCACCCCATGGATGAAGCCAACCAGCTGCCATTGGGCAATAAGCTTGGCCTGACGCTTGATCACTTCCTGAAGGAGCGCAAGATAACGGCCTTCACCGGCTTCAATATCTGGAAAATGACGCTTTATTGCATAGTCGGCAAGTGTCCGGAGTTCCTCGACCGTACCCCATTTTGCACCGAATTGAAAGGTTCCGACACGAAGATGACTCGAAGCCACACGAGTCATGATGGCACCAGGCAGCCCCGTTTCACGGATTACCGTTTCACCGGTCGTCACCACTGCCAGACTTCGGGTGGTGGGAATGCCGAGCCCGTGCATCGCTTCGCTGATGATGTATTCGCGCAGCATCGGTCCAAGTGCAGCCCGGCCATCGCCACCGCGGGAGTATGGCGTTCTTCCCGGACCCTTCAGCTGGATATCATACCGCTCGCCTTGAGGCAAAATCTGCTCGCCAAGCAGTATCGCCCGGCCGTCGCCTAACATATTAAAATGCCCGAATTGATGACCCGCGTAAGCTTGGGCAAGAGGCGAAGCACCTTCTGGAACCTCGTTGCCGGCAAACACCGCCACGCCATCATCGCTTTGCAGCTTTTGAACGTCCAAACCAAGGGATGCAGCCACACGATCATTGAGAATGATCAACTCCGGTGAACGTACAGGAGTCGGGTTCGTGCTCGTGAAAAATTTTTCCGGAAGACGGGCATAACTATTATCTAAATTCCATCCAGTTTCATTTGTCATGGTTTCTCCTTTTCTTGTTTTGACTTTATTGTATAAAGGTCTTTCTCTCATGATTCAGGTAATAAACGTCAAAAACCACAGGTGCAGTCCATTTTAATGTCTACTTCTGCCAATTAATTATACCGTCTAAGGATAAAAATGGCTCTTTTAAAGTCATGTAAAATCAATGGCCCCTCACGGAATTTCATAAAACGATTTTGTGAAGCGCCAATACCTCGTTGTCCCTTAGAAATAAAGAAAGCAGGTACCCTTAATGGGTTCCTGCTTAAGAATATCTTAGTCGATTCCCGTTTAAAATTGTGATACGGTTCAGCGTGATTAAATGAAATCAGGACGAAAGAAGTATGATTTCCTGATTGATTCCATCCACAGAACTTTTCAGTTATTCATTATTAAGCTCATCCCCATTAATAATAATCATAGCATTTTGTTTCCCACTATTTAAAACTAATTTGATGTTTCCTTCTCCAGACAATGATTCAAATGAACGAATTGCATCGCCTTTTATTTTTTCAGGGATTACCTTTTCTCCCTTTGAATTAATTACTTATACATTCTATTTCACCACCAGCTTGATCGTTCTTTATTGAAATTGTATTTTTTTCTTTTAAAATAGTTTTTATTTCTAGCGTTTTCTTTTTATGAAGGTTGCCTGAGATACTCATATCAGCCACCAATTCTTTTGAGTCTTTTAAATATGTTGTATTAATTTCAATTCCATCCCGTGCCATTGTTCCTGAATCTGTTAAGGTATTCATTAAGATTAGTCCAAGCAGCATGAAAGCACCTATTACCAATATTAATTTTTTCAAATACTATCATTCCCTCCTTTTAATTCTCTTTTCAAAAAATCGTGATAGGAATATTTTAAAAATTTCCAGCACCTCCCCTAAGTAATATTGCTACAGTAATGGTTAATATAGGTATATTTTATTATAAAAATAACTTATTTTATGAAAAAATCAACAAAAGCGCGAGCCTTTAGTTTTATTTTCGCCATAAAATAAGGAAAAGGGATGTTATAAATTCGCTTATGCAAAAAAGCCGCCGTTGATTCGGCAGGCTTCAGTTTGTCGACAAAAGGGGGTTCGGAATGGTCTCATCCCGAACCATGATTTTAATGAGACTTGGTTATCCTTCATGGTTTTTTACTTTTCTATATGAATGAAACCCTCATTGGATTGAAGATTTGCGACACTCCTGCCGAATAACTGGCTAGACGAGTCCCCACAGACGCTTGCGGCGGGGAGGCTTGGCAGACAGTCGGCGGAAAGGGAGCGGATTTCTGAAATCAACTGGAACGTTTTTCAAAGAAAAAAACTGTAGGCAAACTCGCTTTCTACGAATTTGTCTACAGTCTGAAGCCTGCCGTTGATCCGGCAGGCTTTTTATATCATCTATGATTTTCACAAACAGGTGAACAGAAACTTGCTAATCGTGTGGAGGATTCATGTTTTCAGCATGCCTCCCCCACCTTTTTCTGTCTTCTTCCTTCCCGCTTCGTCTCCAACATCCCTCTCCCAATCCAGGATATGCTTAATTCAGTAAAGTCAGGCTGATAAAGGCAATGCCAAATATACAGTACAGAATGAGGGTAAAGGGCTGGGGAAAAATAATATATACCATCATGCTAATGATCATCAGCAGGATGCTGAAGGCATTTATCCTATCTCTCCACATACTCACCTTTGTCAACTCCTTTTCCATTGCGTTCAAGCGTAAGGTACATTTTCATCGCATACTTCTTCCGGTGCTGCCTGGTCGGCTTTGAGGAAACGCCATAAAAATTCTCCTCCCACAGTCAAAGCGAATATCAGCAAAAATAGAGTTTCTTCTTCATGTTATAATGGCTGTGTGCCTAATTTGTATTTTTTCATTTTTCGTTAGTAAGTAAGCGACTGATAATTTATAATTATAAAATTGAACCCACTAAACAGCCATGTAGCCAAAATGATAAATCCATAAAAATAATTTAAATATTCAGACTTTTTAAGGGGTATGAAGTGAATGATCTATAAAACTTTCAAGGTTGTATTGAGGACCATGCACAAAGGCCAAACCGAGGAATTCGCCTATGTATTTGAAGGGAAAAGCCTGCTGATCGGACGAGCAAGCCAGCACTCCAAAGCTGATTTCAGGCTTTACAATGACTTTGTTTCCAGGGAACATTGCCGGATTTATATGGAAGAAGGGCAGCTCCTCATTGAGGATTTGGCAAGCAAACACGGCACTTCCGTGAACCAGATGCCGCTAGTACCGGGCAATCCCTGTCACATTGAACCGGGAGATTCGATTACTTTGGTCAATGGATTGATTGAATTCATAATCTCCATCGACAACGATTTAACAATGGATTTCACGCCGGTGAACCCCGAATTCCTGCAAACCGTCGCTATCAATGAGCACCTTCAGACCGTGATCATCAATGAAGAAGCACCCATTAAAATGCCGACAAAGGAATTCAATTGCTTTAAGCTGCTTTATGAGAAGTTGGACAACCTTATTTCAAAGGAAGAGATTGTCCAGCAAGTATGGCCAGAGAGAGTCGGTGATCCCGAGCAAATTGTGACGGCAGAAGAAATCGCTTCACTTCTGTACCGGGTGCGGAAACGGATAAATGGGCACTTCGCAATAAAAGCCGTCATTCAAAAGGGATATTATATGGAATCCATCCATTCATTCAATCTATCGGACTTATAATGACAATCATTCGAAGACATGAAAAAAAGCATTGCGGATAACAATGCTTTTTTTCATGTTTATATTGGAGATGGCAAGCAGATATCCACTCTTCCATCATTCCGTTGTCCACTGGTCCATTATCACTTCTTTGGTAAGTCCAGATTAGTGAATTCATCGACTGGAACGATGTCTTCTTCCATATCCATCACCTTCAGCACAACCCGGTCTCCTACATTCGTCAACACAATATCAGATAGCGCATTGACACCAGGGTCCACCGAGAACCTCTTGGCATTGCCTTCGACGATTAAATGGAATACGTATCCATTTGAGAGATTGGCATCATTGATCCTTATTACCTTCCCCTTTATTTCTTTCATTTCAAATCCTTTTTGAGGCGTCACACCGCTGACTTTCCCTAAAGAGGCAATCAGTTTTTTATAATTACGGAAAGCTTCGTCTTTCGTTTTCCCAAAGACCACTTGAGGATTATCGCTATTGGCGTAAACGATCGCCACACCTTGGAACTTGCTGCCCTTTGTAACCGGAATGACATAAGTGGGAGCACCGTAAATCGTATAGAAAATTCCATTAGTGGCTTTCCAGCCTGGATATTTAGACAAAAACTCACTCGCATTGGCGTTGGATTTTGCTTCCTTTCCAGTTAGAACGGACGTGACGCCTTTATAGTACGTCATTTCACCGGTTTTGGCATTGAAAACACCATAACCTACAAGGGTTTTGGAGTTGCCTTTTGATTTAGCCCGGGTAAAGTCCACTACATAAATCAATTCGCCTTTTTCGTTAAACGTAACTTGCATATTATCCTCATTAGGAATCAGGACATCTTTCTTCGGCCCAATCAGGGACTGGTTTTTCCACCCGTGAACGTATTTTCCCCAGTAGGTCCAATATTCCAGGGCTGTTTCCAATGTGAATGTCCTATCCACCCATTTAGGTTCTTTTCCTTTTGGATAGTATTTCGTGTCCCCCGTTTCCGGATTCACCAATACCACCCCGTCCACTACGGGACCGCTGCGGTATTTCAAATAATGTCCAACTGAAGCTACGAAGAAGGGCTTTCCATCTTCGTTCGGTTCCAAATATGAATCATGGATGACTTTATTCGGATATGCCTTGCGGATGGTCCTTTCCAAATCACGGTCGAGGTACTGTGAAGGAGCATACAGCATCTTCCCTTTGACAGTACTTGCCCCTTTATCCGTCGATACGGCGGAAATCAGATTATAACCTGGCGTGTATTCCGCTTTCCCTGCTTTCAAAAACCCGTCCATTTCAATTGGTGATGTATAAGCCAATTCATCATTTATATTGGTTAGACGGTATTCGCCTTCAGTGAAATATGATGCATTTTCAATTTTATTAATCGCTGCATCGCCTTTTGCGTCAGCCATTTTCACTGTAACAAGCAGCATGGTTTTTATATCTTGAACTTCTTCCAGCTCTTTTTTCTTATCTACCTTCGCCAATCCATGCAGATCTGCGGCAAAAGTGATCGGGTAAAACAGCGTGATGACCCATGCTGCAATCAAAACGACACCTATCAAACTGTTGAAATATACGTTCCAAGGTGTTTTTGGTTGCTTCGCCGCTTCATTTCCCCTCCGGTTCCGTCGGGTACTCGAAGATTCACGCGCACTGTACATATACATTCTTGAATCGATGATGAGAATGAGCCCAAGAATAATGGCAAAACTCGAAAAGAATGCAGCGGCAGTAAGATCCAGCAGCATGATATCGATAACGAAAAACAATAAGGCAGCAGAAACTAAAAGTCTCAGCACTTGTTCAATGAAAAAAGGTATTTCCTTTTTGGTGATTGCGTTTGTCCATCTCTGCGGAATCAAGGAAAGTCCCAATATGGCAAATGGTATTTTCATTAAAATTCCTTTCAAGATGAAAACGAGTAGTGAAAGTATCATGGTTTTAAAAATCTCTCCTTGTCATGTATGTTCCCATTTACCCATTTTATCATTTTTGTACAACTAATTTACTATTTTTTGAATATATCGAAATAACGTCAAAAAACTTCCAAAACGATTTACTCCAACGATGCTACTTTTACCGATTTAATGTTTATATAGACTCTAGAAAAGGATGGATGCCTTATGATATATGAAGAAACTTACCAATACCTATTAAGGAATGTATCTTCCACTGAATTCGATACGTGTTTGTACGCCTTGCTCCACAGTGATTGGGATGGGGTCATCCAGAGCCCGCTTCATATGATGGCCCGAGGAGTCGGAACGACAGAAAAGTACTTAAGGCAGATCATCAATAAATTCACCTCACCACAAGGATCACTAAAAAAAGTGTTTGTGCCTGTTCATCAAGGTGAAGATATTTTTTATAAGTTTAACCTTGGTCCTGCAAGTAATCTTGGCTATAACAGGAAGACGGACCATTATTGCAAGAAATACCGTTTCTTTTATAGCGATGCTTTCAAAACCTTAACGATTCATGGCAAACGGCTGCTGCTTATGGGTGCTTTCCGAATGTCTGTTTTGAAGTCTGAAGAAGTACTATTCGATTATAATGAATTCGTTCCTGATTCCAGCTCGCTATTCACAAGGCAGCGCTTATTGGATGCAGTCGATGCAATCCATGACGCTTTAGGCGATTTAGTGACGATTTCTTTTGCGAGCAGGGCTTTTTCAAAGAAAGAAGTTCTGGTATTCACCTTTACCGAAGGCGTCTTGGGGCAGTATAAGGAAAATAGGGCTGAACGGACATTGTTGCGGAGAACGATTTAACTCTGGCTACCTTGGGCATATCAATGATTCTGTATGCAGGGAATTGGAACGGGTCGGCAAATATATTTTCCGTTCATTTCTGCAAGAATCGACAAACATCTCCAATGATATCCAAAAGGAACTGCAGAAGTTAGCCCGTTTCGTCTATTCTCATTCTCTTAAGAAATTTGGCCAGGCGCTTCCTGCCAATAAGCAGTTACTTCTTGCCCCAAAACAAGCCTCTGCTTATTTAAGCAAGATCATATACAATGAAACATTGGAACAGATGGTCAAGTATGCCCACCAGGCAGAATCCATCAAAAGCCTGCTTGAACGCGTTCATTTTCATAGAAACATCTCCGAGAAAGCTCTCTGCCGGGAAGTGAATGATTTAGAAATGGCTGAACATATCGAGCCCATTCTCCATAAGTACCATCAAGCCGACTTCGTTCGCCATGTGCTGAACGGCTGGTGCGAAACATGGCTCATTTCCCGTGTAAAGACTGTGACCGAAGAGTTTCGGGCAAAAGGAAAAAGGAAAAGTACCGATAATGATAAGCAGGTTGCTGCCGAGTATATGACGCGCATTAGAAACGACACATATGGCCAGTTGGACAGGCTGTTGACCTTGCTTCTTAAATTCGGCAATCATGCAGTGGCCCCAGCTGTCCGGAACTTTCCTCTCACAAAGAAAAAGGAAACCCTCCAATCCTATTTCGCGATCCAAAAGGAGCGTCTCGATGTTCTCTCCATTTCCTCTTAAAGTCACACGCCTTAAGCCTTTTAATATGTCATATGTTTTCCAAGAGAGCGGATCCGTTCTCTTTTTTTTGCTTGTAACGAAAGCCGACTGTGGATTGCAAAATGAAGATTGTGGTTTGGTGATTGGACCACTGTGGATTTCACCTCTGAATTCGTGTGTTGCATATGGATCTTGTGGATAAGGGAACTTGGGCAGCAGGTTGTTTTGATGGCAGGCCATAACCCCTGTAAGGGCAAGGGCATTTATTATGGAGTTATTCCAAGGGTCTTAGAATGGGTCTATATAAAGGAACTGAAAAAGGTTCTGATCATCAGTATGAATAAGGTGTTGAATGCGGCAGGCCACTATTCGGGTAAAAGAAAATGGGCCCCATTTAGAATGGAAAGCCCACATGACCTGTCATGGTATTAATAATATTTTCCCCGAACTTTTCCGGCTTTCAAGAAGTCTATGTGCATCCAAACCATTTTCCAACGAAAAAAGTGTCGATTCCTTGATGAGGATTTCCCCTGATAGAATCCATTGGAACAGCTCTGCTGTTCTTCTTGTCCGTTCTTCATGGGTAGTCAGGACGTTCCAAAGGTCTCCGCCTATCAATGCCTTGGATGTATCCATTAACATTCTGGGGTCGATTTTCTCTGGATCACCGCCTGCCATCCCAAAAAACACCACAGTTCCTCCAGTCCTGGCCGCCTCGAAACTATCCATCAAGGTTTGACCCACTGATTCATAAACGACATCAACGCCTTTGCCGCCGGTTACATCCTTAATGGAATCCCCCCAGTCAGATCCGTAAAGGAAAACATGATCAGCGCCCATTTGTTTGGCAACAGCCGCTTTATCATTTGATGAGGTCAAGCCAATGACCTGACCGCCCTTCATCCTGATCATCTGCGTCAGTAATTGACCGACTCCACCTGCAGCGGCATGGACCAGAATGGTTTCCCCTTCTTTAACTGAATGGCTGTCATGAGTTAAATATTGGGCAGTCAATCCTTGAAGTAAAACGGATGCGGCCGTTTCAAAGGAAATGCCCTCAGGCAGCGGTAACAGTTTATCAGCTGGAACTGAAACCAGCTCCGCATTGGCATGGGGAACATCAGCGAATCCGACACGGTCACCCGCTTTCACATGATGAACATCTTCCCCGACATATTCGATGACACCTGCCCCTTCATAACCTAAAATGAATGGGGGATCACCCACCAAATGATAATTCCCTTTCCTTCTATATACATCAGCAAAATTCAATCCGATCGCTTTCATTCGAACGATCACGGCTGATTTTGAATGTTCAGGTTCTGCAATTTCCCTTACAGACAGGACTTCCGGTCCGCCGAAATCATCAAAGACAAGTGCTTTCATCATCCTGACTCCCTTCAATGGTTCTTTATTCTTTAAGATATAGGATGAACACTTTGATGGCAAGAAACACAAATAACCGCCCTGCCTTTTAAGGCTAGAGCGGTCACAAAGTTTGACCCATCAATCGGTATTGGAACCAGGGCCGTTCTTTCGTTTATTCGCAGAGTATTCTTTACCGTGTGCTTCATGTTCTGCAATGATGTCCGCTTTCGGAATATGGTTATTCTTTTTCGGTGAACCGGTACGGTTACGATGTTTTTTTCCCATGATCTATCTCCCCTTCATAAGGCAATTTATTACGTTTTCTAATGTTAGCTTGTCCGATTACCACCGAAATTACCGGCAAAAAAGGCACTTCATAATAAAGGAAAAACCTTCGTGGAGACCGAATAGATAGAAAACTGATTTATGAGGAGGGAATAATATGTTTCCTGTATTGAACACGGAAAGGTTACGCTTACGGGAGATTCATGAAAGTGATGCGGAAGCTCTTTTCCAATGTTTATCAAAAGATGAAGTCACCCGCTTTTATGGCCAGGACTCATTGGAAAATGTCGAACAAGCGAAGGATATTGTAGCATCATTTGCGAAAAACCATTGTGAAAAACGAGCTATTCGATGGGGAATTGAAAGAAAAGATACACAAGAATTGATTGGCACCATCGGTTTTCATGCCCACAGTCCCAAATACAGACGGGCGGAAATCGGATATGAAATCCATCCTGCGCATTGGCGCCAGGGATTTACGTCAGAAGCTCTTAAAGAAATTATCGCTTACGGTTTCAACGACCTTGATTTAACCCGCATCGGCGCGGTCGTTTTTCTGGAAAACCAGCCATCAAGTAAGCTATTGGTTAAGCTCGGCTTCATCCAGGAAGGCATATTAAGGAGTTATATTTACCAAAACGGCATCCCTCATGATACTTATGTCTATTCCTTGCTGAAGTGAAACGAAAACCCTCTCTTTGGAGGGTTCCATTGAAGAAATTTGCATCACCCTGCCGAACGGCAGACAGTCGGCGGAAAGGGAGCGGATTTCTGAAATCAAACTGGCTTTTCTACTACAGACTAAAACCCTCTTTCATAAAGATACCAAGCATCCGTTCCCCATTCCATTTACTTATTCGAGTCGAAAAAAACAACAAATAAATTTCCTTAATATCCCGAATTACCCACAAAAAAAAGTCACCATAACATGGCGACTCCCACTTCACGATTTAGGTGACTACAAGATAGTCCTTCAAGGCCTGCTGCAGCGTCCCTTTTGTTTCTGCTTTATTATCGAGCTGAATCCCTGAACGGATCATTTTCGTAACAACTTCAGGGCGTAATCCAGTCACCACAGCTTTACACCCCATCATTGCCGTTCCATCGAGGATTTTCATTAAATCATTGATCATTTCAACTTCCATTTCAATGATACCGGATAAATCCAAGATCAAGGTCTGTATCCGCAGCTTCCCTATCTCCATCAATACTTTTTCTTCAATTATCCGTATTCGTGTATAATCGATTGTCCCAATTAACGGAAGCACACAGGTTGTGGAATTGACTGGAATGATCGGGACGGATAGATTTTCCACCAAGTTTTGCTGAGCCAGGATCAATTTGTCTTTGTAATCGGAGTAACTTACGAAAAAGGATTTAAGAAATTCATCAACCTTTTCATTCACTTTTTTCTCTAAATCAAAAAAGACCTTGGAATCCTCAATAAACACTTCTTTTTCTTGTTCGAACTTATAAAGAAAGGTCCAAAGCGTTCTGCGGAGGGCCTGAATCCATTCCAGCTTGAATGAAAGCGTCATCGAGTGGGTCGCCCACGTAACTCCCTCTTTTTCGGCAAAGGCAATCATATCCGTTTCATTCTGTTCCACTATATAACGGATGAGCTTGTGTGCATTATTCAAAAGGTCGACATTTCCAATCAGCAGGATTTCTTCGATTTTATCCCTGACATTGACCGCTGCTGATAAAAGATACTCTTCAAACTCACTTTTATTCTCCAAAAGGAATTCCATTATTTTATCTTCCTCATAAATAAAACTCAATCTTCTCCACTCCCTTTTGTAACTTTCAACTGTGATTTTTGTTACTATTTACTTTCTATATTGGTGGAGTTTATTCCTGCAAATTGTTCATATATAAAAGAGATGGCAAGTAAATGGATTAAAACCGGTTATATTTCCTCGCCTGAAAATACATTCTTCGATGTGGAAGAAAATATCAGATGGGTGGACGATTTCCCATATTTAATGGCTTCATCTACGAAGTCTTCCAGCGTTTCCATGGAAAATGTACTTATTTTAATAAGATAACTGTATTGACCGGCTAACCGGTGGCATTCGAGAACTTCCGGATGGCTCAAGCTAAATTGATAAAAGTCTTTGCATCTATCCGTTTCGAATAATATGAATGCTGTTATGCTCCTATCAAGTTTTTCAAGGGATATTTCTGTTTTATATCCTTTTATCACTCCGCTTTCCTCTAATTTATTCACACGTTCTTTGGTTGCTGGAGCCGTTAAGGAAACTTCATGTGCCAGTTCTTTCATTGACATGCGCCCATTATTCTCCAGTAAGGAAAGTATTTTTTTATCCGTTCGATCCATGTCGATCACCCTCACTTTTTATTATTAATAAAAATCTATTAAATACATTATAAAATAAACAGAAGCGAGATGATTACATAATTAATCGTATGTATTATGGAATTTCAATTTTATATAATAAATACAAATATAAATAAGGGGGATTTTGCTATGAAAAAAGTATTGATGCTGCTATCCAATGGATTCGAAGCGGTTGAAGCAAGTGTGTTTACGGATGTATTGGGCTGGAATAAATTAGAGGGTGATGGTACCACTGATCTGGTTACAGTGGGACTTCATGAACAATTGAAATGCACATGGAACTTTATCGTGCAGCCCGAATTGACCCTCGATCAAGTGAACCTTGATGACTTCGATGCTTTGGCCATTCCAGGAGGTTTTGAAGAAGCCGGTTTCTATGAGGATGCCTATGATCAGAGGTTTCTTGATGTGATCAATTATTTTCATAATAAAAACAAAATCATTGCAACCATCTGTGTTGGTTCTCTCCCGTTAGGAAAAAGCGGGATATTGAATGGAAGAAAGGCCACTACGTACAACCATCCAACCAGTAAGAGACAGGGGCAGCTAAAAGATTTTGGTGCGATTGTCGTTAATGAACCGATTGTCGTTACGGACAATATCATTACATCCTACAATCCTTCCACAGCATTCGATGTTGCCTTTACGCTCTTGGAAATGCTCACTTCAAAAGAAAATTGTAAACATGTGAAGGAATTGATGGGCTTCCATTAAAAATGCGCTGATGAAAAAAGGTTCCGAATGAAATCGGAACCTTTCAGTTTGTAGACAAAAGGGGTTCGGAATTAAAAAATTCTGAACCCCTTTTGAAATTCCCTTTGAATTTTCGCCTAAAGTTAAGAGATTGGGGCTCTACGAGCCCACTATGTTAGGCCATTTTTGGACCTCGCCATGTCCAATTGGCCATCTTCTTTAAATTAATGGCAGCGAAAGTAAGCATCGCCTGCATCGACAATTTTTTAAGTCCCCTTAAAGTAGTCCAACGCATACCATGCTTTTCTTTTGCATCTGCGAATACACGCTCAATCGTTTCTTTACGTTTTGCATATATAGGTTTTACATCTTGATGATGACGCAGATGATCTGCTTCTTCCACATGTGTTTGCCAGATATGCCGTGTCACCACTTTTTGACAGTCTTTGCTTTCTGTACACCGAGATAAAAATGAGCATGTTGTACAAATTTGTTTTGGCGATTTGTACTCGCGATAGCCCTCTTTATTTGTTGTTGAGTACTTTAAAGTTTCGCCCGAAGGGCAAAGGTAACAATCAAAATGTTCATCGTATACATAGTCCTGTTTGCGGAAAAATCCTTCTTTGGTGCGAGGACGTGTATAAGGTAAAGCCGGTATGATTTCTTTGTTAAATAGGTAGCTTGTAATCGCTGGTGTTTTATAAGCTGCATCTGCGGCAACGGCTTCCGGTTTTCCAACTTTCTCAATCACTTGTTCAACTAGTGACTCTAAGATCTGACTGTCATGTGTATTTCCAGGTGTTACAATCGTTCCCAATACAAAACCGTTGCGGTCTGCGGCCGCGTGGAATGAATAGGCAAACTGTTTTGTTCGTTCATCTTTCACATAGTAGCCACTCTCAGAATCCGTTGTACTTTCTTTAATCTCTTTGGTCTCTTCTTTATCAAATTTATCTGGTGGAAAAGGCTTTTTTCCATGGTTTTCACGATCTTGATTGATTTCTTCTTGAAGACGTCCTTGATACGCTCGTGTTTCTTTACGAACGATTTTCTTTTCAAATTTCCGTTTATTCGCACTGGCTTTCACATGTGTGGAATCCACGAAAACGTGTTCAGCACTTATTAACTTTTTATTAGCAGCTGTCATTAAAATGCGATAGAAAATCTGTTCAAATAGGTTTGTATCTTTAAAGCGTCGCTCATAATTTTTCCCGAACGTAGAGAAATGAGGTACTTTATCATGGAAACCATAGCCTAAGAACCAACGGTAAGCCATATTGGTTTCAACTTCTTCAATCGTTTTACGCATGGAACGAATACCGAAGGTATATTGAATGAAAGTCAGTTTAACTAAAATAACTGGATCAATACTTGGGCGTCCTACCTCTGAATACATATCTTTCACCAAGTCATAAATGAAAGTGAAGTCAATGGCAGCCTCCATTTTACGAACCAAATGGTTCGGTGGCACCAGTTGATCTAAAGTAATCATTTCAAGTTGATCTCGCTGAATAGAATCATGTTTAGAAAGCATCCTCATCACCTCAAGTTTTAATACTTCTATTTTAAAACAAAAATGACTCCAGGCAAAAGTGTTCTATCTAAAAGGTAAGACAAAGTTGATTGGAACGGAAGGTACGAGACTCCTGCGGGAAAAGCGCGTCTAGGGGAGACCCCGCAGGCGAAAGCCGAGGAGGCTCCCCGACCGCCCGCGGAAAGCGAGTGCCTGGAGTGGAAATCAACGTCCAAATTGTACAAGCCATAAAAATAGACAAACTCGATTTTCATCGAGTTTGTCTACAGTCTGAAAGGTTCCGAATGAAATCGGAACCTTTTTCACGTTACTTCCAATGCCAATGAACGGGTTTTCATGTATTCACGGAACTGTTTTATTGATTCTGGCAGGACTCTATTCGTTGCATAATCGATTATGACATCATACTGGCGAATGACATCCAGACTATCCAGCTCGCCATTTACGCATTTACCTTCAACGCTTTATATGTTTTCCTCAAGCCATTGTTTACGGTTGTTTCTGATATTTTAAGTAAGCATACTGTTTCGCTATGCTTACAACAATACTATTTATCAGGAGTTTCCGATGTGCCTTCCTCACTGTTTTTGAGGTAAACTTCAGAAATTCCATTCATACCTTCCAATAGTTGGGCTTTAGTATATTCCATACTGCCAACCAGTTTATGAAGCTTCTTATCATTATTCTCTTCTGTAAGTTCAGATTCTGAATCAGTCACATTTTTCACCTCCAACATTTAGGATGGCAAATCAAGATGGAAATATGTATGATAGGAGACGATGATAGATAACCTCTTAAAGTCCTTTTTAGGTAAGTAATGGGATCTCCCATTAGAATCTATACTTCAAATAAGCAGGAAAAGATTATTTTATGAATCTTTTTTAAAAAATCAGCTGTTTTCATGTAACTAAAGGGATATACTATAGGATAGCTTTTATTACATTTTTGATAGTATTTTTTCTGGTCACACATTGTGTAATATTTTACAAGTTTTTCTATTTACATCAACAAAATGCTCAATGCAAAGGAGAATTGGATATGTCAGAAACGATTACCCAATCACAAACTGAACAACTTAATGCCCGCCAAAAACAATTAGATGTACTGGACCAATTATTAAAGCCTGAGGTTCAGGAATCATTGAACACTTTAGTTGAGCAGTTACCAAAACTGACTGAGTTAGTGAATATTTTAACAAAGTCTTATGATTTCGCTCAATCGGTAGCGACCGATGATGTTTTGAAAAATGATACGGTCAGCGCCATTTCGGAGATCGCGACACCTGTAGTCCATTCAGTGAAAGGGCTTGCGGCTAATGCCATCGAAGCCAAGGATCGTGCTGAAGTGAATAATGATGTAATCGGTCTTTTTGGTCTGTTAAGGATGATGAAAGATCCGCAAGCACAAAAACTTTTCCGTTTTGCCCAAGCTTTTCTTGAAGTCTCTTCAGAACGTAAAAACCAAAAATAATTTGATAAACTTTCAATCAGTAAGGACGGGGGATTAACTATGTCAAAACAAATCGTCATCTTAGGTGCAGGTTACGCGGGATTACTATCTGCCTTATCCGTACGTGAATATTACAATAAAGATGAAGTTCAGGTTACAGTGGTGAATCAATTTCCAACGCACCAAATCATCACCGAATTGCACCGTCTTGCAGGCGGATCCATTTCTGAACAAGCCGTTTCCATTCCTTTGGAAAAGCTTTTCAAAGGAAAAGATATCGACCTTATCATTTCCAAAGTGGAGTCTTTCTCAGTCGATAACAAAGAAGTGAAACTTGCCAATGGTTCCACTTTATCTTATGATGCCCTGGTTGTTGCTTTGGGAAGCCAAACAGGATTCTTCGGCATTCCGGGACTTGAGGAAAACAGCATGGTCTTGAAATCCGTAAATGATGCAAACAAGATTTACAAACATATCGAAGATCGCATCCGCGAATATGCACAAACGAATAATGAAGCGGACGCAACCATCGTGATCGGCGGCGGCGGATTGACGGGCGTCGAGTTAATCGGTGAAATCGTGGATCATTTCCCTAAAATCGCCAAAAAGTTCGGAGTGGACTTCAGGGATTTGAAAATCAAGCTTGTAGAAGCTGGTCCAAAAATCCTTCCGGTCCTGCCTGATCACTTAATCGAACGTGCGATGACAAGCTTGGAAGCACGCGGCGTTGAATTCTTGACAGGTCTGCCTGTAACGGGTGTTAAAGGAAATCAAATCGAATTGAAAGATGGACAAACGATAACTGCCAATACGCTTGTTTGGACAGGCGGAGTTGCGGCTCTTCCTATCGTAGGCGAATCAGGCCTTGAAGTGGATCGCGGCAAAGCAACCGTTAATGGGTATTTGCAATCGAAATCCCATAATGACGTATTCGTTGTCGGGGACAGTGCCGTTGCTTTCCCTCCAGAAGGCGGCCGTCCATACGCTCCTACTGCACAAAATGCTTGGCAAATGGGTGAGCTTGTTGGTTACAACCTATATGCTGCCTTTGAAGGCAAGAAACTTGAAGAATTTTCACCTGTAAACTCAGGTACACTTGCGAGCCTTGGCCGTAAGGATGCGGTGGCAACCGTTGGGGCCAATAACACGTCCCTTAAAGGCCTGCCGGCAACATTGATGAAAGAAGCAAGTAATGTTCGCTATCTATCACACATCAAAGCCCTATTCAGCCTGGCTTATTAATTTATTAACGCCGTGACATGTCACGGTGCATGCCCTTTATTCCCGTTTGGGAGTAAGGGCATTTTTCGTTTCCAAAAAGGCGGGGCCCCGCTGAAGGAGCCCGCCATATTTCACTCTACATTACTATGTTTGGAATAACTGAGCTCGTGGCTTATGGACTCGGTTAATGAATAGTCCAAGCATACTGCATCACATAAAACATGTACACATTGATCAAACAATGAACTTAACGGCTGGACGCTTTTCGTTTCATGGTCCAAGTGATTTTTCGTAGCAGCCGGGATCACCAAGACCTCATGAGAGACATTCGCTAAATCCGATTGGTCATTCGTCGTGATCGAAAACACCTTGCATCCCACTTCCCTGCCTTTTGCCGCAACCGATATCACACTTTTGGTCGAGCCGCTCCCGCTAATGGCTATGATCAGATCGCCTTTCGCAATAGAAGGAGTAATCGTTTCCCCGACTGCATAGACGTTTAAGCCAAGGTGCATCAATCTCATCGCAAAGGCTTTGGCCATGAAGCCCGATCTGCCTTCACCCACGATGAATATCCGGGTGTCCGACCGTAAATTTTTTAGGAGCGCATCCGTTGCCCCTCCGTCCATTTTGTGAAATACACCGTGCAATTCCTCTAAAATAACCGCAATTTCCTTTTTCAAACTTCCTTCACACCCTTCTCCCCATTCACCGTCTCCTTAAATAGAAGGGCAGCTTTTGCTGGATACTTTGCTTTTGTAATCGCCGAGACAATGATGATGACATCAAGCCCCTTCCTGATCATTACAGGCAAGGACGAAAGAGTGATCCCTCCTGCTGCCGCTCTCATGGACCCAGCATGATTTCTCATATTGATCATGGCATGACCTGAATTCTCCTGGCTGTCCTTGCTTACATGCTCACAGAATATCGCCTGATTGTAAATCCGTAATTGCTCAAGCCGGGAATCGGATACATTCAATAAATCGATCATGATCTGCCCCTTGTATTCATACGCCTTTTCCAGGCATTTTTGGATGGTTACATCCGATGCAGCCCCCATTACCGTAGCTACATCAGCCCCGCTTTGAAAACAAAGATCCATTTCATAAGCCGCATTGTCCATCGTCTTCATGTCGGCAACGATTCTTTTATCCGGAAAGTGATTTTTCATTTCTTTGATGCTATTCACTCCGAACTCTTTAATCAGGGAAGTCCCCACCTCAATCCAATCAATCGAGGCTTCCAGGCTTCGTGCCATATCAATGGCTTCCTCCATAATCATGCGATCCAATGCCAGCTGAATTTTCAAGACGAAACCACCCCCATTTGCTTGACTGGCGTAACCGCAGGCTTTTTGACCATCAATGTGAGTAACGCAGAAATCAATAAAGATCCCGCCATGAAAATATAGGATGCTCCGGGCCCGCCGGTCAGTCCGTTTAAATATCCAACGAAATAGGCACCTACAAATGAGCCAAGCGCCCCCATGCTATTGATCAGGGCCATTGCTCCGCCAGCCACATTCCTTGGAAGGATTTCAGGAATGATGGCAAAGAACGGTCCATACGGGGCATACATCGCACCGCCTGCAATGACCAACAGGGCATATGAAAGCCAGAAATTCGATGTGCCTAGCATGAAGGACCCGAAGAATGCGATTGCCCCCACAAGCAGCGATGTCCAAACGAACGTTTTCCGATTTAATGTTTTATCCGAAAAATAGGATAGTGCCAGCATCGAAATGACCGCTAACAAATAAGGTCCGGATGAAAGCCAGCCCGTTGCCACTATATCCATGTTCGACGCCTGTTTAATAATGGACGGCAGCCACATGACGAACCCATAAACCCCGATGCTCCACATGAAGTATTGGATACTGAGCACGATGACCTGCTTTGACTTAAAAGCTTCCCTATAATTTTTCACAGGTTTTAATGCAGCCTGTTCTTTCTGGAGGATAGCTTCCATATCTTGCTTTTCCTGATCTGTAAGCCACTTGGCATCTTTGGGACGGTCATTGACGAGCTTATACCAGATAAACGCCCACAGGACAGCCGGAAGCCCTTCAATGATGAACAGCCATCTCCAGTCGAATGCCTTCAATAGGTAGCCGGAAAGGATCGACATCCACAATACAGTAACAGGATTCCCCAGAATCAAAAAGGTGTTGGCCCGGGAACGTTCTTCTTTTAGGAACCAGTGGCTCAGGAAAACGAGCATCGCAGGCATAACAGCGCTTTCAACAACACCAAGCAGGAAGCGAATCGGATAGAGCCATGCCACACTTGTCGCCATCCCCGTCAATGTGGCCAGTCCTCCCCAGAGAATCAAGCTCCAAAAAATCAGGATCTTGGCACTTTTCTTTTCTGCGTAATGTGCACCTGGAACTTGAAAGAAGAAATAACCAAGGAAAAACAGCGCGGCCAGAAAGGAAGATACCCCGGCTGTGATATTAAGGTCTTCCCCCATTCCTCCCGCTACGCCAAACCCATAGTTGGCACGGTCGAGATAGGCAAGACTGTAAGTGATGAACACTAGGGGGATCAATCTCATCCACCTTTTTCTCGAAGCTACTTGTAATTGAGACATGATTGAAGCACTCCTTTTTTCATAAAGTGTTCTAGCTCTTCCATATTAGGGAGGCCTTCGTGATCTCCGGAAGACATCACGGCCTTGGCCCCCATCGCATTTCCGCGTAAAACTGCTTCTTCATACAATGCCCCTTCCAGTAAAGCACTTATTACACCGACAGCGAACCCGTCTCCTGCCCCTACGGTATCCACGACTTCCGTTACGGCAAAACCCGGTACCTCCTTCCTTTCATTTTGGGTCGCAAAGTAGGCTCCTTCTTCCCCGAGTTTAATCACAACAAGCTTAACACCGAGTTCGAGGTAGTAACTGGCGATATCCTCCTTGTTGCTGTATCCTGTAAGAATTTCACCTTCCTGCATGCCGGGAAGCAGCCAATCCGCCTCTTCCGCAAACATATTGACGATGCTGATCATCTCCCTTTCATTCGGCCAGAGTGATGGACGAAGATTCGGATCGAATGAAACGGTTACCCCCTTTTGTTTCAGATGATTCAAGACTTGCCACGACAGCTCTCTGAAACTGCTGGAAATGGCAGGAGGTATCCCCGTTAAATGCAGGTGCTGAGTTGAAGGGAGCTTCTCCAGGGGAAAGTCCTCCAGGGAAATCTTACTGGCGCTTGAATTCTTCCTAAAGTATTCAACGACCGGATCTCCTTGTTCGACTTTCGATTTTAACTGGAACCCAGTTGGATTGAGCGGATCCACCAAAACATTGGAGACATCCACCCCCTCATTTGTGAGCGTTTTCATAATCATGCGCCCGAACGAATCATCCCCCACTTTGCTCATCCATGCAGTTTTGATCCCTAACCTTGACAGGCCGATCGCTACATTCGTTTCCGCCCCCGCCACATAACGTTTATAACTAAAGCACTCTTCAAGATTCCCTGGCTCATCCGCTATGAACATCGCCATAGCTTCTCCCATCGTCAATACCTTAAGCTCGCTCATGGCTAACACCCCGCTCCATTTTCATGTGTGAAATATAGGTTTCTACATTTTCCAGGGTTACCGGGAATTCAATCGCTCTCGGGCATGAACCACTGAAACGTTCCATTAACTCTATTACCTCAGGCTGCAGCGGCAAAGATACCGGCTCGGTCACCCATTCCTCTTTCTCGCGCTTCACTTGCTTCAAATGAATATAGTCCACATATCCCGCTAAATCTTTCGCAGCCTTGATTGGAACTTCTTCTGTATACAGCCAGTTGCCCGTATCGAATGTCAATCTAATCGGGATGCCGAACTTTTCGGTGCGACTCAGGAAATGAGCGATTCGGTTTACATTTCCACCTCCAGGCGTTTGATCGTTCTCGATGGTGATTTTCAATTCACGGTTTTGCAGATTTTCCACCAAGACCTCATTCATCCGAAACATATCAGTTTCAAAGAAATCGTAGTTTCCTAGAGGCATCTTCAGCAATTCCGCTCCCAGTTCATCCGCTTCCCTTGCCAAGCGTTTAAAACCTATTTCATTCATTTGATGGTCTGTTCCGATCAGGAAATCAGGAGCGGAATAATAAATGTCCAAGTTAAGCTCCCTGCATAAGGCACCCAACTCTTCCAACATATCATCCGGGCCCAATAGCTCTCTTCTGATTTCGATTCCATCAGCTCCGGCAGCCGCTGCCGCTTTTATGATTTCAAGATGTCCGAGCGTTTGAAGCACTTCCAGTGGTATTGAATTCATGCATACAAAGACTTCCATCGTTTATCCTTCCTCCTTATGAATGTGTTCCATCAGAAATGGTACCGGTACCATTTTATTTTTAAATAAAGTCTTCCTTGCTTAGAAGACTTATTTCTGTATAAAAGGCGTCGTTTGCCTAACATTCAATTTCGCTTGATACGCCATTGTCTGCGCTGGGGAAACCTGTCCATCAATGCGGCGCAGGATCATTTCCATAGCAGCGACCCCGATTTGGTATGTGGGCTGTTCAATCGTTGTAATGCCCGAATAAACAATGGTGCTCCAATCCGGATTATCAAATCCCATCATGGCTAAATCTTCCGGGACCGACAGTTTCTTTTCTTGTAAAAGTAAAATTAATTTTAATAGCACGACACTATTTGCCGTCAATATAGCTCTTGATACGCCTTTGGAATCATCTAAAAAATGCTGGAGCTTGGACTCGACATCTTTTAAATCGTCGACATTGACCTCATAAACATCACCTGAACTCGGATGACTGTGGCTCATCAGCGTTTGCTGAAAGGATAGCCGCCGTTCATACCTGGTACTGACTTTGCTTGCAGGTTCGCTGAAAAACGCAATTCGTTCATAATTTTGGCCAACCAAATAATTGACCGCTTGTGAAGTAGCGTGAAAATTATCCAATCCTACCGTATCGATTTCAAGATCTGGCACTTTCCGATCCAAAAGGATGATCGGGGTCTTTTGCACTTGCATCTGTTTTAGCATGTCGTGATTTCCGCCAGTCGTATGAATGATAAGCCCGTCGATGCGATGGGATAGAAGCATATCAAAATAGCCTCTTTCCTTCTCGGGGTTATTATCCGAATTGCAAATCATCAGATTATATCCATTCTGGCTGCATATATCTTCAGCCCCCCGAAGGATGGCCGTCGTATATGGATTGTTGATATCCGCCACGATGATTCCAATCAAATAACTCTTATTGCTTTTGAGCCCTCTTGCCATCGTATTTGGACGGTACTCCATTTTGTTGATCGCCAGCTCGATTTTCTTACGGGTTTTGTCAGAGAGTTCATCATATCTCCCCCCTAAATACCGGGAAACGGAGGTTTTTGAAACACCTGCTTCTCTAGCAACATCGTAAATTGTAACTTTTGCGTTTTCTTGTTTAACCATTTCATTCATCCATTCGCGAATTTTGGAACCGGTTCCATTTTTATAAATATTAACACATTGCCAATGAATGTCAATCCATTTTATTCATATTCTTTCCACATCAATTTTAATAGCAGGGACTGCTTTTGAAAAAAGAGCCTCATCTTCCTGTTCCTGAATAAACACTCTTGGTTGAAAAATTGGAAACAACATTTACCATGAAGCATATGAAAAATAAAGTAGTATCACTGCACCAGGGCTGCCTTAGATGCACTCCGAATGCGACTAACGATAGACTTGTATGCACATAAAGACATAAAGGCTGGCGAGGAAATCACGATCAATTCAACGTTGAACTTGAGATAAATCCCTTATGGTTCAATGTCATCGAGTAGGCATTTGTGCATCCATTTTATAAGAATCCATTTTGAAAGATCAAAATGGATTCCTTTTTTTGCAGGGATTATTTAAACTTACATTTTATTCGGCGCCGAAATTCCCAATAAACTTAACGCATCCTTCAAAACAATCGCTACGGAAAAAGCGAATGAGAGCTTCATTTGTTTCCATTCATCTTCAACTAAGATTTTCGTATGTGCATAATACTTATTGAATGCACGAGATAACTGCAAGCTGAATTTCGCGATTTGTGATGGGTCGGCTTGTTCAAATGATTTTTGGACAATGATCGGGTATTGCTCCAGCAGCTGGATGACTGACCACGCATATTCCCCTAAAGCGTCATACTGGATGGCCTGCTCTTTAAATTCACCTTTTTCAAGCAATGAGGAAATTCGCGCAAATGTGTATTGTACATATGGACCCGTTTCTCCCTCAAAATTCATCATTTGCTCTAATGAAAAATCAATATCGTTCATGCGGTTATTTTTTAAATCATTAAAGATTACCGCTCCGACACCAACCTGTCTTGCAACCAGTTCTTTCTGTTCAAGCGCTTGATTTTTTTCTTCAATATTGCGCTTCGCAGTTTCGATCGCCTCTGCCAATACATCCGCAAGCAGCACGACTTTCCCTTTACGTGTCGACATTTTCTTACCGTCTTTCAACATCATGCCAAATGCTACGTGCTGCAAATCCTTTGACCAATCATACCCCATTTTTTCTATGACGTTAAAGAGTTGCTTAAAGTGCAGGGATTGTTCGTTTCCGACAACATAAAATGTTTTCTTCGCCTCATACTGTTTTTTACGATACATGGCTGCAGCTAAATCACGCGTGGCATAAAGTGTCGCACCATCCGTTTTCGTAATCAAACAAGGCGGCATATCTTCCAATTGAACGACATAGGCACCTTCGGATAGGGTAAGTAAGCCATTTTCTTTTAGTTCCCCGACAACAGCATCCATTTTGTCATTGTAAAACGCTTCGCCGGCATAGGAATCAAAACGGATGCCCAATAAGTCATAAATCGTCTCAAATTCTTTTAGAGACGCATCCCTGAACCATTTCCACAATGCCAGTGCTTCCCCGTCCCCATCTTCAAGCGACTTGAAGCTTGCGCGTGCTTGTTCATTCAACGATTCATCCGTTTCAGCTCTTTCATGGAACTTCACATAGATTTTCAATAATTCCTCAATCGGCGAAGCTTCGATTGCCTCTTTGTCGCCCCACAGCTTATACGCGACAATCAACTTACCGAATTGCGTGCCCCAATCTCCTAAATGATTAATACGCACGGCATTGTAGCCATTTTTTTCGGCAATGTTGGCCAGTGCATTCCCTATGACCGTTGAGCGTAAGTGCCCCATGGAAAAGGGCTTGGCAATATTCGGGGAGGAATAATCAATCACGACATTTTCCTGTACAGGCTGCATCGAACCATACTGATCCCTTTCCCTTAATATCGTTTGCAGCACGTTTTCCGTCACCATCTGTTGATTGACGAAGATATTCAGATAACCCCCCACTACGTTCACTTCTTGGATCAACTTACTGTTTAATTGTTGGGCTATTTCAGACGCAATCACTTGAGGCGATTTTTTGAATTTTTTCGCAAGAGTAAAGCACGGAAAGGCGACATCGCCTAACTCCATCAATTTTGGCTTTTCCATTAATTTTTCTATTTCACTTGCTGGCATCTCATTGTTCAAAGCAGTTGAAATCAATTCTGCAATTGGTTTATTCATCGTCATTTTCCCTCCTAAACAAAAAAGCCCCCGCCTCTAAATAAGAGACGAGAGCATGAATTCCCGTGGTACCACTCTAGTTGCCACAAATTGTGACCACTTTCCATTGTTAACGAGGTGACTCCCCGATTTTCCCTACTAAACGTTTCAAGAAATTTCTCCAAAGTGCGCTTCATTCATCCGTCCTGCATTAGGCTCCCACCATCCCTAACTCGCTTTCCATTTCAAAATGAACTACTCTCTTCATCACAGAATTTTCAATATTATAATTTAATCCATCGTACACAATTTAAAAAAACGTGTCAACAGGATTTAAGAAACAAATCTTAACCAGCCGGTAACTTCATTTTATCCTTGATGGTCGAAAGATATTTCCTTACTGTCCCTATTGTGCCGCTTTGCTGATTAGACGGTTCAATTTTGGATTGACCATCGGCTAAAAGCCCTAACACTCCCATTTCCCGGCCATAATTGCCGGAAGACTCATCTATAAGTTCTGGGGAGTATATTCGCTTGCCATCCATTATGCTGCGAATCGAGCAGGCTAACTCTTCAATCGGGCTATCCTTCAATAAATAACCACTTACATTAGCTTTTAATGCGAGTTGAAAATAACCAGTCCTTCTAAATGTCGTTAAAATGACCACTTTGCATTCAAATGACTTTAAAGATTCCGCAGCCTCAAGTCCGCTCATTACAGGCATCTCCATATCCATGATACAAACATCAGGCTGTAATTGCTGTACAAGAGACATCGCTTCTTCTCCATTACTGGCTTGCCCGACAATTTCTATATCTTCTTCAAGATTGAGTAGAGAACTTATTGCCTCTAACAGCATTTGCTGATTTTCTGCAATGACAATTCGAATCATTTTTAAGTTCTCTCCTTTATCGAGTTCCTTATATGAAACAAAGACTCCCCAAAATCCAAGGATTAATAAGGGAGTCTGAAATGATACATGAACGTTACAGTTCAGATTTAACTTGAGCGGAAACGCTTTTTTTCGTTAAATATTTGATGTCTTTAAAACCAACAAAATTCTTGGATTCCTCATCCCATAAACGGAAACGGAGTGAGCGCAAGCTTGTCGCAAGAGTAATCGTTGGAACGTTCTTTAAAGGCTGCGTATTATTGTGAGCCATTTCCAATTTATAGTTAGGTACCCTTGGACTTAAATGGTGAACATGATGGTAACCGATATTACCAGTAAGGAACTGCATCAGTTTTGGAAGCTTATAAAAAGAACTTCCCTCCACTGCTGCCAATACATATTCCCACTCCTCATTTTCTTCAAAATAAGAGTCCTCAAATGTGTGCTGGACGTAAAACAGCCAAATGCCCACTGAACCAGAAATCATGAAAATGGAACCTTGTACCAGAAGGAACGACTGCCAGCCTACTGCCAGGCAAAGCAATGTTGCTAATACGACGATTAATGCATTCGTCAAATACGTATTCATTTTCTCCTTCTTTCTAGCACCTTTGCGGTTAAATCTATTTTTAAGAAGGAATACATAAATTGGACCAATACCAAACATAACCAATGGATTGCGATAAAAACGATAGGCAAAACGAATTTTAAGCGGTGCAGCCAAATATTCATCCACCGTAAGGGTCCAAATATCTCCTGTACCCCGCTTATCCAAATTACCGCTTGTCGCGTGATGCACAGAATGCTCATGCCCCCATTGATCAAACGGGAATAAAGTCAAAACACCCATGATCGTACCTACTGCTCTATTCGCACGGCGGCTTTTGAAAAATGAATGATGGGTACAATCATGGAAAATAATGAATATTCTTGTCAAGAAGCCAGCAGCAATCACGGCTGGAACTAAAGTTAACCAATAAGAAACGGAAAGGCTTATATATGCTAGGTACCATAAAATGATGAACGGCCCCAAGGTATTGACGATCTGCCATATACTTTGCTTTGTCGTTGATTGTTCAAAAGGAGCAATTTGTTTTCTCAAGTTCTTCGTATTTTGCAAGGTCATTATTCAATTGCACTTCCTTTTATTTGTCGTTATACATATTATAAAGAAATCAACCTGATATTATTAGTACCAGGTGTCATGACTAGAAGATGACAAATGTCATGTACAAGTCATTTTCAACGGCAAACGTAAAAAAGGCCAACCAGAAAAAATTGGTTAACCTGTCCTATGTATAGGGTTTCGATATTTTCAAAATTACAGGTAGCCTTCACGGAACTATCTTTTTTTGCCAAATTGAAATCCAGTTACTTTCCTTTTAAAAATAAATAAAGACCATAATCCGTCGAAGCAGAAGCATGACCCATTTGCCGTAACATGGCTGTGATATTGCCACGGTGATATGTTCCATGATTCACGACATGGGGTACCAATTCGGCTACACCTGTTTTCATTTGGCCGCCAGATGGATTCTCAATCATAAGAGGCTTATCTATATTTTCTTTTTGGCTAAGCAACGATTTGTACTGCTCGGATAACTTAAAAAACATGGCCTCCATTTCCTCTAATTCCTTTGACACTGTTTGTTCTTTCCGTTGTTCAGCCAACATCAATGCATGTTTCATGCTTTTACCGGAAAAAACCTCCACCCACCCCAGATCGGAAAGATACACATGGGCCATCACACTCGATATCGATGAAAACACACTTTGAACTTCTTGATGGTAAACATCCCTTGGAAGCTCTTTTAAGCGGTTGAAAATCTGCTTATTTGCCCATACGTTAAAATCATAAAACTGTAATGCAAAATGTGACATATAAAATATCCCCTTCTTCATATATGGACTAGAACTAACAAATTAATTGTCATTCTGCGGAATAATTCGACCTACAGCGATATAATTCGATCTACCTTAGTGTGGGTGTTGCTGCAACAGCAGAATCGTAAATCCTTTTTAGATCCCTATTCCTTCTATATAGTGCCTTTCCACAATGTACCTCTATTTTATAGCTATTCTCCATAGTAAACTAGTAAAGTTAAATTTTACAAAGGGGAATAAAATAATTGTGAAAAAATTCTTTGGATGTTTTATTATGTTAAGCTTCCTTTGTATGTGTCTCTTTCCAACCAATGGTCATTCATCAAGTAAAACCCAATACATAGGTTCTGTTAAAGTGGACAATACAAAAGTTTTTAGTTCTCCTAAATTAAGTTCTATTCTATTAAATACCTTAAAAAAAGGCGAGGAGTTTCCCGTCATTTCTTCTGTCGTTGGGGATTCCGCGGGGCCTATCATTCATAAAGTAAAGACTGGAAACACATTATGGAAAGTAGCCAATCAATATGGAGTTTCAGTAAGTGCATTACAAAAAGAAAACAAATTGACTTCTACTGAAATTACTGTTGGCCAAAGCCTGAAGATTCCCCAGAAATATAAGATCCATAAAGTTGCATCAGGCGATACCTTGTGGAAGATTTCTTCTAAATATAAGGTAACCACAAGTGATTTGACGAAATTAAATAACTTACGCACAGTTACCCTTAAAGTGGGCCAAAAATTGAAGATTCCGGATTATTACTACCAAGTTCAATTGCTAAACGGAAAAAAGGGATGGATAATGAAATCCCAACTTCAAAAAAAAGCGCAAAAACGTATCGTCATGGGCTGGACGCATAATGGATCGAAAGAAAACTACACCCAACAAATTAAACAGCCCAATTTAAATGTAGTATCTCCCCGTTCCTATACACTGACAGATACCGGTAATTATGTTTCCGTTTCTGTAGATGCAAAATTCGTCCAAAACGCTCATAAACAAGGAAAACAAGTTTGGCAGCTTATCGGTAATAAATTTGACCCTGTTTTAACTGGTTCTGTACTAGGCAGTACCAAAAAGCGCCAGAAATTAGTTTCAACTTTACGGGATTCACTTGTTAAAACTAAAAGTGATGGAATAAATGTAGATTTTGAGAACATCGATCAAAAAAATAAGAAGGACTTTGTACTTTTCATAGGCGAACTAAAAAAGGCATTAAAACCACATGGAATTAAAGTATCCGTGGATGTCACCCGGGAAAATGACGACCCTTTTTGGTCAAAAAGCCTGGATAGGAAAGCTCTTGGCAAAATAGCGGATTACATAATCATAATGGGTTATGACGAGCATTGGGGAGGGAGCCCAGTAGCCGGTTCCGTTTCTTCGTTACCTTGGATCAAAGAAGGAACGAAGCTTTTAATGAAAGAAGTACCTGCTCATAAGATCATATTGGCTGTACCATTTTATACGAGGGAATGGGTAACCGATTTATCGACCAATAAAGTGAAAAGTCATGACCGTACCATGGCTGAGGTCAACAAAATCATTTCATCTCATGGACTTAAAAAGGTATGGGATAAAAAGACCTCACAAAATTACGTGGAATATACTTCCAAAGGGAAAAAGCATCAAATATGGATAGAGGATAAAAAATCAGTGAAGCTCCGGATTGTCCTGGTAAAACAAAATCATCTAGGCGGTGTATCTGCTTGGTACATTGGATCGGAAACACCTGACATTTGGGATGTCTATCATTTTAATCAATAGGTTAATAAAAAACCATAAAGGAAAAAGGCCTCACATTGTGTGCGGCCTTTTCTCCATGACACCATTTTCATTCGGTCTTGAAGTCTTAAGCGAATAGACCACCCCAATGAATATCAATGAAATACCCAAGATTTGAATCCTGTCCGGTTGAAACCCTGAAAGCAGAATATCCAAAAGGATGGCAACTGCCGGATCTACAAAAATCATGAAAGATACTACATTTGTAGGCAAATGGCGAATGCTATTAAAAAATAGAAGATACACGACGCCTGTATGAATGATGCCAGTAAGTACCGTATACAACCATTCGGAAGCTTTTAGCGTTGTGTATACTGAAAAATCCACAAAAGGAATCAGTAATAGGAATCCAATGAACATTTGCAGAAAAGTGGTCGCATATACACTTGTCTTTTTAATGCCCTTTCCTAAAAGCATGGTTGCCGCATAGAAAAATGCCGCAATGATTCCATACATGATCCCTTCCCATTCAGGAGTTGATGATCGAAATCCATCTGTTCCCATAATGAATAATGTGCCAATGAAGCAAAGGGAAATGGCCAGGATGGAGAATAAACTCATTTTCTCCTTAAAGATGAAGCTCCCTATAATGAGTACAATGATCGGGGCTAAATGATAAAGAGAAATGGCAATTGTCACGGATATCAGTTCGAAAGATTTAAAGAGGAATATCCAGTTTAACAAGTTGGCCACCGCGCAGAAAATGATGAGCCTTACCTCTCTGAAATTCCATATTTCGTTCTTGAAATGTCCGGTAATCATCCATGCTGCACATAAGAATACAGCAGCACAAATGCAGCGAACAAAAACCAGTTCCAATGCAGGAAGTCCTGATAGTTCTGAAAAGAAACCGACAGAACCAAAGATTGTCATGGCTAGAGACAGTTGAAAAAGTGCTATTTTATTCATTGAATTTCCCCTCATGAGATTACCATTTTTTACATCCATATAATCATTTCTCGGGCATGCCGTCACGAGAGATGATATTCTCCCACATTTGGTCTGGAATCATTAATGTACACCTGCTATCGCGCGGCAAGGTCGTCATGATCTCGTCTTCCCTACCTTCCTTTATTTTACTGGCCCAGTCCGGTTCCATCAGTAGTTCTCTTCCTAATGCGAAAAGCGGTATATTTTTCTCAAGCACAGCATTTGCTTCCTCTGGAGTATGAATCGATCCAAGTGATATGAAACTGGTCCTGCCAGCGATGATATCGCGGATGATTTCGGTCCTTGTTAACCCCATGTTCAATCCACTTCTGGCGATGGACCAGACATTTTTAACAGAAAGATGTAAATAGGAAAGCTCTTGACTTGCCAATTCATCCACCCATGCAGCTGTGTCATCCATTTTCAAACCGCCTTCTTCCGGTTCTTCGGGGGAAAAGCGATACCCAATAATGAATTCCTTGTCTGCGTATAGATCACGGATCCTCTTCACCTCCGCGATGACGGCAAGTGGAAAATGCATTCTATTCTCCAAATTCCCTCCCCAATGATCTCTCCGTTTGTTAGAGTGGGGTGAAAAAAACTGCTGAAGGAGATATCCATTCGCTCCATGGATTTCCACGCCGTCGAATCCTGAACGAATGGCATGGCGGGTGGCTCTTCCAAAGTCTTGAATAGTGGATAGAATCTCAGTGTGGCTCATTGACCTAGGAATGTATTCCCCGCCCATTTCTTTATAAACGCTTGCAATGATACCACTCGGACTAACCATTTTTTCTCCGCCTGTACAGCTTGGAAGGCTCTCGCTTCCGCCATGATGAAGCTGGAGGATGGCTTTTGCACCCTTTGATTTGATTGTTTTTGCAAGCTGTGTGAGTCCAGCGATGCTTTGTTCATCATATACTTTCATTTGCCGGGGAAAGCTTGTAGCAACAGGGGAAATGGCGGCAGCGGCAGTTATGAACATGGCAGGTCCATCTGCTCTTCTTTTATAGTAAGCTAATTCCTGGTCAGAAACCAAGCCATCCTCCTGACCTGAATAAGTGGTCATGGGCGCAACTACAATCCTGTTTTTAAGAACCGATCCATTAGAAAGCATGTACGGTGAAAAAATTTGCTCGTATTTCCGTTTCATCATTTTCCCATCACCCATTCGCATTTTATTTTTGTAATTTTATTGTATTCTCGACCACACCATAAGTAAAATGAATGTTTTTCATTACTTGGATTAGAGTTTCTCATGTATAATAAATTAGAAGAAAGGTGTGGGGCACTTGAACTTTTTTCAGCTGGAAGTCTTTTTACAAGTTGTTGAACACGGAAGTTTTACGAAAGCGGGAGACCGGATCGGACTGACTCAATCAGGCGTGAGCCATAACATTACAGCACTTGAAACGGAACTTGGTGTGACTTTATTAAAGCGTGACCGCAAAGGTATAACACTCACGACTGCAGGGGAACAGGTTATTCCACATATGCGGGCCATCACTGCCAACCTTGCACATATCGAGCAAAAAATTGCAGCTGTGAATGGAATGGAAGTCGGGAAAATAACGATCGGCTGTTTTCCAAGCTTCACTGCCAGATTCATACCGCAGCTATTCTCTATCTTTAATGAAAAATACCCTAATATCGATCTACTGATTCATGAAGGTGGATATGAGGAAATCTTAAAATGGATCGAAGAAGGAACAGTGGACGTGGGCTTTGCAGCAAAACCAGTGAAGAACGTGGAATTCATCCATCTGCTAACAGATCCTTTATCAGCTGTCGTATACGAAGGCCATCCACTTTCTGAGAGAACCGCAATTAACCTTGAGGACTTCGTTGATGAACCATTCATCATGCTGCGATCTGGCTGTGAAACACTTATAGAAGATAGATTCCTGGAAGCCAAGATAAAACCAAACATTTCATACGACATTAAAGACAATCAAACGGTGCTTTCAATGGTAGCAGGGAAATTAGGCATCACGATTATGCCCGACCTGGCTCTGCCGGAAAAACCGGAACGTATCAAAAGCCTGCCCTTGAATCCAGAACTTTCCCGGGAGATTGGATTGGTCATGAAGTCGTCTAAAGACCTTTCACCCGTCGCAAAGGAATTTTCAAAAGTCGTTCAAGACCATTTCATCGGGTAATGGGCTGACATCATGAAAAAACAAAAATCCCCTTTTCATGAAAAAGGGGATTCTTTTCGTGCAGTGATCATCCAAAGAATAGATCCAGCAGATTACTGCCTGCCGATGATTGCTTATTATAAAACTCCGAATAACCGCAATTCTTGCAATACACAACCGTAAATTGATTATTCTGGACGTCGAACATTTTTGACAATCCTGTTCCTGTCATGGCTACATCCTTCTTAGCAGCATCATTGCTTCCACATTTCATGCAACCCTTTTCGTTCATGAACCTTCATCTCCCAATCTATAAAATGATAAATGGAACCGTTTTCCAGCACCGTACATAATTAAATATACGGATAAAGTAATAAATGGTTTCAGAACTTATAAAAATTAGAAATTAATCCCTCTATCATTCCCCCTTAAACTTTAAATTAGGCAAAGCATGATATGATACACACTTATTGCAAAATAATAGAGTAAAACCATATGCAGAGCATCATTTAGAGGAACCGGGGTATCATCAAGTTTAAAAATGCATATACCCCAACAAATATGATTGGTTAAATGATGTAGTGATGGATGAAATTTTTTTGAACATATTCTTTATCGCATCGCTTTCTTATTCACTTAAACGGCCAAACCTCTTAATCGAGGACACTCGTGAAAAAACATTAAATGACATCTGCATCATCCAATCGTATTTCTGCAACCCTTCCACCTTGAACACACCAAAATTCTAAAGTAATATTCCGTTTATGGTCAATGTAGCCGATAATATCCGCTCCCTGTTCATAACTTTTATAATAATGATCTCCATACTTCGAAAGAACGTCCGCTTTCTTACTTCCTAATTTAATACCTTTGCTTGTTTGTAGGGAGTTTTCAAATAGATCGTCGTCCGTACTTGAAATGATTAACCGCATAATTTTCCCTTTATCCTCGTCTGTATTAAAAGAGGCCGTTTTTAACCCGCCTTTCCAATAATAATAATCATATGCATTATTATTATCTTGATCGATGGGTTCTCCATATTCCCTAATAAATTCTGGACTCAATATGTTATCCAAAACTTTAAATCCCCCGATAGATTCATCAGACAAATCTGTTGATTTTGTCAATTTTTCAGAGAATGCCGAGTACACATAGAAACCTAATGCTGTTCCAATAATAATAAGTACAATCATTAACTTTCGTTTATAATGCATTTTCCCCATCTTTAAATCTGCTCCCTCTCTATCGGATTATTTTCGCTTAGGCCAAATTATTCCCGCATAGGCCGCAATTTAATAGTGTATTGTACATATCCTATGCTGTAAATGGAGGTACTAACTAGCAAACAGGCGACCCCCATTATGAATCCTCTGCCTATCCCGACTATCCATTGTGATATGATCATGCCTTTTAAAAATAAAGAGAATCCTATAAGTCCAATTAACAGAACCTTATTTTACACCCCTGTTACACAACCGGAATATCCTTATATTATCTTATACGGATAAATTTGGATGAAAGTTTCACTTTATGCCTGATTCAAGTAGCAAATGGCTCATGCACTCTTTGTTGCATAAGAAAAACCGAAATCAGCCACTGATTTCGGTTTTTTCGGTAAGGATTATTTAATTAGTGATATCTTTTTTCTGGAAGAAGAAGAAAGTTAGCGCTAAAAAGATCAGGTAATAGACGCCAAGTACGCCCATTGAAAATCCAAGGGTAGCTCCATCGAACATTTCTATGGTTCCGGAAATATAGCCCCTTAAATCAAGGTGGGGGAATAAGACGAATTTTAACCACTCGTATTTTCCGATGAATGATTGAATGACCATATTTAACGTCGAAGAAGCAAATAGGATGAAAATGGATATACCTACTGCAAGTGCTTGGTTTTTAAATAATGTGCTTAACATGAAAGCGATGGTCGTGATGACCAAGAATCCCGGTATCCAGTAAACGATCATGTCCACGAAATATTCTCCGACTACCACCGGACTGAATTCACCGAAAGATGCGGGATCCATTATTTTGTCTGAATACGAGCCATTGCCAAAAAATATGATTCCGATTAGATAACTGAATATAAGTAGGCTCGCCAATAATAATGCTGCAAATAACAGGGAAGTAATATATTTGGAAAGCAGAATCTTCCAACGTTTATAAGGCCTGATCAACAGTTGTTTGATGGTACCATCCGAAAACTCCGAGGAAACGAGCGAGCTGCAAACAATAACGACGAATAAAGTGACAAATGATGTTAATGATGTAGTCCATTCAGCCATATAGGTCCAATTCGTGTTTAAGTCAGGGTTTATATTATCAGCCAACAGTTGCTTGTTGTAATTAATCTCGTCCATGATCGCGGCTTTTTCATCTTCACTGATTTCCTTAGCTTCCATAGCCTGTTGCTGTTCCTGTATATCTGCCTTTAACTCTTGCTCCCAATCTTTACTCGTTTCGGGAATCAGTTTATAATCGATGACTGCAGCCCCTAATGCTGCCAATAAAAGAAAAGCTATGAATATATAAGTTGATACTTTTGAAAAGATTTTCATCCATTCATTTTTTACTAAGGACATCATACAGACTCCCTCATTTCCTGCTCAGTGATTTCAAAGAATTTGTCTTCCAGTGATTTTCTAGTAATGCCAATTTCATAGACATCCAGTTGATTTACATTAAAACTCCTGTTTATCTCGGCCGTTTGTTCACGAGTGGCCGATACGGAGATTGTTTTCGCATCATATTTTAGAATCGTAATGTCCCCAAACTGTTCTTGAAGGATTTTTTTAGCTAGCTCCCCATCACTGACAGTGAATGAAACTTCATTGATCGTTTCGGTTTTTTCATCAATAATATGTTCTTTCGTATGTATCAGTTTTCCCTTTTCGATAACGGCAAAACTATCACACATCAATTGCATTTCCGATAGCAAATGTGATGAAATCAATATTCCGACGCCTTCACTTGCCAGTACTTTCAAATAATCACGAAACTCACGAATCCCTTGTGGATCCAAGCCATTCGTCGGTTCATCAAAAATCAATAACGACGGTTTATGTAAAATGGCCTGTGCCACGCCAAGGCGCTGACGCATCCCTAATGAATATGTTTTAACCTTCTTATCGATGGCATGATCCAGTTTGACAAGCTTTATGACCTCTTCCATTCTCTCATTGGATATGTCATTGGATGACATTCGGGCATAATGAAGGATATTCTTCCTGCCTGTAATGTACTTATAAAACTCCGGGTTTTCAACAATGGCCCCCAATTGATTCATCGCACCTTCGAAATCATTATCGAGGTCACTGCCATTGATCATGACAGTACCGCCCGTACGATTGATAAGACCTGTGATCATACGGATGATAGTGGTCTTACCAGCCCCATTCGGACCAAGCAAACCAAATATTTCATTACTTTTTATTTCAAAGCTAACATTGTCTACGATGGTTGCTTTTCCAATTTTTTTAGTTAAGGATTGAACCTTAAGAACCGATTCAGACATATAATACCTTCCTTTTTTTATATTTTCCAAAATCACACAATTTCACATTACCATATTATGCATATTATTACTATACTGATATTTGGATATAAGCACCCCTTGAATCAGCTGCAATCAATAGATTTGAATTTTACCGTTCTTTTACACAATGATCGTTTCCCTCCCTATCCTTATCTCGCAATAACATCGAACTCTCGTTAATGCCTTCCGTCGGAGTAAACTTCCCGCCCCTATGATTGATAACACTGCCATCGCTTTAATATCAACAATTCCTATGTATCATTATCATTTAGTACGATTCCCAAAGAATAAAGTTTCAGCATTATTTTACCTAATAAGGTAAAATAATGGATAATCATAAGTTGAGCAATATATAGGTAAAGCCGATAGAAACGGCCAGACCCAATGCAAATAGAAGGATTTTTCTAATAGTGGAAGGTAAAAGCTTATATATCATCATTAAAATTACATCGATGAAATTCGTTGGCATTCCGGAGCCGAACTCTTTGATCTCTTTCTTTTTGCCAAAAATGGCGAACCACATTATAAAAAGACCACATAAAATAAAAATGATGGAAAAAATCTTATATCCCATTGTATGTCACCCGTTTCCTCATAGGTTAAACGATATTGTTATATTCTTATCTTAACAGGGGTTTCCTGATTCAAGTTTCAAAATGAATTCTTCAACCTCTTTGCCCCTTGCATAGGAATAACCTTTGTCCTCATCGAATCTTTCAAACCCGCATTTCTCCAATACTCGGAAGGATGCAAGGTTCTCCTTGGCTGCGCGGGCATAAAGAGGGCGGACTTTTATTTCCGGCAAAAAATTGAGCAGTGCTTCTGAAGCGATTCCTTTACCCCAATATTGCCTCCCGATCCAATAACTCACTTCCGGGTTACCAAACTGTTCAAACTTGAGAATGCTACCCGCAACACATCCGTTACAGATTATCGTCATTTTTTGAATATCCCGGTTCGATAAGATGTTCTTCCAGTGTTTCAAAAAAGCCGCCTTGTCTGATGGATCCCTAATGTGAAAGCAGCCATATCGTTTGCGGCAGGATCCAATTGCTGCTCGAAAAAGATAGGAAGATCGCTCTCCTGACCTCCCGCAGACGAACTCCTTCGCCGTTGATATGCACTCCCATAACCTCACCCACCCCACCAAAATATAACATTCATTAAAAACCAGAAAAACCGAAGACTCTGCCATCTTCGGCGCGGTTTCATTCCTTTATCATACTATAAATTCCTTCGAAGGCTTATTGCTCAATATGTTTTATAACTTCAGACAAGCTCTTATCCAACATGGATCGGAGGCGTAAATGATGATTTTGAAAAGCTAGAGCCTCCGTTACGGGATTTGGAACGATTACACACTTTAATCCTGCAGTAAGGGCCTCTTGAAGCCCATTTAAGGAATCTTCAAATGCTACGGCTTCTGTGGGCTGAATGCCTAGGACTTCAATTGCCTTTACATACAAATCAGGCGCTGGTTTTACTTGTTCGACTTCATCCCCTGTGATAATAACTTCAAAATAATGAAACAGCCCGAGTTCCCCAAAATGATGAGTGACCCACTCTTTTGTCGAGCTTGAAGCGAGGGCGATTTTATATCCATTTTTTTTTGCTTCTTCTAAATAATCCTTTACACCTTCACGTGCCTGTGAGGTTTTCATTTTTACTTCATGGAGGCTTTTTGCTCTGGATTCAATTTCTTCGATATTACAACTTTCCCCCAGCTGATCTTTGAAGTACTGATTAAGTTCAGTATTATCCGTCCCGATACATTTAACAAAATGTTCCAGAGGCAAATCAGATTTATAAAAAGCCATCGTTTCTTTATATGCCTCATACCAAACCGTTTCTGTGTCTAAAATTAAACCATCAAAGTCGAAAATAACTGATTTAATCAAAATGATTTCCTCCTTTAACCGTGAAATAGAATTTCTTTTAACTTAAACGTACATGAATGAATGCCCTTTGTACAACCAAACTATTTCGTTCGTTCCAAGTGAAGCCTGATTCTTATCGATGAAATCCAGAATTCGCTAATTACTAAGGACAAGGTAACCCGATCTCCGCCTCATTTCTATTCTTTCTGTTACATGTTTTAACAATTCCTTAGTGCCTTCGCGGTGTTTTTCCTTATCTGCGCCTTAAAGAGTGATAGTTTAACGAATCGTTTAACTGCAGGAAACAACGAGGAGGATAAACATGAAGAAAATCTTATTAACGATCCTAACGGCTTCTGTATTCATTCTAGGAGTATGTATGCCAACAAAAGGCGAAGCCGCTGCTTTGGATCGCACACTTTCGTATGGAATGAGTAATGGTGATGTTAAAGACTTACAAGAATTATTACTGACAAAAGGGGTTTTTCCCTATCATGAAGCAACAGGTTACTTCGGACCGATTACAAAAGAATCCGTAAAGAAGTTTCAGGAAAAATCAGGACTGAAAGCCGATGGAATAGCAGGAACACAAACGAATCAGAAAATACAGGTACTGAAAAGCGGGGATATGGGAAGACCTGTAGCTGAACTGCAAAGGTTATTGAAGGCCTGGGATGTTTACACATCAACGATCGATGGCATTTATGGAACAGGTACAAAGCAAGCCATCATGAACTTTCAAAAGCAAAAGGGATTATCAGCTGACGGAATAGCCGGTGCCCGGACCTTCAGTAAATTAGAAGAAAGAGCCAGTTCAGCAAGCTCAGCCGTTAAAGAACTGACGGTCACAAGTACAGCATACACAGCGAGCTGCGAGGGATGCTCAGGCACTACAAGAATGGGCGTTGACCTAAAAAAATATGATGATGCCAAATTGATAGCAGTCGATCCGAACGTGATTCCGCTAGGCTCCATCGTTGAAGTCGAAGGCTATGGACAAGCAATCGCTGCAGACACGGGCGGCGCCATCAAGGGAAACAGAATCGATGTATTCATCGCGAGTGAAGATGATGCTTTAACGTGGGGAAGAAAGCAAGTGAACGTGAAAGTAATTAGATGATGCATGACATAAACACCGTTTTACTATAAAAATAGATACATAACAAAACCGGAAGAGCATGTATTGAATCAATTCATGCTCTTTTGGTCTGTTCAAACCATTTTGTACATGATAATATCATCGACGTATTCACGTTCACTTATCTTGAATTCCTTGACTTTACGGCCCTCTTCAACAAATCCCATCTTTTTATACAGTGATATTGCCCGCTGATTTGTTGAAAAAACTCCCAAGCTCACCTTTTCAATGAACGGATTTGCTTCTGCCCATTCCAATAATGCTTTTATAAGCTCTTTTCCAATTCCTTCCCCTCTATAATTTTTCCTGATCATCATTCCAAATGAGCCCTTGTGAGACATTCTCTTCCTATTTTCCGCTTGAAATACTATCCATCCCATGACCGCACCATTTAGTTCGGCCACGATGATGGTTTCTCGTTCATTTTCCAATAACCTTCGTATCCAATCCCTTTGTTGTTCTGGTGTTTTATTGAACTCCTCCGATACGGCAATAAAATACTCGCCTTCGGAAATAACGGCATTCTGTATATCCAAAACCGCTTCCGCATCTTCCAATTCACCAGTCCGAACCCTATATGCAAGTCGATTTTTTTTCATTTCTGACATTCCAATCCCCCTCAATGAACCACATTCGGATCGAAGTGAACAATAGGACGGCTTTCGATAATTCTACGTTCGATTTTTTGAACGGTTTTGCATAATTGACTATCCGCATTCTTCAAATCGTATTTTTTATGAAAAAAATTATATAACGTTAAATCCCTTAACTTTAAAAATAGAGGAATCTTTTCATATTCCACAGGTTCAAGGATATTTTCCGTTCCATAACCTTTTATGAACTCCCTCATGAACTTGGCAGCATATTCATCGATCCCTTTTACCCCTTCACGTTCCAAGCTCCACATCAAATAGTACAGCGGTATGGCCAAATCGCTGGCAAACCAGTGATAAGAACAGTCATCAAAATCAAAAACATGAATCTTACCCTCATGAAAATGGAAATTGCCGTTATGTATATCAGAATGAATCAATCCAAAATTATCTTGATGAACCGGAAGGGCATTTAAGTTCTTCATGATTAATTCTTGTTGGTGCATCAATTGCTCTGGAACATCGGATGAATAGAGTTGGACATTCAATAATTCTTCTTCATACCAATCCAGCCTTTTATATTTTTTTTCAGGCTTATAACCTTTTGTTTGTTTATGCATTTGGCCAATGGTTCTTCCCCATTCAAAAAATAAAGGTTCGTCAAAATTTTCATCGGTGACTTTCATCCTTACACCAGGAGCTTTTTCAAACAGGCAACAATAAAATTCCGTACCATCCAGACCCTTTACAATTTCAACTAAGTTATTTTCTTTCGAAGAGATGACTTTAGGAATTTTACTACCATTATTCTGTAAATGCTCAATCCACTTTAACTCCGCAAGCACTTGACCTTTTGTACGATGTGATTGATGTGTCATTCTTAAGATGTATGGCGTTCCATCCCCGTAAACCTCGAAAACGTAGTTCTCTGCATCTCCAAGTTTAACCGGACTCCCAGCATTCACTTGAAAAAAATGTCCAGCCAATTTCACCAATTCATCAGAAAAAATCCGCTCAACCGACGCTTCCATGATCTTCACTCCCATTAATGATATGGCTAACTTTATTAATAAAAACGATTTATACTATGCTTTATACGATACCAAAATGCCTTTTCCCTTTATTTGTATATCATTCTTTTTTTATAAATCTAAAAGGTAAAGATATGTTCTTTTGCATAATAAAAAAAACGCCCTATAGGGCGCGTCCAAAAATCAAGTTTCCTTTTCTTCTTCATTCGCTATTTTATTGAACTTCAAGATAGTTTCTTCGATTACTGGATTATTGAATTCCTCTTGGATGGCTGATTGTACAAATTTATCTTCACCATTCATTTCATTCCATGCATTAACTCTGTAATCTGGTTCATTGTTATCCTCTGAACCTTGCCGAGAATTTGATTTACCGTTTTGTTCCTCATTATTTGACAACTATTTTCACCTCTTAAACATAGTAGAGTCCATACCATACATAAGTAGAAAAAGTATAACTTTTTAATAATCTTCCTTGATTGAAATGGGGGAACCCGTTGAAGTATGTTGATTAACCCAGTCAAGCGACACTTTTGAAACGGCATCCCACTCAGGTATTTGGGATTTATGCTGTTCCACCCAGCTCATGCAATATTGCGGATCTATGTTGCTTTCTTCGGATTTTTCCAAGAATGACTGAATTGTAGTTTCCGTACAGTTTTCCCATGATCCACATGTATCCTGCCAAATGTTCTCCATTTTCATTTGTATATTTTCATTAGCCATTGGGTTTCCTCCTTAATTAAATGTTACTTTTTGATATCTTAATTAAGTATGTCCAAGGCTAAATAAAACATTACAAAAATTTTTAAATAGGGCTTTTCAGCGAAAGAATGAATTTACAGTTGTAAAAAGGATGAATAACTCGTGAGTTTAGCCTGTTTACTCGTGAGTTTTAACGATTTACTCGTGAATTTAGCCGATTTACTCGTGAATCGGCGTTTACTCGTGAATTTTAACGATTTACTCGTGAGTTTAGCCGATTTACTCGTGAGTTTCGGCAATTTACTCGTGAATTTCATGCTTTTACTCGTGAATCGGCGTTTACTCGTGAGTTTTAACGATTCACTCGTGAGTTTCGGCAATTCACTCGTGTATTTCACGCTTTTACTCGTGAATCGGCGTTTACTCGTGAATTTTAACGATTTACTCGTGAGTTTAGCCGATTCACTCGTGAGTTTCGGCAATTTACTCGTGAATTTCACGCTTTTACTCGTGAATCGGCGTTTACTCGTGAATTTTAACGATTTACTCGTGAGTTTCGGCAATTTACTTGTGAATTTAAAATTGATCTATTCTTACTGAAAATGTTCATAACCCAAAACACATCGTGGACAATGTGTATTACATTCACTCCATTTCCTCCATCAATGGCACAAAAAAAGCTGAATACTCAGCTCTTTTACTTAACATTTCGCCATTTCCACTCACAGCGTCTTTCTAAATGAGTAGCACCATTTATCATAATCTAATTTTTCTTCATAGAAACGGTGGGCATCGTTTCGCTGGATGCCAGATTCCAATGCCACATATGAAGCTCCGTTTTCTTTTGCCCAGTTATGTAGATAATTTAATAACTTCTCTCCAGATCCAGATGAACGGTGCGCAGCATCTGTTACAAGGTCATAAATAAACACGTGCCGTTTATTATAAAAGTTCACTCTCCAGCTTAAACCAGCCAAGGATACAATCCGGTTATCCTTATATAAAGCAAACAAACAGTACCCATCCATCCTCATTTCTTCAAGTAACTCCAGATATGTTTTTTGAGTTAAGTCAGTACGTAACTGATTCATGATTGGAAAGGCTTCTAACCATTGTTCTTTATTCGTTAATTCTTGTATTGTTTCTATCGAATTCACATTAACACCCCTGAACGTTTTATTAGGATGTAATTCAACTTTGAACACCGTAATTCCTTCGTCACTGGATTGCCTCGCCATTGTTGTAATCGTTCGCAGAAGGAATCAGATTTTTAACCGTACTTTTTCAAGGCTAAAGTATGACTAGATCAATAGTTTAAGAGGAGTAGATTTTCTTTGAATATATATGAACAGCAAAAAAATGGACAGCCCGGACAAACACAGGAAAGACAGCCTGGCATTGAATCAGAGATGAATCCACTTCCGATTCAGCCAAAGGATTACATGGGAAGCGGTAAGCTAAAGGGCCGCGTTGCCTTGATTACAGGCGGAGATAGCGGCATCGGACGTGCGGTTGCGATTGCTTATGCAAGGGAAGGCGCCCATGTGGTTGTGAATTATTTAGATGAGCACAGGGATGCCGAAGAAACAAAGCAGCTGATTGAAGCGGAAGGCGTTCGCTGCCTCTTACTTCCAAGTGACGTTTCCGTGGAGGCGAATTGTAAGGAATTGATTACGAAGACGCTGGACGAGTTCGGAAAGCTGGACATCCTCGTCAATAATGCAGCGGTGCAATTCCCGACGGAAAACATTGAGGATATCACGGACGAGCAATGGGACAAAACGTTCCGCACCAATATATATTCAGTATTTTACATGAGCAAGCACGCGGTTCCTCATATGAAACAAGGCAATGCGGTCATCAACACAACATCGATCAACCCGTACAGAGGGCATGCAACTTTGATGGATTATACGGCGACAAAAGGGGCAATCGTCGGATTCACACGCAGCCTTGCACAGAATGTGGCTAAAAAAGGGATCCGGGTCAATATGGTGGCACCAGGACCGATTTGGACTCCGCTCATCCCGGCGACATTCGACGAACAATCCGTTGCCGAATTCGGTACCGAGGCACCACTTGGCCGCCCTGGGCAGCCGGCAGATCATGCAGGCGCCTATGTGTTGCTGGCATCTGATGAAGGTGCCTATATAACGGGACAGTGCATTCACATCAATGGCGGGATCACCATGTCCTCATAAATCCAAAACGACCGAAAAGCATGATGCTTTTCGGTCGTTTTCATTCCAATGCTGATTAAAAATTCAATTTCCTATGCCAGGAGAATTCATTAAAACTACTCTCCAACCATCCGGATCTTCAATAGTAACACCTGATTTTTCCCAATATGGATTTTCCGGAGAAACCGGTTCATACCCCATACCTTTCAATCTATTCGTGATTTCTTCAATGGTTTTACCTTCAGGAATATAAAAGACAAGCAGATTATCTTTTGATGGGGCAGGACAAGGACTGCCCTCCTTATGTTGAGTAAACTCTAAATGATAGCTGGAATCTGGAAGCCCAATCATGATGCCGTCATATCCCTCGTGCCCTTCAAAAGAACCGATTTTTTTCAAACCTAATCCTTCACAATAGAAGTTTACAACCTTTTTTAGTTGATCAGTAGGACGTGCAACCCGGATTTGCACGACTTTCATTTCATTTGGCCATTTACTTTCCATTGTCCCATCCCTCTCTGTAAATCGAATTAAATTTCTTCTTTCAAGTTACTTTTACCAAACCAAAACCTAATGCAATAGCGGCACCTAAACAACTTAAAAGACAGCCAGCTCCCAAGAAAATGGATGGGTCTGATTCACCAATCATTACTGAAGCTATACCTCCAATTGCCGGAAAAAGGGCAACCATGTATCCACTTTTCGCCCCACCTATCTTTTCTACAAGCTTGAGGTAGAATAGCCAAGCTCCAAAGGAAGCGAATATAGTTAAATAGAACAAAGCAGATAAATATGTAATAGATGTCGGTAAAGTGACTGATTGTCCTTGAATGAACACAATTGCCGCTAAAAGAATTCCTCCTGCTGCAAATCCAAGTACATTAGCATAGATTGGGTTTACTTTCTTCCTGGCATTTCTAGCCGAGCTTGCATCCCCCAATGCAGTAAGGATGGTACCCAGAACAGCCATCATGATACCCTTTATATCATTGAATCCATGAATATTATTTAAACTCGGGTAAATAACAATACAAACAGCCAGCACACCAATTATCCCGCCAATTAAGATACGTGAATGTAATGGTTCCTTCAAAAAAACACGAAGGGCAATGGGTGTTAAAATGACTTTCAATGAAAAAATTAAAGTAACCATGGCCGCCGAACTTAAGATAGTGGCGTAATAAAGGCATAAATAGCTTAAAGCAAAATTACAAATTCCAAACACAATAATAAATGGAACATCTTTTTTCTTAGGTTTTCCTTTAGGTCTAAGAATGCACAATAAAATGAAAAATAGGATTGCCGTCAAACCTAAACGATATGTTAAAGATAATTCTAAACTCACAGGTGTACCTTGAATCTTAACGGCAATAAAATTAAGTCCCCATACTAATAAACAAAATATGTAAATAAAGTTAGTCATAATAAAATGACCAATTTGCGATATTGCCCACTTTCTATCAGTTTATTAAACTCGTCGTTAATGATTTTCCCACCCATCATTTAACCGCCTTATATTAGAAATGTAATAATAAAGTAAATATTACCAATCCAAAGGGAATAAGTCGATATATTATAAACATTCCTATGAAAAAAAAGCCCTCCATTTAATTTGGAGAGCTTATCATTTGCTAACGACTCTTAGCCTCAGACTGTAGACAAACTCGGTAATAATTGAGTTTATCTACAGTTTTAAAAAACGTTCCAGCTGATTTCAGAAATCCGCTCCCTTTCCGCCGGCTGTCAGCCAAGCCTCCTAGCCGCAACCGTCTGTGGGGTCTTGGCTAGCCAGTTATTCGGCAGGTGTGTCGCAAATTTTTGTGAGACCACTCCGAACCCCCTTTTCGACAAAAGGGCTTCTATCTAAATTTCAAGACAAAGTTGATTGGAACGGAAGGTACGAGACTCCTGCGGGAAAAGCTCGTCCAAGGGAGACCCCACAGGCGCAAAGAGCGCCGAGGGCGGACATCCCGCGGTAAGCGAGTGCCTGGAGTGGAAACTAGAACTAATGAACCCGTTTGTTTAAGTGTCTTCACAAATTTAAAAAAAATTTAAAACTAACCATACATCGGTTTCTTTAAAACCAAACTTCTTATATGCTGGTCTGCACATTTTGAATTGCCAAGCCATATTTTTTGAAATACCTTTTATCTATTTGGGGCTCTATCCCCTCATCGACTAATTGATTTTTTTCTTAAATAAATCAATTTACTCAATATCAAATGACTAGATTCTCTTTTTAATATCCTCCCTTATTGATTCAATGATAGTACCTGGTAAATTTGCTGGAAGAGATGAACCATCCTCCAAAACCCATGTATTGATTATTTCAAGATCTGTTTTTTTTAAAGTAATGCTATACTCTTTATAATTGTGAGTAAAATCAGCTGTAACCGATTCTTCACCATCAAACTCGTCATCAATAATCATATTTTTTATTTCATATGGCTTCACTTTGTAATCTCCTTTTTATCATTCTTGTATATAGAATTAACCTCATATGATTGTTTATTCATTTTTTTCAACCAGCATGCCCAAATCAAAATCTTTTCCATTTCCCTGTTCACTGAATACAGCGAAAATTTTATAGAGGGATTTATTTTTATTTTCTTTATAAACTATCCTGTCCCTCCATCTCCACAAAAAAAAGGCTGCCACAGCACCCCCTTCCTTATTTAAGCACAATGTCTAATCCATTCATTTTTCTAATGCCATATTAACGGCTTCAATGGCATGGATTACAGCCGTATCAAATAATGGCACTTCTGAATCCTCTGGTTTTACAAGTAATCCAATTTCTGTGCAACCTAATATTATTCCTTCCGCTCCATCATCAACTAACCCCTTGATAACCTTCTTGTAATAATCCCTTGATGATTGCTGGATTTCCCCTAAACATAATTCTTCATAAATGACTTTATTGATCACTTTTCTATCCTCATCATTTGGTATCAAGACCTTGATACCATTGGACACAATTCGTGTTTTATAAAAGTCTTGCTCCATCGTATATTTAGTGCCAAGTAAACCAACCGTACTGATTTTGGACTTTTTAATTTGTTTTGCGGTTGAATCAGCAATGTGTAAAATCGGTAAACTGACTTTTTCTTCAATATATCCAATCACTTTATGCATCGTATTTGTACAGATGACAATCATTTCGGCACCTGCCTTTTCCAAAGACAGAGCTGCTTCCCCTAATAATTTACCGGAACTTTCCCAATCCCCTTCAGCTTGATAGCGTTCGATTTCTTCAAAATCGACGCTATATAAAATGCACTTGGCTGAATGCAATCCTCCCAATTTGGCTTTTACTTCTTCGTTGATGATTCGATAATATTCTAACGATGACTCCCAGCTCATTCCGCCAATGAGGCCAATAGTTTTCATGGGCTTTCCCCTCTTCATTTAAAAATAGCTTACTTATCAGTCGAAAAACTCCATATGCGTTTTTTCTTGTTTGTAGTAATCCATTCTTTCTTTTAAAGAACCTGTATGAAACTCAAACTTATGACCATCTGGATCAGTGAAATAAATGGACTTCTTATCTTTTTCATCTCTTGGACGTCCTGACAAGATGTTTACATTCAATTCCATTAGTTTCTCGTACATGTTCATAAAGTCAGCTTCTTCTATGGAAAAAGCTATATGTGTGTATGATTGGTTTATTTCATTACGGGGAATATCTTTTTCTGCATTCAGGGCAATCCACATTCCATTCAAATCAAAATAGGCAGTGTTTCTCCCCTTAACTAACAATTTTGCATCAAAAACATTTTGATAAAATTCAATGGAACTCTCTAAGTTAGAAACGGAAAATAAAAAGTGGTTCAAACCTTTTATAGACACATTACCACCTCATATTAAGATTGCTTTTTTTTCGCCATTAGACGCTTATAGAGAGGATACCCGAACATGTAATACCCTGAAAATGACAGCAGTATTAAGGATAAACCGGTCATTGTGAGGATAGTGTATCTATACCAATCGCCAAAGAAGGATCCATCATGCAATGTAATGAGGAAAGTCGAGTAATCTGGATTTGTGGATAACACTTTTCCAGTACTCACATCCATTTGAACCCCTTGACCGTTATTAAAACGAACCTGGTACACATTTGCACTTGGTCTATATTCAATTCTAAATATATCTTCAACCGAGTCCACACCTGGAAGATCCTGAGACGTAGCAATGGACACGGCCTTCTCCATAGGTATGGCTTGACCTGGACTTGCCTCTTTCCCCGTCCTTAACTCATCAGCCACTCCGAGTGGTATCATATAAACAAGCACGAGGCCTGTGACTGCGATGAACATAAAAAAAACGGATAAAATCAATCCAGTCCATTTATGTACTTTTCGGCTTAATTGATACAACTTTACAGATTTCGACAATGTTTCATCACATCCCTTGACAATTTTTCAAAACCATAAAATTCATACAATTATAAATTTTTCTTCATAACCACCCTATCTTCATTTACAACATAATCATTTTTTAGATAAAATGCTTCTGCAAGCCCGTCGTTAGCAGTTAATAAATATAGACTTTTAATCTCTCTTTTCTGTAGTTCACCTTCTAAAGAATGAAGCATTTTTGAGCCATGCCCTTTACCTTGCATTTCATTATTCACACAAAGTTCTGCCAAATAATAAGTTAAACCTTGATAAGACACCTTACTATTTCCTGCAATGAAACCAACTGGATTATGATCAATATGAAATAAGAAGCCAAGAAATTTAGGCGTATGCAATAAGTCAGAAAGTCTCTCTTCAGCCGCTTCATATGTCCATCTTTCATTCCATGGTTCACGATTAAAAACGTTCATATAGAGTTCGATACATAGCTCCAAATTCTTCGATGTCAGTGGTATCATTTCTGTCATATTCATGCTTCCTTTCTATTTTCATTAAAATTTTGTATATTAATCCAAATTATATCTTATCTTTGTTGAACTGACCTGTCTCTATAGGACCATAAAAGAAGAGCTGCCTAAGAAGAAGAAAATCACAAAAAATACCAGTCAACTACAAAATCATGGAGGGGAATACAATGAGCGGATTAGATAATTATAGATTCTAAATCAACTGAAATACATTGATGGCATTACCATTATAGATAATAAAGGGACAATCTTATTTACAATCAAATTTAATCCTATATTTCACTCTGAAATTCGCGAACGGGAGGAAATATTAGGAGAAAGCTTATTTTCTGTATTTCCTGCGTTAAATGAAAAATCGAGTACGTTATTAAATGCACTGAAAACAGGTCGTCCCATTTTTAAGGGCAAGCAAGAAATTGTTGATTTTATGGGACGAAAAATTGAAACCACAAATATTTCTTTGCCAATCAGGGCCCATGGGAAAATTATTGGAGCAATTGAATTATCGAAAGAAAGAAGTAAAGAAGATTCAATTCCTAATAATGCAATCGAGATAAATTCAGAAATGTTTAAAGGTGATAAACGATTATTGGAAAATATTCGGCCAGAACGGGCAAAATATACGCTAAAAGATATTATTACTGATAATGAACAAATGAAGAATTTGAAGCGTCTAACCGAAAAGATCGCTAAAGGAAGCTCCCCCGTATTTATATATGGTGAAACAGGAACAGGAAAAGAATTATTTGCTCAATCTCTGCATAATGCCAGTAATCGTGCAGAAAAGCCTTTCATTGCGCAAAACTGTGCTGCCATTCCGGAAGCCTTAATTGAAAGTATTCTGTTCGGGACTATAAAAGGAAGTTTTACAGGGGCAGAAAATAATCCAGGTTTATTTGAAATAGCGGAAGGAGGAACCATTTTCCTGGATGAGATTAACTCAATGCCGATCCATCTCCAGTCCAAGTTATTAAGAGTACTGCAAGACGGATATATTCGAAGATTAGGAGATAGGAATATTAGAAAAGTTGATGTACGAATAATCACGGCGTCCAATAAACGCCCTGAAGATTGTGTAAAGGATAAAGATATGCGGCTTGATTTATATTACAGATTATGTGTAATGACGCTCAATATTCCGCCATTGCGTGAACGGAAAAATGATATTAAGCCTTTATTGGACTTTTTCATCTCTAAATATAATGTGCTGCTGCACAAAAATATCACCAACGTATCGAAAGAAGTATATGACTTTCTCTTGAGGTACAGCTGGCCAGGGAATGTACGGGAGTTGGAACATATAGTTGAATTTGCGATCAATCAAATAGATGAATGGGAAGATACACTTCACATGAAAGATATTGAAGAGCGTGTGAAAAATTTCATTAGACATAGTGAAGAAGAGTTTCAGATTGAACCATTAAAAGATGCTGTTGCCAGATTAGAAAAGATAATGATCGAAAAGGCAATCCATCAAACAAAAAACAACGTATCACAAGCAGCTAAATTACTCGAGATCCCAAGACAGACTCTGCAAAATAAGATCAGATTGTACGAAATAGTGCCCAAAAGCTAACAATGGACAAATAAATGATGTAGAAAGTGCCCAAAATATAACATCCATTGCTTAAATATTAACAATCTAATCCTTTTCATTATCATAAATCGACATTTTCATAACGGGAAACTCTTATTTTTCTGCATAAAACAGCGGAAAACGATGAGTTCTCTTGGCATACTTCTTGCTAAGTTTACAGATGTAACACAAAGCATTTCATTTCTATAAAAAATAGGAAGAAGGGGTATAGTCATGAAAATTGGTATGCCAAGGGAAATCAAAGCTGGGGAAGATCGCGTTGTATTCACGCCAATAGAAGCTGCTGAGTTAGTTGGAGATGGGCATTGCGTGTTAATCGAGACAGAAGCTGGTTTGAAAGCTGGCTTCACTGATGAGGAGTATATGGAAGCAGGCGCACAAATCAGACTGACCATGGGCGAAATATATAAGGAAGCTGACTTTATTGTGAAAGTTAAGGAAGTTTCACCTGAAGAACATGAGCTGTTAAGGGAAAATCAAATTGTCTTCGCCTGCCTTCATCCGGCTTCAAACAGAGAAGAAGTGGACGTATTAATTAAGAAAAAAGTGATTGCACTTACGGCAGAAGATTCCCATAGATACGGTTCCCCGAATTGTGAAGTTGCAGGCAAATTAGGGGCTTTAATGGGAGCCTATCATTTGCTTAGTATAAATGGAGGAAACGGACAGCTTATATGCGGAATTGGCGGCGCATCGGGAGCGAATGTCTTGGTCCTTGGAGCTGGAATTGTTGGAAAAGCAGCAACAGAAATTGTTTCCGCCTTAGGTGCTGACGTCACCCTGATGGACATTCATATAGGTGCATTAAGGCATTGCCAAGAAATTTTCCCTAAAAATGTAAACACAATGGTTTCCAATCAACAAAGCATCAAGAAAGTCCTTCAAGATATAGACTTAGTCATCAATTGTGTTAAATGGCCAAAACATAGAAAAGATCATTTAATTACTAGAGATATGTTAAAGATCATGAAAAAAGGTTCAGTGATTGTAGACATCAGTGCGGATGTAGGCGGGGCAATTGAAACCTATAAACCGACGACACATGCAGACCCCACTTATGTGTTGGATGGCGTAGTTCATTACGGAGTCGATAATATACCAGGAGCTGCACCGCATACTGCCTCTAAAGCCTATGCTGCATCCGTGTTACCTCATATCCGGTCCATCGCGAACAACGGTGTGGCGGAGGCATGCAGGAGAGATGGGTACTTAAGAAGAAGCTTAACCGTATATAAAGGCATTCTTACACATGAAGAAACGTGTGTCGTTCAAGGCAGGGAATTTACATTTCCGGAAGAAGCACTGGGTTTAACCGATCGCAATGATCTCGATTTTGTACCTAATGCTACAACTACAAAATTACCGATGAAAATGAGTTAGCCCATCAACCATTTAAAAAGAAAGAAGTGTTAAGGGGGGAGAAAAATCCATGAATGAAGTTGAAAAAAAGGTTTCACTAAAGGTGGCATTGCTGACTATTCTTGTATTGATAACGGTTTTATCAATCGGCAACGGCATTTTGAAACTGCCTACTGATATAGTATTTATTGTCGCAACCATCGCCATTTCCATCGTTCTATTAACACAGGGATTTAAAGGCAAGGAACTTCAAGAATACTTTGTTGATGGTTGTAAGAAATCATTGCTTGTCGTGTTGATTTTAATGAGTGTAGGAATGGTCATTGGTTCCTGGATTGTCTCTGGAATTGTTCCCTCCATTATTTTTTATGGACTAAAACTATTGTCTCCCACCGTGTTTTTAGTATCGGGTTTTCTGATATTATGTGTTACGTCCTTTTTTATCGGCAGCGCTTATGCATCAGCAGGTACACTTGGAGTCGCATTTATGGGCATTGGCTATGGAATGGGAATACCACCTGCACTAACAGCAGGCATGGTTGTATCAGGGGCCATATTTGGAAATAAAATCTCGCCATTTGCCGACACGACAAACTTGGCAGTCGCCGTTACGGGTGTTGAACTCACGAGCCATATTCGGTCCATGCTTTATTCCGTTCTCCCAATACTGGCCATCAGTACGATCTTGTATGGAATTCAAGGAATGAAATTTTCCCATAATTCGTTGGATGTGACCAAAATAGAATTAATTACAGATACGTTATCTAAACACTTTGTGATCAGTCCCTTTTTGCTGCTAGTACCGGTTTTAACGATTTTATTAGCTGCCAAGAAAGTTCCCCCATTAATTGCCTTGTTAATCTCAGCATTGGGCGGGGTGATTGCGGCTGCCTTAATTCAAACAAATTATGATATAAACACGATTTTCACCGCATTATCTAAAGGATTCCAAATACAGACCGGTGTCGAACAAGTCGACAACTTACTTAATAGAGGCGGTATAGCAAGCATGATGCCGACTGTTACTCTATCTATTTTAATTCTCGGTTTTGGAGAAATATTACAAAGAACAGGGATTGTAAGTGCTATTCTAGGCAGCATTAAGAATGCGATCAAAAGTGCCCGAAGTCTTGTTTTAACAACCCTATTCTCGGGATTGGTTACGGATATGCTTACAGCAAGCCAGTATATGTCCATCATATTGCCTGGTCAAATGTTTAAATCCGCTTATAAAAAACATAACGTATCGCTAACCGTCCTTTCCAGAACGTTAGAAGATGGCGGAACCATGTTTTCCTATCTTGTTCCTTGGTCGTTAACAGCCATTTATTTATCAGGGGTACTGGGAGTCTCGACTTTGGATTTTTTCCCTTATGCTTATCAAGCCGTCTTAACACCCATTCTGGCCATAATCTACGCAATAACAGGATTTGCAATATTTAAAGAAAAAGGAAATGTGAACGAGGATAAAGAACATCCAGAAGAAAAAACGTTTATGCAGAAAAAGATAAGCAATGAATAAAAACACTTTAGCTGACAGCCCTGCCTTACCGATATAATGGATTCTATGAAAAAAGGTCGATCAGTTTTTTACTGGTCGAACTTTTTTTCATTTATTGTCAGTCCTTTTAATTTGATAACTGTTTCACAAATAAAACTCTATCTTGATTGGGTCCGTCATAGTCAGAGTGGACTGAAACACCATCAATTAATTTATCTCCCTCTTCAATTTCAAATCCCATCTTGGTATGATAGGCAATTGAAGATTTGTTGACAGGAGACGTTACACAACGGACAATATTGCGACCATTATGATTAACGACACTAAAAAATTGATTGTATAATTGTCTTCCGATATCATTTTTTCTGTATTCAGGATGTACTCCGACAAAGTGGATATATGCCTCATCAGATTGAGATTGAGATAGAATCCCTATTAGGAAACCGACTATTTTCCCTTCCTTTTCGGCTATGAAACTTGTATTTGTAAAATGATCAAAGAATAACTTCGGTAACATATCAGACATTTTCCTTCCGCCCCACCACTCATTGATTAGTGGTGATACTGCATAGTGATCCGACCCTTTCACTGAACGAATTTCCATCCTTCTTCCCCTTTAATGATGTAAAAGTCCATTTAACTAATTTTCATTAACACCCAAATAATATAAAAACATCAGTACAATAAATAAACAATAAAATTTTCAATAAACAAATACCTATTGCAAATCGTTAAGGAGAGATATATTTGAAACACTTATCTTTATCCTCAGAAAAAATGGTGGTTAACTGCACATATATTATTTTCTGCCATCTGGCTTGGCGTTACTGTAACTTTTTTAATACTAAGTATCAGTGTCCTAATGACTAATGATATTGGGGCAATAAAAGCGTACTATTTAAGCATGTTGCGGCTTGAACAAACTGCAGGCAGAGTTTCGATTATTGGAACGGTCATTACTGGATTTTCACTTTCCATTCTAACAAAATGGGGATTACTTAAATTTTATTGGCTTATTTTCAAGGAAATCATCACGTTGATTTGTATGGCATTGGGATTTTTATTTATTTATTTATTTTTGGACCTTAAAAGGTTTTAATGGCTCAGATAAGTTTTTAAGTGATGCTTTCATTGTAAACCACCATCAACTAATGACAGGAATTGTTTTACAAATAATTTTTCTAACAACGCTTTTTATAATATCAGTGTTCAAGCCTTGGGGACAGAGAGTGCAGAAAAAATGAAATATAAGTTGTAAGTATCCTTACCTTTAAGGATACTTTACAGCAACCTCCTTGTTTAACTCAAGCATCTTTTAGGTCTATAAGCTCTAAATATAATTTTATTAAAGTCCTCCATCTAAACCGTCACTTTTATGAAATACCCCTTCTTAAACGATTTCTTCTCTTCCATAAAAAATAAATGAGTATTGAAAGGATCAATAAACTCGTAATTAAATAAATACAGTATGTTGACATATATAGTTCAACTTTGTTCCAATTCCCTCCTAATATTCTTCCTAGTGTGATAAAAGTGAAAATCCATATCAATGCACCAGTATAGGCGTAAACAACAAATTTTCTAAAAGGGAAGCGATTGACAGCTGCTATATACGCTGTAAGGTGCCGTACCCCAGGAATAAAATAACCAAATAATAATAGATAGGGTCCAAATTTCTTGAATAATTTCTTTGTTTTAATAATTTTTGGTTCGGTAATGTGAAGTTTCGGTCCAAACTTTTCCAATAAAGGCAATCCAAATTTATAACCAATGAAGTAGCTAAGCGAAATCCCCCCCGTTGCTCCTACAAAGGCACTTACTATTGAAATTAAGTAAGATAATTCACCCTGAAACACATTGTAACCAATATATGTAAGAAGAACCTCGTCGGGTATAGGAATTCCTACAATACCTCCGATTAATCCAACTATTATTCCCAAGTACCCATAATGTTCTAGAAGGTAAGCAACATGATTTTCCATTTCCCACTCCACCTTATGTCTAACGATCATTTCTTATTTATTTGTCATCCAGTATTTAAATATTAAAAAAAGAAAATTTACTTTTCATTGGAGATCTCCTTTTCCTTTTACAATATTAAAGGTATTATCCCCAATTTTTGATTTTCTTATTGCATTAACCTGCCCGAAGCATAAAGAAAGAGCTGCCTTACAGACAGCTCCAGACTGTAGACAAACTTGATAGTAATTGATTTTGTCTACAAACTCTGTCTTAAAGGCAATTACTATCATAGTCCACACCTAATTCAAACCGGATACCCGTTTTCCAACTATAAAACAAGGGTGGTCTAGGTTCGGAAAATTCTCATTCATAAAATCGTTTAAAGGCATTTTGCACTTCGTTAAGTTCCTTCATTATACCTTTCCATGTTAACATGCCCCTTTAGTTGCATAAAAAAAAGAGTTGCCAATGGCTTGTTGAATGAAACGGTCTAGAACGGTTGGAATACCCAATAGCCGAACTCCGCCGTTTGGTTTCGGGATTTCGATACGACGGACGGGCTGCGGTTGATAGGTACCCTGTAAAAGGGCAGTTTTCATGTTGTACCATTCGGTTACGAGGTGCGGTCTCAGGTTTTGAACCGGCATTCCATCTACACCATGGCTTCCCTTATTTCTTTCTACACGCTTCAATGCCTGTATTAAGTTTTCCCTCTCTAGTATCTGTTCCATTAACATCGTTGATATCCTTTCTACGTGGATAAATGGTCTATTTGTGCCTTTATCTGCTCCGCCCTTTTGAAGTTCCCGTGTATTCACCACTTCTTCCTTCAAATAAGTTCCGTTAGGAATTGTTTGCTTCTTCGCAGATAACGAACGCCTAGTATTCATCCTCCTTAATCTGTTCGGTCCTTCCTTATCTTCTCGAGTAGACAAGTACTATGACCTCTGCTGACTTCTGATGATTCAGCTGTCCATCACTGGACAGGTTACCAAGTGTACTTGGCTGTCATCAGACCTCCCCGGGTAAGAGTGCAATCTTTCCCTCCATCTATCTGCTTCATTTACTCTGTACCACCTTCGGCAGTAAGGACTTTGTTTTGTTTCGCAAACTCATCCAATGATACCTAGCCTTATATGAAGTTCGTGTTCCTCAGACCGGAGGTTTGCCGCTTGCTTCCTTCAGATTCCACGTCACCGTGGACACCCTTGCATTAAGCTAACCACTACTACTGCCTTCATGGTTCGGGACTTTCACCCTATAGATTGCACCCATGCCGGGCGCACGAAAGAGCTGCCTTACAGACAGCTCCAGACTGTAGACAAACTTGATAGTAATTGATTTTGTCTACAAACTCTGTCTTAAAGGCAATTACTATCATAGTCCACACCTAATTCAAACCGGATACCCGTTTTCCAACTATAAAACAAGGGTGGTCTAGGTTCGGAAAATTCTCATTCATAAAATCGTTTAAAGGCATTTTGCACTTCGTTAAGTTCCTTCATTATACCTTTCCATGTTAACATGCCCCTTTAGTTGCATAAAAAAAAGAGTTGCCAAAGCAACTCCCAGTTTGTAGACAAAAGGGGTTCGGAATTAAAAAATTCTGAACCCCTTTTGAAATTCCCTTTGAATTTTCGCCTAAAGTTAAGAGATTGGGGCTCTACGAGCCCACTATGTTAGGCCATTTTTGGACCTCGCCATGTCCAATTGGCCATCTTCTTTAAATAGCGAAAGTAAGCATCGCCTGCATCGACAATTTTTTAAGTCCCCTTAAAGTAGTCCAACGCATACCATGCTTTTCTTTTGCATCTGCGAATACACGCTCAATCGTTTCTTTACGTTTTGCATATATAGGTTTTACATCTTGATGATGACGCAGATGATCTGCTTCTTCCACATGTGTTTGCCAGATATGCCGTGTCACCACTTTTTGACAGTCTTTGCTTTCTGTACACCGAGATGAAAATGAGCATGTTGTACAAATTTGTTTTGGCGATTTGTACTCGCGATAGCCCTCTTTATTTGTTGTTGAGTACTTTAAAGTTTCGCCCGAAGGGCAAAGGTAACAATCAAAATGTTCATCGTATACATAGTCCTGTTTGCGGAAAAATCCTTCTTTGGTGCGAGGACGTGTATAAGGTAAAGCCGGTATGATTTCTTTGTTAAATAGGTAGCTTGTAATCGCTGGTGTTTTATAAGCTGCATCTGCGGCAACGGCTTCCGGTTTTCCAACTTTCTCAATCACTTGTTCAACTAGTGGCTCTAAGATCTGACTGTCATGTGTATTTCCAGGTGTTACAATCGTTCCCAATACAAAACCGTTGCGGTCTGCGGCCGCGTGGAATGAATAGGCAAACTGTTTTGTTCGTTCATCTTTCACATAGTAGCCACTCTCAGAATCCGTTGTACTTTCTTTAATCTCTTTGGTCTCTTCTTTATCAAATTTATCTGGTGGAAAGGGCTTTTTTCCATGGTTTTCACGATCTTGATTGATTTCTTCTTGAAGACGTCCTTGATACGCTCGTGTTTCTTTACGAACGATTTTCTTTTCAAATTTCCGTTTATTCGCACTGGCTTTCACATGTGTGGAATCCCCGAAAACGTGTTCAGCACTTATTAACTTTTTATTAGCAGCTGTCATTAAAATGCGATAGAAAATCTGTTCAAACAGGTCTGTATCTTTAAAGCGTCGCTCATAATTTTTCCCGAACGTAGAGAAATGAGGTACTTTATCATGGAAACCATAGCCTAAGAACCAACGGTAAGCCATATTGGTTTCAACTTCTTCAATCGTTTTACGCATGGAACGAATACCGAAGGTATATTGAATGAAAGTCAGTTTAACTAAAATAACTGGATCAATACTTGGGCGTCCTACCTCTGAATACATATCTTTCACCAAGTCATAAATGAAAGTGAAGTCAATGGCAGCCTCCATTTTACGAACCAAATGGTTCGGTGGCACCAGTTAATCTAAAGTAATCATTTCCAGTTGATCTCGCTAAATAGAATCATGTTTAGAAAGCATCCTCATCACCTCAAGTTTTAATACTTCTATTTTAAAACAAAAATGACTCCAGGCAAAAGTGTTCTATCTAAAAGGTAAGACAAAGTTGATTGGAACGGAAGGTACGAGACTCCTGCGGGAAAAGCGCGTCTAGGGGAGACCCCGCAGGCGAAAGCCGAGGAGGCTCCCCGACCGCCCGCGGAAAGCGAGTGCCTGGAGTGGAAATCAACGTCCAAATTGTACAAGCCATAAAAATAGACAAACTCGATTTTCATCGAGTTTGTCTACAGTCTGAGAGTTGCCAAAGCAACTCCTTTAAAGCACCTGTAGCCAACTCTCTGGTTTTGTCCCCGAGACCCCTATTGATGCTACCTATTTTCTGAGATCTTTCGTTTCATTAATACCTCATTTTCGTACATATCTCCCCAATCCCGCATTAGGTAAATAATAGGTTTTAATGTTTCCCCAAAAGCAGTAAGGGAATATTCAACTTTTGGAGGAATCTCCCGATATATTTCACGATGTACAATACCATCTCGTTCCAATTCCCGAAGTTGTAACGTTATCATGTGTTTTGTGGTATAGGGCATAAGTCTCCTTAATTCGTTAAAACGTTTAGGGCCGGAAATTAAGTTATATAATATGATCCCTTTCCATTTGCCTCCTATCACATCTACTGTAACTGCAACAGGACAAGCAGTGGTCTCAGGACACTTTTCCGTTAAAGTCCTTCATATCGACACCCCAATCTTTTTAAGTATCAAATTGTATACTATATTACAAATTTTATCCTATTCAACAAAAATGTGCGTACTTTTCATTTTACATTATATAAAGTATCATTGATTTTGCAAGCAAAGACTAAATATTCACTCTTTTCATATTATTCATCATTAAGATGTTACTAAAAAATCGGATTAATGTCTCCGGTGTATTCATCCTTAACATGAATAGGTAATGAGACATTTTCCCATAAAATAAATAGGAGTGACTAAAGTGAAATCACAAATTATTCAATCTTTTGGTGAACCATCCGTATTTCAATTTAAGGAAATTTCAAAACCTGAACTAAAACCTGGACATGTACTTATTCAAGTCAAGGCTACAAGTATAAATCCTATTGATACGAAAGTCCGTGCTGGTGCAGTTCCAGCCGTTGCCCCCGAGTTTCCGGCAGTATTACATGGGGATGTTGCAGGTTTGGTATCTGCAGTGGGTGAAGGAGTCACTGAGTTTAAAGTTGGCGATGAAGTGTTTGGATGCGCAGGTGGTTTTAAAGGGACTGGCGGTGCACTTGCAGAATATATGCTGGCAGATGTTGATTTACTTGCTCACAAACCGAAAAATTTGACGATGGAAGAAGCCGCAGCTTTACCTTTAGTTGCCATTACCGCATGGGAAGCATTATTTAATCGGGCAAGTCTTGTCCCTGGACAAGATATACTGATCCATGCAGCCACCGGCGGTGTAGGCCACATTGCCATTCAACTGGCCAAATGGGGAGGCGCGACAGTCTATACAACTGCCTCTTCGCAAGAGAAGCTGGAGATTGGCACGCGCCTTGGTGCAGATATAACTATCAATTATCGAGAAGAAAGCGTTCACGACTATGTACAAAAATATACAGATGGAAAAGGGTTTGACGTCGTGTTTGACACGGTAGGAGGAGAAAACCTTGATCGCTCTTTTGAGGCGGCTGCGGTACATGGAACGGTAGCAGCCATTGCTACCCGTTCGACTCATGACCTCTCCCCAGTGCATTCAAAGGGACTTTCACTTCATGTAACCTTTATGTTGTTGAAGATATTAAACAAGGACATGCATAAACATTATGGAGAAATTTTGAAGAAGGTCGCCAGGTTGGTTGAGGAAGAGCAGCTGCGTCCGCTATTGGATTCAAACATTTTTACGTTTGATGAAGTCTCAAAAGCCCATGAGTACATGGAGTCAGGCAAGGCTATAGGAAAAATTGTTTTGAAAAATAATTGGTAATATTATTGCACATTTGAAATGCCTGTTTAAAAGTCCACTCCATGGACAAAGCCAACAGCCATAATCAAATGAGGGAAAAATAAATAAAGCGGATTGAACAAGTTCCCGATTTTTCACTATAAGATTCATATGTAAGAAGTGCGTTTTTCGTAAAGTACTCTCACCTTGTTTCCGCTTTAGAGAAGGAATATCAAAAAGGCAGCATATTTGCTGCCTTCAATTCAGGGTAGGTGAACTGTTTTAATATGATGAAGATTTAAATATACAGGTTCCTCTCTTGCCGTAATAAGTTCAACAAAATTATCTTCTAATTTATTAATTTGTCCAATTAAATTGGAGTTTTCTCCTATATTAAAAATAATTAAGCTACCGATCAGTTTTTCCACTTGTACGTCAAAGGTTCTTGCCATTGAAAGTTTTGATGGATGTACAGGAAGATCCTTGTTACTTAAACCGTAAGGAGTTTGATTGTCTGTGTATGGAATAATCCACTTTAAATGAATTAAAGGTATATACATTGTCTTGTAAACTGGTGAATAGAATTCGAAGTAATTATTCATCACCCTTGTGATATAACCATGTAAAGGCTGGTTACCAGTTACGTATATTTCCGTGAACATCCCTTTCGCGGATAAAAGAGTTTTTCGTAGTGATAATTCTTGCTCAGCTTCAATTCCAGGTGAGTCTACAGGAAGGGAAATCTCCTCGTTTTCCGTAGTATTTACTGTGCAATTTTGAATGTGAATTATTGGAAGATACACAAAATCCTTTCCATTAAAGATAACCACTACATCACTACCAGTATCAACCAGTGTACCGAAAAAGAATTTTTTTCCGGAAATTTCTATTTTAATTGTTTTTCCTCTGAGATTTTGTAAGATTTTATTCATAATCACCCTCCTTCCTATTTTAATATCCAAGTGGTCCAAAAATACAGCGAGATTAAACTTACGATTAACCCTATAGGAATTATCAAAAAGGTGACTTTAAGATACTTTCCCCAGGAGATATTGATGGAGTGTTTCTTCAATATATACATCCAAATTAATGTAGCCAGCGTACCAACAGGCGTTAACAAAGCACCTATATCACTTCCAATCACGTTAGCAAGATAAGCAATTTGTACAAGGTGAGGATCCAATCCCATCTCTGTTATCGACAAAGTCCCTATCATGACTGCTGGAAGATTATTAAATAAATTGGATAGAATAGTCAATAATATGCCCATGATCATGGTAGCGTTGAATGGGCTGTCCATAATTAAGGGTTTTAAATTGCTGACTAGATAATCATTCAAGCCAACATTCTTCAAACCATATACCAGCACGTACATATTGAAAGCAAATAAAAGAACATGCCAGGGTGTTTTCTTTACAATATCGCTAAGACCCGTTTTGGTTTTATACCATCTCAGTAATATCAAAAGGGACGCTCCCACCATACCGATCAATTCCAAGGGAACTCCAAATGGTGTAAGTGCGAAGAAGCCCGCCCGAGTTAAAATGACGATTGCAAAACTCATTTTAAACAACTTCCAGTCATTATCTTCGGATTTTTGTTTTACATCGAGTGGATGAGATTGCACATAGCGTGAAAAGGTTTTATCCCATTTTACAGGTACACTGGGAATTTTCCTTGGAAGGTCCTTCTTAAAATATAGGTAAAGTAATAACCCGATTGTTAAAATCCCTATCATTGAAGGAACAAACATCATATTGATATAACTATTAAGGCTCAGTCCTACAATTTTTAGTGCAATCAAATTGGAAATATTGCTTACTGCTATTGGGGCACTCGCTGACGTTGCAATTAGAGCTCCTGATATTAGAAAGGGGATTTTTTGGTGAGGTTTAATCTTTAGTAACGTTACAATGTGAATTATGATAGGTGTTGTGATAAGGATACTTCCATCGTTATTGAAAAACAGTGTCATGAAAAAACATAGGAGATTAGTATAAACGAATAATCTAACCCCTGAACCCTTAGACCGGATGATGATATTTAAAGCAATCCACCTAAAAAAACCAATGCTCTCAAGTACAATAGACATCATTATGGTGGATAATATGGTTAAAGAAGCGCCCCTGATAATATCAAATATATTTAAAACATCCATCCAAGGAACAATGCCTGCAACCAATACAGTCAAGGCCCCTATTGTAGTAGGTATCGTTTCATTAATCCCAAATGGTCTCCATAACATGAGAATAATTGTTAAAGTAAAAATTATTGACATCAAGACAATTTGTGAACTAAGCATTTACCTCCGCCGCCTTGTTTTTGGATGGTGTAATTTTCACGGTATCAGGAGTGGTTTGATATTGAGGTTTTACAAAAAAAGAATAGAAGACTCCCCCAATTACAGAAAAAAACAAAATCATCATTCTATGTCCTCCTTTCAATTAGCCTTGATTTGTATCTTAAGGCTTTAACCGTTTTGCCTTCAATTTCCCTTGCATTCTTTCAGCAAATTTCATCAATGAATAATATTCATTTTTTTGATTTCCGTTTTCTGTATACATTTTTTCAGTGGACTTCATTAATTCGTAACATTTCTTATCTATCAGTTTCCTTTTTTCTTTTAAATCATTTTTCTTTGCGGATTGTTCGTTCATTTCTTGAGGGCCTGAGTTCCTGAATTCTTCAGTCAGGTTTTCTTGGATTGCCACTTGTATATCTTTTTTATTAGTTTCTGAAGGTTTTTCCTTCTTACTTTCCTTTTTCTTTTTTTCACTGGATTTTTGTTTCTTATATTTTTTATATTTTTTATCCGTACTTCTTTTTACATTGGATTGATCTTTGTTCACTTCATTTACTGAAGATCGAACAGTCGGTTCTTCTTTCACGTTAGATAAAACTTCCGGATGTGCAGAAGCTCGTTCTTCTTTTACATTGGATTGATTTTTGTCCACTTCATTTACTGTAGATTGAACAGTCGGTTCTTCTTTCACGTCAGATAAAACTTCCGGATGTGCACTTATTTCAGTTGGTGAAGCTGGTTCTTCTTTTCCAATAGTTAAAATGTCCTGTTCTTGTTTCTGTTCAACCGGCTCTTCCTTCCCTTTGGAATTAACTTCAGTTTCTTCCTTCAACTCGGAATCACTTTCCTTAACTTGATCTGCATCTGACTGTTTATTTTCAGTTTTTTCATCCTTATTTTCCTGCTGTTTGTTCTCTGACGATTCCTTATTATCTATCCCCTTGAAAATATAGTGTATATTTGATAATTGGACATAAAGTTGTTTATCCTTTTTTAATAAAACGATATAATTATTAGTTACGGTACTTAAAAATCCGTCAAAGGATAGATTATTATCCCTGTTTACTGTCACCCAATGACCTTTTAGTTCATTTATCAATTCTGTAAAACTTTGTTTCTGTGTTGGTTCGTGGTCATGTATTTGAACCTGGAATTCTTTGGTATTTTTTGATAATGCATAAACCTGATTTAAGTTAAAATAACATTGTTTATTTGGATTCATTTGAATGACAATAAAGTCGCTTTTCACATCAAGTACCACCCCATTATGAACGGTTTTATCATCGGAAATGATGCTAATATTAAAACCTATCAGTGAATTAAGTGCCTCTTGAAAATTTTGTTTTTTCATCTGATGAGTCCCCCTTATTAATTGGATGGTCGCTTCTGCCCAGAAGCGACACATCATTTATGGGATATACTATTTTTCTTTTTCTTCTGCTTTATTATCTTTATTTTTTTCCGATTTTCCATTGTCTTTATTATCTTTATTTTTTTCTGATTTTTCATCTTCTTTTTGTTTCTCCACTCTTGCCCCGTAACTGATGCTGCGGATATGGAACATTGACAGGCGAATAACTTCTTCGTTTAATATTAACGTTATGAATTCATCATCAATATCATGAAGTACGCCTTCAAGCTTCTCGGGACCGCCTCGGTTAATATTTACCCATTGATTTCTGAGGTCATCTAGTAAGCCCTTAAAAGTTGTAGCTGTTTTAAAGGTGAAATCTTCGGGGATTTCCAGCTGAAATTGGAACCCCTTCTTTACATTCTCGGTAATACTTTTGATATGATCGGTTTTATAGTAGATAACACCTTCTTGCTCAGTTAAAATCGATAAGTGATCATCGTATATGCCTAATAATAATCCTGTCCGAGATTCTGGCCCTCCCCTATCTACCTTTAGAACTTTCCCAACCAAATTAGTTAACCATTCCTTATTCATAATGTTGCCCCTTCCTATATAATCATTTACCCTGTATGTATATGTGTCATGGAATGACATTGTGTCGTGGTAAATGTCCAACTTCTATCAATAAGACTGAAATTCATCAAAAATGTGCATATGCACTATCCTTTAGAATTTCCTGAAGTTAAATGACTGAAATACTGAATGAACTCTATGGCCAGAATAATGGATAGTTAAAAAAGTACTTTATTCGAAGCAGGGAACGCCATTTAAAATTGCTGAAGGATATTGAATAGCAGGGGTAAAGAGATGGCGCTAAATCCATGTGGGAAATTCGCTCACCATCTAACAGATGAATTGGTGTAATGGATGGTCCAACTTTAATGAACCTAACTGAAGGGTGGATCGCTGTTTAGCGGATTATTAAAACGAATGTACCCACCAGAGAGTTACCAAAAAAAAGACCCCGGCGCATTACCGGAGTCATCTTTAAGGGAGCAAAACTAAAATGTGTGTTTTTATGGTCTCTAAAAAACCTGGTGTTTGATCACCATTTTTCTATTTCGTTTTTATACAACTTGTGTAATTTTAGATTTTTGAGGCTATTCATAACTGCTTTTCCCCGTACTTCCTTAATTGACGAAGGAATAGTAAACAAATTCGACATGTCTGAAGTTAGAGCTTGATGTTGGACAGAAATACTCGGAATAATTCTTGGAAGCTTGAAATGTGATGCTAAATGAAATCCCCATAAGCCGAAAGAGGGGACAATAACATTGTATTCAAGTGTATTAAGACCGGCCTTATTAATTGTTTTACCAATACTCCAAAACACTGTTGGTGTATCTTCTGGTGAATTAGACTGACAAACTAACACACCTTGTTTCGATAATATTTTTGCTGTTTGACTGAACAATTCAATTGTATATAATGAGCTAATGACTGGGTCAACGGGATCTGGAAAGTCAATAATTATTACGTTGTAGGGCTGCAATTCCCTTAAAATAAATTTCTTTGCATCTTCAAGATGAATATTTACCCTTTCGTCCAGTAAAGAACAATTATTTTGAGTTATTAATTTTGGATTTGTCTTTGCAAGTCCAATCACCTGAGGATCAATATCAACAAGATCGACATGTTTTACGTTGGGATATTTAAGAACTTCACGTAAAGCAAGTCCATCTCCTCCTCCTAATATGAGAACCCGTTCATGGTCAGAAGCCATCTCCATCGCAGGGAATACTAACGCTTCATGATAATGCCTTTCATCCAATGAAGAAAACTGTAACTCTTGATCTAAATATAAACGCAGGTCATTGGCCTCAACTAAAGTAATATCTTGAAATTGACTGGATCCATGATAGAGAATATTATGTTGTCCTTCCACAAGTTCCTTTAACTGTATACTATCATATGCATTTCCGCGGTCATCCCGTAATTCTACAGTCCTTTCACTAGCTTTCTTTTTACTGCCATCATAAGTGAAAATAAGATCTTTTATGGCAGGTTTATTTTTTGATTCATGTCCGCGCGAAAGTTCATAAACAAAGGCGGAACCCGCTTTCATTTCGTTAAGAAGCTCTTCTAATACTGGCCATAATTCCTGATTTCCGCACGTATATAAATCTAAAGCTGCATAGCGGTGTTCCAGCCACAGTTTGAATCGAAAAATGGGAAGTTGAGAGAATGATGGCACCCGTTACCCCGTGAGGCAAAAAAGAATGGAAATGAGTATGTAAAATCTCCATTCCTAAATCAGACACCGCTTTGGTTAATAATTTTTACAACAACTTCGCATCATTTAGAATTTCTGCCTGGCATTCCTTAGCATCTATAATGAAATGCTGTCCATTTGAATTCAACTATTCCACTTCCTTTTAAGTAAATAGCAATTATGGAAGTTATACAGTTAACGATAGAGAGGAACTATTACCTACCATGCTTGTATAACTATTTTATGTTCAATAAGATAAATGGTTTGTACCATTTCCATAAAATAATTTCTGTTCACTTTGGAGTGTTGTGGAACCTGTCCATATCATTTCGTAATGGTTTTACATAAGTTATATAAAAAAGGATTTGGACGAGATATGAATATGAAGGCCAAAAATACAGTGATCTCCATTCTGGGAAGCGCTGGCGGTGTGGCAAAGTCATTACTCGCTATATTAAATAAATCGATACTCGATAAAAAAGACCCGATTCACGATACCATTTTTAATGACAAAATACACTTAATCGATGTGAAACAAAAAGAACTGGAGTATTATCATAATCTTTTCCCTAATTTAGTCAATAAGCTTTTGCTACACGAATTTGATTTAATGGATACGATGACATTTAAAAAACATCTGGAGAACACAAAAACAGATATTGTGGTTGATCTTTCCAATGCTGACACAGTGGAAATGCTAAAATGCTGCAATGAATTCGGTGTGAAATATGTTAATTCTGCCTTGGAAAACACGATGATTGACGAAAATGAAGATTTGTTTGCGGGATTCCCTATGATTGAGAGAATCAGATACTTTGAAAAATCCAAAAAAAGTTTCACCAATACGTCCGCTATCATTTGCTCCGGAATGAATCCAGGAGTCGTTCAATGGATGGCGATAGAGCTTCTCAACAAATATGCCCAAGACTCACCAATTGCCTGCTATATTGTTGAACAAGACACTTCTTTTTTTAAGGATAAGAAATTGGCAAAAGAGAACGTCATCTACACAACCTGGTCACCAGAATGTTTCCTTGATGAAGCGATTATGTGCTACCCGATGCTTATCCAGCACCACACACCACTCTTCTTATACGAGCAAGTTTATAACCTTGAATTCAAAGTGAATTTAGGCGGGAATCAGTTTTATGGTTGTTTGATGCCTCACGAAGAAGTATATACGTTATGTCAGTTGTATGATATGGAAGGTGGTTTTTTATATAAAGTAAATGAACACACCACCAAGTTAATCCGCTCCCATCTGGATGACGTTGATGAATTATGGAACCATGAAATGAAGGTTCTTGATCCGCTTGAGGCTCCATTGAAAGGGGAAGATTTGGTGGGGGTGCTTCTTGTGTTTAAAGACAAGGAGCGATATATGTACAATATATTAAGCAATGATGTGGTGTTTTCAGAATATAAAACCAATGCGACCTATTTTCAGGTGGCATGCGGTATCTACGCTTCATTAGCCGTACTTTTGCTAGACCAAATACCTAAAGGTGTGTATTATGTGGACGAGTTATTGTTAACAACAAACAATCACTATGCTCAATATTTGACCTATTACATGACGGATTTTGTGACAGGGGAAAATGAAAATACAGATGGTCGTTTGCTAAATAGGATGAGAAAGTTTCGCGACTGATATTACTCTTTAGATACGGATCAAAAATCTTAGCAAAAATAAATGTATTGGAGTCTAATCAAATTTCGGATTTTTTTCATAAGTTAAACAAGAAAATAAATTTAATAAGATGGTGAAAAAATGAAGAAAAAATCTAATAAAAAAGAACAGCCAGTGAGTGCAACTCAAGAGGAAATAGAAGGCAAAGGCACCAAAGGGAAAAAAGGATCGAAAGATGATACAGCCTCCACCGAGTCAGAGCAAACCCAGGAGCTCTAGGAACCTAAAGGCCATAAAGGTCCTCATGAAGGAGGAGAATCAGCGGGAACCGGTGAGGGGAAACAGGGCAAAGGTGCCAAAGGGAAAAAAGGATCGAAAGATGGCACAGCCTCCACCGAGTCAGTGCAAACCCAGGAGCTCTCGGAACCTAAAGGCCATAAAGGTCCTCATGAAGGAGGAGAATCAGCGGGAACCGGTGAGGGGAAACAGGGCAAAGGCGCCAAAGGGAAAAAAGGATCGAAAGATGATACAGCCTCCACCGAGTCAGTGCAAACCCAGGAGCTCTCGGAACCTAAAGGCCATAAAGGTCCTCATGAAGGAGGAGAATCAGCGGGAACCGGTGAGGGGAAACAGGGCAAAGGCGCCAAAGGGAAAAAAGGACCGAAAGATGGCACAGCCTCCACCGAGTCAGTGCAAACCCAGGAGCTCTCGGAACCTAAAGGCCATAAAGGTCCTCATGAAGGAGGAGAATCAGCGGAAACCGGTGAGGGGAAACAGGGCAAAGGCGCCAAAGGGAAAAAAGGATCGAAAGATGGCACAGCCTCCACCGAGTCAGAGCAAACCCAGGAGCCCTCGGAACCTAAAGGCCATAAAGGTCCTCATGAAGGAGGAGAATCAACTGGAACCGGTGAGGGGAAACAGGGCAAAGGCGCCAAAGGGAAAAAAGGACTGAAAGATGGTACTGCCTCCACCGAGTCAGAGCAAACCCAGGAGCCCTCGGAACCTAAAGGCCATAATGGTTCTCATGAAGGAGAAGAATCAGCGGAAACCGGTGAGGGGAAACAGGGCAAAGGTGCCAAAGGAAAAAAAGGAAAAAAAGGGCCGAAAAAAAGATAGCATCAAAAAGATAACTATGGGATATCAATATTTTTGTGTAATTGGGGTTTTAACCTTTTTAGCCTGGCGATGTCTTTCTTTTGCAAGGAATCGCCCAAACGCATCACTCCCACAGACATTTTTGAAGTTAGGAGCTGTCAATCAAGACAGCTCTTTCGTTATTCAATTAACGCCCGTGTGTCTTCTTTGGTATTATATTTTTCGGAGTTAGCGAAGGTTATTTTAATGGTAGTTTCAATAACAGACTATTTTGGTTTGGTTGGGATAATAAATTGAATTAGTGATTTCAACTAATACTTCAGGAGTAAAATCATATGCCGGGACTTCATACTTATGCGATCTATTACTCAACTAATTATCAACCATTAATTCCTTAATTAGTTCTCTATTCAAACGTTACCATTAATGAACTCCCTCGGTATGATAGATATATCTCTCGAATGCTCACTTATTCGTAGGATTTCATAACCCTTGAAAATACATTAAGGTTAAAAGCAATGAGCTCAGATCCATTTGGCTCGTGGAGGCATAGTTAAATAAAGGAGTAATAAAAAACTCCATATATTACCATATAATGCACGTAATCTCCACGCCGCCCCTGGAGGCTTTCCCTCCCATGTCTCAACGGGTCAATTGCCCTATCATTCCTTCGTCATGCCTATCCAAGGGGTGGAGGCCAGTTTTGCTAACCTGATGGGTCAATGCCCTTTTGTTCAATAAATCTGGTACTCCGTACATATTTGAAATCCTACGAATAAGAAAACATTCGACAAAAGATAAGCTGAAAATCAAGTGCTAATGATTTTTAAGTGAGGTTCCCTTCGAAAACCTGTAAAGCATGATTTATTCAATATAAACTACGCTGCCAGAGCTGAAAAAGGTTGTAATTTTTCTGGAGAATAAGATTCATTTCGTTTGGCTATTCCTACAAATACTCGAGCCAGTTTACCAACCAATTTCATAATTGATTTCATTTTCTTTATTTTTTTCACCTTAACATTATTGGCGTGCAACGCTTTAAACTCAGGGTTATTCATGACAAGGCTCATCGTCGCTAGGTATAAGAAACGCCGCAGTCTGGATCTCCCACGTTTAGAAATGACAATTTGTCCTTTCCATTTACCAGAGCTCGCCTCGGAAAGATGTAACCCTGCATGACGAAGGAGAGAATTACCGTGGGCGAATCCACTTAAATCTCCAGCTTCCCCTAAAATTCCAGCTAAAGAGATTTCACTGATCCCTTTAATAGCCAGCAGTTTCTTTGCGAAAGGAATTTGTTGAAGCACGTTAGTGACTTCTTGTTCCACTCTTTCGAGTTGCGTTGTAGCTAGATCATACTCTTCTAGTAGTTGTTCTAAATGTAGCTTGTAAGCATCAAGTGCTTGGTGCGTTCCGATAGAACGTTTAGCTAAATCTATAAGTAGATAAGCTTTTTTCAACCCAGGCTGACGCTTCATTACCGATTTCCATTTGCCTACAATATCTTGAGGTTGCATCGATCGTAACTCAATTGGTGTAGGAAACAAACGTAGAGTTGCGATTGCCCTTTTGCCTTTCACATCTTTAAACACTTGTCGTAGCTCAGGAAAGACTACATCTACCCAACGATTTAATTGGTTGATAGAACTAACGAGACGTTTAACGATTACATCACGGTTGGACATAAGGACTCGAAGTTTTTCGAAAGACTCTGGAGTTGAACGAACAAAGGCATAGTATCCATTCTTCACCATATCCGCAATCACAAGAGCGTCTTTTTTATCACTTTTGGACTGAGTGTTATCTCGATTTTCTTTATTTCTTTTTACAAGGTGAGGATTGACTGTTACGACATCGATCTTTTCGTTAGATAACCATTTCGATAGATTAATCCAGTAATGACCTGTAGGTTCCATACCGACAATAGTTGTGTCTAAGCTGTTTTTAGCTTTTAGTTTATTAATCCATTCTAGAAATCTGTTAAAGCCTTCTTCGTTATTTTCGAAAGTAAGAGGATCACCTACCACGATTCCTCGATAATTTACAGCTCGAGCAACGTGAAATTGTTGGGCAATATCTACGCCAACAACGAGATGTCGATCAGAAATTCGTTCAATGAGTTGATTTTGTTTGTCCTGCATTTTAAAATTCATATTAGGGTTCCTCCTAAGGTTTTGAGTTAGAGTGGTGTCTTACTCATATCTTACTGAGGGGCCCTACTTTTTTCAAAGCTGAAAAATAACGCTCTACAGGAATGCTAACCTGCCCCTATGCATAAAGAAAAGAGCTGCCTTAAAGACAGCCCTGATCTTTGCTAACTATTTATGAACATTATCATATTCGGCATTAAGAATCCTACTGAACCTCATTACATAACCGACCGATATTCTCGACTTCAACAACGACCTCATCCCCCGACTTGATCGGGCAGCTGCCAGATGGTGAACCCGTGGCCAAAATGTCACCGGGCTCCAGTGTCATCACCTGTGAAAGCCAGCTGATTAGAAACGGAATGCTTAGAGACATTTCATTGGTATTCCCGTCTTGGACAACGCGGCCGTTTAAAGTGGTCACAATCCGCAAATTAGTGGGATCTATCCCGGTAACGATGCACGGCCCCAAAGGTCCGAACGTATCAAATCCTTTGCCCCGCGTAAACTGTGGATCTTTTTTTGTAAGATCTCTTGCTGTGACGTCATTAAATATCGTGCAACCAAATACATAATCAAGCGCATCTTCTTCTTTGATGTTTTTTCCGCGCTTTCCAATGACCAGTGCTACTTCCCCTTCAAGCTCCACTTGATTGGATAGCTCGTTTGGAGGAAGGATAATTTTCTCCTTGTCTGCAATAAGCGAAGATAATGGCTTTAAAAATAGAAATGGTTCTACAAGGTTTGCCTCTCCCCCCGTTTCCTTCGCATGACCTGCATATGTCCAGCCGAAATTAACCACTTTCGAAGGTTTTACAGGTTCCAAAATTTTCACGTCACTATATTTCAGCTCTACCCCGTCATACTTTATTTCCTTGTTGACAAGTTCAGCAAAACTGCTAGACAGTTGTAATATCATCCCATCCTCAACAATACCGTAATGTATCTTGCCTTGTTGATTCTGATAGCGAACTATTTTTTGTGTTTTTTGTAGCACATGCATTATGAATAAACTCCTTTGATGATTAAGATTACCTCAGATAATATAAAATCCGGTTCTCCTATACTATAACATGCCTGTTCTTTTACGTGAAAAAAGAGCTCCCGTCGCAACTCCATCTTCAACCAAACCGGCCCTTAGTTCAATAAGATTAAATTATTTAACTATGCATTTTATGGAACCTACAATTTATTTATAATTTTATCTGTGTATTGCCTTTCATAGGCTGCAATAAATATTCCGATTGGTAGTCCTAGTAATACATCCCCCATGAATTGTTCACTTAATTTCATGCAAACAATTACAACTAATACACCCTAAACCAAGCCAATTAACTTGTATACTATTTTCTTCACAAATCTACCCTATTACCTTTAAAATCTTGATGCTTATTGATTATCTCAAAATATCAAAACTTTTGTACTGGTAATTCGTCCCTTATTCAGCTAACCTGCCTCGTTCGTGCAATAAGAAAAAGGCTGCCGAAGCAACCTGCCTCATTGAAGTAAATCACCTGTTAGATTAAGTGGATAACTTCACATTTAACCCAGATCTTTCGCCCCTTATAAGGGAGCATAAAAGTACGAATGGCAGCTTTTATGCATTTGTACTTATTTCCTCCCATTCTTGATCCATATAATTTACTAGCCCATTAAGAGTGTAGTGTCTTTCATATACAACGCCTTCATCCAGAGATGATGGAACTTCCAAATGATTTATTTGAGCTTCCCGTACCGCCCAATGTGCTCTTTTAATTAAATCAAGACTATCTAATATATCACTGGTTGGTATTAAAGTGGATTTATCAAACAACTCTTGTTTAGAATGAAGAAAAACCGTCTCAAAAACATATTCAGCCTTACACGTATCGGCAGGAACATCTATATCGGGTATGAGATTTACAGTCCAAAGCAGAAGCCAAATACATTCTAACTTCCAAGAGTACTGGATCAGCTCTTTCTGATTCAGGTGTTTTTTCATTAAAAACTTTTTTTCTTCTTCTGTGAATAATTCATTAGCATGATACCTTTCAATAAATTCCTCAATTTTTGCTGGCGGGGCCTCCATAGCTTTCTCTGAGACCATCGCTAATGGAATAATTCTGTTTATAATCTCTTCCTTTTTCTAAGAGAAACTTCTTCTTCATTTCCCCCCTAAAATAAAAATAGTGCCAACTTCTCTTTAATAGAAATCAGCACTTTATTTATTCGTTATTCGTTATCGTGCCGCTTTAGGCGGTTGGCACACATCACATTTACGTTGGTTATTATTTTTAAATTTCTTAAATGTTTTTTCAAAATTGCTGCCACATGCACATTTAAATAGTAACTTTTGAGAAAAACCGTGATATTCCGTCGTTAACAACTTACTTTCCGAATTGTTCTCAACAAATTCTTTAATTTTACCAATCGTCCATTGTTTATTCATTCTCTTACACCTCCATATTTTATCGTTATGCGGAGGCTTTTTCTTGGCATCCGTTCAAAAATAGTAATTATCGTAAGTTATTCATTATAACATGAGCTGGCACTCAATTAAACAATGGAGGGCATCTTATTAAACCCTCCCTTTATTTCCACAAGAAAAAGCTGCGTTCAAGACAGCTCTGATCTTCAGCTAACGCACCTGTTAGTTGAAGATCAAAATAATCAATTAATATATGTACCCTCACTCTAATAATTTTCAACATTTTACATCTCCCTGGATAAATAAGAACTTAGGTTTGTAAGGATGATTCTTTTAAATGGATAGCAGCCTTGCAAAGACATCTGATAATCTGTTGCAGTAGGTACTTCCTAACTCTTTTTCTCAAATTCACAGCCTTTATTATTTCTTCTTTAAATACCATGCTGATACAAATGTTCCACCTATTATAGCTGCTGCCCAGAATATAAGAGGCGTTATGTTTTCACCCAATTCAATCACCCACATTTTTTGTAATAGTTTACCTCAATATTTAAACAATATTATAATAGTCCTTTTGTTTACACCTTCTTACTAAAAAATTGCGCCCGATTGTTGAAGATCTACCCGGAACATCGGTAAATCCTTTTCTCCCTCGTAGGAACGGGCTTTTTCAGTAAATTAATGTTCGTGTTTTAGAGGAGGTTAAAGAAAAAAAGGGGTTGGTTAATCATTACATTCTTAAACAATTGCTATAATGTTTTTTTTGAGGCTTATATGTTATAACACGGTTATGTGTCTTAAAAGCATTACTAGATTACAAAAAAGTGCTTATGACACTTCAAAGTACGTACTTCTCAAGTGTTGTTCCTTGATGCAAAATAACAGTGAACAAATCACAGTACAGAAGGAGCTGCAACACTATGAATAATGAATCTCAAACAGCACGCAAAGTCGCCTTGGTCGTAGGCGCAAATGGTGTCATCGGTCGTAACCTCATAGATCACCTCATTACTCTCCCTGATTGGGATGTGATCGGGGTATCGCGTCGAGGTGGGGAGTCTGTCGGCCGTGTCCGGTATGTGGCTGCGGATTTACTAAATATAGACGACACCCGCGAGAAGCTAAGCAGTTTAACTGAGGTAACACACATCTTCTATGCCGCCTATCAGGACCGTCCAACTTGGGCCGAACTTGTTCCTCCCAACCTCGCCATGCTAGTGAACACCGTAGAGACAATCGAACCAATCGCCTCGGGCTTAAAACATGTCAGTTTGATGCAGGGATACAAGGTATACGGCGCACATCTCGGCCCATTCAAGACGCCTGCTCGTGAGACAGACGCTAACCATATGCCACCCGAGTTCAATGTTGACCAGCAAGATTTCTTGGAAAAAAGGCAAATAGGTAAGGCTTGGACTTGGTCGGCGCTCCGGCCTTCTGTAGTCTGCGGCTTCTCACTTGGAAATCCGATGAACCTCGCCATGGTTATTGCGATCTACGCCTCAATTTCGAAGGAGCTTGGACTTCCGCTGCGGTTTCCAGGCAAGCCTGGTGCTTACGACAGCCTCTTGGAGATGACAGATGCAGGGCTTCTCGCGAAGGCAACAGTATGGGCGGCGACTGAAGAGCGTTGTGCCAATCAGGCATTCAACATCACGAACGGCGATCTGTTCCGTTGGAATGAATTATGGCCGAAGATCGCTCACTACTTCGGCTTGGAGACGGCGCCCCCGCTGCAGATGTCACTGGACGTTGTCATGGCGGACAAGGAGCCGCTTTGGAACAAAATGGTCGAGAATCATGGGCTTGCAGGTCATTCCTATAAAGACGTATCCTCCTGGGGATTCGGTGATTTCGTGTTCTCTTGGGATTACGATTTCTTCGCTGACGGAACTAAGGCCCGTCGCTTTGGTTTTCACGAATACGTCGATACCGAAGCGATGTTTATGAACATCTTCGACGACTTCCGCAAACGCAAAGTCATCCCATAAACGAAGAGCCGGCCTTATATATTAGGCCGGCTTCTTATCTGTTATGTACGTCTTCAAGCTGTGGTTTGGCCAAAACGACAGCCCTTCCTCTGTACTTTCTCTCTATATGCGAATCCCCCCACCTACACATCAGATGCAGGATCTCCTTTAGACTCCAGCCGTAGTCTGTCAACTCATACTCGACTTTTGGTGGAACCTGATTGTAAGAAATGCGTAAGACGACACCTTCCTCTTTTAGCTCCCGAAGTTGCTGCGTTAACATTTTTTGAGTAATTTCAGGTATCAAGCTTTTCAATTCATTGTTACGTTTCTTGCCAAATGTTAGATGAAAGAGAATTACGGGTTTCCACTTTCCGCCAATTAACTCTAAAGTTGCCTCTACCGCAGTGTTGTAAATCTTATCAGGGTTCTTCATTACCCACCTTGTCTCCCTTCTCCTAATATTTTGACACAGGTCACTGGTAAATATTGATGATTTGGAGACATTAAATGTCCGTCTTTGAACATTATAACTGCAAGCAAATTATTGCGCTATCCAGCCCACAACTAATAGTTTGAAAGATGCAATGAATCATGAGGATAATTATCAGGTGGAAAATTCCCTAAAAGTTGAATAAATAGCTCGATATATCAAAATATGGAACTAATTAAGATCTATGTGTATTTTTGGAATCAAGATTGATCAAAATTCCCTCCTGTCCCCCCATATTAGCGTAAATAAAAAGAATCCATTTTGAAAAAAGATTGATCGAAATGGATTCTTTTCTTGTGATTCAGTATACAGTTATTATAAAAGATACTGGCTTTAAAATTTTGAAGGTAATAACTTTTTCACGATAATTGATACATAATTGCTCAAGTAGAGTATCTTTATAATCGTCCATAGATTACACTTCAATTTTGCGCGGGTAATTTTTTTAACATCTTACATGTTTGCGTTTAAAACCAAGCTTTCCTTTATCGACTTCTTTTTGAATACTTTCGTAAGCATTTAGAAAACTGCTTTTTTTCTTGTCCCGTTTGACTTCTACTGTTCCTATTGCCTTTGCGGTCCCGACTGCCTTTTCATGGAGTGGCACATATGAAATCCCCACGGTGTATAGAAAATTATTCATAGCGGATTTCGTTCGTTCTGGCGAATCGTGAATCGTATTTTTCACAATGTCAAGCATATTGGAAATCTTGCTTTCTGAAAATTCAACGTCTAGTCGATTCCCTAAAAGCCAGCAGTAGCAACTCCAGCCCGCTGACATTCTCAGCTCTTCACCGCTTGCGATCCATTTATCAGCAACTTCTTGTGCAATATCTGACTCTGATAAAGTTACAGCCACTACAAAATCGGACAGCATATAAAAATACGCAGCATCCATCCAACGATCATAATCCGACTCAGTCATGGCTTTTGGGTCTGCAATAATGCCTGCAAAGTACATTGCATCGTAGTTCCCCGTGGAATAAAGCTCTTCAGCTAAACGTTGATTTATTTTTATTTTCTTTGCAATTGGTTTCATAGCGCCTGTAGCCACGCCAAAAAGAGGCTCATGCGCACCATTGGATATGTATATTTTTTTAGTTCGTTCCTTGCCAAGGGCTTCAAGCTCCTGCATGACCATTTCTAGATTCATCGTTTAGCACTTCCTTCTTTTTGGAGCTTCCCCTAATATTTTTCCCACCAAATATATCACCATTATCCTATAACAAACTACCATTTGTCAGCAAAACTACCGTCTAAGCACATGAGTGTTACGCAGGAATCCACTTAACAACGCTTGGAATCTTGGGATTTCCCCTTTGTTCTTGTTCAACTAACTTGCCCCGCTTTGTTCATTACGAAGATTTAGTTTTAGTCCACTAAAATCCTATCACCTTTACTTGTCGGTTGAGAAGTCACCAAAAACTCAACTTCATCATTTGACTTGTTAAACATTTGGTGTGGCACCAAAGGAGGAACTTCCACTCCCTCTTGCGGATGTAAAGTAATCTCTTTACCATCTACCTCAATGGTTGCTATACCTGATGGAACAAAAAAGAATTGGCGGGCGTGTTGATGATAATGTTTTATTTCAAATGTATTAGCAGGCATTCGTTCATGAATAATACTTAAATCTTGATTGTTCACTAAATGCCACCCATCACAATTATCTCCCCATATGTAATGTTCAGCATTGTGTTTACTTTTTTTCATCATTTCTATATCCCCATTTGTATTTATAATAATCTTGCGCATTCCTTATTTGAACTCACCTGCCCCGTTTGTATTTATTTTCTTTTGGAACGCATACCTTTAAGTTTTGTAATGTCCACTTGATTAAGCAATTGGTTATACATATCACTCTTAACATCATATATGGCAATTTTCCCTTGATTATTATAATGAATTCCCCAACCATAATTTTTTACTAAAGGAGAAGCTCTGAAGCAAGCCTTGGGTTTTGAAAAAAACTGTTCTCGAAGTTCATCTGCATTTTCCTCTTCTATTTGATTCTTGATCAAGTATGTTTTGAATTGTACGTCGTCTTGTGTAAATTTATATGGGTCATTATTAATTAAATCATGCTCAATATAAGCAATTGTGGGTTTTTCGTTTTTGATGACAGGTACCCTTGCAGAAGTAACTCTTGAATCCTCTGAAATGGTAATAAGTGTGTTCTTATAACTCATAAAACAACCCCCTTATTCAGCATCGCGATTACTTCATACCATATTATACCATCATCTTCTTCCAGTATCCTGCCCCATTGGCTCCATAAGAAAAAGGCTGCCTTAGCAACCTTTTTTATTGAAAAGCACCTGTTAGTTTAAGTACAATCCTTCACACAAATGGATATCAGAACCAAAGACTTTTTGTTTAATTTACCTTTTAAATCCACCTTCTGCATGAATGACCTGACCTGTAATCCAATCTGCTTCATCGCTCACTAAAAATTTAATAGTTTTTGCAACATCACTCGGTTTTCCTATTCTCCCGAAAGGAAACATCGGTTTTAATTCACTTTTTATTTCCTCTGTCATCCACCCTGTATCAGTTGGACCTGGATTTATTGCATTGACCGTTATTCCTAAAGGGGCCAGTTCAGCCGATAATGTGATAGTTAGAGCATCAACTGCTCCTTTTGTTGTTGCATATGCCAATTCGCCAGGCATTGGTCCTTGAAACTGACCTGAAGTAATGTTGACTATTCTTCCGCCTGATTTCTTATCAAACCTTTGAGCAAATTTACTACTCAATAGTGTCGTTGCACGAACATTTACCATGTAATGTCTATCTAATTCTTCGGCAGTTAAATTAGAAAAATCGTTGTTAGTTGAGTATGCTGCGTTATTAATCAAGATATCTGGATAACCAAGTTGTTCAGAAACTTCATTTATAAGTTGTTCAGGTGCATCATATGAAGTTAAATCCAACTCCATACATGATACCTTAACACCCTTTTTTATTAATTCTTCTTTTAATTTCATGGGCTCATCTGAACCAATGCTCCAAGGCATTTTTTTATCATATTCCGTCCAATAAGTAAAAAATATATGGTAACCCGTTTCAGCTAACTCCCTGCAAATGGCAGCTCCAATCCCTTTCAGACGGCTTACTCCCGTAATAATGGCAATTTTCCCTTTTAATTGGCCCATTATCATATCCCTCCATTACAACAGTAAAATTTTAAGTCTTAAACTTTAAACGGCCCCGATGCCTAATCGAGTAGGGGGAAAATAAGTTTATTTTCGCCCCTCTCACAACACCGTACGTACGGTTCGCGTATACGGCGTTTCAATTTATATCACAGTGTGTACTTTTAGATAATGTTCTAAAGCAGAGGGGACTCCCCTCTGCTTTAGTCTTTTGTTTGAGATTGCTCTTTGGACGACTTTGGATACTCCTATGAATCGGTAACCTTTTCGACAGTAGGTTAATCCTTTCGCTTCTTCCTCCGGAATTCCTAGTTGAATAAGCGATTTAATTTGTTTCTTCGCTACTTTCCATTGTTTCCATATGATGACCCTAATTCTAGAGCGAAGCTTTGTGTCTATTCGTTCCGTCGTTTTTTTCATGTTTGCCACTCTGAAGTAGTTTACCCATCCAACTATTACTTGGTTCAATTTCAATATTCGGTAGTCTAGTGGAACATTCCAATTTCGCTTTGTCAGTTGTCGAAGTTTCCTTTGAAACTTCTGTACAGAACTTGGATGAGGTTTCACTTTGTAGTTGTTGTTATTAGTGTCGTAATAATACCCAAATCCTAAGAATTTCAACTCTTTTGGACGTGAGATTCTACTCTTCTCTACGTTGACTATCAGGCCTAATTTCTCTTCTATAAATCTCACGATTGTGCTCATTACTCGGTCGCTGCCTTTTCACTTTTCACAAAGATAAGGGCATCATCAGCGTACCTCACGAACCTTAGTCCTCTTTTCTCCAGTTCCTTATCAAGTTCGTTTAACATTATATTACTTAATAGTGGACTGAGGTTACCTCCTTGCGGAGTACCGACAGGTGTGTCTTCATATTTTCCATTCACCATGACTCCACTGACTAAGTATTTTCTGATTAACGAGATGACATTTCCGTCTTTTATTGTGTTGGATATGATTCTCATGAGTTTATCGTGATGGACGGTATCGAAGAATCTTTCAAGATCAATGTCGACTACCCAATCATGTTCTATTAACGAGATGACATTTCCGTCTTTTATTGTGTTGGATATGATTCTCATGAGTTTATCGTGATGGACGGTATCGAAGAATCTTTCAAGATCAATGTCGACTACCCAATCATGTTCATCATTCAGAAACTCCAGGCTTTTAATTATCGCCATTTCACAACTTCTTTTTGGTCTGAAACCGTAACTGAATTCACTGAATTGCTTTTCAAATAGTGGACTGAGAACTTGATGAATGGCTTGTTGAACGACTCTATCCACTACTGTTGGTATTCCCAATTTGCGCATCTTTCCATTTTCTTTTGGGATCTCCACTCTTAAGGCAGCTTGTGGTTGGTATTTTCTTGTTCTGATGCGCTGACGCAGTTCATCTTTGTTCTCTTTCAGGTATTGCTTTAGTTCGTCGACTGTTACTCCGTCGACCCCACTTGCACCTTTATTTTTATAGACACGTATGTAGGCTTCGTTCATATTTTTATTACTTAGGATTTGTTCTAAAAGTTCCACACTCGTTTCTCCTTTCCTCTCACGTAGTAAGTGATATCTCCATTTTGGTTATTCTTTGAGGTACGCTCATACTTTCACCATTAACACATTCGGAGTTCGTCACTTACGCATTCGTGGCGTTGAAACACTATAAATTGTTCAGCCCTTCATGAAATTATTTCATTACTATGGCTTCTGCTGACTTCTTGCGACTAACCTTTTTCGACTGTACTTCTGTACATCCGCAAGACCTCCCAGGGTAAGACACCTATCTTTCCTCTTTTACTCGCCTGATTTACTCTATAAAGTTACGCACATCTTTTGGACTTTAACTTGTCTTGGAGTTTAATCCCTTTATAGAGCCTTAGTATCAGATTCCTGTTCGTCGAGCCAAGATTTTATTCCACGCTTCCTCCAGCCCTTACCTCACGATAAGTACCTTGCGCTTCCTTAGTGGTTGGTCGATGTGTACCCCCACAGTGGACTTTCACCACCTAGATAGTTGCCATGCCTGGCACACAAGAAAAAGCTATCTTAATGACAGCTCCGATCTTCCGCTAACGCTAGTTTTTAAGTTTATTCAGGTCAAATCTTGCTATTTCTTGATTTTCAATCGTTACAATTAAAAAAGCATCAAATGCATATTCTCTAAGTTCATCTAATTTTTCTTTTGAAGGTACAAGTAGTGGAACTTGGGAATTTTCTTCACTTACACCTAAATCGTAGTTAAGAGTATACTCACCCTTTTCGTCAGGCTTAAGAACGGATAAAAAAGAATGACCGAACCCTACACCACTCCCGTCATAATCGTCAGGATTATAAATATTGAAGCCTATTACGTCTTCTGACACCGATTTTAATTTGTCTTTAGGCTCAATCTTAAGTTCAATTCCTTTATCAACTTCTTCAATACCCACTGTTTTATTACCTGTATTTTTAATCGTAAATTCATAAAATAAAGCTGTCGGTATCAGCTCATCTCCCTTTCTTTCTCCTTCAGTTATCCCGATTGAACCAAGTAAACTTTTATCTTTAACAATATCAACATTCGCATCTACTAGTTCCAGAGAAGGATTTGATGAACAAGCTGATAAAAAGAATAAAACAAAAAAAAGGCTAATAAAAAGAAAGCATTTCCTCAAGTTATCATCACCTCCAATTTCACAATACCATATTTTACCTATATTTCAACAAATTTCTTTTTGGAATGCATAAGAAAAAGGCTGCCAAACGCAACTTTCAGTACATTTATGACCGGATAAATGATGAATCGCAGCTATTCAAGTAAACCAGCATTAATCAAGCTTTGAACAAGACGTGCGCCCGCGGAAAATAATGATATCACCCTTTAATTCTCGTTTCGGTTCTCTTACTTTCGAGAGGACATCAGAGTTAAGCTGAGAAATGGTATTATCGTGGTCCCCCAGTGAATCTCCGTAAGCTCGCTATTCCTGGTTGGGACAAATTATTGTGTCTTATTCATGGCATCGGCCCTGATTGAATGGTGACAATAACAATAAATGTGATAACAATAGAGGTACAATATAACTAGGCATCCTTTTCCCTCCACATAAATCATATTTTTTACAGTGGATTCATGTTTAAGATAGCATTTTGAATAACGCATTTACGATTTTTTCTTTATCCACCTCAGGATTCCCGAACTTTGAATCTGATGTATAGTCAATTGAATGTCAATTATTTGCTTCACCTAAGGAAGAGCACTCACTTTTTTCAATTTCCCACCGACTTCAGAGCTTGACTAAGACCACTTATTTTGTAAGGAGCAGTTTGTTGTTTAATTTCTAAGTTGTTCTTCTCCCCAACTCTAAGGCTAGTTGTTTCTGTTGTGGATTGTTCCTTAAAGAAGGAGTTTTATCATTGTCTTGATCATCTGCCCCATCGGGGGATTCTGCAAAGGGCTCAAAAAGAAAAGATAAATCATCATCGAGTAAGTCCGAGTACTTATCTCCTCTTGTGTTAATGAAGTCACTGGAAAACTACTCCAATCATCAAAAGACCGTCCAGTTTTTGTAAACCGGACGGTCTTACGGATAATAGAATGAAATTTTAATATCCTGCGTGAGGGAAAATATTTATTTAGCTGCACCAGCTTTATTTATCACTTCCTTCGCTGCCTGCAATGCGGATTCATAATCTGGGTGATCCGTGACTTCCGGTACATATTCCACATACTTAATAGTTCCTTCTTGATTTATTACAAATACTGCCCTGCATTCCATTCGTTGTTCTTTCATATACGTTCCATATGCAGTACCAAATGACAAATCAAAGTGATCCGAGAGAATGGTTATAGCATCCACATTACTTTCTTTACACCATCTTGCTTGAGCAAAGGGAAGGTCTGCGCTGATAGCCAACACTGCTACATCATCATTCATTTTGCTTGCTTCTTCATTTAAGAGCTTTGTTTGTAAATCACATACACCAGTATCAAGCGAAGGAACAGTCGTGATGATGCATGTCTTATTTTTATAGTCAGTTAAATGTACTTTACGGCGGTCATTTGTCAATAGTGCAAAGTCAGGGGCCTTATCCCCTACTCTTAGTTCAGTACCAATTAAGGTCACTGGATTACCGCCTAAAGTCACTACACCAGTACGCTCATGTGCCAAATTGAACCCTCCAACTCCCTTACTAATTTTCTAGCTTCCTCGGTAAGTGCTATATCCTCCTGGAGCAACAAGCAGAGGAACATGATAATGTCCTTCATCACTTCTTATTCCAAAACGAAGTGGGACCTTATTTAAAAATGGCCTTATATAAGGATCATTCGCTCCATCATTGAAATATTCCCCAACATAAAAGACAAGCTCATACTCACCTGGTTTGAGATCATCCCCTTGAAGAAGTGGATCATCCACTCTCCCATCTTTGTTTGTATAGACCTCTTTAATGAAAGAATGGTCTCCATGATCTGCTATGGCCCAAAGTTCTAACTTCATCCCTTTTGCCGGCAGGCCTTTAGACAGGTCTAAAACATGTGTGGTCAGCTTACTGTCCATTATCGGGAAACCCCTACAGTTGAATCAGCCGCCTTTTTTTGTTTAACGTCTTCTTGTGTAACGACAAAGCCTTGGAAGCCAAACGGAGGACGAGGTTCCTGATAAACACTTCCTTCTGAATTTGGAATAGTATCTACAACTGTTTCCCAGGTACGATTATTGGTTTTAAATTGAACATTCGCCAGCTGAGGGAAACGTTCCAGAATTCTAATACCAATATGATAAATGAGCTGCTGAATCGAACGGTTATTCAGTTCATGGAACACGGTGTTTGCAATATCACAAATTTGTTCTGCTGCTACATATTTTTCTGGATTCGCTCCAGTGGCATCCTCCCAGCGGCTATATTCCCAATCGAAATCCAAGTAGATAAATAGTGGACGATCTTGAGCTTCTGGCAGTGTGGTGTATTCATCTTGAATAAATCCATAAAAAGAGCTTCCTTTAACCTTGATTAAATGGACATCAACTATTCCACTTGAATGCTTAACGATTTTGCTTCCGGTAGGTGTCCTTTTCACTTCGATTGTAGTGGTAGCCCTCTCATTTCTGGAACATCGAAAGACAACATCACTATTTTCATGTCCTTCCCCTTTTGGAACGAGTACATGATCGAAGGGAACTTCATTTGCTGTCAGTTCAACTGCATCTATGTGGCTATACTTATCAAGGAAAACTTCACATATGAACTTTAAAAATCCTTCCGCCGTATTTCCTTGATAATTGGCGGCCTGGCGATGAATGATGTTTTTCATGGAATCCGTTGCAATCACCAAGCTATTATCTCCTTCCGTAAAAGAAGATAAAAAAGCTTCCCCTTTTAGAGAAATCTGGCAATTAAATCCAAAAATAGTGTTATCTCTTTCTGTGAAACTTGATTCCGGTATTTTCCTCAAACCTGTAAGAGGCTGTACAAAAGTCCTATATACAAATACATCCCCTTTACCGTAATACATCGTTCTGTTTCCATTTTGAACTGTCATATTATTCCTCCTCCTATTTAATAAAATCAGATAACCTGTGGCCAGCAATTAAGTGGATTTGCTTGATCGCTTCCTTAAGTTCATTTGCCTGATCCAAACCAATCCTTCTTTTCATCTCTGCCTTTATCACCGTTTTATCGCTGCCACGAACAGCAAAAATGAACGGAAATCCAAACTTTTCTTTATACTGATTATTTAACGCATGAAATTCTTCATATTCATCCGGAGAAAGCGAATTCAAACCGGCCGCGGATTGTTCTTTAACTGATGCTTCAGCCATATCAATCCGGGCTGCTAAGTCCGGGTGGGACTTGATTAATTGGAGCTGTTCCGATAATGAGGCATTCTGCACAACTATTTCCATTTTCCGTTTTAGGTTCTCTAAGGAAATGAATGGCTTGTAATCCCATGAACGCTCTGCTATCCATGGAGAATGTTCATATACCCAACCTAACTTTTGGATGAATTCCACCTTGTTCAACTCATTAATGCTATTAAGGTCAGATATCAATACGGGCCCTCCCTTCTTCTGATTATTTTTATAATTCAAAACATTCTTAACTTAATTGAATTATATACGTGCGCTTATTTATAGGTCATTAGCTGAAAAAGCTAATATTTTTCCAACCCCTTTGTGCTTACCGCACTACCTTTAAAGAACAGGCTATCCTTATAGCTCAGCTTTAGTTGCCAATATTCAAAAAATTAGTTAAATTAGAGGGAAAAGGCACAGCGAAGGGGACCTATCATGCATTTAACGATGACTGATGCATTAAAATTACCACAGATCAAACAATGCCAAGTGGCAGCTGGCATTCAGGGACTTAATAGAGAAATAGAATCCATCAATAGCTTTGATGCTCCTGATGTGCTTTCCTGGTTGAAGCCAAATGAATTGATTCTAACAACAGGATACTTATTTCAGGATAATCCGCAACAATTAGACCAATTCGTAATCGAATTAGCAAAAATGAATTGTTCAGGATTGTTCATCAAACTGGAGAAAATTCCACAAACTACCATCAGCATTGCCAATATGGCCAATTTGCCTATTCTCAAAATCCCCCCTGAGTTTTCGCTATCAGATATCATGTCTCCCCTACTTCGTGAAATTGTAACGAGACAGAATGAACAAAAAGAGTTGAGTTATAGTATTGAAGATATTTCGGAAGTTGGTGCCGAAAATTTAAGTTACGGGATTTTAGGAATGACGGAGGACAAATCCAGCTTCCATCAAATTACTGGGGGATTCATATGTACGGTTTTACCTTTAACGCTGCAATGGAATCAAAGGAATGATTCCATTACTTATAAACAGCTTATCAAGACAATTGAAACATTAACCGAGCAATATAAAATTGATAAGCTCATAAGGAATATTAAGGGCAGTCTAGCTATCATTTATCTGGATACCATCCCCCTAGGGAACACCCACTTTTATTCACAAGTCACCCAGATAAGCCAACAAATCATCTCTACTTTATCTAAACACCTACCAATGGAACTTACGCTGGGAGTCGGTAACTATCATACAGGTATTAATAACCTAGCTAATAGCTTACAGGAAGCTTTACAATCTATTGAATTGGGAAAACGATTGAACCCAGGACAGGAAATTTACAGCTACAAAGAATTAATAACTTTTAAAATTTTGCAATATGCTCCAAAAAATGTGCTCATGGATATTGTTACAGGTAATTTAGCACCGCTGAAGGACCATGACGATGAGACCCAGTCTGATCTGATCAAAACTTTGGAGGCATATTTGCAATGCAATCTTCGACCTGCTGAAACGGCCAGAAAAATGGGGGTACATCGAAACACCATCCATTTTCGAATAAAAAGCATAAAAAAACTATTAGGAATGGACTTAAGCAATGATGATCTGTTCACTTTAAAACTTGCCCTATATGCCAAACGTCTACTGGATAACCGATAAGAAATAGTCCATACCATATGAAAAACTGCCAGAGATACTTCATTCCCTGGCAGTTTTTCATGTTCAGTAACACTTGATTCCGGATTCCTTCAAATCCACTTTCTTTACCTAGTCATGTAATAATAACTTCGCAGCTTTTATACTAAACTGCAATTTAAAAGCAATATCCCTCGATTTTAAATCAACTCCTAATAAGTCCTCAATTCTAGACAAACGGAACTTTACAGTATTTCGATGAACAAACAAAGCTCGTGCCGCATCTTCTATTCTCCCTCTTGAAAATAGATAGGTTTCTAGCGTTTTTAACAACTCCCCCTCATTTTCCTTATCATATTCAATAATCGGTTGAATCATGGATAGCACGTATTTAGCTATGGCATCCTTAGGGATTTGATTTATTAAATCTTCAACTTCAACGCTTGCGTAATCATTGATATTAGTCGGGTTAACCCTCGAGCCAAGTTGAATAGCCTTTTTAGCTTCAATAAACCCTTCTTTCATACTGAAGATTTCTTTTTTCACCTTACTTAACCCCATGGATAGTGAAGTGCCAGGATTATCTTCGGATATAAGCCCTTCTAAAAGGACGGCAATTCTTTTAGCCTGCAGAAGTAGGTGTTCATCAGTCACCATTCCTTTTCCTTGTAGGATAATCAATTGACCATCGAAGTCGATATTCCAATACTTAAAATCTTTTCTTTCCGTTTGGTTTAATTTCTCCAACATTCTGCCAATTGGAAAGAATGAATCCCCTTCTTCTTTCGTTCCATTTATTAAGAGCAGAATATATGGCCTATCGGGATTAAAGCCAAATTCCTGTAATTGGGGGATAAAAGACGAACTCCTATTTTCCCCATTCAAAAGAGAATGAAAAACTTCAAAACTTCCTTTTCCATTGTTTTTCACTTTCTCCTTATTAACAAGTTCATATGTAAAGCTGAATAATAAGTCGGATAAAGGCATTTCATAAGGAATCTCCAGTAATGGGAACTTGTACTTGTTCGCTTCTTCTACCATTCCAGGAGGAATCGTAGAAAGAAACCTCTTAATCTTGATAGCTAATCCAGCACTTCCTCTTTTCGACAATTCCCTAACAAGATTGATTTGAGCATTCAGGTCATCTTTAAACACATAACCAGTTGTCAGTAGGAGTTCCCCTCGTTTAATCCATGATATATCCGGATGATCCATTATACTTACTGAATTAATTACCCGAGTTAACCCTTGACTTCCTCCAATAACTTCCACTTGGTTTAGGGCAGGAAGCTTCAAAGCTTTTTCAATCGTTAAATACATATTTCTCCCCCTATTCTTCTTAATTATATACAGAATGCACTAGAAAGAATATTCATATTTTTCCAAAAAATAGTCTTGATTTAGCATTATGGCGGTGATAATATAAAAACAGATTAATTTTGTAAATGCCGTTTCTTAATAAACAACGACTCAACCGACCATAAGGAAGCGTTTACAAAATCACAAGGAGGCGATTTCATTAATCAACATAATTGGAAAGCTCTTACTAATTAAAAGGGGGCAATCATGGAAAATTTGAGCAAAGTAAACACGCTATTGTTAGGTTTACAGCATGTTTGTGTAATGTATGGAGGAGCGGTAGCTGTTCCACTAATCGTCGGTCCTGCAATCGGCTTGACACAAGAACAGATCATATACCTGATCTCGTTTGATTTACTCGCCTGTGGGATAGTCACCTTGCTTCAAGTTATTGGCGGTAAAGGATTTGGTATAAGATTACCGGCCTTAATGGCTGTTTCTTTTATCGTGGTTGAGCCAGTAATAGCTATAGGATCAGTCCATAGTATAACCGGGGTTTTAGGCGCAGTTATGGTATCTGGAATAATTGTTGCTATTTTATCAGGAGTAATTGGTAAATTAATACCCTTTTTCCCACCAATTGTTGCAGGTTCCGTCATTTTAATTATAGGCGTGTCATTAATGCCAGTTGCCATGAAAAATGCAGCGGGTGGAAGCGGTTCCCCCACCTTTGGAGATCCTATGAATCTAATGCTAGCATGTTTTACACTACTGAGTTTCCTTTTGTTGAATACACTTACTAAAGGTTTCGTGAAAGCGGTTTCAATTCTTTTTGCCATGGTTCTTGGTACTATATTGGCTGGTTTTTTAGGTATGGTCGATACCTCTGGCTTTACAGAGGCCAGCTGGTTTACAATGGTGACTCCTTTCTATTTTGGGGTACCCACCTTCGACTTTTCATCTATTATCACTATGACAATCATATCTTTAATCATTGCTGTTGAAAGCATAGGCGTCTTTTTGACACTCGGGGAAGTATGCGGGAAGGAAATAACCGAAAAAGATGTGGAAAAGGGGCTTCGTGCAGAAGGGATAGGGAGCTTCATAAGTGGTATCTTCAACTCTTTTAACCATTCTACCTTCTCACAAAATGTGGGCTTGGTCCTGCTGACAAAAGTAACACAGCGATCGGTAGTAATCACGGCAGGTTGTATTCTGATCGTTCTAGCTTTTGTGCCTAAGGTTGCCGGTCTTACGACGATGATTCCTTTACCTGTTCTGGGTGGGGCTATGATACCAATGTTTGGAATGCTTCTATCTGCAGCTTTAGGGATGGTAGCCAAAGCGGATTTAAGCAAACCTACCAATCAATTGACGATTGCTCTTGGAATAGGGGTCGGTCTAGCAATCAAGGGGGTCCCTGAAGCATTCGATAAATTCCCGGAAACAGTCCAATTAATATGTGGGAATGGAGTAGTGATGGGTACAATAACACTAGTTGTGTTAAATGCCATCCTCAATGGAAAATCAAATCCAACTCTTACACACCATCATTCCATACCGGATATTCAACCAAATATGAGTCAAAATATTAATATACACCCTTAGAAAGTAGCGGACAAGGCAATTCTCTAAGGGTGAATTGTTGGCTAGGTCCTCCAACACTTTCCATTATAACCTTATTCAGATAATTTTCAAACAAATAATAAAAGCACCTTGCAACAGCCTATTTAATAGGTAAGCAAGGTGCTTTTTTCACTCAATTTTAGGGCGATGGCTTTTGACTTGTTTCATTTGAAAAGAGAGCGATATGACCCTCTAAAATTCGGTAAATCATTCCCGAACTATCCTGCCCCGTTAGCCATCCATGAATCGCAAAAATCGGCGATTCACCACAAAGAATGAAAATGGTTAGGACGTGTCAATACTGATACTGACCTTAAATCCAGTCATTTTTCATTTTTAAAGAAACTTATTTTCATGGTAGTTGCATAAAGAAAAAGCTACCTAAATACAGCTCCGATCTTAAGCTAACGCACCTTTTTGTTTAAGTACATCCCTTCATGAACTTGCTAAATGCCTAGGTTGTTTTCACTTTTATTGACTAACACTCATGATGCTGGAGGATTCTTAAGATTATTTTTTAAAACTTATCCGGAAACTGCTTTACAACACCCGCAGAGATAGTATCTGCCATTAGGATTATATGTGTGAGCCCTTCGTCAATTGAAACGATTCTTGCGTTCCAATCTTTTGCTAAGCTTGAAGTTAAATCATTTGTCACTAATTTCAGATGCATATACAGCAAATTTTTTAGATCTTCATTTTTCAAATAGGGGTTGGCACCGCTAAGGAAAGCTGCTATTTCAGCATTTCTATACCATTCTTTGTTTAGCTGTTGCACCAAGGCATTATTTCCGCTTTTACCCGCATCTACAATCTTTCCCGCAATAACAATATGCTCCTTAAGCAGATCCGTAAGTTTGTTCCCAGCTTTCTCTCCGTATACTGGCTTTACAGCAATACCAATTTCCTCCTGATTTTTCAGAAGCCTAGCCAGTACCTGTTTTTGATCCTCCGTTCCAGCTGTTGTTGCACTTGTAATATAATTACTTGTCCACAATACGTGATCAATCCAAAGTCTCCTGAATTCATTTTCGAACTTTACCTCAGATTGGCTAATACGTTGTACCTGCGGTTTAGCATAGGCACTGGTTGTTCCAGCCACCATGTTTAGAGAAAATAAAAAAATAAATCCCATCAATAATAATTTTTTCATAAAACCATCTCCTTCCAAAGTTAAAAAGCACCTTTTTTTTATTGATAATATGGAATTTCACTATTCATAATAATGGTTCTACTTACCCTGTTGATCTGCAAATAAGTGGCTTTTAAATGAAGGTGCAAAAAACCAAGTTATTCCTTATATAAATTTGTTCCATACAAAAAAGCTGTCTTAAAGACAGCTCTGCTCTTCAGCTAAAGCACCCGTTCGTTCAACAAAACTGGGTTTATATACTGTGTATTATGTTCGTTAAAAATCAGTTTTCAGCTGCTTTTCTTCCTTTTATGACTGCTCCGGTTTAGCACTAGTGAGAAATCCGTTAGTTCCTTAACGCTTTTCTGACTTCCTTTGCAAAAACTAATGGGTCAGCAACAGCTTCAATATTAACGTAAATCAAATTCGGATTATCAAAAAGCCACTCATTGTGTATGGATGAAACGATTATTCCTTGTTTAAGAATGGAAGCAACAAAATTCTCAACTTCTTTTTGCAAGAGTGCTACCCTACCTAGGCACAATGCTCGTCCATTCTTATCATCTCTTGATTCAAATGAGAAAGAAGAGGTTACTCTAAAACGTTTTCCTGAAATTTTTGCTTTTATTTCATTTCGATTTATGGTTGTCACACATTTTCCACCCGCAAATCCTTCTTGGCCGCCGATAATTCTTGCAAACTCTTGACAAATTAATTCATCATTAGATGCCATCTATTCATCTCCTCCCTAGTATTAATAGGATATGAATGAATGAATAGATCCGAAACGGATATGCATCTATTTTGAATTGAAAATTATCAAAATTATTTAAATCTTATTCAAACTACCCTGCTCCCGTTAGCCATCCATGAAGCGCAAAATCAGCGCTTCACCACAGAGAATGAAAATTGGTCTCTATGTCGATAATGTTTTAATGGCTGGCGAAGAAGGTCGTTGAACTATGGTGCCTTTGAGCCCATCCGTTAGTCTGACTCCGACGACCACGGTGTACCACCGACTGTCGCACCCTTTATGGGTAGCACTCATGGGAGATTAATCCTTTTTTGGTCGTCGCGCTAGCCTCTACTTAATATGCTATGATTGGAATTGTTTAACGATCTACCAAACTCAATCAGATTACTCATAAGGCTCAGCCTTTTTTTAAAATGCGTTTTTACTGGGTTTATTTTGATAAGGAAAATCCTACCTCAGCAACCCCCTAATTGAAGTAAAGCTACCAGTTAGTTTGATTTGTTTTACTAAAAAAATAAAAACAGTTTTTATTGAATACCTTATACCCTTTCAAGAGGGCTATGAGGTAATGGGGGTAATTGAATTCTAACCAGGTCTCCCGGGTGAACCTCACCACTTTCCAAAACTATGCTCATTATTCCTGCTTTACGTATCAAGTTCCCATGCTTATCCCGGTCTAAAACAGCGTTCATAAGTCCTGATTTGAATTGATCAATTTGGACACATGGATTTCGTAAGCCCGTTACTTTTATAACTGCTGTTTCCCCAATATATAGTAACGACTCCCTCGGTAATTCAAGCAGATCAATACCTCTTGTGGTAATATTTTCACCCATTTGTCCAGCTGTAACATTAAACCTATCTTTCAATTCATCTAATAATTCTGAGTGGATTAGGTGAACTTGTCGCAGATTAGGTTGATTTGGGTTAGCCGCTACACGTGAACGATGCTTAACAGTTTTACCTAAGTGGGCATCTCCTTCTACGCCCAAACCTTTCAACAGTTTTATACTATTGCAATTTCCCTTACTGAATGTGTGTTTATCACTCTTACTTACAGCTATTACCACTCCGCTGGCCGAGCCAATTTTTTCGTCATTCATTTTCATTCAACTCCCCCTAACATTTATATTTAACATATTTATCCAACCACTCTCCCCCTTTAGTTTAAGTACATTTTTTCACAATTTCAATAGTGTGGAGTCTTTTGAACTTGAATTTATCCTCATTCTTAAAAGTTCCAATTATTTTAGTTAAACTAAAGCACTCCTTTCGTTTAATTACGCTCATGCGGAAAGTGGTGCAATGCCTTATCGGATTTCCCGGCCTAATTTGGTACTAATAGACAGTCCTAATCATATTCTTATAAAAGAAAACAATAGGAAGGAGTGCAAAATCAGTTGATAAAAGTTAAGGTTGGTTTACGGCCCATTGCAAGTAAGATAAATTTACCTACTGTTTTGAAAACAACTATACTTCCAGGTGACTCAATTGAAAGATTATTTATTGCAACCCAGGTAGGAGAGATCTTTTACATAGGAAACGGAGTTATAAGGACTTTTTTAGATATTCGCACGCGAATCCTAAAACTAGGTGCTTCTGGTGGCGGTTATGATGAACGGGGATTGCTGGGGCTAGCGTTTCATCCCGAATTTTATTATAACGGTCTGTTTTATCTTCATTATTCATTAGCTGGAACACAAGGACCAGGTGCTCTTCCTGAATCTTTTAAGCCTGACCCTTGTGATCCTAGAACTTTAAACCTAAGGTGGATAAATAGAGAAACTCAATATGATCATATTGATACAATTGAAGAATGGATTTTACAATCGAATGGTCAACCCCAAAAGCGACGGACATTACTTAACTTAAGAAGACCATTTTTAAATCATAATGGGGTCAATAGTTTAAACTTTTCACCTGAAACGGGAAAACTTGTTTTAACAACCGGAGATGGTGGATCAGGCTATGATCCATTTAACTTAAGCCAGGACGATCTAGAAATCGCTGGTAAAATAATTGAAATTGATGTAGGTAAGAATATATACATCAATAATCCACCCATTGTCACACGTTTTAATGAACTTCCCACAACTATTCAGGAAACGCTCATGGTAATGGCCAAAGGGGTTCGCAATATACCAGGCATTTCATTTCAAAGGTTTTATAATCAGTATATTAAATATGCAGGAAATGTCGGCCAGGATTTGGTCGAGTCGATTTTTTCATTCATTCATTATAAACCAATACCGGTTACTCAGCTTATTCAAGCTTCTTTCATGAATTCTGAACCTGACAAAGAAGGATTTATTAACTTTGGCTGGCGAGGTTGGGAAGGTGCTTTTCCTGCTTCGATTATAAGGGGCTGCACTGAAAATCCGACTTTGGATGAGAAAACAATTGCTTATTACAATGAAGCAGTAACACTTTCAGGTAGTCGTCTTCAGCCTTTAACTAGTTATTTTCATAAAGATACCAGACCCGATAAGTTTGGAGGAACTGCACTTACAGGAGTACAAGCCTATATGGGGGAAAGTATCCCTGGTTTAACGGGAAGCGTTGTGTTTACCGATCTTGCCCGGAAAGAATCCCAACCTCAGGTTCGAGGGGCTTTAGCTTATACCATCGTAAGGCCAAATGGTGAACAAAATGATTTTAGTGTGATACAAACCGATTATGATTTTGGGTCTCAATCAGCCTATTATGTTAGTTTGGGGACGAATCTGAACCAAACCAAATTATATTTAGCGGTTTATGGCTCTATGAAAGTGACTGATTTTAACCAAGGCACTGTTTTTGAAATAGTTCCATGAATCATAAAATAAAATTCCACCTAAATTATAATCACTTTTAATCTTTTAAAAATGATTAAAGCAATTTCAACCCATAACCAGCTATAAATGAAAGCGAATAAAAAGCCAGTTGTAAGAAATGAAAAGGAAACAGAGACGGCTGGACCTAAAACTGGAAAGTGAAAAATAAATATTAGACTCATAATTCCTAACATTAAAAGAATTGCACCAGTAGCAATAATACTTAATCTCTTCCTAAAAAAGTAAAAAGATGCCCCTATGCCAAGTCCTAACAATCCTGTTGTAAAGGGAAATACAATTAGTTCAGTTGGCTGTAGGATGAATAACAACATAATTGTCAGAAAGTAGGACATTACTCCAAATGGAATGGAAAACATGGAACATAACAGAATAGGTGCAGTGGCTAGCGGACTTAAAAAAAATCCTATACCTGGTAAAAAGCCAGCAGCCTGTAGAATAGCAGCCAAACATGCAAAAATAGACCCTAAAATGAGCTTCATCGTTTTTTTATGTTTATTGAATATTATTTGAGATAAACGAACCTCATCAGAAATAGGTTTAAAAAAATACACCTTTCCACCTCTTTCTAAATGGTTTATACGTTACGATACATTATATTACCATTTATTTGAGGTGGAACAATTATTAATAATCCAAACATCAATATCCTGTGTAATGAAAATCTCTCTAAAACTTAATCGATAATACAAAGTACAGAACATCAGTTCGCATAAGTAAATCAGCTGTTATGATGATGTCTGGGTAATAAAAAAAATATTCTTTGCCTATTAAAAAGACAAGGCCTTATTGGCCCTGCCTTTTATTTGACTATTACTTCTCCAACCATTCCTTCCTTGAAATGGTACCGGCATATCAGTTCATATGTACCGGGCTGTTTCGGTTTCACGGTAATGTTTTTTTCTGTTCCTGGCTGCACCTCGACGTCAATTCCGAGCTTTTCCAGTGTGAAGGTGTGCTCTTTTGTACCTTTGTTTTTCAATATCAATGTTGTAGCTGTTCCATTCGGAATAGTGATGACTTTCGGATTAAAGTAATCATCGTTCAACTCGACCTCAATCGATTTCACCGTCTCCATAGGCTGAGTTACAACAGCGGATTCGGCAAATACGCCGAGTGAGCCTAGAGTTGTCACAACTACAACCATTGCAAGCACAACGACCAATCCTGTTACCCACTTTTTCACAGACATTCGCAATCCCTCCTTCCCTAACACTATTTTTTTCTAATTCATAAAATATTATTACTATTAATTTGGTTGCAACGTGAAAAATTTCAAATAGTAAATTTTTTCTCCACAATCTTTCTTCATTCATCTTTTGTGTAGGGAATCACTAGTTTGATTTTTTCTGCACTTGTGTATAAACTTTCTAAGTGTTCCTTAATATTGAAATCCGCTCAGTTTAAAGAAGTTCAACAAAAAGAGTGTAAATCCTTATTGGATCAACACTCCCGTTAGCGCCGTAACATTCAGCGTTATTTTTTTTGGTTTGCTTTCATTAAAAAAGAAATTTTTTGCTCATCTGTATTTTGGATCTGTTCCAGGTGATTAATAACTTGCTCTTGCCGATGTAATGAATGGTTTTGACTTAACTTCGCTTTCCCCTCTATCTTGTTGATTTTTATTTTGAAGCCTTGAATTCCTTTGTTCATTCCAGCGAGAACATCGGCGCGAGCCCGGCAGATTACCGGGTTCATGCCTCAAGGCTGCCTAAGTAAATAAAGTGTCTAACTTTATGGGGTCACTTCATCGTCACAGCTCTTTAATGAACTGACGCACCTTTTACTTTACGTACAATCTTTTACAATCTGAAGAGTAACTGCCAATATGAAAGCTCCGTTCCGCTCTTTAATTCTTGCATCAGAGGGCTGAATAAAAATTGGGCTTATATGTGATTTTTTAATCTCTTTTCCATCAGTTCTGCCATTTGTTTCGAATTTGTATTTCCTTCATTTTGTAATTTATCAATGATGTTAATATAATCCGTTTCATTTCTGTTCTGACTTAATTTATAAGCAGCCTGAATATCTCCCACCTTAATCTTAAATCCAACTATACCTTCGGTTCACTTTCAGAGATGAGGAGAAAGTTTATCCCATAAAACAGGATTTTCACGATTTTCTTCATATTTTTCCAGCATTATTGTTAATTCTTCTATTAATTCATCTTTCTTTAAAATGCTTGCGTTACCCTATACATGGACGGCTTGATAATTCCATGTTGGAACTTCTTCATGCCCATACCAAGAAGAAGAAATGTAAGCGTACGATCCCTGAAACAGATTTCAAATGTTCTCCACTGAGGATTTCCATAAGCCAAATGCCCAGTAATATAGTAATCATCACCTTTTTTATTTAACCCCAAAGGCAAATGAGTGGCAATTGGTTTTCCTTGTACTGTTGTGACAATCCTGCCAAAAGAGTTTTTTTGAACAAAATCCCAAATTCTTATAATATTTTGGAATATACACCTTTCAAAAAAAGTTATATGAGTGTTTTGGTCATTATAAGGTCCATTTGTTCTTCATCACCCATAAAAAAGGAGTGGGCTCCAGTTTGAACAAACCCCAGTTTCTTATAAAAGGCAATAGCATTTTCATTTTTTTCCCATACGCCTAGCCAGATTTTCTTTTTATTACTTTCCATCGCAATTTCCATAGCTTTATTTAGCAGATATTTACCAAGCCCATGTTTTTGAAATTTTTTCTTTATATAAATCCTCTCGATTTCAAGTGATTCAGCACCCATTTCTTCAGACTGAGCATCATTGGTATTGACCTTTAAATATCCAGTGACTTCATTATCAAAATAAACAAAAAAGAATTGCGAAGAAATATTGGATAATTCTATTTCTAATTGTTTTAAGTTAAATGCCCTTTCCAAATAGACATTCATATTTTCGGGTGAATTCTGATGCTTAAATGTCTCATTAAATGTTTCATAACTAATTTCTTGAAGTTTGCATGAATCTTCAAGGGTACACTTTTTTATATTTATAGTCATATATGTCGCTCCTTTATATAATCAATAATTTCTCTTGTTTCCCTTTTTTACAAATTCCCAGTCTTTTTCTATATTTTTTCTTACTCTTTTAAGAAGGTTGAAAATGGTTTCTACTTCTCTTTCGGAAAATCCCTCTAATGCAACGATATTGGAATAATCATTTTCTCTTTTTATAAAAGGATAAACATTTTTCCCTTTTTCTGTTGGAAAGAGTTTGTTAATTTTTTTGTTATGTTTATCTTCTTTCTTTTCAATAAAGCCATTAATTTCAAGTTTTTTTATAGCACGAGCCGCTGTTGTTCGATCTACTTTTATCATCTCAGCTAACTTTTCTTGAAAGATTCCTGGGTTTTCACATATTCGCACAAGGTACAAATACTGCCCTTTTGTAAGGTCATATTCTTTAAATTCTATATTACTTATAGAATCTAATGCCCTTGCAATCATTCCAATTTCACGAAGAATTTCATTCATAATTTACTCCTTAATACATATTTTTGTTGCAAATGCAATAAAAATGTCATATATTAAATTTAACCTAACTTTGTTGCATTTGCAATAAAAAATAATGATAAAGAGGTCGAGTAAAGTGAAATATGTTTTTTATGTATTAGGAATTTTAATATTAACCCTTGGTATTTCTTTCACTATACAATCAGACCTTGGAACTTCACCTTTTGATGCACTTTTGGTAGGACTGTCCATAAATGTGGGGCTTACTGTGGGAAGTTGGGAAATAATAATAGCTTTAATATTGATAGGTTGTAATTCATTATTAAAAAGGCAAAGACCAGAAGTTTTGGGGTTGTTAACAGCATTTATAACGGGTATTGGTATTGATATGTGGCTTTTTTTATTGCACAATTTGATAACACCTGAACTATGGTACAGCAAATTTGTTTGTTTTGGAATCGGCTTAGTTGTTATAGGATTAGGAACTGCAACATATTTACACACAAATTTTGCACCCATTCCAGTTGACCGATTAACATTAATCATACAAGAATTAACTAGAACAAATATATTATTTTCGAGAACATTCATTTACCTCGTATTCTTGATAATGGCCATGATTTTACATGGACCCATTGGCGTTGGAACTTTATTAACCGTTTGTTTAGGGGGGCTAATACTTAATTACTTTATGCCATTTACTGAAAAAGTGTTAGACCGCATATTAATACACTCTAGTACATCACCAAATTATGATAAAGATAAAAAGCATTCAATATAGAATGCTTTCAGACTGTAGACAAACTCGATGAAAATCGAGTTTGTCTATTTTTATGGCTTGTACAATTTGGACGTTGATTTCCACTCCAGGCACTCGCTTTCCGCGGGCGGTCGGGAAGCCTCCTCGGCTTTCGCCTGCGGGGTCTCCCCTAGACGCGCTTTTCCCGCAGGAGTCTCGTACCTTCCGTTCCAATCAACTTTGTCTTACCTTTTAGATAGAACACTTTTGCCTGGAGTCATTTTTGTTTTAAAATAGAAGTATTAAAACTTGAGGTGATGAGGATGCTTTCTAAACATGATTCTATTCAGCGAGATTACTTTAGATCAACTGGTGCCACCGAACCATTTGGTTCGTAAAATGGAGGCTGCCATTGACTTCACTTTCATTTATGACTTGGTGAAAGATATGTATTCAGAGGTAGGACGCCCAAGTATTGATCCAGTTATTTTAGTTAAACTGACTTTCATTCAATATACCTTCGGTATTCGTTCCATGCGTAAAACGATTGAAGTAGTTGAAACCAATATGGCTTACCGTTGGTTCTTAGGCTATGGTTTCCATGATAAAGTACCTCATTTCTCTACGTTCGGGAAAAATTATGAGCGACGCTTTAAAGATACAGACCTATTTGAACAGATTTTCTATCGCATTTTAATGACAGCTGCTAATAAAAAGTTAATAAGTGCTGAACACGTTTTCGTGGATTCCACACATGTGAAAGCCAGTGCGAATAAACGGAAATTTGAAAAGAAAATCGTTCGTAAAGAAACACGAGCGTATCAAGGACGTCTTCAAGAAGAAATCAATCAAGATCGTGAAAACCATGGAAAAAAGCCTTTTCCACTAGATAAATTTGATAAAGAAGAGACCAAAGAGATTAAAGAAAGTACAACGGATTCTGAGAGTGGCTACTATGTGAAAGATGAACGAACAAAACAGTTTGCCTATTCATTCCACGCGGCCGCAGACCGCAACGGTTTTGTATTGGGAACGATTGTAACACCTGGAAATACACATGACGGTCAGATCTTAGAGCCACTAGTTGAACAAGTGATTGAGAAAGTTGGAAAACCGGAAGCCGTTGCCGCAGATGCAGCTTATAAAACACCAGCGATTACAAGCTACCTATTTAACAAAGAAATCATACCGGCTTTACCTTATACACGTCCTCGCACCAAAGAAGGATTTTTCCGCAAACAGGACTATGTATACGATGAACATTTTGATTGTTACCTTTGCCCTTCGGGCGAAACTTTAAAGTACTCAACAACAAATAAAGAGGGCTATCGCGAGTACAAATCGCCAAAACAAATTTGTACAACATGCTCATTTTTATCTCGGTGTACAGAAAGCAAAGACTGTCAAAAAGTGGTGACACGGCATATCTGGCAAACACATGTGGAAGAAGCAGATCATCTGCGTCATCATCAAGATGTAAAACCTATATATGCAAAACGTAAAGAAACGATTGAGCGTGTATTCGCAGATGCAAAAGAAAAGCATGGTATGCGTTGGACTACTTTAAGGGGACTTAAAAAATTGTCGATGCAGGCGATGCTTACTTTCGCTGCCATTAATTTAAAGAAGACGGCCAATTGGACATGGCGAGGTCCAAAAATGGCCTAACATAGTGGGCTCGTAGAGCCCCAATCTCTTAACTTTAGGCGAAAATTCAAAGGGAATTTCAAAAGGGGTTCAGAATTTTTTAATTTCGAACCCCTTTTGTCTACAAACTGAAAGCATTCAATATAGAATGCTTTTTAATTTTCTTGTTCAACTATCCTCCCCCTCTATAAAAATAAGCTGCCTTAAAGACAGCTCTGATCTTCAGCTGACGCCCCCGTTAACTTAAGACCATTCCTTCACAAACTCTTTTTCAACTTAGTAACGATTTACGAAACATTCATTAGAAATATACTTATTAATAAGATTGCCTAATAGGACGGATACGATAAAGGCAGGGAATTTAGTAAATTTGTACAAGCATGTTTTTCTTTTTCTCATATATATAGTAGAAAAAGGAGTGATAAATATGAAATTTTGTCAAAATATATTATGCCGTCATAATCCATTCTGCGGTCATAATCCATTCAGTTGCCATAAGTCATCCAGCTGCGATAAGTCATTCTGCTGCGATAAAGGAAAGGACAAGGGGCATAAACGAAAAACATTATCGTCAATCGGACAAGCATGTCAGACTCGAGGAGAAATAAGTGAGTTTTTAAGAACTTCTATCCTAGGTTCACTCATTAGATTTACTACAACCGCTGAACCATTTACACCTATATTTGCAGAGTTACGAAGTTTTGATGCTGTTACCGGACAAGTGATAGTTAATGACAGGGTAATGGGTAATCTTACTATTAACATCTCATCTATTTGTTCCGTTACAACTGTTTGTTCCGCTACACCGCAACGGATATTTAATGCTTAATAAGACTTTATAGTGGATTGAGAAAAAAATAAAAAACTTCCTAAATGGAGATGGGGGTCAGGAAGTTTTAAATTTCTACAAATCCTGGAATCCTTTCATATTCTTCTCCATTCCAAGTAGGATAAAAAAGACAATTAATTTAATTAATTGTCTTTTTGCTCTGTTGTTACTGTCATAAATGCACGGCCCCTTATATTTCGCGTGGGATCTCTACTGATAAATGGGAACAGTTAATGCTTTATTTTATTTAAAATATTTACTGAAACTAATTCACCTTTCTTAGAAAAACCATCTACTATAGTTCCATAAAACAAAAGATCTTATACGCTTGTCCGTTAGAATCAAGCATGTCGATGATTTAATTGAGGACCTGGAACAAGCAATCGCAAAGGCTACAGGAATAAAACATTTAATGAAATCATCCGTCAATTCACATTAATTGAACAATTTTGTGATTGACACTTCCATTTGGTCATGATAAGATCACTCTCGTACTATATTCACTCTGAATTTAAATTATTTCGTTTAATTGAATATAATGTTTACTCTTATCAAGAGAGGTGGAGGGACTGTGCCCTGTGAAGCCCGGCAACCGTCAGTTAATTAACTGAAATGGTGCCAATTCCTGCAAAGCAATGTGCTTTGGAAGATGAGAGAAAGGATTGTTTAACCAACCTTTCTACTCATGTGTAGAAAGGTTTTTTTGAGGAGAAAAAACTTTCCTTTCCCCTGTATACTTCGGACAAACTAACCTACTAAGAGCTGCGCCCAGCATTAATTTCAGGTCTTACAGTTACAACAATCGCTCTAGTTGGTTATACAGCTATTTCTGGGGTAATTGGTGCAGATGGTTTAGGTAATTTGTTATATCTTGAAGGGTTTCAGCGCAATAATAACGATATAACATTGGTAGCAACTGTATTAATTTTAGTCATTGCTTTTTTCATCCAATTTATAGGTGATATATTTACAACAAAAATAGATAAACGATAAGGGAGAAATGAATTATGAAAAAGTGGATATCAACTTTAGCAGTTTCCTCAGCATTAGTATTAGGTTTAGCAGCTTGCGGTACGTCTAACGGCGGATCAGATTCTTCAGACAAAGAAAAGAAAATCCTTGTGGGTGCATCAAACATTCCGCATGCTGAAATTTTAGAAGAGGCAAAGCCATTATTAAAGGAAAAGGGAATTGATTTAGAAATTAAAACATTCCAAGATTATATTATACCGAACACAGCGTTAGCTGATGAAGAGATTGATGCAAATTATTTCCAACACGTTCCATATCTTAAATCAGTGTTAAAAGAGAATCCAGACTATGACTTTGTAAATGCGGGTGCTATTCATATTGAGCCAATCGGTATTTACTCAAAAAAGTATGATAGCTTAAAAGATCTTCCAAAAAACGGTACAGTTATTATGCGTAATGCTGTAGCTGAACAAGGACGTATTCTATCTATTTTTGAAAAAGAAGGCGTTATTAAGCTAAAAGAAGGCCTCAATAAAACAGAAGCTACTATTAATGATATTGTAGATAATCCTAAAAACTTAACTTTTAATGCAGATATAGAAGGTGGCCTATTACCTCAAATTTATAATAACAACGAAGGTGATGCGGTTGTTATTAATGCTAACTATGCGTTAGATGCAGGGTTAGATCCGCTTAAAGATCCAATCGCTCTTGAATCGGGTGAAGATAATCCATATGGAAACATTATCACTGTACGTAAGGGTGATGAAAATAAAGAGACAGTAAAAGCGTTAGTAGAAGTACTTCACTCTAAAGAAATACAAGACTTCATTACTGAAAAATATAAAGGTGCAGTCATACCTGTATCTAAATAAAAAAACCACCCTTTCATGAACTATATCCCGAATAATGGACATTTCGAAAAAGGTCCCTTATTCGGGGTTTTTCTATGTCTATACACTAGAAAAGCAAAAAATTGGTTTACATAAAAGCAGCTTATTGGAAGCTACCAAAAAACTTAACGCGTAAATACTTAACTAAACTCAAAGCATAGAACCCATCTTTGAAGATGGGCTCTATGCTTTGTAAAAATGTCCTTTTACGAACGGTAGCAGCTATACCGCCCATTTCGGAAATTTTATACACTAAGAGAATTCCAACCTAAAAAGTCGATTTCCTTTACGTTAAGGAATCGACTTTTTTTACTTTTTCTAAACAACTAACGCACCCGTTAGTTTAAGTACAATCTTTCACAAATTGATATCTATCCTTGGAATTTAATACAACAAAAAGGTTCTAGAACCAAAGCCTTTTTTGTTTAATTTACCTTTTAAATCCACCTTCTGAATGAATAATCTAACCTGTAATCCAATCTACTTCATCGCTCATTAGAAATTTAATAGTTTTTGCAACATTTTAATGCATTAACCGTTATTTAAGAAGGAGTTAACTTTTTCTTGCTTAATAGCTAACTGTTTTTAAAAGTAAATTGGGGCTTTTGAACCAGAAAGATATATTTTTAACTATAAAAACTATGACAAAATTTTTCCGTTTTTCCTTTTTGCCTACTTGCTAAATTCAGCAAGTAAAATATTTTTAAAAGGATTAGGACTGTTATCTCTACCCAAACTGTTCAAACTGACGACCAACGTATGCTTGCCTCCAAGTGTACCTCCAGCAATAGTAGAAAACCCTAGAATGCCACCTGTGTGTCCCCATATCGAGACACCATTTGGAAGCTTAGTTTCAAAGATTCCAAGACCATATCCATCAATTCCTGCTCTTCCTGTAGGAACTGTAGTAAGCATTTGTTTTAGTTGCTGTTCCTTCAGTAATTTGCCACGGAGCAAGGAAGAGAAGAATTTATTTAAGTCGTCAGCAGTAGAAATCATATCTCCAGCCGAGCTACCTGCACTTGGGTTATAATAAGTAACGTCTTTTATCTCACTTGCTTCGTCTGGTTGGGAATATCCCCGAGCATGCTTGGTGCCTGGAATAACGCTTGAATTGCCAGGTAGGAATGTATCCGACAATTCTAGCGGTTCAATAATCCGATTTTCAATCTCTTCCGCGTAGCTGTTTCCGGTTACTTTTTCAATAAGAATACCCAGTAATACGTATCCTGTGTTTGAATAAGACCAGCCCTTTCCTGGGACAAAGTCTGGGGGCAGAGAAATCCCCATCTTCACTAGTTCTTCAGCCGTATACGATTTTTTTGTATCCATAAAATCAGCGTCTTTTGACCTTGAGTATTCAGCGATACCACTTGTATGGTTCAATATCTGCCGGATGGTAATCTGTTTACCATTATATCCGTTTCCTTGAATGACACCAGGCAACCATTTTTCGATGGAGTCGTCTAGATTCAAGCGGTTCTCTCCAGCTAATTGAAGTACAACCGTTGCGGTGAACGTCTTCGTCACGCTGCCAATGCGAAAGCGAAAATCTGTTTTCATTGGTTTCTTGGTGCTCAGATTCGCTACCCCAGCGGCATAACCCCACGTTTTTCCATCCTCGGAAGTTTTAGCAAGTATCCCCGGGAATCCAAGTTGCAATGTATCCCGCATTGCTTGCTTGACGGAATTATGATCTCGTTGAGTGCTTGTTTGTAACGAACTAGATACATTATGAGTGGGCTCTACTTTTGCAATTGAGGTTGGCGATGTGTATAGCAGGGAACTTCCAGTTATTAATAGGGCCAGACTTGCAAATGTAATTTGACTACGTTTTTTCATAAGGCATTCCTCTCCTCTATTAATATTGTATAGGTGGTTGCTTGTTGTTCCATATTAATCACACAGCTATACTTTGCATAAAATGACTATCCTCGTCTTCGTCTGCTTCGTCTTGATACTCATCATTCTCATATTTATTTTCAATGTGCTTTTTTATAAGGAATTGTTCCATTTCTTCTACATATGATTTAAAGTTATCTCATTTTACCATAAAAACCCAATAATTAGATTTAAATATCATTTTTCTATTCTCATGGTTTAGTATTTATTGCACAGTTCGAATACAATATGCTTGATGAACTCCCTCAGTTTAATATGATTTTCTCACAAATACTCGCTTATTCGCAGGATTTCATCACCATTGAATATAAGTTCACGGTTAAATGGAGTGATTTCAGGACATGAAGATTTTGTGAAGGCATAGTGAAATAAAGGAGTTGTACAACTCTCCATATTTTACCATATAATGCACATTCTCCACGCCGCCCCTGGAAGCTTTCCCTCTCATTCCTTCGTCATGCCTATCCAAGGGGTGGAGGCCAGTTATGCTATCCTGATGGGTCGGTGCCCTTTTGTTCAAGAAATCTGGCACTCCGTACATATTTGAAATCCTATGAATAAGCCAACATTCGTAAAAAGAAAAAGTCTATGAAAATTAGTTTTTGAAGGTTCCCTTCGAGAACCCTATTAAAAAATCCCCCTTTAAAACTACGCAACCAGTTCAGTTATAGGTTGAACTTTATCTGCACAATAAGACTCGTTTCTGCGTGCTATTCCAACAAATATCCTGGCTAGCTTACCTACCAATTTCATAATCGATTTCATTTTCTTCATTTTTTTCACCTTAACATTATGGGTGTGAATGGCTCGAAATTCCGTGTTATCCATCACAAGGCTCATGGTAGCTAAGTAAAGGAAACGCCTTAGCCTGGACCGCCCTCGCTTAGAAATGACAATTTGGCCTTTCCACTTTCCAGAGCTTGCTTCAGCCAGATGCAACCCAGCGTGCCGAAGTAAAGAATTACCGTGTGAAAAACCACTTAAATCTCCTGCTTCACCTAATATTCCGGCTAAAGAAATTTCACTAATTCCCTTAATGGCAAGAAGCTTCTTGGCAAAAGGTATTTGTTTTAATACATCCTTATTTCAAATCCTTTAGTGCCAAATTTCGTAGCTAATGCACCCGTTAGCTTAAAAATCCAATTTATTTATCATTATCTAAATCATCATCAAGAAAAGACTTTTTATCTTCTTTAATTCCATACTTATTTTCAATAAATTGACCAATTATTGAACTGTTTATTCCTTTCCTTACTGCTGTTTCGATAACTATATATAGAATAAATAATCCAATAATGGCGGAAAAAATTGAAAGTATAATACCCATAATTTTAGCTCTCCTAATAAAATTCATTAATTTAATGTTACCATAAATTAGTAACATTGGTTGGGCTTTTAACATAGCTCTTCTTCAAGTAACCCGCCCCGATAGTTCCATAAAGAAAAAGCTACCTTAAAGACAGCTCTGATCTTCAGCTAAAGCACCCGTTATTTCATTAAGAAAAGAAAATAAATGAGATATATTAAATGACTTTAGTTTAAATTCCCGTTGTTATTCTCTAATAAAATCCAATCTTTAAAATAAACGTCATCTTTTAAGTTCAAATAGTATTTTAAAAATCTCACAAATTCTTGAGTATCTACTTCTTTATATTGATAATGATCATAATAATTTTCGAGAAAATCTTCTGCTTTTAATTCCCCACCATTTTTCCGAAAAACTTTCCAGAGCATTGAGGCAGATTTTCCATAAATATAATTACTCTGTTCGTTAGAAGAGTATTTATCTAATGGTAAGTTTACAGGTAAAGTAAATTCCCTAAAGAGCTCTTCATCAAAGGAAATATCATTACCTTGATTTGCATAAAACAACAAAGTAGCGAGCGTTGTTATACCTTCATCCAGCCAGGCATCGTGATAAGGATCATTACTTATAACCCCATAAAACCATTGATGAGCAATTTCGTGAACGACTGTACGCTTCAGATGTTCAGGACTTTCAAGACGATTATAAATAGAACCAGCTGTTACTACACCTGGATATTCCATTCCTAATTCATCTAAAATAATATCCAGTTGCTTATGAGGATAAGGTCCAATAGTATCTTGAAAGTAATTCATTGCTTCACTAGCAATCTCACTTATTTCTTTATGTAATTCTTTCTTTTCATCAACCCTAAATACTCTTATTGTAATGTCACCTGTCTTCTTTTGTATCACATTCGGCTCCTTCAATAATGAAATATAAAAATCTTTTAAGTTTTCCCCTTCTAAAACGCCTGTACGTTCACTTGGATACCTATCATTATCGCTTGATGAAATTATGGTTAAATCTTTTGGCAATTTGTATTGTATTTTGAAATCACTAAATGCAGTATGATAGGTCTCACCTTTAAACCGATACGCTTCCTTATTCCATTTATGGTTTCTATATGTGGCAATCATAGGATACCATTGTGCTAAAAAATAATTATTTTCATTTTTGGTAAATCTTAAACCCTTCTCTGGAAGAGTGAATTCATACTTAATGTCCACAACTACATTTTGATTTGGTTCTAATTTTTCATTTAAAGGAACTGTTAACGTATCCTTTTCAAGATTGAACTTTACTGTTTTTCCATCAAGATTGATGCTTTCGACTTTAACATTAGATGGTTTTTCTAAGTATGAATTAGTTTCGGTAAACATATTTGGAATAAAGTAAAACATTAACTGTTCCCATTTATCAGTAGAGATATTTTTAATAGAAGTAGTTGAATGGATTTTAAAATTCCCTTCAACATCCATTTCCATATTAATATCGTACTCAGATTCGCTACCTGGAGATAATCCGTTTGGTGAAAACCCTTCCTTATCCTGTTTAAGCGTTGAAGGGCTTGGAAATTTCACATTTTCAGTTTCATATACCATCCATATAGAACCAGTTGCAATTAATAGTAGGCTTATAATAATTAATTTTTTAATCTCTTCACCTCATTTCATTTCGATTTTTAACTACGTAAAGAAAGTACTTCTTCGAAAAAATGTAAAATCCTTCTATTTTCCTTATTCAACTAAACTGCCCCGATAGTTGCATAAAATCGAGTAGGAGGAGGCGCCTAGCCTCCGACCTCTCACACCACCGTACATACCGTTCGGTATACGGCGGTTCAGTTTAAGTCTGACGTAGTTTTGTATATCGTTCATATAGATTTACTAACCCATGATGGAGCCAATAAACATTATTAAGGGTTTTATCTAGAATAGGACTATGCGCTATGCGCCAATAGCCTTTTCTGCTATTTCCCCATTCATAGGCTTTTCCAAATGGGACGCCTAATCCTTTGAGTTTCCTCACCCTCGTTCTTGGCAATTTCCATTGCTTCCATAGGCACATCCTGAGTCTTCTTCGAATCCATGAATCTAAATTCTTCAATACGTTCGGAGTATCAATGAGGGCGAAATACCCCATCCAACCTCTAAGGTATTGCTTTAACTTATTTATTCGGAGTTTCATGGGTATCGGTAATTTTCTCGAGGACATTTCCCTGATTCGTTTCTTTACTCTCTTCACCGTTTGTTTAGCCAGTAGAACCTTCGGGTTCTTCTTTGACTTCGTGAAACTAAAACCGAGAAACGTTCTGTTCCAAGGGCGATCATACTTCGACTTCTCGTAGTTGACCTTTAGCTTCAGTTTATTTTCAATGAAGCTTGAGATATTTCCCATTGCACGTTTGGCGGCTTTTCGTGTCTTCACAAAGATAGTACTGTCATCCGCATACCTTACGAATCGAAGATTGCGTTTCTCTAGTTCTTTATCTAAGTCGTCTAACATGATATTAGATAATAAAGGACTTAACGGACCTCCTTGCGGAGTTCCCTCCTCACTTTTATGAAAAAGTCCGCCTATCATAATGCCTGCTTGAAGGAATTTTCGAATCAGTTTGAGAACTCGTTTATCTTCAATTTCCCGCTCTAACATTCCCATGAGCTTGTCATGATTCACTTTATCGAAGAAGAACTTCTCCAAGTCCATATCCACTACCCATGTATAACCTTCGGTTATATAGGACTTTGCCTTTCGAACCGCCTGGTGCCCTTGTTTGTTAGGGCGAAATCCATAGCTATTCTCCGAAAAGGATGAGTCATATATCTTGGTCAATATTTGGGCAATGGCTTGTTGAATGAAACGGTCTAGAACGGTTGGAATACCCAATAGCCGAACTCCGCCGTTTGGTTTCGGGATTTCGATACGACGGACGGGCTGCGGTTGATAGGTACCCTGTAAAAGGGCAGTTTTCATGTTGTACCATTCGGTTACGAGGTGCGGTCTCAGGTTTTGAACCGGCATTCCATCTACACCATGGCTTCCCTTATTTCTTTCTACACGCTTCAATGCCTGTATTAAGTTTTCCCTCTCTAGTATCTGTTCCATTAACATCGTTGATATCCTTTCTACGTGGATAAATGGTCTATTTGTGCCTTTATCTGCTCCGCCCTTTTGAAGTTCCCCGTGTATTCACCACTTCTTCCTTCAAATAAGTTCCGTTAGGAATTGTTTGCTTCTTCGCAGATAACGAACGCCTAGTATTCATCCTCCTTAATCTGTTCGGTCCTTCCTTATCTTCTCGAGTAGACAAGTACTATGACCTCTGCTGACTTCTGATGATTCAGCTGTCCATCACTGGACAGGTTACCAAGTGTACTTGGCTGTCATCAGACCTCCCCGGGTAAGAGTGCAATCTTTCCCTCCATCTATCTGCTTCATTTACTCTGTACCACCTTCGGCAGTAAGGACTTTGTTTTGTTTCGCAAACTCATCCAATGATACCTAGCCTTATATGAAGTTCGTGTTCCTCAGACCGGAGGTTTGCCGCTTGCTTCCTTCAGATTCCACGTCACCGTGGACACCCTTGCATTAAGCTAACCACTACTACTGCCTTCATGGTTCGGGACTTTCACCCTATAGATTGCACCCATGCCGGGCGCACGAAAAGAGCTGCCTTAAAGAAGCTCCGATTTTCAGCTAACGCACCCGTTAGTTCTATAATGGGTAGCGTCAGGAAAATGCGGATACAACGTTAAGGAAATTTCGATATTAAAAAGCCCAATTTCTCAGCATTAAAATTGAGAAATTGGGCTTTTTTCGTTACTCCATTAAAGCGCCCTTTAACGGAACAATTCTATTCTTCATTCAACAGTTTCATAATCAACCTTCGTTGTAGACTGCTTATTGGTTTAACTTGAATGGCACCCTCTTAGCTCTTTAAACTCCCTCAACTGGGCTCCTGCTGATATTCCGACAGTCAATAACTGCTTCAACAATAAAGATTACTTACTTACTTTTAAAAGAAACTGATCGATACGTTCTTTTTGCCGTAAGTGGTGCCGGAAATGCATTTCGATTAGCTGAAAATATTCCTCTGCATTTAAATATCCCATTCTTCGGTGCTGAACTTTATGGCTGGCCGGAATGTCAGAGAGCTTTCTCTCTATCTCTTGCATTTTCTCAATGATTTGAAGCAGTCCTTCCTTTACTTCTTCTTTTCCTGTAGGATTTGGCGGTGTGAAATCTGGTGTATCCGGACCTTTTAACCTGATTGGAGGAAACGTTCCTTCTTTGAAAATCGATTCGCCTATTTCTGTTTTTTCACCGTCATCGGAAGAAGTAGTGCCATTTACACATTGCTTAATGGCTTTCAAATGAAGAAGAAGGGTGACCTTTATTAAATGATTGTACATTTGTCCTAATGACCATTCATCCTCAGAAGGCTTCCTTGTAAACTCATCTAACGAATATTTACTTAACTCTTCAATATAGTATGTAGCCACCTGTTCGAATCGCTTCAATATCTCTTTTGTATCCAATAGATCTCCCACTTTCTTTATAATTTTCTTTCTCCTTAATGTTGAGCAGTACGTCCCAATGCTAAACTAAATAACATCTTCTGACATTAACTTCGACTTACTTACAAATAATCCCTTCTCTTTTATTCAAGAATATGGCCCTTTAACGGAAAAACTTATTGTCACTCAACAGTTCCTTAATCGATTTTTCAATTCAGATGTTCTTTTTCCTTTTCACTATAAAAAACACCCCTTTGGATAACCATATCCAAAGGGATAAAACAGTGGATTTTTTTTACAAACGGTACAACTTTATTTCAAATCCACACCTATGGATCAAATGAATTCTCTATACAAATCTAATTAACATAATGAGACGTTATAGGAAATGAAATAGGATCTTCATCGAAGAGCCTGTTTATGATTCAATTGACCTGTTACTTCGATAATCTCTTCTAGGAGTGATACAGAGTCAATCGACCATTTTTCTGACTGAACCCCTTATATGCCTTAGGAGATACCAGAACTTACCTTTTTTAAGTACTCATCTATAGCCGTTAGAGCTTCTTTTGCTCCACCTGCTTTTTTAAAGCTATTGCTCAACTTCTTAGCATTTTCCCGATAAGCAGGATTGGACAATACCTGTCGAACGGATTCTTGTAGCTTTTCTATGCTTACTTCATGTGGATCAATTCTAAACCCGGCTTGAAGTTCCTCTAATCGATTAGCGATCATAGGCTGATCTGAGGTCTGGGGGATGACGACAAGGGGCACTTCATAATAGAGAGCCTCACTCGTACTATTCATACCTCCATGAGTAATGAAGACGTCCGTATGCTTTAAAACTTCAAGCTGCGGTAAATATCTACGTACAATGAAGTTTTCCGGTAAAGGCTGCAGCTTGGCTAAATCAGTAGCCATGCCCACTGAAAATATGACTTTCCCCTCAAAGTCCCTAAAAGCCTCTACGCATGTTTGAAAGAAAGATTCAAACCCTTGCAAGACGGTACCCATTGAAATATACAGTACTTTCTGGTCTTTCAGTTCCTCTAACGGAAAATCATGTATTTGCACCCGTTTCGTGATGGAAGGACCGATAAATACATATGAATCATCCATAAATTCTCCACCTGGTTGAAACTCTCTGCTTGTATAGACAATATTCAAATCAGCAGTATTCATCATAAATTGGAGGGGTTGCTTTACCTTCACACCGAAACGTTCCTGGATCCGTTCCGTTATAGTTGAATTTTCTTTCTCCATTTCCTGCGATGGATTTAGAGGAAGACCCCTGCCACTTTCTAGCATTTTCAGGAATTGCTCCTGAGGAATAGCGAAGGAAGATGATGAAGAGATAGAAGGAATGTTTAAATAGTCTTTGACCAGCAGTCCCGCACCAAACGTATCATGATACACATAATCAAATGGGATGGAATCAGCTAATTCTTGAACAATAGCCAAAATATCATAGGAAAGTTTTAAATGGACTTGCATAAATTCATGGATACTAATGACTTTTTGAGGTGTGAATCCTTTTAAATGATTTGGATGAAGATATACATTCGCACCCAAACCTTCAATTCTCTCTTTAAATTCTTCAGTGGTTACGTAATGAACAGAATCTCCACGATCAATTAAAGCTTTTACTACACCAAGAGTCGGATTAACATGGCCCTCAGCTGGAAAGTTTATCATTAATACATTCATCAACTTTCATTCCCCTTTCCAATAATATATAAATCACTCAATCTCTTTTTATGATACAATACCACCCTTATCTTTTTCCGATATAAACCATCATACTTACCTATAAGGGGGTTCCGCCAGGGTCCTACCAACAAAACGCGGAAAACATACTCTAAGCGACATTCGACATAAAAAAAAGCCGATTTCCCTACTCTAAGGAAATTTGGCTTTTTCATCAACTTGAAATAGGTTCTAGGTATACGCTTCCTCAGCACCTGCCCAAGCCCGGAAAGTTTGGCCTTACGACAGCTTGTGCTTGGGTGGCAGTTGCGATAAAACTTACAAAAAAACCACTATTCTCCCATTCCTTCTAAATCGATGAGAGTGATTTTGAAACTCCTTCACCTGGTCATTGGCAATCTCCCGTTACTTGATTTCGATCGCCGAAGCCCGGTTGTCCCAATCCGAAGCCATATTAGCAGTTTTACCATACCAATCGGAGTGTCTAAAGGAGACTCCTCTGCCATACCCTTGAGATGAAGTATGTTCCCACAGCGTTGTCGAATAGCTTGAAGAAGGTGACGCCGTACTTAAGGAGGAAATTCTGTCATTCCAGCTGGAAGACAAGTTTGTAAACCCATCTCTCCAATAAATATAATTCCCACCTTTATATTTATACTCATAGAAATCGGTACAACAAGAACCGCTACCCATGGTAGTGACTTTGTTTTGAAGTCTCTGTTTATCTTTTTCGATAAATGCCTGCAAAGTTTCCCTGCTCGTAAATCCATACGCCAACCAATCGCCCTCTTTATTCTGTTTAGGTAGAACCATGGTTACTTTTATTTCTTTGTTAGATATGTTGCTCACTTTGGCCTGGGAATCCACATCTTTTCCATCCACATTTAAATAGTGGAACGATTTAATCGTATAATCCTTTTCTGCATTCGTCGCGGCCTTCGATACTGGTGTAAATCCCATGACAACGAAAAGACAACATATTATTACGGAAAGACAAAGTTTTACTCGCAATTTCTCCACTCCCATATTATTGAAATTTAGATGCTTTGACCGAAAAAGTGAATCAATGTTGACTGCCCCTGCGTAAATTCTTGACGGAACAGCCGATACCACTTGTACACTAATGGCTGAATTCCACTTTTATTACATACTTCCTCCTTCCTTCTTCGCTCCCAGCCGTTTATACGAAATGTGTCAAAGGATTATTCTCCTCTAGCCTACATTGTATATTATTTCCATACAAGTATATATTTTACTATATTGTGAGTTGGGTAAATAGTTTGACTATACAAAATTCAAGTTGAACTTGACTCCTTTTAAAGAAATTTAAAAGGAGATACTACAATTTAAGCAGTGCCTTCTTTAATAGTAAATCTCAATGACTTTATTGTTTCTTTTCACAACGTACATTTTTTAATTTGTACATCTGCCATCTATGTTCCAAAACTCGTTCTTTTCTGAACACATGTCATGGCGCTTTGAATAAGTCTTTTTTTGTTACCATTCACGTTATAAAACCCTGTTCATTATTCTACGTCCAATAACCTATTAAAATTTATCTTATTTAGATTTGAAATTCATTGATCAAACTAATACAAGAAATCTTGATAACTGAATAAATAGAAAGGGCATGTTTTGAAAAAGAATTAATCAAAACATGCCCTTATACTATTTAATTGGATTATTCTTTTATAAAAAAGATTGATCATTTTTGTGTTCCTTAATCAACTATAGCACCCGTTAGCCATCCATGAAGCGCAAAATCAGCGCTTCACCACAGAGAATGAAAATTTGTCTCTATGTATAATGTTTTAATGGCTGGCGAAGAAGGTCGTTGAACTATGGTGCCTTTGAGCCCATCCGTTAGTCTGACTCCGACGACCACGGTGTATGATTGGAAGTTTTTGTTTAACGATCTACCAAACTCAATCAGATTACTCATAAGGCTCAGCCTTTTTTTTAAAAAGCGTTTTTACTGGGTCTATTTTGTTGTGTTTTTTTCTGGATTTTGAGCTTTTTTAATTTTCATGGGAGTTTAAGTACATTTCTTCACAGCTCTTTAGCTCTTACGAAATAACTTGTATTTTCTGTAAGACTTATTTTTTCTTACCTATTTTGTTTTCAGTTCCTTTTATAATTCTTTTGATATTTTGCCTATGCAAAATTATCACTAATACACTAATAAATAACGAAAGAGCTATAATGACTTTATCCTCAAATATTAGACTATAAATAAATATTGCTATTCCAGCTAACATTGAACTTAGTGAAACATATTTAGAAAGTATCAAAGTTAATATAAATACAACAAAACCAGTCAAAGTACCTAAAGGTGTCAAAAATAATAAAACTCCTGTTGATGTCGCAACAGCTTTCCCGCCTTTAAACCCTGCAAAAACAGGAAATACGTGTCCCAATATGGCTAATAAACCACATATAATGGGGTTAACAGTAGAATTAAATATTTGGGGAAGTATGCAAGCAAATGTACCTTTTAATAAATCAGCAATTGCAACAATTAGTCCTGCTTTCTTTCCAAGAACCCTAAAAGTATTGGTTGCACCAAGGTTCCCACTGCCGTAACCTCGAATATCGGTTTTATAGAATAGCTTACCGACAACTAAAGCAAATGAAATTGAACCAATCAAATAACTTAAAAATAAAGTTAAAATATTGAGCATAATATACCTTTCTTAAACTTAAATTATTCGTATTAATATTCTATTTAATAACCTTATTATACTACTATCCTGCCCCGTTAGTGCCATAAGAAAAAGGCTGCCTCAACAACCTTCCATATTGAAAGAAGAAAACTAATAGTATTTGTAACAAGGAATATTCACTCAACCTCGAGGTAGTTGTAAGGTTATTAAGGGCACAAAATCTAAATACGCTAAATAATATTTATATGGTCCAGTTTAAGCTAACCTGAACCATTAAAAAGCTGCCTTGAGACAGCTTCGATCTTAAGCTAACGCACGTTGAATGGCTATTCAAGTAATAACTCGGACTTAAATACGATTACAGCATTTCCCGCAATCCTTACTTCCTCTGGTTCCTGATTACAAATTTTCACTTGGACATCAATGATACCCGACCGTTTTATAGCTTCGCCCTGCACTGCTTTAAAACTGAATAAAGAATTATCATGTTTGACAAGTCCATGGTGTATTAAGTATGCGCCTAAAGGACCGTTGGCATTACCCGTAACAGGGTCTTCGTTAATACCAATTGCAGGAGCAAACATTCTTCCATGAATTAAAATTTCCGAGTCGGGAGCATTCATCGTAAAAACATAGAAACCATTGCAATTAATTAATCCACTGACTTTTGTAAGTAGATCCATATTAGGGTTTAATTGGTGAAGAAGTTCCGAACTCTTAATTCCAATCATCACCTTGGAATGCCCGGTAGAAACGATTTGTACTGGACAATCTTCTAATAAATCTTTTTCACTAATATTGAGAGCCGTTAATATGTTTTCCAAAGCTATACCATCAATCACCGTTTCAAAACTAATACTACCCTGCGTCATTATAATTTTGTAATCATTATTTTCATTAATCACATCGACTGGTAAAATGCCGGCACCGGTTTTATGATAAACTTTACCTGTATTTAAACTATTTTCAACTGCACGAGCATAGTGGGCCGCAATCGTCGCATGTCCACAGATGGGAACCTCATGTGTAGGCGTAAAAAAACGAATATGTACATCAGATTCACTATTGGCTGATTTAAAGATAAATGCCGTTTCCGAATTGTTAAGCTCTCTTGCAATCCTCTGCATCTCACCCGAAGATAAACCATCTGCATTTGTAATTACACCAGCAGGATTACCCGATAATTTTTCTTTCGTAAATGAATCAATTTGATATAATCGATACTTTCTTGCCATGTCATTTCCCACCTTTAATATAGTGAATTTCCGGTCCTTTATACTATCTATAATTCTTATTATATTAAATATTACCCCGTTAGCTCCACAAGAAAAAGAGTGATCGTCACAGCTCTTTAAAGAACTATTGCACCTGTTAGTTCCATAAAAAATGTTCCAAACCACCATATAAATGCTATATCAAAAATACTACGAACCACATAAACGCAATACCAAAATTTAATAACATCTGCCTCTTATTTTCCTTATTTAAAAAACTTTCAAATCCATCTATTATTGAACCAATTCCTAATAAAAGATATATATTTTTTATGAAATTAAAATCAATAATTATACATAATATTAAAATTAAGCCCATTGCTATTATCATTAAATATCTAATCAGTATAAATGGTTTAGTACTTTCTCTTTTTTCAAAAAGCAATCCCATTACATATTTCAACTTATTTGACACTAAATTTCCCCCATAAACTACAAACTGAATTTAATAAACTATACCATAAAGCAAACGGGTCTTCTTCAACTCCCTCAGTTTGATGCGAATATCTCTCGAATGCTCACTTATTCGCAGGATTTCATAACCCTTGTAATTAGACTTACGGGTAAATGAAATGAGTTCAGGTCAGTTAGGATTCGTGAAGGCATAGTTAAATAAAGGAGTCAGCTACCACTCCATATTTTACCATATAATGCACATCTCCACGCCGCCCCTGGAGGCTTTCCCTCCCATGTCTCAACGGGTCAATTGCCCTCTCATTCCTTCGTCATGCCTATCCAAGGGGTGGAGGCCAGTTATGCTAACCTGATGGGTCACAGTGCCCTTTTGTTTAAGAAACCTGGTACTCGTACATATTTGAAATCCTACGAATAAGACAACATTCAAAATTAAAGTTAACTATTTTTAATGATACATTCTATATAACTAATGTTTTATTTCTATGCTGCTAAAGGGATTAATACTTGGACTTTATTTGGACAATAAGACTCGTTTCGTCGTGCTATACCTACAAAAATCCTTGCTAGTTTACCTATCAGTTTCATGATTGATTTCATTTTCTTTATCTTCTTTACCTTCACATTATGGGAATGGACGGCTTTAAACTCAGGGTTATTCATCACAAGGCTCATAGTTGCTAAGTAGAGGAATCGTCGTAGTCTTGACCTTCCACGCTTTGAAATGACAATCTGACCCTTCCATTTGCCTGAACTTGCTTCAGCTAGATGTAATCCCGCATGCCGTAATAGAGAGTTTCCGTGAGAGAAACCACTTAGATCTCCTGATTCACCCAGTATCCCAGCTAATGAAATTTCACTTATTCCTTTAATCATAAGTAGTTTTTTTGCAAATGGGATTTTGTAGAGAACTTCTTTAACTTGTTGTTCAACTCTTTCGAGTTGTTTGACAGCGAGGTCATATTCCTCTAATAATTGTTCTAAATGGAATTTATAAGCATCAAGAGCTTGTCCGGTCCCAATAGAGGATTTTGCTAGATTGATTAGTAATTGAGCCTTCTTGGGTCCTGGTTGTCGTTTCATTAAAGACTTCCAACCCCTCATGACATCTAGTGTTTCTAGTGAAGATATTTCATCCGGTGTAGGAAATAAACGAAGAGTTGCGATCGCCCCTTTGCACGTTACATCTTTAAACACTTGTCTGAGTTCAGGAAAGACCACATCCACCCATCGATTTACTTGATTAATAGACATCACGAGACGTTTAACAATCACATCACGATTAGACATTAGAACTCTAAGCTTCTCAAAGGATTCTGATGATGGGCGAATAAAGGAATAGTAGCCGTTTTTGACCATATCCGCGATAACGAGCGCATCTTTTTTATCACTCTTAGATTGGGTATTATCACGATTCTCTTTATTCCTTTTTACTAAGTGGGGATTGACTGTTACAACCTCAATGTTTTGGTTATATAACCATTTTGAAAGGTTAATCCAGTAATGGCCTGTAGGCTCCATACCTACTATTGCTGCATCTAAGTTTTTTAATCTTTTTAAATCATGAATCCATTTTAATAGTTTAAGGAACCCTTCTTCATTATTTTCAAATGTAAGAGGGTCTCCAACTACAATTCCACGGAAGTTAACTGCTCTTGCAACATGTAGTTGTTGAGCGATATCCACACCAACAATAAGGTGTGTATCGGAAATTCTTTCTATTAGTTGATTTTGTTTGTCTTGCATTTTAAAATTCATAGTAGGGCTTCCTCCTTAAGACTCTGAGTTAGATTGGACTCTATACTCGTATCTTACTGAGGGGCTCTATTTTTTTCAAACCTGATATTTAACAATCTACAGGAATGCTAACCTGCCCCGATAGTTCCATAAAATCGAGTAGGAGGAGGCGCCTAGCCTCCGACCTCTCACACCACCGTACATACCGTTCGGTATACGGCGGTTCAGTTTAAGTCTGACGTAGTTTTGTATATCGTTCATATAGATTTACTAACCCATGATGGAGCCAATAAACATTATTAAGGGTTTTGTCTAGAATAGGACTATGCGCTATGCGCCAATAACCCTTTCTGCTATTTCCCCATTCATATGCTTTTCCAAATGGGACGCCTAATCCTTTGAGTTTCCTCACCCTCGTTCTTGGCAATTTCCATTGCTTCCATAGACACATCCTGAGTCTTCTTCGAATCCATGAATCTAAATTCTTCAATACGTTCGGAGTATCAATGAGGGCGAAATACCCCATCCAACCTCTAAGGTATTGCTTTAACTTATTTATTCGGAGTTTCATGGGTATCGGTAATTTTCTCGAGGTCATTTCCCTGATTCGTTTCTTTACTCTCTTCACCGTTTGTTTAGCCAGTAGAACCTTCGGGTTCTTCTTTGACTTCGTGAAACTAAAACCGAGAAACGTTCTGTTCCAAGGGCGATCATACTTCGACTTCTCGTAGTTGACCTTTAGCTTCAGTTTATTTTCAATGAAGCTTGAGATATTTCCCATTGCACGTTTGGCGGCTTTTCGTGTCTTCACAAAGATAGTACTGTCATCCGCATACCTTACGAATCGAAGATTGCGTTTCTCTAGTTCTTTATCTAACTCGTCTAACATGATATTAGATAATAAAGGACTTAACGGACCTCCTTGCGGAGTTCCCTCCTCACTTTTATGAAAAAGTCCGCCTATCATAATGCCTGCTTGAAGGAATTTACGAATCAGTTTGAGAACTCGTTTATCTTCAATTTTCCGCTCTAACATTCCCATGAGCTTGTCATGATTCACTTTATCGAAGAACTTCTCCAAGTCCATATCCACTACCCATGTATAACCTTCGGTTATATAGGACTTTGCCTTTCGAACCGCCTGGTGCCCCTGTTTGTTAGGGCGAAATCCATAGCTATTCTCCGAAAAGGTTGAGTCATATATCTTGGTCAATATTTGGGCAATGGCTTGTTGAATGAAACGGTCTAGAACGGTTGGAATACCCAATAGCCGAACTCCGCCGTTTGGTTTCGGGATTTCGATACGACGGACGGGCTGCGGTTGATAGGTACCCTGTAAAAGGGCAGTTTTCATGTTGTACCATTCGGTTACGAGGTGCGGTCTCAGGTTTTGAACCGGCATTCCATCTACACCATGGCTTCCCTTATTTCTTTCTACACGCTTCAATGCCTGTATTAAGTTTTCCCTCTCTAGTATCTGTTCCATTAACATCGTTGATATCCTTTCTACGTGGATAAATGGTCTATTTGTGCCTTTATCTGCTCCACCCTTTTGAAGTTCCCCGTGTATTCACCACTTCTTCCTTCAAATAAGTTCCGTTAGGAATTGTTTGCTTCTTTGCAGATAACGAACGCCTAGTATTCATCCTCCTTAATCTGTTCGGTCCTTCCTTATCTTCTCGAGTAGACAAGTACTATGACCTCTGCTGACTTCTGATGATTCAGCTGTCCATCACTGGACAGGTTACCAAGTGTACTTGGCTGTCATCAGACCTCCCCGGGTAAGAGTGCAATCTTTCCCTCCATCTATCTGCTTCATTTACTCGTACCACCTTCGGCAGTAAGGACTTTGTTTTGTTTCGCAAACTCATCCAATGATACCTAGCCTTATATGAAGTTCGTGTTCCTCAGACCGGAGGTTTGCCGCTTGCTTCCTTCAGATTCCACGTCACCGTGGACACCCTTGCATTAAGCTAACCACTACTACTGCCTTCATGGTTCGGGACTTTCACCCTATAGATTGCACCCATGCCGGGTGCACGAAAAAACTGCCTTAAAGACAGTTCCGATCTTAAGCTACGCACCCGTTAGCTTAATAAGAAAAAACACCCTAGATGGCATTTTTCGGCACAGTAAATATGCTGGTTTATGAACTTTCAATGGAGATTTTCTTCATTAATCGTTTTAATTTATCTTCTGTAGCTGTTCCCTCTACTGGTGTATAGATACTGCACCTTAATTCCATGTCCCCCTGGACTTGGAGAGAAGTTAAATTAAACAGCATCTTTCCGGCTTTAGCATGTCTAAATTCAATCATCATTTCTGGAGCTTTACTCACTTGACTTTCTTGCCATAAAGATTGAAATTCTGGGTGAGAATTACTCATTTCTTTAATAAATAGGTTATACCATTCATCACCTAAGTAGTGACCATAATAGGCACGAAAAATGGCAAGAAATCCTTTAACAAAATGCTCCCAATTCACAGCTAATGCTTTTAATTCTTTTCTTGTAAATACTAGATTGATCAAATTTCGTTGGTCATCTGGGAGTTGTTCAAAATCTAAAAATACATGAGCAGCAGCATTGTTCCAGCCTACAATATGACAATGCCGATCTGTAATGATAGTGGGGCAATACGTTAACTCAGCTAAAATTCTTTCCAAAGAAGGACTAAGTTTTGGCTGATCCTTCTTTCGATGAATAATGGATGAATTCACTTCTAAAGCTAAATCATATAGATACTCTCGTTCATCATTATTTAATTGTAGAGCAGTAGATATGCAATCCAATACGCTTGTAGAGACCTTTATATCCCGACCTTGCTCTAGCCACGTATACCAAGTAGTACTAACTCCCGCCAAATGTGCAACTTCTTCTCTTCGTAAGCCAGGTGTTCTTCTCCGTGTACCAGCAGGTATACCTATAGATTCAGGCTTTATTTGGGATCGCTTCGTTTTCAAAAATGAAGACAAAGCTTCAAGTCTGGTTCTATCATTCATTTCTAAAACCTCCATCATAACAATTTAACCTAGTAGTTATTATACCAGGATAAACACTCACTTGTAATAGGATAATCCCGAAGTATAATACAACTATACTATTCATTTGGAGTGATGAAAAATGGAAAGAGTCGTTATTACCGGAATGGGAGTAGTCTCTCCTATTGGAAACAACGTAGAAAAATTTTGGAGAAATCTGACTGAAGGGAAATCGGGCATTTCCTCTATTGATACATTTGACGTAAGTAATCATAAAGCAAAAATTGCAGGAATTATTCGTGATTTTAATGCAGATGATACTTTAGGAAAAAATGAAGCACGACGTCTAGATCGCTTTTCTCAATTTGCTTTGGCTGCTGCTGAACAAGCCTGGACTGATTCTAATTTAGATATTGATGATATAAATTTAGAAAGACTTGGCGTATATGTTGGTTCGGGGATAGGAGGAATTGAAACATTGATTGATAATGTGGATACTCTTCGAGAGAAAGGTCCAAGACGAGTTAGTCCAACCCTGGTACCAGCCATGATTTCAAATGCTGCCGCAGCCCAAATTAGTATCAAGTGGAACGCAATGGGACCTACTATGTCACCTGTTTCTGCTTGTGCGATCGGAAATACAGCTATTGGTGAAGCATTCAGACTTATTCGCTTTGGAGAAGCAGATGCCGTTTTTGCAGGAGGAGCAGAGGCAGCTATAACAGATTTATCTTTAGCTAGTTTTGGTAATGCTACAGCATTATCAACGAGAAACGATAATCCAACTAAAGCTAGCCGTCCTTTTGATGTAAATCGAGATGGATTTGTCATGTCAGAAGGAGCAGGAATTTTAATCTTGGAATCTTTGTCTCACGCTTTACGTAGAGATGCAAAAATTTATGCAGAAGTCATTGGGTATGGTGCGAGTTCTGATGCCTATCATATGGTAGCTACACACCCAGAAGGTAAAGGAGCCTATCTTGCAATGAAAATGGCTTTGAAAAATGCAAAAATTTCTCCTGAAGAGATTGATGTTATTAGTGCTCATGCAACAAGTACAGAAGTGGGAGATCGATCTGAGACACTGGCCATTAAAAAACTATTTGAATCAAAAGCTTATCAAATCCCAATAACAGCTAATAAATCCATGCTTGGTCACATGTTAGGAGCAGCTGGAGGCGTGGAAGCAATTGCTTTGGCTAAAAGTTTAAAGGAAGGAATTATTCCTCCAACCATCAACTTAGAAAAGCCTGATTCATTATGTGATTTAGATTATGTACCAGGTGTTGCTCGAAAAGTGGAAATAAGTACTGGTCTATCCAATTCATTTGGTTTTGGAGGTCATAATGCAGCTATCGTTTTAAAAAAATACGAGTGAATTAAATTTCGCTCGTATTTTTTTAATTAAAATTAAAGACCCTCAAGAGTACCTTTAGTTACCATATTGGGTCTTATAGGAAATTAAATACGAAAAAGCCCTTTTTTCTTCTATTAAGGGCTTTTTTCTTGTTCATAAAAGTGTACTTATACGAACGGCAGCAACAATGCTATACTTCCCATTTCGGAAATTTTATAGGCTAAGAGAATTCCAACCTAAAAAGTCGATCTCCTCTACTGAACTGACCCCATAAAGTTAGACAGGTTATTTCGTTAGGCAGCCTGTTGGGCATGAGCTCGGTATTGTACCGGGCTCATGCCTTTTAATTTTGCCTTGATTCGTTTGTGATTATAGTATTCTATATATTTTACTAGTTCTTGTTTAAAGTGTTCCACTTTCAAATTCTTTTAGATAAAGAAGTTCCGATTTCATGATACCAAAGAAATTTTCCATAACAGCGTTATCGTAACAATTCCCTTTGCGAGACATACTTTGCGTAATGCCACGTTCCCTAAGGGCATCACGGAATTGTTTCATTTGATAATGCCAGCCTTGATCTGAATGAATAAGGAGAGTATCGTCGTCTGTTAAGCGTTCAAAAGCTTGATCTAACATCGTTGAAATGAGTGAGTAGGTTGGTCTTGAACCGATTGTATACGTAATGATTTCTCCATTAAATAAGTCCAATATCGGCGATACATATAGCTTTTCTCCAAATAATTTAAACTCTGTAATATCCGTAACCCATTTCTCATTTGGTTTTCCAGCTTTGAAATTGCGATTTAAAATATATAGTGCAATCTTGCCCACAGTTCCTTTGTAAGAGCGATATCTTTTCATACGGACAAGACATTTTAGCCCTAGTTCTTTCATGATACGCTGTACCTTTTTGTGGTTTACTTGGTGCTCGATTTCTAAGTTCATCACGAATACGACGGTAACCAAACCGACCTTCATATTCATCGAAAACAGATTTAATCAATTCTTTCAGTTCTGCATCTGGATCAGGACGACCAAAGCTTTTCACCCAATAGTAATACGTGCTACGCGGAATGTCTGCGAGCTGTATAAGTGCTTTCACCGGGAATGCATTCCTTCATTCATAGACTACTTGTGCTTTGTCTTGTTTGGTGATTTTTCCTTGTTTTGAACTAAGGCATTCAACTTTTTTAACCATACGTAAACGTTCATTAAAAATGTGTTGTTCTAGAATCTGGTGCAATACAAAAAGACGCCTTTTATTAAAGAAAAGCGCCCGTTTGTTGAATTAAAATAAAATCATTTAATCTGTTTTACTTTGATTTATCTTAATTAATTCATCAAGCTTCTCATTTTTTTCTTTGTCTAATTTTATTTTTTCATTCATGAACTTTATTACCTTAATTACAAAATAAATAGCAAAAACAGTAAGAACTAAATAAAAAATAATAGGTAAAAAAGCTACAAGAGCAAATAATCCATCTCCACCGTTAATCATTTCAGACCTCCAAAAATATTAAATATATCAATATTATACAGTATCTTCTTCAATTAAACTGACCGGTTAAATGGGGGTTACTTGAATTCGAAAGTATGATAATGTTAATAATCAATCATCTCACATTCAAAAGGCCGCCAATTGGCTGCCTTCTTATGACGCTAACGCACCCATTAGTTCTATAATGACTAACTCTTAAAAAGAATGCTCTATAAACAGTTTTGCATCAAAAAAGACCCATGAAGGGTACTTTTTGTAGGGTTTGTTCTTCAAAAAAGATTTCCATTACCGTTAACAAGACACTGATTTTGAATGAAAGAAGTAAGGTCGATGAAAGATGGCACAACCAAAAAATCTCAGCCGATTCATAATCGGGAACAATTAGATAATATTCTTCAATGATTCCGGAAGTGTTTCCCAAAAACTTAAAGATAATTTTATTTCATATTCATCTGTGTATGTTTTTACCTTTTCTTCTCCGAATTCATCATAAAGAGCCATTTTATATTTACCCTTTTCTAAAGTTGGTGCTACATAAGTTTCATATTTTTCTTTTAAACTTCTAATTTCTAAACATAATTCCTTCGGAACATATCCAATATGTATCTTTTCTCCTTCCAAATTAGTAAGTAAAACTTTTATAGCATTTTTATCATATTCATTAGAATCTTCACTTTCCAAATATCCTTTAGGTAAAGGCTGACCTCCGTATTCATATACTCTTTCTTCAAAATAATCTTCTTTTATTTCTTTGTTTTTAAGACCATCATATGGTTCAAAGTAAAAATACTCAGCTTGTTTCAATTCTTTAACTAACCTTTTAATTGCCTTTTGGTGCTCTTCTACGAACGTTCCTTTTATTAAAAAATTTAATCGTTTAATTGGCTCTTCTTTTTTCGGTTGTTCTTCCTGTATTACTTCCTCTTCTTGTATTACTTCCTCAACATTAATAATTGATTTTGATTCAACTGTAGCTGCGACATCTTGAGTCTTTTTTTAAAAGAAATCAAACAATCCCATTAATAAACCTCCTTATTTTTTCCCTCACCTTTTTATATAATTCTATTATGTTAAATCACAATAATATGAATCACTATTGTTTTTTTGTGAATGGCTCGAAAAAGAAGTAATAGAACTAACGCACCCGTTAGTTTAAGTACTATTCTTCACAAACTACCAGCTGGTTTAATTCAATAAGAAGAAATAACGTCCTGTTGACGCAATTGTTGTATGGCTAATGTATTTAATTATCGTTATTAGATAGGTATTCTGCTACATCTTTTGGAACTTTAAAATTTAAATTTAGTTTCTTGTTTTTAAATTCGATATAAGGACTATCTTTATATGTAATAATTGTAGCGATTTGTTTAAGTTCCTTTTTATCTGTATTAGGCTCTCCAAGTTTGACTGTATCCTCTTGGTACATCTTATAAATATACCCTTTAGTTGAATTTGAAGGAATATCTACAATACTCCATTTATCAACTTCTAGTGTATTAACAAATTCATTTACATCTTCTTGATTATCTATAATGTTTAAAACCAATTCTGGATTTCTTCTGACGATACTTCTATCTTTTGGGATCTATCAAGCCCAGGATCTTCTTTCATATCTTCTTTCATATCTTCTTTTTCTATACTACACCCGACTAAAAATATAGTTAAGCAAAAAGGAAATATAAATTTCATACAAACTTTTTTCATAATTGTTGTCTCCTCCAAGGATCAAATTCATACACTTACTTACTAAATCAAGAAAATTTTAAAATTTATTGATTATTATTACTATACTACTACAGTCTAAAATTAATATCGTTCTTAAGCCTATCCTGCCCCGACAGTTGCATAAAATCGAGTAGGAGGAGGCGCCTAGCCTCCGACCTCTCACACCACCGTACATACCGTTCGGTATACGGCGGTTCAGTTTAAGTCTGACGTAGTTTTGTATACCGTTCATATAGATTTACTAACCCATGATGGAGCCAATAAACATTATTAAGGGTTTTGTCTAGAATAGGACTATGCGCTATGCGCCAATAACCCTTTCTGCTATTTCCCCATTCATATGCTTTTCCAAATGGGACGCCTAATCCTTTGAGTTTCCTCACCCTCGTTCTTGGCAATTTCCATTGCTTCCATAGACACATCCTGAGTCTTCTTCGAATCCATGAATCTAAATTCTTCAATACGTTCGGAGTATCAATGAGGGCGAAATACCCCATCCAACCTCTAAGGTATTGCTTTAACTTATTTATTCGGAGTTTCATGGGTATCGGTAATTTTCTCGAGGTCATTTCCCTGATTCGTTTCTTTACTCTCTTCACCGTTTGTTTAGCCAGTAGAACCTTCGGGTTCTTCTTTGACTTCGTGAAACTAAAACCGAGAAACGTTCTGTTCCAAGGGCGATCATACTTCGACTTCTCGTAGTTGACCTTTAGCTTCAGTTTATTTTCAATGAAGCTTGAGATATTTCCCATTGCACGTTTGGCGGCTTTTCGTGTCTTCACAAAGATAGTACTGTCATCCGCATACCTTACGAATCGAAGATTGCGTTTCTCTAGTTCTTTATCTAACTCGTCTAACATGATATTAGATAATAAAGGACTTAACGGACCTCCTTGCGGAGTTCCCTCCTCACTTTTATGAAAAAGTCCGCCTATCATAATGCCTGCTTGAAGGAATTTACGAATCAGTTTGAGAACTCGTTTATCTTCAATTTTCCGCTCTAACATTCCCATGAGCTTGTCATGATTCACTTTATCGAAGAACTTCTCCCAGTCCATATCCACTACCCATGTATAACCTTCGGTTATATAGGACTTTGCCTTTCGAACCGCCTGGTGCCCCTGTTTGTTAGGGCGAAATCCATAGCTATTCTCCGAAAAGGTTGAGTCATATATCTTGGTCAATATTTGGGCAATGGCTTGTTGAATGAAACGGTCTAGAACGGTTGGAATACCCAATAGCCGAACTCCGCCGTTTGGTTTCGGGATTTCGATACGACGGACGGGCTGCGGTTGATAGGTACCCTGTAAAAGGGCAGTTTTCATGTTGTACCATTCGGTTACGAGGTGCGGTCTCAGGTTTTGAACCGGCATTCCATCTACACCATGGCTTCCCTTATTTCTTTCTACACGCTTCAATGCCTGTATTAAGTTTTCCCTCTCTAGTATCTGTTCCATTAACATCGTTGATATCCTTTCTACGTGGATAAATGGTCTATTTGTGCCTTTATCTGCTCCACCCTTTTGAAGTTCCCCGTGTATTCACCACTTCTTCCTTCAAATAAGTTCCGTTAGGAATTGTTTGCTTCTTTGCAGATAACGAACGCCTAGTATTCATCCTCCTTAATCTGTTCGGTCCTTCCTTATCTTCTCGAGTAGACAAGTACTATGACCTCTGCTGACTTCTGATGATTCAGCTGTCCATCACTGGACAGGTTACCAAGTGTACTTGGCTGTCATCAGACCTCCCCGGGTAAGAGTGCAATCTTTCCCTCCATCTATCTGCTTCATTTACTCTGTACCACCTTCGGCAGTAAGGACTTTGTTTTGTTTCGCAAACTCATCCAATGATACCTAGCCTTATATGAAGTTCGTGTTCCTCAGACCGGAGGTTTGCCGCTTGCTTCCTTCAGATTCCACGTCACCGTGGACACCCTTGCATTAAGCTAACCACTACTACTGCCTTCATGGTTCGGGACTTTCACCCTATAGATTGCACCCATGCCGGGCGCACGAAAGAGCTGCCTTAAAGACAGCTCTGATCTTCAGCTAACGCACCCGTTAGTTCTAAAAAAAGAATAATATAGAAAGCTAGTTTACCTTTATCATGCATATATTCAAATATGGACAAGATAAAGGGTGAATAAATGATGACTAAACAAACTCTTTTTAAAGGAACTATGATTTTAACAGTTGCCGCATTCATTACAAAGATATTGGGATTCGCCAACGGAATAGTATTAGCAAATGTAATAGGTCCTGAAGGCGTCGGGCTTATCATGATGGCAATGCCTGTTACTGGTCTTTTAATTACATTAACTACGTTAGGACTTCCCATAGCTATATCTAAACTGGTTGCTGAAGCTGAAATAAAGGGAAACTATAGACGTGTAAAAAAAATCCTGGTTGTATCATTAGTAACTACTAGCTTAATAGGATTTATTTTAATGATTATTGCAATTTTCGGTGCTAAGGCATTATCTTCACATTTCTTAACAGATCAAAGAGCTTATTATTCTTTACTTACCGTTATACCGATAGTCCCTATTGTGGCAGTTTCTTCAGTTATAAAAGGATATTTCCGTGGCAAACAAAACATGACGCCAATTGCGCTATCCCAAGTAATTGAGCAAGTGGTTAGAATTGGGCTTATATTTTTTTTAGTTCAGTGGCTACTTCCTTACGGAATCGAATATGCTGCAGCTGGGGCAGTTCTTTGTGGCATTATTGGAGAAGGATTTTCTCTACTATATTTATTCTCTGTATTTAAATGGTCCAAACATAAAAAATTCAAATTACACCATTCCTTTATTAAACAGATCAGCAAGGGTAAGGAAATTTTCTTCGATTTACTTAAAACTGGTCTGCCGACAACTGGAAACGGCTTAATACAATCTTTGATAGGAATTATTCAGCCCATTCTGATTACACAAAGTTTGGCTCTGGCCGGTATTGGAACGGCTTTAGCTACAAAACAATATGGTATTGTGATGGGGTATGCTATACCTTTAATGCTTCTTCCGGGTTTTGTAACGAATTCTTTATCAGTAGCTTTAGTACCAGCTATTAGTGAATCGAAAGAGAATAATAATCATCTTCTCATTAAGAAAAGAATTCAACAAGCTGTTAACATAGCTTTGATTGTAGGTGTTCCATGGACAATCATTTTGTACGTTTTTGCAGAGCCCTTAACGACTCTGATATATAAGTCACCAGAAGCAGGTACTTTTCTTAAAATCATGGGGCCATTCTTTCTACTACACTATTTCCGTACTCCCTTTCAAGCAGTACTGATTGGTTTAGGAAAAGCAAATACTGTCATGATAAATAATTTAGTGGCTTCTATAATATCCCTAATTTCTATATTCTTTCTTGCTTCAAACCCTGAATTAGGGATTTATGGAGTCGCCCTATCTTTAAATATAGGGTTAACCTTAGGTACCTCCCTTCATTTCTTTTCAATTAAAAAATTAATTGGGTTTTATTTAAATCTAATCGATACTATCAAAGTTATTTTATCCGGTATTATTATGGGGTATGGTGGATTAATTACATTTAAATATATTGAAAATGAGACTACAAATTTAATCGTGATATTGGTTATATCTATAATGATTTCCTTGCTTAGTTATTTACTATTTCTACTTTTTTTCAAAATCATTGATTTAAAAAAATTGGATTTGAGTCAATATTTTGGACACTAAAAAGTTAAATCTTAAGCTGTATTCCTAATTCGATCTTCAATGGCTTGTGGGGTTTGATAGCCTAAGCTGCTGTGAATTCTTTTTCGGTTATACCAACCTTCAATAAATTGGAACATTGCTAATTTTGCTGTTTGATAGTCTAGATATTGTACGTGGTTGACTTCTTCCTTTTTTAATAGGGCATGAAAGGATTCTATACAGGCATTATCGTACGGGCAACCTTTCTGACTAAAGGATTGCTTAATATGATGGTTTTGGATATGTTGAGTAAACTCACTGCTTGTATATTGTGAGCCAAGATCCGTATGAAGAACTAAGCCCTCCGAGGGCTTTTGTGATAAGTGTGCGTTATTGAAAGCTTTTATGACCAGTTCTGTCGTCATTGAACGAGAAAATGAATACCCTACTATTTTCTTAGAATGAAGGTCTAATACCGAAGCTAAATAACACCATCCGTCTTTTAACGTGTGGATATACGTAATATCTGCTACCCATTTCTCATTAATAGTTTGAGTAGTGAAGTCTCGTTTTAACAAATTATCCAATTGAATAACCTTTTCTTTAGATGGGTAGGGACGGTATTTTTTCTTAGTAATAGAACGAATTCTAGCCTTGCTCATTAAACGTTGAACACGCTTAAGACTTAGGGAAAAACCTTTGGTTAATAAGCTTTCATGAATCTTTGGAGCCCCATACCGTCCCTTGCTTTCCAGGTAAATGAGATGAATTTCCTTCGTTAGTTCTTTATTTTCTTGTTCGCGATTTGATACCACTATTTGAAGGGACTGATAATGGCTGCTTCTTGGGATTTCTAGTATTTCACACATCTTCTGTACGGGATATTGTTTCTTGTGTTCCTCAATAAATTCGGAAAGATCTGTCTCGGTTACTTTTTCGCGAATATGGCCATAGCCTTTTTTAAGATTTCAACTTCTTGCTTTAACCGAAGGTTTTCCTTCTGTATGGCTGCTAATTCCTTTGGGGTCATGGAATCTTCCCCTAAACCGATAGGAGTAAATTCCTTAACCCATTTATAAATGGTAACTTCTGATACGCCATATTCGCCGCTTAATTCTTTGACCGAATTACCCGAGTGATAAAGATCTACAATAGTCTTCTTGAATTCATTATTATATTTTTTACCTGTATTCTTACGTTCCAAGACGGACACATCCTCTCAAAAATCATTGTAAGGACTTAACTAAAATGTGTCCATGAAACTATACTAACTCCAAATTGCATAAGTAGCATACATTTAACTAACTTACTGATCAGTGACAATACAGTTGTTTAATTTTGCTTTTATAAAACACACTTAACACCGTCCTATTATTCAGACGGTGTTAAAATTTTCTTTAACCATCAGCAGAAAAAAAGTCGTTTAAACATGTTCCTTAATCAACTAACGCATCCGTTAGTTTAATTGCAATATTTCACAACAGGAAAATCATTATCAATTTCTTTTTTTCTAACACCATACTGCAGATCGTAAGTAGAGCTTCCCCATGTTGTCCATGCTCCGATAAAAATACCTGAAATAACAATACCGATTAGCCTAACATCAACATTTATACAATTTACCTCAAACTAAAATAGCTTTAATTTAATTTAATTATACTTTTCAAACAATATGCTTTTTCTTAATCGAATAATAAGATGAATAATTAATGTAACTAAAAAAGACACAATCCCTTGTACAAGAATTGCGCCACTTAATAGAATAACCTTCTTCTAGCTGGTTTTTTTTAGATCAAATAATTTTAGTGCTTTGGATTTGAGTCAATATTTTGGACACATAAAAGTTAAATCTTAAGCTATATTTCTAATTTGATCTTCAATGGCTTGTGGAGTTTTATATCCTAAGCTGCTGTGAATTCTTTTTCGGTTATACCAACCTTCAATAAATTGAAATATCGCTAATTTAGCTGTTTGGTAGTCTAGATACTGTACGTGGTTGACTTCTTCTTTTTTTAATATCGCATGAAAAGATTCAATACAGGCATTATCGTACGGGCAACCTTTCTGGCTAAAGGATTGCTTAATATGATGATTCTGGGTATGTTGAGTAAACTCACTGCTTGTATATTGTGAGCCAAGATCCGTATGAAGAACTAAGCCCTTCGAGGGCTTTTGTGAAGAGTGAGCGTTATCGAAAGCTTTTATGACCAGTTCTGTCGTCATAGAACGTGAAAAGGAATACCCTACTATTTTCTTAGAATGAAGATCCAATACAGAAGCTAAATAACACCATCCGTCTTTTAACGTGTGGATATACGTAATATCAGCTACCCATTTCTCATTTATGGTCTGGGTGGTAAAGTCTCGTTTAAGCAAATTATCTAACTGAATAACCTTTTCTTTAGATGGATAAGGACGGTATTTTTTCTTCGTGATAGATCGAATATTCGCCTTGCTCATTAAGCGTTGAACACGCTTTAGACTTAGGGAAAACCCTTTGGTTAATAAGGTTTCATGTATCTTGGGAGCACCATAACGTCCCTTGCTTTCTAGATAAATGAGATGAATTTTCTTCGTTAGTTCTTTGTTTTCCTGTTCGCGATTGGATACGACAAGTTGAAGAGACTGATAATGGCTGCTTCTTGGGATTTCTAGTACTTCGCACATTTTCTGTACGGGGTATAGATTCTTGTGTTCCTCGATAAATTCGGTAAGATCTGTCTCGGTTACTTTTTCGCGAATATGGCCATAGCCTTTTTTAAGATTTCAACTTCTTGCTTTAACCGAAGGTTTTCCTTCTGTATTGCTGCTAATTCCTTTGGAGTCATGGAGTCTTCTCCTAAACCAATAGGAGTAAATTCTTTAACCCATTTATATTTATAAATGGTAACTTCTGATACGCCATATTCGCCGCTTAATTCTTTGACCGAATTACCCGAGTGATAAAGATCTACAATAGTCTTCTTGAATTCATTATTATATTTTTTCCCTGTATTCTTACGTTCCAAGACGGACACATCCTCTCAAAAATCATTGTAAGGACTTAACTAAAATGTGTCCATGAAACTATACTAACTCCACTTGATAACTAAACCAATCTCTAATCATATTTTATTGTGTTAACCAATTCGATCCTGCCTTTTTGTTTACTACTGGGAACAATTCCCACGAAAACTTTGCAATCGAGTTTAAAAAGTGATATATATCCATATTGACCTATATAGTGTTTCCGTTATACATAACGTCTATCTTGCCTAAGCTCACTGCGAACACCGGACTCAGCATTAGAAAAATGTTTCAAAGATTCTCCTTTTATTATTAAGTTATATTCCTTGGGCTTTGTGATTGTTTTTCTAATATATCTTTTATTTTTTTCAGGTCTTTCTTGTTTGCACTTTTCATCAATAAAGACATTAACGGAGTAAGCAACTTTGAAAATCCACTTGGAATACCTTTGTTTTGCAATGTCATTCTTGTTAAATTGTTGTCAATAGTTTCCCATGTGTAGGTTGTTTCCATTGGAAAAGGTCCATTAGCTGTTCTCATTACAAGTTTTTGTTCGGGAATAAATTCTACGATTTCGTAAATATACGCAAGTTGTCGTCCTAAAAATTGTGCTTTGAATGCGATTCGAGAACCGATTGATAAAGGTTTTTGAGTTTGCCATTCTGCCGAATCGATATTTACATACCATTCTGGAGCATTATCAGGGTTTGTAGCATACTCTGCAACTCTTTTACGGGTACATTTTATTTTTATATCCGTTAAAACGTTAACCATATATTATTTATGCCTGATGCCATGCATCTGGGTTATTGCCTTCCACATATTGCTTCAGAATGTACATAAGTGTTCCCCAAGTCGTATTAATCATCGCATATGGACCCTCCATAGACTCCAATCCTGAATGATTAAAGTTGACTATCGTCGCTCCGTTTTCATTAGAATTCAACTCGAAACGAATTTTGGTACCTTTCCATCCTGGCATATCATGCTGAGCCGTCCATTCTACCAGCCTACCTGGTACTAACTGATCAATATGCATTTGGAATACAGCTTGACGATTGTAAAAGCCAAATTCAGCAGTGCTTCCTACTTGAGGTTCAGCTTTAGCATCTGTTGTCCACCAACCCTTAAATCCTTCTGTTGTGGTAATAGCTTCGTATACTTTCTCAGGAGACGCGTTGATCATAATTTGATGTGGCATGCTAATCATCTTTTATTCCTCTTTTCTTTTTTAAATTATATAGTTACCTCTAAGATTGAGCTTTATTCCGATCTCTTTGGTGATTATTTACGTATCGAAGTATTAGAAGATTCAGGACTGCTAGTTCCTTGCAAAGTGGGACGAAGCCGGTTAGATTATCTTAATGCTGATTAAAAGCCGAATTTCTCACTGAGAAATTCAGCTATCATTACTTTAAAATTGCGCCCGATTGTTGAAGATTAATAATATTATGGAATGCAACTCAATCCGGCCTATGCTTAATGAACTATAGCACCTGTTAGCCATCCATGAAGCGCAAAATCAGCGCTTCACCACAGAGAATGAAAATGGGTCTCTATGTCGATAATGTTTTAATGGCTGGCGAAGAAGGTCGTTGAACTATGGTGCCTTTGAGCCCATCCGTTAGTCTGACTCCGACGACCACGGTGTATCACCGACTGTCGCACCCTTTATGGGTAGCACTCATGGGAGATTAATCCTTTTTGGTCGTCGCGCTAGCCTCTACTTAATATGCTATGATTGGAGGTTTTTGTTTAACGATCTACCAAACTCAATCAGATTACTCATAAGGCTCAGCCTTTTTTTAAAAGGCGTTTTTACTGGGTCTATTTTGTTGTGTTTTTTTCTGGATTTTGAGCTTTTTTAATTTTCATGGGAGTTGAAGAGTGGGTAATAGATTATTAAAAGAACTCCTAATAAAATAAGACCAAAGATAATGATTAATCCACTTGTATCTAGTAAGACACCTAATATCACCCATAATAAATAGAGAATTTTATATTTTGTACTTTCATCCTTATTATTTTTGTAGGCTTCTTTAATTAGCCACCCTAAAATGCTACATCCAACAACAACCAATGTAATACCAATAGCCATTATTTTCACGTGGTTTTGTTACTCCTTTTAAGGAAATTTATATGCCTAGTTTGTCCCTTTATTATTGAGCTAACCTGCCCCGATAGTTCCATAGAAAAAGAGCTGCCAAAGCAACTCTCTTATTGAAGTAAAGAACCTGTTAGCTGCATAAGACTTATTGAGAGTTGACAAAAAATGTGAAGGAGAGAGTAGGTCATTAGAAAAGATAAAAAAACGCCCAAAAAAGGCGTTCAATTTAATCATTTTTATTGACTTTACCGTCGTTCCCCTTGTCAATACCAGTAACGTTATTAACTATTTGTGGAAACAAGTTTAACCCTTGATCCAAAGCATTCATTGAATCGGCTTTTTGGCCAAGATTTTTTGATTTTTCTTGTTTTTTCATTTTCATCGCCTCCTAAAATTAGGATTCGTAGTAAATCAAAATATATTCCAAAGTAATTTTTAAATGATTATGTTGCACAGTTCGTATAAACCGAGAGACTGTACTACATATATTTATACAGTCATATGTGAAAGCAAACGTCATTCACTGTGCAGTTTAAACTATGCTTTTTCATCTAAACTACCTCTCTAGATCCAGAAAAAGGCTGCCGCCACAACCTCCCTTATTGAAGTAAAGCACCTGTTAGTTTAAGTACAAAATTTCACATACTTTTTGCAGTTAAATTACCCCATTGCTTATAAACAATATTAAGTACTTTTCCCTTGGTTCCAAAAGAAAAAGCGATTACCTGGTATAGGAACCGCCTTCAACTATCTTTGCAAAGTCATCAAGAGTAGTTGAATACTTGATATAAATTCGTGGTAAAAGATAAAGTTCGTCTTTAATGCCCTTCTCAGAAAATAGTTCAGGAGTTGTCGTAAGTCCAAACAAATAATATTTCTTCGTTTCTTCTACGACTTTGTCATTGAAATTTCCGTATGGATACGCAAGAGCATTAACTGGTTTGCCTGTTATTTTTTGAATTTTATCTTTGGACCCTTTCAGTTCATATTCATAATTTTTTATTTCCGTCAAATCAGGATGTGTAGCAGTATGAGACTGGATTGAGATTATACCCGAATCAGCCATCATTTTTAAATCCGATTTCGATAATCGGTTTGGTCGACCGATAAAGTCTGAAATAACAAAAATGGTACCACTTGGTTTAAAACGTTCGTTTTCAAGTTTCTGAAAGATAGCAAATGCATTCAGATTGTTTTTGTATCCGTCATCAAAGGTAATGAAAATGGGTTTTTTTTCTTTATAAATGTCTTGCCAACGATCAAAAGTTAATAATGTGTAGCCATGGTCTTTTAAATAAATCATTTGTTTCTGGAAATTATCAGGAGTTACGTATAGCTCCTTAGAACCCTGCCCAGTAAACTCGTCAATCGAATGATAAATTAAAATAGGTACTTTTCGTTGAGCAAAAACTTGTGATGGAAGAATTAAGATAAGAAGACATAGGAAAAACATTACAACCTTTTTCATAAAATTCCTCGCTTTGCATCCTTTTTATATCTTTTCAATTTATTGTGCCTCAAAAGCATAGTTCTATTATGATTTCTCCCATATTTGATTCTATCTCCCATTAATCAATGGTGACTTTGATAATCCCAAATGAAAAACTAATTTCTTAAAACACTAAGGATTCGGACTAACTGCCACATTAGCTCTATAAGAAAAAGAGCTGCCAAAGCAACTCCCTTAATGAAGTAAAGCACCGTTTAGTTGAAGAAAATTTGTACTATTTAATCCTTAATAGATCACGCCTGCGGCGTTACCTCTTCCTTGCGACCATGAGTCTGGTGATGAATAACCCTGATCTTCAGCTAACGCACCCTATAGTTTAAGTAGAAACTGGATTGTCAACACTAAATCAAACAACTTTTTTAAGGGATAACTTCTTAAACTCTAGAGGGCTTACGTAGCCTAAAGTTCCATGAATTCGCAGCTTATTAAACCAGTTCACATAGTCTCCAAATTCGAGTGTTAGCTGATCTAAGCTTGCGAATGTTGTTTGATTGGCGAACTCAGTCTTAATGATTTTAAAGGTCGCTTCCGCGACAGCGTTATCATAAGGGCAACCTTTCATACTTAGTGAACGACCAATCTCAAATATGGTTAACGTTTCGTCAATCAGCTTGTTTTTAAATTCATTCCCTCGATCTGTGTGGAAGAGCTGAATATCACGGAGGTTCCCTTTGATAGATGCAAACGCTCTTGCCACAAGCTTCGCATCCTTGTTAGGTCCTGTGCTAAATCCAATAATTTCACGATTAAAGAGATCGACAAAGACACATATGTAATGCCATTTATTTTTGACTTTGACATATGTTAAATCGCTTACCACTACTTTTTTCTCTTCTTTTTGTAGAAATTCCCGATTTAATTCGTTTGCCTGGACTGATTCGTTACATGAGGTCTTTAGCGGTTTGTACTGAGCGATTGTATAAGAGGAAACAAGCCCCTGTTCTTTCATGATTCGGCCAATTCGCCTTCTGGAGACCGTAAGGCCTCTTTTCTTTAATTCAACCTTAATCTTACGTGTTCCGTACGCCTTACGGTTTTTATCAAAAATGTCTAAAATGGCGTTTGTGACATCGTCTTCTGAGGTTCGTTCTTTTGCTTCGTAGTAATAGGTGCTCCGTGAAAGCTCTAGGACGCCACACATTGCTGATACCGAGTATTTATCTTTGTTCCGTTTAATTACATTTACTTTCGTCCTAGTATCAGCGCGGCTTGCTTTAAAATATCATTCTCCATCTGTAACTTCTTCAGTTCTTTTCGTAGTTTAATAAGTTCTTGTTCCTCAGGAGAACGGTTATCTTTTTCTTTAAAAGAACCTGTGTTTTCACTCTGTTGTATCCACCGGTCTAAAGAAGAAGGAGTAAGTTCATATTCTTCAATAAGAGCCTTTCGGTTTTTCCCATTTTGGTAGAGTTGAATGATCTGTTGTTTAAATTCGGAAGTGAACGTACGGCGTTCTCGCTTGGTCATTTTGAGTGCTCCCTTATCTGTAGTGAGTTAAGTGTATCTGCCCTTTAAACTTCTGTCCAGATAAGTGTAGACGATTCAAACCTTCACATTCTCTTATGTGTATTATAAAAAAGGATAGAACCAATGCGATCCCATCCTAAAAATCTTTATTGTTTGTGTTTCTTTTCCTCTTGTTGTTTATGCTTCTCTTCCTTTTGTTTGTGTTTCTTTTCCTCATGTTGTTTATGCTTCTCTTCCTCTTGTTTATGTTTCTTTTCCTCTTTATTTCCATCAATATCAAATGGTTTATCTTTATTATTTTTTGTAACTGGTGGAGCTTCTTCAGGATTTGCACCTTTAATGAACAGTTCATTATTCACCTGGTATACATCACTAGGCTGCTGGAAGCTACTTTGGTCTGTTCCAAACGCTTCCAGCATGACCTTAAACATTTGGTGCGAGATTTTAGTTGTATTTCCATCCATATAATTACCTGGACCATTTTTAGTATATCCAGTCCAAACCGCCATAGTGTATTGCGGTGTATAACCAGCGAACCAACTATCATTTACCGAACCGGGTGGATATCCATATTGTACTCTGGTTTTACTGTCAAAATTGGTTGTGCCAGTTTTTCCAGCCACATCTAGTCCAAGAACATTTGCTGTTTTTCCTGTACCAGATTTTACGACTGTCCGTAACATATCCGTCACCAAATAAGCTGTGTAATCATGCATAACACGTTTTGGCTTTGGAGTTAAATTAACAACTCTGCCATCAGGATAGACAACTTTACGAACAAAATGTGGTGTATTGTATTCACCGTTATTTCCAAAAGCACTATATGCCCCTGCCAACTCTAATGGATTAACCGTATTACTTCCGATCGCATATGATTCGTACACCTTATTATTATTAAAAGTAATACCCAGATTTTCTGCAAAGTTTTGTGCTTTATCCATCCCTACTTCCTGAAGGGTAAGGAGTGCTGGAATATTGTATGACCATTGAAGTGCTGTTCTAATAGACAACATTCCGTGATATTGATGATCCCAGTTAGAAATAGATTGACCATTTGAGTAGGTTATCTCATGATCATTAATTTGGTGTGCTGTAGACCATTTTGAATTTTCAATTGCCGGACCATAATCAAAGACTGGCTTGAAAGTAGATCCTGGTTGACGTTTAATATCAACCGCAAAGTTGTTGCCTCGGAAGGAAGCTTTATATTGGTTTCGACCGCTTCCAATAGCTCGAACTTCTCCTGTTTTTGTATCTAAAAATACGAAGGCTCCTTGAAAATTGTCATTTGGATAAGAAATAATCGTATCGGTGTTCATTATTTTGTCCGCAAAGGTCTGAGCTTTTGGATCTAGCGTCGTATAAATAGATAATCCATCCGAACTGATATCTACATTTTTCTGCTTTCTTTCAACTTCTTTTACAACAGCGTCCAAAAACGCCTCGTACGGCATTCCTTGTTGTTTCTTTTTTGGAACAAGTCCTGATGTAACTGGAGCCTTCTTTGCATCCTCCAATTGCTTTTTCGTAATATACCCCTTTTTATACATAGCTTCTAAAACAATATTACGACGATTTGTTGCAGCTTTCACATGTTCGGGTTCAGTGGGATCGTAATAACTTGGACTCTGTGGGAGCCCCGCCAGCATAGCGGCCTCCGGAAGCGTTAATTTATTTAGATGATCGGCATCGATTCCGTAGTAATTTTTGGCGGCAGCTGCTACACCATATGCCCCGTCTCCAAGGTAAATCTTATTTAAATACATCATTAAGATTTGATGTTTGGAATACTTTTGCTCAAGCTGATAGGCCAAGCTCCATTCCTGTACCTTTCGCTTTATTGTTTTCTGAGGTGACAAAAAGGAGTTTTTAATGACCTGCTGTGTAATCGTACTTCCGCCTTGAGATCCGAAATCCCCTTTTAGGTTCTTGAAGATTGCTCTCGCAGTTCCTTTAATATCAATGCCATTGTGTTCATAAAAATGTGCATCCTCCGTGGCAATGAAAGCATGTTCCAACATTTTTGGAACTTGAGAATACTTAATTTTTGTCCGCTTTTCTTTACCATATTCGTAAATGAAATTCCCGTTTTTATCGTATAATTTGGTAGAAAGCGGATCGACTAGTTTTGAAGCATCTATTTTAGGTGCATCCTTAATCATTGCTGCAACCGTAACTGCCCCTATTCCAATTGAAATAACAACTAACAGTAAGCACCATATTAAAACTTTTTTCAAGAAAAATCTTCTTTTAGGGGAGTTTACACCTTTTTTTTGATCTTGTTTTGTTTTTTCCACTTGTTTTCGTTCCTGACGAGAACGATACGTTTCTGACATTAATCTTCTCTCCCATATTCAAGTTACTCGACAAAGTTGAAGAAAACTATGCAAAGAAATAACCTTTTATTTACTCACTAGTCATTGATGATCAGTATGGTATTTAAAACAATGCCTTTCATGCAAAACCTGTATATAACGAATTAAGGAAGCATTTATCCTATACTCTCCTTGGTCGGTTTTCGCAATAAAGTAATCACTTCGCACTATCTTATCTAATGTATCTTGTAGAACGTCTTCCTTCTTTACATCTGGCCCTTTTAATATTTTTTCTCGTTTAATATCATTATCCAAGGTATAACAAACAATAAATTTCTTCAAATTAATTCCCCCTTTCGAAAACAACCTCCGATTGTCTTAAGTAGGGAAACACGTCTACTTATTTGAAACGAATAGTCTTAAAATTTATATGCTGATAAGAATGCAATTATCGGAGCCAGCTTTGTCTTTCAAAGACGTTATATATGAAGCAAATACCCATGTTGATAAAATGATGGATGGCATTCCTTCTATTTTTGAAAAATACCTTTGTGTACCATCTATAAATATTTCATGAATACCATAGATACAGCCTAAAAAGATCAAAGCGTGTATAGGAAATTTCATTTTTTTAGTCCATTACACAGACCATTTATATTAATTCGAAAGGAACCTTAGTATTAAGGGGGCAAAAATATTTAATCCTCGATTCCCCCCTCTATATAAATTCCTGCTCCACTTACTACTTCACTCTGCTCTTTATCTTGCTCTTTAATATATCTAATGGACAATATTATCCTGTTAGAGATAATAGAACAAGGAAGGGAAACCCTATATCTATGTTCACTTCAATTTTCCTCTCTTATTTTAGGCGGATCTCGTTACTTTATTTGCACTTTTTACCACCACTTTTAAAAGCTTCTGAATCTAATATATAATAACTCCTTGTTGAACTAAACTCCCTCAATAAACTAAACACAATCTCACGATTGCTATAGAATTCTTAGGATTTCATAGTCATATCATTAACCGTTATCTATGTAAGCTCGGCATTACTCCTCAAGGATAGGGATTTATCGAAAAAAGTGTATGCTAACTAGCCAATTTTATAGGAAAAAATTGGTTTAATCACTGTTATGATCGCACTTTAGGATATCCACATGTCTCATGGAGGTCAACCCTCCCATGTCTCACAGAGTCGATGCTCCTACATTCCTTCGTTCAACCTTTCCATGAGGTGGATGTCGGTCATGCTGCCCCACAGGATCTAAGTCCTCACGTTAGTTGCTTTGCCGACTAATCCGTGCTTCAACTTTTAAATGAGTGTTAATTAAATAAGGTGGTAAAGCAATACCAGAAAGAGAAAATGAACGAGATTAATGAAGCTATATCATACGAATCAAATGTTAATTCCGAAGAAGTTAAAACAATAGAATTAAGTGATGGTTCATCTGTTGAACTTAGTTCAACAGATGAAGCTGATAACAGTAATTCAACAAACTTACAATCTATGGGATTTAGCGCAAAGTCTACGGATATGGGGCCATATCGTACAGAAGATAAAAAATATGGAGCCAGATTGTATACTGCTTGGGTTAAATTAAAAAGTGCAGGGGTCACTGTTGCTACCTTAAAATTAGGTAATCATTATTCTGTTGGTGATTATGGGTTGAAAATGAGATATGCTGATGTAGGAGGAACAAATGGTACTGTTTGGTCATCTGTAGATGCTTCATGTGAAGTTACTGATTCAAAAGCTGAAAAAGTAGGTTATGATATGAATGCTGTAGGAACTTATAAATTAAATGGTAAACTTAATAATGGCTATATAGTTCTTACTAGTTATATCAAACTTACTTCTTTAAATAAATCTAGTAAAGTTGCTCGTGTTTATCAAAAATACACATATAGAGATTAAAATTTTTAATGGGGTTGAATTAAAATGAATGTATCGTCTTCTTATTTTACATTTGGTTTAAATAACATGATTTTAATGGTCGGAGCTATACCAGCTATCATATACGCTTTATATTTATTACGTAAAATTTCAAAAAAATAAAGTGAAAAAAGAAGGGGAACTTTTGTAGTTCCTCTTCCTTTTTTGTTACTTTGTTTCTTCAGCAAATCACATTAAGAAAAATTTCAAAACACCTCCTATTATAAAATCGTAATTTCATTTCCGTAATCCCCCAGCACACAAGGTGTTAAAGGTACATTCGTAAAACGTATCAATGACGGTAAATTGAGAGCCCGTGTCGATGCTGATGATACAGGTGTTACAGCATCTGCTATTACTGGTTGGTTCACTACTGTATATAACAAAGCAATATCTATGGGCTACCTTCGGGTAGCTCTCTTTTTATTTGTCTTAATCAACTAACGCACCCGTTAGTTTAAGTAAAATCCTTCACAATTTCGTTATTTAGCAGTTCAATCTAACTAGGTTTTGATCCTCTATACTTACACAGCTTAGCAGTCGCCGGCTGAGGAGTAAAGATGGATGAAGTAGAGTTTAGGTTGTATGTATAAATGGAGGGAACGGGATGAGAAAGAGATAGAAAGTAAAAAGAATAGTAGCTTGAAGATAAAAGAAGTGGAGTCGGAAAGAGTAAAAAAAAAATGTGTATGATGTGAAAATTATAGAGGCTGTAGAACCCATACCTGAACCAATAGAAATGAATATATAAGTGTAAGGGAGATACAGAACAAATACAGAGAATTTCGGAGCATCATTATCCAAAAAGGAGGGTTTAATAGAAAGTTATGACTAAGAAATTAATCGGTTATCAAAGCATGTACCAGCAACAAAAGAAAACAGGACTGTATAATAAAAATAGTTGTATATCACCAAGTCCGCCAAGAGGTTGTCCAAATATTTATCCAGTGAGGGAAAACCCAAATCCAATTAACATTTTAAAGGTAAAAACTTTTCAATATACTGCAATCTCTGACGGTATAAAAAGGATTTATACCAATCAAGATGGAGTATTAAAATACGGAAGCTCTGGGATTCTTAATCCAAACAGCGTATCTTATATAAACTTATTTATAAATGGAATATTACAGCCAAATATAAATTATATCGTAGAACAGGGAAAACTTACATTCTCTAACGATTTACCCCTATCTGGATCCCCTATTATTCTTCAATTTGTAATAATTTATGGATAAAGAAAAATGGAAAGTTCTTACGCATCCAATGAACAAAATGCCGGACAATTACCCTATTGATTTCCGGCATTTTTTCATTGGCAAATCATGAGTATTAGTTGACTACAACTTCAACAACAATTGGAGTTAAAGCATCAAGTGCATCGCCACCTGGAATAGTTATAGTAGTAGTAGTAAGGGTTGAGGTATCAGCTGTTTGAATCTGAGCATTTATATATAAAACATAATAAGCAAATGACCCTGGAAATGCGGTTACAGCTGCACCGGCATCATCCGTAAAGGTTGTTGCTGCAATTGCAAATGTCGCTCCTGTACCTGTACCATCTCCTATTGTGGCAGTAAACTTTCTTGATGCCATAAAAGGTTTAATTATTGCCATTTATATCCACTCCCTTCTTTTTTAAAGTCCGGGATTTTTTCTAGACAGTCCTTAAGAGGTTGTCCTTCCCCCTGTTAATTATCTTATTTCATACTTCGAATTAGGGAACGGCAAATTTAACTTTTCTTATTGAACTCCCTCAATAAACTAAACACAATCTCACGATTGCTCTAGAATTCTTAGGATTTCATAGTCATATCATTAACCGTTATCTTTGTAAGCTCGGCATTACTCCTCAAGGATAGGGATTTATCGAAAAAAGTGTATGCTAAACTAGCCAATTATAGGAAAAAATTGGTTTTAGCAATGTTATAATTGCACTTTTGGATATCCACATGTCTCATGGAGGTCAACCCTCACATGTCTCACAAAGTCGATGTGGAACGGCTACACTTATCTAGACAGAAAATTTAAGGTCAAGTAGACTACAAATACTACTAGTTTAGGAGATTGACTTAAAAAGAGCGAAGAACATTTACTGATGAGTTTAAAAGCCAAATGGTACAGCTGTATGTGAATGGTAAACCAAGAAGGGATATTATTCGTGAGTATGAACTGACACCATCCTCTCTGGATAAGTGGATTTCTCAACACAAAACCTCCGGTTCTTTCAAAGAAGCTGATAACCGAACACCAGAAGAAACAGAACTAGTAAAGCTTCGTAAGGAACTGAAACAGTTACAGATGGAGAACGATATTTTAAAGCAAGCTGCGCTGATACGTGGACGAAAGTAAATGTGATTCGGAATAACCAGCACAAATACTCGATATCAGCAATGTGCGAAGTCCTTCAATTGCCAAGAAGCACCTATTATTATGAAGTAAAAGAAAGGTCATCAGTAGATGAAGTAAACTCCGACATCATCGAAATCTTTCAGAACAGCCGGCAAAACTATGGTACGCGAAAGATTAAAGTGGAATTAAAAAAGCGTGGATTAGTTGTCTCAAGGCGACGGATTGGGCGGATTATGAAAGAACAGGGCCTCGTCTCTACCTACACAGTAGCTCAATTCAAGCCACATTCAAAAACTTATAATGAGTCTAACCAGGTTAACGAATTGGACCGTGGGTTTAATCAGGAAAAAGAGTTGCACGCAATTGTAAGCATTTGACGTACGTAAGGGTAAATCAAAAATGGTGTTACGTATGTGTATTTGATGATCTCTTTAATCGGGAAATTATCGGCTATAGCGTCGGGCCAAAAAAAGATACTTTACTGGTCTACCGGGCATTTTCATCGATTAAGGTAGACCTGAGTAAGATTCAGCTATTTCATACGGACCGAGGAAGCGAATTTAAGAATAAGCTAATAGATGATGCTTTAGAGACATTTGACATTCTACGTTCGCTAAGCATGAAGGGCTGCCCGTACGACAATGCCGTAACTGAAGCTACGTTCAAAATCATCAAAACAGAGTTCGTTAAGGGTCGTCATTTCGAAACGCTAATCGATCTAACAAGAGAACTACAGGACTATATTCATTGGTTTAATCATATTCGTATTCATGGAACACTTGGCTACTTAAGTCCGATTGAGTATAAACTTGAACACCTTAAGAAAGTTGTCTAGTTAAGTGTTGACAATCCAGGAGACCCTCTTACATTTGAAAATAATGAAGAGGGGTTCCTTAAACTATTAAAATGGATTCATGATTTAAAAAGATTAAAAAACTTAGATGCAGCAATATTAGGTATGGAGCCTACAGGCCATTACTGGATTAACCTATCAAAATGGCTGGATAACCAAAACATTGAAGTTGTAACAGTCAATCCCCACTTAGTAAAAAGGAATAAAGAGAATCGTGATAATACCCAATCTAAGAGTGATAAAAAAGATGCGCTCGTTATCGCGGATATGGTCAAAAACGGCTACTATTCCTTTATTCGCCCATCATCAGAATCCTTTGAGAAGCTTAGAGTTCTAATGTCTAATCGTGATGTGATTATTAAACGTCTCGTGATGTCTATTAATCAAGTAAATCGATGGGTGGATGTGGTCTTTCCTGAACTCAGACAAGTGTTTAAAGATGTAACGTGCAAAGGGGCGATCGCAACCCTTCGTTTATTTCCAACACCGGATGAAATATCTTCACTAGAAACACTAGATGTCATGAGGGGTTGGAAGTCTTTAATGAAAACGACAACCAGGACCCAAGAAGGCTCAATTACTAATCAATCTAGCCAAATCCTCTATTTGGACCGGACAAGCTCTTGATGCTTATAAATTCCATTTAGAACAATTATTAGAGGAATTTGACCTCGCTGTCAAACAACTCGAAAGAGTTGAACAACAAGTTAAAGAAGTTCTCTACAAAATCCCATTTGCAAAAAAACTACTTATGATTAAAGGAATAAGTGAAATTTCATTAGCCGGAATACTGGGGGAATCAGGAGATCTAAGTGGTTTCTCTCACGGAAACTCTCTATTACGGCATGCGGGATTACATCTAGCTGAAGCAAGTTCAGGCAAATGGAAAGGTCAGATTGTCATTTCAAAGCGTGGAAGGTCAAGACTACGACGATTCCTCTACTTAGCAACTATGAGCCTTTTGATGAATAACCCTGAGTTTAAAGCCGGCCATTCCCATAATGTGAAGGTAAAGAAGATAAAGAAAATGAAATCAATCATGAAACTGATAGGTAAACTAGCAAGGATTTTTGTAGGAATAGCACGACGAAACGAGTCTTATTGTCCAATTAAAGTCCAAGTATTAATCCCATTAGCAGCATAGAAATAAAACATTAGTTATATGTATCATTAAAAATAGTTAACTTTAATTTTGAATGTTGTCTTATTCGTAGGATTTCAAATATGTACGAGTACCAGGTTTCTTAAACAAAAGGGCACTGTGACCCCATCAGGTTAGCATAACATAACTGGCCTCCACCCCTTGGATAGGCATGACCAAGGAATGAGAGGGCAATTGACCCGTTGAGACATGGGAGAGAAAGCCTCCAGGGGCGGCGTGGAGATGTGCATTATATGGTAAAATATGGAGTAGAAGCTAACTCCTTTATTTAACTATGCCTTCACGAATCCTAAATTATCTGAACTCATTTCATTTATCCGTAAGTCTAAATACAAGGGTTATGAAATCCTGCGAATAAGCGAGTATTCGTGAGCATTTTCTATTAAACTGAGGGAGTTCATTAAGGAAAACCAAAATCAAGTATTGATCACGTTTATCATTTTTATAAACGATTAAACTTTATTCAAAACGGTACGACTTTAAAACTACACAGTTTCGGGAAAGAATAATGATAATAACAATGTAAATAACGTATAATTCAGTGTTGGTTTTAGCATTATAAGTTTGTTTCTCTTTTTAACAAAGGATCATTGTGAAAGGTTTGTCAGTTCGAAGAATTCAGATTCTGGTTTCTTTATTTTTATCCCCTTTTCTGATTGAAAATATATTTCTTTATCACTTCCATAATGAACCTTAATTTCTAGATTTCCAAAATCAATGACACTTGTTCTTTCCATTTGAGGTAGCTCCTCTTTATCCCAATCAATCGCTTTATTTATAAGTGATTTTATCTCTTTAATCTTAGATTTATCATTTAATTCAAAACATTTTTCATCTTTCAGAGTTTCATAGATACAAATGTTGTCTGGTAAATCTTCAATCCAAGAAGTTGATTTATATATTGGAGTTTTATCAAATAGGAGTTCAGTTTCATAATCATATTGATTATAACTTGCTGAAATCCACAATTCACCGTCAAAACCTTCTTTTCTCCATCGTGAATGAAAACCAGACCAATCATTTTCGTCATCGTTATCATCTAGAGCTGATTGTTCATACTCAACTTTCCAACCAAGTTTAGGAAGTTTGTTCATATAAAAGTTATAAATATCCTCCCAACGATTTCCCTTTATTACATAGTGGCTTCTAGTTGGTTTCAATCCCTCAAATAACGGAATATCTCTGTGTTGTTCTGGAATAATAGACATCCCCTCATAGGTATCATCAGTGGCTTTTTGATATGCAAACCAACCTAAAAAAAGTAATAACACAACACTTCCTAATAACAGAAAATCATTTTTGTTCATATTATCCCCCTTAATAAGTACACCATATTATTTCTTTAAGTACGATTGTTAGATTTTTATATATTTTACATTCTATGTGATAGTGTAGCTTTGAAACAAAGTTCGATCAAATTAATATAAGAAACCTTGATAAATGGATAAATAAAAGGGCATGTTTTGAAAAAAAGATTAATCAAAACATGCCCTTATAATATTTAATTGGATTATTCTAAAAAGATTGATCAGTCTTGTTTTCATTAATCAGCTAACGCACCCGCTAGTTCATTCAGGAATGATTCCATACTCAACTATATTTAGCCATTGACCATCAGGTTTATCATTTATCTCAAATAAATTGACACCAAGCTCTTTTCATACTGCCGTTTCTCTAGCAGCACTACATGCGAATGCAAGTACAAAGAAACTCTTCTTTTGCGATGTCCCCTGTAACATTTTAAAAAGCCGGCTCATCTATTTATGAATATTTTCATTTTGGGTTATTAAGAATTCTGGCAAATCCTACTGAACCTCATTACACAGCCGACCGATATTCTCGACTTCAACAACGACCTCATCCCCCGACTTGATCGGGCAGCTGCCAGATGGTGAACCCGTGGCCAAAATGTCACCGGGCTCCAGTGTCATCACCTGTGAAAGCCAGCTGATTAGAAACGGAATGCTTAGAGACATTTCATTGGTATTCCCGTCTTGGACAACGCGGCCGTTTAAAGTGGTCACAATCCGCAAATTAGTGGGATCTACCCCGGTAACGATGCACGGCCCCAAAGGTCCGAACGTATCAAATCCTTTGCCCCGCGTAAACTGTGGATCTTTTTTTGTAAGATCTCTTGCTGTGACGTCATTAAATATCGTGCAACCAAATACATAATCAAGCGCATCTTCTTCTTTGATATTTTTTCCGCGCTTTCCAATGACCAGTGCTACTTCCCCTTCAAGCTCCACTTGATTGGATAGCTCGTTTGGAGGAAGGATAATTTTCTCCTTGTCTGCAATAAGCGAAGATAATGGCTTTAAAAATAGAAATGGTTCTACAAGGTTTGCCTCTCCCCCTGTTTCCTTCGCATGACCTGCATATGTCCAGCCGAAATTAACCACTTTCGAAGGTTTTACAGGTTCCAAAATTTTCACGTCACTATATTTCAGCTCTACCCCGTCATACTTTATTTCCTTGTTGACAAGTTCAGCAAAACTGCTAGACAGTTGTAATATCATCCCATCCTCAACAATACCGTAATGTATCTTGCCCTGTTGATTCTGATAGCGAACTATTTTTTGTGTTTTTTGTAGCACATGCATTATGAATAAACTCCTTTGACGAGTAAGATATACTTACCTCAGATAATATAAAATTCAGCGCTCCTCATAATCGCAAACAAGTCCCCTGTTGGAGATATATACCAAACCCTTATGTCTGAACATCTTTTTTTATTAAATGGCGTTTTTCTTTTTTAAAGTGGAAGCATCTTGAGAGTGCTCCCAACATTCAAGATTTTCAAGACCTTTAATGCTGTCTTTATAAAAAACAGGATCTTGACCAGCTTTTTTTTGTTTCATATAATCACTTAATGCTGCAAAAGCTACTTTTGATAATAATAGAACGGCAATTAAGTTTACGATAACCATCAAGCCCATAAATAAATCTGCTAAATCCCATACAAGCTCGACCTTTGCAACCGAACCGAATACAATCATGGCGAACGCGCCTATTCGATATAGAATCAACCACACTTTACTTTTGTGTAAAAATCGAATATTCGTTTCCCCATAATAATAGTTACCAATTAACGAACCGAATGCAAATAGGAAAACAAAGATAGCAAGACAACCTGATGCCCAGGAACCGATATGTTCACTTAATGATGTTTGTGTAAGTGCAATGCCAGTTAGCCCCGGTTGTTTATAAGCATCAGAAAGTAAAATAATAAATGCTGTGCTTGTACAGATGATCAGTGTATCCGTTAATACGCCAAATGCTTGAATAAGCCCTTGTTTCACCGGATGACTTGTTTTTGCCGTTGCGGCAACGTTTGGCGCACTCCCCATACCAGCTTCATTCGAGAATAAACCACGTTTAACTCCATTCATGAACGCAGCGCCTATTGAACCGCCTGCTATTTGTTCAAAGCCAAACGCGTTATTAATAATAAGAGAAAGAATTTCAGGCATTTTGGTTATGTTCATTGCTACGACAAACAATGCCATTCCAAGGTATAACACACCTAGAATCATAACCTTGTATTCAGCGATTTTTGCAATACGCTTCACACCGCCAAAGATAATCCCAGCGAAAGCAAGTGTCATGAGAATCCCTACAGTTAAACGATCTGTACCAAATGAGTTCTCAAAAGCAATTGTAACGGTATTTGATTGTACAGAATTGAATACAAGACCGAAAGAAAGCGTAATTAAAATGGAGAATAATACTCCCATCCAACGTTTGTTCAATCCTTTTTCCATATAATAGGATGGACCGCCTCGGAAACCAGTCTTATCTTTTACTTTATATACTTGCGCTAACGTACTTTCAATAAAGCTGGTTGCTGAGCTAATAATAGCAATAATCCACATCCAGAATATCGCTCCAGGACCGCCTAATGCAATCGCAATCGCAATTCCTGTGATATTACCTGTTCCAACGCGAGCGGCCATACCGATACAGAAAGCTTGAAATGGGGAAACGCTGTCTTTAGAACTAGTTCTCCCTTCCATTAAAACACGGACCATTTCCTTTAACATTCGAACCTGTACAAATTTCAATTTAAATGTGAAATAAATCCCACAAGAAACAAGCATAATAACTAATAATTTTGACCAAAGGAATTCATTTGTTACGCCAACTACATCATGTAATAATTGTTGCATTCTATCACCTCTTATTAAAAATTTACTAGCTTAGAAGATACCTAGTTTTTTCACTGTAAAAAGATCGACTTCATCAACTGATGAATTCAGTCCAAAGTCAGGGGTTATCTAGCCCCAAATATTTGAGTTAGCCTTGATAGCAGTATCTCAAAAATATAATGTACTATCTTCTGCAATCGATGTTTCCATCATTTCTTTTACCTTTTTAGGATCTGTTGTTTTTCCTAGCACCCACATCAATTTCGGCACGATTGCTTCTGTGTTCATATTTTTAGAACGTACTACACGATTATGGTCAATTTTCCGACCGACTTCATATATACTCATGTCTTCTCCTTCTTCTAGACATTGAGTTGTAATGACAACCGATACACCGTGCTCTATTAAATCAATTAATTTCGCCAAGATGTTGCGGACTTGAAAAGGAACACCACCACTTCCATAGCTCTCTATAACCACTCCTTTATACAAACCTTTTAGGCAGTCAAAAAACTCTGGTTTTATCCCAGGATGTAATTTCACAACCGCTACATCTGTACAAAGTGATGTATCTAATTGAATGTGTTTCTTTTTTTGAATATGAATCGATTTATTATATTCAATATGGTCATCATGTATCGATGCAACATACGGATAATTAATACTTTCAAAGGCATCATAGCTTTTCGTTCTAAGTTTAATCGCTCTTGTCCCTTGAATGACTTTGCCGTCAAATACAATATATACCCCACCTATATCTTCACAAGCAAAACGAATGGCATCTGAAATGTTTCGTTTTGCATCCGTTTTACTATACGAAATAGGAATTTGCGAACCTGTAATAACAATCGGTTTTGATGCATCTTGCAACATATAAGAAAGTGCAGCTGATGTGTAAGCCATTGTATCGGTACCATGCGTAATAATAAAGCCATCGTATTGATCGTAATGTTCGTAAATAGCATTCGCCATATCTATCCAAAACTCTGGCTGCATGTTGGTGCTATCAATGTTCATTAACTCTTTCGTATCAATACGGCAACGTACATTTAATTCAGGTATATAACTTAATAGATCATCGGCATGCAGTTCAGGTACAAGTCCGTTTTCTCCTTCAAGCGAGGCTACTGTTCCACCAGTCGTAAACAACATTAATTTTTTCAATGATAATGGCTCCTCTATCTCTTTTTTACAATAAGTTTTTTAAAGAATGTATTCAATTCGCGTATGCTTATTCAATTCGCGTACTTACCATGTAATTATAGTAACATAAATATAATAATTCAAGATACAAATAATTCAATTTTCGTACACTCCATCCACTTTTTGAATTCACAGAATGGTGTTTGCTTCCTGAATCTGAGCTGAGTTATTACAAATAATAAATATCAAAAAGATAATTATTTCATTAAGATACTTAATTGCAAAACCCATATACATCAACGTGTTTATATGTTTTTTCAAGAGAATATTATAGTTTTTTCTAAATGTTTTTATATACGTAAATCATTTAGTGAAATAATTTAGAATAATATTCTTCTGCAATTTAAAATCTTTAATTGAGGGACAATTGATTTTATCCCATGTCGGATAATATACCGCCTGCCCAGATTTAAACATACAGTATCCTTAAAATTATCACGCAAAAAAAAGCGATCCATCCATTTAAGAATCGCATTTGGTCTATTAACTATTTCTTATTCAACTCCCTCGGTATGATAGATATATCTCTCGAATGCTCACTTATTCGCAGGATTTCATAACCCTTGAAAATACATTAAGGTTAAAAGCAATGAGCTCAGATCCATTTGGCTTCGTGGAGGCATAATTAAATAAAGGAGTAATAAAAAACTCCATATATTACCATATAATGCACGTAATCTCCACGCCGCCCCTGGAGGCTTTCCCTCCCATGTCTCAACGGGTCAATTGCCCTATCATTCCTTCGTCATGCCTATCCAAGGGGTGGAGGCCAGTTTTGCTAACCTGATGGGTCAATGCCCTTTTGTTCAATAAATCTGGTACTCCGTACATATTTGAAATCCTACGAATAAGAAAACATTCGACAAAAGATAAGCTGAAAATCAAGTGCTAATGATTTTTAAGTGAGGTTCCCTTCGAAAACCTGTAAAGCATGATTTATTCAATATAACTACGCTGCCAGAGCTGAAAAAGGTTGTAATTTTTCTGGAGAATAAGATTCATTTCGTTTGGCTATTCCTACAAATACTCGAGCCAGTTTACCAACCAATTTCATAATTGATTTCATTTTCTTTATTTTTTTCACCCTAACATTATTGGCGTGCAACGCTTTAAACTCAGGGTTATTCATGACAAGGCTCATCGTCGCTAGGTATAAGAAACGCCGCAGTCTGGATCTCCCACGTTTAGAAATGACAATTTGTCCTTTCCATTTACCAGAGCTCGCCTCGGAAAGATGTAACCCTGCATGACGAAGGAGAGAATTACCGTGGGCGAATCCACTTAAATCTCCAGCTTCCCCTAAAATTCCAGGTAAAGAGATTTCACTGATCCCTTTAATAGCCAGCAGTTTCTTTGCGAAAGGAATTTGTTGAAGCACGTTAGTGACTTCTTGTTCCACTCTTTCGAGTTGCGTTGTAGCTAGATCATACTCTTCTAGTAGTTGTTCTAAATGTAGCTTGTAAGCATCAAGTGCTTGGTGCGTTCCGATAGAACGTTTAGCTAAATCTATAAGTAGATAAGCTTTTTTCAACCCAGGCTGACGCTTCATTACCGATTTCCATTTGCCTACAATATCTTGAGGTTGCATCGATCGTAACTCGATTGGTGTAGGAAGCAAACGTAGAGTTGCGATTGCCCCTTTGCCTTTCACATCTTTAAACACTTGTCGTAGCTCAGGAAAGACTACATCTACCCAACGATTTAATTGGTTGATAGAACTAACGAGACGTTTAACGATTACATCACGGTTGGACATAAGGACTCGAAGTTTTTCGAAAGACTCTGGAGTTGAACGAACAAAGGCATAGTATCCATTCTTCACCATATCCGCAATCACAAGAGCGTCTTTTTTATCACTTTTGGACTGAGTGTTATCTCGATTTTCTTTATTTCTTTTTACAAGGTGAGGATTGACTGTTACGACATCAATCTTTTCGTTAGATAACCATTTCGATAGATTAATCCAGTAATGACCTGTAGGTTCCATACCGACAATAGTTGTGTCTAAGCTGTTTTTAGCTTTTAGTTTATTAATCCATTCTAGAAATCTGTTAAAGCCTTCTTCGTTATTTTCGAAAGTAAGAGGATCACCTACCACGATTCCTCGATAATTTACAGCTCGAGCAACGTGAAATTGTTGGGCAATATCTACGCCAACAACGAGATGTCGATCAGAAATTCGTTCAATGAGTTGATTTTGTTTGTCCTGCATTTTAAAATTCATATTAGGGTTCCTCCTAAGATTTTGAGTTAGAGTGGTGTCTTACTCATATCTTACTGAGGAGCCCTACTTTTTTCAAAGCTGAAAAATAACGCTCTACAGGAATGCTAACCTAGCTCCATAAGGAGTCTTGCTGCATATGCCCATCAAGTTAAGATTTCTTTATACCCAAAACGAAAAAAGCTATCTTCAGTAGCATTAACAGAAAGAATAGCTTATTTTTTCGTTTTGGGTATAATCCTTTTTCTTAGCTTGATGCGATAGGCGGTACCCAGTAAACAGACAAATTTGTCTGAAAATTTCTTCGGTTTTTGGTTTAAAATAGGAATAATGTAAGATAAATCTATTTTTCTTGTATGATAAAGTAGAATAGAAGGAAAATGAATCGAAGGATGTGGTATCATTTGATGCTAAATGTAAAAAAAATGTCGTTTGTTGTTTTTATTTGTTTCATGTTTTTTATACCAAATTCAATCTCTGCTCAAGAAATTTTACACAATGGAAGTCAAGGACAAGCAGTTTATGGCTTACAAGAAAATTTAAAGAAAATGGGTTACTTCAACAGTCAACCAACAGGGTATTATGGTTCAATTACTGATCATGCAGTGAAACAGCTTCAACTAGATTCTGGACTATTACCAGATGGAGTTTTTGGATTCCAAACACAACAAAAATTAAATAGTATTGAAATGATGGCCAGGGTTGTTCATGGAGAAGCTCGAGGAGAAACTTATGAAGGAAAAGTAGCTGTCGCTGCAGTGATTTTGAACCGAATGTCAACGCCAGGTTTTCCTAAAAATACTTACGATGTTATTTTCCAGACAAATGCTTTTACAGCTGTACATGATGGGCAATATTATTTGACCCCAAATAGTTTTTCTTATCGAGCTGTTATTGATGCATTACAAGGCTGGGATCCTACTCATGGTTCTGTTTATTATTATAATCCGATCTCGGCAACAGATGAATGGATTTTCACTAGGGAAACAGTCATTAGAATAGGCAACCACTTATTTGCAAAGTAAAACTAATCTCATACATATTGAGGAGATATTTTTATAGATTCATATTATAAATATCCCATTATCCATGTAGTGGGGTATAGTTGAAAGGTCGGGCAGTAGTTGCCCGACCTTTTTGGAGGTACCCTTGGCGGCGGCACCGTTAATCGAGTAGGAGGAGGCGCCTAGCCTCCGACCTCTCACACCACCGTACATACCGTTCGGTATACGGCGGTTCAGTTTAAGTCTGACGTAGTTTTGTATATCGTTCATATAGATTTACTAACCCATGATGGAGCCAATAAACATTATTAAGGGTTTTGTCTAGAATAGGACTATGCGCTATGCGCCAATAACCCTTTCTGCTATTTCCCCATTCATAGGCTTTTCCAAATGGGACGCCTAATCCTTTGAGTTTCCTCACCCTCGTTCTTGGCAATTTCCATTGCTTCCATAGACACATCCTGAGTCTTCTTCGAATCCATGAATCTAAATTCTTCAATACGTTCGGAGTATCAATGAGGGCGAAATACCCCATCCAACCTCTAAGGTATTGCTTTAACTTATTTATTCGGAGTTTCATGGGTATCGGTAATTTTCTCGAGGTCATTTCCCTGATTCGTTTCTTTACTCTCTTCACCGTTTGTTTAGCCAGTAGAACCTTCGGGTTCTTCTTTGACTTCGTGAAACTAAAACCGAGAAACGTTCTGTTCCAAGGGCGATCATACTTCGACTTCTCGTAGTTGACCTTTAGCTTCAGTTTATTTTCAATGAAGCTTGAGATATTTCCCATTGCACGTTTGGCGGCTTTTCGTGTCTTCACAAAGATAGTACTGTCATCCGCATACCTTACGAATCGAAGATTGCGTTTCTCTAGTTCTTTATCTAACTCGTCTAACATGATATTAGATAATAAAGGACTTAACGGACCTCCTTGCGGAGTTCCCTCCTCACTTTTATGAAAAAGTCCGCCTATCATAATGCCTGCTTGAAGGAATTTACGAATCAGTTTGAGAACTCGTTTATCTTCAATTTTCCGCTCTAACATTCCCATGAGCTTGTCATGATTCACTTTATCGAAGAACTTCTCCAAGTCCATATCCACTACCCATGTATAACCTTCGGTTATATAGGACTTTGCCTTTCGAACCGCCTGGTGCCCCTGTTTGTTAGGGCGAAATCCATAGCTATTCTCCGAAAAGGTTGAGTCATATATCTTGGTCAATATTTGGGCAATGGCTTGTTGAATGAAACGGTCTAGAACGGTTGGAATACCCAATAGCCGAACTCCGCCGTTTGGTTTCGGGATTTCGATACGACGGACGGGCTGCGGTTGATAGGTACCCTGTAAAAGGGCAGTTTTCATGTTGTACCATTCGGTTACGAGGTGCGGTCTCAGGTTTTGAACCGGCATTCCATCTACACCATGGCTTCCCTTATTTCTTTCTACACGCTTCAATGCCTGTATTAAGTTTTCCCTCTCTAGTATCTGTTCCATTAACATCGTTGATATCCTTTCTACGTGGATAAATGGTCTATTTGTGCCTTTATCTGCTCCACCCTTTTGAAGTTCCCCGTGTATTCACCACTTCTTCCTTCAAATAAGTTCCGTTAGGAATTGTTTGCTTCTTTGCAGATAACGAACGCCTAGTATTCATCCTCCTTAATCTGTTCGGTCCTTCCTTATCTTCTCGAGTAGACAAGTACTATGACCTCTGCTGACTTCTGATGATTCAGCTGTCCATCACTGGACAGGTTACCAAGTGTACTTGGCTGTCATCAGACCTCCCCGGGTAAGAGTGCAATCTTTCCCTCCATCTATCTGCTTCATTTACTCTGTACCACCTTCGGCAGTAAGGACTTTGTTTTGTTTCGCAAACTCATCCAATGATACCTAGCCTTATATGAAGTTCGTGTTCCTCAGACCGGAGGTTTGCCGCTTGCTTCCTTCAGATTCCACGTCACCGTGGACACCCTTGCATTAAGCTAACCACTACTACTGCCTTCATGGTTCGGGACTTTCACCCTATAGATTGCACCCATGCCGGGCGCACGAAAAAGCTGCCTTAAGACAGCCCCTAACCCTTAATGAACTAATCTGCCCCTTTAGTTCCATACAAAAAAGAGTTGCCAAAGCAACTCCCTTATTTAAGTGGGCTGATGTGGAATACACCAATCGAATCCTTCATTTTTTAGATGCGAGTAACATTTTTTATTTATATGTTACTCCACTTAAGTTTCCTACCCGAAGCGAACTACTTATATTTATACGATTCTTTTCCATCTATGCTTGAATTAAAGTGTGACAATAATCGGACCATTTTTAGTAAGGATAATCGTATGTTCCAATTGAGCTACAAAACTTTTTTCTGTAGCATAGGTCCAACCGTCTTCTTTTTGGAATACTTCTTCTTCAAAGGTAGAGATAAATGGTTCGAAAGCGATAACCATCCCTTCCTTTAATATTTCATTATCCCATGGATCATTATAATTATAAATATGGTCAGGTGCTTCGTGTATTCTACGTCCAACACCATGTCCTGTAAGGTTTTTGATAACAGTGAATCCATGCTGTCTCGCTGTTTCGAATACTGCTTTTCCGATTCTACTTTTTTTGGAACCGGGTTTTGCTTTCTTAAGACCTGCTTCAAATGCCTTTTTAGCAACGTCGCATATTTTCGTTAATACTTCTTTTCCTTCTCCTACTACAAATGAGATTCCTGTATCTGCGAAATAGCCGTTCTTCGAAGCAGATACATCTATATTTACTAGATCCCCTTCATGAATAACCCGATGACCCGGAATACCATGTGCCACTTCCTCATTAAGACTAATGCAAGTATAGCCAGGAAAATCATATTCACCTTTTGGAGCTGAAACTGCACCTGCTTTTTCTAAAAGTTCTCCGGCTATATCATCAAGTTCTTTGGTCGTTATGCCAGGAATTGTTCTTTGTACCAATTCATCTCTAATGGAGGCAATAATTTTGCCAATTTCCTTCAAACCATTAAAATCTTCTTCTGTTTTTGCAATCATTTTTTTCTACCTCATTATCTTTTATCATCAATAAACTATATAAGTATTAATTGTACCTTTATTTTCTCGAAAAATAAAAGCAATGTAAATTATTGGGCACATTACCCCTCAGCTGAATTTTTCTTCAATCAAGAAATGGACCACAAAAAGGATCTAGTACATATGACTATACTATTAATTGGATTAATATTCCACTTTCGCTAGCCTGCCCCTCTAGTTGTATAAGGGGTCCTACCAATTTTGCTTTCGCAAAAGGGTAATTGGTCTGTTCCGGTGTGTACTTAAATCTTTCAAGCAACCGGTAAAATTGGAAAGTTATATTCATATAAGCTAAGACACATCCTTTAGCCTACACAGTTATCAGGTTCACATAAAAAAAATCAGGCACCCGTTATGGATGCCTTCAAATCTATCTTGCATTTCATTTTCTTCATAGAAGTCCTTCGGCAATATAACGGTAAAATCATGCGTTATTTTAAGATCTAGTTTAATATTGCCAGCAGGGATAGAAGCTAAAAGTCTAAAAACACCCGAAAATTGGGTGCTTATTTTAAACGATAAATTTTACTTGGTCTTCCTCGGGAAGAATAAGATTCCTCACCAATGATTTCTGCTAAATTAACTTCACATAAACTTACTACAATACGCCGTGCATTACTTTCATCCCAATAGAGATGCGTTGTTTAATCTTTTATTGTAAAATCGTTCAATTTCAATCTGTTAACTAATGCATATAATTTATTATAATTTTTCACACTTATTTTGGCTTTTTTTAGTTTTTCCATAAAATCCTTGTCATCTATCCGGTAAGAAAAACGTAATTCTTCCTCTTCACCTACAGACTCGATCATTGTTCCGTCCTCTTGTACAATGACGATGCCCTTCTCTATTTTTTCTTTTGAAAGTTGGATGGCACGTTGAGCGTTTATTTCTGCTGAGTGAAGTGTTTGACCATATCCGATTCCTACGGTTACAGTAGCATTGGATTCATTTTACAACAGAAAAACAGTATCTTTTAAATCTTTTATTTTGGATTCAATTGTACCCCGTGTACTAAAGATGAAGTAACGGCCGTTTCCCTTCTCAACTAATGACCCCTCCAATTGTTCGCAAAATTTAAGAAGAGTTTCTTTTAATTTTATCTCTAAAAATTGTAGATGGTACGAGCTTTTAGCTTTCTCAAATATTTTCTCAAAATGTTCAATTTCAATAATTTGAACACCAATTTGGGTGTCTCTAAAGTAAAAAGTTCTCGATTTTTCTGCAAGAATTCTTAATGATTGGCGAATTTCCATATCAGTTGTGGATATTCGATAGGTTGGTACTCCTGCTTCTTTTAAATTTAGATATACACAAGAAAAGCGTCACTTCCTTCAAGAAGTAACGCCACCCTTTAATTCAAGAAATTATTGATTGTAATAATACCCCATATTAAAATTGAACCCCAAACTAATATTATTATTGCGCCGACTATCCAATTCTTAGGTTTACCTTTTTTCATCAACTCTTCTGCCTTTTCTTCACAGTCGGTTAATACACTCGCTGGTATCATCTTTAATGCAAGCATTATACCTAATGGAACGATAATTACATCGTCTATATAGCCAAGAATCGGTATAAAGTCAGGTATTAAGTCAATTGGACTGAATGCATAAGCTACTACACAAGCAGCGAATAACTTTGCATACCAGGGTACTCTATTATCTTTATAAGCAAAGTAAAGTATAAAAACCTGTTTCTTCAAATTTCTTGTCCACGCTTTAATTTTTTTAAGCATTTTATTCTCCAAATAACATTCATTTTTATTCAATTATATCAAAGGTAAGATTGATAAATGTATTTTCTTATAGAACTATCCTGCCCCTTCGTATTATTATGTCAGCCAGATATTTCTGGTTGACCATTTTTTATATCGATATATGCTAACGGTAGCTGGGGTAGAACGTTCCTGCCCGTGGGGCTTGGACCCCGTCAACTAAACAGTTCGCCCCCTACTTGTGGAAATATGATTAGGCTGGTTGGGACTACGATCTCGTATAACAAGCGAAGCTATGATACTACAAGAAGGATTTAGGGGTACCGGCAATATTCTTTAGGAGGAGATAATAAATGAATTCAGTAGTTGGTCTGGATGTAGCCAAAGGTGAAAGTCAGGTTCAAGCATTCTTGGAGAAGAAGAAGCCTTATCAAGGCAGTTTTAAAGTTACGCATACCATTGAAGGACTAGAAACACTCTTTCACTTTCGAGAGAAATAGAAAATAGAACGGGGATCAAACCTCCGATTATATTGGAATCTACGGGGCATTTTCATACGCCCGTTGTACAGTATTTTGAGGAGAGAGGTTACTTATTAATTATCGTTAACCCACTCATTTCTTATCGTGCGAAGAGCTCTAGTTTACGCAAAGTAAAGACAGATATAATCGATGCACGTCACCTCTGCGAGCTGTAGGTTTGCCAAAGTAACCCCTTATTGAAGTAAGAACAATAGAATTTGCTAGCTTTAAAATATTCAAGTGTATTTCTTTTTACTAATATCGCCTCTATAAAAATTATCATTATTTTATTTTCAAATACTCAGTAAATAAAAGATAATCCTTATTGCAAAGTAGCATTGCAGTATAACGTTTATAACCTGTTAATAACGGTGTTATTAAGGGTCCTTCATACTTATTAAACAAACGTAGTAGAATCGCAAATGAATGGTTTCTTTCCATTTCAGTTCTATTACGTTTAAACTCATTAACTATATCAAGTGTAAGTAATCTGTCCCAGTATATTCTATAAGCTTCTGTTCTTTCTTTTTCAGTGATTCGGGCATTTTTTATTACTTCAAATGTTTCAAATAAATACTTATAAAATTCATCTACTGGGATCACGCCGCCAGTTAAATGAGTTTTATTCTCAGAATTAATATGTCTCACCCAATAATAACAAGGAGAATCTGCATATATACTAATTTTTTTAGTGTGTAAATAAGCACTCATAGCAATGGGGTGATCTTCTGCCAATCTAATATCTTTTCTAAAACGAATATTCAAAGAACGGAGATATTCAGTTTTAAACATTTTCAATACTGACATCGTGTCTTTTACTAGCGAATCAAAAAAATTTGTGTTTATTTGCGTACTTTTAAATACATATACAGGAACTCTACGATTGATCCCCTCATATTTTCCGATAATAACATCTGAATCATTTTCTTTACCTAATGTATACATATTTGAAATGGAATTTTCAGCAAGATAATCGTCTCCATTAACAAAGAAGATATATTCCCCTTCGGCTTCATCGATAATTCTATTTCTAGCGGTTGATGGGCCGCCAGTATTTTTTTGAGTTAATATCTTTATATTGCCATTTATATTGTACTGTTTTTTATAATTCTCAATAATTTTTACTGTATCATCCGTTGACCCGTCATCTACTATTAGTACTTCGGTACCCTGAAATATATCCGATTGAGATGTTATACTATCTTGGCATTTTAAAATGTTTTTACTTTCATTGTAACAAGGTATCCCAACTGTAACCTTATGCATAACCACTTCTCCTTAAAAGACTATAAACTACATCAGAATTATTTATCGTCATTTTTGGTTAATTATACCACTTTAGGTCTAGTTAATAGATGATTTATATGAAATTAACAATTAATAAATGTTACGAGGAATATTAATCATATTTAATCGCCAGAAATTGATGTGTTGAATCTTCTTTGTATTAATGTGGTTACTGATGTAGCAAAGCTTATTAAATAATAAATAAAACCTCATTTACACACGTTACGCTTAACCTTACCTGTCCCTTTAGCTCCGTAAGAATAAGGTTGTGGGCAGCAACCTCCCTTATTGAAGTAAACCAACTGTTAGTTATAGAGCAAAATAGTCTTCCCAAACATTAAAACCATTTAAAAAGAGTTAGGGTATAATGTAGTAATTTGGAGAAAAAATCAAATTGAATAGATAAAGTATTCATGAGTACCCCTAAGACCCCCACCCAAAAAGCCCATCTCATAAAGAGAGGGCTTTTTATGCTTATTTAAAAATTAATGTTGATAATAAACAAACTAACAAATGGACCTAAATTAGGCTTTGAACTAACGCACCAGTTAGTTCAAAGAGAAACAAATCCCAAATTACCTTTTAATATTTTTACTGGATTTCCAGCCACTATTGTATTAGCAGGAACATCTTTTGTAACAACGGAACCAGCAGCAACAATTGAATTATCACCAAATGTGTGTCTTCAGCCAAGATTACGTTACTTCCACCAATCCATACATCAATGCCAATTGAAATTGGTAATGATACCATAATCTTCAACTAAACTGAAAAGTAGGTAATTTTATTAAAATAGTAACCCGTTCGTAAAAGTGTACTTTTAGGAACGGTAAATCTGTTCTTCTGATATCTGATTTGAAGCAGCGGGAACTTTTCGTGTCTTATAATTTATCATATCTGAAGAGTAAACGCTGATACTTACCATTCCTCCTTGCGTTGTAGCTCGGATTAGGATAGGTTGATTGTACTTGTTTTTAAAACTAAAATCAGGACCATACCAGCTTACTGTAGCATCGCGTCCAGATGGAACATACGGAACGCTCCTAGTATGGGAATAGCGTTGAATAGTTTGCAGCCCTGCATTGTCGATAGCATTAAACAGGGTGGATGACACCTGACAAATCCCTCCGCCAATCCCTTCAGAAAACTCTCCTTTAACGATAACCCGAGCGAGCATATATCCTTTATTTACTGATCTCTTGCCAACGGCTTGATTAAAAGAAAACACCTCTCCTGGAAATACGACATAATTATTAATGGCTTCTGTAGCAAGCGAGATATTATTTGTACGATTTTTGTTGTTCACATTAAAATAGGTTCTATATTCACCTATCTTTTTTTCACGAATCCCCGCAAGTAATTCGCTGTCAACTTTTGGATGGATTGCAAGCAACGGCACTTCTATTTTGTACGCTCTACTACTGTACAAAAAGGAATGAAATTGCTCTTTAAATGCTTGATGGTATAGCTTGTAACCTACCCGCCCTGGAAGAATATTACCATGTTTGTCCATTGTGGCATTTACAGGTTTTTGGTACACGTGTTGGTCTATTTTTTTGACAAGTTGATTGTATTTATCCACGTCCATGATAGGAACATCTAGTAAGGGCATAGTAATATCAGCATGGTTGACGCTGGCAATCGTTTGTCCTTGGTGGGTTACCGATAAGCTTTCAGAAATATTCACTGGTTGAACGAATAGTAAAAGTCCGGCAATCCATGATAATCGCATAGAATGCACCCCCACACTGGATTGGAATTTATTTTTTCAAATCTTCACAAATCTTATTTTAAGTCTTCATAGATTGCATCTTGATCAATGAACCAACGATCAGTCAAACTCTCCCTTCGGATCATAAAATGGATGATCTTGTTTTCACTCCCTTCTCTCTCTTTATAAATCTTCACTTGAACCGGTACGTCCACAAGTATTAACCCGTTTGCGTCTTCAAGGGGTTGTCCTGAAAAATCTCTAACCCCAAAGTATGTAATATTTTCAGCAAGTTTTATGAAACGATTGGAATGATCCGGATTTGATAAGGTCATTGATAATAAACTTCGATCTCCTTGATTAATGGCAATGGTAAAAATGTGGATAAGTTCGTAGGGACTTACCGTGCCTAAATATTCATCAAGCTTACCGGCCGCTTTCAATATCATTAATTTATGAACGGGATCTTCGTTTTTTAAACGATGTGTTAAACTTCCATAGAAATGAATGCAGAAGTGACCTGAAAAACCATTTTGAAGAGAACCGGCACCATGTGGCATTCCATTCATAGAGGCAGCGATCATTTGATTATTGATTAATACAATAATGGCTCTTCTTTTCCAACTCCATTGATTATGATAAATTTTCTTCATAATCTGAGTATCATCCTTGGTTAGTGGCTGAGCATCGGCATGATGACTGCCTGCTCTTCGTTGAACCTTAAATGATAATCCCGTTTCAATGTCTATAATGGTGAAATTTGTTCTATTAGGAATAGTGTTGTTTACTATCTCCCAAGGTAATATCTCAATTTTAAAGTTTATAGGTACTTCTTCATCTTCCCATTCAATTGCATAGACCGGATGATTCACAATTAAGACAAATATAAAAATAAAAATAGCGATAAATTCTTTATAACTTTTTTTTCTGTTCATATGGTTTCTCCTGCTTTTTTCTTATTATTTCAGGACATGACCATTTGAATACCTTCGAAAATTTGGAAATTTTTCAAATAAAACTCCGAAATGTTAATTTATATTGTAAAGGTTTGGGAGAATCACTATAAAGGCTTAAAATGGCACAATCAGAAAGCTCATTTTGAAAGTGGAGTGACAGGATGTAAAACACAACTTAAGTTGTATTCCCTCACATTTTTTTAAAAAGAACCTACTACGACAGTTCTCCCCCTGATCTTTCTCCTCTGATTAGGGAGCCCAAAAGTTGAATGGTCATATTTCAATACTCTCAATCATAAGGAACAAGGAGAACATTCATTAGGGGGTTGTCTTTATGAGAACAAGTTATAGAAGATGGACAGAATATCCTTACCCAGGGGAGAGTATCCCACCTAAAGGTTCTCCAGAGGCAGGAAATTGGCCGATGTTTTTTATTTCAAGGGGAAGAGACAATGATTTCCTAGACCCCTTTCATCAACGTATAATTTGGCGAATTAAAAATCCTGAAGATATTGTTTGGGAAACAGAATTATTCATTGTAGAGGAGACATTAAAGTCATTGACTTCCCAGCAAATACGCATAGCACAATATTGGGGAACAGGTGAATTAACCGCGAAAATTACCACTTTACTTTTCAATTTAGCTGAAAAGTATAAGCTAGGATCACCGAGTGTTGCCAGGGTGCAGGGATATTTCCACGCTGCCATGAATGATACTTTTGTTATGACGTGGTTTTTTAAATATCATTGGGATGTTGCACGTCCAAATCAATATGGCAAAAATCTATCCACTGTGTTGTTTACCCCTCGTTTTCCAGCTTACCCTTCTGCACACGCTACTGTGGCGGGATGCGCAGAGGCAGTATTAAGTTATATTTTCCCTCATGAGTCATCCGAAATAAAAAAATTAATGGAAGAAAGTGCTCAATCTCGTTTGTACGCGGGCGTACATTTTAACGTAGATAACAATGAAGGCTTAAAGTTAGGCAGACAAATTGGAGAGATAGCTGTAAGTTTATTAAGGGCACAAAATCTAAATACGCTTCAATAATATTTTTGGGTTCAGGTTAAGCTAACCTGAACCTTTAGTTGCATAACGAAAGAGCTGCCTTAAAGGTTACTACGATTGCACTCGCTATCGGTCTACTAGCCTCGAATATATTCCATCCAGGTACTGGAATTGATATGGGGAGTCTTGAAAAAAGTAATATCTCCACATATGAAGAAACAGCTAAGTTAAGTGAAAGTGGTAATATTGCCGATAAATTTGTCCATATCATACCAAGTAACATCTTTCAATCGATGGCAGAGGGTGATTTACTGGCAATAGTCTTTTTTTCTGTCCTGTTTGGTGTAGGTGTTGCAGTTGTCGGAGAAAAAGGAAAGCCTGTTTTAAATTTCTTTGAAGGTGTATTGGAAGCAATGTTCTGGAAGGGAAACTAGTATTGGTCGTATATGCTACAATGTTTTTCTTTGTATTTGTTGTATTAGGGCTTATTGCGAAATTAGCTGGTACAAATATATTTATCCTTATGAAAATTTTAAAAGATGAGTTAATTTTAGCGTTTACAACCGCAAGCTCAGAATCTGTATTACCAATGCTGATCGCTAAAATGGAGAAGTTCGGATGTCCAAAAGCTGTTACCTCTTTTGTTATTCCTACAGGTTACACCTTTAACCTTGATGGATCGTCTATTTATCAAGCAATTGCTGCAGTCTTTATTGCTCAAATGTACGGCATTCATTTATCTATGACAGAGCAGATTACACTTTTACTCGTTTTGATGTTGACTTCTAAGGGAATGGCAGGCGTTACAGGTGCTTCGTTTGTTGTGGTGTTAACAACACTTAGTTCGATGGGACTTCCACTGGAAGGTATGGCTTTTATTGCAGGTATTGATCGTATTTTAGATATGCTTCGTACGTCTGTAAACGTAGTAGGAAACGCGTTAGCTACCATTGTAATGTCCAAATGGGAGGGTGAGTTTGATAAAGAAAAGGCTGAACGTTATACTGCAGCTATGAAGCAATCTGATGTCGCATAATTAGTTACAGTGGCTTTTAAATAAGGAGGAAGCATCGTGATTAACACTAGTAAAGGAAAAACAAAATGCACGAATTGAAAAAGATTTTTCAGGAACAAAAGAAGTTCCTAACCAGGCATATTACGAATACAAACGTTACGTTCGGTTGATAACTTTCCAATAACAGGTACTAGGTACACGGTGAGCTTATTAGCACCTAGTTAAAGAAAGACATACCTAATGCATGAATGATTCCTGGCCAATGTAAAAGATAGGACTTAGACCCCATACAATGCCTATCCAAATTACCAGTTGAATTATCCATTCTAAAAAAATTACAGACAAAAAGACTTCTATACACAGTATGAAGTCTTTTTGGAAAGAGAAGAGGATTACGGTTTTAAAACGACTTTTATACATTCATCCTCACGATTATTAAAAATTCGATAACCATGACTTGCATCTTCAAGGGACATTTTGTGTGTGATAATATCTCTTGGATCAAATTCGTTATTTGTTATTTTTTTAAACAATTCTGGCATAAAATGAATGACTGGAGCCTGTCCCATTTTAAGATTAATATTTCTAACCCAAAATGCACCTAATGGAAATAGATTATAGTTACCCCCGTAAACACCAGTCATTTGTACTGTCCCATACTTTCGGACAGCTTTAGTAGAAATTTGAATAGGTCCAAGGGTTCCGCCCTGCAGTTTGAATTTTTGTTCCAGAAACTCTAGGGGTGATTTCTTTCCGTCCATACCTACACAATCGATGACGACATCTGCCCCACCATGTGTGATCTCTTTTAAATGTTCGCCCATATCAGGGTATTTTGTGAACTCAAATACCTCAACATTGTTCATCTTTTTCGCATGATTGATCCGGTAATCCAAGTAATCAACTGCTATTACACGTTTTGCACCTTCCATCCAGGCAAATTTTTGTACCATCAACCCAACTGGTCCACATCCAAGAACAATAACTGTATCGCCTGATTTTACACCTGCATTTATTACACTCCAATAAGCTGTTGGCAGAACATCCGATAAAAAGAGCAGTGACTCATCCTCCAATTCGCATGACTCCGGGATAACAAAGGGAGTGAAGTTTCCGAAAGGGACTTTTAAATATTCAGCCTGACCACCTGGATGGTTACCGAACTTCTCAGTATAACCAAAGTACCCGCCAGAATCATAATGAGGGTTTGAGTTATCGCATTGGCTTTCCATTTCATGTTGGCAATAAAAGCAATGTCCGCATGAAACATTAAAGGGAACGACAACACGGTTTCCTTTTTTTACTTTTGTGACTTCAGGTCCAACTTCTTCAACAATACCCATTGGTTCGTGGCCAATAATATATCCTGGGGGTAATGGCATGTTACCTTGATATAAATGCAAATCAGATCCGCAAATAGCAGTAGAAGTAATCTTAACTATAATATCGTCTTTTTTTTCTAATTTTGCATCCTCTACTTGGCTAACCTGTATATGATTTGGTCCTTGATAAGTTACAGCCTTCATAAATGCAGGGTCCTCCTAATTCTAATACTGTTAACACTCTTAACTATGGTCAACAAAGAAAGTAAATAATATACTTACTCACCCTTAGCGTAATTGTTTTATGTAAGTTAAAGAAGTAGCACCGTTTTTGATTACGAAGTATTGGTGATAGTTCTCGAATCAGTTATTGAAAAGTGTATATAGCGTGAATTAATTCGGGGAAATAATTTACTAGTAACAGGCCGTTTCATAACCCCTAATGAATTAGTCGAGTAGAAGGGAGCCTTCTACCTTACGGTAAATTGTACTCCTCTCCCTCACAGAACCGTGCTTGCGCTATTAACGCATACGGCTCCTCCCAGTCATCGTTTACAGAATGCAGCTAATCTCTTTTCTAAGTTCATAGATGTTCACTTTAATTCTTGGTGAAGGAAGTGGATATTTACGAAGAAACAGAGCTTTTAAGCCTACTTACCAAATCCTTTATATTTTCTTTCAAGTTTCAACTGTATTGTTCATTAGTCGTTCCGTTAACACCAGTCGCCTTTTTATTAGGTAGTTCATGATGACACTGTGTTAGCGATTGCTCATTTAATAAATGTGCAAGTGATGTAAATTTCATTTCAGGCTCAGATTTTGCTAATTCTGCTATCCTTAGTAGTTTTGTTTCCAAAATTATTATTCCTACCTCTGTGTGTAGTAAATGTTTCCCTAGTAAGGGTGATAACCGGTAGCTAGCCTTTCCTCCATCGGCATTACCCAACTTCATTGTACTATGCTGCTATCCGACTCCCTACACGGCATTTGGTTTCCTTGCTTGTTATCACTTGTACACCATACTCTTCAATAGAAAAGACCGGTAGGCTCTCCCGAGTTGCCGTATCATATCAATGTGTAACGTGCCAAGGTCTCTGACTCCAGAGAGGTTTTATCCTTCTTGCCTTTGACGGAGGATAAAATGTTGCTTTCTGCACGCAGGTAAGGCATCAGCCCTCTCGGTTTACTAAAGTTTATGGAGCTCAATCCCTTCAACCATTTGGCTTTCGGCCCGCCACCTAACTGTCTACGCATAAGACTAGAGTTACCCTTTAGTCCTCCAAGACTCGCTACGAGCGAATGGCTAGTTCTTACTCGGCGGGAATCCCACCCGCTATATGATACGACCTAGGCTCGGCCGCACACCTGCCCCTTTAGTTCCATAAAATCGAGTAGGAGGAGGCGCCTAGCCTCCGACCTCTCACACCACCGTACATACCGTTCGGTATACGGCGGTTCAGTTTAAGTCTGACGTAGTTTTGTATATCGTTCATATAGATTTACTAACCCATGATGGAGCCAATAAACATTATTAAGGGTTTTGTCTAGAATAGGACTATGCGCTATGCGCCAATAACCCTTTCTGCTATTTCCCCATTCATATGCTTTTCCAAATGGGACGCCTAGTCCTTTGAGTTTCCTCACCCTCGTTCTTGGCAATTTCCATTGCTTCCATAGGCACATCCTGAGTCTTCTTCGAATCCATGAATCTAAATTCTTCAATACGTTCGGAGTATCAATGAGGGCGAAATACCCCATCCAACCTCTAAGGTATTGCTTTAACTTATTTATTCGGAGTTTCATGGGTATCGGTAATTTTCTCGAGGTCATTTCCCTGATTCGTTTCTTTACTCTCTTCACCGTTTGTTTAGCCAGTAGAACCTTCGGGTTCTTCTTTGACTTCGTGAAACTAAAACCGAGAAACGTTCTGTTCCAATGGCGATCATACTTCGACTTCTCGTAGTTGACCTTTAGCTTCAGTTTATTTTCAATGAAGCTTGAGATATTTCCCATTGCACGTTTGGCGGCTTTTCGTGTCTTCACAAAGATAGTACTGTCATCCGCATACCTTACGAATCGAAGATTGCTCTAGTTCTTTATCTAAATCGTCTAACATGATATTAGATAATAAAGGACTTAACGGACCTCCTTGCGGAGTTCCCTCCTCACTTTTATGAAAAAGTCCGCCTATCATAATGCCTGCTTGAAGGAATTTACGAATCAGTTTGAGAACTCGTTTATCTTCAATTTTCCGCTCTAACATTCCCATGAGCTTGTCATGATTCACTTTATCGAAGAACTTCTCCAAGTCCATATCCACTACCCATGTATAACCTTCGGTTATATAGGACTTTGCCTTTCGAACCGCCTGGTGCCCTTGTTTGTTAGAGCGAAATCCATAGCTATTCTCCGAAAAGGTTGAGTCATATATCTTGGTCAATATTTGGGCAATGGCTTGTTGAATGAAACGGTCTAGAACGGTTGGAATACCCAATAGCCGAACTCCGCCGTTTGGTTTCGGGATTTCGATACGACGGACGGGCTGCGGTTGATAGGTACCCTGTAAAAGGGCAGTTTTCATGTTGTACCATTCGGTTACGAGGTGCGGTCTCAGGTTTTGAACCGGCATTCCATCTACACCATGGCTTCCCTTATTTCTTTCTACACGCTTCAATGCCTGTATTAAGTTTTCCCTCTCTAGTATCTGTTCCATTAACATCGTTGATATCCTTTCTACGTGGATAAATGGTCTATTTGTGCCTTTATCTGCTCCACCCTTTTGAAGTTCCCCGTGTATTCACCACTTCTTCCTTCAAATAAGTTCCGTTAGGAATTGTTTGCTTCTTTGCAGATAACGAACGCCTAGTATTCATCCTCCTTAATCTGTTCGGTCCTTCCTTATCTTCTCGAGTAGACAAGTACTATGACCTCTGCTGACTTCTGATGATTCAGCTGTCCATCACTGGACAGGTTACCAAGTGTACTTGGCTGTCATCAGACCTCCCCGGGTAAGAGTGCAATCTTTCCCTCCATCTATCTGCTTCATTTACTCTGTACCACCTTCGGCAGTAAGGACTTTGTTTTGTTTCGCAAACTCATCCAATGATACCTAGCCTTATATGAAGTTCGTGTTCCTCAGACCGGAGGTTTGCCGCTTGCTTCCTTCAGATTCCACGTCACCGTGGACACCCTTGCATTAAGCTAACCACTACTACTGCCTTCATGGTTCGGGACTTTCACCCTATAGATTGCACCCATGCCGGGCGCACGAAAGAACTGCCTTAAAGGCAGTTCCGATTTTAAGCTAACGCAGCTGTTAGTGAAGGAAGACTCTTATTTCTCAACTTTCATAAACGTTTTTTCCTGATCAATGTCAAAGCCATTGATTCTAAGAGTTATTTCACCTTTCCTCTTCCCAGTTTCTTAACTCACCCAACAGCTATACAATTCAAAAAAGGTCTTCAAGATGTGTGTCAGAACCCATCATTAGTTTTAACTCATGGCTTTCAACAATGCGGCGAGAATATCCGGTCCTTGCTAATTGTATCATCCCCTTTTCCCAATTCTTCTGATGTAATGATGCTGCTTAACGTATCCTCAAAATTTTGGTGGTACCTGCCCAATGTTTGACTGTTCTGTTTGAGCTTTCCATCCTTCCTGACGGAACTCTTTTTCCCACTTCGAAACCACAATACAAGCGAGAACATGTCCAGGAGTATTACAAGCAGTACGTGCCATATCCAGCACTCGGTCAATGCCTGCTATAATTGCGACGCCTTCTGCAGGAAGCCCTACTGCTGAGGCGGTAGCTAAAAGGACAACTAGCGAACCGGATGGAACAGCAGCAATTCCTTTTGAGGTTGCAACAAGAACCCCCATTACAATCAACTGTTGGCCAAAATCCATCGGGATGCCATATGCTTGTGCCAGGAAAATAGAGCAAACGGAAAGGTACAATGTCGAACCATCACAATTCAGTGATAGCCCAGAAGGAATAACGAATGAAACAACCCGTTTCGAACAACCGTATGCTTCCATTCGATCCATTAACTGAGGCAGAATGGTTTCCGTACTTGTTGTAGAAAAAGCGATAAGGAACAAATCCCATACCATTCGAAACACTTTAAAGTAAGAAATCTTCAAGAACCAAGCAATTATTGGAAACAGAACGAAAATAACAATAGCAAGCCCAAGATACACAACCCCAATCAACTTTGCCATAGGGATTAAAAGGGCGATACCATACTGGCCTACAGAGGCTGCCATGAGAGAGAGTACACCAATCGGTGCGGTCACCATGACCATTTGTGTCAGTTTAAACATGATATTTGCAACTGATTCCATAAACTTCATTGCCGGCTCTGACTTTTTGCCAATTGCTCCAGCAGCTGCACCAAATAAAATAGCGAAGAATATAACAGCTAATAAATCACTTTTTGCCATCGCATCAACAATGTTACTTGGAATGATGTTAACAAGCATCGTTTTAAAATCGACAACTTTGGTAACGCTTTCATTTAATTGTGTGATATCCTTCTGAGCAAGATGGGACAAATTAAGCCCAGCACCAGGCTTTAAAATGTTAACAAGTATAAGACCTATACCTAGAATCAGGGTGGTAATAAATTCAAACCAAATAATTGTCTTAAGTCCTAATGAACCCATTTTTTTCATGTTTCCGTCGCCTGATGACCCAATGACAATAGTAGTGAAAACAATAGGCACAACAATCATTTTAATAAGATGAATAAAAGCGTCGCCAACTGGTCTTAAGGATTGGCCAAGTTCAGGAAAAAAATGTCCGATAAGTGCCCCAATAAACAATGCAATTAAAACTTGAAAAGCAAAAAACTTTTTCATAGGTTGTCCTCCCTGAACGAAAGATTAATAGCCTCATCACACAATATGTCAATAAACAGATCATTCCTTTCCCATTTGACTATTGAAGGAAAAAGAAGAAATAGCTTTTAAAGATTGTTTCTACATATTCCATAGATAACCTCCCATTTAAAAATATTTGTAAATATAGAAAAAACTGTATCATTTTTTCGTGATTCAGTAAAATACTGAATTACTATAAAGTTATAAGAATAAATTATTAATCCCGTTTACATTTCTTATTGTTCCTTAATCAGCTAACACACCCGTTAGTTCTATAAGAAAAGGAATTCTATTAAAGAATCGCGCCCGATACTTGAATAAACATTTTACTTATCTTAGCTGGAACATTCTATTTTCTAATTTATACTTCATCTTTACTATTAATATAAGAATGTCTAAAAAACAAAAATAAAGGTAGAGCTAAAGATAATCCAACTGTAAACAGAGATAAAAGACAAATCCATTTTTCTTTAATGTTATACTTGTGTGATTCATTGAACATGAATACCAAGAAAACAACACATGAGATTAAAAAATTAACTGCAAAAAAGGCCTATGTCGTGTTAGTAAATAATAATTCCATTAATAAACCTAAATCAAGTCCATTATCCCTGAGGAACTGAATAAAAAAATAATACGGAAAAACAGTACCAATTAGCCCTAAAGTTAAATATAAATTTTCCGCTGGATAATTTCCCCTTTTTAAAAGTCACTAAAAGATTACCATAATTAATTCTAAGATTGTTCAAAATATGTATATTATTGAAGATTCCTTTACTAAACAATCCGCCCCAATTGTTGAACAAAGATCAAACAGCACTCTTGAACTAAACTGCTCCTTTAGTCGAACAAGAAAAGGGGCTGCCCTGCAACCCGATTGTTCAACGAAAGCCCTTTTTACTTTATGGGAAATCCGCTCAAATCCTCGGATATAACGAGTGTTTTTTGTAAATAATAAGATTGTTAAACAATAAATTGAGGAGGACTTGTATGCAACAGGATCAACAAGCTAAGGAGAATTTGGGTTTTATTATGAAACCAGAATTTGCCGGAACTGATGCAAAAAAAGTAAAACAAGAAATTCAAAAAGATGTAAGCGAAGGACAGGGTGCAATGACTTCCCGAGAGGCAGGAGCAATGCGCGATTAAAAAACCACACTGAGTGGTTTTTTATTTTTCTGCTTCAAAATTAAACACTTACATCTCTCATTTCAATTTGATGGAGATGCTGTAAACTTAATGATTAAGCACTGTTGCATAAAGAAAGAGCTGCATTAAAGACAGCTCCGATCTTCAGCTAACGCACCCGTTGGCCATCCATGAAGCGCAAAATCAGCGCTTCACCACAGAGAATGAAAATGGGTCTCTATGCCGATAATGTTTTAATGGCTGGCGAAGAAGGTCGTTGAACTATGGTGCCTTTTTTGAGCCCATCCGTTAGTCTGACTCCGACGACCACGGTGTACCACCGACTAACGCTCCCTTTATGGGTAGCACTCATGGGAGATTAATCCTTTTTTGGTCGTCGCGCTAGCCTCTACTTAATATGCTATGATTGGAGGTTTTTGTTTAACGATCTACCAAACTCAATCAGATTACTCATACGGCTCAGCCTTTTTTTAAAAAGCGTTTTTACTGGATTTTGAGCTTTTTTAATTTTCATGGGAGTTCAAATGAAACCTACCCTTAAATCCACTCTTTTCCATGTTGTCGAATGAATTTAATATCGTTTTGATAATGTTCAAGATGCCCTTCATCTATCATCTTTTGAAAAGCAATGTCACCTTCACTGGCTTTTCTTGTAATTGTTTTACATAACCCTTCTAATCGCAGCAATACCATTTCCAAATAATCTTCTTCTATTCCCTCACCGTAAGATTCAAAAAACAATCTAACTCTTTGTTTTATACGGTTAGCTTGCTGTAATGAATCATAATAAACTTCCTCACCTGTTTCAGAAAGATAAAATCTACTTAAGGGGACGCAATTATAAAGAGTATAAGCTATGTCCCAAAGTCTTGGACCAGGTCCAGAAACATCAAAATCAATAATGCCTATAGGTCTTTCATGATTAAAAATAATGTTGTATATTGCAAAATCATTATGGCATATTACCTCAAATTGTTGAGGGGTGTTATCTATCGATTGCCAGCTATCATCAAATGAAAAATCACTTACAGCATCATGATAAAGCCGGAGCATTTTCGCTATTTCTATTAAGACATCATCGGACCACATGTATTCCTTTAAAGGATAATTACCAGCTTCTCCTTCAATAAATGATAATATCTCTCTTCCTTTTTCATCAATACCTAAAAACTTTGGTGCATAGCTGAAACCTTTGTTCTCCAAATGCTTTAATAGCTTATGAATTTTAGGACTATCTGGCTTTAATTCTCGTCGCACAGTATCTCCCGAACGATAAACTTTAGAAACATTCCCTCCTGTTAGCATTACTTCATTTTCATGGTTTGACATATATATATTCCTCCCTAATATAACTTTCCATAACCCGTAAAACAATTCCTGTTTGGTCAACTAGCCCGTTTGCTGCATAAGAAAAGGAGCTTCTGATCAGCTCCCGGTAATGAAAAAATGTTTCTCTACACGACAGTATTAAGGGTAGCTTTTGGGGAGCACCTCTACATTCTATTCCATCCACTTTTTGTAGAGGGCATCGAATTTTCCCTGGAGCTTCATTTCATCCATCCACATTTCCAAGTAGCTTGCATAAATGAAATCGCCTCTTGGGATCATATAACCTTTTTCACTGTTTGTGAAAGGCTTGTCAGTTAGAGCCGCATACAATCCGGGATCAGCTTTTGCATAAAGCATTGCTTCTACTGTGTCTGTGATCATGACATCATACGTATCTTCTGCAACAAGATGTGGGATATCAAGATTGTTTTCCACAACCGTTACGTTTGCATTGCTTAGATGCTGACGGACAAATTCTTCGTTTGTTCCGCCTGGATTTACGCCGATGCGTACAGAAGGCTTGTTGATATCTTCAATGGTAAGATACTTGTCTTTATCTTCCTTGCGAATCAAAGGCACCTTACCGAATGAAAGGTAACCTTGGGATACATATGCACTTTTTTGTCTGGCTGTGTTGCGAGTCACACCGCCAACAGCGATATCAAATTTGTCCGCTTTCAGGTCTTTCATCATCGTAGGCCATGTGGTAGCGACAAATTCCACCTCGACACCAAGGTCTTTGCCAAGCTCTTTGGCAGCGTCCACGTCAAAGCCTTCATACTCATTTGTTTCTGGGTTCAAATAGGTAAAAGGTTTGTAGTCCCCGGTCATTCCTACCCGAATGTATCCTCTTTCGATTATTTCATCAAGCTGAGAAGTCTCAACATTTTTCAAATGCCCTGGTGCATTTTCTGATGCGGGTTCAGCCGATACGTTTTGCGAGGCGATCAGGTCGTGACCGACATACCCTGTACCTAGCAAGGATAAGCTGATCACTCCAGCCATCAGTGTTTTTTTCCAATTGTTAAACATGTTATTTTACCTCCATTTTTCGCTATATTTTCAATTAATCTACCAATTATTAAAAATACAACAAAATAAATGAATCACCTTCAAAAAACATATATTTTTCAATATTTAGGTTAGATTAGCGTAACGGTTGCTATTAAAAGGACTGCACCTATTAACATATCTAAAATGTGTAATCCTAATTTAATTTCTTGTTGAACAGAAGCACCCGTTAATTCCATAAGCAAAAAAAAGCAAGCAATACGGCAGCTCTGGATCTTGAACTCGTTAGTTGAAGTACATTCCTTCACAATCATACAAATGCCGAAAAGCAAATGCTTATCGCACCTGTTAATTCATACAAACTGTACGTCAGTTTAATAAAAAAGCAGTTTAGTGGAAGTAGGGTGACTAATAAAACTTAGACTTTTCACTAGGAATATAGTAAAAAGCAGTGAGGGATTTCCCCTCACTGCCCCGTTTCTTTATTTTGTTAAAATCTTCGTGTGTCGTTTTCGAAAATTCATTGAATTATTTTCACTAATAAAAGTTGAACCTAAAAGGAGTGTGCCACCTATGATTTGAACAATTGTCATTTTTTCTTGTAAGATTACAGCGGAAATCAGTATAGCTACAAAAGGATCTACATAGCTTAGCATAGCAATACTTTGTCCCTTTAACTTTAGCATACCAGAAAAAAATAACCAAAAGCCAATACCAGTGTTAACAACGCCCAAGAGTATTATAAAAGGAATGGAAGTTCTTGATACTTCCAAGATACCAAATCCCTCGGTGAATAATACATAGGGAAAGAGAAGTAAAGCAGTTGTTCCAAGTTGAATGATTGTAATCTCTAACATGCCCATGTTTTGAATGAATTTATTTAATAACATTAAGGCTGCGTAAAATGCAGCCGCAACTAACCCGAAAAGGATTCCAAGTAGATCATCTTTACCAGAGGCGCTAATGCCGTTTCCAATAATCAATAACATACCTAATATCGCTACGCCAATACAAACAATTTTTTTAATTGGTAAATGTTCCTTAAGTACAAATGGCGAGAGAACCATGACAAACACTGGTGCAAAATAATACCCCAGTGTTGCATTAGCGAGCGTTGTATGATCGTAGGATTGATAAAGAAAAATCCAATTCCCCCCCAATGCAATCGCAGAAAGAAAAAGGGCAGAAGCATTAACTTTCACTAATTTCCATGGAATGGATTTCTTCATAATGAAAAATACAAACACTAAAAATAGACACCCAATTGAACTGCTTAGAAAAGCTGTTTCACTCGAAGATAGATCAATGTATTTTACAACTAAACCCATAGTACCGAAAATGATCATTGATAATATAAACTGAATTTTAGATTTCATCGTCTACTCCTTCGAATCTGCGAAACAGCTTATATATTTCGCAGATTCTTAATCTGTTTTATATATAAGCGTATATAAAGGAGTGAACGGTGGTGGTGATGTCGAAACGGGCTTTGTAATGTATGGATTTATAAATGATATTGGCATGATAAGCCTCCTGATTATTCAAATGTAAGATTTATTAATAATAATACAATTAATATCTTATTTTTTGAATTGGATATTTTTAAGAATGGTGCTTTCATTAAACATTTGGAAGGTATATATATTATTAAAGGTTGTGGTGTTTGATTTAATTATTTTTTGTTTCCTTTAGTTCACAAACATATTGTCTCTTTATTTAATTCACGATGTAATACATCACCCATACGCTTCATTCCTTCAATGATTTGGTCTTCAGGCATATTCGAGTAATTTAAACGTAAAGTATTCTTCTGGGTGCCATTTGGAAAGAATGGAACACCAGGAACACAAGCGACATTATTTTTTAAGCACTCTGTAAATATATGTTTGGAATCAACTCCCTCTGGGAGCTCAATCCAAATGAATAACCCACCTTCTGGCTTACTGTAAGACAAATTTTCGGGAAAGAATTCTTCCAGGCAGTTTAACATTTCTGTACATCTTGCTTTATATACTGCTTTGATTTTTTTAATATGCTCTTCCATATCGTAAAGTTCCATATACTTAGCTGTTATCCTTTGAGCAAAGCTGTCAGTATGTAAGTCAGCTGTTTGCTTAAAAGCAACGTACTTATCAATAAACGATTGATCTGCACAAATCCATCCGATTCGAAGGCCAGGAGTAAAAATCTTAGAGAAAGTGCTCATGTAAATTACTCTGTTCTCAGTGTCAAAATGTTTCACTGGCGGGATATCTTCTCCAGCAAACCTTATAGCTCCATATGGATTATCTTCTATAATCAGTACATCGTATTGATTCGCAAGTTCGATCATTCTTTTACGTCTTTGAAGATTTAATGTACGGCCTGTAGGGTTCTGGAAATCGGGAATAGTATAGATGAATTTTGCGCTAGGATGCTCTTGCAGTTTCCTCTCCAGCTCTTCCATTATCATCCCATCATTGTCCATAGCCACTTCCTCAAAGTTTGCATTGTATGATTTAAATGCATTAATTGCTGCAAGATAGGTCGGGCTTTCACAAATAATAGTATCTCCTTCGTTAATAAATAGTCTTCCAGTAAGATCTATTGCTTGCTGGGACCCTGAAGTGATAAGAATATTGTTACTAGTAGAGTCAATCCCAATGGCTTTTAACTTTTGACAAATAGAGTCTCTCAACGGACCATAGCCTTCAGTGGTACTGTATTGAAGAGAAGCCGCGCCCTCTTCATTCAATACAGCATTGCACGCAACTTTAAGGGCCTCTACAGGAAACAGCTCTGGAGCTGGAAGTCCTCCCGCAAAAGAAATGACTTCTGGTCTTTCTGTTACTTTTAATATCTCCCGGGTCTCAGAAGATGAAACTAGACAAGCTCTCTCAGCAAATTTATTTTCCATTTGTAAACATTCCTTCCTTGAAACTTCGATATTTTACCTTTCAGCTCCATTTTTATTTGAATATTCTGTTTTTTATATATACAGCTTATTCTCATGACTACTAATCAAAATAATAAACAGAGTAAGGGCAATGAAAAAACTAACATAACAGATGAATGGAAATTATTTCTAAGTTAATTTTCTAATTAAGTTCACTAGATTCATCATAATATAAACATAACTATAACAGTCAACTGACTTATATAACAGTGGAATGAAAAGAATAAACCAAACACACATTAATGTCCTAATATTAAATAACAAAAGGTGAATTTTAAAAGTTGCTGCGAGTAACTGGGCGTATTCTAGAAAAGATTTAAGGATGGATTGCATTTGTCCCATTTATCCTATTTTTGCTTATCCTCCTTTACACTCTCATCGTAAATTATCCCTTCTTCCAGTGTTATAATGTTTTATAATCAATTGCTATCTTATCCCCCAAAAATATATATCACTGAACAACCTTATATAACACTGAAAGGAGATGGAACATGCATATTGAAATTCATCGTAACGCTGAGGTTTCACTTTCAAAGCAAATATATCAATCAATTGTAGATCACATTCGTTCAGGACTCCTTCAAGAAGGAATGCAATTACCATCAGTACGTGAATTATCAAAACAGCTCGGAGTAAGTTTAGTTACAGTTGTAAAGGGCTACAACAAATTAGAAGAAGAAAACTTTACCATATCGATCCAAGGAAAGGGAACATTCGTAAATGCAGAAAAAAGAGATATGGTGGATACACGGCAAGAGGCTCTCTCTTTTAATTGGCAAGTATCTGTTCAGGATTATTTACCTAGATCTCAGTTTGCCCAGTTCCACCAAGTCCCCGAAGAACTTCACCTTTCATCCTCCATGATCGATCCAGGGCTTCTTCCTAATCGATATTTGGAGCAAGAGGTACACCAAATGCTTTCAGAAAACCCAAAGATTTTGTCTCAATACGGAAACATTCAAGGTGATGAACAACTTAGAAACGCAATGTACGAGTATTTAAAAAGGCTTGAAGTTCCTACTACACCAGACAATATTATAGTTACGAGTGGTTCACAACAAGGAATAGATCTTATCGCACGCACATTTGTTGGACCAGGTGATGTTGTGGTAATGGAAGCCCCTACTTATCCAGGAGCTATTGATGTTTTTAGAGGAAGAGGAGCTACAATACTTACCGTTCCTGTCGATGATGGTGGAATGCAAGTAGATATCCTTCAAAATTTATGTGACAAGCATAAACCAAAAATCATTTACACAATTCCTACCTTTCATAATCCAACAGGCGCAGTCATGACGTTAAAACGACGTAGACAGATGCTTGATATAGCCCAAAGTATCCAGTGCATTATTATTGAGGACGATCCATGCAGCGAAATTTACTTTGATAAAAAGCCACCGGCTTCCATTAAAAACATGGATCAGTACGGTCATGTCGTTTATTTAAAAAGCCTAACCAAGACTCTAGCTCCGGGTTGTAGAATTGGAATATTAGCTGCTTCTGGATCCATATTCAAACGTCTACTTGCAGCAAAAGCGAATACTGACTTAGGGAGTCCATTGCTTACCCAAAAGGCCATATTACCATTTATAAAATCTCAAAGAATGATTGATCATACTAAAAAATTAAGAACTGCTCTGAAGATAAGACGTGATTTAGTTCTTGAGTTGCTTTCTCAGCATGCACCTTCTGAAATATCGTGGGTAGTTCCTAGAGGAGGGTTAAACTTGTGGATCACGCTTCCATCATGGATGGATACTAACCAACTTCTATTAGAAGCAAAAAAACAGCAGCTTACATTCTTACCTGGGTCAGCCTGTTACCCTGTAGTACAAGGAAATCAACATTTACGAGTAAGTTACTCTTATATGAATGAACAGCTATTACGCCATGGGATTACAATATTATGTAACATTTTACAATCCGAAATTTCATCAAAAACAGTGTATAAAGGCTCACCAAGTTTTTGATGCATCACCATTACTTTAAGCAAGACTTGTTTATACGAATGAAACCTCATTGGATTGAAGAAATTTGCGACGCTCCTGCCGGATAACTGGCTAGCCGAGACCCCGCTAGACTCTTGCTTTGATGTGGCTTGGCAGACAGTCGGGGGAAAGGGAGCGGATTTCGGAAATCAACTGGAACGTTTTTCAAAAATAAAAAAACTGCAATCAAACTCTCTTTTCTTCGAGTTTGACTGAGTAGTATATTATTATATTAAATGATAATTTGTCATAAACGTTTCCTCCACTTTTTTATGCTTATTAAAGTCAAAAGAAGAGGCAAGTATAAAACAATGAAGCACACGCAGTATGGATTGATCATTTTATTTAATACAAATAAGGAATCGACATCGAAAAAGAATATATTGACGAGTAGTATGATTATGGACATTACCCATAAGGGATACTTTTGCTGGACGTTGAATAAGCGCTTGACACCCCTGCTGGCAGCCCACAAAGGAATGACCATATTGGGAATGATGACGATGGTCCACCAAGAAACAGTTATGTATTCGAACCGTTGAATAAAGGGCAATTCAATAATACTGGTCATTGTTAGTGTTGGCCATAGGGTAAGGGCCAACTGTTTCTGTGAATAAAAGACTATCGAAACAAAATAAAGTAATAAGGTCAATAACGTAGTGGCTATGACTCCTCCGTGAGCATACTTTTGAGATTTTTTTGCATTTTTGATGAACGGATAAAACATCAGTATCATTTCAAAACCAAGCATTGATAATGAAAAACTTCTAGTTCCTTTCATTATTTCTAATAAAGTATGATCGAAAATAGGAAGAACACCTGTGAAATCAGAGTATTTAAAACCATAAAAAGGTACAAATAAAAGCCAGTATGAAACGATTACAGTTAAAAAGGCAATACCTGTAATGGTTCTGAACCCCCCCGTATTTATATAATAAATCAGGATTAGGAAAACCAAAGCAAATGCCCAAGAAGGTACCTCGTCAAACATCCAAACATGAATGACATTTATATAACCGATTATGATCGTCATTCCAAGGGCGAAAAAGTACAGAATGAATAAGAGACTAAAGAAATTCCCAATCCATTTACCCCATGCATGGTTATTAACGTATATGAGATCACCAGGAACAATACTGAAAATCTTATATATAAGCCAAATTAATATATGAACAATCAGTCCGGCTAGGAGTATGGAGATCCAGCCATCCGTTCCCGTCGCCTTAGCTAAATCTCTTTGAAAATTTAACACGCCCAATCCAGTTTGCATGGCATGCACTAAAAATAATACATAGAATGGCGATACCTTATACTTTTCATTAACACCAGCTTGGTTCATACAGGACCCTCATTTTTATCACTCATATTTCCTATGATAATAATCTGGCTTTTACAAGGGTAATTTATTCAAAACGGATATAAACGTTAAGTACAGTTCGAATGAATTAACCTCCTCAATAAACTAATCACAATCTCACGACTGCTCTAGAATTCTTAGGATTTCAACAACAACAACTGAAAGGAATGTTACATTCCTAGATTGAATTCGGTATATATTTATAAAATCTTTAACCTTATCTTCTAAGATCTTAAAATCTTAGTATGCCTCCTCATTTTGAAGGTTCCAATCAGCACTGTTCCTGATTACAGGGAAGCACGACCACTGTAAGGATGTTTAAAAAATTGGCCCCTAGCACAATGATATAGGCAACGTATGTCTGTCTTTATTCCACCAAAGGAGGAGTATCCATTTGAAGGTCTCTTCAATATCATTCAAAGAACCCCCAGTTTATCATGACTTCCCTCCCCTCTATGAAGGTTTAGGGCTACCTGAGTTATCTTCATTCATTCAGCAACGATTTGATTTACATATACCTTGGGGAAAGTCGAAAGAATCTGGCTTGGTAGCATTCGCTTTTATAAACGGCAGGGGGATTTCGAAGTACATATACCTGATAAATTACCAGGAGTGGGACCAAAAAAGCTCCGGAAATTAAAAGGCTTGTTGCTGGAGGAAGCCAAAACAGCTTTCATCGAAAATATTGAATCGGAACCAGAAAAGCGGAAGGTGTACTAAGCCGAATTTCGTCGACCTCGGAAAGACGCTGAATAGGTGTGCTATTCCACAATTGAAATGAATAAAAGCGCTGTTCCTTGTTATAGGAAAGCGCCTGTTTGAGGAAAATCATTCTTGTCGTCTTGTCGATTTTGTTTTAAAAAAGGGTTCGTAATATAAATTTCCATAGGCATCCCTTATTTTAATAATCCGTTTTATTTCATTATCCAAATCATCATCAAGAAAAGACTTTTTATCTTCTTTAACTCCATACTTCTTTTCAAGAAATTGACCAATAATTGAATTGTTAATTCCTCTCCTTACCGCTGTTTCAATAACTATATAGAAAATGAATAACCCAATAATTAAATAAACAAAAAATATAATAGCCTTCACTAAAAATCCCCCAAACAACAATCGATTATTCCCTTTATTTTACCATGAATTCCACAATTCCTTGTTGAAGTGCCCGTTTGATGCATAAAAAAAAGGAGCTGCTGATACAGCTCCTTGAAATGAATTAATAGCCCCTAGACCGCCTAACCTCCTGTATAAACACTTGCACATGTTCCAGGTTTTGGTTCATAATAACAATGATTTTTATATTGACCAGCAAAAGGTTGATCGTACCATGTTGGAGGGCATGGAGCATATGGATTAAAATACCAAAGTGCATATTTCCCTGGATGTTGTCTCCAATAATTCAAATTCTGTTTTGCTAATCTTTTTTCAGCAGTTCTCGCTCTTTGATAAAATACATTACCTTTTTGAACAGCTTCAAAAGAATAATTTCCTCCTTGTACATGAAAAATGACTTGTGGAATTGTTCTTAAATCTTTAAAGTCTAAACAATTTGCTTTAAGACGATTAACAATTACATTTCCAACATACAACATTCCTTGTAGTCCTTCACCTTCGGCTTCAGCTCTCATCATCCTTGCCATTAAGTCAACATCTGAACTTCGGTAACTTACTCTTGCCATTTTTTCACCCCAAATATATCGTATGAAAAAAAGCCTGCATTAATGTCATTGTTTATAAAATAAGAAGTTTTTTAAAGCTTACAGTTAAGATAAGAACCTAATGAAAGGTCCGATCTTCAGCCAAACCTGTTAGCTCATGAGGTACTGTTGCTTCTTTTTGGTAATCATAGAAAAATTGTACCGGCAGAGTAAATCAATAACAAACACATAATTAACCGAAATGACTTGTCATGTTTAGCAAAAAAGTCTTTGAACAACGAGCCGAATCCTGACCACAAAAGCAATGCCATCCATCCCAGGAAAATGGTTAAGGCTAAATAGATAGCTACGAATTTAAGCGATTCATTAAACGGTAAAATGAACGCACTCAACACGGTTAAATAGAACAAAATGCTTTTGACATTGATAATTTGAAGAACGAAACCTGATAAAAAAGAAGACTGCACATCTCTGGATTCCTTCTTTGAACCTTTTGGAATGCTAATCTGCCAAGCTAAGTAAAGAAGATATGCTGCACCGGCTATTTTAAAATATGGCTCTACAATAGGAATCCAATTATAGAGGCTTGTTGTAAATACTCCGCTCATGATCCCGAGTACTGCAAATCCTGCCAAGATGCCGCTAGTGAACTTCCATGACCCAAAAAAACCAAACCTCCTTGCTTCATTCATCAATAAGATATTACTTGGACCAGGCGTAATCGATGTAATCATCACATACGAAAGAAACGCTATTATACTCATAATCTCACCTTCATTTACTATTTCCTAACGAACAGTCTTTATTGTAAGATGACTATAACTATAAATAAAATTGAAATTAAAAAATTCATTATCATTTTTTTCGATACATCATTCAAATTTAAGGAGAACGATATGGAAATTAGACACCTTAAAACGTTTCAGACTATTGTAGAAATAGGAAGTTATACTAGGGCTGCATCGAAGTTGGGTTATACTCAATCCACGATAACTTCACATATTCAGGCGCTTGAACATGAGATTGGCGGGGAACTTTTTACTTTTACAAATAGAAATTTGCAGCTTACTACTCTAGGCAGAGACTTAATACCGTTAGCGGAAGATTTACTTTCCACTCACGAACAGATTAGGAACTTGCGTTGCACCAACGAAGTTAAAGGTGTTTTAAAAGTGGCTGCACCGGAGTCTTTAACAATTTCCAGGTTAGGTCCAATCATAAGGGATTATTCCTTGAAATATCCTGATGTCAAAATCATATTAACCAATGGCCCATGTGGCCAAAACCAAGTCGACTTAATAAGTGGGCGGGTAGATGTCGCATTAATGGTCTATCCGGAAATAAAACCGGAAAAATGCATTCATTATTCTTTGATTGAGGAGAAGATCGTTCTTGTGAGCAGTCCTGACGGTCCTGATCATTTTGATGAATATAAAAATATCGGCACCAACACCAACCATTTTTTCATCACAAATGAAGAAGGCTGCAGTTATCGGACAATGTTTGAAAGATATCTATTAAAGCATGAAATGGATAACTTTCAAACCATGGAGTTATGGAGTATAGAAGCAATCAAAAAGATTGTCATGAGCGGACTTGGGTTTTCAGTTTTGCCTTTTATTACAGTGAAAGAAGAAGTAGAGAGCGGCAAGCTTAAAATCCTTAGTCATTCTGAAAAACTCAATCCCATTTATTCCCATATACTGATAAAAAAGAAAAAATGGCTGGCTCCAGCAGTAGAGGCTTTTGTTGAAGTTATATTAAACAGGTTTAATGACACTGAGAAAATGAGTGTCTTAATTGATTGAAATCATGGCATATATGCAAGTCAGAAAAGATTTATTGGCATTCAAGTTTGCCGGATGGAATCAAAGTGACTAACACCCTCCCTTTAAATAGACTGTAAAAAAGAACTTGATGTTCTTGATAGTCTACCTAAAGGGGATTTTTTATGGCCAAAAAAGGGCAAAACCCTCTCTTGAATTTTTCGAAATCAAAAAAAATAATACCTTTTAGGTATTGTTCTAATGCATATTAACAATTAGAAGTTATGGGTGAAGGGGCATATGATTAAAGAGAAATAAAAAAACAAGTGAGGTAATTCAATGGATTGGCATCAAATCAATTATTTTCAAAAAGTTGCAAGTGTTCAACATATTACTCGTGCAGCAGAACAATTATCCATTTCCCAGCCTGCGCTTAGTCGGTCGATTTCAAAGCTTGAAGACGAATTGGGTGTACAGCTTTTTGATAGAAAAGGCAGGAATATATATTTGAATCGATACAGAAATCCGCTCCCTTACCGCCGACTTTCTGCCAAGCCGCATCAAAGCAAGCGTCTGTGGGGTCTCGGCTAGCCAGTTATTCGGCAGGAGTGTCGCAAATTTCTTCCATCCATTAAGGATTACTGTAAAAAACCATGAAGGATAATCTAGTACAGTTGATTGGAACGGAAGGTGCGAGACTCCTGCGGGAAAAGCGCGTCGAGGGGAGACCCCGCAGGCGCAAGGCGCCGAGGAGGCTCCCGGACCGCCCGCGGAAAGCGAGTGCCTGGAGTGGAAATCGACGGTCGAGGTTTTATAAACCCTCATAAAAACTGAGACAAAATAAAAAATTGCACCTTAATGGAATAATACCTGAGCTTCTAATAGAATTTTACACAAGTTTCTTAACAAATAAGACCCGACCTTAGTTTGGTCCATCATTTTTCTGAACTTTGGAGATTATTAGTAAATATCATGGAAGCAGAAACCCGAATGTCATAGCATAAAACGGCCAGATGTCTGAAATAAATTCATTATAATGGACGATATTGGGTGACATAATCAGGCAATCAAAAGGATCCCAACCGGAAAAACCAGAGGACGATAATCTTGCAATTTTAAAGTTTGTGCCAGACCTAAAACGGTCACATAAAAAAACAAACTAAATCTAATAAAAATTGTGATGAATCATATTATGGCAAGTATTGCTTCCAGCCGCGTCATGAAATTAGCGATATTGATTTTCTTAGCCAACATATAGATCAGATAATTTTGTCTTGCTGTTAACTCTGGGCCAAGTACAAGAATGGCAAACATTGTTATAATGATCAAAACAATTCCAGCCAACAATTGACCGACAAAAAGGCTTTTGTTTCCGTTTTTCAAAGAACAATCCCAGTATTTTTTCAAAAAATACTCCCATTATAAAACACCGCCTTAATTTCCACTGTTCCTAAATGTTAGCACCCTCATCTCCTTTAAATTTCATTTGTTCAAAAATTAATTTCATTAGTATGAGCAGCTTTTAGATGTTCAAAATAAGGTAAGGGCGAATCACTGATCATAAGGGTAAAAAACAAAAACAAAAAATATATTGAAATATCAATTTAATTTAGTTATAATACGATACGGTCTTAGTATTAGCTTGTATTTAATTTTTAGAAAATTTAATAATTTTCTAAAAAAGCAAATTTTGGTTTTTTCGGAGGGTTTATTTTGTCTAATAAGGTACCATTTTCATTTATAGTAGTGATTGGGTTAATGTTATTTGCCCTTTTCTTCGGGGCAGGGAATTTAATTTTCCCGCCAATGCTTGGTCAATCAGCAGGTACAAATATCTGGTCAGCTAATGCAGGGTTTTTGGTCACAGGAGTAGGATTACCGTTACTTGGTGTGCTGGCACTCGGTTTCTCTGGAAAAGATGACTTACAATCATTAGCGAGCCGCGTCCATCCAGTCTTTGGTATTGTATTCACAACCGTTCTTTATTTAGCCATTGGTCCATTATTCGCAATGCCTAGAACAGGAAACGTTTCTTTTGAGATTGGTGTAAAACCTTTTTTGCCTGAAGATTCAGGTCCATTGCCATTACTTATTTTCACCATCATCTTTTTTACAGTTTCGTGCCTTCTTTCGCTCAATCCTGCGAAAATTGTCGAAATTGTAGGGAAAGTTTTAACACCCATCAAGTTGACGTTCATTGGAATCCTGGTGGTAGTCGCTTTCGTTAATCCAATTGGAGATTTCCAAGCACCTGCCGAGCACTATATGGTTCAACCATTTTTCAATGGGATCAGGGAAGGGTATTTAACGATGGATACTCTTGCATCTTTTGTTTTTGGCATCATCATCATTAATGCCATTAAAGAAAAGGGTGCTAAAACAAAAAAACAAATAATGATCGTTTGTGGAAAAGCGACTGCCATTGCGGCCGTCATCCTTGCTACCATTTATACAGCTCTCTCTTATATGGGTGCTTCAAGCGTTGAGAAACTTGGACGCTTGGATAATGGAGGCATTGTCTTGGCAAAAGTCTCGGATTATTACTTTGGAGCATATGGTGGGCTGTTATTAGGATTAATGATAACTGTGGCTTGTATAACGACAAGCGTAGGACTCATTACAGCTTGCTCGACGTACTTCCATAAACTATTTCCAAATCTGCCTTACAAAACAATTGCGATAAGTTTATCCATATTCAGTGCAATAATTGCCAATATCGGACTAACCCAGTTAATTGCCATTTCTGTACCGGTAATGACAGCCATTTATCCATTAGCCATTGTTTTGATTTTCTTAACATTTCTTCATTCTTTATTTAAAGGAAGACCTGAAGTTTATCAAGGCAGCTTACTTTTAACATTCATCGTCAGTTTATTCGATGGATTGAAGGGAGCTGGTGTACACATTTCATTCATTAATGATTTCTTCACTGCAATACTTCCTATGTATGAGGCAGGACTAGGATGGATCATCCCTGCCATTGTTGGAGGATTCATTGGGTATGCCAGCAGCGTCTTACGGTCGAAATTCGGTCATAATCACCAAATAGATTAATGATATAAATCAGTCCAGATATAATTGACTGTAGACAAATTCGAAGAAAAGCGAGTTTGCCTACAGTTTTTTTATTTTAAAAACGTTCAGTTGATTTCAGAAATCCACTCCCTTTCCGCCGACTGTCTCCCAAGCTTCCTCGCCGCAAGCGTCTGTGGGGTCTCGGCTAGCCAGTTTCCGGCAGGCGTGTCGCAAATTTCTTCAATCCATTAAGGAATACAGTTAAAAACTATTAAGGGTTTTAAAATCATGCTTCGGGATGAGACCATTCCGAACCCCATTTTGTCGACAAAATGGTTTCTATCTAAATTTTTTAAACAAAGTTGATTGGAACGGGTGTACAAGACTCCTGCGGGAAAAGCGCGTCCAAGGGAGATTCCACAGGCGGACCGCCCGGAGAAAGCGAATTCCTGGAGTGGAAATACCCTTTCTTTAACTTCTCATTCATTCCGTAATTTCTTCAGCAATTGAAAAATCTGACCCCTATGATGTGATTCATGTTCAATCAAATGGTAAACGACCCATTCAGGTGTGACATCATATTGTTCAAGTACCCTCGGTTTTCTCCAATCCGTTAGGTCCATTGTGCGAAAGTTTGAAAGAAATACTTCACGTACCTTATTGAGGCGGTAGAAATGTTCTTCTAATGTTTGTCCTTCAATGTGGCTTAGTGAGCCATCTTCAGCACGGCATCCTAATGGAAACAACGCGGATATTTCCGAATCCCATTCCGAAACAAGGACCTCCTCGTATAACCAATCTGCCTCAATCAGCGCTATGTGATATAACATCGAGCCAATCGTTTGCCTTTCATCGATTTTCGAATCGAGTATATTTTGGCTGATTCCAGTCAATTCCGATATAAGCGTACGGCGAACATCTTCTAAACACCATAGCCACCGCCCCATTTCCTCTTCATATCCCGGTAATGCAGAAACCAGTAATGCTCTTCTCTCCACCAAGATCATCCTCCTCTTCATCAACGTACATTCTATTTAAAAGTGTTGTTTCCTTCTTTTAAATGGAAAAATTAATGAATCGCCTGCCTTTTAGGGCAAAACAAAAAGAGCAATCTTTTTCGATTGCTCTTTCGCTTGTTCATGATTTTTTCGCTTTATTTCATCCGATATCGTAGATCGAAATTAACTCCCCAAAAAAAGATTGGATCTCATCTCCTCTGATATACGCCTGCTTTGTAGATAATCCTGTTCCCGTTCTTGTTCAACCATTATACGTTGCTCCAGTTTTTGAGCATATAGTGCATAGCCGATTCCATGAGCCTGAAACATCGCTTTTTCCATTGCCGACGTGTACGTTAATTCGAGAAAATTAATGAAGAATCAATCCTTCCCATAGTAAGTTTCGTACTCATCTTATCATTGAAAATGATAACTCACAAAGTTGCTGTGGTTCCATATTCACTGATAATTCAGATTTTTTGACAGCTGTTTCTATCTCCGTGTACATAAACGCCAAATCCCTCCATCTTCCTCTAAATCCCTTTTTTCATTTGCAAAAATGAGCAGTTTGATGGGATTGGAGTTGTTTTTTAAGACAAATAAAAATCCCATTAACTAATCTGTTGTTAATGGGACTGAAAGTTTATTTATATGAACCGAAAATTTCCTTTGCCAATCTACGCCCGGTAGGAGTCGCAGCCAGGCCGCCTTCTGCCGTTTCACGAAGTGCAACTGGCATGGTCAATCCTATTTTATACATGGCATCGATAACTTCGTCGCATGGAATGCGGCTTGTAATGCCTGCAAGTGCCATATCAGCTGCCGTTATTGCGTTGGATGCACCCATTGCGTTACGTTTCACGCAAGGAACTTCAACCAATCCTGCCACTGGATCACAAACCAATCCAAGCATATTTTTCAATGTGATCGCCATCGCTTCTGCAGCTTGGCTTGGTGTACCGCCGGCCAGTTCTACTATCGCAGCTGCGGCCATTCCGCTTGCCGAGCCCACTTCTGCTTGGCAGCCACCAGCCGCTCCAGAAATGGAAGCATTGTTTGCAACCACGAATCCGAAGGCAGCGGAAGTGAAAAGAAATTCAATCATCTCTGCTCGGGTCGGGTTTAATTTTTCTTTCACGGCAAATAATGTACCGGGAACAACGCCCGCAGAACCTGCAGTCGGAGTGGCACAAATCATTCCCATTGCAGCATTCACTTCGTTCGTCGCAACAGCTTTACTGACGGCATCCAATAATAAATCGCCTGCGAGTGCCTTGCCCGACTTGATATAATTTTGCAAAAGAACCGCATCTCCGCCCGTTAGGCCTGTAACGGATTGAACACCTTTCAGACCTCTTTCCACCGCTTGTTCCATCACTGTCAAATTCCTGTCCATCTTTTCAATGATCTGTTCTCTCGACAGGCTTGAGAACTCCATTTCTTGTAAAATCATGATTTCCGCGATTTTTACATTTTTACTTTCAGCAAGTTCAACCAACTCTGCTACATTTCGGAACATGTTTTTACCTCCATATCTATGCCAACACTTTCAATGATTATCATTCAACCATCCTTATGACTTGCGACACATTTTCCAATTCTTCAATTTCCTTCATGACATCGCCCTTGATTTTCTGATCGACTTCAATCACCATAAGGGCCATTTGACCTTTTTCTTTTCGCGAAACTTCCATATGTCCAACGTTAATTTCATGATTGGCCAATACTGTCGAAACGGAAGATATTATTCCAAACACATCGTTATGCACGACTAAAATGGCTGGGTTTTCACCTGACAATTTAAGCTTGAACGTATTCAACTCCGTTATTTCTATCGTTCCGCCGCCAATCGAGATCCCAACAAGTTCTAATTCTTTATCTTCGTCGAACAGTCTGATTTTGACTGTATTAGGATGATCCGTCACAGTATCCTCGATTGTAAAGGTAACTTCCATACCGGCTTCTTCCGCTATCGTTAAAGAGGCAGGGATTCGTTCATCATCCGTATCGAAATCCAATATCCCGCCTACGACAGCAACATCCGTACCGTGTCCCCTGTATGTTTTTGCAAAAGAACCATATAAAGAAATAATCGCTTTCTCCGGTTGCTTTCCGAATAATGTCCTTGCCACTCTGCCAATTCTGGCAGCTCCTGCTGTATGTGAGCTTGAAGGTCCAATCATGACGGGACCGATTATATCGAATGCAGATCTGTATTTCATTGTTTAATGCCCCTTTTCTGGCAATATTTTTTAACCGTCTTTTAAGGGTGAATGAAGATCAAAAAGCGGCATAATTACTATATTAAAATATATTTATCATTTCCGCAATGAAAACCCTTTCATTGCATATCCCATATTAACATATATTACATAAACATACCTACCAAAATTTTTATTATTTAACGCAAAATCAATATTTGATTTTTCAGTATTTTAAGATAATTAACTTTCAATGATTATATTTGTAGGAAAGCATGAAAAAAGCAGCCATCAGGCTGCTTGCCCCTTCTATCTCCGATTTAACTCGCTTTTTTCCCATCGATGGATTTAGCGGCACCCCAAATTTCGGATGCCCATTCAGGATGGTCGATGAATGGGTTGCGGTTATTTTGCCAGTCATAAATGACATCATTGCGATGGCTCTCGAAATCGTCGACTGGATCGAGATCATTCCATTTCAAAAGTGTCGATAGCTTTCCATGAAGCGGCTTCGGATACGTATTGACTGTATCGGATAATTCAAGATCCAACTCGCCGTTTCCTTCATATCGGACGGCCATGTAAAATAGCATCCTTGCTATATCGCCTTTCACATGGTCTGGCGGCTCCCATGAATCTGAATCAAACTTACATTCACATCCACTATATGTTTGACCGCCATCGTCGAAATCAAGGTGGCCCCGTTTACCATTCACTGTCACATCAGCGGGACGGAGGTGATGAAGGTCTGTCCCGGGACCTTTGCTTGTCCCAAAATCACCGTGGGACTTTGCCCAAACATGTTCACGGTTCCATTGTCCGGTATTGCCCCCATTCGCGTTCTTCGAGATGGATTTTCCAGAGTAAAGCAAGATGACATTCTGTTTGTTCACCGGGTCTTCATCCGTTTCTTTAAGGGCATTCCATACTTGATCATAAGTTAACATCGTATGCCCCTTAATAATCGAGTGCAGAACCGATTTCAATTCCGTTCCCGTTTTTCCTGCCGCCGTTTCGTAATAAGCTTCAAGCGGCTTATCATTCGAAACGGTCAGCGTGAAACGGGCAACTCCGATAGCTGGTCCTCGGCCTTGACTGCAACGAGGTATGTTCCAGCTTCATTTGCAGGTAGGGTTAATGTCTGGCCGGTGACTGTACCGATAGTGGATGAAAAGGTCAGCTTATCTCCATCTGGATCTGAGAAGTGCTCACTCAAATAGATGGTGACCTTGGAACCGGCTTTCACTTCAAGATTTTCCAGTTTCTTCGTTACGACGGGCGCAAGATTTTCTTCTTTAGGGTCGAAAGGGGAAGCAATTGCTTCCCCTCTCGAATCGACAAATTTGATATTCGATGTGTCGACACCTTCTGTTACCGACCATTTCTGAACGTTTTCAGCACCCCTGATTTCTTTTACATTGGCGTTGTCAATGATGACTTCCTTCACCGCCATGCCTCCAAAATCAATGATTGCGCCTTCCTTATCCGGTTTTATCGTCACAGCAGCATTCTTCAGCCCAAGGCCTTTGAGTACAGCATATGAACCTTTTAACCAGATACCTTCTTCGATGTTGGATGTTTCGTCAAGATCGATCAAAACACTAGGTGAAGCAATCGTAAGTCTTTTTGTTTTAACGTTTGTTACATGATACGTTTTTTCTGGAGCAGGATGTTCAACACCACCTGATCCAGATAACGAGGTTGAAATCAATACAGGGTCATGATCGCTTGCCCTTCCATGAACTTCCATGAAGGATGAGTTAATATGGACAATATCGACTTTCGTGGCCGCGGCCATATTATTCGATACCAGGATATGGTCCAGTACTTGTGAATTGCCTTGATATGTGTAAGAATAACGTTTTTCAAAAGGGACTTTCTCGATCATATTGGTTAGATCTTTGCCCTTTAATGTTTTAAGCGGTGCCGAAAATTCAAAATCATTAAAATCTCCAAGCAAGACGATATTCGCTTTGGCATCCTGTGACTTGATATCACTGACAAACCGATTGACGATGGAGGCAATTTGAAGCCTTTGCGTTTCACTTGAAAGGAAAGGAGGCTGGTTCTTGCCGAATAATGGCTGGTCACCGCCCTTGGAATTAAAATGATTGGCCACCACCACTACGCTTTCGCCTTTAAATTCGAATTGAGCGGCTAAAGGCTTCCTGCTTGAAGTGAATGCGGGATCGGTAGGCTCGATTCGTCCAGGGTTCAAGGTAAGTTTTCCATCTTTGAAGGCCACGGACTGTGTTGCCGTTCCTTTCGTTCCTTCAGTCAATTTGACACGGTCCACATTATATAAAAAGCCTACACGGATATTCCCGCCGGGTGCCCCGCCATCAAGTTTATCTTCTGGAGCGATATCGATGAATTGATATTGCGGTCCGCCCAGCTCTTTTATTTTGTCGGTTAACTTCTTGGCACTTTGAGCAGAATCCGTTGTCCCGCTATCTGTAGCCCCATCATTATCTTGCATTTCCGTTACGCCGATGATATCGGGTTGTTTAAGATTGGTAATGATGGATGTTGCGATCGTTTCAACTTTCGAATTAGCGGTTTGAGTGGAGAAATTCTCTATATTATAGGAAGCGATCGATAGCTTATCAACATCCTTCTCTAAAGATGTCACTTCCCGGGCCGTACCGCCATCCTTTAACGCCGGCAGCTGAGCTTTATCCGTCACTACCCTATAGTTGCTATATCCATAGCTCATGACACCCGTAACCGAGCCTTCAAAGAAGTCACCCGTTTTCGCTGCAAATGATTCATCATTTATATCCAGTGTAATTCTTTCAGGATTGAAATCCTTTTCCGTTATTTTGACGCCTCCAACTGCAGTAGTCGTTTCCATATTCCCTGGAATCACGACCAATTCACCATGGTCTTGAGGAGCAACCACTTTCGGGTTATATACTTGCACGAGCATTCCTTCCAGACTCTCGTAGAAATCAATGCCGTCCTCACTCGGATTAAAGTCTGTCAATCTATCATCATCGATGTTCTCAGACGGCGGAATGACATCTTTTCCAATGACGATTGGTTCTGGCATCGCAGCAGTGCCAAGCTTTTCAATAGTCGTATTAGTCAATTCAGTCGTTGGCAGATCAGTCGTTTTCATTTCAGCGTATCCTTCGATATACCACTCGACGACTTTACCTGCCACTTTGACACGATCTCCCGCTTTTAGACCATGTGCTTTGTTATACACAAGTATTCCCTCGGAAGACGTTAAGTCCTTATCCGGGTTGGGATCTTGGATGTAAAAATTATTTGCATCTTTTACATAAGTGACGACACCTTCCACACCTGAGACGAGTTGATTTTCATATGATGAAAAATGATTCATCCCCTGAATGTCACGAATCTTCACTTCATTGGTTTTGGTAACGGTATAGGCAAATGTGAAAACTTCCGATGTCTTGTCATTGACCGCGATTGCCTTGATGACAGTATCTTTGGTTAAAATGATAGGTTCTGTGTACAAGGCACTTGAAGACGTCGGTGTGGATCCATCCAGCGTATAGTGGATTTTCGCTTCTTCCCAACCAGATTCAAGTGATACTTTTGTATTTTCACTAACCGTACCAGGGAAAATATCCGTGTATACGGCTGGTTTGTTCACCAGTTCATAATCTTCAATACCACGCGGCTTCAACTGATACATGTCATTGAACCTCGATCCGATTCCGGTTACGGAAATGACATCCCCTACTTTAAAGCTATTCAGGAAATCCCCATAATTCGAACCGGTCCGGTTATCATGGCGAACGATAACGGATTTCCCTTCAGTATCTTCTGCCTTGAATTCGAATGTTCCGTATGCTCCCGATGCCGCCAATTCTGTAATGGTCGCTTTTTCAATGGTTACCAGCTCACCTTGTGTTTCCTCATTGACGCCAGATGCATCAATTTTTTGGATTTCAGGAAGTTCATTTCCAGAAGAAACGACTTCAAGGGAGGTTGGTTGGATTTGTAATTCCCTATTATAAGCGGATACTTTCCCGATTAAAGTGACCTTATCCCCTTGCTTTACATCCGCAGGCCACGAAGAACCATAAACATATAGCCCAGCCGTTTCATCTTGGATATAAAAGCCTTTTCCTCCCCAATAACCAAGCCCCGTGGTGACCACCCCATCGACCTGCACTACATCTTCAGTATTCGTGCGTGCCTCGGCAATGGAGTCCAGAACCTTCACATCAGGCTGTTCAGGAGTTGTTCCCCCATCAGTGATGATCGTGTAATCCGTTGCGGATTTCAGACCGGGTACTGAAAAGTACTTTTCCAGCTTCCCTGTAATTGTCACCTGCGCTTTGAGTAATTCCGGATGTTCGACCAAATTCAAAGCCGTTCGGATATTTCCGGCTGGAAGCTGAACAGGCATGATTTTCTTAACATCCGTTTCATCCGGACTATCCGCAATTCCTATATTCGTATTTTCAGTAAAAGGAGATGTTTGTTGATAGCTTGTACCGCTTTTAGCAGTACCGACGATGTATCCCTTCACCGTCGCCGTTCCACTGTTATTATTAATCGCTTCCATTACCGATATTGTCCCTTCCGCTTTTGCAGCGGCTGCATTTGGCAAAATCGTTGACAGCACGATCAGTATGGCAAAGAAAAGCTTACTTATCCCGTTCTTCTTCAAGATCTCAACCCCTCCAACTTTTTTTCGCAGGCTCAGGAATCAATTGAATACCGCTTAAAGAATGGTTTCTCCATTCACCGTGACACCGCTCATGCTCACGGTCTTCCCGTTAAGTCCCGATAAATCCAAATTACCCTCGACTGTAACCTGTGAAAAAGTAAAGGTATCCGGAGGAGTTCCTATTAATGTAAGATTCCCTTTAACCACTGCATTTTCCAATGAAGCAATATTCGTGATGTCCACAACTACATTACCTTCATGTGTTTTTGGGGCACCAGCCGTTCCGCCAAAATCCTTAGCCAATACCACAGTCGGGTCTGTATTGCTTCCGGCAACATCCTTGATGCGTCCTTCGATGCTTGGATCGACAGTTTTCAGCCCACTTACATAATCCCGTAAATTCTCCCAATCAGCGAATCCGATATCGGTCACTCTTCCTTCTTCATAAGCCTTCTTGAAAACGGTGAATCCATCTCCGCCCTTGGCTGTAAAAGCATTGGTCGCCACGATATATTCCTTCGTTGCATCCAAATCGGAATATGTCCCATCTTGTCCCAGGACTTCAACCTTTGTCACACGATTGCCTGCTTCCTTCGAACTGTCGTAGCTGAATTTCATTCCGGAAACATGCAGGAAGCCGCCATTTTCCTTAGGAGCGAGGCTTACACTATGCTCTAGTGCTTCATTGATTTCTGCACCCGTAAGCTTCATCGTCGCTAACGTATTCCCAAACGGTAAAACGGTTAGGATTTCCCCTAAAGTGATCTCCCCTTGATCGATGCCAGCGCGGATGCCCCCGCCATTTTGGAAAGCTATGACTGCATCCTTATTGAATTCCTTCGCTTTACTAAGCATTCCATCCGTAATTAAATTACCCAGTTCCGTTTCATTTTTACGAACACTCGGCTTCGTTTCATCCCCTGCATCACGCGGTGTTTCCAAGGCCTTCACAGCTGTTGCACCCGTCTTCGTTTCCTTCAGCTCCTTAATCTTGGAGGAGTATGTTTCAAGCACTTTTGCCGCTTCAGCATCATCCTGCTTTTCAGAAAGCTTAATCAGCTGACCGGCTTGTCCGACAATCTTGCCTTTCTTATCGAATTCCACATCAATCGTTCCTAAAAAGTCGCTATACTGATACCCTTGAACGATGACAGTCGGGTCTTTTGCTTTCCCTTTATCATCTTTGTCAACAACAACAGGGGCGTCCAACTGCGTATGGCTATGTCCACCCACAATCACGTCGATGCCCTTGACCTTGGCAGCTAATGTTAAATCATTGTCATAAGCCGCATTGTCATCATAACCAATATGGGATACGGCAACTATCTTATTGACACCCATGCCTTTGAACGCCTTGACCGCTTTTTCGGCTTCTTCAAGATAGTTTTCAAATACTATACTTCCAGGACTTGAAATATCTTTCGTTTCTTCAGTCGTAAGCCCGAAGAAACCCACCTTTTGGCCATCCACTTGTTTTACGATTCCATTGTATATCTTCCCTTGCTCCGGCTTACTTGAAATCAGGTCCGAAAATAGTCCCTTAAACTTATCATCCTTGGAGAAGTCAACGTTCGAACTGACAAATGGGAACTGTGCCCCTTTAATGAAGTCAGCCAAAGCTTGATGCCCTTCAGCACTTGATCCCAAGTCAAACTCATGATTTCCGAATGTCATGACGTCATATTTCATTAAATTCATGAAGCGAAGATCTGCTTGCCCTTTGAACTCATTAAAATAGAGAGTTCCCGAGAATACGTCACCAGCATCCACCAAAAGAGCTTGCGGCTTACTCTTACGCACTTCCTTAACAGCCGTCACCCTTTTGGCCACATTATCCAAGTGGGCATGCGTGTCATTCGTATGCATCAAGGAAAGCGTGATCGCCTTTGCTGGATTTTTCAAAGCTTCTTCAGCGGCAGCGACTTTCTTATCCGCCAATGCTATTTTCGCTAGGAATTCCTTTCGGTCCGACTCCTTGATTCCATTTAAATGAATGGCTGCTTTCGCCTTTTTAGCCGCGTTTATCTGTTCTTTCGTTTTAAGTTCCCCATTGGCAAGAGCTACATAGGCATTGACCCGTTTTGCCACTTCTTTTTTCTTTTCTGCATATACCGCATCATCATACTTACCTTTCACTTCTTTAACATAGGCGTGTATGGCTTTTCCGAGCTTGGATGTTTTGCTGACCCTTTTCAACTGCGAAGAAACGGTTTGCATCCGCTTGTCCGCGGTCTTTAAATCACCCTTCTTCACCCAGTAAGCGGCTTTTTCATAGTAGTACGGAACCTTCAGGTCACCGTTCAAAGCTGTTTTGGTCGATTTAGTGAATTTATCGTATAAAAGCTTTTCGATTTTCGCACCGTAAACCGTATCTTTAATATCTTTATCTGCCTTTTTCACGGCTTTATCCAGTGCCTCGTATTGATTCCTGATATCAATTGATTTCTTGGCAATTATTGAATTCGTAAGGGCGCTAATCGATTTGCCATGTGCAGCTTTTGCTTTCTCAGCCGCTTTATACCCTTTTACATAACCTTCTGAACGAGTGATGTACTTATCATAAGCTTCGATCTCTTTGTATTTGGCATCTTTTTCCTTTTTGCTTAACATTGATTTTTTAATGGTGGAGTTGATGTCTTTTTTTGCTTGTTTTGCAGACTTGATTTGTTTTTCAACAGTGGACACTGAAGCGAGTTTAGAAGTGTAGAAATAGGTGTCGAATGGTTTTTTGATGGCGGCCTTGGCCGTTTTGATTTTACTATTAAGGCTAGTGGCAGCATCCGAAGGTGCCGGTGCCACTGCTACGATCGTTGTCGCAGCCATTATGGTAGCTGATGCAATTTTTACGATTTTCTTTTTCCCCATTATAGTAATCCCCCCATAAGTTCTATACTGGCATAACATCCTGCTAACTTATCCAAAGAATTGACACGCTTTTCCAAAAATTCAATCCCGACAAATTTACTTACCCATACACAAATCCACCCTACTTTTTTCCTCTAAAGATCCGTGTATCTCCTATATTACAACAAAATAATCCAATTTTAAAACAAATTTACAATACTACATGGAATATTAACAGAATATTTTCATTATAATCACTCCAAAATACCTAGCAGTAGATAGATGATATATCGAGAAAATGATTTAATGGTAAAATGGAATCAGTTTTCCTCGGAATCAAACTTGGTCTTTATATCTAAATTACCAGAAACAAAAAAAGAGAGGGATTTAAATCTCCCCCACTCTTTATTGATTTAACATGAAGTTCCAATATATTTACTTTTAATACTTCCGCCACCAATATTTTTGTAAAGATATATAATAAGCAGAATTAGGATTACTCACTTTTTTAAGCTGGATAATACAGGATCATGCTTAATCGAGTTAATGTTTCCCCTGAATTATGGTAGGCATGCGGTCTGTCAGCCTTGAATCTGATAGAATCACCATTCCTTACTGTATATTCTTCGTTATTTACACGTACGGTCACTTCCCCGTCAAAAACAGTTATGTACTCTTCCGTTCCTTCTCTATGCGAATCGGAACTTAGGAATCCACCTTTTTCTATCTCGACTGAATATACTTCAAAGCGCTTCTCATCTTCAAAGGGAAAGTGGGGATAAACTCGATATTTGCCATTATCTTCAGATAATGATTGAACCTCACTTTTTAAAACAATTTTTGTATCTGGCTGCGGGCTATTTATCAGTGATGAAAATGAAATCTTCAATCCATTGGCTATTTTCCAAATGGTTGTAATCGTCGGGCTCGATCCTCCCCTTTCGATTTGTCCGATCATCGTTTTGCTTACTCCAGTTAATTCTGCAACCTTTTCAAGACTTAATTTCTTACTTTCCCTGATGGCTTTTAAATTGTTAGCAATAATAAAGTTTATTTCTTCCATAAAAATGCTCCTTATTTACAATATAACGTCGGCATTGTACAATAAAAAGTAAGTCGTTATAATGTCACTTTTGGTCATTATAGCATACAAAGGGGAGTCAACCATGCCTTTACTATCTTTTTTGCTATTTGTTTTTGTTACAAGTTTCACTCCAGGACCAAATAACATCATGGCCATGTTATTTGCGAACAAGTACGGGTTAAAAAGGACGATTAAATTTTGTTTCGGGGTAGGTGCCGGTTTTTTTGTAATAATGTTATTGTGTAGTTATTTTAATGTTTTGCTTGAAAAATTCATACCAAAGATTGAATTTATCATGACTATCCTCGGTGCAATTTATATGCTGTATCTGGCCATGAAAATCATTTCCAGTTCAAATAAAGATAAGGACGATAATGATGACAAGAACAACAGTTTTATAGCGGGCATGCTTTTACAATTCATAAATCCAAAAGGCATCTTATATGGCATCACGGCAATATCGACCTTCATACTACCTTATCACTCTTCAAATTTCAGCTTACTATTCTTTTCATTATTTCTGGCTTTTGTCGGTTTTATGAGTACGTTCTGTTGGAGTATGTTCGGTTCGGTTTTTCAAACGTTTTTATCAAAGTATCGAAGTCAGTTTAATGTAATCATGGCTTTGTTATTAGTGTATAGCGCGTTTTCGATTCTTGTACACTAAAAAGGGTAAATGGGTGCGAACCTTCATTAAGAAGGATTGCCCCATGCCTCACTCTCCCCTTTGCATTAAATGGTTAAGTTCCCTTCCCCCATTTATCTTTAAGATAAATGAAGATTTCCCAACACACTCTTCCTAAGAAACGCGCGCCACTCCCCCCTGATCCCTAAGCATCAAAATTCCACTCGTGTACCCTCTTCATTAAAAAACATATAAGATGTTCCAAATAGAGCAAAATGCGCCTTAAATAACCCTTTCCAAAGCTGGTTTCCATCAAACTAAAAACAGGTTGGTATCGTATGATTATAGAAGGGTAATTTCTTGCTTCGGGAGGTGAAATAATGACGATCAGCAGTATCATATTGGTGGTGGCGGCAGTCTTTATCGGCGCCTTGATGAGGACGATGTTCGGGTTCGGTGAAGCGATTGTCAGCATGCCTCTGCTTGCCTTACTTGTGTCTAACTTTTTGGGTTCACTTCACATATAGCGGTCTTTTCGAATTCTATACTTTTCAGTTTCAATATGGCGTCCTCGATTAAGCCCCTTTATGGACTCGGATTCCAAACGATTGTTTACGTTTTTATAAAAGTCCGGTAATTCTTGTAGTACATATCGAAATCACTAAAATAGACAGCTTTATAAAAAAAGCTGCCCATCACTATAGTAATTATGTGTGATCCACCTTGCTGTAAAAAAACACCCTACAGTTTCCGTACAATAAATGTATCCCCAAGCAGTTCCCAATTCTGGGGAAAAGGATAACCAAGTACCCAATAACTGAGACCCCTTGACCTGTAACTCTTCACCAGGTCGAATTTAGCTTTAGCACTGCGTGCGTCCTCAAACCAAACTTCATGTGTGCGCCCCTGATTATCTTTGTACCTATAATAAGGTGATTGGGCTGTCTCGTCATATTTTATTTCTACATTATATCGGATGGCGCGTCTGATGGCTTCCTGCATGTCGAAAGTCTCTGCTTCCTGCCCCTCTTCATGAGGAACGAGCCAGTCCCGTGCATAAATTTGAAATCCTATGAAGATTTTATTTGTTGGTATCGCCGTTACGGCATAGTCAAGGACACGCTTTATTTCATTAATGGGAGAGATTGCTTGTGGCGGCCCCTTTCGGTAACCCCATTCATATGTCATCAGCACTACGAAGTCGAGCAGCCGTCCGTGAACTGGATAATCATGTGCCTCAACTAATAATCCCTTTTGATTGGCGCTAGTTTTTGGGGCAAGGGAGGATGACACAAAGTAGCCCTCAGGACGCAATCGATCCACTGCTCTTTGGAGAAAGCGATTATAGAAATCACGGTCCTCTGGTGCTACACTTTCAAAATCGATATTCAATCCACGGTACCCTTTATTTTTCATCGTTTTTATGACGTTGGTTAATAATTTTTCCACTAAACTTAAATCGGAAAGGATCGTATGTGCAAGCTGTGTTCCCGCTTCCGTGGCGGAAAAATTCGTTATGCACATCATGGGTATGACGCTAGTTGACTGTGCCGCCCGTATCGTCGGTGTGTCATCAATGACTTCTAAGCTGCCATCTTGCCTCATTCTATAACCAAATGGACTTACGTAGGTCAAATCGTAGGCTACTTCACGTACCTGCTCCGCACCGGCTTGCCCGTAAACGTTTGTAAAACCATTTACATCAATGATGGGTTTCGGTTTCTGGGGAATCCTTATTATCCGTCCGATGTAAATATTGGAAGGATCTGTAATCCGGTTCATCTGCATAATGGCTTGAACTGTCGTTCCATAACGTCTTGCTATATCATAAAGGGTATCTCGTTCCCTTACGGTATGATAAATGACCGGAATGGTTAGCCTCTGCCCTGGATAGATAGCAGAAGGATTTGTGATGCGATTCGATTGCATGATTTCCTGTACCGTAGTTCCAAACTGATTTGCGATTTTATCTAGAGTATCCCCTTGCTGAACCCTGTACTGAAGATAAGGTTCAGGAATCAAAAGTGCTAGGCCAATCACTAGCTTATCTGGATTTTCAAGGCCATTGATCCGAACAATTCGGTTGGTGCTGACACCATATTGCTGGGAAATTCCCCACAAAGAATCCCCCCTATTCACCACATGGATTTTCACATGCACTGCCCCACTTTCCTTCAAGATATTCCATTCATTTTATTCCCTAGATAGCCCTAATATGTTTTTTTGAGTTCAACGTTCCAGAATCCTTAGTTTTTTCGCTCTTATTGTTTATAATTTTTGTTCCCCATTGTGAGCCCGGATTCTTTATCTAAGAAAAACAAGGGAGTGATTTCAGTAGAGGAAAAGAGGTAAACAAATCCCCCAAAGACAGGGACATTGCCAAAACCGTACCTATAACGGTGACCGTGTAGAAGCTGGATCCATTATCTATCAGTACGACAAAGAGATGTTACATGCGAAGCTGGTGGTCATTGATGGGGAAATTGCAGAGGTAGGCGCAGCAAACTATGCGAAATACCAGGGAGCAACCTCAAACTTTTATCTTCCTGGCTTCATGCTTAATTTATTTTGGAATCTTCTTAGACCTATTGCAAAAAGGTGAAGCATTTTGAGCTCGCCTATTTCCACAGCTGAAAATCATTATAGAACGAGAAATTAAAAAAAGAGCGATTGCTAACTAAATGCAGCCGCTCTTTGTATATTATTTATACTTGTTTCAGTTATCTTAAAATCCAGTTCTAAAGAATTCCCTGCCCTTTTCAAGTCAATGTTAACAGTTTGGCAGAAGTATAATTATACTTCTCAATTGAAAAATCAAAAACGGCTCCCGCTTTTAAAAAGACCGTACTTTCAACGATTAAAGTCGGATCACCTGGCTGCAAGTCCAAAAGCTTGGCATCATCTTCATTTAGTTTTTCACACGAAATGATTTTATCCGCAAACCCGATATTCAACTTCAAATCCTCGACTATATATTCATAAATGGAACCATTTGCGATTTCTTTATTTATGATGGGGATGATGTCTTTATTGAAAAAGGATTCTTCTATTACAATGGGTTCACCATTTAAGTATCTAACCCGTTTGAGGTTATAGATTTTGGTTTTTACCTGGCATTTCATTTGTTTGGCCAATTCTTCATCAGCTTCTATTAATTTTAACTTCAACACTTTACTTTTCATTTCATCATTTGGAAACACTTTGGTTAAGCCAGTCATATCCCTCATCGAAATGCAGCCCGGTCTGGAAAATTCCCTTAGGAATATGCCGCTTCCTTGAACTTGATAGATATACCCCTGCTCGACCAATATGTTGATTGCTTTTCTAATGGTATTCCTACTGACATCGAACTTCTTCATCAACTCTTCTTCAGTAGGTAACTTAGTATTTAATGTATATTTTCCATCTAATATTTCTTTCTCCATTTGTTCTACGACCATTCTATACTTTACACCCATATTTCCATATACCTTCCTCTATCCATAATGATTTCGAACAATAATTTAGACTGAATGATAGGTTTTCTTTACAATAGTTTATTTTATTGGGATTGTAAAGAAACCTCTGTTTCTTTCAGACTGTACTTAGCCTTGAGGTTTTTTATTTTGGCTTTGTTAAGGGATGCTGTTAATTTTCTTAAGGAGAAAGAACTTCAACAAACTTATTCTTTGTGCAACTAAAGGGTTACAATAAAATGGATTAATTCGGTAAAATTAATGTAGATTTAATAAAAAAACTGGGGGAAATCTTTTGAGAAAAAACCATTTCACTTTTAGCTTACTATTAATTTTGTCCTTGATGATAATTTCCGGTTGCACTAATTCCAAAGACAGCATAGCTACTATTTCAGTTAATTCCGATTCTGAGCATGCGAATACTTTAAAAAAATTAAATTTAGGGGAACTGTATGATTTTGATTTTAAATTAAATAAAGCAGATAAAACTTGGGTAACTGTTTGGATAGAAAGTTATAAAGATGGAAAACAAGAACCTCAACCGATAACTGAACTATCTTATGGGAAAAGCCCTAACAAAGTGGAGGAAGGAAATTTAGGATTTGGAATAATAAATACTGATGATTCTCGTTTAGGTATTCTTTATGCACCAAATATAACCGCAACACCACAAAAAATAGACAAAGTACATTCTGTCGACGTGTTTAGTGGATGGGATTATGCCATAGGGGAAGAAAAATTGGAATTAAAATTAGGAGAAACGTATTTATTAGGTGCATACAGAGAATCCAAAGGAAACTCTATAAGGACATATAATTTACAAGACGAAAATGAAGTGAAGAAAATGATAAAGGATGATAGGATTATATTTTTACTTAAAATTAAAATAAAAGAATTGAATGAATAATTTTTGATTATGTTACAGCTAAGATCAAAGCTGTCTTTAAGGCAGCTTCTTCTTTAGCACCAATAGGGACAGGATCGTTTAGGAATAAGGATAATCTAGCCTTGTTTTAAAATCATGGTTCGGGATGAAACTATTCCGAACCCATTTTGCCTGCAGATTTTGCATTTAATGTTCCAGTTGATTTTCAGAAATCCGCTCCCTTTCCGCCGGCTGTCTGCCCTCAAAAAAAAAGACATCCAATCGATTAACGATAGGATGTCTCCAAATCTATTGAATTCAACTGTTCCCAGACATGCGGTTGTTCAAAGATCCTTCATCCTCTTTAATGTGTAAACAAAATATTCCCAGTTGTTTATGGTCGAAGGGATGCTTAAGTGTTCTTCAGGTGTATGTACGGAAAACATATCCGGTCCGATTGAAACAGTATCCAACCCTGGTATCTTATCTATGAATACCCCACACTCGATCCCTGCATGCACAGCGATGATTTCAATATCCTCATGATATTTTTCTTTGTATGTCTCTTCAAATAATTTCTTGAGTTTCGAATCAGGATTATAGGGCCATTCCGGATAATCCGCGTCAACCAATAGCTCGCATCCAAGCATGTCGGCAATCGCCTTTGCCTGCGTGACCATATTATATTTGATGCTTTTGACGGAACTCCTGATTTCACTTTCGAATATCATTTCCGCTTCATTTGTTGTAATGACCCCTAGATTCGTCGAACTTTCGACTAACCCTTCTATTCCCATGCTCATTCCTTGAACGCCATGCGGGATCACCAGTAAGGAGGTAATGGCTTTAGTCACCGTCTCTTTGGAAAAAACGTTTGAAGAAATCGTTTCGATTTTTTCAAATCTCATCGATATCTCAGGGTCGGAAGATTGCAGTTCATTTTTAAAAGTATCCTCCCATTTCTGGATTCTCTCCGTTACCTTCTGAACATCTTCTACAGAAATCAGTACAGTCGCATCTGCTTCACGAGGAATTGCATTCCCTTTCAGGCCCCCGTTCATTTCCTGTATGCAGCAAGGGAAGTCAGTCGTTAACTCATGTAATACTCTGCCCAAAAGTTTATTGGAGTTCCCTCTTTCCTTATGGATGGACATACCGGAGTGTCCGCCCTTCAACCCTTTAATCCTGATGTTATAAGATACAGCATCAACAATAGAAGCCGATTCCCATCCGATTGGCAGGACCTGCCGCACGCGTATTCCTCCAGCAGAGCTGACCAGCAGCTTTCCATCTTCCTCCGAATCGATATTGATCATCATTTTTCCCTTGAAGTGAGCCGGATCCACGGCAAGTGCACCGTTCATCGTCGTTTCTTCTTCAGTCGTTATGACTATTTCAAGAGAGGGATGCGGAATATCATTTGCATCCAATAATGCCAAAGCATAAGCAACAGCAATTCCATTATCCGCCCCCAATGTTGTATCCGTTGCATACAACATGTCCCCCACAATCCTTAATTGAAGCGGATCTTTCTCAAAATCATGAAGCGTTCCCTTGTTCTTTTCGCAAACCATATCCATATGCCCCTGGATAATGACTGTAGGTGCATTCTCATATCCAATTGTTGCCGGCTTTTTGATAATCACATTCAGCGCCTCATCCTGGATCACCTCCAGGTTCCTATCCTTAGCGAAGCGAACCAGATAGTCACTGAACGCTTGTTCATTAGCCGATCCTCTCGGGATTTTGGAAATCGCTGCAAAATAATGAAACACCGGATGGCTCGATAATTCTTCTAAAGTGCTATACATGGAATTACACCCTTTCATTTAACATATTTGTACTGCCTCTCATCCTTTTACTTTTCCAGAACGGAACACTACGACTTTCTTGAACAAAGGATACAGAATGTACCCCAAGTAAACACCAATCATATTCAGGATCAGGTCATCGACATCCAAACTTCCGCGCCGAAAAACAAACTGACAGATTTCGATGCCCGAAATCGAAAGTGATGGATAAAGAAATTCCCTTAAAGCGGAGGACCCTTTCCCTTCCCTGGACAACAAATACAGACCGAATGGAATGAACAGCCCCACATTGGCGCTAAGGTTATAAAATGACACAAGCCCGTTCATTTCGTTCGATAAATATGAAAGAATCGTAGAAAAAGGAATCAAATTATACGAATATACCTGCCCTTCTGGTCGAAAGAACAGCAAAACCAATAATGATAAACTGTAGCCAAACAATTCTGCCCGCCATAAAAGGCGTGGAATTCTGACCGTTTCACCTCGAAAATAAAGAACCGCAAACGAAACGAAAAGAAGTATACAAAACCAGACAACCATGATCACCAAAGGATTCAAATATAATCGGAGCTGAAGGAAAAAAGGCAAACCGCACAAAAACAATGCTTGCGACAGCAAAAGGGAAAGCATGACCGATTTTAGAGACATATAACTCCCCCTTCTATTTCTTTCCAAATCATTGCATTTCCTTATATCCTAGGACAACTTTAACAGCCCGTCAACAAACTGCATTAACCTGTAATTAGAAAACCGGCAAGGAGAAGCTTTTTTGAATAAATCAACCGATGGGAAGGCTACTTCGGCGTTCAACCAAAATCCAGTTTTCTTCCAGTAAAAAAAGCCGGTTCCTCACTTTCCAGGAATCAGGCTTCTTTTTTAAAGTTGTTGATTTCATAGTGCACGGTATTTTTTCAAACTAATGATATTGATGGTGATAAAAACGACGGCAAAGGCCAGGAGAATGAGTAGATCCAGTAAAACCTCATTGAATGTGAAACCTTTGTACATAACGCCGTTCATGGCATCCGATGCGTAATACAGAGGCATGACCTTGCCGATTTTTTGCAGCCAGTCTGACATGCCATCCAATGGGAAAATTCCTGTAAAGAAGACTTGCGGCACGATGACCAGCGGAATGAATTGTACCATTTGGAATTCAGATGTCGCGAAACTCGATAGTAATGTACCAAGCGATAATGCAACGAGCGCGACAAGTATATTCGTCAGTAAAACGAGCCAAATGGAGCCAACAAGGACGATATCCAATACATTGACAGCATATAGTACGACAATTATGGTTTGAACGAGAGCAAATGAGCCATATCCGATCACATAGCCCGCTACGATTTCGTACCTTTTAATCGGTGTAGCAAGCAGCCGTTCCAACGTACCACTTGTACGCTCCTTCAAAAGCGCGACCCCCGCTATTAAAAATACAAAGAAGAAAACGAAAAAGCTGACGAGCATCGGACTGAAAGTATCAAAACCCTTTGTGTTGGCATCCCCGTAAACATATTGCTCCTCAATTGAAGGAGTGTTTTTTTCATTCCCTTGCAAGCCATGCATCATTTGCATTTGAACGGCCTTTGCACGGGTCGGTTCGTCGTTCAATAGTGTCAGTTTCATTTTGCCATTTTCAACCTGCAGCCAGCCATCCATATCATTTTCAATCATTTTTTCCTGTGAAAATTCCTCAGCGGCCGTTACTTGAAAGTCCGCTTGTTTCAATGCTTTGACCATAGCTTCATTACTGCCTGTAACAACGATTTTCAAATCACTTGATTCTGTATCGAAAATAAAATACATGAGTGTTAAAATGAGCAATGGAGCCAGGAAAAATAAAGCGAGCGTCCTTCGATCCCGGCGCATCTGCCGTGTAATTCGAGTAACAAGAGAGGCAATTCTCATTTTAGGCCACCTCCAATCCTTAAAAAAACATCATCAAGCGTTTCCACGGCAAATTGTTCTTTTAAAGCTGCCGGGGTTCCTGCCGCGATGATTTCACCTTCACGCAGCATCGCCAGTTTATCGCATCGTTCCGCTTCATCCATCACATGCGTCGTGATGATGATCGTCTTATGATCTTCATTTCTTAAACGCTCAAGTTCCTGCCAAATCGATTGTTTCAGCAAAGGGTCTATTCCTACTGTCGGTTCATCCAAAATGAGAATCTCCGGATTTTGGATGAGTGCAACCGCCAGTGACAGACGGCGTTTCATTCCCCCTGAATAATGCGCAACCCGAACGTTCAAATCATTCGTCAACTGTACGATTTCAGCTGCATATTGAATGCGTTCCCTTCGTTCCTTTTTCGAAAAACGGTATAGCTTCGCAAAAAATTCGAGGTTTTCAGCTCCCGACAGTTCTGTATATAAAGCATCGGACTGTGCCATATAGCCGACATCCATTAAAAGTGCTTCATTTGGCACTTCATGATCCAGAACCGTGACTTTACCCGCATCGGGCTTAATCAATCCGACAATCATTTTAATCAAGGTCGTCTTTCCGCATCCGGATGGACCTAACAAGCCAAAAATTCCGCTTTTTTCAATATTCAGGCTCAATGGCTGAATGACCTTTTTCTGATGAAAACCCTTAGTAATTCCTTCAATGGAAATCGCATTTTTCATTGTACACACATCCTCCCTCTTTAATTAACACGGTGTTGAGTGTATTATCATTCTAGGGTAGCATTTGGTCTAATACAATCAACACATTTGGAAAAATGTTCAGTGAAGGAGACATTCCATGGCATCGATTCATGAGGATATGGTACAAAAGACGAAGATGCAGATACAACATCATTTTATTGCACTCGTTGAAGCAGAGGGGTTCTCACATGTATCAGTGAAGAAAATTGCAGAGCGCGCCAACATTAATCGGGGCACATTCTATTTACATTACACAGATAAATATGAATTGATGGATCACTTACAGCAGGAATTGTTAAATGAACTTCAAACCCGCATTACTGCCATTTTGCCGAAAGAGGCTTTTATGGCTCTTCATCAACAACAGCTTTACCCGCCCTTCGTAGAGATTTTTCAATTCATCAGTGAACATGCCCACGCTTTGAGGGCCATTCTTGGTGATCAGGGCGATCCTTCTTTTGCAAAAAAAATAAAGCGCGTATTCGGTGAAGTACTATTGGAGCGTTTGATCAGCCAGCATCCAGCAGCTAAAAATGCAGCCTTCCGCATGTATATGCACGCCTTCCTGACATCGGCGATTTTAGGGGTGATACAGGAGTGGCTGGAGAATTGTGAAGAGCAAACGGCGGAAGAAATGGCGAAAATCCATTTTCAAATCTTGAACTTCATCAGCCATTTGCGCACATTCATACAATGAACGAATCATCCAAGGCATGTTCCATCAACATGCCTTTAAATCTGATTACATCTTGGCCTCCGCTCCTATATTACCAATGGAATAATACCTGCTCTTAGAGGTTTTCATAGCAAAAAAACTCATTCAAAATAAATGAGTTTCAAAGCAAAACAAGATATGGATTTTTCGCTCAGCGTTCCCGGATAGAACACAGGGATTACAATTGAATACCGCTAATGAATGTTGGATTCAGTTAATTTACCTTAGGGAAAACAATTTTAAGAACGGATTCTTTTTCTTATCCGTTATCCTTAACTCATCCATGATGATTTGATCCTCATGATCGGCTATCCATTTCCTTAGTGCATCTTTATCCTGGCATTGTGTTAAATATGTCTGGCCACCCTTGCCTGTAGCATTAATAACATATCTATTGAACGTTTTCTCCATAATTGCCCGCCTTTTTAATAAAATGTTTTGAATCTTTACATACGAATGCACTGCTTTTTTCTTTATCATTTACAAAAGGAACATGATATATATATATTAGAAACTTTGATTGGCAATAGCGTGTTCTGATTGAAAGTAGTGAATAAAGCACCCCGATGCTGGTTATCATAATCGGATTAATCGAACCTATCATAATGTGCTAACTAATATTTGTCAATACGTTTTTAAAATGTAAATAAAACGTAAATTTTCAGTTTTGTTAAAGAAATATTTTTTTGCAATTCAGGGGTTTACAACTGCTAAATGATGGGAGTAGAATACGTTTATCAATTTAATGCATTTCGGCCTAAACTCAAGGGAATTGAGTACGGAGGACCCAATCATTTGGGGTTAATTCTGCCTTGCAGAAGGGATGAGATCAGCTCTTTCGCCATCCTACCCGTCAGCTAACTTCGTCGGCTAAAGCGAAGGAGGTCATAAGACCGCCTATTTCGGGAGTTTTTTTGCATGCTTTTTGGGGCAAAATAACTGTTCGATGTTTTAGCAGGTCTTTTTATTATGCCTTTAAAAAGCTTCTGAAAGCAGATTGATGATTAAAATACCATACAGTTTCACACAATTTTTTTTAGGTAGGGATGGTTATTTGGGAATGAAAAAAAATTTATTGGATCCGCCAAAAATACTTGTACTAGGCTTTGCCACCCTGATACTTATTGGGGCCTATTTATTAACCCTGCCGATTTCCACAGAAAATGGCAAGGGTCTTTCTTTTCTGGATGCTTTATTCACCTCGACTTCCGCTACATGTGTAACAGGACTGGTCGTAGTGGATACGGGATCGACCTTCACCACTTTTGGTGAGTTGGTCATCTTGACACTGATTCAGATAGGCGGTTTAGGGTTCATGTCATTTGCGACATTTTTCTTTTTCCTTTTAGGCAAAAAGATTTCTTTAAAAGGCAGGTTACTCTTGCAGGAGTCCTTAAATAATCTATCCATGGCGGGTGTGGTCAGGTTAGTGAAACGGCTTTTAATTTTCACGGCCATCATTGAAGGCCTGGGTGCCCTTATCTTATCGATTCGCTTTTCTTTTGACATGCCAATCGGCAAAGCAGTCTATTACGGGTTTTTTCATTCCATATCGAATTTCAATAATGCCGGCTTTGATTTAATGGGGGAATTCAGGAGTTTGACCCCATATGTATCGGATCCATTCGTAACCCTTACCGTCGCATTCCTCATCACGTTTGGCGGGATAGGTTTTATTGTGATGAATGAACTATACGAATATCGGAATACCCATCGTTTATCCGTACATACGAAGATAGTTCTGGCGACTAGCTTGACCCTTACCATTGCCGGCGCAATTTTAATCTTTTTATTCGAGTTCGGCAATGCCAAGACATTACAGCCATTATCTTTCATGGGTAAAATGCTGTCATCTTTATTTCAATCGGTTTCACCACGGACGGCAGGCTCCAATACGCTGAATATCCCTGATTTAACTCAGCCTACATTACTGCTCATCATTTTCTTGATGTTCGTCGGGGCTTCACCCGGATCGACTGGCGGCGGGATTAAAACGACTACATTAGCAACGCTTTTTGGAACGGTTTGGTCACAGATTAAAGGAAAGGGTGATGTGGTATTATTCCGTCACCGCATTGTGAGTGAAACGATTTTTAAAGCATTATCCGTTACATTCATTGGCGTATTCATGGTTTCAATCATCTCCATTCTGCTGACCATCACTGAAAGCGGAACTGATTTCTTGATGATTTTGTTTGAAGCCACTTCAGCATTTGCCACCGTGGGACTTTCAATGGGTTTGACCCCCGAATTATCACCGGCTGGCCGGATGCTCATCATTTTCACGATGTTTGCAGGCCGTGTGGGTCCTTTGACTTTGGCCTTTGCCATCGCTATGAGGCGCAAACCAGATCCGTTCCGCCGGCCAAAAGGGAAGATCATGATTGGTTAATCATAAATGAAGGAGTGTAAAAGATGGGAAAACGACAATATGCCGTGATCGGTTTAGGCAGATTCGGAACCAGTGTGGCCCATAGATTATATACGGCCGGCCAAGAGGTATTGGGTATTGATGTCAACGAGGAAAGAGTCGAGAATGCGGGACTGAGCGTCACCCATGCGGTCATGGCGGATACGACTGAAGAAGAAACATTGAAATCAATCGGAATCCGTAATTTCGACTGTGTCATCGTAGCCATCGGAAATGACATGCAATCGAGCATTTTAACTACCTTGCTTTTAAAAGAGCTTGGGGTCGAAAAGGTCATTGCCAAAGCACTCAATAAAAATCACGGTCAGGTGCTCACTAAAATCGGTGCCGACTGGGTCATCTATCCTGAGAGGGATATGGGGGAACGGGTCGCGAATCAGCTCCTTTCCCCTAACATGCTGAACTATATAGAGCTCTCGAAAGAATACAATATCGAGGAAATCATCCTCCCCATGAGCATGAAGGGAAAAAGCCTCAGGGAGCTAGATTTGCGTGCAAAATATAATATCAGCGTCATTGCCATCGTGAGTAATGGGGAAGTTATCATAGCACCCTCACCGGACCAGGATATCCATGAAAAAGATTTGCTTTTAGTGGTTGGCAATAAAGAAGATCTAGCCGTCTTTGCCAATATTGAATAATCCGGCAGGTTCGGGCTCTTGCCTTATTGAGCCCGAACCCATTTTGAATGCAAGCATCACTTATACATGCGAGAAGACCGCCATATGGCGGTCTTCTCGATGAAATTTATAACGAGCAACCCATGCCCTTGATATGTATGTATTATTTTATCGTACTGATCGCTTGGGCAAGAGTGGACTTTATCGTCACTTTATCAAAAGGCAGTTGAAGCTTATAACGGCAGTCATGGCTATTTCCGGCCGAAGTCCTGAAAGGGTTGTTTGGATTCCCACCAAATTTAAGGATTCAATCAATTGTGACAGCTTGTGTGCGGATGCACTATCTATAGCATGAACGCCCGATAGGTCAATGAAAAGCCTGGTGACATTTTTTTCAGCGCACTTTTGTAATGTGTTTTCAAGCAAGGACATGCCCCTCGTCGTGTCAATATCGCCTATCAGGGGAAGCAACGCCGTGTTATCCTTAAGGAAAATGATGGGCGTGCTCAATTCATCGATCGTTGACTGTTGGGCTTTCATGATTTTATTGGCATATCTATGATTCGCTTCCGTAAACCTCTCCATCACTTCACTGAACACCTTGATCACTATCCGGTACCAGGAATTTATTTCTTCCTGGGTATATTGATTTCCATTCAATCCCACAAAACGGTCAATATAATCCAGGTATTGCTCTTGCGTTCGAAAAAACTCCCTCAATATAAAATAGATGGGTGTTTTTAAATGCTGCTCATCCTGACCGATATCTTCAATCCACTCACCAAGCTGCTCAAAGAATTCCCTTTCCTCTGTATCAAAGACCTGAAAGAAACGTAAATGGAATTCATTATTTTGTTGTTTAAGTTTTTTGATCACTTTGGGATCGGGTGAGCTATAAACCCCCGCCTTGTCGTTTTTATTCAATGTTGCGTACCAATCCTCAGTCAATTGTCCTGCCACACTCAATAAAAAAGAATATAGTTCTTTATTCCTGTGCATAAACTCCTCCTATTTAGTTTTTTATTAAAAGCATTCCAATTGGTCTCAGCAGTCGATAAATCTAACGCTGACATCAGCTTTTTATAGAAAAATTATCAACAAAGCAAGCATCGAAGATAACCTCTTCCATACTTAAAAATCTTATGATGATCTGATGCCCAATGGCCCCTCTTTCCATATACCTTCCCAGCAGTTTTTGAAACCATACAACCACTGTATTTTCAAAAGAAGATTAGATCCTTTATCTATTATTCTGGAAAATCTGCGTTCACCCAAAAAGCATTTCATTATTATATTTTACCATTTTTACATTTTGTTAACGATTACCCCTTTTCTTTATAACAAAAAAGGACCTGATCCCAGATCCTCCGTTTAAGACCCATTTCGCCTATCTTATGAAAATCAATTTTTCATAAATAAAGCCGTCCATAAACCTTGCACCCCAAAGGTTTCATCCGATTGTTCCATTTTCCTCATTTTACGTATTTCCACCACTTCAAATTCCTTGAAGATCATTCTGAGTTTTTCTTCAGTAAAACCCAATCCGCCTTTGAGGCTTCTTTGCCTATATACCTCCCAATCTGAAATGTCAGCACCACCCAATATGCCGCCTTCGACAAAACAAGTAATCGAATACAACCCCTTACTCCTTAACGCCTTTTTCACCATCTCCAAATAATTGATCCTACGATGTGGAGCAATATGGTGAAAACAACCTGAATCATACACAAAGTCATATTGCCCTTCCTCAATATCCAAATCAAATATATTCCTTTGAATGAAGTTCACGTGCACATGTTTATCTGCCGCACGTTCTTTTCCCCATCCAAGGGCTTCCTTCGAAAGATCCACCGCATCAACGGAACAGCCTTTTTGAGCGAGATAAATGGCATTTCTTCCAGGTCCGCACCCAAGCTCAAGAACCTTTCCTGGCCCAATTGACCCACTATCAAAATATGTAACCAAATTCTCATCAGGGAAATTTTCGAAAAAGGGAACCCCTTTTTCACGGTCTTCATAAAAACCATTCCAGAATCCAATCGGCTCACGCAATAACGAGTCCAGCATATTCAATAGATCTTCATAGGTTGTAATCGTCTCCGACAAAACCATCACCTCTTCCCAGTGTATCCCACTTGTTAATTATACTCATTTCGGCTAATGCCTATGTAACAGCTGCATCAAAAATGCGTTACATATGGCGTTCTGACACTACTGGACCTTGTTGTTTATATACTTGGTCACTGAAATTTAAAGGTATCAAAGATGCCTTCAAACTATCTTCTGATGGTATGATCCATTCTTCAATATCCACGTTAGGGAAGACATGGGTTCTATATATGCATGTCAAATATGACATGTTCTTTACAGCGGATCAGGCTTGACAGCCCCCCATTAGTCAGCGTAGAAAAAGAGGAGCCAGGTTCCTATTTTTTAGCTTCCAAACAACAAAATTCAGCTCCCTGATGTATCCTCATGTCTTTGAATCCGACTCCCAATCCACTTCTGAAACATCCCTCATCCTCCTTCCTGTTACATCCGTTTACTGATGATTATCTTTCTGTACATTCCATTCAGCATGATCGGTCGATCTTCTTCAATTTTCATATTCTTTTCATGTCTACTGAACAAGTCTTCAAACCTCAAGCCGATATCCGTTCCTAAAAATCTAATGATCGGTCGCAGAAGCTTTTTAGGTAGTGAAAGCACTTCATCTTTAGAAATAAACTTATCGAATAGTATTATTTTTCCATCCGCTTTTAAAACCCTGATCATTTCCTGAAGACATTCATTGGCATCAGGTACGACGGAAAGAACCAAACTTCCCACTATATAGTCAAACGATTCATTCTCGAATTCCATATGCTGTGCATCCATCTCGAGGAAATTGATCTGTGTATCACCAAATTTCTCCATCGCTTTTTTTAGCATATCAGCTGACAGATCTATCGCCGTTATCTCAAGTTTAGGGTTCTTGATCAGCTCCAAATCGGACCCCGTTCCTACGCCCACAAACAGAACCTTTGCATCATCATGAAAATGCATCTCTTCAAATATTCTTTTCCTGGCATCTAAAAAGAGATGAGAGTTGAAGATTTTGTCATAAATCGGCGACCAAACCTTATAAATCACTTTATTCCACGAATTATTCAACCCTCCCCACCTCCTTACATATTTCTTCTACAAAGCATAATCAATCCCTTCCAAGCGGATATTATATCTGGCACAAATTAGTAAAATTAAAAATAGTATGCGACGCAGTGATCCGCGAAATACATTAACCAAATTACCTTGACTGTCATAGTAATATATTATAGGATATACCAAAGGAGGTGAGGATTTGGTTCAACGCCAACTATCTTCTGACTTACTTCGCGGACATGTAGATACAATGATTCTAAAACTTCTGCAAAGTGGCGACAAATATGGTTATGAAATCAGCAAACTGATATATACGAATTCCAATGAACAGTATGAAATTAAGGAAGCGACGATGTATTCCAGCTTAAAACGACTGGAAAAGGACGGATGCATCATCTCTTATTGGGGAGATGCCACACAAGGCGGAAGAAGGAAATATTACAAAATCACCCCGATCGGGGAAGACACATATACCCAAAATAAAAATGACTGGGAGCAGGCCAAACGAATACTTGAGCGCCTCCTATAAGAAAGGAAGATGAAATGTGATTGAAAAACTGCATACACATGTTCATAGCATTTTTGCCCCGTACAAAAGTGCAAAAACAGCAAAGGAATTGGAAGAAGAACTGCTGCAAAACTTACTGGAAAAATACAATGACCATAGAAGGAATGGTGCCAGTGAGCAGGAAGCGTATAAGCTGACTGTGGATTCGATTGGAGAAGTATCAGAGCTCATGGAATCACTCAATCTTCAATATAATGTGCTTGAGCAGGCGATAAACATGGACTATTCCAGGCAACGCTTATTGGATTCCGACTTTCGCTCGGTTTCGGTGCATGATGGGAAGTTTGATTCCTGTGATTTAAGCCGTTCCGACTTCAGCCATTCCGACCTGACGAACAGCACATTTAAAAGCAGTAACTTAGATAATTGTATCTTTGAAAACGCCAATTTAACTGGTACCTTATTTAAAAGTGCAAATTTAAAAGGCGTAACTTTCAAGAACAGCATTTATAATAAAACCCATTTTAAAAGCTGTAATTTATCTGGTCTTATATTTGATGGGGAAACATTCAACCAAACCATTTTCGAAGGTTCATCATTGAAAAAGGCATCATTTCGCGATGCCACACTCATCAATGTTCAATTCCGGATGTCCGATTTAAAGAAAATCGACTTTACTGGAGCTTCGATGGATAAACTCACTTACAACTTTTTACATGGAGCTAAGGTCGATCTTAGCGGCGTGACCATCATCTAAAAAGGAATTTCCAATGACTTTACCGATAGCGATGGTCGTATCCACCTCAATCATTTGCGTGACCGTGTTTCTGACTGCGGTCGCTTTAAAAGGAATGAGCATGGGGAAATGATTCATCAAGAACCCTGTGCTAAGGCATGAAACGTCTTAGCACAGGGTTTTTACGTGTTCACTATACCTTTTCAGATATGCTATCATTCAACCGCCCATCCTCCCCTGCATGAACCTTTAGACTTCCACTTCAAATTCTTTAACGTAGACAGCATTCCCGGTGATTTCAATATCATAGGTGTCATGGTTTTAGGTAGCCGTAACGCGAACTCTGCCATCCTTTCCGATTTCATGTCCCTGTTCGACTAACAGGTCCACCTCATCTTCAAGGTGATCCTTTATGTATTTTGCATAATAAGCCCCCATTACACCTGAAGCCGTTCCTGTAACCGGGTCTTCAAGCGTACCTGAAAATGGCGAGGAAAAATGCCGGGCATGCATATGGGCATCCTTATCATAGGTTTCCAGGCAAAAGGGATGAACAGAAGCTCTTGGCATTTCCTTTAATAATTGCGGAAACAGGTTATTGTCCGCCTTCATCTTTTTGAATGAACTGCGTTCTTTTACCGGAACCAGCAAAGTCCATAAACCTGTACTTCCATAAACAATGGGTAATTCACTTTCCATATCTTCTATATCAAGGCCCAGGGAACTGGCTAAGCCACCCTTATCTCCGTTAAACGCTTCAAACTGCGGCGCCGCCTGTTTCATCGTAATGTATATCTCTTGATCAGCCGTCGTATGGATCTTGATTGGCAATATTCCCGCTCCCGTTTCAATCATCACCTCATCTTTATCCAATAATCCCCTAGTCTTCAGTGCATGGATGGTAGCCATTGTCGCGTGTCCGCAAAGGTTCATTTCGTGTCCTGGTGTAAAATAACGGATTCTAAGATCGGCAATATCGGACTCCATGGGAAAAGAGGTTTCATTGAACCCCACCTTCATCGCTATATCCTGCATTTCCTTTTCCGTCAGTCCATCCGCATCTAAAACCACACCTGCCGGATTTCCTTTATTCGGTTTACTGCTGAACGCATCGTAATGAAAAACCCTTACCCTTTTCAAATCTAACATCTCCTATTAAATGAATGGTGCTTCTCCTGAATAGTCATTCTACATCTCCATCAAAATCCCTTTTTCGTCCTATACTCAGTGAAACAACCATTGATTTTATTTTCTGACTATTGTACAATTACTCAAATGCATCTAATTGTAAAATTCCACTAAGCGAAGGAGTACGTTATAATTTCTCTTCCAAAGAGAACTGGTACTTTGTTGAAAGCCAGTGTCCAGAATATAACCGAAGATCATCCCCGAGAAGTAAAGCCGAATCTTTAGTAAGCTTTACCGGTTTCCCCCGTTTTATAGGGACAACGTATTATTGTGCGTTTGTAAAGGGTAGTAATCTGCTCTCGAAGCATCTCATTAAACAAGAGTGGTACCGCGAGTTCAAATCTCGTCTCTTAATGAGACGGGGTTTTTTGTTTTTATCCTAATCAATGAAAATAACGGTAAAGCAGGTGCAGGAGGCATGCAGACACTATTATTCGTAACGGATTTATACTATGAAGCAAAAGGAAGAAATTATTATGAGGAGGATTTGTTCCTTACTTCGAAGCTTAGGGAAGATTTTCAGTTAGTACTTTGCCATCCTGAAGACATTGAAACGTTTGAGAAGGATTTTGACTTGATCATCTTTCGAAATGCCGGTCCAGTAGCCAATTTTAAAGATAAGTATCTAGCATTCCGTAATAGAGTGGCTGCTGGTTATTTGAAAACATACAATTCATTTGTTGGAAAGGCTGATATGAACGGGAAGGAATACTTAATTGAACTGACGAATGCTCAATTCCCTGTCATTCCGACCATCGATACACTTGAATCTTTAAATGAACTTCCTAATGTGGAAACGTATATAGTGAAGCCGAAAGATGGAGCGGATTCCATCAGTTTGGAATTTGCCACGAAAGAAGAATTGGGAGATAAAATGGATTCGGAATCAAAAAACACGTTGGTACAGCCATTTATCGATTTTGAGTATGAGGTCTCATTTTATTTTGTCGATATGGAATTTCAGTATGCCCTTTATGCGCCTGATAAAGAGAAAAGATGGGAATTAAAAGAATATGTACCTACTGAAGCAGATCTGGCCTTTGCTAAACGGTTTATTGAATGGAACAACCTCGATTGGGGAATCCAACGAGTTGATGCGTGCCGGAATGAGCAAGGTGAACTTTTATTAGTAGAACTGGAGGATTTAAATCCCTATCTTTCCCTGTTGGAATTAACCGATGAAACACGACAGAATTTTGTAGAGGCCCTGAAAAAATCAATCCAGAAAGCACTGGAAGCTTAGTATGTCGAATAAAGTGCGAGGTAGGTCGAAAAACTGCGGACCATGATTTTAAAATAACTTGGTTATACTACATGATTTTTACTGTTTTATATGAGCTGAAAAACTCAATTATTGAGAAATTTGCGACACTCCTGCCGAATTACTGGCTACCAAGGCCCCACAGGCGCTTGCTTTGATGAGGCTTGGCAGACAGCCGGCTGAAAGGGAGAGGATTTCTGAAATCACCTGCAGCTTTATTCAAATAAAAAAACTGCAGGCAAACTCGCTTTTCTTCGAGTTTGTCTACAGTCTGAAACGACTATCTAGTCCCTAAGGGGCCTTTAATTCAATTGAGATTTATGCCATTTCCACGCACTTTCAATGATTTCTTCCAAATCTATCGACGCTTTCCATCCAAGTTCTTCATATATCTTATTAGCCGAAGCAACCAGGCGGGCTGGATCTCCAGGGCGACGATCCGCATACTCTATGGTCGGTTTCACTCCTGTGACTTTTTCACAAGTGTCGATTACATCCTTAACCGAAAATCCTTTTCCATTCCCAAGATTGTAGATGGCCGTATCCTTCTTCCCGGATAATAGGGCTTGAAGCGCGATTATATGAGCTTGAGCTAAATCCGTTACATGAATATAATCACGAATGCAAGTTCCATCTTCTGTGTCATAGTCCGTTCCAAACACGGAAATCTTCTCACGTTGACCTAATAAATGCTGTAAAATGATTGGAATCAGGTGTGTTTCCGGATCATGGCTTTCACCAATTTCTGCCGACGCATGTGCTCCGGCCGCATTAAAGTAACGCAAGACGACATAATGTAGTCCATATGCCTCTGCAAAGTCTCCTAAGATCTGCTCTACCATCAATTTCGAGCGACCATATGGATTAATCGGATTGGTTGGCTGATCTTCATCAATCATATCAACATTCGGTATCCCGTATGTAGCTGCCGTTGATGAAAAAATGAAATTCTTAACATCATGCTTGAGCATGGTATTCAATAATGTAAGAGTTGCCCCTACATTATTATCATAGTATTTATAAGGATCTTGAACAGACTCACCAACCAAGCTATTAGCGGCAAAGTGCATAACAGCTTTAATGGGATATTTAAGGAATATTTCATTCAAAACCGCTTCGTCCCCTAAATTTCCTTCCACCAAGATGGCATTCGAATCGACCAGCGAACGAAAACCGGTTGAGAGATTATCCAGGATGACTACCTCTTCAGTATTCACTAATTCTTTTACAAGATGACTTCCAATATATCCTGCACCGCCAACGACCAAAATCATATAGAATTTCCCCTTTTACTTTAAGCTTAAATGAATCATTAACAAATCTCGCAACCTATATGTGAGGTCTAATTATAAGAACCTCCCTCACTTTATAGGCATTTATTGAAAGTTTCCATGGCCAATCCATTATATTGGGTGTAATCAAACTTCGCTAGTTTAGGATTATCATTACTAACCATAGTAGATAAGCCCTTTTCCAGTCCATCAATGCTATTTTCAACAAGTAAACCATATTTACCGTTTTCCAAAACGGTTCGGTTAGCCACTATATCAGTAGCCATGATTTTCATTCCTAAAGTCATTGCCTCCAATAAAACCATAGGCTGCCCTTCATAATGTGAGGAAAGAACGAAGCAGTCACATTTTCCCATGAACGAAAATGGATTTTCAAGCTGACCCAAAAGATGAACGGAATGATTTAAGTCCAGCTCATCAATGATTTCCTGCAAATCTTCCTTTAAAGGTCCTTGTCCTAAAATATACAGTTTACTATTTTTGTGTTTCTCATGAAAGCCTGCGAATGCACGAATCAAATTATCTTGACCTTTTTCAGGAGATAATCTTCCCATATTGACAAAGTTAAAATCATTTTCATCAGGATATGGAACGAATTGATTATTCACTTCCAATCCATGCACCTCTTGTACGATTAACGCCTGCTTATCGATCCAGCCTATAGATATCCCGTCCAATAATATATGGGCATAAGTACCAAGTTGAGTAACCGCTTCTTTATCGAATTCCACGATCCGGCCATTAAAGGTTGGCCCATTTTCCAAGACCATGGCATCTTGCAGCCCATAAGGCTTATCCCAAATATTATAATCGCCTAAGTTAATTTCGGCAGTGCCGCGCACTTCCCGTTCTTTTAACAGGATTGGCTCTTCTATGATTTCGAATGCCCCCGTATTTAACCAGCCAATTTTCTTATTATCGATTTCGAAAAGGTAATAGCCGCCTTTGTTGGTTCTGTTATACTTTATGATTCTGACGATTTGCCCTTCAAAATCGATTGCCTTGCTCACTCTCTTAGCCTTGTAGTTCGGATAAGCCTTCGTCCAGATTGTATGGTCTTCCGGGTTAGTTATTTTTCCGTACTTCTGATTGCCGGTGTTTATTTCCTTCAGCGTCCTATTCTCAATCTTATCGATGAATTTTTTATTGTTTTTATAGTTTCTGGATAATATATATTTTCTTTTCATCATGATTTGCAGCTTGTCATTAAAGCTCATGTCTTCATTGATTGTACAATGTTCAAGCATGGATAAAGCAGAATTATCTATCCAGCCTATTATCTTGTTTTTTACAGAAATTCTGCTGTAAATCGAATGCTGGGTTTTTGCTTCCCTATCGACTTTTACAATGACCCCTTTAAAATCTAGACTGCCGGAAACTTTGTACGTTCCTTCAACCTTATACGGCAAGGACCAAATATAATTCGATCGAGGTCTTACTAACCTTGCAATTTTATCGACTTCTTTTTCATAAATGATGCTGTCTGGCAACAGCTCCACAGCTTCTTCACTAATCCAGCCTATTATTTGATTGTTATGACTGAATTTGTAAAAATTCTTTTGATCAGCATAGGCTTTTCTCGAAATCACGATTTCAGCGTCTTCAAATCGTTCTTCCAGTGGAAATTGAGTGGCATTCGAAACTCCCGGAAGGGTATTCCAAACTTGATTATCCTTAACATCCCTTAATATCGCCCTTGCTTTGAAGTTTTCTGTGAACAATGCCTTTTCATCATTTTCGATAACTTCAGTTTCATTTGAATCGATTTGAAGGATTTTATCCGGATTGATAGAATTCATTACATAATCAAACTTATCGTAGTCTGCATACCCCAATAGATTCTTTCGGTTTAATTCCATCGTTCCCTCAGAAACACTTACCAGTTTATCAAATCGATTGTATACCGAAAAAATCCCTCTTAAATTAATACGGTGAGGTCTTTTTCCATTAATGATGCGCTCACTATCAGAAAGCAAATCATTGTGCATATAACAAACTTTCTTTTTTGCATCTGCCGCCAGCAGATATTTAGCCCAATAATGGCTATAACCGCTAAAATCGATAACAAAATCAAACTTTGATTTACCGAATAAACGTGCATGCTCTCTAATATAGGCATTTTCCGGGTAAAGCTTCTTCCCTAAGAAACCTCTTTCCCCTCTGTTATGGATGAATTTGTCTTTGTAGACTTCCAAAAATTTATACACAGGCAAGCCAGGTTTGAATAGAAAACGCACATTATTATTAACCTTGCCCATATTTTTCAAAACCTCGTGCGAGTGGGGAGTGGCAGTAAAACAGCTGACATCATATTTATCATAATCAATATTATTCATTAAATTAAGGAAAGAGGATGTAATTCCGTTATCCTTCAATCCGCCCGGATAAATTAATATTTTTTCCTTTGCGGAATCCAGCCCAGTAATTGTGTTTAGTTGTTTCGTAGACTTATTGAAAATATTATTGACTATTCTCTCTGTTACTTTTCCATCCTCATGGTTAATGAATTTTTCCTGCATTTTTTTATATTTATCGGAATATCTCAATTTCACACTTTTAATATCTTTAATGGCCAGTGCCAATTCTTTTGAGTTAAAAAGCATTGGTCCCGGGAGTTCGTCATTTTGGAGATATTGTCCCCTTTGCTCTGAATAAACGTCCGTATCCCATGTGTAAAATAGAATGGGCTTATCGGTAACAAGATAATCAAAGAAAATGCTGGAATAATCCGTGATAAGCAAATCAACTGCAGCAAGCAATTCATTTGTATCCACATGGTCAGGTACTAGTCGATCCTTGATTTCCGAATGCTTGGCAGCCTCTTTATATAGAAATGGATGCACCTTAATAAATAGGTTATATTGTTCACCAATTTGACTTTGTAAATAATTAATATCTGCAATGATTTGAAGAAGATCGTTATCTACTTTGGCCAAATTCGTCCCCTTCCAAGTCGGGGCATATAAAATATTTTCCTTGGCATCACTGATTTTCAAACCTAGAGTTCTTAGATATTCCTTATACTCCCCCGGATTCGTATTCAGCGTCAAATCGATTCTCGGATATCCTTCTTCTATAATTTCACCTTTATACAATCCATTTAACTTATAGCTATGTGTAAATATGTTGGTAGTATGGGCATTAGGGCTCAAAATGAAATCTGCACTCAAAAAGTTCCTGACAACGTTTTGAGAGACCGAAGGGTTACCGGGTATATCGAAGCCCATGTTCTTAAGGGGCGTTCCATGCCAAGTATTGATGTAAATTTGATCGCTTTTAGGGATGAAGAACGACTGGAATGTGGAGTTATTGATCAAATACTCACTTGATGCCAACCATTTTAAGTATTCCTTTGAATTACGTTGAACAAATTGAACATTCGGCATATCCTTATACTTCGCTATTATACCTGAGAGGACACTGAAATCCTGGATGGACCAAATGTGCATAAAATCTTGATAGTCTTGATTTTCCAGCATATATTTAAACATCGCGTATGGACTGTCAGTCATACTGTTTCCATCACGACTCTCATATAGAATTGTGTTTTTTTGCACGCTTAATTTCTCATAATACTTTGCATATCTATTTACACGCTGATGATTTCCCTTCATTAGGAAATTGGCGATAGGCTGTTTGAAGAAATCGACTTTTCTTTTTATTACCTTCTTATTCACTAAATAGGCATCCCCTTTTATGGATTTATATTCATCATTCAAAAATATGTTTGCCTTCCATTAACCAAAAATAACAACTATGAATGATCAATAGTTGGAGATTTTTTAAAAATGATTACTCTATTAAATTAAAAGATTATGAATGGGCAGTAAAAGTTTATTTGTCCACTGCCTTGTGCAGTTCGAGGATATTTTCCATTACTTTTATAATGTCGTCTCTTAAATCTGGACGTTGCAGGGCAAATTCAATTGTCGTTTTCACAAAGCCATCGACAACACCGACATCATAGCGTTTTCCTTCAAAATCGTAAGCGAAGACTTTTTGGATTTCATTCAGTTTTTGGATGGCATCCGTTAACTGGATTTCACCGCCAGCCCCTGTTTCCTGCTTGGCTAGGAAATCGAATATTTCCGGAGTCAGTATGTATCTTCCCATTATGGCCAGATTGGATGGTGCCGTTCCTTGTTTTGGTTTTTCAACGAAACGGTTCACTTCGTATCTTCTGCCTTCTTGCGTAAGCGGGTCAATGATGCCGTATCTATGTGTTTCGTTCTCATTTACCGGCTGCACTCCAATGATGGACGAACCTGTCGCATCATATTCGTTGATTAATTGACGTAGGGAGGGCACATCGCTTTCTACGATATCATCGCCTAAAAGGACAGCAAAAGGCTCATCACCAATAAAGTTACGTGCACACCAAACAGCATGTCCGAGACCTCTCGGTTCTTTTTGCCTAATGTAGTGGATATTGGCTAAATTGGATGGGTATTGCACCTTCTCCAATAAATCGAATTTCCCTTTATCCCTCAGGTTATTCTCTAGTTCGTATGCATTATCAAAATGATCTTCTATCGCTCGTTTATTCTTTCCCGTGACAATGATTATATCTTCAATTCCCGCTCTCACGGCTTCTTCTATAATATATTGAATGGTTGGTTTATCCACTATTGGCAGCATTTCTTTAGGCATCGCCTTCGTTGCGGGCAAAAATCTAGTTCCCAATCCCGCTGCAGGTATAATGGCCTTTTTAACTTTTTTCATTCTTGTAACTCCCTCATATTAAGATAAAACTACAAATTTTACTTATTCCTCCTTTTTATAGTAACATAGACTCGTTTTTTGTAAATATATTAACGGAAAAAATATCCTCCAATTGTAAACGCATCCATAATTGAAACTTTCACCCAACTCAATATCCCGCTTTCTTCTTGAAAATATAAGGCCTTTCCCCGATATTTCAGGAAAAGGCCTTATTTTTCTTAATTATATGACTGATAGGTCCAAAGACTTATTCATTTAGCACCGTTGATCATCTCATTAATATTTTCCATGAAAGCATTCATGACCTGCTTCAAAAATTTCAGCTCGGCTTCTTCCATCGATTCACCTTGGATCCCGAAATAGAATTTGATTTTAGGTTCTGTACCAGATGGCCGCAATCATACCCGTGTGCCATCTTCAAGGAAGTACTTAATTACATTTGATTTAGGTAAATAAATGACTTCTCTTCTTCCTTATTGGTGCCCACCGTCAGCTTCACACCGCTTTGATAATCCTCCTGCATCGTTACAGCTTTTCCGGCAATTTGCTTTGGAGGAGCCTCACGGAACTGATTCAGTATCCCTTGAATCTGCCCGGCGCCTTTAGATTCATCCGATTGGTACCTGCCCCAATTTCCCCGCGTATACCGCCTGTGCCGAATTCCAAGTTCTTATAAAACGCATCTTCTATATTTTTTTCATCATCTTGCATCTCGTTAAGTAATGATTTCATTTCATTATCAGGGGCTGCGAAAATCCCACATGAGCCGTAAGAACATTTCCAATCCATCTTCGCCTAGTCCTTCTTTCTTCGTTTCTTGTGGGGAATCTATGTATTTTAACCAAAAACCAACAGTTATCATTAATAAAAAAAGCCGTTCACAGGACTTTCTTGCTATATTATTTTTGACAAAAATCCTGGGGATGGAATTTAAATGGAGCAAAAAAAATGACGTCACCACCAGGAGCGACGTCCACTAAAACCTTACAAATTATTCAGCTTCGGCAACAACGGTAAAGCGTTGGTTAATGTGCTGCGGGTTTTCAATTTCATCAAGTACTGCAAGGGCAAAATCAGCATAGCTTACATAGCTTTCACCCTTTGAGTTTACAAGAAGGTTGTCTTTCCCCAGTTTATACCCACCTGTTCTATTTCCTTGCGGATCAAAGAAGGCGGAAGGACTGATGAACGTCCATTGGATGCCAGTTGCATTTTGTAGATCTCCAAGGTTCTTGGATTGATTAAAGGCTGTTGCAAAGTATTCTTTAGGGAACTCAGGCGTATCCAGTACACGGATCGTTTTTGCCTCGTCAACGAAAAGGCTTCCAGCTCCGCCAACAACGATCAGTTTAGTTTGAGGAGCCCCTTTCATTGCATCGATCAAGATTCTTCCTGCCTCGACATGCAGATGTTCTTTCCCTGGAGCAGCGCCAAAGGCATTCACTACCACATCAAATTCTTTAATATCTTCTGCTTTCAGATCGAATACGTCTTTTTCCAGTACGGATGCTCCTTGAATTTGGACTTTAGCTTCATCCCTGACAATGGCCGTTACTTCATGTCCCCTAGTCAATGCTTCCTTTAAAATCAGACTTCCAGCTTTTCCGCTCGCACCAATAATACCGATTCTCATTTTAAATTCCTCCTATATATTGTTTTTGAAACTTTTATTGTAACTTAATTACTTACATGTAATAATATAAGTTACAGGTACCCATTTGTCAACTTTATTATTTAGAGGTGTTTCGTTGGAGTTATATCCTAATTTTCGTCGATATATTGCAAGTTTCGGAGATATCCCCCTGTTTTTCGTCGATATATTGCAGATTTCGGAGATATATCCTGTTTTTCGTCAATATATTGCAGATTTCGGAGTTATATCCTAATTTTCGTCGATATATTGCAGATTTCGGAGATATACCCCTGTTTTTCGTCGGTATATTGCAGATTTCGGAGATATATCCTGTTTTTCGTCGATATATTGCAAGTTTCGGAGAATATCCTATATTTTCGTCGATATATTGCAAGTTTCGAAGATATACCCCTGTTTTTCGTCGATATATTGCAGATTTCGGAGATATATCCTGTTTTTCGTCGGTATATATAAAAAAAGCACCATTCCTTTTAGAATGGTGCGCTTAATTACATGCTGATTTTCTTTTTCATCAGCAGTCCCATGCAGATAGTGATGAGAGTAAAAGCGATAAAGGCCAAAAACGGGATCGTGATGAATCCTAGCCAATTTATATACTCACCTGAGCAAGGTACACCGCTTTGACACATTTCGAAATGCTGTAGGGCTGGAATTTTTTGCAGACTATAGTGATACCCTGACACCAACATGCCCAAAATCGATAGTGGGAGGATGTATCGATAAATTTTCAGGTCTTGCTCATAAAAGGCCCGGCCCAATAAAATAACGAGCGGGTACATCAAGATCCTTTGATACCAACAAAAGGTACAGGGTACATAATGGAGGATCTCACTAAAGTAGAGACTTCCAGCAGTGGCCATGATGGACAGGATCCAGGAAAATAATAGTGGCTTGTTCATCACTATTTCTCCTTCGCTGCATCATCAACCATTTTCACTAAATCATCAATTGTATTTCCTTCAAACTTCTTGCCATTGACAAATAAGGAAGGAGTTCCAGAAACACCCAATTCGTCAGCCGAATCCATATCCTTGTTCCATTGGTCCTCGGACTTATCGGCTTTAAAAGAGGAAACGACCTTTTTCACATCTTTGTCATTTGTGATTTCTTTCAATGTTTCTTCTAGGAATTTGTCCGTAAAGACATCTTCCTTTTCATATTTCGGGTCATCTGGCTGCTTATCATACAACAGCTCATGAAATTTCCAAAAGGTATCATTCCCCAATTCCTGATAAACGCTTTCCGCAAATTTAGCGGATCTGGTTGAATCGACGTTAATGAACGAATAATTCATGAAATAAAATTGCGCTTTTCCTGTATCAATCAATTCACTTTGTATAGAAGGAAAGAATTGTTCCTCGAATGTCTTGCAGACTGGACATTTATAATCTCCAAATTCCACTATTTGGACAGGAGCCGATTTTTCTCCCAAATAAGGCTGTGATTTATAATCGATTTCATTAACGGCTGTATCTTCGTCCTTCCCATTTGCCAAAAATATAAAGCCAATAATGATTACAGCAATTAACCCTATGATCCAAAACGTGAATGCAGAAGATTGTTTTTGATTACCCTTTTTTTTATTAGCCATCATATACCTCCATCACTTGTAGTTGTGTCGATATTCCTTCTCCAGCCATAGCGGCCGATTTCAGTTCCCCCTTCCTGCACCTGTTCACCTGTAACTGATTCATTTACACGTAATAATATAAGTTTCATCATGATGGTTTGTCAATTACACATACCTTTTATTTTTGCTCTTGCAAAAACGGCGTTACTTGACAAGGAAACGTTTAATGGATAAATATTATTCTTGCAGGCCATTATAACTTGTAACCACTTGAATTACATGTTAAATAATTTATACTATATAAGAATAGAGATTTTAAAGGAGAGAAAAAAGAGATGTCCATCAGTACCCGCTTTTCCGTAGGAATCCATATATTATCTCTTTTAGAAATAAACAAAGAAGGCGTTAACACTTCTGATTTTATAGCAAAAAGTGTAAACACCAACCCGGCCTTAATCAGAAAAATCACCGGCATGCTGAAGAATGCAGGTTTAGTGAACGTTCGGCCGGGTATCGCCGGAGCGACATTGGCCAAGGACTTATCGGATATTACTTTGCTCGATGTTTATCAGGCTGTTAACGTTGTCTCCGATAAAGAATTATTTGGAATCCATGAAAACCCTAATCCAGCATGCACTGTTGGAAGAAATATACAAGATACAATAGAACCCATCTTTTCAGTTGCTGAACTTGCCTTGGAAAAAGCATTGGGAGTCGTGACGATCGAGGATGTCGTTAGGGGTATTCTGGAAAAGGATAAAACTAAATAGCAAAAAAAACACATGAGTCGGACTCATGTGTTCAGTTTGTAGACAAAAGGGGTTCGGAATTAAAAAATTCTGAACCCCTTTTGAAATTCCCTTTGAATTTTCGCCTAAAGTTAAGAGATTGGGGCTCTACGAGCCCACTATGTTAGGCCATTTTTGGACCTCGCCATGTCCAATTGGCCATCTTCTTTAAATTAATGGCAGCGAAAGTAAGCATCGCCTGCATCGACAATTTTTTAAGTCCCCTTAAAGTAGTCCAACGCATACCATGCTTTTCTTTTGCATCTGCGAATACACGCTCAATCGTTTCTTTACGTTTTGCATATATAGGTTTTACATCTTGATGATGACGCAGATGATCTGCTTCTTCCACATGTGTTTTCCAGATATGCCGTGTCACCACTTTTTGACAGTCTTTGCTTTCTGTACACCGAGATAAAAATGAGCATGTTGTACAAATTTGTTTTGGCGATTTGTACTCGCGATAGCCCTCTTTATTTGTTGTTGAGTACTTTAAAGTTTCGCCCGAAGGGCACAGGTAACAATCAAAATGTTCATCGTATACATAGTCCTGTTTGCGGAAAAATCCTTCTTTGGTGCGAGGACGTGTATAAGGTAAAGCCGGTATGATTTCTTTGTTAAATAGGTAGCTTGTAATCGCTGGTGTTTTATAAGCTGCATCTGCGGCAACGGCTTCCGGTTTTCCAACTTTCTCAATCACTTGTTCAACTAGTGGCTCTAAGATCTGACTGTCATGTGTATTTCCAGGTGTTACAATCGTTCCCAATACAAAACCGTTGCGGTCTGCGGCCGCGTGGAATGAATAGGCAAACTGTTTTGTTCGTTCATCTTTCACATAGTAGCCACTCTCAGAATCCGTTGTACTTTCTTTAATCTCTTTGGTCTCTTCTTTATCAAATTTATCTGGTGGAAAAGGCTTTTTTTCATGGTTTTCACGATCTTGATTGATTTCTTCTTGAAGACGTCCTTGATACGCTCGTGTTTCTTTACGAACGATTTTCTTTTCAAATTTCCGTTTATTCGCACTGGCTTTCACATGTGTGGAATCCACGAAAACGTGTTCAGCACTTATTAACTTTTTATTAGCAGCTGTCATTAAAATGCGATAGAAAATCTGTTCAAATAGGTCTGTATCTTTAAAGCGTCGCTCATAATTTTTCCCGAACGTAGAGAAATGAGGTACTTTATCATGGAAACCATAGCCTAAGAACCAACGGTAAGCCATATTGGTTTCAACTTCTTCAATCGTTTTACGCATGGAACGAATACCGAAGGTATATTGAATGAAAGTCAGTTTAACTAAAATAACTGGATCAATACTTGGGCGTCCTACCTCTGAATACATATCTTTCACCAAGTCATAAATGAAAGTGAAGTCAATGGCAGCCTCCATTTTACGAACCAAATGGTTCGGTGGCACCAGTTGATCTAAAGTAATCATTTCAAGTTGATCTCGCTGAATAGAATCATGTTTAGAAAGCATCCTCATCACCTCAAGTTTTAATACTTCTATTTTAAAACAAAAATGACTCCAGGCAAAAGTGTTCTATCTAAAAGGTAAGACAAAGTTGATTGGAACGGAAGGTACGAGACTCCTGCGGGAAAAGCGCGTCTAGGGGAGACCCCGCAGGCGAAAGCCGAGGAGGCTCCCCGACCGCCCGCGGAAAGCGAGTGCCTGGAGTGGAAATCAACGTCCAAATTGTACAAGCCATAAAAATAGACAAACTCGATTTTCATCGAGTTTGTCTACAGTCTGAACACATGAGTCGGACTCATGTGTTTTTTGCCGTTTTATCATTTGTACTTAGGAACTTCAACCGCCAATTTATAGGAATCTAATAAACTATACAAATTATAAATCTGTTTCACTTGTTTTGTTGCCCAGCCAATATCAGTTGCATACTGGTGTGAAGCATATCCATATTTCTCTGCAGCTGTAGGATTCCATCGCATCTTGTAAAGCGTGTCCTGTCCAGCAGAGATATATCCTTTGGCGATGAATTCGGCACCGCCAATGATGGCCGCTTCCGGTGTGAACCAGCCTGCATTATAGGCGTATTGAGCGCCGCTGCTTAACGCCGTACCGTCAAAGGCTCCCACTCCATACATATTATAGACCGTTTTCCCGTTCACCTTAACGCCAGTCGCTAACGGTGAAGTGCCATTCCCAGTCTCCAGCAAAGCATGTGAAATCAGGTAGATTTCATTGACCCCGTATTTTTCCCCTGCCGCAGTGAAGGTTGCAGCTTGGCCTTGTAAAATCCCTTTACCTGAAAGGATTCTATCATTCACCTCGGAAACGTTCATGTTGGTGACTTGGGAGAGCTTGACGAATTGGAATGAATTGATTGGATCATTCACAAAATTACTTGGGTTGAGATTATATTCTAAATCTTCCGTACTGGCATTCACCCATGTCTTGTTATAGTCCACCTCATACCAATAGTATCCGTCAGAGCCCTTTACTTTGGATTTAATATTCATGGATTGATAATTGCTGACGGGACCGACTACCCAATAATTAGATCCAGCTCCGCCCCTGACACGCCAACCGGTTCCTTTTACCGTACCTTTTGTTGAATTGATTAAAGTTAGCCCATCTTCACGTATGTAGGTTTTATACTTTTTATCCGTTTGCCCATTTAAGGCCATTTGAATTTCGACCATTTTTTCCATCGTAAGATTATACTCTTTATCGATCCTGATTATCGATCCATTCGAACTTCCTGGACCTTCCGGTGCTTTGACCGTTAAATATTGTGAACTGACATATCCCGTTTTTCCATTGGCCGTGACTCTTGACCAACCATTAGACTCTGAATACACCGTTACGGCCGTATTATTTACAAGCTTGGCTATAATTGAAGCGGAAGCTGATGCAGAAGACCGCATATTCAGACTGGAGCCATCATTCACATTAACATATTTAACTACCGTGTTTTTTTCTTCGTCCGGATTCAGCCCCGGTAAAGAACCAGGCTTCGTTGCTGATAGATATTGCGTACTGATATAGCCTTCTCCGCCATATGCTTTAACTTTTGACCAGCCATTTGATTCCGAGATGACTTCTACCTCTACACCCCTTGCCAATTTAACAATGACGGAAGCACTCTCTGACGGCTTATTCCTCATATTCAGAGAACCCGAGCTGACATTTACATATTTCGTCGTCGTTTTTTCAGGCGTGACGGCCGTTGATCCCGCTCCTGGCTTTGAATCAGATAGATATTTTGTGTTGACATACCCATCCTTCCCATTAGCCTTGATTTTCGCCCAACCTTTGGATACCGAATACACCGTCACTTCCGTTCCTTTTGACAGCTTTGCGTCTATGCTGGCGCTTTCCGACCCGCTCTTTCTCATATTGAGCGTTCCAGAGCTGACATTTACATATTTCGTCGTCGTTTTTTCAAGCGTGACGGCCGTTGATTCCGTTCCTGGTTTTGTTGTCGATAGATATTTGGCACTGACATGGCCGTCCTTTCCATTGGCTTTGACTTTCGCCCAGCCATTGGATTCCGAATAGACCGTCACTTCCGTCCCTTTTGAAAGCATCGCGACTATGCTGGCGCTTTCCGATCCGCTTTTTCTCATATTGAGCGTTCCGGAGCTTACGTTTACATATTTTGTCGTCATTTTTTCAGGTGTGACAGCCGTTGATCCCGATCCTGGCTTTGAATCAGATAGATATTTGGTGTTGACATATCCGTCCTTTCCAATGGCTTTGACTTTCGCCCAGCCATTGGATTCCGAATAGACCGTCACTTTCGTTCCTTTTGAAAGTATGGCGACTATGCTTGCGGTAGCTTTCCCGCTTTTTCGCATATTGAGTGAACCCGTGCTCACATTCACATATTTCGTTGTCGTTTTAACCGCTGCCGCAGCTTTCGTTACCGTTCCAGGCTTCGTTGTCGATAGATACTTCGCACTGACATATCCTTCTTTTCCATTGGCTTTGATCTTCACCCAGCCTTTGGATTCCGAATAGACCGTCACCTGTGTGCCCCCTGTCAGCTTCGCGACTATGCCGGCACTATCACTACCGCTTTTTCGCATATTAAGTGAACCTGTGCTCACATTCACATATTTTGTTGTCGTTTTAACGGTTACTGCAGTGTTCGTTAAAGTCCCTGGCTTTGTTGCCGATAAATACTTGGTACTGACATATCCATCTTTTCCGTTGGCTTTGATCTTCGCCCAGCCTTTGGATTCCGAATAGACCGTCACCTGTGTGCGATTTGCCAGCTTTCCAACTATGCTTGCACCTTCCGACCCGTTTTTTCGCATATTGAGCGAACCGGAATTTACATGTACAAACATGACATCTTCAATATTGGCCTGTTCAGCATGTAGTGGAGCTGCAGATATTTTTTCTTCGAAAGCAACTGTAGACAACACTGCAAAACAGAAAGTTGGTATAATTAATTTCTTCATCTCATTCTCCCTACTAAGGAATTATATTTTTAACATTTATTTAAATATCGGTTAAAACCAGTATAATAATATAGGTATTTATACTCATTAATCTAAAATTTATCATATCCCTTTAGATCTATAGGGAGAAAAAGGAGATTGTAGCATATTAGTAAACTAATAGACATTTAAGTAATTAAATAGAAATATTTGCAATGAAACTTACGCGACAAGCTAATAATAAAAATAAAGTATATTGATATAATTACTTAGCGCTCAAATTAATGCTTATGAGACGAGCATCTTTCTGCATTTACCGAATATACATAAAGGGTGAGCACACGATCCCTATATTTGACGGATCGAGGCAATAACCTATATAATTACTGTATATAACTTATAAGAATTCTTCTGTTAAGGGGAGTAGCTATACAATAAAGTCGTCAGTACAGGATTGAATCCTCGGCTTTATTGGCAACTGATTTTAGTTGTTTGCAAGACCTTGCCGATTATTTGGTGAGGTCTTTTAATTTTTAAAAGACGGTATAACCAATAATCGGTTATACCGTCTTTTTTGATTCGAAAAAATTGCACAATAGAGGTGAAAAGTATGCCGAACTATAATGAATTAGCTCAAAGCGTGAAGATTTCCGATGATAAAAAGCATATATTGCTTGATGCCGACCCATCTTTATCACTAATCGGAAAAGGCCGAAGCGCATATGTATTCCGAATACATTCCACCAATGAAGCACTAAAAGTGTTTTTCCCGGATCATACTCACACAGCTAAAGTTGAAGCTGAAATATACAAAACCGTCCAATCCATCGAATACTATCCAACCCTATATGATGCGGGGGTAAATTACCTGGTTATAGATCACATTGAAGGCAACACTCTTTTTGAATGTTTAACATTGGGAATCCCGATAACGGAAGAAAACATCGCGGAGATAGACCATGCTCTGCAATTGGCAAGGAAAGAGGGATTGAATCCTTCGGATATCCATTTACGAAACATCTTCATCACTTCCGAAAAAAAGGTGAAGATCATTGACGTTGCAAGGTTTAAGCAAGTGAAATCCTGCAATCAGTGGCACGACTTGAAAAGTGCATTTCACCTTTTCTATTCGAAGTCATTTTTCCCGAAGAAGATCCCTGGCTTCATACTGAATTCCATTGCAGCGATTTACAAAAAGAGATTTCTTCCCATTTGATCATTACTATAAATAAATTACATTGGAGGCCCATATGAAAAAAATAATGACCATTGCTGTACTTTCCATCCTTACCTTAAGCGGATGCTCGCTTTTGGGAGAAGTCAATTCATCATTGGAGTATGCAGATGATGCGACGGAGTATGTAAATACCGTTAAGGATTTTGCCAATGAGGTGCCCGCATTGTCACAAGACGCCGTCACGAATGACGAAGCAAGAGCAAACCTTGAAAAAGAACTGGAATTGATGAAAACGGAGATTGAAGAATTCAATGCAACTGAACCACCCCAAATCGCTGAAGGCATCCATGAAAAGATCGTCAGCTCAAATCAACAGCTTTCAGATGGAATTGAATTATATCTGAATAATATTGAAAATGGCCAAATTGACCCTAAGGCATTGGAAGATTCAGAGATAATGAAATCAATCGATAATATAACAGGATTGGCAAAACAAATTGAAGAGTTGGGTAATTAAGCAGCCTGCAATGAATAAAAAGGAATCGCTTGAAACAAATTATTGACATGAAACCAAAAGGTTTTATATAATCAACAAAGCGAAACCAATTGGTTTCATATCTTTAATTAAAAAGGAGAATCAGTATGGAAAATCAGCATACATTACAGGATATCAAGAAGACGGTCATTCTTGAAGCACCTATCCAAAAAGTTTGGGATACAGTTTCGACTGCCGAGGGCATAGCTGCATGGTTCATGCCAAATGATTTTCAACCGAAAGTGGGACATGAGTTCCATGTGCAATCACCTTTTGGTCCATCTCCTTGTAAGGTAATGGAGTTAGATGCTCCTCATCTGCTTTCATTCAGTTGGGATACGGACGGTTGGTTCATTTCGTTCATTTTAAAAGAACTGGATGGCAAAACGGAGTTCACCCTTATTCATGGTGGTTGGAAAGAGCCCGAAACGATTCTTCCGAAACCGAACGAAAAAAGCTCAGTCATTCGCGATAGAATGGATCACGGCTGGGAACAGATCGTTAATCAAAAACTTAAAAAGGCTGTTGAGGGCTAAGTGTCTGCAGCAGAAAAGCATGATGTATTTCAGGCTATCGCCGACCCAACCCGCAGAAAGGTCCTGCAATTGCTTGCTGAAGGGGATTTACCCATTTCAGAAATCACTTCTCACTTTTCCATGAGCCGTACAGCGATTGCCAAGCATCTTCATATCCTTTCTGAAGCTGAATTGGTCAGTGGCCGGAAGGTAGGAAGAGAGAAACGCTTTCGGCTTCAGCCAGAACCTTTAGCGGAATTGAAACAGTGGCTTTCTTTTTACGATCAATTTTGGGATAACAAACTATCCATCCTTAAACATGTGATTGAAAGTTCAGGGGAAAATGGATTGAAAGTCATCGAAAAAGAAAAGGACACGGATGAACCATCATAAGAAAACCCCCGGCGCATTGCACCGGGGGTTTTCTTCATTAATTTATGCATCCAGCTCAACATTGTGTACTTTGCGCTTCCTGATGACCATCGTTAGCAATAGCAGTAGATTAAAGACAATGATGCATCCAGTAAGGAACACTATACTCGTTGTCAATGCATCCGCTCCAAGACTCGTACTCATCGCCTGACGGAAGCCCATGACGGAGTATGTCATTGGTATGAACGGGTGAACATGACTGAAGAAGTTATTGGTCAGTTCCACTGGGAACATCCCTCCGCTTGCACCTAGCTGTAATACAAGGAATACCATCGCCAATAAACGACCTGGATTTCCAAATCCTACGGTCAAGAAGGTTACGATGAACATGAAGGTAAGGGAAGTCAGTATGGAAACCCCAATGAATTGCCCCATGTTCTCGACCTGTAAATCCATTCCCCAAATCATGATTGCATCCAACACTAATGCTGAAAGCGTCGCTTGGATAAATAGGACCGTGAATTTACTGAACCACCATGCCAATCCTGATGTAGGCCTTGTTGAAGGCAAGCCTGTCGGGAATCCCATATTGAAGGCAATAGCTCCTACAAATAACCCAAGAGACAATACATAGGGAGCCAGTGCATGACCATAATTCGGCACGTCACTGCTTTTTTGTTCTTTAACCTGAGTCGGCTCAGCAATCATGCTGTAATTATCATCGGTTGTTTTATTTTCACTTATTTCTTCTGCACCATCACTGAGTTTTTCCGAAAGCTCGACCGTTCCATCTTTAAGTGAGGAAATTCCATCACCCAATTTACCGGAACCTTCAGCAAGTGCCGATGAGCCTTCATTGATCTTACCTGCGCCATCAGCAAGCTGGATGACTCCATTGCTTAAAGTGGGCAGATTGCTTGCCAATTGTTCAGTGCCTTTAACAAGTGCTGATGAGCCCTCGTTCAAGGCAGCTGAGTTGGCATTCAGTTGATTGGCCCCATTAGCAAGTTTGTTTGCGCCTTCGCCAACTTGGCTAACACCGAATGCATACTTCTCAAGACCATTCCCAAAGGAGGATGACCCTGCTTGAAGTTGTGAAACTCCATCAACCAACTGACCAGATCCCTCAGTTAGTTTTGAAAGGCCATTATTTAACGAGGAGCCGCCTTGTGCTAACTGGTTGATCCCCTTCACTAATTCTGGTGTCCGTTCATTTAAACTTTGTGTTGCCGCCGTTAATTGATTGCTGCCTTCAACAGCTTCATTCAAGCCGCCATTTAATTGGGTTGCACCAGGAATCAATTGTTCTTCCAGTGCGTTCCTTATTGCCGTATATCCGTTTAATGCTGAAACGGCGTTTGGATTGACCTTATTCACTGCATTATTTAAATTGGCCACTTGTTCTGGAAGCTGGCCTAATCCATTCAATATTGGCATCACTTTATCCGTTAATTGTGTCGATAAGTCGGATACACTTGCAGCAAGAGTCGATGCAAGATGTTTTTGTGCTTCCGCCTGGTTTTGAAGTTCATTTTGAATGGCTCCGATTAATTCGGATTGTTGTTCACTGGTCATGCTTTTGAACGCTTCCGTGTTTTGAACGGCATTGATTGTACTTTGCCCATTATTCGCAATCGTTGATTGAAGTTCCGTTAAAGCCGCTTGGCTATTCTTAAGATCTTGAGTAATGCCTGATACGGTACCGGACGTGCTGCTTCCTGCGGGAACCGCTTCTTGCAATTGATTTACCCCGCTTTGAATACTAGTCAGTCCTTGCTTAAGTTGACTCAGCTGTTCTTCTGCGGGCAATTGGCCATCCATTTTTTTCAGGCCGTCATTTAACGCCTGGCTTCCTTCTGCCAATTTATTGATTCCCTCATTCAAACTCTGCTGACCTGCTGCCAATTTTGGAATCCCTGTCGATTGGTCCGTCAGCTGGCTTGCATTTTGTGATAATTGATTCAACCCATCATTCAAATTCGCACTGCCTGTTTGCGCTTGTGCCAAACCGGTATTTAAACTTTGGGCTCCTGGAACCACTTTGGCCAGCCCAGTGGAAAGTTGGGAAGAACCTTGTATAAGTGCTTCACTATTATTAGTTAATTTCCCTGTGCCTGATGCGAGTTCGTCCGCTCCCTTTTGCAACTGACCTACACCGGAAGTGTATTGTGAAATTCCCTTATTTAATTCCGACGCGCCACTTTCAAGCTTATTTGCTCCTTCCAAAAACTCGCCGACGCCAATTTGAAGTTTATTCGCTCCATCTTTAAAGGTTAATGTGCTGGAAGCTAATTTATTCAGGTTTTCTGTCACTTCTTTGTTTCCATCATGCAGTTTTTCAGCACCGTCATCCAGTTTTGATGCCCCATCTGCTGCATCGCCGAATCCTTCTCCGATTTCATCCAGTTGGGAGAAGATTGCTTCCGCATATTCTTTTGTGACACTTTCGCCAATTTCCGTTTTCAAATTATTCGTTGCCTGTTTTCCGACCGTTTCAGAAACGAAACTGCGTCCAGGATTCACGTCATACGTTAAATTCATTTTTTTTGGCTTATCATCCATGACAGTAGAAGCATTTTTTGAAAAGTCTTCCGGAATGGTAACGACCATATAATATGTACCATCATCGAATCCTTTTTTCGCTGCTTTCTCCGTTACGAAATGCCATTCTAAATCATCATTGTCCTTTAATTGCTCGATTAGCTCATTACCGACTGTTAAGGTTTTCCCTTCATATTCCGCCTTCACATCCTTATTCACGACCGCAACAGGCAATTTACCTGTATTCCCGTATGGATTCCAAGCAGAACTAAGGAATAACCCCCCATATATAATCGGGACGAACAGTAAAACGATTGCGACACCGACCAGTTTTCGATTTGTAAGGAAAAGCTTCCATTCTTGTTTAAGCATGTTCACTTCTTTTCACCTTTCTTTTCACGCAGTACTTCACTCAATGACGTCGAATTCCAATTAAGAGTCGGTATGTCCGTGGTGCCAAAGCTTTCTTTAAGCAAATCAGCCACCGTTCGGCTGGAAAAGAAACCCACTAAAAGTTCGTCCGCCCGAGAAAACATCCGACGAAGGACGTCCATCCCCTTCTCTGCATACTCTCCATCTTTAAACGCTTTTTCTATAAGTCCTGTATCGGGAAACATCGAAATGGGGCCTTCCATCGCCTCAATAATTTCAAGGTTTTTAATCTTATCTACACTTTTGGCAAGAGTAAGGCCGCCATTATTACCAGGAACTGAAGTGATTATCTGCTTAACGACTAATTTCCTTATGATTTTTTTCAAATAAGAAGGAGACACTTCTAATCGCCTGCTGATCTCATTTGACGAAAGCGGTACATTTTTATCCTGGGTAGAGAGTATAACAATGATGCATATAGCTTGCTCGACCCCTTTTGTAAATTGCAAATCAGTTCACCTCTTCCAGTATCTATGTGGATGTTCAATATCCATAATGGATATTCAGTATCTATAATTAAAACCCGTTTCATCTTAGAAATCAAGTTATTTCTAGAAAAAATTTCTAAAAAAAGGTGAACCCCGCATTACAGGACAATGCGGGGTTCACCTTTGCCGGGATCTTTTATAGGTCTTTTAGAAATTCATTGACCGCTTCTGGAGTTTTAGCATTTGCACTGTGCAGGTGTGCAACCTTTTCTCCATTTTTAAATACTAATAATGATGGAATTCCCATTACCGTTTGCTCTTCAGAAATCTCTGGGAACTCGTCACGATCGATTGTAAACCACTGTTTGTCTTGATGTTCTTGAGTGATCTCATCGATGAACATGTCTAAACGTTTGCAGTCCGGACACCATGTAGTCGTAAAAAGCCCGACCGTCAGTCCCTCTTGGTTGATTTGTTCACGGTATTCTTGTTCAGTATTGATATTTTTCATGATCGTCTCCTCCGGGCTTTTCTTATCATCATACTTTAATCCATGAATTAATGTACTCAAGGATTAATATATAATTAATTCCTTCCCAGTACAAACGGTTTATCCTGGATCTATCAAACTCTTGCCCGATTTATGTACTTTTTCTATGCTTCGGGGAAAGCCTCACAAAGTCTTCTTTAAAAATCATGGTTTAGGGTGAGCACTTCCGAATCTCCTTTAGTCAACAAACTAAAAAGCCACTATCCAGTGGCCTTTTCACTTCATTCATATCGGGAGGTTGAGTTGCCAGGAAACACCAAATTTGTCAGATACCCAACCGAACTTCTTACTAAAGGAATAATCACCCAATGGCATCAGCACTTGCCCGCCATCAGTTAAGCTCGAATAAAGCCTTTCAATTTCCTCTTCACTATCACATGTTAGGAATATTGAAAACGAAGGTGTAAACGTAAATTGATGCTTAACATAGCTATCGATGCACATAAATTCCTGATCCTTCAAGGTAAAGGTAGCCTGCATGACACTTCCCTCTGTCCCCGCTTCATTTGCACCATACCGGATCATGCTGGTTATTTTCGATCCTTCAATTAAAGATGTATAATAATCCATTGCTTCCTCCGCATTTCCTTCGAACATCAAGAAAGGTGTGACCTTCATCATTCTCATCAAACTCCTTTTCATCTTTAATTAAGTTTCTTGCATTGAATCATGGCGCCCACCAGTTACCTGAAACCACGATCATCGTCTGTAATTTTATCGTATTGGCAAAATAATCATCATCATCTTGTTCCCGTATCGTCCGATTCCATAACCGATTAATCCATTGCTGATTGGAGGAATCAACCATGGCACTCACCATGAATGGAGCAACGAAGCTTGTACTATTCCCTTCTTCCACGGTTTTTCCGCTTAGCGTATAACCGGATTGGATATTTTCAGGGTTGCCATCCGTTTCCGCTTTAATCCAATCATTCATCCGCTTTAATTGCGGAAGCGCCCTTTCATCACCAGTTAATAAGTAATCGAGCGTAAAGCGCCAAGGGGTCCTGCTGCTGTTCCAGCTATAATGGCCGTCATTCTCCCCTTCTAAAAAATCAGCTTGTGCCGGCTGATATTCTCCCTTGGATTGTATAATGAAGTCCGGCATTAGACCTGTATTGTTGCTTTCCTCCTCATAAATTGAATGAATGACCGCATAGGCCTTATCCGTTACATCTTTCCATTCATCATTCCCAGTTACCGTCCCAAATGACTTAAAATGATTGAGAAGAAGGTCAGATGAACGAGTCGATTGTCCGTATACGTCATCTTGATCTTCCGCCCAGTCCCCTAGCTTAACCAGGGACTGCGACCGATTTATCTCATTCGACATGATCGCATCCAAGATGTCCCTTGCACTGGCAAGATAGTCGATTTCCCCTTCACTTCCCCACTGGCGATCGGCCAATAATAACGAATAAGCGATATCCATATCGCCATCAGTTGCTGAATCGGCATCCCCTGGCGTATTGATGATTTTACCCGATTTATCCTTTACTTGCTGCCACGCCATTAATGAAAGGTCATTATCACTTCGATGCGCTTTATAAAAACGATAAAGCCCATCGAAGTACTGCTTGTCCTGTCTGCCTGCCATGATTGCCGTTATCATCATCCCATAACCATGCGCTTCAGAAACGGTCACTGCGTTCTTCGGATCTGCATAACCTTTATCATTGTAAAAAATATAATATTGATCATTTTCATCGGCAGGCTGCTTAAGATATTCATTTTTCCAGGTTTCATAAAAATTCGCTACGGCAGCATCCATCTCCTCCTGTGAAAGATCGTCAGGTTTTATCGTACCCGCTTGATAGACTGTATGCTGTGGAAATGCCCTTTTACCGGCGTTCTCTTTCTTTTTGGTTTGGGAAACCAATGCCATCGAGGCAATCATCCCGAATATGATTATGCCCATCGCTATCAATAAACTTCTTTTTTTCATGGCTTTGCTCCTTGGGTTATGGTGCAGTATTCACTTCTTTTTTATGTTCGGCTAGGAACATTTCAATGGTGTTATTAAATTCTTTTAGACTGCTAAACTTGCTTTATCCTTTTGCCAAAATTACAATTTATTCAAAATCAAAACATAGCCTAGCCTTATTTAAAGAAAGTGATATTTAATTTACTCCTAATAATTAATACTGATATTAAGAGTAACAAGTTTATAATCATAAAACTCGAATCAGTAATGAGATTAAAGTAATATCTTAATCCGAATAAGATCATTATACTTATAATAACGATTGTCAAAAAAATAAAGTTCTTCAACCAATCACGCCTTTCATCATTCCAAATTCCGGACTTATCAATCTTTCCCCTTGGTTATTTTCAGCTTTTTCAATTCCATTAACCCTTCGCCATCCAATGAAATAGCTAGTTGCTGATTTATGACTAGCGAAAGGGGAAAGATTTCCGACTCTTTATCCGAGAAAATCCAACGCCGTTTCCTTGGACCTAAAAGTAAAAACGAACCTGCTTCATGTTCCCCCATGAAATTCAATCCATCTTCCCTTATCGCTTCACCCTTCCTTACAGGTACACCATTATTGATCAATTGATTTCCCAAAACGGTGACTTCATCTGTCGTAATGTTTATTTCACTAATGCACAGGACGTTTTGAGCTGAAAAAGACTTAGCCTCGGATTCGGGTGATACGGAATATCTCGATATGAACCCGACAATGTTGCCTGAAGGGTCTAAAAAATAAAAAGAATGTGCGTCTGAAAAGCTAAAATAAACTTCGTCATCATCATCTTCTCTAGTCAATTCCACTTTTGATTTGGCCCATGCTTTTGCCGAAGTAAATAAATTGGTCGGTATGTTCATGGCAAAATGATAAAAAGGCTTTCCTTTGTGATGATATTTTTTAATTTCAAGCACACTTTCCCCAGCCTTAATTTCAAAACCATCATCAGTTTGCGATAGTAAATCAAATCCTAACACATCAACATAAAAACTCCGCATTTCATTCCATGCATGACTATACAAAGTGACCTTATTGATAATCAACGTTCAATCCCCCTTATTCCGATACACCTAACAAATATTGTAAAGTAATCCTGAATTTGTGCAAACATTCCGTACTCTTCAAAATCTATATATTTCTATTCACGCTACCTATTTTTACCACAAATAACTAATGAATTATCTCTTAACTATGAAAGCCAAATCAAAAAGGACCGCCAAATTGAACTTCACCCCAATTGTTAGACAACATCTAACAATTGGAGGTGCAGTTTTTTTGACTAAATATACGATAGACGAAAAATCAAATGCAGTTTTAGAGTACTTAGAAGGGAAAAAATCCTATAAATCCATTGCTCAAGAAAGAAATGTAGGTTTATCCCCTCTGAAAAGATGGGTCGCTCGCTATCTAAAACATGGGATGGAGGGACTTGTTTCATCCTATACAAATTACACTTTGCCCTTTAAACTAGAAGTACTTAAAAATATGAACGAATATGGGGCATCGATCAACGAGACCGCTGTACACTATAACCTTCCTTCCGATTCTACACTTTTGAATTGGGCAAATCAGTTTCAGGAAGGAGGTATAGACGCCCTTAAACCAAAGAAAAAGGGGCGTCTATCCATGAAAAAAGAAACTAAGAAAAAATCGCCAGCTAATGGCTCTCAAGAAGCACTTCTTGCCGAATTAGAATACTTACGTGCAGAGAATGCCTATCTAAAAAAGTTGAATGCCTTAGTTCAAGAAAAGGAAGCCTTACAAAGAAAGAAAAAGGAAAGTAGTCCATGAACTAAGGAAACAATTTGATTTAAATCTGCTTCTATCCATTTCTAAAATGGCACGGAGTACGTACTATTATTGGGTAAACGCCTTCGGGCGTGAGGATAAATACACAGAAATTAAATCCCTTATCAAAGAGATATTCCATACGCATAAAGGGCGTTATGGGTATCGGCGTATCACCCTAGAATTACGTAACCGAGGTGCTCGCATCAATCATAAAACAGTTCTCCGATTGATGAATGAACTAGGATTGAAGTCATTAGTTCGCATGAAGAAATACCGTTCGTACAAAGGGAACATCGGCAAGATTGCGCCCAACATTCTAGCACGTGATTTCAAGGCGGCAAAGTCCAATGAAAAATGGGTGACAGACGTCACAGAATTCCATCTAGCTGGGGAGAAACTATACTTATCGGCCATTCTAGACCTGTTTAATGGAGAAATCATCGCCTATAATATCGAATCTCGTCCTGTTTATCCGCTCGTTTCCAAAATGCTGGATAAAGCCTTTGATCGCTTGGAATCGAAAGATTCACCCATTCTCCATTCAGATCAGGGCTGGCATTATCAGATGAAACAATACTCGCATGATTTGAAAAAACATAACATTACACAAAGCATGTCCCGCAAAGGAAATTGTCTCGATAATGCGGTCATTGAAAACTTCTTTGGCTTATTAAAATCCGAATTACTCTATCTTCAAGAATTTGAAAGCATGGAGCATTTCAAACAAGAACTAGAAGAATATATCCATTACTACAATCATCAAAGAATCAAGGTAAAATTAAAAGGCATGAGCCCGGTAGATTACCGGGTTCATGCCCTCAAGGCTGCCTAAGTAAATAAAGTGTCTAACTTTTTGGGTTCACTTCAAATCGGTGGTCCCTCGATTTCTTATAGCTTTATTGAAAGATCTCTCCCCCAGCGCAGTTTACTCTCCATTAGCCATTTTTCACCTTAAAAAGGTTCACTCTTTAATTTTCAGTCCAAGCATAGCTGCAAAGACTATCGCTTGGTCCGGGGAAACTTCGCATCCCTTTAAATCCTCTGGGGAAACGGTAAGCCTTTGAAATGTAGAACTGCTAATATCAATCCCTTTGAGCGGTGTCCGGGAAAAGTTCACTTCATTTAATCTACATGTTTCGAACTTCACTTTGATGAATTTACACTCATAATAATCAGCACTTTCCAATGAGCAATGATTGAACTTCACTTGCTTTAAACTCGAATAACCAAAGGCACTTAAATTCATATTGCAATTTTCAAAGGAAACATTTCCTAAACTTGCGTCTGACAGGTTAGTGCCTAAAAGTTTGGACTCTTTGAATTCCACCCGATGAATCGATCCACCCATGAAATCGGCATTCGTCAAATCGCAATGATCAAAAATGACATCCGTCAGCTCGATATTCCTGAATGATACATCGCTGAATGTCACATTTTTAAAAACAACCTGTGATAATACGACTTTGTCCATCTTTTCTCTATCGATCGTACAATTGGTTATGATACAGGACTCAAGATAAGGCTCATCTTGATAATATATTTCCTGAAAGTTCGCTTGAGGTAAGTCTTGCAGCGGGATCTTTGGCTGTTCAATTTTGATTTTGCCTGACATATTATCACCTTTTCACTTTATTCTTCAATCACCGGATAACTTTTCCCCAACTGCATCACGCTTTCTATACCGGAAAAAGTACGTCTTGCTTTTAACTGCATATCCCTTTAGTTTTGAACCGATAAAGGCCTACCGCTGGTGATATAGCAACTGGTCTACTCAATTTCGACTTAAAAATAAACTATATTTCAGTGAAGTTCAATCTAAGAATTTCGTGAAAATGACTATTTTTTTTCGTTATTTTGTGTCATCTTCCATCAAAATAAAGCTGCCTCATCGACAGCCTTGTGCTTTAAATTTCAGTATCGAATCCTGTTGGCACCCGGAAATATAGAGCTGCACCTATTATGGACATCATTCCGCCTATCAGAAAAAACGCTTGGAAGATATCCCCTCCAACAGTTGGGGAATTGGATACAAAACCAGTTGAAAGCAGAAAAAGGATACCCAACCCCAACAAGAAAAGAGCCATTTTTTTAATCCTTCTTTTGAACAGGATATATCCCGTAAGTATGATTAAGTACGATGCGGCGAGGACCATAAGAAATGGAAATAGCGGTTTGAATTTTGCGGCATACACGAAATGATCGAAATTCGAAATATCATTTGCATCCAACGCCTGATCATCATTTACTTGTGTGAAATGCGTGGAATACTTCCATTCCCAAGGCCTATCCATAATTTCGCTGCCTTCATACCAGGTACAAAACGTAAAAACCATAAAGAATAGTGCAGCGATAATCATTTGCAAAAAATTGTTAAAAGTCAATATCATCTCCTCCAGCTGCCATTATACCAATAATTGGTTTATTTTTGAATATGCCAGTTAAAGCAATATGTAAACAAACACTATTTCCTGAATAATATAATGTAACCACTTTTAAGGAGCGTTTGAGATATGATCACTCATGGAGAGGATCTCCTTATTTCAGGAGCATGGTTACTTGGCATCGGCACACTTGTAGGGGCAATCGGGCAAACCCGGCAAACTTTAACGAGCACTAATCTCGGAAAAGATCTCGTCCTTAAAGGGAATGGCATTGAAGCCGTTGGAAATTCGCTGCAAGCGATCGGCCGTTCGAAAATGCTGAACCCGGAAAATGAACGTTCGCAAACCTACTTCATATTCGGCAATTGGCTTGAGGCCATTGGCAATACCGCAAATTCAGTTGGAATCGATATGCAGTTGAGTGGTTCAGTGGAGGAGGGGACCAGAACCGATGCAATCGGCAGTGGAATCCAAGGCATGGGTGCCGCTTTTGAAGCATTCGGGGCATCGCTGACTGAGGAGACCATTTCACCTTTTGAGATCAAGGGAAATGGCATCATTGCAGCCGGTTCTTTTTTGGAATCGGTCGGAAATATTTTCATTTTAAATCTAAAAGTACGGATGGGAGAACAAATTCTTTTACTAGGCAGCTGGACCCAAGTTTTCGGTGCATTCATATTGATCGAGGCCTTTTCTCTTGGCCCAGAACCCGAACCTGAGAAAGGGAAAGATGGACATAACGGCCATTATAGCTATGCCAACTATTGCGTATGATTAAGGAGCCACGAGTTCGACCTTCAGCCGATCTCCGAAATATAGAGGATAATGCCCCCTCCCACCGGCAAATGGATGCTTGTCGGCATAAAGGGCGGAACTCCTCTGTCCCTTAGTCAAAAACCTTGTTTCAAGCTTGTACAAAAACAATGTGCATCTCACACAATCTCCAACTCTCCCCGTTTTCCCACTCTTGAAATGGCACAAAGCATCCAAAAAACACCCCCAAAATAAATGGTCCTCTTTAAATTTGAAACATACAGCTCAATATGATGAAGAAATCCCTTTGACACTGTCACCATACCTTTAATATCGCTTTTTGGTGCGTTTTACTCGTGAGTTTGGGCGCTTTACTCGTGAATTCTGCTATTTTACTCGTGAGTTTCGAGCGTTTACTCGTAAATTCTGCCGTTCTCTCTCCCTTATTCTATAAAAATAACACTACAAATCCGAGTGGACAGAATGGATTTGTTTTGTTATTATAGTTACTCAGGGTAACAATTACTCATGGTAACTATATATTAATTGAAGAGGTGTTTCTGATAAAGACTTACCAAAAATTCTTTCAGCAATTATTACTGCTGTACCGACCGTTTGAAAATAATCTTAATATACAGCTGGGCAAACATGATTTACACAGGGCGCAATGGTCCATTTTATATTACTTAACCAATTATGGTTCGGCGACGCTTGTAGAGCTTGCCAATTACCAAAGCGTGGAAAAACCCACGATTACGAGGACCATTGCCCGCTTGGAAGAGTTGAGGTATGTCGAGCATGTGCCAAGCAAAGATAGACGCGAAAAAAGAATGCGGCTTACGGAGCTTGGAAAAAAGGTCTACAGTGAAGTCCGCGTGACAATCGATCAATACGAACAGGATATCTTGAAAGGGATCACTGAAGAGGAACAACTCGCAGCCATACGCATCATGGGCGAAATTAGAAATAACATTATAAAGTAAGGAGATAATAAAATGGAACAATCCAGACCTAGACTGTGGACGAAGGATTTTGTCATCGTTTCTTCCATTAATTTTTTCATAACATTAATCTTTTATTTATTGATGGTGACACTTGCCATTTATGCCGTAAATGAATTGGATGCTTCTACAAGCGAAGCCGGACTCATATCAGGTATTTTCATAATCGGGACGTTAATCGGACGTCTGTTCACTGGCCGTTTCATTGATTCAATCGGCCGCAAGAAAACATTATTCATAGGTTTGATCTTTTTCACTTTGACAACACTTCTTTATTTTGTGGACCTTGGAATTGGCTTCCTGCTTGTTAACCGCCTGATCCATGGTATGGCGATGGGGATGGCAAGTACTGCGACAGGAACGATCGTCGCCCAGATCATCCCGGCAACACGAAAGGGAGAAGGCATCGGCTATTACAGCATGAGCGCAACACTTGCGACGGCAATCGGTCCTTTCATCGGTCTGTATATGGCCCAGCATACAAGCTTCCAAGTGATTTTCAGTTTCTGCCTGGCTTTAGGGGTGATATCCCTGATTACAGCATTCTTCCTTTATGTCCCGGCATTGAAAGTGACGGCCAAAGTTTCGGAAAGCAAAGGATTCAAGCTTTCCAATTTCATTGAACCTAAGGCACTGCCCATCTCGATCATCACTCTGTTATTGGCATTCTGTTATTCCAGCGTCCTTTCTTTCATCAGTTTCTATGCCATCGAAATCGATTTGGTCAATACAGCAAGCTTCTTCTTTGTCGTTTACGCAGTAGCCGTATTGTTATCACGTCCTTTCTCAGGACCGTTAATGGACCGCAAAGGATCGAACTTCATTATGTATCCGGCTTTCATGATTTTCGGAATCGGTTTGCTGCTTCTAAGTATAACAACCAATAGTTTCACTTTACTGGTAGCTGGTTTCCTCATTGGCCTTGGATTCGGTAATATGCAATCAAGCTCGCAGGCGATTGCCGTTAAACTGACACCGCCTCACCGAATGGGGATGGCAACGTCCACCTTCTTTATCATGCTTGATGCAGGACTTGGATTCGGCCCTTATATTCTGGGATTCATCATTCCAGTAACAGGTTACAGCACACTTTATGTCATCCTGGGCGTTGTGGTCATCGCAACCTCCGTCCTTTACTACTTCTTGCACGGCAAGAAGGAACGTTCAGCCAGAACGAACTTAGCTTCCATATAAATGAAAAAGGGATATCCCATTGGGGGATATCCCTTTTTCATTTAAAGATTTTGATAGATAGTAGGTCTTTATTTTACTTCCAAGTCATTGATAAAAAGTCCAAAACTTTTGCTGTTCTTTTTATTTATGACTGTTTCACCTTTATATAAAGTCTTTCCAGTCTTTAAATCAGCAATTAGAAGTTGGATAGGCTTGTAAGTTAAAGAGCCTTGATCCACTTCGTTGCCTAACAGGAAGTACACACGCCCGTTCTTAAAGGCAGCGAAATAGTGTTCCTCTTTATTAACGGCTAAATCCAGCTCCGTATCATTCGTTAACGTTTGACTGCTGAGGTCAAATGTTTTAATGCGATATTTACCTGATTTCATTTCAACTACATAAAGGTTTTTTCCGTCTGCATATCCTGATCTTTCCCTGTCCAGGCTAAGCGATCCTTTTTTAACCGTTTTTAATTTTTCCGTTTCATAATTATAAGATAACAGCTTGCTTTCCTTTAGTTTTTCCTCAAAGCCATCCTCATGGTTTACCCCTTTAATTAACGAAATCAATACCATATTGTTTGGCTGGGAGGGAGCAACATCAGTTGGCATCTCAATATCAACTTGATTAGGGTAAGTAAAGGTTTCAGATACAAGGGTTTTATCGCTCAAGACTTTTTTATTGGCTACATCGATCGTATACAGATGAACCTCTTTTGTCTGCTTCTCATTGTTAACATTCACATCATTCATCGTTAAAACCTGTAGTTTTGAATGGACCAACTGCACATCCCTGACATCAGCATTCATGATTCTCTCTTGATTCGGAAGCTCGATTTGGAAAGAAGTTTCTTCTTCGTCCTTCTTCTCCAGTAAACCGATATCAAACTCCGCTTCCATTTTCCCGTTATTCGTAATTTCGCTATTCACCCAAGCGTAAGCCAGGAAATCATCGTCTTCATATAAAGAACTAATGGAATCCTTGCCACGCATAAATGAACGATGTTCTTTTACTAATCTTTCAATTCGATGATCTTGTCTTCCATTTAAGTTCTCCAAGAAAGACCTTTCGCTTTCGTATGTGGTCCCGTTGGATTCAATCATTAATGATTCAAAAAAAGCATTATTTTCAAGCGAAGCATTTATGAACACCGGATCAAGCTCTTTATCACTGCCTTCCAGTTTCTTGAACGTATACTCTGGAAGGCTGGAAGCGGAGGAAAATTTGACATAATAGGTCCCGATGCTTAAGATGACAACCATTCCAATAATGATGCTGCATAAATAACGTTTCACCTTGTTCACTCCTTTAAAGTTGTTGTTATACGGTAACACGATTTTTCAATAACCAGGCACCAAGCCAAACCGATAGTCCTGTCAAAATGATCCCTAATGCGAGCAGCAGACCAAATAATTCATTAGGGTAAAAATAGAAATCCCCAAACTCCATTACGAAAAATGGAGCTAAAAACAACGCCATAGCGATTCCGCAATATACCAAGCCCATTACGACTCCTTTTATACGGAAACTTCTTTCAAACATGATCGCCGTGAATAATATCGACATGACCATAAGTCCAATGCCATAGGAAAGCAGGAATTGAGTGAACGTGCTTGGAATGATCAATGCCAAAACCTGACTGGCTTTCGTGATGGTGGAAATTGATATTTCATTCAAGAGCTCTTCCGGCACATTTGAATGAAATAGGGCATTCTCCATTGGTAAAATGATGATCTGGAAAGCAATCAACCCTAATACCATCAGGAAGATGGCCGTAGCTTTGGAAAGGTAGATCGATAATCTGGATGTCGGTAACATCAATATGCGATAAATGAATGTATTTTTTCCAAACCAATCACGGTACCAAATAAGGAAAATGTAAAAAATAAGGGCAACCGCACTCAGCGCAATCGGTCCTACAAACAAGAAGGTATTGGCGATATGGGTAAAATCAATGCCTCCATAATTTGCAATATAAGCGGCTTCCGATAGTTTATCATTTGAAATGGTCTCCCTGGCATCTTTAAGAAGACTCTTGGTTACGATGATCACTCCTGCAAATTGCGAAACCAAGGTGATCAACAATAAGCTAAGATAGATTTTACTGAAACGATTGATTTCAAAGTTCACTAATTTTATATATCGCATCATGCTTGATACACCTCTCTCATTACATCGACTACCGATTTTCCTTCCTCTTCCCGCATTTCTTCTGTATTGAACTCCCTGAGCACTGTACCGTTATCCAATAAAATGACCTTGTCGATTAAATGTTCAATATCACCGATTTCATGGGTCGTGATGATGACTCCTCTATCTTCAATTAGGTGGCTCGCAAAGACATCGGCAATTTGCTCGCGGCTAAATATATCGATTCCCGAAAATGGTTCGTCCATCAGTACATAATCCACGTCAAGGGACAGACCAAGCATCAGGTTGAGCTTAGCTGTATTCCCTTTTGACAATTCCGAAATGCGACTCTCCTCTTTAAGTTTGAAAAACCCTAATAATTGGTTAGCTCTTTCCGGATTCCAGGACGTATAGAAATCCGACATGAAAACGATGGCCTGTTTAATGGTCATTTGCGGAAGCATGGTCGGTGCGTCCGGAATGAAGGTGATTTTTTCATAACTTTCCTTTGTCATCTTTTGACCATCGATCATGATTTCACCTTTATATGGCGTCAATCCCATGATTGCTTTGAGTGTAGTCGTTTTACCGACACCATTTATCCCGATCAGGCAAGTGACTTCCCCTTTATTGGCTGTAAATGAAACACTATCCAAGATCTTTTTCCGGCCATAATTCTTGGAGATCTTTTTTACTTCTATCATTTTTCTTCCTCCTCCCCTATTTCTTCCGAGTATTTTTCTTTAACCACACGAAGCAGTTCATCAACTGGTACATTAATCGGACGAATCGCATCGACAAACGTATCGACGGCTGCCAAAATCAATTCCTGCCTCACAGCCTGTAAAATCGTTTCATTCGTCGTGATTTGACTGGGGAAATTTCGTTCAGTATGAATCAAGCCCTGTTCCTCCATTTCTTTATACGCCTTTTGAGCGGTATTCGGATTTATGTTCAGTGTAGCCGCCAGTTCCCTTCGGGAGGGAATTTCCTGTCCAGCCACGAATTTGCCTATGGCTATTTGTTCTTTAAAATGCCTAACGACTTGCAGATATACCGGCTCCCGGGTATTAACGTTCATTAAAAACACCCCCTATTTATTTAGAATTACATGTAGTCACCTGTGTATGTACCAAGTGGTTCATACACCTTATAGATGTACTATACCCGTAATACACCTAAGCTGTCAATAATCAATTTCAACAAAATGAAAGCCCCGAATGCGCAGTGCAGTCGGGGTTTTTTAAAAAAAGAAATGCTAAAATCTCATTCGAATAGATGATGAAGCAGCCGATCCTTATCTTCAAAAAACTGTTTCATTAACAAATAGTGATTGGACTCCTCTAAAGTCACCTCACTCATACCCTCATCTGAAATTTGGAGGATTTTAGCACCCGGGTAGGCCATGATGATCGGGGAATGGGTGGAAATGATGAATTGGGAACCTTGTTTGGCAAGCTCATTTATCCTGGCGAGCATCGATATTTGTCTCAATGGCGACAAAGCAGCTTCAGGCTCATCGAGGATATACAATCCATTGCCTTGAAATCTTTCTATAAAGGCAGAAAAAAACGATTCCCCATGAGATTGCTGGTGAAGTGATTTTCCGCCGAAGGAATCGATGATTTTCGACCCAAACGATGCCTCCCTGTCCAATTCCTCTATATTCGTAGCTAAATTATTAAAGGTTTCCGCCCTAAAGAAAAAATGATCCTTCGGTTTGTACACGCCTTTTTTCAAACGGAGGTATTCGTCCAAATTGGAATGTGAATCATAATTGGAAAAATTGAAATTCAACGTTCCGCCTTCTGGATTGAAGCCATAGGCAATCGCAATACCTTCAAGCAAGGTGGACTTTCCCATTCCATTTTCCCCGATAACATAGGTAACACTGGGATGAAAAGCCACTTCTTGAAGGTGCTTGATAACCGGCAGATCAAGAGGGAAATGGTCATACGAAGATATTCGATCTCTATTCAGGTAGATGCCCCTGATGTACTGTGTATCATAATCCAGTTTCATTTGTTATCACCTTCTGCAGAATATATTTAGAACGCTGATATGTCCTTCTTACATTCCATTAAGACTGCAATCCAAGGCGCCATTAATTAGCCAAATTGATAGATTGATAATGTTTGATTCTAAATGACCGCCCACTTTGGATGCAATTCAATTAAACTTCCTGTAATGTGTTGGATTGAATCTTTCACTCCCGATTCCTTTATCAGCGCGGGCAATTCATTATCCACATACCGTTGATGTGAATATTCATTGTCCCATAATGAGAAGACCAGGTATCTCCCGTATTGCTTTTTACCGAATGCGCCTGACAGCAGGCCCGGTGTCATCCCCCTTTTTCCATACGCTTTTTTGCACCTGCTCAAAATGGGCTTGTTTATCATTTTCAACAGAACAGTCAGCCACTCGAAGTACTTTCCCCTTGCCAAAAAAATCCGTAATGTCTTTTGTTCCTATATGGAATATTTTCTCGTATATATCGACAGAAATATTTGTATATGTACTTCCTTGGTCACTCTTCCCGAATATTTCATCATGCTGATGCTGCATGTAACTTTGATAGGAATGGAAATCTTTCCAAACGGAGAGAATGCCTGCTTCAAAGGGGTCAGTTCTATTCCACCCTCCGATTTGACCCATGAAACCAGCCGAATTACGCAATTCTCCCCATCCCTCTTGTGCTTTTGAAAATGAACGCTTGTTTTCCTCATTCGCTTGGCATTTAATCCACTTCATTAACATGATGATCCCCACGCTTCGCCCAATGTTTCGCTTTTTCGTCAACCTTTTTTATAAAGTCATCTTTTCCGTTTACATATCCTTTTATATCATCTGGAAATTCCGCTGCCAAGCGCTGCTTCAGCCTACTATACTTTTGTGCCTCATCACGGTGTGCCAGCAAATAATCCCGAAAAGCGAGGTGTCTGGCTATTTCTTCATGTCCTTTTTGGAACATGTGAATATGGTGCGTCCTCCCATTCCCGCCTTTACGAAAAAACCGTCGTCCAGCGATTCCGTTCTCCCCCCTGGCATCATACCCTATCTCTTCCATCTCTTTATTAAAATCAGCCACACATTCCACATCTTTTACCACTGCCAAAATATCTATTACTGGCTTGGCATGGATGGCCGGGATGGCCGTACTGCCAATATGGTATAACTTTATCATTTCAGGCCCGAAAATATCCTGTAATCTTTGGCATTCATCATGAAATAGCTTGGACCATTCTTCCTTATGTGGGACGACCTCGACCTTTCTCATGTAAGCCTCCTTGATAGGAATTGGCATTTACATCCCTTTTCACTTTTTCCTTATTTTAACATCAAAGTGCATACATCACAAAAAAAAGCAGCCGGGACAATACCCCCAGTCGCTTTTTGGATAATGCTTACATTTTATTTTGTTTTACTCCGCTTTTTGTATGGAAGTCACATTTGAATCTTTCAAAATAGTTGGTTTCTTGCCTCTTCGCTGCGGAATGCCTCTTTCTTCTTGTTTCTTTGCAACCCACATCGTCAGCATGGGAGTTAGAATCGCAGTTACCAATACACTTGTCGCGATGATCGCCGTTGCCGATTCTGCTACAGGAGCAAATTGCGGGTTTAACTCGGCAATAATGAAAGGGACAGCAACTGCGGCACCCGCTGTTGAAGAAGCGGCGACCCCAGCAACACCATCGGAGCCTGTTACGTAGCGGTCCAGTAGATATAAGACACCGCCGGAAAGGAAGACGACAGCAACACCCATTAAAATACCCATGAAACCGGATTTTAAGATCATGCCAAAATCCAACCCGAATCCTAGAGCTAATGCGAAGAACGGGATAAGGACCGGTACGGCCTGTCCAAAGAAATCCCGGCATTCTTTATCAATGTTACCTACAATCATACCGACTGCAAATGGAATCAACGTGGAGACGATCGTTTGCCATGGAAACGTAGCAAGGCCTCCAATACCGAGGATGATCATCGTGAAGAACGGTCCGCTTTCAATACTGATGAACGGGAATGCTGCTGCATCTTCCGTTCTGCCCAATTTTGTCATGAGTGCGGTATAAAGACCGCCGTTCGTTTCATTAAAAGCTGCTATCAGCACTAAAACCGAAAGACCGGAAAAGAGACCAGTTTGAATCCCATTCTCTGGAAGCAGCAAAGCTGCCCCATATCCTAATAATGCCGCAAACACGACTTTACCGATAAGCAATGTAAATCCTTTTCTAGCAATATACCCTGATTGCTTAACATCTATCGTAGCTCCGACACAAAAGAAAAAGACGGCTAATATCGAAGCGGTACCTGTTAGCATGGCACCTGTAAATCCTCCAAAGAAGGTTGCTGTGTCAGGAAAAATAGTATGTATCAAAGCACCTATGAACAAAGGGACAACCATCATGCCACCGGGGATCTTTTCTATTCCGGCTTTTATTCTCATCACAATCTCTCCACTTCATTATCAAATTTATGATTATTTGTAATTGGAAGTCTAGTTGTGGAGTTAACTGGTTGCTGTTATCGATCATTCAACGTTTGATAGTTTGCTCTGACTTTCAATAAAGTCCTGTAATCTTTTCCGGCTAGGCATACCATCCATATCACCAGGTGACATGACTTGAAGAGCGCCAATCGCATTACCCCGAGTAACGGTTTCCATCGTGGATTTGCCTTCAAGCAAGCCGCTGATCACCCCGACGGCAAAACCATCGCCGGCACCTACTGTATCAACGACTTTATCGGGTACAAAGCCTTTAATATACCCTTCTTCATTCGCATTTTTATAATAGGCTCCCTCTGCTCCAAGCTTGATGACGATCATTTTAACTCCTTTGTTCAAATAAAATTCAGCCACCTCCTCAGGTTTTTTAAGTCCTGTTAATGCTTCCGCTTCAGACATGCCTGGAAGAAAGAAATCACAAATGTAAGCAAGCTGATTAATGCAATCCACCATTTTTTGTTTATCCGGCCATAGGCTAGGCCGTAAGTTCGGGTCAAATGAAACCGTTTTTCCTTGGTTCTTCATAAATTTCATGGCAGCAACTGTAAACTCGTGGCAGCCCTCAGATAACGCGGATGGGATACCTGTTGCGTGCAGATGTTTAGCTTGCCGGAAATATTCTTCTGAGAGGTCGTCAACATTCAGAGTGGAAGCAGCTGAATTTTTTCGGAAATATTCCACTTCTGGGTCTCCGTCAAGCACTTTAGACTTAATTAGCATTCCTGTCGGATGATCACTTGTAAAACGGATACCTGTCGTGTCGACTTTTTCTTTATTCAATTCTCCGATGATGAACTTACCGAAACTGTCGTTGCCAAGTTTCGTCATATAAGCAACATCTAAATCAAGACGCGCCAATCCGCATGCTACGTTTGATTCCGCTCCCGCAATCGCTCGGGAAAAGGATTTAACCTCATGTAAAGGCTCTGCTTCATTTGCATAGAACATGGTCATCGGTTCCCCAAAGGTGATCACATCTAAATCTTTCATTCCTAATTCCTCCTGAAAAAAGGCGTATACCGGTTTAGTAAACCAAAACTCACAAGAAAGCGCTTTCTTTTGAATGAAATCAGATTACCATATAAACCAGTTTTTAACAATACTAATCTTTATATTTTTATTTTGCATAAAAACATAGTATTTATCATATATTTCCTCTTTCATGCTGATTCACCCACTAAAATTTTCTATTATTATTGACTATTTGGAAAATATTATATATATTTTTAATATTGATAACGCTAACATTTTAGAAAATTCCGATAAACCGTTTTACTAAATTAGGAGGTTATTTATATGCATATGGAAAAACGTTATTCCATTCATCCGTCACAGGCCAAGCACTTTGATACAAGTGAAATCCGCAAAAATTTTTTAGTGGAAAATTTATTTCTCGATGATGACGTTTCTTTATGCTATTCCCTTGATGACAGGATCATCATAGGTGGAATCAAACCTGTCTCTAAAGGGGTTAAGCTTGAGGGCCATGATTTCATAAAAGCTGATTATTTTCTTCAACGAAGAGAATTAGGTGTATTTAATATAGGGGGATCAGGGAAGATTTCAGTTGATGGGGAAGTATTCACCCTTCAAAACCGCGATTGTCTCTATATAGGATTAGGCTGTAAAGAGCTGATTTTCACTAGTGATTCAGACACCGATCCCGCCAAATTTTATTTGGCCTCTGCTCCAGCTCATAAAAAATACCCCGTTCAACACGTAGCTTTCAAGGAAGTGCAAGGTAATGAGATGGGGTCGCAGGAAACGGCAAATAAGCGGACGATTCGCAGAATGATTCATGAAAAAGGAATCCAAAGCTGCCAACTGTGCATGGGAATGACTGAATTGGCTCCAGGAAATGTCTGGAACTCCATGCCTCCTCACGTTCATGACCGCAGAGTGGAAGTTTATATGTATTTTGACTTAGCTGAAGATGCCATTTTGTTCCACATGATGGGTGAACCCGATGAAACAAGACATATAGTAATGAAAAATGAACAAGCTGTCATTTCACCTCCGTGGTCCATACATAGTGGTTCTGCTACAAGCAACTACACATTTATTTGGGCAATGGCTGGAGAGAATTATACATATGAAGATATGGATACCTTTTCCATTTCAGAAATGAAGTAACATGCAAAGAGTGGTTATTAATCCATATGGGGATGGAGGAAATTAGATGAGTTTACTGGATTTTTCAATGGACTTTTTCAGTTTAAAAGGTAAAGTTGCCATCGTAACAGGGGGAAATACTGGATTAGGACAAGGATATGCGGTTGCATTAGCAAAAGCAGGTGCAGATGTTTTCATCGTTGCCCATGGTGATAATTGGCAGGAAACAAAGGACTTAATCGAAACGACCGGCCAAAAAGCAGTCTTTTATCAAGCAGAACTTACGAATAAAGAAAGCCTTAAAGGTGTTGTAAAAGGCTGTCTTTATGCATACGGGAAAATCGATATCCTTGTTAATAACGCAGGAACGATTCGCCGAGCCCCTTTATTGGAATATAAAGACGAAGATTGGAATGCTGTAATGGACATCAACCTTAATTCCCTCTATTTTCTTAGTCAGCTAGTTGCCAAAGAAATGGTTGAACAAGGCAGTGGAAAGATCATAAATATCGCTTCCATGCTCACATTCCAAGGAGGCAAGTTCGTTCCGGCATATACAGCTAGTAAACATGGCGTTGCCGGGCTGACTAAAGCATTCGCTAATGAACTAGCGTCTAAAAACATTCAAATAAACGCGATTGCCCCAGGATATATTGAAACGGCCAATACTGCGGCGCTTCGTGCAGATGAGTCAAGGAACAAAGACATTCTTTCAAGGATCCCAGCCGAAAAATGGGGAACACCCTTTGATGTCATGGGAACTGTCGTTTTTCTTGCAAGCAAGGCCTCTGACTATATGAATGGCCATATCCTCGCTGTTGATGGAGGCTGGCTCGTTCGTTAATCCAGATTAGGATTTTCAAATGAATATGTTTAAGGTTAACACCCTTAGCCAAAGTGCTTAGGGTGTTTCTTACATCCAATGTTTAACAAAATCAGCTAACTGGCGTTGGAATCGTAATGCTCCTTTGTTATGATGAAGGTATCCCATTCTATTTCAAGAAATAATATCCTTTAGGAGAACATCATGAAAAAAAAGAAAACTACCATATCAGATGTTGCTGAGAAGGCCGGTGTTTCCAAAAGTACGGTTTCTCAATATATTAACCAACGTTTTCGTTATATGAGTGCTGAAACAAAAGAAAGAATCGAGCAAGTCATCCAAGAACTTGACTTTCGTCCCAATGATAATGCCAGGAATTTAAAAGTGAAAAAAACAAAAGTGATAGGCATACTCGTAGCTAATATTTTACATACTTTATCCACTGAAATCATTCGTACCGTTGAAGAACAGCTTCAGCAGCATGGCATGAAAGTATTCATATGTGACTCTGCCGATGATCCAGAGAAAGAAAAGGAATACCTTGATTTGCTGGTTTCTACCCAAGTGGATGGAATCATCATTTTTCCGGTAGGAAATGATTTTAAAGTCTATAATTACTTGATCGATCATTCAATTCCAATGGTATTCGTTGATCGATTAGTTGATGGAGTTACATCCGATTCCGTTCTTTTGGACAATCATGCTGCAATCTTTTTAGCTGTTTCCATGCTGGCTGAAAAAGGACACGAAAATATTGCTTTTTTAACCTTACCGATCGATATCCCGATCACACCAAGATTGGAGAGAATCGAAGGATTTAAAAAAGCGATGGCATCTCATAAATTGGAAGTCAGGGAGGATGATATTCATTCTTTACCCCGAAATCGAATTCAAGAAAAATTGACCCAGATATTCGAAGCAGAAAAACCTCCAACAGCCATAGTGGCAGGAAATGATTTAGTGTTACGTGAAATCCTTAGCTATTTGAAAAAGCAAAAAATCCCGATCCCTGGGGAAGTGGCCATTGTCAGCATTGATGATGTCGCTTATACGGAGTTTTATGAACCATCCATCACAACAATCGGACAACCAATACAACAAATGGGCATTAAAACAGCAGAGTTATTATTGAACCGGATAACCAATGCAGATCAGACCCCGTACATTACATATCGGTTTGCCCCCGAACTCATTGTTCGAAGTTCATGCTAATTGCTCATACAAAAACGGCAGTTTACATTCACTGCCGTTACCATCTTTCAGGAAATTTACAGAAACATGGCTAAATCTTTCACCTTGGAAATCCCCCGCCATTCACCTCATTTTTTGCTGATTCTATGACATTTTGGATAAATGGCGCTTTCGCTTTCGTGTACCCCACTATATCTGCAGGATGCTTTTGAGCTAAGGATAATTTTAATTCCTGATATTGTTTCCGTACGTCATTATGGCTTCTTAGATAGTCCCTAAATGAAAGTTGATTCTTCCACTGTTCACTTCCGAATCTATAGATATGCAAATGGTGTGTCCCCGCTCTCCATTGGCCTTTTCTAAAAAAACGCCTTTCGGGAAATTCCCTATGCGGTACAAATTCATACCCAATCGATTTCAAGGGTTCAATGAATGTGTCAGCTTCATCTAAATGCCGGACACCAGCCATGATGTCCAAAATCGGTTTTGCCCTCAACCCTATGACAGATGTACTTCCAATATGCTCAACACAAAGGGGGGAATAGTTCTTTAAAACCTCCATTATCCTCGCTTTTTCCTGTTGAAATTCGCTAACCCAATCAGGGTTATAATCCTCGATCTTTACTGTTTTCTCCATATAATCACTCAACTTTTCATGTAAAAGATATTATCAGCCATCATTTCTCATCACGTGACCATTTGACGAAAGGATCTTGCGCGCTCGGCTCATAGTAAGTTCCGACATACACCTTTTCTTTTCCGGTTATTTTATTCGTTCGAATGACTGTATATCTTCCTTTATCATAATTTTTGGTAAGATAATATTTCCGATATGAAAACCCTTTTTCGGGACCTGTTAATTTTTCTTTAGTTTTATACGCTTCCGGCTTGTTCAAGCTATCTTTCACTACACCTTTAATATTCAGCGGAGTTCCCTCAAGCTTAACATCACTTCGGAAATCGGCATTCCTGGTCTCTGTTTTCCCTGAAGGCACGGATGCCATTTCGATCGTATCTTGGGTTTGTTCCGAGAATGATTTTGTGACACTGTATGAATACAGGATATTCATGGAACTTATATTGTCTTTCATTTTGCCAGCAAATTCAGGCATGGCAAAATTCAATAGAAAGGTGATCGATATACATACGATTAATAAAGTAAGCGAAATTTTCTTCATATTTCCTCTTTCTCAACTATGTATTCTTGTAATTCAACTTGTTCATTTTCCTTAGGAATAATTCCAAATTTAGCGATTAATAGAATCGCAAGAAAACTGAAACAGCAAAAACTAGTATTATCATTTGTAATAAATGAAGCCGGTATAATACGAGATGCCAGTAATGAATTCAAAATGTAGGAAAAAAGAAAACCCGAATAGGATAGGCAAATCAGATAGTTTCCAATCAGTATCCTCTTGTAATGTGCATAATCAGATTTACTTCCATTCCTGATACTGACGCATTGTCTAAATTGCCTAATCAGACCGTATGTGAAACCAATAATTAACATGACTACAATGAGAAAATCAATTATTGCTTCCTCCACTTCTACTCCTCCTTGGTAATTCGCCCTAATAAACTTGTAAAATATTACATTAAACTCATCATATACCATTTATGATAAAATGATAAATGTTTCCTACTTTTATATTGGAGTAGTATCATGAAAATTTTCGTAAAAGTCCTTTTATCGCTATGTATGGTTCTATATCTATTAATTCTTACAAAGCTCATTTTATTTAAAACATTCTCGATAACCGAAATGAATGATCATATTAGTTTTTCCTTCAATGGCCGCTATTGGGGATCCCATAATTTCATCCCTTTTAAAACCATTTTCTATTACCTCTTCTTAGCGGATGTAAATACATCCATCCGGATTGAAAACATAGTGGGGAATATCATCGGTTTTGTACCATTTGTCTTGATGCTTCCATTACTATCAAAAAGGTTTTCCCAACTCAAATCGATCTTGATTGCAACATTCTGTTTTAGCTTCACCTATGAGATTCTTCAGCTTTTATTTGATTTAGGCAGTTTTGATACCGATGATTTGAACCTGAATACTCTCGGTGGGGTTATAGGATACCTGCCGGTTAAGCTGTTTTACACAGTTTTCAAAAAGAATGGAACCATTCGCAGTCAAGTGCAGGCCGAATTATCCACTTATGCTGAAAGATGAATACATGCATGTTCTTATTCTTACGTTTAAAGTGAGATGAGGTTTCGATATAAAGGAAAATATACCTAATATTACTTGATACGCCCAAAAAAAAAACCACCAGATTGGTGGTTACAGACTGTAGACAAACTCGATGAAAATCGAGTTTGTCTATTTTTATGGCTTGTACAATTTGGACGTTGATTTCCACTCCAGGCACTCGCTTTCCGCGGGCGGTCGGGGAGCCTCCTCGGCTTTCGCCTGCGGGGTCTCCCCTAGACGCGCTTTTCCCGCAGGAGTCTCGTACCTTCCGTTCCAATCAACTTTGTCTTACCTTTTAGATAGAACACTTTTGCCTGGAGTCATTTTTGTTTTAAAATAGAAGTATTAAAACTTGAGGTGATGAGGATGCTTTCTAAACATGATTCTATTCAGCGAGATCAACTTGAAATGATTACTTTAGATCAACTGGTGCCACCGAACCATTTGGTTCGTAAAATGGAGGCTGCCATTGACTTCACTTTCATTTATGACTTGGTGAAAGATATGTATTCAGAGGTAGGACGCCCAAGTATTGATCCAGTTATTTTAGTTAAACTGACTTTCATTCAATATACCTTCGGTATTCGTTCCATGCGTAAAACGATTGAAGAAGTTGAAACCAATATGGCTTACCGTTGGTTCTTAGGCTATGGTTTCCATGATAAAGTACCTCATTTCTCTACGTTCGGGAAAAATTATGAGCGACGCTTTAAAGATACAGACCTGTTTGAACAGATTTTCTATCGCATTTTAATGACAGCTGCTAATAAAAAGTTAATAAGTGCTGAACACGTTTTCGTGGATTCCACACATGTGAAAGCCAGTGCGAATAAACGGAAATTTGAAGAGAAAATCGTTCGTAAAGAAACACGAGCGTATCAAGGACGTCTTCAAGAAGAAATCAATCAAGATCGTGAAAACCATGGAAAAAAGCCTTTTCCACCAGATAAATTTGATAAAGAAGAGACCAAAGAGATTAAAGAAAGTACAACGGATTCTGAGAGTGGCTACTATGTGAAAGATGAACGAACAAAACAGTTTGCCTATTCATTCCACGCGGAGACCGAAACGGTTTTGTATTGGGAACGATTGTAACACCTGGAAATACACATGACAGTCAGATCTTAGAGCCACTAGTTGAACAAGTGATTGAGAAAGTTGGAAAACCGGAAGCCGTTGCCGCAGATGCAGCTTATAAAACACCAGCGATTACAAGCTACCTATTTAACAAAGAAATCATACCGGCTTTACCTTATACACGTCCTCGCACCAAAGAAGGATTTTTCCGCAAACAGGACTATGTATACGATGAACATTTTGATTGTTACCTTTGCCCTTCGGGCGAAACTTTAAAGTACTCAACAACAAATAAAGAGGGCTATCGCGAGTACAAATCGCCAAAACAAATTTGTACAACATGCTCATTTTTATCTCGGTGTACAGAAAGCAAAGACTGTCAAAAAGTGGTGACACGGCATATCTGGCAAACACATGTGGAAGAAGCAGATCATCTGCGTCATCATCAAGATGTAAAACCTATATATGCAAAACGTAAAGAAACGATTGAGCGTGTATTCGCAGATGCAAAAGAAAAGCATGGTATGCGTTGGACTACTTTAAGGGGACTTAAAAAATTGTCGATGCAGGCGATGCTAACTTTCGCTGCCATTAATTTAAAGAAGATGGCCAATTGGACATGGCGAGGTCCAAAAATGGCCTAACATAGTGGGCTCGTAGAGCCCCAATCTCTTAACTTTAGGCGAAAATTCAAAGGGAATTTCAAAAGGGGTTCAGAATTTTTTAATTCCGAACCCCTTTTGTCTACAAACTGAGACCACCAGATTGGTGGTTATTTCAAATTTTCAAATCCGTGTTTTTCAAAAATTTTCATGGAGGCTTCCGTTTGGAGATAGTCATAGAATAGCTTGGCTTCCTTGGCATGATCCAGATCATTGATCATGCCGACGGGATATGTGATCGGATCGTGTAAATCTGCCTGGGCTGCTGCAATGATTTCAACTTTTGATGAGTGGAGCGCATCCGTTTTATAGACGAGGCCTGCGTCCACGTTTCCAGTTTCCACATATGTAAGCACTTGCCGGACATCCTTGGCATATACCAATCGATCTTCAACCTCTTTAAAGAGGTTCATGTTTTCCAAAGTTTGTTTCGCATATTGCCCTGCCGGTACAGACTCTGGAGTGCCAATCGAAATTTTAGCGGCTTTTGTGAGGTCTTCCAGCGATCCGATTTCCTTTTTGGAATCCTTTGGCACCACCAGCACCAGGTCATTGCCGACTAAATCGATTCCGTTTTTCTCTTCAATACGATCTTCATCTACTAACTTATCAAATTTATCTTCTGCAGCTGAGAAAAACAGGTCAACAGGTGCACCTTGGGATATCTGTTGCTGAAGAGCTCCAGAGGCGCCAAAGTTATAATGAACTTTCACATCTGCATTCTCTTTTTCAAAAGACTCTTTTATATCATTTAAGGCATCTTGCAAACTTACAGCTGCGGAAACCGTCAATTCCACTTTTCCGCCTGCTTGCGCCTTCATTTCCGTTTTTTCCGCTTCATCATTTGAACAACCCGCGCCCACTGCCGCAAACAGTATAATCAAAAAAATCATAAGGTATGTTTTTTGCAAAACCAATCTTTCTTCCGACCTTTCATATGGCTGCTAATTCAGCAGCCTTCCGTATTCATTCTACCATTTAGGATCACCAGTAAAAAAAAAACAATACATCTCAGCTATAAAGAAGTTTGGGCTGTCGGGCTAGATAGGAAGGCGTACCATTTTGATTAAGATTAAGGATGAATTTCATGACCTCCACTATTCCCTCAGGTTTCTCCAACTCTATTTCCTTATGATAGGATTCCATGGAGGTGTTCCATTTTTTCATTTTTTTCTGATCCTTCAATATACTCAACAATTGTTTTTCAAAAGGCGTTTTCTGATTAAGTTTAAATACAAGTCCTTGTTGTTTTAAATACTGTAGATTAATTTCCTCCTGCCCGGGAAGCCTGGAATGAACAAAAATGGGAAGCCTTTTTCGCAATGCCTCGCTAATCGTGACACCGCCCGGTTTCGTAACGATTGCGTCAACTTCTTCATAAAGCTTATTCATTTCAGACCTTGATGAGATATAAGGCAATGGTTTGATATGAGGTAAGTTCCATGTATCGATTTCTTCATAAAGCTTGTTGTTATTCCCGCAAAGAACTAAATAATCAAAGTCGGTTGAATTCTTTAACTTATCACCTAAGTTCAAAATCCCTCCCAGACCACAATTTCCTCCGGATATTAAAATTTTTGGTCGTTCTGTGTTTCTTTGTATACGGGCATTTTTAGTGATTTCCTCGTGCACGGGAATACCAGTGACCATCATCGTTTGTTTTGGTATTTGACGCTTACTCATCAGCTTTTCTTTTACTTCTTGACTAGGAAGAAAATGGGCATCTATCCCTTCGCTTCCCCACACATTATTAATAAAAAAGTCGGTGTACACGTTTATAACCGGTGTGCTGCACTTCCCTTTTAGCTTTAACTGACTCAAAAGATAGGAAGGGAAACCGTGTGTACACACAATTAAATCAGGCTTTTCTTCGGCTATCAATTGTTCCATCTTGCCCATGAATAATTGCTGATACCACTTAAATATCCGTTCCTTTGGCGAGTGCACATAAAACAGATTCTTATAGGCAAGATTATAGGTTTCCGGCGCATAACGGATCCATGTTAGATAACTATTTGCGATGATTTTTTCTAGAGAGGTATTGGTATAACTGATTAGATCTATTTTTTTATAAGTAATCCCATTTGAATGCTTTTTTAACATATCCATTAATGCCTCTGCAACTTGATGATGTCCCGACTGCATTCGAAAGAGAGGTAAAAACAAAATCTTCTTCATATGTGTCATCTCCTAAGAAATCATTCTGAAAATACGAAAATATATAGTTCATGATACCTTCCTCTTACAATATCGTTGAACAGATTCCTAAATTTCCAACGCTTTATAATAAGGAGCCGACTCAACTTTTGGACATTTGTTTTCTCTTTTTAATGTATTTGATAGTAACATATAGTACAAAAATAATTAAAAATAAAACACCTAAATATGGAACATATTTGGTATTAACATTAAAAGCATCCCCCACATAATAACCGGCCACTATAAAAGGGACGGTCCAGAGTATAGTGCCTAAGAGGGAAAAAAGGAAGTATTTCCGAATGGGTATAGAAGAGATTCCTGCAAAATATGGACTAATTTGTCTTATTCCCGGAATGTAAAATCCCAATACTAAGGTTTTTTGTGCATTATCCGTATAGTTTTTCTTTGCTTTCTCCCAGCGTTCACTCGTAATTCCAATGAATCTTCCATATTTATTTATAAATGGATACCCCACATATTTTCCGCATGCATAAGCTGCAAGCATTCCGATAAAGGCGCCGAGAATTGCACACAGCATTGCTAAACCCATTGAGAGCTTACCTTGGACAACCAACACCCCAATTAGAAATAGAAGTGATTCTTCTGGAGCAGGCACTCCCACAATGCCGAAGAATAAAAAAAGAAAAATGATTAGGTATCCATATGAATCAATAAAGTGTAAAAGCGTATCTATATTCATAATACCCCCAGAATTAGTTATAAGTCTTTTAAAGTAATAAAGTGTATTCCTTTTTCCTTACTCTCCTGTAGGTAAACTTTTAACATTTCAATCATATGGCCTGGTGCTTCTTTATCCGCCCCCAAGGTTTCACCACAGTCATGCAGCAACAGGATGGAACCTTCCGTTGAAGTGCTTCGCAGCTGATCAAGCAAAGTATTTCTGCATTTTTCGACTTTCCAATCACCGAAAATGCCGGACCACATTATCACTCTATATTTCTTACTGAAAAGTGGGGTGAACATATTAAAATGGCCCCATGGCGGTCTATAAAAAACCACCTTTTCATTCGTACATTCATTTATCGCCTTTTCAGTCATTTCCAACTGTTTCCTCAGATGGATGGGTGATAGCACCCAGCCTGAAACATGGTGAAAATGGTGGATCCCTATAGTATGTCCCGCTTCATGCATTCTTTTAATAATTTCAGGATTACTTTTCACTTTACTGCCAACAACAAAAAATGTGGCCTTTATCTCATACTCTTCTAAAAGATCAAGTAATTTTATTGTATATTCAGGGTTTGGGCCATCATCGAAAGTTAGCGCTATCCCATTATTCGAATTGATTTTTTTTGTTATTCCCAGACTGCATACACGAATAAGCACCGTTGGGATAATAGTATAAAATATTAATAGCAATAATAAAATAATAAAACTAATCAGCCATATATGCATCACACAAAACTATCCTCTCATTATTGATATTACCAATACTGATCCTTTCCCTATATCATTATCATTTACCACAATGCAGCAAATGTTATTGTATTCAGGTAATTCATTAAAAAACCTCTCCTTACAATTTAGCATTTTTTTTTCATTATTTTCACTTATCAATCATTTTTTTATTTTTGTAAAGGTTGAACGACCATTAGCTCTCTTACAGAAAAAACATGAAGGATAATCTAGTCTTGTTTTAAAATCGGGGGTAAGACCATTCCGAAACCACTTTTTTGTCACAAACTAAAAAAAAACACCCTAAGGGTGTTTTTTTTATATCTATATAGTATTTCTCAAAAAAGAAAGTTTTATAATCTTTTTTATCAAAGAGCACATTCTTCAATTTCAAATCCCAGGTCTTCGATGATTCCCCAATCCGCTGTGGGTTCTTGACCAGCTGTCGTTAAATAATCGCCAACGAAGATGGAATTGGCTGCATAAAGTGCCATGGGCTGCATGGAACGGAGATTGACCTCACGACCGCCGGCCAGACGGATTTCTTTACTCGGATTAACGAATCTCATCATCGAAATCAATTTAAGGCATTTAGTGGGGGTCAACTCGGAAGTTCCCTCAAGTGGCGTTCCGTCAATTGCATTGAGAAAGTTACAAGGTATGGAATCTGCATCAAGGCTGCGTAAGGATAGAGCGATTTCCACCGCTTCCGCCTCAGATTCCCCCATACCGAAAATGGCACCAGAACATGGGGACATTCCGGCATCTTTCACAGCCTCGACTGTATCTACCCGGTCTTCATATGTATGTGTCGATGTAATTTTGCTGTAGTTTTCCTGTGATGTATTCAAGTTGTGGTTGTAGCGATGGACGCCTGCTTCCGCAAGTTTGCCTGCATGTTCCTCATTCAGGAAACCTAAACAGCAGCAGATTTTAAGGTCTGTCGTTTCACGGATTTCTTTTACCGCTTCAATGACATGATCAATTTCCCTGTTGGTCGGACGACGGCCAGACGCAACGATGCAATAGGTACCCGCTTTGCGACGAATTGATTCTTGCGCTCCCTCGACAATCTTTTCTTTAGTCAGCCAAGCATATTTATCGATCGAGGCCTCCGACACGATCGACTGTGAGCAGTAACCGCAATCTTCAGGACATAATCCTGATTTCGTATTGATGATCATATTTAATTTAACTTTTTTCCCATAATGATGCTTGCGTATGAGATAGGCTGCATTCAAAATTTCCAAAACCTCTTCGTCTGGGGCTTGTACGATGGATAATGCCTCTTCCTCCGTCACTTTATATCCTTTGATAACGTTCTCCGCTAACATCTTCCAATCCCTTACCAATGTTTCCAAACCTAATCCCTCTTTTCTTTTAATGTTGTTTATTCCTTCCCGTGAATCTTCCGCGATTAATTACCGGAACCTCTTGGAACCGATTGGATAATTTTGCACATGCTAAATCGCTGGTTTATTGATTCCGTGACTATGTAATACCTTGGAAGGAGCAAGATCAACAATGCCTGGCAATGAAGTGATATAAATAGTTCTCCCGACAAAATAGAACTTTTAATTTGTTAACCTATTTTTTTTTACGTTAACATATCGATAGAATAATAACATACAAACAAAATATTATTCAATGGTCTTTTTTCAATATTTTCCTAGTCTGTTCTTTAAATCCTGAGAAAACTGGCATTTCATATGTTAACCAAACGATAAATTAGTTGACATATAAAATGGGAATCAGGCAAACTAATAGTGGGCATTATGCTGGCATCTCTAAAAAAGGAGGTTAAAAACTTGAAAGCAAGGACGATTTCTTATGTGGCCCTTTTTACCGCGTTAACTGCCATTGGCGCCTTTATTAAGATACCTATCCCATACATACCATTCACACTGCAAATTCTGGCAGTCTATTTGGCAGGCGCATTATTGGGGCCCCGGCTCGGGATGCTCAGTCAGTTATGCTACGTCTTGATTGGACTTGTCGGGGTGCCCGTGTTTGCTGAAGGCGGGGGATTCGGCTATATATTCAAACCCACTTTCGGCTATTTGCTCGGGTATATACTGGGAGCCTATGTAAATGGATGGCTGATCAGCCGGTTTTCCCTCTCCACGATTCGTTCCATATTCTTTGCTAACGCTGCCTCTTTGCTGACTGTTTACTTCTTTGGCTGCATCTGGCTGTATGGTGCAATGAAGTGGATTGTGGAAACGCCGCTTTCAATCAACCAAACGATTCTTTACGGCTTCTTATTACCTGTCCCCGGTGATCTACTGCTGTGCATTCTATGCGCTGTCATCATTCAACAAGTACGTCCGCGCATTGCAAGATATATAAACGTAAAGGAGCTGAATCATCCATGGGCCAAGCCTACTTTATAACCGGAACTGGCACGGATATTGGAAAGACCATCGTCACGAGCGCACTCTATCTGTCTCTTCAAACATTGGGAAAAAGCGTCACGATATTCAAACCATTTCAAACTGGAATCAATGAGGAAAACAATACATACCCGGACATATCTTGGTTTGAGCAGGAACTCGGTGTAAAGGAATCAGGGTTTTACACACTGGAACCTGAAACCTCCCCACATTTGGCGATTAAATTGACCGGAAAGCAAATTAATGAGAAGAAAGTCGTGGAAAGGGTTCATGAACTTGAGGATATGTATGACATCGTATTAGTCGAGGGTGCTGGCGGATTGGCTGTGCCGCTCATTGAACGATCCGACGGTTTCTATATGACGGCGGATTTCATAAGAGATTGCGGCATGCCTGTCGTATTCGTATCTACAAGCGGTTTAGGGGCGATTCATAATGTCGTGACGACGCATTCGTATGCCCAAATCCATGATATATGCGTGAAAACCATTTTGTATAACCATTACCGGTCAGAGGATCGGATTCATAAAGACAATATCGAAACCATTGAAAAGCTGACAGGGCTGAATGGCCTCGCCTGCATCCCAACACTGGCGGATGTTAGAAAAGACTTGAGGATCTGCATCCTTGATTTACTTGGTGATTTAGATTATACCCAACAACTGAAAGAGGTGTTCCAAGCATGAACAGTCAGGATTTAGAGCAATGGGATAAGGAATATGTATGGCATCCGTTCACACAAATGAAAACGTATCGGGAAAGTAAACCGCTGATCATCGAGCGCGGGGAAGGCAGCTACTTGATTGATGTGGATGGCAAACGCTATTTGGACGGCTATGCTTCATTATGGGTGAATGTGCACGGGCATAACGAGCCGGAATTAAATGGCGCCCTTATTGAACAAGTGAATAAAGTCGCGCACTCCACACTGCTGGGATCTGCGAATGTACCATCGATCTTACTGGCAAAAAAACTTGCAGAGATCACTCCTGGTCATTTATCGAAAGTCTTCTACTCTGACACGGGATCTGCTGCTGTGGAAATCGCCCTTAAAGTCGCTTATCAATATTGGCAGAATATCGATCCCGTCAAGCATCGGAATAAAAACAAATTCGTTTCCCTTGACGAAGCATACCATGGCGATACTGTCGGTGCCGTGAGTGTTGGCGGAATGGATCTATTCCATAGAATCTTTAAGCCACTCTTATTCCAACGGATTTCCGCCCCTTCACCATATGCCTATCACATGACTGAGTATGGAGATCAAGAAGCGGTGAAAACCCATTGCTTGAAGGAACTGGAGAAGTTACTGCAAGAACAATCAGAGGAAATTGCAGGATTGATCATCGAACCGCTAGTTCAGGGTGCGGCAGGCATCATAACCCATCCGGCAGGCTTTTTGAAAGAAGTCGAACAATTATGCAAAAAGTACAACATCCTCTTAATTTGTGATGAGGTGGCCGTTGGATTCGGTCGAACCGGAACGATGTTTGCCTGCGAACAGGAAGATGTCGTTCCGGATATCATGTGTATGGGCAAAGGGATCACTGGGGGATATATGCCACTCGCAGCCACCATCATGAACGAGCAGATCTTTCAATCCTTCTTGGGAGAACGTGAAGAACATAAAACCTTCTATCACGGCCACACCTATACAGGAAATCAGCTAGCCTGTGCCCTGGCCCTGAAGAATATCGAGCTAATGGAAAGCCGCAATCTCATTAAAGACATCCAGAAAAAATCAAAATACCTATCCGAAAAACTGCAAGCGCTATACGAACTTCCGATAGTCGGCGATATCCGCCAGCGCGGCTTCATGATTGGAGTGGAGATCGTTAAAGACCGCCAAACAAAAGAAACGTTCACCCTCCAAGAGAATGTCGTTTCCGGAATCATCCATACAGCACGGGAAAATGGCCTGATCATCCGGGAACTTGGTCCAGTCATCACGATGATGCCGATTCTTTCCATGTCAGAAAAGGAACTCGATTTCATGGTCGAAACCGTCTACCGTGCCATTCAGGAGGTCTCCATTCATAAAGGATTGATCCCAGCAGCAAACTGATTCACAAAGAACGGGATGAGCAGGGCTCATCCCGTTCCTTCAGTTCTTTGTAGGGGACATCGTGAAGAAAAATACAGATATTGTACATATACCAAAGATATCACTTTGGCTACCAAGAAGAGAAAGATGTTGAATCTGAGGAAGTTTTATATACTTATGTTTAAACAGCCTTTTTTAAGCGCAGCTATTGTGATCATCTCCATCAAGGATTTGATGGAATCAGAAAGGGCATCCTCGATGGGATGCCCTTTTTTTCCGAGAAATGTTGGATGATGTCACTCTACTCAAACAAAGGGATTTCCGGCGGCATCCCGGCTTCAGGCAAGAAATAAATGAAAATGGTGAAACAAATGATAAGCAAGGAAAAGATGATTGCAATAAACGAAATGCCCAAGAGAAATTTCTTACCTGCTAAATATAAGCTGATCACCAGACTTGCAAACCCAATGATCAAATAAATGCTTGCTCCAACATAGGAATTCAACATTGGTGTAATCCCCGAGATGAAAAGCAGCACGAAAGTCATTTGCATGGATATGCATATTCCAAGTAAACGTTTCATTTTTAACTCCTGTCTTTTGAAAAATCGAGTGCCATATAAATAATAACATTCATCCCTATCCGCTTCTTCATTACGCACCATTAATGGACTAATTTTAATAATCATTGATGTAAATGATTGGATATTTATTGTAAACTGGATAAGCAAAGGAGTGGATTTGCAGTATGGCGATAACAAAGAAAAGATTTTTCATAAGTTCTATAGTGGGTCTCATACTCATGTTTCTTGCTAACTCTGGTCTGCAATACTTCAGTGGCCAACCGATAGTGTGGTCAGGGAATTTAGGATATGCATTCTATTTCGTAGCATTTATTTTACTTTTTAGTTGGCTATTTGGAGATTTTGATAAGAAAAAGGCTGATCGCTAATAAAGTGTTCTCAGACTGTAGACAATTCGAGAAAAGCGAGTTTGCCTACAGTTTTTTTCTTCGAAAAAATTCCAGTCCATTTCAGAAATCCGCTCTCTTTCCGCCGACTGTCTGCCAAGCCGCATCAAAGCAAGCGTCTGTGGGGTCTCGGCTAGCCAGTTATTCGGCAGGAGTGTCGCAAATTTCTTCCATTTAGTAAGAGTATTATAAAATAGGAAAAAACCATAAAGTATAAACTAATCTTAAACATGGTTCGGGATGAGACCAGCTACAGTTTTTCTTAAAAAAACATTCTAGTTGATTGGAACGGAAGGACGAGACTCCTGCGGGGAAAGCTCGTCCAAGGGAGACCCCACAGGCGCAAAGAGCGCCGAGGAGGCTCCCGGACCGCCCGCGGAAAGCGAGTGCCTGGAGGCAACGTTCGAATTTTACAAACCCTCAAGTATCACCTCACGGGTTTTGCCTATACGCCTCCCATGAATCCAACTAGATTAAACCTACTTTAACCTATATGTTCACATTTTATTTCCCTCCCTTAGCGACTTCCTGCTGTCTTTTTCATCCCTTAAATAAAACCCAAGAAAAAATTAACTTTATTATAGTAATATTTACATAATGATTTGGTTACAAAATGATGTTGGGAGTTCCACTCCTAGTTGCTTGTGTCCCTGGAATATTAGTAATACTTTTAGCGTGGTGGTTTAGGAAATTACATTTATCTTTATTTGTAAGGCTTTTACCAGGCATATTAACCGTTATAACTTCAATTATTTTGTTTTACATTGGTTTTGTGAACATCGGAGGGTTTGAAGGAGCTGGATATGGAATACTGGCTTTCTTTTTACTTCCCTTTGCAATTGCGGCTTCAATTATTGCGAGTAAAAACAAAGGTGTGCAAAGCTAAAACTTTGTTCAAATAACTATGAAAGCAGGAATATATACAATGACTAAAACGAATAAAACCAATAAGAAAACGATAGGTGAAATGACAAATAGCCGCATGCGTTGGGGTTTGACCCCTCCACCCGCATTATTAAAAACAAAAAAGGAAAAGGTTCTTACAACCGGAAAAAGAGCAGTCCTATAAAGGATATTTCATCAAAATATACAATTCATGTTTTGCGGCGTAATCGTTAAATGGCGGTAACCTTTGGTGGACCAATACTAGCAAACCTTCAATCTGTTTCCTCTTAAGAAAACTTTGTTACAAATTCAGCAGAACCGTATCATTTCTAAAATTCCACTGATCACTTTTGGAATCTATCTATATAGCACCCATTCAGGAAGTTGCAAGGGCACGAGGTATGACAAAAAAGATGACCCTTTTCGGAGGTCATCTTTTTTTACTGCTTGCTAAGTGTTAGCGAATGCCTTTCATGTACCCTTGAATCTTTGGTGATAAGGCCATCAGGGCCAGTCCAAGGACTATTGAAGCAACACCGATCACGCCAAAATAAGCCATTTCGGTTTGAGGTGTGTAGAATCTAACGATTTGTGCGTTCAGTGCTTGTGCTGCTGCACTTGCCAGGAACCACAGGCTCATCGTTTGTGCCGAGAATGCGGCCGGAGCCAATTTTGTAGTTGCTGAAAGTCCAACAGGAGATAAACAAAGTTCTCCAAGTACTACAAGGAAATAGCTAAGTACAAGCCATAGCGGATTGACTAATGCGTCCGATCCACCGAAATAAACAGGAAGCAGGATCACCAGGAATGATAAGCCGGCGAACAGTAGACCTATTGAGAATTTTTGAGGAATGGTCGGCTGACGCTTTCCTAGTTTAATCCATAACCAGGCGAATACTGGTGCAAGGGTAATGATGAACAAAGGGTTCAAAGATTGGAACCATGCCGGGTTTATTTCTAATCCTGCAAAATTCAACTGTGTCCGTTTGTCTGCATAGCTTGCCAATATAGTTGCACCTTGCTCTTGAATCGCCCAGAACATGACGGCTGCTATAAACAAAGGAATATAGGCAATCAAGCGGGAACGTTCAACAGAAGTCGTTTTCGGGCTGCGATACATGAAAATGAAATAAAGGGTCGGAATAACGATCCCTAGGATACCTACGAGATTAATGAAGGTTTCAATCGTTAAGATGCCTGCAGAAGCAGTGATGCCGATGATGGCAGCTATGATAAGTGCAGCTATCCCCAATTTAGTGAATACTTTTTTCTTTTCATCCTGTGATAATGGGTTAGCAGGAAGAGTTCCAGCCAGGCCCAGGTTCTTTTTCTTTGTTGTAACAAAGACGATGAGTCCAATCAACATACCAATTGCTGCAAGTCCAAAACCAAGATGGAAGCTGTAGTCCATTCCGACTGTACCGACAACAAACGGTGATAGGAATGCACCCATGTTGATACCCATATAGAATATACTGAAACCGGAATCCCGGCGTTCGTCATTTTCTGCGTAAATTTCACCGACTATGCTGGAAACATTCGGTTTTAATAAACCAGTACCCAGAACAATGAGCACCATGGAAACAAAGAACATGGAGAGACTGCCTGGTACAGCAAGGACAATATGCCCGAGCATGATCAAGATACCACCGTAAAATACGGCTTTTGAAGTCCCGAAAATCCTATCGGCGAGCCATCCGCCAATTATTCCTGACATATATACTAAAGATCCGTAGATGGATACAAGGGCAAGGGCTGTGGGTTCATCAAGACCTAGTCCCCCTTTAGAAACTTCGTAATACATATAGTAAACAAGAATGGCCTTCATGCCATAATAGGAGAAACGCTCCCAGAACTCAGTAAAGAAAAGGGTGAATAGTCCTTTTGGGTTTCCAAAAAAACCTTTTTGGGGTACACTATCCACAATTTTCTGTTTATTTATCGTTGCCATACCTAGCCCTCCTTTTATTATTGTATAATAACTTTTATTTTTATTGTTGTAAACAAATATTTATTATATTTAAATAATTAATTTCAAAGTAAATAGAAGTGCTTTCCACCATGCAAGCAAAATTTCGCATTCCCCAGTAAAAAATATTCTTTCTAGTCTAATAGGGAGCGTTCATCAATGATATATTGCCCTAACTTCACCAATGGTATTACGTTTCAAATCACTTTGGTTTCCATGCACATCCAATGAGATTCGGAAAAATAGAGAGAATCATTTTGAAAAAAAACCCAACCACAACCGCTATATACACCGTATAATAGATATAACAAAAAATGAAGAGGCACCATAATGCTCGGGATCATAACTGTTGTGCTGATTTTTTCCATCCCCATAATCCGCTTACTGACAAATCATTTCGAAAAACAGTCAAAAATCAAACACAATATGTTACAAGTTGAATTGGAACTTGAAAAACTAAAACATGAAAACTTTCTTATGGAGACGGAAAAAATGAGGCTGGAGCTGGATCAGATGAAATTCGATCAAAAAATAGACGAGCCAAGGTTACTGTGATTAAGTAACGTTGGTTCGTCTTTTTTAATGGTATTGTGAGGTCCCCGTTTTAAAAACCTCCCTCCTGTCATAAGAATTACAAATAAGTTCGTTTTAATGGATATATTGATCGCCCACAAAAGAAGGTCTGACAGCACATTTGTCGGGATGATGAACTCGACGGCCCCCATATATCCAGGCGCAGCTTCATAGCTGTTAAAGGCGATGACTAGCTTGCCATCTTCGTTTATATAAAAGTTTTGGTTTTCATCGATGCCTTTAAAGGCAGTAAGATCATCCTCTTCGACCCAATATATCTTTTCCGGATCTTCTGCCATCTGCCGCTTCATCTGCCGCTTCATCTGTTCCTTGATGTTCTCACTGATTACCTGAAGATAGCGATCATCTTTAAATAAGCTATTTAACGTTAATAGCACTTCGTTTTTCTTGTCGACTGTATCGAATTGACTTACTGTAGAACTGGAAGCCTGAATCGTATCCGTATAACGTTGTACCGATAAAATCGTTACATTATCCGTCAATATCACATATCGGCTTTCCACCGAGATATTACCCTTTTCCCCTTCCTTCAGTTTTGACATGGAGTCCGTGAATTCCTTATAAAGCTGCTTGCTTTCCGATAAGTATTTATCATTCAAGCTATTTTCGAGCTGTTTATTCTCCAGACCGGATATAGCAGGTGTTTTGATTACTGCCGACGAATTATTCGCTTCTTCTTTCCATTCGACGAAGGTAATCACTTCGATGACCTTATCGACTATGGGAATATCACTCATGGCTTTTGCCACTGCCGGACTGATGTTTACGGAAGCTGTCACAATCAGAAGAGCTGCAGCCGCTGACACGAGGATATTCTTGCCAACCCTTTTGGCTTCCTTCTGGACTTTTCATTCAAGGCTGCTTGAACGACATCATTCAATTCCTTTGGTATCGGTGTTTTAAGATATTCTTCCCGCAGATCTTTTAATTTTTTTTCCATTTTTTCATTTCCTCCCGTTCAGTCATGTTGATCCGCAATAGTTGCAGCGCTTTATATAATCTCGTTTTAATCGTGCTTACGTTCTCTTCCAGCACTTCCGCTATCTCTTCCAACTTCAGGTCCTCAAAGAAACGGAGAACGACTACCGTTTTGTACTTGACCGAAAGTCCTTCCAGGGACTTTTGCAAATCCAGATCAGGATAGTGATCTTCCGCTGCGTAAGTATTCTATTGTTTCGTCATCGGCGATGGTCCATTTCTTTTTCTTTCGCAAAACATCCAATGCCGTTCGGACGATGATCTTATATAACCAACTATCTATAGAAACAGCGTCTTTGATTTTGCTGCTGGAGGCTAGCGCTTTCCTGATTAATTCCTGCACGATATCAAGGGCATCCTCTTGATTTTTGACATAGTAAAAAGCAAGTCTGTACAAATTATCTTGCCGTTCGGTTATCCGGGCCGCCATTAATTGATTCATATCTAGATTTTTCATTGCATGATAGAGCTCCTTACATATAAATTACGTATCCTGGGTACAAAGGATAGACGTTGGTGGAGCCATAAAAGTTTGAAAATGAACGAGGAAATATAAAAATATAAAAAAATGAAAATTTTTACAAACTTTTAAGGCTTTTGGCGCGTCTATATAGTAGAATGATTATCGAGGTGGAGTGCATCATGGTAAATTATAAAAAAGTCTTTATTTTTCTATTTTGTCTAACAGCTGCTGTGGGAACATTGGGGTTAGCCATCAAAAGCCTTGCTTTTGATAAGAAAAGAACCGTTTCAGCCTATACAACCGATAAAAATTACCCTGAAGCCGATATACAAACGTATGTGAAAGATAATACGAAAGGCGGATATTCAGCCAGCAGGCCCGTTCTGCATTTAGAAAATATCGACAAGCAGCTAGAAGCCTACATAAAGAAAGAAATTAAAGATTATGAAAAGAAATGGAAAGCATCCGACGGAAAAGCTTCCGAGCTTAACCTCACCTATACGATCCTCCATTTCAGCAAACAGACCATTACGATTTCCTTCGATAAATATGAGCAAGTGGAAGGAAAGAAGCAGTCTGGATCCCAGATCTTCACTTATGATATTCCATCTCAGCAAAAGCTCTCTATAGAAGACATCTTTGCCACGGATACTGATTATTTATCCGTTTTATCCGATATTGTTTTTGAAGAGTTGACGAAGAAGGAAGAAGAAGGCATTTCAAACAGTCTCATTAAAAAGGAAAACAAACTGAAGGCAGCCAACTTCAATTCTTTTTCAGTCTTGAAAAATACGCTTGTATTCTACATTAAGACTGATGATTCAACTAAGACCCATACAATAGCCATCAAGAAGGAACTTTTTAAAGATAGTTTGCTAGATTCATATCAAAGTCAAGATTTGAATGAGGATCATGTAAAGGAATGGCAGCCGAAACATATCGTCGCCAAACTGCCCGTGCAAAATGAATGGATCGACCCTTCAAAAAAGGTCATCGCCTTGACGTTCGATGACGGGCCACATCCAAGTCATACCATGTCCATTCTTGAAGACCTGAACAAGTATGATGGACACGCGACGTTTTTCGTAATTGGAAGCCGCGTTCAGCACTATCCGGAAGTTCTGCAAAAAATGCTGCAGCAAGGAAATGAGATCGGTAACCATTCATGGGATCATCCGCAGCTGACTCGCTTAAGCAAGAACAAAATTGAAAGTCAAATCGAAAAGACCCAAGACGCTGTAGAAAAAGCTACAGGTGCTGAGCCCAATCTCGTCCGTCCCCCATATGGAGCGATTAACAATAATGTGCGTGAATACATGGAGGATATGAAAGTCACACTTTGGGATGTCGATCCCGAAGATTGGAAAGAACGCAATGAAAAGAAAATCGTAAACAAAGTGATGAGCAAAGCCAAAGATGGCAGTATCATATTAATGCATGATATCTATCAAACTAGCGCCCAGGCTGCAGGAAAAATCATCAAACAACTGAATGACCAAGGATATCAACTGGTCACGATTTCGGAATTGGAAAAGGTAAAGAAAGACCGTGAACTTTCTGGAATCACCATAAATGAATAATCAAAAGGAAAGAGCCTGTTCCGTGATTCGGAACAGGCTCTTTCCTTTCAAATAAAATAAGCAGGCCTTTAATCATAAAGCAAAGGTCTGCCCGTTTTTTCATTCACCAAGATCTACATTATGATAAACTTGTTGAACATCTTCCAAATCTTCCAATGCATCAATCATTTTTTCGAATTGTGCTTGTGCATCTTCTGGAAGGGTCAGGTCATTTTGTGCAAGCATCGTCAGCTCTGCCACTGTAAAATCGCTGATTCCTGCATCCTTGAATGCTTGTTGGACAGCATGGAATTGTTCTGGTTCGGCATAAACGATGACACTTTCTTCTTCTTCAATGATGTCACGTACATCAACATCCGCTTCCATTAACAGTTCAAGAACATCATCAGCCGTTTTACCTTCAATTCCGATGACAGCCGTTGCATCGAACATATAAGCAACAGATCCGCTGACACCCATATTCCCGCCATTTTTCCCAAATGCGGCACGTACATCAGATGCCGTCCGGTTCACGTTGTTTGTCAATGCATCGACGATGACCATTGAACCATTTGGACCGAATCCTTCATAACGAAGTTCGTCATAGTTTTCTTCAGAACCGCCTTTGGCTTTTTCAATCGCACGGTCAATGATCGCTCTTGGAACATTGTACGTTTTCGCACGCTCAAGTACGACCCTTAATGCCTGATTGGACTCTGGATCTGGTTCACCTTGTTTTGCCACTACATATATTTCCCGTCCGAACTTAGCATAAATCCGACTAGTATTAGCATCTTTTGACGCTTTTTTTTCTTTAATGTTATTCCACTTTCGACCCATTATATTCCACTCTCTTTCATCATTGATATATACGAATAGATTATTAAGATACTGCCCTATGAGAAAACCCACCAGGGGAATTCCTTTGAAGATAGGCTATACGTTTACTAGATTATATTATACATCAATTGTATAATTTTGAAAAAGTCCTGCACATCCCTCACTGGCATTTATCGGTGCTTGACGCAAATTTTTATGTACTATGGAAAAGGTCAGCAGTGGTATAGTATGAAGTGATCGGAAAGGAGAGATGATCCATGAAGGACAACCAAATCATCATCGGGATACCCGGTAAATGGAAGGACCGGAAAGAATTGATTCAAACGGTCGCTTCCCAAAGCGAAGGGTATCTGTTAGCCGGGAATGTTTTTCATAACAAGGACAAGAACATTACTTTTCAGGCGGAGATCCATGATTATGAACCCACTTTAAAAGAGAGCTTTTCTTACGCCAGTAAAGACGCCTTTTCAGAGAATACATTAGAGGAAATCAATGACCATACCTTTACCGTTTATATAATAGCCGATGTATCCGATACCGGAACTGTTATCGATTTGATCGATGCGGGGGCAGCGATCCTAAGGGCAGGCGGAATGGCAGTGAAAATAGAAACGGCAGGAATTGCCCATTCAAAGGAAGATTGGCAGCATCTTCATCATAGCCCGGATATTATCTCGGTATATGCCCATTTTGTCACGATCATCGGAGAGGAAGATTATTATTGCTCATTCGGAATGAAAGCTTTTGGTCTTCCGGATGCCGTGACACTTAACACAATGAGTCCGAAAGAGGCGGCTGCTCTGCTTAACACATTTAATTATTACCATTTAGGTGAACGGCCTCTCTTTAAGAATGGCGAAACCTTTAGCATTCAACAAGATGCACCCGACTTTATATTGACTGGCCTTCAGGACTTTAGATATGAAGAGGACCATCCCTTCTACAACCCGTTTGGGTTATGGAATTTAGGGACAAGTAAATAGAAGAGCGGTTCGCTCCCCCCAGACTGTAGATAAATTCGATAAAGCGAGTTTGCCTGCAGTTTTTTCTTAAAAAAACAATCCAGTTGATTGAAACGGAAGGTATGGGACTCCTGCGGGAAAAGCGCGGCGAGGGGGCTCCCGGACCGCCCGCGGAAAGCGATTGCCTGAAGTGGAAATCAACGTTCAAAACCATAAAGTATAACCTAGTCTTAATCAAGGTTCGGGATGAGACCATCCCTCCCCCCTTTTGACGACAAGCCATTCGCTCCTCCATTTTTATTTTTCAACCGAGTTTTTCACGCTTTTCTTCTTCATGTTCTTTCTTCACGAGGGACATGCCGCTCGCTTGGTATTTGAGGATCTTTTGAATGACCGTTCCAAGATGCGCCCCTGCTTCAACCGGGGGAATCCCTCCTTTATGGATGTTGGAAATGACCATCCTCTCTGCTTCAATGGTTCCCAAACGTGGTTTATAGCAAATATAAGCGCTCAATGATTCAGCACTGACTAGACCAGGCCGTTCACCGATCAACAGGACAATGACCTCAGGTCCAAGGATTTCACCGATATCATCCATCACGGCAACCCGGCCCTTTTCAATATAAAAAGGTGTACCTGTATCCAGACCTGCCACCACTAAAGATTGTTTGAAAGATAAATAGACGTCCTCCACATTTTCTTCGATCGCCTTGGCACTTAAGCCATCGGAAATGATGATTTGTACCGTTGGGGCCTTTATGCATTTGGCTTCTATCACCCGCTTCGCTTCATCCGAAAGCTTCCTGCCATAATCCGGACGCCGTAAATAGACTTCCTTATCATCGGCCTTCGTTTTCACCTTGAATAAATCCAAGCGTTTCAAAAGAATATCACTGACTTCACCATATACAGCATCGACGGCCGCCGCATGGTCAAAACGGAACTTCAGCCAAGAATCCGTTTTCGGCCGGGTCCCTGACCTGCCTACCCCAATCCGCGCAGGGGTTTTCGCTATCAAAGCATCCAAATCTTCCTTATTATTCATTCCCATATCATCCACTCCTAATGGTTAAATATAGTTGGATCGCCAGCACGCTTCGTTAATTTTCCATTCTCCATAATCCCCATCTTCTCCAGCCAAGCTTCATATAATGGGGCAGGACGCTTATCCATCGTTTGCCTCAAAGTCGCTATATCGTGGTAACTCAAAGACTGGTAGTTTAACATGCAGTCATCCCCCATCGGAGTTGCGATGATGAAATTCACACCAGCCGCCGTTAAAAGTACACCCAAGTCCTCGATATCATTTTGATCCGCCTTCATATGATTCGTATAGCAAATATCCACACCCATCGGCAGTCCATGCATTTTTCCCATGAAATGATCTTCTAACCCGGCGCGGATGACCTGCTTGCTGTTATATAGATATTCAGGTCCGATGAATCCGACGACCGTATTGACAATGTACGGATCAAAATAGCGGGCAAATCCATAGTTCCTGGCTTCAAGCGTCACCTGATCGATTCCGAAATGAGCTTCCGCCGATAACTCTGAGCCTTGACCCGTTTCAAAATAAAGGTGCTGCGGGCCAGTGCCGGTCCCATAGGCCTTCGCGACCTCATTAGCTTCTTCGAGCAATTGAACGTTAATTCCAAAAGAGCGATTGGCCGTTTCCGTTCCGGCTATGCTTTGAAAGATCATATCAGCAGGTGCACCCTGCTGTACGGCCTTAATTTGCGTGGTCACATGCGCAAGCACACAATTTTGGGTCGGGATGTTCCACTTCTGGATGACATCCTGTGTCGCATGAAGCAGCCGCTTTACGCTTTCGACTGAATCATCGACAGGGTTGATTCCAATGAGTGCATCCCCGATTCCATAGGATAGGCCTTCTTTTAAAGAAGCCAGCATGCCATCCACATTGTCAGTCGGGTGGTTAGGCTGAAGGCGCGAAGCAAGCGTTCCTTTGTATCCGATCGTGCTATTATTCTTGGTGAGCACTTCGATTTTATTGGATGCATGGATAAGGTCGAGGTTCGACATTAACTTGGCTGCCGCAGCAATCATTTCACTATTCAATCCCCTGCTTAATCGCTTTAAATCCTCGCCGGTCGTTTCGTCACTCAAAATATATTCACGCAGCTCGGCAACGCTCCAATTCTTCACAGATTGATAGATGGTTCCATTGATGAGACCATCTATGATCCGCGAAACCTCATCCTCTTCCGGGGAGAGCAGGGGATAGTTCCTAATGTCCGCCAAAGTCAATTCGCTAAGCACCGCTTTCGCAGCAATCCGTTCTTGAACCGAATCTGCAGCAATTCCCGCAAGCCTATCTCCTGATTTCTCTTCATTCGCTTTGGCCAAGACTTCTTTCAACGATTTGAATTGATGGATTTCCCCAAAGTATCGAGTGGATAATTTCATCGTATAATCCTCCTTTTCCTAACTGTGAAAGGTTAGCGTTTTTACTACAACCGGAACGACCCCCGTCCGCAGCAGCCTTCCTATATCTAAATAATCACCATGTTCCACTTCTGTCTGATCAATGCAGATGACCGGCAGATCCGGTTGGTTCGCTAGAATGGTTTGACCAAGTGCCTTCCCATAGTCACTATCCATGACAATGATCAGAGGCTGCTGGCCATTCGGTTTTTGCTTCAGTGCCTCGGTAAAAGCGACTGCGAGCTGGTGGATGTCCCGAAATGATTGGTAAGGTAAATTCGTTAAATAAAACCCAAAATTCAGGCCCTCCTGCTGGGGATCGTATATCGTGATCGCATCCTGAACAGCTTGTGCCATTCTCGCGGTTACATCATCGAGCACACCATGAAAATCGACCCGATAGACTGGGATATTACGAACTGGCAGATGGGAATCATTCACCTCGATGGTAGCTCCGCTGATTTCAGTTGTATGTGCGCCTGCTCCAAGTACAGTCGCCCGAACCGTTTCAACGGGCTGTTCCCACTCCCATGCAGCCAATTCTTCATTTTCCTTAATAGAGGCGGCAAGCATCATGCCGATATCCCGGAAGCTTTTGTCCTCCCGTTCTTCATGATAGATGCAATCACTGACACCTCCTGAGAACATCAACACATCTATTCGTCCTGTCCAAGATGGCTCCTTCCCCACTAAAAGAAGTTCATCTTCTTTTGTGAATGAACCAGCCAAAAACCTCGAAAGCACCTTCGCCATTTCATTTGCGATGATTGCCCCATCACCATTCAAAGGTGAGAACCCCTTTGATTTCAGCCATTTCCCTATTGAAGGAGCAACCTCCAACTTCGCTCCCTCCCACTCCACCAATCGGCCTCCTATATGCAGTGTACAAGTTCCACAAAGCATGCCAGAACGATATACGGCAATATTCGCCGTTCCCCCGCCAATGTCTATGTTCGCTACAGTCTTTCTTGTCTTAATGGAATGTTGATAGGCACCGGATCCCTTGGCGGCAATGATTCCCTCCAAATCCGGACCGGCTGCCGCTACAAGGAATTCCCCCGCCGCTTTAGATAACCGGTATACCATTTCTTCTGCATTTTGTTTGGTTGCCGTTTCCCCCGTGATGATGACAGCCCCTGTTTGTATGTTTTCGATCGTAATCCCGGCTTGATGGTATTCACTTTCAACCATTCTTTGAACAGCAGGTATATCAATTACCGTCTCGGATAAAAGCGGGGTCCTGAAAATGGGACTTCGATACAGAATTTCCTTATCGGTAATTTCGATTTTTGGCACCTGTCCGCCACCCGCCACATTCCTAAGCGAAAGCTCGCTGATAACAAGCTTCGTCGTACTGGTGCCAATATCAATTCCTGCACTGATGATTCGTTCCACCTGTTCATTCATTAAAATCACACCCCAGTTTACACCACTTGGATTTCATTGCTGTCTTCTTCCTCGTTTTTCGTTTTATATTCATTTATGCCGATAACTCCTGCTGCACGATCCTTTTCCTCTAATTCCAAAGCTTTCGGAACGGACAGCCAGTAAGCAAGACCGATTCCAATCGCTCCGGCAGATAACTTACCGACAATGATCGGTAATATTAAGGAGGGCTGAAAGTTGGCTGTGAATGATAAATGATCGCCTAATAGGAAGGCCGCACACACAGCAAAGGAAATGTTTATGACCTTATCCTTCGGCGGCATATCTTTAACAAGCTTGAACATTGCTAATATATTGGCAACCGTGGCTAATATCCCAGCACTCCCAGCTTTGCTCAATCCGATTTTGCCGCCCATCGCTTCAAGCGGCTTGCCTGCATATTTTTGAATCAGGTAAATCATTGGAAAAGCACCTGCCAGCATTATCCCGATATACCCCGCTGTTTCCAGGGCACGGAACTGGTCTGCCTTATCGGCCATGATCGGATGGAACCCCCAAGCACCAAATACATTGGAAAACAGTCCGGTGAAAATTTCCACGATCGAGAACACGAGTACAAGTTTAATCGCGGCATCCAATATTTTTCCAAACCACATGAAACCTTTGATCATCAAATCCGGCAGGAAATAAAGACCTAACGCGAGCAATACCACAAAAATAAGAAGGGGGGAAAGATTCAGGGCAATTTCCAAATAGCTCAACGCGAATTCATATGTAGAATCCGCATTCGTGGAAATCACGTCGCGGATTTTCGAATTCGTTGCCACCACCAGCACGCTTGAGATAAAAGCGCCTATCGGAATCGTCAGGATTCCTGACATGACACCAAGTGCCATGTATTTATGATCACGCTTCTCCAGCATCGCAAGCCCCATTGGAATCGAGAATACAATCGTTGCCCCAGACATAAATCCGACAATCATCGCCATGATCCAGCCATTCATATGATTCCTGCAGCTCGGCCGCTAATTGGTACCCCCCCATATCCGTTGCCAAAATCGTTGTTGCGGCGAGGGCGGGATCTGCACCGATCGCAGCGAAAATCGGGCCGCATACTGTATCGATGAACCATGATAAATAAGGGATCGAGGCCATGATTCCAGCTGCCGGGATAAATATATGGCCAACGGTATGCAAACCTTCCATGAACTGTTTCCCCAAGCCTTGCTCACTGTCTTTAATCGATGCAATAGCACCGAAAACGGCACACACCATAATGATATAAATAACGAACTTACCTACCATCTCCATACATATTCCCCCTGAATTCCGATTTGATTTGGCCGATCGACTTTAAAAAAAGGGTATAAAAAAGACGCCTCACATAGCCCAAACTTAGGTTTTTCGGCAGAAATGCCTACCTACAACCAATTTGGTCCATCAAAGCGCCATTGCTTCATCTATTCACTTGTTTTTGATCATTTGCAATGATTCGGCGTGCCACCGTCTCCATGGAAAGCTGCTTATCCATACTTAGCCTTCTCAGCTTATTGTAAGCGATTTCCTCTGTAACATTCTTCCTTTTCATGATGATTCCTTTTGCCTTTTCAATGACTTTACGATTTGTGAGCGTTTCATCCAATTGAGCATTTCGTTCCTGATACTTCTTTGTATTGGCTGCTTGCAGCAAAGCTATCTCCACTGCCGGAATCAAATTCGCCTCCGTAATTGGCTTTACAAGATATCCGACGATATTCGCACGCTTCGCCTCGTCGATATAGTCACGCTGGCTGAATGCAGTTAAAAGCAGGACCGGAATCTGAAAGGTATTGGATATCACATCGCTAGCCTTAAGCCCATTCATTTTAGGCATTTTGATATCCATCAAAACGAGATCCGGCTGTAGTGCATGTGCCAATTCAATCGCCTTCTCGCCGTTACGGGCATGTCCAACCACATCGAAACCTGCATCCTTGAGCATAATCGTTATATCAAGCAGAACAATCGATTCATCCTCCACGACCAAAATCCTCTTGACCACTTCTCCCACCTACCTCTTGTATGGAAATCTTACAGAAGCCAGGGTACCTTCTTTAATCCGATGAATCGAAAACTCCCCTTCCAAATCATTTTCCACCGTCATGCGGATGATATCCAGCCCCAAAGAAGGTTTCGAAGCCTGAGAATATCCGATGCCATCATCTCTTACTTGAATTTCCAATTCAGGACCATCCTTTTGAAAGCATACCGTAATCTTCCCTTCCGTCCCTTCCTTGAAAGCATGCTTCACACAATTATGAATGAGCTCATTCACCACCAGCGCGACAGAAATGCCAATGTCGGAATCAATGGAATGAAGCTCACCACCACTATATTCAATGCTTAGGCTTTGACGGGCTTGATCCTCCGTATAAACAATCATATCGCCTATTTTCCTAATAAGCTCCAGCAGATCCACATGGTCGACCTGACTGCTTGCCAAAATGATTTCATAAACCGAGGATATGCTTAACACCCGATTCAAACTGACCAATAAATGGGGCTTGCTTTCTTCAGGGGCTCCCATCCTCATTTGCAGCCGAAGTAAACTGGCAACTGTCTGCAAATTATTCTTCACCCTATGATGAATTTCACGAATGGCCACTGACTTGCTAATCAGCTCCCTCTCTTTATCCCGCAGTTCAGTCAGGTCCCGGATAATGATGAACGTTTCATTGGAATTCTTGTTGCCCAAATGGAATTTCTTTATTTGGAAAATCTTTTTACCAATGTTCATTTCCTTCATTAAAATGTCCTCTTTTGAAGCAAGAACGTCGGCAATGCCAGGAAAATAACCGAAAATGGATTCACCTAAGACACAGTCCGTCAAACATATTTCCGATACTAAATTAATGGCAGCAGGATTCGTATAAACAAGTCGGTTTTGGTTATTAATCAGGAAAATGGACTCCTCGATAAATTCAGGAACTAAGGAATTTTGTTGATCTTGCCTATCAAACTGATTTGAAGTTTCAGGTTCTTCATGTATCACCTTTTCCATGATCAAAACGGCGATGACCCGATTGCATTCCCCCTTGATTGGAACGACACTTTGCTGGACCATTGCCCCCTCTTGAGTCAATGCCCGATTCACGAACATGTCCTTTCCGGTGCGCAATACATAAAATACTGCAGGTTCAAAAGCCTCATAGGCAAATTTCCCGACAACCGGATGTTCATAAACCGATTTCACGGAATGTCCGCATGCCTCTGCCAAGACAATGGCATGCTTCCCTTCACGCACCGGACAATCAATAAACACATTCGCTTTATTCAAATTGGCTATCAACGATAAATTCATTGATAGGTTTTCAAGAATTTGAATATCCTTGTCCAGTAAGTGTGTATGCATCTCACATAATTCTCGGACAGTCATTGTCCGTTCCATAGGCAAAACCCCAATAAACGTTTATTCATGGATATTATTATTGATTATTATAGATATCGCCCTTATTTTTGTCAATATTCAAAATATTATAATGTCATATAATCTTACAATAGTATCCCTCAATTATTAATGGAAAGTGAGGGTGGGCATCAAACTGTGCATCGATCATCCGAATGAATTTTTGTGATTTAAATGAATCCACCATTCACCCTAATCGTCTGACCCGTAACCCACTGGGCTTGTTCACTAACCAAAAACGAAACCACATTGGCAATGTCATCCGTTTCACCTAAGCGTCCGAAGGCACTCATTTTTTTCATCCCTTCGATTTGCTGCTCCGATTTCCCCACTTTAAACAACTCTGTGTTAACCGGTCCTGGAGCAATTGCATTTATCGTAATCCGTTTTGGGCCGAACTCTTTGGACAGATGTCTTGTGAATTGTTCAACTGCCCCCTTTGTACCTGCATACATGCTATATGAAGGAAACATCTGGCCTATTACAGAGGTTGAAATATTGACGATCCTGCCATCGACCTCCATATATTTCAAGGCTTGTTGGCAAGCGAAGAATGTTCCCTTCACATTCACTGCAAATTGGTTATCAAAGTCTTCCTCCGTCGCTTCGGAAAGTGGTTTATTCATCATCAGTCCCGCATTGTTCACTAAAATATTGACTTTCCCGAACGCTTGGACCGTTTCTTCGAAGAGATTTAAAATTTGGGAAACTTGGCTAATATCGGCTTGGATAGCGACAGCTTCCCCGCCTTTTTCCTTAATGCCTTGCACAGCTTCATCTGCTTTATGTGCACTGCCTGAATAGTTGATCACCACTTTTGCACCCAAATCTGCAAGCTGTTCTGCTATGGCGCGACCGATCCCTCTTGATGATCCTGTGACCAATGCAACTTTTCCATCCAACCGATTTTCCATTCATTTCCCTTCTTTCTTTTCTGGTTTTACTTCATTATAAAGCTTTCCAGTCCATATATTACCACCTTTCTTTTTTACAAGGTAGTAAGATCCTTGCATACTCATGAATTACACCACTTCTGGTTATAGTAAAGAAGAAAATATCGGAGGAGGTACTTTCCATGAAAAGTTCAAAGGAATTCGTTGAAAGCATTCAAGAGCAGCAGAAAAAGGAAGAAGGCAATATGCGCCGTCAAGGCAATGGGAATCCCGCTCAAAAATTACCGAATAAAAAACATTAATGAAGCCCATCTTCAAAAGATCCCAGCCTTAAAATCAGGCTGGGATCCTTCTCACTCCGATGCACTTTTTTTCTTCTTCATCTCTTCAATTTCTTTTGAGAAAGTGTCTTCTATTTCTTTTTTATTTCCATATAAAAAGAGGTTATCCCCTAATTTAATTTTATACTCATATAACTCTTTCCTGATTTTCACTTCACCGCTTTCAATAAATAAAATATTGATGTCGGCTCCACGTGATATGACATCAAACGCTTTGACATCTATGAATTCGGAGTCCTCATAAATATCGATCTCCATGACCACGTCTTCATCTTCTAAAAATAGGACCTCCTCTATCGGGTGTTCCCATAATTCATAATGATTGTACATTTCACTTTTCATCTTATTCGATATTCTATTATTCAGGAATGGAGCTTTCACTAAGACGGTTAAAACCACCAAAATTCCAATAATGATGCTTAACTCCATCAATCGTAGATCATCCGTAAGCAATGTACTAATTGATGAAATGATGACAGCAAGTGAGAAAGCACCAAATAAAATTAAAAACATGCTTATTTTCCTTCGAACGGGATGATCAATAATGGATTTTGACTCGTCAGTTGTAAAACCAGTACCCGTCAGCATGGAGATAACCTGAAATCTGGCCACTGTGCTTTTTAATCCAGTCAATTTCAGCAAGGTAACCGATATTTCAATAACAAGAACAATGATTATAAAATAAAGCAACATAAAAAGTAAATTCATCAAAACAATCACTTCCTCATCTATGGTTTACCCCAATCCCACCAAAAGAAATCGCATTCGTTTTTCTTTTCAAGTTCCATCAATATATTCGCTTACTGCGAATAACTGACATGATATACAAAAAAACACAGTAAGATCCCTTGCATCTTACTGTGTTTTTTTCCTATATTCCAATCAGGAGCCTTTTCCCGTTCTACTCTTGCTTTCCGTCCATATCCAGTTTAGTCAGTCCAAGGTATGACGAGTGCGGGAACTTGAATTCTCAAATGGTCTTCAGCAGCAGTTTTTTTAACAGCGGTGTAAATTGCTCTGGCAATTCCGCTACACTCGGAATCATTAGGCGTTCTTTGCCATAGATGTTTTTCATCGTCATTTCTTCACTTTCATCGATGCCTCCATCCGCTAAAAACAGGCCGATGACTTCTATGCCTTTTTTCCTGGCTTCCGAAACAGCAAGATGTGTATCGACAATGCCATTTTGATCATAATCGCTTGCTGCCGGCTCACCATCGGAAAATACGAGCAAGAATCGGTTCTTTTCCCGTCTTTTTTCCAATTCCATTGCGGCAACCCTGATACTGTATCCGTCCCGGTTGTCTTCCTCTGGTTCAAGCTGCATGATTTTAGCTCCTGAGTTTAGATAAAGGGAATCGGAATGGGACTGGATCACATGGAAGTAGTTCGGCTGATATCCTTCTCTCACTTCATTTGCATCTTCCCAAAATCCCACGATCGAGTGGGGGATCCTTAATTTTTTCAGTACTTCATGAAACAGGACGACCCCTCGTTTCGTTTCATCCATTTTGTTATGCATGGAAGCCGAGCAATCGATAAGCAATGTGAATACGGCATCCATTTCATTTGAATCCTGGTTCTTTTTATAAAAGACCCTTGGATTTTCTTCAAAGACAAGCGGCAGTAATTTCTTCGATAAACGGCCAAAAGCCAAATCTTTTCTTGGTGCGTTCTTTTTATTTTCCAGCGTCTTTTCAATTGTACTGGAGAGTTTCCTCTTGAACGGTTCGATATCCGCAACAAACTCACGGTAACGTTTTTCTTCCGTAAGTGTTGGTATTTTTGCTTCCTTGATTACTTGAACGACGTCTTTATTTTCTTCACCAAATGGATGTTCACCACTTTTGCCCATATTGGTTTGTTTCTTCTCCAGCGTTTCTTGCTGATTGTATTCCTTTTTTTGACTTTCCCCTGATGAACCCTGGATCGAAGCCAGTGCTTGGTCGGCATCTTCCGCTTCACGCGCACCTCCGCCCATCATACTTGTTTTCGTTCCCTGCTCCAATTCAAATTGAAGAAAAGTCGAATTACTCTCGCCGTTCTTATTCTCCCGGTGCCAAGTCGAGAATTTTTCATCAATGAACTCACTTTTCTCTTCATCAATATCTTCTGTATCATCGTTCAACAGTTCATCATTTCTAGTCAGTTCATCAAATAAGGTATTTCCCTTATACTTTTCCATATTTGCAATGGGGAAGATGAAATATTCATTCATCGTATCCTCGTATCGATCATTCACACGGAAAACGATTTGCTCGCAAATCCTCGTGATATCACTGGTTTTAGTGGCTTCAAAGACAGAATGGATGAACGGTTTTAGTTTCTCCAGTTCTTCCAGCTGCCTTACATTGGCCCTTGGAAAAATCGGATCCGGCCTGTCAGATTTAAGCAGTAAATATATGAGGCAGTATAATTCATCCAGTGCGAAACTTCTTGTGACATTCGTCTCCAATTGGCTTTCGAAATATTGTTTAAGGTAAGCACCCCTTACCGAAAACCATTTTTTCGTGCCTGGCCTTTCTTTCTTCACCAATTCTTCCAATCGCAAATCTTCCAGTAAAGCGAATAATTGGGCTGCAAACTTCGGAAGCGAACTTTCCCCGATGATGTCCTGGTACTCCTTCATGCTCTGGATTGTTGAATGATGCAGCGTACCTATCGTCCTAAGGAGCACGTCCGTTTTCAGCCCCGCTTCCTTCACTTCCTTATTTCCATTTTCCCAAAAATGGCTGGCTGTGACCTTATTCTCGATCAGATCAATGAAGGAGCCATAATTGTATTCGAATTCCAGCTCAGGAATGCCGGATAAAACAGTCGAGAGATCCTGCAGCTGTAAAAAAAGAGCCGTATCTATTATTGAATCATTGAACCGGATATACTTCATGAGGCATTCTCCTAGTTAGAATAATGTGTCAGCCAAGTTCTTAACAAACTCACGCTCCCGTTCCTCGTCCAACTTATCCACAATGGAACGAAGGATCGCCCTTTTCGGCGGGATCAACACACTTAGATCGCAAGCATCAAGCAAAGCCCTGATCGATGCCGCATCTTCAGCCACCTTCCCTTGATTCACGGCATTTATCAAATCACTCGACAGTTTAACGAACAATTCGATACTTCTTGGGTCCTTCAACTTTGTATTGGTTTCTATCAATTGCTTTAACTGCTCCCCTTCTATATAAGGCACTTCAATTACGACAAACCTATTTTTTAGCGCTTCGTTCAGCGGCACTGTACCGACATACCCTTCGTTGATTGCAGCAATCACATTAAAGCCTTCTTTTGCCGTTATGACTTCATTCGTGAACGGATTCGTTATCGTCCTTCTGTAATCAAGCACACCATTGATAAGCGGCAGAGTTTCCGGTTTTGCCATGTTGATTTCATCTATATATAAGAAGTGACCGTGATTCATCGAATTGGTCACTGGTCCAGGTACGAATTCTATCATTTGTTTATCCTCTTTGTAAGCCAACGTCTTGAAGCCCAATAAGCTTTCGGCATCCAAGTCGACTGAGCAGTTGACACTGAACATCGGCTGGTTGAATAAATTTGATAATGTCTCGGCAAACTTTGTCTTTCCTGCCCCTGTCGGACCCTTCAAAAGGATATTTTTCCCCATGCTTACGGCCGTGATGGCATCTACCATCAACTCCATCTCGGGAGGCAGATATCCGCCGCTCCTGATCAATTCCTCAAATTGAGCAGGATTCTTTTTGCTTGCTTGTAATATATTTGCGATTTCTATTGGTAATCGATTGATCATTGTGTTCCTACACCCCTTTCTGAACATTTTAAGGCTCTTTCCCATTAAAAACAAACACTAAGAAAAGGAGCTGTCATCAAGACAGCTCCCAGACTGCAGGCAAACTAGAAGAAAAGCGAGTTTGCCTGCAGTTTTTTATAAAAAAACAATCCAGTTGATTGGAACGGAAGGTACGAGACTCCTGCGGGAAAAAGCGCGTCCAAGGGAGACCCCACAGGCGCAAAGAGCGCCGAGGGCGGACCGCCCGCGGAAAGCGAGTGCCTGTAGAGGAAATCATCGTTATTCGAAGTTCATTCTGATGACTCTTAATAAGCTTCCTTAGGGTCGCCTTTCATTAGGTATATCATATAGCCCAATACACCGCCGATGATGGCAGGAATCACCCATCCTACCCCTACACCATATAGTGGAAGGTATTGAGTGAAAAGGTCCGAAACAGCGTCCATTTTAATGCCTGATGCCATGAATCCATCCGTTATGCTGATGATGGCCGTTAGTAATAAGCTTCCTAAATACACCTCCGATTTCCCTTTGAAAAAGGAATGGAAGAACGTAAGAACAATCAAAACGATCGCCACGGGATAAAGCGCCGTTAACACAGGCACTGTAATGGAAATGAGCTTGGTCAAGCCTACATTGGCAACAGCCGCACTAAAAACAGAGAAGATGACGACATATGATTTATACGATACAGCAGGCAGTATTTTATTGAAATACGTAGAACATGCCGTTATCAAACCGATGCTTGTCGTTAGGCATGCAGCGATCACAATCAACCCTAACAGCACGGCACCAGCCGGTCCGAAAAAATGATTCGAGGCTTGAGCCAAAACGTCTCCGCCATTACCCAGTTGACCCAGTTTCTCCACACTTGTTGCCCCGACATAAGTCAATGACGTATAAACGATCACCAATAAAGTGGCAGCTATTAAGCCGGCTTTCATACAGAAGCCTAACACTTCTTTTCTTGATGTTATCCCTTTATCTTTGATCGCGTTGATGACAATGATCCCAAATGCAAAACCGGCCAGCGTATCCATAGTCAAATATCCTTCTTTAAATCCCTTGAAGAAAGAATTATCTGAATAATTCGCCGCTGGTGACTGAATTTCACCCATTGGGTTAATGATGGCAACCACAATCAGAATGCCGATGAAAATCAATAATAACGGTGTTAATATTTTTCCGACGATATCCAGCATTTTTGATGGGTTGATTGATAATAAACAGGCAATTCCAAAGTATATGATCGTGAATGTCAGCAATGGTAAAAAACCGACATCATTAGATAGGAAAGGTTTAATCCCTATTTCGTAGGATACACTCCCCGTTCTTGGAAGCGCGAAAAGCGGTCCCAATGATAAATAAAGAACGACCGTGAAAATGATGCCGAATAACGGGTGTGCCCTGCTTGCAAGCGATTGAACATCATTTTTTCCTGAAAAACCAAATGCCAATATTGTAATGAATGGCAATCCAACACCAGTAATGATGAATCCTAAACTGGCCGACCATAAATTAGTCCCGGCGGATTGACCGAGCATGGCAGGGAAAATTAAGTTTCCTGCACCAAAAAATAAAGCAAAAAGCATTAATCCTGTTACAATGACAAAAGAAAGTGGTGCTTTCTGTGACATATAGAGCCCTCCATTGTTTTGATTATCTTAACGAAGAAAAGAGTTGTCCATCAATTTCCAGTAAAAAAGTGACATGAACTACAAACTATTCTACCTATCTGTTAAAATGTACCTTCATGAAACTATGAATCATCCATAATACTCCTTACTATAAAATCCGGCGGAACGTTTGTCAAAGCTATTTCATTCATTATTCGGAAAAATCTTTCTTTTCTTACTTCTTTTCGAGAAAATGAGAGAGGCATAGAAAAGTTGAGTAAAAAGTACTGCAATTTATTTTGCGGGAAAAATATTTTAATATTTATCCAAACTATATAAAAACAAGAAAATAGGAGGTAAACATGAATACTGAAAAAGAAAAGATGTTGAGTGGGGAACCTTACATCGCCGCTGATCAGGAATTAATAAAAGATAGGGAAAATGCCAGAAAGTTGACCCGGTTATACAATCAGACAACGGAAAGTGAAGGGGACGAACGAACTGCACTGCTGAAACAGCTTTTAGGTTCCACTGGGCTAAATGTATATATTGAACCCACTTTCCGTTGTGACTATGGATACAACATTTCTGTCGGGGAAAACTTTTATGCTAACTTCGATTGTGTCATTTTGGATGTTTGTGAAGTGAAAATTGGCAGGGACTGCATGTTGGCTCCCGGAGTGCATATCTATACTGCCACACATCCGCTGAATCCCTTTGAACGCAGTTCTGGTGTGGAATACGGAAAGCCGGTTACGATAGGGGATCATGTATGGATTGGCGGAGGGGCCATCATCAATCCTGGCGTAACAATAGGGAATCATTCCGTCGTCGCTTCAGGGGCCGTCGTAACAAAGGATGTTCCTGAAGGCGTTGTTATCGGTGGAAACCCTGCGAAGGTCATCAAGCATCTTGATGGAATTAAATAAGGCAGAGATCACTCCCCCCTGAGTGGCTCTGCCTCCTTTTTTCGTTAAATTCCCCTTAATGCTTCCGCGATTATTGTATCACCCGAGTTTAAATCAAATGAACGCTTGTAGGTATTTTCTTCAGTTAAAGAAGCAAGAATAGTTCGAGCCACATCTTCACGGGCAATCGAACCTCTTTCCAATTCTTCGGCGGCGGTCACTTTGCCCGTCCCCGGTTCATTCACCAGACCCCCTGGCCGAATGATGGTATAATTTAAATCGCTTTGTACCAATGCCCTATCCGCATAGTGCTTGGCCACATAATACGGTTTGATGGCTTCATTCCAGTTTTTGCGATTATTGGCCTGAAATGCACTCACCATGATGAATCGGTTGATTCCCAAATTTTCTGCCGCCTCAATCGTCTTAACAGCACCATCCAGATCGATCAACAGCGTTTGATCAGCACCGGTGCTTCCTCCGGATCCCGCTGTAAACACGATGGCATCACAGCCTTTTGCCGCATTCGCAATCTCATCCACTGATCCAGTTAAACTGACGACCGCTGATTTAATTCCATTTTTCTCTAAATACTCACTTTGTTCTTCTTTACGAACCATTGCCCGTACACTATGATCCGGGCTATCTTTTAATAAATCCACAAGATGTTTACCGATCTGCCCATTTGCCCCAACTACGAATACTTTCATAAAGGTCAGCTCCCACAATGGTTTGTTTGGTTTCCATTCAAATTATTTCATGGACTCAGAACATTATCAAACAATCAGCCCGCCAATTCAGCTTTAACATTGGAAAAAGTTTGGCAACCACCCTTATATATTTTATAATAAGAACAATACGTGTTCTTCAGGGGCACAAAGGGGAGGTGTAAAGATGGCAATAAGAATGTTAATGCCACCTTCTGCAGCGTCTCATGCAAAGCCTAGTATTGGAGGCGATACTTTGCATGGGGTTGAATTAAGCTAAACTTAATCGCCCGCCTTATCATTTCTAATATTCGGCTTTGCACCTTATTTCATTCTTAATAAAGAATAAGGGGCTGGCAGAAATGAAATATGTAAAAGCGACGGCCGTTTTGCCTGAAAAGCTGATCGTTGAAATTCAAAAGTATGTGCAAGGTGAAACCATATATATCCCTAAACCTGAAAAGGCCCATCACAAATGGGGAACCCGTTCGGGGTCAAGGGAATTGATCGATGACCGGAATGCCTCTATAAAATATGCATTCAAGGACGGGCATACCATCCATCAATTAGCCGAGGAACATTTTCTCTCCACGGAAACCATCAAGAAAATCGTTTATTCTAAATAGGATAGCATGGGTAGCACTGATAATGATATCAGTGCTATTCGTATGCCGAGTATGTTTCTCAGTCATTTCCCCCCTTTTATAGTAGATGCGATTTCTGTAAAGTAAATATAAACGGTAACATGTGACAAGTATCAAGCAACAGAAACAGGAGTGAAGAAAATGGAACCTTTTATCAGGAGCGAGCAGTATAACTTCATAAAATCCCAAACGCAGATTCTCATAAATGGACACGCGACTGCCAACGATAAGGATGTGATCAACACCCTGAAAACAGTCGCCAAAGAAAGAGTACTAAGCTTATTCAGTGACTTGAGCGAAGAGCAAAAACAATTGCTGGATCCAGTAGATACCATTAAAGATCCCGCACAAGCCGAAGCCTTTCTGTTACAGGTAAAGCCATTTGTGATCCCATTTAAAGAAGTAACCGAAAAAACGATAAAAAAATTGTTTCCTAAAGCAAAGAAATTAAAAACCCCTTCGCTGGAAAACATCGATTTGAGAGAGATTTCATACTTGGGATGGGATGATGTCGGATCCGGAAAGAAATTCATCATTGCACCTCATCATAATAAACTCACCGGATTGCATGGAACCATTAAACCTGCCAACAAAAAAGGGATCTGTGCCATATGCAGCCGCTTTGAAGAAGTAGGGATGTTCATGTCTGAAACAAAAGGAACAGTCCAAGGGACATTCATTAAAAAAGGGAATTATATTTGTCTGGACAGTATGAAATGCAACCATAACATAACCACTTTGGATAAAATGACCGACCTAATCGAGCGGCTGAAATAATACGAAAAAGCAATCCTTCAATGGCGAAGGATTGCTTTTTTGGGTTTTATTATACATTCATGTCATTTTTGAATATGTCCATTTTATGAACTAACTTTCTTACTCAACAGCCTCAATAGGTACGCCTCCTAATTTTGGAAGGTCATCTCCTTTGTTGAACTTTAACACCCTTAATCAAAAGCCAGAAAGCTAATGATAACTCCCCAACCACACCAGGTATGGCTACAATCAATAAGAATATCGTTTTATAGTCGGTGTAGTTGGTTAGAAGAAAATGTGCAAAACTGTCTATTAAATACCCAGCAGATGCAAGGACCAGGAAGATCCCGATCAACCTTGGTATGTAGCCTCCTGACCTGATTATTAAATAACCAACGACAAACAAATGAAAGCCAAAAAACACCAGCCCAATAAGCCATCCATTATTGAAAGCATCGATTAATGACAGCACTTGAGCATGTATCTGTCCAGTTGTGAATACCGTCAAATATTCAGTACCGCTTAGCAGTTGCAGAACACCAAGGAAATTATGCAAGGCGACCCCAAAGATGGCGGTATACACCAACCTAAACCACGCAGCGAGCATAGCCAGATTCTTATTAACGGGTTTAAGCAGAACATACAGGGCCCAAGCTAACAGCACATCAAGAATGAGCACGATGACAAAGCTAATGAATCCCCTCCTAAATAACATCTCATTGGTCATGATGTTAGTGGCAGTTACTGCTGCATCATCAAAGACAATAAGTCCTTCGAGAACAGAAAAGTTAGAAAACATCGCAAGTATTGCCATAAGCAATAGCCCTACTCCTGCGACTCTAGAATAATGTAGTGCTGGGGTTTCATTATTACGGTTTGTCATTTCTGACTCCTCCTAAATTACTACTAACTTTACAATATTCGAAGCACTATTGTCATATGAATCAAAAAGATGGCTGTGGCAAAATTAATTTTTTTTCTTGAATGGCCAAAAAAGGTAATGAATTAAGAAGATAGCAATCATGCATGCCGTTTATCAGCAATTCTTTATATCTTTGAGAATACGAATTTCAAGCTTCATCTACTGTTCTCTCAAAATCCTCTATGATATGCAGCGGCTCTTCCATGGTTGCCCATTCCACATGTGCCCATGATCGGAAAGAGATTTTATTATCCACATAGGATTGTACCGTTTTATTAAAGTATTCTTCGATTGCAGGAGGATGATAACTGCCGCTTGAGCAATAGAAATCGAAGTTGTTCACAAAGTGAATGAACTCCATTTGATCTTTCGTTAACCGAGTGCTCAGTTCTTTATGAATAATGGGGTAAATACGGTCATTTTCAATAAGAATGATATAATCTCCTGCCGCGATGCCGTCTTGGATAAAATTCAAAACTTGTTTAATGTAATTTTCCATTTCATTATAGGAATACAGCACATGAACGCTCTTTTGGTCTTTGAACAACTGATTCATTTTGCTTTTCAATATATCATTCCTTCTTTCATGCATCTCTTCAATTATATTGAATTCTATAAGCAGGACAAAATCAATCGGTGACAGCAGGTAAAGGTACGATGATATCATCATATCGGAACAATACTTGCCATCTAGTTTGAAATAATGAACAACACGCTTAGGGATTCTCCTAAGCGTGTTGTTTTCCGTTGCATTATTGAATTATCATCATCATGAATCCCTCGTGTATTAATACGGCAGTAACTCACCGATTTTCACCTTGACCGTTTCCCCATTAACAGTCAGTAGGACAAAGCAGGCTTTTGCATAATCCGAGATTAATTCACGACACATCCCACACGGGCTAACCACTTTTAAAGCTCTGTCTTCATCATCGGAATAGGGGTGCTTAACCGCCACGATTGTATCGAATCCCTTTTCGCCGTCCGATATCGCCTTCCCGATCGCAATGGCTTCTGCACATACGGTAACCCGGCCAATATATGCTTCAATATGTACGGTAGCAACGATTTTTCCTGACTTCGTTTTTAATGCAGCGCCAACATGATGCCTATTTTCCTCGTAAAGATCCCTAATTTTTGCACTTGCAGCTTCTATTAAATCACGATCCGACTCATTCAAAGGATAAGTTTTGATGATTGGCCCTCCTTCTCTTCTAATATTTCATTCAGGGATTTTTTTTAACGCTTCTAAAGCCAATAAGCGGAAATAAGAAGCCGCTGGAAAAAGTGCCGTTTCATCTACTATAAACTTAGGGTGATGCAGGTCATATGGACCGCCTGAACCTATCATTACGAAAGCACCTGGTATTTTTTCTTGGTAAAAAGCGAAGTCTTCCCCTATGGAGCTAGCTTCTAACGTTTTTGTCGTGTAACCTGCTGTGTCTCCAACCTGAAGCGCCAAATCTGCCCATTCAGGCGTATTATCAACTGATGGGGGGCCTGGATGCCATGATAATTCAACATTTGCATTGAATGTTTCACTTATACCGTGCAGGACTTGTTTCATACGTTTCTGAATGAACTCTCGTTGAGTTTTACTGAAGGTGCGGACGGTTCCTTCCAAATATGCACTATCTGGGATAACATTCCATGTTGAGCCACTATGAATTTGAGTGATGCTCAAAACCGCGGACTCTTTTGGCGCCACATTTCGGCTGATGATGGTTTGCAACGTTGAGATAATATGTCCTGTTATGATAATCGGATCATTTCCCTCTTCCGGTTTGGCCGCATGTGAGCCAGTTGCTTTAATATGCACTTCAAAGCGATCGACTCCCGCTGTCAGTGCGCCATGTTTTGTCCCTAACTCCCCAACTTGCAATGTCGGATCATTATGAAGACCAAAAATCACATCCACATCATCCAACACACCAGTTTCCATTAAAGCACTCGCACCATGTCCCGTTTCCTCCGCAGGTTGAAATATCAAACGAATCGTTCCGGACAGATCTCTTTCTTCCTTTTTTAATAAAAAAGCAGTCCCCAAAATGACAGAAGTGTGAAAATCATGACCACATGCATGCATCACGCCGATGTGCCTTGAAGGAAAGTCCACCTCAGATTGCTCCAAAATTGGTAAAGCATCAATATCGGAGCGAAGTGCTATCGTAGGTCCCGGCTTGCTCCCTTTTATCTCAGCTACGACACCAGTTTTTAATGGAAAATTAAGTATCTTAATTTTTTGAGATTGAAGCGCTTCTTTAATTTTTTTAGTCGTTTCAAATTCTTGGTTTGATAATTCAGGTGTCATATGAAGATCACGTCTGAATTCCAATAGATAATTTTCCAATTCTACATTACTTATAGTCAACGGTTGTCCATCTCCTTAAAAATCCGAATATTAAAGAACGAAAGCTAATATCCAAGCTATCAAATAAGCTATTTGATAAACGTGTAAAGCATGAGTTCTAATTTAAGTAGCATCGTAAGCATCATAACAATGAATTCCCCGAAATGAAAAGTGTTTATTTCGAACATTCAGCATTGACAATTTATTATACAAGATGCTACCATGTGAAGTAATTTACTATATTATAGTAACGTATCAATACAAAAAAGGATTAAATTTATATAGTAGAAAAGAAGTAAAGACATACATACACATTGGTCGGAAGGAACCCTCTTCTAAACTGGAAGCGGGTTTTATTTTAACATTAATTCATAGTAAACCAGTAAGGATATACTATTATAAATCCCCTGCGTTTAAAAGTGAAGACACAAAGGAGCAATTGACACATGAAAAAGAAAACAGTAAAACTTGGTGTATTTTTGGCCGGAACAGGACATCACGTTGCTTCTTGGAGACATCCTAACGCCAATCCGAAAGCAAATATGAACATCGATTATTTTAAGGGGTTGGCGCAGACTGCCGAAAAAGGTTTATTTGATTTATTATTCTTGGCAGATAGTTTGTCAGTTGCAAAGGACTCGCATCCTAATATTCTGACTCGATTCGAGCCATTGACCTTGTTATCTTATCTAGCCTCGGCGACTTCCAATATTGGGTTGGTTTCAACGGCCTCTACCACCTACGAAGAACCCTTTAATGTTGCTAGAAAATTTGCTTCTTTAGACCATATTACCTCCGGCCGTGCTGGATGGAACGTAGTCACAACGTCCCTTGCCTCCACTGCAGTAAACTTCAATAAATCTGAACATTTAGAACATGGTCTCCGTTATAAAAGGGCTACTGAATTTGTTGAAGTTACCAAGAAACTGTGGGACTCATGGGAAGACGATACGTTGGTTATCGATAAAGAAACAGGCCAATTCATTGATGAGTGCAAGTTTCATGAAATCAATCATCAAGGTGAGTTTTTCTCTGTAAAAGGACCATTAAATATTTCTCGCTCACCTCAGGGGCATCCGGTCATCGTACAAGCAGGTTCTTCTGGCGATGGGCAATTGCTTGCAGCAAAGCACGCAGAGATTGTCTTTACCGCCCAGGAGAACAAGGAGGACGCGATTTCATTTTACCATGAGTTAAAAGGTCAATTGGCCGCTTTTAATCGGGAGAAAAGCAGCTTGAGTATTATGCCAGGTTTGTTCCCGATTGTGGGACAGACTGAGAAGGAAGCCCAAGAAAAGTACGAGGCATTGCAGGAGCTGATTATTCCCGAAATAGGATTGGCTGTTATGGGAAGGTATTTTGGAAATGTGGATTTTTCGAATATCCCTTTGGATACACCGTTTGCTGATATTTCGTTACCAGATAATGTAGATAGCATCCAAAGTAAATATGATTTGATCGTTAAACGGGCGACCAATGAAAATTTGACGTTACGTCAGACATATCAGTGGGTTGCTGGATCACGTGGACATCATATCGCAATTGGAACACCAACGCAGATTGCGGATAAGATTGAAGATTGGGTGAATGGAAATGCAGCTGACGGCTTTAATATCATGCCAGCCCTCTTGCCTGATTCTTTAACGGATTTTGTTGAACTTGTTGTCCCTGAACTGCAATCAAAAGGAATTTTCCGTACGAAATATGAAAGTAACACATTACGAGGGAATCTTGGCCTGGATAAACCGGTCAACCAATATTCTCATAAGCTTTAACTCAAGGACAGAACCACCCAACCGAAAAAGAATTAACTAGATAGAGTATAGGAGGCGCAAGATGAGTCAAATATTTCGTGAAGTACGTGTAGAAGATGTGGATAAATTCCTTCATTTAACATTGGATGCTTATGCGAGTATAAGAGAGTTGGATATTCACTTCTCTGCGGCAACGGCCACGAGAGAGGAAGCAATTAAGCACATATCCGAAAATAAGGTATATGTTCTGGAGGAAAATGGGACATTTATTTCCACCGTATCGATTCGTTTACCGTGGGGCCCCAATCCTGGCCCGCTCGTATTGCCACACATAGGCTGGTTCGCTACAAACCCTGCATATAAGCGTCAAGGCATAGGGAAAAAAGTTCTGTCATGGCTCGAAGAAGAAATTTTGAAGAAGCAACTGAGAGCCCCCGCGGTTACACTCGGAACCGCGGATAATCATCCATGGCTAAAAAAAATGTACGAAAAAAGCGGATTTGAAGAAATAGGTCAAAAAGATTTAGGCAAAGGTCATCTCACTATATATTTGAGGAAAATCTTGTTACCAGGACAATATCAAGCTTGGACTGAAAAACAAAATCAAACCATTTAAAAATAGGAGGAAAATAACGATGAAAAAAATACTTTCCCTTGGACTCTCTTTACTTTTCATATTAGTACTTGCAGCATGTGGCAATTCAAAACAAGAGGATACGGCCAAAGATTCCGAACAAAAAACAATCAAAGTGGGGTCAACTGGCCAAAGCTATCCAAATGGTTATCAAGAGGATGGTAAATTAACAGGTTTTGACGTAGAACTTACAGAACGCATCGCTAAGGATTTAGGATACAAGGTAGAGTGGGTCACTTCTGATTTCAGTGGGATAATGGGGCAATTGGGATCCGGTAAATTGGACACCGTTGCGAATGCCGTTGCTATTACAACAGAACGACAAGAGCAATTTAATTTTACAGAGCCATATAGTTATTATGGTGCACAAATTGTATCAAGCACAAAAAACAATGATATTAAAAGTTTGGATGATCTTAAAGGCAAAACCGTTTCCGGTGTGTTGGGGTCTAATAACGTTGCAAACCTAGAAAAATATGATAAAAACGGCGATATCAAAATACGAACCTATGAAACTCGGGATGGCGCAATGCAAGATGCCATTAACAACCGTGTAGATGGATATATCAATTCCCGCCCAATCCTAGTTGCAGAAATAAAGAAAAATGATCTTCCGTTAAAACTAGTCGGTGATCCAGTGGCATATGAAAATGTAGGATATCCATTTCCCAAGACAGAAAAGGGCAAAAAATTAAATGAAGAATTCACGACAGAAATAAAAAAACTTAAAGAAGATGGTACATTAGCAAAGCTATCCAATAAATATTTTGGTGAAGATATCACCACGAATTCCGGCGAATAAGCATAGCGGAGGTTTTAAAGCATTATGAATTTTGATTTACAATATATGTTGGAAATTTCCCTACAAATCGCAAAATTTATTCCGATCACTCTGGTTTTAGCCATCATATCGATGGTTTTAGCCATTATTATCGGACTTGTAGTAGCCTTAATAAGAAATAGTAATATTTTTGGAATCACCCATTTGGCAGGCTTATATATCTCTTTATTTCGAGGAATGCCAACATTGGTACAATTATTCATCATTTACTACGGTTTACCACAGTTATTCCCGTCGTTGTCAACGATGGAAGCAATCACGGCGGCGATCATTGGATTTAGTTTGAAAGAATCCTCTTATTTAGCAGAAATTTTCCGAGCTGGATTGAATTCTGTGGACAAAGGGCAGATGGAAGCGGGCCTTGCAACTGGCATGAAAAGAGTGCAGATTTACTCGCGAATCATTTTACCGCAGGCTGCTTTAAATGCATTGCCAGCAACAGGGAATACGTTTATATCTTTGATTAAAGAAACGTCCCTTGCCTTTACATTGGGAATTACGGAACTATTTGCAGAGGGAAAGATGATTGCATCCGCTAACATGCGCTTTTTCGAGACGTATTTGGTGGTTGGCTTGATTTACTGGCTATTGGTCATTCTTTATTCTTGGATACAAAAATATCTGGAGATTTGGCTCAGCAAACCACTTAGAAGGTGATCATATGATAAAAGTAAGAAACTTAACCAAACATTTTGACGATAAACAAGTATTGAACGATATTAACTTGGATATAAGAACCGGGGAAGTTGTCGCCATTATAGGTCCTTCCGGTTCTGGAAAATCAACGTTATTACGCTGTCTGAACTTGTTGGAAAAGCCCAACAGCGGCACCATCGAAATCAAGGATGTAAAATTGGATACCCAAAAATATAAAGAGAGAGACGCGTACCAATTAAGACAGCAAACAGCGATGGTATTCCAACACTATAACCTTTTTAAAAATAAAACAGCTTTAAAAAACGTGATTGAAGCTTTGCTTGTCAGCAAAAAGATGAAAAAAGAGGAAGCCATTCAAATCGGCGTGGATTTATTGAAACGGGTTGGCTTAGAAAAACAAGCCAACCAATACCCCGCTACCTTATCTGGTGGACAACAGCAGCGTGTTAGCATCGCTAGAGCATTAGCTGTAAAACCACATGCCATTCTATTTGATGAACCTACCTCCGCTCTAGATCCCGAATTGGTTAATGAGGTTTTACAAGTAATACGGGAGTTAGCGAAAGAGGATACGACAATGGTGATCGTGACGCACGAAATGCAATTTGCGAAGGAAGTTGCTGACCATGTCATATTCATGGCAGATGGACACATTATCGAACAAGGCACCCCAGAACAAGTAATTGAGCGTTCCCTTAATCCGCGAACCCAGCGTTTTTTACGGCAAATGGGAGATGAAACGGACGGATCTGCCAGGCAAAAAAGGAAGTGAAGTGTATGAACACGGAAAGGTTATCTGAAATGATTTATCATTCCAATCCGTTGGTAAATGAAGAAGTATTACAGGCTGCCATCGAAGGACTTCTTGATTATCTTGCTGTTTCCTATCAAACAAAATCCGAAAAGGAAATTACGATTTTAAAGCAAATCATTTTGGAAGAAGGCGGAAATGGGACGAGTTACTTGATTGGAAGTCTCATTCATGCAACAAGATCCCAAGCCGCACTCTTCAATGGCTTTCAAGCTCATTTACTAGATTATGATGATGTACATTCAGATGTACGAGGTCATCCAAGCGCAGTCATTTTGTCTGCTTTGTTAGCAGTTGGAGAACCTGAAATGTCCGGGAAACGCTTTTTAGCTGCCTATGTGGTTGGTGTGGAGATCATGGCTCGGTTTGGAGAAGCTATGAATCCCTATCATTATACAAAAGGTTGGCATAATACAGCTACACTTGGCGTAATAGCTGCAGCTGGTGCCGTTGCGTATTTACGGGAATACTCACCACGCTTAATAGCTGAAACCATGAGTCTTGCCGCTACCCAATCGGCGGGTTTACGACTACAATTTGGTACTGTGGTAAAGCCGCTCCATGTAGGGATTGCTGCTAAAAACGCTGTGGACTCCGCCGATTGGATTCGGATGGGATTACATAGCAACCCCGACTTTTTGAATGATAAGAATGGTTTCTTTGAGGTATATGCAGAAAATGGGGTTCCCGATTTAACGGTAAATTGGGGAAAGACATGGCGGATCGTAACACCAGGATTATGGTTTAAACAGTACCCGTTTTGTTCTGCTGCGGCACATGGCGCTGAAGCAGCTGTTTTTTTACATAAGACGTACGATTTGTCGGAAGAAGATATTGAATCGGTGAGTGTTTGCTTTCCTCCAAATGGTGATTCCGCTTTGATTCACCATAACCCAGGAACTGGTGAAGAAGGAAGATTTTCGATTGAGTATATTGTATGGCTCGCGCTTACAGGCAAACCCCTGACCTTTGCTTCATTTGAATCGAAACCTATTCCCCATTCATGGAGAGAATCCTTTCAAAAAGTAAATAGAGAGACGGATGCAACGATCAAGCCTTCCAAAGCAGCACTACCGGTGGGACGATTTACAATTGTGACCGTGACCACAACGAGTGGTGATGTACTATCGAAACGAATCGATACACCTAAAGGAAGTCCAGGAAATCCATTAACAAAATCCCAGCTAATAGAAAAGTTGTATAAAGCCGTGGGAGATGAAGTAGAGACAGGGAAAATAATAGCAGCTGTCCATGCACTGAATCACACATCCCTTGGTGTTCTTCAAGAAGCTGACTATAGAAGCTGACTGATAGTAAATTAGGCGAACAGTATTTATATACTGCTCGCCTAATTTGTATTCCATCAATCCTTGACGACCCTCTTCTTTAGCACGGTATCTTTACTCGTGAGTTTTGCACTTTATTCGTGAGATTTGGTCGCTTTACTCGTGAGTTTTGCACTTTACTCGTGAGTTTTGGCGTTTTACTCGTGAATTCGGGGCATTTACTCGTGAGTTTCGGCGTTTTACTCGTAAATTTCGGCCATTTACTCGTGAATTCCGGCCATTTACTCGTGAATTCCGGCCATTTACTCGTGAGCACCACATTTTCCCACCACAAAAAAAGAAGTACCATTAAGGCACTTCTTTTTTTAAAATAATTAAGGCAATACCGTTGCGCCCATTAAGTAGCGGTCCACTTCCCGCGCTACTTCACGGCCTTCATTGATTGCCCAAACGATGAGGCTTTGCCCTCTCCTTGCATCTCCGGCAGCGAAAACTCCTTCGACATTCGTTCTGTATTCGCCATAAACGGCATCAATTTTTTGATTGACTGTTTCTACGCCAAATTGAGTCAATAACGGCATTTCCGTTCCTTCAAATCCGATTGCAATGAAAACGAATTGTGCAGGCCATACTTTTTCAGTTCCTGGAACTTCCCGGAAAATGTACATTCCGTCATCGCCTTTGATTTTTTCCATTGAAATTGTGTGCAGTTCCTTAACGTTGCCATCTTCATCGGCTACGATTTTTTTTGTTTGGATTGAATATTGACGCGGATCTGCACCGAATTTCGCTTCCGCTTCTTCATACGCATAATCAAGGGAAAAAACATTCGGGTAGGCTGGCCACATATTATCAGATGTACGGGCCGTCGGAAGGATTGGATGCTTCCCGAATTGTACGACGCTCTTACATTCCTGGCGAAGGGCAGTTGCGACACAGTCAGCTCCTGTATCCCCGCCGCCGATGACGATGACGTCCTTCCCCTTAGTGTCTAAAAACTTGCCGTCTTCAAAATTCGAGTCCAACAGGCTTTTAGTCGAAGTCGTCAAGTAATCCATTGCAAGGTGAATGCCAGTTGCTTCACGTCCTTCAATTTTCAGGTCACGCTGCTTTTGGGCACCTGTGCAAAGGATGACTGCATCATATTGATCTTGCAGTTCTTCGGCTGAAATATCCTTGCCTACTTCTGTATTGGTAATGAAGTCGATGCCTTCCTGGGTCAATAATTTGATTCGGCGTGCAACGACATCTTTTTCAAGTTTCATATTCGGGATACCGTATGTCAACAGCCCGCCTGCACGGTCTGAGCGCTCATAAACCGTGACCGAATGGCCTGCTTGATTCAACTGGTCGGCACTCGCCAAACCTGCCGGGCCTGAACCGATGATGGCAATTTTCCTGCCGGTCCTGCTTTCAGGGATGCGAGGCGTGATCCAGCCATTTTCAAATCCTTTATCGATGATGGTCCGTTCAATGTTCTTGATGGTAACGGCTGGATCGCTTATCGCCACCGTACAAGACCCTTCACAAGGGGCCGGGCAGACGCGCCCGGTGAATTCAGGGAAATTATTCGTTTTCGATAAACGGTCCAATGCTTCTTTCCATCTGCCGCGGTACACCAAATCATTCCACTCCGGGATCAGATTATGAATCGGACAGCCTGTCGTTACCCGGTTCAATTCCATGCCCATATGGCAGAAAGGGGTGGCGCAGTCCATACACCGCGCTCCCTGTGTACTTAACTTTTCATCAGAGAAAGGAGCTGTATATTCTCTCCAGTCGCTTAAACGAGTGAGAGGATTCCGGTCTTTTGGTTTTTCTCGCGGATAATCCATAAATCCTGTTGCTTTTCCCATCTTTCTCTCCCCTTCCTTACTGCATCACAGCTTGTTTAGTGATTTTTTTATCTTGAACGGCATTTGCTTGAAATGCACTCATGATCGCTTCTTCATCCGTTAACCCTGCATGCTTCTGCTCATTGATGCTTTTCATCATCCGTTTGTAATCTTTCGGAATGACTTTTACGAATTTCTTAGCGAAATCCTCCCAGTTCTCCAGTACATACGATGCTTTGGCACTCTCTGTATAATGAAGGTGGCTGTAAAGCATTTCTTTTACCTCGTTTGCATCATCCATATTCTCAAGCGTCTCGAATTCTATCATTTCACCATTGCATAATGACTTGAATTCTTCTGCATCATCAGCAAGTACATAAGCGATGCCGCCTGACATGCCTGCCGCAAAGTTTTTGCCGACGTCGCCCAAGATGACCACGCGTCCGCCTGTCATATATTCACAGCCATGATCTCCAATTCCTTCAACGACGACATTGACTCCACTGTTCCGTACGGCAAATCGTTCTCCCGCACGGCCATTAATGTAGGCCTCGCCGCTTGTTGCACCGTATAAGGCGATATTTCCGGCAATTACATTGTCCCCAGCCTCAATTTGATTGCCAGCAGGTGCCGTAACAATGATCTTTCCGCCAGATAAGCCTTTCCCAACATAGTCATTGACATCACCTGTCAAATACATCGACATCCCTTTTGGAATGAACGCACCGAAGCTCTGGCCCGCCGATCCCGTAAAACGAAGTGTGATCGTATCTTCAGGCAACCCCTCTTCCCCATAGCGTTTGGATACTTCACTGCCGACAATCGTTCCGACCACACGGTTCACGTTTGTAATCGGGAAGCTGACATCGACCTGAGTTTGATCATTTAAAGCAGGCTCCACAACTGGTAAAATCTCACGGATATCCAAGGATTCTTCAATTTTATGGTTTTGAGGAAGTTGATACGTACGTATCCCTTCCGGTTGGAAAAGAAGTGTCGTCAAGTCCAGATGCTTCGCTTTCCAATGGTTTCGTGCCCGCTCGCTCACTTGTAAAACATCCGTGCGGCCGACCATTTCTTCCAGTGTTCTAAAACCAAGCTCAGCCATCGTTTCCCGCACTTCCTCAGCGATGAAGCGCATGAAATTCACGACATGATCAGGGTCTCCAGTGAATTTGCTGCGAAGCTCAGGGTTTTGAGTAGCTACCCCGACTGGACATGTATCCAAATGGCAAGCACGCATCATGACACAGCCAAGGACCACAAGCGGTGCTGTAGCAAAGCCGAATTCTTCCGCTCCAAGGATAGCTGCCATGACTACATCGCGTCCCGTCATTAACTTTCCATCCGTTTCAAGGACTACACGGCTGCGCAGGCCATTCAGCATCAATGTTTGGTGTGCTTCGGCAAGGCCCAGCTCCCAAGGAAGACCTGTATGTTTGATACTCGTTTTTGGTGATGCACCCGTACCGCCATCATACCCGCTGATAACGATGACATCTGCTGCTCCTTTTGCCACACCGGCTGCAATCGTGCCTACGCCTGCTTTTGATACAAGCTTGACGCTGATCCTGGCATCTCGGTTCGCATTTTTCAAATCATGGATCAGCTGTGCCAGATCTTCAATCGAATAGATATCATGATGCGGAGGCGGTGAAATCAGGCCGACACCCGGTGTGGAACCACGGACCTCTGCGACCCAAGGATATACTTTGTTTCCGGGCAGCTGGCCGCCTTCACCCGGCTTTGCACCTTGCGCCATTTTGATTTGAAGTTCATCGGCATTAACAAGGTAATGGCTTTTCACTCCAAAACGACCGGACGCAATTTGTTTAATTCCGCTGCGGCGGTCATCGCCGTTTTCATCCAGTTGGTAACGGCTAGGATGCTCCCCGCCTTCACCGCTATTGCTTTTTCCGCCTAAACGGTTCATCGCAATCGCTAATGTTTCATGTGCTTCCTGACTTAATGAACCGAATGACATCGCACCCGTCTTGAATCGGCTGACGATGGATTCCACGGATTCCACTTCATCTATGGAAATGCTTTGGCGCTTTTGATCGAACGAGAATAAATTCCGTAAAAACCCGAGTCTCTCTTCATTCGCCAAGTTTGAGTATTGCTTAAATAAATTATAGTCGCCTTTCCGGCAGGCCCATTGCAGTGTATGGATCGTTTTAGGATTGAAAGCATGATGTTCCCCTGTTTTTCTCCATTGAAAATCACTTCCGCTTTCAAGAGTTTGATCAAGGGCATCGACTGCAGCTTTTCTATGGCGAATCAACGCTTCCTCTGCGATCGTTGCCAAATCGATCCCACTAAGCTGCGATGCCGTACCGCTGAAATAGCGCTCGATCACTTCAGCACCGATTCCGACCGCTTCGAAAATTTGTGCGCCGCGATAACTTTGAATCGTTGAAATCCCCATTTTCGACATCACTTTTACGATGCCTTCTGTCAACGAGCGTACATATTTCCTTACCGTTTCTTCGTGGCTGATGGCCAAACTGCCTTCCAATACGGCCTGCTTATATGTTTCATAAGCAAGGTACGGGTAAATCGCATCCACTCCATACCCGATTAGGGACGCATAATGATGGACTTCCCTTGCTTCCCCCGATTCAACGATAATGCTCACTTTCGTACGGTTCCCATGACGGATCAGCTCCTGATGAAGGGCGCTCGCAGCCAGCAGGGAAGGAATCGCAGCCTTTTCTTTACTCATATCCTTGTCAGATAAAATCAAAAGGCTGACACCATCAGCGATTGCTTGTTCCGCTTCACGGCAGATGCGATCGAGTTCGCTCTCTAAATCTTCTGAAAATAAAGTGTGAATGACTTTGCTCCTGAATTCAGGATAGGCATTTTCTTTCAACTGCTGCATTTGACCTGGCGTCAAAACAGGTGAATCCAATTGAATGCGGCGGCTGTTCGTTTCATCAGGTTTCAGCAAATCTCCTTCCGCACCTAGAAATGTCATCGTTGACGTGACGATCTGTTCACGAAGCGAATCGATTGGCGGATTGGTTACCTGTGCAAAGGATTGCTTGAAATAATTGAAAAGCGATTGCGGGCGATCTGATAAGACCGCTAACGGAATGTCATTCCCCATGCTGCCCAGTGGATCTTTGCCTTCGTTAATGACCGGCAGTAAATATTTTTGGACATCTTCATACGTGTATCCGAACGCTTTTTGCCTGAATAACAAATCACTCAATGGCTCCACTTCGAGCATAGGTTCTTCGTCACTTAATTGAACAAGCTGTTCGTCCAGCCATTGCTGGTAAGGATTTTCCTGTGCCATTTCCGACTTGATCTCTTCATCGGAAACAATACGGCCTTCCTCTAAATCTATTAAAAGCATTCTGCCTGGGCTTAAACGATCTTTATATAATACATTCTCCGGCTCCACATCGATCACGCCGACTTCAGAGGAGAAAATGATGTAATCATCTTTTGTCACATAATACCTTGCCGGCCTTAAACCATTTCGATCCAGGATGGCACCGATTTGCTTTCCATTCGTAAAGGATATGGCCGTCGGACCATCCCATGGCTCCATGAGCATGCTATGATATTCGTAAAATGCCTTCTTTTCCTTCGTCATATGCGGGTTTTCCGTCCATGGTTCAGGGATGAGCATCATCGCCGCATGTGCAGGTTTACGCCCGGCAAGCACGAAGAATTCAAGTGCATTATCAAGAATCGAGGAATCACTGCCGTCTATATCCAGAATAGGCAGGACCTTTTGCAGGTCATCCCCGAATGCTTCAGAAACAAACTGCTGCTCACGAGCTTTCATCCAATTCACATTACCTCTAAGCGTATTGATTTCGCCATTATGGATCAAGTAACGGTTTGGATGTGCCCGTTCCCAACTAGGAAAAGTATTCGTACTGAAGCGGGAATGCACTAAAGCGAAGGCCGAAACGAAAGACTCCTGTTGAAGGTCAAGATAAAAAGCATCCACCTGCTCTGGCGTCAACAATCCTTTGTATACGATCGTAGCACTTGAAAGGCTGGCAAAATAAAAACGATTGCCGCGTTCACGAGCCCAGTTTTCAGCTTGTTTTCTGATAATGAACAATTTACGCTCAAAAGCTAAATCATCGGTCATCCCATCGCTGGCACCGATGAATACTTGGCGGATCGTCGGACATGTCTCCTTGCCGACCTCCCCGATTTTCGTTGCATCAACAGGAACCGTTCTCCACCCTAATAGCGTTTGGCCCTCTTGTTCGATAAATGCATTCAAACGAGCTTCGATTTCATTCCGTTCATCATCATTGTTAGAGAAAAAGAGCATCCCTACACCATAGCGTCCTTTTGCCGGCAAGTTCATTTCCGGGCATGCCAGCCTGAAATACTCATCAGGAATCTGCACCATTAACCCTGCGCCATCTCCTGTAAGGGGATCGCTGCCCTGTCCGCCGCGATGATCTAATTGGCACAGCATATTCAGTCCTTGTTTGACGATGTCATGTGTAGCAAGCCCTTTTAAATGAGCGTATAAACCGATCCCACATGCATCATGTTCAAATTCAGGATGGTAGAGCCCTTGTGCTTTTGGTATTTGATTGTATGTCATATTAATCGCCCCCTTCGTATTCTTACACCGTTATGTCACTTACATTTATTCTAGGTTTTCAAATCGATATAAACAATATATAATTCTAATAGAATCTATCTCGATTTGAGATGAATGGCAGGAGGATGAATAAATGGAACTACGACAATTACGTTATTTTGTAGAGGTCGCCGAGAGAGAACACGTCTCTGAAGCCGCAGAGCACCTGCATATTGCACAATCAGCAATCAGCCGGCAAATCTCCAGACTGGAAGATGAGCTTGGCGTACTTTTATTCGAAAAAATCGGGCGGAATATCCAGTTAACTCCAATTGGTAAAATTTTCTTGATCCATGCCAAAACGGCGATACAGGCGATAGAATATGCCAAATATCAAATTGAGGAGTTTTTGGACCCTGAACACGGAAGCATTAAAATCGGGTTCCCGACCAGCCTTTCCACCCATTTACTGCCTACCGTCATTTCCGCTTTTAAAGATGAGCAGCCGAATATCGGCTTCCACTTAAGACAGGGATCTTATTCCTCTTTAAAGGAGGCTGTCAAAAATCGCGAAATCGGCTTAGCCTTCCTTGGACCGATTCCGACAAACGATCCAGATATCGAAGGTCATATCCTGTTCACGGAAAACATTTCCGCTTTACTGCCCATAACTCACCCATTAGCTGAAAGGCAAAGTCTGCGTCTAAGTGACTTACGAAATGATCCCTTCGTATTGTTTCCAAAAGGGTACATCTTTCACACTATCGCTCTCGAAGCATGCAAAGCAGCCGGTTTCACACCGAACATCGCCTCGGAAGGTGAAGACATGGATTCCATAAAAGGGCTCGTATCTGCCGGAATCGGAGTCAGTCTGCTCCCTGACAGTACCTTTTATGAAGTCATTCCAAGACTGACTGTCAAAATTCCGATCGATACACCCGAAGTCAAGCGGACTGTCGGCATCATCACTCCCAAAAATAGGGACTTGGCTCCATCAGAAAAACTTTTTTACCAATTTGCCAAAAAGTTCTTCTCTGTTCTCGAGCAATATCAATAAAACATGGCGATCCTTCTAAACTGTGAATGTGAATCGAAGATGGGACAGCTCTTCCTAATTGATTTCACTAGACAACTTACAAATAGCCCACTGTTCGAATAACGTATCAAGATTTATTCGTTCAGGAGGAATTCAAATAATGAAACCCACCCATTCACATCTTGCTTGGCATGTAACACTCGAGCTTCATGAATTGGTCGCCGCCAGTCCAATGCCCTTATGAAATTTAAAATAGCTTATCCAAAAATAAAAGACCCCATTTTAAAAACGATATATAGGCAAACGATTGATACCCTTACCTAAAACATCATGGAACTGCTGCAATTTTTCCCATTGACGCCTAAGACGGGCCGGGATGACGATGCATTAAGGGATGACGCATCGGCCGCTGCTGCCGGGGAGTTGCTCGGCTTTGCCAAATCATCCATCAAAAGTTATGCACTTCGATTTCAAAGTTGAGGATACATACAAGGAGATGTCCGTCTTGGTCGAGAAATATGAATTTGGTAAACTAGTTAAGGATGAAAAAGGCCGCATGACAACTGGGGTTGAAAAGAATGGGACGATCATCTTCACTACATCCAAAACGGATGATGACCAAGATCGATCGATGTTCAATATCAGCATTCAAAACGATGGTGGAATGACTACAGCCACTTATCCTGAAACCATTGATGAAAAGGATTCGAGCGTGTCGGGCAGTGCTGGCCAACTCAATATAAACAGTGCAAACAAGCTTGCATTGGCGAGTATATGCAACTCAAGCGGAAATGAAGGCATACGTTCAGTTTCCACTGATTTTTATGGTGATATGGATGGCATATGGACGTGTTGAAGGAATACGATGTTGTCTACCTCCTGAGAAGGAATTCACTAAATGAGCTGACAATTGGAGGGTAAGTTGAATCTAACTTGCCCCTGCACAGTTTATTTTTAGCAGGCTAATAATGATTTCAAGAAAATATGAGGCATTTGAAGATTCAAAAAAGGGGTTGCCATCAAATTAGTGAAGTGAAAAAGTCCAAGCAAATGCTGATTTGTCATTCGATATATGAACAAGTCCAAATTATGGGTATAGGGAAATTTTAATGAAGTAAATTTTTCTACATTTTAAAAAGGGGTTGAAGGAAGAGGTATTTGGGTGTAATCTTTAAAAGTAAAAAACGGAAAGAAGATTATTAATTTGAAGAAAATCATCCTCCTCTTTGCAGCAGTAGTCATTGCGAGCTCTCTCGGACATCAAATAAACGGCGGATATTTGGACCCTCGAAAATCCCGTCCTAGGTATATACATTTAAAATAAGGAATCCGTTTTTGAGCTTGATTCCTTATAATTTCAAGTCAATAAATATTAACATTTTAAGAAACGGTCATGGGATTTGAACCTGTCATAAAGATAATATTGATTGATAGGATATCAAACTTATCAAGCTAGTATTAAATCCCCTTAAATTACTCACTATCCTCATTATTTCTCTCTAATATCAGATCACCCTCATTTGATATAAAGCCATCTTTTCCCGTTTTATCGATATACACGTTATATCCATTTTCCAGTTCAATTTCGATTGGTTTTTTTACATTTTCATCAATTTCCCATTGAATGGTTTGTAAACTTTCGGTTTCCGTTTTATCCTTTATATCGACAAACACCCGGATTGTATGAGATGTCCTGGATAGTACATAATTCCCAGCTTGTATTTCTGCACCGACCTTATAATAACCGGGATCTTTAATGATGGTTTTTTGACCCTTTTTCTCTACTTCTTCAAATTCAGAGGGCTTGAATTCTAATTTTCCTTTAATCGAGAAATTTTCATTCATATGAAAAGGCACCGCATGCAAAACATCATTTTTATGAATTTTATCACCAAAAAAATCCGATTCCTTATCGAGAGATTTAATATCATAATAGCCTGGATCGATATCTTTACCGACAATAATTTTCTGTGATTTCAACATCTTATAGGAAGCAGTATTATTTTGAGTTTTTCTGGTATCTTCACTATCAGATGAAGAAACAAAGAACGCTTTGTATATAAGGAATCCGCCTACTAATACTAGTAAGCTTAATACTGCTATACTTTTATTTAGAGTCAAGAACGATTCCTCCATTATCCATTTTTATATATTCATCCGTTAATGCTTCTAAATCCTGTTTATGATGACTTGTCAATATGATGAGTGCCCCGCGCTCTTTTTCTTCTTTCAAGATTTGATAAACTTGAATGACACCTTCTTCATCGATTGCATTTGTTGGTTCATCCAATAATAAAATATCCGTTTTTTCAAATATAGCTTGGGCGACACTTAAACGTTGTTTCATCCCTAACGAAAACTTTCCTACCTTCATTTTTGAATCAGGATCAAGACCGACTCTTTTTATCGCCAATTTAATATCCTCATCAGTGGTGATGTTCCTGATTTTTGATAATATTTTCAGATTTGTATAGGCATCGTACTGGTGAAGCAGGGAAGTGTTTTCAATAATGACACTAATATTAGAAGGAAATGAAATATCCTTATGGAGAATTTTTTCATTTATCGAAATTTCACCAGAGCTCGGCATGATTAACCCTGCAATCGCTCTAAGCAGCATCGTTTTACCAGAGCCATTTCTTCCATACAAACCATAAATTTTCCCGCCGCAAAACTCATAATTAATATCATGTAAGAGAGTCTTCTTCTTCATCCGTTTATTTAAAGAGCTAATTCGTATTTTTGTCATTGTGCACCTCATTAAATTAAATCCATTTTCTTTAATCGTATAAATGATAAAACACTTAAAATCATTATTATTACGGTTAAAACCATATATGCAAGTACCGGCGATAATCCACCTGATTCAGGTAAATACACCCTTTCAAACATTCCGAAATTGGGAATCAAAAAATATAAGATCCACGTCAGCTTTTGTACTGATAAAAGAACTCCGCCTAATGTAACAGAAAAAAGCACATAAACATTTATCAGCAATAAAGATACTTCCTCCGTAAAATGGAGTTCGAGTGCCATTTGAATAAAAATAAGGACAAAATTGGACATAATATATAGACCTGCTATACAAATAAATGAGTGGAAATCATGATAAAAAAAGGCCTGGTCCACATTATTTATATAAGCGAATACGATAGAGACAAGAAGTTGGATTAAAGATAACCCAGATATAAGGATCATTAACTTCATGATTCTGCTAATCCCTAGTCTCACCCTGCTATTTTCCCTGATCATCTGGTATAGCCCGTAATCGGAAATATATTGCCTCAAATAACCTAACGACAGAAAACTCAGCATAGAAAAGAAAATATACCATGTACCCAATAGAACAAATTTATTATTAATCGGAACTCCGCTAACGATCATGAATCCCGTAAGATCGGCTTTAGATCCATCAAAATAATTAAATAAAAAAATTTGCAAACTGATTACCAACAACATGGTTGAGAAGATTCGTTTAGTCATTTGAAACCTCAACAATGAAATCCTTTTTCTCGATGGCAAATAGCCCAAGTAAAATCATTACAATAGATAGCAATAACTCTTTTCCAATCATCATCAACGATTGATGCCCTGACATTCCGCTGCTTAAAAAAGGATCTATAATATTCAATGCACTGGCAGGTGTCCAATGAATATTCAGATAACTCTTCATCATATATAGGAGAAAACATATAAAAAAGGTCCCTGCCATCGCAATGATTGAATTGGAATAATCAAAAATGTAATAAAAAAGCATTCCAATCGAGAAATAAACACATGTTAATAGCGCTAGATTAAGAAGGCATATGTTCCAATAATTTGAAGATATGAAATGAAATCTATCGAATATGAAAACACCTGTGAAATTAATCAATAAAATGCCCAATGCATATATAAATGAACTTATAAAAACTTGGATTGTCCTTCTTCGGTAAATATGGACTCTTGATGTTAATCGAACCAATATATGCGGATGCTCATCATCAATAAAAAAGCGATAAAATAGTAATAAAGGGATAATATAAATCGTCAGCAAATTTTTAATCGAGAGATAGCCATCTACACTCCCACTTACATCTATGATCAATGGATACGATGGGTCTACTTGCTTTACTTTTAGATAATGAATATTATAGATCATCCATAAACATCCAAATAAAAGTAAAAGCAGCATTGATAAATATACTTTTTTTTGATTAGACTTCATCACTTTTCACCTTATAAAAGGAACCCGACCGTGATTATCGCTAAAAAAAGGATTGTAGATTTAAAGAAAATAAAAATGAAATCTGCTAAGTTCACTTCGTTAAAAGGTTGGATAATCAATGCTAATGAATGATGTAATCCCAAAATTTGCGAGAACCAAATAACAAAGCTTAATGGATACGTATACTTCATATCAGGGAAACACCAACTAAGGACGGTAGCCATCCCTGCACATAAACTAGTGAAAAAACCAAAAAGGATGATATAAATCACATTACTAATAGTAGGCATTGCATGGGCAAGTGTATATAAATGATTTTCAGGGAACAGGTCAGGTGACAAACCCTGGTCAAATTCACCATTCATAAACACCAAATATGTAATAAACATGTTGAATAACAAGCAACAAACAATGACTAAAAAGGAAAATGACATATTTCCGAATAGCATGGTTTTATAGTAAGCAAATCGCCCTTTTTTTGTCGCCATGATATATCGGTATCCTGTTCTGTAGTCTTGGATATAACTATCAGCACACATAATTAATAGAAAAATGGGCAAAAACCATATTAGGATTATTTGCATCATATGGCCTAATGAACTTCCCGCTAAAAAAGTGGCTAAATGGGGTGCTAACGATTCTGATGAATACAGTGTTGATGAAAAATTCCCCATCAGAATGAATATATCAATAATTACAATTGCCAATATACATAACACTATGAACTTTGTTTTTCTATTTTTTGTTAATCTATAATAATAACTATTCATTTTTTCTCCCTTTATAAAACCATCTTGAATAAAGAATCATCCAATATGGCTTCACAATGATCATCATTTTTTTATTTATTATACTCAGTGGTGTAATAAGTATTATATTGTGAAGGTAATATTCTCCCCGTCTCCTCATCCCAGTACCCATTTACCGAATAGCTGTTAGAACTATAATTATTATTTTCTGCTGTTAATCTTACTTCAGTGGCATTGGCACCTGAATTGCCTTTAATATAATGGTTGCGCCCACTATTTTCACCGCCGCTACCAGCTTTAACTTTCACTGCAGGGGATACATTCGTACCATTGCTTTTTTCCAACCAATAAGCAGTTAAAGCATTAGTTCCTTCTGTTGATTTATACATTCTCACTTTCCATGTATTCCGTTCCATAGTCGTTTGGCGATACTCTGTACCTGTGTACGAGTTAGCTTGCTCTTTCTTAATCGTAAATGAATATCCCGAATTGTCATTTCCAGCCTCAACTGAAAGCGTTCCTAACCCAATTGAGCAAGCTAAAATAGTGCCTAATGCTATTACTCTTACTTTTTTCATTTTATTTCCCCCTGAATATTTTATTTTTCAAGTTAACAATACCACTTTATACCTATTTTTCCAATGATTTTTTTGATAAAAAAGTACTATTTTGGATAAATTTATTATTTTACCCTCAATTATCCTGCATATCCTTAAAATAGTTATTTTATAAAACAAGACTTATGTTACTAAAAAAGGACCATTGGCAAGTCAAAAAAAATAGTCGCACAAAAAAAAGCCGTTTAACATGAGAGTTAAACGGCTTTCACCTCTTATTGCTATTTAGATTCTTTAACCGTTACTTTTGCTGCTTTTCCTGTATTGCCCGCTTTGTCTTTTGCTGAGACATATAATGCGGATCCTGCTTTTTTCTTGCTGATTTTGATGGAGAAATTCCCCTTACTATCAGCTTTTGCCGTTCCGATGTTTTTATTGTTGTATTTCACGGTAACGGTTGAACCGATTTCCGCTTTACCAGTTACTTTTGTTGCTTTGTCGTTTACTCCATTCACTTTCGGTGCACCTGGAGCGGTTTTATCTTTAACCGTTACTTTTGCTGCTTTTCCTGTATTGCCCGCTTTGTCTTTTGCAGAGGCATATAATGCGGACCCTGCTTTTTTCTTGCTGATCTTAATGGAGAAGTTCCCCTTTTTATCAGCGGTTGCCGATCCGATATTTTTATTGTTGTACTTCAAGGTAACGGCTGAACCGATTTCCGCTTTACCTGTTACTGAGGTAGCTTTATCGCTTACTTCATTCACTTTCGGTGCATCCGGGGCTGTTTTATCGAGAACAGTCACGGTTGCCGCCTTGCTTTCACGTTTTGCTAAGTCCGTAGCTGTGACTGAAAGTTTAGTGCCAGCCTTTTGCTTGCTGATTTTCACTTTGAAATTCCCTTTGCTGTCCGTGTTACCTGAACCAATCACTTTTTTTGCGCTATTTTTGATCGTGATTTTCATGTCTGCTTGTGATTGACCCGTTACATACGTATCTTTGTCACTTAAAGCTTTTACAGTTGGCTTGTTAGGGGTTGCACCCTTATTCACGTATACTTTGATTGAAGATACTGCTAGTTTGGAAGAATCAGAGATATTCACAGTAAGCAGCTGCTCCGCTTTTTGGACCGGAATAGTAACGGTGAACGTTCCGTTAGCTGCCGCCGTTCCTTTACCGAGCGTTTTGTTTCCGCTTTTCACTTCGATTACTGAACCTTTTTTAGCTGAACCAGTCAGTTTTGTTTGCGTATCCATCACAAGATTGACTTTAGCTTGTAAATCCACTGCACTAAGTGCACTGTACGCATTCAGCCTTCCATACCCAGAGACTAAATCTTTTCCGACAGGCAGTTCTTCTTCCGGTATTATGATTTCTCCATCTTCTGGTTCATAGCCCTCATAAGGGTCTACATTATCTTCTTCTTCAAAAGCAACATATTCCGATGTCTCATGAAGGATTTCCCTTACTTCATTCACTTTCAACCCAGGGTTTCCGGATAATAACAAGGCTGTAGCTGCCGCAACATGCGGAGCTGCCATTGATGTACCATCCATGTAGGTAACATTCCCATTAGGTACAAGGCTCGGGATGCCTGTCCCTGGAGCGACCATGTCCAATTTCGATCCATAATTGGAATAATCGGAAACTAAATCAAGGGCATTGGTTGCACCGACGGATATGGCGTATTTAGAAGATGCAGGATAAGATAGACCATCCGTACCATCATTACCGCTTGCTACGACAACCATTACATTCTTGGCAGCGGCATGTTTCAAGGCATATTCAATCGTCCTGCTATATCCTCCGCCCAGGCTAAGGTTTATGACCTTGGCACCATGGTCCACGGCATATTTAATGCCTAGTGCAACTTTCTCCATGTCTCCAGATCCTGAAGAATCCAAGACCTTTACAGGCATGATTTTAGCTGCTGGATTGATTCCTTGCATGGAATATCCATTATCGGCTTTGGCAGCGATGATTCCGGATACATGTGTACCATGGCCATTGTCATCGACTGCATCTACTTTCTTATCAATGAAATTCTTGCCTAAGTCCATGCGGACCGTATCTTTCAAATCCGCCAGTGAATCATCGACACCTGTGTCGATAACAGCTACCAATGTATCTTTTAAATTACGTTTCTTAATAAGGTTCTGCAGTTTTTCGTTATCTATGTCCGCTCCCTTTATGCCCTCTTCTCCACCAGCGTTATCTAAAGACCATTGATACGGTGATTGAATATCGGCTGAAAGCGCTTTGTACGTTTTTACCGCTTCGATATATTCCACTTCTGGAAGGTTTTCAATACTGGATAGAGCTGCTGTGCTCATTTCAGCTTGATTCTTTAACTCTACAACATACATACCATCATACAGAACCTCTTGTTGCTTAGGTGCCGATAATGTTCCAAATCCTTTTCCGCTTACCTTGGATTGGACAGCGCTTAATGACTTCCCAGGTTTAAGTTTGACGATATATTTGTTCTTTATATTTTTCGAAGCCGGAAGTTCGATTCCCGCTTTGCTTGCGATATCGACGATTCTCTCGCCTGCAAGCTTATCAAGATTGATTTTCTTTGCAATGCCGTTCATATCCTTTTTCAGCCCAGCTGGAGCGACGCCTGCCGCCTTGTTGAATAAAGCTTTAATCGCTTCTTGCTGCTTGTTGCTGATGACCGCCGTACTGCTTGCTCCATTTTCATTAAGATCCTCAATAAGGGGCTTAATCTCGACTAAGTGATTATAAACGGCTTCCCTTGCCGTTTTATTACCAGCAAGATGAAGAGCCAGGAATGGCGAAGCCTTATAGTATAAAGAAGAAAGGGTGCGTCCCTCAGACGACTTCGTGAGAACTTCATCTCTAAACACACGGAGTGTTTTCAACATCGATTCTCCCGTTTTCTTATCGTTGACACTTAGTTCAACCGGGCATGACTCGAGGTCCTCCCCTTCGTCCCCAGAAGATGGCGGCAATGTCACTGAATGCGCATTGATTGAGTATTCAGCTACATTTTCCGCATCCGGGATGGGATTTCCCTCATCATCCGTATCGCCGAAATATTCAACTTTAACATAATACGTGCCTTCCCAAGCATATGGGAAATCGACTACAGCTTTTTCATCAGGATAAGAAGAGACAGAATAATTGCTCTCATCTTTTTCTGCTTTTTCTTTATCTTGATATACGGAGATATTCAAGATTTTGTCCGAATTGACTTCGAACTCAATATGGGAGAACTTTTGTATTTCTTCTGTTGTGGGACTGATTTCGTACCACTGAACATCCGGCTTTTCAAACTTTCCGTCCAGAGTGTCCCCATTTTTAATCGTTTTTACATTTTCAATGGGTGTTACAGCTGCAGCTTTAGAATTTAGTGGAACCATCAAGCTGAAAATCAGTGTAAAAATTAGTGCACACGCCGTAATTCGACTCACATTCTTAAATTTCACGGTTTCCCCTCCAATAATTGGTTAAAAAATAACAGTACTATACCAAACTATCACACTGTAAAATTTTATCAACCAATTTTTTCCCTTTTTTATGTCAAATGCTTGATTTATTTGGCCATCAAGCCGAAAAATGATTCTCATGTACCAATTAAGCAAGATATTTGAGTTCCGATGGTCATCTCATGACGATATTCGATGTCAACATTCGGTAGTTTCATGTTAATAGATTTAAATCGGCGAAAATCCTAATATGACCTTTTTCCCATGGTCAGCCAATGCCACGAAAAAAAGCTGTCCCAGCAGTAAAAATATGCGGGACAGCTTCCAATCATTTTTATTTAGTTTGCGACGATATTGACTAATTTGCCTGGTACGGCAATCACTTTACGAATGGTTTTTCCATCGATTTGTTCTTTGATGGAATCATCACCCATCGCGATTTCTTCCAGTTTTTCTTTCGTAGTGTCAGTCGGCACCATTAATTTCGCTTTGACTTTTCCGTTGATTTGGATGACGATTTCTACTTCGTTATCCACTAACTTCGCTTCGTCGAAAGCCGGCCATGTTCCGTACGTGATGCTCTCGGAATGGCCCAGTTTAGACCAAAGTTCCTCTGCAATGTGCGGTGCAACTGGTGCAAGCAGCTTTACGAAGCCTTCGATATACACCTTAGGAAGAGAATCTGCTTTATAAGCATCATTGATGAATACCATCAATTGTGAAATCGCCGTATTGAATTTCAATTCCTCATAATTCTCGGTCACTTTTTTAACAGTTTGATGATAGACTTTCTCGAGCTTGCCCGTGTCATCCGTCTCTGTCATCTTATCTGTGATCGTACCGTCATCGTTGACTAATAAACGCCAGATACGGTCAAGGAATCTGCGGGAACCGTCCAATCCGTTTGTGGACCAGGCAATCGAAGCATCCAATGGCCCCATGAACATTTCGTACATGCGAAGTGTATCGGCACCATGGCTTTCAACGATATCATCCGGGTTCACGACATTCCCTTTGGATTTACTCATTTTTTCATTATTCTCGCCAAGGATCATTCCTTGGTTAAATAGGTTTTGGAATGGTTCCTTCGTTGGCACGACACCGATATCGTACAGGAACTTATGCCAGAAACGAGCGTAAAGCAAGTGAAGCACTGCATGCTCAGCGCCGCCAATATAAATGTCGACCGGCATCCATTCTTTTAATTTTTCAGGATCTGCAAGTGCTTCCTTGTTGTCAGGATCGATATAACGAAGGAAGTACCAGCTGCTTCCTGCCCACTGTGGCATCGTGTTTGTCTCACGTCGCCCTTTTCGTCCGTTTTCATCCGTTACATTCACCCATTCCGATATGTTCGCAAGAGGTGATTCGCCTGTACCTGAAGGCTTGATGTCCGTAGCTTTCGGTAAAATCAATGGAAGATCTTCTTCCTTCACTGAAGACATCGTGCCGTCTTCCCAATGGATGATTGGAATCGGTTCACCCCAGTAACGCTGACGGCTGAATAACCAGTCGCGAAGGCGGTATGTTATTTTCTTCGTACCGATTTCTTTTTCTTCCAGCCATTTGATCATCGTCGAAATGGCATCTTCCTTATTCAATCCATCAAGGAATTCCGAATTCACATGAAGTCCATCACCTGTATATGCTTCACTTGTCACATCTCCGCCAGCTACGACTTCCTTGATCGGCAAGTCGAACTTAACTGCAAATTCATAATCACGCTCATCATGGGCAGGAACGGCCATGATTGCACCTGTTCCGTAGCTGATCAACACGTAATCGGCAATCCAGATCGGCATTTTTTCGCCGTTTACAGGGTTAATGGCATAAGCCCCCGTGAACACACCCGATTTATCCTTTGCCAAGTCTGTTCTTTCCAAGTCGCTTTTATGTTTCACTTCATCTAAATAGGCTTCAACTGCCGCCCTTTGATCAGCCGTCGTAATTTTATCGACAAAGTGATGTTCAGGTGCCAATACGGCATATGTTGCACCGAATAACGTATCCGGACGAGTCGTGAATACCGTGAATGTTTCATCAAAGCCATCGATATTGAATGTAACCTCCGCTCCCTCGGAACGGCCAATCCAGTTACGCTGCATATCCTTGATGTTTTCCGGCCAATCCACATCATTCAGATCGTCGATTAAGCGGTCTGCATACGCCGTGATACGAAGCATCCATTGTTTCATCGGACGGCGCTCAACCGGATGTCCCCCACGCTCACTTTTCCCATCGATGACTTCTTCGTTAGCCAATACCGTGCCAAGTGCCGGACACCAGTTAACGGCCACTTCATCAATATATGCCAGGCCCTTTTCATATAATTTCAAGAAGATCCATTGCGTCCATTTGTAATAGTCGGGATCTGTCGTGTTTATTTCGCGATCCCAGTCATAAGAAAAACCAAGGGCTTTGATTTGGCGGCGGAACGTGTTGATGTTGTGCTCCGTGAATTCAGCTGGATCATTTCCCGTATCGATCGCATATTGCTCTGCCGGAAGTCCAAAAGCGTCCCAGCCGATCGGATGCAATACATTATACCCCTGCGCCCGTTTCATCCGTGCAAGGATATCGCTTGCGGTATAACCTTCCGGATGCCCCACATGAAGACCGGCCCCTGAAGGATATGGGAACATATCCAGCGCGTAGAATTTACGTTTGCCGCTTTCTTCACCCGTTTTGAATGTCTTATTGCCTTCCCAGTACTTTTGCCATTTCGTTTCTATGCTTCTATGGTCAAAACTCATTTGATTTCCTCCTAATTTCCGTATAAAAAACAATAAAAAACCCCTCATCCCAAAATAGGGACGAGAGGATTATGTATATCTTCCCGCGGTACCACCCACATTGGCGATAGCTAAAATCCGCCCAGCTTAAAACATCCGTAACATGGATTAAAACGCCAGGCATTACTTTTCACCTTCACACCCGGGACTCCAAGGCGAGTTCACGATGATCCCAGGTTGACTTGCACCATCCGTCAACTCTCTTTACTGGTTTAAACCGCTACTATTCCTCATCATAGTCTTTATGAGAATATTGGATTTTATTTCATTCTAGTCAATTTCACCGATAATTGCAATAGCCGTACATAAACATTATCGACAGGTTTTTCATTATATATGCGAATTCAGGAAAATTCGTGCAAAAAAAAGGGAGCTATGCATTCATAGCTCCCTTGCTTCCCTTTAATGTCGCAGTAAAATCATTTCATTCCTCAATTCATTCAACTGCTGCTTCATCCGCGAAAGCATTTCCCGTTGCTGGTCATTCGAACTGGCATACAATCGTTCCATATCCGTCAAAGCCTCTTCGATATACCTTTGCGAATTTTGAAATTGTTCATCATCATAATGCTCCTGCCGTGAGGCCTCGTTAAATTCAAACTCTGCAAAATGGAGAGCCCCTTCACATTGCTCTAAAAAATGATCGACGGATTGTCTGGTTGCCATGTCAAACCCTCTCCTTCGCGTCTCATTTGGATGATTCGGAATCATCTTTTCTAGTTTGAGCAAATAACGGGTGGATTATCATTTTTTTTGAGCAATCAACCTTTATCCCAAAACTTCTCACCTTGATGGGAAATGAACTGCTCGATCCATTCGGCAAAGCCCATATGGAGCTTCTCGCCTTCTTCAAAATCATCGATATGGCCTTTTACCATTAAATACTCCTTATCGCCTTTAGCGACGGCTTCCCCATCGATGACGATATTATCTTGATAAATGCAGGCCACTTTATAGCATCCCTCGTAGGGATTCTCATATGTGTAATTAATGATATCATCCAAGCTGTATAAATCATTTTCCCCGCCCGATTCGACATTATCGAACAGACGGCATCCATTCGTTATTTTTAAAAACTCCTTATAATCCTCGGGCAGAAGCAGTCCGGTTTTCTTTTCAAAGGAATGAATTTGTTCATCCGAAGCAGGTGAATTGAAGGTGCAAGTGGCTTTGTATATGAACCCATCTTCATTTACTTCGATCACCTGATTATTTTCGGCTAATTTCTTTTTCATTTGATTAATCGCTTCTTCAACTTGACCGGTCATGTCCATCAGCTCCCGATAGGATATAGTCATTCAAAGATATACTGGAAATAGCAGCAAAATGTTTAGCCCTCAAGTATACAGTATACGCTTTTTTTTCAAAAAAAGACCTAGCTGCGAGAATGTTGTATAATATATGTTGCGCTTTATTTTATTTAGGAGGTTGCTGATTTGAATCAAGCAAACCCGTTTATATATGCAACGGATAACAAACGATATCATACATGGAATTACCACCTTAGGGAACATTTTGGTCATAAGGTTTTTAAAGTTGCACTTGATGGCGGTTTTGACTGTCCGAACCGTGATGGCACCGTCGCACATGGCGGCTGTACCTTCTGCAGTGCCTCTGGCTCTGGTGACTTTGCTGGCAGCAGGGTCGAACCCCTCGACGTCCAGTTTAAGAAGATCAGCGAACGGATGCATCATAAATGGAAAGATGGAAAATATATGGCCTATTTCCAAGCGTTCACCAATACGCATGCACCCGTGGCAGAGCTTCGCGAGAAATATGAAAGTGTATTGACCCAGGAAGGTGTCGTCGGACTCTCGATCGCTACGCGCCCGGATTGCCTTCCAGATGATGTGGTCGAGTATTTAGCGGAATTGAACGAACGCACTTACCTTTGGGTGGAACTGGGTCTCCAGACGGTCCATGAAAAGACCGCGACGATGATCAACCGTGCCCATGACTTCGATTGCTACAAAGAAGGCGTCGATAAACTGCGTAAACACGGCATCCGCGTGTGCTCCCATATCATCAATGGCCTTCCTCAGGAAGATTACGACATGATGATGGAAACTGCCCGTGAAGTCGCCAAACTCGATGTTCAGGGGATAAAGATCCATTTACTTCATTTATTAAAAGGGACACCGATGGTCAAACAATATGAAAAAGGCCTGCTCGAGTTTCTTGACCGTGACGATTATGTCAGCCTGGTATGTGACCAGCTGGAAATAATCCCTCCAGAAATGATCGTTCACCGCATTACGGGTGACGGTCCGATCGATTTGATGATCGGTCCAATGTGGAGCGTCAATAAATGGGATGTCTTGAATGCCATTGACGCCGAATTGAAACGCCGCAACAGCTGGCAGGGGAAAAATCATCACATGGAGGTACAATCATGAAGCTTGATCGAATTTTGCCATTCGCCAGGATTCTGCTGGAAAAAGCGGTCCACCCCGGGGATATAACCATAGATGGCACGATGGGCAACGGCTTTGATACGGTCTTTCTTGCAGGACTTACAGGTGTAAACGGACATGTCTATAGTTTTGATATTCAGAAAGAAGCGATCCAAACCACAACGGCGAAACTGAACGCCGAGAATTTACAAGAGTGTTGCACCCTCATTCACGATGGGCATGAACATTTAAGCAAATACATCAGGAAAGAGCATTCCGGAAAGATCACGGGTGCCATTTTCAACCTAGGCTACCTTCCTGGCGGAGACAAATCAATTATCACCCAAGCCGATACGACGATATCAGCCATTGAACAGCTGTTCGAACTGCTGGCGCCTGAAGGCATCATCATCCTCGTCATTTACCATGGTCATCCAGGGGGATCGGCAGAACGGGATGCATTGATGGATTATGTACAGAACTTCCCTCAACAGAAAGCCCATATCCTGAAATACGGGTTCATCAACCAAGCAAACAATCCACCATTCATTGTCGCGATCGAAAAGAGATGATGACTTTTGACACCGTTCTATACGAACGGTGTTTTTTCAATCCACACTCACATGCAGCAGAATTACCAATCATAACTTTTTGAATTTTGCGTCTATAATGATTATAATTAATAGCAAATAGATAAGAGGGTGCAGAAAATGGAACATTTGCCTACTTCATTACTGACGGATATCTTGACTGAAAAAATCAAAAGGGATTCAAGTGAACAATACGGGGAATTTGTCAGCTCGCTTAACTCGTTGACAGAAAAACAAAAAACCATGGAGGACCTCAAACAATTCGATCAACATTTTGATAAGTTCCTGCCACAGCTCGATTTAATGATTTCCACACAAAACCATGAAGCGATCATGAATATGAAAGCGACGCTTTTGGACCTATTCGCCAATGACCTAACCTTCAAATCCATTTATCTTCTATCCACTGCATTATCCAATAAAAAAGAACTTACACATTTGAACCAGTTTATGTACCCGGTTACTTTCTGGGCACCGGTCATCAAGTCGAACGAATTGCTTAAAAACGCAGGCTGATCTATTCAAACAAAGCTGCTCAAAATCACCAGCAGCACATTAGAAAACAAAAATAACAGAGACTCCCTTCATTAGGAAGTCTCTGTTGCTTTTTCACCAAGTGGATATCATTATCTTTCTTGAATCGCTTGTGCAATCCATATTTTATAATATTTACCAACTACATTAACATGCTTCATATGAATATTATCTCTCTCGTTGTTCGATACTCACTTGGTGAAAGCCCCACTACCTTTTTAAAAATTGTACTGAAATAGTTGGGCGTATTAAAACCTTGTTCAAAAGCAATTTTTTCTATCGTTTGATCGGTGTGCCGCAAGAGCCATACTGCCTTTTGGATACGCACAAATGTTAAATAGGAAACGAAGCCATGACCAGTTTCTTTTTTAAATATTCTACTAAAATATGTTGGACTAAAATTAACTTCATTTGCCGCTTGTTGAATCGTCAAGTTTTCCGCGAAGTGTTCAGTAATATAATCTATGCTCGTTTGTACAGATAGATTCGTTGGAATTTCATCGAAATAGCGTAGGGATAATCGATGTCTGGGCGGACTCCTCCGAGCCGTTCTTGCTTCTTGATAAGACTTTTTTAAACCTGATAACTCTCGATGGATAGAGCCCACACCTATATATAATTGAATGCCATATTGATGCTTCAAGTGATCTATCAGTTCAACGATTGTCTTTTCTCCTTCCTCCCAATAACACGGAGCAGAGATACCTTTAGGAATTTTCAGCGTAAACAATAAATGCTTCCTAAAGGGAAGAAAGTAGACATCATGTTCAATAGTGGCAAACGCTTTCATTAGCTTTCTTTGAATTACGCTCGAAGCCTGCCACCCCTCGTTCTCCTCCCTCTTTGGCGAAAGCACCAAACCTTGAATGAAGTACACCACATTCGGGATCATCCCTTTTATTAAAAAGGTTTTCATCTGCTCAAGAGCTACTTCTTCTCTAAGAATACTCTGTAAAAACAGTTCATCGATTGGATAATCTTCTTCCTGTTCAAATGTAACCATGTTCCTATTAGATGAACCCAGTACTTTTTTTATATTCCGATAAAATAAATGCTTACTAATAGGTTTGATGAATAACGATGGTAGCTGAAGTTCAATCGCAATAGGGGCCGTTTGTATCATCGAGGCGTCAATCAATGGAAACAAGAGTAAATTTGAATGCTTTTTGAGCAATCTTCTTACCTTTAACCAATCAAATGGCGTATTGATTTCCATTATTATAATCATTTCATCGTTACAGAATGTCTCTAAGTCATCTCGGAGAATTAGTTTTTCAAAAAAAGGATGCGCTAGCCAAGTTACAATTTTTTCTTTTTCCATCGAATCGTTCACTAATAATTTTACACAATACGCCATGTTCCCCCCTATTTTGACAGAAAATTCTATTTATTAACCATTATACTATTTCCCCCTGGATACTGAGCATAATTATGTAAAAATCAAACAAAATTTCGAAAGGTACCTCGTTTGATTTTCAAGTACAATAAAAAATAACGAAAGGAGTTGTAAGAAGATGGCTAGTGAGTTCAATGACGATTACGAATACGTGGCAGCAGAAAAAGTGGACATTAAAGATTTAGCTCCACTTGATGCCGAAACAAGCAGAGTCATGAAACAAGAATTTGGAACAGGTTTTAAACTAACGATTTGTTACTACATCTTTATCTTTTCCATTCCGATTTTAAATTGGTATATGCCTGAAATTTTCTTTTCTAAATTTTTTGGTGGCATGACGTATTCATGGTTTTTCACTAGTGTCATTGCGATGGCATTAGCTTTCATTATTGCCTATGTTCACACCTCACTTTATGAGAAGCGACTTAAAAAGTACGAGTATAAGAATGCTGGCCGTACTGAGAGGAGGAACATTAATTGATTAAAACTCTACTAGAGCCAAAAATGTTACTGACAATTATATTGATGGGAACAATTGTCTATATAACATATTTAGCAAAACGAAATTCAAACGCAAGTGATTTCTTTGTTGGAGGACGTAGCTTCGGTTGGTTTACGAACGGGTCAGCAATTGGTGGAGACTATTTAAGTGCAGCCACTTTCCTTGGAATCGCCGGCCTAACTTTCCAATTAGGATATGACGGAGCCTATTATGCGTTTTGTTTCTCCATCGGTTTAACTTTGCTTGCCATTTTCGTGGCTGGTCCACTACGCCGATTCGGTGCTTTTACAGTGGCCGACTTCCTCGCCTATCGCTTCCATAGTCAACGTGCCCGACTGACAGCTGTTGTTGTCGTCTTGGCAATTTCAGGATTTTATGCAGCACCTCAGTTACTTGGTGCAGCACAAATATTAAGTATGTTCTTTGGAACAAGTTATGAATTTGGAATTATTTTCACTTGTACCATTATGGTGTTCTATGTTGGAGTCGGTGGCATGAAAGGAACCACGGTGAACCAAGCCCTTGAACTATGGATCCGTCTTGCTGCATTTATCGCAATGACTATTGCTGCTGTTTATGCCGGATTTCATTACCATACCATTTTAGCGAATATAAATGATTTTACTGGTTCAATTATGAACACCGCTCAATACACAATTGATGGCAAAGATTTTGTTGTCGATGGTGATTCCTGGTCCGGAACAGGTAACTACTTCCCCACATTCTGGCAAACAATTTCGATGACGATCGGTCTTTCCCTTGGTACAATTGGTCTCCCTCATCTATTATTACGTTTCTATACAAACCCTAGTGCAAAAGCAGCTAGACGTTCTGCATTAATGGCGATCGGTATTGCCAGCGTATTCTTCTTATTCGCTGTTTATCTTGGAGTAGTTGGTCGCGCAATCTTCATCAAAGGTGAGGCTTCTTCACAAGTTATGAGTAACCTTATTACGGGTGGGAACAACATGGTTGTTCCATCTACAGCTCAAGCACTAGGTGGCGAATGGATGCTAGGTCTTGTTATCGCTGGTGCCTTTGCCGCCATTTTCTCAAATTTGTCAGGTCTGTTCATCGCAAGCTCTGGAGCACTTGCTCATGATGTATATGCCACGTTTTTCAAGAAAGACATTACTCAAAAGCAACGTGTTATTGCTGGTAAAGTAGCTATTCTCATTCTTGGTATGTTATACGGGGCACTTGGATTACTTGTTAAAGAGGCTTCAATTGGTCATCTTGTTGCCCTTGCATTCACTGTTGCCGCAAGTACATTCACCCCCATTTTCATCTTGGGAATATGGTGGCGAGGCATGACAGAAAAAGGGGCAATTGCCGGACTTCTTCTTGGACTTGCTTCATCGATGTATATGATTTTCTTTAAAGACACACTACCTAACTTCCTACAATTCAATGTTCCAGGGCTAATTACCGTTCCGATTGGCTTCCTTGCCGTATATATCGTTTCTAAATTAGACGGTAAGGTTCCTAGTGATGTCAATAAGTTTATGCAAAAAGTTCACGCAAAGGAGTCTGAGGTTGCTTAAATAAAGGTACACTAACTTACAATGAAAAAAATCCCTGAATTATGAAACAGGGGTTTGTCTCCGGCCCATTTAACCAAAAAAAGCTGCTGAACCTAAATTCAGCAGCTTTCTGGTCAAACGACATACCCTAATATCTTTAAACGGTTTTCAACAAAACTCAACGCATATTGGAATACATCATCACGTTCTGGTTCGTTGAAGATTTCATGATAAAGCTTCGGCCATTCCTTATATTGCTTTTCACTGGCCAAGTTATAATTAAACCACTCACGAACCGCCTTCTTATTCACGATTCGGTCATCTCCGCCCTGCATGACCAAAAGCGGCACATCCTGAAATTCGGGAATCTCTTCAAAAGCATCCTTCATCGACTGCGCAAGCTCGCGATACCAGCGAATCGAAACCTTTGTGATATATAATGTATCGTTTCTATCGGATTCACGAATTTCCGCACTTCTCGTCGCCATTTCAGGTGTCAATCCGGAATCTACCCTGAACTTAGGCATCACGATGTTCAAACCATGCGAGATGGTTGTCAGGAACTTCCGCGGCTTCGTCACGAGGCCCAAGCATGGAGAAGAAAGTATCACCCCTGCAATGTCCCATTCCTCTTCCTGAAGAAGGCGTATCGAAATCAAACCACCCATGCTGTGTCCAAGTAAAAAGACCGGCAACGAATATTCGTAAGCCTCTTCTATCCAGCTTTTCACTTCGTCCAAATACTCATCAAAGGAATCGATATGTCCCCGGTAGGCGCGAGTTGTCATACCCTGCCCAGGAAGGTCGCCCATGACGACATGGTATCCAGCTGAAAGCCACATTTGTGTTACCCACTTATAACGTCCGTGATGTTCCATTGCCCCATGAATGATGACAATGACGCCCTTTGCGTCTCCTTCTGTCTCCCATTTCCACATTCGAAATCCCCCTTTCACTTTTCACTTGTTGTGTACGATCCATGATAGTTAAAATAATATATATGAATTATAACCATATTCGTGATTTTCGACAAAAAAGAAATCTAACAAGTTGTACATTGCTATTATAAATAGCCAAGTGTATTTGCATACGGTATATTAAAATAATACATAAAAACATTCACTTCGGAAAGGAAATGATTGAAAATGATTATTTATCCGTATAAAGGCAAAGAACCTGAAATTGCTGAAAGCGCTTATATTGCTGAAAATGCTGTCGTGACTGGCGATGTCAAAATTGGCGACGAAACATCAATTTGGTTCAATTCCGTCATTCGCGGTGATGTATCCCCAACCATCATCGGGAAAAAAGTCAGTATACAGGATAACAGCATCCTGCACCAAAGCCCAAATAATCCATTGATCATCGAGGATGAAGTAACCATTGGCCATCAGGTCATTTTACATAGCTGTAAAGTCCGTAAAGGAGCTTTGATCGGCATGGGATCGATTGTACTTGATGAAGCCGAAATCGGCGAAGGGGCCTTCATCGGTGCCGGCAGTCTCGTTCCCCAAGGTAAAGTCATTCCGCCGAACATGTTGGCATTCGGACGCCCAGCTAAAGTCATTCGCGAAATCAACGAAGAAGATCGCCAGGATATGGAACGCATCGTACGTGAATACGCCGAAAAAGGACAATACTATAAAACGGTGGAACGAATTAAGTAACTCACGAGTAATTGACTGAAAGTTACGGGTATTGTACTCAAATTCACGAGTAATTGCTACAAACTCACGAGTAAACTGCTCTAACTCTCGAGTATTGCACCAACTTACGAATAATTGCTACAAACTCACGAGTATTGCACCAACTCACGAGTTAACTACTCAAACTTACGAGTAATTGACCCAAACAAACTTGTAAACGACCCTAATTCACGAGTATTGCACCTAATTTGAATTTCTTTGGGATTTCTTGAATTATTCCCGCTGATGGTAAAATTAATCCATAAAAAAGGTGCCCCGCTAATAGCGGGACACCTTTTTTATATGGATTACGCTTGTGCTTTTAATGTTTCTGCTTTGTCCGTGCGTTCCCATGGAAGATCGACATCTGTACGGCCAAAGTGTCCGTAGGCAGCTGTTTGTTTGTAGATTGGGCGACGAAGGTCAAGCATTTTGATGATACCAGCTGGACGAAGGTCGAAGTTAGCGCGAACTAGGTCAACAAGGATTTCTTCGCTAACTGTACCAGTTCCGAACGTATCAATAGCGATCGATACAGGCTCTGCCACACCAATTGCGTATGCCAGTTGAACTTCCGCTTTGTCGGCAAGGCCGGCTGCCACGATGTTTTTCGCAACGTAACGAGCAGCGTATGCAGCAGAACGGTCAACTTTAGTAGCATCCTTACCAGAGAATGCACCGCCGCCGTGACGAGCGTATCCGCCGTAAGTATCAACGATGATTTTACGTCCAGTAAGACCAGCATCCCCTTGAGGTCCGCCAATTACGAAACGGCCAGTCGGGTTGATGAAGTACTTAGTTTCAGCATCGATCAATTCAGCTGGAACGACTGCTTTGATCACATGTTCTTTTAGATCGGCTTGAATTTGTTCAAGCGTAATTTCTGCATCGTGCTGTGTAGAGATAACGATCGTATCTACACGTACAGGAAGGTTATTCTCATCATACTCCACAGTTACCTGTGTTTTACCATCAGGGCGTAAGTAAGCAAGAGTTTCATCTTTACGAACTTGAGCCAAGCGGAATGAAAGTTTATGCGCCAATGAAATCGGAAGCGGCATAAGCTCTTCTGTTTCATTACAAGCAAATCCGAACATAAGACCTTGGTCCCCTGCACCGATTGCATCGATTTCTTCCTCTGACATGTTTCCTTCACGAGCTTCCAATGCTTTATCGACGCCAGCTGCGATATCGGCAGACTGCTCATCAATGGAACTCAACACGGCACAAGTTTCAGCATCGAAACCGTATTTCGCACGTGTGTAGCCAATTCCTTTAATCGTATCACGAACGATACGCGGAATATCCACGTAAGCGGACGTTGTAATTTCACCGGCAACAAGTACAAGACCTGTTGTTACACTAGTTTCACACGCTACACGTGCATTTGCATCCTTAGCAAGGATAGCATCTAAAATGGAATCTGAAATCTGATCACAAATTTTGTCCGGATGGCCCTCTGTAACAGATTCAGAAGTAAATAGACGTTTCTTTGACATCATATTTCCTCCTTGGAAGTTAGTATGTTGTAGGCATAAGCCTGTTTTTTACGGAACTCGTTTCCCTCATTAGTTTCAACTATAGACACAGAATTACTTATAAAAACACAAAAACCTTCCCTGGCAAATGAGGAAAGGTTTAAAATTCTGTCTTCTATCCTTTCACTCTTATCGTTCAAGGGTTTTTTACCTTGCTCAGGTTAGCACCATCACCACTATTCCTTGAAGACCTTCGCTTTATTTTCGGCGATCGATCTTGGAGTCAAGTTCAATATGGCAGGTTGCTGGGTTTCAAAGGGCCTGTCCCTCCACCAACTCGGGATAAGAGAATCCGTACAATTTAAGATATTATCTTATCTAGCTGGAATTTGTCAATGCTTTTCTAAAAAGAACATTTCCACCCAGAATGGCGGTTATTTAAAAAAACATGTTGATACAACGTCCTAGAAGGGTTTACAATGCAAAATACGAAAAGAAATGTTGTAAATTGCCATTAATAATAAAGTATTGAGCATACTAAAAGGAATGAAATCCTGACTTCCCCAATGGACATATATTGCTTACTTACTTCCTATTAAAATAAATTTTTCTTCATGAAAGTATATGCGATAATCCTGAATCGGTTCCTCCCGGATTAAAATGATTAACGCGACCAGCTGAAAATAATCACAAATTAAAAGAAATAGTATAGACTAATTAAATGAATGTGTTATACTAATTGTAATCTAAAAACTTAAACAAAGGAAGGTACCTCATATATGAATTCTGTAGATGTTTCTAATGAGTTACACCAATTATTAACAGGAAATAATGTGCAAACTCAACTTTCAGTTCCTCAATTGGTCGAAAAAGTATTAAGCAGAAATGAAGGCGTTTTAACATCAACCGGCGCGGTAAAAGCTGAAACTGGCAAATATACTGGTCGTTCACCTAAAGATAAATATATCGTGGAAGAAGCATCAGTTAAAGATAAAATTGATTGGGGTTCAGTAAACCAGCCAATTTCCGAAGATGTGTTCAATAAACTATATAATAAAGTAGTTGACTACCTAAAAGCAAAAGAAGAGATTTTTGTTTTTAAAGGTTTCGCTGGTGCAGACGAATCATCACGTCTTCCAATCCGTGTTGTTAATGAATATGCTTGGCATAACCTTTTCGCCCATACTTTGTTCATCCGTCCAAACGAAGAGGAACTAAGAGGTCACGAAGCAGAATTCACAATCCTTTCTGCACCTAACTTTAAAGCAGACCCAGAAGTGGACGGAACTACATCCGAAACTTTCATCATCGTTTCATTTGAACGCCGTACCATCCTGATCGGCGGAACGGAATATGCAGGAGAAATGAAAAAATCGATCTTCTCGATCATGAACTACTTACTTCCAGAGGCTGGAATCCTTCCAATGCATTGCTCTGCTAACGTAGGACGTGAAGGGGACGTCGCTTTATTCTTCGGACTGTCCGGTACAGGCAAAACAACTTTATCAGCAGACACTAGTCGTAAACTGATTGGCGATGACGAGCACGGCTGGTCTTCTAACGGTGTATTCAACATCGAAGGCGGCTGCTATGCGAAAACGATTAATCTTTCACGTGAAAAAGAACCACAAATTTTCGATGCGATCCGTTTCGGTGCCGTACTGGAAAATGTTGTTGTTGATCCGGATACACGCGAAGCGAACTATGATGACAGTTCATTGACTGAAAACACTCGTGCTGCATACCAAATGCAAGCGATCGATAACATCGTGAACCCAAGTATTGCAGGACACCCAAATACAATCATTTTCTTAACAGCTGATGCTTCAGGCGTTCTGCCTCCAATCAGCAAGCTTTCGAAAGAACAGGCAATGTTCCATTTCCTAAGTGGATACACTAGTAAATTGGCTGGTACTGAAAGAGGCGTAACTTCACCGGAAGCTACCTTCTCCACTTGCTTCGGTTCACCTTTCTTACCGCTTCCCGCTCAACGCTATGCTGAGATGCTTGGTGATAAAATTGACGAGCACAATGCAAAGGTATACCTTGTCAACACTGGATGGACTGGAGGAGCATACGGAACTGGAAGCCGTATGAAACTTGCTTACACTCGTGCGATGGTACAAGCGGCACTTGAAGGTGAATTAGCGAACATCGAAACGATCAAAGATGAAATCTTTGGTTTGGATATTCCTCTTCATGTTCCTGGAGTTCCTGACGAAGTGCTTCAACCTATTAAGACTTGGGCAGATCCTGCCGCTTATAAACAAGCAGCAACAGCCCTTGCCGCTCAATTCCGTGCAAACTTCAAGAAATTCGGCAGTGTTCCAAGTGAAATCGAAGAACTTGGCGGACCGACAGCTCAATAAATTATACACAAAAGGACCAAGCTCTTGCTTGGTCCTTTCAGTTTATCGACAAGAAATGTCTCTTCCCGAAACATGATTTTAAACCAAGACCAGGTTATCCTTCATGGTTTTTTTACTGTAATCCTTATGGATTGAAGATAATGCGACACTCCTGCCGAATAACTGGCTAGCCAAGACTCCGCTAGATGCTTACGGCGAGGAGGCTTGGCAGACAGTCGGCGGAAAGGGAGCGGATTTCCGAAACGAACTGGAATGTTTTCACAGACCGAAAGGACCAAGCTCTTGCTTGGTCCTTTCTTCATTGTTTTTCTGCCCTCCGTCCCTCCTCTCCTGCCAGATCATGATATTCAAAAAGGGCACTGTCATAGTCAGCGCCCCCTTAATCCTATTCCATTATCGATGTTTGTCCAATTTTTTAGATGATCGCTTTATTCCTGGCTTTTTTCATGCCCATCGTTTTGTATTGATATATATTGCCCAGGTTGGCCACCGGGACATCGGTTTTAGTTGCATCAATGCAATTGCGTGTATCCAAAATCAATTTATTGCTCATGAGATTCGATAGCTTATCATAATCCATCTGTTTAAATTCATCATGGTCAGTCAGGACAAGTATCAAGTCCGCATCATTTACAGCGTCTTCAACTGATACGACTGGCATCTTTCCAGATTGGACATGCGGGTCATGCAAGGCTACATCCATGTTTTCCATCCCCATCAAGATATTGACGACATCAATGGCGGGACTTTCACGAATATCATCTACATTTCCTTTGTATGCAAGACCGAAAACAGCTACTTTTGGCTTCCGGATCCCCTCTAGCATCATCCTTACGCAGTTAACGATATAATAAGGCATCGATACGTTGGTATCACGGGCCAATTTAATGATTTTCGCATACTCTGGTGCCTTTGCAACGACGAAATACGGATCGACCGCTAAACAATGGCCGCCAACTCCTGGTCCTGGTTGGTGTATATTGACTCGAGGGTGTTTGTTTGCCATTGATATGACATCCAAAACATTGATGTCCAGCTCGAAACAGACTTTCGTCAGCTCATTCGCAAGGGCGATATTGACATCCCTGAAGGTGTTTTCCATCAGTTTCGACATTTCAGCCGTTTTCGCATTCGTCTGAATGATCTCCCCTTGAACGAAGGTTTTGTAAACAAGACTTCCTTTATACGAGCATGTTTCCGTTATGCCCCCGACGATACGGTTATTATGAACCAACTCTTCAAGAATCCTTCCAGGTAAAACACGTTCCGGACAATGAACGAGGAAAATGTCTTTGCCGATGGTAAGGCCCGTCCTCTCGATCATCGGTCTAATATGATCATCCATGCTTCTTGGCGCAATCGTCGATTCGATAATGATGACATTCCCTTTTTTGATAAAAGGAAGAATGTTGGAGGTTGCATCCGTGACATGAGTTAAATCACAGGATTGATGCATGTCCTTTTTATTTGGAGTAGGCACCGCGATAATGAAAACATCCGCATGTTCCGGGCTTAATGCAGCTCGGAACTTATTGGCAGAAATCACTTCTTCTAATACCTCATCCAATCCAGGTTCTTCGATATGGAGCCTGCCGCTATTCAAATTGGAAATAATCTCAGGATGGATATCCACGCCGACAACATCGACACCGTGTTTCGCAAACATTAAAGATGTTGGAAGTCCTATATAACCAAGTCCGATTGTACAAAGTTTCATATAAACCACTCCTATCTATTTTTCTGCTACACTTATATTTGTTAGGCTGTTTGATAGATTTCGATAAAGATTTCCTTCTCTTGTTTCCAATTGTATTTTTGCCGCGCCTTCAGGCAGTTATTGCTCATTTCCGCCCTTTTTTCAGGATGTTTCAATAAGTAATTGACCCCTTCGGCAATTGATTTTGGATCATGTGAATCGACACACACACCTATTTTTTCCGTATCGACAACCTTTTGAATTTCAGGAAAGCTGCAGGCAACTACAGGCACACCGCTCATCATGTATTCAAACAATTTATTTGAAGATGCGGAGTAGTGATTAAAGCAGACATTATTCAATATCTGAAAACCTAAATACGCATTTTTTGTATAATGGAGCAGCTCGTCGACCGGAACCTTCGGCAGGAACTTCACACGATGCTCCAGATTCATGTCGCTTACTTTTTTCATTAATTCATCCTTGATCCTTCCATCTCCGATAAAAACTACCGTCCCGCCCTCGATCATCGGTACAGCATCAACCAATTGCTCTAACCCTCTTCCCATTTGAACACCGCCTTGGTATAACAATATCGGTTCATTCTCCGGCAAATCGAGCAGCTCATGCAAATTCACGGCCGTACTTTCCTCAGGATTGGTTGGAATCGGATAGTTATGGACCACCTTGGGATACAGACCATATAAGTCTTCGTTATACTTAGCTCTCGTATGGTTTTCGGCAATCATTTCATCGACGAACATTAATAGGAATTTCTCCATCATCCCGTAAATTCGGCTATTATATCCCGTTCTGCTCGTTTGTACCTCATGCGAGTCATAAATCAGCTTTTTTCTTCTCAACCATTTACTGCTGATCGCTCCCTGCATGAGCGTATTCAAGTCATTCGAATGATAAAAATCATATTTCCTTTTCCGGCCATGATAGATCATTTGACCAAAAATGTAACTCCTTGTTAATAGTGTCGGCAGCTTCGTTTTAGTGATGATAAGGGTACCCATCGCAAGGAGTGCAAGGGAACCGAACAGTATTCCCGATCCCACCCAACCGTTGATCAAGTTCAAGTTCCACAATGTATTCCAGACCAATAAGGCCAATAGAACGATTTCAAACTTCTTTTTCTTCAATTTACCTACGACCCTGAGAATCCTATGAAGCGCCTCCCAGCGGTTATTCACCCTAGTGACAGAGAAACCATTTTGGTACCTCTCCTTTTTGGGCAAATCCTTGATCTTCCAGTTATGAATGGCAATTAAATCGACTTCATAACCCGCTTCAGCAAGTGCTGTGCATTCTCTTAGAACCCTCGCATCGTTCGTAAAGTGATTCCACACGAACATACATACTTTCTTCGCCATGTTGTCCTCCACTTCCGGATTTTTCAGCCTGACGCTTCCATCACATTGATGAGGCCTTTAATATTTTTAGACCATTGAAAATGTTGTTTAGCATACCGATGGCCGTTTTCCCCAAGTTCTTCACGAAGGGCTGGGTCTGAGGCCATGGTCAATATGTGCTGACAGATTTCATCAACATTCCTGCTCTCTGCCACCAACCCGCATTTCGCCTCTGAGAGCATCTTCTTGGCCCTGCCGTCCACATCACCGACAATGGGCTTTCCGACACACATATAATCGATGATTTTACCAGGCAGGACCTTATTGAAGACTTCTTTTTCAACCAAGCTCACATAGGCAATATGGGACGTTGAAACTTCATGAAGAGTCACTCTTCGATTCATCGCATTAATCATTTTAATATTAGTCAGCCCTCTAGAGCTTATCTCCTTCTCCACTTCGGATATCCGATATCCATATCCAATCATCGAGAACTCGATTTGTTTATGTTCCCTTAGCTTTTCAGCTACGGCTATCAGTTTTTTCAAGTCCTGAGCCAGTCCGATATTCCCCGCATAAACGACCTTGATTACTTTTTCCGATACGGGTGTAAGCAAAGACCTTAACGTCAGCTCATCCGCAGTAAGCGAATTAGGGATGAATTGGATGGCCTCTTCCTTGACTCCCTTTGCAACGATATAATCCCTGAAACCAGGACTATTGATGATAATAAAATCTGAATGCCGATATAACTTCCTTTCCAGGAAGAAAGCGATTTTCAAAACCCACCTATTAGTAAATACTCCTACTCCTATCAACGATTCCGGCCATAAATCCCTGACATCGGTAATGAGTTTCGCCTTCATCTTTTTCTTGGCGATCAACGCCGCCAATGTCGGGAAGATCGGCGGGGTCGTGGCAAACACGTAATCATATTTTTTTTCGAGACGGATGATTGTATAAATGAAAAGCCACATCGCTTCAAGATAATGAAGCAACCGCTTCCCCATATTGCTTGTATACCTCTTCACTTTGTCCGGTTTAATCCTGATGACATCTTCTTCAATGCTTTCTTCATCCCAAAACTTTGTATCTTGATATAAACTTTGATTAGGATAACTCGGCTTCAATGTGATGACCGTTACCTCAAATCCGTTTCTTTTCAAATGGAGATATATATTTTTCATTCTATTTCCCGCACTTCCGATTTCCGGATAAAAGTTTTGCACGATCATCAGGACACTTTTCATATTCGCCTATCACCTCTATTCTGCTTTGCTATGCTTCCTGCTTTACATTGTAAATGCCAGATATTAACTGAAGGTTAAAGAAATATAAAGTCCTCATTAACATTGTAAAAATTCTGTTAATTATTGTTTCGTTTTTATATTTCCCATGAACTACCCGTTATAATGGGGGAGACATTCAGAAGGGGAGGAAATGAGCATGCCTAAACAACGTATAAAGGTCATGACCGTATTTGGTACAAGACCAGAGGCCATCAAAATGGCACCAGTCGTTTTGGAACTGAAAAAGCATCAAGAAGAAATAGAAACCATCGTGGTGGTCACCGCCCAGCATAGGGAAATGCTCGACCAAGTCTTGCAATGTTTTCAAATAAAGCCAGATCACGATTTGGATATGATGAAGGATAGACAAACATTAGAAGAGATCACAACGCGAGGCATTGAAAAATTGAGTTCACTCATGAAAGATATAAAACCGGATATCGTCCTCGTACATGGGGATACAACGACAACTTTCATCGCGAGCCTGGCCGCGTTCTATAATAAGATACAGATTGGTCACGTTGAAGCCGGTCTTCGGACTGGTAATAAGTATTCTCCATATCCTGAAGAAATGAATAGGCAGCTGACAGGCGTCTTAGCTGATTTGCATTTTGCCCCAACAAATCAGGCGGCAGAGAATCTAATTTTGGAAAATAAAAAGAGTGATTGTATCCATATTACTGGCAATACGGCTATCGATGCCTTGAAAACAACCGTACGGAAAGACTATGAACATCCGATTCTATCTGGTTTGAATGGAGATCGTATGTTATTGATGACAGCGCACAGACGAGAAAATATCGGAAAACCAATGGAAGAAATATTCCGTTCCGTCAAACGGCTGCTTGAAGATCACACGGATATCCAAGTTGTTTTCCCACTTCATAAAAACCCAGTAGTCCGTGAAATTGCTTACCGGATTTTTGGTGAAACGGAAAAACTTCACTTAATAGAGCCACTTGAAGTGCTTGATTTTCATAATTTTGCGGCGCACGCCCATCTAATATTGACAGATTCCGGAGGGGTGCAAGAAGAAGCTCCCTCACTTGGTGTTCCTGTCCTTGTGTTACGCGATACGACAGAACGTCCGGAAGGAATCGAAGCTGGTACCCTTTTATTGGCGGGAATTGAGGAAGAACGAATTTATCAATTAGCAACAGACTTACTTACTAATGAAGAAACCTATAAAAAAATGGCGACAGCTTCCAACCCATATGGTGATGGATTCGCTTCAAAGCGGATTGTTGAAATCCTATTAACGCATTGTGGAATGAAATCCCCCCTTCCATTATGAAAAAAGTTCAAGAAAAATAAGATAATGAAAGAGGCCTGTCACGTAACGGCAGGCTTTTTCTATTCAGTCAGATTTTGAAACAGCTTCTTCCATTTCCCTTTGCCCTTTCATTACAATTAAAGCAACGAATACAATCTAATCCTAATTTGAATTTGAAAATGTTAGATCCATATGTGATAGTTTGGGTAGATTAAAGTTTCATTGAAGTCTATCGTATTAGATTGAAAACTTTAAATTGCTTGGAGGTGTGTAAATGTTCGGGGAAGATCCCAAGTGTGTTAATTGTGGCAAAGAAATTAAAGGAGACGAAGTCGTTCTTGTGAAAATGCGTCATCCAAAGCGTAAAGGGATGACTTAAATAAAGGCATTTGAAGGAAGTTTCATCCGCGAAGCTTGTTTTGATAAGGAACACTGAACTGGGCTTTCCCTCGATGGGCATGATTCCCATTCAAAGATGCAGCTAAGCCATCAGTGCCTGCATACTTTTCCCAGTGAATATACAGGAGGATAAGATTTCCCTGTCGAATTTGATAGTCATGACACGAAACAGGAGGATTAGTATGAAAAATCAAGTTACCCCCTATTTAATTTTCGATGGCCAAGCAAAGGACGCATTAGCTTTTTATGCAGAAGTATTTCAGGCAGAGGTTACCGATATGCAAACCTACGGGGAAGCTGATTTCCCTACACCTGAAGAAGCGAATGACCTTATTTTGCATGCCAAAATCAAAAAAGGCGATATGTTGATCATGGTATCTGATACGTTTCCAGGCAATCCCCTTGAAGTCGGGAATAATGTAGCGCTGGTCCTTGAATGTGAAAGCGAATCGGAAATCCAGCATTTATATGATCTTATGTGTGAAAAAGGATCATCCTTAATGGAACTGCAAGATACCTTTTGGGGAGCTAAGTATGGTAAGGTCAAGGATCAATTTGACATTCACTGGGACTTGAATTTCACAAAATGAATGTAAAAATGGCCGAAAATACGATTTGTATCCCCGGCCATTTTTATAGGAATCATTCGGGAAACCATCCATCAAAACACATGAAAATAATTAAGGACATTTTTTCCAATCAATAGAATCGTGACGCAAATGAATAATATACGTACATAGGAAGCACCTTTCTTAATTGCAAAGTTCGTTCCTACTAATGCTCCTGCAACCATTGCAAGACCCATCGGAATTCCATAGGCAAAATTGACGGTCCCCATAGATAAGAATATGATAAGTGCGGCAATATTGCTTCCAAAATTCAATATTCTTGCATTCCCGGCAGCCTGGAAAAAATCAAACCCAATGATCAAAAATGAAAATAATAAAAAGGAACCTGTGCCTGGTCCAAGAAAACCATCATAAAAACCAATCGCAAATATTATGACTATCAAAAGAATCATTTTCTTCCTTTTCAGCCCTTTATACTTTGCATCTTTACCCCAATCCTTTTTTACCAACGTATAAATCGCGACAATGACCAACAAAATCAAAATGAGGGGCTTCAGTATCTCTGCGGAAACGAAATGTACAACGTATGCCCCTAACGCCGCTCCAATCACGGTAATCGGAAACAGCTTGATGACGAATTTGAAATCCACTTTTCCAGCCCGAATAAATGAAATCGTACTCGTTAAAGATCCCATTGTACCCGCCAGCTTATTAGTGGCAAGTGCCGCTGAAGGCGAAATCCCCGTGAACAATAAAGCCGGAATGGAAATTAAACCTCCCCCGCCCACAACGGAATCGATGAATGCAGCAATAAAACCCGCAAGTACTAAAAATAGCAAAGTATAGAGATTGATATCCTCCATGTAATCCCCTTCTTTCAAAAGCACTATCTAAAATGCAATTACTCATTTTTCATCCAAATAATCGAATAACCTTTCCTCTGAAATGACCGTGAATCCATGCCTCCTAAGCAAAGCCGCGGTCACTCCATTCCCGACCTTCTTCTCCCCCTTGAATTCCCCATTATAAATCGTGGCACTCCCACAGGATGGACTATTTTCTTTTAAAACGACTAACGTCGCCCTACCTCCTGGGCTTTCAATAACGTAAGATTCGCTCCCTTTATGTACAATTCCGTTACATCCCTGCCCGACTTTTCGATGATCTTCGCTTTTCCATCAAGGACATCCCCACCTTCACCGCCAACTATCTCAGCAGGTTCCCTCGGTGTCGAAAAACCCCCAAGCAACTCAGGACAAACCGCTATAGCCTTTTTCTCCCTCATTAATTCCTTAATTCCATCATCCAAGCTGTGTGTACCATTGTATCTCACCTCAAGACCCGCTAAACAAGAACTCACCAAAATCATCAAATCACCCCACCCCATGCGCTTTACACCATTTTACCACTCTTTTAGTGACAATCATTTCGAAGATTGAATATCCAGGATTTTGCGCTGACAAATCGTAGGTTGGATTATTGATATGGAGGTCGATTTATGGGCGCGTGGGTCGGATTATTGGTGCGTAGGTCGATTTATGGGCGCGTGGGCTGAATTATTGGTGCGTAGGTCGATTTATGGGCGCGTGGGCTGAATTATTGGTGCATAGGTCGATTTATGGGCACGTGGGCTGAATTATTGGTGCGTAGGTCGATTTATGGGCGCGTGGGCTGAATTATTGGTGCGTAGGTGATTATGGGCGTGTAGGGTCGGATTAGTTGGTTCAAGGTCGAATTATTGGCGCATCTGGTCCGATTATGGGCGTGTCGGTCGAATTATGGGTGCACAGGCCGAATTTAGCGCCTGGGTCGAATTGTTGGTCAAATTATTGGCGCACAGGTCGGATTCTGCAACACAATCAAAAAAAGCGCTTGCAGTGAAGACTATTCACGGCAAGCGCTTGTCTATTTAGTTAGTTGAGTTCAGTGATAGTAGTTGGTACGTAATGATAGTCCTTTCACTGGTCCATTCAATTTTTTGGATAACGGCTGTTCCGCTTGAGTCAGATTGAATCGTTTTGCGGACATCGATTGGAATATCGATAGGGTATAACCTGTAACCAGCTTTCGACAGCCGAAAAATGTTTTCTTCTTCACGGGTTTCGTTCCCTTTTGTAACGATCATGGTATTTAGCTCCATAGGCATGCCCATGTGTATCTCCTCCTCTTACCAATATACTTAGAATATACTTCATTCTATCATTATTCGGTTTTACTTTTCATCCAAGATGTTAAATCTTCGACTACTTTTCTGTTTACGGCCGGTGGGAAGTAATGCGTGAATTGAGGGAAATACCAGCTTTCGACCTCTTTGTCATGCATTTTCAGCCTTTTTTCCAACCGGTATGCGTGTTCAATGGCGACATTGTCATCTTTTTGACCATGAATGATCAGGACGGGTACATTCAAGTCTTCAATCGCAAACAATGGAGTACGGTATTCATATTGATCGGGGCATTTTTTAGGTGTTCCGCCGATGACCCGCTTCATCATCCGTCGCATATCGACACGTTCGACATATGTTAAAAACATATCCGACACACCTCCCCATGTGACGATCGACGCGGCATTCCTGCAGTATATCCCAGTCCAAAGCGCCATGATGCCGCCACGGGAAAATCCTAGGATATGAATGTGGTCCTTGTTCACTCGGGGGTGCTGTTCAAGAAGATTGAATCCTGATATCGCATCGAATCTATCTTCGCCTCCAAAATCCTCATCTCCCTCTCCGCCTTGATTTCCACGGTAAAAAGGGGCAAAGACGATGAAACCTTCTACTGCATATTGCACGATCCTTGCAGGCCTCACCTTGCCGACATTTTTAATCCCGCCGCGTAAATATAAGAAGGCATCATGTATTTCGCCATCAACCGGTTCAGCAAGCAACCCCTTTACCTTCAGGCCTTGTGATATGTATGTAACTGAATAAAGATGGATTTGTGGATGCGGTGATGGAAACCGCCGTTTTGAAATAATCGTTCCGTTCTCCAAGTTCCACTCTCCTTTCTCTTTAATCTTATTTTAAAACATCCGCTTGTTTTTATCCCCTGAGAGGCATTCACATTTTTTTCTTCCGTTCATACGATAAAGTAGGCAAAATACCTATATATCAAGGAGGAAGGAATTTTGAAAAAATGGTATAAAGCAGGTGTCGTATTTTCACTTCTGTGCATGCTGGTGATCCCGCTTGGAGCATGCGGCAACAAGGAAAAGGAAACAACGAAGGTCAGGGTGGCCGAAGTAACCCGCTCCCTTTTCTATACACCGCAATATGTAGCGATTGAAAAAGGATTTTTTAAAGATGAGGGTCTAAGCATTGATTTGAAAACGACGGCAGGCGGCGACAAGACGATGACCACGCTTCTGTCCGATGGGGCGGATATTGCTCTCGTTGGCTCTGAAACATCGATCTACGTTCAGGCACAAGGTTCGAAAGACCCCGTCATCAACTTCGCCCAATTAACACAGACGGATGGAACTTTCCTTGTTTCACGTGAAAAAATTGATAACTTCAATTGGGATATGCTGAAAAACTCTACATTCCTAGGCCAGCGAAAAGGCGGGATGCCGCAAATGGCCGGAGAGTTCGTATTGAAAAAACATAACATAGACCCGAAAAAAGATTTGAACCTCATCCAGAATATTGATTTTGCGAATGTCGCAACTGCCTTCGCTTCCGGAACCGGCGATTATGTTCAACTGTTCGAACCAACGGCCAGTGTGTTTGAAAAAGAAGGAAAAGGATATATCGTCGCTTCTTTCGGCACTGAGTCCGGGCATCTTCCCTATACAGTTTATATGGCTAAGGAAAGCTATTTGAAAGAAGACAAAGAGACTGTCGAAAAATTCACGAGGGCATTGAAAAAAGCACAGGATTGGGTTCAGGAAAATGATGCTGCCGAAATTGCTGAAGTCATTCAGCCGTATTTTGAAGATACCAATATCGAGACGATGGAAACAGTTATCAATCGCTACAAAGAACAAGGATCCTTTGCCACGGACCCCATTCTTGATGAAGAAGAATGGAACAATCTTCAAAACATCATGGATGAAGCAGGCGAGCTGCCTTCACGTATAAGCCATGAAGAGCTGGTCAATACCGATTTTGCTGAAGAAGTCACAAAATAGCATAGCTAAAGGTAAGGAGGATGTCCGATGAGCTTTTTAAAAATCCAAGACATTCACCATACTTATTTTTCAAATCAGACGGCAGCGACCGCACTAGCGGACATTTCCCTCGACATTGAAAAAGGTGAATTCGTCTCTTTTCTAGGTCCGAGCGGCTGCGGAAAAACCACCCTGCTTTCCATCATCGCCGGGCTATTTCCGCCCACTGCGGGAAAGATCCTGCTCGAAAACAAACCGCTGAAAGCCAACAGTGACCTTTCAATCGGCTATATGCTGCAGCAGGATTATCTATTTCCATGGAAGACGATTGAAGAAAATATATTATTAGGATTGAAATTGATTAAAAAAGATGAAGGCCTTGAGAGAATAAAAACGCTGAAACTTTTAAGTGACGTTGGATTGGGAGGCACCGGAAAATTATATCCGCGCGAACTCTCGGGAGGAATGAGGCAAAGGGCTGCACTGGCACGGACACTGGCGGTCGACCCAAAAATCCTTTTGCTTGATGAACCGTTTTCGGCTCTTGATTACCAAACGAAGTTGAAGCTTGAAGACCTTGTTTTTGAAACCCTTAAATCTTTCGGAAAGACAGCCGTGCTCGTCACCCATGATATCGGTGAAGCCATTGCAATGAGTGACCGCATCTATCTGTTTTCCGCAAACCCGGGAAACGTGCACAAAACCTTCAAGGTGCCCGATGAACTGCGTGAACTCACGCCTTTCCATGCACGCAACCATCCACAGTATCCGATGCTATTCCAAACGATCTGGAAGGAGCTTGAGAGCCTTGAATATTGAACAGCTTCATAACCAATATAAAACCTCATTAAAAAAAGAAAACAGACTCATTCGCTTTTATCAGATCCTGATTTTCATCGTTTTTTTCAGCAGTTGGGAAATTTTATCCAGGATGGAAGTGATCGATCCGCTCATCTTCAGCTCCCCAACTAAAGTATGGCATCTTTTCATACAGAAATTAGGTGATGGAACCCTGCTATCCCATTCCGGAGTGACGCTATTCGAGACCGTTCTCGGCTTTATCATAGGGACACTGCTTGGAACCATCCTGGCATCCCTGCTTTGGTGGTCGCCAAGATTATCAAAAACACTTGACCCCTATCTCGTCATTTTAAATGCCATGCCGAAAGTGGCACTCGGCCCCATCATCATCGTAGCATTCGGCCCTGGCTTTCCATCCATCATCTCGATGGGGGCGATCATCTCCATCATCATCACCACCATTGTCGTCTACACCGCATTTCGCGAAGTGGACCCGAACTACCTGAAGGTACTCCAAACTTTTGGCGCCACAAGAACACAAGCTTTTCGGGAAGCCATATTACCCGCCTCCTTCCCAACGATCATCTCGACATTGAAAGTGAATGTCGGCCTCTCCTGGGTCGGCGTCATCGTAGGGGAATTCCTTGTTTCGGCGAAAGGACTCGGCTACCTCATCATTTATGGCTTTCAAGTTTTCAACTTCACCCTTGTAATGCTTGCCTTGATGATCATTGCCGTCTTTGCCACAATCATGTATCAACTAGTCGAACTGCTCGAGCGAAAATTAATCAAAGACTGACCAAACTGCCGATAACCCTCGGCAGTTTTTCATTCATGCTGAGATAAAACATGAATTTAGTTGAGTTTCGGCATTTCACTCGTGAATTAGGCTTTTACTCGTGAATTCAGGCGATTTACTCGTGAGTTTGGTGCTTTTACTCGTGAATTTCGGCGTTTTACTCGTGAGTTCCGGCGATTCACTCGTTTCTGAGCAAAATACCATCATCCAGTCTTGATAAGCTTAACGGTACAATCTCGTCTTTCATGATGAAGCTAAACTCCTCACCGAGTTCATCCGGCAGTGCTTCCAAAAAGATCGGGCCGTCCGTTTCCATGTAATTCTCTTTCTTTTCCACTTCACGCAATGCGGCATAGTATATCGATTTAACGAATGGCTTTACTGGATCATGTACTTTATATTGTCCCAAAAATTGCAGTTTGCCCACCAAGCCCCCTGTTTCTTCATACACTTCCCGTATGGCCGTTTCTTCAATCGATTCCCCTGCTTCCCTCTTTCCTCCGGGGAACTCCAATCCCCGCTCCCTATGTTTGGTCAATACCCACCTGCCCTTATATCTGCTAAGCACAAAAACATGCCAAGACTCTCCAAAGACAGGATCCTCGGAGAATTCCACCTTATATCCGTTCTTATCAAGAAAACGTTTCATTTTTCCCCTTCTCTCCGTATAAGAAATAATGCTATGACCCTTCATTCATTATATGGGTAAAAAAAAACACTATCCAGCCAGAATCTGCAACACATCAAAAAAACGATGGATCCTCAATATTCGAGGCCATCGTCTGTTGGTTTTGCCTGTAAAATCCCCATGCTTTCTATATGCCTTCTTCCTTCTTCAGTACCCAGAGTATAAATCATCTCGTAAATTTTCTGGAGAGTGATATCCTGTTCATCATTTTCACGGTCAAAATGATATTGAAGGTATGGGACATGTGCCCGGTAAAAATTTTCTTCCCCTGCTGAATAATTATAATCAAATAATTCACGTAATTTGATGATTTCATCATCTGTCGCCTCGATCTCGAAATTCCATGGAGAACTTTCCCTATCTTGTGTTATCTGCCCATTTGGAATCCAAATGTAATATTTCTTCCTTTTTTCAGACACATTCATCGACCCTTTCCATATTTCCTACGCTTATTTTTCACGTATTTCCCCACTTCATACAATGGGAAATTTTGTTTACAGAAGAACAAAGATGTTAAATAATAGATTAAAGTATCTTTCAAAGGGTAAAACATATAATAAGCCCAAGCATCCCTTAAGATTTTTATATGCACCCAGAGGTTTTTTTGATAACCTACATATAAAGAGATAACGGATTTCTAATAAATGTGAGGTGAGAGTTTTGAAGTTAATTGAAGAATTATACAATATGTACCGTGATAAGATGACTGGTGATGAAGAAGATATTGATATGCTTACTTTTGCGGTTCTGGAACAGCTTGACCGTAAGGAAATTTTCGAATTGCTTCAAGAGATGGATGATCAAGAACTAACCAATTTAATGGGCCTTTACATTATTGAAACGTTAAAAGGGAAGTTCGCTCAAAATAGTATGAACGACACGAAACCTACACATTTTCCGCCTAGGAATATTCATTAATACATACCATGTCAGGTGTCCCTCTTTTGATGGATGCCTTTTTTATTGTTTTAAACAAAAAAAGGCCCTACGAAGCAGGGCTTTTCCTATATCTTAATGTCCTAAATACGCACGCAGCATCCAAGCATGTTTGTTTAAGCTTTTCTTCATGCCTGTCAGCATATCAGCGGTAACCGGATCTTCTGTTTCGGCAACTTCGATGATTTCCAGGAACTCTTCGGAAAGCTTCTCAAAATCACTGATGACGCTTTGAACCATATCTTCTGTATTTTCCTTACCTGTCGCTTCTTCGATCGTAGTTAATTCCATGTACTCTTTAAGGGTAGCAACCGGCTTTTCACCAATGGCCAATAGTCTTTCAGCCAATTCGTCATAGTTGGTTGTCACTTCTTTATATAATTCTTCCAATTTTTGGTGAAGTTCAAAGAAGTGCGGTCCATTCACGAACCAGTGGTAATTATGAATTTTCGTATAAAGAACACTGAAGTTTGCAATTTCCTTATTCACTAAAGTTCCTAATTTTTTCTGAGCCATAAATATCTACCTCCGTAAGTGGTTATACCTTTATAATTCCCTCTATTCAAAAATTGAAACATTATCTGACTTGGTTCTTATGCTAAAATGAATCTAAATTGTGAACGTTAGGAGCTGTAAAGTATGATTACGGTTTTAGTTATCTCCATTATTGTGATTCTGATTGTATTGGCCTTATCGGTCCTCACAATCGGAAAAGGTTACAGCTACAAGCATACAGTGGATCCGATCGATCCTTTGCCTGAGGATGAGGAAAAAAAAGAAGAACCTGAAAAATAAAAAAAGTTCCTGTCACAAATGGACAGGAACTTTCAGACTGTAGACAAACTCGATGAAAATCGAGTTTGTCTATTTTTATGGCTTGTACAATTTGGACGTTGATTTCCACTCCAGGCACTCGCTTTCCGCGGGCGGTCGGGGAGCCTCCTCGGCTTTCGCCTGCGGGGTCTCCCCTAGACGCGCTTTTCCCGCAGGAGTCTCGTACCTTCCGTTCCAATCAACTTTGTCTTACCTTTTAGATAGAACACTTTTGCCTGGAGTCATTTTTGTTTTAAAATAGAAGTATTAAAACTTGAGGTGATGAGGATGCTTTCTAAACATGATTCTATTCAGCGAGATCAACTTGAAATGATTACTTTAGATCAACTGGTGCCACCGAACCATTTGGTTCGTAAAATGGAGGCTGCCATTAATTTAAAGAAGATGGCCAATTGGACATGGCGAGGTCCAAAAATGGCCTAACATAGTGGGCTCGTAGAGCCCCAATCTCTTAACTTTAGGCGAAAATTCAAAGGGAATTTCAAAAGGGGTTCAGAATTTTTTAATTCCGAACCCCTTTTGTCTACAAACTGAAAGTTCCTGTCACAAATGGACAGGAACTTTTTTATTAACCGAAAACTTTATGAAGATCTTCTTTATCTTGTGCAAGCCAGAAATTCATTAATTTCTTAGCTCCTTCAAGATCATGCAATTTTGCTTGGCCGCATTGTTTTTCGTTTGCAGCAGGAATTTCCGTAATTGTAACAGCATCCTTGAATGTATCTTCAAGAACATCGATGATTTCCGTCACTGTCGGCTCGCCGCTGACCACAAGGTAATATCCTGTTTGACATCCCATTGGCGAAATATCGATTATATCAAAGTGATCGTAGCGCTCGGAATGCTTACGGATATTGAATGCAAGCAAGTGTTCCAGGGTATGGATCGTATCCGGCTTCATCGCTTGTTTATTCGGCTGGCAAAAACGGATATCAAATTTATTAACAACACCGTCTGTTCCTACTTTATGGACACCGCAATGTCTAACATATGGGGCTTTAACAGCATTATGATCTAATTCAAAGCTTTCAACTGAAGGCATTTAATTCACTCCTTAATTGTATGTCATCTCTATTTTACCTTGAATAACAATATATTTCATCCTTTAAAATTAATTCTCATTATATCAATCGGATTACCAATATGCTTATTCCTTTTTTACCCTTATAGGAAATTTAGAAAATATGCTATAATGGAGGGTAGTGAATTTACTCGAAAAGAGATGAAAGCATTGTGTTGAAAAAAATATTAATGGGAATCATCCGTTTTTACCAAGTTGCTCTTTCTCCATTAAAACCGCCTACCTGCCGTTTTTACCCAACTTGTTCCCATTATGGTTTGGAAGCGATCAATCGGTTCGGACCTATAAAAGGAAGCTGGTTAGCAATCATCCGGATTCTTAAATGTCATCCGTTTCATCCAGGAGGCATTGATCTTGTTCCTGAAAAAAAAGAAAAAAGTGAGGACCATTAGAAAAAAACCTTGCTTTCTTTTGCAATCTTTTGTATCATACAGAAGTCAAATCGTAATCATTTCGTTTTTACCACATAAAATTCAAATCGTAATCAATACGAATTATAAAGGAGCATTTCATATGAAAATTCGCGCATTGCTCTCACTTTTCCTTGTTACTGCGCTATTTCTATCAGCATGCGGCAACTCAAAGGGAGAATCGAGTAAAGAAACCAAGGATGCCTTAGATATATATACAACAGTTTACCCTTTACAATACTTCACGGAGGCCATTGGCGGGGAGTACGTAAATGTCGAGACGATCTATCCTCCCGGAACGGATGAACATTCATTCGAACCTTCTCAAAAAGATATTGTAAAAATGGCTGAGTCAGACCTGTTTTTCTATATTGGCTATAATCTTGAAGGCTTTGTAACCAAGGCTGAACCAATTCTAAGCAAAGAAGGCGTCAGTACAATCGCGGTGGGAGAAACGGTTCATCTTGATGAGGATGAGCAAGCACACGAAGAGGAACATGCTCATGAAGAAGACGGTCATGACCATGGGGGCGTCAATCCGCATTTGTGGTTAGATCCCATCTATTCCATTGACATGGCTAAAACCATCAAGGACGAATTAACGAAAAAAATGCCGGAACAGGAAGAATATTTCAACAGCCAATTCAACAAGCTTTCCGAAAAGCTTACGGCACTTGATGAAAAATTCGCGACGACGATCGAGTCGGGCCGTACAAATAAGATCATCGTTTCCCATTCTGCATATGGTTATTGGGAGGAACGCTACGGATTGGAACAAATTGGCGTCACAGGACTAACATCTTCAAACGAACCATCTCAAAAGGAACTGGGGAAAATCGTAACCATGGCTGAAGAAGAAGACTTGAACTACGTCATCTTTGAGCAAAATATCAGTTCTAAACTAACTGAGATCATCCAAAAGGAAATGGGAGCGAAATCACTTGAGCTCCATAACCTTTCCGTGTTGACGGATAAAGATATCGAAGCCGGCGAAGATTACTTCAGTTTAATGGAAAAAAATATCAAGACACTGCAAACTGCATTGCAATAGGAAAAAAGCGGGCCCTTTATGAACTATGCCCCACTTTTCGGACAGTATAAAAAAGTGCCTATGCGGCTAATAGGTGGTCCCGGTATTGTACCGGGGCCATTTTCTTTAGTCCCCATTGATAACGACACTTATTGTATTCTTCTATAACTCGATCAACTTCTTCCTTCACATCCGTTAAATTAGTACATGTTTTATATTCTGCTAAATCTTTAAAGTGGCCAAAAAAAATTTCCATCGGCGGATTATCCCAACAGTTTCCCTTGCGGGACATGGATTGGGTTAGCCCAAGTTCCTTCACTTTGTTTTGAAATAGCGGATAGGTGTAATGGAATCCTTGGTCAGGATGCAGGATTGCACTCGGATGGAACTCGTGATTCACAGCCTGCCTTAGCTTGTTTAAAGTTTCATAAACGATATTCATATCCATGACGTGGATAAATGATACGTAACTATTTCTTTTATAGCCGTATCTTATACGCATGACAAATACGCTTTTTGACCCTTTCCATAATAAAGGTAGGTAATGTCAGTAAGCAGAATTTCCCTTGGCTCCTCCTGTTTGAATTCACGATTAAGAAGGTTTGAACAAGTAAGGTTTTCTTATGATTCATGACGGCCGAATAATCATTTTCCATAACCATTTTGATTTGGAGGGCGCCTACTTTTTCCTTTTTACTGAGGAATATACTTTTAATTAATTCTATGTCCAAATCATCCTGTTCCTCGCGTAGCTCACAGGTTAGAGCTGCCTTTAACCAATCGTAGTAGCCACTTCGACTTACACCAGCCAATTTGCATAGATAGGAAACAGCCTTCTTTAAATGGTATGTCCTGATGGTTCTTTCAATCAGATAGAACTTCTCAGCTGCAGTTAGAATTATTTCTTTTTCAACGCCCGCCTTTCTAACTCTTCCAGCTTTTTTAGGAAGTCATTTTCTGCTTCAAGGAATTTGATTCTCGCTTCGGCTCTCCTAAGTTGATTCTCTATAGACTGTGGCTTGGAAGAAGGGCGACCTGTACTTCCTTTTCCACGGCATTCCGTAAGGAAGCCTTCCTCACCAAACCTTTCAAAGGTATCACGCCAGCGCTGTAGACAACGCTTAGGTTGTTCCTTACCAATTATTTCGAGATTAAATCCATGTTCTATGAAAATTTGAGAGGGGGATTTCCCTTTTTTATATTCCTTAACAGCATTTGTTTTAAATTCGGGATTATAGGAAATAGAACGCTCTGAAGCACTTATGATATTTGGATTCTTTTCAAGTTCTTTAATCTGGAATTCAGTATATATATTCTTACTCATAGAAACCCTCCGTCCATACTCATTACACCTATTGAAACATAAAAAAACCCGGATAAGGGACACTTTTTTATGTGTGTCCGTTATCCGGGTCATAGTTCTTTTGGGTCCGCTCTTTTTTGCCCATCATTTAATTATTCCTTTAAATGCTTCTCACGGATTTTTTCCATTTTCGTCATCAATTCTGTTCCAATCGTTGATTCGAATTCCGGATAGATGACGGTCATCTCATCCATCCATTCTTTCTTTTCTTCTTCTGACAGTGCATAGATATCGATATTCGATTTTTGCTGGATTTCCCTAAGCTGTTCCTGATTCAATTCATTTGATTTGATCCATAGCCATTTCGTTGTATCATCCATCGCCCGTTGGATTTGCTGCTGAATATCCAACGGGAGTTTGTTCCAAAATGGCTTGTTTATCATGACTACATACCCTAAATAGCCATGATCACTGATCGTTAAATATTTTTGCACCTCATATAATTTCTTGGAATAGATATTCGAAATCGTATTTTCCTGGCTGTCCGTTTCATTGATTTCAAGGCTTTTAAACGTTTCATTAAACTCCAGCTCAGAAGTTGTCGCCCCAAAATGCTTGAATTGGCTTTCCAGGACTGCACTTGGCATGATTCTAAAATTCTTTCCGGCAAAATCACTTGGATGCCGTATCGGTTTACTGCTTGTAATCTGTTTATAGTTATTCGACCAAAATGCGAGACCCTCGATATCGATGCTATTCAGCTGCTTTAGCAGCTCTTCCCCCACTTCCCCATTCAACGCTTCCTGCAAGGCAGCGTCCGTTGGAAAGACGTAAGGGAGGTCCAAGAGCATCCATTTCTTTGATATGCTCGTAATTTTAGATGTAGTTGGAGCAATCATCTGCACCTTATTTTCGTGTAATGCTTCGATTTCTTCATGATCACTATATAATGACTGATTAGGATAGACTTCAATTTTGACACGATGATCTGTATATTCATCGACTAGTTTGGCAAATCGGTTCGCAGCCAGCCCTTTAGGTGTATTTTCGGCAACGACATGACTGAACTTAATAACGATTTGATCCTTCATCCCGAACTGCTCCTCATCCTTCGGCAAATTGAAACCGAAGCTTGTAAAGAACGATTGAAACGATATATACACTGCTATCAACAGCACCAAGCCAATTAATAAGAAGTACCCCCATAATGCACGCATACCGACAACTCCTCACCGCTCACTTCACATTATCACTATTCTATCACAGCTTTTTACTGTCGTAATACAATGCGCGAAAAATAGCGAAAAGTGATAGAAATTCTGTTACTATAAAGTATAGAAGTAATGGAGGAAAAACAATGGATAAATCCTTTCATATGCCCATTCAAATTAAAATCACCCTGCTATCATTCGTAATCGTCGCTTTTTCGATACTAATAGGCGGGATTTTTATATTCGGAAATATCGTTTCGGTCAGGGAAGATGAAATCGGCAAACGATCCATGATCACCGCCCATACCATCGCTGAACTCCCTGAAGTACAAAAATTGGTCCGTGAGCCTGAAGGATGGACGCAGCTCAATCCGATTATTGAAAACTTAAGGAAAATCCATCAAGCTGATTATATTGTAGTGCTCAACAATCAGCATATACGCTATTCCCACCCGGTGTTCAGTCAATTGGGAACCCCCTCGGGCAGCAGCGACGAAAGCGCTGCGTTCGCTGAACACGAATACCTTTCAAAGGCTGCTGGCGAACTTGGCATTTCCGTCCGCGCCTTTGTCCCTATCCTTGATAGAGATAGAGAGCAAATCGGCGTCGTACTGGTTGGGAATATCTTGCCTACGATACCGGAATTAATCAAGGACCTGAAAGGAGAAATAGCGATTATCCTGGTCCTTACACTTCTATTCGGTGTATGCGGCTCATGGCTGATGGCAAGAAGGATAAAAAAAGAGACCTTCCAACTTGAACCACATGAAATTTCACGGATGTTGGTTGAAAGGACAGCTGCTTTCAATGCCATGCATGAAGGGGTCATCGCCATAGATAATAATCAGACAATCACGATCTTCAATGAAAAGGCAAAGCAAATATTCAATATTAACGGTGCGGTCATTGGCAAGAATATCAATGATATTATACATGATACCCGTCTCCCGGAAGTGCTCGACCGGACATCTCCCATCTTCAATCAGGAAATCTCCGTTCAAAACAGGAATATTGTAAGCAACCGGGTACCAATAAAGATTGCGGATAAAACGATTGGTGCCGTGGCCATATTCCAGGATCGGACCGATGTGACGAAGCTAGCTGAAGAATTGACTAGTGTCAAAGCATTCGTTGAAGCCCTCCGTGTTCAAAACCATGAACATTCGAACAAACTTCATACGATAGCAGGATTGATACAGCTAGGTAATCTTGACGAAGCGCTGCATTACATTTTTCAGATCACGGAAGAACAGGAGGAATTGACCAGGTTTTTAACGAAGCACATTCACGATGATAATTTAGTGGGGCTGATATTAAGTAAGATCTCCTTGGGACGGGAACTCGGAATCGAGCTCATCATGGACAAGCACACGAAATTAGACCGCTTCCCCGCTGATTTGGATCATCACGATTTTGTATTGATAATTGGAAACCTGATCGAAAACTCATTCGCAGCGCTAAAGCATTGTTCAGAGGAAACAAAACAGGTTTATCTATCCATCTATCAAGATGAACGTCATTGTCAAATCGTGCTTGAGGATAATGGACCCGGCATTCCCGAGGACATTCATAAAGATATATTCGAATATGGTTTTACAACAAAAGGTGCGGAAGGATCAGGAATTGGTCTTTATCTAATAGACCAAATTGTAAAAAAAGCGAACGGCGAAATGAAATTCACGACACGCCCTAACGAAGGAACAAGCTTTTTTCTTTCTTTTCCGATGCACGATATAGAGGAGAACCAAAATGACTAACGAAATTCGTGTACTTTTAATTGAAGACGACCCTATGGTCCAAGAGGTCAACAAACAATTCATCGAGCGCCTGCCTGCCTTTAAAGTCGTTGATACGGCTTCCAATGGGCTTGAAGGTCTTGAAAAAATCAGGCATTCTAAACCCGACCTTGTCATTTTGGACATCTTCATGCCATCTTTAAACGGGGTTGATACACTTTATCAAATCAGAAAAGAGCAAATTGATGTGGATGTCATCATCATTTCAGCGGCAAATGATCAGAAAACGATCAGAAAAATGATACAGAACGGGGCTTTTGACTATTTAATCAAGCCATTTAAATTCGATAGGCTAAAACATACTCTGGAACAATACTTTGCTTTTCGGATGGAGGTTGAACCTGACCATCAAATTTCTCAAAATCAGCTCGACCGAATTCTCTTTCAAAATAAAACAGATTCTGAAACGAGTCCGAAATATGATGTTCCAAAAGGATTGAATGGCGCGACTCTTGAGCAAGTGACGAAGTTCATAAAGACCCAGCCTGGGTCACTATCTGCAGAAGAAGTGGCTGATGGGATTGGAATCGCCAGAGTTACAGCAAGGCGCTATCTTGAATACTTGCATGGCGAAGAAGTCCTTCAGCTTGACGTACAGTATGGGAGCATAGGCCGTCCAGTCAATAGGTACCGGCTTAAAAAAACTTAAAACTCATAGGGACCGGCCAGAACCGAAACGGTTCCCTTTTTTCTTTTATTCATTTACGCACCTGTCTTCCGGTCATATAGGCCCCACTTTCTCTTCAAAAGAAACAGCTCGCACTCTTCCAATGCCGTCACTTCTTTAATGACATAGTCCGGCATGCCCCTTCTTAGTAGAATTTCCGCAATAAGGTACGGTTTTTTCTTCATACACTCTCCCCTCCCTTTCCCTTGGTTGCCATTCTTTTCATTTCATTATACAAAATAATCCAATAAATAAAAAATAGACAAGGCCCCATTTTCCGAGAAAAATATGATTTATCCGGCCATTTAAATGATTTTTCTAAAATCTGTAGCCAATTAAAAAAACAGTTGATTCAGAAATCCGCTCCTTTCCGCCGACTGGCTGCCAAGCCTCCTCGCCGCAAACGGCTGTTGCGTCTTGGCCAGCCAGTAATTCGGCAGGAGTGTCGCAAATTTCCTCAATCCAATGAAGGGTCCATTCATATAAAAAAGTAAACCATGAAGGCGTGGGCAGACCAATCGATCCTTCTTTTGTCGACAAACTGATATTTGTTATTTATCCTATTAAAATCATTTCTAAAAGGGTGGGTTTCCGTCCAATAAAATACTAAATGGGTAGTTACATAGACCGTGGGGGCAAAAGAAGATAGAGGATTGATCAAAAGAGGTGGTATTGCACCTCCTTTGATGTTTTCACTTGTACTGTTTACTATATGTAGTCAATTCCTTTAGCCGCTTTTCATTGATGGCAAAACCGATTCCAGCTTTATCTGGAACTTGGATCATGCCATTTTCGACAATGACTTCAGGATCGATTATATCACCATCCCAATAACGGGATGAAGATGATATATCCCCGGGAATCGTGAACCCTTTTAATGTGGCAAGTGCAATATTATGTGCACGTGAAATGCCAAATTCAATCATACCGCCGCACCAAACGGGCACATCATTTCCCTGGCATAAATCATGGATTCTTACAGCTTCCATCCAGCCGCCGACTTTAGCCATCTTAATGTTGATCACCCCACAGCTCTGGAGCGACAGCGCACTTTTGGCATCGTGAAATGAATTTATGCTTTCATCCAGGCAAATGGGTGTCTGCAGCTGTTTCTGCAAAAATGAATGTTCCACAATGTCGTCATGTCCCAGCGGCTGCTCAATCATCATCAGCTTGAACACATCAAGCTGATGAAGATGTGGGATGTCATCAAGAGTGTACGCTGAATTGGCATCTGCCATGAGCGGGATATCGGGATAGGCCCGACGTATTTCCGCTAAAAACTCCAGATCATTTTGAGGATTGATTTTTATTTTATAACGCTGATAACCTGATCCGGAAAAATCCTCGATCTGGCGCAACGCGTCTTCAATATCATTGGATGCAACGACTACACCAGCTGCCACTTCACTTCGTTCGCCGCCAAACAGCCGTCCGAGGTAGACTCCTTTCTGCTTCGCATATAAATCGAGGATTGCCTGCTCTAAAGCTGACTTAGCCATCGCATTCCGTCTGATTCCGCCCCATAAGTTCGGTAGCTCATCAGGATGCCTGATCTGACTTGCCAATGTCAGCGGGATTAAGAAGTCATCCAACATATGAAAGCATGTTTTGATCGTTTCCTCGGTATACCAAGGACTTGTAAAAGGGACAGCTTCCCCGTATCCAATCAATCCGTCTTCATCCATGGCTTCGACAACTATCACTTCCCGGTCGCTTACCGTTTCCAGATGCGTCTTGAATGGCCGCTTTAAAGGGGCCTTAATGAGCTTTAGGGAAATGGAGGATAACTTCATTGCCATTCCCCCATTTCCTTCTTCAGTTCGCGTCTCAGAAGCTTGCTTGCGCCATTCCGCGGAAGCTCCTCGCAAAAAATAACGTTCCGGGGAATTTTATAGGATGCCAAATACTCCCTGCAAAATTCCAGCAGTTCGCTCTCATCAAGCTCGGCACCTTGATGCAAGACGACAAAAGCAAGTGGAACCTGTCCCCATTTTTCATCATCAGTCCCCGTCACTCCCGCTTCGAAAACATCAGGGTGCTTACTAAGGACATTTTCAATCTCCGCCGGATAGACATTTTCACCGCCGGAGATGATTAAATCCGAGCGTCGGTCAAGCACATATAAAAAGCCTTCCTCATCGAGATAACCAAGGTCCCCAGTATAAAGCCATCCATCGGTAATGGCCTGCTGTGTAGCGTCCATCCGATTAAAATATCCTTTTGTCACATTCGGACCTGAAACCACGATTTCACCCACTGCACCCGGTTCACACATAGTGCCGTCTTTCTCTATCCGTAACTGTGAAGGAAACAAAGGCTTTCCAGCTGATCCGATTTTTGTCATGCTATACTCCGGTGCAAGCGTCACAATCTGTGAAGCCGTTTCGGTCATCCCATATGATTGGTAGACGGGAATCCCTTTCTCTTTACATGCTTCAAGTAAATGAACGGGTGCTGGGCCGCCGCCCAACAGGATACAGCGAAAGGTTTTTGGATAGCTTGTTCCCTTCAAATCCTGCACCATCCTATTCAGCATCGCCGTCACGACCGAAATGATCGTCACGCCACTTTCCTGGATGCTCCGGTTGGTTTCCCGTTCATCGAACCGTTCCGCCAAAACGACCTTCATGCCATAAATCACATTTTTCATCAGGATCGATAATCCGCTAATATGAAAGATCGGAACCGCACAATACCAAGAATCCTCCTCATGCAATCCAAGGTTCAGGACCGATCCGACTGCGCTCCACCAATGGTTGCCGAATGTTTGGATCACACCTTTTGGATTTCCTGTCGTACCTGATGTATACATGATCGTTGCGGTATCCTCAAGGTAAAACTCTTGAAGAATCTCTGCCGTGCCTTCACCCGGCAAATCTTCCGCTAAATGAAGGTTCAAATTCGGGAGAATCTCACCAATATTAGAGAGTTTGCCGGAAAAGGATCCTTCTGAAACGAGATGGTCAGTTCCACTATCCTCGATTTGCCAGGACAGCTCCTTTGCCGTTAGCTTATTATTCAGCATCACAATCTTCACACCAAGATAAAATAGTGCATGGATAACGACAACACCATCAATATGGTTACGGAGTAAAACCGCGCATGAATCGCCAGCGCCAAGACCAATGCTTGCCAGCTTACCAGCCATCTGTTCCGATAATGTATGCAGTTCAAGAAAGCTATACGTATGACCTTCAAACTCAATTGCCGGGCGATCCGGTGAAAGATGCGCCCGATTTTTCAGCCAGTTCGGCAACTTTTCTTCTGCCATCGCTGCTTACCCTCTTCCATTTTGATATAGAAAACAGCCCGGCGATTTTTCGCCAAGCTGTCAGTCTCATCGATTCACGCGTTTCATTAAGGGAAACGAGGGAATTGCCCAAAGTCCGGAGTGCGTTTTTCTTTGAATGCATCGCGGCCTTCTTTTGCTTCTTCTGTTGTATAGTATAAAAGTGTAGCGTCACCAGCCAATTGTTGAAGACCTGCAAGGCCATCAGTATCAGCGTTCATTGCCGCTTTCAAGAAACGAAGTGCAGTCGGGCTCTTCTCAAGCATTTCTTCACACCATTTAACCGTTTCCGCTTCTAATTGGTCTAATGGTACAACCGTGTTGACCAATCCCATATCCAATGCTTCCTGTGCGTTGTATTGACGGCATAGGTACCAGATTTCACGCGCCTTTTTATGACCCACGATACGAGCCAGGTAGCCAGAACCATAACCAGCATCAAAGCTTCCCACATTCGGTCCAGTTTGTCCGAAAATTGCATTGTCAGCAGCAATCGTCAAGTCACATACCACGTTCAAGACATTACCGCCACCAATTGCATATCCTGCAACCATGGCTACGACTGGTTTTGGAATTACGCGAATCAGGCGTTGCAAATCAAGAACATTTAGACGCGGAATGTTATCTTCACCCACATATCCGCCATTTCCGCGTACTTTTTGGTCTCCGCCTGAACAGAATGCTTTGCCGCCTACACCTGTTAAAATAATGACACCAATACTGGAATCATCACGAGCCCTTGCGAATGCATCAATCATTTCAGCAGTCGTTTTTGGCGTGAATGCATTATGTACATGTGGTCGGTTGATGGACACTTTCGCAATCCCGTTATATTTTTCATACAAAATCTCATCATACTCACGTATTGTTTCCCATTGTATCGTCACCTTAATTCCTCCTTCTTTCGCTTTAAAAACTCACTTATTATTTTACCAAACTTTTCTCCAACTTCCACATGAATCGCATGTCCCGCATCATTTATTATTTTCCATTCGGCGCGCTTCAGCTTTTTTTTCATCGAGTCCGCAATTTCACAAAACTTCCGGTCAAGTTCACCGGTTACAAGGAGCACAGGGAAATCAAGGGTTTGCAGCTGTTCCCAGTATGACGCCTGATTGCCGGTCCCCATACCAAGAAGGCTATTGGAAAGGCCGGAAGGGTCATTTGCCAGCCGCTGCTCCCGAATGGCCGACCTGGTTTTGGCCGACAACCGTTTTTGACTTTCAAACAGCGGGATGTTTTCCCATTGATCCACAAACGCTTCCATGCCATTTTCAAGAATCCGTTCGGCAAGCTTCTTATCATTTTCCCTTCGGATTTCCCGTTCCCCTTTTGTTAAAAGGCCTGGTGAAGCGCTCTCCAAAATCAATGCATCAACATACTCAGGATACAAACAGGCAAATCCCAATCCGAGCCTTCCGCCCATTGAGTATCCAAGGATATGGGCTTTCGGGAAATGTAACACATCCAAAATATACTTGATATCCTCAGCCACCCTCTCCATCTCATACCTTCGATGATCGGCTGGTGACTCAGACATGCCATGACCGATGATGTCGACCATTACCATGGTATACCTGTCACTCAGTAGCGGAATGAGGAATTTCCATGTATCCCGATTTCCCGTAAATCCATGCAAAAGTACAAGAGGATCTCCATTTCCCGTTATTTCAACAGCATAATTGACATCCTTGCTGACAATATTCATGATATTTCCCTGTCTAACACCATTTTTATTTCCTGGGAAACAAAGCTCCACAAATTTCGATGCTTTTGTAAATTGGACTCTCTTTCTGTCGGTACTTCGATGATTTTCAGACCTTGAATTTCAAATGACTCTGTAAATACCGTCTCTAACTCATCCCAACTTTGCACCTTGTTGTATTTACCGCCATAAAGCTGGGCAGTATGGGAGAAATCAAGCCCATGAGGCGTGCCGAATAGCGTTTCGAAATGTTCCCTTTCATTCGCCTGCGGCAAGAAGGAGAAAATGCCCCCGCCATCATTATTAACCAGCAATATCGTGATATTTTGTTTTTGAAGTTTTGCCGCAAGCAAGCCATTCATATCATGGAAAAAGCTTAAATCACCTATTGCCAGCACAGTATTTTTCGATACCGTGCTTACGCCCAGCGCAGTGGAAACGACACCATCGATGCCATTCGCCCCGCGATTTGCAATCGTTTTGATTCCTTTTCCATTATTCAAAAAGAAAGTATCCAAATCACGTATAGGCATACTATTCCCGACAAACAACGTGGATTCAACTGGCATCATATCAGCAAGCAGGGCGAACAGCTTGCCTTCACTTAACTCCGCCTCATCCCTGACGGTGGCTAAGGCATCTTTTGTCGCTCCGTTGACGGTTTGCCATAATCCAAGCCATTCATCATCAGGGGAAGAAGTAATTTCATCAGCAATTCGCTGACAAAAATCTTTCTCTTCGCTGTAAATCATATTCGTTGCCAATCCGGCTGGTTCGCGCCAGCCTGCTCCGCCATCGACGACCAAAGTGACTGCCTGTTTTTGTTTTTTCATGAATAACAATAAGGGTTTGGAAACAGGCATTGCCCCGAAACGCAAGATCACTTCCGGCCTGAAAGCCGCCTTTGCCGCATCATCGCGTAGAAACGTATCGTACGCATCAATTATGACGGCTTTGTCATGACTTCCGCTCCTTAACTGTGAAAGAGGATCAGCCAGTACCGGAAAAGCAAGTTTTTCAGCTAATGCGACGATGGCTTCCTTCATCTCTGGATGCGGTAATTCGCCACATACAATCATACCTTGCTTAGCTTGTGACAATGTAGTTGCAACAGCTTCTATTTGTGATGCGGACAGTGACCGTTCTCCACTGTCAATCAATACTGAAGGCGTCATTTTATTTTGCCTGTACTCCTTTGCTTGCTCCAGGTCCGGAATCAATGGTTCACGAAGCGGGAAATTCAAATGTACAGGCCCTGCAGGTTCAGTTGCCGCTGTAGCCACTGCCCTCGCACCGACCGTTCTGGCATACCGCATCATCCCAGCCGTGCTTTCAGGAAGTGCCATTTCGACAAACCATTTTACATGTCTCCCATAAAGATGTATCTGATCGATCGCCTGCGGGGCTCCGACATCACGCAATTCATGCGGACGGTCAGCGGTAAGTACGATAAGCGGCACTCTTGAATAGAAAGCCTCAATGACGGCTGGGTAATAGTTTGCAGCTGCCGTACCGGACGTACAAAGAAGTCCGACAGGTTCTTTTAAGGCCTTAGCTAAACCAAGGGCAAAAAAAGCAGCCGAACGCTCATCCACATTAATATGAATTTCGATATCAGGATGTTCCACTAGCAGTAAAGCTAGGGGCGTGGATCGTGAACCTGGGCTCACCACCACATGCTTCACCTCATTTTGTGCCAGCTCATCGACGAATGAAGCAGCATACGCTGTCAATGCATCTCGGTCATTCATTAAGATTTCCTCCTAAAGCACTTAACATCGGATTGAATTTAATCCCCGTTTCCCGGAATTCACTTTCGGGAGTCGAATCTTCCACTACTCCGCATCCGGCAAAGAGCGATGCCTCATTGTTCTGTATTAGGGCAGAACGTATACCTACAGCGAATTCCCCGTTTCCATACGTATCCACCCAGCCTAAAGGACCTGCATAAAAGCCGCGTTCAAGACCTTCCATTTCCCGAATTCGGACAACGGCCTTATCTTTTGGAAGTCCGCCCATAGCAGGTGTAGGATGGAGATTCTCGACGAATTCAAAAATCGTGACACCTTCCTTTGATAGACCGCGGACCGGTGTGTATAAATGCTGGATATGACGGTTTTTCATAAGTGCCGGTTCGGCCGGAACCATCACCTTTTCGCATACAGAATCAAAAGCATTGGATATCATCGACACGACATATTGATGCTCTTGTAAATTCTTTTGGTCATGAAGCAATTCTTCACCAAGACGAACATCTTCTCGCTCATCTTTCCCTCGCCCCATCGATCCAGCAAGACAGGTAGAAAAAACTTCATTTCCCTGTTTCTTAATTAAACGTTCAGGGGTGGCACCGACAAAACAGTCACCACCAGCCTCCAAACTGAAAATATAGCTTAATGGCTGCTCAGCAATCAATCTTTCAAGCACCTTCCCTGAATCGATGGAACGTTCAAAAACAAGTCGAAGCTCCCTTGCCAAAACGATCTTGTCGAGATCTGTCGTCTTGATTTCCTGAACAGCCTCTGCGACCGTCCGCTTCCATTCCTCAGGTTCGACTTCCCTCTGCATAACCAGGGAATTTGCCCCCAATCCATTGCCATCCAAGCTTTCGAAAAGGAAAGCTTCCCGTTCATTTATCATGTCTATGAAGAGTTTTTCTGAATCATCAGGCGAACAAAGTAAGTTTGTCGTTAAGTAAGCTTGTTTCCCCACTATTGACAGCATGAAGGCAGGTATATAAAACAGGTTGTCCCCGAACTGATTCCAAAGGAGCGTACTGTCAGTTTCATAATCAAAAGAAAAGCCCCCAAACAGTAAAGGACCTGTCGCTTCTAAATCGGTCACCCCTGTTTTGACAGCAGTATTCTGCAGTTTGATCCAGCTCTTTTCGACTTCTCTATAACGTTCGGCATTCGATGCCGCTTTGAGTTTCTTTACATTGCCTAAACCGGTGATGGTCATTTCCTTTGCAGGGTCCTCCCAGAAAAAGCGTTCACCCGCGTACCGTTCTCTTCCAGCTTGATAAAATGAAAGGGGGTTGTTGCAATTAACTTTCTTAATATGACTGAATAGAACTTGATCATTCAAGTCCTTCGCCTTTTGTATAGCTGAAGCCAGTCCCTGAAACTGTTCAGTTTCCTCTGAGATAGCCAAAAAAAATCCCCCCAAATGTACATTTTAAAAGCTTTTTAACCTATTTAAAGATACACCTCCCTTCAACCTCATGTCAATAAAACGCCCCTTTACCGAACGATTCTTTCCTGCTTTTTTCCTTATTATATGAATCTTAGCGAATGTAGAGAAATATCCTTGATTTTGGAAATGCAACATCCTTGAATTCCTATTATCACCCTTACCCACTTTTCTTGCATTATTAGGATAACCTTTTGTGCAACATTTCAATATTTGTTATAATTTCGAGAGAACCAATAATGATTTTGAGGAGAGAAATAATGCAAACAGAATACGACGGACTTCCCCTTAAACGGACCTGGAAGATTTGGTGGGAGTTAATTCGTCCACATACACTAACCGCAGCTTTTGTCCCAGTTTTACTTGGAACTGTGATTGCACTTTTGGAAGATGGAGTGAATTGGTTACTATTCGCTGCCATGATGATTGCAAGTATCCTGATTCAAGCTGCAACCAATTTATTCAATGAATACTATGATTTCAAGAGAGGCTTGGATACAGAGGAATCCGTAGGCATAGGCGGCGGGATCGTCCGTCATGGGATGACCCCCAAACTAATCATGACCCTGGCCCTTGGCATGTATGCCATCGCCTTGTTACTGGGCATCTATATCTGTGCCGCATCATCTTGGTGGCTTGCTGCAGTAGGACTGGTTTGCATGCTTGTCGGCTATCTTTATACAGGCGGTCCCCTGCCCATTTCATATACACCATTCGGGGAACTTTTTTCTGGATTGTTCATGGGCTTTTTGATAATCCTGATCGCCTTTTTCATTCAAACCGGTTTTGTCTCTTCAACAGCCATTTTAATTGCCATTCCAAGTGGAATATTGGTCGGGTTGATCAACTTATCCAATAACCTACGTGACCATGATGGGGATAAGGCACATGGCCGAAAAACGATGCCAGTAGTGATGGGCAGGAAAAACGCCCTGACATTCATGGCAATCATGTTCGCCTTCTCTTATCTATGGCTTGTTGGACTAGTCCTTACTGAAAGCGTAACGGCATGGATTCTCCTTGCCTTCCTAAGCATCCCGAAAGCCATGGCCGCAATCAAAGGCTTCGTAGGTAAAACGCAGCCGATCACGATGGTTCCAGCAATGAAAGCCACGGCCCAAACGAACACCTTCTTTGGCTTACTCATGGCCATTGGATTATTCATCAGCTATCTTATATAATCTCTCAGGACTGAGCTCATCAGTCCTTTTTTCTATCTTCCGTACCATATTGTTTTCCTATACTCCGATTCGGGTAATAGATAATACAACCATCTTACCAATAAAAAATGAGCTTTGGACTTTAGAAGGAGTGAATCGGATATGACAACGAAACAACAAACGCAAAAATTCAAAAATGAACTGCTTCAAGAAAAAAATGAGCTAAGTAATAGAATTCAAAATGATGAACAATCCATTCTGGATAAAAGCCAGACGGAATCCGTAGGGGAATTATCATCCTATGATAATCATCCTGCTGACCTAGGAACCGAATTATTCGAGATGGAACGGAATCAAGCACTCGATGAGCATGCACAATCCGAAATGGAGAAAATCGATGAAGCTTTGAAAGCCATAGAAGAAGGTTCGTATGGCCATTGTAAAACCTGCAATATGGAAATCCCCCTCGAGAGGCTTGAAGCGATCCCATGCACCCTCTACTGTGTCGAGCATGCCCCAGAACGGCCACTTTCCCAAGAACGGCCAGCGGAAGAGGATATACTGATTCCATCCAAGGGTGATCATTTTGAAAATCGTCATGGAATCGAAAGGGTGGATAAAGAAGATAGCTTTGGTGAAGTTGCCAAATTCGGTACATCCGAAACGCCATCTGATTATACCGGCGATCATGACAATTATAATAATCTTTATAAAGCCGAAGATGAGACGAACGGATTTCCTGAGGACTATGAAGGATTTGCCGCAAATGATATCGAAGGAAAAAATAGAGTGGATATCCCGAACAAAAAGCAAAAGGAATTTGAAGATGCACTGGAAGAAGAAAATATAGAATCCAACCTTGGAGACATTCCCTATAAACAAAAAGATAGTTATATTAATGAAAAGAAATGAAAAAAAGAAGCATACATGAATGTATGCTTCCCTTTTTGTTATGACCCGTACGGGATTCGAACCCGTGTTACCGCCGTGAAAGGGCGGTGTCTTAACCGCTTGACCAACGGGCCAACTGGCGGAGAAGGAGGGATTTGAACCCTCGCGCCGCTCGCGCGACCTACACCCTTAGCAGGGGCGCCTCTTCAGCCTCTTGAGTACTTCCCCATGGCTCCGCAGGTAGGACTCGAACCTACGACCGTTCGGTTAACAGCCGAATGCTCTACCACTGAGCTACTGCGGAACAATATGAATATGGTGGGCCTAAATGGACTCGAACCATCGACCTCACGCTTATCAGGCGTGCGCTCTAACCAGCTGAGCTATAGGCCCATATTTGGAGCGGGTGAAGGGAATCGAACCCTCATCATCAGCTTGGAAGGCTGAGGTTTTACCACTAAACTACACCCGCGAAATGGGGCGACTGATGGGAATCGAACCCACGAATGCCTGAACCACAATCAGGTGCGTTAACCACTTCGCCACAATCGCCGTAATTTTTTAAAATATGGTGGCTCAGGACGGAATCGAACCGCCGACACAAGGATTTTCAGTCCTTTGCTCTACCGACTGAGCTACTGAGCCACATATGTATTGAATTTAAAGAATGGCGGTCCCGACGGGAATCGAACCCGCGATCTCCTGCGTGACAGGCAGGCATGTTAACCGCTACACCACGGGACCTAATAATTGCGGGGACAGGATTTGAACCTGCGACCTTCGGGTTATGAGCCCGACGAGCTACCGGACTGCTCCACCCCGCGACGGTAAAAATGAAACGATTCACATCAAGTTTTCGTGTATATTGTTTCGTCCGCTTCCTTTATGTAAGGTTGTTTCAAAACAACTTGCTGCTTTTTGAAAAAATGGAGGAGGTAGAGGGATTCGAACCCCCGCGGGATTTGACTCCCCTGTCGGTTTTCAAGACCGATCCCTTCAGCCGAACTTGGGTATACCTCCACGGCTTTAAAAAATGAATATGGTGGACCTTGTAGGACTCGAACCTACGACCGGACGGTTATGAGCCGTCTGCTCTAACCAGCTGAGCTAAAGGTCCTTATATTTATTGGTAGCGGCGGAGGGGATCGAACCCCCGACCTCACGGGTATGAACCGTACGCTCTAGCCAGCTGAGCTACACCGCCAATATAATATAAGTATCTGATTGAAAAATGGTGGAGCCTAGCGGGATCGAACCGCTGACCTCCTGCGTGCAAGGCAGGCGCTCTCCCAGCTGAGCTAAGGCCCCATTCATTAAAAATCACGTGGTCGGGAAGACAGGATTCGAACCTGCGACCCCTTGGTCCCAAACCAAGTGCTCTACCAAGCTGAGCTACTTCCCGCAATAAAAAACATGGTGCGCCCGGCGGGAGTCGAACCTACAACCTTCTGATTCGTAGTCAGATGCTCTATCCAATTGAGCTACGGGCGCATATTATGATGGTGCCGAGGACCGGAATCGAACCGGTACGGTAGTCACCTACCGCAGGATTTTAAGTCCTGTGCGTCTGCCAGTTCCGCCACCCCGGCACATACGAAAAGTGGAGCGGAAGACGGGATTCGAACCCGCGACCCCAACCTTGGCAAGGTTGTATTCTACCACTGAACTACTTCCGCATGAAAGATGCGGGTGAAGGGACTTGAACCCCCACGCCTTGCGGCGCCAGATCCTAAGTCTGGTGCGTCTGCCAATTCCGCCACACCCGCATATATAATGGTGAGCCATGAAGGATTCGAACCTTCGACCCTCTGATTAAAAGTCAGATGCTCTACCAACTGAGCTAATGGCTCGTGCTTGTACTATCTTAAAATGGTGCCGGCAAGAGGACTTGAACCCCCAACCTACTGATTACAAGTCAGTTGCTCTACCAGTTGAGCTACACCGGCAGGTGTAAAATGGTGGAGGATGACGGGATCGAACCGCCGACCCTCTGCTTGTAAGGCAGATGCTCTCCCAGCTGAGCTAATCCTCCATATAAAACCTGCTTGGCGACGTCCTACTCTCACAGGGGGAAACCCCCAACTACCATCGGCGCTGAAGAGCTTAACTGCCGTGTTCGGAATGGGAACGGGTGTGACCTCTTCGCTATCGTCACCAAACATTGTTATCATTTTTTTAAGACATATATTATTATAACGTCTTTTTGAGAAAATGCAAGAAGAAATTTTCATTCCTTCAAAACTAGATAATAAGAAGGCATTTCATTTTTTTAAAGCGTTGGTTAAGTCCTCGATCTATTAGTATCAGTCAGCTCCACATGTCGCCACGCTTCCACCTCTGACCTATCAACCTGATCATCTTTCAGGGATCTTACTAGCTTGCGCCATGGGAAATCTCATCTTGAGGGGGGCTTCATGCTTAGATGCTTTCAGCACTTATCCCGTCCGCACGTAGCTACCCAGCTATGCCTTTGGCAAGACAACTGGTACACCAGCGGTGCGTCCATCCCGGTCCTCTCGTACTAAGGACAGCTCCTCTCAAATTTCCTGCGCCCGCGACGGATAGGGACCGAACTGTCTCACGACGTTCTGAACCCAGCTCGCGTACCGCTTTAATGGGCGAACAGCCCAACCCTTGGGACCGACTACAGCCCCAGGATGCGATGAGCCGACATCGAGGTGCCAAACCTCCCCGTCGATGTGGACTCTTGGGGGAGATAAGCCTGTTATCCCCGGGGTAGCTTTTATCCGTTGAGCGATGGCCCTTCCATGCGGAACCACCGGATCACTAAGCCCGACTTTCGTCCCTGCTCGACTTGTAGGTCTCGCAGTCAAGCTCCCTTGTGCCTTTACACTCTACGAATGATTTCCAACCATTCTGAGGGAACCTTTGGGCGCCTCCGTTACTCTTTAGGAGGCGACCGCCCCAGTCAAACTGCCCACCTGACACTGTCTCCCACCCCGATAAGGGGCGCGGGTTAGAATTTCAATACAGCCAGGGTAGTATCCCACCAACGCCTCCACCGAAGCTAGCGCTCCGGCTTCTCAGGCTCCTACCTATCCTGTACAAGCTGTACCAAAATTCAATATCAGGCTGCAGTAAAGCTCCACGGGGTCTTTCCGTCCTGTCGCGGGTAACCTGCATCTTCACAGGTACTATAATTTCACCGAGTCTCTCGTTGAGACAGTGCCCAGATCGTTACACCTTTCGTGCGGGTCGGAACTTACCCGACAAGGAATTTCGCTACCTTAGGACCGTTATAGTTACGGCCGCCGTTTACTGGGGCTTCGGTTCAAAGCTTCGCTTGCGCTAACCTCTCCCCTTAACCTTCCAGCACCGGGCAGGTGTCAGCCCCTATACTTCGCCTTGCGGCTTCGCAGAGACCTGTGTTTTTGCTAAACAGTCGCCTGGGCCTATTCACTGCGGCTTTTCTGGGCTATTCACCCTAAAAAGCACCCCTTCTCCCGAAGTTACGGGGTCATTTTGCCGAGTTCCTTAACGAGAGTTCTCTCGCACACCTTAGGATTCTCTCCTCGCCTACCTGTGTCGGTTTGCGGTACGGGCACCTTACATCTCACTAGAGGCTTTTCTTGGCAGCGTGGAATCAGGAACTTCGGTACTATATTTCCCTCGCCATCACAGCTCCGCCTTAATGGAAACGGGATTTGCCTCGTTTCCGGCCTAACTGCTTGGACGCGCATATCCAACAGCGCGCTTACCCTATCCTTCTGCGTCCCCCCATCGTTCAAACGATGTATAGGTGGTACAGGAATATCAACCTGTTGTCCATCGCCTACGCCTTTCGGCCTCGGCTTAGGTCCCGACTAACCCTGAGCGGACGAGCCTTCCTCAGGAAACCTTAGGCATTCGGTGGAAGGGATTCTCACCCTTCTTTCGCTACTCATACCGGCATTCTCACTTCTAAGCGCTCCACCAGTCCTTCCGGTCTGACTTCAACGCCCTTAGAACGCTCTCCTACCATCGACACCTAATGGTGTCAATCCACAGCTTCGGTGATACGTTTAGCCCCGGTACATTTTCGGCGCGGAGTCACTCGACCAGTGAGCTATTACGCACTCTTTAAATGGTGGCTGCTTCTGAGCCAACATCCTGGTTGTCTAAGCAACTCCACATCCTTTTCCACTTAACGTATACTTTGGGACCTTAGCTGGTGGTCTGGGCTGTTTCCCTTTCGACTACGGATCTTATCACTCGCAGTCTGACTCCCAAGAATAAGTATTTGGCATTCGGAGTTTGACTGAATTCGGTAACCCGTTGGGGGCCCCTAGTCCAATCAGTGCTCTACCTCCAATACTCTCATCTTGAGGCTAGCCCTAAAGCTATTTCGGAGAGAACCAGCTATCTCCAGGTTCGATTGGAATTTCTCCGCTACCCACACCTCATCCCCGCACTTTTCAACGTGCGTGGGTTCGGGCCTCCATTCAGTGTTACCTGAACTTCACCCTGGACATGGGTAGATCACCTGGTTTCGGGTCTACGACCTCATACTCATTCGCCCTATTCAGACTCGCTTTCGCTGCGGCTCCGTCTCATCAACTTAACCTCGCATGAAATCGTAACTCGCCGGTTCATTCTACAAAAGGCACGCCATTACCCATTAACGGGCTTTGACTACTTGTAGGCACACGGTTTCAGGATCTATTTCACTCCCCTTCCGGGGTGCTTTTCACCTTTCCCTCACGGTACTGGTTCACTATCGGTCACTAGGGAGTATTTAGCCTTGGGAGATGGTCCTCCCTGCTTCCGACGGGATTTCTCGTGTCCCGCCGTACTCAGGATCCACTCAGGAGGGAACGAAGTTTCAACTACAGGGTTTTTACCTTCTTTGACGGACCTTTCCAGATCGCTTCATTTACCCCGTTCCTTTGTAACTCCATGTTGAGTGTCCTACAACCCCAAGAGGCAAGCCTCTTGGTTTGGGCTAATTCCGTTTCGCTCGCCGCTACTCAGGAAATCGCATTTGCTTTCTCTTCCTCCGGGTACTTAGATGTTTCAGTTCCCCGGGTCTGCCTTCAGTACCCTATGTATTCAGGTAAAGATACTGTTCCATTACGAACAGTGGGTTTCCCCATTCGGAAATCTCCGGATCAAAGCTTACTTACAGCTCCCCGAAGCATATCGGTGTTAGTCCCGTCCTTCATCGGCTCCTAGTGCCAAGGCATCCACCGTGCGCCCTTTCTAACTTAACCGTTAAAAAAGATCTTACAGATGCTTTGAAAAAAATTAATTGCCTTCTATCTATTATCTAGTTTTCAAGGAACAAAGCAGAAAGAATCCATCACATCGTGATGTTTGTCTTTCCTATTTGAATGAATCACTCATTCAAAACTGAACAAAACAAAAGCGCTCTCGTAATTATCCTTAGAAAGGAGGTGATCCAGCCGCACCTTCCGATACGGCTACCTTGTTACGACTTCACCCCAATCATCTGTCCCACCTTAGGCGGCTGGCTCCATGAAGGTTACCTCACCGACTTCGGGTGTTACAAACTCTCGTGGTGTGACGGGCGGTGTGTACAAGGCCCGGGAACGTATTCACCGCGGCATGCTGATCCGCGATTACTAGCGATTCCGGCTTCATGTAGGCGAGTTGCAGCCTACAATCCGAACTGAGAATGGCTTTATGGGATTCGCTTACCTTCGCAGGTTTGCAGCCCTTTGTACCATCCATTGTAGCACGTGTGTAGCCCAGGTCATAAGGGGCATGATGATTTGACGTCATCCCCACCTTCCTCCGGTTTGTCACCGGCAGTCACCTTAGAGTGCCCAACTGAATGCTGGCAACTAAGATCAAGGGTTGCGCTCGTTGCGGGACTTAACCCAACATCTCACGACACGAGCTGACGACAACCATGCACCACCTGTCACTCTGTCCCCCGAAGGGGAAAGCCCTATCTCTAGGGTTGTCAGAGGATGTCAAGACCTGGTAAGGTTCTTCGCGTTGCTTCGAATTAAACCACATGCTCCACCGCTTGTGCGGGCCCCCGTCAATTCCTTTGAGTTTCAGCCTTGCGGCCGTACTCCCCAGGCGGAGTGCTTAATGCGTTAGCTGCAGCACTAAAGGGCGGAAACCCTCTAACACTTAGCACTCATCGTTTACGGCGTGGACTACCAGGGTATCTAATCCTGTTTGCTCCCCACGCTTTCGCGCCTCAGTGTCAGTTACAGACCAGAAAGTCGCCTTCGCCACTGGTGTTCCTCCAAATCTCTACGCATTTCACCGCTACACTTGGAATTCCACTTTCCTCTTCTGCACTCAAGTTCCCCAGTTTCCAATGACCCTCCACGGTTGAGCCGTGGGCTTTCACATCAGACTTAAGGAACCACCTGCGCGCGCTTTACGCCCAATAATTCCGGACAACGCTTGCCACCTACGTATTACCGCGGCTGCTGGCACGTAGTTAGCCGTGGCTTTCTGGTTAGGTACCGTCAAGGTACCAGCAGTTACTCTGGTACTTGTTCTTCCCTAACAACAGAACTTTACGACCCGAAGGCCTTCTTCGTTCACGCGGCGTTGCTCCGTCAGACTTTCGTCCATTGCGGAAGATTCCCTACTGCTGCCTCCCGTAGGAGTCTGGGCCGTGTCTCAGTCCCAGTGTGGCCGATCACCCTCTCAGGTCGGCTACGCATCGTCGCCTTGGTGAGCCATTACCTCACCAACTAGCTAATGCGCCGCGGGCCCATCTATAAGTGACAGCGTAAACCGTCTTTCCATCTTCTCTCATGCGAGAAAAGAACGTATCCGGTATTAGCTCCGGTTTCCCGAAGTTATCCCAGTCTTATAGGCAGGTTGCCCACGTGTTACTCACCCGTCCGCCGCTAATCTCAGGGAGCAAGCTCCCATCGATTCGCTCGACTTGCATGTATTAGGCACGCCGCCAGCGTTCGTCCTGAGCCAGGATCAAACTCTCCGAAGAAATGTTTGACTTGCTCATTTGCTTTTTTGATAGTGTGTGCTCACTTAAAATTTAACGTTGGCGCTTTGTTTTGTTCAGTTTTCAAAGAGCAATTTGTTGTCGTTTCTCTCGGAAGCGACTTCTATAATGTAACACATTCTGTCACGTTTCGTCAACAACTTTTTTAAGAATGTTTTTCAACAACTTGTTAGCTGTTTGAGTTGCTGTCTTAGCGACAAGAAATAATATACCATGTACTAAAAATGTTTGCAATACGTTTTTTAAAACTTTTTCAAAAAAACCATTTTCACCTATTTCCTTCTATATATCTTTACATCATCACAACCTTTCCCCTGCTATCCAGGCCAAGCTCATGTTTTATGAATAAACGAAGCATATTTCCAAAGAAAAACAAATAGTCATATATAGATATCTTTTTTTCATGAGGTGAAGCAATGAATCTGCCATTAATCGGATTACTCATTTCTTACAGTATGGCCCTTTACTTATTCAGTACCGCTTTTTATGAAGCCATAAAGTTCAGCAGAGAAAAAGGCAAGGTGAATGGTACGACGTTTTTATTCAGCTTTACTTTTGCTTTGATTTTCACACGGATCACCTATTTGTTTCACCCCTATTAAATAAAAGCAGTAAGTCGGGAGACTTACTGCTTTTATACGGAGACTTTCACTTCTTCATGTACCTTGCTTTTCTTTTCATCCTTTAAGAACATCATCAAACCACCCAATATGATGGTACCTCCCAGGACCTGCGTCCAGAGTATCGGTTCATCTAATATGAAGTAAGCCAGAATCGTCGCTCCCACCGGTTCAAGTAAGATTCCCATCGAAAGCGTCGAAGTGCTTAACCACTTTAGTGACCAATTGAATAAAGAATGCCCTAATAAAGTCGGGAAAATGGCAAGCAAAACGAAATAGAGCCAATCGGAAGCAGGATAAGGCGCCAATGCCTCTCCCTTAAATATCACATAGAAAAATAATGCGACAGCGCTGATTGCATACACGACAAATGTATATGTTATAGAAGAGATGCGTTTTCGAACATTTTGACCAAACAGTAAATAACCGGTTACCAGCGCACATGCGATAAGCGAAAGAATATCTCCCCAAAGTGCCATGCCGCTGATTCTCAAATCGCCCCAGCTAATGACAAGGCTGCCGGCTATCGCGATGATGCCGCTCAATATCGCCTTCATTGAAAATCTTTCTTTAAAAAACAGGTAAGCTCCGGCAAAAGCGAATAAAGGCTGGAGTGTGACAAGCACAGTTGAACTCGCGACCGATGTGTAATTAAGCGATTCAAACCATAAAATAAAATGAAAAGCCAAAAACACTCCTGCCGCAATCGAATACAGCCAATCCTTTTTTTCAATGAATTTAAGTTCATGACGGTATTTCAACAAGAAAACCGGCATCATAAGAAGGACAGTAAATAATAAACGGTAAAAGGCGATAATACCCGATGGAGCGTTCGCCAATTTAACAAGGATGGCCGAAAATGATACGGATGCCACACCGATCGCCAACGCTACATAGGGATTTACTTTTGGCATTTGCATTTAAATTCCTCCTTTCAACAGAATCACGTTTCATTGAACTCTATTCTACTATGTTAAAGTTATTAGGGTAGTTTTTTTTGAAAAACGGGTATATGGCAACAGACGATCTTATTCTTCGATAATAATTCGGAAGTGGTGAAACAAAATGGAATGGACATTCGATCCTCAATCGGAACTGCAAATCCTTATCAAATTGGGGATTTCAGCTCTCCTTGGACTAATTATCGGACTAGAGCGAGAAATGAAACGAAAACCCGTTGGATTAAAAACAAGCCTGGTCATTTCAATCGTCAGCTGTTTATTAACGATCGTTTCCATGGAATCAGCTTATAAGTTCCCCGGGAGCGACGACGTAAATATTACAATGGACCCCTTGCGTTTAGCGGCTCAGATCGTTTCTGGCGTCGGATTTATCGGTGCAGGCGTCATTCTCCGGCGGGACAACAACAGCATATCCGGTTTAACGACAGCCGCCATCATCTGGGGAGCTGCGGGAATCGGGATCGCCGTTGGAGCTGGATTTTTTCTCGAGGCCATAGCCGGCGTCATCCTATTGATCATAAGTGTCGAATTGGTGCCAGCACTCGTCACCTGGCTCGGACCGATGAAGTTACGGCAAAAAGAAATCTTTCTGCAGCTGGTCGTGCAAAATAAAGATGACATTGGCGTCGTACTGAAAAAAATCAAAGACGAAAAAATATTCATCAAAAACCTTAGAATCAAAGATGTGGCAAATGACAACCACCTTTTGACACTTAAAGTTCTGGTCGATCATAAAGTTAGAACATCGGAAGTGTATTACACTGTCTCCAATCTTAAGGAAATTGAAAGGGTAGAGATCGAAAATGTATAATAAAAAAACCGTTTGACTACCCTCAAACGGTTTTTTTATTATTTTTGCAAAAATCTCATATTTGTTATTGACTTTTCCCGAAAATTCGTTAAAATAATTATTGTACCTCAATTCGGGGCATTAGCTCAGCTGGGAGAGCGCTACGCTGGCAGCGTAGAGGTCAGCGGTTCGATCCCGCTATGCTCCATACTCGAAAACCCTTGTGTAGCAAGGGTTTTTTTCTTTTTATATTCCGTGGACCTGCCCATTTATTGAAGTTTGCACAATTTGAGCACTTTCAGTACACTAAATTGTTTTATCTTCTAAATCCGGAAAGACTTGGGATAGCCTCTCATTCTAAAACAGCTTTACTTAGTTTCAGATTCATTTTTGCCCATATCTTGAGCTAATTGTTCAAATGATCTTACCTTACCATGTGGGTTCTGCGATTGTTTACGATCTTTCCATTGGCGTTCTTGTTGTCCCTTAGATTGAGTCATCTAATAAGCTCCTTTACATAAAGTTCAGTAAACAGTTTGTACTCGGTGCAGGCATCACTTATCATTAGGTCGAGTCTGGCAAGCATTAATTAATGCATGCCTTTCCACTCACCTTGATTTTTAGATGCTTTTTCTTTTTTTGCTTTATTTTTATGTGCTTGATTGGCGTTTGCACTGCCAAATTCCTGAGAAAATTCCGAATCAGTTTTGCTTGAATCAATTCCTTGTTTGTTCTTTTGGTCTGCATCATTTTTCTTTGTTCGTTTTGCCATGGATACCCCTCCTTCTTATCTTTAGTATGAGATCAGAAAGAAGAAATATACCCCGAATTAAAACCGATAATAACATGAATCTGTCATGTAATTCGGGTAAAAAACAAAGTGAATAAAAAATTCCAGTTCGGTTATTTTTTAAGTTAAATACCTACGATGTTGCCGTTTTTATAGGTTTCAATTGTCATTTGGTCGACAATTGAAATCGTATCTCAATGACGAATCCATGAATCGAAAAAGACGCCCCGACATGGGACGCCTTATAGTCAATTATTCTTTTTCAATCAATTTCGAATACCCCAACTTCTCCGAGCGAATGACCCGTTCGTCGTCCTCACGCAATCGGTTCATAACGTGACTAATTTGTCCGAAACGAATTCCCCATTTGTTGAAGATAAAATCCGAAACTTCCTCATTCGAAACTTCGTTGCCCTTTTCACGCATGAATGAAACAATTCCCCGTTGAATCTCTTTTTTATCGTATTCTTTACTTTTTGTATATATGTTTTGTGTCATTTTGATTTTCCCCTTGTCTATTTTTCTCTTATAGTATAGCGGAAACGAAGGCATTTCGGGTCTTTCGTCATGATGTGCTTCAGTAGCGGGCTTTATCCATGGTGCTTATCATTTCTTGCGATAAAATCATCGCGAAGGAGAATCCTTTTATTACAAAATGCGCCTACCTCCTTTTAGGAAGTAGGCGCATTCAAATTTTTTCACACATTTATTTTCGAAATAGCTTAGAGCGATTGCATTGATTTTAATTAACCAACTAACTAATAATCCTTCAGGACAATCCATGAAAAAAAGATGCGATAAGCTGACCTAGTCTTTGAATTCCCTCGATTATTTCTTTCTCATTGGCATAACTGAACGAGAGCCGGAGAAACTCTGTTCCATCGTTTTGATCCAAGAAAAAGTATTTCCCTGGAACATACGAAACACCCTCAGCTAGAGCCAGTGATAATAAATGCGACGTATCAACACCTGGAATTCTCACCCATACAAAGTAACCACCATCTGGTATATACCAGGAAATGGGTTCTGGCAGAAATTGTTCCATCGATCGGATTAACGTAGTACATTTAGAACGATACACATCTTTTAGAAGGTCTAGTCGTTTCTCAAAATCGGTGTTTTCTAAGTATACAGCCATTGTACTTTGAGCAAATGGATGGTCTAAATCTTTTTTAAACCACTCTAAAACCTTAATGAATTCACTTTCTCCTGCTATCCATCCAATCCGCATACCCGGCGCAACAACCTTTGATAATGACCCAACTTGGAGGACTCGCCCGCATTTATCAATAGATTTTATTGGCACCGGATTTTTATCGAAGGATAATTCTCCGTATGCATCATCCTCTAGAATGAGGAAATCAAATTCGATGGAAAGCTCCAATAAATGCTTCCGGCGCTCAATTGTCATAGTCGTCCCAGTTGGATTTTGAAAGGTTGGGATTGTATATAGAAAACGCGGGAGGGTTAGACCTGTACGTTTCCTTTCATCCAACATTTCTTTTAATCGGTATGTTTGGAGTCCATGTTCATCTATAGGTATACTGATAATCTGCTTCGTATAGTTTTGAAATATCTCTAAAGCCTCCATATAGGTGGGAGACTCTACCGCTACCACCGCTTTTTCATCAAGGAGAATGCGGGCTATAAGATCAATCGCTTGGCAAGCTCCTGATGTAATCAAAAGCTCTTCTTCCAAAACGCAAATTCCACGCTCTGCCAATCTTTTCTGGATTTGCTGCTTTAGTCTTGCAATTCGTGGACTTCCGAGATAATGGAGCGGCAAATCCTGCTCCTCATCAAGAAGTCTGGCTACTGCTCCCTTGATCTCCTCAGCAGGAACGAGAGTAGGATCCGGATAGCCTGAACTCAAGCGAATACAACCATCTGGCAGATCTGGCATCCATGCGCCGGGCGGATCATTCTTAAGTGCCGCTTTAATGTTTTCAGAAAAAAAAGATTCAACATTCACTTCAACCATACACCCTTCCGTCAATCGAACCTTGATTGATTCTCGCAAATTTTGTAGATAGCTGTTTTTCAAGAGACAAATCATAAATTTCCATTCGTTTAGCCTTTGATCCCCATCTGCTTTAATGTATAAGGTGGACTGACTTATTGGTAATAAAGAATGACCAAATTCACTTCTTCACCACCCTCACTTTCCATACATAGCTGGGCCAATTGATACCTTCAAACAAAAATCCTCTTTCTTATTTATGTTTGTCTTTTTTTATATATTTTTAAATATTCTGATACCTTATGCATTATAACATTTTTCACTAATCATTATTTACTGCTACTATATATTATTCTTTTTTAGATGCATGGAGGAAGTTAATCATAGTTCATTCTAAAACTTGCCCCTTCGCTATAATATACAATTTCTTATTCTATAGTGAATAGTCATTGCGTTATCGGCCTGTTAATTCAAGAAGAAACCTTCAAAGTCCGTGATACCAAATATTTGCGAAACTATGCGTATATTTTTGTGAAAGTTGGACGAGACTGTTAGTAATTAATTCTAGGAGGTTATCAAAATGTTTAGATTCGGGAAGAGAAAGCTGCGGAGCAAGGTAGGTAAATTAATTGATAAGCACGGATATACACAAGAGGAGTTTGTAAGTGCATCAGGAATCTCACGCAATACGATAAGCAGAGTTTGCAGCGATCCTAAGTATGTGCCGTCAGCCGGAGTATTAAAGAAAATCATGAAGGCGGTTCGAAGTATAGATGCTGATGCAAAGGCAGATGACTATTTTAATATTTAAGGAGACAGCAAGTGTTCGTATTTAGGAACACGCATCCTCACCCTTATAAAACTCTTGATAAGCCTCGGTCATTAATCCATCAAGAGGCCAGTGGATCGCTGTTCCTTCACTTCCTTTTCAGGTATATTCTATAGATCGGAATAGACATAAACCGTAGTACCCCCATATTTATATTGCTTCGCAAATGGTGCTCCATAAAAAAACAGATTTCAGTCGTAGACAAACTCGATAATAATTGAGTTTGCCTAAATCGTTATTTTCCACTCCTGGCACTCGCTTTCCGCGGGCGGTCCGCCCTTGGCGCCCTTGGACGCGCTTTTCCCGCAGGAGCCTCGCACACTTATTCCAATCAACTTGCTTTTAAAATTTGGATGAAACTCCTTTTGTCTGTGATTGATGTAAATCAGATCAAAGTTGATCGAATTAGTATGATGCTCAGTCTTCATCCATCATATAAAATGATCCCATATCCAAGCTTTCCTTTTGCTGGAATGAAGTCATCCGGCAGCTTTTATTCGGATGAAACCCGCTAAATTGAGAAATTTGCGACGCTCCTGCCGAATAACTGGGCAGCCTAGACCCCCCAGATGCTTGCGGCGAGGAGGCTTGGCAGCCAGTCGGCGGAAAGAGAGCGGATTTCTGAAATGAACTGAAATTTTTTAAATAAAAAAACTTTAGACAAACTCGTTTTCCTTCGAATTTATCTATAGTCTGAAAACCCCCACTTCCATTAGAAGCGGGGGTTTTCGGATGATATGTATATCTTGCGGTTCTTTTGTCCCTTTTAGACAAACCCTGCAGGGATTTCTTTAAATAAAGGCTTGTTATCGATTAGGGATAAAAGGTTATGTATTCCGCTCGAGCTATTTTCGACTAACCATTTTCTTTATGAACTGAACCACAGGTGACACAATGGATTCATGTACATTCGTAAGGGCATAACCGATCAGCCCCAATATTATCAGGGCCATAATTAATCCTATTATCAATCCTGATGTTTCCCTAAGTTCTTCAAGTACAGCATCCATTCCTTATCCTCCCCGGCTTGCCGATGCGACTTATTTTACGGATTTACATCCATTTTACTTCTGATTGCTTCATCTATCGTTTTTTCTTGGACATTGACCCATTCTGTTAAATAAGGTTCATTATAACGCATTGGATGATTATGGTCGAGATGCCACTTTTAAACGTATTCATTGATGTCATTCACATCATTGTTTCCTGCTAAAGGCTTTACCTATAGCGTTTCTCTTTAAGTTAAAATATAAACCTTCGTTTAATCCGAACATACAAGAAAAAATGTAAACCTTTTCATTTGTCCATAACAGACAAATTCAAGGTATTATTATTGTTTTTTTAGAACATTGAGAATATTGTCGAAAAATCGTAAGCTTAATTTATTGAAATACATCTTCTTAGGGGGTGCGCTTTATATGGAAGCCATTACAAGGGACTTTTTCTTATTTTTATCTAAAAATAATCTGCTTAATAATATTGCTAAAAAAAGCGGAGGAAGTTTTGCTGCTGGAAAGATCATTGGGGGAACTGATTTCCAAAGTTCCATTAAATTCATTAAACAACTTAATAATAGCGGCTTGTCGGTTACAGTTGACCATCTTGGGGAATTCGTTGATTCTAAGGAAGTGACTCAGGAACGGACGGCAGAATGCATCGAAACCATCGAAATGATCAGCAGGGAAAAACTTGATTCACAGGTTTCTCTGAAGATGACTTCTTTGGGACTTGATATCGATCATAAACTCGTGATCGAGAATATGACGAAAATTCTTGATACAGCCGAAAAACATAAAGTCATGGTCACGATCGATATGGAAGATGAAGTTCGCTGTCAGGCGACAATCGATATCTTTAGACAGTTCAAAGAAAAATACAGCTGCATAAGTACTGTTCTACAAGCATATTTATTCCGCACAGAGAAAGATTTGGAGGACCTTGCCCAATATAAACCATTCCTGCGTCTCGTAAAGGGTGCCTACAAGGAATCTCCCGAGGTGGCTTTCCCCGAAAAGGATGATGTAGATGAAAACTATAAAAAGTTGATTAAGCAAAGTCTTCTTAACGGAAATTATACGGCCATTGCCTCACATGATGACAAAATCATCGAATATACAAAAGAGCTGGCTAAGAAGTTTGACATCCCAAATACACAATTTGAATTTCAAATGCTTTATGGCATGAGAAACAAAACTCAATACGAGTTGGTCAAGCAAGGTTACAAAATGCGCGTCTATGTACCATATGGTCTGGATTGGTATGGATACTTCATGAGAAGGCTTGCAGAAAGGCCATCCAATATTGCCTTTGCCTTCAAAGGGATGGTCAGAAGCTAAATATACATTCAACATTATTAATTGCTACAAAAAATCTATTAAAAGGTGTGATTATCAATGATTTCATATAAACACGAACCATTTGTTGATTTTACAAACGAGGAAAACAAAAAAGCATATCAGGAAGCACTTCAAACTGTTGAGGGCTACTTAGGGCAAGACTACCCTCTTTATATCGGGGCAGAGAAAGTGACGACTGATGAGAAAATCGTTTCATATAACCCTGCAGATAAGCAAGAGGTCATCGGCCGAGTATCGAAAGCGAACAGGGATCTTGCTGAAAAAGCCATGCAGGAAGCTGTTACCGCTTTTGCTAGCTGGAAAAAAGTGAAGCCGGAAATCCGTGCTGACGTTTTGTTCAAAGCGGCTGCCATCATTCGCAGACGCAAGCATGAATTCTCTGCGTTATTGACAAAAGAAGCTGGGAAACCTTGGAATGAGGCTGATGCGGATACAGCGGAAGCAATCGATTTCCTTGAATTCTATGCCCGTCAAATGCTGACGCTTAAAGATGGTGTGCCTGTTCAAAGCCGTCCGGGAGAATTTAACCGCTATGATTACATTCCATTAGGAGTAGGCATCATCATTTCTCCTTGGAACTTCCCATTTGCCATCATGGCAGGTACAGCTGTTGCCGCTATCGTCACTGGTAACACAATCCTTTTGAAACCAGCTTCGACTACTCCTATCGTTGCTGCGAAATTCGTTGAAGTGATGCTTGAAGCAGGCCTTCCAGCAGGTGTGTTGAATTTCGTTCCAGGAAGCGGAGCCGAAGTGGGCGACTACCTGGTTGATCATCCTAAAACACGTTTCATTTCCTTCACAGGTTCACGCGATGTAGGTCTGCGCATTTACAAACGTGCTTCAGAAGTGAACGAAGGCCAAATTTGGCTGAAGCGTGTCATCGCTGAAATGGGCGGAAAAGATACGATCGTCGTCGACAAAGAGGCAGATCTTGAATTGGCCGCTCAATCGATCGTGAAATCTGCATTTGGCTTCTCTGGACAAAAATGTTCTGCTTGCTCCCGCGCTGTCATTGTAGAAGATGTATACGATCAAGTTTTAGATCGCGCTGTTGAATTAACAAAACAACTTACTGTTGGTAATCCTGTAGAAAATCATTTCATGGGACCAGTTATCGATCAAGCTGCTTTTGACAAAATCATGAGCTATATTGAAATCGGGAACCAAGAAGGACGCATTCTGACTGGAGGAGAAGGAGATAGCTCTAAAGGCTACTTCGTTCAACCGACAATCGTTGCTGATGTCGATCCGCAAGCCCGCTTGATGCAAGAAGAAATCTTCGGACCAGTCGTTGCCTTCACAAAAGCGAAGGACTTTAACGAAGCTCTTGAGATTGCCAATAACACTGAATATGGTTTGACTGGGGCTGTCATTACGACAAATCGCCTTAACATGGAAAAAGCACGCGAAGAATTCCATGTAGGGAACTTGTATTTCAACCGCGGCTGTACTGGTGCAATCGTAGGTTATCAGCCATTCGGCGGGTTCAACATGTCTGGAACTGATTCCAAGGCAGGCGGACCGGACTACTTGCAGCTTCATATGCAAGCCAAAACAACATCCGAAACATTCTGATAATGTTCCATTAAGCAATTTGAAGATGATTTGAACCCCCCTATGGTTATGTATCTTCCATACTGGATACGGAAACCAAAATGAGGTTAAATGGAGGAAGTGACAAATAGGTTGCTTCCTCTTTTAAAACAAAAAATCAACCTGAAGGGAGTCTTTTATGGATTACTCATTAATAACTTCGATCAGCATTTATATGGCGGGCATGCTGTTAATCGGATATTTCGCCTACAAAAAGACCACCAATCTAAATGATTACATGCTTGGCGACCGGGGTCTTGGCCCTGCCGTCACTGCATTAAGTGCCGGAGCTGCCGATATGAGCGGCTGGCTTTTAATGGGGATGCCAGGCGCCATGTTCGCAACGGGACTCAGTTCCATCTGGATCGTAATCGGCCTGACGCTTGGTGCCTATGCAAACTGGTTATATGTTGCACCAAGATTGAGAACCTATACGGAAGTAGCCAATAACTCCATTACGATTCCTGCTTTCCTGGAAAATCGTTTTGGTGAGGGCTCACGGATCTTAAGGCTCATTTCAGCATTGGTTATCCTGATATTCTTTACCTTTTACGTTTCTTCCGGAATGGTGTCCGGCGGAGTCTTATTCCAAAGTACATTTGGCCTTGATTACCATACAGGTCTATGGATCTTGACAGGCGTCACCGTTGCCTATACTTTATTCGGTGGATTCCTGGCAGTAAGCTGGACAGACTTTGTTCAAGGACTCATCATGGTCGTCGCCCTGGTTCTTGTACCGATCGTCACCCTTTTCCATGTTGGCGGCTTCGGCCCTTCCATAGATACACCACGTTCCATTGATCCTGCCTTATTGAATATTTTTACCGGAACTAGCTTTTTAGGCATCATCTCATTATTTGCATGGGGACTGGGGTACTTCGGACAACCCCATATCATTGTCCGCTTTATGGCGATCAGTTCTGTTAAGGAAATAAAGAGAGCCCGTACTATCGGGATGGGCTGGATGATTTTCTCCACTATTGGTGCAATGCTGACCGGATTCATCGGAATCACGTATTTTTCTCAGAACGGTCTCAAGTTAGCTGATCCTGAAACGATTTTCATAGAGTTAGGGGAAATACTGTTCCACCCATTCATTACTGGTTTCTTGATTTCAGCAATACTGGCAGCCGTCATGAGCACGATTTCTTCGCAGTTGTTGGTTACAGCCAGCTCTTTAACGGAGGATATATACAAAACCTTCTTCCGTCGTACCGCTTCAGATAAAGAACTTGTCTTCCTAGGCAGACTTTCTGTACTGATCATATCGATCATCGCGCTTATTCTCTCTTGGGAGAAAAATGACACGATTCTTTCACTTGTAGGGTATGCTTGGGCTGGATTCGGTTCTTCATTCGGTCCATTGGTCTTACTAAGCCTATGCTGGAAACGCATGACAAAATGGGGCGCATTAGCAGGGATGGTCGTTGGTGCCGGGACTGTAATTTTCTGGTCCATGGCAGGATTATCCGATACGCTTTATGAAATGATTCCTGGTTTTGGCGCAAGCTTGATTGCCATCATCCTGGTCAGTCTTCTAACAGCGAAACCATCAAAAGAAGTAGAAGAGCAATTCGATGAATTCGAAAGAACATTAAAACAATAATAAATTACCTAAAAGGAACGGTATATGAAAATCTTTTCATATACCGTTCCTTCTTTGTTCTTCCCCCTATACACATCATTACTTTAAAAGTATTATTAAACTAAGTTGTCATATACTTCAAAAAATAACAGGGGGCCATATATGTCATTAGAAAAAATCCTGACTCTCACGAACATCAACGATATAACGGATATGGTCAGCACTTATTTAAAAAAACCAGTCGTCATCGAAAATGACCAATTTTTATTGCTGGCATATAGTTCATATTATATCGAACACTTCGACCAAGCCAATCGGCAAACCATCTTCACAAAGCATTGGCCGATTCCAATTCTGGAAAAATTCATGGATGAGGGCATTGTCGAACAGCTTAAAACCGTGGAGCATCCATTTAGGGTGAAACAAATCGAGGAAATCGGATTAAATCAAAGAGTCGTTGTAAGCGCCGTTCACAAAGGACAGGTCTTCGGATTCATTTGGGTCCAAGAAACGGAAATGATGACTGATTCCGATTTGGAATTTTTACATGAAGTTTCCCATCATATCGGCAAGCTCCTTTATCAGAAAAAACAGATAAACATGAAAAAAGACGAAGAAAAAAATGAGTTTTATCAAAAGGTCATTGACGAAGTCTATCAAACAGAAAACCAAATAAAATGGGAAGCCGCCAATATGAGTCTTCTCATTCCGGAAACTTTCCTTGTCAATGTCTTTACCATCGCTCAATCAGATGCGGAGCATTTCGATGAATTAGCGGATACAGTCAGTCTATTCGCCAATGCATTGAATCATTTTACCCATGTATTCACAAACCAATTGAAGATCATCGTCTTGATTGGCAGCAACGGAAAAGGGAAAGACCTGCTTACCGATAGTGCCAATGATTTAACGAACACCGTTCTTTCCCAATTCAATGACAAAAAGGTATTCCCGGGAATCGGAAATGAGTATTCTTCGATTCTTCAATTAAGAAAATCCTATCTCGAAGCCCTGGAAGTGATCAACTCAGCCAAGTTCATCGGTAAACCTGAACAGCTTCCTTTCCAATATAGCAAGCTTGGGATTTTCCGTTACCTCGAAATGATCTCCAACCATCATACTAAAACGAATTATATCAATACGGATTTAGAAATTCTTCAAAAGAAGGACCAGGAAAGCCAGACCAAACTCCTTCAAACACTGGAAATATATCTGTTGAACAATTGCCGGATCAAACCGACAGCTGAACAGCTATACATTCATACCAACACATTGAAATATAGATTGAATCAAATAACCGATCTCACCTCAATCGATTTTGATGACTTTCATTCGAGAATGCAGCTTTACATCGATTTACAGCTTATAAAGCAGAGATCTTAAAGAGCGTCCCCGGTTTTTGAGTTCGGGAGATTCAATAAGCTAAGGAGAGAAGAAACACGGCCAGGCCTGCCGTTTTCCTCTCTCCTTATACATGTTTCACCTATTATCTAAAGGTTTACAATTTCGTTTATTAAATTAATTTAAGGGCATTTTCCTTCAAGAAACATTTTCCTTGTCGCCGGTGTATTCACTCTCCCAAAAATCGGCGTTTTTTATGCCTAAAGCTTTTGGATTGAAAACCGGATCGACCCCTGCCTTCTTTTGCTTTTCGTAATCCTTTAACGTAATAAGCGCCGGTTTAGCCAGAATTAAAATGGCAATGACATTGAGCCATACCATAATGCCTAATCCAGCATCCCCTAATGCCCAAGCCAACTCTGCCGTACGCACTGATCCGTAAAAACTGGCCGCAAGGATGATGAGCTTCAGGGCGAACATGGCCCATTTACCATTCCGGTTGCGCATTAAATAGGCGATATTGGTTTCAGCAATATAATAGTAGGCCATGATCGTCGTAAAGGCGAAGAAGAAAAGCGCTATTGCAACAAAGCCAGCACCAAAACCCGGGATTACGTTATCTATTGCCGCTTGTGTATACCCTGGGCCAGGTGATACATCGCCCAAATTATTGACGATATATGAACCATTTTCCGCTTGTGTATTATACATGCCTGTAAATAAAATCATAAAGGCCGTAGCGGAACAAACGAACAATGTATCGATATAAACCGAGAATGCTTGGACAAGTCCCTGCTTTGCTGGATGAGATACTTCAGCCGCAGCTGCCGGGTGAGCGCCTGTCCCTTGTCCCGCCTCATTTGAATAAACGCCGCGTTTCACCCCCCAAGCAATCGCCATGCCAATGATCCCCCCAAATGCAGAATCCAACCCGAAGGCACTTCTGAATATCAAAGAGATGACTCCTGGTAATTCAGTGATATTCAATAAGACGATCACAACAGATAGCAATATATAACCTAGAGCCATAAAAGGCACGATCAAGGTTGCAGCATTAGCTATCCGCTTTACACCGCCGAATATAATGAAGCCCAATAAAAGGACGATTGCCAAACCAGTGAACACCGGTTTGATGCCGAATGCATTTTCCACCCCGGCAGCAATCGAATTGGATTGAACACCTGGCATAAGGATGGCCATGGCTATAAGGGCCGCAAATGCAAAAAGTACAGCAAACCACTTCCACCCTATCCCTTTCTCAATATAATAAGCGGGGCCTCCCCGATATTGTCCATCTTGTTTGACTTTATAAATTTGAGCTAAAGTGGATTCCACAAATGCACTGGCCGCTCCTATGAAGGCGATGGCCCACATCCAGAAAACGGCACCGGGACCGCCAAAGGCGATAGCCGTGGCCACACCTGCAATGTTACCTGTACCGACCCGCCCTGAAAGGGCTATGGATAGAGCCTGGAATGAGGAAACCCCCGCTTCCGAACTTTTGCCTTGGAACATCAAAACAACCATTTCCTTAATATGCCTCACTTGCAGAAAACGGGTTAAAATCGAGAATAATAAACCCACTCCCAGTAAAATATAAATGACTGGTGAACTCCATAAAACTCCATTTAACGCCGTAATAAAATCAGACAATAAAACTCCTCCTTATATTTTGAAAATTCTAATTAATGTTTTAATGATTATATTTCATCTTGATGAATTAAACAATAGTTTTCGCGTAAGGAAACCTAACATCTCTATTTGGTTTCCCTTTCCTAATTGAAAAAAACGCCAGCGATTCCGCCGGCGTCATGTTTTTCATATAGTTCAAGATACTCTAATCGCACCCAATATTTCCTGTTCCAATTGTTTGGTTCTCTCCATTTTTGTTGATTCCGTCCATCCAAAATATCCAGCCATATAATCGATCACTGCATGTTTATGCGTTTGGACTAAATCGATATTGAATAATAGCGTCCCCGTCCTGCGGAAGAAGAAGTCCACTGGAGTTGCGGCCATTTCATGATCCAGTGCGTATTTCAGCTGTACGAACAATTTCTTTGGAAGGCCACTGCTTGCTCCTCCGTCTCCTTCGTTTTTTGCGATATCGAATAACACAGGTGCGTTGGACCCGTACATGGCCAATATCTCTTCGGAGTCCTTAACATCGAGTCCTGAGTCAACTCCCATTTGAATATGTTGCTTGATATAATCGGAGAAGTTGCTTGATCCCCCGACATCCCCTCCGGAAATCGGCATTCCCTTAGTGCCGCTGGCAGGGTAAGATTTATTGTATTGCTGGGCAAGCTTCCCTGCCAAAAGGTCGACCGTCGTTTTTGCCATTTTGCGATAACCGGTCAATTTCCCTCCCGCAATCGTGATAAGGCCGGAATCGGACTCCCATATTTCATCTTTCCTTGATATCTCGGAAGGATCTTTTCCTTCTTCAAGAATCAACGGCCGTACACCAGCCCAGCTTGATTCGATATCATCATCCGTAATGTTCACTTCTGGAAACATATAATGTATGGACTTTAATAAATAAGCACGGTCTTCGGAAGTAACGGTCGGCACTGCAGGATCACCATCATAAAAAGTGTCCGTAGTCCCTACATAAGCTTTACCGGCTCTCGGGATGGCAAAGATCATCCGCCCATCAGGCGTATCAAAATAAAGCGCCTGCTTCAAAGGGAACTTCGATTGGTCGATGACCACATGAACACCCTTGGATAACTTCAGCGTTTTCCCTTTTTTCGATTGGTCCTTCTCACGAATGGAATCTACCCATGGACCTGCTGCATTAATAACTTTGTCTGCGTATATTTCAAAAGAACCACCTGAAAGTAAATCGGCAACTTGGACGCCGTTCACCTTTCCATTTTCATATAACAATTTATCTACTTTTGTATAGTTTATCGGTATTGCACCTTTATCGACAGCCGCCTTCATGACTTCAATCGTAAGACGTGCATCATCTGTCCGATATTCAACATAGTAGCCTCCGCCCTTCAATCCCTCTTTCTTAACGAGAGGCTCCCGTTTTAGTGTTTCCTCCACCGAAAGCATTTTTCTGCGTTCAGCTTTTTTAACGCCCGCAAGGAAATCATATACCCGGAGTCCAATGGAGGTACTGAATTTCCCGAATGTGCCACCTTTGTGCATCGGTAACAACATCCATTCCGGCGTGGTCACATGCGGTCCATTTTCATAAACGATTTCTCGCTCTTTACCAACCTCGGCAACCATTTTTATTTCAAATTGCTTCAAATAACGCAATCCGCCATGAACAAGTTTTGTAGAGCGGCTTGAAGTACCTGCTGCAAAGTCCTGCATTTCAACCAAAGCCACTTTCATTCCACGGGTCGTTGCATCCAGAGCGATCCCTGCACCTGTAATCCCCCCACCAATGACAACCACATCATATTTCTCTTTTTTCATAAGTTCGATCGTTTCTTCCCGATATATATTTGAAAACTTCATGCCTGACTCCTCCTTTAAGTATTGCATTCTATTTTTTTCGTGAATTCGTGCGGTTTACTCGGGAATTCACACTGTTTACTCGTGAACTCGGTCATTATATTCATTGGGTTCATTTGTTCGCATAGTTTATATAGATATTCATATCCCTAATCTGCCATTAAAAACAAAAAAAGAGACCATAAATGCACATTATCGAATTAACGATAACGCATTCATGGTCTCTCCTGTTCTCCGGCCGAGTTATTAACTTGATTTAATTATAGCATACTCCAGCTCATTTGAGAAAGAATACATCCTGTTTTTTATTTAAACGCCATAGCGGCATGTACAGCTTTTTTCCAGCCTTCATATAATTTTTCACTATCTTGCTCTTCCATGGATGGTTTAAAGGTTTTGTCCACTGCCCATTGACGGGAGATTTCTTCTTGATCCTTCCAATACCCGACAGCAAGTCCAGCTAAGTATGCAGCTCCTAATGCTGTAGTTTCGTTTATGGTCGGCCTCTCGACAGGCACCCGTAATAAGTCGCTTTGGAATTGCATCAAGAAGTCATTCATGACCGCCCCGCCATCCACTCTTAATGTCTGCAGCTCGATTCCTGAATCCGCCTCCATTGCATCAAGGACATCCTTCGTTTGATACGCAAGTGATTCAAGTGTGGCACGAATGAAATGTTCTTTGGATGTGCCGCGCGTCAAACCAAAGACGGCTCCCCGCACTTCGCTGTCCCAATATGGAGTTCCAAGTCCTACAAAAGCCGGTACCACATATACTCCATCCGTACTTTCCACCCGTTTTGCATAGGCTTCGCTGTCCTTGGCATCATGAAGCATCCGCAGACCATCGCGCAGCCATTGGATTGCGGAGCCAGCTACGAATATACTGCCTTCCAGTGCATATTCGACCTTCCCATTCAATCCCCAAGCAAGGGTCGTCAATAGTCCGTGTTCGGAACTGACAGCCTTTTCGCCTGTATTCATGAGCATGAAACAGCCTGTTCCATACGTATTTTTAGCCATTCCTTCATTAAAGCAGGCTTGGCCGAATAATGCTGCCTGCTGATCACCTGCTGCCCCGGCGATTGGAATTGATTGGCCGAAGAAATGATATTCGATCGTACGTGCATACTCCTCAGATGAAGGCCTTACTTCCGGCAGCATTGACTTTGGTACAGTCAATATCTCAAGCAGTTCTTCATCCCATTTCAGTTCATGGATATTGTACATCAATGTCCGGGATGCATTGGAATAGTCCGTTACATGAACCTTGCCTCCTGATAGCTTCCAGATCAGCCAAGTATCGATGGTACCGAATAACAGCTTGCCTTCATCCGCCTTTTGTCGTGCCCCTTCTACATTATCGAGGATCCATTTCACTTTCGTTCCGGAAAAATATGCATCTATCAACAATCCCGTTTTATCCCGGAATAGATCATTAAGTCCCTTTTCCTTCAAATCATCACAGATTTCACTTGTTTGCCTGGACTGCCATACAATCGCATTATAGACAGGGGTACCTGTTTCCTTATCCCAAACGACTGCCGTTTCACGCTGATTAGTGATCCCGATACCGGCAATTTGCTCTGGCTTTACACCGGATTCAGATAGTACACCGGCAATCACCGCCAGGATCGATCCCCAAATCTCATTGGCGTTATGCTCGACCCAGCCTGGTTTAGGGAAATGCTGCGTGAATTCCTTTTGGGAGGAATGGACGATTTCCCCCTTTTCGTTAAATAAAATCGCCCGCGAACTTGTTGTTCCTTGATCTAATGATAAAATGTATTTTTCCATTGTGTATGCCCCTCCTTTTAATTAACTAGCAATATTTCTGCTTTCCAATTCATGTGACTGTTTTTTACCAAAAGCATAGGCTAATATCAATAGTACCAGGCCTATACCCAAAACAGACCAAAATCCTGCTGTTATTTCCCCCATAAAGAAGGCTTTATAACAAACGGCACCAAGTGAACCCCCAACAATCGGTCCAACGACCGGAATCCATGAATAGCCCCAATTGGAATTGCCTTTACCAGGTATCGGCAGCAAAAAGTGAGCGATGCGCGGCCCCAGGTCGCGGGCCGGGTTAATGGCGTATCCGGTCGTTCCTCCAAGTGACATCCCGATCACGACAATCAATAACCCGACTGCGAATGGGTTTAGACCCTCTGTAAAATCATTGGCACCTATAAATAATAAACCAAGGATAAGGATGAAAGTTCCAATCATCTCACTTAATAGATTTGATAATGTGTGCGGGATTGCAGGTGAAGTCGCAAACACTCCAAGCTTCGTTCCTGGATCATCAGTTGCTTTCCAGTGTGGCAAATAGTGCAGGAATACTAGAGTTGCGCCCAGGATTGCGCCAATCATTTGGGCCACGATGTAACCGGGCACATCACTCCAAGGAAATTCTCCAATAATGGCAAACCCTACTGTGACCGCCGGGTTTAAATGCGCCCCGCTTATGGAACCCACTGCAAAAACACCCATGGTAACAGCCAATCCCCACGCTATCGTGATAACGATCCAACCGGCATCCTTTGCATATGAACCCTTTAAGGATGAACCCGCCCCAATACCTGCTCCGAATAAAACCAATATCATCGTGCCTAACACTTCTCCCCAAAATGGAGTCATGATAAAACCCCTCCCCTGATAAATTTTTAAACTTTGCCAACAAATAAAAGGAGATCCACAGCAGAACTATCTTCATAAAAAAATTATGAATAGATCTGTTGTGAATCTCCTAGTCTCCGTCACATATATTAACTTGTACTGTAAAATATACTAGGTTATGAAAACGCTGTCAATATTTTGTGAAAAATAAATCTATTTTTCTGTAATTTTTTTCAATTCGTCCCTATTAGACGATATCCCATAATTCAGTTTTGGAAGTGGTGATTGACGACGCTCCAGCATCAAGGGCGTTCAGGACTTCATCCGAAGTACGTATGAGGCCGCCTGCAAAAATGGGTGTCTGCAATCGTTCCTTCACTTCTTTTATCATCCATGGCATGGCGCCCGGCAATACTTCGATATAATCCGGCTTGGTTTTCTGCACCAGCTTATAACTTTTCTCAAGCGCATGTGAGTCTATTAAAAAGATTCGCTGGATGGCAATGACCCCCTTTTGCTTCGCTTTCAATATAACGCTTGATTTAGTCGAAATCAGCCCATAGGGATTATATTCCTGACAAATGAATTCTGTCGCGTACTCATCACTTCTTATGCCATGAATCAAATCGACATGATAGATCATTTTCTTATTATGCTGCTTTGCCATCATACTTACATTTTTCAATTGTGATATATGCAAATCAAGAAACACACCTATTTCATAGGAACTTTCTAAAAATCTTTCGAAATCCTTCATGCTTGCAGAAGCAGGCAAAATCTTCTGATCCATTATTATCCTCCTCATTCCCAGAAAAACTCAAAACTTCAAGTCATTTAGTATATTTTAAAGAGCTTGATTTATCAAACACATTTTTTTCATGACCGATGTCACCATAACACTAACATACCTGGCACTCCCTTTATAGATTGCAGTTAAGGATGTATGTAAAATATCCCCTTAAATCATAAAGAAAGTTTCATTTTCAATGCACCTTCGACAAGTTCATACGATTTAATTGTGCCCACCGGAACTTTTCTCACGAGGTTCCAAGCATTAACATTCATTTTGATCGTTCTATTTTCAAATTCAAAAAATGGCGGTCTGTTAAATATCCTTTGGTTGATGAAATTCCTGTCAATTGGTTCCATTTCCACTAATTCAAATGAAATCGTTCTATTTTCGACGTGTACCGGTTTTAATGTAATCCGGAAAGCTACGTTTTTCTTAAACATCATTTTTTTCACTTCCATCGTTCCCGAAAGCACGATATGCTTTGGCGTAATATCGACTTTAATATCCTGATCATATGATTTCATTTTTATGATTCTCTCTATCATAGCTTCAGTTACCGTTATCGGTATGCCATTTTTGAATGGATTGAATGTACTCATCCTCGCATTCCCCTCCTGCCATGCATATGGAACGTCGGTTATAGCATATGCCGGGTTTACCGATTACTTGCAGCTATCTTCATCATCCATTTTCTTCACAAATATATCATCCGTCACCCTATCTTCCAGCTTGTTCCTCAATGCCAATTCCGCAGCCTTCCCATCACTAGGCGACCCGTCCGAGAAATACATCGGAAACAAGGAGAAAAACATAATATAGAAAGAAAAATAGATAAATTGATACCAGATTACCGAGCTTTCCAAGATATTCTGATACACTAAGCTATATATGATCAGCATGCCGACTAAATTAAAGATAGCCCCCCCTAAATATATCAGCGTATTCGTCAATCGATTATCATGTTTCAATCCCTTGAACTCGCAAGTCCCGTTCCAAAAATAATATTTCCTCACCTCTATGTTCCGAAAGGCGAAAAGTTTATTACCACAACCGATCAAGATTTTCTTTTCTGATCCCCCAAAGATCGTAACAAAGAAAATATGCCCGCTCAAATGTATCAGCGTAACGATCGGCATGATCAAAAAAAAGGAAAATAGAAATTTAATGATATCAGAGAGACCAAACATGTCTAATAAATCCTCCTTACCTGAGCAATTTTCTCAAAAGCCCTTTGACAGGGATGTTACTCTGATACCCTGTCCAAATTAGTTATAACCAGTAAAATTTCACAGTAGCAATATGTTGCTTTCCACAAGTGATAAGAGGATAATTTGTTCTCCTTCTGCTTAATACGGCCTTCCGCCGCTTTTTCGGCCCTCAAAAAAACGGCTATCCCTTTCCAAAAAACTCGGAAAAGGGATAGCCTTTACATCATTATTTAGCGATTGGGGGTGCGAAGAATTTCTGCGTTGTTTTGTCCTGGCCTCAAGCCTGCATGTTTATATTCAGGGGTGAAAACCGATGTTTTGATCGGGCATGCGATTTGCTTCTGGGCACTTCCTTTTCCGTCAGGTACCTTGACGATCATTCCCCTCTCCTTCAATTGGGGGTGTTCGGCCGCTTCAGTGAAGGTCAGCACTGGTTCTGCGCAGGCCTCGAAATCAGCGAATATTTCCTGCCATTCATGAAAATCTCTTTCAAGAAAAGCAAGTCGAATGGCCGTTTTAAACCTGATTCCGCTTTCTTCATCGCTTTTCATGCTCAGTTTATACAATTCGGGTGCACCGATCGCTTCACATAATGCTTTTCGAAAAGGGGGCTCAAGGCTTCCTACCGAAAAATAGCGTCCACATTTCGTTTCATAAAAGTCATAAAAGGACCCTCCGTTTAACATCAGTTTTTCTGGTTCAAGCTCGAGGCCCCCTTGTAAATTCAGAGGTGCGGATATGGCATTCAAGGCAAAACTGCAGTCGGTCATGCTGATGTCGATGGCTTGGCCTTCTCCTGTTCTTTCCCTATGAATGACAGCAGATAATATACCGATAACAGCATGCAGTGAGCCTCCGGCAAGATCTGCTATTTGGGTTCCGTTTTTTGCCGGCCCGTCCTTTTTCGTACCGGAATAGCCTGATAAGCCTGCAATCGAAATATAATTGATATCATGTCCCGGTCGGTCTTTATAGGGACCGGTCTGGCCGAAGCCAGTGATGGAACAGTAAATCAGCTTCGGATTGATCCATTTTAATGCCTCATACCCCAGTCCTAGGCGTTCCATGACACCTGGACGGAATTGTTCAATGACGATATCGTATTCCTTCACTAGATTTTTTACGGATTCGATGGACCCGGATTGTTTTAAATCAAGTGTGATCGACTTCTTCGATCTGTTAAGATATTGGTTCACACCCCATGAATCCTTCGCTCCCGGCCTCTCTACCTTCAAAACGTCCGCTCCTAAATCCGCTAGCATCAAAGTGGCAAATGGGCCTGGCAGTAACGTTGAAAAGTCCAATACTTTTAAATGAGTCAATAAGGTCATCAGCCGTGCACCTTCCCTTTCCCTTGGAAATATTAAAAGCTTTCCCCGTCGTTCTGTACATTCAATTTAGCAGAGTTTACGATTATCATATAACACCTCCCACTAGATTTGTATAAATTTCCATTTACCAAAAATAAAAAACTAGGAATCAGCTTCCTAGCTTTTGATAATGAGCCTATGGAAAACAAGTAAAAGCCGGACAAATTGTCCGGCTGATTTTACTTTACACTTGTTCATTCATATTTTTTGTCAAAGTCAAATTCGACTTCATCAAGTTTAACGAATTTAGTTTTTCTTACCAGTTTATAGCCAAACCATAGACCAAGGAAAAGCGGAATTCCCAGGTATGCTGCTATAACACTTCCCCAATCGATCTGGTCTGAGAAAAAGGCTTGGATATTTTGGGACAGGATGACGATCATGCCAATTAAAATGGCAAAGATCGGTCCAATCGGGAACCATAATGCCTTATAGGGCAGCTTCTCCAATGAATGGCCTTGAGCGATGAATGCTTTCCGGAAACGGTAATGGCTGATGGAAATGCCCAGCCAAAAGATAAATCCTGTAATTCCAATGGCATTCATTAACCAAATATACACTTTACCATCACCGAATATGGAGGCTAAAAATGCCAGCATGCCGATGGAACATGTCAAAATCATTCCTGCAACCGGTACTCCGCGTTTATTAAGCTTTGCAAAAATACGAGGTGCTTGCCCATCTTTTGCCATTGAATATAACATACGCGTAGATGCATATAGACTGGAGTTACCTGCAGATAATACCGCTGTTAAAATGACGGCATTCATAAGCGAAGCAGCAAAGGCCACTCCAGCTTTTTCAAAAATGAGCGTGAATGGGCTTACCATGACGTTATCACCTTGTAAACTTGAGTTCGTATAAGGGATAAGCAGTCCTATTACAAAGATTGCCAATACGTAAAAGAGCAGGATTCTCCAGAAGACACTTTTAATGGCCTTCGGTATATTCCGTGCAGGATCTTCACTCTCCCCGGCAGCCACACCGACAATTTCGGTACCTTGAAAAGAAAAGCCAGCCGCTATGAACACGATGAAGACACCCATGAACCCACCCGGGAAAGGAGCGTCATCGACGGTGAAGTTTTTAAAGCCTACTGCTTCGCCGCCCATAATGCCGACGATCATTAGCAGCCCGACGATTATAAAAATAACGATGGCTGTTACTTTTATGAAGGAAAACCAGTATTCCCCTTCACCATATCCTTTAACGGATAAATAGTTCAATAGGAAAATGAGCACCAAGAATGATGAGCTCCATAACAATGATGGACTATTCGGAAACCAGAATTTCATGATCATTGTCGAGGCCGCCAACTCTGCCGCTATCGTCATCGACCAATTGAACCAATACGTCCATCCCAAGGCAAAACCAAATGCCGGATCGACGAATTTCGATCCATAAGTACTGAAAGAGCCGCTTGTCGGCATAAAGGCTGCCAGTTCCCCTAAGCTCGTCATCACAAAGTACACCATTGCCCCAACTAAGGCATAAGCAAGTAATGCGCCGCCTGGCCCAGCTGTATGAATGGCTGCCCCGCTGCTAAGGAACAGCCCGGTGCCAATAGCCCCGCCAATGGAAATCATCGTTAAATGACGGGATTTTAAACCGCGCTTTAATTCTTGTTCTTCTTGCTTTGGAGGATGCAAGATGTCATTGTCTTGTTTTGGTATCATAAATTTTCATCCCTTTCTATATAAGCGCTTTCATATATGGGAAATCCATTTAATAAATTTTCCTATTTCATAGACTTTCAAATAGATCCAATTTACAATTCGAATTCCTTTTCTGATATATATGCAATTTTCATGCCAGATTTATAAAACGCAATAATCAACAAATTATTAAAAAAACGCCTTCAATAGACAATTTTTTTTGCACTTTACGCCACGTTTTTTTGCACATTACGCCATGTTTTTTTGCACTTTTATTCATTTGGTTCTATATAAATACATTCCAAATATTACTAAAAGAATATATTCAAAGAATATTTCTTTCAAAATCCATTTTTCTCCATTTTATTCCTTTAAATGTCATATTTTTCGCGAGTTTTATCCATTTGATAATAATAATGAAACGATGTAAAAATGAGGTATTCTCATGAAGGAGTTGAATGTTATGAAAGGTAAGGTATTTTTAGGAACTGCACTATCCATCGGTCTTTTATTTTCTGCTATTCCCCATCAAGAAGCTTTAGCGGCAAAGAATGTGTTAAGTGTTGAAAAGTACAATAAGCATAAGGATTCGCTAGAATTCAAGTCTGGGAACCTTACGGATCCATCAAAGCAAGCGGCAGAAGATATCATTCTTACCTTTTTTGATGAAAACAAAAAGTCTTACAAGCTAGAAAAGCAAAAGGCGAAAGACTCCTTCACGATCCAGAAAGAAAGCAAGGATGAACTAGGCAATACCATCCTTAGATTGCAACAAACCTATAAAGGCGTACCTGTATGGAATTCCACACAAGCAGTATCGATTGACTCTAAAGGTGTATTGACGGTCGTGTCCGGTACGGTTGAAGCCAATTTAAACACTAAATTAGGGAAAAAGGCAAAAAAAGGCATCAGTAAATCCGAAGCTATCAAAATAGCGGAAGCGGATCTTGGGTTCACTCCTGCCTACGAACAATCGCCTGAATCTGACCTATATGTATACGCAAATAAAGGCAAGGCCGATTATGTATATAAAGTCAATTTGAAATTCTTAAGTCCGGAACCAGGAAATCATAATTATTTCATTTCAGTCAAAACGGGTAAAATCCTGAATAAATTTAATACACTGGATGAAGTGACGGGGACCAATTCCGTCGGAACGGGCACCGGGGTCTTAAACAACACCGTGTCACTGAACACTACCTTATCCAGCGGCAAATACTATTTACAAGACAATACACGCGGCAAAGGCATCTACACTTATAATGCCAATAACCGATCAAGATTGCCTGGTACACTCTTTTCCAACACAACAAATGCTTTTACTGCTTCTACCGATAAAGCTGGTGTGGATGCTCATTTTTATGCGGGTAAAACCTATGATTATTACAAATCCACATTTGGACGGAACTCTTATGATGGAAATGGAACCATCCTGAAGTCAACCGTTCATTATGGCTCGAGATACAATAATGCTTTCTGGGATGGCAACCAAATGGTTTACGGTGATGGAGATGGCACGACGTTCATCCCATTGTCCGGCGGTCTGGATGTCGTTGCACACGAACTGACGCATGCCGTTTCTTCCACTGAATCGAATCTTACCTACCAATATGAATCCGGTGCTTTGAATGAAGCGATTTCTGATATTTTTGGCACCGTTGTCGAATTTAAGAATCAAAGTGCCAAAGCGGATTATTTGATCGGAGAAGATATTTACACACCAAATATTTCCGGCGATGCACTCCGTTCAATGGCTAATCCAACATTGAATGGTGACCCTGACCATTATTCGAACCGTTATACTGGAACGGGTGATAATGGAGGAGTACACACGAACAGCGGAATCATAAATAAGGCAGCATATTTGATCTCTGCAGGCGGAACTCACCATGGCGTAAGTGTATCCGGAATCGGCATTGATAAACTGGGAACCATCTTTTACCGGGCAAACACGACTTATTTAACTTCCTCGTCGACATTTTCACAAGCCAGAGCGGCAGTCGTACAAGCGGCCTCTGATTTATACGGTTCAACCAGTGCAGAAGTCACAGCTGTCAAAAATGCCTTTACAGCTGTGGGTGTGAATTAAGAGATTTACCTATATGAACGGCACCTCCCTAGCTTCACTTCTAGCGGAGGTGTTTTTTCTTATGTACTGTAATAGATAAACCGATTATTCACATTCATTTTAGAATAACAATGGATTTTCCGATACATCATAATAAACAGTAAAAATCGGTATCCAGGACTCACAGGTCATACTATCTTCCTTCATGATGGCACTTCCCGCTCCACGAAGATGTTTCGTCCTTCCGAGGATTATTTCGGCCGCTCGCTACCTTTTTTCGGCCTTCATGTGCAGAATTCCGTCCTACGGTACAGGTAGAGCTCCAATAAAAAACTATCGTGTCGTTTACTAAAAATGATTAATTCCGTAAAATAGTTGCTTTTCTCCTAATTAACTGTCAAGCTTAGATGATCTGGACTATATTGAATAGAACAAGTAGGTGACGAACATGATTGAAGTTAAAACTTCCACACTCAGTGATGGTGAGTTCAATAGAGGCGTATTCGCAACACGAGATATTAAAAAAGGTGAGCTTTTGCATGAGGCACCTGTCATTGCTTATCCAAACGAGGAGCATGTTTTCATAGAGAAGACATTGCTGGCTGATTATGCGTTTGAATATGGAATTAACCATACTGCCATGCTTTTAGGTTATGGCATGCTGTTTAATCATTCTTATACACCCAACGCTACGTATGACATTAACTTCAAGAATCATACGTTTGATTTCTTTGCTTACACCGACATAAAAGCAGGAGAAGAAATCCTGATTAATTATAATGGTGAAGTCGATAACGAGGATCCGCTTTGGTTCAATAAAGAAGATGACGGTGAAGATGAAGCTGAATGATCATTGATCATTCATGAAAGCACTTGTACTTTTGAAAACCTGTCCAAGGTTTATCGAAAGAATCGGGTGCTTTCTTTTTCCTTTCCCCGGCTTCTGCTGGCGGTTTAATCGTTTACCAAAAGGATGTTAAGCAATAAAAAAAGCCCCATTAATAACAACTTAATGGGGTTATTTACTTTAACGTACGGATGGGTTACTTGATTTTGTTTTGGTTATTGATTGGAATTGGCTCTTAACCTTATCAATGGTTTCTGGTGTGGCTAGGGATCTTATTTGACCCATGGTTTTTTCACGGGTTTTCTTATTGCGCATTAAGAATGCGGCTGCTCCTATCAGGACGGTTCCAAGCATTTTGTTTGATGGCATGTTGGTTTCCTCCTTCAAGTTAGTCATATATAGTATTCCCTCTATCAGCTGATTTAAACAAAAGCATCCTCTTGAGAGAACGGTTACGCTTTTATTTATCCTCGCTCAGGCTTTCGATATACTTTATGCTTTCGGGATTTTTCACGACTTTTTCAGCTTTGTCCGGGTCAGCTTTCGTTTGCTTCATATTGTTAAGTTTATATGTCAGCACTCTTTTCACTGACTCGTTAATTCTATCCATTGGAACTTCCCCTGCCTTTACTGCTTGCAGTAATCCGTTATATACCTCAAGCTCATGGGAATATTCATGACAGACAAGTAATAAATCGGCTCCTGCAAGGATTGCCTGCTTCCCCATATCTTCATAGGAGAAATACTTGTTCACAGCACCCATTTCCAAATCGTCGGTAACGACTAGTCCTTCATATTTGAGTTTCCCCCGCAGCAGGTCACCTATGATGATTTTAGAAAGGCTTGCTGGTTTTTCTTTATCATAGGCTGGATATTTAATGTGGGTCACCATCACGAAAAACTTTTGGTTATCCATTTCACTTATGATTTGCTTGAAAGGATAAATATCCGAATTTTCCAGATCAAGTTGGTTTGCCTCCACGGAAGATGTTTCGACATGCGGATCGATTTCGCTGCGTCCGTTTCCAGGAAAGTGCTTCAGTGCACCAGTTACCGATACATCGTTCAATCCTTGAATGGCTTTCTTTCCGTATTGATACACCTTTTCCGGATCTTGCCCAAATGAACGCTTATCCGTTTTCGATAGATCAAGTACAGGGGCGAAATTAATGTTAATCCCCATGGAGCCCAGTTCTGTCCCATTCAATTTGGCCACTTTGTACATGTCTTCAATAGAGGCATTTTTTCCAAGATCCTGTTGCGCAGGGAGGGGCGATACCCGTTCCTTCATCCTGATGATGTCCCCGCCTTCCTGATCGATGGCCACCATCAACGGAAGCGAATGTGTACTTTGATCTGCCGTTTGCTGAAGTGAATTGGATAACCTGGCCACTTGTTTAGGGGATTTCATATTGCGGTCAAAATAAATGACTCCCCCTATATGTTTTTGTTCGATAAGCTCTGTAATTTCACTGCTCTTTTCAGTTCCCTTGAAACCGACCATCATAAGCTGTCCGATTTTTTCTTCAATCGTCATTTTTTTCAGCAATTTTTCTATTTTTTCATGACTATCCGCATCGGCGTCTTCCCCTTTTTCCGCTCTGGAATTCAACTGAATGAACACCACTGAAAAAGCGAGGATTACGATGAGGAACAGACCCCAATATATATTTTTATTCTTCATGCTTTGACCTTCATTGACATTTTCTCTGTCCTTCCTTAATTGCCCTTTTATTGATTTTGCTGCACACTATCTTAATCATGTTCATAAACCGACAATTCTATATCATCATTACGAATTTTTTTGCATAAAGCATTAGCCACGTACCATACTACAAACAAAGCCTAATTAAAAGGAGATGCCCCCATGAACGGAATCTTTAAGAATATTGCCGTCACCTTCAGTCATGCAGTCGATTATGCAAAAGAAAAAATAACAGCCATTACAGGAACAACTTCTGTTACAATAGCGGAATTGGGTGAGCACATCATCAATCAGCCTGAAACAACACTGATCAGCAAGGACCTTTTAGGAATACCTTTTTCTTTTTACCATTTACAAAAAGAAGACGTTACGTACTATTTGGAGATGAAAAGCTCACAGATTCTCCAGTTGGATGTTCAAGCGCATAACCATACGATTGTGTCTTACAGGTCTTATCGAGATAAATCCAGCTTGCCCACGGCCATTAGATTTCCTAAAACCCTTTTATCCGAATGACTCTGGTACAAAAAATAAAAAAGCTGATATCCCCGCATATGGGGTTATCAGCTTTTTTCAAATCTATAGGGAGAAAAAACGATCTCTTTCGCTTGAAATCCATTTCTCGGCATCTTCTTCATCCTTTTTGACCAAGCGGTTAACGAGGATATCATGCCAAATGTAATTTTCGAGAAAATTGATATGAATGGGATCATCTGTGTAAAACGCCGTTTCTCTCGTTTCGGGAGAAGGGCCGTAAATCGTCTCCTTGCCATCGATGGATAAGATGAACCATTTGTTCTCTCCGATATTGTCCACATAGCTTGTTTTGCGATGTATATCTATACCTGGTAATGGGTTTTCAACCTGAAATGCAATCCCCTTGAGAGTGCAATGCGCGGCAATCCCTTTTAGCTCTTGTTCAAGTTTTCCATACATCTCGTCCCATAAGGAAACCACCACCCGTTTCTCGGCTTTTTGAATCAAAGTACGGCAAAAGGATAGGATGTGCCCTTCACCCTTAAGCGTCATTACACGATTGTCTGACATCGGTTCGATTTTCTCGAATTGTTTTAGTGTATGACTGATGGATTGGTAGGTATTATTCCATTTTGATTGGACCGATTCCAGAAACACATCGACTGGTAGCGGTGAATATTGTACCGAGTCATTGATTTCCTCTTTTAAAACGATTCCTTCTTCTTGAAGTCCATTTAATATCTCATAGATGCGGGCCCTGGGAATTCCTGATTCCTTGCTTACTTGATAGGCACTGGTTGGACCTTGGCGAACCAAAGAAACATAAGCCTTTGCTTCATATTGACTAAACCCGAGAGATTGTAGTTTTTGAATGATATCTTGCATAGTACCTCCTAGTGCTTTTAGTAAGTTATATGCCTATCATACCAAATCTCTTATCGAAATCTATTCGATTTCAAAAGGTATGACTCTTCATATTCTTATTTACAGAATGGTTTTGATTAGTTACTATCTAAATAGTGACTAATATAAATAAACTGGGTTATGGCTTCAGCAAAACTAGCATTTAGCCATAATGCCATTGATACGGAGGCTTCTTGGATGGAGGATATACAAATTTCAACACTCGTGCTGCTGATGTTTTTCGGCTTTTTGGCAGCATTCATTGATTCTGTGGTCGGCGGAGGAGGCCTGATTTCCATACCCGCTTTATTATTTTCAGGACTTTCCCCTTCTCAAGCGATCGCAACGAATAAGTTAGCAAGTTCAATGGGGTCTTTAACAAGTACCATAGCCTTCATTCGCTCAGGCAAGGTTGATTTTCGACTGGTTTCCAAACTTTTCCCACTGATTTTCATAGGTTCCCTGCTAGGAGCTTGGGTTGTCAATTTCGTCTCACCTGAATTATTAAAACCTCTGATCTTAGTTCTTTTACTAGCTATTGCCATTTATACTTTTTTTAAAAAGGACTGGGGACAGAAATCGACTTACCTTAGACTCACATGGCAAAAGGCCGCACTATTTGGGTTCGCTATATTGGCCATTGGTTTTTATGATGGATTTTTGGGCGCTGGAACGGGATCTTTCATTTTGTTTGCCTTTTTAATGATTGGCTTTGATTTTTTGCACTCTGCAGGAAATGCAAAATTTTTGAACTTCGGAAGTAATCTGGCAGCACTGATCATGTTCATATTCCTTGATACCGTCAACTTTTCCTATGGAATACCGATGGGGATTTCCATGGTAGCAGGAGCATTGGCCGGTTCAAAATTCGCCATTAAGAAAGGAGTGGCATATGTAAGAGTATTATTTATCATAGTTACCGTCATTCTGATCATGAAAAATATAATGGATTACTTAATGGGCGGTTAATTTTTTTTAATACAGCACTCTGTTCCCGCCACAGAATGTGACATATAGGAATTATTTGGGTATATGATAGGTATAGACTGTGTGGAAAGGTGTGATTGGATGATTGAAAAGTGGAATGGCGAAGAAATGGCAGATGTATCGGGGCAAACCATTGTGATTACTGGTGCAAATAGTGGACTTGGCTTCGAAACGGCTTTTGCACTGGCCGGTAAGGGGGCAGAGATCATCCTTGCCGTCCGGAATGCTTCAAAGGGTGAAAAGGCGGTCGATAGGATCTTATCGGTCCATCCTAAGGCAAATGTACACGTGATGCATCTGGATTTAAGTGATTTAAGCAGCATTCGTCATTTTGCCGATTCCTTTCAGGAAAACTATGACTCACTCTCCGTCCTCATCAATAACGCAGGTGTGATGATTCCGCCATACAGTAAGACGAAGGATGGTTTCGAGCTGCAATTCGGCAGCAATCATCTCGGTCATTTTGCTTTGACAGGCCTCCTTCTTCCGCGTATCCTTTCTACACCAAAATCGCGTGTGGTCACATTGAGCAGCTTGGCCGCCATCAATGGATATATAGACTTCGAAAACCTAAATGGTGAAAACGGTTATAAACCGATGAAATACTATGGGCAAAGCAAGCTGGCCAATCTACTCTTCGCCCGCGAATTACAGAATAAATTCAACCAGCATGATGCAAACCCGGTTAGCGTTGCCTGTCACCCGGGCCTTTCCCATACTAATCTCATGTCTCGCGGATCTGGCAAACCCATAAATAGATTCGTGCACTTTCTTTCCAAAACCATCACCCAGCCGGCAAGTAGGGAGCATTGCCTACCCTTTATGCCGCAACGGAACCTGCATTAATAGGCGGGGAGTATATCGGACCTGATGGAAAGAAGAGCAGAAAAGGCTTTCCTAGAAAAGACGATATCATAGATACTTTATATAATGAAGAAACTTCGAAAAGATTATGGGATATTTCAGAAACCTTGACAGCGGTCAAATATCGTTTCACTGAAAGCATTATACAAAAGTGACTCTATATTCCCCCGGTTTTCGCAAAAAATGCCTCCATGGACATGGCAAAAAAAGAGGGAGCATAATGCCCCCTCTTTTCGCTTTCATCATTCAGCGTCAAAAACTTCTACTTTTTCCATTTTGTCGCCATTTTTCATAGCTTTGGCTGTTTCAAGTCCAGATGTCACTTTACCGAATACTGTGTGAACACCGTTAAGATGCGGTTGTGGTTCGTGCACGATAAAGAATTGGCTTGAGCCTGTATCTTTTCCAGCATGTGCCATCGATAGGCTTCCTGCCTCATGTTTGTGAGGGTTGCCTTCTGTTTCACATTTGATTTGCTTGCCGCTTCCGCCTGCACCTGTACCTGTTGGATCTCCGCCTTGGCTTACGAAACCAGGGATGACACGGTGAAAGACTACACCATTATAAAAGCCTGTGTTTGCTAAGTTTTCGAAGTTAGCCACTGTGTTCGGTGCTTCGTTCGGGAAAAGGTCGAATTCGATCTTTTCTCCATTTGCCATAAGTATGTATCCTTTTTTAGCCATGTAAAACATCTCCTTTAATATGAACTGAATCAAATCTAATAGTACCATTTTTAGAAGCAGAAAGAAAAGCAAGCGCTACTTATTTCGAATTGTATCATTATACATTCCTATATTTTTTCTTTTATAATGGGGTAGATTCATTATTATAAGGGGGACCGAACCATGATTCAGCAATTTGATGCATTAGTCGTGAACAAGCAAGATGATCAATTCACCGTTAACATTCAGCACCTATCACTTGATGATCTACCTCAAGGCGAAGTGCTCATCCGTGTTCATTATTCCGGTGTGAACTATAAAGATAGCCTTGCCAGCATTCCTAATGGAAACATTGTCAGCAGCTATCCGATCGTTCCAGGAATTGATATGGCTGGTGTCGTCGTTTCATCTGAGGATTCGCACTTTAAAGAAGGGGACGAAGTCATTGCGACCTCCTATGGGATTGGCGTTTCGCAATCCGGCGGCTACAGTCAATTTGCCCGTGTTCCTGCAGAGTGGATCGTCCCGCTTCCTGAAGGCCTTACAATGAAAGAGGCAATGATCATCGGTACGGCCGGTTTCACTGCAGCCTTATCGGTTCTGAGACTGGAAGAAAATAACCTCACCCCTGAGCAAGGGAGCATTCTCGTCACTGGTGCAACTGGCGGGGTTGGCAGTTTCGCTGTCTCGATCCTTTCCAAACTTGGCTATTCCGTGGAAGCGAGTACTGGAAAAGAATCGGAACATGGTTACTTGAAGGAAATCGGTGCAACGACCATTGTATCGCGGGAAGATGTATATGATGGCAAGCTGCGGGCACTTGGCAAACAGAAGTGGAGCGGGGCGGTAGATCCCGTCGGCGGTGAACCGTTAGCCTCGGTCCTTAGCCAAATCAAGTATGGCGGAGCTGTTGCGGTCAGTGGGTTGACAGCTGGTACAAGCCTTCCTGCCACCGTCTTTCCATTCATCCTAAGAGGGGTTAATCTACTTGGGATCGATTCGGTCAATTGCCCGATGGATACAAGATTGAAAGTTTGGCATCGCCTTGCCACTGACTTTAAACCCGAGCATTTAGAACAGCTCGTTCAACAGGAAATTACACTTGAAGAATTGCCTGACGTCCTTCCTACCCTAATAAAAGGGGAAGCTAGAGGCAGAACGATCGTTAAACTATAAACCAAAAAGTGACGAGAGCATGGCTTCTCGTCACTTTTCATTGTGAACTTTCATTGATAGGGAGACGGATATCTACAATCGTCCCTTCTCCCACTTCGCTGCTGAAATGAATTTCCCCATTATGCTCATGGATGATTTTAGTACTGACCATGAGCCCAAACCCTGTTCCTTTTTCAGAGGTGCTATAAAAAGGCTGCCCTAGATGCTTCAAGCGCTCATTGGAGATTCCGCAGCCTTGATCCATGAATCGGATCATTGCAGAGCCTCCTTCATGGTTTAACTGTATATGAAGTTTGCCGCCATTCGGCATGGCTTCCATCGCATTATTGACGACATTCGTGAATACTTGTTTTAACTGATTCGGTTCACCAAAGACAGATGCCGAATCCATATTATATTCCTTGATGATTTCAACATCATTCAAAATCGCTTGAAACTCGGCTACCATAATCACACTATCCAATATATCGCTAAGCTGAATGAATTCACAAACCTTCACTTCTGGCTCTGCTAAACTTAAAAATTCATTGGCAAGGGTTTCGATTTTTTCAACTTCACTGACCATCATTTCAAGATAGTCCTTTTGCTCAGGGTCTTCCCTTAATAATTGTAAAAATCCCTTGACCGTCGTTAATGGATTTCTTATTTCATGTGCGATGCCTGCAGCCATCTGTCCTACCGCCGATAACATATTGGATTTACAGAGCAGCTCTTCGGTCTTTTTACGCTCCGTAATATCCCTGCAGAATACCTGTATGGCTGGTTGACCTTTATAAATAATCGGAAGACCGAGTGTTTCTCCATAAAATACTTGTCCATCAAGCCGAATGAACTTTTGTTCCAGTAAACCAACTGCCTGATGATCGTCCCTCATGGTCTCGATTCTTTTTTGTACACTTTCCCGGGACTCCAGGTGAACGAACTGAAAAACCGATTTACCGATAATATCTTCCACACTATCCATCCCAAGCATTTTTGCCCCCATGGGATTCATATACTCGATGATCCCATTGCGATGTACAAAAATCGCTTCAGGTGACACCTCCACTAAACTGCGATACCTTTGCTCACTTTCCTTCAAGGCAGCTTCAGCAAGTTTTTGATTCGTGATGTCCCGATAAACGAAAACCAGTGCACACGGCTCATTTTCATCATCCCGGATATTGAACAGGGAAATGCTTACATCGATTAACTGGCCGTCCTTCCTTAGCCTGACCGTTTCAAAGCCTTTCTTTTGTACCCCTGCCTTAATCTGGTCATGCAATTCATTGACTGACTCCTTCAAGAAATCAGGAATAATTGGAAACGGCATGCCAATGAGCTCATCATTCGTCCAACCGAAAAACTCTTCAAAACCTGCATTCACTAGAAGGGTCTTCCCTTCCAGATCAACAATGGAAATGGCGTCCGGGTTGTTCTCCACGAAAGACTTAAATATCTCTGCAATATCTTCCGGCTGTTCCCCGATTTGCCCTTGTCCATAATCAATAAGCCTTTTACTCATCAATTTTTTTATTCCTTTCTCATCAGGAAATTTACAGTCTCAATTTTACAGTATCAGTAAATCATTTGCCAGTTTTATCATATGTTTTTTCCAAGTCAAGGATTGATGCACAAAGAGGCCAAACCCCCATAAGGTTCAGCCTCTTCCTTAAAATGTATTATAAATATTTGGGCATTCTGTACCTGTTGGTTCATAAAAGCAATGGAGCTTGAAACGCCCAACCAGGGGCTGATTATACCAGGTTGCCGGACAATCTCCCGGTGGCCTGAAGTACCATAGGCTAAATTTCGAAGGCCATAACCTTTCACCATTTACACTGCGGCGTGCAAGTCTTTTTTCCCTCTCCCTTGCTCGCTGATAAAAATACCCCTTCTGCACTGCTTCAAAGGCATGCTCCTGATAAATCATGTCTGGAATCGTCCTCAACCCTTTGAAATCGGAACAATTCGACCTAATCCGATTGACTCCTACATTACCGATCATCAACATCCCTTGATCCCCTTCACCCTCGCCTTCCGCTCTAAGCAATCTTGCCAATAAGGCAAGATCGGCATCAGTGTGCTTTACAACGGCCATCCCTTCACCTCCACTTTTTTTATCCTATGCCTTGGAGGTGGAAAAATACTCCGTTTATTAACAAAATCTTCATATGGAGTACACGTCCTATCAATAAAACAACCCTATACTTAAGTAAGGCTGGATAGCACGCGTGGCTATCATGGTATTTGGCGAAGGCGGGGCCAATACTTTCTTTATACATATAAAAAAAGGCGGCACAAATTGTGCCGTCTTTTATCATGTCATTCTTTCGCTTCAAATGCCGCTTCAAACGCCAATGATACCTTTTCGAACTCTTCATCCGATTCGATATCGAGCAGTTCACCTTCGCCTTCGACCCTGAAAAAGAAAATATCGATATCTTCATCTGTATCCTCTTCAATATCTTCAAGCAAACCTACTGCAACATATTCCGTTCCTTCTACATCCAATGATCCTAAAACCTCAACTTCATGGCCTTCATCACTGTCATCAGTAAGGGTGAAAACCTCACCTTCACGAATTTTTCCCATGCTACCTCTCCTCTCATATCCATTAAATAATGGAGTTGTTTCCATAGTATATCGACTATTCCATTTAGAAACAAATTTTTGCCCTGGAAAATTATAATACCATTCTTTCCAAAAAAAGAATCAATCAAGAAATATTATGGAAGAAAAGTATTATCCCAAAAGCCATTCATCATTTTTTCATTATTTACCAATGAATTCCCTTTTTTAACATCATTTAAAAAATTATCTAAAAACGGCTATAAATTGTAATTAAATTCCGAATAATCTTATATATACTAATATTAGCGTATTGCACCTGGATATAATGAAGGAGGAAGATTTCTTGGCTGCGAAAAGGGTCGATCACATTGGCGTTGTTGTAAAAGATCTTGAAAAATCCATCGCCTTTTATCAGGATGTGCTGGATTTAAAATTAAAAGCACGCATGACTCATACTAATGGGGTAATCGAACTGGCATTCCTGGGTTACGAAGAGTCGGACGAAACAGAAATAGAATTGATTCAGGGATATAGCGACACACTGCCATCCGAAGCAACGATCCACCATTTTGCCATTACCGTGGATGATATCGAAGTAGAATATGCAAGGATCAAAAGCTTGGATAACATCGAGCTGATTGATGAAGAGATAGTCACCCTTCCAAATGGTTATCGCTATTTCTACGTATATGGACCGGAAAAAGAGTGGATTGAATTTTTCCAAAGGTAAAAAGCAGCATACTAAAAAAAGCAGAGTCTAAGAGACTTCTGCTTTTTTAACGTTCACTCTACAGGCCGCCTCTTCAATGTTTAACAAAATTTACAGGCAAAAAACCTTTCTTTACTTAAATGAAGTAATTTCTTAATACACTGCATTTATCCTAAGATGTAATAATTATATTTTCTTGGAGGTATGCATTTTGGGGAAAATGAGCAAAAAGGTAGCAGGAATTACGTTAGCGGGCGCGGTAGCCATATCATCACTAGGTATTTCAACAATGAAGGACGATGTTAAGGCAAAAGACAAGAAAAAAGAACCAACAAACGTCATCATGATGGTGATGGATGGGACAAGCACAGGAGCCACAACCCTTTCAAGGTGGTATAAAGGCGATAATCTAGCCATGGACGAAATGCTGTCTGGCGGCATGCGTACATACTCAGCTGAATCGGCCATTACAGACTCAGCTCCTGCAGCAACAGCGCTTGCGACAGGAAATAAATCCAATGATAAATATGTCGGTGTCCTGCCATCCATCGTAAATTCTCCAAGGCTCGATCCGGTTAATCCGAAAAATGCCCATAGACCAGTCGCCAACGTTTTGGAAGGTGCGAAACAAGCGGGAAAAGCTACTGGGATCATCTCTACATCTGAAATCCAGCATGCTACACCCGCAGGCTTTTCCGCTCACGTGACACATCGAAGCAATTACGGTGATATTGCGGAACAGCAGGTTTATCAGGGGATTGACGTGGTTTTGGGAGGGGGGAAAGAATCTCTTTTACCAGGTAAAACAAAAAATGCAAGAATTGATGGAGAAAACCTTTTGGAAGTGCTTGATGAAGATAAATATGATTTTGTTGAAACCCGTGACGAGCTGTTAAACTCTAAATCGAATAAAATTTGGGGTAGCTTTGCACCAAGTGCCCTAGCATATGATTTAGATCGTGAAACAACAAAGCCAAGTGAGCCCACTTTAGCCGAAATGACTGATAAGGCCCTTAAAACCTTGAAAAAAGATAAAGATGGCTTCTTCTTATTTGTTGAGGGAAGCAAGATTGACTGGGCTGCTCACGGAAACGACACGATCGGAATGATTAGTGATACTTTAGCTTTTGATGATGCCGTGAATGAAGCCCTTAAGTTTGCAAAAAATGACGGAAACACGATGGTCATTGCAGTAACGGACCATGGGAACAGCGGAATTACAATGGGTAACGTAAACACGAACTCCTCCTACCCGGAAACGCCCGTTTCAGCCTACATCGATCCATTAAAGAAAGCGAAGATGACTGTTGAAGGAGCTTTAAGTAAGTTGAAACCAGATCATTCCAATCTAAAAGAAGTTGCAGCACTGTATGGACTTGATGATCTGACATCTGAAGAATCAGCAAAACTTACCTCTTCTAAAAACGTAGGTGCTGAAATGACAAAGATGCTTGCTAACCGTGCCAACATTGGCTTTACAACAGGCGGTCATACAGGGGAAGACGTTTTCCTATATTCTTATGGCCCTTCAAAACCGGCTGGATTAGTGGAAAATACAGATCTCGCTAAAAAAATGGCCGAATTTATGGGCTTTGATTTACAAAAATTATCTAATAAACTATACATGAATGCTAAAGATTCCTTTGAGAAAAAAGGATATTCAACACGTATTGATGTGACAGACCCGAATAACCCAGTTTTCGTAGCGAAAAAGGGTCAGCAAAAAGTAGAGTTACCTGCAAATAAGGATATCGTTATCAGCAAGACTCCTAAATCCACTCAACAAAAGGAAATAAATGCCATCACCGTTTACAACGGAAAAGACTTCTATATATCTGAACAAGCATTGAAGGCAGTCAAGTAAGCATCACTTCTTTATAGTGATGAGTGAATAGGAAGGAGCCCTTGTTTTAACAAGGGCTCCGACTGTAGGCAAACTTGATGAAAATTGAGTATACCTAAGTTTTTTTTAGGATTAGTACAATTTGTCCACTCCAGGCACTCGCTTTCCGCGCAGGAGTCTCGCACCTTCCGCTCCAATCAACTTTTAAAAATTTAGATAGAAATCATACCTAAGGTGATGAAAGTGTTCCTTTTGGCCAATTGGTTTCTGAATATCATTTAGTCTAGCAATTATTGATTTCCCTTTCATTGAGTTAAAAAGGGACCAAGGGTATAGGCATGCGGCAATCCTACTCATCCAAAAAGGAGCTCCTGTTTAACAAGGGCTCCTTTTCTTATGAATGATCTCTGCAGTACTAGATCTCTTCTAATGAAAGACTTTAATCCTTAAATCACCTTTCTTCTCCCCGCTTCACCAGCTTGACTTTTTGACACCCGGCAGTTGCCCTTTATGAGCAAGTTCCCTAAAAACGATACGTGACATGTTGAATTTGCGCATATATCCACGGGGCCTCCCCGTTACTCCACAACGATTGTGAACCCTTGTCGGCGAGGAATCACGAGGGAGTTTGGCCAATGCGTCATAATCCCCTTTCTCCTTCAATTCCTTTCTAAGTTCTGCATACTTTTCGACCATTGCCAACTGTTTTTCCGCTTTTATCACCTTGGATTTTTTCGCCATTTTAATTCTCCTTTTTTAAAGATCTTGATTTTATACATTCTATAAACTATTCACAATTCGTTCCGCTGCCTGTCTTGCTCCCGATATATTCCTGGATATCGGTCCCATTTCAAGTTCAGCCAATGCTCCCGTGACATATAAACCAGGTCCCCACTGCAACGACTGCGATACAATCGGATAACCACATTCAGCGCAGCGTAAATCATGCGACCGGATGACTGGCGTTAGCCAATCCTTCCCTGGCATTGAAGACTTAAAGCCGGTCGCTAAAAGGATCGTCCCTGTTTTTTGAATGAGCTTTTCGTTTTTATCCCTGAGGCTAATATGCCCGTCCCTCCACACAGCGCTTATCACTTCAACATCCATGACACGCAATAATCCCTGTTTAACATGATTCATCAGCGCTTTATGTAAGTCAGGTGGGATGGATCCCTTATTACGGGCCTGGATAATGGCCTCGCGTCTTTTTTGATAGCTTGTTATAGCATGGAAAGGACGCTGTTTTTTCGGCCCCAACCAACCAGGATCACTGTCGAAATCATGAATTCTAAAAGGATGCCGCTTTAGTACCGTTACATCATTGGGATAGATCTTACTCAGCTTTAAAGCGAGATGGACAGAAGATATGCCACCCCCAATGATCGTGATGGGCCCTTGTAATTGTGTCAGCTCCGGAATATTTTCATCGAATATGTGGTAAATGGAACCCTCATGCTCTTGTTTTAATTGCTGTGCCCAATCTGGCCAATAAGGCTGTTCACCAATACCAATTGAAATCACAAGCTTTTGCCCTACAAGGCTTCGCTTGTTTTGCAATTGGATTTCCCAGCCCTGTCCCGTTTTGCAGGCAGAGGTGACTTTCCCTTGCACCCAAGCCTGCTTGATGGATAAATCATCAGCCAAGTGAACACAATGTTCATTGAAGGATTGCAGGGATGGCCGCTTATATTGGCCGTAAAAGTTAGTGTTCCAGTCTGCCTTTTCCACATATTTCTGCAGGCTGAATGGATTCACATCCAGATGGTGTACGGATGGAGAACGTAAATATGGCATTGAAATGACTTCCGTACAATGCTTCCATCTTGCCAATGGTTCTTGATTTCTATCGACAATCGCCAGCTGGTCCACTGTCGTTTTTCCTGACTTAAGTAAAAACGCAGCCATCGTCATACCTTGAATGCCTCCGCCAATAATGATCCATTCCAACATGAAACTTCCCTCCTTTTACATCCATTGTCTTTCACTAAAACATAATCATTACGATTTAAACCTCAAAATTACTTTGTTTCACGGTGAAGCGTGTGTTTCTTTAATCGCGGGCAGTACTTTTTCAATTCGATCCTGTCCGGGTTATTCCGCTTGTTTTTCGTCGTGATATAATTTCGGTCCCCTGATTCTGTGCATGCTAAAGTAATGTTTACTCTCATTTTTGTTTCCTCCTAAAGTTTTTTAATGAACGGTTTCCGTAAATGCAGGTAATCGATCTTCATACAAAGACCAATCCTGCTGCAACTCAATTTCCGTCAATAAGCATTGATCTAATTCATTTTCGATTTCCTGTTGATTCATTTGAATGCCAATCATCACCAGCTCCGTCATCCTGTCACCGTATACTGCATCCCACCGTTCCAATAATTCAGGTGCTTCCTTTAAAATTTGGCGCTGTTCTTCCTCAGGGAATGCTGCAATCCATTTACCGGCTGCTTGTAAAGTTAATGACGGTCCTGCCTGCGATAGCAAGCCTGCCGTATCATTTCTCGATGCCAGCCAAAGGAAGCCCTTTGCCCTCACCACTTGTACGGGCCAGTTTTCTAACCACTCCATCAGCCTTTCGGGATGAAAGGGTATTTTCCTTCTGTAAACGAAGGACGAAATCCCGTACTCCAGGGTCTCCGGGATATGCTCTTCATTCAATTCCTTTATCCAGCCAGCTCCTTGGCTTGCCTCTTCAAAATCAAATAAATGTGTATTCAATACATCCTTTAGCGGCACCTTGGAATGGTTTGTTTCGATGATCCTCGCATCCGCATTCATTTTATGAAGAACCGCTTTCAATTCCTTAACGGCGTCAGCATCCATTAGATCGATTTTATTTAACAGGATGACATTGGCGAACTCTATCTGATCTATTAATAGATCGACCACTTCCCTGCCATCCGCAGCATCAGTTGCCTGCATCCTGTCAATAAGTGTTTCTCCGGAAGTGAAGTCTTGCCAAAAGTTATACCCATCAACAACGGTAACCATCGTATCAAGCCGGCAATATTCGGATAAATCAATTCCCATACTTTCATCAACATAGGAGAAGGTTTGGGCTACAGGTACCGGTTCACTTATCCCAGTCGATTCAATCACGATGTAATCAATGTCCCCTTGTTTCGCCAATTTTTCCACTTCAATCATCAAATCCTCACGAAGCGTACAGCAAATGCAGCCATTCTGCATTTCCACCAGTTTTTCATCCGTCCGGGTAAACCCTCCCTGTTTGACCAGCGAAGCATCAATATTGATCTCACTCATATCATTAACGATAACGGCAACCTTCAGCTCATTCCGATTTTCAAGAATATGATTCAAAAGCGTCGTCTTTCCCGCACCAAGGTATCCACTCAATACCGTAACCGGAATTTTCTTCATCTCCATCCTTACCACTCCTTTGCCTGATTTCTTTGCCGTGCATAAATCAAAATCATTACGATTTAAATACCAAAGCTTTCACCCATGCAAAAACACTCTCTAATAATAAAACGTAATCATTACTATTTGCAAGTTTTTTTCAAAATTACCTCCGAATACTTTTCCCGAACGAATGTAATCATGATTGCTCCAATACTGCTGCATGGGCAATCACGGTAAATGAAAGGTGCTGACATTCTTCATAAAACTAAAAACAAAAATTAAATGGAAGCCCAATCACACATAACATCACGTGTAATGAACCTCCATTGCTGTTTTATCATTTATTGTACTTCCATATTGACAAGCAGCTGATCATCAACAACGTTTCATTATCCAATACATTTTTCTTTTTCTTTGTTGCAAATCGAGAAAAAAATTATTGGTTACTGTGCTTATTCCGCCATTTCCCACCCTGAAGATTTTACTGTCTCATGTTCAAAAGTTTCACTCTCTCTCTGTTTCGCCAGTTTAGAAGCTTGTGACACGGACCACGTTAAATTCCCAAAGGCAATCACTGTCCCAATCGAGATAACCAACACCTTTTTACAAAGTATTTTCTTCAATAGCTTCCTCCTGAGAATGTATTGGAATACTCTAAATATAAACCAACATTGTTAACCTAACATGGAGCAGCTGTAAATGTACGAAATTATTTTTGTACATATGTAAACTTAAGTTTGCACACAAAAAAGCTGATTGCATATGCAGTCAGCTTTTCATAGGTGCTTCTTATTTATAAAACACTTTGTCGACGTTATATTTAGCATGAAGTTTATTGATCATGTACGTTTCATAAATTTCACGTTCCATAGCGTCTTCGACTAAAAGAATGTCAATTTTCTTGACTTCATTACGATGCTCTTTAATGGGAGAAACATTATCCTCGAAATGCTTCTTGACCCTTGGTCTTAATTTACGAGCTTTACCGACAAAAATCAGCTCATCGTTTTCATTGTAAAACAAAATGATGCCGCCTTTATCACGGGGAATCAAATGAAAATCGATAAACCCGTAAATTTCAGGAATGACAGCTTCGTCTCCTTCTATAACTTGCTTTCTTTGTTTGATGCTTATATCCGCTGCAGGGATTTCAATTTTAATCATTACAATTCACGTCCTCTATTTGTATAAGGTGAAACTTTCAATCGGAATCAAAACTCCGGTTTCACGCTCGGCTCATCGTTTTAGTCTTAAAGGTAAATGGTATCATAATTATGAATGAAAAGCCATGTATGCCTTGGTCGGTTTAGATGATTCTGGATTAAATATAAAGAAGAAGACCCGCTGGGAGCCTCCTTCTTTGTCGGAAATATCCGTTACCACCTGTGAGCCTTTGCATTGCTTCTTAGTATAATGTTTGTTTGCGATTCTACCGTATGGCCATTTACTTGAGAATTGGAACGCTTAGGTCTTGTCCAGTTATGGTGAAACTTTTGAGAATGTGGATCTAATTGATCTTTATAGCTCATTCTGTGTCACCTCATCATTAGGATTTGGATATTCCGTTCAGTGATAGAAATCCCTATCACTTGTTCTAGTATTTGATTTTTTCTGGCAAAACATACGCCATATCCTTTAAAAAGCGAATTCAACTGACTTGCCTTTTGCAAGGACTTCCCCTTCTTCATCCACCGCATCACTTGTCATGAGGGATATACCTTTTATGTTTCCATCATTTAGAATGAAACCAATGTTTCCGCTTTTTGAACCGTTTCCTTCTATTTCACCAGTAAGTTCTTCTAGGTAAATCTCATCTTCCCATGTCAGATGTTCTCCGCTGTCCGTTTCAAGGAAAGCAACTGGGGAAAACTTAATTTTTTCATCCGTATTATTTTTGATTTCCACGTTCACTTTTACGATATCGAAATCCTCATCATGCGTATACCCGTGGAAGAAATCAATCATGCTGTAATCCGGAGTGGCATGCATCACTTTCATTTCTTTGACTTTAACCTCGATCGGGCCAACATTCAACGTTTCATTCACTTTTTTATAGGCCTTCAAACTTAATTCGCCTTTTGCATCGGAAACGTTCTGACCGATCTGGTTCAAGTTTATGTCATCAGGAAGCTGTGGATTAGGCACATAGACATCCTTTTTTACCAGTGGTCGTGCAATTTCCTCTGTTTTTTCTTTAGCTGTCGTTTCTTCTTCGTAAGCTGGTTGGGTATTAAGAGCACCAAATGCCGTTAATAACAGGGCACCAATCATCAGTCTGTTCATTGAATCCCTCCCTGAAGTGTTATTACTTCTTTAATAGATCAAAGATGATTTTGGCATGGTCCGTGTTATCGACCTGCCCTGCAAAACGTTCTTTATATGGCCCGTATGCGTAGACCGGAACATCTTCACCCGTATGTCCCCCGGTAGTCCATGCAGTATTGGTCCGATTGTCGAATATGGCTTCAATGGCATTATCGACGTTCGTCACATTTTTTGATTTGGCAGCTTCTGTTACCGTTTTGATTTCATCGTCAGTTAGCTTCACTTCATTTTGGTTAATATATTGCTTTAAAGTCTTTTCAACATCGGCCCCTTTGACGATGGCATCCGCTATGAAGTCAGGGGTTCGTTTGGCTGCCTTGATCGGTTCACCATACCAGTTATATATTCCTTTGGCTCCTATCGAGAATCCTCCTGTAGAGTGATCCGCAGTAGCCACCACTAAAGTATGTTTGTCTTTCTTCGCGAATTCCATGGCCGCCATGTATGCTTTTTCAAAGTCTTCCATTTCACTCATTGCCCCTACGATATCATTATCATGTCCTGCCCAATCGACCTGGCTTCCCTCGACCATAAGGAAGAATCCATCTTTATTTTTATTCAAACGCTGAATCGCCGAACTTGTCATGTCTTCCAAAAAAGGGGTTTCACTTGGGCGATCAATCATTTTCGGGAGTCCTTCAGAAGCGAATAAACCAAGGACCTGTTCATTTTTGTCCTTAAGCATTTGTTTTTTATCAGTCACATAACTGTAACCGTCTTTTTCGAAGGCTTTCGCCAAATTGACATCCGGCCGGACAAAATTGGATTTCCCACCGCCCAATAGGACGTCGATTTTATGTTTGCCCTTGATTAAGTCATTATAATAATCGTCTGCGATTGAATTCATGTTTTTCCGATTCTCATCATGGGCGCCAAAAGATGCAGGTGTAGCATGAGTGATTTCTGAAGTGGCAACCAATCCCGTCGCTTTTCCTTTTTCCTTTGCTGCTTCCAATACGGTTTTGACTTCAGATTTATCATTATCCACTGCAATGGCAGCATTATAAGTCTTCACCCCGGAAGACATTGCCGTTGCGGCCGAAGCTGAATCCGTTATATTTTGTGCAGAGTCCTCAGGGTAAGTCATCTGCTGGCCAACCAGGTATTTATCAAACTCTGTCCGTTCCGCCACCTTCGTACCAGGGTTATCTTTTAAATACCGGTAAGCGGAGGTATAGGAAACACCCATGCCGTCACCGATCAGAAAAATCACGTTCTTGATTTCTGGTTCTTTTTTTGGATTCCCCTTTGCCGAAACACGATCCGCAGCGGACCATGATAAACTTCCAAATGCTAATGCAGAAACGAGCGTGATGGGTAAAACCTGTTTACTCCATGTGCGATTCAAATGAATGACCTCCCATTAATGTTTTCTCTTTAAATTAAACTATAGATGAAGATAATGAACCCAATGTCAAGGCTATGTAAAAATGCAGCAGGATAATTGTTAAGACCAGGTAAAGGCAGCATGTCTCGGAATTGTATGCCACTTTTATGAAGTTGTTGGTTGTTCAGGAGAATCATCAGTAGTGGGGTCATTTTACAGGCTTTAGAGGAATGAAAAAGAGTTAACACCAGCATGGGTAAGTGATCTTGAACCAAGTTCTATTCAACTTCTTCAAATCGGGGTGATTTGTTAGGAGTTTTAAAGTGCTAAAGAATTAATGGAGAAAAAAAAGGTCCGGTTGTTTTCAGAAATCCGCTCCCTGTCTGCCAAGCGTCTGCGGGGTCTTGGCTAGCCAGTTATTCGGCAGGAGTGTCGCGAATTTCTTCAAACTAGTGAGGGTTACATAAAACAAGAAAAAACCATAAAGTCCACCCTAGTCTTAAACATGGTTCCGGATGAGACCCTTCCCCCCCCCCTATTGTCGATAAACTGAAGCATTCAATCAGGATGCTTTATTTTCTCTTATAGAACTCTGTCAGGGACCTGGTTATGGAGGTCATGCTATATGAAAAAGCGCTCCATTCAAAGAGCGCTTTTTTCACTATTATTTCTCTACAACTAAACATTCCAAAGCACGAGCCGCATTCACTCTCGCCAACTCGATTGAATCGGCAGTTGACAGGGCAACCGCGACCCTTCTACCTGCCTTTGTGACAGGCTTTCCGAAAAGACGCACTTGTGTATTCGGTAAAGCCAAAGCTTGTTCAACACCGACTATAGAATATTCCGATAACTCATCTTGTGCTTTTAATGGACGGCTGGCACCTGGGCTGATCAGCTTGATTTCCGGGATGGGAAATCCTAGAATCGCACGAATATGAAGGGCAAACTCGGACAAATTCTGAGTCACTAATGTAACTAGCCCCGTATCATGCGGACGTGGGGAAACTTCACTGAAATAGACTTTATCCCCTGAGAGGAAAAGCTCAACCCCGAATAATCCGTACCCGCCAAGTTCATCCGTAATGGCATGGGCAATTCTTTTCGCTTCCATTATTTGCGCTTCTGTCATATTATGCGGCTGCCAGGATTCAATATAATCCCCGCCCTGCTGAATGTGACCGATGGGAGGACAAAACATGGTACCATTCACGGCCCGGACAGTAAGCAGCGTAATTTCCGAATCAAAACGGATAAATTCTTCAATGATCACACGTCCATTTTGAACCCGGCCGCCTTCCATCGCGATTTTCCAGCAATCCTCCAGGTCACCTTCCGTTCGGCACACACTTTGCCCTTTACCTGAGGAACTCATCAGCGGTTTTACGACATTGGGAAATCCAACTTCCTTGGCAGCTTGGACAAATTCTTCATATGTATCGGCGAATTTGTAGGCTGCGGTCGGAATCTCCAGGGTTTCAGAAGCCAACCTCCTGATTCCTTCACGATCCATAGTCAATTTAGCCGCTCTTGCCGTCGGAATGACATGAAAGCCTTCCTCTTCCAATTTGACTAATTCAGATGTAGCGATGGCTTCGATTTCCGGTACAATCAAATCGGGTTGTTCTTTTTCTACAACTCCCCTTAGTTGCTCCGGATCCAGCATATCGATCACATAACTGCGATGAGCGACTTGCATGGCAGGGGCATGTTCATAGCGGTCTACAGCAACGGTCTCCACACCAAGTCGCTGCGCTTCAAGTATGACCTCTTTCCCCAATTCACCCGAGCCCAATAAATAAAATCCTTTTCGATTTATACATTCAGTCTCTCCTCCTTAATACTTCAAAATCATTATATACGAACTATAAACGAATAAACATAAATTTTTATTCGTATTTTCATTTGAAATCACACTGGAAATGGAAATGAATGTATTCATTTCAGTTTCCAAATACCGATTTGACAAATGGGATTAGTATACTTTATACTGCTTTTATATTAGGAATGTATATAAGCTGACTAGTTCACTGGAGGCTCTCTATTCAACAGGAATAGGGGGTTTTTTCGTTTTTATCAATGAGGGAGGAGTTTACTATGCAAAAGGAATTGCTACGGACCATTTCCCCTGTCATGAATGAGAAGCAAAATGGGGGCTTAGAAGATATGGAGTACCTTAATCTTCCTGACAGACTATTTTTCCACTGGTGCCAGCAGAAATATCGACTGAATAGAGGGGTTTACAACACGATCGATCATTGGTTCTACGAATATGGCATTGTCCATATTCTTCACCGCCGGATCAACCTTTTAGCCTTTTTGGATTTCGCTTCTACCTCGGAACAAGATGCCGGAAAGACAAAATTCATCAAATTCGGCAATGGTGGCCTAACGCAAAAGTTACAGGAATTCATTGCAGATTAACCTGAATCTTATAGAGTCCTTATCAGTAATATGCCCATTCTCCTCCTACTGGTAAGGGACACTTATACGAATGTCGAAATTTGCATTACGATTACTTTTGTAAATGTAAGCGCTTTCTATTATAATGAAATTAGGTTGGATGGCATGCGTGGCCGTCAAAGTATATGGCGTAGGTGGGGCCAGTACTAGCGCTAAGGAAGTCAAACTTCTTTACCGCAAAACTATTAGATTACCTTTTGGTAGGGGCTGCAACATTACTGGGACATGGAGAATGTCCGTTAATTTTAGGCTAAAAGGCGAGTTAATCATGCAATCGATAAGTAAAACATAACTTTACTTATTTTTTGCAGCAGCCCTCATCGTATCAAGTCTAATAGTTTATAAGACTAAAAAGCTCTTCCCCATGAAAACGGAGTTGAGCTTTTTCATTTGGTCAAATTTCACATATATAACCCTGCTAAGAAAATCCCAAGCGACTTCTGATAAATCTCATCGAACTGTGCTATAGGCAAGGGATTCGTTCCTTTGCCCAGTTCCACGGTAAACCCCGGCCTTCGCCAATCCTGAATGAACCAATCCTTATACCCTGCGTAACTATTGGCGGATTTGACAGGCTCATATCCACTGACCCTCGCAAACTCATTGACTATCGTTTCCGACTCGGGCGGTTCCAAATCTTCAAACCCCCAATAAATGACCTCTCCTTGGGTGTGGAACGCAAGGACTTTGCCAAAATCACGTTTTTTTGTCAACTCTGACATTGCAATAGCTTCTGGCTGTGTAAGCGGCCCTTCCCCGGAATAATTTGCCGGACCTGGCTCCGTTACATTATTGCGAGCTTGTTCCAGTTCCCATTTGGCGGGAAATTGATCATTCAGATCCACCCCATTAATATTGGCTTTCCAGCCAGAGAAGTCTTCGCTGCCATTATTCCATTCGACGAGCCGTTCTCTCAATGACTCATCCTCAGGCGGGCCTTTCAGAACCAACTCCACTCCGTCTGGATTCACCATTGGGACGATCGACAGCATCGTCTGTTGATAAAAGGGAAACATAGATAGACCGCGGATGTCAGCCTGATTCGTGATTGCGAGTAAATAATCATTTAAAAAGGTCATGATCACAGGCGTCGTTATCCACTCATTCGCATGAAAGGAACCATTATAGTGCACTCGTTTGTTACCATTTCCAATCAGCACTTCGGGGATATCCCTTTCAAGCACCGAGTCCCCGATGGGGGAGGTTTTAATAAATGGATAGATATTTTTCAAACGTCTTACATCGGTCATCATCGTCTCATAATCATATTCCCGGTTTCCTTGAATCAGCCTCCACGTAATCCTTAATGGCACAGAAATTGTCTGACCAACTTGCAGGGCATTCGGGTTGAGATTGGGATTAACCAAAAATAGGGCATCCAATGAAAGATTACGTGACCTGGCAATTGCCCATAACGAATCACCTTGCTTAACGCTATAACTGGTAGTCGTAAAGCCAGGAATTTTGATTTGTTGGCCAATCATAAGTGCAAGTGGATCAATCCCACTATTGGAATCAATGATAAGTTGGTAATTCACCTTGAATAATTGGCTATAATACCACAAGGAATCATTCTGCCGCACAAAAACGTCCATACTGCACCTCCTCTTAACCAAATGTATGCTGATTCGATTTAATTATTTCCAAAGCACCCTGTTCTGGACTTAATGATTATTGAAAAGTCAACTCCTCAAAATGAACCGAAGTGGGTGCATCATCCAGAATGCTTAGATATGCTCAGTACTTCCATACTTACCCCCAGGTTCTAATTTTCGATATCTTTTGAATTTCGCCATCCGGTCTTCTTCTTTGAGCCAGCACAGATGCTTCAAGCGAATGTCGGATAACTTGTAAGGCAATTCAAAGACATTTTCTGCAAATCTCGTTCCATTTGCATTCACATCCCCCCTGATACCTGACCAGGAACGGCTGGTCATACCGGTGAGCGCACCAGCGTTCATCCTCCCTGTAATGGGTTCCATTCCAAAACTCATATAACTGGATTTCGCTTGATCGCTCATCTTCATTTCATCAATGAAGAAAATGCCAAGCTCATTCCCTCCAAATCCAACCTTTTAAGAACTTTTATAAAATATGTGGTTTCTGGTAAATTGGACTGCCTACGAAATCCCGATTCTTTTTACTGGTCATTAATTCCAGCCTTTACTGATAATCTAAGTACTGGCCTCCATTAATCTGACAGCTTGACTTCCTTACAAACATTTATAACTATATATTCTTGCCGAACTTGTCGGGTGTCATTTATATAACGGTGCCCTCCATAAACAAACAAAACAGGCATCCATTCAAGAATGGATGCCTGTTTTCATTTTAATAGATTGGGAGTCCCCTATTTTACGCTTCTTGCCGTACGGGCAAACCTAAACCCTCGGCTATGCGCGTTCCGTATTCTGGATCGGCTTTGTAAAAATGACCGATTTGACGAAGCTTGATTTCTTCCAATTCCACAGGTTTCATTGCGCCCACAATCGTGTCAACAAGGCGAGTTTTCTCTTCGGCACTCAATAGACGGTATAAGTCACCTGCTTGAGTGTAATGATCATCACTATTATGACCAACTTGTGCAGCTTGCCCAGTCACCTCGAAAGGAGTGACTTTATTTTCCGTTGATTCGGCAGGGCCGCCAAAACTATTCGGCTCATAATAAACAGATCCCTTGCCATTGTCATCTGCACGCATGAAGCCATCACGCTGATAGTGGTTCGCTTCCACTTTCGGACGGTTCACCGGAAGCTGGTTATGATTCGAGCCCACACGGTAACGGTGTGCATCTCCATATGCGAATAGACGTCCTTGAAGCATCTTGTCTGGGGAAGCTTCAATTCCTGGTACGAATGTTCCCGGTGAGAACGTGGCTTGCTCTACTTCAGCAAAGTAGTTTTCAGGATTTCTGTTCAATACCATACGGCCAAGCTCGATCAGCGGATAATCTTTTTGAGACCATACCTTCGTCACATCGAATGGATCGAAACGGTATGTATCCGCATCTTCCAGAGGCATGATCTGAACATATAATTTCCATGCAGGGAAGTCCCCTTTTTCAATGGCATTGAAAAGATCTTCCGTATGGTAATCAGGGTTTTCACCTGCTAGTTTTGCAGCTAGATCCACATCAAGGTTTCTGATGCCCTGTTCTGTTTTGAAGTGGTATTTCACCCAAACGCCTTTTCCTTCAGCATTCACCCATTTAAATGTGTGGCTTCCGAAACCATGTGTATGACGAAGTGTAGCAGGAATGCCCCGGTCGGACATCAGGATCGTAACTTGGTGCAAAGATTCCGGTGAATGTGACCAGAAATCCCAAACTGCCGTAGGGTTCTTCAAATGTGTTCTAGGATCTCTTTTTTGTGTATGGATGAAGTCGGGGAATTTAATCGCATCGCGAATAAAGAATACAGGCGTATTATTACCGACGATATCGTAGTTTCCTTCTTCCGTGTAGAATTTAACAGCAAATCCACGCGGGTCACGGACTGTATCAGCAGAACCCAATTCACCTGCAACTGTGGAGAAACGGATAAAAAGATCTGTCTTCTTGCCCACACCATTGAAAAGTTTAGCTTTCGTGTACTGAGAAAGGTCGTTCGTTACTTCGAAAGTTCCGAATGCACCGGCACCCTTCGCATGAACTACACGTTCAGGCACACGTTCACGGTTGAAGTGGGCTAGCTTTTCCAATAAGTGTACATCTTGAATGAGTACCGGGCCGCGTTCGCCGGCAGTGATCGAGTTTTGATTATCTCCAACTGGCGCTCCCCAGCTTGTAGTAAGGTTTTTCTTATTCGACATAATTGAACCACCTTTTCATTATTATTTATGTATATAATGATAAAGCTTATCAGAAAAAAATCAATACTTATTTATAATGATTTTAATATAATAATTAATTCATTGTTTTTCCGTTGATGATATAACTTATCAACTATCCATAATATGGATAACGAAAAGGATAAAAACATTGATGGAGCGACATATACACATAATTTAATTCCTAAATAAGGTATACGACCCTTATAACCAATATTCCTTCATGACAAGTGATTTTATCATTTCTCCTACCAATGGGATAGTAATCGATAATGATAACGAATATTCATAGTTACATTGCGCTACTTCACCTATTTAACTTCTATCTTATAACAAACCGAAGTGTTCTCCTGTGACTTTGTTCACTTCATCAGCCTTTATTTACATGACGAATAGAAGGATGCATAGAAACTGAATTTTTCATTGCTTTTGTGAACCCTATCTTCAGCAGAACTCTTTGTAATTTGACTGAAACAAAAGGCCTTCACCCTAATTTTGCTAGAGAAATTGTAAACATACTGGTTTGTGTTCGTATAGAAAATAAGATACTATTACGTTAAAATGACCGTCCAATAAGAGTAAGGGTGATATATATGAATGAGCGCAAACAACTGGTAGTTAAATATGCACACCAATTATTTATTGAAAAGGGTTATCAAGCAACTTCCATTCAGGATATTTTAGATTATAGCGGCATTTCAAAAGGAACATTTTATAACTATTTTTCTTCTAAAAGCGAATTGCTTAAGGCAGTCTTCCTAACTTCGCAAGAAAAATTCGAAAAAGAGCGGAATGAATTGCTGATTGGGCAAAACCTTGCAGATATTGAAATATTCATCAAACAATCCGAATTACAAATGCACTCAAACAAAAGCAATAAACTCTTTTCCTTATATGAAGAAGTAATGATTTCAAATGATAAGGAACTTAAGAACTTCATAACACATGCTAAATTCCAGCATATCCATTGGCTATCAAAACGATTTCTGGACATTTTCGGTGCTGATAAAAAACCTTATATTTTGGACTGTGCCATCCTTTACTCGGGGATGATGCATCAAACGATTCATTTTAATTCCTTGGCTAAAGAGCCCGATTTCAACCCTACTGAAATTATCCGTTATTGTGTCGATAGGATTAAATCGATTTTCGAAGATGTCAGCAAGTCAAAAGCACAGCTTTTGGAACCCGATCTCATCAAGCAATGGCTACCTGAGTGCTTCCGTACACAGCAGGATTTTCATACAGCACTCCTGCACTCTGCAAATGACCTAAAAAAGATGATTTTGAGGCAATGCCAAGATGATGAAGCGGAACGGGTTAAAAACTTAAAATTGATTCACTTTATCCAAGAGGAATTATTACAAAACGTTGAACCGCGGATCTTTCTCATCGAAAGTGCCATGCTTTCCTTAAACACCAATCCAAAATTGAAAAACACATTGGAATTAAGTGAATTCGAAAAGATCATTGCCAACAACTAATATAGAAGCTACTGGGTCCCATTTTGTAGACAAATGGGGTTCTTTCTGCGGAAAGGGAGCGGATTTCTGAAACAACTGGAACGTTTTTCAAGGAAAAAAACTGCTCCGAGACCTTTAAATGGATCTTTTTCCAATCTGGGGGGAATACATATCGTATTCCTCTTTTTTTGTGACAATTCTGCAAACATTTAACTGAATTCATGAAATTTTAGTATAATGACTTGTAGTAAAGTGACTTCAGGAGGAGTTATTCATGAACATAATAATGCGTTTTCTTATCAACGGGCTGGTATTGCTCGTTATTGACTGGCTTCTCGACTCCATCACGATTAAGTCTTACGGAACAGCCTTGCTGGCGGTTTTTATATTATCGATCATGAACTTGCTGGTTAGACCCATTCTCCAACTCATCACATTGCCGATCACCATCCTGACGTTCGGGTTGTTTTCTTTCATTATAAATGCCTTCACATTCCAAATTACTTCCTATGCCGTCAGTGGCTTTGTAATAAATTCTTTTTGGGGAGCTTTAATCGGATCATTGTTATTGAGTTTCATTCAAAGTCTTCTTATAAAACAGAGTAAAAAAAACCGTCAGTAGCATGCTGACGGTTTTTCGTATATTTCATTTCCATAACAGCCTTCGATATTTCCCGGGCAATTTCCCTAAATTCCGCTAAGCTTCACTAGCTGTTTTCTCTCATTTTTGACAAAACAGAAGGAGAAAGCCCCTAATATCCATAACTTTACATATACATCTGATTTCTCTGGAAATGGGTATGAATCGATTTATGGAGGAATGACATGTTTACAAAACATGAACCAAGATTTGCCCTGCCCATTTCACTTGTGCTTGCTTTCTTTATTCCCGCTCTTTTCATTTCCCCATCACTAGCCGCGGCTGGCGATGGCAGCTTGTCATCTCCTTACTCCGTTTCCCAAGCCATTGCGAATCAGGACAGCACGATTAAAACGGTCAGTGGATATGTGACGGGACAGCCTGCATCAGCCAATACCATCGTCACGGGCAGCTATCCGGATGATTATGCCCTAGCATTGGCAGACAGCTCTTCAAAAACAAACATTTCCAATATGGTATATGTTCAGATTCCATCCTCCTTCCGCTCTGAATTCGGATTAAAAACACATCCTTCTTTGAAAGGAAAAAAAGTCACCGTAACCGGTACACTGAATGCGTATTTCACCCATCCAGGCTTAAAGGATGTATCTGCCATGTTTTCAGGGAATGATTCACCAGAACCGGAGACACCGGGGGTTGGCTCATACTATGATTCAGCCTTTGGAAAATCAGCGTCTTCGCTAAAGAATGCCCTCCGTGAAATCATCGATGACCATTCTGAAATATCATATTCAAATGGATGGGAAGCTTTACGAAAAACCGATGAGGACCCGAATAACGCCAATAATGTCATTCTTCTTTATACAGGGCGTTCTCAAGGGAAAACGATGAACGGATCTGGTGTTAGTTGATTGGAATCGTAAGCATGTATGGGCGAAATCGCATGGTGATTTTGGTACCACTTTATGACCCGTCACTGATCTGCATCACCTTCGGCCGACTGATGCTTCTGTCAACAGTACAAGAAACAACCTGGACTTTGATAATGGTGGTTCTGAACATACCGAAGCGATAGGAAATTACTATGACTCCGATTCGTGGGAACCTCGCGATAGTGTCAAAGGTGATGTCGCCCGGATGCTGTTTTATATGGCGGTTCGTTACGAGGTTGATGCAGGGGAAGTGGATTTAGAGTTAAATAATCAAGTGAACAATGGTACCGCCCCTTATCATGGTAAATTGGCTGTCTTACTGGAATGGAATGAACAGGATCCCGTAGATGCCTTCGAGCGTAACCGAAATGGGATCATTTATAATGAATATCAGCATAATCGCAACCCTTTTATAGATCATCCGTAATGGGCCTCCGCCATCTGGCGATGAAAAAACGAAAAAGCTGTTCCCTTTTTGGGCAGCTTTTTCGTTCAAAAGTCTAAATTTTTAGAAAAATCACATTATTATATTTTGTTTAAATAGCATTATAATTAGTATTGGAAGATTATTATATGATGAAAACAGATGGGATCTCATACATAGTAAGCGTTTTCATTTTTCTCTTTACATTCTTCCTATTAAAATATATTATTTAGTTGTAATATTATGTGAAAAATCAATAAATAATATGTATTCTCCTCTACTAGTGATAAAATGCTAGATAGAGAAAATTAAACTCCAACATAGAAAAGGGGAAAATTATGCAAAACTCCAAAGAATCTCAACTACATAGAGGTTTGGAAGAAAGGCATATCGCATTAATGTCTCTTGGCGCAGCCATTGGAGTCGGTTTATTTCTCGGCTCGGCATCTGCGATTAAATTAGCCGGCCCAGCCATCATTATTTCCTACGCCATTGGCGGACTTATGATCTATCTTATCATGCGTGCACTAGGGGAAATGGCGATAAAAAATCCAGTCGCAGGCTCTTTCAGCCGCTATGCGAGCGAATTTGTGGGTCCTCTTGCCGGATATATAACCGGATGGAATTACTGGTTCGTTTGGATTGCCACCTGTATGGCTGAAATTACGGCAGTCGGAATCTATATGCAATTTTGGTTCCCTGATACTCCGCAATGGGCTTGGGCGTTAGCCGCACTTGCCATCATGACAACGATTAACTTTCTTGCTGTAAAAGCTTACGGTGAATTGGAGTTTTGGTTCGCCTTAATTAAAATCATTACGATCATCCTTATGATCGTCCTTGGCTTCGGAATGATCCTCTTTGGTCTGGGGAACGGCGGAATCGCGGTCGGTTTCGGCAACCTTGTTGAACATGGAGGATTTTTCCCTAATGGGATTTCCGGTGTCATCCTATCGTTCCAAATGGTCATGTTCGCCTATTTAGGAATTGAAATGCTTGGAGTAACCGCAGGTGAAGTTAAAAATCCTGAAAAATCTTTAAAAAGAGCCATCGATACCGTTTTTTATCGGATTTTACTTTTTTATGTTTTAGCTCTGACAGTCATTTTATCGATCACTCCATGGGATGAAATGAATGGAGAAAACAGTCCATTCGTTATGATGTTTGATAAAATCGGTATACCAGGCGCAGCAGGAATCATTCAGTTTGTCGTACTGACAGCGGCCCTTTCATCTTGTAACAGCGGGATCTTCAGTACAGGAAGAATGTTATTCAACCTAGCGCAGCAAGGTGAATCACCAAAAAGTTTCGAACGTACAACAAAGTCAGGTGTTCCTGGCGTTGCCATCATCGTTTCGGCTGTCGTGCTTCTTTTCGGTGTTTACCTTAACTACATGGAAGCTGATAAAGTTTTCACTTACGTCACAAGTGTCGCTACATTCGGTGCGCTCTGGACATGGGGAACCATACTTGTCACACAGATTATGTCCAGAAGGAAAATGAGTCAGGGAGAAAAACATGGCTTGTCTTACAAGATGCCTCTTTTCCCATTCACTTCCTATTTCACTTTAGCCTTTTTAGCATTCGTAATGGTAGTACTCGGTTTTTCAGCAGATACAAGAATCGCTCTAATCGTTGGTCCGATTTGGATCTTACTGTTGGTAGTCCTGTATTATGTGACCGGCTTGCATAAACGGAAAAGATAAATGTCAGAGGGTGCCCAATCCAATTGGCACCCTCTAATTCTGCTACCTTTTACCCCTCCTTTTCATCACCCAATAAGCCAACGGCTCCGCCTAAAGTAATGAGGATAGGCAAGTTTCCTATTATAAAAACAATGATTCCCGAACCCGCTTTAAGTAATAGATTCGCACTCGTTGCAAGTTGTTTCTTCGTTCTCTCCCATGTATTCAATTCCTCATTATCAATGCCCGGCACAACTATCCGATCCTGTGATAACGTGATGGTAACCGTCGAATATGAGGTCTGGTTTTCAAGATATTTCATTTGCCCGGTCAGCTGCTCTATTTCTTCTTGGACCACGGCAAGATCGGATGATATTTTCAGCAAGTCTTCCGTCTTCTTAGCATCCTTCATGAATGCAAGTAACCTTTCCTCTACCGCCCTCTTTGTCTTCAACCTTGCTTTTAAATCTACATATTGCTCCGTTACATCCTGTCCTGTCACATTCCTTCCGACCACTTCTGAAGCCTCGCCCTCGCTATCGGCTAGAAAATCCTGAAAATGTGCTTCAGGGACCCGAACAGTGATCGTTCCTTCCACCAGTTCTTCATCTTCCCTGTATACATTGGACTCGACAACATATCCGCCATATTCACCCACCTTATTCTCGATCTTCATTTGTGCCTTTTCAAGGTTCTTTACCTTCAGCTCAAGCTGGGCTTGATGGATGACCTTTCTTTCATCCATCATCCCTTCTTTTTCCGTTACTCCTTTTTCCGTTACTTCTTCCTGCACCTTATTCCCGGAAATTGAAGCGTCCATTTTACTGTCCGCCTTGTCATCCTGTACTTTAGATGCTGAATCATCTTTTTCATTACTGCTGCATCCAGCAAGTAAAAGGAACAAACTGAACATATGCATCATTATTTTACGGTTCATCGGTATTCCCCCTTTTCTTAATAGTACCGACGTTGAATTTGGAAGAAAGTTACACTTAGTGCTTATTGGGCATGTTTTATTTTCAGAAACAATTAATCACAAAAAAGGAAGCGCCCCTCGTATTAAGGGGAGCTCTCTTTTAGAGTTTCACGAGTAAATGTTGAAAACTCACGAGTAAATGTTCTAATTTCACGAGTAAATCCGCGTAACTCACGAGTAAACCTCAATTAATTATTGATATTCGTAATTCTGCCTTCAATTTCTGCCGTGATCTTCCCGCCTTTAAACGTTTCTTTCACATAGTTAACGAAAGCTTCCAGATCAGCATGTCCAAACACACGCTCTTTTCCTTTCAGGACGGTATAGTTATCACCGCCGCTTGCCATGAAATCATTGACGGCCACCGTATATGTTTCGGTATCCTTGATCGGTGTTCCGTCCGCTTTCTCCAATAAAGTGACACGTTCCGTGACAGGTTTACTGAAGTCGGCTGTATAGCTCAGTCCAGAAATTTGCAAAGTTTTCGGAGATCCTTCAACGATCCATTGCTGTTGCAGCAGCGTTTTCACTTCGGCTCAGCAAGAATCGGGGCGAGCATCTTATTAACATGCATCTTGAAAGACATACTTCACAACCCTTCTATTTTTATAAAATGCTAGAATAATATATCATGATTTCGTCGAATAATACCCAATATTTACCTTAATACCACGAATTTTGAATAAATGGTTCTTTTTATCAATTTTCATTCAGTGCACACAGATCGATATACCTTCAATCATGCATATAATCATTATCCTAATCCCATTGGATCCTTAGGGAGAAAGTCTAATATAAAAAAAGCTGGCCCATTTAAAAGAACCAGCCTGCTAACATCGTATGGATCTCAAAGGTCGTTCCTTACTCCCTTTATTTCAGGGAAACCTTTTTGAAAACTCCAAATCTATAAATCCCGATCTATTAAACTGGCTGATACCGGTTCGATGCCCATCTCCCTCGACCAGATGGACAGCTGGCCCATATGGTGAATTTCGTGCGCTATCAGATGGCGCAGTATCCTGCCTTTTTCGTATGACCCCTCCATCCAAGGTGGCTGAATCATTCCATTCTCATCATCAATGGAATGCGAGTTCAAATAGTCCATGGCCTCAGAGTGATAACCGTTAGATAAATCTTCCACTTTTTCGATCGTATCATAGGCATCCAAATCGATCGCGACATCAGGCTTCCCTTGCATGGCCCTGATCCAGCTGAATTCGACATCGATAATATGGGCAAGTGTCTTCAATATATTGCCCATCCCTCCTGTGCGCTGCCGTTTCAGCTCCTCACTCGGTAAGGACCGGCACCACTTGAACCACTCACTTCGCACCTGCCAGTTATAATTGAATAATGTCAACATCCATCCCAGCCCCCTAACACTCAATGTCGTCGAAGTATCCTTTAGTATCCCCCCCCTTTGTATTGATAATAATCTTGTCTTTGAATGGTTTTGAATCCACAAGATTCATAGAGTCTTAAAGCATGCTCATTAGTAGCCTCGACCTCGAGAAAAATATCATATCCCAGCTGGCATTGTTCGGCTACAACCTTTTTCAATGCCCTTCTGCCAAGTCCTTTTCCCTGGTATTTTGGCAAAATCGAAAATCCATAAATCCACGCTTCCCGGCCTGATTGATCAACACGGATTTTACCGACCGCGCGGCCATCCTTTTCAATCATCATGGTTTTCAGGGTATCCTCATATAGGATGCGCTGATAATAATCCTTCGCCTCTTGTTTCGTAAATTGGAAACATTGAATATCCAGCTGAATTTCCGTTTCCTCATCATCTCTCCGTGAAGGGCGAACGACTGCATCACCATAATCATCAAGCTCCGTTTCGGACCATTTCATTTGAAACTCAGAAAAAGAAAACTCACATGGGAGCTGTTTCAAAAATTCCTTCCCCGAATGGGATTGAGCAGGTGAGTTCAAGAGAATCAACTTATAGTTGCGCTCCACGGCACTCCTTATAGCCTCTTCCAGCAGCTTTGTAAATATGCCTTGCCTCCGGTAATCAGGATGAACCATCCCGCACATCTCCACTTTGTTTCCAAAATCGTAAAGACCAAGAAAACCAACAAGCTTCAATCCATCATAGTGAAGAAAGTCATTCTTATTCACACCGTTTCGACTGCTAAGCGTTTCCCAGTTCAGCTTTAAAGTAAAACCTTGCCGTTCACATTCTTGCTGCAGGATCCGAATATCTTCTAGCTGTTTATCCTCCAAATTCGCCACCCCTTTTCCATATTATCAGTTTATTACCAAAAAAATAAGAAAAGCAGCACCCTTTTACTCGGATGCCGCATACTATTCATAAGTTTATTAATGAATGTTGTTTTTTTAAAAGTATTTTCACTTTAATCCATAAAACTAAAATCGTACGAGGGGAGGATTTCCTATCTAATTCCATTGACGGATGAATTATAGTAGAAAAATGATTCCAAATGACGATTATTTTTTACCTATTTTGTGCTATATTCCAAATAATGGTTTACCATTATTTTACTTGAGTTTAAGGGAGGGATTTACAAAGTCTTGATTTTCAGATAGTACCCATTACTTTATACCCGAATTCCGGACCCTTTTTAGAATAGAATCCGAAATTCGGTGTTTAACACCTGGCACATTACGTCCTGAGGTTATCGTCTTTTCGTTTTATGAGCGGACTTTTTTAAGTTCTCTACGTCCGTTGTCAGTTCTTTTAATTGTTTACCGAAGCGGAAGAGCAAAAACATAGAAACGACGAATGGATAGCCAAATTCGCTAACTAATGAAACCCACATAGTAGCATCCTCAATCATCATCCTCTTCACCCCTTTTCTTGTATCTGATAACTAAAGTGAAACTTGTTTAAAAAAATCAATCTAGCACTATTGATTTATGGAAAAAGGAACGAATGTTCCTATATAATTGATTTATTCCCCTTGTCTATCACTTTATTAATTAAAAGGAGGGATAACAATGAACCAATTAACTTCTCATTTTTTTTCTCATTCGTTGGAGTTTCTGCAGCAACAGTACTCATCTTTCTTTGAACAACCGATCATTCAAGTATTTTTACAGAACCCAGAGCATTTAAAGATTTTCACTGAAACTCTTGATTCCCCTTCTTCCCACAACATTTGTCATCTCAACGAGACTTTCCAAATTTTCTATTACCGGGCTAAAGTATACAAATACATGTGCTCCTTAATTTACTTTTTCTCTGTTGACTTTGATAAAAGGGCACGGAAGCAGCGGGAACGCTACCGAATGGTACTTGATGCGACACCAAGGGATACTGGCGGATTGATCGATCGAATCGGCACTTTGGACGTTCAACTTGAAAAGATGGGGGAAACGAATGAACTCGCTTCACACATAAGTGATGAAGAGATGATAAAAGCCTTGAAGAAGTTAACGGCCAAACAAAACCTGGTGCTGACCATGATCTTTTCCTACGGCCTATCCAACAAGGAAATTGCTGCCTATTTCCATGAGTCCCCGCAGAATATCTCAAGCATCCGTAAACAAGCTCTAAAAAAACTTCGAAAGCACTATATGGATGAGGTATATGTTAGAAAGGAGAAAAGCCATTGTGGATAAAAAATTGTCAAAAGAAGAATTGTTGGATCTAATCGACTCTTTGAATCCTAAAATAAAAAAATCGTTAAAAAACACGAACTATCAAGACCGGAATGATCTGGAGCAAGAAATTAAACTCAAGATCATTGAATCATATGAAAAAATCGCTGCAATCAAGGCCCCTAATTTCGAGGAGTTCCTTGCAGAATTCCTTACTAATCAAAAACAATGAAAAAGTACCAAGTCCAGAGCAAGGATGCTGGACTTGGTACTTTTTTTCTGAATATCAGTATGATGGTTTCAATGTCAGCTTATCACCTTTTGGATCGTCCAATGTGGTTTTGTGATAAGTACCTTCTGCCCAATCATCAAGCTGATCATGGTACCACTCACTTTTAACGTTACCTGATTGACCAGGGCCAACGAGGTGATACCCTTGATTCATGTCGGCAAGGTCGATGACAAATCTCCAGGAGCCACCATGATTAACGGTTCCATCATCTAAAAATGCCGCCGCTTGTACGGTGACACTGCTACCGCCTACCGGGATTCCGCCGCCGCTTTTAAATAAATAATTTAACGGGGCGACACTCGATAGCGTGTGGTTAAACCTGACCTGATGAAAGTCCCCCCATTCCCAATCAGCTATATCGTCACCTTGTGATTCTTCAAGTTCCGTTAACGTCTCCTGTAACGACTTGGCAAGCACCTGCTCAAGTCCGCCTGCCTCTTCAATCCAAGGGCCCGGCTTACCGTCCAGTGCCCGCCTTAGTAGTTCATCAACGGCCGAACGCCTTCCATTAAAGAGGTTGAGGGTTTCCTCCGGTATTTCTTCTGTAAGCAGAACATCCCCTATTTTTCGCATCCAGACATTAAAGATCATCGGTGCCGCCTCATCAACGGAATCAATATGATTCCATTTCTTCAGAATCGTCAGAGCCTGGTCTTCCTGTTTCCTGGATGGACCTTTCAATACATCCACGAATTGAGGAACAAACTCCTTGGCCTGCAAATTCACTTTATCCATCTGCAGGCTTTGCATATCCTCGGCCGTAAGCTTTTTATTGGCTTTTAAAAACTCCTGTATCCTCATCTGACGGTACGGCTGTGCCCAGTCATTGCTGATGTGGTAAGGATAATCATCTGAGATGACTTTATTATTCGCTGTCGAAATGAATCCCTCTTCCGGATTCACCGTTTTCGGAAGTTCATCAAAGGGAATATAGCCTTTCCACTCAAATTCATCCGTCCAGCCAGGTACAGGCAGCATACTATCGCCTTTTTTCCGGATTGGGATTTTCCCATTCGCCTTATAGGCAATGGTCCCATCGACTGAGGCAAAGACGAAATTCTGTGCCGGCGTTTCGAATTTCAAAAGGGCCTTTTCGAATTCTTTCCAGCTTCCCGCTTTATTCATATTCAGTACCGCTTCAAGCTCGGCAGATGGATCAAGTGCTGTCCACCTTAATGCAAGCACGGTATCTTTTCCGCTTTTCCCGGCAAACTCCGAGACAACAGGTCCATGGCGGGTAACCGTCACTTGATAGTCAAGTGTTTTACCATCCTTCACCTCGATAGGTTCGTCCAGGATTTCAGATTTTTCCCATTTACCTTTGTAAAAGAATTCTTTCTCGTTTTCCGGGTTTCTCCTCTCAATATACAGATCCTGAACATCCGGACCGGTATTGGTCACACCCCAAGCGACCTTTTCGTTATGACCTAGTATGATTCCCGGAATCCCGGCAAAAATAACTCCGCTCACATTGACTGACGGGGCCTCCAAATGCATTTGATACCAAACGGACGGTGTAGCTAATCCCAGATGGGGATCATCCGCCAATAATGGCTGTCCGGAATCCGTTTTCTTGCCTGAAACGACCCAGTTATTGCTGCCGTTGAATTCAAAAGGAATAACGGCCCCGGCAAAACCTTTTTCAATATCCAGTTCTTCCTTGCTGATGATATATGGAGCGCTCTTTGGATAATTAGGAAATAAATCATATGCTTTTTCCTTTGGGAACGTTTGCAGTAAATACTGCCTAAACGCCTGATCTTCCCAGTTCCCTCCTAAATCAAAGGCCATATATTTACCGATGGTCAGCGAATCGACGGGTGTCCACGGCTCTGGTTCGTATCCAAGCAGAGTGAACTCCGCCGGCCAATTCCCATTCTCCTTCAATTCATAGATATAAAGATTTACCCCCTCGGCAAACACATCCAATGCTTCTTTCCCCTCACTTGTATATGCTGCATAAGAGGCTTCAGCCGCCCGCCTCAACCCAAGTGTGCGGAAATACTTATCGTTTTTGACGGTCTTCTCACCAATCACTTCACTCAATCTTCCTGACGCCTGACGCCTGCTTAAATCCATTTGAAATAAACGGTCCTGTGCTTGGATATACCCTTGAGCTAAATACAAATCATGTTCATTCGCTGCGTTGATATGCGGGACCCCATTTGAATCCCTCACCACCGTAACCGGTTTCAAAAGACCTGGAAGCGATATCTCCCCCTTTGTTTCCGGCAAGGATCTTGAAAGAAATACATTTGCAGCAATCAAGACAGACAGCAAAAGTATAATCAGGATTCCAAAACTCCATAGAGCACGCTTTCTCCACTTCCGTTTTGGCTTTTGCTGAGGTACGGCAACTTCCATCGATCATCTTCCTCTCCCCTTAAAACTCTCTTTCTCTTTCTATTTAAGATATTCCGCGCTTCTCCCCATCTTTCCTACCAACTTCCTTACATTCTCTCTTTTTATTTCAAGAAGGCAGAGAGGTGCAAGGACGAATTTTACTCGCACAAGGTTGGATTATTACGGCGGAATTTCATCGGTAAACATTGAATCAAATGCAAAAACACCGATACAATGTATCGATGTGGCAGGGGATGCTAGCTATTTGCAATAATGTATTCAATCACTTTATCTGCATCGTTTGTATAAAAGAGAGCTTTATCAAAGTCATGGGCCGCCTTCGTCTCGGCTTCCATGTATTCAATCGGGGAGAGGAGACCAAAGAGCCTCTTCCATTTATGAGTTTTCTCCAGAAGTTTTCTTTCCTTTTTTATATCCTCTGGTATGAATTCATTAATGATAAAACATGGGTCGGAAAATGAAGGGTCCTGAAAACGTTCGTTCAAGGCTCGCAATTTATCCCGATCCCATTCCACCCTTACCAAGTCCGATATGACCTTTACATTTTGGACCGAGTCGAGGATGCGTTTGGACAAAACATCATATTCTTCATCCTCCAGCCCATTATCCGTCATGATTCCTACACAATACCATTTTTCGTTATGATCAGGTTCTTCATTTTTCTTGAAAAACACTCTTCATCCACCTTCCTTACACACTTTACATGTCCTATTTAATTTAAATGAAAATTAACATGTCCGCCCCCGTCATTTCACTATAACATGGAGCAAATATCGATGGCGATAAAATATGAAAGCTGCAGGAATGGGGCTGATATAGAAAAAAAGATACCCTGAAAAAGGATACCTCCATCATACTGGCTGAAGAGCCAGCCCTCTTTGTTTAAACAGATATTCCAGAGCCTGACTGAACGATAGAAAGGCTTTTACCTGATTTGCGAAATCAAGTTTGACGATCTCTTTCACGACATCAGGGGTAAAACCGACAAACATCGTTTCCGTTCCCATCAGCGCCAGTGCCCCCACTAATTGATCCAACAGGGAGAGCATATTGCTTTCCTTCGTAAAGGTAATTCCCGAGAAATCCATGATCAATACTTCCGCATTCAGATCTGCACATTTTTGCAATACCGTCGATTGCATCGACTCCATTCTCCAATCGTCAATGCGTCCAATCAATGGTAAGAGCAGCACATCCCTTAATACGGTCTGAACAATCGGGGTGGACAATTCTTCCATGACTTCTTGGTTTTCTTTTATCTTCTGCAAAGAATCGTTTGCCATTTTCGCCATTTCTTTATAATGATTCACGTAACTGATACTCACACAGTGTATGAACTGGTCCAGGATTGCATCAATTATCGAGCTTGCCTTTAGCAGAATTTCAATGGAGTAATAGCGATTGCTTACCTCTTCTTCAATGAAACTCCAGAAAAGGTTACGAACAAGCTGTGCTTCCTCAATATTCTTATCTAAAGGAATGCCCATATCCACGATGCGCTTACCTATTTCCATACCCGTTATTTTCATACTTTCCATTGCTTGTGCCTTTCCATGAATCAAGGCATCTGCATGAATTTGAATAAGCTTTGACCGTACCTCTTTACTGGTTTCAAAATCATAGAGCGGTTCCTCTTCTTCGAACAACTCGATATGCTCCACTAAGATATATTTAAATTTTTCAATTTTTTCACCGATCATTCTTAATTCTTCCATATGGACCTCCCATACAGGGCTTTTATCATATTTTATCAAAAAATGAATGGTTAAGGATATAAAATCCTTCTATTACCAATATGATTATAGACGTTTACCCTTTTCAATTTAAGGGTATTATGATATATGACTTGGAGGGATTACCATGAAAAAAGATCAGAAAGACTTCGAATCTGAAAACATGAGCGATTTGGTCGAACTCATAAACAGTAAAAATAACAGCCGCAGAATCTTGGATGTACTTCGGCGTAATAAAAAGGATAAAAGTAAAAGCAAAGATAAAAAGTGAAAAAAACCAGTCCAAAACGGCCTGGGTTTTTTGAATGGATAAAATAAAAGAGCTGAGTTTATTCATTAAGCAACCTCAGCTCTTTCGTCATTAAATAATATTGATTGCCACTACCTTTTTCTCCGGATTTCCTTCACATGGTTCCCTTCAGTAGTAATATAGACTGTTTCATCAATTTTGTATGTTAAATAACGGTCACAATCAATTTCCAACGTTTTCCCATTGTTGAATTTCATTGCGCAATTGGATCCCTCTTCGGTTTCCGTCACATCAATGACTTCGTTCGTCTTAAAACCGATTGCCTTGCCATCGGAGAAATGAGGATAGTATTTTTCAACAATCTCCACCTTTTCCAATCTGCCCGGACTTGTTAAGTATACAACGAATAATATAATTAAAACGGCTATTAACCCAATGAGAATTACTGCTTTTCGTTTCACTCTATCTATTACCCTCTTCTCTTATCAATCTATTATTCAATCTCCATTTTCACTAGATTATATTCAGGATTCCGGAAAAACATGATAGAAAAGATCATTTTATTTAACGATTTTCACTTTTTCAACCAACATCGCACAAGCGGCAGCCAGGAGGATCAGAATGGATACAGCCGAGATGACCCCTCCCCAGCCGAACTTCATTAGGAATAAACCGCCTGACGCCCCCACTACACTTGATCCTGCATAGTAAAACAGGAGATATAATGCGGATGCTTGAGCCTTTTCATTCCTATCAGCCAACCTTCCGACCCAGCTGCTCGCAATTGAATGGGCTCCAAAGAAGCCAAATGTAAACAAGGCAAGCCCCATTATTTTCAGCAAAAGCGGATCCATTAAGGTTAAAAGGGCGCCCATCAGCATGATTGCGATTCCGATAAGAAGTACAAGCCTCCGACTAAATTGATCGGCAAGCTTCCCCATCCATGTAGAACTAAATGTCCCCACAAGATAAATAATGAAAATGAAGCCGATCAATGTTTGTGATAAATGATATGGCGGTCCCATTAAAGGTATACCCACAAAGTTATAAACGGTAACAAACGAGCCCATTAATAGGAAGGCCATACCAAATAAGAGTACTAGTCTGCCATTCCTTAAGTTATTGATAAGGGAGGTTTTGATTCTCGACAATGAGACTCCTACGCGGACGGTATGCTGTGAAGCCGGAAGCATCCACCAAAAAGCCAGACTGATGATCAAACTTAAAGCCCCAAGGCTTCCAATCGCTATGTTCCATGAGAAATGGTCGGTAAGCACACCGACAATCAGCCTGCCGGCCAATCCACCGATACTCGAACCACTCACATAGATCCCCATCACATAGCCCAGGCTTTTCGGATGAAATTCTTCATTGATATAAGCCATCGCAATTGCCGGGAAACCTGCAAGCACCGCTCCTTGAATTGCCCGTATTGCGATAAGGATGTATAAATCATCCTGGATGAAGCTGACACATATGGATAACAATGCGGACAGAGTGAGCGCCGTCCCCATTATTTTTTTCCTATCGATATTTTCTGAGAAAAAGGAAACAAGCAATAAACAGATGGCAAGCGTTCCAGTTGCGAAAGATAATGTAAGACTTGCCATTGCAGGAGAGACTCCGAATTGCTTTGCGAAAACCGGAATGACCGGCTGGGTACTATACAGATCCGCAAACGTTACGAAGCTACCAAGAAATAAAGCCAAGATTGTTTTCCTGAATGATTTACCAGCAGGCTCGATATAATTCACTTTTGTTCAGACCCTTCACTATTTAACTTTCCTCCTATGTTAATACGAACTTCACGAGTTGTCTATTTCGCCACTTTTGTCCAAAGATGAATTTTGTTCCAGCCATTTATATTAAAAACCCTTCACTGCATGCAGTGAAGGGTTTTCCATTAATATGAACGTTTATCATCCCGCTCACTTTTTTTAAGCAGCCAGTACACTGGCATACCTATAATGAGGATGATCACAGAGTACAGGGCATTTAAAGGTGTTTGGATTAATGTGCTTAAAACAATATAAATTGCACCAGCAATCGCCACGATGGGGATGATTGGGTAAAACGGCACTTTATAAGTTTTCGCATCCGGATCTTTTCTGCGTAAGATGAAGACCGCATAGAAGGCTAATCCATAAAAACAGAAGACAGAGAATACAGCCATATTGGTAAGTTTGTCAGGGTCTGTTGCAACCATCATGATGATTGCAATGATCACTTGCAATACCGTCGCATTTATTGGTGTTTTAAACTTAGGCGATATTTTCCCGATTTGTTTATGGCCTGGCATCATTTTATCAGTCGCCATCGCCAAGGTAATGCGCGGAAAGGTCAAAAGCTTTCCGTTCAAGCAACCGAAGATTGAAATCGCTATTCCGATTGATATCAATTTCCCGCCCAATTCACCGAATAGCATCGTTGCCGCAACATTCGCTGCATTCGTACCATGGGTTATGACTCCCTCCGCCCCCAATACATGAAGCATGGCAAGGTTCACAGCCAAGTAAGCGACCATGACCACGACTAATCCCGTTATGATTGCCCGCGGCAACGTTTTCTGCGGGTTTTTCATTTCCCCTGCCATGAAGCCGACATTCATCCAGCCATCATACGCCCAGAGCGTAGCCAAAATCGCACCGGCCATACTGATTTTCATTGAACTTTCACTATTGATATTGAATACAGGCATATCACCTTGTGCGATACCGAACACCGCTATGAAAATGATGGGGATCAATTTGGCAACGGTCGATAAGGTTTGGATGATACCGCCGTATTTTGTCCCCAGAAGGTTCATGCCTGCTATAAATACGATCGTAACAATCCCTATCGCCAAAGTGTAACCTGAAGCGATATTAAATATTCCTGCAACTAATAACCCGAAGTATAAACTGAGTGCGCCCATGACTGCAGGCCCATATACCAATGTCTGAACCCAGCCGCATAGGAATCCCCATGCTTTTCCGTACACTTCTTCCATATAGACATATAAGCCTCCCGTTTTAGGAATCCGTGTACTCACTTCCGCAATCGTCAATCCGCTTGCAAGGGTAATCAGACCACCTATCAGCCAAGCTAACAAGGCATTGGTTGAATTCCCGCTTAATTCAAGCACGTCACCAGGTCTCATGAAAATACCAGAACCGATAACTGTACCAACTACAATAGATGTTCCAACCCAAAAGCCAACCGTTTTCTTCAATTGGTCATTCCCCATGCTGTCCTCCTCAGGTGTACACATGTATTTTATTTATACTAAAATTATATCATATAAATTATACTAGAATAGTTTATGTAATCATTAGAATATTATAAAAATACCCAAACGCGTTGGTATCACTACGCTCAGTGGGCTTTATTATATTTATATTTTTTTTACTGATTATGTCTGAAACCACACTAAAAACCGAATGTTTTTTTACCAAAGAAAGATTTATTGATAATTCACTCGATAATTACGAATTAAAAACCACAAAACCTATTTATCATTCGTTATTAATTTTCTGGGATTTCAGCTTTTTTTTCAGACAAAAAAAACCACCCCTAATCAACGGGGTGATTCCTCTCCTCTTTCAAGCTTCATTTCGTATTACCAAATAATGAATAGAAGCACAACCGCTAAGACGATCCGGTAAATGGCAAAAGGAGTCAATTTAACTTTATTGATTAAAATCAAGAAGAAGCGGATACAGAATAACGCAAAGATAAATGCACTGATGAAACCTGCAATAAAGAACGGCAGAACTTCAGGTGTGAAGCTTTCCCAGTATTTCACGATTTTCAACAAACTGGCACCAGCCATGATCGGCACGGCCATGATGAACGTGAAATCGGAAGCCGCCCGGTAGCTCATACCCAAAAGCACTCCACCGGAAATGGTCGAGCCTGAACGCGAGAATCCCGGCCATAGTGACAAACATTGAATTAACCCTACACCGAAGGCTTGTTTATAAGTGATTTGGTCAACCGTCTCTGCAGTCAGCTTTGGACGGAATTTATCCGCAGCAATCATCAAAAACGCGCCCAAGAACAATCCGACGATAACCGTCTTCATCGTAAATAAATAATCATCAATATAATCTTCGAATAATAGACCTAAAACGCCCGCCGGCAACAATCCGACGATAACCTGCAATAGGTTAAGCTTTGGGCCGTTCACAGCGGATGTGCCTTTCAGCTTCCTTAAACCAAGCAAGTCCATGAATCGTCCCCAGAAGAGCACGACAACGGCGAGTATCGAACCAAGCTGGATGACCACCTTAAAGGCATTGGCCACTTCACTCCCGAAAAGTTCTTTCGAATTTAGCCATAAATCATCAACGATAATCATATGCCCTGTAGACGATACAGGAGCAAATTCCGTTAATCCTTCTACAAGACCAAGCATAACTGCAACAAAAATTTCCCACATATTCATTTTATTCACCTCATAATTCGAACACCTATTTATGGAAATACCATATGTATTTTACTCGTTGTTTAAAATATTGTCTATTAAACATTGCTGAAACAATTCAAGCGTACATGTATGATAGGGTTCAAGATAAAGTTTAAAGGGGAAGTGATGATTTTGCAAAACATAATGATTTTCGCCCATAGAGGGTCCAAGGGGACACATCCTGAAAATACCATGGCAGCATTTCAAAAGGCGGCCGAAATCGGGGCCGAGGGGATCGAGTTCGATGTCCATCTCAGTTCTGATGGGGAATTGGTCATCATCCATGACGAAACACTTGATCGAACGACCACCCTTACTGGTTATGTAAAAGATCACTCGGCACAAAGGTTGAAAACGGCTGATGCCGGGAGCAAATTTTCCAGTGAATTCCTTGGGGAGCGGATTCCTTTTTTAATGGACGTTTTCGACTGGGCTAAGGGAAATGCTTTATTGATGAATGTCGAAATCAAGACGGATAAACTCGCTTATGAAGGAATTGAACAGAAGATCATTGATTTAATTCGTCAATATCAAATGGAAAATCGGGTGATCCTCTCTTCCTTCAACCATCAATCCATTGAAAAAGTGAAGATGCTTGCCCCAGACCTTGAACGTGCCTTATTGTTCGAGGGGCTTCCTGAAAACTTCGAAGAAATTTTACGTGATAAAAAAGAATCGGGTTTCCATCCAGATAAAAACAGCCTGACTCCAGCAGTTAGTGAAAAAGCGAAAAAACTTGGATATAATATCCGGCCTTGGGTCGCCAATGATGAAGCCGACATCGTCAAGCTGGCAGAGTTGGGGGTCGACGTCATCATGACCGATTTCCCTGAAAAGGCAATCAAGGTTTTAAAAGCTTGGCAGTCACATGGCTGAACAATGCGAAAGAGAAGGAGCGATACTCCTTCTCTTTCTAATCCATATTTATTCAATTAATTAACGAGAAAAGTTTGAACCGCCTAATTGTTGTTCAGCCATTTGAACCAAACGTTTTGTGATTTCCCCACCAACAGATCCGTTAGCGCGAGAAGTAGTGTCAGCACCTAGGTTTACACCAAATTCACTAGCGATTTCATTCTTCATTTGTTGTAGAGCTTGTTCTGCACCAGATACTAAAAGTTGATTGCTGTTATTGTTGTTTGCCATGTGTTTTCACCTCCTACTAATATTAATTAGCATTTTAGGCTTTAATTATTATTGCCAATTTATTGAATTTTTTTGTTTGTGGTACTCTCAATCCCAAGCTCTTTATCATGAATTTCTTTTTATGCTCATAAACTGTTAGGAAACTTTCAGTAGGAGGGAAAAGAATTGCAAATTCATGTGGTTAGGCCAGGCCAGACGTTATATGGCATCGCCCAGACGTACAGCGTAACCGTTGACAGGCTCGTGGAAACAAATAAGATCCCTAACCCAAATAACCTTGTTTCGGGGCAGGCCCTTGTCATTCCAATCGTCGGCAGTTATTATTTCGTTCAACCGGGTGATAGTCTTTATTCCATTTCCCAAAGGGTTGATGTCCCTGTTCAAGAATTGGCAAATATAAATGGCATTTCCGAAAATCAAATCCTATCCGTTGGATACCGGCTCTATATTCCGGCACGAAAGAAAAGGACCGCCGAATTCAACGGTTATGTCGAGCCGCGGGGTACATCGGTTGCACCGGCCCTTGAAACGGCTGCCAGGGAAGCTGCGCCCTATTTAACCTATTTAGCCCCATTCAGCTTTCAGGCGCTTCGTGACGGCTCCTTAAAAGAGCCTTTGCTCAATGAATTTCCTGCCATCGCCAGAGAAAATAAAAATGTCCTGATGATGGTGATCACGAATCAGGAAAATGACCAATTCAGCGATGAGCTTGGGCAAATCATCTTAACGAATACTTCCGTTCAGAATAAGTTCCTGAACAATATCGTTACAACGGCAAAGAAATATGGATTCCGGGATATCCACTTTGACTTTGAGTTTTTAAGGCCGGCCGATAAAGAAGCGTATAATCAATTTCTCCGAAAAGCCAAGGAACGATTCAAGAAAGAAGGATGGTTCATTTCCACGGCACTTGCCCCTAAAACAAGTGCTGAGCAAAAAGGCCGTTGGTATGAGGCACATGACTATAAAGCACATGGTGAAATCGTCGACTTCGTTATCATCATGACTTATGAATGGGGATATAGCGGAGGACCGGCAATGGCTGTGTCTCCTATTGGACCTGTTCGGGAAGTTCTCGAATATGCCGTCACAGATATTCCCTCCAACAAGATCCTTATGGGACAGAATCTATATGGCTATGACTGGACCCTGCCTTTTGTACAGGGATCCACTGCCAGGGCGGTGAGTCCGCAGCAGGCCATCCAGATTGCGGCGGCCAATAATGTTGCCATCGAGTATGATGAAACCGCACAGGCCCCGCACTTCAACTATACCGATATAGAGGATAGGCAGCATGAGGTGTGGTTTGAAGATGCCAGATCCATTCAGGCAAAATTCGATTTAATCAAAGAACTGAATCTTAGGGGTATGAGTTATTGGAAGCTCGGCTTAGCCTTCCCTCAAAACTGGCTGCTCATCAGTGATAACTTTAACGTACGGAGAAGGGTCTAAGAAAAGATAAAGGAATACCGAAACGCAAACGGGCATATAATCAATCATCGAGCATGAAGTCCAGTTCAGGATACGTGACTCAACCATAAAAGCCTTCCGACATCATCCGGAGGGCTTTTATCATTTACCCGAAATTGAATGGCAACTTTCCAATATTCATAATTCAAAGTTTGTCTGATCGCACCCTTATGAGCCAAGCCTTTTTTGAGCATACTAAAAGGAACAGCTTAAGGGGCGTGAAAAACATGATTCGAATCGGTCCATACACCAGCATCGTTCCCAGATTTCCGCGTTTCATCAGATTGCTTTCTACCATCGCATTATTTTTACTTTCATTCGGGGTCTTGATACACTTTGTGGAACCGAAGAGATTCCCTACTTTACTGGATGGCATCTGGTGGGCAATCGTGACTATGTCAACGGTGGGTTACGGAGATTTCACTCCCGTGACAAATCTTGGAAAAGTCATTGGGATGGTCCTCATTTTGTCAGGCGCCGGCCTGATTACCTCTTATTTTGCGTACATTGCAAAAATCTCCATTTCCAATGAGCAGCAATTTCTAACAGGAAAGAAAGTATTCGGCGGCGGCGGTCATATTATCATTGTAGGCTGGAATGGCCGTTCCCAGAGAATCATCCAAAACATTCATGATCGTAAACATCATCAATCCATTGTCCTTATAGATGATACGCTGCAAAAGCACCCGCTTCCAAGAACGAATATCCACTTTGTCCAAGGAAAAGCTACATTGGATTCCGTTTTGCAGAAAGCGAATGTAAAACAAGCCATACGCGTCCTAATCACGGCTGACCTTAAGCAAGACGAGCTGCAAACGGATATGTTCTCGATATTAACGTTACTGGCTGTCAAAGGGCTGAATCCTCATGTATATTGTCTTGTGGAAATATTAACGCATGAACAAAAGGAAAATGCTTTACGGGCTGGAGCGGACGGTATCGTGGAAACGAATAAATTCGCGAGTGAATATATGCAGGATTGCTTATCGAAGGGGATACTTGCGGAAGCTGAAGAGCGAAAAGAGTTGGATGGATTAAACATCAAGCAGCTGCCCATCCAGGATGACTGGGTTGAATTGACGTTTAAACAGTTGAACGTTAAGCTATTCGATCAAGACATTTTATTGGTCGGCATCATTTCAGGAGGCAAGACATTAATCAAGCCCCCTGGAGATATAATCATACATCGTGATGACACCTTGCTCATCATTGAAGATTAATGTAATAAAAGCTTTTCCAAATCACGGACAAGCGTTTTTCCAAATGAGATATAGTTTTCCGGAAATTCGGCATCCGGATTTTCAGGCTCAGCAAACTGATTGAAGGAAGCGGAGAGGTTTCCGATATTTCCTTCATCATCCATCCCGTCCTCGTACTTATGAGATAACAAAAACGGTTGTAAAAGTTCGACCCTTACCCCATCCTTATCGAGTGAACCATCAACAGCCTTGAAAGGGACTCGCAAGAACTGGTAGCCATCACTGTCATCAATCTTATAATCAAAAGACCCGTGGTCATAATCCCATCCTCCGCCTATCACATATCCTTCCGGTTTTAACTTCGTCTCCAGATCGAACAAACCGAATGTTTTCCCTTCCAACTGAGAAGAAATTTTAATCATTGTATAAAACCTCTTTCGCTAATTTTCTATTAGCTTAACCAAAGTGCCCTAAAAAAAACCTGGAATGCTTCTATTGTTCCCTCAATTTGCTAAAGGAAATTGGCTTCCAAGCTTCCCTTGCGCTTTTCTCTCTCTTCGTCGCTTCCTTGATGGCACTGCTTTAGCTTTCAACAAAAAAAGGCATCAAGCAGGATGTTATTCCGGCTTGATGCCTTTTATATTATAAGCGCTGTTCGAGCTCCGCTTTTTTCTTTTCATAACCCGGCTTGCCTAAAAGAGCAAACATGTTCACCTTATAGGCTTCCACTCCAGGCTGATCAAATGGATTTACACCCAGTAAGTATCCGCTCATTGCACAAGCTTTCTCGAAGAAATATACAAGGTAGCCAAAAGTATAAGCGTCGAGCTGAGGAACCGTTACGATCAAGTTGGGAACGCCACCGTCCGTATGGGCTAACAGCGTACCTTCAAATGCTTTATTATTCACGAATTGCACCGTTTCACCTGATAGGTAATTCAGGCCATCCAAGTCATTGGCCGCTTCTTCAATCAAGATTTCATGACGGGCCTTTTCCACTTTGATGACTGTTTCAAAAAGATCACGCCGCCCTTCCTGAACATACTGCCCTAATGAATGCAGGTCAGTCGAGAAGTTAGCCGATGAAGGGAATATCCCCTTTTGATCCTTTCCTTCACTTTCTCCAAATAATTGTTTCCACCACTCAGAGAAGTATTGAAGCCCTGGCTCATAGTTTATCAGCATTTCAATCGTTTTCCCTTTATTGTAAAGGATATTCCGAACCGCCGCATATTGGTATGCCTGATTCTCACCTAGTTCGGAAGAACTGAAGTCAACCCTGGCACGCTCGGCTCCCTCCATAATTTGATCGATATCCGCCCCGCTGACCGCAATCGGAAGCAGCCCTACAGCCGTTAAGACCGAGTAACGTCCGCCAACATCATCAGGAATGACGAAAGTTTGGAAACCTTCCTCCGTTGCCACCGTTTTTAATGCGCCCTTCTCTTTATCAGTGGTGGCATAAATGCGGCCCTTGGCTTCTTCAACGCCGTATTTTTGTTCCAGCAGTTTCCTGAAAATCCTGAAGGCCAGTGCAGGCTCCGTGGTCGTACCGGATTTAGAGATTACATTGATCGAGAAATCCCTATTTTCCAATAAGTCCATTACATCCTGCATATATGTAGAGCTTATATTATTACCCACAAATAAAATTTGCGGTGCATTTCTTTTATCCGACGGTAAAATGTTATAAAAACTATGTTGAAGCATCTCAACTGCTGATCGTGCCCCCAGATATGATCCACCGATTCCGATAACCAGCAACACTTCTGAATCTTCTTTTATTTTTGCGGCAGCTTTTTTGATTCTTGAGAACTCTTCTTTATCATAATTGGCCGGCAAATCAAGCCAGCCAAGATATTCATTGCCTGCCCCTGTCTGCTCATGCAGGGAATGGTGTGCCACTTTTACAGCATCCTGTAAATAGGTAATCTCATGCTCCCCGAAAAACGGCAGGGCTTTTGAATAATCGAAACGAATATGGGCCATTCAAATTCCTCCTTGAATTCTTTAGTTTCCCTTTCACTTTATCTGATGTAATACTCATAATCAAGAAATCGATCAAGTAAATAATGAATTACGCGTGCAAAGTAACCTCCCACCTGACAAGGTGGGAGACCGGATCATATCACTTGTTTATAATGAAGCCCGTAAAATGGCAATGACATCTTCCCGGTTAAGGACTTTGAACCGTCCAAATTCCCCTCTGCTCATCGCTTTATCAGCCATGACTTCCAATTGTGAGTCATCGATGCCATAATCCGAAAGATTGGTCGGCGCCCCCATGCTGCTCCAAAATGACCTAAGTCTTTCAATGCCTTCAAGGGCCGCTTCCTCATCCGTTTTACCTTCCGGGTCCACATGGAATACACGGACTGCAACTTGTTTAAAGCGCGCGACATTTTCATGAAGCACATGCTTCATCCAATTCGGGAATAAGATGGCCAATCCTCCTGCATGCGGGATGTCATAAACAGCTGAAACGGCATGTTCAATGTTATGCGTAGCCCAATCACCGCTGTAACCGACCCCAAGCGACCCATTCAAGGCTAGGTTTCCGGCATACAGGATAGTAGCCCGGTGCTCATAATCCTCCAGATTTTCCAATAGTTTAGGTGCCGTTTCAATCACCGTCAATAACAGCGATTCACAAAAACGGTCTTGAAGCGGCGCATGCGTTTCCGGATGGAAGTACGTTTCGAACACATGTGACATCATATCGACCATTCCGTATACTGTTTGATTTTTTGGTACTGAAAAAGTATTTTCAGGATCCAAAATGGAGAATTGCGGAAATACCAATGGACTTCCCCATCCATATTTCTCTTTCGTTTCCCAATTTGTTATGACAGATCCGGAATTCGCCTCAGAGCCGGTTGCAGCTAAAGTCAGCACCGTTCCAAATGGAAGGGCCTCTTCGACCGGTGCCTTCTTAATGACAAGATCCCATGGATCCCCCTCATATTTAGCACCAGCAACGATGGCCTTTGTAGCGTCTATAACGCTTCCTCCTCCAACAGCAAGGACAAAGTCGATACCATGTTCTTTACAAAGATCAACACCTTTTCGGACTGTTGAGATGCGAGGATTCGGTTCAACTCCGGAAAGTTCATGCACATCTGCATCGATTTTGCTCAAGGCATTGACCACTTTTTCATATAAGCCATTTTTCTTTATGCTTCCTCCACCGTATACAAGTAAAACTTTATCGCCATATGCAGGAATTTCAGTTTTTAAGCTTTCAAGCTGATTTTTCCCGAAAATTACTTTAGTAGGATTTTTATAAGTGAAATTCTCCAATGGATATCTCTCCTTTAATGCCACATTGACTCCGTTTTTAGAATTGTCCACAGAGCCAATGGCTAAGTTTTTCTTTTACTCATTATGACCAATGTTCCATTTAAATACAAAGTATCCGCCCGGAACTTTTGTAGTGATGTATATTTACATGTTGAAAAAGCATGCTAAGTAAAGAACTGATTTTTTCAAAAAAAGGAGGCTGCACAATGAGTGGAATACAAAGAACTGCACTTGTTCTTACAATAATCGGGGCAATCAACTGGGGTTTAATAGGTTTTTTCCAATTTGACTTGGTCGCTTCGATTTTCGGAGGGCAAGATGCTGGATTTGCCCGTATCGTTTATGGATTGGTTGGAATTGCCGGTCTCATTAATCTTGGTCTTCTCTTTAAACCAAGTCCTGAAATTTCCAGAGAGCCTGAAACGAAACCGACTCGTTGATGCCATGACCATGGACATTGTTTATGTTCCATAAAATAAAGCCGGACCATGGATAAAAACATGCCCCGGCTTTATTTCATTCATATGCCCCCGAACAAAAAAAACCGGCTGATCGAAGGATCTGCCGGTTTCCAAAATTATTTTTTGATTAAGTCTTCGCGTTGAGATTGTTCAATCCACTCTTGAAGTTTGTCTTTCAATGTGTTGAAACCTTCAGTAGATTCGATGTGAGATGTCGCTTTAACAGATGCTTGGCGTTTTTTCGGAGCTTTTTTCGGAGCTTCAGTACGCTCAGGAGCTTCTTCTGTAGCGCGGATCGATAAGCCGATTTTTCCAGCAGCTGAATCGATGGAAAGCACTTTAACTTTCACTTCATCGCCCACTTTTAAATGTTCGTTGATATCTTTAACGAAGCCGTGAGTAATTTCAGAAATATGAACTAAACCTTGAGTTGAATCATCTAGAGCAACAAATGCACCGTATGGTTGAATACCAGTTACTTTACCAGCAACTACCGCACCAATTTCGAATTTTTCAGACATGGTAACACTCCTATTTTATATATATTTTTTCGTCTTTTCACGCAATAAAAAATTATATCACATAATTGGAAAATAATCAAAGTTAAGTATACCATACTTTTTGGGATTTTACTCATTAAAAATGTTCGTTTTTTGGAAATAATAAATATTATAAGATCTTTATTAATAACTTATCCTAAAAACTTGCAAATAAACTCTATTCCCCTTAAGATATTTACTCATTTTTCTAAAGATTGTAATATTAAAACACTATCCAATCACTCATAATCATAGTAAGATGAGAAAATGTTTTAACAAAAGTAATATACAGCTAGATATTCTTTACATCTAAAGGAGTTTTACCATCATGTCAAAACAAGAACAATGGACTTCAAAACTTGGGTTCATCCTGGCAGCCGCGGGATCCGCTATTGGATTGGGGGCCATCTGGAAGCTCCCATATATGACTGGGGAAAATGGCGGAGGGGTCTTTTTCCTGCTCTTCATTTTATTCACCCTGCTTATCGGTGCACCGATATTAATAGCGGAATTCACGATTGGCCGCAATTCACAGAAAGATGCCATTAGCGCATATAAACATATCGCCCCGGGAAAGCCTTGGGCATTGATTGGATATGGCGGTGTCGTCGCTTCCATCATTCTGCTTTCCTTCTTCAGTGTAGTTGGAGGCTGGATCATCTCTTATTTAGCAAGAAGCTTTACGGGTTCCCTCTCAAACTTGACTCAAGAAGAATATGGGAACTTCTTCAATACGATAATCAGTAATCCTTATGAAACGGTTATCGCTCAGTTATTATTCATGGTCTTTACCATTTGGGTCGTGCAAGGCGGCGTTTCCAAGGGAATTGAAAAGGCGAATAAATATATGATGCCTTCCTTGTTCATTCTTTTCATCATTCTTCTTATCCGTTCCTTGACTTTGGATGGAGCAATCGAGGGAGTTAAATTCTTCTTGAAGCCGGACTTTTCGGCATTAACAGGGGAAACGATCCTACTGGCACTGGGCCAATCCTTCTTTGCGCTAAGTGTCGGTGTTTCCGTGATGGTAACCTACGCATCCTATTTAAGTAAAAAAGAAGATATTACAAAATCGGCCTTTTCGGTAGTTGGACTGAATATCTTCATTTCCTTGCTGGCAGGTTTGGTCATCTTCCCGGCTGTTTTCGCACTGGGTTTCAGCCCTTCAAGCGGGCCTGGACTAGTATTTGTCGTGTTGCCTGCCGTCTTCAATGAAATGGCGCTTGGCGGGATCTTCATGTTCATTTTCTTCATATTATTATTATTTGCCACCCTTACGACGGCATTCTCCATTCTCGAAATCGTCGTTGCGGCCATGATCAAGGGTGATTCTGCAAAGCGGAAGAAGGCTTCCTGGATAGCTGGGATCACCGTTTTCCTGATTGGGATTCCAAGCGCATTATCCTTTGGGGTGCTTTCGGATGTGAAGATTTTCAATTTATCCATATTCGATTTCGCTGATTATCTGACAAGCAATATCGCGCTGCCAGTCGGCGCCTTGTTCATATCCCTTTTCATCGGCTATCAAATGAAAAGGATCGAGGTACAAAAGGAGTTCGAATCTGGCGCTGATTCCGGCCAATCACTTTTTAAACTTTGGTACTTCCTGATTCGCTACATCGTGCCGATCATGATCATACTCGTATTCCTTAAGTCAACTAATCTCATTTAACATTCAACATGCCGTTTCGATATTTGTCGATGCGGCATTTTTTTCACAAAACCTACATATTCCGTTACTTCACTCAAGTAATAATATGGTAAAATAATTACATAAAGAAAATATATTTCCTGAAAAAGGAGTGTCTGACTATGTCAAATATCGCGAAGAATATCCGGCAATACCGAGAAGATCACAACCTCACTCAACAGGAACTGGCTTTGAAATTACGAATCGGCACAAAGAAAATTGAAAAGTATGAATCGGGTGAATCGGTTCCTGATACACAAACCATTTTACGGCTTTCCACCGTTCTTGACATTCCAGCTTCAGAATTCCTGAAGGATGCCCAAACTGGGAACGCCGCTGGTATCGACGAGAACATAAAAAAACTGATTGAAGAAATCGGAACCAAAAAAGCGGAGCTCATTTTAAGAACAGCTAAGGACTTTAGCGAAGAACAAATTCTGAATGTTATGCATACTTTATATAATACACAAGCTTAATTCAAAAAATGGGTCTTAGTATATGTATTTTTTTTCAGGGTACTGGATATACTATGATTAACACTTTCTATGTTAATCCATTAGATTAACTCTTTTTTCTAATTCCCCCTATGGAAAGGGATCCGGCTGCTTAAACGGCCGGATCCCTATTTTTTTGCTTTTATTGGCAATGATTTTTCATGAAACGTTCCATCCTTCTAAGCGCTTCTTGAAGCTGTTCCATGGAGGATGCATAGGAACATCGGATATGACCTTCACCGCTTTCCCCGAACACATCACCCGGTACAACGGCTACAAGTTCTTCCGTCAGAAGTTTTTCAGCAAATTCCAATGAAGTCATCCCCGTTTTCTCGATTGAAGGAAAAGCATAAAAAGCCCCGCCAGGATTATGGCAATCAAGACCCATCTCATTAAATGATTTCACGATATAATTTCGCCTTCTCCGATAACTCCGACGCATTTCTTCCACATCCTGCATACCGTGCTTTAAAGCTTCCAATGCAGCATGCTGCGCAACGGTCGGCGCACACATCATCGCATATTGATGAAGCTTAAGCATCGCTTCGGAAATTTCCTTGGGTGCACAAACGAACCCAAGACGCCATCCAGTCATCGCAAACCCTTTCGAAAACCCATTGATGACAATTGTCCGCTCAAGCATACCGTCAATGGCAGCAAAAGAAGTGAATTGTTCATCATAAGCAAGTTCGGCATAGATTTCATCGGAAATCACCAGCAAGTCATGCTTTTTAACGATGTCAGCAAGCATCACTAATTCTTCATGCCCAAGCTGTGTTCCCGTCGGGTTATTCGGTGAACAGATTAAAACGGCCTTCGTTTTAGGCGTGATCGCCGCTTCAAGCTGTTGGGGAGTCAACTTAAAGTCATTTTCCTTGGATGTTTGGACCGTGACCGGTATTCCCCCTGCCATGGTCACAAGCGGTGCATAGGCGACGAAACAAGGTTCGACGACAATGACTTCCTCACCTGGATTCAAGATGGTCCTAAGTGCAATATCAAGGGCCTGGCTTGCTCCGACCGTGACAATGATTTGATCCTCTGGTCTATACGAAACATGGAACTGCTTCTCCATATACCCGCTGATTTCCGCCCTCAATTCATATAATCCGGCATTGGCCGTATATGAGGTATACCCTTCCTCCAAGGAGTTGATCGCCGCTTCCCTTACTGCCCAAGATGTAACGAAATCCGGTTCACCCACACCAAGAGAGACGACCCCTTCCAAATTTGCTGCCAAGTCGAAAAAGCGGCGGATGCCTGATGGTTTAAGCTCTGCAATCGTTTTTGAAACATAACTCGTTTTAATCATGGTGACACCACTATCCGCTTATCTTCTTCAGTTTGATCAAAAATGGTGCCATCATGCTTGTATTTTTTCATAATGAAGTGCGTCGTCGTAGAAATGACGGAATCCAGTGTCGAAAGCTTTTCCGAAACAAAGCTTGCCACTTCGTTCATCGAACGTCCTTCGACAATGACTGAAAGATCATAGGCCCCAGACATTAAATAAACGGACTCGACTTCTTTGAATTTGTAAATCCTTTTTGCGACCTCATCGAAACCGACGCCACGTTTTGGAGTGACTTTTACATCGATCATCGCTGTGACACCATGGTATTCATCCACTTTTGCCCAGTTAATGACTGTTAAGTAACGTACAATAACCCGCATATCTTCTAATTTCTTCAATGTTATTTCAATGTCCGATTCTGATTGATCGGTCATTTTAGCCAAATCCTTCAGATCAATCCGGCTGTTATTTTCAATGATTCTCAAGACTTCCAATTCCTCTTCATTCAAGTGCATTGGAAAACCCCCCTTTTGGAATTCACTAATTTAGATGTGATGGTTTGGCTGGCAGATAGTCTCACGAATTACCTTATTAGACTTTTTAAAAAAACCTATATGACAATATAATTTAATAAGTCCTATTCTGTCAGGATAAACTTACACTATTATATCAAAATTGGTTGGTGACCTGTTATAGTAATTGTCTTTTTTCCTCGTTATTATTACAATTACTGTTATGCAACAGTATTAAAGGACCTTTTTTGGAATATTCAGGGTAACATGGGTTTTTATCATTGACCAATAACGAAGGAGGAGCTTTTATGGAAAGGGATACAATCAAAGGTGTCGAACGGGTGGGTAATATGGAAATCTATTTTGAATATGACCGAATCGATGATTCCCTCCCCACCCTTGTCCTGCTTCATGGATTTTTGTCATCGAGCTTCAGTTTCCGTAAATTAGTGCCCTATTTAATCAAGGAATACAATGTGATCTCCATAGACCTCCCGCCATTCGGGCAAAGCGGAAAAGATTATCGGTATACATATTCATTCCGGAACATCGCTAAATCCCTCGTTATGTTCTTAGAGGGAAAAGGCATCAGGAAATTCAGTACCATCGGCCATTCCATGGGCGGGCAGATTTCCCTGCAGCTCATCAAATCATATCCTGATCTTGTCGACCATGCCATTCTTCTTGCCGGTTCAGGCTATCAGCCCGGCTATTCGGAAAAAATGAAGATGGTCAGTTACCTGCCTTTCTTTTCATTCGGGATAAAACGGTATCTACAAAAATCAGGTATCGAAAAGAACTTGAAAAATGTCGTCCATGACCCGGCCATGATTGATGATGAAATGCGGCAGGGATATCTAGGACCATTCATAAAGAAGCATGATATTTTCCGGGCATTGGGGAGGATGCTTCGAGATAAGGAAGTCGATTTGTTGAAGGAGGACCTTAGTGATATTCATACACCATGCCTGCTTATTTGGGGAAGGCATGACAGAGTGGTGCCATTGAATATTGGCCAAAGGCTCCATGAAGACCTGCCTAATTCCGAGCTTGTTGTCATTGAGGATTCCGGGCACCTTCTTCCAGAGGAGAAACCGGCAGAAGTGTATCATTTAATCAAGGAGTTTATTGGAGTGGCCACACCAACGTAAACTCACGAGTAAACTGCAAACTCACGAGTAAATCGCTGAAATTTACAAGTAAACTGCACAAACTCACGAGTAAATCGCTGAAATTTACGAGTAAATTGCACAAACTCACGAGTAAATTGCAAACTCACGAGTTAACTGCACAAACTATGAGTTAACCGTGTAAATTCACGAGTAAACTGCGTAAACTCACGAGTTAACTGCGCAAACTCACGAGTAAACTGCACAAACTACGAGTATAGAGCAAAAAAACAATGTAAAAAAGGTGCCCCCGATTTCTGGGAACACCCATTTTTCACCTTTAGATCGAACAGCTGGCATCATTTTTTATGATGAGCAGCTTTTGTGCAACTTCAAGGCACTTTCCCATCTGAACGGATTCATCGAACGCGAACTCGTAAATGGATTTTATTTTTTCCGCCAGTCCCTTTGGGTCATCTATATCCCGGATTGCTACGACCGTATCTGCAATTTCCGGCTCATATAGATCCCATCCTATTTTGAATGGGTCCCATTCTTGCAAAACGGCAACCAACGCTAAATTCATTTGCTGTGTATCCATATAATCATCACCTGCTCAATATTTTCAAAGAACATGATATCATAGTATCATAACAACAGGCTTTTCGCGAAGACGACAAATTTTTATTCGGTGGTGGATATTTTGAACAAGTCAATATTTGAAAAACAAATAAACAGGGAAAATTCAGGGTCTGCAAAATGGGATAAAAACTCGCTCACATCATTGTATGGGCGCGAGGATGTTCTGCCAATGTGGGTTGCCGATATGGACTTCCCATCTCCTGAGGGCATTCAAAAGGCATTGATGGAACGCTTGAACCATCCAATTTTCGGCTATACCGTCCCTTCTGAAACGGTTTTCACCGAAATTCAAAGGTGGCTTAGAGACCGGTACTCCTGGCAAATCGATAAAGAGTGGATCTCATTCAGCTCCGGCGTCGTTTCCGCAATCGGTACAACGATCCAAGCATTCACGAACCCGGGCGATAAAATATTGTTACAATCTCCCGTCTATACCCCTTTTTTTGATATGATCAAAAACAATGACCGGGAAGTGGTCAATAGTCCCCTTATCATGAAAAAGGACCGTTTCGAGATTGATTTCACCGATTTTGAGGACAAGCTGAAAAGCGGAGTGAAACTATTCCTTTTTTGCAGTCCGCATAACCCTGGCGGACGCGTTTGGACAAAGGACGAACTCTTACGAATCGGGGAGTTATGTGAAAAATATGATGTAGTCATCGTCAGTGATGAGATACATGCTGACTTATTCCATACAACATCAAGGCATTATCCGATCGGCTCGCTTTCAGAAAAATTAGCGGACATAACGGTTACATTGATGGCGCCAAGCAAAACATTCAATATTGCCGGCCTTCAGGCTTCATTCCTGATTGCCAGTAATGAAAAATTGCAGAAGCAATTACAAAAGGCGCAAACGAAACTTGCCTTCCATGGTCTTAATATCTTTGCCTTAACAGCAATGGAAGCAGCGTATCGGGAGGGTCTGGAATGGCTTGAAGACATGATCGGCTATATTGAGGAGAATATAAAAGTGGCAGAGGAATTCATTGCTGCTGAAATTCCTTCACTGCATGTCATGCATCCGGAAGCCTCTTATCTTTTATGGATTGACTGCCGTGATCTTGGATTGACCGACAAGGAAATTAAGGATCGACTGATCCATCAAGGGAAGCTTGCATTGGAGCCTGGTTCAAAATATGGACCTGGCGGAGAAGGTTTCGTCCGAATGAATCTCGGTTGTTCACGCGGAGTCCTGATGGAAGGGCTAAACCGGTTGAAATTGGCTTTTTCATAAATAAAAGAAGAACCAGGTGTATGAACTGCATCCCAATTGTTAGACAACATCTAACAATTGGAGGTGCAGTTTTTTTGACTAAATATACGATAGACGAAAAATCAAATGCAGTTTTAGAGTACTTAGAAGGGAAAAAATCCTATAAATCCATTGCTCAAGAAAGAAATGTAGGTTTATCCCCTCTGAAAAGATGGGTCGCTCGCTATCTAAAACATGGGATGGAGGGACTTGTTTCATCCTATACAAATTACACTTTGCACTTTAAACTAGAAGTACTTAAAAATATGAACGAATATGGGGCATCGATCAACGAGACCGCTGTACACTATAACCTTCCTTCCGATTCTACACTTTTGAATTGGGCAAATCAGTTTCAGGAAGGAGGTATAGACGCCCTTAAACCAAAGAAAAAGGGGCGTCTATCCATGAAAAAAGAAACTAAGAAAAAATCGCCAGCTAATGGCTCTCAAGAAGCACTTCTTGCCGAATTAGAATACTTACGTGCAGAGAATGCCTATCTAAAAAAGTTGAATGCCTTAGTTCAAGAAAAGGAAGCCTTACAAAGAAAGAAAAAGCGAAAGTAGTCCATGAACTAAGGAAACAATTTGATTTAAATCTGCTTCTATCCATTTCTAAAATGGCACGGAGTACGTACTATTATTGGGTAAACGCCTTCGGGCGTGAGGATAAATACACAGAAATTAAATCCCTTATCAAAGAGATATTCCATACGCATAAAGGGCGTTATGGGTATCGGCGTATCACCCTAGAATTACGTAACCGAGGTGCTCGCATCAATCATAAAACAGTTCTCCGATTGATGAATGAACTAGGATTGAAGTCATTAGTTCGCATGAAGAAATACCGTTCGTACAAAGGGAACATCGGCAAGATTGCGCCCAACATTCTAGCACGTGATTTCAAGGCGGCAAAGTCCAATGAAAAATGGGTGACAGACGTCACAGAATTCCATCTAGCTGGGGAGAAACTATACTTATCGGCCATTCACCTGTTTAATGGAGAAATCATCGCCTATAATATCGAATCTCGTCCTGTTTATCCGCTCGTTTCCAAAATGCTGAATAAAGCCTTTGATCGCTTGGAATCGAAAGATTCACCCATTCTCCATTCAGATCAGGGCTGGCATTATCAGATGAAACAATACTCGCATGATTTAAAAAAACATAACATTACACAAAGCATGTCCCGCAAAGGAAATTGTCTCGATAATGCGGTCATTGAAAACTTCTTTGGCTTATTAAAATCCGAATTACTCTATCTTCAAGAATTTGAAAGCATGGAGCATTTCAAACAAGAACTAGAAGAATATATCCATTACTACAATCATCAACGAATCAAAGTAAAATTAAAAGGCATGAGCCCGGTAGATTACCGGGTTCATGCCCTCAAGGCTGCCTAAGTAAATAAAGTGTCTAACTTTTTGGGTTCACTTCAGTAGTATCCTGGTTCTTTTTTTCATTCTTTCTCTTCATCCACATAAGGATCATGCTCATATCGAGGCAAATCCCCAAACGAGGTTTGAATATTTTCTTCAAAAAGTTCTTCCTTCAACTCTTCATATTGGGAGTTCGGATAAACCGTTATCTCTTTACCGTACATATCCACACCAACGAAATTTTCATAATCTTCGACATATCCGATATTTTCTTCGGACTCGACATACATATCTTCATAATCGTTTGGTGGATTTACAAAATCGGAAGGTGATTCAGATGTTCCATAGCTGGCAACATCCTGCCAAGAATCTTCCGCATCGTATGCAACCGATTCGTGCCGATCATCATAATCAAACCTTCCAAACGGCGGTCCCAGCACTTCCTCTTCGACCGGTCGATTGCCGGAAGTTTCCTGTGATGGGGTATGCTCGACACAATAAGTCGTGGTAGGGACGGCTTTCAAACGTTCAAGAGGTATTTCCTTTGAACAAACCTCGCACTTTCCATACTCACCTGCCTCGATGGCAGAAAGCGCTCGTTCAATATCCCTTATTTCATCCCGATCATGCTCGGATAGGGCCAAATCCTTTTCCCGTTCATATAACTCGGTTCCTTCATCTCCGGGATGATTATCGTAACTCGATAACTCACCTGTCGAATCCTCCAAGCTTCTTCTTAAATCGTAGCTGCCTGAATCATTTAATCGCTCTTCCAACTCTTGCTTCGTTTGCTGCAATTGCTGTTGAAATTCTTTTAGCTGCTGATTGGATAGCATGTGCAACATCCTTTCAAAATCGTTCTTCCCTCTAGTATTTCTCTCTTCCCGCCATTCCATAAAGGTACTTTTTACCTTAGGAATAAATTAATTCAGATAACAGAAGCTAACTTAGAAATTTCATTTAAGGAGGGCTTCCATTTGTATTTCTATAAAGAAGACTTAATCAATATGATCGTTCCCGATAAGCCTGATTCGAGTGCGGCAAAAGTACTTCAAGAAACGCTTGGAGGGTAATTCGGTGAAATGCGGACGATGATGCAGTATTCTTTCCAAAGCGCCAACTTCCGCGGCAAGGCTAAACAATATCGTGATTTACTCCGTGGTGTTTTCTTGGAAGAAATTAGCCACGTTGAACTTGTCCAATCAACCATCAACCAGCTGCTGAATGGTGCTGGAGGGGATTTGCCTGGAGATTCCGCTAACGATGGTGCCCCGTTGGATGAAGTCATCAAAGGCGGCGCCAACCCCCATCACTTCATCATCGGTGCGAAAGCATCCCTGCCCGTCGATGCCGGCGGCAATCCATGGAATGGATCATGGGTTTATGATCACGGTAATCTTGTAGCCAACCTTTTGAACAATGTCATGCTTGAATCTACGGGAGTCCTGCAAAAGTCCAGGATTTATGAAATGAGTTCCAATAAATCAATGCGCGAAACACTTGCATTTTTAATGGTTCGCGACAATGCCCACCAAAATGCATTTGCCAAGGCATTAGAAACTCATGGGGTTGACTGGGGGAAAATCTTCCCTGTACCAAACTATGATTTGAACAAATATCCTGAATGCCGCAAATATGTGGATTTAAGCTACCATAATGCCCAATTCAATTTCAGGTTGGATCAAACTCAAATCGGCGAAATTTTCCAAGGGGAGACACCGAGCCGAAATGGCGGAAACCTCGCTGTTACCGATCCGCCAAAAGGATTTCCTGTCCCTGAAATGCCGGATATGCCAAATGAACATAGCCCTGGCTTGAGTGATTTGAACAATTAAAAAAGAAGGCGAACACATCATTCGGTGTTCGCCTCCTTTTTTAATTATTGATATATTTCTCAAAAACATAGCCAAAATCTTTAACATGGTACTTTTTCCGGCTGTCCATCAACCATTCGAAAGCTGCCGAATTAATTTCCTTGAAACTTGCAGCCATTTGGCTTCCGTCAGTGCGAACCTGGTTCAAAGTAGAAGAAGCAAGGTTTACGCTTTGCTGGGCATATTGAAGGGCATACTCATTCTCATGGCAAATTTCCGATATTTTTACGAGTGATTTGAACAAGTCCTTTAATTCTTCAATGAATTTCTTATGGACATCAATGGAGAAAGTCTTTGCACCGATCGAAAATTTAATTTCCGCATCCAAATCCACGGTCCCCGCGGTTTCTAGCGTGGCGTTGGAAATAGTATACTGGCTGTAGCTATATCTTGTAAGTGTACGCTTTTTACTTATGGCACTTGCACCGTCCAAATGTATGAATGCTTGATTCGTGAAACAGTACTCATCGGTTTTCGATTTAATCAGGAAATAAATTTTTTCCCCATCCTCATGCATGATATAGTCATCTGCATCCACCTTGTCATAATCGGCAGGACTAATCACACTTCCAATATCACTAAGACCAAGGGCATCAGCCGCAATTTTCTTGAACATCCCTATTCCCCCTAAAATTAAGGTGAATTACACCTTATTATAAGTATTTATCCAATATTATCTCGTCTCGGATCGGAATTCCATCAAAACTGTAAAATGGTATTTCAGGCTTGATTTTCCGTGATTCTTCCACGGCGTTTTTAACGATTTCCGAAATGGCATAACCACGCTTTTGAAAAAATTTCATTGCCTGTAAATTATCGTTCGTTGTAATCGCTTTAATAGTATGGCAATTTTTTTCCTTAGCGATATTTTCCATCACATAAAGCAATGATGAGCCCACCCCTTGATTCTCATGCTCACTATTCAAAGAGATGATCTGACATACATGGTCGGATATTTTGTATGTTCCCAGCCCCGTGATTTTTTCATTCTCGTCCATCACCCCAAAACCTTCAAGTTCCGCATAATGAAACAAGCCTCTTGAAAAAACGACTTGAGTCGTCTCCCAGTGCTGAATGAAAAACTCCTTAACCGTATCTGCCGCAATCATTCTTTTCGCTACGATTTGCATAACCAATTACGCCCCCAAAGTTTCTATCTCTATGCCTATAGTATAAAATGCTTATGCTGATAAGGGAACATTTTATTCTTTACGACCTTCTAACAAAACATAATACCATTCATATTCAGATAATCAATATCAAAAAACGGGGTCTCGCGATGCTCGGCATCTTCCGGGATCAAGAAATAGTATCATCCTTAATGCGCTGGTTCCTTTTGGTGACCTCATCTTCGAATTGCTTGGTTTTCATTTCTTCCTTCTTTGAATATCTTATAATTGCCCTCATCGTAAAAATGGCTGCCACTAAAAAAATGAAGCAAGTTATACCAGCCGAGATATATTCAGTCTTGTCTTCTGGAAAGTAAAGAAACAAACCAAGTAAAGCATGATTGAGAAAGTCCATCCGATACATCCTTCCTGATAGGGAATTAAACTGCATTATCCCATTATATCAATTACCAGAACAATCCACTAGTGGGCCTAATCGACTAAAACCTAAAAAAACGAGAGGCACTGAGCCCCTCGATTCTCTTTTATTTATAAAATGGTGATCCCTTTAATGACCACGTCCACTGCAGGTTTGTCCCCCGCAACTGTCTCTACGTTAGCAATCGTATCGACAACGTCCATGCCTTCGACCACTTGTCCAAAAACAGAGTGTTTATGATCCAGCCATGGTGTGCCTCCTTGTTCCATATAAGCACTGATGATTTCTTCCGGATAACCTGCTTGCTTCATTTGCTCACCCATCCTGCTGTCCACATGCTGGGCTTGTACGACGAAGAATTGGCTCCCGTTTGTTCCCGGGCCTGCATTTGCCATGGAAAGAGCTCCGCGCAAATTGAATAATTGCATGGAGAACTCGTCCTCAAATGGAGTTCCCCAGATACTTTCTCCACCCATTCCAGTCCCTGTCGGATCACCGCCTTGAAGCATGAAATCCTTGATGACACGGTGGAAAATGATTCCTTCGTAGTAACCGTTTTCAGCATGTGTCAAGAAATTTTCCACTGTCTTTGGAGCCAATTCAGGGAATAGTTTAATTTTAATATCGCCCATCGTCGTTTGCATGATGACCGCTTTTTCATTTTCCAAAACTTCACTTGTTAATTGTGGAAAGTTTGTCATTGTACATAACCTCTTTCTTTTTAAAATAAAATGGCATGAAACACCATTTTTCATCTTCATTTGTACACTTTACACGATTTTCTTAAAAAAAGCATCTTTACGAAATTGAACAAATTCGCTGTGAAAAATCGTTGTTGTTATGTATCATGAAGGAAGTTAAAAGAAAGGTGGTAGGGAAATGTCAGAACAGGATTTTAAAATCGGCGATAAGGTTACCGCCATATATAAAACTGGAAAATATATCGGGGAAGTCACCGATATCAGACCTGCTGCATATCTTGTTAAAGTGTTGGCTGTCTTGAAGCATCCCATGCAGGGAGATCTTCATAACCCGAAACAAACGGAAGTGTCCATGTTCCATCAGCGGCGTGCTCTTGCTTTCAGGGAGCAAACCAATGTACCAAAGAATATGGTAAGGACCTTTGATGAGGAGATTCCTGAGTATCAGGAATCCTTAAGAGAAGCAGTTGAGAAAATGAAAGGCACTTTAAGCGAAGCCCAAACAGAGTGGAATGATAAAAGCTTACGGTTGCTTGAAGATCTAGCGGCGGATTATTTCAAATAAGCATGATAAAAGCCAAATCAGTAGTATATGATTTGGCTTTTATAACGCTAAATGATTCAATACCTTTGATAAATCAATGCGATCGCCAATTGTCGTCGGTTCATGGTTTTTCATATAACTTTTATCTTTCTCTACTAACATAAAGATATTATATGTCGTAATCGCATCATCCAGTGCCCTGTGATGCTTGCCTGTCCCTTCTTTGCCATAGGCCTGTACAGCTTTCCAAAGCCCGGTTTGATTTTGATCCCCGAAAAAGCGTTTATACTCCAGGCAAAGATCAATTTGTTTCCCTGAAAAAGGGAAATCCAATCCTGCTTTCTGACAGTTCTGGCGAAGCACCTTCATGTCCATATTTCCCCAGGTAACAATCGTCGTAGGGTGCTGCTCATCTATTTTCTTCAATAAACTAACCAGCTCCTCAAATGAAATCCCCCGGTCCACCTGATCCTGGGTAATGTTCAAGAACTTCTTGCATCTTCCCGTTAAATCTGGAAATTTCAATGGGTTAACAAAAGATGAGAATTGTTCCTGAATGGTCTCATTAATGACGGTGACTAAACCAACCTCAATGATTTCCGGATAAAACCCTACTGGATTGGCCTTTCCTTCCGGCATCGTAAATTCAAAATCAATGAATACATATTGCTGTTGTTCCTCCATTTTTATGACCCCCTTCATATTCCTGACATCAACATATAAACAAAAAATGGTTTTTTTCTCACGGGAATATTATAACAGAAGATTTAGAAAGTTTTTTCTTAGGATCGTAACACACCATTCGGATACGGCTCCTGCCGTCATACCTAATTTACCCAAAACTATTTATCGTCTACCTTACTTGGATTATGATGGATGAACGAACCAAAAGTACCATTTTTTCATCCCTTCATTCCAAGGACATACTAAAAATATATTAGTTAGGAAGTTGAACTATGCGCACGTATCTTGGTTATATCACGATTTTCCTCTTACTTCCCGTATTGATCCTTTTCATTTTCCTTTCCCATCAGGAGTGGTCCTTAGCGCAATCTCCCTATCATGTACTTGACGAGCGAATTCCCATTGAATCGATAGAATTGGCTCAGAATAGTTACATGAAAGCCGCAAATGGAAAGGTCATCAGTGAAATTTACACTGGTGAGAAACGGACTTACCTAAAACTTGAAGACATCCCCCTTTTCCTTGAAAATCTGTTCATCGTTACAGAGGATCAGAAATTTTATGGTCATGCAGGCGTTGACCTATCCGGCATAAGCAGGGCGCTTCTTATCAATTCACAAAATAATAACATAGAACAAGGCGGCAGTACCATAACCCAGCAACTGGCCAGGAATGTTTATCTTTCACATGATAGAACGTATAACCGAAAACTCAGTGAACTCATTTACACCTATCAGATAGAGCGAAAAAAATCAAAACCGGAAATCATGGAGCTGTATTTGAATGCCATATATTTCAGTAATGGAGCTTATGGTATCGAAGCTGCTTCCCAATATTATTTCAGTAAACCGACTGGAGAGTTTACCAAGGCTGAACTTGCCTTCCTGGCCGCAATCCCTAATAATCCGGAAAACTATAATCCTCTTAAACATTTCGATGCGACGAAAAAGCGTCAGGAGAGATTACTGAAACAAATAGTGGCCCAAGGTGATTTAGAACAGCCTAGTACGAAAAGCTTATCAAAAGTACGATTAAATTAGACTTGTCCACCCCGGTCGACTTATATCCTGATTTCGTGACGTATGTTCATCAGGAATTGAAAAATCTGGTGGCATCCTCCGAGGGTTTCGACAAATCTCTGCAAAGCCCTGATGTCGCTATACGTAAGCAGGAGGAAGCTGAGCTGGATAAAAAGGTCGAAAAGCTTTTGAATTCCGGGGTAACCATCCATACCGCACTCGATACTAAGCTGCAAACACAGTCAAAGACTGCTGTGCAATCAAAAATCGGTGTCAATGATATCGCGGGAGCTTTAGTGGTTATACAGCATCATACGCACGAGCTTGTCTCTTTGATTGGGGGAAAAGATTATAAAAAAAATTCTTTCAGTCGGACATACCAAAGCTATAGGCAGCCAGGGTCAGCCATTAAGCCACTTCTCGATTATGCTCCCTATTTAGAAGAAACGGATGCTGACATCAATCAGCTCGTTATCGGAGCAAGCTATTGCAGCAATAGCTATTGTCCAAAGAGTTATAGCGGCGACAGCTACGGAATGGTCACACTAAGAACTGCCTTCTCTCAGTCCTATAACACACCCGCCATAAGGCTTTTTGAAAAAACGGGGGTGGAAACGAGTTTCAAGTACCTGGATGCTTTCGACTTTAAAAAGGTGAGCAAGAAAGACCACCATACAAGTTCGGCCATGGGCGGATTCGAATATGGCATGAGTCCCCTTGAACTGACGAATGCCTATACTTCCTTCAATGACGGAAACTATCAGCCAGCGCGCGCCATTATTAAAGTTATCAAGAAGGTAAAGTCCTTTATAAATGGAAAGACCGCTCCAAGGAGATATGGAACAAAAGCACCGTAGCTAAGATGCGGCAGCTGTTCCATGAAACAACCCTTTCCGGGACAGCCCGTAAAGCCTACTTTCCTACAGATTATATCGGCGGTAAAACCGGTACGACCAATGTTGTGAAAGACATGTGGTTTGTCGGTCTGACAGCAAACTATACAACGGGGGTTTGGATTGGAAGGGACAAGCCATCCAAACTACAATCCATTTATTCACATACACCACATGTATTGATTTGGAAAGATATCAGCCAGACTGCCGAGTGAAAAAAGAAGGTGCCGAGATGGCACCTTCTTTTTTGCTATATGAGCAGACTTGCAATGACGCTGTTATAGAGCTTCAATCCCGCATAAGCGACTATTGAAATCAGTGCGGTCCAAACGAAGATTGGAAAGAAAACCATTCCCACTAGACTCGACAAATTCAGGCTCGGGCTTAACTTATTGACAAAATAAATTAAAGCCACAATATTCGTTGCAATAAAGATGGACCTAAGCCCGATGATGAATTGAACACTGAACAATGAACAGGTACGCCAATCACATATATGACAGATCCCTTTCTTACACTGTTCAGGGCTTTACCCTCCGAATCCTTGGAAAAGAATAATAAAGACAGCTCCAATACCGTATCGGAGATCAGCTTCAATGCGGCAAAAACCATGAAGAATAATAGGAGCAATACGATCAGCAGCGCCAGCTTAATGCCGGTTTCAGAAAAAAACTCCTGCATCCCTTGGTAGATTCCCAAATTTCCAAATAACTTGAGCATTTGCATTTCCCCATAAATGGCAAAGGAGAGGCTGAATAATAGAATTGAAATGATTGGTAAATAGCTAAGTAAATATGTGTTTTTCATGATTTCACAATCCATGTGTGTTTTATCCTATATTATGCAAGATAATCCACCATTCCACAATGGAAACTCTACTAATTCACCCTTGAAAAACTTTTTTCAATAAATTTTTCAGGACGGTTCCCCCTCCTTTTCTACCTATATATAAAACATCATTTAAGTTGGCCTTCACTGTTTTTAAAGCCATGCAAACCCACATAAATTGCGTTATACTTTTAAGCGAGACAAGTATTCGATAAAAAAATACATATTCAACGAAGATTTCCTAACGTCTAGGATTGCGCGAAAAAAGCATAATAAGACGACTGACTTCGTAAAAGGGGGGAGTTTATGTCTTTACTTCATTGGGCGGTATTATCACCGTTTCTATTAGCACTTATTGTACCAGTATTATACAAACTATTTCGACAAATACATACAGGATGGTTTGTATTGATTTTACCGATTCTCCTTTTCACCTATTTTTCAAGGTTCATTTCCTTGACCAAACAAGGGGATATCATCATGGAAGGGGCAACATGGATTCCTTCTCTCGGAATTCATGTTGATTTCTATGTAGATGGTCTAGGGCTTTTGTTCGCCTTGCTCATTACAGGTATAGGTTCACTCGTCGTTCTGTATTCAATTTTCTATTTATCGAAGGAGAAAGAAAAGCTGAACCAATTTTACGTCTTCCTTTTGCTTTTCATGGGAGCGATGCTTGGCGTCGTCCTATCCGATAATCTAATTGTCCTTTATTCGTTTTGGGAATTCACGAGTTTATCATCTTTTCTATTGATAGGATATTGGAATGAAAGGGAGCGTTCACGTTATGGAGCGCAGAAATCCCTGCTGATCACTGTGCTTGGCGGTTTAAGCATGCTTGGAGGCATCATTCTCCTTTCCATTATGGGGAACACATTCAGCATACGTGAATTGATTGCCCAAAGCGGGGAACTTATGGACCACTCGCTCTTCATTCCTGCACTTTTGCTTGTGCTGCTTGGCGCGTTCACTAAATCCGCACAGTTCCCGTTCCATATCTGGCTTCCTGACGCGATGGAAGCCCCAACCCCGGTCAGCGCTTACCTTCATTCGGCCACAATGGTCAAGGCCGGAATTTATTTGGTTGCCCGATTAAGCCCTGTTTTTGCAGAATCGGGATTATGGTTCTGGCTCGTTTCGATCGCCGGATTGATCACCTTGTTCTGGGGCTCATTCTCTGCAATCAAGCAGACTGATTTAAAGGGGATTCTCGCTTTTTCCACCATCAGTCAGCTCGGATTGATCATGTCGCTTTTGGGACTTGGTGCGGCGGCACTCCACTATGATTCTTGGGGGGGAAATATATACTTGGCAGCCACGGTTGCAGCAACATTCCACTTGATTAATCATGCGACTTTTAAAGGCAGCCTTTTCATGGTTGCAGGCATCATTGATCATGAAACCGGTACGCGTGATATCAGAAAGCTTGGCGGATTGATGCAGTTGATGCCGATCACTTTCTCCGTCGCTGTCATAGGTGCTTTTTCAATGGCTGGACTTCCGCCCTTCAATGGTTTTTTGAGCAAGGAAATGTTCTTGGCCAGCATGGTGAATGTATTGGAACTGAATATCTTCAATATGGAGACATGGGGGATCTTGTTCCCTGTGGTGGCATGGGTAGCCAGTGTATTCACTTTTATTTATAGCATGATCGTCGTGCTCAAGCCCTTTACAGGCAAACTTCAGTTACAACTATTGGAAAAGAAGCCCCACGAGGCACCGATCGGGATGCTGCTATCCCCGATCATCCTTGCTTCGTTGGTCATCGTTTTCGGCATTTTTCCAAACTTGCTATCTTCGTCGATCATTAAACCTGCGGTAGCCGGCATACAGCCAAGCTTGGTGGGTCCGGATTTCCAAGTCCATATCGCCTTCTGGCATGGATTCAATACTGAAGTATGGATGACCGTCGGCATCATAGCATTTGGAATTCTTTTATACAAAACGCTTCCGAAGTGGCAGAAGATCACTCAGTGGATTCCTGAACGCATATCCCTGAATGCTTTGTATGATAACGGGGTAAGAGGGCTCGAACGCTCAGCTTCCTCCGTCATGAAAGTATTAATGACAGGTTCGATTCGGACGTATCTACTTTCAATCTTCCTTTTCTTCATTCTTTCCTTGGGCTTTACGCTCTATTGGAAGGATGCATATAAATTGGATACAGTGAATTTTGCCCCGATCGGCATATATGAATTGGTATTGGCTGTGATCATCGTGATTGGTTCGATCGCCATTCTGTTTGCAAGATCCCGTTTAACTTCCATTATCATCTTAGGAGCCGTCGGTTATACGATTTCCTTATTTTTCGTTTTACTGCGGGCACCGGATTTAGCCCTGACTCAACTAGTCATCGAAACGATTTCGGTAGCGCTGTTCTTGCTCTGTTTCTTCCACCTTCCGTTAATGGCAAGCCGAAAGGAAGAACGAATGAAATTCAAGTTGAATAATGCCCTGGTATCCATTGGTGTAGGAGTCATCGTGACATTGATTGCCTTATCGGCTCATAGCAATAAACTATTTGATTCCATATCCAATTACTATCTTGAAAATGCTTATAAAGAAGCAGGCGGGAAAAACGTCGTAAATGTCATTCTCGTTGACTTCCGCGGACTTGATACGATGTTTGAAATCAGTGTCCTTTCCATCGCTGCACTCGGAATATTCGCGATGATCAAATTGCGTTTGACAGGGGGGAAAGATAAATCATGAAGCAAAATGACCTGATTCTCCAAACGGTTACGAAAGTCGCCGCCTTTGTTATCTTGCTGTTTGCGGTAGCCATTTTTTTAGGGGGGCATTATTCGCCAGGAGGCGGGTTTGTCGGCGGTTTAATGACTTCAGCCGCCATAGTCCTGCTGTTGCTTGCTTTCGACATTAAAACCGTCACCGGCATCTTGCCCATTGACTATAAGTTAATGATCGGTTCAGGCTTGTTCATATCAAGCCTGACCGTAGCCGGTGGGCTCGTGTTCGGTGTGCCCCTCATGACACATGTTTATCATTATGTTGATTTACCGCTTCTTGGGCACATCTCGCTTCATACCGCGGTACTTTTTGATCTGGGTGTTTATCTTGTGGTTGTTGGTGTAACGATGACCATTATTCAAACGATAGGGGAGAGTGAATAATGGAACTTTTAATGGCCATTGTCATTGGAATACTATTTATGTGTGCGACCTATTTAATGCTTTCCAAAAGCATTTTAAGAATCATAATCGGTACTGGGCTGCTCAGTCACGGCGCCCACCTTTTGATTTTGACGATGGGCGGTTTGAAAGGCGGTTCCGTTCCATTGCTAAGTGATGAAGCTGCATCCTATGTCGATCCGCTTCCGCAAGCGCTTATCTTGACGGCGATCGTCATCAGTTTCGGAGTCACATCATTTCTGCTGGTACTTGCTTATCGGACCTACCAGGAACTCGGTACGGATGACATGGAAGAAATGAGAGGTACGGAAGCGAATGAATAATCTTACTTTCATGCCTGTTCTATGGCCGCTTTTCACAGGCATCCTTCTCATTTTCTTTGCAAAAAAAATCAAGCTGCAAAGAGGGATATCCCTTTATTCCTCTCTTTTCGGCATTGCGATTTCCCTTTATCTAGTGTTTACGGTCCATACTCAAGGGATCTTGACTTTAGGTGTCGGCAGCTGGGATGCGCCATTCGGGATCGTGATCGTCGCAGATATGCTATCTTCGCTGCTGGTACTGACCACGAATATCATTGGATTGGCTATACTGCTATACTCGTTTTACTCCATAGGGGAGGAACGTGAAAGACATTATTATTATCCTGTATTTCAATTTTTGCTGATTGGTGTAAACGGTGCCTTCCTTACGGGGGATCTTTTCAATCTATTCGTTTTCTTCGAAGTCATGCTGATGGCTTCCTACGTGCTGCTTGTACTGGGAGGGACGAAAATCCAACTGAGGGAATCATTGAAGTATATTATCGTCAATGTACTTTCCTCTTCCTTTTTCGTCATCATGGTGGCGTATCTTTATTCAGTTCTAGGAACATTGAACATGGCGGACATCAGCCAGAGAATAACGGAAGTCAGCCAACCTGGAATCATCTCGGTGATAGCGATTGGCTTTCTGATCGTATTCGGTTTGAAGGGTGCCATTTTCCCGCTCTTCCAATGGCTGCCTGGATCCTATTATGCTCCACCCATTCCAGTGATGGCTCTATTCGGGGCATTGCTGACAAAGGTCGGGATATATTCCATTTTCAGGACCTATACACTCATGTTTTACCATGACCAGGATTTCACCCATACTTTCCTTGCGATACTTGCAATCTTGACCATCATCATCGGTGTCATTGGTGCGATAGCTTATTGGGATGTAAAAAAAATCATCATTTACAATATCATCATCGCTGTCGGGGTTATCCTATTCGGCATCTCCGTCATGAATGAACAGGCCTTATCGGGCTCCATTCTATATATCATTCATGACATGCTGATCAAGGCCACTCTCTTCCTGCTGGTTGGCATCATGATCAAAATCAGCGGATCGGATGATTTACGGGAAATGGGGGGCTTGATCAAGCAATATCCGGCCGTTGCATGGACCTTCTTCATAGCTGCCATTTCATTGGCCGGAATTCCGCCGTTCAGCGGTTTTGCCGGCAAGCTCCTGATTCTTCAGGGAGCTGCAGAAAAAGGGGCCTACTTTGGAATGGCCGTTGTCTTGCTTTCAAGCTTGATGGTCCTTTATTCCGTCATGAAAATATTCATGAATGGCTTTTGGGGAACTCCAAAAGCTGATTATGCCTTAACTAATGAAACGGTTAATAAAATGCTGGTTCCTGCCGTCCTCCTTGTCATCATTTCCGTTTTATTCGGAGTAGGAACAGAATCGATTTACCCATTCATTACACAAGCTGTAGATTCATTAATGAATCCCGAAATCTATAACAAAGCGGTTTTAAAGGAGTAGTGCCTGATGTCATTCCAAATTTTACTGAATGTGTTCCTTGCGGTTATCTGGATGTTTTTAAAAAATGAGTTTAACGGGAGCACTTTTATCATCGGATATTTATTGGGGCTCGGCATCATGTTCGTCTTCCGTCATTTTTTCAATGATCGTTTTTACTTGAAAAGGGTGAATGCCGTCGTTCTATTGCTGCTCATATTCGCAAGGGAACTCATACTTTCCAACATTAGCGTCCTTAAGGCCGTGCTTAAACCGAGCCTGGATATGAGACCTGGCATATTCGCATTTGAAACCGTGCTGACTAAGGATTGGGAAATTACGATACTATCGAATTTGATTACACTGACACCAGGAACACTTGTCGTTGAAGTATCGGAAGATAATCGGATTCTTTATATCCACGCGATGGATATTGCCGACAAAGATGAGGCCGTGGACAGCATTAAAAATACATTTGAAAAGGCGATTATGGAGGTGAGCAAATAATGTTCGATCTAATGCTTAAAATCGCGTTGCTCGGTGTTTCGCTTTCCATGATTGGATTCTTATACCGTTTAATCAAAGGGCCTTCCGTACCGGATCGGGTCATCGCACTCGATGCGATGGGAATAAATCTTATCGCAATCGTTGCACTTGCCTCCATTGTCATGGATACAAGCGCATATCTGGAAGCCATTCTTCTGCTCGGAATCCTATCATTCATCGGAACGGTCGCTTTCGCCAAATTCCTTGAGAAAGGGGAGATAATCGAAGATGACCGCAATCGTTGAAATCCTATCCGCCCTATTCCTATTAATGGGGGTCTTTCTCTTTTTAGTCTCGGCTTTCGGCATCATCCGGCTGCCCGACGTCTATACAAGAAATCATGCTGCCTCAAAAAGCTCGACACTTGGGATCATGTTCATCCTGATCGGCACCTTGTTATATTTTTATTATAAACATAGCCATTTCGATTTCCGGGTCGTGCTCGCGATCATCTTTATCTTCATGACCAGCCCTGTTGCCGGACACTTAATCATTCGCTCGGCTTATCATACTGGCGTAAAAATGTGGGATCGGAGTGTCCAGGATGATTTAAAGAAAACCCGGTGATCCCTGCCATTGCAAAAGAGCTGCCCTGATTACAGGTGCAGCTCTTTTCTGTCTCAATCCTTTAAAAATACCTGGTCGCCCACTCTGATTTCACCTGTTTGCATGACCGAGGCATATACGCCAAAATGATTTTCCCTTTCCTTGACGACAGTTTTCAGGAGTGATGGATCTCTATGGGAATCGCTTGGATCGACAGTTATGATCATACAACGCTCACAATACCTTTTGATCTCCAATTCCACTTCATTTCCGATCAGAATCCTTTTTCCGAACCATTGCTCTTCTAAAAAGGGCGTTTTATCCACTAAGGATAGCACCAAATTTTGCCTGAATCTCCTGCCATCCAGTTCTTTTCCCCAAAGCTTTGTCAATTCTCCAATCGAGGCATCACTGACAAGCAGGATGTTTTCTTCTTCAATCGCACCTAAAGGAATATGTGCAGGGTGATAAACAACCGGTGCTGCCTCCTGTTTTAACAACCGTTCCATTTCATCCCGAAAGGCTTCCTCTCCCCAAGTCAGCACGTTTCCTGAAGGGGTCTTCACTTTGATTTCCGGATATTGGTCAAGGGTTTCCTCACCAGAAAAAGCAGCTTGATAACGGACCATTTCCGGGACTTGGGTTATCGTCAGGAACTTCCCATTTTTTCCTTTAAAGGCATGGCTGCGATCTCCATATAGTCCATAGTCCATCACCTTCGTTTTCTGAACCTGTTCACCAGTGAATGACTTTACAGGATGACGGGTGATTTCTTGTATATGACCCACCAGCATAAAAAAACCTCTTTTCATACAATAGTCTACTGCCATATTATACTTAAACCGGACACTGTAGAATCATTACGCCACTTTATTGCATTTGTTCTTTTGACTCACTTTGACTTTGGTAAGTCGATAATGGCCAATGTACAGCGCGAAATGCAGATAAGATGATCCTCTTCATCACGGATTTTCACGTCCCACACCATCGTCGTCTTCCCGCGATGGATGATGTTCCCTTCAGCGGTAACAAAACCGGAACGGACGCCCCTTACATGATTGGCATTGATTTCAAGGCCGACGACAGCTTGTTTTGTGCTATCTACCAGCTGCATTCCGCCAAAGCTTGCAACGGATTCCGCAAGGGCAACGGACGCCCCCCCATGCAATAAACCATACGGCTGCCTTGTTCGTTCATCCACCGGCATCGTCGCAATGACTTTCCCATCACCGACTTCTTTCATTTCTATCCCAAGCGTGCCTATCAATGACTTTTCAATATTTCTCTCCATCCCATTACCCCCAACTCTCATGTGTTTTTCACCAAAAAATGAACCACTATTCATAATAGTATACATAAAAAGGATGACCCAAGTCTATCAAGTCATCCATCATTATGTGAATTCGATTATTTGGAGAGGATTTCTTTTAATTCAAACCAGCTGGTCAGTCTTGGAATATCCAATTCCCTGTTATAGGAGTTATCCATTGCATACACTTTCGTTGGAATATCCAATAAGGTTTCCAGCACTGCCGGTTTATCATCAAAATAATAATCCAATTCCAATTTGCGGATCGTATCAATTTTTTCATGATCCTTCATCCCGCAGTAAAAATGGTCATCCTTAACCGGAAAGCCGTTTTCAATCAGCCATTTTTTCGTCCGTTCACCATGCTCCGCTTTTCTGGCTGTGATGTAATAGATTTCATGACCATCGCGTTCAAGCTCCTTCAGCGTTTCCACTGCGCCCTCGAAAGCTGGACAGGATGAATAATACACTTCATCGGCAAGGCTGTTCCACATCTTGCCCCCAGCCTCTTTATCAAGCCCGAAAGCTTCATGGATCTCCAACGTCTTTAAAGCTCTGAATTTCGTTAACTCTATGTTCGTATTAAGCTTTTCATTATAAAGATGGAACGCGAACTCCCTCAAGTTAATAAGGGTATCGTCAATATCAAAACCGAATTTCATACCTTTCACTCCTATTCAAACATAAGCGGCGGCAAACTGTGATGCAAAGGAAATTTCCTTGTCCACCTGAATGGCCTGTAATCTTTCAATCTCGGCTTTTCTTTTTGGCTCAGCCATCTTAAGTCCAAGGAAGCCAGTATCCTCCTGCAGGATGCATCCAGAAATAAGCTCGGCCAATATATCGGCATCCTTCATGGCACAATTGAGTCCGAACGCACCTGTAGGCGTCATCGTATGGGCTGCATCACCCAATAAAGCAACGCCATTCCTTGTCCACGTTTCACAATAGCTGCTGTAAACATCCAATAAAATGAAGTCCTGCCAAGAACGGATATTTTCACACACAACCTTTTTTAATTCAGGAAAGGCAAAAAGCAAATCTTCAATGAACGGATCAAAATGCTGTTTTCGCAATTGGGGAAATGAACCATGTTCTATATTCCAGCCAATTTGGATGAAACCTCCAGCCTGAGTGAAGAGGGCAACCTGTGAGCCATTGACCAATGCCATCTTGATCGAAGGCTCCCACCCCTCAGGAGCAGGAATTTTTGCCCACAGTAAATCATAGCCATGTTCTTTAATCACGGCCGGTATTCCCGCTTTTTTTCGAACGATGGAAAATCTGCCGTCCGCTCCGATTATCAATGAACTTTGCACTTCCAGGTCATCTCCGCCATTTTGAGCCTTGACACCTGTAAACCGGCCCCATGTCATTCTGTATCAAGTCCGTAACCCTCGTATTCATCATCAATTGAAAAGAGTCCAGCTTTTCGGCTTCATGCAATATAGCTGTAAGCAGATGATTTTGAGGGACATGTATCCCAACATGATCGACAGGCCATTCTGGGAGTATCCTTTTAAATATGTGGCCCTCATGCCAATATTCAATTTGTTCCATCCTTAGCAAGCCAAGTCTTTCCACACTCTCGAATAAACCGTGCCTTTTAAGAATGCCCTCTCCTTCATCGTTCAAGAACTCGCCCCTGAACTCTCTTGAAACCTCAGGATGCCTTTCAAGCAATACGACTGAAATGTCCTGCTTGGCCAATAGGTAAGCAAGCAGGGCTCCTCCAGGTCCTGATCCGACTATGCATACATCTGATTTAACCACCATGCCTCTTCACCTGTTGTCTATTATTATTTAGGATAAGCCGTGATGCGCATGTCCTCACCAAACGTTTCCACGCCAGAGAAGGAAACATCCATCGCTTCATCCATCGTATCCACATCCATTCCAGTATACGGTGTTAGTGAGTTTCTCCCGCCCAATAGTTTAGGAGCTACATAAATCAAGTATTTATCGATGAGCCCTTCCCTAAGGAAAGAGGCATTCACTTCGCTTCCGCCTTCCAGCAAGACATCCGTAATCCCCTTTTTATACAGCTCTTCCATCAAATCCCTTAGATTCAGTCCTGTCTCGTTTTTGGGGACGAAAATGAATTCGATCCCTTTTTCACGTAAAATGCCCAATTTATCAGCAGATGCATTTTCCTGCGTTACGATCAAGGTTTTCGCATCTGTTACTTGTACAACATTGGCATCCAAGGGAACACGTAATTCACTGTCTAAAATGATCCGGATCGGATTTTTCCCTCCGCCCTCCGGAAGTCTGGTCGTCAGTGATGGATCATCGGCCAATACAGTCCCGATACCAACAAGAATGGCATCCACCTCATCACGCAGCAAATGAACGGAATGACGTGATTCTTCTCCTGTTATCCATTTTGAATGGCCCGTGTGGGTAGCAAGTTTTCCATCGAGCGTCATCGCATACTTCGATATGACAAATGGACGATTCGTCAGCATATTGTGAATAAAACGCTCATTCAGCCTTTGAGCTTCCTTTTCCAGGACGCCAACTTCCACTTCAATGCCCGCATCCTTTAGGATCGATATCCCTCTGCCGGCTACTTCCGGATTCGGATCTTGAGTAGCCACCACAACTCGCCGGACACCCGATTCTTTCACCAAATTGGCACAAGGAGGTGTCTTTCCATAATGGGAACAGGGCTCAAGAGTCACATATAGCGTTGCACCTTCTGCATACTCACCCGCCATTTTGAAAGCATGCACTTCCGCATGCGGTTCACCTGCTTTACGGTGGATTCCTGTCCCGGCTATCACGCCGTCTTTGACTATGACTGCCCCGACCACTGGATTCGGATTCGTCTTTCCTTTAGCACTGGCCGCCAGATCCAGTGCCAGCTTCATGTAATATTGATCATCATTCATACTATAGCTCTCCTTATACAATCAAAGTTGGCTTCTTTTGGGGAATATGTCCAGACTTCTTAACCTTTGTATCCAGATAGAAACTATTATCTTCCGTCAAACCGCCCCAAAGCGGAATATGGTCCTTTGCAGCCAGTCCATGCTTCATTAGGGCGTCCAGCTTTTTGGGGTTGTTCGTGATTAAAGTCACCGGATCCTCGCGCAGTTCCCTCAACACTCGAATGGCTCCCTCGTAAGATCGCGTATCATCTTCGAATCCTAAAGCCTCATTCGCCTCGACCGTGTCATAACCTTCCTGCTGAAGCAAATAGGCAAGAGATTTGGAAAACAAGCCGATTCCTCTTCCTTCATGGTCCGCAAGGTAAAAAATGGCCCCGCACCCATGCTCGGCTATCATCTTCATCGATTGGTGGAGCTGGTAGCCGCAATCACAGCGTTTACTTCCGAAGATATCACCTGTGTGACAGATGCTATGCATCCGGACAAGTGCATCCTCCGACTTTTTAAAATCACCGTACACCAATACGGAGGATTGCTGTCCAAAAGCGAGGTTGGCTTCCGAAAGCGAATCAAGCACCGCTTCCTTGTCATTATCCGCGCCGTCAAGCTGAAGCCATGTATACCATTGGAAAACCGTTGAGAAATCTCCTTGTTCAACAGGCAGGTTCACAGGCCCCACAAGGCATATATCAGCTTTTCCCGGGGTTTTGATGATATTCATTTTATCTATTAAAAGGTTTTTTGTTTCCTGGGTTATTTTCATGTTAACATCACCTATTTTATAATTTATAGTGTGCCTTCTCCTTACTTTAGGTAAGTAAGTATATTACTATACACTATACCTGTCAATGAAGCAGTTTACAAATAATAGTGTGTCTTTGATCGTAATTTTCAAGAAGTTTTTTCGCAAAAGCAAGTCATTCACAAACCGCTATCATATCGGCTGGCCTTTATACATATTTTAACGTATAACGAAAACGTGTCTATAGACAGACTTAAGGAAAGGAAGGTAACCTTTTGGAGGATTTCCCTTATTTTTTATATGACCCTATCCTATTTCCGCCTCACGCCGGGGCAATGAATAGGAATCGGGAACGGGAAGGAACATTGCGTCCCTACTCGGCAACCAATCCAGATCTGCTAGTTAAATCGGCAAAGACATCACAATCTTTAATGCTTGATGTAAAAAAAGTCATGGATACTTTAGCCACATCCAAGCCCTTCTCGAACCGGTTGATGACTGCTGCCCAAGCATCGAAAATGAGTGTCGTTATCGATATGATCCGAAAGATAGGAATTAAGAACGAACCTGATATCACGTATAACCCCGATGGGATCCGTTTTGATTTCTATCCTAAATCAGAGGAAGAGAATTGTCATATCATCGTCAGCTTGAAATGGAGGGATGTATAACGTCCAACACCTTTTTGGTAAAAAAACCGAAGCCTTTTTTCGGCTTCGGATATTGGGTTCATCTCGTTTTCGTTTCAAAGGTTTCAACCAATAGTGCAAGCGTTCGTGCCATGGCACCGGTAGCCCCCGCCGTGCACAATTCGGAGCTGCTCGAGGTTGTGGATGTTCCGGCAATATCCAGATGGACCCACGGAGTGTCTTCGGCAAATTCGCCGATGAAGGCCCCGCCCATGATCGCATGCCCTGCCCCTCCAGGTGAATTATTCAAATCCGCTATTTTACTATTGCGTACCCGCTCTTTATCCTTTTCGGTAATCGGCAATCTCCAAATGGGCTCCCCGGCCTCCTCTGAAGCTTTGACCACTTGTTCATAGAATTCCGTGTCATTTGTCATTGCACCCGTCATATCCATGCCCAGCGCCGTTATGACACCACCCGTTAAAGTGGCAACGTCAATAAGATAATCAGCACCATGATGTTTAGCGTAAGTCATGGCATCCGCCAAAACCAGCCGGCCTTCCGCATCCGTATTCAATACCTCTATCGTCTTGCCGCTCATGGCAGTGATCACATCATCCGGTTTGAATGCATCACCGCTGATCATGTTATCAGTGGAAGGAATGACAGCCACGACATTTTGATCCGGTCCTAATTCGCCGATAATTTCCATTGCACCTAAAACAGCTGCCGCACCGCCCATATCCGTCTTCATTCCAACGATTCCAGCCTTCGTTTTCAAGGAGTATCCACCCGTATCGAATGTGATGCCTTTACCGACCAACCCGATAACATCCTTCCATTCATCCTTACCTTGATACTTCAGGACGATCATTTTCGGAGGCTCGACCGAACCTTTATTGACAGCAAGGAGTGCGCCCATTCCCAACTTGAGCATATCTTCCTTCTCGAGGATCTCCACTTCAAAACCATAACGTTCGCCCAAGGCAGATGAATAATCCGCCAAATCCGTGGAAGTCAACAAATTGCCTGGTGTGTTGACCAATGTTCTGGCTGAGTTCGTCGCCCTTCCGAAGACTCTCCCTACATGAAGCGCGGCACCGACTTCTTCTTGGTCATATTCACTGTAAACCGTAATCGATTCAAGGCTTTTTTCGACCTGGTTCGATTTTTGCTTATATCCGTCAAATTTATAGGAAGCAAGTTCGAAAGCCTCGGAACAAGCATGCGCTGCGTCCAATGCATCCAGATTTTCAGTCGTGAATGTATCCAAAGCGATCGAAAGTGTCGTAATCTTGGATTCTTTAATCGTCTTACGAGCTTTTCCCAACGCTTCGCGGAGCGTTTCAAAGGATAGCTCCTTTTCCTTGCCCAACCCTACAAAAATCAATCTCTTTATGCTTAATTTACCTAATGTATGTATTTTGACCACTGATTTTTTCTTGGAAGAGATTTCTCCCGCTTTCACTAACTCCGTTAGCTGGCCGTCCAATCGTTCGTCCGCTTGTTTCCCTATGCCTGTGAATTTTACGGGTCTGTCAAATACGCCTAGAATCAGGCATTCGTCAATCAAATCTATATTCAAGGAATCTTTTACTGTAAACATTCTGCTACCTCCTCCATTCGATTACATTCATTATAACTAAATCTTCAAAAATTTTCGAATAAGGGCCGCGAAAATAATAATAACAAGGGATATTGTTTAGAATGAGTGACTTTAGAGTAATAGTATAAGAAAGATCATATTTATACTTATACCAGCAGGTAATAGACAGGACTGAATGGAACTAATAATAAGGGCCTTATTCCAAGCAGGATGTATTTACCCATATAAGGATTTCATCTTTACTTATAACTAGAAAGAAGGCTGATACTCTTGGAATTATTACTCAACTTCCCTTTAATCGCAGCATTGATTGCCATTTTCTTTGCACAATTCATTAAAGTGCCCATCCACTTCATAGCATTTCGTAAAGTGAACTGGTCACTCATTAACTCCACAGGCGGTATGCCAAGCTCCCACTCTGCGGCCGTGTCAGCCCTAACCGTGGCTGTAGGGATCGAAACCGGGATGGATTCCCCTGTATTTGCCGTTGCCGCGATCTTTGCAATCATCACGATGTTCGATGCAACAGGAGTGAGACGGCAGGCAGGAGAACAGGCAGCCGTCTTGAACCAGCTCGTTACCGACTTCAATACATTTGTCGAGCAAGCAAAGAACTGGCAGAAAAAAGCAGATAAACAGAAACAGCAACAATTAAAGGAACTGTTGGGCCATAAGCCAATCGAGGTATTTTTCGGAGCCTTGACCGGAGTATTCATTGCGCTGGCACTTCACTTTTTCATCTTTCAAGGGTAGGTGTTCAATTTGAAAATAATCTCTCTTTGCCCCAGCAATACGGAACTTTGCACATATCTAGGGGTTGAAGATCAGCTGATCGCCATCGATGACTACTCTGATTGGCCTGAAACCATACAGCACCTTCCTAAGGTGGGGCCCGACTTATCGATTGATATCGATCATGTAGAATCACTAAAACCCGATTTGGTGCTGGCTTCACTGAGTGTACCAGGCATGGAAAAAAACATTGAAGGGTTAAAAGGACGGAACATCCCTCATATCATCTTCAACCCGCAATCACTTGAAGATATCGCAAAAGATTTACTGACCTTGGGCGAGGCCGTGAATCTTAAGGAAAAAGCAGAGGAACAGGCTGCCCAATTCCGTAATGCCATCCTTCAATATAAACACGTCGCCGACAAAATCGAAACAAAGCCGTCCCTGTATTGGGAATGGTGGCCTAATCCCTTATTCAGCCCAGGGGGAGTCAATTGGTTATCCGAGATCAGCACACTTGCGGGAGGATATAACCTTTTCGAAGATGTCGACATGGCAAGCATACAAGTCACTTCCGAAGAGGTCCAAAAAAAGGATCCCGACCATATTTGCTTAGCTTGGGTCGGTGTCCCTTTACGAAAAGTAAACCCAGAACTGGTCAAGAAACGGAAAGGGTGGACCGATATGAAGGCAGTCCTGAATAACAATATACACATCATGGAAGAACCTTTATTCTGCCGGCCTTCCCCGCGTTTACTGGATGGACTGTCCAAATTGGCAAAGACTCTGCATCCTGAAGCCTACAAAAGCATGGCCTAAGGGTGTCCCAAATGAACATGACATCAAAAAGGCTGCCTCAATCGAGGCAGCCTTTCACTTTCCTTTTTGCCCATCATTAAAAAGCAAAGGAAGCTACATTCGCATTCAATGTTTTCTCAGCGATTTTCGGCTTGAATACTTGCCTGATCTTGGTTTCATTCAGCTTGCTTAACTGTTCTTCAGATAACTCGCCGCTCCCTTTTTGCACAACATATACTTCAAGGGTTTTCTTTCCCCAGTTCTCGTATACATCTTGTACCGTTTCGTAGTATAGGTCCAGGTGGTTTCCTTTGATCGCACCACCCTTGTCCGCTACAACCCCATATCCATAGCCCGGAATCCAAAGGATGGTTCCGAGAGGGAATACGGCAAGATCGGCGGCAATGGTGGAAAACAGATCCCGTTTCACCTTCACCCCTGAATAAGTGATTCCATAGGATGGGCTTTCCGGGTACTTTCCGGTTGATTCATAACCTGCTGTATATCCTGTAGCCAAAACTTCATGCTTCGGGTATTTCGAGAGCTCGATTGCCTCCGCTATCGTCGTTGGACCATTGCTCGTGGATGCCGATGCCATTAGCGTTGCCACTTGACCTCCACTATGGATGGCTTTATATTCGAGACCAAGCATTCGATGTCGTCTCATTTCCTCTTCAAAAGGATGATCTTCAGGCACGGCCCCAAAAACATGATTTAAGGTTGAATCGATGGCCAAGATAAATAATATGATAATAGCAACCCTCAAAAATAATGCCTTTACAATCTTCATATGTATTAGTTACACTCCTCTCACAAGGATATTTGTTCCCTTTCCAGAGTGAAAGTATTCATAAAGCATGAAAAGATCCAATTTTTCTTACAAAAAAAGGACCGTCCATAAATGACGGTCCTCCATTTCAAAACATTTGATATCCTTTATTCCTTAGAATCCTGATGACCACACCAGCTAAAACCGCACCAAGCAGCCCGCTTGATAAAATGATGATGTCTGCCGTATGCAAGGATGTAAGGTTCGTTCCAAGATTAGAAAAAGAGATTCCCGGATTTCTAAAATATTCTATAAGCTTTGTTTCATTGACAATGATGATGAAGACGATTGGAAATAAGATGACCATGATCCACGAAGAACGAAAGAGCATATTCAGCAAAAAGCCAATTCCGAAAAACAATATGAAAAATAAGAGTATTGAGATAATTAAAACAGGCAATGGCATGTTATTCTTGACCCTCCTTAAAAGCGACACCTTTAGTTTACTGAAAAAATAATTGCTGCGTCAACGCCTTATTCCAAATAATACCGAAGAAAAGATAATTACCCAAATCACATGAATAATTTATATGATGTATATCCAAATTGATCTCCTGGGTTCAACCCATCAAGCATCGTCTGCATTCTTTCCTTTTTAAAAGCTAAAAGCTGTTCCAATAGTAATGATTGCTTCCCCTCCTGCATGAGTAAATCAGGGTCATAAAATTTAGCTTCATATAATTCATCCAATTGAGCGGTTACTTCAAAACTGATCGGTTTAAGTAAAAATATCACCATATTATCACTTATATCCCCTTTGATGACTCCGCTTCTCACTCCTACAATGCCTTCGATTTCTGTATGAATACCCGTCTCCTCCAACACTTCCCTTACGACAGCTTCATCGACGGTTTCATCATTTTTGACAAAACCTGCCGGAAGCGACCATTGCCCTTTCAATCCGCCATACCTTTTGTTCACGACCAGCCACTCACCTTTATTAGATATCACAAGGCCGGACACTGCCAGCCAAACATTTTTGCATCGTTCCACAAAACCCACTTCCCCTAAATTCATTATAATTTGTGTAAACTCCAACCAGCAGAAAAACATAAGATGATGCCAAAGATAACTTCCTTGATTAAGCTTAGTATCCCCATTATATTCCACATGAGAAAAGTGCATACTCCTCTATGACACACTCATTGATGGATGAGATGCCAATGAAAAAGCCATTCAGGGACAACCCCCAAATGGCCATTATTGATCTATCGAAAAAATTAAAGGACGTTGAATTTACCTTTTTTAGCAACAAGGGAAGCTCCGCCAATCATTAACAATGCTCTGTTATCAACCATTTTCTTCATGAATGATGCAGTCTTACCTGTAACTTTCTTGCCGAATACAACACCAATCGCGTTGTCTTCACCAAGTGAACATACCGTTCCTTTGTTTTCGAAAGTGAACGTTTCAAGGTCGCTTTCGTTACGAACCAATTTAGTCAGGTTCTTCGCAATGACCTCTCCTTGCTGCATCGCGATTTGTGCAGTAGGTGGATATGGACGATTAATTTCCTCGTTGATGATCAAAGCGCAATCCCCTACGATGAAAATATCGTCATGACCCGGTGCCCGCATGTCCAGGTTCACTTTTATACGTCCGCGCATAGCCTCAAAACCGGAAGCCTCTATCACGGAGTTACCACGTACGCCAGCTGCCCATACAACGGTGCCCGCTTTGATTTCTTCCACTTCATCTTCGCCTTTTGCCACGATGATGCCTTCAGGAGTCGCCCCCTTGATCGGTGTACCGATTTTGAATTCCACACCTTTTTTCTCAAGGTAAGATACTGCATAATCCACCAATTCCGGATCAAAGCCAGGGAGGACGGCTGGTGCTGCCTCTACACAGTACATACGAACCTTTTGGAAATCGATGTCGTATTCTTTACAAAGTTCAGGGACACGGTTAGCCAATTCGCCAAGGAATTCGATACCCGTAAATCCTGCTCCTCCAACAACGATCGTCAAGCGGTCTTCATTCTTCTCGGCCTCAGTACTGTACGTAGCGAATTGCAATTGGATATGGTCACGGATTTTACGTGCAGTGTTCACATTAGAGATAGAGAAAGCATATTCTTTCAGCCCTTGGATTCCGAATGTTTCCGATTCAGGTCCAAGGCCAATCACTAAGTAATCATAAGAAATTTCGCCGTTTTCAAGGATGACTTTTTTGTTCGCTGTTTTCACTTCCAAAACAGAATCCTGGATGAATTTAACTTTGCTGTTAATAACACTTTTGATTGGATAGCGCACACGATCATGATGAAGCGTTCCAGCGGATGCTTCATGCAGCCATGTTGTTTCATAGTGGTAATCATTTTTGTTAACTAATACGATTTCTGCTTCATTTTGACCTAATGCCTTCTGTAAGCGTGTAACAGTCATCAATCCACCATAACCTGCTCCTAAAACAACGATTGTTGGCTTTTTCAAAAGTATTCGTCCACCTTTACGATATTTTCTTTTGATGCTTTCCATAACTAAAATATATTGTCTATCTTATTAATTTCCATTATAAAAAGCACTCTTATACATTTGTGACATATTTCACGTAACACTTCATAATTGTCATTAAAAATTCATAAAAATTTTACCAAATGATGTCTAAGTAAATATTAGTCTTTTTCCATACCTTTTTCAAGTAACAAACCGAACTTTTTCGGGTTAAAAACAAAGCCGGAAAACGTTACTTTTCATCCAGTTCCGAATCATATTTATACGATATGATTAACATTGGTAAAGAGTAATTTTACCCACTTATGAAAAAGGATAAAGAACATTCATCATGCAACCGCCCATATATAGTCAAAACTTTCTCACTTTTCTAACTTTCTCCGTTTTTTAAAAGATCATCTATGTTAAAATAAGAGAATAAATTTCAGCAAACCTAGTATATCGGAGGGATAACGTTGGAAGTTAATGAAAAAGTTTATGATATTACCATCATTGGCGGAGGCCCAGTTGGATTATTCACTGCATTTTATGGGGGAATGAGACAGGCATCCGTAAAAATCATCGAAAGCCTACCACAATTAGGCGGACAATTGTCGGCCCTTTACCCTGAGAAATACATCTATGATATCGCTGGTTTCCCCAAGGTGCGAGCTCAGGAGCTAGTGAATAATTTGAAAGAACAAATGGCAAAGTTCGAACAGGATGTTGTCCTTGAGCAAGCCGTTCAAGAAGTGGAAAAGCAAGCCGATGGAGTTTTCAAGTTAACGACTGATAAAGAAATCCATTACTCCAAAACGATTATCATCACAGCTGGAAATGGGGCTTTCCAACCCCGCCGCATCGAAATTGAAGATGCAAAAAAATATGAAAGCTGCAACCTTCACTATTTCATCGACGACCTCAATCATTTTGCCGGCAAAAAAGTGGTGGTCTTCGGAGGTGGGGATTCAGCAGTGGACTGGGCCCTGATGCTGGAGCCGATCGCCGAGAAAGTGAGCATCATTCACAGAAGAGATAAATTCCGTGCCCACGAACATAGTGTAGAAACACTTAAAAATTCAAAAGTTGAAATAAAGACTCCTTACATACCTTCAGAGTTGATTGGTACAGACGGACGGATCCATACAATTGTCATCAAGGATACAAATGGTGAAGATACAGAGACGATGGAGGTGGATGCAGTCATCGTCAATTACGGCTTCGTTTCTTCTCTTGGTCCCATCAAGGAATGGGGACTTGATATCCAAAAGAACAGTATTTTGGTGAATTCCAGAATGGAAACGAATATCCCTGGAATTTACGCAGCAGGTGATATTGCAACATATGATGGCAAAGTAAAATTAATTGCAAGTGGTTTTGGTGAGGCACCCACTGCCGTCAATCACGCCAAACAATATATTGACCCAAAAGCAAAAGTTCAGCCGATGCACAGTTCTTCCATGTTTTAAAATCACGCAAAAACCCGGCTTTCATAGCCGGGTTTTTTGTTGTCCCCAATTCCATGCTGTGGATAACTTTTTTACATAAGTTATCCACAGTGCTTACCCCTGTCATTCTAAGGGTAAAGAGCAGGAGAAGCCATGAAAGGGGAATGACCTATATGAATATTTTAATTGCAGGGCCAATGGAACGACCGGAAAGCAGATCATTGGGGATTTATCAAAAAATCCGTAAATGAATGTATACGGAATGATCCGGAAAGAGGAACAGGCTTAAACGATAAAAGAACTCGGCGGACATCCAATCCTTGCAGATTTAGAGGGAAATGTGGATAAAGCAGTGGATAACATGGAGGCAATCATTTTTGCCGCCGGATCTGGACCGAAAACAGGGCCGGATAAAACGACAGCTGTGGATAAGAATGGAGCCATTAAACTGGTTGATGCCGCCAAGAAGAAGGGTATCGAACGTTTTGTCATGTTAAGTTCTGCCGGTTCTGATAATCCGGAATAATCCCAAGAAGGAAAGCGCCATTATCTCGAAGCAAAGCATGATGCCGATGAACATTTAAAAGCAAGCGGGCTGACTTACACGATTGTCCGGCCGGTTGCTTTGACAAATGAACAAGCCAGCGGAAAAATCTTTGCGGATGAGAAGGTGTTTCATACTGATAAGTCCATTCCAAGAGCCGATGTCGCCGCCGTTCTTGCCCAATCAGTCACAGAGGAAATAACCTTCAATAAAACATTTAAGATTTTCAGCGGCACCCTCCCAATAAAGGAGTCCCTGAACAATATTTAAGCAGGCAGCCAAATAAGCATGAAAAAGGGGGGCACTTGTTAAAGTGCCCCCCTTTTCCAAAGTATTAGAGTTTCTTAGCAGTTCTCCGGCGTACCGGCGTTTTTTGCCGTTTTGAAAGAAGACCCGCAACCGCATGAAGCGATGGCATTTGGGTTTTCGATCGTAAAGCCTCCACCCATCATCGTTTGTTTATAATCAATTACCGTTCCATTCAATATATCTGCATCCTCGCCATCAACAAGGATCTTAATTTCAAACTGTTCCAGCTGGCTATCTTTTTCTCCGGGCTCTTGTTCAAAACCCATTCCGTAGGATAATCCACTGCAGCCTCCGCCTTTAACGGCCACTCTTAAAAAGGAACCCTCTTCACCATTTTGTTTCATCATTTCTTTTATCTGAAAAGCGGCAGCTTCCGTTATTTGAACAACTTCACTCACAATAAACCCCTCCTTCTTCTGATATGTGAGATAGAACTATTTCTCTTTATAGTATATACCAAAGAAAATCCCACGCTCAATTTTCCAGCTTGAAAAATTCATATTCCCGTACCTATTTTACCAACAAAAATTAGTTTACATTAAGAGATATAGGTATAACGGATTGATCTATTGGACCCAATCCTAAATTACAATAAGGAGGAAATCTTCATCGAAGGTATACATCCTCTATATACAAAAGCATGGAATGCCTTTCATGCAAACAAAAATCAACCACTAAAAAGGTACGGGCGCGTTTTGTAAAAGCAGCTAAATATGATACGGACTTTTGCTCCGTTTATGCTAATACAGCCGTTAACGCACTTTACTATAATATTTTTGTTTGCCCTCACTGCGGCTTTTCTTATTCCGGGGATTTCTCCCGGTACTTCCCCCTACTACGATGGAAATCATTATGGAAAAAGTCAGCTCCCAGTGGATTCCCCATCATTTTAGCAAGGAGAGATCCATTAAAGACGCGATCAATACATACAAGCTGGCGAGTTATTGCGGAGCTTTAAAAAAGGAAAAGCATATAATCCTTGCTGGAATCCGTTTACGGATAGCCTGGTTATATAGAATCAACCAAACCAAGGAACAAGAAGAAAGATTATGAAGTTCGCCCTAAAGGAATATGAAGCATCCCATTCAACAGGGGACTTCAGAGGAACCCAGGTATCCGAAGCCAGAATCACTTATCTCGCTGGCAACATCTCAAGAAGGATAGGAAATGAAAAGGCAGCCATCAAGTATTTTTCATTAGTGTTCGAAAGACAAAAAATGCCCGGGAAGCCTCCATCATCCAGATGCCCAGGGTCCGCTTTCATGAACTCAAGCAGAAACATGAAACATCCCACCCATTGCTGCTGCACTGATAATAAAAAGGGCTGTTCCTTCAGGAACAGCTATTTTATTTCACGTTGATGATTAAAACATTTCAAATTCATCAATGTACTTATATATTTTATCTACCAATTCATCCGTAGTGTCACCAAAAACCACTTCACCGTTTACAAGCGCATATAAGTTACTGGAGCATCTACCGCAATATCCCAGACAACCATATTCTATGATATCTAAATTCGGATCCCGCTCCAATCTTTCCAGGGCCTCCTGAGCGCCGCTGGCCAGATTGCTTACACAAAATTCAATAATCGGGTACATCGTTTCACCTCACAGTTACTAACAAACCATCTTATTACTTTTCCCAATTGCAGTCAATATTTACGCATAAAAAATCAGCCGATTTCAAGATATCGGTTGTGATTTCCTTTTATATTCGTTATACTTTTGTCGGGGTACGTAAAAGAAAAAAATGATCTAATTTTTTATTCTTACTACTAATTGGGGTATATATATTTAATTAAACTTTAAAGGGGACCATTTGGGGGAATCCTATAGTTAAATGCTAGTCAAATTTTTTCAAGAGATTAAATAAAGGGGAAAATCATATGAAGAATCTAGTCATACTTGGTGGCGGGTATGGTGGTATGCGCATGTTGCAAAGATTGCTGCCTAATCAGCTTCCTGAAAATGTGAGCATCACGCTTATCGACCGTAATCCTTATCACTGCTTAAAAACGGAATATTATGCTTTAGCAGCAGGTACCATTCCAGATCAGCACATCCGTGTTGCATTTCCTGAACACCCTCGCTTGAAGAACGTATACGGAGAAGTACTTTCCATCGATATGGAAAATAAACAAGTCATTATAGAAAATCAAGATCCTGTCGTTTATGATGATTTAGTCATTGGCCTTGGCTGCGAAGATAAATACCACGATATTCCTGGTGCAGACACACACACTTACAGTATCCAAACTATTGATAAATCACGCAGCACATATTCAGCTTTGAATAATTTAGGTGCCGGTGCAACCGTTTCTATCGTTGGCGGCGGACTGAGTGGTGTTGAGCTTGCAAGTGAATTGATTGAAAGCCGTTCAGATTTAAACGTTAAGCTATTCGACCGCGGACCGCATATTCTATCTGCTTTCCCAGAAAGATTAAGTACCTTTGTTGAATCATGGTTCGATAAACATACAATCGAAATCGTCCATCATTCAAATATAACGAAAGTTGAGCCAAACCTTCTTTATAATGGCGACGAAGCCGTTCAAAGCGACGTCATCGTATGGACAGCTGGAATTCAGCCAAGTAAGATCATCCGCGATATGGATATTGAAAAAGACCGTCAAGGAAGAGCTGTTCTGACTCCTCAGCATTTCCTTCCTAATGATGACAGCATCTTTGTGGTCGGCGACTGTGCGAGCCTGCCCCATGCACCTAGTGCTCAATTAGCGGAGTCCCAAGCTGAGCAAATCGTCCAAGTTCTTGTAAAGAAATGGGCAAATGAACCACTACCGGAAAGCTTCCCTACAATGAAATTAAAAGGAACATTAGGTTCCCTTGGGAAGAAACAAGGTTTTGGTCTTGTTGCTAATCGCCCAATCACCGGTAGAGTGGCACGCCTGATGAAATCAGGCATTCTCTGGATGTATAAATACCATAACGGTTGATTGCTACATTTCATAAACTGGCCCAATGAGCTGCATGTAGCTCATTCATGGGTCAGTTTTTCTTACTTCTTCCATTATATATCACACTTGCATCGTATATCCGTATTTTTCCATCGTTTCCACCACTTTTTTGAGACGCACATTTCCTTCTGCAATGATTTCACCTTCGATGAGGACCAGTGGATAAAATAAATCTTCTTCGATCATCTTCGCGGAAAAGTTCTTTTGCTTCAGCGTTTCTGGGGGATTATACATATCTATATAGGATATTTTGAATTTCTGCTCAGGAAACTTTCTCGTTAAAGCGGCTTCAAGCCACTCACAGGTATCTTTTGAAGAGGGGAGATTCACACAACTCGCGCAAATTTGCTCCGCTCCATACACTTCAATCTCAATTTCTTTCATTACCATACTCTTCCTCCTTCATTTTAGTATATTTGCTTCATTTTGAATAATGTTTAAAAACTTCACCTGTTTCCATCATACCAGAATAATATAGATTATATTTCCGCAAAGTTACAGTTGGATTTTTTACTACCTTCGCTTTATAATATGATTAGGAAAGGAGTCGATTGCAATGTCTGAACAAACAATGGAAGTTCAAGTTCAAGAAGTCCTAGATAAGCTTCGTCCGTTTCTTCTTCGTGATGGCGGTGACTGTGAACTAGTTGACGTAGAAGATGGAATTGTAAAATTACGATTACTAGGAGCCTGCGGAAGCTGTCCTAGTTCGACCATTACGCTAAAAGCTGGGATTGAGCGTGCCCTTCTTGAAGAAGTCCCTGGTGTAGTGGAAGTTGAACAAGTTTTCTAATAGCCCCTTAAATAACATGCAGCGTATGGATGAAGGATCACTTCATCTATACACGTTCAACCTTTTTCATGCAGTCCGGAACTTTTCCTGAACTGTAATAAAAATAAAGCTGACTCGGCTTTTGCCCTATCAAATGAATTGATACGGCTTGACGCGGGTCAGCTTTTTTATATGGACAGTAAATGAAGTGCGGCTCACGATTTCAAAAATTTCAATTCCTTTTTTTCCTGTTCTGAAAGGATTGCCGTATAACTGCCATCATTATCTATTTCCAATTCTTTCACAAGATATTCCGGAAATTCCCTCTTCAATCCAGTGAGCAAACTTTCGCTTTCTTCTGCGGATGCCAAGCATAATACAGTTGGACCTGCTCCGCTTAGGGCTGCACCAAATCCGCCTTCATTGAGGACAACTTCCTCAATAAGCGCTAAATGAGGGACCAACTCCGCTCTATATGGTTGATGGAAACGATCACTTTGCATCATTTCACCGACAAGCTTCCAATCTTTAGATAGAACTCCTGCCAGCAAAACATTTGCGGCTGCACTTCCGCTTATAGCATCTTTATAAGAAAGCGAATTCGGAAGGACATTTCTTGAATCCTCGGTAAGCAATTCAAAATCGGGAATGACAGCAATCACCTTAACTCCCTCGATCGGAAACGACACGACATCCGTTCTTTCCTCCGTATGAAGGCCCACAACCAATCCACCATACACAGAAGCCCCCGCATTATCCGGATGCCCTTCAAAGAGGGAAGCATGCCTATTCTTCTCCTCATCGGATAAATGAAGTTCACCAACGATGTTCGCCAATTCAATCCCCGCCACAATGGCAGAGGCACTGCTTCCAAGACCCCGTGCCAGTGGAATTTCGCTAGAGACGAAAAGCCGGCATGGGGAAAGTTCCTTTCCATAGGAAGCCGCCGTTTCCTTGGCAATTTGGACGATATAGTTACGGTCATCCCTTGGAAAACCAGACATTTCCTCTGAAAGTGGAACGACTTCCCAATGATCTGATGTAGATCCGTGTATTTCCAAGTAAAGTCCTAGCGCCAAGCCGATGGAATCGAATCCTGGTCCTAAGTTGGCCGTACTTGCTGGTACACGGATCAAGAACATCTCTGATTCCGCACTCATGCCTGTTTCATACCCTGCAGATGTTCTAAAATGACTTCTTCATCCATTGGCAGCAATGTCGGTTGAATCGTGCTTGTATCGACTGCCACATTCGGATCTTTCAAACCATTTCCAGTCAATACAGCAACAATCTTACTTCCTTTTTTGATTTCACCGCTTTTTAATTGTTTATAGATGCCTGCAATGGAAGCACATGATGCCGGCTCTGCAAATACCCCTTCTTTTTTAGCAAGGAAATGATAGGCTTCCAGAATTTCTTCGTCTGTCACCTCATCAATTTTGCCTTTGGATTCATTTGCTGCTTCCACAGCAAAGTTCCAACTGGCAGGATTTCCTATCCGGATGGCCGTTGCAATCGTTTCTGGATTTTCAATAATGCTATCCCGGACAATTGCAGCCGCACCTTCAGCTTCGAACCCTCTCATTTCAGGAAGGCCCGTTTGTTTCGATTCGTTATATTCTTTAAACCCTTTCCAGTAAGCAGTTATATTACCCGCATTCCCGACTGGAAGCGCCAAAATATCCGGTGCGGAGCCGAGAGCATCAACAATTTCGAAAGCCGCTGTCTTCTGCCCTTCAATCCGGTATGGGTTGACCGAATTCACAAGAGTTATCGGTGAGCTCTCACTAAGTGAACGGACGATTTTTAAAGCCTGGTCGAAGTTCCCTTCGATCGAGATGATTTCCGCTCCATACATAACGGCTTGGGCAAGCTTGCCCATGGCTATTTTACCTTCCGGGATGACAACGATACAGCGCAGGTTGGCACGGGCCGCATAAGCGGCTGCAGCTGCTGATGTATTCCCAGTGGAAGCACAGATGATCGTGTCGCTGCCCTCTTCTATCGCTTTGGCGACGGCCATGACCATTCCGCGGTCTTTAAACGATCCAGTTGGATTTGCCCCTTCATATTTTACATGTAAGTCGATTCCCCACTCTTCGGATAATCGATTCAGTCTGATTAAAGGTGTATTACCCTCCAAAAGGGTTAGTGCGGGTGTGTTTTCATTTACGGGTAAAAAATCTTTATACGTGCTTATAAGTCCTTGCCAGCTCATTTGATGTCCTCTCCTTCAACTCTGTATGTGCTCTTCACTTCTCTTACCATATTGTAATCATGTAATTTCTGTATTATTTGCTCAAATGCAGCCTTTGTGGCAGTATGCGTAACTAATACGATTTCGGAAGATTCCTTTTCATCCAGAGGCAATTGAAGGATTTTATCGAATCCTACCCCATGCTCGGCAAATAAATTCGTGATTTTGGCTAAAACGCCAACTTCATCTTGAACATGTAATCGAATGAAGAACTTAGCGAAAATCTCAGTGGCATCTTTTAATTGTTTCGGGTACTGAGGTGAAACGGCACTGCGGCCATTTACGCCCAGCCTCATATTCTTGATGACCGTCACCATATCCGAAACGACTGCAGTCGCAGTAGGAAGACTGCCAGCCCCCGGTCCGTAAAACATCGTTTCCCCTACGGCTTCCCCATAAACGTATACAGCATTATACTCATTATTTACCGATGCTAACGGATGTGCTTCCGGAAGAAGTGCAGGCTGGACACTTACTTCGACCCTATCCCCTGCCCTGGATGCGACGCCGATCAATTTCATTGTATAACCAAGCTTCTTACTATATCTCAAATCCTCTTCGGATATCTCGGTAATGCCCTGTACCTCAACATCATTCAAGCCAATGTTCATTGAGAACCCGAGTGTTGATAGGATCGCCATTTTACGTGCCGCATCCAATCCGCCTACATCGGCTGTCGGATCGGCTTCAGCAAATCCCAGCTCCTGAGCTTCCTTCAATACGTCATCATAAGCTCTGCCTTCCTTGCTCATTTTCGTTAAAATGAAGTTTGTCGTTCCATTGACGATTCCCATCATTTTCGTGATGCGGTCAGAGGATAATCCATCAACAAGACCGCGTAAAATCGGAATTCCCCCTGCAACACTTGCTTCATAGAATAAATCACATTGATTCTCGGTGGCCAATTCCAGCAGTTCCGGTCCATATAAAGCCATTAGGTCTTTATTGGCCGTAACGATATGCTTTTTATTTTTGATCGCTTCTATCAGATAACCGCGTGTTTCTTCGATTCCACCCATCACTTCTATTACAACATCAATCTCGGGATTCGAAAGGATATCCTCAGGATTGTCAGTTAACACTCCTTTATCGACCTCGACAAGCCGCTCCTTCGTCGTGTCTTTGACTAGTATCTTCTTAATGGATATGGAACAGCCCACTTGATGCATGAGCTTGTCCTGATGACTTTCAATGATTTGTACGACTCCTGATCCGACTGTACCTAACCCCAATAAACCGATCGAGATGGCTTTCATATTTTGGTTCCCCCTTAAAAACTGTTTGCCTGAAGAAAACATTTGTATTTGTATAGTAGACATTATAAGTTTAATTCATATAATTATCAATAGTTAGAAAAGATTGATGCACGAACTTTTTTCGTCCATCCCTTGAACGAGTAAGAACGGGTAAAGCAAATTTTTTTATGGGAAACCATTTTAATGATTATTATTTAACGCTCTTCAATGAATCATTTGTACCCATTACAATATGCGGCTTTTGCACGGGATCCATCCATTTCAGTAAACTGAGGACATTCTTTTCGGCTGTGGCTGTACATCCCGCCGTCGGCTTTGCAGCCCCTCTCCATATATGAAGAAAGATTGCACTGCCTTTTCCTTTTATGATGGGATTCGTATTATAATTGATGACCGCGCCATACCTATAGAGTTCATGATTCATCCTTTCAAAAGACTTCCATTTAACTGCAGGATTTCCTTTATAGGTCTTCCACTTGTTATAATCCTTGGATATCTGATCATCAATCCAATAGTCATATTTGGTCGCTTTCTTATAACTTATTTTCATTCCGGCCGGATTCGTTTCGCTTCCAAAGGCCGTACCAAATGGATAAATTCCAACCGGGGATTTCCCATCACCCTCTTTTTTGCTCTTCGTGAAGCCGTTCTTTCTAATGACACCCTCCATCTTATTCAATGCCCTGCGCCATTCCCCTTGTTTCTTCTCAAAAGTTTGGATCGTTACCTTTGTATCACTCATCGATTTACCTGTCACCGATACAACTTGGTTAACGCCTTTTCTCCTATCGAATTTCTTCAGAAGAGCTTTTTCATCGGTACTGAAAACCTCTTTTACATCTGCCATATTGATATATGCGATCTTTTTTGAGTGACAGACTTTATACCAGTTTCCAGTTCTCCCGCTTGCCGATAATTCTTTATTTTTCTTATAAGTTTTTAATGTTTTGCTTGCGGCCGACGCCTTTTCTTTCACATCCGCAGCAGACTTCATGACAATCTTGAATTGAGTCGCTTCGCAACTTGTTTTCGTTTCAGCTTTCGCAAGATTCGCTATTTGGATGATTAAAAGGGCTAAAAGGGCGGCCATCAACAATCTTTTCATGATCCCATCCTTCCGTAGTGATTAAATATCTAATTATTCTAAAAAATCTTGTTATCATCATAACATAGTAAATAAGGATGAATCATATTTCTTTCCCGTTTTTATCTAAATCCAGTCAATTTTAGGCAAATCATATTGCTTGGCCGGGACCTCAGCCAATTCATAAAAATGTTTGAGGAAGGACTCATATTGTTGGGAGGATTTCGTGATGGCAGATATTTTATCCTCCAATTCATTCGTCCTTGATTCCGACGTTTTTGAAAAGTACTCTTCCACCGTTTCAAAATAATGAATGGGAAACAGCACCCTCGAATATAACAACCGGGCTGAAAAGCTGGAGAACGGTTCTATGGATTGATATTCGTGAAAGAAATGGCCAATACCCCGCTGATGTGTATGCACATTTTGAAAATAGTATTCCCTCACCCATTCCGCAACATCCCTGGTTCCGTGGTCAAATACCCAATCGAATGGATTTTTGATCCACTTATTGCTTTTCCAGGTATCATGTAAAAAACGTTCATAACATACGGTTCCACTATCGACAATTTGCGGGGTATCATCAATTTCCGTGTCGACTAAATATTGAATCGCATTTTCACCTAGGACCATATAATAGGGAAAGGTTTCTATAAATAATTTTTCAAACTGGTTATCAGGATGGGCGTTGAGCTTATCCCGCCAAATCTTTTCTAACTGATCGATCCTTCGTTCCCAGAGTTCTTTCCATTTACCGATCCTTGAACATGTTCGAATCGTTTCATTAATATTTCTCCCACGCTGATGAAATCTTGCCAAACGTCTTCCAGGGTTGAAGTTTTTCGGACCTTCCAATGCCTGATTGGCAAGAAGGATGAATAATTGTTCATCCGCTTCCGAAACATAACTTCCATGATTGGCAAGGACAAAGGCGGATACGTGACGATCTCCTTGTGAAATCAGATGTTGAGACATTATATGCCGTTCAACTAATTCCTCCTGCTCCATATTTTCAATGGGAACGATGCTGTAAACCATATTTCCTGAACGGAAGCTTGGAAACCTGCTATTGGTTTCTTCAAGCTCCACCTGTATGCCATAATTATTAAAAATGATTTCTTCTATCATAGAATGGCCCCCTTCATCAAATGGATATAATAGAAATATTGGACATCATATACTTATATATATGTGGAATAACCCGTTTTCTGAATGATTATCGAAACCTTATTAGAAATTCGAATCAAAACATCCTTCATGGGTTTTCATTTTAATCAAATCAAACTACCTGCATTAGAACTATCACTTTAAATTATAGAGAAATGGGTGATGACATGGCTAATATTGAACAATCAATGTCTGAAAAAACGGCTCGAAGATGGCTAATTGAACGAGGAGTGAAATTGGAGGATATCGCTGAGCTTGTCATGTATTTACAATCTGGCTACCATGAAAATCTCCAAATGTCCGATTGCCTTCACAATGTCGAACGGGTCCTTTCAAAACGCGAGGTCCAAAATGCCATCCTTACCGGCATTCAGTTGGATATTCTAGCTGAGAAAAAACTGCTCGAGGAGCCTCTGCTGAGCATCATTGAAATAGATGAAGGCCTATATGGGGTCGATGAAATATTGGCTTTTTCAATTGTGAATGTTTATGGATCCATCGGCTTTACCAATTATGGTTTCATCGATAAACAAAAGCCGGGTATCTTAAAATATTTAAACGATAAAAGCACAGGTAAGGTGAACACCTTTTTAGATGATATCGTTGGGGCAATTGCAGCTGCCGCTTCAAGCCGGCTTGCCCATAGAACCGAAAATGCGGAATAGTGAACTTATGAAATTCACGACATAAAAAAACCAGGGCTGCATTCGCAGGCCTGGTTTTTTTCATTCGAAACGCCATAAGTCGAGGGTGTCCACCACATACGTCGGCTGCTCCTTATATTGCTTTAAGCGTTCTTTTGTCGTTACGCCAGTATGTACAAGCAATGTATCGATTCCTGCATTAATGCCGGCAAGGATATCCGTATCGTAGTTATCGCCAACCATGATTGTCTCCTCTTTAGGAACCCCTAATACTCTTAGTGCTTGCTCCACTATTACGGATTCAGGTTTTCCAATGAAAATCGGCTGTACCTGCGTCGAAACGGAAACAACGGAGGTCAAGGCACCATTCCCGGGCAAAAGGCCTTGCTCAGTGGGAATGGCAATATCACCATTGGTCGAAATGAAAACAGCGCCATTTCTTACAGCAAGACAGGCTTTTGACAACTTTTCATAATTGACGCCGCGGTCGATGCCCATTACCAGAAAGTCTGGATGCTCTTCCACAAGCTTCATTCCTTTTTCCTTAAGAGCCTCGATGATGCCTTCTTCACCCACCACATAGACCGATGCATCTTTCTTTTGTTCAGCTATGTAATTGGCAGTGGCCATGCTTGTCGTGAAAACCTGGTCATCCTCCGTCGATATGCCGATGCTTCTCAATTTATCCGCTACCTGTGCCGGAGTCCTGGATGAATTATTGGTGACGAATAAATAAGGGATACCCCTTTTCCTTAGGTCATTAATAAACCCTGCCGCTTCCGCAATTTGTTCAGTTCCGCGATACATGGTGCCATCCAAGTCAATTAAATATCCTTTATACGACTTCATTTGAATTCGCCTTCCTAACGCTTCTAGTTTTTAAAAGCTGAAACAGGTCCCAATTCATTTGTTAAATAGTTCCTCACCAAATCAGGGAATTTCTTGAATGCCTCGATATTTTCCGAAAATACGGCATGCAGTTCATTGTGATTCACTTCAATGAAGTCTTGAACCAGCATTTTCCTTAATGGCAAAACCTTTTTGAATTGTATCGCTTTTTCTTCTGAAATCACTTTTTCATCTTGAAGGATATCGATGATATCTTCATAACTTCCTGGATCACGCATAATAAAACCATCAATTACCGCATTTCCTACATCCAACACGGAATCGATGGAAGTTTGTATGAGCCTTTCAGCGATAAGTTCCGAAAGGTCTCCATCCCAATTATCATGCCCTTCAAAAAGTCCAAGCTGCTTTTCAAGAAAACCTAATATTTGTTCAATCTTTTGGCGGTCTACAAAGTACATTTTTTCCAGATCCTTTCTGATCTAAGATGATATAGGGAATCATTGGTTGAATGAGCGGCATAATTAAAACCCTGTGCCGAACCAACCTTATTCCTTGATAATACCATAGCTTCTCCCTTACTCTCAATTCCTTCAACCACAACCTTTGTACCATCCAATTACTAACAGGAGCAGATTCACTCCAACAAAACCAATTCACGATCCGATTTATATTCTTAACCATTTTCATTTAATCGATGAACACCATGATTGCGGGCGGCTCCTTAGGCATAATGAAGAGCGACGAAGTTCTCAGCCGAAAGCCCGAAAATGCCTGTTCCCCTATTGAAGTCACTTTGTTATGATGTAACTACAAATGTGAAGATAAGAAGGGAATGATACTATGGAAGATCGTTTTTATTTATACAATGACGTCGTCGATTCAAAAACCCGGTTCATAAGTTTCATGGGAGAGGAATCAAGATTCGATCTGGCCATTACGACAACCGATCGTTTTTATGGGAAGAAGCTTGTTCTAAATATGCAGAGTAACCGTTTCGCGATTATTGGACCTGATGATTTAGAAGAGGAAGGCTATCTTGAGCATGCCTTTCAGTTGTCAGAAGCGGAAGCCGAAGAACTAAGTCACTTTTTAATGGAAATCGTCTGAAAGCCGAAGTTTTTTTTCTTAAAAGGGAAACCTACTGAATGTACGATTACATGAGGGGGGATTACCTTGGGCAAAGAAGAATACCACGATTTTTCCAATGTCGAAAAACAGAGGGATTATTTAATTCCTGAAGAATTTCCCGAAGGACCTTTTGGATCATCCATAGCAAAAGATGCACCAGTTCAAAATAAAAGCACCCCATGGCAGGAAGGGCAACGATATCAAAGTGCCTTTAATTATGAAAATAAATCGTTACATGAAGGTATACCTCGAAATTATCCTGGTGCTCATCCGACACATGATGATTCAGAAAAAGATGAACAACCTCCATATAAAGGATATGGAAACTCTTAACATGGAAGGCCAGAGTGAATTCTGGCCTTATTTCTTTATTTTCTTCACGACGAAATATGGACAGCCAAAATTGCAGTATTCATATAAATATTCACTAAGCGTGCTTATTTTCGTATCGAAGGTCGCTTTCTGATTAGAATCATCAAAAAATCCACGCAGCCTCAATTGCCCGTAACCCCAATCCCCTACTATATAATCATACTTAGTCAAAATCTCACTGTATCTGGCTTTAAAAGCTTCTTCGTTATAGCCTTCCCTTTCATCCTCGATTATTTCATAGGTCATGTTATTGATGTTAATCATTGTTTTCACCTCTCATATATACATTCCTTCTTTAAATTATAACTGATTCCCCATCAATTACTAAGCGAAAAATAGAGAAATATGTTCATCCTAAAGTTACGGGGGTGTTATTGATGAAAAAAACGATAATAACGATAGGTTTAAGCTCGATTATTGCACTAACCGGATGTGCTGACAAAGAGAAAGATCAGGGGCTCGGTGCAAAAAACAATGCCGGTAACCCAACAAACGTGAATAATCCAACTCAATATTATGACGAGGATTATCGAAATAATGACAATAAAAGTGATGATTTCGGTTTTACCCGCACCAATAGTGCAACCATTGACGGCCGTAACATTTCCAACAAAGCTGCTTCCATTGACCGTGAACAACTTTCTGATGTCATTTCTAAACTGAGTGTTCAGATTCCAAATGTCAATGATGCCGCTACCCTCGTTACTGATGAGGAAGTGCTTGTCGTATATGATACCAATACCAAGGATCGGACGGAAACCGCAGACCAAGTTAAACGTACTGCCATGTCCATCGTGCCTCGCTACTATCATGTCTACGTCAGTGATGATTATCAAGCCCTTGCCCAAGATGTCGAGAATTTCTCTACATTGAAATCCGGCAGCAAAGGGATCGACTATACGATCGAACAAACCATCAAAAGAATGCTGAAATCGCCTCAAGGATATAAAATGAGTGACGAAGAAAATGAAAACGGAGAAATGGTTAACGATAAAAGGGATCATCACGATAACATCCATCAAAAAATGGATAACCGCTGAATAAAAAAGGACCGAATTTTTTTCGGTCCTTTATTTCACTCTATTTCAATAATTCTTCACCTTTGTCTTGCTTATGTTTTGCCGCAGCATTAACCTGTTCGTCCGCATGGTAGGAAGAACGGACAAGCGGACCGGATTCACAATGGCTGAAGCCTTTTTCCAATGCACGTTCTTTCAGTTCGGCAAATTCCTCAGGCGTGTAGTATTTCAGCACCTTTAAATGCTTTTTAGTCGGCTGCAAATACTGGCCGATCGTCATGATATCCACATTATTAGCCCTTAGGTCATCCATGGTCTCGAGGATTTCCTCCCGCGTTTCACCCAGACCTACCATTAAACTGGACTTTGTCGGGATGTCCGGATACAGTTCCTTGGCTCTTCTTAAAAGCTCCAATGAACGTTCGTACTTGGCCTGAGCCCGTACACGGTCGGATAAACTTCTGACAGTTTCTATATTATGATTCAGGATATCCGGTTTAGCATCCATCAAAGTCTTGATATTTTCAAACACCCCGCCCATATCAGACGGTAATACTTCAATTGATGTAAATGGATTTTTGCGTCGGATGGCACGGACCGTTTCAGCGAAAACTTCAGCGCCCCCATCCTTTAAATCATCACGGGCAACAGCTGTAATGACGACATGCTTTAAATTCATCAAAACCACGGAATCGGCAACACGCTCCGGTTCAGCCCAGTCCAATTCATTCGGACGTCCGGTTGTAACAGCACAAAAACGGCAAGCCCTTGTACAGATTTCACCTAAGATCATGAAAGTAGCCGTTCTTCTCACTGCCCAGCATTCGTGAATATTCGGACATTTCGCCTCTTCACAGACAGTATGAAGATTTTTCTCGCGCATCATATTTTTTAAACCGAGGTAATTTTCGTTAGTATTAAGCTTTATTTTCAACCAATCTGGTTTACGAAGAATTTCTTTATTTGTAGAAGACATGAAAATGCCACTCCATTCTATAGAAATTAACACACCCTACTTTAACAATAAAAAAGCATTTAGACAAGTTATAGTTGGTTTCCCATTATTTATTTTTCATGTTTATAGCTAAATCAGCAAAACTATAAAAGATGGATGGACTGATGTCTTTAAATATGGAGAATGTCATGAAAGGAGCCTGCCCCGTTGAAAAAATTATTCCTTCTTACCATAACTTGTTTGTTTATTTTGAATGCACCAGGCCAAGTGGCTAATGCTGCCGATACCCCAGATGCTTATGCCGGGAGAATGGAGCTATATAAAAACATGGAGGCCACCCTCCAAATCCCGTGGTATTACCTTGCTGGAGCTGATCAATATGAGCACAGCCTCAGGGCTGCACGAAGGGATTTAGAGCCGGCAAAGGGTTTAATAGGCATCCACATCGAGCCTTCAAAGTGGAGCGGGGCTCTCAATCCTGACTTAAACGACGTGAACCCGCTCACGATCACATTTTTTGATGGGTTGGGTCAGGATGGCAATGGTGATGGAAAAGCAGCTATCACTAATGATACCGATCGATTGTATGCTTTTTCGAAGCATCTCCAATCTTATGGTGCAGATGAAGATAATATCCGGATCGGCTTGTGGGATTATTATAAACGAGATAAAGCCGTCAGCATCATTATCGGCAATGCCGAGATTTATAAGAAATATGGCCGGCTGGATTTACAGGAAAAGGCCTTCCCGGTTCCAGTAAGGACCCATTATACGTATTTAAATACATGGGGAAGCGCTCGTGGATGGGGCGGAAGGAGAATCCATGAGGGCACTGATATTTTTGCGGATTATAGCCTTCCCGTTCGATCCACGAGCTATGGAATCATTGAAATGAAAGGCTGGAATAAATTCGGCGGTTGGAGAATTGGGATACGGGATTTAAATAATACCTATCATTACTTTGCCCATTTAAGCGGCTTTGCCAACGGGTTGAAAGTCGGGCAAATCGTCGAGCCCGGACAAGTCATCGGAGGTGTCGGCAGTACAGGTTACGGTCCTCCGGGAACTTCCGGAAAATTCCCTCCGCATCTTCATTACGGGATGTACAAAGACAACGGAATCACAGAATGGAGCTTTGACCCTTACCCCTATTTAAGATTGTGGGAAAGGAAAGACCTGGCTAAAAGGCAAAAGTGAGCGGCGTGAATTTTACGCTGCTTTTTTTTGATTCGAACATAAACCCCTGAACTTGATGCATAGGTATTAGTAAAGGGGGCTAAAGCGTGTTCCGAAAAAGATTTCGACCGAAGAAATTCAAAAAAAAGGGGCCTCTTCCCACCCGAAAAGTATTTCTCTATTCATTTATCCTGTTTATCATATCGAGCATCATGACTCTTTGGTACGTGGACAAATCAATCGAACCCGTGATCATGAGTGTAGCCGAATATGAAATCAAACGGATTGCAACGGAAACGATTCATGAATCGGTTGATGAGAATATAGCGAAGGTTGATATGAACAAAATCATCACCAACAACAAAGGTGGTAAGGACTCCAGTTCTTCCTATAGCTTCAATCCGGTCATATACAGTGAATTGCGGGCTAACATTACGAAGGATATTCAAAAGAAGCTTGGCATCAAACAGGGAAATCCTTTTAAAACAGGTTCAGCCAAAATAAATGATGAACAATATAATAGTGTGGTCTATTATATACCATTTGGTGTCGTGACCGGGAATAACCTCCTTTCCAATTTCGGACCTGAAATCCCGGTGAAAATGTCAGTCATCGGGAATGTTGAATCGGATTTGAGGACAAAACTGACAAACGCGGGCATCAATAATGTTTATTATGAATTGATTGTGGATTTTGATGTCAATATTCAAATCGTCATACCCTCTTTCACAAAGGAGACCAAAGTTAGTCAGGAAGTGACAGTCGGAAGCCTGCTGATCGAAGGTGATGTTCCAAGTTATTTTAGTAACGGAAACGGTTCGGTGGCACCTGCCATCATGAAGGAAAACAAGGAATGAAAAAACCAGCTTATCCTTGAGGTTAGGCTGGTTCTTGTATATTGAGACATTTCATGATAAGCAAATGCAGGTTTTTATTCAAGTCCACTTCACAGGGCTCTTTTATCTGCTCCCCATCTTCTTCAAGTATCCTTATCATGGGACGGTCTCCCATCCCCTCATTTTGAGCGGATACTACCCCTTCTCTCCCGCCATTCAATTCTACGGATAGGGTCGGCCAATAAAGTCATTAACTCTTTATTCCTTTTCAGTTCGACCATGATGTTTCGGACTATTTGAGTGAACTTGACGTTAGCCTGCTCTATCGTGAATGATCCATCAAGGTTCATTTTGTTTTTCATGCCCAGGAAAGTGGCTTCAATCGTATTAATGGCTTCTCTTCTTAGTTCCCCGGACACTCCCGGGCATTGGAATAATGTCATCCGCCCTGGAATCTTGAATGTAAACAAAGGGAATATTAAGGGACACCAGTCGATTGATCATTTTCTGCGTTAATGCAAGACCCTCGCACAATAGGATATGACCCTGCTCATTATAGATGTTTTTACTGAAGCCTTGTTCCAGGGCTTAGGGACTTTATAATAGCTAGCCTCATACTTGTACTCCATTTCCACATTCAATATTTGTAAATTAAACCGATCCCTTCCTTTATAAGATTATCGGAAAATCTCTTTATAAATGAATCTGTTTGAACATATTTATTGAAAAAATATCAGCACTTTCTTTGATAAAAAAATAAGCCCCCCTTCTGGAAAAAGGAAAGCCCACCTTTTCAAATCATTTTGATTAATGCCTCTTTACCAATCATTCCTGGATGAATTCCCTTTTCCACAGCCTCCCAGGTGACTGATTCAAGCGGCGCTTCCAATAGCTCTTCAATCGATTTAACTCCTGTAGCCCTCCCTGCAAGAATTTTACGATCTTTCAATTTATCATTCAGCAGTCCAACATCTAACGCACCGCACATTATATACCCTTTTTCGGACGCGATAGCAAGTAAATTCGTTTTGGGAAGTCGGACGGAAATGGCTAGGAATGTATGATTATCAAGAATTATTGGTATCATGTTAATCAATTGGTTTCGCCCCTCTCTCCCCCATACTTTATGAAAAAAAGGGCGAAACCGTGATTTAGCGTTAGGCGTTTGTGTATATTTTTTTCAGCTTCCATAAAAGGATATCCCGTAAGAATTCCGGTAATAGGTATTTCTTGCGATTGGAGCGCTGGATACTAGGAAAGAAGTGCCCAAACGTGAACATATCAGGTATGGCCAGTTTATAGGACTTATCCGTCTGCAGTTTCTCCCCTTTTATAAGTATCTCTTTTACGATTCCATTCTCCATTTCATTAAATTCAATTTGATCATAATGCATGACTCCCATGACTTTGCCGCGGAAACCGAAACCTTTCACCTGAATATGAGGCCACTCCTCATTTCTCGATTGTATTAAGATTTCTTTTAATTCATTCCCATTAACTTCAACGACGCAAGGATTGATCGGATGTGGACAAATTCTGTGAATATCCCCTTTTGTGACAGGTCCCTTCGGCAGCCCTTCGAGCAGAAGACCGGCATTCAAAAAGGAACAATCCGCCTGACTCCACTCCCTTAGGGCCTCCCCAAGGATTTCCGTCAAAGGATTTCCTTTGAACCAATCATTATCCAGTGCTTTTGGTAAGTCCACTGCAACCTGTTTTAGCGTTTCCCCTCCGGCCTGGTATATCTCTTCAATCCATGCCCGTTCATTCTCCAATTCCCAAAAGTCATTGGTATCATAAAGAATGGCACTCTTCTGGCTAATTTTCTTTTCCTGATTGACGGTCATTTCCACCTGTCCAACAAAGAAACCATATTTCCCTGCACCGCAAAGGAGTGTATCATTGATCAATTTACCCTGGTGGAGGATGTGGTGGGTATGCGCACCAAGTATGACGTCAATCTCCGGAAAGTCCTCTGCCATCCTCTCATCATCGTGGATGCCCAGGTGGGAAAGGATGATGATTACATCCGCCTCTGTTTTGACCCTTTCGAGCTGTGCCTTTAACTCCACGAATGGTTCTGTTATTTCCCAGCCCATCGCAGAATAAAACTTTTGAAAAAAGGCTGTCAAACCTATCATGGCAATCTTGGTGCCTTTTACCGTTGTATGTATCCAATATGGCAGCGCCCATTCCGGCCTTTCATTATCACCGTAATAAATATTGGCCGCCAAGACCTTGAACCTTGCATGATCATATAAGGAGTCTAACGCATCATGAGGTAAAGTTATCCCCTCATTATTGCCGATGGTCACATATTGGTAGCCTGCTTCATTCAGCAGTTCAATATTTCCTTTACCCAACGTACCTTCTGTATATGGATGCCAGCGGTCCACATGATCGCCTATATCAAGTATGATCGCTTCTTCTCCCGTTTCTTGATGAAGTTGTCTTCTTTCTTTAAGAAACTTATCAATACGAGGCCAATTCTCAAAATGACTATGGAGATCATTGGTGTGATATAAATAAATGATTTCTGACATCATTTCTCCTCCTCGTTTATCCTGTAATACCTTGGTATATAAGACGTAAACCAATGATTATCAGCACTATTTTCAACATATTTTCCAGCGAAGCGCTCTTTAGGCGCGTATTGATGAGTGCCCCCAATTTAGCACCGAACCATGCACCTGGAATCAGGGCAGAAGCATATGGCCAATTTACATTTCCAAGAGAAATATGCGTAATCGAATTAGTGATGGAAGATAGAAATACCATGAACATCGAAGTCGCCACGGCCATATGCGGAGGAAAGAAGAAAAGAAGCATCATGACGGGAACCATTAGGGCTCCACCGCCAATTCCAAATAACCCGGAGCTGAATCCCACGACAAAAGAAATCAATACAGCTATCAAGGGGTGGTAACCATAAGAAAATGAATGTCCATTTTCAGTTTTATACATCTTAACTATTTTCCCTTTTCCAGGCTTGAAAAGCATTGGCTTCAAACGATTTTTCACTAATAACACGATAGCCATGAAAACCATGAAAATTCCAAAGTACAATGAAAAAGCTTCGGCGTTAAGGTTTTTATTCACATAGGCCCCTATTATTCCACCAGGTGCACTGCCAATAAAAAAGATTAAGCCGGCCTTATAATCCACCACTTTGTGTTTTAAATAAGATAAAGTGGAAGATAAGCCGGTAAAAATCATGATTACGGTTGAAACACCTACGGCGACCTGAGGAGTCAGCTCATCGATAATATTTGTAGATGTACCTAAATATAAAAGAGAAGGCACAATGATGATGCCTCCGCCCAGACCGACAAGAGCGCCGATTGATCCCGCTAATAATCCAATACCCACTAATACTAACCATACCATGAAGAAATCCGCCTTTACCTGTTTGTGAGGATATTACCTCTCTAGCTTGTCACATCAGCTCTTTATTAATTATATAATTCCTCTTAAAACAAACCAAGCTGCTTAGGAGCCAGTCCTTCATATTCTATACCAAGCAACTCAATCATTTGTTTGGCATTATCAGCGGCATCTCCGCCTGAGTTATTATTGAACAGGACATATATCTCCTTGGATTCCTTTTCCAATATCCTGATTTTCTCTGCCCATTCAATCAATTCATGCTGATTATATCTATATAAGTACCTGACCTCACGCCAATTATCCCCCGAAGAAGCCCTTTGCCAACCATGCAGGTTACGGCCATGAAAGCGTATCAGGGTTTTATCTTTATCGGTGGCATGGGGAACGACAGGAATGGATCCCTCTCCAGCCTGCGGCTCATCACATACAGTATGGATCCAGCCTTCTTTTTCGATAAAGTCCAAAGTTTGCTGGACTACGCCGGGTCTGTACCAGCTTTGATTCCGAAATTCTATGGCAGCTGGAATATCGCCCATTTCAGCTTTGCACCATCGCAGGTAATTCACATTTTCACGTTTACAATCAAACCATGGCGGAAACTGAAATAAGACCATCGCGAGCTTGCCAGACTTCTGATAAGCTTCCAGAGAGTCGCAAAATGCCTTGAACATTTCCTTCTTACTTTCAAATGGGATTTCCCCACGCTGATGTCCCGTCATCCCTTGATACGCTTTAACGATAAACTGGAATGATGCTGGCGTCTCGGACACCCACTTTTCACTGTTCCTCTTGGGCTGGACTGCATAAAATGAGGCATCCACCTCCACAACGGGAAAATGAGCCCCGTACTCTTTAAGTTTATCACGTTGGGACACACCGCCATGATACAAACTATCATGATCACCCCAACCGGTCACACCAACATAAATCATCTGCATCATCACTCCTTCGGGACTGGCCCCATTTCCTGACTTCTTCTTTTGTCATTTTTTTACCCTTATTGAGCCATATCTAATCTTTGGTATAAGCGTGTTGAATATCAAAACAAAAAGCCTGCCAGACAGACCCGGCAGGCTTTTGTATGAATGTTATCCTTAATCGCCTTACAGGCAGGCCAGTCGGTTATTAGCCGATGGAGCCTTCCATTTCGAACTTGATCAGACGGTTCATTTCAACCGCGTATTCCATTGGAAGTTCTTTTGTAAATGGTTCGATGAAGCCCATTACGATCATTTCCGTTGCTTCTTGCTCAGAAATTCCGCGGCTCATCAAGTAGAACAATTGTTCTTCAGATACTTTGGAAACCTTCGCTTCGTGTTCAAGGGAAATGTTATCATTCAAGATTTCATTGTAAGGGATTGTATCAGATGTAGACTGATTATCCATGATTAATGTATCACATTCAATGTTGGAACGAGCTCCATCCGCTTTACGTCCGAAATGAACGATACCACGGTATGTTACTTTACCGCCCTGTTTAGAAATTGATTTTGATACGATAGTTGAAGATGTATTTGGCGCTAGGTGAATCATTTTTGCTCCAGCGTCTTGGTGCTGGCCTTTGCCGGCAATGGCAATGGACAATGTCATACCGCGGGCACCTTCACCTTTCAAGATGACAGCTGGATATTTCATTGTCAATTTGGAACCGATGTTACCATCGATCCATTCCATTGTTGCGTTAGCGTCACAAACCGCACGTTTCGTAACCAGGTTAAACACGTTGTTTGCCCAGTTTTGGATTGTCGTGTAACGGCAGTAAGCATCTTTCTTGATGACGATTTCAACAACCGCACTATGAAGGGAGTTAGTTGTATAAACAGGAGCTGTACAACCTTCTACATAGTGAACGGATGCGCCTTCATCAACAATGATTAGCGTACGTTCGAATTGCCCCATGTTTTCAGAGTTGATCCGGAAATAGGCTTGAAGCGGAGTATCCACTTTAACGCCTTTTGGTACATAGATGAAAGATCCACCTGACCAAACTGCTGAGTTCAATGCAGAGAATTTATTGTCAGTGGGCGGGATTGTTTTTCCAAAATGCTCACGGAAAATATCTTCATTTTCACGAAGTGCTGAGTCCGTATCTTTAAACACGATACCCAGATCTTCCAATTCCACTTTCATGCTATGGTAAACCACTTCCGATTCATATTGAGCAGATACGCCGGCAAGATATTTTTGTTCGGCTTCTGGAATTCCTAATTTATCAAAAGTCTGTTTGATTTCATCAGGAACTTCATCCCAAGACTTCTCTGATTTCTCCGAAGGCTTAACATAGTATGTGATTTCATCAAAGTTCAGGCTCTGCATGTCGCCGCCCCATTGAGGCATTGGCATGTTGTAAAAATGCTCCAATGATTTCAAACGGAAGTCAAGCATCCATTGCGGTTCATCCTTCATTCGAGAAATTTCTTCCACGATTTCTTTTGTCAGACCACGCTTTGAACGGAAGATGGAAACATCTTTATCCGCAAAGCCATATTTATAATCGCCGATTTCAGGCATTTTCTTTGCCATAGCTCGTATTCCTCCATTTCAAATGGCTGAATTACAACAGCTCATTTTAATTTAATTATTCCTTCAATCCCTTTTCCATGGCTTTCCAAGCTAGGGTCGCACACTTGATTCGGGCTGGGAATTTAGAAACACCTTGAAGGGCTTCAATATCCCCAAGGTCCATCTCATCGTCGTATTCTTTTCCCTGGATCATTAAGGAAAAAGTCTCGGACATCGCTAGAGCAGTATCAACGTCTTTGCCCTTAATGGCCTGAGTCATCATGGAAGCCGAACTCATGGATATCGAACATCCATCACCATCGAATTTAACATCGCTGACCTTGCCATCTTCAATCTTCATCGTTAAACGAATCCGATCGCCGCAGGTTGGATTATTCATATCGATTGTCATGCTTCCATCTTCTAGCATGCCCTTATTACGTGGTTTCTTATAGTGATCCATAATGACTTGACGGTAAAGTGTATCTAGGTTATCAAAAGACATTACTGAAATACTCCTTCGTTTTAACAAGCCCGGACACGAGCTTATCAATATCTTCTTCCGTGTTATATAGATAGAAACTTGCTCTTGCTGTCGATGATACATCAAGCCATTTCATTAATGGCTGTGCGCAATGATGACCGGCACGGACAGCAATTCCATCTGCATCAAGAACGGTAGCGACATCATGTGGATGTACATCATTAATATTAAAGGTTACTACACCCGCACGCTTTTCTGCATCTTTAGGACCGTATATGGTCAGCCCTTCAACTGCTGACATTTTCTCCATTGCATAAGCTGCGAGCTTATGTTCATGCCGTTCAATATTATCCAAGCCGATTTCTTCCAAGAAATCAATTGCAGCTCCAATGCCGATGGCTCCGGCAATGATTGGGGTACCGCCTTCGAATTTCCACGGGAGTTCTTTCCATGTAGACTCATATAAACCTACAAAATCAATCATCTCTCCGCCGAACTCAATCGGCTCCATTTTTTCCAGAAGCTCTTTCTTGCCATATAATACCCCGATACCTGTTGGACCGACCATTTTATGACCTGAGAAGGCAAAGAAATCACAATCCAAATCACGGACATCCACTTTTAGATGCGGCGTGCTTTGTGCCCCGTCCACAACCATTACAGCATTGTGTTCATGGGCAATTTTTGCGATTTCCTTCACAGGATTGATAACACCAAGTACATTCGAAACCTGCATGATGGAAACGATTTTCGTTGCATCCGTAATTGTAGCCCTCACATCATCAAGGGAAATCGTGCCATCCACCTGAAGCGGAATATACTTCAGTACAGCGCCTTTTTCTTTGGCAAGCTGCTGCCACGGAATGATATTACTGTGATGCTCCATGTAAGAGATGACGATTTCGTCACCCTCTTTAACATTTGCTCCACCGTAACTTCTTGCTACAGTATTTAAAGAAGTCGTCGTGCCTCTAGTGAAGATGATTTCTTCTGTAGAAGAAGCATTAATGAATTTACGTACCTTTTCACGTGCACCTTCATACGCATCCGTAGCCTTTGTTCCTAGTGTATGCACCCCGCGGTGAACATTCGAGTTGTAACCGCGGTAATATTGCTCAATCGCTTCAATCACTGCAGCCGGTTTTTGAGAGGTTGCAGCACTATCTAAATAAACTAATGGCTGACCATTGACTTCTTGATCTAATATTGGAAAAAGCTTACGAATTTCGTATGGGTTCATTACTGTACTTTCCTTTCAATGACCGCTACTAATTGTTTTTTAACTCCCTCAATTGGAAGCTGGTTAACAACAGGGGCCAAGAATCCGTGAATGACAAGTCTTTCTGCTTCTTTCTTTGTAATACCACGGCTCATTAAATAATACAGTTGAAGCGGGTCAACACGACCGACGGAAGCAGCATGACCAGCCGTTACATCATCTTCATCAATCAAGAGGATTGGATTGGCATCTCCGCGTGCTTTTTCACTTAACATCAATACGCGTGATTCTTGTTCGGCATTAGCCTTTGTGGCACCATACTCTATTTTCCCAATTCCATTGAAAATGGAGGAGGCGGCGTCTTTCATGACACCGTGCTTAAGGATATAGCCCTCAGAGCGTTTGCCAAAATGAATGATCGCTGTCGTAAAGTTCTGTTTTTGTTCCCCGCGTCCGACTACAACGGTTTTAGTATCACCGTGAGAGCCATCGCCCATTAGATATGTTGTATTATCTGAAATCGTATTTCCATCGTTCATCAGTCCAAGTGCCCACTCAATGCGAGCGTCACGTCCTGCCACTCCACGGCGGTTAACATATGTCGTGAAGCCTTTTGAAAGGGTATCGACCGCCCCGTATTCGACTTTGGCATTCGCATTTGCAATTACTTCCGTTACGATGTTGGCAATCCCTTCGTTAGACTCAACCGTTGAGAAGTAGTTCTCTACATATGTGACAGAGCTATTATCTTCCGCTACGATCAAGACATGGTTGAAAAGTGTAGTATCTGGATTATCCAACAGGAATACCGATTGAATCGGCTCTTTGATTTCTACATTTTTTGGTACATAAAGGAATGCTCCCCCATTAACTAATGCAGCATGAAGTGCTGTTAAACGATGTTCATCTATTTTAACGCCGTCTTTCATGAAATATTTTTGCACGAGCTCAGCATGGTCACGGGCCGCTGTTAAAATATCCGTAAAAATGACGCCTTGTTCTTTCACATTTGCTGACAGATTGATATGTGCCGGCGTATTATTGCGTTGAATGTATAAGTTTTCATTTTCTTCAATGATGGATTTAATTTCTTCCGGAAGCTCCTCTAAAGAGGCAAAAGCTTCACTTTCAACCGTATGGGTCTTGAAAGAAGTAAAATTCCATTTATCGATCTTCGTTTTATCCGGTTTTGGCATCGGGAGCTTTTCTAATTCAGAAAACGCTTGAATCCGAAGCTCGGATAGCCAAGCTGGATCATTATTTTTAGTTGAATAGGAGCTTATATCCTCTTGTTCAAACGGTAATTTCGTTTCTGTAGTCATTGCAAATCCTCCTACTTACGCTTCTTCGCCAACAGTTTCGTCTTCAATGCCCAATTCTTGTTTAATCCAGTCATAACCTTCCGCTTCCAAGCGGGCAGCAAGTTCAGGACCGCCTGATTTTACGACACGTCCTTGCATCATAACATGTACGAAATCAGGAGTGATGTAATTTAATAGACGTTGGTAGTGAGTGATGATCAAGCATCCAAAGTCTTCTCCGCGCATTTCGTTGATTCCTTTTGAAACGACTTTAAGTGCATCGATATCTAGACCTGAATCAATCTCATCCAGGATTGCAATTTTAGGTTGGATCATCATTAATTGAAGAATCTCGTTGCGTTTTTTCTCTCCGCCTGAGAAACCTTCATTCAAATAGCGTTGCGCCATATCTTCATCCATTTCAAGGAATTCCATTTTTTGGTCCATTTGACGGATGAATTTCATCAATGAAATTTCATCGCCTTCTTCACGGCGTGCGTTAATGGAAGAACGTAAGAAGTCAGCATTTGTAACACCGCTGATTTCACTTGGATATTGCATAGCTAGGAATAGACCTACACGAGCGCGCTCGTCTACTTCCATTTCCAATACATCTTCACCATCGAATGTGATGCTTCCGCTAGTTACTTCATATTTAGGGTGACCCATGATCGCTGATGATAAAGTGGATTTACCAGTTCCATTTGGTCCCATGATCGCATGGATTTCTCCACCTTTGACTTCAAGGTTTACCCCTTTTAAAATCTCTTTACCTTCAATTGATACGTGAAGATCTTTAACCGTTAATGTAGAAGCTGACATAATAATACCTCCGTGAACTAATTCCAATTTTATTACCAGAAAGTAAAGATTACTTTCTTAACTATAATTTACGTAAAAGCATTCTCACTTTATTCTCATTCCAATTTTATAACAAATCCAATTTGGAATCAACTAAATAGATAGAGGTTTCCACTTCTTCCATGTTAAAAACCTGTCCTATTCTTACAATACTAACAGATATAGCCTGTTTACTGCATATACATACTTATTTTAGCTTTTGTTAAAATTATCTTATTATTCGGCAAATCTTCGTCCTTATTAATATATGTGCGATGAATTCAATTGCAAGGTATGAATGTTCCGCTTTAAAAAGAAAAAGATCGGACTGTCAGGCATTATGTAAGTTCATCCAATAAGGAAACCCCTTATTTTATGGACCATTTACCATTTTACCTCTACAGACCGATCTTTTAAAGAATTCTTTTATATGCTTAGCCGTGAATTTTGCGTTGTAGGTCCTGGACCATTTTGTTGCACTTTACATGTTCCCTATCCCGTTCTTTCTCAACCTCGATACGGAGGTCTAAGTTTCTACTGTACTCACTGTAGCCAATCCCATGTGAAGACTGCATCGCCTTTTCCATTTCGCTTGTTACATTTAAATCTAGAGTATTGATAGTGAACCATCCTTTCAAATTTGTGTATCATTTTATTACCTTCATCATCTCTATACCCTTCACTTTCATGATTAAACATGAAAAAACGACCTGAATTAAATCAGGTCGCCATTCTTGAATCATTTATCCGCCGGTACAACTGCACCATCGTATTCTTTAAGGATGAAATCTTGAATTTCTTTAGAATGCAATACTTCTACAAGCGCTTTTATTGCTTCTTTATTTTCGTCACCTTTGTTTACTGCAATGACATTCACATATGGTGATTCCGAATCTTCAATTGCAATCGAATCTTCAATCGGATTCAAACCTGCGTCAATTGCATAGTTGGAGTTGATCAAGACAGCATCGCCTTCGCCGCTCTCATAAATTTTAGGAAGCAGTGCCGCTTCATATTCAGCATCGAATTTAAGGTTTTTCTTATTTTCAACGATGTCTTTAGTTGTAGCCGTCGTTTTATCGATGCCTTCTTTCAAAGTGATCAGGCCATTCTTTTCTAAAAGGGATAAAGCGCGTCCATGATCAGCGACAGAGCTGCTCAAAATGATTGTTGCCCCATCAGGAAGTTTATCGATGCTTTTATATTTTTGTGAGTATAGTGCTATTGGCTCGATATGGATTCCGCCAGCATTGACGAAATCATATCCATTTTCTTTAATTTGCGCCTCTAAGTAAGGAATGTGCTGAAAATAGTTAGCATCCAATTCCTTATCATTCAACGCCTTATTCGGTAAAACATAGTCCTGGAATGTTTCGATTTCCAATTCGATTCCTTTTTCTTTAAGAAGCGGCTTAGCTTCCTCGAGGATTTCAGCATGCGGAACATTGGATGCCCCTACAACTAATTTCTTCGATTCTTTCTCCGTATCACTGCCGCTTTTATCCTTTTCACTTCCACAAGCAGCCAAAGCGATAGATAACACTAAAATTAATGCAAATCCTAAAAACTTTTTCATCCTAGTCATCTCCCTTTATCTTTTGTCCAATTTAGATGTAATCACATCTCCAATAATTTGAATTATAAAGACGATAATTAGAATAACGACAGTCGCTACAAGCGTAACGTCATTTTGACTTCTTTGATAGCCTTCCAAATAGGCTAGATTACCAAGCCCGCCAGCGCCGATGACCCCAGCCATTGCGGTATATCCAACCAATGCGATCGATGTTACCGTGATCCCGGAAATAAGGGCAGGCATCGACTCTGGAAGAAGGACCTTCCAAATGATCGTGCTCGTTTTTGCCCCCATCGATTTAGCGGCTTCAATTACACCTTTATCGATTTCACGAAGGCCGATTTCGACCATACGCGCATAAAATGGGGCCGCACCGATAATAAGTGCCGGCAGTGCAGCGTTCTCTCCAATCATGGAACCGACAAGCGCTTTAGTGAAAGGAATGAGCAGCACGATCAAAATAAGAAATGGAATGGAACGGAATATATTAACGACAGCACTCATGACCCCGTTGACTGCCCGGTTTCCCCACATATTCCCCTTCCCTGTCAGGAACAGGATCAATCCTAATATTATGCCTATAAAAAAGGTTGCCACTACAGAGACGCTTGTCATGTAAAGCGTTTCTTTCGTTGCTTCAATAATGTCTTCCCAATCAACATTCGGCAATAATTCTTCAAGCATGAGTAATCACCTCCACGCCTACCTGCTGTGCTTTAATGAATTCGATTGCGCGGAGCATTTCATCCTCTGTGCCATCAAGATGGATAAACAATGTTCCATATGAACCGCTTCTTGTTTGGGATATCTTACCTTGAACGATATTGACATCCAACTCGAAGTTACGTACAAGCTTGGTGATCAACGGGCTTTCTGCATGATCACCTACAAAGGTCAATTGAATCACTTTGCCTGCAGGATAGCGTTCGAGCAAATGGTCCATCGTTTCTTTCGTTTCTTCTGGTTCCGTTACTTGTTGCACGAAACGCTTCGTCATTTGTTCTTTAGGATTCTTGAAAACATCCAGGACAGGACCCTGTTCAACAACTTGCCCGCTTTCCATCACGGCGACGCGATGACAGATTTTACGTATTACATGCATTTCATGTGTTATCAAAACGATCGTCAATCCCAGGCGCTGATTGATGTCAACAAGCAATTCGAGTATTGAGTCGGTAGTCTGTGGATCCAATGCAGAAGTCGCTTCATCACAAAGCAGCACTTTAGGATCATTTGCCAGAGCCCTGGCTATCCCCACCCTTTGCTTTTGCCCTCCGCTTAATTGTGAAGGATAGGCCTTTTCCCTGCCTTCCAGTCCGACTAACTTGATCAATTCGTTCACACGCTTGGTTCGTTCAGTTTTAGAAATTCCTGAAATTTCCAAAGGGAAAGAAATATTCTCCTGAACGGTCCTTGACCATAATAGATTGAAATGTTGGAAAATCATGCTTATTTCTTGACGGGCCTTACGGAGCTGAGCCCCTTTAATTTTTGAAATTTCCTTTTCAGCCACCACAACGGATCCCTCTGTGGGTGTTTCCAATCCATTGAGCATTCTGATCAAAGTACTCTTCCCCGCCCCACTGTAACCGATGATACCGAAAATCTCGCCTTTATTTATTTCAACATTCACATTATTTACAGCCTTGATCGTCTCACTGTTTCCTTTTCCTGTACGGAACAGCTTACTGACTTTCGTCAATGTAATCATTAATCCTCACCTCTTTTTTTATCCAATAAAACCTATGAACTTAGTTGATTTCTCTACATTATTAGTCTGTTTCTCATATCATTTTTCCCCAAAAAAAAGAAAAAACCTTTCTGCATGAGCAGAAAGGCAGGTGAAGAAACAGGCCTTCCTCTCATCTTCCAAAGTGATTAAACTTTGTGTGAATTGGCACCTTTCCAAGGAATTTCTCCTTGTCGGTTGCCGGGTTTCATCGGGCACATCCCTCCACCTCTCTTGATAAGAGCTAATATATAGAATATTTGTACATCATTAAGTTCTTTAGTATGGTGAAATTTTATCATAGATAAAAAAGGAGCGCAATGTATATTATTTCTAGTACAAGAATGAACAGGAACTTTGCTTAAACCGTTTTGGAAGTCAAGGAGACGATATTCGTCGCTTTTTCAATTGCCTGTTCCAAATCTTCTATTAAATCCTCTACATTTTCAATCCCAATGGATAAACGGACTTGATCAGCACGCACACCCGCTTTCGCAAGACCCGCCTCATTCAATTGTTGATGGGTCGTACTGGCTGGGTGGATGATCAAGCTCTTCGCATCCCCAACATTCGCTACATGGGACCATAATTCCACCGAATTGATAAGTTTTGCCCCAGCTTCGCGATTACCTTGTATCCCAAATGTAACGACAGATCCAGCTCCCTTTGGCAAATATTTATCCGCAAGGGCTTTATCGGGATGATCCTCATCACCAGGATGTGAAACCCAAGTCACCGCAGGATGGTTTTTTAAATATTTAATGACAGACTTGGTGTTTGATAGATGCTCTTTCATCCTTACATGCAGCGTTTCAAGTCCAAGCGTAAACTGGAAAGCACTTTGGGCACTTAACGCAGGACCTAAATCACGGAGTAACTGGACTCGGGCTTTCGTTATGAATGCTGCAGGTCCAACTGCCTCGGCGTATACCAGACCGTCGTAACTTGGGTCGGGCTCCGTGAAGCCAGGGTAGTTTGGCGAGTTCCAATCGAACTTCCCTCCATCCACGATGACACCGCCTAGCGTCGTTCCATTTCCCAGAAGCCATTTTGTAGCGGAATGGATCACAATATCCGCTCCAAAGTCAATTGGTCTGCATAGATATGGTGTCGCGAAGGTATTATCAATGATTAAAGGTATGCCTGCATCATGGGCGATTTCCGCTACCGCTTCCATATCGAGCACCCTCAAACTTGGATTTCCGATCGTTTCAGCAAAAATGGCCTTAGTTCTTGGCGTAATCGCCCTTTTGAAATTTTCAGGGTCATCGGGAGAAACGAACTTCACTTTGATTCCATATTTAGGAAGAGTATTTTCAAAAAGGTTATACGTACCGCCATATAATGTAGAGGCTGAAACAATCTCATCCCCTGCAGCCGCAATATTCAGGATTGAAAGTGAGATGGCAGCCATTCCGCTTGATGTTGCCAATCCGCCGATACCGCCTTCCAATAAGGCCATTCTTTCCTCAAAAACGCTGACCGTTGGATTATGGAGTCGTGTATATATATAGCCATTCTCCTTTAGGCCAAATAAATTCGCTGCATGGTCGGTGTCTTTGAACAAGTATGCATTGCTTTGGTAGATAGGAACTGCGCGGGCACCTGTTTCATCAGCTTGCAGACCGCCATGAACACTCAATGTTTCGAAACGCAACTTTTTCTTTGACATTTGATTTCTCCTCTTTTTCTATGGATTTAGTTGGAATTATATGAAATCTGGCCTTTTATAAACAAAAAAACCACTTCAATTAGAAGAGGTTTCAAGAACACACCTCATCTACCAGAGCCAACACTCTGCTGGAATTAGCACCGTATATAAATTTATACCGGTTGCCGGGCTTCGTCGGGCCAGTCCCTCCGCCACTCTTGATAAGAACTATTAAATTCTGCCGTTACTTAATTCAAAATATAGCATTTTGGAATAAATCAGTCAATGAATTGTTAGAATATTCTTTGTTTAATTTCAATCTCTCATTCAAATGTCCGCAACAAAGAAACCAACCACGGTTCTGATTGGTTTCTCAGCTGATTTCCTTAAGCAATCCGTACAAATAAGGAACGGATTGAAAGGCATATATTTTTGTGTGCAGCTGTCCTTCTTTGAAAAGCAATAAACAAGGAACACTTTCGATTTCATATGATTCGGCAATTCCTTGGACATAGTTCATATTCATTTTGCCTGTCTTCAATTCCGGGAAAAGCTCCAAGGATATCGATAGCATCTTGGAGGCAACCTGACAGGTGCCGCATAAAGGCGTATATAAATATAAGCAAAAGGTTTCCCCATTTTCAACAGCAAGCTTACACTCTTCTTCTTTCCATTCCTGCATCAATTAGTCGTTCACCCTTTGACTTAAAAATTTCATTTTCACATTCAAATTGGCAGATAGAAGCACAGTTGCGATATGATGTTCGGGTGAGCTTTCCACTTCTTTGTACATTTTATTAATATACAGGTGGTTCGCTTCCGGCATTTCCCTTCGGAATTGCTTCCGCAGCTTTTCTCCTGATTCATCTGCGTCAAAAAGGAGATAAACATCACGGTCCATCAATTCATCCACTAATTCATCCAGCTTAGTTAATGATATGGTCCCATTCGTACATCTTATTTCCACATCTTCATTTAAAACGGAGGCAACTTTTCTTCTATCGGAACTGCCTTCTACAATGATCACTTTATCGAATTCGCCCCACTCCATGTCATCACTCCATCTCACGAATTATGTGCGCAACTGCCACTGTACAAAATGAAAAAGAGAGCAGGCCTTTTCAGTCCCCCCTCTCCTTCTTTTTAACCGTTGATTAAACTCTCATATTCTTCAGCACTCATCAGATCTTCAATATCACTGCTATTAGATGGTTCAAGCACGACCATCCATGCCTTTTCATAAGGAGACTCATTTACATATTCAGGGTTGTCACTTAAATCTTCGTTTACTTCTACAACCTTGCCACTGATAGGAGCATAAAGCTCAGAAACGGTCTTAACGGATTCAACACTTCCAAATGGTTCGTTCGCTTTCAATTCATCGCCGATTTCCGGAAGCTCAACGAATACGATGTCCCCAAGCTCGGACTGGGCGAAAGCTGTAATTCCAATGCGCACTGTTCCATCTTCCGTTTTGACCCATTCATGTTCTTTAGTGTAACGAAGTTCTTTTGGTGTTGTTGTCATCATTAACCCTCCATATGTACATCTTATTTTATCTATTCCATTATAAGGTAGATTGTTTGTTTAAGTAAGGAATTAACCAAATATTTTGTGAAATTTCAGTTCCAAACCTGTTCGAATTGCTCTTCTTTGAAACCTACCGTCACTTTGGTTCCATCCGTAACAATCGGCCTTTTCAGAAGCATGCCATCTGTGGACAATATATCAAGCATCTCTGCTTCAGAAGCTTCTTTCAGCTTATCCTTTAAGCCCAGCTCCCGATATTTTTGACCGCTAGTATTGAAAAACTTCTTCAATTCCAAATTGCTGATTTTATATAGTTGTTCTATTTCAGTTCGCGAAGGCGGATTTTCAGCTATATGGATCGCTTCATATTGCAGTTCATGATTATCCAGCCACTTCTTCGCGTTACGGCATGTGCCGCATTTTGGGTACCAATATAATGTTAAGCCCATCATTTCACCACCTATCAATAGAATACCCGTTTTCAGCGCGCAATACAACGAAATGTCTTTTGAATTTCCAATGCTATTTCATCAAAGGATTTAAAGGGTTGTACAATTTGAACGCTGCCTCCAGACTCGCTTTCCGCAGGAGTCTCGCACACCGTTCCAATCTACTTTGTTTTAAAATTTAGATAGAACCCCTTTTGTCTACAAACTGAAGGGAATGCCTTTAGGGCATTCCCTTTAAAGATTCTGATTCATTGCTTAAAGAGCATATTTTTCCGTTTCGATTACCTTGACGGAAGCTTCACGTTTTTTCGCAATGACATTGATCGGATTGTGTCTTGTCAGCTTGCGGAGCGACGAAAGCATGATGCGAAGAGTATCGCCTGTTTCCACCGCAATTAACGTTTCCTTTGCATGCTGTTCTATTTCATTGAAAGCTTCCTGAACGAAGATTTCAGTGTAAAGCACTTTTTGCTTGTTCTTCTCCAGACCTGTAGCTGCAATTGCTTTTTCCGTACGTAATACCACGGATTCCGCTGCATAGGCAAGGGATGCGATATCAGCAATGTTGGAGAGGATTTCTTGTTCTTGATCAAGATTTTTGCCGTATTTCTGTGCAGCAAGGCCAGCTGCCAAAATACCGATTTTCTTAGCGTTTCTAACAAGCATTTTTTCTTGCGCCAATGGTTCATCGCCAGGTTCTTCCGGCATCATCATCATTAATTCTTCTTGCAGGCCTTGAGCCTTTTGAAGAAGCGGCAATTCCCCTTTAAGTGCTTTCTTCAGGAAAGTTCCCGGGACAAGCAATCGATTGATTTCATTGGTACCTTCAAAGATCCGGTTAATACGGGAATCACGATATGCTTTTTCAATTTCATACTCCTGCATGAAGCCATAGCCGCCATGAAGCTGTACGCCTTCGTCCGTAACATAATCCAATACTTCGGAAGCGAAGAATTTATTCAATGAACACTCAATGGCATATTCAGCGATTGCAGCCGCCATTGATTTCCCATCTTTCACTTGCTCATCCGTCAATTTGCTTTGTCTTTGATCATAAAGGCCAACGGTACGGTATACAGAGCTTTCTGCTGCATAAATTTTAGATGCCATTGTTGCAAGTTTTTCTTTCGTCAAGTTAAAATTGGAAATTTTCGTTTTGAACTGTTGACGTTGATTCGTATAAGCAGCGGTAATCTCAAGGGCACGTTTAGATCCGCCGACAGCACCGACGCCTAATTTATAACGTCCGATATTCAGGATATTGAAAGCGATGACATGCCCTTTTCCGGCTACACCCAAAAGGTTTTCGACTGGTACATGTACATCTTCGAGGATTAAAGTACGTGTAGATGAGCTTTTGATCCCCATTTTCTTCTCTTCAGCTCCAGTTGATACGCCTTCATAATCACGCTCGACAATGAAGGCGGAGAATTGTTCGCCGTCGATTTTGGCGTATACACAGAAGACATCTGCAAAGCCTGCATTTGTAATCCATTGTTTTTCACCATTTAAAACATAGTGTGTTCCTTCTGCATTCAATTTCGCTGTCGTTTTTGCTCCCAAGGCATCGGAACCTGAGCTTGGTTCCGTTAAGGCATACGCAGCAATCTTCTCACCCGTAGCAAGTAATGGGAGGTATTTTTTCTTTTGTTCTTCATTCCCGAATAAAACGATCGGCAAAGATCCGATACCTACATGTGCACCATGCGTAATTCCGAAGCCGCCTGCAAGTGCCATTTTTTCCGTAATCAATGCCGAACTGATTTTATCAAGACCCAATCCGCTGTATTCCTCAGGAACGTCAGCACCAAGTAAACCGATTTCACCTGCATGCTTCAGTAATTTAACGGAACGGTCAAATTCATGGTTTTCCAAATGTTCAACCTGCGGCAGAATTTCATTCACTACGAAATCCTCGGCAGTTTTGGCAATCATTTTATGCTCATCAGAATAATCTTCCGGTGTAAACACTTGATCATACGTAATATCTTCTACTAAAAAGGCTCCGCCTTTAATGAGGTTATCTGTAGTTTGTTCGGACATGTTATTTCCTCCTAAGTATTTAAGATAGTAAACCCGCCGGAAGCATGACAGCTTCCGGGAGGGGGGATTACGCCAATAATTCAAATACTCCAGCAGCACCCATTCCGCCGCCGATACACATTGTCACGACTCCGAACTGTTGGTTTCTGCGCTTCATTTCATGAAGCAGGCTTAATGTCAATTTTGCTCCTGAACATCCTAGTGGATGGCCTAAGGCAATGGCTCCGCCATTCACATTGACAATCTCTTCATTCAATCCGAGCTCACGAATGATTTGAATGGATTGGGAAGCAAAGGCTTCATTCAATTCAAATAAACCTATATCGGATAACTCAAGGCCCGCTAGCATCAAAGCCTTTGGAATGGCCGCAATCGGTCCGATGCCCATAATTTCAGGCGGCACTCCTGCTACAGCAAAGGAACGGAACTTACCCATCGGTTTCAACCCTAATGAAGAGGCCTTTTCCCCATCCATGACCATGACCGCGGCTGCACCATCACTCGTTTGTGATGAATTCCCTGCTGTTACGGATCCTGTAACAGAGAATGCGGGTCTTAGTTTTTTTAGCACTTCAGCAGTCGTGCCTGGACGAACGCCCTCATCCTGTGTAAAAGTAAATGATTTTTCCTGTAACTTAAGGTCTGGTCCCACTGAACGAAGGGTTACGTCAACCGGTACGATCTCATCCGAAAACTTTCCTTCTGCAATGGCCTTAGCCGCCTTTTGATGACTTCTAACAGAAAATGCATCTTGATCGTCACGGGAAATGCCGTATTTTTTTGCAACGGCTTCGGCAGTGTGACCCATACCCATATAATATTCCGGTGCCGTTTCCGCAAGTCTCGCGTTCGGACGTGTTACATGGCCCATCATTGGCAAAAGGCTCATGGATTCCGCTCCGCCTGCAATGACTGTATCACTTTGGCCGAGCATGATCCTTTCCGCCCCATAAGCGATACTTTGCAGCCCGCTTGAACAGTAACGATTAATCGTTATGGCCGGTACTGTATAAGGCAATCCTGCCAACGCTCCAATGTTACGCGCCATGTTCAATCCTTGCTCCGCTTCAGGCATTGCACAACCGATAATCAGGTCATCTATGGTGCCTTCATAATTCCCTGCACGCTTTAACGTTTCCTTTACAACAAGAGCCCCTAAATCATCAGGACGTACACTGGCAAGAGAACCTTTTTTCGCTCTTCCTACCGGAGTCCTTGCTCCAGCTACTATTACCGCTTCTTTCATGAGGATCCCCCTTACTCATTTTTAAGCTATCGATCTATTAATCTTCCGTTTTGGCTTAACTTCATCTATTCATCAATTACGGAGTGGTTTACCTTTAACAAGCATGTGCTGCATCCTTGCCTGGGATTTCGGAGTCGAAATCAGTTTTAGGAATGCTTGTTTTTCTAGGTTCAAGATATACTCTTCATCTACTTCCGTGCCAAATGGGAGTTTTCCCCCTGCAAGGACGTATGCAAGCTCTTTGGCTATGACAAGGTCATGTTCTGATAGGAATCCTGAAAGGCGCATGGATTCCGCCCCTAATAGAAGTGCGGCATATCCCGTTTCACCTACGACAGGGATCTTTGTGCGGGCTGGAGCGGTATAACCTTGTTCATGCATGGAAAGTACCGCCTGTTTCGCATCATATAGCTGATGATCCGCATTCACGCTTATTCCATCAGCTGAATTAAGGAAATTATTCCCTCTTGCTTCCTCAGCGGAGGTCGAAACTTTTGCCATGGCGACCGTTTCAAATACTTGGTTGGCCACTTTCTGCAAGTCGAAGTCGACACCCTTCGGCATATTCCTCAACGTCTTCACATAAAGTTCTTTAGTCCCGCCGCCGCCTGGGATCAAACCTACACCGGCTTCCACTAGTCCCATATACGTTTCAGTCGTTGCCTGGATGCGCGCAGCCGGAAGGGATACTTCAGCACCCCCGCCAAGTGTCATATTAAACGGGGCAACCACTACAGGAACTGCACTGTACTTAATTTTAAGCATCGCCTTTTGGAATTGGCTGATGACCATATCGAGTTCAAAAATATTGTCATCCTGCGCTTCCATCAACATCATTGCAATATTAGCGCCTACACAGAAATTCTTGCCTTGGTTTCCGATGACCAGGCCTTTGAAATTCGCTTCCGCTTCGTCGACCGCCGCATTGATCATTTGAATGATATCCAGACCGATTGCATTATTCGGTGAAGTGAATTCAAGAAGAGCCACTCCATCGCCGATATCCATCAAGCTTGCACCACTGTTTTTCTTGATTACGCCTTTTTGCTTCTTGATCGCTTTAAGATTGATCACCTTAGGATTTTCGACAAGTTCTTTATAATCACCATTATCATAATAGTGAGCCATGCCATTTTCTTCTTTATAGAAAGAAGTGATGCCTTTAGCGAGCATATCCTTCACCCATTGCGGAACGGTGATGCCTTCAGCTTCCATTCGGGCTACCGATTTTTCTACACCTATCGCATCCCAGGTTTCAAAAGGACCTGTGGACCATCCGAATCCCCATTTCATCGCTTGATCGATCGCCACGATATCATCCGCGATGTCCCCAAGCAGCTGGGCAGAATATACAAGCGCCGGATTCAGAACATTCCAAAGTAATTGTCCGGCACGGTCTTCGCTATAAACAAGCGCTTTCATTTTATTTTCCAAGCCCTTGGCCTGTTTTAGCCATTTCAATGGAAGGCGTTTTTAATCTTTTTCGTGCATCATATTCAAGGGTTTCGGGATTCAGTTCAAGGATTTCCTTGCCTTTTTTCAAGAAAAATCCTTGGCCTGACTTGCTTCCAAGCCACCCATTCTTAAGCATTTCATTCATGAAATCAGGTATTTTGAAAACGTCTTTTTCTTCTCCATCCACCTGGTCATATACGTTTCTGGCAACATGTGCAAAGGTATCCAATCCAACTACATCAAGTGTCCGGAAAGTCGCGCTAGTTGCCCTTCCAATCAACGGACCCGTAACCGAATCGACCTCACCAACACTGTATCCGCCTTTTTGCATTTCCCGCAGTGTGACCAATAAACCATAAGTTCCAATACGGTTAGCAATGAAGTTAGGGGTATCCTTGGCTTCGACGACACCTTTTCCCAGTACATCTTCGCCGAATCGTTTCATGTATTCGAGCACTTCTGGTGAAGTTGCTTTAGTAGGGATGATCTCCAACAATTTAAGATAACGCGGCGGATTGAAGAAGTGTGTTCCCAGGAAGTGCTTTTGAAAGTCCTCCGAACGTCCTTCCGCCATCGCTTCGATTGAAATTCCAGATGTATTCGATGAAACGATGCTTCCTGGTTTACGATGCTGATCAACCTGGGCAAACACACTTTGCTTAACCTCAAGTTTCTCAACGACCACTTCGATGATCCAATCGACATCCTTTAAGCGACTTATATCATCTTCCAGGTTTCCCGCCTCGATCAACGCAATGTTTCCCTTAGCCGAAAGCGGAGCTGGTTTCTGTTTTAAAAGTTTCGTAATCGCAGTTTGGCTGATGCGGTTACGCACTTGTTTATTATCTAATGTCAGTCCCTTTTTCTTTTCATCCTCAGTGAGCTCACGAGGTACAATATCCAATAATAAAGTCGGAATGCCGATGTTAGCAAGGTGTGCAGCAATCCCTGATCCCATAACTCCTGACCCTAGAACAGCAGCCTTTCGTATTTTGTCGAACCAAGTTCATATCCCCCTTACACAATTTATTGAATGAATGCTCATTCATTTTTAATTCAAAAAAATTTTGAATATTTTTTCTTATTACTAATATAGAATATATTTGGAAATTCCGCAATGATTAAAACAGGAAAAAAAATATTTTTTTCTCCGAGTTCTTTTGGTTATTTCTCCTCCGTTCAGTAAAAAATAACCGGGCAGGAGGTGACTTATATAATGAAGCGTAAAGATAATCCTTCTAAAGCAGCAGTAAGCGCAGCAAGCGTTAAAGGCAATGCCGGCCCTGGCGCTGAACGTCAACATGGAATCAATAAAGTGAACAGCCAGAACAATCAGTTCAAAAGATAATCCTTTGAGCAGCCGTTCCGTTTCCGGGGCGGCTCTCGCTTTCTATTTCTTGAATAGTCCTTTTAAAACGAAAGCAATATTGGCCGGTCTCTCCGCGAGGCGGCGCATGAAATATCCATACCAATCCGTACCATAAGGAACATACACCCTTACCTTATATCCTTCTTTAGCAAGTTCCAGCTGCTTTTCATTGCGGATGCCATATAACATTTGAAATTCAAAGCGATCCCGGGGAATTCCGTGTTCTTTGACCAAGTCCCTCGTATAATCAATGATTTTATCATCATGTGTGGCAACAGCTGTGTAATTGCCATTTTGCATATGCTTCTTGATGATTTTCTTAAAATTCTCATCCACATCTTTTTTCTCGGGAAAAGCCACTTCCCTTGGTTCTTTATAAGCCCCTTTAACAAGTCTTAGATTCGGATGGTATGCATCCAGCTCCTCAATATCCTTCTCAGTCCGATACAGATAAGCTTGGATAACAGTCCCCAATTCATTATATTCAGACTTTAGGTTTTTGAATACATCCAAAGTTGGCTGACAGCGCGGAAAATCTTCCATATCAAGCGTAACGAAAACACGATGGGCTTTAGCTTCATCTAAGATCCTCCGCATGTTATTCATTACGACTCGTTCGGACACATCCAAGCCCATCGAAGTCAGCTTCAGGGATAACTGTGAATCCAGTTCATTTCTGCCAATCATGTGGATCGCTTCGATGCACTCATCTGCCATCTTCCTTGCTTCTTGTTCATCTTCAATGAATTCACCTAAATAATCAATGGTGACAGCAAGTCCTTTCCGGTTAAGATCTGCAATCACTTCACATGCCATATCCAAGGATTCCCCTGCCACGAAACGAGACGCTCCAAACCGCAGCCCGTATTTTTTCGCTGCCTTTGTCATGCCTTTGTTCTTTGATAAAAAAAGGAATAGATTTTTCAATATACCTTCCATCTGCATTCCCCTCCAAATCATTTTGGAAAATAGATGCACAAGATTATTTTACCATTTAATTCAATTTTCAGATATTTAGAATCAAGAATAAAAAAAATTCATGAAGGGAAAATTAAGCTCGTTTAAAGAACACTTAAGGAGGTAGAATGATGGAACAGCAAAATTCGTTTACCAGCCAACAGCAGTCCACCGGCTTTATGAAGCAGCCGCCGGAAATGGTTTCTGTGAAAGATAGCTTATACTTGACCGATATGCTTGCATGGAATCTGAACGCGGTCAAAAAAGCGCATTTTTTTGCCACACAATGCAAGGACCCGCAAATCATTGATGCATTAAATCGGTGCGGTCTCATGCATCAACGCCATTACGATACCATTTTGAAACATTTGAACCCGGACCAAATTCAGGGTCAACAACAATACCAGTAAAGGAGGGTTCTTAATGCCCAATGAAAACAAAGTCCAAAATCCAGAATCTCCCGTGGCAAAGACACCGCAAATGAATGACAGGGATTTTATAAATGATATGCTCTCAACTGAAAAGTACTTTTGCAACTCCCTTTCCGTTGCCCTGCATGAAATGAGTAACCAAGCATTATTCCAAGACATTTTCTCCGTTTCCAAAGAAAATCAGGAGATGCAGCGTGAACTCTATAACCTTATGTTCGAAAAAGGCTGGTATAGTTTAGAAAAGGCGCAAGCGACCAGCTTAAGCCAATCGTATCAACAATTTTCCGGTTATAAAAATCAATTTCCATCTGGAACGAACATTCAATAAGCGGGTGGATTCTGCTCCTTTTGTTTTTTTGCTACAAATAAAGCCGGCCCATGTAGGGCCGGCTTTATATTTAGATATCCGTTGAAAACATATACTTCTTATAATGATACCGAATGCTGAATATTAAGCCCATGGCCATCATGTTCCCCATTAGCGAGCTTCCTCCATAACTGACAAATGGAAGCGGAATCCCCGTAATCGGTAAAAGGCCTACAGTCATGCCGATATTTTGAAAAACGTGAAACGTCAACATGCTTATAACGCCAACACAGATATATGTATAGAAGTTATTTTTCGTGTCCATTCCCGTTTTTGTTATGTGGTAAATCAATAAGAAAAACAAGGAAATAATGATGCTTGATCCGATGAAGCCGAATTCTTCACCGATGATGCTGAAAATGAAATCCGAATGACTCTCAGGTAAATACACTTCCCTCGAACCGATTCCCTTGCCTGTGGTTTGGCCGGAGCCGATGGCCAGTAAGGATTTGGTTAAGTGATACCCTTCAGAGCTGGCATAATTATATGGATCCAGCCAGGAATAGATACGGCCGAATTGATAGGATTTTACCCCTAGGTATTTTTCCAGGATCTCCGGCTTCCAAAGAACAAAGTAAAGGACCGTTGTAGCGACGACAATTCCTCCTGAAACGATCGGCAGCAAGATCTTCCATGTTACCCCTGAAATGAAAATCATTCCAAGCATGATTGACATGATGACAAGCGAGGTACCCAAATCCGGCTGTTGCATGATTAACAATAAGGGGGCACCGGTCACAAGACCGATTTTAATAAGCAGCCATATATCCGTTTGAATCGTTTTCAGCGTGTTTTTGAGATGATGGTTCGAGATGACATTTGCTAAAGCTAAAATCAGGAAAACCTTCATGAATTCCGATGGCTGAATCGAACCGATTCCCGGAATGATGTACCAACTTTTCGCACCATTCCGGACAGGAACGATGGAATCTGGCATAATGATCAGCAAAAAAAGCAAAAATAATCCGAAGCCATAGGCATACCAAGAAATTTTTTTCAACTGATCCGAATCCAGGGTGATGAACCCTAATACGATTCCGATTCCTACTATATACCAAAAAATTTGTTTAATTAAGAAGTTTTCAGCGTACTGTCCAGTCGTTTGGGCACTATAGATTGCTAAACAACTTCCAACACATAATAACAGCAATATTGTGACCAAGGAAAAATCTATTCGTGATGAAAATTTATTTTGTTCTACCATACTTAACTCTCCCTTAAAAAGGCTCCTGCGATACTTCTATAAATACACTTATTCATTATACTTTAAACAAATAAAATCACAACTATATAGAAGAATAGTTTACAGGCTTCATGGAGTTATTTCCATGAAGCCTGTAGGCAGGGGGAGCTATGCTTGTGATTCCTTTGATTTTCTCCGTTTCAGCAATCTGCTGACCAATCCATGGCTTGGGGAAAAGAGAAAGGCCAATCCGAATAATATGGCGGCCGCCCCCACCATGCAACCTGATATCGAGGCATCCAAAACGGTGGCTGAATAGTAGCCGATGACGGAACTTAGCAACCCGACCCCGATACTGACCAATATCATGCGGCTTAAACGGTCTGACAGCAGATAAGCCGTTGCAGCAGGTATGATGAGCATTCCAACTACTAAAATGGAACCTACACTATCAAAAGAAGCTACAGTTGTCAGTGAAATGAGGCTCATCAATAAGTAATGAAAGAACAGTACAGGAATTCCCATTGCAGCTGCAAGTGATGGATCAAATGACACGAGTTTAAACTGTTTGAAGAAAAGGAAGATCAGTATGAGGTTCAGGATAAAACAACTGCCAACTATCCAAACGGCTTTTGGTCCAGCTTCGATTCCCGCGATTGTCATCGTGTTCCAGGGAGTATAGGCTATTTCGCCATAAAGGACATGTTCCAGGTCAAAATCTATTTGTTGCGTATATAAGCTCACGAGCACGATCCCCGTTGCAAAAAGGGAAGTGAATACAATCCCGATCGCTGCGTCAGATTGAACGCCCGACGATTGGAAAAGCTGGATCAAGAATACGGTAAGCAAGCCGAGCGCAGCAGCCCCGATCAGCATTGGAACCGAATCGCGGGTCCCCGTTATTAAAAATGCCAATACGATTCCCGGCAAAACGGAATGACTGATGGCATCCCCAATCAACGTCATTTTCCTGACTATCAAAAAGCATCCTAATACACTGCAAGAACCCGCCACTAATGCTCCGACTAAGATAATCCAAAAATCATTCATGATGAGTGGCTCCCTTTCCTTCTATCCTGTTCGAGAGAATATTTCTTTTTCGTCGATACCCTTCTCCATATAGATGAAAGCACTCCGCGTTTAGGTGCAAAAAGCATGGAAAAGAAAAACCATACCGTCGCGGATAAGACAATTAACGGTCCTGTTGGCAAATCATTGACCGATGTACTGATCAACGTTCCAGACACACCGCTCAACATTCCGAATACACCAGACAGGATGACCATGATATGCAGCCGCTCCGTCCAATACCTCGCAGAAACCGCAGGAGTTATCAGTAAAGATGCCATCAATACGACGCCTACTGCCTGGATACCGATCACTACAGCTGCCACGATCAGCATCATGATGAAATAATCCAGAAAAACAACCGGCAATCCCATCCCTTTAGCAAACCCAGGGTCAAAGGACAGTAATTTGAATTCTTTAAAAAATACGGTACAAGTGAAAATGAGAATAAAGGAAACTGTCATCATCATATATACATCGGACATGACCATTGACGCCGTCTGCCCGAATAAAAAGGTATCCAATCCACTCTGGTTTCCGTACTCGCTCTGCTGGATCTGCGTAAGCATGACAATTCCGAAGCCAAAGAAAGAAGATAAGACGATTCCCAAGGCCGCATCCTGCTTGATCTTACTGTATCTCGTAAGCACACTGATCAAGAAGACAGCCACTAAGCCAGCCAGGGCAGCACCTATTAGAAAATAGGAAGTGGATTTCACTCCAGTTAACATAAAGGCGACACAGATACCAGGTAACGCTGCATGTGCGAGCGTGTCGCCAAGCAAAGACTGCTTTCTGAGGTAGGCAAAGCTGCCGATGACCCCGCTGCTTAATCCGAGAAACATCGTGCCAAGCAATATCCACCTTGTATTTGGATCAGTTATAATATCCAGTATGTTCATCGTGTACACCTCATTTTAATAAAAGGCCGGACTTAGTGTCTGGTAGTATTGCTAGGCGGCCTCCATATGTTGCCTGTAAGTATTCGGGAATGAACACTTCCTCTGTCGGACCTATTTTCATCACCTTTTTATTCAATAACATCGTCCAGTCGAAATATTCCTTCACGGTGGATAGGTCATGATGCACAACCAGAACGGTTTTGCCTTTTTCCTTCAATTCCATCAGCAATTGTATGATTGCTTTCTCTGTTGCTGCATCCACCCCTACGAACGGTTCATCCATAAAGTAAATATCCGCTTCCTGTGCCAATGCACGGGCCAGGAATATCCGTTGCTGCTGTCCACCTGATAGCTGGCTGATCTGGCGGTTAGCGTATTCAGCCATCCCCACCTTTTCAAGACACTCCATCCCCTTCTGCCTCTCGGACTTCCCTGGTCGCTTCAGCCATCCGAGATGACCATATCTGCCCATCATTACGACATCGAGTGCGTTGGTTGGAAAATCCCAATCCACTGACTCACGCTGTGGTACATAGCCGATACTCTTCCTCATCGATTTATAAGTCGAACCCTTTATTGTGATTTGCCCCGATATTTTTGGGATCAATTCGAGTATTCCCTTTATCAAAGTGGACTTCCCTGCTCCATTGGGGCCTATGATACCGATTAAATTCCCTTTCGGCACCTCAAATGAGACATCTTCGACAACCGGCTTCTTATGATATGCAATCGTTAAATTCTCGACCTTCAAAGCTGCTTGATTCATAGTTTCTCCCCCTTATTTCAAAGCACGGACGATGGTGTCGGTATTATGACGGACCATCCCGATATACGTTCCTTCTTCCGTCCCTTTTTCACCCATTGCATCCGAGAACAATTCACCGCCGATTTCAACTTTGTGGCCCTGCTTCCCTGCACCTTGAATGACAGCCTCGATAGCCTTCCTTGGTACGCTTGACTCAATGAAAATCGCTTTTATTTTGTTCTCCACAAGATAATTCCGCATATCAGTAACATCTTTTGATCCATATTCCGATAATGTATTGATTCCTTGGAGACCCCTTACGTCCAGGCCATATGACTGACCGTAGTATCCAAAAGCATCATGTGCTGTAACGAGCACCCGTTGATCTTCCGGAATTTTATTAATTTCATCTTGAACATATTTATCAAGTTCCTCCAATTGCAGAACGTACTCTTCATAATTTTCACGAAACTCCGCTTCATGGTCCGGATCATTGGCAATCAACTCTTTCTTGACTGTGTCCGCCGCTACGATCCAAAGCTTTACATCAAACCAAACGTGGGGATCATGTTCCGTAGCACTCACTTTGCGAAGCTGGTTCTCCTTGAAGTCCTCCGTTACGGCAATGGTCGGTTTATCCTTGCTCATCATTTCGAATATATCCGTCATTTTCCCTTCAAGATGCACACCGTTATAAAAAATCATATCAGCCGAATCCAGTGTCTTCACATCACCCTGTGTCGCTTTATATAGATGGGGGTCGACTCCCGGTCCCATTAAACTGGTGACCTCGACATGTTTACCGCCGATATTCTCGACCAAATCCCCAATCATTCCCGTCGTTGTAACGACGTCCAACTTGCCATTGCCGTTATCCTTTTCGGCCGTATCATTGCCGCACCCTGTTAAAATCAGCAATGCAGCAAGCACGCCCCCAATAGATTTTAGAAAACCCATCCATATTCCCTCCCTTTTTCATCTCTCTAAAATAGTTTGCCATGTGCAAAACTAAGTGTAAATTTTTTTACATTGTCGTAAATGCTAAAAAGTTTCCTATACACAACTTAGTTTATACTATACACAAATATACAAAAAAAGTGCAACTATTTTTCAAACATTTCAAAAAGGCCAATGACTTTTACACACAGCAAAAACTGTCTGGAATCTCTACTAGGGAGCTTCCAGACAGTCAGTCATTTCTATGGAACGTAACGATGAAATTATAATTATATTACGGAGTTTTAATGGTGAATATAAACTAGGGGAGCTATTTCGGGACGATGGGAAATTCACGAGTAAATGCACAGATTTCACGAGTAAAGTGGCAAAATTCACGAGTAAATATGTGGATTTCACAAGTAAAGTTCCAAAATTCACGAGTAAACGCGGATTTCACGCGAAATGCCGCGGAATTCTTGACGGGCATCCGGCATTCCATAGGCATTGCCACTCATTTTTCCTGTTTCAAGGAAATTGCCAAGTACGCAAATCCCAATTCGATTCCGCAAAGCACAAACAGGGTGATTAAAGTTTGGAACATCATGATCCCCTCCTCCTCTAAGATTTAAACCAATCTTAAAGGATGAAACCCATACCAGAACAAGACCTTATTTGAAGAATTCTTCAACAGCCTCACCCTGTTCTCTTTCTCTGAAATGGGTTTCATACTGTACAATATAAAAAAAGAAAAAACGGTGATACCATGACAAATATTAAAGAAATTGCTCAAAGTGCTGGTGTATCTGTCTCAACAGTGTCTCGTGTATTGAATGATCATCCTTATGTAAGTCCCGATAAAAGAAAGAGCGTTTTAGAAGCCATCGATCGTTTGAATTATTCGAGAAACATCAACGCCATTCATCTTTCAAAAGGCAAAACTAATCTTATCGGCATCATCATCCCCTTCAACAATCACCCATATTACGGGGCAATCGTTAACGGAATCACTAAACAGGCAAATGCAATTGGCTGTCATATCGTCATCTTTCAAACAAATTATGACAGAGAGAAAGAAATCCAGGCCTTGAATATGCTGCAAATGAAGCAGCTCGATGGCATTATCGTTTGTTCAAGGATTTCGGAAATGAAAATCTTTTTGGATTATCAAAAATACGGACCGATCATCTTATGTGAAGATACAGCCCAGGCTGAATTCTCATCCATCAGCATTGATCATTATGCAGCTTTCTCCTGTGCCCTTGAGTACGTGATCGCTAAAGGATATAAGAAAATTGGATACAGCCTTGGCCGTAAAAAGAGTAGAAATAGTTCTCATCGTACAAAGGCCTTTAACGATATCATGAGTAAACATCAACTGAAAAACAATAAAGAATGGCTATTTGAAGGCAGTTACCACATCAAAGACGGTGAACAATTGTTTCAGGAATGGAATTCAATGTCAGATAAACCTGAAGCCATAATCATCACGAATGATGACACGGCGGCAGGCTTCATTCTTACCGCTAAGAAATCGGGTATAAGGGTACCGGAAGATGTGGCCATTCTCGGCTTCAATAATGATAGCCTTAGTGAAATGCTCGACATCACGACCATTTCCTTACCGCTGGAATGGATCGGGAAAATGGCAGTGGACTTATTTGAGCATCCTGAAGTGGTCAAACATGTAAAACTGGAATACGCCCTAATTAAAAGGAGGACCGTCTAGTTATCAGGATCCTTTATTTTAGTATATCGACGACATTTGAATTCTTCCTTACTGCCATCATTCAATGACTAGGGAAAAATAACCACACAAAATAATCATTGCGATATCCTAGAAGTTATTTTATAATTTTGATATAGTAAAGTATACTCAGTTACTAGCAATCTTCTAGCGATTGCATGAATTTCGAGTACAATCGTCCGACGTCATTTACAAGCTGGCGCAACGATTTTAGAAAATTGAATACTTCCTCATTTACCGATGAGTTAGAGGCTGCAGCTTATAAAAGTAAAACGGACGAGATTCTGGAAAATTAAAGACTCCGTTTGAAAGGATAAGTTGCCGAAGTTAGGGTATATTCCATGTATATTCTTGCTGGCGGTGTTACCGAACAGGAACACCACTGTCACGTTTTTTCAAAAAGCGTGGGGAGCTATCTTCGGAAGGATAAACGGGTTTATTATAAACAGCCGTCGATCTTTTTCGACTGCTGTTTTTTTATTTTTCGTTCCCTTCCAATAAAAAGGAGTGTAACATCAATTGTCAAATTCACAATCAGCATCAAGCCCTACCGAACTTAAAAGGAGCCTGAAAGCGCGTCATTTAATGATGATTTCATTAGGTGGAACGATTGGAACAGGTTTATTTTTAGCAAGTGGCGGTGCCATTCATTCAGCCGGTCCCGGCGGTGCCTTGGTGGCATACGCGATTATCGGCATCATGGTTTATTACTTAATGACAAGTCTTGCAGAAATGGCAGCGTTCATGCCAGTGGCCGGTTCGTTCCGTGTCTATGCATCCAAATTCGTCGATCCGTCTTTCGGTTTTGCGATTGGTTGGAACTACTGGTATAACTGGGCAATCACCATTGCCGCCGAATTGGCAGCCGTTGTCTTAATTATGAAGTTCTGGTTCCCGGATAGCCCTTCATTTATCTGGAGTGCCATTGCGTTAATCACTATGTTTCTTATCAATTACATGTCAGTTAAAGGTTTCGGGGAAACAGAATTCTGGTTTGCCATGATCAAAGTCGTGACAGTCGTCATTTTCTTGATCACGGGTGTTCTGATCATTCTCGGAATCATGGGTGGGAATGACCCAATTGGTTTTTCAAATTTCACAATGGGCGAAGGTCCCTTTAACGGAGGGTTCTTCACGATTCTAGGCGTATTCATGGCTGCCGGCTTTTCATTCCAAGGAACGGAATTGCTTGGAGTGACTGCTGGTGAAAGTGAAGATCCAGAAAAAAATATCCCTAAAGCGATCAGATCCGTTTTCTGGCGCATCCTCTTGTTCTATATCCTTGCAATTTTCGTTATTGGAATGATCATTCCGTTTACGGATTCACGTTTATTGAGTCAAGATGTTGCCGTAAGTCCATTCACGCTTGTATTTGAACGTGCCGGTCTTGCATTTGCTGCATCCATCATGAACGCGATCATTTTATCATCCGTACTCTCTGCCGGTAACTCTGGCATGTACGCTTCAACCCGTATGCTATGGGACTTGGCACGTGATGGGAAAGCACCGAAATTCCTTGGCAAGTTAGATAAAAGAGGAGTACCCGTAAATGCACTAATCGTGACTTCTTTAGTTGGCTGCGTTGCATTCTTAGCTTCGTTTTTCGGAGATGGCGTCGTTTATATCTGGTTATTGAACGCTTCAGGCATGGCGGGGTTCGTCACCTGGGTCGGGATTGCGATTGCCCATTATCGTTTCCGCAAAGCCTACGCAGCTCAAGGCCTTGATATGAATGATTTACCATACCGGGCAAAGGGCTTCCCATTCGGGCCTATATTCGCACTTGTCCTTTGTATAATCATTATCATCGGACAAGGATACCAAGCTTTCAGCAGCGATGGGATCGACTGGAATTCAATGTTTGTTTCCTACATTGGCTTGATTCTATTTTTCGTCCTATGGTTCGGCTATAAAATTAAGCATAAAACGAAAATCATTCCCCTTGAGGAATGTGAACTTAAATCAAAATAATGCGAAAAGGACCTGTTCTTCTCTAATCGGAGAAGAATAGGTCCTTTTTTCATTTCAAATGATAAACACGGCATTCATATGGACGCAGGGTTTTGCTGGAGATGCCTTCTTCCTCTTGATCATAATTACCGATCAGCCTTGTAGCAGAATAAGCATGCAGCTCTTCAGGCAAAGTATAGGAGGCCTGCTCTTCTTTAAAGTTGCATAGTACCAACAGCTTTTCTTCTTCAAACGATCTCGTGTAGGCAAATATTCGTTCATCATCCGGCCAAAGCAGTTCAAAACGGCCATAAACCACGATTTCATGTTCCTTGCGTAATTGGATAAGCTTTTTATAAAAATGAAAAATGGAATTCGGATCATTGTAGGCTATTTCTGCATTAATCTCGGGGAAATTGGGATTAACCTTAATCCAAGGAGTCCCTTTCGTGAATCCTGCGTTCCGGGAGTCATTCCACTGAATCGGTGTCCTCGCATTATCCCTGCTGCGGGCGTGGATGGCTGACATCATCCGCTCTTTTGACCAGCCATGTGAATGGACGAGTTCGTCATATGAATTCAATGTTTCGATATCCCGGTATTCATCAATGCTCTCAAATGCAACATTGGTCATGCCCAGCTCTTCCCCTTGATATATATAGGGTGTCCCTTGAAGCAAATGAAGACAAGCCGCAAGCATCTTTGCGCTTTCAATACGATACTTTCCATCATTACCAAACCTTGAGACAACCCGGGGCTGATCATGGTTGTTCCAGTATAAACTGTTCCAGCCATCCCCCTCCAAACCAGTCTGCCACTTGGAGAGTATTTGCTTTAAATCGGTTAGCTTCCATTTATCGTTACTCCATTTCCCTTCCGGTCCGCACCCCAAATCCATATGTTCGAATTGAAAGACCATATGTAGCTCACCACGATCTTTACCTGTGAACAATTGCGCTTCCTCCGGGGTGACGCCTGGCATCTCCCCAACCGTAATCACGTCATATCCAGAAAGTGCCCGTTGATTGATTTCCTGTAAAAACTCATGTATGCGCGGCCCATTGAGGAAAAAGATGCTTCCATCACCATACAGCTTTTCATGATGAACGGCTCCATCTGCATAGCTTTGATCTTTTGAAAGGAAGTTGATGACATCCATCCGGAAGCCATCGACACCCTTATCCAGCCACCAAGTCATGATGCTGTATATCTCTTCACGGAGCTTAGGGTTCTCCCAGTTTAAATCCGGTTGTTTCCTGCTGAATAAATGTAAATAATATTCATCGGTTCCTTCATCATATTCCCATGCTGAACCTTTAAAAATGGACTCCCAATTATTTGGTTCTTTCCCATTCCTGCCAGGTTTCCAAATATAATAATCACGTTTCGGATTATCTTTTGAGGATCGGGATTCCTTGAACCAAGGATGTTCATCTGAAGAATGGTTGACCACCAGGTCCATCATGACTTTCATTCCACGTTCATGAACCGCCTTCAGCAACCTATCGAAATCAGCCATGGTCCCGAATTCAGTCATGATTGATTTATAATCACTGATATCGTACCCATTGTCATCATTGGGAGATTGATAAACGGGGGATAGCCATATCACGTTCACTCCCAGCTCTTGTAAATAATCGAGCTTCATCAAGATCCCGTTTATATCCCCTATCCCATCGCCATCACTATCCATAAAACTCCTTGGATACACTTGATACACAACTGCCTCTTTCCACCATGCTTTGTCCATGCCTTTCCCCCTCTTTGGCCGCATTGATATAATCATTACACCAATACCCCTATTATAAAGGGGAAAACTTCAGAATATTCTACTTTTATTCAGCTATTCCCGTTTGAATCATTTCAATATCCAGATCCACCTCGATTGGAATATGGGGATATGCCTTCTCCCAATGTTTCTGATCGAAATTTCTTGTTTTACTTTTAGCGTGATCACCGATTGCAAGCGGATCTATATTGTTCTCCTGAAACATGGTTACCATCTCATTTAATTTTTTACCAATGACATGCTCGGCCCTTGCCTCTATTGTGTTCAGGTCGACCGCTTTGCCCAAATCATAGCCTTGGACCTCTAGCAGACTCGCTTTTAATTTCACTCCAATCCTGACCTTGGGGTCTTGATTGGCATTCGAAATATGATAATGGACACGTGACTCCACGTTATTGATATCTGTAAAGTCGTTTTCCTTCCATTTAATTTCATAACTCCCCAACTTAAAGTTTTCACTAAGGACTTTAAATAAAAATCCGTCCTCATAAGGGATATATTTACCGATATAACGATCCTTTTTAAACAAGGCGACCCCTTTTACCCGTATTTGGTCTTCTGCCGTTTCCAATAAGGGCAAGACCGGATCGATTCCTTTACCATGACACGCATATAGATACCTGTGTAAATCTACATCAGGCAAATTAGTCCTTATATTCTGTTCGATCAGCTCTTTCACTTGAACCCCTGGAGTTTTAATCAACTTCGGCTCCATTTTAACTACATCCTCCGCTTTGCCATGAACGACCGCTAAATACAAATCCCTTCCCACCATCGGGTCACGCCTATATGTATCGACATAATCATTTAACCCCATACCAGCCAATTCTGTACCATAGAGAATGACTGTCAGTCTTCCACCGACAATCGGAAATGGTGTTTTTGCATTTTCCTGCTGGCGGGCTGCCTTTATATCATGGGAGATCGCTTCATATACTTCTTTACCTAGATCTGCTTCCTCACCAGGCTGAGGAACGCTGACAACAACCGTACCTTTGATTTGTTTGTCTCCGGCATCATCATAACCTACGACTTCAGCAATTAAAACGTCTTCCAATATTTGCTTTTCCACACCGCACGCCGTCATCAAGTAACAAGCTAATGTAATCAAGAGGAGTTTGATTTTCATGATTTATGCCCCCTAACTTTATAGACGATCGACTGCCATATGAATAAGAGAGGAAGATACAAATAAATGATATAAAAACCTATTTGCGAACTGATTGTGTTAAACCTATCGATTCTATAGCGATTATCCAAAAAAATGCAGGATATTAAGATAATAAACAGAATGAAAACTACCATCTTTTTCTGTCTAAATCCAAATACTCTTTTCGCTGTCCTGCTTGCTGCCCAAACCCCTATGCAAACATTCGGCAGCACCATGAACAGCCAAACGGAAATACCTATGTATTCGAACCTTTCAATGAATGGAAGGTCTGCTATTTTCCATAACGTCAAAGTGGCCCAAATTACATCTTTCAGCTGATCTTGATGATAGTAGGCTAATGAAACAATAATCGATACCATATATACCGACATAGTAAATAACGCCCCTAAGTGAGCCCACTTTTGAGATTTTTCACGATTTTTAATGAATGGGTAATAAATCAGGAGTAATTCAAAACCAAGGTAATTCAGGGTCATTTTCTTACTGGACTTCATGATTTCCAAAAAGGAGTGATCAAGAAAGGGACCCAAATTTTCAAAGTGGGCGTACTTCAATGGAAAATAATGCAAAAGGAATAGTGGTGATCCGATAATAAGCCCGATTATACAAAAACCAGTAATGACCCTGAACCCTCCGCTCACAAAACTATACACAAGAATAAGAATAAAGGTTAATAACATCAGGACATTGACACCAGGGAACATCCAAACCTGAATGACTTCTAAATAAGTCCTGATTAGAATGATGGAGATCATTATAAAGTAGAGGATGAATAAAATATTGAAGGCATTTCCTACCCATTTACCAAACAAATCTTTGTGGATGGCGATCAAATCAAGTGTTTGGGGGCCCCTGCCTAATAGCTTGAAACACATCCAAAGCAGAACATTTATGATTAACCCTGATATAAGGACCGCTATCCATGCGTCTTGACCAGCCTCTTTCGCTATGACCCGTTCAAACCCCAATATCCCTACTCCAATCTGCATGCCGGGCATGAGGAAAAAAACAAAAAATGGGGATATTTGTTTAGTTTCATTTGGTTTTAGTTCCATACCTTCTCACCGCTTTCTACGCCTTATTCATCAATATCGCTGGGGGGGTTTGGAGTTTCCGCCTCCTTCCTTATCCTTAGCGGATTTTCCGTCCGCAGAAATTGCGGGCGCTTTTTCTGCTTTGAAAAAGGGAGGCGAATCAGACTATCTTTAAAGTCATGAATTCTTAACGGGTAAAGAGGGTCTAAATATGGACTGCCAAGCGAAGTCAATTTCAATAAATGACTTAAAATGAATGCACTGCATAAAGCTATTCCAAACAATCCGTATAACTGGGCAGCAATTAGAAATGGGAAGCGGATAAGGCGAATCGTATTACTGATTTGGTAAATCGGCACCGTAAATGAAGCCAGGGCAGCCAAAGCGACAAGCATCAGCAAGACATTACTGACAAATCCCGCTTCCACAGCGGCTGTACCGATGACTATACCGCCAACAATGCCGATGGTGGAGCCAACCTTAGCTGGCAGCCTGACCGCTGCTTCCCTCAGCAATTCGATTGTCCCTTCCAGCACGATCGCTTCCAATATCGGCGGAAAAGGAATCACGCCCCTGGACGATATTAAGATGGGTAGCAAATCCGTTGGAATCACTTGATAATGATACGTTAAAACGGCAACATACAAAGGTGATGACAAAACGGAAAAAAGCACTGCGAAAAGCCGAATCAAACGGAATGAAGTACCGAGATTCCAAATTTGAAAATAATCTTCAAATGACGAAAAGAACGAAATGATGGTATTGGGACCAACTAATGCATGAGGAGACCCATCCAGCATGATCCCTATTTTCCCTTCCGATAATACACTGGCCAGATGATCAGGCCGCTCCGTTTCAATCAGTTGCGGAAACATCGAATTCCGATTATCCGTGATCATCTGGCTTACAAAAGAAATATCGACGATCGTATCATATTCTATATCTTCTATTCTCTGCATGACTGTCTTAATGATCTGTTGATTTACTATCCCATCTATGTAGAGTACCGCTAACCTTGTTTGCGAGATGCTCCCGACCCGAAATTCCCTGGACTGCAATTCAGGAGTGGGCAACCGGTTACGTATCAGATTCAAATTCGAATCAAGCGATTCAACAAAGGCCTCCTTGGACCCAACGACCGTATACTCCGACTCGGGTGTGGAAATTTGCCTTTTCACACTGTGAACACATGGAATCAGCAAACACATTTCATCATCTTTCTTGTATTGAATCATGACCGATCCGGCCAATACCAACCTTTGAATGTCTTTTATATCAGCCGTCAATTTCATATCTTCCATCGGAATATCGCCTTTTAATTGCTTTAGATCTTGCTTAGGTTGATTCGAAATGACAGCCAGTACTTGTTCATGGAGCTGTTGTGCACTAACCAGTGAATTGAAGTAGGAGAGGGTATAGCCATCATCATCCGGGAATCGGAAGGTAAGAAAATCATTAGATGCTTTAAACTTTTTAAGGAGTTCCTGAAAATCCTTCGAATTTACCTGATAGGATGCTGCATCCATTTCCCTCCTGCCCTTAAACAACCTCACCATTCCACCCCCATTACCTATCGAAAATTTTTAGTTCACTCGATTATTGTAACCACCCTATTTAAAGTTAGTCATGACCCACCGATATCCTTAAAATAGGAAAAGACCTATCCGGCATCACCGGATAAGTCTTTTCGTCTTAATTCAATAACGATTACCAATTACCTTGGACTTGGAAAAATCCGGGTTACAAGTTCACGGAACTCTTCAGCAAATCCTGCAACGGGTTTTCCATTCTCGATATCATTCGCATACCCTTTCATTCTTTGAACAAAGTCCGGGTTTGCCGAAACATAAACTTGGTCTACCGATGGATCGGCTCCCCTTACTGCATCAGCAACCTTTTCTTTAAGATCATTCGGGATATCCTTATCCCCACCATCTTTTAATACTGCCCCTACATAGGCAGTATTATCAGTCACGATGACATTTGCATCACTTACTTCCTTCAAGGCTTCGACTCGATTCGAGATATCCTCGGAGACCCTCATATCGTTTATGCCATTATCATCATTATCATCATTAACATTTTGCCTTGTGTCGCTTACATTCATCGGATTATCTAAATTATCCTGATGAGTACGATTCAGTCCAAGATTTTCACTGGCATCTTCTTTATCATTAGGTGAACAACCTGTAATCACTAAAGCCATCATCGCACTTGATACCATCGCTTTATAATTCATTTTCTTCACTCCTCCAAAATAATTTACTATTAATATTTGTGAGGAGACGATAAAATATTCAGAAGAAGTGACCTTCAAGCCGATAATTCCAACCAAAATAAAACCGACGAATACCAAACTCATCGCATCCTTAGGCTAATGGCCCAGGCTGTTTCTTTTACAAAGCTCTATGAAACATTATTGTGGAACAAGATTATTCGGGTGGTGACAGTGGACTCTCTTTATAAAGCTTTACCTGAAGAACCAAATAAGCCTATTTTACCAATAACCGTTTCTTTCACCGCTTCACGACCAAGACTTATATATTTGCTAGCATCGTATACTTCAGAATCTTGATTTAATATGTCTCTAACAGTTTTTGTAAACGCAAGATGATTATCTGCATTCACATTAATTTTTGCAGTTCCTAACGAAATAGATTTTTTTATTTGTTCAGTGGGAAGGCCTGAAGCACCGTGTAAAACTAAGGGTATACCAATTGTTTGACTAATCTCTTTCATTTCTTCAAAACCTAGTTTTGGTTCTCCTTTGTAAAGGCCATGAACAGATCCAAGTGCTGGAGCTAAAAGGTCAATACCAGTGAGTTTAACTAACATCTCACAATCCTTTGGATCTGCATAGATAGAACCTTCTGAGACTGCATCATCTTCTTTCCCACCTATACTTCCTACCTCAGCTTCAACCGATACTCCACGTTCATGAGCGTATTCAACTACCTGCTCGGTTAACTTCACATTTTCTGCAAATGGTAAACGGGATGCGTCTATCATAACTGAAGTAAACCCAGCATCAATGGCAGCTTTACAATTTTCTACACTAGAACCGTGGTCCAAGTGGAGTGCTACTGGAACAGTTATATTCATTTCATTCATAAGTGCTTTTACCATTGCAACAGCTACGGAACAACCACCTAAATAACGAACTGCTCCTTCCGTTACCCCAAGAATGACGGGTGATTTTTCTTCTTCAGCACCTCCTAAAACAGCTTGCGCCCATTCAAGGTTATGTATGTCGAAATGTCCTACTGCATAACCTTCCTTTAAAGCCTTGATTAGCATTTCTTTCACTGTAACTAATTCCATTTTCCCACCTCGAATAAGTGAATGTTTGCCTTTAGAGGTTCATACGAATAAACTTCAGCATCAATGTATTTTTATTTGACATAACATGCAGAACAACTAATAACCAGACTTAATATTAATTACCAAAAAAATCCACTATACCTTGTTTCTATTCATTCTTAATTCAGCTTAGCTAAAATTTCTCTAATAAAAGCTGGCTCATCATTCGGAGTCCTTGAAGTAATTATGTTTTGACTTACGACAACTTCTTCATCAAGGTATTTTGCTCCACTATTTATTACGTCATCACGAATACCTTTATAACATGTAATTTCTTTACCGTTAAGGATATCCGCACTTATCATGACTTGTGGGCCGTGACAGATTCCGGCTATCACTTTCGATTTGTTATGCAGACCCTTAACGAAATCAACTGTATCCTGATTAACTCTTAATTCTTCTGGTGCACTGCCACCAGGTATTATAACAGCATCAAAGTCATTTGCGTCAGCTTCACCAGCTGCTAATTCAGTTTGATAAGAGACTGTATTTTTCTTCCCTTTGCATACAACACCTCTTGCATTACCGATAATTACAGTTTCATGACCCGCTTTCTTAATTTCTTCATAAGGGTTTTTCATTTCGGAATCCTCGAAATCTGATGCTAGTAGAAAAGCTACTTTTGCCATTTTTATAACCTCCAAGAGATAAAGTTATTAGAAAAGAAAGCCTCTACCCTATATATATTGGTAGAAGCTTTATATGAACCTTTAGACTGAACTCTCTTTTTTTAATTAAACTTCCGCACTAAACATTCTTTAGATGTAGGAAAAATTCATAAGCCTCATTTTCTGAGTATCCTTCATGCACGACTTTAGCAACAGCTTGAATCATTTCTTCTGGATACGCAGATTGGAAAATATTTCTCCCCATATCAACTCCTGCAGCGCCACCTTGAATGGAGTTATATGCTAAAGCTAGTGCATCTTTCTCATGAATTTTTTTACCGCCAGCAACTACTAGTGGTACTGGACAAGCTGCGGCTACTTTTTCAAAATCATCACAATAATATGTTTTAACAATTTGAACTCCAAATTCAGCTAGCATTCTTGTAGCCAACAAGAAAAATTGAGGAGTCCGTTCCATTTCCTTTCCAACAGCTACAACACCCATTGTAGGAATGGAATATTTTGAACCTAGGTTAATCGCTTTATTTAATTCTTCAATTGTTTCTTTTTGTCCATCAGCACCAATAAAAGTTTGAATGGCTATTGCGCTTGCATTCATCTTAATTGCATCATCTATATCTACAACCATCGATTCGTGACTTAAATCATCTTGCAAAATGCTCGAACCTGATGATGCTCTTAATGCAATTGATTTATTAAATGTCGGTGGTACACTACTTCTAATTGCACCTCTAGTTCCCATCAGACAATCAGCATAATTTGCTAACTTAGGAATTAGAATATCTAATCTTTCTAGCCCAGATACTGGTCCCATGAAGTAACCATGATCAAATGCCAGCATTACTGTTTTCCCAGTTACTGGGTTGAAGATTCTTGATAATCTATCCTTCATTCCCCAATCATAATTAGCAGCACCCTTTACATGAAAATTACCATTATTGGCAAATGCTATCTCCTCTGAAAAGTCTTTCGCCGCTTTGTTTCCTATATTATCCGCCATTCTGATCTTCCTTTCTTTACTATATTCTAATAATTATTATTAAAAATCGTATTCGTTTGTATTTTCTTTTGTGAATACTATTCTTTCAGGCAATATGATGATACCAGAGTCTTCTGCTTCGTAATCATAGCCTTGAACTGTGTTAGGCTCTACTTTTACTTCTCCAAGCTTAGGGACATCAATAGTACCTCCAACTTTTAATTCATTTCCTTGTGCTAAATGATACGCAATGTAAACGGCTAGTGCACCTTGATCTTTAACATCCCATAAACCATGATTTTCAATTGTTTCATTTTCAATATATTGTCTCATTGAATTAGGAGAAGCAAATCCAGTAATAACCACATCTTCCTTGTTTAAACCTTTATTTTGTGCTGCTTGCGCCATAGCAGGAAGAGCAGTTGAATCAGGACAGATGATTACATCAATATCAGGATAGGTATCTAAGATACTTTCTCCCTTTTGTAGAGATACCTGTTCGTTTCCTTCCCCGAATTGCTTTGTTACAATTTCCCAATTTGGATATTTTTCATCAATATACTTTTCAGCATAATCAACCCATGAATTTTGGTCTGGAACAGTTGGACTTGAGTAGAACCAAGCAACTTGTTGTGGCTCATCAGGATTTTCAAGTTGTTTTGCAGCCATGTCAACAAGCATGGCACCCAAAATGTCAGGTGTTCCTTGATTTATATAGGCTGATCTATATTTTGGATCAACATCTGAATCCCAAGTGACAACTTTAATTCCAGCATCTAATGCTTTTTGTAATGCTTGATTTAATCCATCTGAAGAAACAGACGAAATTGCTATTGCATCAGCACCACTATTAACTGCACTATTAATAATTTGCACTTGATTTGCAACTGTTCCTTCAGGGGCACCATCATACTTAACATTAAAACCAATTTTTTCAGCCATTTCCTGTGCACCGTCATTCCCAGATTCAAAGAAAGCATTCCCTGTCATTTTTGGGATAAAGACTACTTCAATATCACTCGCATCTTTTTCTCCCTTTTCTCCATCAGTACTGCTTCCAGCATCCTCGCTATTACAAGCTGCTAATAACATTGTTGAAATTGCCAGACCAGTGAATACTTTGAAAAATTTTGATTTACGCATTCAGATTACCTCTCTATCTTTCTTAAAATTTAGTAACCTTCTAACATTCAACTTAAATTTTTGACCTCCCATAAATGCTACTGAAATAATCAAGAGCATCCCTGTTGCTAGTCCTATATATTGTGTTTGGACCCCTCCCATTTGCAATCCTAGTTTTAAGAAACCAATGATTATGCTTGCAAGAGCCGTCCCGGTAACACCCCCTTTACCACCTGTTATTAATGTTCCTCCTAATACAACGGCAGTTAAGATTGGCATTAAATATTCAGCGCCAAAATCTGCTCTAGAACTACCCAAATATGAAGTTAAAATAATCCCTGCTATTCCTGCACTTAGCCCTGATAATACATATGTACTAGTAATTATTTTCCTCGTATTGATTCCAGAGTACTCTGCAGAATTTTGGTTAATTCCAGTTAAATAAATATATCTTCCATATCGCGTCCGATGAAGTAGCACGTAAGCAATTAGCAGCATGACAACAAAAATGATAACTGAATGCGGGACTCCCCATAATTCCCCATTCGTTAGGTTGATAAACCCTTGTGAAAATCCGGAAATCCCTTCATAAGTACTTGCTCCGGACATTCCAACCAAAACTAAAGCAATACCGCTATATAAAAGCATCCCGCCAAGCGTTATGACCATCGCTTGAACCCTTGCATAAGCAATTAGAACGCCATTCAGCAAACCACATAATCCACCGGCTAATACTGCAAGAAGAGCTGCACCCCACATATTCATTCCGTAAACTTGAGACAGAAGACCCGTTACCACAGATGTTAATCCGATAATGGATCCACCAGATATATCGATACCTCCAGTAATGATGACAAAAGTAACGAAGAAGGCAATGATTGCGATCCCTACAAAATCGTTAAAGCTATTTAATAGAATTTTTATATTCCAAAATCTCGGGTTAATCAGACCAAAGATCATGATTTCTGCAAGTAAAGTAGTTAATAAGACTAAGTTCCATTTGGGTATTTTTTTTAACATCCTAATCTCACACCTCCTCCTTGTAGTTTAGTATCCTTGCATTTAATCTAACCTTTCTTGTTCTATTGTTAGCTCGGCGTGCAATTAGGACATCAGCAACAACAATGATAATTAATAAAGAACCTGAAATAGCGGAATTCCAGAATGCAGGGACCTTCAAGAATACTAAAGCAGAGTTGATGGAACTCATGATAATCGCTCCAATTGATGCCCCTATAACGGACCCAATACCTCCGCTTAAGGATACTCCCCCAAGAACTGCTGCAGCGATTACAATCATTTCGATTCCCAATCCAGCAGTCGTTGAAATAAAGCCAATTTGGCTGGCAAATATTAGCCCAGCAATGGAAGCTGAAACACCTGAAATGACAAAAGCAATAACTTTGTATCGATCAACAGGTATTCCAATTAATACGGCACCATCCTCATTATCACCAATCGCAGCGAAGTACCTTCCTTTTTTACTCTTGGATAAGTAAAAGTGAACGAGAATAACTGCTAAAATGATAATGATCGTTAATATATTTATTCCGAACACATTCATCTGTGAAATGTGTTTGAAGTTGTCTGGAAGATTCTCAACCCACTTTCCATTTGTAAAAATCACTTGGGTTACCCTGACAATTTCGAGCATGCCAAGGGTCATAATAAATGAAGAGATTTTTAATTTAGTCACTCCTAATCCATTGATCAATCCAATAACAGCGCCTATTGTGATCGCTATTATTACAGCCAGGAAAATACTCCCGCCATCTCTAAGAATAACTCCACTAACTGAAGCACTTAGACCTAATACTGCACCGATAGAGATATCGATTTCGCCAGTCAATAAAACAAATGTCATCCCTACCGCAAGCACGATATAAAGCAAACTATTCTTAGCCGCATTGTGTATGTTTCCTGAAGAAATAAAATCAGAGTTAACTAAACCTACAATCACAAACAGCAAAACTAAGAATACCAGCGTTCTAAATTCTCGATGCTTTGTCATACTTTTGACTTTAGACATGTCTTTCACTTCCTTTATAAGTGCCAAAAGCCGCGCTCATCACATTAGTTGCATTTATCTCATCAAATCCTAAACAAACATTACAGGTTCCCCGATAAATGGCATATATTCGGTCACTAATTCTTTCAATTTCCTCCAAATCTGATGAAATGAGTAATATGGAGTATCCCTGTTCTTTTAATTGAGTAATGATGGAATAAATATCACTTCTGGCAGCTGCGTCAATTCCTCTTGTTGGTTCATCCATGATGATGATTTGTGGATTTGTTGATAAAATTCTTGCTATAACAACCTTTTGCTGATTTCCTCCAGATAAGGATTTAACCTCATCATCCTGGCTGCTGATTTTAATACTCAATTTGTTAACATACTCATCCGTGATATCTTTTTCAAATCTTTTATCAATGAAAAATCGGCGTTTTTTTATTACTTGTGCTGTAACATTACTACTTATAGAACTTATAGAAAAAATCCCGTTCAAAAACCTGTCTTCAGGTATATAAGCTAAACCGCTTTCAATTGTTTCACTAGCAGATAAATCTGTGATATCTTTTCCATTCAAGAAGATTTTTCCGCTTTGGACTTTATTCATTCCATAAATGGCCTCTGCAATCTCAGTTCTTCCAGCTCCAACAAGACCAGCTAGACCAACTACTTCTCCTTTATATACATCAAAGCTAATATCTTTGAAGCCGTCTCCACCTAATTTTTGTACCTTAAGTATGGGTTCTTCCTTACTTCGATCCAAAAATTCCCTTTTAAATGTTTCGTTTCCACTCCGTTCGCTATCCAAAGGTAATAATCCCTTGATTAACATTTCCTTTGTAAAATCATTTACCTTTCCTTTAAGAGTCACTTTTCCATCTCGCAATATAACGGCATGTGTTGAAACTTGAAAAACTTCATCTAATCTATGAGTTATATAAAATATTCCTACACCAGAGGATTTTAATTTTTCGATTAACTTAAACAAAGACTCCGTTTCAGCAAACGTTAATGAAGAAGTTGGTTCATCCAATATGAGAACCTTCGCATCTCTTAGGATTCCCTTAATAATCTCCACTTGTTGCTGCTCTGCTATTGATAAGGAAATGGCAAATCTATTTAAATCTAGATTCCAACCTAATTGTTCAATTAACCTTCTTGCTTGCTCTCTTACTTCAACTTTATTCTTACTAAATCCAATCGTTAGATTTTGCTCGACAGTCATATTTGGAAATAGCAGCGGTTCTTGTGGAACCAAATAAATTCCTTTACTATGGGCGATCGAAGGATTAAAATGAACGACCTTTTCCCCATTAATTTCTATACTTCCTTCATCCGCTTTATAAACTCCCGTAAGGATCTTCATCAACGTACTCTTTCCAGCTCCATTACCGCCTATAATCGAAATCACTTCTGACTCGCTGATTTCTAGAGAAACACCCTTTAACACTTTATTTTGATTAAATGACTTCTGGATATTTTCAAATTTCACTAGCTGTCTTAATACTTCCATAAAAGATCCTCCATACTTTCTCAAAATATGTCTATGTATGTAGTTTAAACAACTTTGATTTGTAACCGTTTTCTTAAGGATACTTCAGTTATAATTTAATACATTTTATTAAGTAAGCATCATTTTATTCACATTTTAACTATTTTGATTATTCAAAAAATACTATTGATTTTTTAAGTGATAATAAATTTCAAAACTGAATATACATAAAAACGGCTTAAAATATACGTTTATTCTTATTCTCCCGCTATGACAAAATCGTTAACATTTTATATTTATCTTGTTATTATTTTTAATTTTTCAAAACAAATATTTATAGATGAATATTTTGTTTAAATCCAAATAATGATAAAAGAGTGATGAAAAATGACATATGAGAATGACTTAATCGTAAAAATTGCTTGGCAGTATTATATTGAAGGATTGACTCAAAATGAAATCTCCAAATCTCTAAACCTATCTAGAATGAAGGTGATTAAATACCTCGAAAAAGCCAAAACAAACAATGTTATACAATTCAAAATTAACTTAGAAGAATTGGATAATCTGACGATCCAAAATAAGATTAAAGAAAAATACAATTTGAAGGATATTTATATTGTCCCAACCTCCCATGACAATACAGTTGACAGTCTTACAATAGCTGCTGCTCAATACATTGAAGATCGAATTACAAGCGATACAATGATAAGTATAGGTTACGGAGAAGCAGTATCGAAAACCCTGGGACACTTACAAATATCCACTAAATATAAAATTACTTTTGTATCTTTGTCTGGCGGCGTAAAGTTCTACATGCCCACAGCAATAGATACAAGTTCCGATTACTATACGAATCCAAAATATAATCACTACATTGTTCCTACTCCCCTACTCGTATCTTCAAAAGATATTGCAGATCATTTGCTAGAGGAAAAACCGGTAAAAAAAATATTGGAAATGATTCCTTATTCGAATATTACCGTAATAGGAATTGGTGCTCTTAATGATCGAGCGACTTTAGTTAAAGAAGGATACCTAAATGCGAATGATTTTGAAATTTTAAAAACAAAGGGCGCCGTTGGCGATTTACTAAGCCAGTTTTACGACATAAATGGTCATGTTCTAGATTTAGATTTTCATAAAAAGCTGATTAGTACTGAAATTGATGTATTAAAATCACTTAATCATGTTGTAGCAGTTGCAGGAGGCCTTGATAAAAAGGATGCAATAATAGGTGCACTTAAGGGGGGATGCATAGATGTACTTATTACTGATGAATTGGTAGCTCAAAGTTTGGTTTAGGGAGAACTTAAATGTTTCAGTAAATCATTGAAAGGAAGGTAATTATGGAAAAATACCTAATGGCTATAGATGCTGGAACCGGCAGTGTTAGAGTAATCTTATTTAATACATTAGGCCAGGAATTGTGTGTCGCTCAATCTGAATGGACGCATAAAGAGGATACGAGATATCCAGGATCAATGGATTTTGATATTAATCAAAATATCAAAATCATTACTGAACTAATAAAGGAAACCATTACAAAAAGCAAAGTAGCTCCAAAAGATATTATCTCTATATCAACCACAAGTATGAGGGAAGCGATTGTCTTATATGACGAAGAAGGAAAAGAATTATGGGCTTGTGCAAACGTAGATTCGCGGTCAAATGATGAAGTTTATAATCTTTATAGCATAAGCGATTCAATAGAATCTGATCTATATAAGGTATCAGGTCAAACATTTTCCTTAGGAGCTATTCCTAGGATCCTTTGGATAAAAAATAATCTGCCTGAGACTTATAAAAAAATGAAGTATGTCACCATGCTCAATGACTGGATTACCTATCGTTTATCAGATGTCATTTCAGTAGAACCTTCAAACGGCTGTACAACCGGGCTATTTGATATTAAAGAAAGAGTTTGGGACTCTGTATTAGCTAACAAAGTAAATCTAAGGGAGGACATTTTTCCAATTGTTCATGAAAGTGGAACAGTTATTGGAAATGTCACCGAAAAAATGGCAACGCTTACAGGTTTAAGTCCAGAAACTTTAGTTGTTGCGGGTGGTGGAGATGCCCAGTTAGGATGCATTGGTGGTGGAGTTGTCAACGAAGGAGATGCAGCCGTTTTTGGGGGGAGTTTTTGGCAATACGAATTTACCACGAATCATGTTGAAATCGATGACGAATGTAGAGTAAGAATTAATTGCCATGCTGTACCCAATACTTGGCAGTATGAAGCAATTGCATTCTTCCCCGGTTTAGTAATGAGATGGTTTAGAGATTCTTTCTGTGAGCTTGAAAGGCATATTCAAAATGAAACAGGAGAAAGTATTTATTCACAAATGGAAAAACGAGCACGTAACATACCAGCTGGCAGCTACGGTATGCTATGTACATTTTCCAATATAATGAACTATAAGGCTTGGAAACATGCAGCCCCAAGCTTTATCAATTACAAACTGGACTCAGAGAAATTTAATAAGGCAAGCTTTTACAGATCTATTATGGAAAATGCCGCCTTTGTAACAAAAGGAAATATTGAATTGGTTAATGAAATAACAAATACATCTCCTGAGTCCATTATTTTTGCTGGTGGTGCATCAAAAAGCGATTTATGGTGTCAAATTGTTTCCGATGTACTTAACAAACGATTAATAGTCCCCGTAGTTAGAGAATCAACTGCTCTTGGTGCTGCTATTTGTGCCGGAGTAGGTGCAAAAGTTTATAACGATTTCGATGATGCGATTTCAAAAGTAATTAAATTCGAAAAAACGTATTATCCAAATCACGAGAATAACGTAGTATATGAAGATTTATATAAAAAGTGGAAAGATATTTACAAAAAACAACTAGAATTAGCAGACAACGATTTAACAGAACATATGTGGATAGCACCTGGATTAAAATAAAGGCTGTTTCGCAACTGTGTTGCTTTTAAATGATATTTACGATGATCAAGGGTTGATTTCCGGTTGCAAGTACTCGCTTTCCGCGGGCGGTCCAGGAGCCTCCTCAGTGATTTGCACTTGCGGGATTCTCCCTCAACACGCTTCTTCCGCAGGAGTCTCGCATATCCGTTACAATCAACATCAGCTCGAATTTGTAACTTGCAAAAACAACAAACTCTACGAAAAGAGCCAAAATAAATATATGGAGTGATTACAATGACAATTGTTAACGAGAATGAAAGAGAATATAGATTTGGAGATAGCGGTCCAAAATATCTTTTAAAAGGACCAAGAATGAATTTTGGAATTGTTGTTTTAAAGCCCCGACAAGATTTCCCTGCCCATTATCATAATATCATGGAAGAAAACTTCTTTATCCTCGAAGGGGAATTAGAAATACATATTGATAATGAAGTTTTCACATGTAAAAAGGGAGATTTTATCCATGTTGAACCAAAAAAAGTTCATTATTTAATAAATAAAGGGAATACAGACTTTAAAGCTGCCTTTATGCTTTCTCCTTACCAAGAAAAAGATAAAGTTGAAGTAGATTATAAACCAACTGTTTGATTTTTGAAGTGGTCAAATGTGCGGGGCAAATGATCTTTCGAAGTCCATCATCACTACTTATGTATAAATGAATAAGGTTATAAAGAATAACTGACACTTAGTGATTGCTCGTTTCAAGAGAACGTAGTGAAAGATTAATTTCCTTTTTTTTCAAATGTCTGAACTAACGCAAATATTGGTTTAGCCATTTTTTCCATAATTTCAAGATATTCTGTCGGGTTTCTTTTAAATTGGTTGATTCCCCCACAATAGATCTTTCGCAGAGCTGGACCTTTTTACTTCTGCTGTAAAAGTGTATAGGCTTCAGACCAATCGGCTGCACTTCCTATACGGTAAGTATAGGATGTATTTGGGGTTAATCCTTCCATGATGGCTTCATGAATTCTCATTTAACCTGCACCAAGAGCCACTATTCCGGTCCAAATTGCATACCAGTTCCCATAGGCAGAGTTTTTATCGCCGATGACAAAAAATAAAAATTAATAACCATACCAGCAATCGTTATGAAAGAAGGTAATAATTTCGGAAAACCCTCGGTATACTTTAAACTTGTCGCCCATACCACTTCAAATAATCCTGCAATCACCAATTGAATCCAAGACAACTTTTTTCCCTCCAATTACAGAAAAAGCCCGAAAGGTCATAAACCATGACCTCCCGGGCTTTTTTCCCTCCGTGTACGCAGATTCCTGCGCGTTTCTCTTGGACCATTCCGGTAAAATTCAACCGAGGAACTCTAGAAACTCCTTATTTCCATACTATATCATGTACATTTCAAATCGGGCAAACGCTTATGAATCACTTCTGTTTCTAAGCTTCCACTTGTCACCTTTAATTGAAAACCAAATATTTTTAAAGGGTTCAGGTATTTCTTTAGCCGCATCAACCGTATATTGTATGGCCTCTTTTTTATATTGAACATCTTCAGTGATTTCATGCTGTGTCATGGTGAGTTGGTCCGTCTCCGATTTAATCTGATCCGTTTTTGCCTGAATGCGTGTAACGGTTTCGGTCACATTATCAATAGTCGGTTTGGAATCCTTAAATGTTTTAAAAGCAAAAAACGCTAAATAGATAATCGATCCGATAAAGAGGGCAAGACTAATATATACAATGACCACCTATGATTCCTCCTTTTATTTTACCTTTACTATACCCGAATAATTGAGCGGAAAACGAATCCCCATGTATTTTCTTTTATGCCTGGTCATATTATTGAAAGAAAAGGGAGGAATGAAAATGAATCAAATGCCTCTGCTTAAAGCCTGTTTTAAAGCTGGAATACACTTCATTAGACATATGACCATTCAGCAGGCTGCCACTATTGCAGGAATCATTTTTTTAATCATTCATCCAGAAGTTTTTAGCCCCATTTGGCTTACATTGGCAACCTCCGTCTTGATTCTGCTCCTGCTTTGAAGATTGTTGTCAACCCCTTGAGTGACCTCCAGCATCTGTTATGGATTTCTTCACTAACATCGGCATCCAGATCAGGAAAACACCAAGAATATGCACCAACATTCTTCTCTTGATCTATAGAAGAATGTTCCTGTACGGATCGGTGGCCATCTTTTGATTGATATAGTCATCAGGTAGGGACCTGTCATGCGTGACTCGATTAATGAACATAAAAAAAACGCGTCGTATAAATTTAATCAAACGATTGATTAAAAAGGCATCTGCCTTGAAACCCTTTGTGTCAGCAGAACTTCCCTCCCCCTTCATTTCATTTACATTTTATCAAACGTAAAACTATTAGAAAATTACAAAGTTTGTGTATAATTAGGCTATATTCATTAATTCTCAAGGAGGAATCATAGTCATGGATACTCTCATTCAACAGTTCAGGAATTTGCCCACCACGGCGATTTCTGATGCAATGGAAGGGTTGAGCAATCTGGAATCGGCGATTAAACCCTTAAAGGAAGAATTTCATATGGCCGGACGAGCTTTGACCGTACAGATGCCCGTCGGTGATAATTCAGCCGTGTTAAAAGCAATCGGCGAAGCAAAGGCTGGGGATATAATAGTCGTTGACAGCAAAGGTGATACATACCGGGCTATAGCAGGAGACTTTGTTGTCGGCATGATGCAGACCATGGAAATTGGCGGCCTCGTTGTCGATGGAGTCATTCGTGATCTTGAAGCCATTAAAGAAATGAATTTCCCTGTTTTCAGCAAAGGGACGACGGTTGCCTCAAGCGGCAAGGCTGGAGTAGGCCAGACCAATATCCCCATTTCCTGCGGAGGTGTCACCGTATTTCCAGGGGACATTATCGTAGGGGACATAGATGGCGTCGTGGTCGTTCCGCAAGCCATGGGTGAGGAAATCCTGATCAAAGCAAAGGATAAAATCATGAAAGATGAGCAGCGTTCTGTAAAATATGCAGGGAAGCCTGAAGAAATAAGGAAGTATATTGCCATGATGACCAATAAAGCATGATTTAACATATATAAAAAACAGGCAGGAAGCGATGGCTTCCTGCCTGTTATTTTCATTTATTTATCGGTCTTATCTTCCTTTGAAGCTTCCTCATCATATGTGTAATCATAATCAGTAGGGTCTATCGGTTTAAAACCATTTGGAGTATAGAAACGGAGTAAGTCGCCGTTCACTACTTGGTCGGATAAATTGAGCATCGTTTCAGCTCTCTTTTTATAATTGAGGATCTCATCATTTTCCTCTACCAATTCCCCTGTTTTCGTATCGTAGTATTTCCCTTTAATGGAAGTGACATCCGGTGTTACAAAATCACCATTCCTGAAAGGTACCACTTCATTATGATCTTTTGACAATAAATCCGAACCGAATTGTACATAATCTTTAGATTCGATTCCTAACAGATGCAATAAAGTCGGGAGAAGGTCAATCTGCCCTCCGTATTGGTGCATATCCCCGCCTTCAACACCTGGAACATGAATCAATAATGGTACACGTTGCAATTGGGCATTCTCAAATGCGCCAACATCCTTGCCAAGCACTTTTGACATGGCTTCTTTATGGTTTTCGGAAATACCATAGTGATCACCATACATAACGATTACCGAGTTATCATATAGACCGGATTCCTTCAGATAATCGAAAAACTCTTTAAGCGCCTCATCTGCATAGCGTGCAGTCTGGAAGTAACTATCAACGGAAGCATCGCCTGTCGTATGCTTACCGATTGTTGCTTTTTCCTGGTCCATGGCATATGGGAAATGATGAGATACCGTTATGAATTTTGTATAGAAAGGCTGTTTAAGCGTTTCTAACATAGGAATCGATTCTTTAAAGAAAGGCTTATCCATTAATCCGTAACTTAGTACTTCTTCTTTATTTTCCATATTATAATGGTTTGCATCGAAGAACTGATTAAAACCAAGGGACTTATACATATTATCCCGGTTCCAGAAAGATTTATAATTACCATGGAACACTGCGGATGTGTATCCTTGCTGTCCTAAAATCGCTGGTGCTGCTTGATACGTATTTTGGGATCTATTAGTGAATGCTGCCCCCTGCGGTAAACCGAACAGGGAATTTTCGAGCATGAACTCGGCATCCGCCGTTTTACCTTGGCCTACTTGATGGAAGAAGTTATCAAAGTGCATGAAATCTGACTTATCTGCTGCAAGTGAGTTCAAAAATGGAGTTACTTCTTCCCCATTCAACTTATAATCGATCAAGAAATTCTGCATGGATTCCAAATGCAAGTAGATGACATTCTTACCTTTAGCTGCACCAAAATACTTAGGGTTCGGTTCAGCGCTTGTTGCCTTCGTATAGTTGACCACTTCTGCGATATCCGTGCTATTTGCAGTCGCACGCTGAGCGTATGTTTTAGTATTCTGGACGGCATCATAAACCGTATAGTTGAACATGCCCAAATATTTGACGATATAGTTCCGGTCAAACGTTCTTGATAATAATTGCGGGCGATCCTTTTCAGCAAGTCCTAAATTGATGGCGAAAATTGCAAGTCCCGCTAGGTAAACCATTCCAATTGTACGGCGTTTGACTTTGAAGTCTTCCACTTTAAAGTCCTTGAATCTGTACAATATGATCAAAAGAACCGTATCAAGGAAATAAAATACATCATGGGTTTTAAATAATTCTAAAATACTCGGTCCTAAATCACTGGCATTTTGCACTTGCGTCAAGGTTGGCAATGTAATGAAATCGGTAAATGAACGGTAGTATACAATATTGAAGAATAACCATAAGGACATCAATAGGTTCAACCTGATGATCCATTTGAACGATTTTTTCCCTTTTGCCAATAGTGCCAGGCCAAAGAATAAAATGGCTGAACTAATCGGATTTATGAACAGTAAGAACTGTTGCAGGCCATTTTCAAGACCTAAGTTAAATTCAATTCGATATCCAATATAAGTTTTTATCCAAAACAAGACTACCGCAATAAAGAAAAAGCCTATTATGTTATCTGCAAATAAATGCCGGCTTTTTTTAAGAAAATTATTCATGCTTTCACCTCTATTAATCTAGTGGTTTATTTATATAAATTTTTACATACTTACAAAAGACGGAAAATCCGAAACCTTATAATAGCATTCTTACACTCGGATAGTCAAGATTGTGAAAACCACTTTTGTCACATCCATGACTCCTATATCCAGAACACTTTTTTAGCTTATGAACAACCTTTGAAAAAATAAACAGAGCTTCGCCCGTCTCGAATGCCCAGCGCACCTATAACAAATATATAGGAACTCCATGTCTTAATCCAATAAATATCACCGTAACTTTTTGGGGTTATTGCGGATGACAGTCACTATTTAATTTCACGTCCTTCAGGCTTTTACCATTATAAACGACTCTTTATAAAAAAACCAGTACATTACAAAATATGTAAAGATATAAATCTTCAATTATTGAAAGCTATTGAAATTACCAGGATTTCTTTCCCGATAATTCGACAGTTTAAAATGGGTTGCCGGTTACATGGATGCCTCTCTCTTCCGCACTTTTGATACCCCATTCAAAGTCGAAGCCTGCAAAAGTTTGCCCCGTTTATTATTGCGTCCTGCTGCTCTGAAATCCCATAAAATAACAAATGTAATTCGCGTAATATCGACATCATTCCCCTCCTGCTTATTTGATTAGCTTTTTTTAAATAATTTTTTTCCAAAAAAATTAATCCACCCAATTCTCCCCTATAATTTGAAGTGATTTGAAGTGATGATCCTATTATTTTTTATTTTTACTTTCCAGGAGAATTTATCATCCATAAAAGATTCAATTTACCAAAGTTCACTTAAATTACAATTTTTAAACCCCTTCTGGAACCGGAAGGATGCAAATGACATTATAATAGGAAGAAACTGAATTTTTCCATATTGGCTGAAGGGTTATATTCTTCCGAAAGGAGCCCATATGAGCCATAGCAGTACAAAAGGTGTGATTATGGGCCTTGTCCTTTTCTTTCCCCTTAATTGGGTTGTAGGGGGGCTTATAAGCTTACCTGTGTTTTGCAAGGATTCTTTTCGTCCCCTTTGTTAGTATATTTGTTTTATCCAGCTTTATTATAAAAAATAAAAAATCCTGCCCTCGATCGAGGACAGGATTTCAGTTTGTAGACAAAAGGGGTTCGGAATTAAAAAATTCTGAACCCCTTTTGAAATTCCCTTTGAATTTTCGCCTAAAGTTAAGAGATTGGGGCTCTACGAGCCCACTATGTTAGGCCATTTTTGGACCTCGCCATGTCCAATTGGCCATCTTCTTTTAAATTAATGGCAGCGAAAGTAAGCATCGCCTGCATCGACAATTTTTTAAGTCCCCTTAAAGTAGTCCAACGCATACCATGCTTTTCTTTTGCATCTGCGAATACACGCTCAATCGTTTCTTTACGTTTTGCATATATAGGTTTTACATCTTGATGATGACGCAGATGATCTGCTTCTTCCACATGTGTTTGCCAGATATGCCGTGTCACCACTTTTTGACAGTCTTTGCTTTCTGTACACCGAGATAAAAATGAGCATGTTGTACAAATTTGTTTTGGCGATTTGTACTCGCGATAGCCCTCTTTATTTGTTGTTGAGTACTTTAAAGTTTCGCCCGAAGGGCAAAGGTAACAATCAAAATGTTCATCGTATACATAGTCCTGTTTGCGGAAAAATCCTTCTTTGGTGCGAGGACGTGTATAAGGTAAAGCCGGTATGATTTCTTTGTTAAATAGGTAGCTTGTAATCGCTGGTGTTTTATAAGCTGCATCTGCGGCAACGGCTTCCGGTTTTCCAACTTTCTCAATCACTTGTTCAACTAGTGGCTCTAAGATCTGACTGTCATGTGTATTTCCAGGTGTTACAATCGTTCCCAATACAAAACCGTTGCGGTCTGCGGCCGCGTGGAATGAATAGGCAAACTGTTTTGTTCGTTCATCTTTCACATAGTAGCCACTCTCAGAATCCGTTGTACTTTCTTTAATCTCTTTGGTCTCTTCTTTATCAAATTTATCTGGTGGAAAAGGCTTTTTTCCATGGTTTTCACGATCTTGATTGATTTCTTCTTGAAGACGTCCTTGATACGCTCGTGTTTCTTTACGAACGATTTTCTTTTCAAATTTCCGTTTATTCGCACTGGCTTTCACATGTGTGGAATCCACGAAAACGTGTTCAGCACTTATTAACTTTTTATTAGCAGCTGTCATTAAAATGCGATAGAAAATCTGTTCAAATAGGTCTGTATCTTTAAAGCGTCGCTCATAATTTTTCCCGAACGTAGAGAAATGAGGTACTTTATCATGGAAACCATAGCCTAAGAACCAACGGTAAGCCATATTGGTTTCAACTTCTTCAATCGTTTTACGCATGGAACGAATACCGAAGGTATATTGAATGAAAGTCAGTTTAACTAAAATAACTGGATCAATACTTGGGCGTCCTACCTCTGAATACATATCTTTCACCAAGTCATAAATGAAAGTGAAGTCAATGGCAGCCTCCATTTTACGAACCAAATGGTTCGGTGGCACCAGTTGATCTAAAGTAATCATTTCAAGTTGATCTCGCTGAATAGAATCATGTTTAGAAAGCATCCTCATCACCTCAAGTTTTAATACTTCTATTTTAAAACAAAAATGACTCCAGGCAAAAGTGTTCTATCTAAAAGGTAAGACAAAGTTGATTGGAACGGAAGGTACGAGACTCCTGCGGGAAAAGCGCGTCTAGGGGAGACCCCGCAGGCGAAAGCCGAGGAGGCTCCCCGACCGCCCGCGGAAAGCGAGTGCCTGGAGTGGAAATCAACGTCCAAATTGTACAAGCCATAAAAATAGACAAACTCGATTTTCATCGAGTTTGTCTACAGTCTGAAATCCTGCCCTCGATCGAGGACAGGATTTCCTTTAACCATATTTATATTACTTAATGCCTTCTGAAACTTCTTTAACCATAGCGTCAACAGATTCTAAACCGCCGCCTGATAAGTACCAGTAGTTAGGGTCTAGATAAATGATGTTACCTTCTTTAAATGCTTTTGTATTTTTCACAATGTCATTTTCAACAGTTTTTTTCGCTGCAGCTCCATCACCCGCAACCGCATCTCTGTCTACAACGAATAGGTAGTCAGGATTCTTTTCAGCAATGTATTCGAAAGAAATACTTTGACCATGTGTCGATACTTCCAATTTATCATCCACTGCAGGTACTCCGAATACATCATGGATGATTCCAAACCTTGAATCCGGTCCGTAAGCACTTACTTTTCCACCGCTGGCAAGAACGATTAAACCAGTTTTGTCAGTTGGAGCTTTTTCTTTCAACGCATTGATGTTTTCTTCAACACTTGCCAATTCTTTAGCTGCTTCGTCTTCTTTATCGAAGATTTTACCCAAAAGTGTTACGTTTTCTTCAAATGATTCCATATACTTTGTTGTATCTACACCCACAAAAACAGTAGGGGCAATTTTGCTTAATTCTTCATATGCTTCAGATTGACGGCCAGAAATAAGGATTAAGTCAGGAGCGATTTCGTTGATTTTTTCGAAGTCAGGTTCTTTTAATCCGCCGGCATTTTCAGTTGTACCTTCATATTTAGAGAGGTATTTTGGAAGGCCATCATGTGGAACGGCTACCACTTCCACACCCAATTTATCAAGAGTATCAAGAGCACCCATATCGAATACAACGACTTTTTCTGGGTTTGTTTTTACTTTCGTTTCTCCTAATTGGTGCTTAACTGTAATTTCTTCGCTTTTAGCACCTTCTTTTTTCGCGTTTGATTCTTCTTTTTCCTTATCTGATCCACAAGCTACAGCCACTACAGCCAGCATTGCAACCAAAAGCAGTAAAGATAATTTCTTAATCATTATGGTCACCTCGAAAAAATTTTTATTAAAAATTACATATTGAATCCTTACCTTCACAGAGTTCACCTTCATCACTTTCCCTGCCATATGAACAGGAGGCGGCTAAAGTCTTCGGCGCCCGCCAACTCTTAACTGCCTAAGAAGCGTACGAGGTGATTCTGGGACGGCTACGAATACTGAAGTAATTTAAAACCAAATGGAATCGTCTTACGTGAAGTACACACAGATCTTATTGTCATTGATATTTTGGATTTCAATATCCATATCATAGATTTCCTTTAATACATTGGAATTGATGACTTGTTCGGTAGGTCCATTATGAACAACCTTGCCATCCTTCAACGCGACAATATAGTCGGAATAACAGGATGCAAAATTAATGTCATGAATGACGATAATGACCGTTTTCCCTAATTCATCGGCCAATCTCCTCAATACCTTCATGATTTGGACGGAATGCTTCATGTCAAGATTGTTCAGGGGTTCATCAAGAAGTACATATTCCGTGTTCTGAGCAATAACCATGGCTATGAAGGCCCGCTGCTGCTGCCCGCCGCTAAGCTGGTCAAGGAACTTATCCTGCATGTCTGCAAGATCCATATATTCAATCGCTTCATCGACATATTTCCAATCCTCTTTAGTCAGCTTGCCTTGTGAATACGGAAAACGGCCAAAGGCGACGAGTTCACGAATCGTTAATCTGATATTGATGTGGTTAGCCTGCTTTAAGATGGCAATCTTCTTCGCAAGTTCATTGCTATTGAATTTCCCCATATCCTTACCCTCGATCAGGACCTCTCCTGAATCCCGGGTAATGAGCCGGCTGATCATCGAAAGGACGGTACTTTTCCCCGCTCCATTGGGACCGATGAAGGATGTGATTTTCCCTTTCATTATTTCAATGGAAACATCCTCGACAACCGTTTTACTATTATATTTTTTGAATAAATTTTTCACTTCTACCATGATTTATTCTCCTTTAATAGAAGATAGATGAAATAGACACCGCCGACAAAGTTGATGATGACACTCAATGTTGTAGTGAACGTGAAGATCCTCTCCACAATGAATTGGCCGCCGACCAGGGCAATCACACTGATCAGCATTGCACCCGGGATGATATGTTTATGCTGATAGGACTTAATGAATTGATAAGCCACATTTGCAACAAGCAATCCAAGGAACGTGATTGGACCGATCAGGGCAATCGAAATGGAGATTAAAACCGTAACGACGATTAAAACCCGCTTCGTGACAAAATCATAATCCACACCCAAGTTTATGGCTTGGTCCCTCCCTAGGGACATGACATCTAAATACTTCAAAAATCTCATGAAATATATCATTGCCGCTATCATGAGGATAATAGCTAATGTTAACAGGTCCGTGTTGACATTATTGAAGCTGGCGAACATTTTATTTTGAATGATTTGAAATTCATTCGGGTCAATCAATACCTGCATGAATGAAGACATGCTGCCGAATAAGGTTCCGAAGATGATACCGATCAGCAATAGGAAGTAAATATTGCGGTTTTTCTTGAACATGAACTTGAACAGCAGGCTGGAAAAAATAAGCATGGCCGCAAGTGTAATCAGGAAATTGAGATTTTTATTCATGATCATGATATGCGTTGAACCGAAGAGGAAAATCACTCCCGTTTGAATCAGCATATACATGGAGTCCAACCCTAAAATGCTTGGTGTCAGGATTTTATTATTCGTGACCGTCTGGAAAATCACTGTTGAAAAAGCTATAGCACAACCAACCACGATGATGGCGATGATTTTTATAACCCTTCTCGGCAGTGCATAATCCCAATTCGGTCCAAGGTCCCAAAAGATATAACCTGCCGTTAAAGCTGCTGCAAGAACAGCCAATATAATGATCCTACTTTTATTATTCATATGCCTTTCTCCTCAGTATCAGATAGATAAATACGGCGCTCCCTATGACACCAACCACGAGTCCGATCGGGATTTCAAATGGATATATGAGGATCCTGCCCAGAATATCGCAGATCAATAGGAATACTGCCCCTAGCAATGCTGTATGAGAAAGACTTTTTTTCAAATTGTCACCAAGGTAAAGGGATACAATATTTGGTACGATCAATCCTATGAAAGGAATCGTTCCCACCGTTAACAAAACGACAGTTGAGGATAATGCCACGATGATCAGCCCAAAATTGACTATAAGCTTATAATTGAGTCCTAGATTGATAGCAAACTCCTCACCCATCCCTGCAACAGTGAATTTATTGGCAAAGAAGTATGCGAGAATGACTAGAGGGATACTTACATATATAAGTTCGTACCTTCCCGACATGATCATCGAGAAATCCCCATTCATCCAAGTGTTGAGGCTTTGAATCAAATCATATTTATAAGCAAAGAAAGTCGAGATGGATCCGACGATATTACCAAACATCAAACCAACCAATGGAATGAAAATCGTATCCTTATATTTCACTTGATCAAGAATTTTCATGAACAAGAATGTACCTGCCAAAGCGAATATGAAAGCGAATGCCATTTTCTCAATAAGTGCCGCCGATGGAAAAATGATAATGGCAAGTAGAAGTCCAAGCCTTGCAGAATCCATGGTTCCGGCAGTCGTCGGGGATACAAATTTATTGCGGCTCAATTGCTGCATGATCAGACCGCTTATACTCATTACAATACCGGCAATGACTATGGTCACCATTCTGGGGAAACGGCTTTGCAGCATGATTTGCACTTTATCATCACTTAGATCCAATAATTCCAGGGGAGTAATATCTTTTACACCAATGAATAATGACGTAAATGATAAAACAATTAACGCCATGACTAAATATCTTATCTTCATCTACATTTCCTACTCTTCCTATCTCAGTTATTACAGCGATAATATTTGTAATTAAATATATTTGAATAAAGACTATCACAAAGTCACCTATTGAAATGGAAATCATGAAGCTGCAATAGTTACAAAGTTCTTCCATTTGTGATAATGAGATTCATTATCAGTCATTCTTATTCTATCATTTCTTAGACATGTGTCAATATATACAAGGGAATTACTTTGATAAACCCCGGCTAGTCATATTGTAATGAATTTGGATGAACCAATCATGCATTTCGTTAAAGGAAGTGATAAAATCAAAATAACAAATATTTACTCTTCCAACGAAAGAAGCGATATGATGAAAAATTTGCTATCCAAAGTGTTCTCAAAAAAGACGAAAATCCAGATTGAGTTTTGCCAAAATAATCTTGACCGCTTCCTTAATGAACAAACAGTTGCCGATTATGGTAAGTTCTTAGCGAATCCAAGGATTCAATATAAGGAATATGAATGTTTGAGTGAGTGTAAACTTTGTAAGAAAACCCCCTATGCGAAAGTGAATGGCCAGATAATGAGTGGCGAAGATTCACAGGATCTTTTAAATCAGTTACATGATGAATTGAAATGATACGTGCCAAGCAAATTGCTTGATCCGTATCATTTTTACTTCCTACCTGTAATTATAAAGAATACAGGTGATGAACATCTATTAAAAGGAATTGCGAAGTGTGCTCTGGAATCATTAATCTAGTCGTTACTTCCTGTTTTTTACTATTTCCTATGTTTTCACTGTATAAATAGCTTAATATATGATAATTTATGGAAAAAGATAGACAGGAGGACGTCCATGAAAAAAATCATTCCTACCATCGTATCAGTCGTAACACTAGGTCTTGTCACTGGATTGCCTGTCCCCATAGCCGAAGCAGAAGAATTCACCCCTTATTATGGAAATGGTCCAAGCTACATTCAACCGGATAACCTCTCCCACCTTTTCCCTGACCCTAATGTATCTTTCAAGACCCCTGCCTTTAAACAAAACAAGATCGCCTTTACGAGCCAGGAAGAAATGTTGGATCATATCAAGTCCCTCTCCCATAAAAACAAGAACATCCAGGTCATGACGATAGGTAAATCCACAGAAGGACGCGACATCCCGATGCTTCTTTTCAGCAAGGATTCAAAAGGACTGAATAAGGGTTCCCATAAACCATTGATTTGGATTCAAGCTCAGATCCATGGCAATGAACCTGCTTCAGGTGAATCAACTTTAGTCCTTGCACAATGGCTGGCTGAAGGCAAGCTTGGTGATGTCCTCGATAAAGTGAATGTTGCCATCGTCCCACGCGTCAATCCTGATGGTTCTTATTATTTCAAACGATATACCGCAAATGACATGGATGCCAATAGGGACTACTTAAAAGTGGAGTATCCTGAAGTACAGATGATTCATCAGTCAATCGATGATTATGAACCGGAAGTCATTCTGGATGTACATGAATATACAGTGAATCCCGTTCCCCTCAAAAAGGTGGGGGCAAATGGATCGATCGCTTCCTATGATTTACTCATCTCCTCAGCCAAGAATTTAAATATTCCCGAACGGCTTCGAAAGGCTTCCGATGAACTGTTTTTACCTAATGTTTTTAAAACATTGGAAAAAGAAAAGCTTTCCTATCACGATTACTATACACTGGCTACTTCCGATGATGGAGTCCTTACCGCCACAGAAGGAAGCACAGAAGCCCGGATTGGCCGAAACGCCCTCGGTTTGAAAAATACAATGACCTATTTAATTGAAACAAGGGGAATCAATATCGGCCGTACGGATTTTAAACGACGTGTTTTTGCACAAGCTACAGCACAGGCAGCATTCATCAAAACGGCAGCCGAACAGGCCAGTGAAGTTAAAAAGGCCGTTAAACAGGCCGAAACTGAAGTCGTGCAAAAAGGGCGAAAAGCAAATGATAACGATAAAATTGTCATCACCAGCGAAAATAAATTGGTTAAGGATCAAAAATTGACAGTAGTCGATTTGGCGAATGCTAAAATGGTCGATGCCTCCATCGATTGGCTGGATTCTACCGATGCCTACCCTACCCTTGTTAGAGATCGTCCGACAGCCTATATCCTGCCACCCGAATATAAAAATATCGCCAAGAAACTTCAGCTATTGGGAGTAGAACTGAAAAAATTAAAAAAACCTATGAAAGTAGCTGTTGAAAGTTATAGGGTCAAGGATTTAAAAGTTTCCGGTGAACTGGAAAGCGGACATTCCACAAGGGAAGTCACTACCACCGTCACTTCAACAACCCGGGATTTCCCAAAAGGAAGCTTTGTTTTCGACATGGCCCAACCTGATGCCAACTTCATCTCCCTTGCCCTCGAACCTGAAGGCATAGACAGCTATGTGACATTCAATTTCATTCCGGCTGACAAGGGAAAAGAACTGCCGATTTACCGCTATATGCTGCCATCTTCCTTACCCGTTAAATGATGCATAGTATCTAAATGACGCTTTGGCAGCTTTCATTGCCAAAGCGTTTTTAATTTCCACCCTCCTTTAATCATGTGGGACGATATGCCTGACATGATTTCTTGAATGCAACGACAAGTTTTGAATATACATATAAACGGAAAAAGTGTTTTTAGAGGAGGAAAGTCTTTGAACCAACATGTACAATTGGAAATCAACCGCCTTGTTCATCGCTTGAAACAAGACCAATCCGCTGATGGTTCGTGGGATTATCCCTTTGAGACCGGGATAACGGCAGATGCCTATATGATTATTTTATTGAAAATTTTAGATATGGAAGATGCTCCTCTTATAGAGGCTTTAGTAAAAAGAATCGAAAGCAAGCAAACGGAAAACGGTTCATGGAAACTTTTCCAAGACGAGAAGGACGGCAATGTTACGGTTACTATCGAGGCTTACTATGGCCTTCTTTTTAGCGGACTCCGCAATAAGCACGATCCCCATATGAGGAAAGCCAAACAATTCATTCTTTCCAAGGGTGGCATCAAACAGGCCAAGATGTTAACGAAAATGATGCTTACTGTCACCGGACAATATCAATGGCCGCGGCTATTTCCCATTCCTCTCGAAGTGGTCTTACTGCCTCCAACCTTTTTCGTCAGCATTTATGATCTTTCCGTATATGGGCGGGTCAACATGATTCCATTGCTATTGCTTGGCCATAAAAAGTTTCAGCTCAAGACCCTGGACACTCCAAGTTTAAAAGATTTATTTCTAATGAGGGAGGACCGTTCCGAAGAGCATAGGTGGGAAGAGTATCGTACCGAAGAATATCGTTCCTTCTTCTCCAAACTTCAAACAGGCGTCAAAACTTTGATTGGTTATCCGGATTATTTGCATTCCTTAGCCTTGGATTCAACGAAAAGGTTCATGCTCGACAGGCTGGAGCCAGACGGGACACTGTACAATTACTTCGGTTCTACCTTTTTCATGATCTTTGCCCTCCTTTCAATTGGATATTCGAAAAAGGATCCAGTGATTCTAAAGGCAATTGCCGGTCTGAAGGGAATGGCCTGCTCCATTGAGGGACACACACATATCCAATTCACAACGCCCCATGTTTGGAATACCTCCTTAATAAGCTACGCCCTTCAAGAAGCGGGCATACCTTCCAAAGACCCAATGGTTAAGGCCGCAAATCAGTACTTACTGTCACGCCAGCATTATATGTATGGAGATTGGCTGATCCATAATCCTAACGCGATTCCAGGCGGCTGGGGGTTCTCGGATTTCAATACCATGAATCCGGATGTCGATGATACGACTGCCTCACTGCGGGCGCTGGCTAAGCAACTGCAAGCAAAACCGGATATTCGGGACAGCTGGCAGCGCGGTGTCTCCTTCACGATATCCATGCAAAATGATGATGGTGGATTTCCAGCCTTCGAACGGAATAACGACCATAAATGGCTGCACCTCCTTCCTATAGAGGGTTCGAAATATCTCCTGACTGACCCTTCTACCGCTGATCTGACAGGAAGAACGCTTGAATTCCTGGGGAACTATACAAATATGAAGAAGCCGGAAGAAGTCAGTAAAAGAGCGGTGGATTGGCTATTGGAAGACCAGAAGCATGACGGATCCTGGTATGGGCGCTGGGGCATCTGCTATCTATATGGCACATGGTCTGCACTGACCGGCATGAAGGCATCAGGGCAAGCCACTGGACATCCATCCATCCAAAAAGCCTTAACTTGGTTGAAGAAAATTCAAAATGAAGATGGTGGCTGGGGTGAATCTTGTTACAGTGATATCAAGCAACGATATATCCCCCTCGGAGCAAGTACACTGACACATACTGCTTGGGCTGTGGATGCGTTGATATCGGCATCCGATAAGCCGACAGCCGAAATCGAAAAAGGCATTGCCTATCTCATCCGTGCAGGTCAACAAGAAAGCTGGACCAATGATTATCCTGCAGGCCAGGGAATGGCAGATTTTTTGTATATCCATTATCATAGCTACCGCTATATTTATCCACTTTTAACCTTAAGTCATTACAATAATAAATTCCTGATGACTTAATCGCCAGTGTTTTTTTATCATATAAAGGTGAATATGTGGATTACCTGTGGAAAAGTAGTGAATAACACCGGAAAGTTATCCACAATCCGAGGTTATCCACATTCATTTATCCGTAAAGTGCTAAATGCAAGAAAAGTTGTTGATTAATTCATTTCGAATATGTAAGAATGACTAGTTTTATACAGGATTTGTGGATAGGTTGGGGATGATCACTATTATGTGAAAACTTTATCAAGTTTATCACTATAAAATTCTATGGCATTCGCATAAGATTGTATTTCTCGATCCTTAGAGGTTTCGGCTATTATCTTCAATAGAGATTCCATTGCAAGATCATGTTGGCCCAGATTATAAAATGACATGGCCCTGAAGACCAATAAAGCCTTATCCTCAGGAAACTTCGCCAGCCCGGATTCCAATGTCTGTCTTGATTTTTCATACTCCCCTATGGTGCGATATGTGCTCCCCAACCCTAGGTAGGCCCCTTTTGCATCCTCCTCCGGCAAACCTAATTTGAGTGCCGCTTCATAATAGGGCACAGCCTTTACCTCGAGCCCGAGAATATCCAAACTCCAGGCACACTGGTACTGGATGACTGCATCCATGGGATTTTCCTTTGCCAGATCCATCAATAACCGATTGGATTTTTCGAATTCTTTCTTCCCTCTTAATGACAGTGCCTCTTCTAAATTTCCCATTGCATTTTCCTCCATTCAATAAGATTCCTTATTGCCCCTATTCGCGATTCCTCTTTTTAATTCCTTCTTAATCATTTATATCTCTAAGCACCCTCTCCAAACACAGGCAGGAACTAAAATGCTGTTACTGGAGGTGATTTAATGGGCGGAATTTCAATTAGTTTATGCATGTTTTTAAGGATGAGGAAACTTCACTCCCTAACTGTCTTGGCAATTTTAAAAAAGGATCTGCCACTTGGCAAATCCTTAACATACACTTAAGGTTAAGATCAAGATCATTCATATATCACAGATTACTATCGACATGTCATATTGATTAATCATCCAACTGGTTTTTCAATATTTTTCCCGTGGTGGCATCTACCACTACATCATATTCCTTTAGTCCTTGTTTTATTTCCAGCTCGTACACAAGGGTGCCATTCTCCGAATCCAGCTCAGCATCCGTCACTTGGCCATCCACCGCTTTCAAGGCAATCTTTTCAGCTTGATCACTGCTGATTTTTGCAGCTTCCACCGCTTGTGTACTCATATCCTCATCGTCACCGTCTTCCATCTCCTGAGAAAGAATCTCTCCTTTTTCAGCATCAACGTCAACGTCTTGATAGCCTTCTTTCGTTTTAACGGTCATCTCATAGGTCATCGGCTGGTCCCAATCCTTTTCAAATTGAGTAACTTCCCCGCCTAGTTTTTCTGAAATCATTTTGACAGCCTCATCCTCGGATAGGTTCCCCTTATTGACTGCATATACCGCCGTTCCAGCAGCACCGCCGAAAAGCAATACGGAAGCCATGGACACCGTCATGATTACCTTTTTCCTTTGAATGATACCTTCTTTTATCGCACTCCACCGTTTTTTCATGAATGAATTCCTCCTTTAAGTTGTTACCTTAATAATAAGCACCCTTCATGAAACGAACATGAGCGTTAGATTAGAATTTGATGAGAAAGAATAAGAGTCACCAACGTTCCCTCTCCCACTTCGCTTTGAATCTCCAATTTACCGTCGAATGACCCGACAAGCGTCCGGGCGATGGAAAGCCCGAGTCCATTGCCTCCCGTTTTCCTTGCCCTCGATGAATCCACGCGATAAAAACGTTCAAATACATGAGGGAGATGTTCTGGTGATATCCCTGCGCCGTGATCTTTCACACCGATGTGAATTTCATCGGCCTGCCGTTTTATCATGATCTGTATACTAGATTCACTGTATTTCATTGCATTGTCCAATAGGATGACAATCACCTGTTCAAGTTTACTGGAAATGGCCATTGCATATATTTCCTTAAACTCTGATTCTATCGTTATTTCACGATTCCCCGTCCTTCTGAATGTTTGGGCAATCCCTTCACAAAACGAAATAAGTTCTATTTTCCCTTCTACGTCTGCTGAAGGTTCCGTTCGGGAAGCTGACTGCAGTAGATGTTCCGTCAGTTTTTTCATTCGGACGGCTTCATGATGGATTGCCTCCACCGCCTCTTCCTGAATCGCCTCATCCTTCATTCCCCAGCGTTTCAATAGAGAGGAGTAGCTTTCAATGACCGTAATAGGTGTTTTCAATTCATGTGAAGCATCTGAAAGGAATTGCTGCTGTTGGTTATAATTCCGCTCCAGCCTTTCTATCATCCTGTTAAATGCCACTCCCATCACCTGCAGCTCGTCCTTTGATTGATCCGATAGCGGTATCCGTTTGAATTCCCCGCTTTTCTCAATATCCTTCATCGTTCCGCTCATGATCGATATGGGTTTGAGAATTAGATTGGCCATCCACTTACCGGCAAGAATGGATAAAAGAATGACAAAAAGGGATGCACCGCCTAAAACGAGGGCAAGCGTCGATAAATTATCAAAGAGGGTATCCTGCGGCTGTGTGACCTCGATCATCCCTAGCTTCTTCCCTTCATCAGGATAAGGGTAACGGTAGGTCAATACATATTCCCCGTCAGCTTTGGTAAAATCATATCCGTTCTCGTTAATGGCTTTAACCGCAAGCCCCTTAAGGTCCTCTTCATCCGTAAATGTTTTTACCAACCTTCCATGAGTGTCGAATATCCTCACCATTCCATCGTCCGGGATATACGGCTCCATTAAATCGGAATCACTGGAAATCAAATCTTTCGTCAGGATATTTTCTTCAATTAATGAAGCTTGGTCTTCAAGCAAATCCCGTTCCCTCTCCACCGATATCCAAAGAAAGGCGATTAAAACGATGATACTCAACAATATAAGCATGACGCTTAAAAAAAGACTGGAATACAATTGGATTTTCGTCCGAATCTTCATACTTGCTCCTTCATGCTGTAACCTACACCGCGATAAGTATGTATGAGCTGCAACTCAAAGGGATAATCTATTTTCTTGCGTAAATAACGGATATACACATCAACCACATTCGTATCCCCTGCAAAATCATATCCCCATACATGGGTCAGGATTTGCTCCCTCGAAAGTACTTGATTTTTATTTTGCAAAAGATAAACCAGCAAATCGAACTCGCGGGAGGTCAGCTCAATCCTTTTGCCTTGCCTGTGAATGTCCCTTGTTCCAAGGTTCAACTTCAGATCATGGATCTTTAGTTCATCCACTTCCCCTTCTGATTGGCTCTCCCGTACATTGGAACGAAAACAAGCACGGATCCGTGCCAGCAGCTCTTCAATTTCAAACGGTTTCGTTACATAATCATTCGCACCATGGTCCAGGCCATTCACCTTGTCTGGCACAGCATCCCTTGCGGTTAGAAGGATGACCGGTGTCGATCCATTCTTTTTCCGGTAACGCCTAAGTACTTCTATGCCATTCAACTCGGGCAGCATCACATCCAATAAGATTAAATCCCACTCTTCGGCTTCTGCCCTTTCCAGCCCTGTCTTTCCGGTAAAAGCCGATTCTGTTTGATAACCCTCATGATTAAGTTCCAGCTGGAGAACCCTCGCAATTTTTTCTTCATCTTCTATTATTAAAATTCTTTTATTCATGATTATCACCACCTACCCCTTAGTGTACTGAAGAAATATGAAAATATCATGAGAAATTGAACACTCCGCATAAAAATCCCATGAAAAAATGACTATATTTTTTCTATATCATGCCTTTAAAAGGTCATAAAAAAGACCCGATGTAAAAAGTCCAAGAGGGTCTTTACAGACACCATACACAGATTCCTCCCAATCATAAAAAATTTCCCCATAGCTAAATAATAAGCATAAGTATCAATGGCTAACCATAATAAAAAGACTATGGAATATTTCCATAGTCTCTACAAAATGGGGTTCGGAACGGTCTCATCCCGAATGAGAATTTTTACCTTGATTTTAAAACGAGACTTAGTCTTACTCCATAGTTTTTACTGTGTCATATGGGATGAAGCCCTCTCTAGTTTGAAGAAATTTGCGACACTCCTGCCGAATAACTGGCTCGCCGGGACCCCACAGCAGCTTGCGGAAAGGGAGCGGATTTTTCTGAAATCAACCGGAACGTTTAATAATGATCCATTTCATTCACCGCTCCAATGCAGGTCAATGAATTCATCGCGTCCCGATTTCGCACGGTCCGCTTTATAATCATCTTTGTTTTTTTTATGATAGCCTTGATGGTATTCTTCGGCAGGATAAAAGGTTTGGGCCGGAAGGATTTCCGTTACGATGGGTCTCTGGAATTTCCCGCTGGCCGCTACATTTCCTTTCGCCTCAAGAGCCAGCTTCTCTTGAGCTTCATCATGATAGAAGATGGCTGTCCGATATTGACTGCCCCTGTCATGGAATTGACCGCCATCGTCGGTTGGATCAATTTGCTGCCAATATAGTTCCAGCAATCTTTCATAAGGAAATAACTGAGGATCGAAAGTGATTTCCACGACTTCATAATGCCCCGTAGTTCCCGTCTTCACTTCCTCGTAAGTCGGGTTTTCAACATGTCCTCCCGTATAACCGGATACGATCCCCCCAATCCCCGGTTGTTCTTCAAATGGTGTCACCATGCACCAAAAACAGCCTCCAGCAAATGTAGCCTTTTGCATAATGATCATCCCCTTCCCTGTATGTAATAAAAATTAATATACCATATTCCTATCCTGACACTGTGCTTTTTTGATTTGCGAAGCCGCCATTACATGCGCCAAAAGGGATTTACCCTTTGATCAATCTTTTGACCAGCCCTTTTCCTTGAATCTTACAATAGCTTCGACGCGGTTGCTTACATCCAATTTATCAAGGATGACCGATATATAATTACGGACCGTTCCGTTAGTCAAATAAAGCTGGCTTGCGATTTCCTTTGTGGTCTTACCATCCGCTATCAATTTGAGCACTTGGCACTCTCGTTCAGTCAAAGGGGTTTTCTTCTTCGAAAGCCATATCCACCAGCTCAGGAGCATAAATGCGCCGACCATCCATGATGACACGGATCGAGTTCGCAAGTTCATCACTTGGGCTATCTTTCAGCAGATATCCACCTACCTCTGCCTTTCTGGCTCTTTCAAAATACCCAGGACGTGCAAAAGTGGTCAAAATGATGACTTTGCATTGGTGGCCCTGATCCTTGATCTCCTCAGCTACATCAAGCCCAGTTTTAACTGGCATTTCAATATCGGTTATACAGATATCCGGCTTTAATTGATTGACGAGATTCATTGCTTCTTCCCCATTGCTCGCTTTTCCTACAACTTCCATATCACTTTCCAAATCAAGGATGGAACCTAATGCGCCAAGCAGCATCCGCTGGTCTTCGGCAATTACGATTCGAATCAATGTTAATCCCTCCTATCCATTATTTTTTATAGCATTCGGAACCCTTATATAAAGTGTCATTCCATCTGTTGATTTAATATCCAGGCTGCCATTAACGAATTCGAGCCTTTCTTTCATTCCTTGAAGCCCATTGCCTTTAAAAAACTCTGATCTATGTGAAAGCCCCACTCCATTATCCTGTACTGTGATCGTCACCCCTGTTTGTAATTCTTCGATGACGATATTACAGCAGTCGGCACCGCTATGTTTGACGATATTGGTGACGGCTTCTTTCAAGCACATGCTTAAAACCGTTTCAACAAGCAAAGGGGTATCTTGCAATTCCGTGGTGCCTTCCAAATTGAATTCTATCTCTGCCGCTTTCAATATTTGCTTGACCCGGATGATTTCATCGCTAAGCTTTGCCCCGCGCATTTCCGACACCATTTCACGTACTTCCTTGAGTGCCGTCCTCGCCGTTTGACGGATATCCTTGATTTCCTTCTTGGCCGAATCCGGATTTAAATCGATCAATTTCCCTGCAAGGTCACTTTTCAAGCCAATCAAAGACAGTTTTTGTCCAAGTGTGTCATGTAAGTCACGGGCAATCCGCTGACGTTCTTCCATTTTGCCAAGCTCTGATATTCTTTTATGTGCGTCCTCCAATTGTTCTTCCAGCCTGCCCCGTTTATTCCGATTATATGTGTTGAATGGGAGCAGGATCACGCCTACCACACAAATGAGCATAAAGGGAAATTGCGAAAAGAAAGTAGGGTCTTTCATGATGAAACCAATATTGACAGACACGATGGTAGCCAATAGCTGGATCGAATATAATACGAAAAAACCAACCTTATTTTGAACATTCCCAATAAAGAATGCTAAAAAAAGCGAAAAGTAAATGTAGCTAAAAAATATGGTCATGGATATGGATATGACTATTTGTATCGCCGTCCATACGTATACGGGCCATCCCTTCGAAACGAATGAGAGACCATATGATATGAAAAACAAAATGATCATGACGATTCCAAAGACAATCTCCAACATCGAAGAAGATTTGAAAATGAAATAAAAAGGTAGGATACAAAAAATGATCCAGACATAAGGGCTCAGCCCTGTGTTCTTCGGAAAGATATGATACCAACTTTGCATGGCGCCGCCTCTATTTCTTTTTACCCTAGTATATACTAAGGAGTTTCATCAAAAAACCACCCAATGGAAATTGAATGGTTTTTTGATGAACTATTTATTTTTCTTGAAGACTTGGACGTTTATTATTGATTTCCACCTTTGATTTTGTTTCATTCAGACGTTCCTTAATCTCTTTAAAACTTACAAACGCCTTGTTTTCTCCATCATAAAGGCGGAAGCGAAGCGATTTTAAACTTGAACTAAGGGTGATTGTCGTTGCCTGCTGCAAAGGCAGGGTGGAATCATGGACTTTTTCCAGATTATAGTTTGGCACTCTTGGACTAAGATGATGCACGTGGTGGAAACCGATATTACCGGTTACCCATTGCAAAACCTTTGGAAGTTTATAATAAGAACTTCCATCAATGGCAGCCTTCACGTAATCCCATTCCGATTCCTCTTCGAAATAAGAATCTTCGAACTGATGCTGTACATAAAACAGCCAGATGCCAAGTGATCCCGTTACAAAAAGCATCGGTACCTGAATCATCAGGAATGCCTGCCATCCAATAGCCAAGCATAAAAGACCATAAATTGCCACGATTGCTGCATTTGTCAAATACGTATTCATCCGTTCTTTCTTTTTAGCGCCTTTTTTATTCAGACGGTTCGATACAAGAAATAGATAAAATGGACCTAATCCAAACATGACGATCGGATTTCTATATAAACGGTAAGCCAGACGCCCCCAGAATGAAGCGGCGATATATTCATCAACGGTCATGATCCAAATATCTCCTGTACCGCGTTTGTTTAAATTACTGCTTGTTGCATGATGTATGGAATGGCTATGCTTCCATTGCTCATACGGAAATAATGTAACGATTCCACTGATTGTACCCAGGATGCCATTCGCTTTCCTGCTTTTGAAAAACGATTGATGACAGCAATCATGGAAAATGATGAAAATCCTGACTACGAATCCTGAAGCCAGGACGGCCAATGCAAGGGTCAGCCAGTATGAAATGGTTAAGCTTTGATAAGCTAAAAACCAAAACATGAAAAATGGCGGAAATGTATTTATAAGCTGTTTCACACTTGATTTAGTATTGGATTTTTCAAAGGGGGCAATATCTTTTCTCAATTGTTTTTGATTATGATTACTCATGATTTCCTCCTCATAATATATAGGAATGGAGTGTTTAAATGGATTGGTTCCATATTTCGAAAAACTTTGGCCGCATCTCTTCTTTAAGTATAGGAACAATAACCGATTTTCTATAGTCATAAACGTCAATTCCCTGCCATGACACTTGTCATATACTTGTCCGCTTCAACACTTTCCACACGTATTTTTTCCTCTTTCGTCATTTTTACACTTCAAAAAAACGATGAATTCCAATCAAACTGTTTCCAAGAAAAATGCCTGACATTTATTCGATCAATAAAAAAAGATCCGCCGTTTTGGCGAACCCATTTATAACTTGATCGCATAAACCCGTTCTGGACGTCCTACCGTGCCATATGTTAAATCGGCATCAATTTTTTCCTCTGACATCAAGTGCTCCAGATAACGCCTTGCCGTTGTCCTGCTCACCCCGATCTCCTTTGCCACTATTTCGGCTGTTAACCCCGGGGAGGATTTCCCCAACACAACCATCACCTTCTCCAAAGTCATCCGATCGATCCCTTTTGGCAGTGAAGTTTGTTCCCTCTCCTTTTCTTTCATTTCCTTTCGCAAAAGCTTATCCACCTGTTGCTGCGTTACTGGAAAATTGCCCTTTTCCAATTCAGACAGTTTAATGTGATACTCTTGATATCGGTGTAAGGACTGCTTGAATCGTTCAAATGCGACAGGCTTGATAATATAATCAAATATGCCGATTTTGATGGCTTCCTGGACTTTTTCGATTTCTTTAGCCGCCGTTATCATAATGACATCCATTTGTTTGCTTTGCTGCTTGATTTCTTTCAGGATATCAAGCCCATTCATATCCGGAAAATACATATCGAGCAGCAATAGATCCGGCTGCATGATTTCAATGAAGCTTTTAGCCTCGTCATAGCCTGACGCGATCCCGATCGTTTGAAACCCCTCAAGCTTTTCGATGAATAGCTTTTGTATCTCGGCAATCCGCAGGTCATCTTCTACGATTAATACTTCTATATCGCGAGTGGCCATCATTTAATCCCCCTCTGTTTTTTGGTATGGCAACAGTAAAAATCGTATATTCTCCTTCTTTCGTCGAAAAAGTGATATATCCACCTAATCCACCAATCGCTTCCTGAACAAGGCTCAAACCTATACCTGAATTGGTTTGATGGCTTTTCGTCGTAAAACCGTTCTGGAAAATCAGTTCGGTAACATCTGAATTCATCCCTTTACCATTATCTTCAACCTCTATGATCAACTCTTTACCCAAGTCCGTGACGAACAACGATACCCTTTTTTCCTCCCTTTCGTTTTCCCTTACTGCCTCGAAGGCATTATTGATGAGGTTGCCGATGATCGTCACTAATAAATCCCGATCTATTTCGGACGGAATATCTTTAAAACTGCTTTCTCTATCAATTGTAAAATCAATTTTCAGCTCGCTGGCTAAACTTACCTTACCTAAGATGAACCCAGCAATGATCGGATCAGGTACTTCCTTCATTAGAAAGTGAATGAAGCCTTGGGTGACATCCACTTCTTTCGATATGAAATCCATTGCTTCTTTATATAAACCGAGTTGAATCAAACCTAGCAGAGTATAGAGCCGATTCGAATATTCATGTGTCTGGGCCCTCAGCCCTTCTGCATATGCCTTTACATGTGACAGTTCTTGAAGGAGATTGGCTAATTCCGATTTATTTCTCAAACTTGCAACTGCACCGATGATTTCACCCTGTCCATTCAAAATGGGGATCCGGCTTGCCAAAAAAACTTCACCATCAATCATGAATTCCTGATCATACTCGGCCCGTGCCGTGCTGACTACATCAAGCAAATGTGTATGCGTTATGACTTCTTCGATTTTTTGCCCGCGAAGCATGACGTCTTTAGGGATATGAAGGATTTTATGCGCCGTTTCATTGACGACCGTGATTTTCCCGTGAACATCAATGGCAATGATGCCTTCATGAATGGATTCCAAAATGGCATGCTTCTCTTGAAACATCCAGGCGATTTCTTTCGGCTCCAGACCCAAAATCGCCTTTTTTATATTGAATGAAATGAAAAAGGCTATCAATAATCCGCCGATTAATATAAAAGAGATGATCCAGACTATCTTTCTTTGTATACTGGACAATTCTTTTTCAATATCATCCTGAAGGTAGCCAACGGAGACTACACCAATGACTTTTTCATTTTCGATTATCGGGGATTTTCCCCTAATGGAAGGTCCCAATGTCCCAGTGGACTCCGTGATGATGGATTTCCCATCCCAAACCTCGGCGTTATCCCCCCCTACCATTTTCTTCCCTATCAAGTTGGGATCTGGATGGGACAGCCGTGTTTCATTCTCATCTCCTATTACTATGAATTCCGCATCGATCTGCCTGCGAATTCTTTCCGCGATGGGCTGAATGATTACAGAAGGATTATCCGTTCGAAAAGCTTGTTTAATTTCAGGCAGCAAAGAAATGGTCTGGGCAACCGACAATGCTTTTTCCCCTGTTTCCTGCTTCAGGTTATTTTCCAGGATATTTATGAAAATAACTTCAAAGATTCCACCCATTAAGATGATTAACGTACAGATGCCCAGCATCAACTTGGTGTGTAAACGCATTCAATCACCTCTACTTACATCATATAAAAAAAAACCCCTTTAAAAAAGGGGTTTTTTCACAACATTCAGAAAATGATGGTTAACCTTCAATATTGATGACAACATCCTTCCCTCTCTTCTTAAGTAAAACCGGAATGAGCAGCCATAATGCCGTTATGATCAGGAATGTCAGGGAAAGCGGCCGAGTGAAAAACAAACTGTAATCACCATCGGATATCGTCAGGGCCCTGCGCATATTATTTTCTATCATCGGTCCTAAAACCAGTCCTAATACCAACGGGGCGATTGGATAATCATTTTTACTTAAGAAATATCCCAAGACCCCGCATCCCAGTAATAGCAATAAATCATAAGTAGATACTTGTACCGCATAAACGCCAAAAATGGAAATCGCGATAATGATCGGAATCAAATATTTCTTTGGCGTTTCTATGATTTTCGCAAATACCTTAACGAGCGGGAGATTAAGGATGAGAAGCATAAGATTCCCGATGAACATACTGGCGATAAGTCCCCAAGCCACCTGAGGATGGTCCTCGAATAATAATGGACCTGGCTGAACATTGTACATCATGAGCGCACCCATTAAAATCGCCGTTGTACCGGAACCCGGAATTCCCAGCGTCAATAATGGAATCATCGCTCCGCCAGAAGCCGCGTTATTGGCCGTTTCAGGACCAGCCACTCCAGCGATCGCCCCTGTACCAAATCTCCCGGGTTTTTTTGAAATCCGTTTTTCCATAAGGTATGAGAAGAAAGACGCAAGAGTAGCCCCTGCACCCGGCAGGATTCCTATAAAGAAACCTAAGAGCGACCCCCTCGCAATGGGCCCCGCAGATTCCTTGAATTCTTCTTTGGAAGGAATCAAATTATTGATCTTTGCAATTTCCCCATCATCCTCGTCTTTTTCCAAGATTGTCTTGAATACTTCTCCAAGGGCGAATAGACCGACTGCGATCGTCAGGAATTCGACCCCTTGATACAGCCAAGGAATGTCGAATGTAAAACGGGCGATCCCGGATACATTATCAATGCCTATCGTCCCGATCAACAAACCGCAAACCGTCATGATCAGTGCCTTGGTTACGGATTTTCCCGCGAGGCCGCTGACTGCCGCCAACCCTAGAAGCATGAGCGAAAAATACTCAGCCGGACCGAATTTAATGGCAATCGTCGATAATGGCTGAGCCAAGGCAATCATGGCGATAAGGGTGACGATCCCTCCGACGAAGGAACCGATTGCCGAAATGGATAATGCACTGCCGGCTCTTCCCTTCTTCGCCATTTGGTAACCATCCAATGTGGTGACGACAGAAGAAGATTCGCCAGGTGTATTCAATAGGATTGAAGTTGTCGATCCTCCGTACATCGCTCCATAATAAACACCTGCAAGTAAAATGATGGCGCTTGTTGCCGCTTGCTCTGGTGGAAGTCCCCCAGTAATCGAAGCGGTTACCGGAATTAAAAGAGCCACACCGCTCATCGGGCCGATCCCCGGCAAAACGCCGACAGCCGTACCGATCAATACTCCGACAAATGCAAAAAGTATGTTATACCAGGTTAGTGCCGTTTCAAACCCATGAATTAAATAATCAAAAGTGCCCACTTCACATCCCCCTTCCTTTTATGAAAACCAGATTGGCCACCCCGGCAGTGTCCCCTTTAAAACATTCACGAATAAATAATAGATGATCCCGGAAAATCCTGCGGAAATGATGAGCGAGGTCACCCACTTATTCCGTTCCATCGTTTGAAAGCAAACAAACAAAAAGAGAAAGGTCGTAATGACATATCCTATCGTTTCCAATGTCAAAATATAAATCAAGGTGGAGAGCAGAATGATGATAAAGGGCTTATATTCAAGCTTTTCCTTACCCGATTCCTGCACCTTGCTCCGAAATGCCTCATAGAATAGGCGAATACTTAAAACAGCAAGAACGAGCCCCAATACAAAAGGGAATATGTCCGGTCCTACCGAACTTCCATAAGAAGAACTGGCCAGTTTCCTGCTTCCTATCATAAACAGCACTCCGACAGCCAGAAAGGCTACAGATGCAAAGCGGTCAAATTTAACATCCATCATAATCCCTCCATTTCAGAAAATAAAAAGAAGGTGAAAGCACCTCCTTCTTCTCGATTATTTTTCCATCCCTAAAGCTTCTAATAATTGCTGCACCTGTTTCTCCTGTTCTTCTAAAAACTTGCTGAATTCTTCACTATTTTTATATTCTTGTTCCCATCCTTGTACTTCCACTTCCTTTTTCCATTCAGAAGTTTCAACTAGCTTTGCAATGGTTCCGTCCCAAAAGGTTTTGGCTTCATCAGACATATTTTGAGGTCCAAAAACGCCTCTCCAAATCGTGAATTCAGCATCAACACCCTGTTCCTTTGCCGTCGGAATGTCCTTTAGATCACCACCCAAACGTTCAGTCGAGGTTACGGCCAATACTCTAATCTTTCCTGCTTTTAAAAATTCCCTGACACTGGATGCATCCGTTCCGATCACATCTGCATTTCCGCCAAGCAATGCCGTAATCGCCTCCCCGCCACCGTCGTATGAAACGTACTTAAGTTCAGTTGGATTCAAGCCATATTCATAGGCTGGCAGAATGGAAATCAAATGATCCATGGATCCCGGAGCCGATCCTCCTGCAAAGGTCAACTTACGCGGGTCTTTCTTCACCGCTTCCAGCACTGATTTCAAATCCTTGAATTCAGAATCCGCCTTTACCACTATCGCCCCATAATCTTTTGTCAGCTGCGCCAAAGGAGTCGTATTTTTATATCCATAAGGACTGTTGCCTTCTTTTTTAAGGTTATTGATGATGACAGGCGGTGAATTCACTAACAGCATGTCATTGTTATCCGCTTGCTGTGTTGCATAATCCGCCATGAAAACAGCGCCCCCGCCACCTGGTTTGTTTTCGACGGTCAATGGCTGGTTCACCAGTTTCGTCTCACCCAAGACCTTTGTAAATGAACGGGCGGTTAAATCCCATCCACCGCCTGCGCCCGAAGGAGCTACGATCGTTATGGCTTTTTTCGGATAACCTGTACTTTCTTTCTTTTCTCCTGATGTATCCGAACTGCTGCATGCACCTAAACTTAAAGCTAACGAACCTGCCAATAGTACCGCTGAAATCTTTTTACGAGAAAACATGATAATCCCCCTTTTGAAAGCGTTTTCTTAATTCTACAAAAATATCTTCGTTTTCTTTGATTGCCCAACTAAAATGCATAAATTCCATAACTTCCATATTGTTCATAAAGTTTTATGGGCGGACATGGGGAAAAGGCCCGCCCATTAAGAGCAGCCCTGCTAGAATAATATTTTTGATAGATATACGACCATCGTTACCGTTATACAGCTGAATAAAGTCGACATCAATACCGCCTGTGCCGCATACTCCGGATGGTTGTCATATTCCAAAGCGAATAATGCGCTGTTTCTTGATGTTGGAAATGAGCTTGCGATAAACAATCCCTGAGCGACAGTCCCTTCCAAGCCCAGCATGAGAATGATCAAGAATGCGATGGATGGTGAAAGTATTAACCGTCCAATCAAGCTAAGGATAAGCGGGAGCGGGAAATGCGTTATTTTCAAATAGGCACTCTGTGCACCCAATGTAATCAATGCAATGGCTATGAAGGCACTCGCGATATTATCAATCGGGGTCCATAAGAACAGAGGAATTTCGAAAGAAGCAGCCTGTAATAGAAAACCGAGTAATAGAGCATAAATGACGGGGTTCTTCAAGAACTCACGAATGGCACCCTTAGCACTTTTTGTATGGACGGAAACGGAATTCATCAATCCATAAGTATAGGTCAACAGGTTTTGAAAAATGATCACGATGACTTGGATCGACAGGCCAAGGGGATTCCCATGAAAAACCATCTGGCTGACCGGTAACCCGAAATTAGCCGAGTTATTCAAGACTACACTATTTTTAAACGTGGCAGAAAGACTTTGATCAAACCTGGCTAGTTTAGCTACCACTGTACTCACGATGATGAGGCTTACTGCTTGAAGAGCAAGGAAGCTGAATATCTGGACGATCATCCCACCACCCATGTTGCTTTGATAGATATTGACAAAACTAATGGCCGGCATGAGCAGGAAGTGATTCAATTTAGACAGTGTATTCATATCCAACTTGAATTTACGATGCAAAATGGCCCCAGCCCCTATAAGGAAAAAGACCGGCACAATGACATTCAATACGATCAGTAACAGGACACTCACTTGACTTCCTCTCCATTCCTTAGGCATATTCCTGATGATTTACATCTCCCATCTATCATAATGCCGGGATAACCATAATTAAAATACCAATAAATTATCGTTAACCATTCAAAAAAGGAATGATAAAAAAGCACAGAGGTTTCTGTGCTTCCTTTTAAATATCACGCATGAAATCAACGTCTTTGACAAATTCGACAAACTCCTTGACCAGTTTTAATTCCAGTGACTTTTCATGATATAACATCCACGTATTCCTGATAAGGGGATTGCCATGCTTATCCTTAAGGTCCATTTGACGGAGACTTTGGTCTTTCTCCAATAAAACACTGGGAAGGATACCATATCCCAGGCCATTCTTGACCATTTCTTTGCATGTATCACCTTTATCCACTTCCATCCCCACCAAAGGAGGCCCAGAAAAATTGTCTCTCCACCAATTATCGATCATGGTTTTCAAAAGAGCATCTGTCCCATAATCGATCCTCGGCAAGAACGGCAGGTTCCGGGCTTCGATTTCTTCCTTGGAAGCAATACAAATCGTTTCCTCAAAAAGATGATGCCTTGATCCTGACCATTGATAGTCCCCCCGAACGATCCCGACATGCACTTCCTCCTTATAAATGAGGTTCAGCACTTCTTTACTCCATCCGGTTGTCACATGGAAATCCACTTTAGGATATCGCTCACGAAATATTTTCAGCAGGCCCGGCAATTTATGCAGCGTAATATAGTTGGAAACACCAAGCCGTAATGTTCCACTGATCTCCTGGCCCATATTGAATGCTGTCTCTTTTATCTGCCGGAGCCTGATCAGCATCTCATCTGCACAGACTGCCAAATATTCCCCTTGAGGGGTGAACTGCACTCCCCTTGTACCACGCTCCACGATCTTTAGATTGAATTCCTTCTCGATTTGTTGAATCCGTTTCGTTAAAGAAGGTTGCGAGATATATAAACTTTGCGCCGTTTTAGTAATATTCTTGTTTTCATGCAACACCTTTAAAATATGCCAATCCCGTTCGTTCATAACCCTTCCCCCGATACGCTTTTCCTTGAATGTTTTATCCAAACTGTACCACAAAAGGCCTGTTGGATATATCCTTTTACAAGTACAAAAAAAGCCCAGGCCATGCCGGCAAGGACTTTCCCACAAGCATCTCTCAAGCGGAGGACGCTCAGTCATTCAATTGAATTCTTTCAGGGCATGTGTAGATATTCAGTGAATCATTACGAATGAACCCGACCGTGGTGATTCCCAATCCTTCAGCCAACTCCAAAGCCAATTCGGTTGGAGCAGATTTCGAGAGTATCAGTTCACAGCCGATTTTCACCACTTTCAAGAGAATTTCTGATGAAATCCGGCCGCTGAACACGATAGCTTTCCCTTCTATCGAAATGCCATTTTTCAAGCAATGGCCGTATATTTTGTCCAAGGCGTTATGCCGCCCGATATCCATCCTGCTTAATACGAGGCCATCGACATCACATAATGCGGCATTGTGGACTCCGCCTGTATTCTGGAAGGTGACAGCGGAATTTTGTAAATCCTTCATCAAGCGAAAGCAGTCATCAGGAGTCAGTCTCACCGAAACATTATCCATTTTCTTGGCAGTCAATGCATCATTCACAAAGACGAACCCTTGTCTGCTCATTCCGCAGCATGATGTAATATACCGCTTATTTTGAAAGTCCTGGAAGTAGGGATTCACTTTATCTGTCTTCACATGAACAAAGCCTTCTTTTTCCTGGACCCAGATTTCTTTTATCTCATCATATTTTTTGATGATGCCTTCCGAAGCCAAATAGCCAATCACCATATCCTCGATGTATTCAGGTGTACAAACCATCGTGACGAATTCCTGGCCATTTATTTTGACAGTAACGGGATACTCCGTTACGATCGTATCCTCCGTCCGCTCGATGTTACCTTTGGTTATCCGGATGATGTCCCTTTTCATTTCAATCGCTTTCATGTTCCCACTCCTTTTAATATCCAGGAGCCAATTGACCAATATGTAAGGACATGGTCAATGCCCGTTGAGTTTGTCAGCTATATTCTTATCAAATACAAATACGGAAATCGCTATGTTCTCTTTGATTTTGATGTCTGAAAACAAATGGACCAGTTTAGCTCCAACCAGTTCTTCCATTCCATCAGGAGGACTCTCCGAATACACATCCTGAACCATTTTGGTTCGCGCTGAATGGACCATATCCCTTCCTTCCTCTGATCTTGATATGAACATTTCCGTAGGAGTCAAATTCCCATATAACGTAGAAACGGCCATATTTTCCACGAATACCGTGTGTATGCGTTCTGGTCCTTTACCGAATAGTTCCTTGCGCAGCTTACGAATCATATCATTGAATTCATGGATAACTTTTGACACCGTTACGTCACTCCAATTCAAGAAAAATAAGTTCTCAATTTTCTTATCATAAATCAAAGTGAAGAAAAACGAAAGGAATTTGGGAATGATAACCTCTTTCCAGGATTGTTTCTTTTCATAATTAAAGGTATAATATCAATGATGAAAGTTGGGAGCACAATAGTGTACTGTTGTGTCCTATCTTTTTTAAAATTATCCATTATGGTATGGATTGGTATATTGGCAAGCTTTGCTATTAAACTATTCCACCATGACCTACATTTCCGTTCAGAGCCGGAGGTGTGATCATGGTGGTTTTTTGCGTGTTTTTGGCTATAAAAGGGGGAAATATAATGAGCGATTCAAACATCACCATCAAAATCAATGGGAAGGATTATACCGCTAATGAAGGAGCGACAATACTGGAGGTCATCAACCAAAATGAGATGGCCCATCCACAGATTTGTTTTGTTCCTGAAGTGGATCCGATCCAAACGTGCGACACATGCATCGTCGAAGTTGATGGGAAACTCGTCCGATCATGTTCAACAAAAGCAGTGAACGGCATGGATATAGCCTTGGACTCAAGCAAGGCAAAAGAAGCCCAAACCGAAGCCATGGATCGGATCCTGGAAAACCATTCTTTATACTGTACTGTATGTGATAATAATAACGGAAATTGCAAACTGCATAACACAGCGGAATTAATGGAAATTGAACATCAAAAATATCCTTACACACCGAAAGTGGAATTGGGTGCCGTCGATATGTCCCATCCATTTTACCGCTATGATGCCAATCAATGCATCGCATGCGGGCAATGTGTCGAAGTCTGCCAAAACCTTCAGGTCAATGAGACGCTGTCCATCGACTGGGAAGCAGAACGTCCTCGGGTAATCTGGGATGAAGGAACGGAAATCAATGACTCATCCTGTGTAGGCTGCGGACAGTGTGTAACCATTTGTCCATGTAATGCATTAATGGAAAAATCGATGCTGGGTGAAGCTGGCTTCATGTCAGGTTTGAAAAACGATATGCTTGAACCAATGATTGACCTTGTCAAAGAAGTGGAACCTGGATACAGCGGAATTTTTGCCATTTCGGAGATTGAAGCGGCAATGCGTGATACACGGACGAAGAAGACAAAAACGGTCTGTACGTTCTGTGGGGTAGGATGCACATTCGAAGTCTGGACAAAAGGCCGTAAAATCCTTAAAGTCCAACCTACTCATGAAGCACCCGTCAATGCGATTTCCACATGTGTGAAGGGAAAATTCGGTTGGGACTTCGTAAACTCGGAAAAACGTTTGACAAAGCCCCTGATTCGGAAAAATGGAAGATTCGTTGAATCAAGCTGGGATGAAGCACTTGATTTGGTCGCATCCAGACTCGGTTCGATCAAACAACAATACGGCGGAAATTCAGTAGGCTTCATTTCCTCATCCAAGATCACGAATGAAGAAAACTATGTGATTCAAAAACTGGCACGGCAAATGTTCAAAACGAATAACGTCGACAATTGCTCGCGTTACTGTCAATCCCCAGCAACAGACGGACTGTTCCGTACAGTCGGCATGGGCGGAGATGCTGGTACGATCAAAGATATCGCCGCAGCAGGTCTTGTCATCATCGTTGGGGCTAACCCGGCAGAAGGACATCCCGTACTGGCAACACGCGTTAAACGGGCACACAAGCTTCACGGACAAAAACTGATCGTAGCTGACATTCGCAAAAACGAAATGGCCGAGCGTTCCGACATCCATATCAGTCCAAAACAAGGAACAGACCAAGTTTGGTTAATGGCGGTTACAAAATATATGATCGACCAAGGCTGGCATGATCAAGAATTCATCAATGACAACGTTAACTTCTTCGACGATTATAAAGAAGTACTTGAAAAATATACCCTGGAATATGCAGAAACACACACAGGTATTTCAAAAGGAACATTGATCCAAATAGCCGAAACCATTCGCGATGCAGACGGAACATGCATTCTCTGGGGAATGGGCGTTACACAAAACACCGGTGCTTCCGATACTTCGGCTGCAATTTCCAACCTGCTATTAGCCACAGGTAACTACCGCCGCCCAGGAGCGGGAGCTTATCCGCTTCGCGGCCATAACAATGTACAGGGCGCTTGCGATATGGGCACCCTGCCAACATGGCTTCCGGGATATCAGCATGTTACCGATGACGTGGCACGTACTAAATTCGAAAAGGCTTATGGAGTGAAAATCGATGGCAAACCAGGCTTGAACAATATTGAAATGCTTAAAGCGATAGAAAAAGGCGACATGAAGGCCATGTATCTTGTAGGTGAAGATATGGCACTTGTTGATGCGGATGCAAACCATGTAGATAAAGTGTTATCCGGATTGGATTTCTTTGTTGTCCAGGATATTTTCCTTTCAAGGACAGCCCAATATGCCGACGTGGTATTGCCCGGAGCTCCATCTCTTGAAAAAGACGGAACGTTCACCAATACGGAGCGCCGTGTACAGCGTTTATATAAAGCCCTTCCCACTATGGGAGATTCTAAAGCGGACTGGGAAATCACTCAAGAGATCGCCAACCGCTTAGGTGCAAATTGGAACTACACTCACCCTAGTGAAATCTATGATGAAATGGCAAGCCTGTCACCGATATTCAGCCAAGCGAATTACGATGTGCTGGAAGGATGGAACAGCTTCCTGTGGGGAAGCCATGATGGATCAAACACGCCGCTTCTATATGTGGATGGCTTCAACTTCCCTGATAAGAAAGCACGATTTGCACTGGCTGACTGGGTAGAACCTCATAAATTCCCAGAAGAATATGACCTTCATATCAATAATGGACGCATGCTGGAGCATTTCCATGAAGGCAATATGACGAACAAATCCAATGGAATCCAATCGAAAGTACCTGATATTTTCGTTGAGGTTTCACCAGAACTTGCAAAAGAACGTAAAGTCAATGATGGCGGACTCGTTCGCTTAGTGTCTCCATTCGGGGCCGTTAAATTAAAAGCCCTGATCACAGACCGTGTTAAAAATAATGAGCTATTTTTACCGATGAACTCCGTCGATAAAGACTCTGCCATTAACTTCCTGACTGGTCCTATCTATGATCAACGCACAAGCACGCCTGCTTATAAACAGACGATGGTCCGCATGGAAGTATTAAGCGCAAGCGGAGACATCCCATTACCGGGTACCAATCCACGGAACAAAAAACGTCATCCTCAAAATGGTGTCGAGGTTGAACGTAAGTGGGCCCGTCCAGGGTATGTTCACTTAACGGATAAATAAACAGGGAGGGTGAAGATCATGGCAGCTCCTATTACGGAAATCCATAATCCCATTACTGAGGAAGAAATGAAGCTACAAAAACTAGAAGAACTGAAAACGCTGATCACCGATAATGAAGATGCATTGAACAATATGTTTAAAATCGTCAATGAACTGAATGATTCGGGAGTATTTGAAGCCGCGACCTCCATGCTTCAAGGAAAAGAACAAATTGCGAAAATCGCTCTTCAACAAATCACTAGGCAACCTGTCACAAACCTGATCAATACCCTCATGGGGGCAACAGGAGCCTTGATGAACGCCGATGCCGCACAATCCACGAAACTGCTTAACAGTGCACTTGCAGGAATCGATGAAGGAAACAAATTCCTTCAGACCGATAAGAAGATCGGTGTAATGGATTTAATGAAAACATTGAATGATCCAGACATAAACCGGGCGATCGGTTTTGGCGTCCACTTCCTAAAGGGAATGGGCAAGGAACTAAAAGAATAGAATCAGGACAAAGACTCAAGAGAAGCATCTTTTGAGTCCTTTTTCTATCTTGTAAGACGAACTTGTCTAAAAAGAGAAGACCTTCTTATTTTATTAATACCTACAACTATTATACTAGGCATGTTTTTTCGTTAAAAATAGGTATTAAAACCTAATATTTTATATTTTTTAAAATAAAAGTAAATTTATATGAATCATTAGCTTGGAAAACAGTACAAGATCAAGTTCGTAATGGCTCGTAATGGCTTAGTTGCTGCAAAAGTAAAACGAACAACTGCTGAAAGTGTAGCGTATTGGATAAGATTAGCATTGGAGTGGATGATTTAATGAATCAAGAAGAAAAAATTAAGGAATTAGAATATGAATTGTTTTTATTGAAGCATGCATTTTTTAAATTACATGATAGTATGGCCCCGAATTTAAAGTCCAGGTATTATGAGTTATTATCACATGGCTTTACAGAGCAAGAGGTTAGTGAGTTAGATAGAATTTTCATGTAGGTTTACGGCACAAAAAATTATCCCTCAAAGGAAGATATGAGAAAAAAATGGCGGATATAAAAAATATGGATATTGAAGAATTACATATTGCCTCAGTAAAAAAAATCTTATTAGCTTATCAAGCTGATGGAGTTTTCCCAGTAATAGATATTATTTTGGAGGATTTTCAAAATGTTGATGTAGATATAGAGAAATAATTTAAGGTCATTCATCAAAATAAAGGCTGTACACCTTCCCCTTATTCACACCACGGCTTGTCAGATTCAAGGACTGTAAGATTCTCGTTGCACTGGATGCAGAGGAAACGCATAAAGAATCCCTCAACTGCCGATTCGTTATATTCGAGCCAATTAGATAAAAATAATCTCGTAAAGCCTGGATATGTGCAGTTTTACTGGATTGTAGGCATTGAGGGCAAAGCCATGTGCCATGTCTTCTAAATAACTGATTTTCCTTGCAACTCTCGCATATCACTCCTTTTATTAGGTCCTTATCGGTAAGATTGTATCGTTCCAGGATGGAAAAGTCCGCATCGATATGGTGTTTATTCTTTAGGCGAACTGCTTTCTTCAAATCTTTTTCACTTAAACTGGAGTCTGTTATGGAATCTTCCATTTGCTTAATTTTAGATGGAAGTGCATCGCGATGGATGACTTTATAGTGGAGTTTATGGTTTTCAGGAGCTGTACGGATGATTGTTTGGGGATTACTGATGACTATTAATGAGAGGATGGGCAGTGAGCGAAAACCGTTTTTCAAGAACCAATTCGTCAACTGTGATTCCTGGCGGCTGACTTGTATGATGGGATCTGGAAATGCCGTCTCTTTTCCTTCTATCGTTCGAATGAGCTGATTGAAATGCGGATCAAAATAGATTGCCCCTGCAATGTTCTTCACTTCAATGATAAGCGCATATTTTTTGGAGACTAATAAGGTATCCAATTGAAAAAATCTTGATTGATCCTGCAGCCTTAAATCGTGGAAGATGAAATAGCTTTCCGGTTCAAGAAAGCTTAATGGAAAATCAATGGAACATTCTCCTTTATAGCCCGCTTCCCTTTTTTTGAGATCGTTCATGATTACGGGGATTTTAGGGTGATTCGGAGGTAACCTGCACGCTAATGCACGTAATTTACGTATGGCAAGAGGAACTTTTCGCTTTTTTACAATCAATTTCATCGCTCCAATCTAGGTTTCTCCCAAAGGATTCTACAGCAGTAGAGAATATTCCTTTAAATGATGGCGATTGTATAATTCATCTGCAAAAGCGGGAAATATATCTTCGAAAATAAAGATATATCATCGAAAACTCCTGATATATCTGTGAATTATTCGATTTATCGATTTTTCGACAAAAACGAATTAATTGAAAAAAAACAAATAAAAAACCACCAATATATGTATTGGTGGAGACGGTGGGAGTCGAACCCACGTCCAGACATAACGGCACTTAAGCTTCTACGAGTGTAGTCGATATATTCGCATTTCGCGAACTCATTAGCCTATCGACAGGCGGCAGAGCAGCTAGTCTGATTGGTCTCTTCCTTCATCCTCAGACGGTGGATTCCGGCGTATCCCACTTAGAGTGAGTCCCTTACCCTACCACGTGGGCCATGGAGGGAGGAACAGCTATCGACTGTTATTAAGCAGCGAAAGCTAGGTTGTTGTTTTGTTTGCCAGTTATAGGCGTTGACGTTTTAACGAGGCCGATCCCCTCGACTCGCAACTTAAGCTCGAACTATCCCTGTCGAATCCGTAACGTCCCCATGATAGAAATGGAGCGTACGAGAGAAGAAATAGTCAGCAAGTTGGCTGATATTCAATTGTCATCGGTACAGGATTAATTATAACAGATTGGTTCAAAAAATCAATTGTAAGGTCTTGGCAGTTCTACATCTTCTGACGATCACGGAAAGCACGTTCAATATCACGCTTCGCTTCCTTCTTCTTCAGGTCATCACGCTTGTCATATTGTTTCTTCCCTTTTCCAAGTCCGATTAAAACTTTGGCAAAGCCATTCTTTAAATACATTTTCAACGGGACGATGGTGTAACCTGTTACTTTTGTTTCACCGATCAGTTTACTGATTTCTTTCTTATGCAAAAGAAGCTTCCGTGTCCGCAAAGGGTCATGGTTAAACTGGTTTCCCTGCTCATAAGGGCTGACATGCATATTATGGAGATACACTTCACCATTTTCTATTTTAGCAAAGGCATCCTTCAAATTCACTCGGGCCGCCCGGATTGCTTTGATTTCGGTCCCTTTCAAAACGATACCCGCTTCAAACGTTTGTTCAATAAAGAAATCATGATAAGCTTTTTTATTTTGTGCTAGTTGTTTACCTGAGCCTTTTGGCATCTAACTCTCCCCTTTTTACATCCAATCGCGGCGAGAGGATGAAATGATCATCCCCCCGCCTCAATCTTTATCTCTTTTTTGGTTTTCTCTTGCGCTTGGCAGCTGGCGCATTTTCAAAGAATTTTTTCTTCTTTTTCGGTTTTCTCTCAGAAGAAGGCTTTTCTCCATTACGGCCGCTGCCTTTTCCTTCGTTACGTCCTGCATTGCCGCCTCGGCCACGTTTACGTTCACCTGAATTGGCTTTGAATATCTTTTTCTCGCCAGATGGACGCGGACGGCTTACCTTCATGCCGATAATTTCAAAATCGATGGCGCGTTCCTCTTTATTGACGTTGGAAACACGGACGTCGATCTCATCGCCAATCCGGAACACATTACCGGTACGTTCCCCGATCATTGCAAGCTGACGCTCATCGAAGCGGTAATAATCATCCGTCATGAAGCTGACATGGACAAGTCCTTCAATGGTATTCGGCAATTCTACGAACATCCCGAAATTCGTTACCGAACCAATGATCCCGGTATATTCTACGCCGATTTTATCAAGCATATATTCCGCTTTCTTCAGATCATCCGTTTCCCGTTCAGCATCGACTGAGCGACGTTCACGTTTCGATGTATGATCGGCAATCTCAGGTAAAATGGCATTCCATTTCTCCTTCGTAGCTTCATCTAGTTTACCCTCCACCAAGTAAGTCCTGATCAACCTGTGCACGATTAAATCCGGGTATCGGCGAATCGGCGATGTGAAATGTGTATAAAATTCAGCTGATAACCCAAAGTGGCCTAAGCTCTCCGGATCATATTTCGCCTGTTGCATGGAACGAAGCATGACGGTGGATATGACCGTTTCTTCCGGTTTGCCGGCAACCGCCTCAATGATTTCCTGTAACGCCTTAGGATGAACGTCATTGGCCGATCCCCGTACAATATATCCGAAATTCGTAATGAATTCGAAGAAACGCTGCAGTTTTTCCGGCTTGGGATCTTCATGAATACGGTAAATGAACGGGACCTTAAGACGGTGGAAGTGCTCAGCAACGGTTTCATTGGCCGCAAGCATGAACTCCTCAATCAGCTTTTCCGCAACCGACCTTTCACGTAAAACAACATCAGTGGGATGGCCCTCTTCATCAACGATAACTTTCGCTTCATTGAAATCAAAATCGATCGCACCGCGGTTCATCCGGTTTTTACGAAGGATGGCCGCTAACTTCTCCATGTCCTGGAACATCGGCACCAGCGCTTCATAACGTTCAAGCTGTTCTTCATCCTTATCCACAAGGATTTTGTTCACATTGCCATATGTCATACGTTCCGTCGTCTTAATGACACTTTCAAAAATCTCATGGTTGACGACTTGGCCATCCGGCGTGATTTCCATTTCACAAGATAGTGTAAAACGATCGACTTGTGGATTCAAGGAACAAATGCCATTCGATAAACGATGGGGAATCATTGGAATGACCCTATCCACCAAATAAACGCTCGTCCCCCTTTCCAAAGCTTCCTTATCGATTAGCGAGCCTTCCGTCACATAATGGCTGACATCAGCAATATGAACACCCAGCTTGTAATTGCCATTTTCAAGTTTAGAAACAGTGACCGCGTCATCCAGGTCCTTTGCATCCGCTCCATCAATCGTGACCAAAACGTCATTGCGCAAATCCCTGCGATTGCCAATTTCACTTTCTTGAATGGTATCCGAAACGGCATTGGCTTGCTCCATTACGTCATCCGGGAACTCCATCGGCAAACCATATTTATGGATCACTGAAAGAATATCTACACCAGGGTCATTTTTATGCCCAAGAATCTCAATGACTTCGCCTTCAGCACTTACGCGTCCTTCAGGATAAGAAGTAAGCTTGACGACAACCTTATGGCCCTCTACGGCTCCATGTGAAGCATTCTGTGGAATGAAGATATCGTTTGCAATCTTTTTATCATCAGGGATGACGAAACCAAAACTTTTACTTTCGGAGTATGTACCGACCACTTGAGTAATTCCGCGTTCAAGTATTCTGATGACCGTGCCTTCTTGCCTAGAGCCAGATGTTTCCGAAGATACCCGTACCATGACGACATCTCCATGCATCGCTGTGCCCGTTTCATTTGGCGGAATGAAAATATCATCCATTCCTGGGTTATCTTCAGGCGTCACAAAAGCGAATCCCTTTGCATGTCCCGTTAATTTACCGCGAAACAAATTCATTTTTTGCGGCAGGCCGTAACGATTGCTCCTCGTTCTGACCACCAATCCCTTTTCTTCCATCTTTACTAAAGCCTTAACGAAATTCTTGAAATCTGCCGAGTCTTCGATTTTCAAAGCCTCTTCCAGTTCTTGTACCGTTAACGGCTTATACGCTTCATCCGTCATATATGTCAGAAGCTTATTAATATGTTCTTGAATGTTATCTTCCATGAAAACCCTCCTATTCAGGGTATGATTAATTTGTTATTCGGACCAATCCAGACTTTCTAAAAATTCCAATACATCTTCATGCAACTGGTTTTTTTCTTTATCAAGAGTTATGACATGACCGGATTCTTCATACCACTTGACTTTTTTGACCGGTGATTCAATGGCATCAATGATAATGTCGGCACTTTTTGGATTGATAACATCATCATGCCGACCCTGCACGACAAATGTCGGCGCGTAAATAAGGTCGACGTGCTCTCTTACATCCGTTATCAATTCCTGAAGGGCTTTCAATGTATTCATGGGTTTATCGGCAAGGAGATCCATTTCAAGCTCTATTTGCTCTTGAGTTTTTCCTTCATACTTCTTAAATTCTCTGGCGTACTCCAATACTCCTTTAAACATCATTTCTTCACTTTTGATATACATAGGCGCACACATTGATACGATACCCTTTATAGGTACAGTGTAACCTAATTTGAGAGAAAATACGCCTCCTAATGAGAGTCCGGCAACAGCAATTTCTTCATGGCCTTTGCTTTTCAGAAAATCGTATGCCATCATGACATCTTTCCACCAATCTTCAGGACCCGTTTTCACCAGCTCTTCTGGCGGAACGCCATGTCCTTTATAGTGCGGGGCATGGCAGGTGTATCCCTGTTTCTCCAAATAACGGCCCAGCATCCGCACATCCGCTGAATTCCCCGTAAATCCATGTAAAAGTAAGACAGCTCTTTTTCCTCCTTCAAAAGTAAAGGGCTGCTGCAGCTTGATTTTCATGACTTTAAACTCCTTTATCACTAAATAGAATTAAAAAAATCCCTATCCTATAATTAAGTACTAAAATCACTATATCTATTCATGCAACTATTGTGCAAAGAAAAAAGCCTAGCTATTTAGCTAGACTCATTTTTGATCCATTACACATCAAAGAATGCAACAAGTAAAGTTAAAGCAAAGAATAAAATCGCCAATACTATCGTTGCACGATGTAAAACCAGGTCCAAACCGCGTGCCTTTTGCTTTCCGAATAGCTGCTCAGCACCACCGGCAATCGCACCCGATAAACCAGCACTCTTACCTGATTGAAGCAATACCGTCACAATGAGGGCGATACTGACAATCACTAAAAGCGTTATGAGAAATGCATGCATGCAATTACACCTCCTGAAGAACCAATAAACAATTACTTTAACTTTACCACACCCAATAAATATCCACAATCTTTGTTATACTATGATGGTAAGAATTCCTAAAAATCCATAGTCATTTATTTCTTTTTGAAACAAAGTTTGAGATAATTTGGATAAATAGAGAAAGAGGTGTCAACATGTTTAAGTCCATACTTCGGATTCTTGATCTCCTGACCATCCTATTCTCGGCGGTTGCCGGCTATTCTTTATGGACAGGCGGAAGCAATCTTATCAGTGTCCTATTAATCATCCTATCACCGCTTTTATTGCTGCTGGCAAAGTATCACGGAAATCGATACCTATTATTTGCTGCATATATCACGACAACCGTTTATTTTACTGCTATTATTTATAATGGACTTTCCAATAGCGGTACCGACTTTTTCCAATCCAGCTTCAATGTCCTCCTGATCGGGGCAGCAGCCGCCTTGCTGAGCATCATAGCAGCGGTCATTGGTTTTGGGACCAATACTCTTACGATTCTTTGGTTATCGCTGCACGCCCTTATCACATTCGAGACAATCAGGATGTCGTCAGGTTTCCTTTCGAACTTTTGGTCTGATCCCGTCGTGGAAACCGCTGTCCGTAATGATTATCCTTTTTTGTTGATGGTCGTCTGGATTGGCTTATTTCTTGATAAATATCAAAGTGAATTAACAAGGGATTACTTATCACGATAATTTTTCAAAACTACTTTTATTGGAAATCTTATATTAAAAGCAAGGGGCCATTAAAATATGTTAAAACCTATATTTGCAGCATCTGCTCTATCATCTTTCATTATATTGTCCGGATGCTCATTCGACCAATCAAACGAGGATAAAAAAGAGCCAAAAGAAGAACAGCCGAGCTCCCAGGATACGGAGACAGAAACTGATAAGAATGATGATTCAAAAGAAACGGCCCAACGCCAGGTGGAAGTTGATGAAACGGCTGAACCCGCACAGGCTGGCCTTCAGACGTTAGCCAACCCGGAAAGCATACCTGTACTTGTCAATAAACAATACAGCCTGCCGGAAGATTACAAACCTGATGACCTTATCTATCCAAAAGTGGATTTCATCTTTCAAGATGAAATTGAAAAAAGAATGATGCGAAAAGAAGCGGGAGAAGCGCTTGAAGAGATGTTCCAAGCTGCCGAAAACGAAAACATGCACTTTGCCGGTGTTTCCGCTTACCGTTCACATCAAACGCAAATCGCCGTCTTTAACAACTATGTGGCTAAGGACGGGGAAGAAAAAGCGAAAACCTACAGTGCAATGCCTGGGACAAGCGAGCATGAAACGGGTCTAGCGATTGACGTCACGACCCATGACGGTGCATGTGCCGCCCAGGACTGCTTCGGTGACACGAATGAAGCGGCCTGGCTTGCTGAGCACGCCCATGAATACGGATTTATCATCCGCTACCCGGAAGGAAAGGAAAACATCACAGGCTATAAATACGAACCATGGCACATCCGCTATGTCGGTGTTGATGCTGCAACTGAAATTTTTGAAACGAAGAGTACATTAGAAGAATACTATAATGCCGTACCAGTTGAAGCTGTGTCGAATAAATAAAAAAAAGGTGCCCGGATGCGGCACCTTTTTTTATGAAACGGTATTAATCAAACGTTTGATTAATACCATTTATCAGCCCTGAACCAAACTCGGAAAATTGACCGGACGAATTCCCGCTGACTTTATAAGCATAAAAAAACTCCCATTCAATGTGGATTGCACATTGAATGGGAGGGGAAAAGAAATTACTATGCAGAATCCATCTTCCCGTCAGAAGCGGAATCCAAAATGATTACTTCTTCAAGTTATAGAAAGATTTCAAGCCGCCATATACAGCCAAGTCACCAAGCTGGTCTTCGATGCGAAGAAGCTGGTTGTATTTAGCGATACGGTCTGTACGGGACATTGAACCCGTTTTGATTTGTCCTGCGTTTGTTGCAACGGCGATATCAGCGATCGTTGCATCTTCCGTTTCACCGGAACGGTGGGAAACGACTGCAGTGTAGCCTGCGCGTTTAGCCATTTCGATTGCATCAAACGTTTCAGTCAGTGTACCAATTTGGTTCACTTTGATCAGGATGGAGTTACCGATGCCTTTTTCGATGCCTTCAGCCAATTTTTTCGTGTTCGTCACGAAAAGATCGTCACCAACAAGTTGAACTTTAGAACCGATGCGTTCCGTTAAAAGTTTGTGGCCTTCCCAGTCATTTTCATCCAGGCCATCTTCGATGGATAGAATAGGGAATTCATTCACTAGCTCTTCATAGAAAGCAACCATTTCTTCGGATGTAACACCATTGCGGCCTTCGCCTGCAAGATCATATTTGCCAGTTTCTTTGTTATAGAATTCAGATGAAGCTACATCCATGCCAAGGTAGATATCTTCGCCAGCTTTGTAGCCAGCTTTTTCAATTGCCTCGATGATGACTTGCAGTGCTTCTCGGTTTGAACCAAGATTTGGCGCAAAGCCGCCTTCATCGCCGACTGCCGTATTCAAGCCTTTGGCAGAAAGGACAGATTTCAATGCATGGAATACTTCAGCACCCATACGAACTGCTTCTTTGAAGCTAGGAGCGCCTACAGGAAGGATCATGAATTCCTGGAAGTCAACATTGTTATCGGCATGTGATCCGCCGTTAATGATGTTCATCATTGGAGTTGGAAGTTGTTTCGCATTGAACCCTCCAAGGTAACGATACAATGGTAAACCTGAAAATTCCGCAGCAGCATGGGCAGCAGCCATTGATACGCCAAGGATTGCATTAGCTCCCAAGTTTCCTTTGTTTTCAGTGCCATCCAATTCAATCATTGTAAGGTCAAGGCCTGCTTGGTTCGTTACATCCAAACCGATGACAGCTTCAGCAATGATATCATTTACATTATCGACTGCTTTTTGTACCCCTTTACCCAGGTAGCGAGATTTATCTCCGTCACGAAGCTCAACAGCTTCGTGTTCTCCTGTTGAAGCACCTGATGGTACGATTGCACGTCCGAAGTATCCGGACTCTGTTTGGATTTCTACTTCTATTGTTGGATTACCACGTGAATCTAGCACTTCGCGTGCATATACATGTTCGATATACGGCATTATAAATCTCTCCTTTTCCTATTCACAATTTTATTTAGATAATAGGGATTTTCCTGTCATTTCAACAGGTTTTTCGACTCCAAGCAAATCAAGCATCGTTGGAGCTAAATCGCCTAGAATACCACCTGTTCTTAATGTTACCTGATTTTTAGTGATAATGACAGGCACGGGATTCGTAGTATGGGCTGTCATAGGGTTGCCTTCAAGCGTTACGACTTCATCAGCGTTCCCATGGTCAGCGGTAATGATTGCTGTACCGCCCTTTGAGACGATTAAATCGACAATCCTGCCTAGGCATTCATCCACTGTTTCAATCGCTTTAATGGTAGGCTCAAGCATCCCTGAATGACCAACCATGTCCGGGTTGGCAAAATTCAAGAGAATGGCATCAAAGCGGTCAGCCTCAATTTGTTCCACCAATGCATCCGTTACTTCATAAGCACTCATTTCCGGTTGTAAATCATATGTAGCGACTTTCGGAGAATTAATTAAAATCCTCTCTTCACCAGGAAACTCCTCTTCACGTCCGCCGCTCATGAAAAACGTCACATGAGGATATTTTTCAGTTTCAGCGATACGAAGCTGGGTAAGCTGGTTTTGGGAAAGTACTTCCCCTAATGTATTATCAAGATTTGTCGGATTAAATGCAACATATCCGTCAACTGTTTCTGAAAAATGTGTCAAGCAGACAAAATGGAGATGCTTAGGATGTCCAGGGCCGCGGTCAAATGAGCGAAAATCCTCATTCGTGAACGTATTGGAAATCTGGATCGCCCGGTCTGGACGGAAGTTATAAAAGATTACGGCATCATCATTTTTAATCGTTGCCACCGGTTTACCGTCTTCCGCCGTTATAACTGAAGGTATCACGAACTCGTCAAAAATACCATGTTCGTACGAATCGTCGACACATTCCATCGCAGAAGAATATGCAGGGCCATCACCATACACCATCGAACGGTAGGATTTCTCCACACGTTCCCAGCGTTTATCACGGTCCATCGAATAATATCTTCCGGATATGGTAGCAAACTGACCAACACCGATTTCCTTCATTTTCGCTTCCGCTTCCTTAATATAACCCTGCGCCGTTTTCGGTCCGACATCTCGACCATCTAAAAATGCATGTACATATACATTTTTAACTCCTTCTTTAGCAGCCAATTTCAGCAAGGCATACATATGATCAATATGACTGTGCACGCCGCCATCTGATAGAAGACCGAAAAGATGAAGGTCCGTGCCTTTTTTCTTGGTATGGCTCATGGCATCGACCAAAGTTGGGTTTTGTGCAAACTCGCCTTCACGGATAGCCAGGTTCACACGGGTCAGACTTTGATAAACGATCCGCCCTGCCCCGATATTCAAATGCCCCACTTCCGAGTTACCCATTTGACCGGCAGGCAAACCGACCGCTTCCCCGCTTGCAGTTAAATGGGAATGAGGATACTGTTCCCAATAACGGTCAAAGTTCGGTTTTTTCGCATGAAAAACAGCATTTCCCTTTTCTTCGTTGCGGCAGCCAAAACCGTCTAAGATGATAAGTGCCACAGGCGACTTACTCATAGTGACCAGCCTCCAGCAATTGTAAAAACGAATCGGTTTTCAAGCTTGCACCGCCAACCAACGCACCATCTATATCAGGTTGTGCCATGTACTCTTTAATATTCTCAGGTTTTACACTGCCACCGTATTGAATGCGGATGGCTGCAGCTGCTTCATTTGAAAATTTATCGGCAACAACGGAGCGGATATGCGCACAAACTTCATTTGCATCTTGAGCAGATGACGATTTTCCTGTTCCAATCGCCCAAATAGGCTCATAAGCAATAACGGCTTGTTTCAATTGATCGTCAGATAATCCTGCCAGGCCCTTTTCAATCTGGCTGCCTACGAAATCATTCGTTTCGCCAGCTTCCCTTTGCTCAAGTGTTTCGCCGCAGCAAACGATTGGAGTCAATTGGCGGGCAAAAGCGGCATGAGCTTTTTTATTAACGGCTTCATCCGTTTCATTGAACATTTCCCGGCGCTCAGAATGACCAAGTATGACGTAGGATACACCAAGGTCAGCCAATGCGGTTGGGCTGATTTCTCCTGTGAAAGCACCGCTTTCTTCAAAGTGCATGTTCTGCGCCCCGATTTTCACATCGGTTCCTTTTGCTGCTTGAACCAGCTGATCCAAAAATAAAGCTGGAGCACATACAACCGTATCGATTACATCTTGCTTCGGAATCAAATTGCTCACTTCTTCTAAAAAGGCAGTCGCTTCAGATAGTGTTTTATTCATTTTCCAGTTTCCTGCAATAATCGGTTTACGCATTTGGTTTCTCATCCCTTCTAAAGTTGAAATATGTAACGGTTTAATCTTATTTATCGTTCAAGGCCACAACGCCAGGCAATTCTTTGCCTTCCATGAACTCAAGAGATGCACCGCCGCCAGTTGAAATATGGGACATCTTTTCTGCCAAGCCAAACTTTTCTGCAGCTGCGGCTGAATCCCCTCCGCCTACAATGCTGTACGTACCTTCTGCTTCCGCCAATGCTTCGGCAACCGTTCTCGTTCCATTCGCAAATTTATCGAACTCGAATACACCCATTGGCCCATTCCAAATGACAAGCTTAGAACTTTTGATTACATCCGCAAATAATTCACTTGTTTTTGGACCGATATCAAGACCCATTTTATCATTAGGAATAGCATCGATATCGACATTCTCTGTCTCTGCATCAGGTGAAAATTCAGCCGTTACGACTGCATCGATAGGCAAATGAAGTTTTACGCCTTTTTCTTTTGCACTTTCGATGAAAGATTTGGCCATTTCTATTTTGTCCTCTTCCAATAAAGAATTACCGATTTCATGACCTTGCGCTTTAATAAATGTATAACCCAGGCCACCACCAATGATCAAGTGATCGACTTTTTCCAAAAGGTTTTCGATAACGCCTATCTTATCCTTTACTTTTGCCCCGCCAATTATAGCTGTAAAAGGACGTTCTGGATTGGATAGGGCTTTTCCTAGTACAGAAAGCTCTTTTTCCATCAGCAATCCGGCAACAGCTGGGAGATGGTGTGCTATTCCTTCAGTTGAAGCATGTGCACGATGCGCAGCTCCGAATGCATCGTTAACATAAACATCAGCCAATGCAGCAAATGACTTCGCCAATTCTTGATCGTTCTTCTCTTCTCCTGGATAGAAACGAACGTTTTCCAACAACAGGATCTCGCCATTTTGCATGTTATCGATGATTGATTGAACGGTCTCGCCGTAAGCTTCTTCTGCCTTTTGCACATCTTTGCCACTAAGTTCGCTTAGTCTTTCCGCAACAGGCGCTAAACGCAATTCTTCAACGACTTGTCCTTTAGGACGGCCAAGGTGGCTGGCTAAGATGACTTTAGCTCCTTGTTCTGTCAGATAGGAAATCGTCGGCAGTGCAGCTTTGATTCTCGTATCATCCGAAATCTTTCCGTCCTGCATCGGCACGTTGAAATCAACACGGCAAAATACGCGTTTCCCCTTTAATTCAATATCTCTAATCGACTTTTTATTCATAATCCAAGAACCTCCTTAGATATTGTTATCATATTTTTGATTCTTTTAGCCAAAAAGGGAGAGGGTAAATTTCCCAACTCCCCTTTTCTCTTTTTCATTATAGTCGGTTTCCAGGAAATTATCCAAAAACAAGAAATGTAAACGCTTGACTGATTAATGACTTACTAATAATATCATCTTCTGCCAAGTTTTTTTAGAGTTATGATAAAAAAAACCTCACCTTGGTGAGGTTTTTTATTATTCTAATTACAATCCTTTTTTAGCCAAATAGTCGATTAGATCAACAACACGGCTAGAATATCCTGTTTCATTATCATACCAAGATAATACTTTAACCATGTTTCCTTCCATTACCATTGTGGAAAGGGCATCAATTGTAGATGATGATGGGTTACCGTTATAGTCAGTTGATACTAGCGGAAGTTCGCTGTACTCAAGAATTCCTTTTAATTCGCCTTCAGAAGCCTTTTTGAATGCTGCATTCACTTCTTCAACTGTTGTTTCTTTTTCAAGCTCTGCAACAAGGTCGACTACAGAAACGTTTGGAGTAGGTACGCGCATTGCCATACCATTCAATTTCCCTTTAAGTTCAGGAAGAACAAGTGCAACAGCTTTTGCTGCCCCAGTTGTTGTAGGAATGATGTTCTCGGCAGCTGCACGTGCACGGCGGTAATCTTTATGAGGCAAATCAAGGATTTGCTGATCATTTGTATATGAGTGAACAGTAGTCATCATACCACGTTTGATTCCGAATTGTTCATGAAGCACTTTAGCAAATGGAGCCAAGCAGTTGGTTGTACAAGAAGCATTAGAGATTACATGGTGGTTTGCTGCATCATATTTGTCTTCGTTTACACCCATGACAATTGTGATATCTTCATCAGATGCAGGAGCAGAGATGATTACTTTTTTCGCGCCAGCTTCTAAATGCTTAGCTGCATCTGCACGTTTTGTGAAACGTCCTGTAGATTCTACAACTACTTCTACTCCTAGTTCACCCCATGCTAATTGTGCAGGATCACGTTCAGCCAATACTTTGACTTTATGACCATCAACTACAAGGTAATCCCCATCAACTGTTACATTTTCATTAAGAGAGCCATGAATTGTATCGTATTGAAGAAGGTGCGCTAACATATTAGCATCCGTTAAGTCGTTAATAGCAACAATCTCCACCCCAGGATTACTCAATGCTGCACGAAATACATTACGACCAATACGTCCAAAACCATTAATACCAACTTTTACTGCCATGAAAAATTCCTCCTTTTAAGTTCGCAAATATATTAAGGGGTGTAATTCCCCTGAATTAACTCTTGTGCCGCCGCTTCATCCGTGATCAAAACGGTTGATGAAGGTGCGCCTTTCATGTAGGAACGGATAGCCTTTGCTTTAGTTTTACCACCTGCCACAGTTATCACTCGCTTTTCAGGGCTAAGATCATCTAACTGGATGCCGACTGTCAAAACTTTATGAACAACTTTGCCGTTTTCATCGTAATAATAACCGAATGCCTCTCCTACAGCATTTCCATCTAACAGCTTCTTTAACATTTCTGGCGAAGAATTTCTTCTCTCTGCCATCGCCATGGCATCACCGATTCCATGAATGATCATATCGGCAGATTTGATTTGGGAAATCACTTCTTTAATTGCAGGTTCCTTCTGAAATGAAGCATAAACCTCACCGCTTAATTGATCGGGTACATATAACACTCTATATGAGGCTTGTGCCTTCTGTGCCATTTTTTCGACAATCGTATTGGCCTGATTCTGCACTGCTTCACCAATTCCCCCGCGGGCCGGGACAAATATCAATTTCTTCGACGCTTCATCAGGTGACAACGAATCAGCCACTTCGGCCATTGTCGATCCGCCAGTAACAGCAATGATATTCTTTGAGTTCCATTCTCGTCTCATACGGTTTGCACAAGCTTTACCCAATTCTTTTTTCACCCATGGGGTCTCATCACAATTTCCTGAGACAATAATGACTTCATCCACTTGTAACAAATCCTGCAATTGCTTTTCCATTATGTCTATACCCATTACTTCACGCATTATTCCTTCTAACTTATCCAGGATTTCAATCCCTTCATCAGTCAGCGTCATGCCAGAGCTGAATATGTTAACCAGGTTCTGACTTTTCAGAAAATCAACCTCGCTCCTAAGCGTCCGCTCTGTCAAATTAAGGCTCACGGACAGACTGCGCCTTCCAACCGGCTGCATCATTTTGATATAACGCAGGATATCATATCTTTTTTGCATAACCATAAGGAAATCCGGTAATAATTTTCTTTGTACCTCGAGTAATGTACGCATATTTTAAAACTCCTAAAAAGTTTAGTTGGACATTTAATGTCCCGCGTAGTCATTTTCTGTCCCACCTAAAACAAAAAAATATTCCTGCTACATATTTTATTCTAGCAGGAACGGAATGTTTCTTCAAATGATTTGAAAAATTATTTTTCCAAAAGACGATTTAGAGCTGATTTATCAACATTTCCGAATTGAACGATATCATCTTTCCATTCTACTACAGGAATCATCAGCCCGAATTTCTCAAGTAAATCATCATCGGAATGGATATCGATTTCCTTATAGCCTATGCCTGACTCCTCTTTCACTTCTTCCAGTACCTGCTTGGCTTTATCACATAACGGGCATTTATCCCTACTATATAAAACAAATGCATTTGATTCCAAACCACTCATCCTTTTCAGTCATACCTTTTTCGTTTAGATGAAGAAGGGATCCCTAATTGTTCCCGGTATTTGGCAACGGTCCGGCGGGCCAGGATAATTCCATGCTCCTCTTTCAACCGTTCTGCCAGGTCTTGATCCGAAAGCGGCTTTTGTTTATTTTCCCCATTGATGGCTGCCTGTAGGCTCTTTTTTGCTTGCATGCCCGACATATCCTCATCAAGGCCGACTGACTGTAAAGAAGCAGTGAAAAATATCCGCATCTCTATCGTGCCAAATGGTGTCTGCACGTATTTCCCTTTTACCGCCCGGCTTACTGTGGACTCATGTATACCAAGTTCGTCAGCGACTTCTTTCATCGTCATCGGCTTCAAAAAGTTCAGGCCATGATGAAAGCACGCCGGCTGTTTCTCGACGATGCACTGAATGACCTTCAATATAGTTTCTTTTCTCTGTTGAATCCCTCTGGAGATCCATTGGTATTCCTGCCACTTATCTTGGATAAACCGTTGAACACCCTGATCCTTATGGCTCTTCATTCGGTTTAAATACCCTTTATCCACATTAAGATTGGGTGTGTTACCATCATAATTCCCGACAAGCAGCATGCCATCCCGAACTTCCACGACCACATCCGGCACTATATAAGAAGGTTTTTCCTGAAAAAAGAGTGAAGCCGGACGCGGGTTCAACGTCTGGACATAATCAAATACTTCTTGAATCTCCTTCATTGTAACACCGATTTTCTTACTTAGGTCTTTCCAGCGCTTTTCAGCAAAACCGAGGAAATGGTTTTCTATGATCGATTCAGCCAGCAGATTCACCCCTTCAGCTTTCACCTGAAGCAAAAGGCACTCTTGAAGATTTCTCGCTCCAATTCCATGCGGCTCGAGTTGCTGTAAAATTGAGAGGCTTTCTTCCAAAACGACCGGGGATATGCTTGGGATACATATATCCTCCAGCTGAGTCCTCAAGTAACCGTTTTCATCAAGGTTATGAATTAATAGCAGCATTGCCTTCTGCTGCTCACCGGAAAGCTGCTGGTGATTCACCTGTGACATGATATGCTGTTCAAGCGATATTGTATCTTCACTGATCTGTTCAATCCAGTAGTTGGCATCATACGTATTCTTAAGAGTCCGTTTACCCTTTTTCCGGTCAAAAGTTGGCTGAAATAAAGCAGATGTTGGCTGATCTATGGACAGTAATGGATTCTCCACCATTTTATTTTCTAAAAAGGCCGATAGCTCCTGCGAGGAGTATTGCAGCAATGTAATAGCTTGCATAAGCTCCTGGGTCATTGCCATCTTTAATGTTTGCTGTTGAAAAAGTCCTGCTTTCATATTCATACTCATCGATTCATCCCTCCCCCACTCCATTTTACATTATCAGGAGAAAATTCTACACAAAAACCCATGAAAACGCTTACGTTTTTTTCTGAATAGTTTATTTGTTTTTAAATACTATATGTTAGAAATGCAAATTTAACAACTACTTTTATTAAAAAATCACCATTTTCCAATAGTGTGGGCGAATATTTTCAAGACAGGACTGACATTCCAGGATTCGATGAAATATTACGGAAAACGAGTAAATTCACCAAAAATCTTAGGGAACAACCTTAAAAATGACCAATAAAAAATCCCCCACTTTATTAAGCAGAAGATTGGTAATGCCCTCGGCAGGAATCGAACCTGCATTTCAAGCTTCGGAGGCTTGCGTTCTATCCGTTGCACTACGAGGGCGTAATAGAAAATATTTTTTCAACAGACTTCATTATATGATAGAATCGCCTCCTTTGCAAGGGTTATCAGGTTTAAAACTTCGTCATTTGGGTATTATGGGTAATGTGGAAATTCATCCCTGTGCGGCATAATATATAAAGTAATCTATCAGGAAGGAGCCTTAGCCAGAAAATTGTCGAACAAATTATCCATTATAGGGTTTGTTTTGTTTGACCTAAATTGACCAAAAAGTGTATCATACATACATAAAGAATTTAAAATGATTCTCTTAATCGAAGGAGGAAATGAACATGAATTTAATTCCTACAGTTATCGAACAAACAAGTCGTGGGGAGCGTGCCTACGATATTTACTCCCGTTTATTAAAAGACCGGATCATTATGCTAGGAAGTGCAATTGACGATAATGTTTCCAACTCCATTGTTGCTCAATTACTTTTTTTAGAAGCGGAAAATCCTGAAAAAGATATCACTCTATACATCAACAGCCCTGGTGGAAGCATCACTTCCGGTATGGCCATTTACGATACTATGCAATATATCAAACCTAATGTATCCACAGTATGCATCGGTATGGCCGCTTCCATGGGTGCTTTCCTATTGGCCGCTGGCGAAAAAGGCAAACGTTATGCGTTGCCAAACAGTGAAGTCATGATTCACCAACCACTTGGAGGAGCTCAAGGTCAAGCTACGGAAATTGAAATTGCTGCCCGCCGTATCCTTCACTTGAAAGATAAACTGAACCAAATTTTAGCAGAACGTACTGGTCAACCTATTGAAGTCCTTCAAAGAGATACGGAACGTGATAACTTCATGACTTCCGAAAGAGCTCTTGAATATGGCTTGATTGACAAAGTCATCACGCGCAGCATCCTTGATGATAAAAAAGACTCTAAATAATCATGCACCAAAAGGCTCCGGAGATCGCCTTAAGCGACTTCCGGAGCCTTTTTTACATCATAAAAGAAAAGGATGCACTTTTAGGCACCCTTTTATTTTAACCCTCTTGCTGAACGAACTCTTCCAATGCCTCTAACGCTTCTTTTTCATCGCGTCCTTCGACGATTAACTTCACGGACACGCCAGAACTGATGGCAAGGCTCATTAACCCCATTATACTTTTTGCATTCACTTTCTTTCCTTCTTTTTCAAGAAAAACATCTGAATGAAAGCGGTTAGCTTCTTGTACAAAAAGAGCCGCCGGCCGCGCTTGCAAACCCGTTTTCAATTTTACCTCAACTTGTTTTTCCACCATCTTGATCTCCCCTGTTAGCTTTATTTTTTCGCAGCAATAGCCTCTCCCCCACGGAGCCTGTCAGCTATTTCATCAATCTTTCGTAATCGGTGATTAATCCCGGACTTACTGATGGTTCCCCCGGACACCATTTCCCCAAGTTCCTTTAAGGTTATATCCTGAAACGCTATCCTAAGCTCCGCAATTTCCCGAAGCTTATCCGGTAAAATGCTTAGTCCTACCGTATCCTCGATATAATGGATATTTTCAACCTGGCGCAATGAGGCCCCGATCGTTTTGTTCAAATTGGCTGTTTCACAATTCACAAGCCGATTCACTGAATTACGCATATCACGGACAATCCGCACATCTTCGAACCTTAATAAAGCTGAATGGGCGCCAACTATGCTTAAAAACTCGGCTATCTTTTCGGCTTCTTTCAAATAAATGATGTACCCTTTCTTGCGTTCAAGCGTCTTGGCCTTCAATCCAAACTTATTCATTAGCTCACAAAGGGCATCATTGTGCTCTTTATAAAGTGAGAAAATCTCAAGGTGATAGGAAGACGTTTCCGGATTATTTACCGACCCTCCCGCAAGAAATGCACCTCTTAGGTATGAACGCTTACAGCATTTCTTCCCAACAATAGTATCGGATATATCATGGAGAATTTCAAAGCCATCGCCTAAAATTTCCAAATCGGTTAAAACCCGCTGCCCTCCGGATGACATCCTGACAATATATACATTATTCTTCTTCAGCTTCATCTTTTTACGGACCAACAGCTCGACCTGGACCTCATAACTTTTTTTCAGCAGCGTATAAATCCTTCTGGCAATCGCAGCATTTTCAGTTTGAATATCCACAACAAGCTTCCGATTAGAAAATGAAAGGGATCCGTTCATCCGGATAAGCGCACACAATTCCGCTTTACCGCAGCAATCCTTTCCCTCTAATGTAGTAAGCTCTTTTTTCGTTTCTGAAGCAAAAGACATCCATTTCACCCCCAATCGAACGCAGGTAATCTATTTTTATCAATCAAAAAACCGCCCCCGCTTATATCTACGGTACTATGTGGCTTTTTGTTTCATTTACAAGCATATTATAAAGCAAATCCGCCACTTTTTTCGTGTCATGGCGTATTACATTCCCTTCATAGCTGAAAATGCGTTCTTGTATGATTTCAAGCCCCATCCGTTTTAAACCTTCCACATCAAACATGACCGGTTTAGCATATTCAGCTTGATAACGTTGCTGAATCTCGGTTGGTATTTCCTCATTATTAACAAGTATCCTGTCAATATATGCATTTCCCATATGGTCATATATCGCTTTTATATGATCGCTCGCGCTATAATCCAGCGTCTCGCCGGCTTGTGTCATCAAATTGCAAATGTACACCTTCTTAGCCTTGGAACGGCCAACCTCTTCTCCTAAACCAGGGACAAGTAAGTTAGGCAGAATGCTGGTATATAGGCTTCCTGGACCTATGACAATAAGATCAGCCTGCTTGATTTCCTGGATAGTTTCACTAAGCGGCTTTATATGATGAGGAGACAGAAATACTTTTTTTATTTTCTTTCCTGAGAAAGGGATCTTGGATTCTCCTGTAACAATCGTTCCGTCATCCATCTCCGCATGGAGAACCACACTTTGGTTGGCAGCCGGAAGCACTTTACCGCGGACATTAAGAAATTTACTCATTTCCTGGATCGCATGGACGAAATCCCCGGTCAACGAGGTCATTGCCGCCAGTATCAAATTCCCCAGCGAATGCCCGGACAACTCATTTTTACTCTGAAAGCGATGTTGAAACATTTGTTCAACAAGGGGCTCTACATCCGATAACGCAGCCAGTACGTTACGAATATCACCCGGAGCGGGAATATCCATATCCTCGCGAAGGCGGCCTGAACTTCCACCATCATCAGCTACCGTTACGATTGCCGTTATATCCACCGGATGCTTCTTTAACCCTCTCAACAAAACGGGAAGGCCGGTTCCCCCTCCAATGATCACAACCTTAGGTTGTTTCTTTTTTACTGACATCTGCTTTCCCCTTACTTTTATCGATATCGCGATGTGATACTTGAACCCTGTAATCCTTTTTGAAGTGGTTTGAAATATACTCCGTCAATGCTACAGAACGGTGCTGCCCGCCTGTACACCCAATCGCAACAACAAGCTGTGCTTTTCCTTCACGCTTATAATATGGAAGCATGAATGCAAGCAGATCGGTCACTTTTTCCAAGAACTTTTGCGTCTCACTCCATTTTAAAACGTAACTTGACACTTCCTGTTCCATACCAGTCCTTTGCCTCATATGGTCAATATAATATGGATTTGGCAGGAAACGTACATCAAACACAAGGTCGGCATCTATGGGCAGGCCATGCTTGAACCCGAAGGACATGACATTGACTGTAAAACCGACACTTTTATCCGCAGAAAATTCCAAAGCGATTTTCTCCCTCAATTCGCGCGGTTTCAGTTGGGAAGTATTAAAGATCAACTGAGCCCTACCCTTCAATTCGTCCAAAAGTTGCCGTTCCATTTTAATGCCTTCCAATGGCCGGCCTAAAGGAGCAAGGGGATGGGTCCTTCTCGTTTCCTTATATCTGCGGACCAAGGAATCATCATCAGCTTCAAGAAAAAGGATTCTTGGTGATACTGCAGCTGTGTCCGTTAAATTATCCAGTGCAAGAAATAAGGAATCAAAAAACTCCCTCCCCCTCAAATCCATGACAAGGGCCACTTTATTCATCTTATTCCCGGAGTCCTTCATTAACTCCAAAAACTTTGGCAATAGCGTGGGCGGCAAATTATCGACGCAAAAAAAGCCGAGGTCTTCAAAACTTTGAACCGCCACTGTCTTACCTGCTCCGGACATTCCGGTAATGATGACCAATTGCGTTTCACTCATCTGCCCTGTACTCATAGTTTCTCCGCCCCCATGTATAGCAATCTTTTTTATATGTGAAAATTAACCTGGATCCAATCGGTAAGAAAGTAGCTTAAACTCAGGTGTATAGGTAAAGGTTCCATAAATGATCCCACTTCCATGAACCATATAGTCCAAGATGTGAAAGTCACCTTCAGCCATCATCAGCTCTTTAACATCTTCAACCGGATGCCAGCTAAGTTCCCCTTCTTCACAAACATCCACATTTATACCATCGGAATCCGTTGCAAAGAAAGTGAACATCATCCATTCCGACAAAACCTTATCTCCGTCCTTCATAATGAAGGTGAAAATACCTTTGATGGAAGGGTTTTTTAAATAAACGCCCGTTTCTTCGCGATATTCCCTAATACAAGCATCGCGTACAGATTCCCCAGGCTCCATCTTGCCGCCTGGAGCTACCCACCATCCGCGTCTAGGTTTTTTCAATAAGAGGATTTGATTATCTTTGATCAATACACAGTTTGTGACACGTTGCACGTTCTTCACCTCAATTGGCTCTGCTCGACTATAGAAACCTTCACCCCCCCGTGTTGAAGAGATTCAGTTTATATCCTTAAACCGCCGCTAGATATCCATTTGGCGATTTACAAATGCTAATAGTTCAAACAAGTTGTATTTTTCATCTTCTTACCATTATGAAAGATATATATATGTTTAGTATATCTTATCATTATACTATTTTTGAAATGAGCTAACAATAAAGTAAACTTCCTGCATTGGGGGAATATTCATTCGCAAGGAAAACGGAGGTAAGTCTTTATCCTGCTTAACTCCTATTCTTCTCCACTTTCGCTGCCTAAATGCAAAGGGTTGGCTTACTTCACATTTAAAACCATTTGAAAACACCCTAAAAATTGGAACTAAAGATATAGTCTCAAAGCAGGAAAACAAAAAAAAGACACAGAAACTTAATCTGTGTCCTTAAACGTTTATAATTAATGGGGGTCAACTTCTACCCATACTATACCCAATCATTATTTCACACGTGTTACAACATCGTTAAAACGGAATTACGATTGTATATTTTTGTGAAATCAAGCCTTTGGCTGCAATTTTTCTTGAAGTTCCTCAACAAAATGCTGAGCGGATTGAGCGGCAATGCTACCATCGCCTGTAGCTGTAACGATTTGGCGCAATGTTTTTTCACGAACGTCACCAGCTGCAAAAATACCAGGGACGCTTGTTTCCATCCGATCATTCGTTTCAATATAGCCTGTGGAATTCAAGATACCCAAGTTCTCAAATGGTTTGGTTAGCGGAAGCATTCCGATATAAATGAATACACCGTCTGCGTCCATCACTGTCTCTTCTCCGTTTTCAGTGGAAACTAGAGTGACACCGCCGACTTTGCCGCCTTTTTCATTGATTTCCTTCAAAGTATGATTCCAAATGAAGTTAATTTTCTCATTGGCAAATGCACGATCTTGAAGAATCTTTTGAGCACGAAGTTCGTCACGTCTGTGAACGATTGTCACTTTTGAAGCAAAGCGGGTTAAGTACACACCCTCTTCAACAGCAGAGTCTCCGCCGCCGATAACGAACAGTTCTTTTTGCTTGAAGAATGCACCATCACAAACAGCACAATATGATACACCGCGGCCGCCCAATTCTTTTTCGCCAGGAACGCCGATTTTCTTGTATTCGGCACCGGATGAAATGATGATTGAACGTGCTTTGAATTCCTTGGAACCGGCTTTGATCGTTTTATACTCTTCACCGTCAATGATTTCCTTAACATCCCCATAGGCATACTCCGCACCGAATTTCTTTGCATGGTCAAACATTTTCGTTGAAAGTTCAGGTCCGAGTATAGTCTCGAATCCAGGATAATTTTCAACTTCCTCAGTATTGGCCATTTGCCCGCCCGGTACTCCGCGTTCTAACATCAAGGTTGAAAGGTTCGCACGTGATGTATAGACAGCCGCCGTCATCCCTGCAGGACCAGCTCCAATAATAACAACGTCATAAATTTTTTCAGACATGTTTTCACTCCTCCATATTCCATTACAAATGGAACCTTCACTACGGTTAGTGTTCCCTACCTATTATCCTATATAACAAATAATTTTTCGTCCAAATATCTGCTCATCCCAGTAAGTTTTGAACCAACTTTACATACTTCGATAAGGTGGAAACCGATATGAAATGTTTGTCTGCGATTGCCTGTTTGCTCGCCTTCTCATTTTTAAGCTGATTCCACACGTATTCCACCGCAGATGCCCAGCCTGCTGGATTATTTAACTTCTGCTCGGATTTCACCGCTTCGATGAAGACGGAAAACCACATTAAATAGAGCCCGGCCTCATTTAACTGTATCGGTTGGAAATGCTGATATAATAACTCAGCTGTGCGATCGGCAAAATCAATCGGTGTTAATTGGCGATCTTTAGCAGGAACTTGAACAAGTTCGGCATAATCACGTTCCAAATCAGTGAAATTCTGATTTAGGTTGAGGACCTGGTTTTTCAATAGCTTCTGTTTATGAACCGAATGTTTCAGAAGGAAAATGGCAAACAGCCTTTCTTCGATGAATTCACTTTCCAGCCTTTTTATAATTGAAGGAAAATGATGTTCAAAACCATCAGAAGTTGCATTCATATCTCCCCAAGGCTCCATGCCTTCCTTTTCCGGGTTCATTTCCACGACCTTTTTCCATGCCTTTTTGGCAGCCTGTTCATGGCCTAAGTGGTAAGCGGAAATGGTAAGCCAATAGTAGAAGGTTCCATCTCCCTCGAACCCTTGCTTTTGGAGGACTTTCAGCCATTTATATGCAGAAGCATAGTTTCCGATCAAAGCGAAGGTCGCTCCAAGCTTGAAACGATGTTCAGATAGCATCGGCCGAATTTTCTCCAGCATCTGTATGAGCTCTTCAACCTTTGCTTCATCCTGTTGATAATGGTGAAAAACAACAAGGTTACAAAGTGCATGCAGGTTTCCCGGACTTTTTTCCAGTACCTCATCAAGTGTTTCAAAAGCTTCATTTACTTGACCGAGATAGAAATAGGCAAGTGCCAGGTTATTATAAGCGGACCAGTAATCCTCGTACTCGGCAATCGTTTCTTTCAACACTTCGATTGCCTTCGGAAAATTGCCTGATTCAAGGTACTCACGGGCTTGTTCCTGTTTGGTAATGAGCCCATCATGCTTAAAGGGATTTTCTTCTGACTCATCCGACTCAAAAGTTATCAGTTCAAGCAGATCCTCTGCGTCATCGCTGAACTCCCCGTCTTCTTCTTTATCAAGATAAGCACTGGCGTGACGATAAGCCTCCTTGAACATGCCTAAGTGGGCATAATTATTCGCCAGGAAGTAATGACATTCCGACATATAGGGATCCATCACATCCAAGATGTTTTCCAAGAGGTTGTTTGAATAATTATATTCACCGATTTCCGAGCAAGTGATTGCCAATTGACAGGCTATCATCGGTTCAGCAGGTTCAAGTTCCAGCGCACGTTCAAGGTATTTTTTTGATTTAGGTAACTCTCGTCTATGATAAGCTTTTAAACCCTTGGTGAAGTAATACTCACCTGTTGGGTGAAAAGTTAGAATTTTTGCCTGTTGGCCAAATTTAGAGTCTTTACTCATGTAATCCTCCATCTACAAGTTGATTAACCATAGTATTATAACATATTGGTGTAAATTTGCCGAACAATTCAAGAAAATGGAAAATGGAATTACCTTGCTTTCTTTAAGAAAAAATTGAAGTATATTCCTAGTCAAATGAGAAGTCAAGATCGCTCTCATAGTCATAAATACACAAAAACGCCCTCCTATTGACGGAGGGTACAGTTAGTAGGCAAAAAATATCTCTTTCATCAATGATGTTCCCGAACAAAGCAACACTTTCAAATCTCAGGTACGGTTTCTACCAAAAGTTTGTAGCAAAAGCTGATTGAAGAGGAAAGTGCGAGACACCTGCGGGGAAAGCGCGTCTAGGGGAGACCCCGCAGGCCAAGCCGCGGGCAGACCGCCCGCGGAAAGCGAGTGCCTGGAGCGGAAATCAACGTCCAAATTGTACAAGCCATAAAAAAACTGAAGACAAACTTGATTTTCATCGAGTTTGTCTTCAGTCTGAGCCCTCCTATTGACGGTGGGCAATCACCATTCATTCGGTTTCTTTCGGTTCATCCTTATCGGCATGTCTAGCCTTCAATACATCAAGCACTGCTTGGAAAGGCAGCTCCTGCTCCTGAAGAAGAACGAATAAGTGATAGAGGAGATCGGCACTTTCCATCGAAAGTTCCTCTGCATCACGGTTCTTGGCAGCAATGATCACTTCTGCCGCTTCTTCACCGACTTTTTTCAGGATCTTATCAACGCCCTTATCGAATAGGTAGGTAGTATATGAACCTTCAGGCATTTCCGATTTTCTTTTTTCAATCAATTTTTCCAATTCCGTCAAGAAAGTCACATTCGCCTTCACGTCTTGTCCGGCTTCACTGTTTTGGTAAATCGTTTCGCTAAAACAGCTTGTTGCCCCTGTATGGCACGCAGGACCTGCAGGAACGACCCGAACGACCAATGCATCTTGATCGCAGTCATACTTCATTTCGATGATTTTCTGGGTATTACCGCTGGTTGCTCCTTTATGCCATAATTCATTGCGCGAACGGCTGAAGAAAACCGTTTCACCTTTTTCAATCGACAATTGCAGTGATTCTCGGTTCATATAAGCAAGTGTCAGCACTTCACCGGTTCCTGCATCTTGAATGATTGCCGGTATCAGACCTTTTTCGTCGTATTTAATAGTTTCAAGATTCATCGTACAACCACTCCTTGTTGTTTGAGAAACGCTTTGACTTCTTTGACGGATGTTTCTTTATAATGAAAAATCGATGCGGCTAATGCTGCGTCGGCTTTACCTTCTTGGAAGGCTTCCTGGAAATGCTCAGCGTTACCTGCCCCTCCTGAGGCGATGACCGGCACTGAAACCGCTTCGGATACTGCTTTTGTCATAGCGATATTAAACCCTTGTTTCTCGCCGTCACAATCCATGCTTGTCAATAAAATTTCACCTGCACCGCGGATTACGGCTTCCCTCGCCCACTCGATCACATCCCATTCAGTCGCTTTCCTACCGCCGTGGGTATATACGCGCCATGAACCAAGCTCTTCTTCATATCGGGCGTCTATGGCGACCACGATACATTGGGAACCAAAATAATCAGCACCTTCATTAATTAAATCAGGGCGCAGAATGGCTGCTGTATTTAAGGATACCTTATCGGCACCAGCCCTTAAGATCTTCTTCATATCCGCCAATGAATTAATACCGCCGCCCACCGTGAACGGGATTGCCAAGCTGCCCGCTACCGCTTGAACGACGTCGACGATCGTTTCCCTGCCTTCATGTGATGCGGAAATATCCAGGAAGACAAGCTCATCGGCACCTTCTTGGTCGTAAAAGGCTGCAAGTTCGACAGGATCTCCAGCATCCCTAAGGGAAACAAATTGTATGCCTTTGACTACGCGCCCATCCTTTACATCGAGACATGGAATAATTCGTTTAGTGAGCATTTAACCACGCACCTTTTCTAGTGCTTCTTTTACAGTGAAACGATTGGTATAAAGTGCCTTGCCAATGATTGCCCCTGCAATGCCATGGGCTTCATACTCCTTGAGGGTGATAAGGTCTTCGAGTGAACTGATGCCTCCCGAAGCAATCACGTTTTTACCAGTTGCCGCCGCCATGGCCAATATCCCTTTCACATTCGGACCTGAAAGCATGCCATCCGTCGCGATATCAGTCACGATAAAGGTCTCTGCACCAGCATCGGCCAGTGATTTACCAAGATCTATCGCAAGGGTCCCAGACGTTTGAAGCCAACCATGAGTGGCAACCCTGCCATCCTTCGCATCGATCCCGATTGCGATTTGGCTTCCATATTTCCTAATCATATCTTTAGTGAAATCAGGATCTGAAACGGCCGTGCTGCCTAGAATGACACGTTCCACTCCATTATCCAGGTAATGGGCTATATCCCGTTCCGTACGGATGCCGCCGCCGATTTGAATGCGGGCCCCTAACTCACTTGCAGCTTTAATTACGTATGAATCATTGATGCGTACTCCCTCTTTAGCTCCGTCAAGGTCGACCATATGTATCCAATCGGCTCCTTGGTCAGCAAAGCTTTTAGCCATATCGAAGGGGGAATCGCCATAAACGGTTTCCTGATCGTAATCTCCCTGGATCAAGCGGACGCATTTGCCTCCGCGCATATCAATCGCCGGGTAAATAGTAAAGTTGCTCATGCTTCTTCCTTCCCTTCCACTAATGACAGATAATTTCTCAAAAGTGACATGCCCATCTTCCCGCTTTTTTCCGGATGGAACTGCATGCCGAATACATTCCCTTTACCGACGATCGCCGGCACTTCCACATCATACGTCGCCGAAGCGGTAACGAATGATTCATCCGTATCGACGTAGTAAGAATGGACGAAATAGACATGTTCCTCTTCCAGCCCATCATTCACTGGTGACGCATGTTTAAATTCAAGGCGATTCCAGCCCATGTGCGGCACTTTATAAACCTGGTCATTCGCATCCACGCCTTTAAAACGAACTACTTTTCCTGGGATGAGGGATAATCCTTTTGCCGGTCCATTTTCCTCACTTTCATCAAAGAGAAGCTGCATACCAAGGCAGATGCCTAATAGATAACCTCCATCGGCTACATATTCCCTCAGGAATTCATCCAGCTTTTGTTTTTCCAAGAGACTCATAGCATCCCTGAAAGAGCCAACGCCGGGAAGTATGATCCCTTTCGACTTTGAAAGTTCTTTTGGGTCATCGGAAATGAAAGAATCGGCACCAAGGCGCTCAAGCCCTTTACTTACAGAAAATAAATTCCCCATGCCATAATCGACGATCCCGATCATTTACAACATTCCTTTCGTCGAAGGGATGCCTTTGACACGTGGATCGATTGTCGTAGCTTCATCCAATGCACGTCCAAGCGCTTTGAATATTGCTTCGATCATATGATGTGTGTTGTGACCGTAATGAACGACTACATGCAGGTTCATCCTGGCTTCAAGAGCGAATTTCCAAAGAAACTCGTGCACCAGTTCAGTATCGAACGTACCGACCTTTTGCGAAGGAAACTCAGCCCGGAACTCCAGATGCGGACGATTGCTTAAATCGATGACAACCTGGGCGAGCGCTTCATCCATAGGTACGAAAGCATTTCCGTAACGCTTTATCCCACGCTTGTCTCCAAGGGCCTCCAATAACGTCTGCCCCAAGCAAATGCCAATATCTTCAGTTGTATGGTGATCATCCACGTCTGTATCCCCATTTGCATCTACTGTCAAATCAAACTTCCCGTGTTTCGTGAACAAATCCAGCATATGCGTCATAAACGGAACGCCCGTCTTAATGGAGGAATTACCTCCCCCATCCACACCAAACTTCAAACTTATTTCCGTTTCATTCGTCTTTCGCTCCACACTAGCAAAACGTTCCATTACAACTCCTCCTCAACGGGGTAAGACCCCTTTTCCCAAGATGTAAAAGCATGTCAAAAGTCTTTATATCATGATTTCACTTATTTAATAATTCAGGACTTTTCCCTGGATTCATTCACACCACGTGATTCAATGGCACGGGCGTGAGCCTCAAGTCCTTCCATTCGGGCAAATGCTGCGATTTTTTCTGCATTTTTGCGGAAGGCCGTTTCACTATACATGATGATGCTCGATTTCTTTTGGAAATCATCCACATTCAGCGGGCTGGAAAAACGGGCGGTTCCATTGGTAGGCAACACATGATTGGGACCTGCAAAGTAATCCCCGACGGGCTCCGAACTAAAGCGGCCAATGAAAATTGCCCCGGCATGGCGGATTTCAGCCATGATTTCAAGTGCATCTTTGGCCACAATTTCCAAATGTTCCGGTGCAAGTTCATTAATCGCTTCAACAGCTTCCGCCATATTCCCGCATACAACGATTCTTCCATAATCCCTTATGGATGCTGCAGCAATATCATGGCGTGGAAGTAACGCCACCTGCTTGGTCACTTCTGTTGCCACTTCTTCTGCAAGAGAAGTTGACGTCGTCACCAAAACACTGCAAGCTCGGGCATCATGCTCCGCCTGTGATAGCAAGTCTGCCGCAACTTCCGAAGCGATGGCTGATTCGTCCGCCAATATCGCTATTTCACTTGGACCTGCTATCATATCAATGGCGACATCTCCGAATACTTCGCGCTTCGCTAACGCCACATATATATTTCCCGGACCCACTATTTTATCCACTTTCTTAATCGTTTCTGTCCCATAAGCGAGAGCAGCTATTGCCTGAGCCCCGCCAACTTTATAGATTTCCTTAACTCCTGCAATTTTGGCAGCTGCCAAAACCGCTGGCGATAATTTCCCATCTTTCCCCGGAGGAGAAACCATAACGATCCGTTCCACCCCCGCGGCCTTCGCAGGCAACGCATTCATCAACACTGACGAAGGATATGCCGCTGTGCCTCCAGGAACATAAACACCTACAGCATCAAGAGGTGTCAATTTTTGTCCTAGCATCGTTCCCGTATCATCAGTCGTAAACCATGAATTTCGAATTTGTTTCTCGTGAAACATTCGAATATTATTCGCAGCTTCTTGAATAATGTCAAGCTGCTCAGCAGTTAAGGCCGCTGTCGCTTCTTCCATTTCCTGTTCCGATACAAGTAATTCCCCTGGGCTGACACCATCGAAACGTTCGGTATAGGTATGTAAAGCGGCGTTTCCGCTTTTCCTGACATCATAAATAATATCCTGAACCGCTTTTCTTTGATCGGCAGTACCTGCGTCAACCGAGCGTTTCAGTGAAATCCCTTCAGCAAACCGTTCTATTTTCATACCTTCACCTCATTAGCGATTCTTTACTATTCAATAATTTCTGCTAGCCGTTCAACGATTTCGGTAATCCTTGCTTCTTTAATTCGATAGCTGACAGGGTTTGCTACCAGCCTCGAAGTCACATTGGCGATTTTTGCATATTCCACAAGACCGTTTTCCTTCAATGTCCGCCCCGTTGAAACGATATCGACGATTCGTTCAGCTAAACCAATTAACGGTGCTAACTCAATAGACCCATTCAACTTTATAATTTCGACTTGCTCCCCCTGCTCGCGAAAATAACTGGAGGCAACATTCGGATATTTACTGGCTATTTTGGGGGCGATGTCACTTATTTTCGTACCAGGAAGTCCAGCTACAGCTAAATAGCAGGCACTGATTTTCAAATCAAGTAACTCATAGACATCACGTTCTTCTTCTAACATGACATCCTTCCCTGCAATTCCAATGTCAGCGACGCCGTGTTCCACATAGGTTACGACATCCATCGGTTTAGCTAAAATGAACCGCAGATTCTCCTCTTCCACTTCAAGGATCAATTTCCGGGAATCATCAAACTCGGGAGGGAGACGAAAATCGGCCCTTCTTAATAGCTCTGCCGCTTCTTCAAATATTCTCCCTTTCGGCATCGCAATCGTTAAAAAGCTATTATTCATCTTTTCCATTCCCCCCATTCCCTACGAATAAATGAACTTCAGAAAATGTCCGTGTAAAAGCATCGACATTTTGGACGACTGTAATATCTTGAATCGTTACCAATTTCCCTTCGGAGCGCTTTATTCTTGCAAATTCAATTGCTTCAAATCTCCGTTCTGGACTGAATAAAATACATTCTGGTGCGACAGGCTGGATCGGCTCCCCAAGAGCTTCTGCTAGACGATCAACCCGGATTGCAAAACCTGTGGCCGAAGCATTCCAGCCGAACTTATCAAGCAGATTATCATACCGGCCGCCATTGCCGATTGGCGAACCCACTTGTCCGGCATACACTTCAAATAAAGTTCCCGTGTAATAACTCATATGACTGACCAATGTTAAGTCGAAGCTCACATATTGTTCAACGCCAAATTCTTTCAGCTGCGCAGACAATTCCTTCAGTTCAGCCAAAGAATCTTGCCCTTTATTATTTTCAACCAACCCTAGCGCCTTTTTCAGGGTTCCTTCACTGCCCCTTAATGAGGTAAATTCGATAAGCCGTTTTTTATCAATGGATGAAAGCGGCAGTGATTTAACATGCTCGCGGTAACCAACATAATTCTTTTCATACAAAAACTTCCTTAATATAGAGGCTCTTTCCTCCGTACCTAGAATGCTCAAGAAAAAGTCTTGCAGAAATCCAATATGTCCAATGGAAATCTTAAACTCCTGAAGCCCGGCAGCCTTTAGAGCATCCGTAAGCAGGGCAATCATTTCAGCATCGGCACTTATGGACTTATTTCCGATACACTCAATACCAATCTGTTCGAATTCTGCCGGCCTGCCTCCTTCACGCTGCTGTGCCCGGTATACATTCGCGGAATAGGCCAGGCGAAGCGGAATTTGCTGTTTTAACAGTTTGGATGCTGCGACCCGTGCAATGGGGGCTGTCATCTCTGGACGGAGTACGAGCGTATGCCCCTGGGAATCAAGAAGCTTAAACAACTGTTGATCCAATATTGCTGAAGCCTCGCCAATTGTTTCATAATATTCCAAAGCAGGCGTTTCAATAAATTGATAGCCCCACTTCTTGATTTCATCACTCATTTTATTTCTGGCCGACACTTTCGTTTCATACAGCACTGGCAATGTATCTCTCATGCCTAACGGTTTTTCAAACATAAATGGCTTTGTCACGACTGCACATCCTTTTGAAATATTGATTACTATCTATATCCAATCGGTACGCCTATAGGCAAAAACCGATGCACCCATTCCTTATTTTGTTTATCTCTTTATCTTTCCAAGGTTTCACGCTTAAATCCAAATTTCGGATAATATTTAATAAAAATAGTACCAAATTAAATGACATAATCATATAAATACTCAAAATAATCTATTAAAACACTTTAGTTCGCTAATATGGTAGCAGGTTGAAGTTATTAATAGTTTACCCCTGCCCCCACCTTACGTCAAGGAAAATATGCCCCTAATCCCATTACTTCAATACCACGGTGGTCTTGGATATTCTTCATGATCGGTTTAAGTCCTATCGGAAGGAGTTATACCTTTTTCCCCTGATAATTCTTCCTATCTTTAGCCATTCATCGTTTTTAATGTATACCTTTTGGTTTAGCTATTTTATAATATTTAGGAGTTTGGTAATATTATAAATTTTTAGGGGTAAATGGGAATGAAGAAATATTTTTCATTTTTTGTGGCACTTATCGTTCTTTTTTCACTGGGTTTAAGCGGAACGAAGGGTTTTGCGGCAACTAAGATCAACCAGGATGAGCTAAATGCATACCTTTCTGAAGTTAGAATGACGCAAGAAGAATTGGAAGAGTATTTATCCTATTACGCCTTAACGTTGAATGAACTGGAATCGGTAGAAGAGTTGCGTGATACATTAGGACAGACCGTCACTCCTGAGACCTTACAGAATCTACTTAAAGAATATGAAATGACAGAAGCTGAACTTACGGAATTATTAATAGAATACGGCGAACTGGAAGAGGGGGATTCCATCATCGATACCTTCCATTTCATTTACGACATTGAGGATATCATCGATTTAGAAATGGGTTATGATGAGGAAGAGATGGAATATGATGAGGAAGAGATCATCGATTTAATGGATGGTCTCTTTACTGAGATCGGCCTTACAGACGAAGAGCTCGACAGATTCATGAACCATCTTTCACCTATCGTCGAAGACCCTTCTTTTGAAGATCGTTTAATGGCGATCTCCGATAGGATGGATCAACTCGAGTATTTTGAAACAATTGATGAATTGTCTGCAGAACAAGTAGCTGAATTGCTTTCTATATATAAAGATCTTCAAAGCTTGCTGCAAATTCAATTCAAATTCGCCTTAATTCAGGATGGTGTCACGACAAACCTATCCCTTGAGGCTTTATTCCAGCTTAAGGAATTGACGAATGCTAGTTTACTAGTTTCCATTTATGATTTAAACGGCAATTTTTTGCTAGATTTCACATTGACAGGTGAAATGATCGGTTCCGATTTAGTGAAAGAAACCGGTAATGACATTAAACAGTCCACTCAGGTCATTTCTAAAGTGGTTGAGGTAAAAAAAGAAAAGAAGAAACCCGCAAAACCTGAACATAAAACGGAAAAAGGCGGAGTGCTTCCTAAAACGGCTGGTAATTACTTATTCGGTGCTTTAATCGGTTTAGTGTTGATGGGTATCGCTTTCGGATTAATTAGAAAAGCGAGACTCACTAATTAAGATGAGCAAAAATAGGCAATCCAGGCATAAGAAAGAATGGTTACTTATCACTGCTGTTTGCTTTTTAACCTTAGGTTTTTATTTTACAACGACAAACGCCTATACGCTGTTAAAAGGCTATGCCCTATATAAATGGAAATCTGACACAACGGAAGCGACGGCTAAACTCCCCGAACCGAAGACGAAAGCAGATGTTCCCGATGGGCTTGAACTATATGAAGATCGACCGGAGACAGGTGATTTGATGGGTGAGCTTTATATTCCAAAAATCGAGGCATCACTCCCAATTTATCACGGAACGGACGAAGATGAACTCGAAAAGGGCGTCGGTCATTATGCGGGGTCCGTCCTCCCCGGTGAAAAGGATAATTCCGTTTTATCCGGTCACCGAGATACAATTTTCAGAGATCTAGGTGAAGTCGGCGAGGGCGACTTGCTGATTGCCAAGACAGAAGCCGGTACGTTTACATATAAGGTGAGGAAGGTTCGTATCGTCGATGCAGATGACCGTACCGTGATCGTTCCCAAGCCTAAAGCCACGCTTACAGTAACAACCTGCTATCCTTTTTCATATATTGGTAGTGCACCGGAAAGGTACGTATTGGTTGCCGATTTATTGAAATCGGAAATAGATAAATGAGATGCGGGGCTGAAGTTGTTCAGCCCCCTCTTCACAAATCTTTAATAGATGATAGGATGACAATCTCAATATGGATAAACAGGCACAGGAAAGGTTTTTTCGAATTTTAAAAGAAACGTATGAAGCGACTGTGAACCAGGAAAATGTATCAATCAATGAAGTGATAGAGCATCTAAAGAATGAACTGACTCCGTTATACCCAAAATGCCATTAAAAAGGACCTGCCGCATATATGGGCAAGTCCCTTTTTTCATAAGGAGGTTTGCTGCTCTCTCTCAAGCATTTCCTCTTTGGTATATATGATTTTCATTGGATTTCCCCCGACGAAAGCTCCCTCCGGAACATCCTTATGGACAAGCGTCCCCGCAGAGACAATCGCCCCATTACCAATTGAAAGTCCTGGAAGAATGGTTGAATTCGCTCCAATCAATACTTCATCACCAATGACTACATCTCCTAAACGATATTCATGAATCAAATATTCATGAGCAAGGATCGTCGTATTATAGCCTATGACAGTATTTATTCCAACCGATATTTTTTCCGGAAACATCACATCCGGCATGACCATCAAGGCAAACGAAGTATGCTTCCCGACTTTCATATGTAAAAACGTCCTGTATAGCCAATTCTTCATGCCCAGAAATGGCGTATAGCGCGCCAGCTGTATCACCACAAAATTCTTTACGACTTTCCAGAATGGAACGGTCTTATATACATGCCATAGTGAATTGGCCCCTTCAACTGGATAGCGGGACGTGCGTCTCATTTTCTTGCCTCCGTGAGCTTTTCAACCTCAACGATATTCAATAAATCTGCCATCTGCTCAAGCATATAATCAGGGTGATAACTTTCCAGGAATTCACGGCCTTTAATGGACCATGAAACCCCTGCCGTTTTTGTACCTGTATTTTTCCCGCCCATAATATCATGATAACTGTCGCCAATCATGATCGCTTCTTCAGGAACCGAACCAAGTTGATTTAAGGCTTTTACCAAAGGCTCTGGGTCCGGCTTTGCCTTTTCCACCTCATCCAGCGTGACCACCACTTCAAAGAATTGATCCAGTTTGCTTAAACGCAGGCCCTTTTCGACGACATCACGCTTCTTTGTCGTAACGACTGCCAATTTATAGCCGCTCTGCTTCAATGTTTGAACGGTTTCGAACACTCCGTCAAATTGTGTCACAAGCAAATCATGGTTCTTCCAATTATGCTCCCGATAGTATGCGATCATTTCATCCACTCGTTTTGGATCAATGGAAGAGAAAGTATCAACCAAAGTCGGTCCGATAAATGGAATGATATCTTCCCGATTGAACTTTCCAGGACAAAAGTGGTTTAAAGTTTCTGTAAAAGAGGCGATGATCAATTCATTTGTATTGATCAACGTCCCATCAAGATCAAATAATAATGTAGTTATGTTATTGTTCATATACAGCTTCCTTTCTCTGTACCCTGTCAGTCCGATTCCATATATACGCAACGGCCATCGTTAAGACAATGGCAGTGAGTACCCGAATAAGTAACAACGGCAAGACCGGAATCCCCAACGGAATAAAAATCAGTGTGTCTTCTACAACAGCATGGCAGGCAACTAAAAAGATGAATGCAATCGTCATATCCTTCTTCGAAACATTATCTTCTTTAGCCGCTTGGATCATTACGCCTGCCCCATATGCCAAACCAAGAGTCAGGCCTGTAACGAAAGGCATGGAAGCATTCGGCTTCATCCCCAGTACCTTCATGAAGGGGGCAAGGGCTTTCGAGAAGGCTTCCAGCCATTTTAAATCTTTCATGATTTGAACCGCCACCATGAGCGGAATAACGATCACCGCCAGCTGGGCGATTCCGGAAAGGGCCTGGATGACCCCATGTAAAAGGATTGCACCCGCTCCGTTAATCTCTGCAACCTCCCCGATAGCCACTCCTTGGGCCATTTCAGATCCGCCCTGCCAAACAAGATTGATGACGACCGCTGACAAAAGCGCAAGCCCTATCCGTACTGTTAGGATGATCCACAGCTTGACACCGGTTTTCATCGCTACACCTGACTCGATCAATAAATTATGTGAAAAAGATAGCATCATAGCGATAATAAAAACTTCTTTAACAGTTAAATCAAGCGTTAATATGCCAGCGATCGCTGCGTATAAATTCAGGAAATTCCCTAACACGAGCGGAATTGCCGCATCCCCCGGAAGACCGATGAGATTCATCAAAGGCGCTATCAAGTTAATGATGAATGGCAAGACAGGCGTATATTGAAGCACAGTGACGATCAGAGTGACTGGGAATATCACTTTTCCCAAAGACCAAGTTGTATTCAAACCTGAAAGAAGTCCCTTTTTAATCGATTCTACCAACACTATGCCCTCTCCCTTTACACATATTCCCTATGCATCTAAATATCTTTTGTCCGCATGCCCGCGTACCCTTCTATAGACCACTAAAGCAATGGCTACAACTACCAACACAATCGAGATCACTTGTGCGATACGCAGCGATTCCGTCAGCATCAAACTATCCGTCCGCAATCCTTCAATGTAAAAACGGCCGATGGAATACCATAATACATAGGTTAAAAATAGTTCCCCCCTGCGCAAGTTCACTTTCCGTAAACTTAAGAGGATAATAACACCGACAATATTCCAAATCGATTCATACAAAAAGGTTGGGTGATAATACGTACCGTTTATGTACATTTGATTAATGATGAATTCAGGCAAATGCATATTTTCCAGGAATGACCTTGTTATTTCTCCCCCATGCGCTTCCTGATTCATGAAATTACCCCAACGGCCAATCGCCTGCCCCAACAATAAGCTCGGTGCAGCAATATCCGCCAACTTCCAGAATGAGACTTTCTTGACCTTGGAAAAGACGATCGCAGTCAGCACCGCTCCAATCAACGCACCATGTATGGCAATTCCGCCATTCCATATTTTTATGATATCCCCCGGGTTTTGTGAATAGTACTCCCATTGGAAGATTACATAATAAATACGGGCACTAATGATCGCGATTGGGACAGCAAACAAAATCATGTCCGTAAATATTTCCTTATCAAGACCTCTTCGCTCTGATTCCCTTAAAGCGATAATAAGACCCAATAACACACCGAAACCGATGATTAGTCCATACCAATGTACCTGGATGGGGCCTAGATCTATTGCTATTGGATTCAGCGGCTGTATTCCTTGTTCCATTTTGTCCCCTCTTTTCCTATAACCTTTTAAAATTCATCATGTTCCGGATCTGCAATGGCATGGTTCAAGCGATCTGAAAACTGTTCTGCAGCATTTACTCCCATTCGTTTCAGGCGGTAATTCATGGCTGCCACTTCAATGATAACGGCTAAATTTCGCCCTGGACGGACAGGCACGGTAATTTTCGTCACTTCCGTATCGATGATTTTCATTTTTTCTTCATCAAGACCAACCCGGTCATACTGCTTGTTTTTTTCCCATAGTTCCAGATTGATGACGATTGAGATCTTTTTATTGCTCCGGACTGCACCAGCTCCAAAAAGTGTCATTACATTAATGATTCCCAATCCTCTTATCTCAAGAAGATGCTCGATTAAATCCGGCGCATTCCCGACTAGCGTATCTTGGTCTTCCTGCCTGATTTCGACGCAGTCATCGGCTACGAGACGATGACCCCGTTTCACTAATTCCAAGGCTGTCTCACTTTTACCGACTCCGCTTTTCCCGGTGATCAACACCCCTAACCCATAGATATCCACCAATACACCATGAACAGCAGTGGTTGGTGCCAACCTGCTTTCAAGGAAATTGGTCAGACGGCTGTATAACCTTGTTGTCTTCATAGTAGATCTCATCACAGGAACGGATTCCCGCTCAGAAGCTTCGATCAATTCTATCGGCACTTCCTGACCACGCGTAATGATGATGCCTGGAGTAAAGTCCCTGCATAACTCTTCCATCCTCTGAATTCGTTCCGGTTCATTCAACCGATTAAAAAAGGACATCTCCGTCATACCTAAAAGCTGTACTCGATCCGCGGGATAATAATCAAAAAAACCGGCTATTTCAAGTCCGGGACGAGATAAATCACTCGTGACTATTGGTCGGTTAATTCCTTCTTCCCCACTGATAAGTTCTAGGCCGAACGCTTCTACTATATCCTTTGTACGGACTTTTGCCATATATCTTTCCTCCTTTTGGAGCGATGCTATTTTTTGAGATACTTTTTCTATTTTAGCATTTTTCTGTTAATAACCAAACAAAGCATTATCGATTTATTGTTTTTTTATTCACTTTAACCGGATGACGGCAGTGGGAAAGTCCCATAAATAGGAAAGAGACGAGAGGAACATACATGGTCCTTAGACCAAAATAAAAGAAAGCCCGCCAGTTTATATTGGCGGGCTTTCAGACTGTAAATAAACTCGATGAAAATCAAGTTTGTCTACAGTTATTAAGGTTTTACACAATTTAACCTTGATTTCCACTCCAGGCACTCGCTTTCCGCGGGCGGTCCGGGAGCCTCCTCGGCGCCTTTTCGCCTGCGGGGTCTCCCCTGACACGCTTTTCCCGCAGGAATCTCGTACCTTACGTTCCAATCAACTTTGTTTTAAAATTTAGATTGAACCCTTTTCTGTTTCTTCAGGAAACCGTTATCGCTGAGGTCTTGGTTTCTGCAAAAACATGAAGCACAGGAATCTCTTCTTTAACCGTCTTAAACTTAAGGATCTTCTGAACCACATCACTTTTCTCTTCGATGATGGTCATCCCTTCCAAAGTAACATTAAAGCTTCCTAAATTTGATTTCAACTCTCCTTCGATTGCCTTACCTGGCGGTAGGGTCAGCTGGACTTTTCCAGTGACTGACTTAGCATGGATCGAATCGCAATCCATCCCTGAATTCGTACAGATGATTTCCCCATTGAAAGTTTGGACATCCAATTTCTTGAAGTAACCACCGGCATTAATCGCTCCATTCAGGGTCTCGGCTTCCAAGTCATTAAATTTGGTATCTGAAATGGTGATCATCCCATTACCTGTTTCAAGCTCACACGAATCACCCGTACACTGCATGATATGAATGGCACCATTCGCCGTTTTCGCTTTAAGGTTCTCTGATTTCAATGATTCAGTCGTGATTGCTCCATTGAACATCCTTACATGAATGTCCTCATATTCCTTCATTGGAATGTACATGATCGTATCAACCTTTATGGATTTTTCACGAACCTTGAACTTCAATTTTCCATTTTCAATCGTAAAATCGACCTCTTCTAAAAAGTTTTTCCTGGCTTCTTCTATATCTTCCGCACGGTATACCTTAGCTTGGCATTCAACCCGGACATCATTATGGTCCCATGCGGCAATTTTTATTTTCCCATTTGCTATATCTACATCAACTTCATTCAGGAAATCCTGGTCATGCTGGAAAATATGACTGACCTCCACAGATTTCCCGAAATTGAAATCAAGGTCCATTTCTTTGATTTTCTTAAAAGCACTTTCAACGAAATCAATAATCTTTTCTTTCGATGACTGGATATTCTTCTTAAACGTATCCTGAGTGCTTTCTTCGCTTTTCTTGTCCACGACTACCGTCGATAATTCATTTTGCAATTTCTGTTCTTTAGCTTCACTTTCCTGACTGGCTTTATCTAATTCTTCCAATAGGCCCATGGCTTCTTCCGCTGATAACTTTCCATCCTGAATCATTTCTAAAATTTTCTTCCTTTCCTCCTGCATGAACATTCCTCGCTTTCTTCTAACATTTTATTCATACATACGCCTAGATATCTAAAAAGTTTCATAAATACCGTTTTTCCCGTCATTCGACAAAGGGAAATGACAATTTCCGAAAAGGAAGATGTATGATTTCCCCGGAAATATCTTGTTTTCCTATTCTTTAATCAAATGATTGATTAAATGCACACCGTCATTTTTCTACAAAAAAACAAGCCTGATGGCTTGTTTTTTTAAGCATGTTCATGCTCAGTTTCTTTTTCTTCAATCCAATTTTCCATGCGGATTTGATCACGGGTAAGTACAGGTTTTAAGTATTTTCCCGTATACGATTCGGAAACTTCACATATATTTTCAGGTGTTCCATAAGTGACAATCGTACCGCCCTTATCTCCGCCTTCCGGTCCCAGGTCAATAATATGGTCCGCCGTCTTGATGACATCCAGATTATGCTCGATCACCAAAACTGTATCCCCATTGTCAACCAGCCGCTGCAGAACCTGGAGCAGCCTTGCTATATCGTGGACATGAAGTCCGGTAGTTGGTTCATCCAAGATATAAAAGGAGCGCCCAGTGGAACGGCGATGCAATTCAGAAGCAAGTTTCACCCTTTGCGCTTCACCGCCAGATAAAGTGGTAGCAGGCTGTCCAAGCTTGATATAACCCAAACCAACGTCAAAAATCGTTTGTAGCTTCCGTTTGATTTTTGGGATATTTTCAAAGAAACTAACGCCTTCCTCGACTGTCATATCGAGAATGTCGGATATGTTTTTCCCTTTATATTTCACTTCAAGAGTTTCCCGGTTATAACGTTTCCCATGACAGATTTCACACGGGACATAGACATCAGGGAGAAAATGCATTTCAATCTTGATAATGCCATCACCACGGCATGCTTCACAGCGGCCGCCCTTCACATTGAAACTGAACCTTCCCTTTTTATAACCGCGGATCTTTGCTTCATTAGTCGAGGCAAATACGTCACGAACATCATCGAATACACCCGTATAGGTAGCTGGATTCGACCGTGGGGTTCTGCCGATCGGTGATTGGTCAATATCAATGACTTTATCTAAATGTTCAATTCCCTTGATCTCACGGAAATCGCCTGGTCTGGCTTTTGCCCGATTCAGCTTTTGAGCCAATGATTTATGGAGGATCTCATTCACTAATGTACTTTTCCCTGATCCAGAGACTCCTGTAACGGCTGTAAAGACCCCAAGTGGGAATTTCACATTAACGTTTTTCAAATTATTTTCCTTGGCACCTTTTATCTCAATGACACGGCCATCATTTTTCCGGCGTTCCAATGGCAATGGAATGAATTTCTTCCCTGCTAAATATTGACCCGTTAAGGATTTAGGATTATTCATGACCTCTTCCGGAGTACCAGCGGCCACGATTTCTCCTCCATGCGCTCCTGCTCCAGGACCAACATCGATCAAATAATCCGCAGCAATCATCGTATCTTCATCGTGCTCGACAACAATCAGGGTGTTGCCGATTTCGCGCATATTCTTCAATGTTTCGATCAATCGATCGTTATCCCTCTGATGCAGCCCTATTGAAGGTTCATCCAATATATAGAGGACTCCCGTCAATCGGGAACCGATCTGCGTCGCCAATCGTATACGCTGCGCTTCACCGCCTGATAATGTTCCCGCCGCCCTGCTCAACGTCAAATATTCCAAACCTACATTAGCCAGGAAACCGAGCCGCTCACGAATTTCACGTAAAATCAATCTCGCAATTGCAGCTTCCTTTTCAGTCAAATCAAGCTCATCGAAAAATACTAACGCATCTTCCACTGATAAAGCTGTCGTTTCGCTTATATGGACTCCTTGAATGAGCACGGAAAGACTCTCTTTCTTCAATCGATGACCCTTACAGGTTGGACAGTGATGTTCTGACATATATTTCTGCATTTGCTCACGAATATAATCTGAACTCGTCTCCTTGAAGCGCCTTTCGATGTTTCTTAAAACTCCTTCAAAAGGAATATATCCTTCTTGCACTCTTCCAAAATCATTTTTATAACGGAAATATATCTTATCTTTACCTGAACCAAGCAAGACCTTATCCATTTTCTCTTCCGGTAAATCTTTAACGGGCACATCCATATCTATCGCATAATGGTTAGCTACCGCTTCAAGGAGCTGTGGATAATATTGGGAACTCGTCGGCTCCCATGGCGCAATCGCATGTTGACGGAGGCTTAAATCCTGATTCGGGATGACCAGATCACGGTCCACCTCAAGCCTCGCCCCCAAGCCATCACAATCCAAGCAGGCCCCAAACGGGCTATTGAAGGAAAACATTCTCGGCTCTAACTCTTCAATCGAAAATCCGCAGTATGGACAAGCATGATGTTCACTGAACAGCAGCTCTTCCTCACCCATGACGTCAATGATGACTTTGCCTTCGCCAAGCTGCAAAGCACTTTCCAAGGAATCTGCAAGCCTAGCCATGATACCCTCTTTAATGACGATCCGGTCTATGATGACTTCAATCGAATGTTTTTTATTTTTTTCGAGAGTGATCTCCTCACTGAGATCATGCATTTCCCCGTTCACACGAATGCGGACATATCCTTGTTTCTTAACTTCCTCCAAAACTTTTGCATGTGTCCCTTTTCTGCCTGAGACAAGCGGTGCCAATACCTGAAGCTTGGTTCGCTCAGGGTAATCAAGAATGCGGTCCACCATTTGCTCAATCGTTTGTGAGGTGATTTCAATATTATGGATCGGACAAGTCGGTCTTCCGACCCGTGCAAATAACAGCCTTAAATAATCATAGATCTCCGTAACAGTCCCTACGGTTGAACGAGGATTTCGACTGGTCGTTTTCTGGTCTATGGAAATGGCTGGTGACAAACCTTCAATCGCATCGACATCCGGTTTATCCACTTGGCCTAAGAATTGACGAGCATAAGCGGACAGTGATTCTACATAACGTCTTTGCCCTTCTGCATAAATCGTATCAAAAGCCAAGGAAGACTTTCCAGATCCGGATAATCCGGTCAGCACAACAAGTTTGTCTCTCGGTATCGTGATATCAATATTCTTTAAATTGTTGGCCCTGGCACCTTTTATCACAATTTTATCCATTGCCATGTTTCGTCACCCTTCCGCTTTTAACTCTAGTAATAAATCACGCAGCTCGGCAGCTCGCTCGAAGTCCAGTGCCTTTGCCGCTTCCTTCATTTCTTTTTCCATGCTTGCCATCACTTTTAAACGCTCTTTTTTAGGAAGCTTCGCGAGGCTTGGTGCAAGGTCTTCCTTATACTCTTCGCTTTCTTCGGCTACATGAGTCGCCCTTATGGAATCACGGATATCCTTTTGAATGGTTTGAGGCATTATTCCATGCTCTTTATTATAATTTTCCTGGATTTCACGGCGCCGTCCCGTTTCATTGATGGCAAGTTCCATCGAATTCGTGATGCGGTCTGCATACATGATGACGTGGCCGTTGGCATTACGGGCTGCACGGCCCATCGTTTGAATAAGCGAACGTTCCGAGCGAAGGAAGCCTTCTTTATCGGCATCCAGAATGGTCACTAACGACACTTCCGGAATATCCAGGCCTTCCCTTAAAAGATTGATTCCAACGAGTACATCATATTTGCCCATTCGCAGTTCCCGGATGATTTCTATCCTTTCCAAGGTCTTCACTTCCGAATGAAGATATTGGACCTTGATGCCGATTTCCTTTAAATAATCAGTTAAATCTTCGGACATCTTTTTCGTCAAGGTCGTAATGAGCACACGCTCGTTCTTTTTGACGCGCTCCTGTATTTCACCGATCAAGTCATCTATCTGGCCTTCAATCGGCCGCACTTCTACCGTCGGATCCAGTAATCCGGTAGGACGGATGATCTGCTGAACCATTTCCGGCGTATGTTCGAGTTCATATGGTCCCGGAGTTGCCGAAACGAATATGGATTGATGGACCTTTTTTTCAAATTCTTCAAATCTTAGCGGTCGGTTATCTTTTGCAGACGGCAGACGGAAGCCATGATCGACGAGCACTTGCTTACGCGCCTGATCTCCATTGAACATTCCGCGGATTTGCGAAAGGGTTACGTGCGATTCATCCACGACCAATAGGAAGTCCTCTGGAAAGTAATCCATTAAAGTGTATGGTGTCGCACCTGAGGGACGAAGGGTTAAATGGCGGGAATAGTTCTCGATCCCTGAACAAAAGCCCATCTCCCGCATCATTTCCAAATCATATCGGGTCCGCTGCTCCAAACGCTGTGCTTCAAGGAGTTTTTCATCTTCCCTTAATTCCTTCAATCGCTCTTCCAGTTCCGTTTCGATATTTTGAATGGCTATCCGCATTTTCTCTTCGCGGGTTACGAAGTGGGAAGCCGGGAAAATGGCGATATGTTCACGTTCACCGGTAATTTCACCAGTCAGGGCATCGACTTCGCGGATACGGTCAATCTCATCCCCGAAAAACTCGACCCGTACGCAATGTTCATCACGTGAGGCCGGGAAAATTTCGACCACGTCGCCGCGAACGCGGAAGGTCCCCCTTTGGAAAGCAATGTCATTCCTCTCATATTGAATATCCACGAGTCTGTGCAGTAAGGCATTCCGGTCTATTTCCATGCCTGTTCTGAGGGAAACGACCATCTCCCGGTACTCTTCAGGAGAACCGAGTCCATATATGCACGAAACACTGGCAATGATGATGACATCTTTCCTTTCGAACAAAGACGAGGTTGCCGAGTGACGCAGTTTATCGATTTCATCATTGATGCTTGCATCTTTTTCGATGAATGTATCCGTGGATGGAACATAAGCCTCTGGCTGGTAATAATCATAATAGCTAACGAAGTATTCAACGGCATTATTAGGGAAGAACTCTTTGAACTCACTGTAAAGCTGCCCTGCCAACGTTTTATTGTGGGCAATGACAAGAGTCGGTTTATTGATTCTTTGAATCACATTGGAAACGGTGAACGTTTTCCCTGTCCCCGTTGCCCCCAATAACGTCTGCATTTCCTTGCCTTCCTTAATCCCTTCGACCAGCATTTCAATTGCTGCCGGCTGATCTCCTTGAGGAGAGTATTTTGAGACTAACTCAAACTTATCCTTCACCAAGCATAGCCTCCTATTGAAATATTTTTATATGAAAACGGGACATGCCTATATCCCTTCTATTTATTCCGGTTTAATAAAGCTTATATACACATTCTACCACAATAGCCTTAAAACAAACCAGCAATAAGCGAACATCCATTCTATTTTTTGTTTTATGGACTTCATGATGTAGTGAGGGGAATGACAAGTTTAAGTACAAAAAAAGCACCTTTGGTGTCAGGCGCTCTTGGATGTACGTTTCATCATTCTTTTTGATAACCAAAATCCCACTGTCAGGGATAAGGCATCGACGATGATCAATAAGTTTGTATGCGTATAACCTTTATATGCGGAAGCTGTAATCAAGGCAACAGTTAAAACAAGGCCCACGACATTGTTATAGGTGACTCTTGAAAATAGCATGACAAGTAGACAAGGAAGGAAAAGGGCAGAAAGAATTTTAATCATTTTTTCATCTCCTTTATAAGAGAAAAATAGAGTAGTTTCAGTTTAAATGATTATGAAGTTTTTTGCCAATCAATTTCCCACTTGATTTTCAAGGCATCATCAGAGGAACATTCCACACATCCAACAATTATGCCCATTAAAAAAAAGAGGCAAACCCCTTTAAAGGAAAGTTTGCTTCTTTTCATTCCAATCAATATGGATCCGCTTCATGTCCTTTTCTAACGGCGTCCTCAGGGTTATCCGTCCCACCCAGAGGTTTTGAGGAGTCCGTATGTTCAGAAGCCGAGGCCAGTCCCTCTTTCAATCTGCGGCCATACTCTTCATCGGCCTCTTCGGCTAGTGCTATCATTTTTTCCTGAATGCGCTTGTCGGCGGGAGCCAATGCCGCCACTAAATTTGAAATTAAATCGTCCTTTTCCCAATCCTCGAATTCACGGAATGTTTCACCAGCCTGTTTCGTATTGTTTTGGCGATCGATTGTCTCACGAACAAGTTTCCCTTCCACCATAGGTGTATACTCCTTGCCCGTCTGCTTGGCTTCTTTCAAGCCGCCGACAGTTGATGGTTCGTAGTTGATGTGGGGGCTTTGGCTGCCTCTGCCAACTTCATATTGCATCTGTCCGCCGGTCTGATTCGTGGCTGTTGGTTTCTTTGGGGCATTAATCGGCAATTGCAGATAATTCGCGCCAACACGGTGACGTTGTGTATCGGAATAAGAGAATGTACGTCCCTGTAACATCTTGTCATCAGAAAAGTCCAGTCCATCCACTAGGACACCCGTGCCGAATGCAGCCTGTTCGACTTCAGTGAAATAGTCTTCAGGGTTTTTATTCAATACCATCGTACCGACATGCAGCCATGGGAACTCATCTTTCGGCCAAATCTTCGTATCATCCAGCGGATCAAAATCCAACTCAGGATGATCATCATCACTCATGATCTGTACGTTGAGATCCCATTCAGGATAGTCCCCGCGTTCGATCGCTTCATATAGATCCTGTGTGGCATGATTGAAATTCGTAGCTTGAATTTCATTTGCCTCTTGCTGTGTCAGGTTCTTAATCCCTTGTTTCGGTTCCCAGTGATACTTGACAAGCACGGCTTTCCCTTCCTCATTCACCCATTTATAAGTATTGACCCCTGATCCTTGCATCATGCGGTAGTTAGCTGGAATGCCCCATGGGGAAAACACAAAGGTAACCATATGGAATGTTTCAGGCGAACTCGAGCAAAAATCGAAAATCCTCCTGCCGTCCTGAATATTCGTGACCGGATCCGGTTTGAAGGCATGAATCAAATCCGGGAATTTCATGGCATCTCGGATAAAGAAAATTTTCAGGTTATTGCCTACAAGATCCCAGTTTCCATCTTCCGTATAAAATTTAACGGCAAATCCCCTGGGATCACGTAACGTTTCCGGGGACGTCCCTCCATGAATAACAGATGAAAATCTCACGAATACCGGAGTTTTTTTACCTTCTTCCTGAAAAACCTTCGCTCGCGTATATTTTGAAATCGGCTCGTCCCCCGCTTTACCGGTCGGAACGAAATAACCATGTGCACCTGCACCACGGGCATGCACAACCCGTTCAGGGATACGCTCCCTATCGAAGTGGCTGATCTTTTCCAGGAAATCATAGTTCTCAAGTGTACTAGGACCTCTGTTCCCTACAGTTCTAAGACTCTGGTTATTCGTTACCGGGTGTCCTTGCCTGTTCGTTAATGTTTCTTTCGGTTCATCATTTGTTTTTTTGGATTTATCAGACAAAAAAATCCCTCCTTTGTTAATAAAAGCCATAATACTACCATACTTTCCCCTATTCCCTATATTTCACTCTTCAATCTTCAAATTTAATAGAAATTAGTTAAATAAGTACTTTTCCCCTATGTATCGATGATCATATTTTCATGCCATTAACAACTTGAATCATTTAGTAGAACTATGGAGTAAGCATACCCATTTTTATATATGTCAACAGCACCCCATTATAATGAACCAAGGATAAATAATTAAAAAAGCGGGGTGCCTTCATTGGACGAATCAATATTAGGCAGACTTGGCAGGATGATGACCGGAAAAACCAGTCGTTGGGTTGTCATTGCTGTATGGATAATTGCAGCAATCGCATTAACCTTCATTATTCTTTCGTATTCCGGGTTGCACTTTGGTTCAATGGGCTCATTACTGCTCTTGGTGTGTTAATGGACACATACATTATGCGCCCTTTCCTTGTTCCTGCAATCACCGCCCTACTTGGCCGCCGTGCTTTTTGGCCGAGTAAAGTGAACAATCAAGAAGAGAAAGAACATGCCAATTAATGAAGGTAGTCAGCTTTACTCTTCTTCATAAGAAAAAACCCTGTGTCCCATAAATGCACAGGGTTTTTCATGTTTTCTAAATTAAGGAAAACTTTTAGTTGACACTATCGCTTCCACCTCATATAATTACATTAAGTTAAGATATCTCAAATTAAAGATATATAAATTCGAGATTAATAATAGGAGGAATTAACATGACAAATACAAAATGGACAGTCGACCCGACTCACAGTGCTATTGAATTTTCCGTAAAACATATGATGATCGCTAAAGTGAAAGGGAGTTTTAATAAGTTCGAAGCAAGCATTCTAGCAAACCCATTGGATCTAACAACTGCAGAAATCGATTTTACCGTTGATGTGGCCAGTATTGACACGCGCAATGCAGACCGGGATAATCACTTACGTTCCGCTGACTTTTTTGATGTAGAAAAAAATCCTACATTAACATTCAAATCAACAAAAATCATGAAAACGAATGAAGATGAATACGATGTAACTGGAAATGTGACTCTTAATGGAATCACACAAGAAGAAACTTTCAGTATAACCTTCGAAGGCCAAGGGAAAGATCCATGGGGAAATGAAAAAGCAGGATTTAGCGGAAAAGGGAAAGTTAAACGCAGTGATTATGGTCTTACATATAACGCGGCATTAGAAACAGGCGGCGTACTGATCGGCGATCAAATCACGCTTACCATTGAAATCGAAGCAGCTAAAGAAGCTTAATGAAAAGAAGAAGCAGCCATCCCTAGGATGGCTGCTTCTTTCTGCATTTACCGGATTTACGAATTCCTCGTTTTATAAAGTAAATAAATGAAGTATGGTGCCCCGATGCTCGCTGTGAAGACACCAGCCGGTATTTCCAAAGGTGAGAATAAGGTCCGCCCAATCAAATCCGCCACCATAACCAGGATGCCGCCAAGCAAAGCTGAAGCGGGCAGTAACACTCCAAAACTCGAACCAACCAGCCTTCTGGCCATGTGGGGTGCCATTAATCCCACAAAGCCAATTCCTCCAGCAAAAGCTGTGGAACCTCCAATCAAGGCCGTACTGATCATTAATAATGTAAACCGTTGTTTTTGTAAATGTCCCCCAAGCCCTGTTGCAAGGTCATCGCCTAGCTCCTGTAAATTAATATTTCTGGCATACAGGAAGGCGATTAACAGGAAGAGAATCGTCCATGGTGCCAGTACAGCGATATTATTCCAGGTGGAGTTGGACACTGACCCCGTGATCCAAAGGTTTGCCTGGCTAGCTTGATAAACTGGGCCAAGAATCATCATCATCGTAGTGAGTGCCTTCATTAAAGCCATCACCCCAATCCCGATCAACACAAGCCTTATCGGGGGAACTCCATTTTTCCAGGCTAAGGAATAAACAAGTAAGGCCACGACTGTCGCCCCAATGAAAGCAGCTAACGGCAGCCAATTGATGCTCACTGTTAAAGAATGATTCTTATCGCTGAAAATGGCCAAGAATCCAACGACCGCTACAGTCGCTCCTCCTGTTATCCCCAAGATATCAGGCGAAGCAAGTGGATTTCGAATCATCCCTTGAAGGATTCCTCCAGCTACAGCAAGGCCCATCCCTACCAACAGGGCAACAATTATTCTAGGCAGGCGGAAAGATTGGATAATAAGCCGATCGCTATCCGTCCCCCCTCCGATAAAGACCTGTAGGACACTTAGCGGATTTATATTCATTTCACCCACTCCAGTACTGATCACAAACACTAGTGAAGTGACTAAAAATAATATGAAAATCACGATCATAGCTTTTTTATCCATCAAGAATGATATTTTTTCATTAAACAAACGAAAGCTCTTATATGACTTCATCGGCCGCTGAACCCCTTTCTAGCTATATAAATAAAGAATGGGGTCCCGATTATGGCTGTCATGACTCCAACAGGAACTTCTCGGGGCATCAGGATATACCTGGATATGACATCGGCTGCAATCAAAAGCACCGCCCCGAAAAGTCCAGAGAAGGGAATCAACCAGCGATGATCGATGCCTACTATAGAACGGGTAAGATGGGGAACGACGATTCCTATAAAGCCAATCGGACCCGCAACAGCTACTGATCCGCCAGCGAGCAGGATGATTGCCAGCCCCATAACCAGTTTAAGGAAAACTATATTCAGTCCAAGACCTTTTGCAACATCTTCACCCATGGATAACACATTCATTTTACCGGACATGATCAAGGCAAGGCCCCAACCTGCGACAAGATAAGGCAGGACGGCAACTAAATTGTCTAGACTTCTGCCGGAAATGGATCCGGCAAGCCAGAATAGGACTTGCTCCAAAAGAGCCTCATTAGAAACAAGAAGACCTTGTGTAAGTGAAGCTACCATGGCCGTCATGGCTGCACCAGCCAATGTCAGCTTCATCGGTGTCAAGCCGCCGCGTCCCATGCTTCCAATCATATATATGCTTATCGCAGCTATGGCGGCCCCTATGAATGACAGCCATGTGAATACTTGAAGATTGCTTATCCCAAAAACTGTGACCCCAGTGACAACCGCCAATCCCGCCCCGGCGTTGACCCCGAATATATCTGGAGAGGCAAGGGGGTTTTTAGTTAGCGTTTGCATCAAAACCCCCGAGATGGCCAAACTTGCACCAATTGCCGAAGCAATCAGGGCACGCGGAAGTCTGACTGATTGAATGACAATGTGTTCATTCGTCCCATTGAAGTGGGTAAAAGCATCGATGGCCAATTTCCAGGTTGTATCTGTATAACCGTATACAATGCTTGAGCACAGTAAAAACAGCAGCAAAAGAATGGTAATGAACATCCCCATCCATTTCTGCCATGAATTTTTTAATAACATATCCAGTTACCTTTCCAATCACGTTTGTATATCATTATTTAATTCAATTGTACTGGCGTTAACAGGATTATGTCAACGGATTTGAGAATCATTTTCAATTATATATTGACAGAAAAGTATATTCATTTTATGATGATGCTGTTAAGTGCGAATGATTATCATTCGCTGAAAAATTGGGAGGGATACATAGATGTTTAGATTTAAGTCATTATTAACGATTTTTACAATACTTGCAGTCTTCCTTTTAGCAGCTTGCGGGAATTCGGATGAGAAAGCCGATGGAAATAAAGCTGAAGACAAGAAAGAAGATAAAAGCTACACAATTGAGCATGCCATGGGTACTGCCGAGTTGAAAGAAACACCTAAAAGAGTGGTCGTTCTAACAAATGAAGGCACTGAAGCATTGCTTGCTTTAGGAATTAAACCTGTTGGCGCCGTTCAATCATGGCTTGGTGACCCTTGGTACGACCATATTAAAGATGATATGGATGGGGTCGAAGTTGTTGGTGTTGAACATGAAGTCAACTTAGAGAAAATCGCATCACTGAAGCCTGACCTGATTATCGGAAGCAAGATACGCCAAGAAGCTGTATATGATAAATTAAATGCAATCGCCCCTACCGTTTTTTCGGAAACGCTAAGAGGAGATTGGAAAGAAAACTTTAAACTATATGCAAAAGCCTTGAACCTTGAAGAAAAAGGTAACGATGTAATTGCAGAATTCGATAAACACACAGAAGATCTTAAAGCTAAATTGGGTGATAAAGTAAATCAAGAAGTTTCCATTGTTCGTTTCATGGCTGGAACTACTCGCATTTATTACACAGATTCATTCTCTGGAGTGATTTTCGATCAATTAGGATTTAAACGTGCAGAACAACAGAAGGAACTGTTCACTGCAGATAATAAATTAGGTAACCTTGCCATTGAGGTAGGGAAAGAAGTCATCCCTAAAATGGATGGAGATATTCTCTTCTACTTCACTTATGCTCCTGAAGGGGACAAACAAGCACTAAGCACAGCGAAAGAAATGACTAATGATCCACTTTGGAAAAACCTTGATGCAGTCAAAAATGGAAATGCCCATGAGGTTAGCGACGCAACATGGAATACAGCTGGCGGAGTAATTGCAGCTAATAAAATGTTGGACGATATAGAAAAGATCATGCTTGAAAAGTAATAATACAGGTTTGAGATCCTGCTGAAAAAAGCCTTTCTCGATATAATTCGAGAAAGGCCTTTTATTTTAATGTGCCATTAACCCACTTGTCCGCTTTCCTTCAATTGATCGTCAACGAATAAGAGGCCCAATTCGTAATGCTCCCCGTCAAATAGAGCTCTTTGTACAAAACGAATCTGTTCATTATTATCGATGACCTCAAGCTTGCAATGTGCCCGGTTTATTTGGAGCGCCCTATATAACTCTTCTTCTTCCCTGACGACGACCCCATTTATTTTCGAAATGACCTCGCCTTTTAGCAACCCCATTTTATCTGCCGGAGATTGAGGGATAACGCCTAAGATCTGGACACCCAGCTTACTTTTCGAAAAATAAAAAGGAAGCTTTTGATCCATTGCCTTTTGGGAATAATGCAGGAATTCACGACCGAGGATTGCTAAAACGGCCGTTATTATTGCCAATGGAGGGTACCAGTAACCAACTGCCGCCAATAGCGTAATCACAATTCCCAATGCCCCTACCTTTTTACCTTGCGCCCTAATGGCCAGTACCGGGAGCGTCCCTTGAACTTTTTGCTTAAAGCCGATTAAAATGGGCAGTACGATCGGCGACAGGGACATGTCCCCGATTGAAAAAACCGGATACCATTCGAAAGGCACCGGAAGTTGTCCTCCCGGAATCATGACGAACATGGGAATTAGCCAGATTCGCTGTGAAACATACACACCTATCGGCTGCCCCCTCTTGGATACCTCCAACTGAGGAGAGACCTTTTTACTCCCATTGCCAACAATCAAAAACCCTTCAGCAATCAGTAATAACCCTATTAAAATGACAAGTGTCGGATATACGGACCGATCCAGCTGATTAAAGGCATCCTGAAATAACGTCAGCTTGATATCTCTATCATATAAAAAGAAAAGGATAAAGAAGGTGAGCCCCACTGTATAAACAGGGGAAACAAACCTCTTCTTCATGGATAGCATGGACAAAACCGTAACCACTAACATGATGAACAGCGCCGCCATAGGAATGGCCAGTCCAGTAGCCAGCGTGAGTAAGGAAAGGATCAATCCCCATACAAATCCTTGAGGTAACATGGAACGCAGCTCCATGGAAAAACTGTAAATCTTCGTATTAAAATCATGGCGTTCCCGTTTAACGCGAAGATAGCCGATGAATAAACAATAGGCAATCGAAACATAAAGCAAAGGATGAAGGAAGAATTTTCCTAATCCCATTAAGCATGCAATCAGCCAATCCGTTGTCAATTTCTTTCCACCATCCTCAAAAGTAATCAAAATTTTGTCAAATTTCGTTCTGGTCAGTTACCTCCTATTCTATCAAAAATGTAACCTTCATGCCTATTAAGATGCAGAAAAAGTAGCTTTCCCTTAAGTTTCTTCTATAACTGCCTTCATGTTCGCAGGCAGGGCTCGATCAAATGCAAAAAAGGCACCGCTCCTGGGGAACGGTGCATCAAGTTATTTCACTAAATAATTCAAAGCCGTGCGTAACTGAATATCATTATCTTCATCCTGGATTTTTTCCAGAATGGCGGATTCCAGATGTGCTGCGGTTTTAGCGTCCAGCTTACCCGTCACTTTCAGGCCAAATTGTTTTTGGAATGCTTTTACTGCGATTTCTGTACTCCAATCATAATACCCATCCTCACGACCCGGTTCAAACCCAAGCCCTTTCAGAATGCTTTGGGCATACTGGATTTGTTCATCATTCATATCCCGCTGCAAGACCTTCTCAATGGCCAGCTGATGGGCACCAAAATAATCCGGCTGTTTAACTTTGATTGTCGGTTCGATCCCTTTTTTATGGATCCAGTTCCCTGAAGGCGTCAGCCACTTATATAACGTAAGTTTAATCTTACTGCCATCACCCATAGGAACAGCTTGCTGTACTGTCCCTTTCCCGAAGGTCTTCTCGCCGACCAATGGATAGCCTCCAGCCTCTTGCATCGCGCCGGCAAGGATTTCCGAAGCTGAGGCGCTGCCTTTATCCGTCAAGACGGCAATGGGATAACTTTTCGCTTTCTTAAGGCTTGTAAAAAACGATTGTGTTTCCCCCGTTCTTTCCGCAATTTGCAAATAGGGCTTGTCTTTTGTGATAAACTCGCCAAGAATCGTTTCCACACTAGAAAGAAGGCCACCTGGGTTGCCGCGTACATCTATGACCAAGCCCTTGATTCCCTTCTTTTCCAGCTCCTTCATCTGCTTTTTGAAATCACTCGCAGTATTTTCCGAGAATGTGGTCAACTCGATATAACCGATTTGTTCTCCGGCGACTTCCTTAATTGATGAAAATACGGTATCCAATGGAATTTCGGCACGCACCATATTGAATTCAAGTGGATTATCCACTCCTGCCCGCTTTATTTCCATTTTGACGGGTGACCCTTTTTTGCCGCGGATTTTCAGGCGTGTTTCATATAGATCCAAACCTTCTACACTCTCGCCATTCACCTTAAGGATCTGATCTTTCGGCTTTAATCCAGCTTTTTCAGCAGGCGAATCTTTGTAGGGAGAAACAATGATGACCTTACCATCTTCCATTCCTATTTCAGTCCCTATCCCTTCAAAAGAGGAGTCCAGGGTTTCGTTGAACTGCTTAGCGGTCTCCTTGTCCATATATACGGAATAAGGATCCTTCAGCGCTGACAGCATGCCTTGGATGGCACCCTCCACCAGGTTGGAACCGTCCACCTGTTCTACATACTGACTTACGATCAAACCGTAAGCTTGTTCCACTTTTGCCCATTCCTTATCCTTCAATATTGTCTGGCTCTCATCCTTTGCTTCATTCTTTGCTGGGAAGCTTGTCCAATATATGCCCCCCACTGCTCCAATGGCTAGTGATATGATGATTGCTAGAGGAAGTACCCATTTTTTGACCATATTTATCCCCATTTCTGACCTGATATGTATTTCACTATATGAGGGGATTGGAAGGAATATGCTTATAGAAAATGATGAGACCACACAAAAAAACAGACCAGGAATTTATCCTGGTCTCAGACTGTAGACAAACTCGATAAAAATCGAGTTTGTCTATTTTTATGGCTTGTACAATTTGGACGTTGATTTCCACTCCAGGCACTCGCTTTCCGCGGGCGGTCGGGAAGCCTCCTCGGCTTTCGCCTGCGGGGTCTCCCCTAGACGCGCTTTTCCCGCAGGAGTCTCGTACCTTCCGTTCCAATCAACTTTGTCTTACCTAGATAGAACACTTTTGCCTGGAGTCATTTTTGTTTTAAAATAGAAGTATTAAAACTTGAGGTGATGAGGATGCTTTCTAAACATGATTCTATTCAGCGAGATCAACTTGAAATGATTACTTTAGATCAACTGGTGCCACCGAACCATTTGGTTCGTAAAATGGAGGCTGCCATTGACTTCACTTTCATTTATGACTTGGTGAAAGATATGTATTCAGAGGTAGGACGCCCAAGTATTGATCCAGTTATTTTAGTTAAACTGACTTTCATTCAATATACCTTCGGTATTCGTTCCATGCGTAAAACGATTGAAGAAGTTGAAACCAATATGGCTTACCGTTGGTTCTTAGGTTATGGTTTCCATGATAAAGTACCTCATTTCTCTACGTTCGGGAAAAATTATGAGCGACGCTTTAAAGATACAGACCTGTTTGAACAGATTTTCTATCGCATTTTAATGACAGCTGCTAATAAAAAGTTAATAAGTGCTGAACACGTTTTCGTGGATTCCACACATGTGAAAGCCAGTGCGAATAAACGGAAATTTGAAAAGAAAATCGTTCGTAAAGAAACACGAGCGTATCAAGGACGTCTTCAAGAAGAAATCAATCAAGATCGTGAAAACCATGAAAAAAAGCCTTTTCCACCAGATAAATTTGATAAAGAAGAGACCAAAGAGATTAAAGAAAGTACAACGGATTCTGAGAGTGGCTACTATGTGAAAGATGAACGAACAAAACAGTTTGCCTATTCATTCCACGCGGCCGCAGACCGCAACGGTTTTGTATTGGGAACGATTGTAACACCTGGAAATACACATGACAGTCAGATCTTAGAGCCACTAGTTGAACAAGTGATTGAGAAAGTTGGAAAACCGGAAGCCGTTGCCGCAGATGCAGCTTATAAAACACCAGCGATTACAAGCTACCTATTTAACAAAGAAATCATACCGGCTTTACCTTATACACGTCCTCGCACCAAAGAAGGATTTTTCCGCAAACAGGACTATGTATACGATGAACATTTTGATTGTTACCTTTGCCCTTCGGGCGAAACTTTAAAGTACTCAACAACAAATAAAGAGGGCTATCGCGAGTACAAATCGCCCAAACAAATTTGTACAACATGCTCATTTTTATCTCGGTGTACAGAAAGCAAAGACTGTCAAAAAGTGGTGACACGGCATATCTGGCAAACACATGTGGAAGAAGCAGATCATCTGCGTCATCATCAAGATGTAAAACCTATATATGCAAAACGTAAAGAAACGATTGAGCGTGTATTCGCAGATGCAAAAGAAAAGCATGGTATGCGTTGGACTACTTTAAGGGGACTTAAAAAATTGTCGATGCAGGCGATGCTTACTTTCGCTGCCATTAATTTAAAGAAGATGGCCAATTGGACATGGCGAGGTCCAAAAATGGCTTAACATAGTGGCTCGAAGAGACCAAATCTCTTAACCTTTGGTCAAAATTTAAAAGGGAATTTCAAAAGGGGTTCGGAATTTTTTAATTCCGAACCCCTTTTGTCTACAAACTGAGACCAGGAATTTATCCTGGTCTGTTTTTCATTTGATATATTGGGTATTAAATATTTATATAGTTTAATGGATTAACAGCATTTGACTTGCTATAATTCCATGGGCCTTTATGTAGCTCAAAGTGTAAATGCTGACCATATGAATGTCCTGTATTACCCATGATGCCAATTTGTTGGCCTTTGGCAACAACAGAACCTTCGCTTGCCTGTCTAGAATTTAAGTGTGCATACACAGTAGTCCATTGCTGACCGCCAATTGAATGGGTAACGAAGATGACGTTACCGTATGTACTTGAGAAGTAAGAACGGCTTACGACTCCGTCCGCTGCCGCTACAACTGGAACCGTTCCACTAGCAGCAATATCGATGCCCGCATGCTGTTTATTCCAACGTACACCCATTGTTGAAGATACATATCCTGCACTAGGTCTAGTGAAAGTACCCGATGATACTGCTGGCGCTTGACTTACATTAGCCGAAATTTGTGAAGATGATGGTGCTGATGATGAACTGTTGCTTTTTGCACTATATCCTGAAGAAGTGGATTGTTTTTTTGTTTCCGATGCTTGTGCTGCCGCTTGTGCCGCTTCTTGTTCTGCACGTTTTTTCGCTTCGGCTGCCGCTTTTTTACGAGCAGCTTCCAATTCGGCAAGACGTTGATGCTCTAAGCTGATGGCTGATTTGATGGCTTTTTCTTGAGCAGCAAGATTCGCTTTTTCTTCCTCTAGGCCCATCTTCTCATGTTCATGCTTTTCAGCTTGTTGCTTTAATTTCTTAACCAATGCATCCTTTTCTTGCTTCTGCTGTTTTTGTTGCTTTTGAATCTCCAATAGTTCAGCTTTTGCCACTTCTAAACTGGCAAGCTTCTTTTCAACTGCGTTTTGCTTTTCTTCCAAATCCTTTTTATCCAGCTCATGCTGTTTTAAAATATCTCGGTCGGCTTCAGCGATTGTCGCTACAGCTCCGACACGGTCAACTAAATCTCCAAAACTGGATGATCCGAATAATACTTCAAGGTAGTTCACGTCCCCGCCAGTCTCCTGGAAAGAAAGTGCCCTTTCCTTCAATACTTCATTACGTTTGGCGATCCGCTCTTTTAATACTTTTATCTCTTCTTTCAATGCCTCGATTTCTTTTTTCGTTTGTGTAATTTCAGCATTTTTAGCATCGATTTTTTTTGCGGACTCTGCAATTTTCGCTTCAATGGCAGCGATTTGGTCTTCTGCTGTCATTTGCTTATCCTGCAGGTTATCGATTTTCTTCTCCGTTTCGGAAATATTCGATTCAATACCCGAACGTTTTTCCTGGATGGATTCTTTCTGTTTTTCTAAATTAGAGATCGACTCGGCATAAACCGAAGGTGCCGCTAAAATGCTTCCCAACCCGATCATAATGGAGGCATTCATGGCAATGATATTTTTTTTCAACGTTTCATTTCCCCTTTCAACCCGTTACATCCTTGCCTTGTAACGTCTCTCTATTTATATCCGGCTTCTTTTGGCTTTCGAGTAAAGATACACTTTTATACTTTCAAGAACTTCCTGACGGACATCAAGCTGCCCCATATCCCGATAACGGCACCAATTACGATGAGGATGGCCGAAACTTGATAAATAAACGGATTTGCAGGCAGGAAATCTATGAATTTGAACGTAATCTGCGGTGCTGCATATTTATAAAGATTGTAGTAGAGTACTGCAATCAGACCTATGGGAATGATGGAACCGAGGACTCCCAACCAGAGTCCCTCCAAGAAGAATGGCCAACGGATGAACGTATTCGTTGCTCCTACCAATCTCATGATCTCGATTTCTTTTCTTCTGGCTACAATGGTAATTTTAATCGTATTCGAAATCAGGAACATTGCAGTAAATAGTAAACCTACAATAAGAACGATCCCTATGTTTCTAGCAATATTAACAAAGCTGAATAGTTTCTCGACGTAGCCTTGTCCATATTTAACACTTTGGATATACTCAAAACCTTCGATTTCTTTTGCCACCTTGATGACATCTTGCGGAGATTTCGTTTTGATAACATAAACGTCCCTTAATGGGTTATCTTGTTCAAATGGTTTAAACGCCTCACCATTATCTCCTAAATCATCTATTAAATTAGTAAGCTCTTCATCTTTTGGAGAGAAAATCACTGATTCAATGCCGTCAATCTCCGTAATTTGCTTACCGATAGCTTTTATATCGTCATCATTCGCCGCATTATCAATATGTGCACGAACTTCGACATCTTTCTCCACATTTCCCGCGATATGATTTAAATTCATCATGAGCACTAAAAAGACGCCAACCAATGTTAGAGTGACCGTTACTGCACTGACTGAAGCAAACGTCATCCATCCATTACGGCCAATATTTTTAAAACTTTCACGGAAGTGACGGAGCAATGTTCTAAATTTCATATCCGTAATCACCTCGATGTTCATCGCGAACTATTTTTCCACTTTCAATGGCAATGACACGTCGTTTAATATTGTTGACGATGTCCCTATTATGAGTGGCCATGACAAGTGTAGTTCCGCGTTTATTAATTTCTTCAAATATGTTCATGATTTCCCATGATGTTTCGGGATCAAGATTACCTGTTGGCTCGTCGGCTATGACTACCTTAGGGTCATTGACGATAGAACGGGCTATTGCAACCCTTTGCTGTTCCCCACCAGATAACTCGGAAGGCAGCATTCTTGCTTTATGTTTAATGCCAACCAGATCAAGGACTTCCATGACTCTCTTTTTGATTTCTTCTGGTTCCTTTTCAATAACTTCCATGGCAAAAGCAACATTTTCATATGCAGTGAATGTTTGAAGGAGTTTAAAATCTTGGAATACCATACCGATATTACGGCGGAATAGAGGAACTTTCGAATTGCGGATACTTGGCAGGCTAAGGCCATTGACCAAGATATTGCCGCTTGTAGGCTTTTCTTCCCTATACATCATTTTGATGAAGGTCGATTTTCCGGCACCGCTCGGACCCACTACATAAACGAACTCGCCTGCCTTTATTTTCACATTGATTCCATTAATGGCAATTACGCCATTTGGATATGTCTTTTTCACATCTATCATTTCTATCATTCTAAAACCACCTAATTTGCTTGGATTATCACTATGTACCTACAGCTTTTTCGACAATTTTCACTGAAATCTGACAGGAATCTCTCTTACTTGAGCACAGGAACATTATAACATCATATTTTGTCAAATTAAGCATAAAAAATATTACAGTTTCATTTCAGTTAGACATATATCAACATCTATGTAATAATTCCAGGATTTGATTGCTTGATAAGGGATTAAATATGAGTTTTTTCGAGGTTTAATGGAGGCTAAATGAAACGTCCTGCTAAGCAGGACGTTTCATTAATCATTACTTATGTCCAGCAAGCCATTCAGCGACCATGCTCGCTTCCTTGCCCTGGATTATTCCTTTTGGCATTCCACCTTGGCCATTAGCAATGACTTTTTCGATGTCTTCTTTCGATAGCTTCGAACCGACCTTCGTTAAATTCGGTCCAACGCCACCTTCAAGATTCACTGCATGGCAACTTGAACATTTGTTTTCATAAATTTTTGCGGCATCACCAGCACTTGCCGTAGTCGTTTCATTATTTTCACTTGCAGGCTCTTTATCTGCAGCATCATCGTTCCCACCGCATGCAGCCAAGGCCAAAGAAGTACCCAAAACTAAGGCTAACCATTTCATTTTCATTGAATTACCCCCTCCGATTTATACTAGAACAAGAACATTATACCAATTTCAATCCAGTTTAAAACCCTCCCCGAGTACCTCCGATGCGTCCATTACAATTACAAACGCTTTAGGATCAACGAGTTTCACCAATTGTTTCAATTTGGTGAATTCCGACTGGTCTATGACGCACATCAAAATTGGACGAGTATCATCCGTATAACCGCCATACCCGGATATGCCTGTGACGCCCCGGTCCAGCTCATGTATGATAGCATCCCTTACTTCCATTTCTTTATTCGTGATAATTAGTGACATCTTGGACCGGTTCAATCCAATCTGGACGAGGTCGATCGTCTTGCTTGTCACATATAATCCTATTAATGCATAAAGCCCCTTTTCAATATCAAAAACAATGGCAGCACTTAAAACGATGATTCCATCAATGACAGCCACACAGGTCCCTAATGACAGATGGGTATACTTATGGAAGATCTGTGCCGCTAAATCGGTCCCCCCTGTGGAACCCTTCCCGCGAAAGACGATCCCCAGCCCAAGCCCGACCATCATCCCCCCGCAAATCGAACCAAGCAATGCATCATTCGTCCAAGCATCCCAATCCTTTGTCAGAAATACCACTAAAGGCAAAAACAAGGTTCCAATCAGGCTTTTGGCTCCGAAATGTCTTCCAAGAATAATAAGCCCTGCGATGAACAAGGGGATATTAAAACCCCAAAGTACATAAGCCGGCTCCCAACCGAGAGTTGAATCGAGAATCGTGCTAATCCCGCTTACCCCGCCAGATGCAACCTGGTTAGGCAGTAAGAATACATTAAAACCAATGGCAATTATGGCCGAACCGACAATCACCAATCCATACTCCATTAACTTTTGAATTAAAGGGTGCTTCTGCTCCCGATATCTTTTCCTCATTTTGCATAAGTCTCCTCGAACCATCATTATTATCTAGTATTGGCCGAACGAGGTAGAGCATCCCTTTTCAATCCTGTAAATGTCAGCCAGAAGATTCGTTAAAAAGGGAATCATAAAAAAAGCCGGACCGGGGGAAAGCGGTCCGACTGGCTGTTCTTATAATTTTGAACGCAAGTAAGCATCAATGAACATATCGATATCCCCATCCATGACTGCTCCCAAGTTTCCGGTCTCCGCACTGGTACGGTGATCTTTAACCATGGAATACGGGTGGAAAACATAAGAACGAATTTGGCTACCCCAGCCAATTTCCTTTTGCTCACCACGGATTTCATCCAAATCCGCTTGTTGCTGTTCAATTTCACGTTGATACAATTTGGCTTTCAGCATATTCATGGCTTGGGCCTTGTTTTTGATTTGAGATCTCTCGTTTTGGCACGTTACCACAGTGTTCGTAGGTATATGGGTGATCCGGACTGCCGAGTCAGTTGTATTGATATGCTGACCACCTGCACCACTTGCCCGGTACGTATCCACTTTCAAATCTTCCGTGCGGATTTCTATATTGATCGTTTCATCGAATTCCGGCATGACTTCACATGAAACGAATGAAGTATGGCGTCTCCCTGAAGAATCGAAAGGAGAAATCCGGACAAGACGGTGTACCCCTTTTTCCGCTTTCAAATAACCATAGGCGTTATGGCCTTTGAAAATTAAAGTGACACTCTTGATTCCAGCTTCATCACCTGGAAGGTAATCAAGGGTTTCCACTTTAAAGCCTCTTTTTTCACCCCATCTTGTATACATACGAAGCAGCATGGAACCCCAATCCTGGGACTCCGTTCCGCCTGCACCAGGATGCAGTTCAAGAATGGCATTTTTCGAGTCATATTCTTCACTTAGTAAAAGTTGAAGTTCAAAGTCATTCATCTTTTGTGAAAGAATCGTGATTTCTTCTTCCAGCTCAGCCAAAAGTTCTTGATCATTCTCCTCTTTCACTAATTCATATGTCAAATCCAGATTTTCATATGATTCATTCAGATCGGACAATTGATTGACTTGTTCCTTCAAAGCATTCGTTTCATTGATGACAGTTTGTGCTTTTTGCTGATCATTCCAAAAATCGGGATGTGTCATCTCATTTTCAAGCTGTGCGATTCGTGCCTCTTTTTCATCTAAGTCAAAGAGACCCCCTAAAGTCCGTTAATCGTTGCGCTGTCCGTTCAAGTTCATTTCTTATTTCTGCTAATTCCATTTCTATTCACCTCATTAAGTATGTTAAAAAAAATCCCTGAAGAAGGATTCGCTTCATTACAAATAAACCTCTTCAAACTATATGCAAATATATTGCTTTATGCAAACTAAACATGAAAAGAGGCGGCAAGCCTTACACTTAACCGTCCCATAATCATTATACACCTAACTTTAGCCTAAATTGCCATGGCAATTCTTATATTTTTTTCCGCTGCCGCATGGGCATAAAGCGTTTCGGCCAACGTCTTCCTTTTTACGGGCAGGGGCTTTTTTCACTTTTCCCCCGTCTTCTTCCTTCGGATTGACCGCTTGTCCTTTTATGACTTCCTTACGCTCCAAATTGTTGCGGATTTCAGCCTTCATGATGTATTTGGCGACTTCATCTTCCATTGAAGCAATCATGGCCTCAAACATTGCGAAACCTTCTGATTGATATTCACGTAACGGATCGATCTGGCCATAAGCACGAAGGTGGATCCCTTGGCGCAATTGCTCCATTGCATCAATATGGTCCATCCACTTACTATCGACTGCACGAAGAACGATTACTTTTTCGAATTCACGCATTTGTTCTTCAGATAGCTCTTCTTCTTTTTGGTCATAGCTTTCTTTCACTTTTGCTAAAATGAACTCAACCAATTCCGATTCATTTTTCCCTTCCAAATCAGCTACAGTGATTGAACCTTCATTGAATAGGTTACCATTCAGGTAATCCACAAGGCCTTGTAAATTCCAGCCTTCCTCATCACCCATTGGTGCAAACGCTAAAACATTTCGCTGGATGGATGCCGTAATCATCGTTTCGACGATTTCACGTAAGTTCTCACTTTCCATGACATCGAAACGCTGTTTATATATAATTTCCCGTTGTTGACGGAGAACATCATCATACTGCAGTAATTGCTTACGTGAATCGAAGTTATTGCCTTCGACCCGTTTCTGTGCGGATTCAACGGCCCTTGTCACCATTTTACTTTGAATTGGCTGGGAATCATCCATTCCAAGGCGTGCCATCATGTTTTTCATGTTATCCGAACCGAAGCGGCGCATCAATTCATCTTCCATTGATAAATAGAATTGAGTGACCCCTGGGTCTCCCTGACGGCCGGACCGACCACGCAGCTGGTTATCTATACGCCTGCTTTCATGACGTTCCGTGCCTATGACAGCAAGGCCCCCAAGCTCCTTGACACCTTCACCAAGCTTGATATCTGTACCTCGCCCTGCCATGTTCGTAGCAATCGTAACCGAGCCTTGATTACCTGCATTCGCAATGATTTCCGCTTCGCGCTCATGGTTCTTGGCATTCAAAACATCGTGAGGGATTCCTTTTTTGGATAAATAGGCAGATATGACTTCAGATGTTTCGATGGCAACCGTACCGACAAGCACAGGCTGCCCCTTTGTATAACGTTCGGCTATGTCTTCCACAACAGCCTTGAATTTCCCATCGGTTGTCGCGTATATAAGATCTGCCCTGTCATCCCTAATGATATTCCTGTTTGTCGGGATCGCAATGACATTCATATTATAAATATTGCGGAATTCCTCTTCTTCCGTTTTGGCTGTACCGGTCATACCTGAAAGTTTTTCATACATCCTGAAATAGTTCTGGAATGTGATCGTCGCAAGAGTCATGCTTTCATTTTGAATTTCAAGTCCTTCTTTCGCTTCGATCGCCTGGTGGAGACCTTCACTGTAACGGCGGCCTTTCATCAAACGGCCAGTGAATTGGTCAACGATGACTATCTCGCCTTCCTGGACCACATAATCCACATCCAGATGCATGGAAACATGCGCCTTTAACGCCTGGTTGATATGATGATTCAAAGTAACGTGATTAATATCGAACAAATTATCGATATTAAACGCTTTTTCTGCTCGATTCATCCCATCTTCCGTCAGCTGAACACCTTTTGTCTTTTCATCATATGTGAAGTCCGTTTCTTTTTTTAAGGTTCTCACAAACGCATTGGCCTGGATATAAAGCTGAGCCGATTTTTGTGCGGAACCGGAAATGATCAATGGCGTTCTCGCCTCATCGATCAAAATCGAATCGACCTCATCAATGACAGCAAAGTGCAGCGGGCGCTGTACCATTTGTTCTTTATATAACACCATATTGTCACGAAGGTAATCAAAACCTAACTCATTATTCGTACTGTACGTAATGTCCGCATTGTATGCGGCTTGTTTTTCTTCTTTGGAATGACTGTTCAAATTCAATCCGACGGTCAAACCAAGGAAATCATACAATACACCCATCTCGGTGGCATCCCGGTGTGCCAAGTATTCATTGACAGTAACGACATGTACACCTTTACCGGTAAGCGCGTTTAAGTAAACCGGCATGGTGGATGTTAAGGTTTTACCTTCCCCTGTTTTCATCTCGGAGATATTTCCATCATGAAGGGATGCCCCACCCATGATTTGAACACGGTAAGGGTATAGGCCCAGAGCACGCTTTGCCCCTTCACGCGCAACTGCAAAAGCCTCGACAAGCAAATCATCAACGGTTTCGCCATTTTGATAACGCTCTTTAAACTCACCCGTTTTGGCACGCAACTGTTCATCCGATAGCGCAGCCGTCTCATCAGCCAGCGCTTCGACCTGATCAGCGATTTTTTCTAAACGTTTGATTTCTCGCTTATTCGGATCAAAAACTTTATTTAATATATTAAGCATTCAATAACGCTCCTCTATTATGGTAATGATCGTTCAATGACAAAATTCATATAAGTAAGAAGAAACACATCTTCTATTATTACTAATGCACGCTTAATTTTACCACTTCTATCCTAGAGGTACAACTTCATGTCACTTCCCTGGTATAGACCTGAATTCAATTCTTGCGAAAAACAATGGATAAATGAGGAGTAAAACTGTTAAAATAGAAGGAAGTATAAAAAATATGTTGCAAAATCCCCCACTATTCCATATGCAAACGAGAATTTTCCATAACCTTCCATCACTAGATGCTGCCTGTGCCCTCTAGCGATAGCATGTCAAGGTAATCCAGCCTTACAGGCGTCATGTTTTGAATGATAAGGTGGGCACTGTAACTTAATAGCGGAATATAAATAGAACATGTTTCGAGGTGGTATTGATGATTGGTGAACGTGTAAAAAAACTGCGAGAAGAAAAAAAAATGTCGATGACTGAACTTGCCGATAAAGCGGGTGTGGCAAAGTCCTATTTAAGTTCGCTCGAGCGGAACTTACAAACGAATCCTTCTATTCAATTTCTAGAAAAAATCTCCGCCGTACTTAACATTCCTGTTGATGCCCTGCTTTATGATGCTCCAAATAAGGAAACCTTGGACACTGACTGGATGAAAATCGTTGAGGAAGCCATGATTTCGGGTGTTTCAAAACAACAATTCAGGGAATTCATCGAGTTTAATAAATGGAGAAAAGATAAAGAAGAGTAGAGTGGTAGTGCACTAGTTTACCTACATAATCCTGAAGAATACAGTTTGAATAAGCTAGACTCACTAGAATCTCAAGGAAGAATGAACCCTATAAGCAGCTACTGAATCGAACCACTGTTTATAGGGATGTTCCCGAACTTGTTCGGAACCTATTTTCCATCGTTCTCCTCTAATGTAACCCCAAGGCTTGCCCGTTTCAAAAAAGCACTGATTTCCTCTTTTTTGAAACCCATGCTCCTTGCTTCTGAAATCAATTTCACCCATTCTTGATCCATTTCCACATTAGCCACCTCTTCTACCTCCTAAAATACTCTTTGTATTTCAGGCAGACCAGCCATCATAGTCACAAGGACCTTAGACCTATGCCTTTGCGCCCTCATCTTTCAATAAGCTTGCCTTAGTCGTGGTATTTATTACCAAATATATTACTTGCAATCATATTATAACGGATACACATTCCATATATTGCTATTTTATGTCGGTAATCCGCATAAATGCAAAAACTTTTATCCGACAAAATATTACAATATTAAGAAAATTAAAAGTTTAGGTGATTTATCATGGACTAATTCAATTTCGTTTTTTGTATAATAGTAAAATATTGCTCTTCTTAATATTTCGTTGGGGTGTATTGATTCTCTCAATTGCAAGTGCATCCAGGGCTTTTTGCGCAGTTAAGTCCTCACCGCAGGTCGGGCAAAGCCACTTTCCATATTCCGCACTGCTAAAAGAGGACCTATGGCATGTATGGCAATTGTTTCGATAAAAGTAATCCAACCCCTCTGCACCTTGATCAAAACGTTTTTTATAAATAACCAGTTGTTCTTTTTAAAGTACCAACAATTCGAGTATAGTGCAAAAGATAAGGGTGATTAAATTGGTAAAACTGACCACTTGTCTTAATAAAGAACTAAAACTGTTCTTTAAAATGGATTTTTAATAAATTTTGTATTCTTTAGAGAACAAAAGATTACTTTTCTAGTAAATTCAACAGCCAATGAATTCTATCAACATACATTAAAAAAGCACAACCCGGGGGCTGTGCTTTTGATCTTAAAATAATAATTAACTAGGTTCAATCAATCCATAGCGTCCATCTTTTCGACGGTACACTACGTTTGTTGTATTAGTATCCGCATTCGTGTAAACGAAGAAACTGTGACCAAGCATATTCATTTGTAAAATCGCTTCTTCACTGTCCATCGGCTTTAAATCAAAGCGCTTATTGCGGACCACTTCAATATCATTATCGTCTTCGAATTCATCCACCACTTCGTCAACTTCCGTATTGAAGGCGAATGCATCGGGTGTAGTCGATAGATTGTTCCGGAACTTACGATTGACCTTCGTTTTATGTTTACGAATTTGGCGTTCAAGCTTATCATTGATCAAGTCAATGGCAGCATACATATCCGCATTTTCCTCTTCAGCGCGAAGAACCAAATTCTGCATAGGAATCGTCACTTCGACCTTTGATGTATTATTGTTCACTTTTAAATTCACTAACACATTTGCATCTGGTGTATTGTTAAAATATCGTTCTAACTTGCCAATTTTCTTTTCGACGTATTCTCGAATTGCTGGAGTTACCTCAATGTTTTCACCGCGTACGTTGTAATTCATAAAGTGAGTCCTCCTTAAATTAAGACTATACAGTTAGATTCTACAATACCCCTCCGGTTCCCTTTAGAAACACATCATGAAATATGTCGAAATAATGAAACAATTGTCGGAAGGTCTGGAAAGGGTTGATGTCTGCCCTAGCTTCATTATATCAAATGCTATGCCATAAAGAAAAAATTAAGCCTATATTATTTACAGAAAATTTAAAAATAATTAACATAAAGACCGTTTGGAATCCAAACGGTTGGGTAATCAATTTCTTTTATCGTAGAACATGCCATCCACTGATGGACTTTCATACGGGTTCGTGTGTTTATTAGATGATCGTTTCTTCTTATTTATTTCCTGGATGTCCCGCTGTATCTCCTGCTTTTGGAGCTTCAGCAAGTGATCGACCTGTTTGTTAAGCAACACTGTTGCACGGCCCAGCTGCTGCTCTTCGACAGTAAAAGGCGGTTTGATTTGAGAAAGAAGACCATCTCGTTGGTCAATCAGCTGTGTGACCCTTCCTATTTTATCATCACGTTCTGTAATCTTGCATTCTTCCAGAACGGCAAGTAATTCAGCAGTCAAATCACGAAAGGCTCGAATCTCCATTACACTTGACCGCTTTGGGAATCCACACCAAGCCGTCAAGAGACATTGATGAATTGAAGTGACTGATAGATCAATTGCTGATTTAAACCGTTCCGCTCCTTTAGCTTTGTCACTTCATAAATCAATTCCGCTATTAGCATTTCAAGGTTTTCCGTTTCTTCAGGTCCTGTCAGTTCCGTTACGGTATGGTATGGATGGAGGCCGGCTGTCCCACCGTACCCTTTCAAGAAATTCCTCGACTGCCCTTTCTCTTTCCTTATCCGTTTGACTGATCGCTTTAATATGCTTTTGTTCCGAAATCAGCAGGGCAGTAATTGCCTCGGTATCATTTGCTTTCAAAATGGCCGTTTTTCTTATCGACAATTGATTGAAGCTTTTATGAAGCCTGATCAATTCCTCAAGCGATCCGATGATGTTCCGTGCAGACATTTTGCTGCCTCCTCCTCTCATAAATGAAGACGGCAAATGGCTCCGTCCCTTCATTCAAGCTTTTTCATTGAAAATTCATTTCCGGTAAAAATCGATGAGACCCTTAGCCGTTGATTGTGCATTCAATTTATAATTCCCTTTTTCAACTTGGATTTTCAGTTCGTCCACTTTTGCTTGTCTTGCAGCAAGAATCGGAGATGATTGCTGCATTTCTTTTGCTGCTGAAGAAATTTCAACTTTATCCAAGTATTTGACCTTGGATTCTTTGATATTCTCCGTTTTATTGGCTTGAAGATTATAAGGGTTAACACCTGTCATACCGACGTTATTGATTTTCATATTCCAGATCCTCTCCTTCGGTCGATTTAATAAATTCCATTATGTTTCGATTCCTTTACACATGAAAATGGCTTAGTACTGTGTTATTCTCCCTATCTTTATTATCGACAAGGAATGGACCTCTTTAATTGTTTCCTGTAATCTTTCCTTCGACATCCATTGTCGAATATTGTTCTCAATATCGAATATTTTAACAAATACCGCATCATGTTTCCATGATTCTTCCTTTTTGATCATCCTTCATGTAGTACGTATTTTTTTTCATTTCCTTGAATTTCAGTCAGGCGTTTTCCTCATTTTCAAATGCCTGCAAATCCGATCGCAGTGAATCGCCGCATTTGCCGCATAACCTTCCGTACTTGATGTTAGCGCCGCACTTCTCACATGGAATTCCTAGATTAGGAAACTGCGCCAGCTTTCCGGTTCTCACAAATTTAATTATTAACGTTTCTTCAACGCCAGTGCCCTTAACCACCTGCATCATGGACACCGTTCTATTTATGAATATATGCATACACTTTATCATATTGGGCTTCTTCTTCTTTATAACAGGCATCGCATACATCACGGAATTTCGTCATAACGAATAACGAATTACAGTTTGGACAGTTGAATACTTCCATCTAGGCCCCCTCCTTCACCATCACAGCGATTATTCTTCAGTACTGTATATATCGAATAATCCCAGCGATACTTTAGGATGTTCATTAAAATAAACTGTTTCACCTAGCCAGGGTGATGGATGATACTTCTTTGGCCCCAGCCGTTATCAATGCTTTGGCTGCATGCCTGAGAGTTGTGCCTGTCGTGTAAATGTCATCGATGATCAAAATAGATTTATGATCCAGCAAATCAGATTGCATGACCTGAAAAACCTGCGGTAATGACATTCTCTCTTGACGTGATTTTTTTGATTGTTTTTCCGAATGGATTCTTGTCAAGGTCTCAACCGTGTGAAGCCCAAGAAGATCTGCCAAAGCCTGACCCTGGTTGAATCCCCGCTCCCTAAGCCGTTCATGACTAAGCGGGATGACCGTTACCAGATCAAACTCCATGTCCTTTAACCTTTCTTTCAAAAAAGGGACGAAAACCCCAGCTAATGCATAGTCCCCACGGTACTTATATTTAGCAATAATATCTTTTAAGTATTCATTATAATGAAATAGTGATATGTTCTTCGACAAATAGCCTCCCCATTCCCTATTCCTGTCCCATCTTGAACAATCCAGACAGAGGTCACCGTTGGTATGATCCCCACCCAGCTCCCTTGAGCACATTGAACATGTTTCTCCGGTTATCCTATTAAGTTTCCCCTCACATCCTGCGCAGATTGCCCTTGCCTCGGCCCGCGCAAAAAGGCTCCTCCATGTCAATGCTTGCTTCATTCCTTCATCACAAACAAGACATCTATTCATCCAGCAGCCCCCTTTTCATGGCATCTTCATTCATCATTTGTATATGGTGTATCGCCTCGACCATCGCTTTACTTTTACCGTAATGAAAAAAGGTGATCGTCCCGGCAGGGTTAGCAAAGCTTCTTCCTACCCTGCCAGCTATCTGAACGAGTGCACTATTAGAAAACACTTCATGTTCAGCACCAATCACGGCTACTTCCAACCGCTCAATTGTCACGCCGCGTTCCAGGATGGTCGTGGTCAGTAATCCTGGAACCCTTCCATTCCTTAGTGCCATTACTTTTTGTTTTCGATCAGGGTGCCGGGAGTGGACAATCGATAATTTAGGGGACAGCTCTTGAAACATCGGAATGACCTGCTCCATCACTTGAATGCTTGGAAAAAACAATAGGAAGGGGATATTCCGCTTAAGGCGTTCACTTACCCATCCGTTGATTGCGGGGGGAATCTTTTTTTGAAGAAATAGTTTTTGCCAATTGCCGCTCCACTTCATTTCAGGGACCGGGATTGGCTGGCGATGATAACGGGCCGGGATAATGACGGCTTTCAAACTGCCGCTTCGATATAGCCGCTGCATCCGTTTCGAAGGTGTGGCGGTCAAGTAAATGGTTGCAGCAGAAACCTTTTTCGATTTATTAACCGCATAATGCAGCGAATCATCAATTGAGTAGGGAAATGCATCGACTTCATCAACGATGATGACATCGAAAGCTTCAATAAAACGGAAAAGCTGATGTGTCGTGGAAACGGTTAATGGCGAAAAGCCATGTCGATCGGCACTGCCTGCATAGAGGGTCGCGACTTCAATGGCAGGAAAAGCCTTTTTTAACCTTGGGGAGAGTTCGAGAACCACATCGGTCCGCGGTGTTGCCAAACAAATCCGTTTCCCGGCATGCAAAGCTGCCTCAATCGCCGGAAATAGGACCTCCGTCTTCCCTGCCCCGCATACAGCCCAGACCAGAAATTCATCTTTTCCCTTTACGGCTTCAACGACACAGTCGGAGGCATTTTGTTGACCTGCCGATAAAGTGCCTGCCCACCTCATCACATTGTCAGGAATCGTAAACTGAATGCCGGGACCGGTCCACCTATAAAGCTTTGCACATTCACTGACCCGTCCCATCATGATGCATGAGCGGCAGTAAGTGCAATCTTGATTGCAAATCTTGCAAGGGAATGTATAAAACAAAGTTTGATCTTTGTTACCGCAGCGTACACAGTGATAACTGCCGTTCCCGGATTGCACGCCGCAGGTTTCCGAGACATACCCATTCTTGAGGTGCTCTGCGAGGAGTTCTTGGGAGAAGGGGATTTCGAAGGCCAAAAGATGTTTGCCGGTGAGATGGTTCTGAAGTTTCGTGGAATAAGGGGGGGAAATGCTCATTTTTTCCAAACTGCAACCTCCATTTCTTAATAAATTACACTCCTCCTTATCATTCGCTTTTTACTCCCGGATTCCTTTTTGCTCCATAAAAAAATGCCTTTCACTTAGGAAAGGCGTCACAGCTTAAATTTTATACCAGCCCATCCCCATTGAGCCTTCACCCAGATGCGTTCCGATTACTGGACCGAAGTAGCTGATGTCAAATTCGACATTTGGGAACCGAGCTTCAAGTTCGGCTTTCCAGTCTTTAGCTTCACTTTCCCGTTTTGCATGAATGATGACGGCTTTATATTTCTCGCCGCTCGCCGCATCTTCTCCAAGTAAATCGGCAATCCGTTTCATCGCTTTTTTTCTAGTACGGATTTTTTCGAATGGGACGATGACTTTATCAACAAAATGGAGGACCGGCTTCACTTGAAGGAGACTGCCAATCAATGCTTGGGCACTGCTTAAGCGGCCGCCGCGCTGCAGATGGGATAGGTCATCTGCCATGAAGTATGCCCTGACCGATGGTTTCATTTCTTCGAGCCTGGCCATGATTTCTTCAGCACCTTTACCATCAAGTGCCATCTTTGCCGCCTCGATCACGTAAAACCCCTGTACCATGCAGCTGATTTCCGAATCAAAGGCATGAACCCTAATTCCCTCGACCATTTCACCTGCAGATACTGCTCCTTGATACGTTCCGCTGATGCCGCTCGATAAATGAATGGAAATAACATCATCATATTCGTTTTGCAGCTCCTCGAACTTCTCGACAAACTTCCCGATTGGAGGCTGTGAAGTGGTCGGCAATTTCTCCTGCCTCTTTACTTCCTCATAAAACTCGTCCGCAGTAATATCAACTTCCTCCCGATAAGCTTCATTGGAAAAAATGACATTAAGCGGCATCATATGTATATGTAAACGATCACGTATTTCCTTAGGTATATATGCAGTGCTATCTGTTACGACTGCGGTTTTCATAATAGTACCATCCTTATAAAAATTTACTCTGTATCATATTCACCATTCTATCTGAAAATGCCTTAATTTGCATTAAGTAGCATTCTGCATTACCAAAAATATGAAACCATAAATTTGAACCGAGTCATCCTTCCAACAAAAAAATCCAGCCCTTCAGCACGCATTGCGGAATCTGAAGAGCCGGACTTATCAAACGCTTTAATTACTTCACTTCCACCCAGCCATTTTTAATAGCTAGGACAACCGCTTGTGTACGGTCATTCACATTCATCTTCTGAAGAATGTTACTCACATGGTTCTTGACTGTTTTTTCACTGATATATAGAGTTTCGCCGATGGCACGGTTACTTTTCCCGTCCGCTAAAAGTTGAAGCACTTCACATTCGCGTCGAGTCAATAGGTGAAGCGGCCTCCTGATTTCTATTGTATGTATGGAATCACGATCAGCACCCTCTTCAGCTGCTAAGCGGCGATATTCTTTAACTAAATTATGGGTCACCTTCGGATGAAGGTATGAGCCTCCTTCAGCAACTACACGCACAGCATCAATCAACGCATCTGCGTCCATTTCTTTCAACAGATAACCTTGTGCTCCTGTTTTCAATGCGTGCTGCACGTAGTTTTCATCATCATGAATGGAAAGGATGATGACTTTTGTTTCAGGGTAACGGTTCACGAGCATTTTTGTTGCTTCGACCCCATTCATGTTCGGCATGTTGATATCCATGATAACAACATCGGGTTTATGTGTTTCAACGAGATCCATAGCTTCGCTTCCGTCATCACCCTCGGCAACAACATCAAAGGATGATTCAAAATCTAATATGCGCTTTACGCCTTCACGGAAAAGCTGATGGTCATCGATAATGATGATACTAGTCTTCAACGGCTTCTTCCTCCTAGTTTCTATTTAATATGTCTATTCTCTATAATTTATAAATGGTAGGGAATTTGTATAAATACCAAAGTGCCTGCCCCCGGTTGTGAATCGATCGTCATTTCACCTTCCAGCAGCTCGACTCTTTCTCTCATTCCTACCAACCCAAATGAACCTTCTTTTTGAATCGAAGAGTCAAACCCCTTTCCATCATCTTTCACGACGACGGTCACCATCTCCTTGGAAATGGACAGTTTAACTTGAATCTGTTTTGGGTCAGCATGCTTTAATGAATTTTGTACAGCCTCTTGAACCAGCCTGAATAAAGCGACCTCCATATCGGAAGGAAGCCTTTTGACCTGTCCAAGGTTGACGAAATTCAGATTCACACCATTATTATAGTCTTCGGTCGTTTGCAGGTACTTTCTGAGGGTTGGAACAAGGCCTAAATCATCAAGCGCCATAGGGCGAAGGTCATAGATGATTCTGCGCACTTCATATAAAGCATTCCTTACCATGACCTTTAAACTCCGGATTTCCACTAACGCTTCATCAGGACCTCTCTCCCGTTGCACTCGTTCTATCAGGTCTGAGCGCATCATGACGTTTGCCAGCATTTGCGCCGGACCATCATGAATTTCCCGTGAGAGCTTTTTACGTTCCTGCTCCTGGGCTTCGATTATTTTCAGGCCGAAGTCCTGTTTGCGTTTCGCTTCTTGAAGGGCTTCCCCCACAAATTTAAGATCCTGTGTCAAATAATTCTGCACTACCGATATTTGCGAGACGAGATGCACCGCTTTATCGATCGTCTGCTGTAAACCCCTTAACCTCAACTCAAGCTCATCCCGGCGATTACGGAGCTCTTTCTCCAATTGCCGGTTAATTTGTAAATCGACTTGCAGCTTATGTGCCCTTTCATAAGCATCGCGCACCTGTTCTTCAGAAAAATGGTTGAAGTGCATACTGACTTCTGAAAGCCTTTTTCGAGCAAACCTGGCTTTTGAATCCAGTGCATCGCTGTCGGTTATCACAATGGCAACCCTGATTTTCACATCATCAAGCTCTTTTGATAATGACTCGAAATCCTTTCGGCATTGTTCGCCGATATCAAAGACTTATCAAAGACTCATCTTACTTTCACTCACAGTGCTCACCATTGTTTCTAAGATCTTGTCCAATGCTTTAGCATCAACCTTTTTTATGGACATTAAGATCCCTCCACTTAAATCAATAGACTTAAACAATTTATTGTCTTAAAGACTATGTATATGGAAAAAAGTTCTTTCCCTTTTTCATGAATGGTTAAATTTCAGGAAACTTTTGTATGAAGTAACCTTCATGAACATATTGTACCAAAAAAAGATTAAAAATACGTTAATTTCCTTTTGTGATTTCCATAAAATGTACATATTTACTATACATCTCATATTCCCGGCCATTAAGTCTGCCTATTAAGGCAGAAAGCCTTTTCTATTATCCTAATGCAAAATATCCTTTTCAACCAAATGGGGATATTCCGCTCCATTGATTATCATATGAAACAGATGCATTTATTAAATGGCAAAATCCTTGAAATGAGAGGACACGTTAAGGTAAAGCCAGGATAATGACACAGAACTCAAGTTTTTCCTACAATGTTATTCTTTTAAGCATAATGACCAGCTAATAACAATAACAGGCAATGAAATTAATTATAACACGTACAGCTTTATCTTATATTAAAGTTTCTTTACACATGCGGTATGTAAATGAATCGTCATTGCCACTTTTTCCGCAAAGCCTTATAATAAATCAACTAATAGGAAGTACGAAGGTGGAATAGTAATGCTCACTCAATATTTAACGGTGGCAGGTCGCGGCGAACATGAAATCGTCATTGAAAAATCCCGTTTTATTTCCCACATCGCCCGGGTTGAAACCGAAGATGCCGCACAGGCCTTTATCCAGGAAATCAAGAAAAAGCATAAAGATGCTACACATAATTGTTCAGCCTATATGATCGGGGAACAAAATCAAATCCAAAAAGCCCTCGACGATGGGGAACCGAGCGGAACGGCAGGCGTCCCTATCCTAGAAGTGCTTAAGAAAAAAGAACTGAAAGACACCGCTGTTGTGGTCACACGGTATTTTGGCGGAATCAAACTTGGTGCTGGCGGTCTCATTCGCGCATACAGCAAAGCGACTTCAGAAGGAATAAATACCACTGGTGTGGTCATCAGAAAACTAATGCGGGTCATTTCGACAACCGTCGACTATACCTGGCTTGGAAAATTGGAAAACGAATTGCGATCTTCCATTTATCAAATAAAGGAAATTCAGTACCTTGATCAGGTCAATATCCTTGTATATGTTGAGGAAACGCAAAAAGAGACATATACCGCTTGGATTACAGAGCTGACAAATGGTCAAGGCCACATCACTGAGGAAGAAATGCTTTATTTGGAAGAGGAATTCGCCTGATATACTCCTGCATATTTTTCCTTTTTTATGCTGTAATATAATTGAAAAGAAATATTTATTTTACGAAATTATTAAATCATTGTAAAATTAGGTGTAATATATGACGAAATATAAACTGCAGGATTCGAAAAATAGCGATATATGTCTGATGTTCGTTATTTAAAAGGAGAAGAAAAAGATGTCTACTACTAGGCGTGTTTATAAAATTAAAAAAACAAAGAAAAAAAGGCGAAACCGGCTTTGGTTATTGCTTGTTCCCCTGCTGGTACTTGGTCTGGGAGCTTCTACGTATGCAGCAACCCTGTATATGAAAGCCCAGAATGTATTCAGTGATTCTTATGACCCTGTGGAAGCATCAGCAAAGCGAAATGCAGCGATCGACCCGCTCGAAGATAATTTCTCGATCCTTTTCATAGGGATCGATGATAGTAAGGACCGTGACTTAAAAGGAAATTCCCGATCGGATGCTTTAATTCTGGCCACATTCAATAAAGATCAAAAATCTATAAAACTATTAAGCATTCCACGTGATTCCTATGTGTACGTGCCAGCCAAAGGCGTAACCACGAAAATCAACGCGGCCCACGCAGCCGGCGGACCAAAGGCGACGATGGACACCGTAGAGGAGTTATTCGATATCCCTGTCGATTATTATGTTCGCATGAACTTTAATGCTTTCATCGATGTCGTAGATTCATTGGATGGTATCGAAGTCGACGTCCCTTATGAAATAAATGAAATCGATTCACATGACAAAAAGAATGCCATCCATCTCGAAGAAGGATTACAGACCGTTGATGGTGAAGAAGCATTAGCGTTTGCACGGACACGTAAAAAGGACAGTGATATCCAACGCGGTGAGCGTCAGCAGGAAGTCCTAAAAGCCATCATTGCCAAAGCGACCTCTGCCGGATCACTGACGAAATATACAGACGTAATGGAAGCTGTCGGTGACAATATGACAACGAACCTTAAATTCTCGCAAATGAGAGGTTTCATAAAATATGTAACTACCGATAAAGGACTCAATCTTGAAACCATCAAACTTGAAGGTCAGGATTCTACCATTAACGGGACCTATTATTATCAGCTGAACGATACATCAGTAGCGAACACTAAGCTATTGCTTCAATCCCACTTGAACCTGGGACCGAATGAAGGCAATCAAACCGAAGCCGCTCAATCACAAACACAAGAATAAAGTGAAACCCCCACTCACTCATGAGTGGGGTTTCCTTTTTTTGAAGCGTTCGCCTGCATATAGCTTAACTTATATGAAATGACATGCTTCGCAGACAGCCTTAAATGATCCACACTCAATACAGCAAAAAAGCCACCAACCGTTTCTTTAAACGGTTGGTGGCTTTTCATTCACTAGCAAAATTAGCTAATCTAGTAATCTATTTCCAAAACATCATGGCTTGTTTTTAAAGTTGAGCATCTTAAGCAACGGCTGGTAGTTTGAATTGACCAAACCAATTTTCTCCACAAAAATCTCTATGATCAGCAGGAGTCCCGTCACAAGGATCAAAGCTCCCCACATCGTTGCAAATGAAAAGATTATCGCCGCTAAGCCAAAGCAAGCAGCTAAAGCGTAAATGAGCAAGACAGTCTGCTTATGAGTGAAGCCCAAGTTTATCAAACAGTGATGTAAATGGGATTTATCAGCAGCCGAGATCGGCTGTTTATTGACGACCCTGCGGATAATCGCGAAAAATGTATCCGAAATGGGAACACCCAAAATGATGATCGGTACGATCAATGAAATCATCGTAACGTTTTTAAACCCTAGCAGGGACAGAACGGCAATGATGTAACCTAAGAATAATGCACCTGTATCTCCCATGAAAATCTTTGCCGGATGAAAGTTATATTTCAAAAAGCCAAGAGTGCTTCCAATCACGATCAATGCGACCATAGCAACAAATAGGTCCCCTTTAATAAGGGCCATTGTAGCAATTGTCACTAAAGCGATCGTTGAGACACCGCCTGCAAGGCCATCCAGTCCGTCTATCAGGTTGATTGCATTAATGATGCTGACGATCCACAAAATTGTGATCGGTATACTTAAAACACCGAATTCAAGTGTATCGGTAAAGAACGGCAAATTGATGAATTCCACTTCAAGACCGCCCCATAATACGATGATGAGGGCCGCCAAAACCTGGCCCAGGAATTTGGGTGCAGCTCTTAATTCAAAAATATCATCAGCCATCCCGATCAAAATGATGACAAGGGCTCCCACCAGAAGGGGCAACTGCCCCCGAAAGTCATTCATGAAAAGTAAGAAGGTAATGAAAAAACTCAAAAATATAGCTAAACCGCCCATGCGCGGCATAATTTTACTATGCACTTTTCGCTCATTCGGTTTATCGGTAGCTCCTAATTTAAAGGCCAGCTTTCCGACAAAAGGAGTCAAAAAAATGGATAATAAAAAGGATACCAACAAGGCCCCTATTAACATCAAGAACCACCTCAATTCCACTAAAAATCTAATACCCGTAACGATCTATTTGAAAACCTATATATAAATGCTTATTTTAATTTTTCATCCTCAAATAAACATTATATACGTTTTCGGCTAAAATCTCTATAGAAAAGTTGTTTTTTGCAAATTTTTGTAAATCCGACCCTATCTTTGTCAGGTCCTCGGATTTTTTTAATTCTATGGCATTGCAGATGGCCAATTTCAGCTGTTCGACATTGCCGATATCCGTAATCCAGCCCTTGCTCCGATCGGGAATCAATTCCTGTACACCGCCGACATCACTTGTGATTGCCGGAAGCCCCGATCTTGCCCCTTCAAGTAAAACCAGTGGAAAACTTTCGCTTAAGGAAGTCAATAATGTGATATCCCCCAACGGGTAGATTCGATCTAAATCTTCACGATACCCTAAAAAGTACACGTGATCGGATAACCCCTTTTTCGAGACCATCTCTTCCAGAGCGGTTCTCCTGCTCCCGTCCCCTGCAAGCAACAGCTTTACATGGGGGAATTCCGATACCACTTCACTTAATGCCGCTAAAGCAAATTCATGACCTTTCACCGGCTCAAGCCTTGCAGGCATGATGACGATGAAATCGTCTTTCCCAAACCCGAAATCTTCTCTTTGAAGCGGGAAAGGCAATTCCTTTTCAAAGTCAATTCCGTTCAGGATCTTTGTTATTTTGGACGAATGGATTCCTTGGTCAATCAAGTCCTGCCTAAAGCGGTCGGAAACTGCCAATATATGATCGGCATATTGAAATGACCTTACATGAAGGCCCGTAAACAATTTTCCTTTTACACCCTGCCCCAAAAAGTCATGATGAGGTGAACTATGAACAGTAAGAAGCCAAGGGCATTTAACGAGGCGCTTTATGAAGGCACCATATATATTCGCCCGCGGACCATGTGTATGGATGATGTCTATATTATTTAGACGGATAAAGTCCCTTAAAGGTTTCAAAATTGAAAGGTCATATTTGGAATGCTGCTTGAAAAGTTCGGTTTGTATCCCGGAGGATATGGCCCGCCGGTAAAGTTCACCATCTTCAAATAAACCAAGCAAACACTCTTCTTTATTCAATTGGTTCAGTAAGGACATAATATGAAACATACCGCCGCCAGTTTCATTACCAGCGTTTAAGTGCAAGATTCTCATCCAGTCCACTCCTTATGTTCAGGAACGCTGTACCGTTTTCCTTAACCGCCTAACCTTTAATACGAATCTTGGCAGAGCAAGCATCCGTTTCCACCGTGAAGGTTGCTGGATCAATCGGTACAACCATTCAAGACGCATCTTTTGCCAGAAAACCGGGGCGCGGTTCACCTTTCCCGCAAGGACATCAAAGCTTCCCCCAACTCCCATGAATAACCCCCTTACTGAATAACGCATAGTGCTTGGAAACCCATTTTTCCTGCCTAGGGAACCCTAATGCAGTCAATATGATGTCAGGTTCAAGTTCCGCTATCGACTTAGGCAGGGTATCATCCTTGATATCGATGTAACCATGGTTGTATCCCACCAACTCGAGTCCAGGGTATGATTCTTTTACCTTCAGGGCCGCTGCTTCAATCACGTTTTCCTCCGCTCCAAGCAGGTATACTTTCAGCGCCTTTTCATCAGCGACCCGAAATAATTCATTCATCAAGTCGAATCCTGTAATCCGCTCTTGTAAAGGTTGATTTAGCCATTTAGAGGCCATAATAATACCAACGCCATCCGGAGTGATGTAATCAGCCGATATAATGATGTCTTTATAATCCTGATGTTCATTTGCATACTCAACTATTTCAGGATTTGCCGTAACGATAAACGTTTTTTCCTGATTCATCAATCTTGGATAGACCATTCCATTCATGAATTCATCCATATTGCTATCAATGAATGGTATGGATAGTATCTCAACAAACTTTTCTGTCATTTCACTTCAGCCTTTCATATGTACTATACATCTAAAGGGTGGGGTATTATTCAAGAAATTTTTTCATACACATCATAGAACGTGATTTTTGATTCAAAGGTGGTTAATCAATTGAAGTTTATAGAAAAACAATCGCTACCCATTCTATTTCTGTGCCTGCTCGTCCCATTGGCAGTGCCTCACCCTATCGCCGGTTACATGGCAACGGCGTTGATGCTCGTTTTTATCGGTATAAATAAAAAAAACCTGTTATTAATTCTATTCATTTATTTCCCTGCCCGTCCCTTATTGATGGAACTGAATAGCGGCTTAACCTATACAGGTGACCTGATCATCCTCACCTTATTCATTTCTTCGCTTATTGAAAGATTCAAAAAGGACGAATGGCAATTGTCGAAATATCATTTTACTGCGCCCTTTTGGTTGTTTTGTTTAATTGGTGCCGGGGCTGCACTCATAAACGGAGTGGGAATCCTCCCCATCCTATTTGAACTCCGTGCATTGCTTATTACATTCTTGCTTCTTTACATTATCGGTGAATTAAATCTAGAAAGAAAGGATATCTTTCGCTTTTTGAAGGTAATCCTAATATTTACAATCTTACTTTGCCTGCATGGCATAGTGGAGAAAATCTTTTCACGTACGATCCTGCTTCCCCAGGCATGGGAAATGTGGAATGTTTCTCCAACAAACCGGATGAGGATTTATGGAGCACCTGCCAATCCCAATGTATTTGCCTTATTCTTAAGCATCCAGTTATTCCTTAGTTTCTTTCTATTTCAGTCGCTGAAAAAATATAAATGGATCGTCTTTCTGGCAGCCATCCTGCTTTCCGGAACGTTACTGCTTACCTATTCTCGGGGCACGATGATTGCATTCGGGTTCGCGGCGCTTGTCTTTATAATATGGACTAGAAATAAACCATTTCTCAAATATGCTGCAGGAGCATTTTGCCTCGGCCTGCTTCTTATTTATTACCCAGTTTTATTTGCATCAAGTAAAGTGGAGGTATCTGCATCGATTCCCATGGAAAATGTGGTAATTGGCAGCACCCCCTCGTCTGAAAACGAAAATGCGCTCTCCAATCGTTTTTCAGAAATGTTCTCTGATAAGACTCTGCACCAGAGTACAGAATGGGGCCGGTTATATGTCCTAATCAAAGGAATTGAAATTTTCAAAGATCACCCAATAATCGGTACAGGGCTAGCGACCTTCGGAGATTCAGCCACACTTTCCTTTTCCTCACCAATTTATCGGGAATACCAAATTGGAGAAAGGATGTATACCGATAATCAATATATCCAGATTCTGGTCCAAACTGGTGTACTGGGCTTTCTTGCCGTTCTTTCATTCATCTTTTTTTCTTGCCGTAAAATCCTTAAATCGGGAAATGGCACTTTGGCAGCGTTCGCCATCTGCCTGATGTTGGCCGCATTATTAGCAGGACTTTTCTACAACATTCTCGAAGATAAAACGTTTACGCTGTTATTTTATAGTTGTTTGGGATTCTGTTTACAGAAGGACATCAATTTAAAGGATTGAAAATATGCCTACTCTTTCACATGTCATTAAATCGGTAGGGCTCGTCACTATTATTGCGGCCATTGGAAAAGTCCTCGGATTCGGGCGGGAATCGATAATAGCCGCCTATTTCGGGGCATCATCAATGGCAGATGTTTTTTTCGTGGCAAGCCTCATACCAACCATTCTTTTTACGGCTCTCGGCAGCGGTCTTCAGGCCGGCGTTATTCCTATTTATTTGGAAAAGAAGGCGGATAACCCGTTGAAAGCTGATGAGTTCATCAGTGTTTTAGGTTCATTTTTTATGCTGGTAGCCGGAGTCATGACCATTGCCTGCATGGTTTTCATAAAGCCGCTCGTCATGTTGACAGCCCCGGGTTTCTCTGATTCAGAGCTTGCCCTGACTGAGTCACTGACCCGGATCATGCTGCCAAGTTTACTATTTTTCACGCTTTCTTACATGGCGACAGGGATCCTCAATGCGAATAAGCGTTTTATTCTGCCGGCACTCACTTCAACTGCACAAAACACGGTCATTATTGCAGCCACCGTATTGTTCGCTGCTCCGTTTGGGATTGAAGGGCTGGCTTGGGGGTTTGTGTTCGGTGCAGCAAGCCAGTTCCTTATCCAATACCCATCACTGAAGAAATACGGAATCCGGCCCATCGTCTCTTTCCTGCCTCATAAACGGCAGATCGTACAAACACTGTTCACCTTTTATCCAATCATTATCGCCGCTTTGGCGATCCAGTTGAATAGTGTCGTCGATCGAATCATTGCGACTTCACTCGAAACCGGAAGCGTATCGGCCCTGAACTATGCTAATCGCCTGCTGTGGCTGCCATTAAGCATTGTCCTCACGCCGCTGATTACCGTATTGTACCCTTCAATCGTCGAGCGTGCGCTTATAGGCTATCAATCTTTCCTTAATTTGACCTTAAAGGGGTTGAAATCGCTATTATTTTTAGCGATTCCGTTCATGGTCGTCATGTTAATCAGCGGAAAAAGCTTAATCACTCTGGCTTTCCAACGCGGGGCTTTCGATGCTTCAGCAACCGAAATGACTTATAGGGCATTCATCTTTTATTCAGCTTGCCTCCCGTTCTTTGCACTGAGGGATTATCTGATGAACTCCTTCTACGCCTTGAAGAAAACGAAAGTGGCCATGTATTCCTGCCTGATTGGCGTATTGCTTAACGTCCTGCTTAGCTGGGTCTTATCACGTTATCTTGGCGTAGGTGGAATCGCTTTAGCATCGGGGATTTCCATGCTCCTGCAATCTCTCTACCTTTTCGTCTATCTATGGCTGAAGACAGCAAGAGAGGACAAGGCCGCTTTCAGGGATGTTTTTCAGGAAAGCAGCAAGCTGGTCATCATCGGAACCATCATTTACGGACTCACTCTCTGGATCCATCCGCTTACTCTAAAATTGCCCATCTTCATGGAATTAGTGATCATCTCGCTGCTGGTATTCGGATTATATCTCGCATTATCCATTCTTTTTAAAGCAAGCAGCCTGCAAGCGATGAAAAGGATCAAATCATCAAAGTAATACATTAGAAGAAGGAGTGCCATTATGGAAATTTTAATCACAACGATTTTCAGCTACCCTCATGAAGGGGGGCTATCGAGCCATATCACTACGTTAAAAAAGGGTTTAATGTCGCGGGGCCATAATGTGGACATATTATCTTTCTCTCAATTACCACCTTTCAAGAGGAAGATGCTCGCCCAGGCTCCAGGATTTTTATTAAATAAAGTAAAACAGGGGAGCGGCCAGCTTTTCAATGACCGACAACGCCAAAAATTATTGGCTTCATCTATTAAAGCCTTGAAAAAGAACTATGATGTCATTAATGCTCAAGACATTTTCGCAACGCTCGCCTCCATCGAATCCGGGATACCAACTGTGCAAACCGTCCATGGGTATTATTCATTCGAGGCAGTCAGCAGGGGTGCCCTTCTTCCGGATAGTGAAGAAGATTTGATCATTCGCGAGCTAGAAAGAAAAGCTTATCAGACTGCTGCAAAAGTTGTGACGGTCGATCAAAGGATCAAAGACTATATAAATCACTTGGCACATATAGAGGCGGATACGATCAAGAACTTCATTGACGTGTCTGCTTTCAAACCGGAAATGGCAAAGCGGGAGCAAACTCGCCGGGACTTTCAAATACCCCTACATAAAAAGATGCTTTTCGTTCCGAGAAGAATGACGGAAAAGAACGGTGTCATCTACCCGCTCCTTGCTCTGCCGGAGGTACTGGAAAACCATCCTGAAACGGTATTGGTATATGCAGGTACAGGAGAACAGCGAAGCCGGCTTGAGGACACCGCAGCCAGGCTCAAAATATCAGATTCCGTGCTTTTCCTTGGTTCAGTGCCCTTCGAGAAAATGCATAACCTCTATGAAGCATCGGACATCGTACTCATCCCAAGCGTTCATTCCCACGGGGTGGAAGAAGCTACTTCCATTTCTGCATTAGAAGCGATGAGTTGCCGCTCACCCGTCATTGCAAGCGCGATTGGAGGTTTAAAGGAGATTCTCATTGATGGTGAAGATGGTCTGTTAGTAGAGGAAAAAAATAAAAAAGCACTTGCACAAGCCATCTCCATTTTGCTTAAAGACACTAAATATGCAACAAAGTTAGCTGCGAAAGCAAGATATAAAATGGAAAGCGAATACTCCCATCTTACCGCTGCCGAACGGTTTGAGAAAGCTTATGATGAAGTGCTTAACTAAAAAAAGCAGACCCGAAGCTTGGGTCTGCTTTTCACTATCATACCAGTGCTGAACTACGCCTTTTCATTTGATCTTCACGGTATTTTTTCTGTTCTTGTTTAGACATGGCGTTATATTCTTTTAAGAATGCTTCATATTGCGGCATTACTTCGTTCATGGCCCCGTATGCCTTTAACTCTCCATATTCAAGCCATAAAGCCTTTTGGCAAAACTTCTTCATCTGACCGATTGAATGGCTGACAAAGAACATCGTTTTGCCCTTCGCCTTAAATTCGTTCATCTTCTCTAAACATTTTTCAGCAAAGTTTTTATCCCCGACAGATAAGGCTTCATCAATAATCAGGATATCTGGATCGATATGCACGGAAATGGAAAAACCAAGCCTGGATTTCATACCGCTTGAGTAGGATTTCACCGGTTGGTCAATGAACTTACCAAGTTCTGAAAACTCAATGATCTCAGGCTCAAGTTCTTTAATCCGATTTTTATCGAATCCAAGCATCAGCATTTTCAGCTCGATGTTTTCCCTGCCCGTCAACTGATTATTCAGACCCGATGAAACGGCAATCAAAGCCGTTTTCCCGTTAGTTTGGACATTTCCGTCCGTAGGCGGGATAATGCCTGCAATAATATTGGACAATGTGGATTTACCAGATCCGTTGACCCCGACAAATCCTATTACATCGCCCTTTTCTGCTTCAAAACTTACATTCCTAAGAGCAAAATACTCTTCCCCATAGCTTTTGGGCAAAAGGAGATCCAATAATTTTTCCGAGTTTTTATTATATAATTTATATTTTTTCGTTATATCTTTGACTATTACCGATTTTTCCAACTTTTCTCACTTCCAGTTTACTTAAAGTCAACAAAGCGATCTCTAAACCTGACATGCAGCGAGGAACCTATCAAAAACAAGATGATAATGGCTGCCCAGAAATAAAGGGTATATTCCCAATGCTCTATCAGATACCATGATTCCCCCAACAATGAAGCTCGATACCCATCCACGATATAATATAGTGGATTCAGCTTCATGATATTGACTATGATAGGGTGCTCCTTAGCATCCAATACCCAAAGGATTGGTGTTAAATAAAACAAGACTTTCATTAAGGACACGATTATATTATGAACGTCACGAATAATGGTTGATAATGTTGAAGAGATTAAGCCAAATGAAAATAACAGCGCAACCGTCGCGGCAACATAATACGGAAGTTGTATGATATAAACGGTTGGGAGGTATCCAGTAAAACTTAATAGGATGATGATGACTCCCAGCAGCATGAGATGCTGATACAACTTAGCAAAGATGACATACGAAGGAATGACACTCATCGGAAAGCTCATCTTGGATACCATATTCAGTCGGGAATAGACGGATTTGGACGTTTGGGTCATTGAAGGATTCACAAAAAACCAGACAACGATCCCTGCCATCAGCCATGGAAGGAAATTTTCACCGCGATTTAAGATTATAAATCCGAATACAAACCAATAAATCGCAATCTGTATCATCGGATTGATGATTTCCCATAGGATTCCCAGGTAGTTATTGCTGTTGGCACTTTTCATCTCATAAACAGATAAACGCCTTACCAAATAAAAATTATTGATTTGTTCTTTTAAAACGGTCAAAGCTGAACTCATAAATTAACAGACCTTCCTAAAAACACTTTTTCTACGACACGGCGTGAAGCCTGGCCATCCTCGAGTGAACAAAACCGCTCGTGAAAATGATTGATATCATTGGTATTTTCATATTTCATCGTCTTGATACTATCAATGACCGCATCTGATGTTTTTACTAACAAACCAGGTGCATTCTTTTCAAAGTCAAAGTAAAACCCGCGAAGCTTGTCCCTGTAATTTTCAATATCATATACATAGAAAAGCATCGGACGCTGTAAATTTGCGTAATCAAAGAATACGGATGAATAATCAGTTATTAATAAATCCGAAATAAGATACAAATGACTGATATCTTCGTAACTGGATAAATCATAGGCGAATCCTTGATACGCCGATAAATCCAAGTTCTCAGAAACCAAATAATGAAGACGGAGCAAAATGACATACTCCTCCCCCAATTCCTGTTTCATGCGATCCAGATCCAATTTTATTTCAAACTTATATTTTCCTTTGCTATAAAACTCATCGTCCCTCCAAGTTGGGGCATATAAAATGATCCTTTTCTCTATTGGTATACCCAACTTCTGTTTCAATGAGTCGATTGTATCACGATTATTCCCATTGTAAAGTATATCATTACGGGGATAACCGGTTTCCAGAATTTTAGAAGTATCGACATTAAAGGCACGGGCAAAAATTTCACTTGAATAAGCGTTCGGTGAAATTAAATAATCCCATTTACTTGATTCGGCATGGAAATTCTCTTTATATTTATCCGTCGTTGTTCCAGGCATATGAACTTCATTCATATCCGCTGCAAGTTTCTTTAATGGAGTACCATGCCACGTTTGCAAATAGATCGTGTGCTTCGGCTTCGGGATCCAAAGCGGGAGCCTGCTGTTCGTTACCCAATAATGGGCTCTTGTCATTTTGAGCAGCCAACTAAATGAAAAACGATTGAGATATGGGATGCCTGCCTCTTCGAAATGAGCTGTATATCTTTTATCTACGCTCCAATACATTTTATATTCAGGATGGTGACTCTGCAAGTATTCATAAATAGCCCGGGGATTGCAGCTATACTGCTTGCCCAAAAAGCTCTCAAAAATAACAAGCTTCCGGTCCACTGGCAATACTGTGCCCGCCAATGCAAAAGCCATTTTATACCCTCTTAAAATAATTGCTTTAGCCTTATTTTTAACTAGCGATAGAAAGGAAGGTCTCTTTGAGGTTTGTATTTTTTCATTTGACATATCCGATCTCCCTTTTTATTGATTATTGATATTGGAACCATGCTAATAAATCGAATTAAAAATAAGCTCGCCCAATAGAAGGGAGAGCTTATTTTTGGTGTACTTCTAACAGCTACTCCAAAGACTTTATTGCCAGTCCCAAATTATTTGCCACTGTTGTATAAAACTCCACATTTTTCTTATTATACGTCATCTTATTTTTCAGGATCCTTTTAATATTCACCAATTGATAATCATTGTAGCGAATGAACACCGTAAATAATGACTTTTCCATTTTATCAATTTCATCTAATGAAACAGTGAAATGGCCTCTATTGCCTTCTATTTGAACTCCGCAATTGATTTCATTGTCAATTCTTGTTCTATCACGTATCAATACAGAATCTATGTTGTTTATATCATCACCATAAATCTCAAAACTTTGGTGGTAGACATTATCCATGATATAAGAATCCAGTGCACGGGCAAGCATCGGTATCCTTACGTAGCGATATTCTTCCTCCAGAAATGGAAGTTCATAATAAGGTAAGCCATCTTTTATATGGTATTTTTTATTGGAATCTCTCTTTAACCATTCAAACAACTTTACGAAATCATCAATACGATCCTCCATGAATAATTCAAGTGCCAATTTATAAATAGGTACTTTAAATTCATTCTTGAAGTCATATGACAAGTTTTTCGCAGTTTCGACAGCTTCCCCTAATATTTCAATAAAATCTTCTTTATTCTTGGATTTCACAAAGGTTTGACTGTCGAACGTTTTTAAAATATCGTACTCATAAACCCGGTTAAGAGCCACCCTTTTGAATTCAATTGCAATATCTTTGGATTGGATATACTTTATTATTTCAACATCCGCTTTTCTTTTGTCCAACACATTCGTAACACGTGTTAAAGAAGCGGAGTTTTCCGACGTTCTATTGACATAATAAATAGGTTTTGTAGTAGTTGATACTGCTCTGACTTTAAAGAAAACATCTGTAAAAAACCATTTATCTTCACCGAATTTCATATTTGGAAAACCAATATCATTTTCTTTAACCATAGGCAGACTCATCATCCTGGCCGTTGGACCCATATGATAAAAAAAGTGCGGAACATCCAAAGGGGTGATGCTTCTTCTTTCTTTAATGGAAGCAAACTCACCGATAACACTCTCTGACTCAGATTCGACTTTTACCGTTTTGCCAACTACATAATCATCACCGGTTTCCTCCAGGATGTTATAGAGGCTTTCCAGTCCATCATGGGCAAGCCAGTCATCCGCGTCTAAAAAAGTTATATATTTGGATGTTCCCAATTCTATTCCAATGTTTCTGGGGGTCCCAGGTGACCCATTATTTTCTTGAAGGGTAACAGAACAGATATTTTTATATTTAGCTGTATACTCTTGAATGATTTTATTGGTGCCATCAGTCGAACAATCATCAATGATGATATATTCAATCTGATCTATGCCCAGGGTTTGATTTATTACTGATTCAATCGTTTTTCTGATGAATTTTTCAGCATTGTATACAGCAGTGACTACAGTGACTTTTTTTCCTTTTCCTAAAAATTTATTTCTTAAGCTTACAGGATTATTTTTTATTGGAATATTACCGCTCTTTAAAAGTTCCCTCGCCTTTTGACGTACCAAGAAATTCATACGATCCCTCTCCTTTTATGACTAGAGGTAACATAGATGTTTCGACCAGGCAGCCAGTTCACCAGTTACTTAAAGGCAACAATACCCTTTATTTAAGAAATCAATCATTAAAAAATTTATCCACGATTCTCTGTGTAGCTTTACCATCCTCTATTCCACAATACTTCTCTCTAAATAAACCATATCTCTCTTTGTATTGCATGTTTATTTCATCGATATTGGTAATAGTATCGATAATCTCCTCAGTTGTTTTTAAAAATGGACCTGGTGCTTCCTTTTCAAAATCCATATAGAATCCACGGATGTTATCTCTGTAATCTTCCAAATCATAAGTGTAGTACAAAATCGGCCGAGCAGTATTAGCAAAATCGAACATCACTGAAGAATAATCCGTAATCAATATATCAGAAATCAAGTAAAGTTCCTGAATATCTGAATAATTGGATACATTTATTACGAAATCCTCAAATTCGCTCGGGATGCTGAGATTATTACTTATAACAACATGCATCCTTAACAACAGGATATATTCATCCCCTAGTTCTTCCTTCATTCTTTCCAAATCAAATTTCAACTCGAAAATAAATTTATTGTTTTTCGAAGTTTGATTATCCCGGAATGTAGGAGCATATAAGATGACTTTTTTCCCTTTTGGTATCTTCAGTTTTTCCATCACTGACTTGGCAATTATTGAAGCATCTTCCCTGTAAAACAAATCATTTCTTGGATATCCCGTTTCTAATATTTCCCCTTCATATTTGAAAGCACTTCTGAAGGCTTTGGATGCGTATGGACTTGGTGATATTAAATAATCCCAAGTTCTCGTTGCACCATGCACTCGATTTAAGTACCCATCGTCTCTTCCTTGAATATTGTCTATATCAAATAGCATTTTTTTCAAAGGGGTACCATGCCAAGTCTGAATATATGTCGTTTCCTTCCTTTTGCTTAAATAGGTAGGGAAGTTTTGATTATTTATCCAATAACCTGCTTTGGCTAAATAATAATAGTATTCCGGACTTAAGCGTTTTATCAACTTCGTATTCTTTCCTTTTATTGGTAAATTACCATTATATACCCAAACTTTTTTATATTTATTATCCCTTTTGACCAGTTCTTCATAAATATACTTGGGGCTATCGGCGAATTGCTTCCCTATCCCACTTTCAAAAAGAATAAGGTTCCGGTCAACCGGGATAAGCATGGACATAATTTTATAAACTTTTTTCATGACAGGGAAATACTTTTCACTTTTCCTAAATCGATTCATAATGAGTTTTGATATCGGATGGTTATATAATTTGATTAGTGAATTCTGATCTTTTTCTGCATTTTGAATCACTTCGAATATCCTTGAATTAGAATGGACATCGCGATATTTAATAAAACGGTTGGCCTTATCCATATACTTTTTCTTCATGACAAAATCAGTGTTGGCATATTCGGCTAATACACCTAACAATTCATCCAATTCATCAACGATTTCACCCGGAAGATCCTTATCCAAATCCAAATGTGACGGTCTTTTCCCTATGAAACGATCTCTATCAAATTGATAGTAAATAACCGGTTTATGCAGGAAACTAAAATCAAAAGCTACACTTGAATAGTCCGTAATCATAATCGCACTTTCCTTAATTAATCTTTGGACATCCACTTCACCCTGACTAATCACCCGAACTGGAGCATCCTTAAAATAAGACGTGAATTTCTGCATATTAGGGTGAAGGCAAAAAATGATTTCAAACCCATTGTTTTTAGATAACTCATGTAAAACCGGGTGATTCACTAATTTCTGATACCTTTCAAAATACTCGCTTTCCAAAAATATTTCATCGGATGTAATCCAATCTCTCCATGTTGGAATGATCAATAATTGCCGCTTTGTTAAAACATCATCCTTAAACAGTGAGTCGAACCTAGAAAGTCCTGTTGTGAATACTTCCTTTTCGTTGTACCCAAAATCAGTTACAATCATATCCTTTTCGAAGTCTGAACTTACTAGAAAAACATCCGTACTAAAACCGGAGACTGCATTTTTCCCGTAGTTTGCCACCATATTTTTAGTGCCCATAACACCATGTTGAAGAAATACCTTAACTCCCTTAACACGATTTTTAAATTCAGATGTTCTTAAAGGATATAAATAATCCGGATGATGTGATGATATAATACGTGTCGATTCCATTGTCTTTTTAATATGGTCCTTTGACTTGAAATAAAGTATATTTCCAAAGGGCTCGACGTTTTTGGCTTCCACGGAATTTTCTTCTATTACATAATACACTTCTTTTTCAGGGTGGTTTTCCCTCATATATTTAAAAAAGTGATATCCGGTATCCTGGGCTTTATAAGTTCTTTCACCAATTAGCCAGACATCCTTTTTCTTTTTAAATAAAGAAAGAAATCGCCTCCACCCCATCATCCTTTTTAAATATCGATAACTTTCTGTGGAAAAGTTAAACACTTCCAAAGATAAATTGGATGCTTTAAACGTATAATATGGATTGACGATAGCAACTCCATTATTCGAACTGACATCGGTCTTTTTAGTAAATAATTTAGATCTGGTGGTTGGTCTTCCGACGCGTACCATTTTCGGCTCTTCCTGATCATTTAAATGTAATTTCATGTAAATATCATATACATCATCTTCCAAATCCGCACTGACTAATTGTTCTAAATCCAATCTCAGATCATATATATAACGATTCAGTCCATATTTCTTAATATTCATTTCCTTATTATGAATAAAAGATATATTTGCCTGATATTCTTTGTCACTTTGCCTTCCTTTTACTAGGCCCTCACCTTTTATGATTGTTGAATGCTTAGTGAAAATTTGACCATTTATTTGCATGGTTTTCGATTTATTTTTGATTTTTTCAATTTGAGACTTAATCGAAACTTTAGGAGTTTTATTGAAGTAAAGAGATAAATTCCCTTTATTCGTTATAGAGAATATGCTTCGTTTATCTTCATAGGTGTAAATACTCAAATTGTTCGTGTACGTTTCCTGGAAACGCCCTAGACGAATTGGGTATTCGATATTAACCTGTTCGTGCACTTCTACATATTCAGCTTTATGTTCGATACTAAGTATTGTTTTTTTGCTCAGCTTTTCAACTGGAACGGAAACCTTTATATAACAGTCATAAACAGTCGGTTCATCATCTGCTAATTTCCGCATTAAATCTTTCAAATCTACTTTAAACTCAAATTTAGATGAACTCACCGATTCAGCTATTTTTATTTTTTGATCTTCGTTTTCCCTAGAATATAGCCATAGTTCTTTTGCGCAATAATGTTCTATTGAAAATTCCCCTTTTATCAACAGCGTATTTTCCTCTTGCACAATGGTCAGAACTTGTTTCAGCTTAATTTTAGGAGCTTTTTTTGCTTTCCCTTTTCCAAGAAGCTTTTTAATCATTTTAGACCACCTATAACAAATTATTATTTAAATTAAAATCAATCATTCCATGTACTTTAAAATCATAAACTTTTTTCGGTTTTTCCTCAATATCATTAAACAGACAGGTAAACTCCCTTATATTCCCTGCAATTCCTCCAATGGACAAAAAATACAATATTGGGTAGTTCAATATTAAACAGGAACCATGCTAAAACTAAAAAAACATTCCGTAAATATCGGACCTCCAAGGAAGGACTGCCGTAAAAATCATTTGCACGTCCTTCCATGTTGCCAGAATGGAAAGGGAATAGCAAAAACATGTCTTTTAATTGTAAAGAAGTCTTCTAGACATCAAAGTGAACGCTTTCAAAACAGGGATTATAGGCTCAATTCAACAAACTGTTATTACTTGCGCTTCATTAATTGGGCTATTAAATGTTAAGCGATAGATTGATGGCCTTTACATGACCCATCCTCTGTCTTCATACGATCCTGCCACTTCACCTTCACTATTTGAAAACAGGGATTTATGAAGCTCTTCTAGTTGTTCTCTCCTAAACGTGGTAAAATTGTGAATGGCTTATTCTGATTGCAGAAAGAATGAAATATTTCTTATAATATCGTTCATCAGCTTACTTTTAAAGTAATGTGATGAAAATTATTTTTAAATACCATACAGTATAAACCATACATTTCTATAGACACTTTATTATGCCCTACAGAGTAATACTAATTAGTCAACGTTTAATTTTAACTTTAAAAATAATATTTACAATAATCATCAATGTAAAAAAATGTGGTTTATTTGTAAAAAAATTGTGGTTTATTTGTAAAGCTATTAAGTTATAATTAGTAAGAGAAAGTCATTGCCTAAAAAATATATGAAAACAACAAGCAGAATTGAAATGCTAGTTGCCTGTTTCATTGTTCCATTTCATATTCTAATAGACCAAATATATATTAATTTGATTGAATAACAGTTTAAGAGTTTTAAAGGAGGAATAAAAATGAAGAAAGTAATCACTTACGGAACCTTTGATTTGCTCCATTGGGGTCATATCAATTTATTAAAACGCGCTAAAGATTTAGGGGATTATTTGATCGTTGCCATTTCCACGGATGAATTCAATGCTTTAAAAGATAAAAAAGCTTATCATAGCTTTGAAAACAGAAAAATGATCCTTGAATCAATTCGCTATGTGGATGAAGTTATACCTGAAGACAATTGGGAACAAAAGAGGGAAGACATCGTTCGTGAGGGTGTAGATATCTTTGTAATGGGTGATGACTGGAAAGGCCAATTCGATGAATTATCCGAAGTTTGTGAAGTGGTCTACCTACCAAGAACAATCGGCATTTCGACTTCCCAAATTAAAGATGACCTTTTACAAGTTACTAATGGCTAAAGAATTCGCGATAGGGATTTATCTTTTTTGTTTCAAAGTTTTATTCTCTATCTTTAAACTTTTCCCTTTATATGACAAAACGACCTTTGTCACATCATTCGGGGACAATTGCCAATATATCGCAGATGAAATGGACAAGCAGGACATTTCCGTTCAAAAAGTATTTTTAATGAAATCGAGCAGCTCTATACAAGTTAAGGACGATGGGGAAACCATCGTCCTTCCGTTTGAATCAAAAAATATCATGGCCATGATCCGATCGATTTATCATCTGGCTACATCAAAATGGATTATCATCGATAATTACTTTGGCTTTCTTTCTGCTATTGCATTCAAAAAGGAAGTGACATGTGTCCAAGTGTGGCATGCGGCCGGTGCCGTTAAGCAATTCGGGGCAAAAGACCCTTCCATTCAAAACCGTTCAGCCGGTGCAAGGAAAAGATTTTTAGATGTATATAATAAATTCGATTATGTTACGGCAGGTTCAGAGAGAATGGCCGAGATTTACCAAGAAAGTTTTCAACTACCGGCATCCCATATCCTAAGGACCGGGATACCTCGGACCGATTTCTTTTTTAATGATGAATCAAAAAGAACTGCCCGTAATGCTTTACTGGCCAAATATCCAGAACTTGAGCATAAGAAAATCATGTTATATGCCCCTACATTTCGTAATGACGGCTTGAACAACGGAGAGATTGCACTTGATTTGGAATTGCTCTACAAGGAACTTCAGGGCGAAAATTATGCGTTATTACTAAAACTGCATCCCGCTGTAAAGGCAGAGCATGATTTACAAGATAAATTTCCGGGATTCATTTACCCTGTCAATAGTGAATTTCACGTTAATCACCTGCTGATCAGTACGGATCTTTTAATAACCGATTACTCTTCGATTCCATTTGAATTCTCTTTTTTGGGAAGACCCATGATATTCTTTGCATATGACTTAGAAAAGTATGTGCAGGAACGGGGATTCTGGGAGGATTACTCTTCTTCCATGCCCGGACCCGTGGTATCTACCACTGAAGATCTTTTAAGGGAAATCCGTACCGCCGATCATTCATTAATGAAGATCGCTTCCTTTAACCAAAAATGGAATGAATACTCCAAGGGAAATTCAAGCGGGAATTTAGTTGATTTCCTTTTTAAATAAAACCACCCACTTCATAAAACGAAGTGGGTTTTCATTTTTTTCAATATCGTCTCAATGAAAAAGCACACCCTAAAAACAGGGACATTTTTACAGAAAATGACAAACGAAAACATGAAACTCCACTATGTGAAAAAAGACTCATAATATAGAAAATATTGTAGATTACAATACTCAACCCCCTCCAATATAAACCAGTAAAATACTACTATTTCCCCCCTGTAACAAAAATGTAATATGTTTAACTTCATTTAATTTGTTAGAATAGGGAAAAAGACATATTAGAGGTGGAAAACCGTGAAAAAAAGTGTTGTCGCATTTTCGACATTAGCCATTTTATCTTCGACTTTTGTTTCTCCTGCCCTTGCCGGTACATATACAGTCAAAAGCGGTGATAACTTAAGTAAAATCGCCCAGAAGCATAATACGACGGTAAAAGACTTAAAACAGCTTAATAACTTAAAATCAGACTTTTTGAGAATCAATCAAAAATTAACTACACCCAACTCCGAAACCACATCAAATGCTTCTTCAGTTTCCGTGAAAAAAACAAACAAAACCACATATACCATTGTTTCAGGTGATACCTTAACCAGGATAGCAAACAAGCATAACCTTACACTTGCTGAATTGATGAATATGAATAACCTAAAATCAGATAGAATTTATGCAGGTGCCAAACTTATCGTATCCAAATCAACCACCACCACTACCATTGATTTACCCGGCAGCTCCAAACCATCCAATGTTACACAGACCCCAGCCAATTCGGCTACATACATTGTGGTAAAAGGTGATACTCTTTCCAGGATTTCAAGAAAAACCAACTTGACTGTAGCACAGCTTAAATCAATCAACTCGTTGAAGTCCGATTTAATCAGAGTGGGTCAAAAACTAAAATTAAGTAAATCGGCAAGCACTGCCCCTGCAGATAAAAACGATGATGGAAAAGTGGAAGCCCCAAGTTCGGGGAACAATGTGGCCAAGCTCGTTTCCGAAGCAAAGAAATTAATTGGTACACCTTATTCGTGGGCGGGTGCCTCCCCATCAGGTTTCGATTGCAGCGGATTTATTTACTATACGTTCAAGAAGGCTGGGTATGAAGTTCCCAGGCTTTCATCTTCCACATATTATGATATGGGTAAAAAAGTTACTTCACCGAAAAGCGGCGACCTTATCTTCTTTGCAACGGGTTCCCATAAATCAGTGGTAAGCCATATGGGAATCTACTTGGGCGACGGGGAATTCATTCATGCCTCATCAAGTAAGGGAGTAACAATCAGTACTACTTCAAACTCTTATTTCAAAAGTAAAATCATCGGTTATAGAAGTTTATAAGATTTACTTGCCAGACTTTCTCTTAGAGTCTGGCAATTTCATGTAAAAGAATCATAGTTTTTTTTGCCGTGGTTATACAATTAAGGAAAAATTAGAATGATGTGCCAACGAAGGAATTCGGTTTCTGAGAATCCTTCGTTTTTTTTGAATGAAAAAAGGAAAATATGCACTCTAACTACAAAAAGAAACTATTCTATTTTTGACAAAAAAAAGGTATAGTTAAAAATACCGACTAGGTACTTTTTCACACCTTCCATTTTGTGGGATGGTTAAGGGAGGAATATTAAATGAGATCCGAACATAAAAAAAAGAAAAAGAAACGCAAAGCGTTTAAAATAATCGGCTTCACCCTTCTTATCCTTTTCATTGGCGCAGGTGTTTATGGCGCTTCAGTTTATAAATCATTAGCAGGTGCGGTTCATACTATGCAGGGTACAGCGCATAAAACGGATAAGCGTGTAGAGGACATCAGGTTCAAAAGCAAAGATCCATTTTCATTACTGATTCTTGGTGTGGATGAACGGGAAAATGACTCAGGTCGATCAGATACGATGATTGTCATGACGGTTAATCCTAAAAAAGAATCGATTGAGTTATTGAGTTTACCGAGAGATACGCGTACAGAGATCATCGGTAAAGGTATCAATGATAAAATGAACCATGCCTATGCATATGGCGGAGTTGCCATGTCGATAAATACAGTGGAAGCGTATTTGGATATTCCAATTGATTATTACGTTAAAATGAATATGGAAGGCTTTCAGGATATTGTGAACGCAGTTGGCGGTGTCACGGTCGATAATGATATGGACCTTGCCTATAAAGGATATACCTTCAACAAAGGTACGATCGACTTAAATGGTAAAGAGGCCTTGATTTATTCCCGAATCCGTAAAGAAGATCCCCGCGGGGATTATGGACGGCAAATGCGGCAACGCCAGGTTATCCAAGCTGTCATGAAAAAAGGGTCAAGCCTATCAACACTTACCAATTATGACGATATATTCGAAGCTCTAGGTAAAAACGTGGAAACCAATTTAAGTTTCAATGAAATGTTGAGTATCCAAAATAACTACAAATCATCCCTCAAAAATATTGAACAATATACACTTGAAGGTGACAATCAACGGGTAAATGGCGTTTGGTACAACATCGTTCCAGAAGATACAAAGCTTGAAGCCCAAAATCGTGTGAAAGCACATCTGGGATTATAATGGATGGAGGATGGCTTTTATCAGTCATCCTCTTTTTTTACCTTTTTCTCAATCCTTCATTTGTTTAAAGTAATCGGAACGTATCACTTGATCACTCAGATCAATCTCCTTTTGGTCTGCTGGTGAAAACCCATCGACCTTGCCTTCCCCATTTATTTTCATTTGAGAACCATAATCCCCTTTTAATATCAAAGCATCGCCCTCTTCGCCATTCAGCATGCTCTCTCCAAAGTATGAAGAACTCTTAATATTGAACAGATCATATAGAGTTGGTAGAATATCGATTTGGCCCGCTACCTTATCAATCGTTCTTCCTTCCATATCCTCCTGATAAATGATCACGGGAATGGGCATATATTTTTCAATCCACTCTTCATCGCTAATTTTACTGCCGTAATACGCTTCAACCTCGTGTTTATCTTTTAAGAATAGCCCATCATGATCTCCGTAAATGACAATCACGCTGTCTTTCAATTTCCCGTCATCCTTCAACTTCTTTACAAAATCCCCGATGGCCGAATCTGTATAATGAATTGCTTCAAAATATTTAGTCAGGTAACTGTTCTCTTTTCCAACTTCAGGCTTCAATGTTATCTGTTCCATCGGTAGTGAAAAAGGTACATGGCTGGTCAAAGTAACGAAAAAAGCGTAATAGGGATTTGGTTTATCTTTTAAGAAATCATAGCTTTGATTGAAGAAACTGCGGTCTCCCAAGCCCATCGAAATCATCTCATCATGCTGCATATCCTCTATGGAAAGATAATCATCAAACCCTAGCGAAGGATATGCATGCTGCCTATTCCAAAAGTCTTCTTCATCTCCGTGGAAAGCCAAACTTTGATAATCCGACTTCTTTAATTCCTTAGCAAGACCCGGAAAATCATTATAAGGGAATCGAAAAAAGGTCGCGCCCTGCTTTAAAGGAAATAGTCCGGTATTCACGATAAGCTCTCCGTCAGATGAATTTCCAAATACCGTCTGTGGATATACATGAGGGAAGTACAAACCCCCTTTCGCCAGTTCATTCATGAATGGCGTGACCTCCTGCCCGGCACTACTTTGGAATAGCGGAAACGCCTGTAAAGATTCCACCTGGATGATAATGAGATTCTTCCCCTCCAACGAGCCTGAATGGGCATTTTCCTTTCTTTTCTTTTTATTGAAGTAATCAGAAACGGCCTTTTTTTCTTCCGAAGTCATTCCATGCCTTCCCGAATCAGTAAAGTAGGCATAAGTATCCAATGCGTGATGACCGATCGGGCCCCAGTTTCGTAAGAAGGTATTCGCTTCATAACGCCGGGTTATATCTACTTTGTCGATAAAGATATTTTTGACCGGCTTTAATCCTGCTATCATCAGGAATATTACGGCCGGTACAAGTGCCATATGCTTGAGGGGGTATTTTTTCTTCACAAATGACTCAGCAATTGGAATGCTTACCAGCAGAAAGATTGCATCCTTCATTTCCATCATACTGAATATACTTTCACCAAGCCCATTCAGATTGCTTTTTTGCATCCACATATAGGAAGTTATAGGTGTCGAATAATAGCGATAAAACCAGATGTCCCCAAGAAAAAAGATCATGATCGAAAGAAGGAAAACTGAAAAAATGAAGCCCTTTACGATCCGATTTGGTATCATTTCCTTCAAATAAACAATAAAACCTGCAACACCGGTGATTATCGTAATTATCCCAATAGAAAGATCGTTACCCATCCTATCATTCGTATAAATGAAAAGTATGGCCACGATTGAAAATGACACTATCTCAAATAGCCTCTCCTTCAATCGTTGATTCAGGTTATTCTTCATGCTCCTGCCACTTTCCTCTTCATTATTTCCAAGCCTTGGTTAAGCCTGATTGCGGAAGATTACTTATAAATATTACTTAGCGTTGCCATTTATGAGAAATTGCACACCGAAAACAGCATAAATATTTGGTACTAATGACTTCCCTTATAAAAAAAGCCTCATCACTAAAAGGATGAGTGCTTTACTTTGGCACTCCGGCAAAAAAGATACCGGTTGCCGCCAGATCATGCCGATGTTTTTCTACTTTCTCTTCCATTCAAAAGCAATCTTCCAACCTTGGTCAGGAATCGATTCCGCCAACATATCTCCTTCCTCGAATAAGAAACGCCATGGCATGCTTGAAAGTGCCGGAATCTCACCAAGCTCTGTAAGATCGAATGCCTTTTTCGCGAGAAATTTTCCATCTCCATCCACTAACAGTAAATCCACGATATCAAACACGACAGCTTTCTCTAATGAATTTCGTAGAAAAGCCACTATGATTACATCATCTTCCACCCTAGTCAGCTTTATTCCGGAAATTGAAATTTGGTTCGGTTTTAATGCAGGCAGCCTTTGATGATGGAATTTAAATACATATTCCTCTTGCTTGGAAGTTTCCCACTCCTTGTGAAACATCAGGGAAGTATGAACGGCGTCATCCTGATCTAGTAACTCATGTACATCTGAAGCTGCATTATCCCTTTTTCCATATAAACTCATCGTTCCTCACCCTCCAAAGCAGCTGCATCTTCCTGATTGCTTTTCATATATTCCATAAAACGGATGCTTATCTCTGACTCAATTTTACTTAATAGAAGGTTGAATTGACTTAGAGCGACTCCTTCAAACACCGTATATGGGTCCTGCTGACCGTATCCGCTTAAACCAATGACTTCCTTCACACTGTTCATTTCATCTAAATGGTTCATCCAATTTGTATCAATATGCTGCAGCATGAAAGCGCGCAGCTGGTTTCCCCATTCCACATCGTCTTGAAAGATCACCAGTCTCGATTCCAATTCACCTAAAGCATTCAACACTTTTCCTTCAACTATATGACCTTCTAAATCCTGCAAATCAATTGCTTGCCAACCCAACGAAAGGAAAACAAGGGAAAGCTCTTCATTAAAGGCAGAGGGATCAGGTTCCGCTATATGTTCAGGGTAATGTTTCACTGTGAGCCGAGTAATGTATTTCTCGATATATCCAAGTAAAATGGTCGACATCCGTCCAGGCTCCATATCAAGAATCCTATCTCTCATTGCATAGATGATTTTACTCTGCTCATTTAATGCATGTTCTAACTTCAATAAATGGTAACGGCTTGATTGATGCATCCGCTCTACCGTTTCCTGAACCATTTTAATGAATTTATCGGGAGCAGGGCCCAGCACCAATCCATTTTCATCCGTTTTGATTTTCTTGATATAACGTTCGATTTCTTCTTCATCATAGTAATCAAACAAATCATCTTCCAAAGAAATGATGAATTGTGTTGAACCAGGATCACCCTGCCGGCCGGAACGTCCTCTTAGCTGCATATCGATCCGACGGCTCTCGTGTCGCTCTGTACCGATAATATGAAGGCCGCCCAATTCCTTGACATCATTCCCAAGTATTATATCCGTTCCTCTCCCAGCCATGTTCGTAGCCAGCATCACTTGATTTTTTTGCCCGGCATTCGCGATGATTTCCGCTTCATCCTCTTCCGTCTTCGCATTAAGGATATGATGTTTAATTCTCCCCTTCTTTAGTTGAACCGAAATTTTTTCAGATTGCTCAATGGAGGTCGTTCCGATCAGAATAGGTCTGCCTCCATCATGAATCCGTTTTACTTCGGTGACGATTTTGTTGATTTTGCTGGTTTCATCTTTATAAATCAAATCAACCTCATCAACTCGAATAATAGGCTCATTCGTTGGAATTTCAATGACAGGGAGCTGATATATTTCCCGGAATTCAGATTTTGACGGCATGGCACTGCCGGTCATCCCAGACATTGAATGATATAATCTAAAATAATTTTGGACGGTAATCATAGCCTGTGTTTCATTCTCTTCGGAAATCTCCAAGCCCTCTTTTGCCTCAATCGCTTGATGAAGCCCATCACTGAAACTTCGCCCTTCCATCACCCTGCCTGTGAATTTATCGATGATTGCAATCTTGCCATCTATGATAATGTAGTCCACATCCAATTTCATGATTGCATGGGCTTTTAGCGCCTGAGTAACATTATGTAATAACTCTTGATGTTCCATTCCATACAGATTATCAATTCCAAAGGCCTCTTCAATCTTGGAAGCCCCTTGATCCGTGAAAAAGGCAGACTTTGACTCGATGAAAACCTCGTAATCATCATTTTCTATAAATGTCTTCATGATTTGTGCCGTGATCTGGTGGAGCTCGGTTCCTTCGCTTGCCCTGCCAGCAATGATTAATGGTGTCCTCGCTTCATCAATCAAGATGCTGTCAATCTCATCGACAATGGCAAATCGGTGTCCTCTTTGAACCTTATCTTCTCTTCGGTAAACCATATTATCACGCAAATAATCAAAACCGAACTCAGTTGCCGTTCCATACGTGATATCTGCCGCATACGCTTCACGTTTTTCGGAAGACCTCATTTGGGAAATGTTCAAACCAACCGTCAATCCTAGAAATTCATGAACTTGTCCCATTAACTCTTTATCACGTCTGGCCAAATATTCATTGGCCGTTATAATATGGACACCATTCCCGTACAGTGCATGTAAATAGCTAGGCAAAGTAGAGACAAGCGTCTTCCCCTCGCCCGTATTCATTTGTGCAATGCCCCCTTCACTCAGGACAAAACCTCCTGCAAGCTGAACATCATGGTGCCTAAGATTCAGCACTCGTTTAGAAGCCTCGCGCACGACCGCAAAGGCATCAGCTTGTATATCCAATATATTATCGCCTGCATCCAATACGCTTTTAAATCTATCCTTCATTCCGCATAATTCTTGATCTGAATATCTTTTATATTTACCCTCTTGCCGATTCACATCTTCTACCAACTTATAAATTCTCTTTAAGTCTTTTGAGCTTTCATTGAAGAACTTTTTCATACTGGATAGCATAGGGTTTTCTCTCCTATTATTTCAATTGAACTTTAATGAAATTATATCAGTTATATATTTACTGTTTATAAATTATCGCCTTCATATTGTAATTATATAGAAATTCTTTCTTTTTTTGAAAGATTAAATTTCGCAAAAATCGACTGGATGCCCGTCCATAAAAGGCTAAAAAGATTAGCATCACCCTTAATATCAGGAAGGGGTTTTTTTATCGATTTAAACAAATAATAGGAAGACTTTCACCCAATGGAGGATTACTGATGAATAAGACATCCAAAAAATTCATTCATAAACTTGCACAACAGCCTCATCAATTAGGATTATTCATTCTTATCTGCCTTATTTGCATGAGCTCCCCTATTCAAGCAGAGACAAAAAACCCCAAGAATGTCATATTGCTGATTGGAGACGGCATGGGGGTAGGGGCAATAGAAATTGCCCGGCAATTTGAATATGGTAAGACAGGTGTTTTACATTTGGAAAAACTGGAGCATGTTGCCCTGATGCGCACGTATTCCGCCAATAATTTCGTCACTGACTCGGCAGCAGGAGGGTCCGCGATTGCCACTGGTATAAAAACCAACAATGAATCAATCGGTGTCGATGCCAATGGTTCCGAGGTGGATAGTATATTGGATGCATTTCAGAACAATGGAAAAAAAGTCGGGATCATCTCGACCAATATGGTAGTCGATGCCACACCAGCTGCCTTTGGTGCAAGTGTGCCTAACCGCTGGACAGGTGGCGCAAATATCGCGAGGCAGCTCTTTGATAACCGGATCGACGTCATTCTCGGCGGAGGTTCCAGCTATTTCGAGGCGGATAAACAGAATGGCGAGGATTTAATCGCTAAATTTAAACAAGCTGGCTATGGAATTACTACCACTAAAGAAGAACTTAGTTCCTTTAATAAATCGGAAAAACTTTTAGGATTATTTCACCCAACCTATATGAATTTTAAACTGGATAAAGAAGTATTACATTCTCAAGAACCATCTCTGCCCGAAATGACATCCAAAGCGATGGATATTTTATCCCGGGGTGATAAGGGATTCTTCTTGATGGCCGAAGGTGCTCGTATTGACCATATGGAGCATGCAGCCGATATCACTGGAATATGGAAAGAAACGATCGAATTTGACCAAACCGTGAAAGAGGTTGTAAACTGGGCAAAAAATCAAAAAGATACGTTGATTGTTGTACTTGCAGACCACGAAACAATGGGGACCTCCGCTTCTGAAACAATGGATATCACTGCATTGAAAAAAATCAAGGTTTCATCTGAATATATGTCCAAACAGTTTACATTCGATAAAAATAATGAAATCAATCCAAAAAGTGTCGTTTCCACATTCAAGAAGTATGCACATATATCCCTTACGGATCAGGAAGTCGATCAATTCATCGATAACGTAAGAAAAAATAGAACGCTTGTCTATCCACAGCATCAAATTGATTGGGAAATCGGAAGCACCATCGCCAGGCATCATAAGGCGGGTGTAGCTGATCGAAGCATACGGGCGGCCAGCTCCACAGGAGGGCATACAGCCAATATGATTCCCGTTTTCGCCTCGGGTCCAGGCAGTGAAGCCTTTGATGGAGTCATTGAAAATACGGATATTTCGAAAATCATCACAAAAGCCGCCGGTGTTCCGTTCACACCAGGTCAGCATAATTCAAAAGAGGAATGAATTCATTCACTCCTCTTTTAAATTCTATCTCATTAACTGGTTTTCGGTATTCAATTTCTATTGAAGCCCGTTAACTCAAGTTTCGGGGCATTTCCCCACGAAATTGTGCGACATCCCTGAGTTTAGTGGTTTTACTCGTGAGTTTGGAGCGTTTACTCGTGAGTTTGGGGCGTTTACTCGTGAATTCGCGCCTTTTACTCGTGAATTCCCGCCATTTACTCGTGAGTTCGCGCCTTTTACTCGTGAATTACGCTTTACTCATGAGTTTATGCCGTTTACTCGTGAGTTTGGTGAAGAACCTTAATACCATTTATACAAAAAGACGTCATAATTGACGTCCACTCACTCATTTTTTTACATGTTTTTTTAAAACATACCCAATTTGGCCTCCCTTTTTCACTTTATACCATTCATCTTGTTGAGCCAGGATCGTTACGGCTTGGTCCCTGTATAGATTCCCGACCGTTTCAGAAGATGCATTTCTATTTTCTTTAATATATAATTCGTTTGCTGTTACTATTCCTGTCGTCTTCCTAATGGAGATTTTCGTTGAAATGGTTTTCTGATTGTCACTCTCATCCTTAGCGGAGATTGTCACCGTAAACATCCCGTTGGACATATTTTTAAAATCCCAGGCTGCGGATTGCCTGCCTTTATTGAGCTGTCTTTCAGAAAGGATGCCCACAACCTTACCTTTACTGTTCTTAATTTCCACTGTTACATTAGCGTTTTCATTAATTGTATACGTTATGTTCGCTTTCTCGGTACTATAATCACCCGATGTATTGACATCGGTGATTTCCGGTGCCGACGTATCTCTACTGATCTTAATCGCCCTTGTTGCCAAACCTTCATTCCCGCTTCGGTCCATTGCTGATATTTCTGCTTCATATGTACCGTTACTTACCGCTTTTGTGTTCCAGATTGCTGAATGGGTACCCTTTTTCATTGTTTGGTCACGGACTGGGGTAGCTAAGGCTTTCCCTTTACTATCTCTAATCGTGAGTGTTACCACAGCATCCTCTTTTAGGGAGTATATGATTCCTACCTCATCATTTAAATGATCCGTCTTCGCTTTCATGTTTACTGAATTCGGTTCCGCCTTTACGACAAGATCCGTTTTAGATCCAGCACCTGGTCCATATTCCTTTTCGATAGTTGTGTCAGGATAATAAAACCCCAAAATATCTTGATATGATTGTCCTGCTTCCGCTCTGTTTTTCGCCCCAAACTGACTTAGCCCGACACCATGCCCATATCCTGACCCTTCAATAGAAATTTTGGAAGGACTGGAGGATGAATGGTCAACCAGATAGCTTTTCATCACCTCTTGCCCCACCATGCCCCTGATTTTGGAAGCTGCTACATTAGTAAGCTTAACCGTTTGCTGCAAAAGTTTCCCCCTGTCATCAACGAGATCCCTTACAAAGAAATTCAGTTGGATGGAGCCTTTCGTAACACGGCCTCCCGTTTTTTCATCTGTAAATGTTAATAAGGGAATCTCCGTTATTATAATATCTTTCTTCGCATATCCATTATTCTTCAGCCAAACCTTCAGCTTCGGCACAACCGTTTTATCTTTTTCCTCTACACTTGTCCACCATTCTTCCGGTTTAGATAAATCTATTTTTGACAGGTCGATTTGCTGCTTATCCAGCGTTATCTCCCAATTGGTTTTCGGATCATAGAAATCTTCTTTTATAGATAAATATGCAAGGGGGTTGCCTCTTGACCAAACATTTGAATTCGATTCGGTCATTCCTCCATTGCTTGAGGAAAAGAACGCTTCGATTATTTCGCCATCATGTTTGATTACCAAGCCCTTTGTCTGTTCAATGGCTGAATTAGTTCGATAGTGACCGGCAGCCCCGCCATATACTTGGTAAGAAACCGTATCATCAATTATTGTGGATTGATGGCGAAGTGCATAAGTTCGGGCGGCGATCGCCTGTGCTTTTAAGGCTTCAGCATGCCATAGTGCGGGCATCTCCAACGGGACAACGCCCTTTAGATAATCTTCCATGTAAACATGATTGATTGGCCGGATGTAACCGTCCTCCGCTGTAAATGAAAATGAGCCTTGATAGGGACGGCCGTTTATGGACAATGAAGCATCAGGTTTAACTGGCATTACCTTAAAGGAAGCATAAGATCCCGTTTTCTTAGAATCTTTGTAAACGGCAAGTTTAGCCGACTCCACTTTCAAAGTCAGATTTTCACCCGCCTTGATGATTATCTCCCCCCCTGAAGTACGGTAGTCCGCGTTTGCCGTTATTTTGACGCTGGTTCTATTCCCCAAATAATTCTTCAGTTTCACTTCCATCGTTGTATTCTCTTCCGCTGCCGTTGCTTCATGAGAAGGAAATGCAAAAAAAATGATAAAGAAAGCGATAAACAAATACTTTAAACTTTTCATTCCTTTTCCTCATTCCTATTCCATTTATCTTACAAAGATTTTTGAATTAATCCTGTTCAATCCATTGTCCATGAGGAAACATAACGGCCTGGATGTTGTCACTGCTGCAGAAATCATGATTTCAGGAGCACATTGGGATCGCGGGCACACTTGTAGGTTACTGAACTCTCTTTTACATTCTGTATGTACGACTCATTATCCTTCAAATCCAGCTTTATTGCCGTAACAAATTGGAATCCACAACGTGTGAAAAAATAAAAGCAGGACATGGAAGAAACCATGTCCTGCTTTTTGATGGTAAATGCTTGCTGCATTTTTACCCATTTCTGATGGGTGACTTTTTTTTCACTTCAAATACTTCTTCAACACCGGTTTCATATGATCGACAACGACATGGCTGCCGCCTCGTTCTTTTACATCTTCAATCATCCATGCCATGAGAAGTTCCGGGTCTTCTGTGTCCATGGCAACGAACCAGCCATTCTCTGTTCCGTCAGCATTTTTGGATGCCTTGATTTCAGCAGTTCCCGTTTTGGCAGCGATTTTGATGCCAAGGTCGTTTATTCCATGTCCGCTTCCCTTAGGATGTTCCACTACTTGTGTCAGCATCTTGGTGACCTGATTTGCTTGGTCTGCTGATATCGCATTTTCTTTCCATATTTTCTTTTCTATTTTATCTCCTGTTATTAACGAAGGTGCCAGGATGTTTCCTTCATTCAAGAAGGCTGAATAGGTCATGGCGAGATGGAGCGTGCTCATTTGGACTTGCGCTTGACCATATCCAGCATCTGCCAAGCGTCCCTCGCTGTCGATCTTACCGATGCTCGATGCTTTGATCGGATAAGCGTAATTCAAAGACTCATCAAATCCGAATGCCTTGAGTCCATTTGTGAATTTTTCCTTTCCAAGCCCCAAAGCTTTTTGGGCAAAGTAAATATTGTCTGAATAAATTAATGCCTTTTCCATATCGATTGGAACACCGGGGTCCGAAACCCTTGTAATGGAATGATCTTTCCATGTCGATTTGGCCCACGTTTTCCCTTGGATTTTAATCGACTCTTTCGGATCCACACCATTCTTCAAAGCGATTGCCGCGGTGATGGCCTTAATGGTTGAACCAGGTGCAAATGTCGAACTGAAGCGGTTTAGAAGTGGTTTTTTCGGGTCTTCTTCAAGCGCTTTTTGTTCCGCCTTTGTTATCCCGAAAATATATTTATTAGGATCGAATGACGGACTTGAAACAAGTGCAAGCGTTTCGCCTGTTTTCGGATCAAGTGCCGCTGACGATCCAGCTTCGTTCTTATATTGCGCGAAGATATCTTTTTGAAGCTCGGCGTCGATGGTCAATGTAATTGTTTCTCCCTCTTCGGCAGGCTTTTCAGCAATCACTTTTTCTTCGCCATCTTCGGTTTTAATAAAAATTTTACCGCCAGGTTCACCTTTAAGCCGCGCTTCCAACACTTCCTCAAGACCTCGCTTGCCAATAACGTCACTTGCGGTATAACCTTTTCCTTTCAATTTCTCCAGATCTTCGGCCGATGCCTCACCGACATATCCAATTAGATGGGCAGTAGCCTCTTTATATGGATATATACGTTCTTCCGTATTATTGATAGATACCCCAGCAATGCTCAATAGCTTTTCCAAGGTTGCGGTATTATCATTTGACATTTTCTTGATGGGCACGAAATAGCTTGGCTTTACCCATGATTGTTTTAATTTCTGATTCACTTCGTCGGTGGACATATTGAGGATTCCAGCGACCTTTTTAACCGTTTCGGATTCGTTGGCCATTTTCTCTGGCACGATTCCCACTTCTGCTACCGTTCCATTCATGGCAAGGCCGCGTTCATTTCGATCGACGATTTCCCCGCGAATGGCTGGATACGATTCAACCGATACCTTCTCGCCAGCTTCCAATTGAGGGAATATATAGCTTTCATCCCACTTGATGTACCAATTTTCTTCATCGCCTTCCCCTTCCTTGACAAGTGTCGCTTTATGGTCAGAGCTGACAGCACCCGCCATAGTGGACATGTCAACGGTATATGAAAGGCTTACCGTTTCTCCATCTTTATGATCTTTTTCTTCTTTTGGCTGTTTATAGTCCACCTTTAATTGGTCGGCTTCTATGCCCGTATAGATTTTTTCATAACGCTTCGCAAATTCATCCGCACTGATTTTCTTCTTTGTCTCAGGTGACAGATACTCGTACATCTTCGCAAAATCCTGTTTATTCCAAAGCTTCGTATATGCCGCAAAGCGATCTTCCGGACTTGGCTCATCCGAGCATCCGGCCAGAAACAATACGCTCATCAACAATAAGCTGGAAACTAAAGCTAGTTTCTTCATGATTTCCTCCTAATGAATAGTTAGAATGATATACCTATAGTTTAGCAAAATATTAGGGGAATGGGGGATTTTGCATGCCGAATTTCTTCATTTTTCTAATTAACCATGTTTTTTCTAAAACAAAAGTCCTGTACATAAGCTGTACAGGACTATAGACTGAAGACTAATTAGAAGAAGAGCCAGTTGATTTCAGAAATCCGCTCCCTTACCGCCTACTATCTGCCAAGCCTCTTCACCGCAAGCATCTAGCGGGGTCTCGGCTAGTCAGTTATTCGCAGGAGTGTCGCAAATTTCTTCAACCTAAAGAGGGTTTTATCTATATAAAAAAACAAGGATAACCAAGTTTGGGTGAGGCCATTCCTAAAACCCCCTTGTCGACAAACTAAAGCATTCTTTTTTTCCGGCTTTTTTTCTCTTGCAGCCATTTTTTCAAGAAGAAAAAGCCCAAGATGCCAGAAATGACTAGACCGCTTGTCGTAACAATGACAGCTATCCACTCGTATAAGGTGTAATTCATATAAGCCTTCCACGGTAACTTCCCTTTCCAATCTTCAATATATAGGTTCATTCCGAATATCCCGGAGACAACCGTATAAATCGTTAGTATTTGCAAGAGATAATTACTGCTTTTACCAGACAGTTTATCCTGATTTTGATAAAGGTAGGAAAGTGTTTCCTTCACTTCATTATAGAGAGGGGTAATCCTGAAGGTTTCATCCGTTTTTTTGAATAGCTCCTTACCGATAGCCGTACTATTGACTTCAGTGAATAAGTACTTTGCAGTAAATTCAGTGATCATGAAAATCAGCTGTTCCGTATCCGATTGATCTTTTTCCACATCTATCTGTGAATGCTCATGAGCCAATTTGAGCAGTACGATCTTATAATAGAAGAAAAGCAACACTGTATAAAAATGCTGGCCATACATTTCGCTTGCCAGCTCCTGTTCCAGTTTACCTGTCGCTTTCGTGACACACGCGAAATGATACATGCTTGTTACATAATAGGTTTCCTTGCCCCACCTGTCATATACCCTTTCTTGATAATACTTTTCTATATAATCAGGGTTTAATGCGCCTATATATGGCTCACCATCATTGTCATACCCGTTCAGCTCACTGATCCGGAATAAGTCATTTTTAGAAATATCACGATTCTCAGGGAATGCAATATAACTGATCACGTACATTCTTTCATCGATGAAGAAAGGCAAACTGCCAAAATATGTCGGATCCGCTTGTTCTTCATCCATATATTCCTCAATTGGCGGCAATAGTTCATTGAAGATGAAATCCTTCACCTGTTCATACTGATTTTCACGACAGCCGACTTTCGTTTTTTCCTCATCATCAGCAATCGGTTCGAGGATTCGGAATGTATCACCAAAATAGAGCACATCATCATGTGAAAGCCCTTCAGGTAAAGTAACACGAAGATTCATCATCCCAATATGAAATGGGCATATGAAGATATCTATAGAGTTAATAATAAATGGGGTATTTAGATAGGGTGATTCGAAGGTACAATCAATATCCAGTTTTTTTGTGAAACGCCGCAAGCCTTCTTTCTGTTTCGCATTACCCGGAAATAAAATCGGCTCGATGTAAGGCATGAAATACTTTTCCAATTTACGGTGCGAAACTTTATGGCCACCGTAAAATTGATTTTGTTGTTCCATATCTTTCAAGTTCAAAAATACGAAATTGTCCTCAATCAACTTCTTCACAAACTTTTCAATCATATTTCCTTCAAGCGTAAATGGAAAAATGTACTGCTGGAAAGTTCGCTTCGTGGGATCACTCTTTACTTTCACTTCCATAAAATATATTCCTCCGATTAAACTGCTAAAAACAGGTTTAATTCATCTGTTTCTTATATTTACCCATGTATATACAAACAAAACGAAACTATTTTAGAAATAAAGTGGACAAATTATCCAAACAAAAAAAAAGATCCCCCAAGCAAGTGCTCGGGGGCCATCGAAAAGAGTTCTTCAACCCTCTTCACTTTAGGGTACTAGAAACTGATGTTTCTAATGAAAAATCCGATATTCGGACCATTTTAGCATTTATTTTAAGTATGATAAAACACGAAATTCCTCCATATTTAGGATTTACCACGTATTATAATCTAATTAATCCTTATATACAGGGATTCACAGATGAAAATATAACTATAGGAATAATTACAAAATTTTTATCATGGAAATCACGTTTTAACTAAAAAAAAGATGGGTAAATAAAAAAAAGCAAAGGAGAGACATCATGAAATCCAATAGCAATAAACAACACTTTAAATTCTTTGAAAGAACAAATAACGCTAAACCAAGTGCACGGAAACAAATGAGCGATTTCATCAAAAGGAAAATGAATGCTCAAAACTCTCATTTAAATGGTAAAAACTCATGACATGTGGGATGTCATGAGTTTTTATCGTTAAAATGCGATTTCATTTCCCTGAAGGTTGTGCTTCACACATTTCTTGATACCGATTACATTCAAAAAATGTTGAATTTTCTTCATCGAGGTTGCCTGATATTCATCTACAATCGAAAACTCTTTAAGATAAGCGATTTTTTCTTGTACATCTGTATCTATATGATCTTGGCTGAATTCTTTTTCATCTGATTTTTGGCATGTGTACACCACAGCTTCACCAATTTTCCTAGTTGCCTTATCAAAATAAAAAGAAAACACAATGGCACATTCATCATCGTAAAAAGAGGGCTGAACTTTCATATTAATATCAATCATTAACCTTACACCTCTCTCCGTTTCGTTATTTACACTATAACAAAATCATTAAAAGGAAATAGGCGTTACAAACTACGTTCACGTTTCTTCCACACCTACCAAATGGACCTTACACTCCCCATTCATAGATAATTATAACTACAGGAATATGCGCAAAAGAATAATCATTTAGAATAATAAAAAAACATCTTCAATTGAAGATGCTTGAATGATTAATAGAAAGCTTCATTACTTATTTATATAAACCTGGAAGTTCTGCGTAAAGGCCTGGTAATTCACTTGGGACAATAACAAAAGCAGCGATGATAAGAAAAGATACGACTAATGCTTTAGTACTTTTTTTCATAGGTCATTCCTCCTTTTCTTTTAAAAAAATATTGGATAAAATAGAAATTAATTCTATAGTTATATTTAACCACACTTCTTAAAACCATATATTTCGACTAAAGAATCTATTTAAACCGTTCAGGACCTGTACATACCGCTTTCACCGATTTTTCATAACAAAATATAACTCTAGGCATATTTTAAGGAGAATCAAAATGGATTTTTTTGCAGTTGGACAAAAGATCAAAGAGCTACGTAAACAAATCGGGCTTTCCCAGGAAGAGTTGGCATCCGGTATTTGTACTCAAGCACAGGTCAGTAAGATCGAAAAGGGCGATGTCTATCCATATGCATCCACTCTCTATTTAATTTCCCAACGTTTAGGCGTTGATGTAAACTATTTTTTCGATATTGGAATGACCCCTAGGCTGGATTACGTGGAAGAAGTGATTTACCAATTAAAAATAGCCAGAAGAACACGAAATTATGAGGAAATGCAGCAAATTGTAAAGGCTGAGGAAAACAGTCCCCTCTTTCTTCAGAATAAAAAGAATCATCAATTGATTCTTTGGCACAAGGGAATATACGAATATGAAAAAAATAAAGATTTAGATAAAGCAATAGAATTCATTAATCAGGCCATCGCCATTACTCATACGACCGACAAAATTTATTCGGAACGGGAGCTTGAAATCTTAAGCAGCCTTGGTGTAATGTATGTTGCCGAAGAACAGTACGAAAATGCATTCGCCTTGTTAAGGAAAGCTTTAGATCACTTGAAAGCCCTGCCCTTTTTGACTGATAAAACGCTAAAGACACGACTATCCTATAATTTTGGCAGAGTGTTAACACGCCTGGTCCGATACGAAGAGTCCATTGCCTGCTGCCAAGATGCCATAAAGTGGTGCCTCGAACATGATCAATTATATGCTTTAGCGGATTTACATTACCATTTAGGTTACAATTTTGAACTCGTGGGTAACTTTGATGAGGCAAAAGAGTACTTGGAAAAGTCAGCGTTTCTATTCAAATTACAAAAAAATCATACCTTTGTTACATTCATCAACAAAAAGTTGGACAGTTGGAAGAACGAAATGAAAATAAACTAATTCTTTAATTTATAGCCATTCCCCACGGGAATGGCTCTTCCAATTCACCAAGAATATGTATAATCTCACACTCATCATTTCCAAAACCTCTATTCTACATTTTAAATTCCAAGCCAAAATGAAGTATAATAAAGAGATGCTTCAAAAACGCACTTTTAAAAAAGTTCCGGACCCTCATCACTTAATTCTGTGAAGAGTGATGAGGATGAAGGATTTGAGGCAAGGTTAACATGAAGGCCAGTTATTCCTGTTTATATCCGAACCGCTTATATTCAAGGGGATTTTTGACGATATTGACTTTTACAGGGTTTTTATGAATATACGGCTAGAAGCAGTGATGGTTTGTTCAATTAAATGGATTAGAACGTAAAGAGAACGGCCATGGAAAAAGTCCGGCATTCGATCTCGGGACTAAATAAATGCACGGCCCACGAGTGTAAAATCGGCTTGACTACGATAAGTTAAAGAACTGATGGTTCATGATCATACAAAAATATAATTTTGGTAAACAGGGCTTGTCCCTGAAGGAGGAGAGTATGGAGCGGGAGTTGTTATTAGTTGGGGAACGGCTGGCGGAATTTTTGGAGGCCGGGAATCCGGAAGATTCGGACGTGGTGAATCAAGGGCTCCAGTTATACCGTCAGGGGCTCGTTGATATTAAAGAAGAAACGGTGGATACGATTGCGGCTGAGGTACAGGATGAGACACGCTTCAAGGCCAGGCTGAATCTGCTTTTCCCTCAGGATGGAAGCTGTACTTGTGATTCAAGGTTCATTTGCCGGCATCAAATGGCCGTTTTCTTTTCTGCGTATTCAGAACACGCCAGTGTTTCCGAATGGCTGAGCGAATGGAAAGCACCAAAAAGCACCTCAACCTCCCAAGCACTGCAGCAAGTGAAACGGGCGAGTGAATTACTGAAACAGGCGGTAGGGAAACCCATCACCTTAGATAAAAGCTATCCATCATGGAAGCAATTCGTGAATGATGCCTTTGCGGAACATGTCGAGCCTCATATAGGCGAGCCTACTTATATGATTGAAAATCATATACAAACTTACTTTAAACGCCTTAGCTCAAAGGCTCCGATGGAAAGGGAATGGAAATTGCTTTATCATTTCGTTACGCAATTTTGCACGATGCAGCAGACACTGAGAATGATTCAGCTGCATAAAAGTGAGACGCAAACGATCAGGGTCTTTTATGCTCTTGCCGTCGACCTGGCAGAAGAGCTGCACGAAACGGTACAGCCGCTTAGCAGGCAAGCGAGGCCCTTCGCCTTTGATCCATTCGTTTTCAGCATCAAGGAAGATGTAGCTAGATTACTGGATGGAGGCGAAGGTCTGGAATACGAAAAGATCGACCTCTATCGGGAGATATGGAACTACTTATTCTCCAACTCCTCATGGCGTAAAGAGGAACTGGAACGAATCAATAAAGAACTTCCCGAGAAGTATATGGGCACCACTGAGAGGACGTCCTATTCCCTCGCAGCCATTCACCTATCCCTTTTGGAGAACCATGATAAACAAGCGGTTGATCTTCTTCATGAATTGAAGAGGGACGCCTGTCCATACATTTTTTATTGGCTGGATCTACTGGCTGAATCAGACAACCGGTCACGGGCCATCCCTTTCATTGAATTCATCAATAATAATGTCCAGGAGTTCCTTGCCGGTTTATCCGATTATTATAAACGGGTGGATTTCGTCAGGACCTTTACGACTTTAATTAACAGTTGCTGTTATAAATTAAAACGGACCGATTTGCTTGAGAAATTTTACAGGGCCACCCTTCCGCACAGCTATTGGAACTATGCAAATTTCCTTTTTGAACAAGGACAATATAAAAAATGGGTGGAGATGCATATTTACTCAGAAATCAGCATTGACTTAATCAGCAGTGAATCCATCAAAGAAGTGGTCTCAAAAGAACCGGAATTAATCCTGCCACTTTATTATCATGCGGTCCAGGAAAAAGTTTCTTTGAAAAATCGGCCTGCTTATAAGCAAGCTGTCCGTTATTTGAAAAGGATGCGCACCATCTATAAAAAGAGCAAAAAGGAAGACGTATTCGAACGTTATATACTTTATGTAGCAGATTCAACCAAACGGCTTCGCGCTTTCCAAGAAGAACTAAAAAGGGGTAAGCTTATCGATGTTTAATCAAGGGAAATTAAAAATCAAAATAGCGGCTCTCGAAAACGGAACTTACGCCCTTGGTGTCGTCAATGAAGAGAATACCTTCCTCACTACGAACTATATACGCAGGCTGTTATTCAACTGGGATGACGCAAGCTTTTATGGTACTAAAATGACTACCGATATTGTGGATGGAAATCAAGTATTCATTCTTGACGCCTGGGGACTTCTCAACTTTTTTGCGAGGGAAAGCTTTAACTCCTTCATAGAATGGGAATGGTCCGAGATATCCTCCCTTTGCCTGTCGGCAGCGCCCGTTCTTCATGAATCCATTGAAGCTGGAATCCCCGTACCGGATTTCACTAATCTTCAATTGGACTCCATCGGCTGGAAGCTGCCGGAAGAAGTGGAAGAGGAATTCGTCCCTTCCTTTTGGGAAGAAGAAATATCTTTGGATCTCCCTTCACCTGAACTGGAAACCAACCGTACTTTTATCGAAAAGTGGTATAACGGTGCCGCTAATATGTATTTAAAAAACTATTCACCCATGCAGCATAAATGGAGTGAAGCGGTCGGGGCATTAAAGGATACACGGCTTTCTCCCGAAGAATTGCAGGCCTTTTTTGACAAAGACAGTTGGCAGGAATGGCTCGGTACCCAGCCCGATCCCAAACCATTCACTATAGGTCTCCGTTTAACCGAGCCTCCTGATGGTAATGGGCCTTGGATACTCGATGTTACCCTTCGCTCCAAAAGGGATGAGAATATCATTGAAACATATACAGGAAAAAAACTGCCGCGCGGCTGGAATAAGTATGCAAGTGAAGTGGTGCGTGCTACGAAGCGCTGGCAACTCGTCGTGCCATGGCTTGGGGAGAATGGCCGTCTGAAAAGGGAGATTTCGGAAACGGATGCATGGGAGTTCTTGACCGACGCAAGCGAAAAACTCCTGTTTCTTGGCGTCGAAATTCTCCTTCCATCGTGGTGGCTTGCCTTGAAGGAGTCCTCATTGAAGGTGAAGGCAAAAGTGAAGAGCCAATCGAACCGCGGCCCTTCTTATGTCGGGTTAAAAGCTTTAATGGACTTTGATTGGCGGTTCTCATTAAATGGCAAAGAGCTCACTGAGGCGGAGTTCGAGGAGCTCGTCAATGAAAAAAGGCGGCTTGTCTTCATCCGCGGCCAATGGGTCAAGCTTGACCCAGCTTTCATTAAACAAATTCAGGAGCTGATGGAAACAGCTAATGAAAAAGGCATCCAACTGACTGACTTGCTGCAGCAGGAACTGTTGAATGGCGTAAATGAAGATGGCGATATCGATTCTGAAAACGACGAAATGCTCCGGATTCAATTTGAATTGAACCAGGAGCTCCGTAAAATGGTGGGAAGACTCCGGGAAACCAAAAACATATCCATCCTGCCCGTCCCTAATGCACTTCAAGGTGATTTACGCCCCTATCAAAAACTTGGCATGAGCTGGCTCCTTTTTTTAAGGGAGCATGGTTTTGGTGCTTGTCTAGCCGACGATATGGGACTAGGAAAAACCGTCCAGATGATTGCCTACCTACTTCATGTGAAGGGCAAAGAAGGATCCGGTAAAGAGCTGCCCATTGCCCACAAGGACGAACAAAAGAGTGAACCGATCATTGTCGAAGAGGATGGCAGCGCAGAAAGCAGTGATGAGGCTGAGGTCATTACCACTGCCCCCGAATCCGTTGCTGTACAATCTGCGCTCATCGTCTGCCCGACATCTGTCCTTGGCAACTGGCAAAAGGAATTGGAAAAATTCGCACCATCACTTAAAGTCCACCTTCACTACGGATCGAATCGTGCTAAAGGTGAAGCATTTACTAAACTGGCAGCCGTTCATGATATTGTCTTAACATCATATGGACTGACCCACCAAGATATGGCTGAACTGGCCTCCATCCATTGGAGCAGCGTAATCCTTGATGAAGCACAAAACATCAAGAATGCCCAAACGAAGCAATCCAAAGCGGTCCGCAAGCTAAATGGCAGACATCATATTGCCTTATCGGGTACGCCGATGGAAAACCGTTTAAGTGAGCTATGGGCGATTTTCGACTTCATCAATAAAGGTTATCTCGGAACGCTAGGCCAGTTTCAGGAAAAATATGTGGCGACCATTGAGCGTGATGAACAGAAGGATAAAATCAAGGAATTGCAGCGTTTGATACAGCCCTTTTTGCTTCGCCGTACAAAACGCGATAAAGAAGTCGCTCTTAACCTTCCGGATAAGCAAGAACAAAAGGAATTCGTACCGCTTACCACCGAGCAAGCTTCGTTGTATGAACAACTGATAAAAGATACATTCACTGATATCGAACAACTGTCTGCCTTTGAAAGAAAAGGCATCATCCTTCAGATGCTGAATAAGCTAAAGCAACTTTGCAATCATCCAGCTCTTTACTTAAAAGAGACGGAAAAGGAAAACATCATGAAGGCGCCTAACCGATCAGGCAAACTCGAGAAGCTGACTGAGCTTATCGATGCTGTCCGCGAACAGGATGAAAGCTGTCTCATTTTCACACAATATATCGGGATGGGCAATATGATTAAAGAATTGCTGGAAAAACGATATGGCTTTGAAGTTCCATTCCTGAACGGGAGTGCGAATAAGAAGCAGCGTGATGAAATGATCACCCGATTCCAAGATGGGGAATTCCCTATTTTCATACTCTCGTTGAAAGCAGGCGGCACTGGGCTTAATCTTACAGAAGCAAACCACGTGATTCACTATGATCGCTGGTGGAACCCAGCTGTTGAAAATCAAGCCACCGACCGTGCTTACCGAATTGGGCAACAGCGTTTCGTTCACGTTCATAAGCTAATATGCACAGGGACCCTGGAAGAAAAAATCGACCAGATGCTTGATAAAAAGCAAGCCCTGAACGATGAGATCATCAGCAGTGACAACTGGATCACCGAACTTTCCACAGAGGAAATCAAGGACTTGGTTGCTCTTCAATAACCCGCTCTACGATATGGTGAATGAGGGCAGGTTGTTAGCTTATCAAGTCAAAAAAAGGGAGAATGCATATCGTATATGCATTCCCCTTTTTTTATACATAAGCGTCCTGTAACTTTTAAACTCTTGAATACCTGGCATGGTCTAGTTCGAATACGTTTATCTGATTCAAAAAAGCGATTTAACCATATAAAGAGCTGTGATCCAAATGATGATTGCAGAAATTTTATTTAATATTACAAGGAGTTTGCCAGATGTATCAACCCTTTTCAGCAATCGGCCCGCAAGACATAATCCATGGAACCAGCACCATGACACAAAGATGCACGTTATGGTGAAAATCATTTTATCTTTTCCTGAATAAACAAGTGAGCTCGAACCGATAACACCTATCGTATCCAAGATTGCATGTGGATTCAGTAGTGAGACGGATAGAGCGAATACAATTTGTTTTTTGGTGGACATCTGCATAGATTGGGCACCTGACTGTGAGTTCGATTTGGCAAACCAAATCTGAAACCCCATATACAATAAAAATATAACTCCGATTATGATTAATGCAAGGCGCAACCAATCATATTGCATGACAATCAACGAAACACCTAAAATGGCTAACAGAATGAGCACTGTATCACAAATGGCAGCTGTGATCGTTGCTGGCAATGCTTTTTTTATGGTAGGTTGGATTGCTCCTTGATTAAAAATGAATACATTTTGCACTCCCAACGGAAGTATAAGCCCTAAAGCCAATAATAATCCATGAAAAAACGGTCCCATACAAATACCCCCTCCCCTCATATTCAGTATAATGAAAAAAACAGAGGATTGACCATCCAATTGGTTGGTTTTCAAACCAACCAATTTATAATGAATATAGAACATGAAAGGAGTGGTTTTCGTATGTTTATCGAATGGAGACCAAACCGGACTTCCGACCAATCACTTCACCTACAAATAGCAGAATGGATCAAACAACAAATTACACGAGGGGAATGGCCAGTTGGTACTAAGCTTCCATCACAACGCTCATTGGCCGATTCTTTTGGCGTAAACCGAAGTACCACCATCACAGCCATAGATGAGTTGATTGCAGACGGATTATTGGAGACTAAGGTTGGGTCCGGCACATTCGTTTCGAACAATACATGGAATGTGCTTGTCTCCAGCAAACAGCCCGACTGGAAAAACTATGTCCGGAATGGCCTTCATGAACCTAATTTAAAAACGATTCAGGACATTAATCAGTATGAAACGGACACCTCCATCATCAGATTAGGTACGGGCGAACTATCTCCATCTCTATTGCCTACAAAACAAATTGAAAAGACGTTGCGATCCACTTCTTTTGATGCCCACTCTTTAGGTTATTCCGAGCCCAAGGGTGATAAGAGGCTTCGCCAATGTATAAGTGTTTATTTAGAAACTAAAGGGATCAACGCAAGTCCTAGCTCCCTCATGATCGTTTCTGGCGGGCTTCAGGCACTCCAGTTGATTTCAGTTGGTTTACTTCAAAAGGGATCGATGATTTTACACGAATCCCCTTCTTATTTAAATTCCGTTCACCCTTTTCAATCTGCGGGCATGCACTTAGTAGGTTTATCAATAGAAGGCCGGGATAGTATCCCGACACAAATAAAGCGCATCAATGGAAGGAAGAAAGCGTCACTGTTTTATACTGTTCCAACGTTTAACAATCCAACAAATACTACATGGACAAAAGAAGAAAGACTAAACCTATTATCACTATGCAAAAAAGAACGGATCCCTATTATTGAAGATGACGTATATAGTGATTTGTGGTTTGAAAAGGAACCACCTCCGCCCTTAAAATCCCTTGATGCAGATGGTGGCCTTGTATTGCACATTGGTAGTATGTCCAAAACATTAAGCCCCGGATTGCGTATCGGATGGATTGCTGGCCCAATAACTGTGATTGAACGATTAGCGGACATTAAAATGCAAATGGATTACGGTTCCAGTGCACTTTCCCAACACCTTGTGGCAGAATGGTTAGCAAATGGTCAATATTCAAAGCATTTAGAGTGGCTAAGGCATGAGTTGCTAGCACGTAGAGATTTTACATTAACTCTTCTCAATCAATATTTTAAGGGACTGGCTGAATGGCAAATACCTCGAGGCGGATTTTATATATGGTTAAAATTATGCAAACCCATCGTGAGTCCAAACCTTTTCAAGCAAGCGATAAAGGAGAACATACTTCTTAATCCAGGGTACATTTACGAACCAAATAACCATACACATATACGGCTTTCATTTTCATACGCCTCGGAGGAACAATTAGCTTATGGCATCCAAACCCTTTCAAATATCATTCGGCAGTTGGTTTGATATCTTGAAGGATTGGAGACGCTCATCATGTTGAAACAGTAATGGAGCTGCCGTGGCAGCTCCATCCTTATTGAGGAAAGTATCTTTTCGAATTACGTTACACTTAACGGAAGTCTCATACCTTACAATGCCCTGCCCAAGAAAGTTTTAGAAGATGATATCACGGAGTAGCAGCTTTCATTTTTACGTTTCGCTCTTTTTGCTGGATGATGAAAAAAGAATGGTGATTGCCATGATTGATCATGATATGATCGAGGAGTGCAGTAAGCGCCTCACCCTTATTCGTCTGATATGTCTCTAAACTTTCCTCAATGATGATTTTTCCTTGGTGGGGGTCATAATTAATAGATGTTTTAGCACCTCTTTCAAAAAAAGAAAGGGTTACCTCCTGACACAGAGGAAAATCCTGATAGGGTGAATCTGAGCGGGGATCCTTTTCAAAGGGAGAATTGACGTGCTGGAGTGCATCAAAGAAACTCGGCTTTGTAAGATATGACCTGTCGCTTCCTCTCCTTTCGAATTTCACTGTAATTCCACGATTAGTTACTTTATTGCTAGATTTCTTCTTATAATTCATAGATACCCTCCTTTTAATGGATTCTTTATACCTAATTCTTTTATCCTACACCATATACCTGCCGGATAATGAAAATACTTCCTCAATAATAGATTTCCATATTAGCACGGTGAAAACTCAGCAAACTACTCCATAATCACCACGAAAGAATTCAAAATCCGGGAATCTTATTACGCAAAAACAGCCCCCTTGGATAAGAGGGCTGCCTTTCGTTATTTTTTTGCTTTATTGATGTTAAAGGATTTCTTCGATTCATTTCCTGCAAGATCGGTCACCTTAAATTCAAACTTATTGTTGCCTGATTTAAGCGGCAGCTCCAAATCCTCTATCTTCTTCTTATAGGCACGCATTTTGTATGGTTCCTTGAATTCATGATAGAATACTTCGCTTCCGTTCAGGTAAAGGCGGATTTCATCGAAATTATCTTCTACCGTCACGTCCACTTTTGGATTTTTGCCTTTGACTCCCACAGTTTCCGGTACACCTTTAACTTTTAAACCTGGCTTGGTTGCATCGATCATAATCGTCCGTTTAAAGGAAACCGTGTTATCCCATTTATCGGTTGCTTTAACCGTGAAGCTTTGGACACCATCTTCAAATTTCTTTTTATATGAGAATTCATATTTATTATTCGTCTTGTTATACGTTGCTGGTACCGTTTTATTGTCGATTTTAAATTCCTTTATTTCCGAGGCTTCTTCAATTTCTCCTGTTATTTTGATTTTATTTTTATTGTTCACGCTCAAGGCTTCAGGACTCTTGATCTTTACAGCCGGTGCATGATTATCGATTGGAGCTGAATCACTGGCTAATTCGGTTTCAGCCGTTTTTTCATTACCTGCAAAGTCAATTGCCACAACCTGAACCTTTTCCCCTTTTACATCAGGTAGGGTGAATTGTTTCGCATTCGCCGGGAGCGGTTCTTCCATGATGGATGCTCCATCGACTTGTACATCGTAATAAGCAAGCCCTGAACCATTCAAATTATCCTTACCTTGGATGGTTAATACATTGCCTTTTTTCGAAATCTTGACTGTCGGCTTTACCGTATCGATTTTGATAGGCATTTTAAACGTCTGCCATTTTGCACCCTCGTAATCTATCATCGCTTTGATCTCAAAATAATAGACCCCATCCTTAACGAGTGCATTATTGATTTTACCGTCCCATTTACGGGCCGGATCCAGGGTGTATGCGGTCCCTTGTCCGCCATCATAATAGTCCTTACGTACATGATTCTCTGTGCGAAGTTTCCGGATTGATATGTTTTCACCATTCAATATATTGTATTCTACCTTTTTCGCATTCCTTAAGAATGATAGGACCGGCACGAAGTCATCCTGTGCACCATCACCATTTGGGGAAATCGCAATATTTTTTCCATTGAATGTTTTTCCGGCGGGGTCATAGCCAAGATAAGTGAAATCTTCGCCAGCTGTCGATACTCCTCCTGCCATGCCATAGAAAGACTCTTTGTCATATTTAGTGCCATCCAGGATCGGGGCTTTGTCCCACTCCCCCTTAAATCCTACATACGGTACATGCAGTTCCGGATTCGTATCTGCCGGATCCTTCAATGAAATGAACCCTTCAACGAAATATCCGTTTGGAAAGACCTTGTCAATGTCTACAAGGGTCTGAAGGTCATCGCCAAGTACCTTTGCATCGGAAATATCCACTTTCACTTCGAATGTAACCGATTTTTTTGCTGGAACGGCAATCTTATTTGTATTTTTATTATTGATTTTAATCGAAGCGTTCTTAATTTCCTGTGCTTCCAGCTCATTAGCGGAATAACCCAGTTGTCCCTGGATTGCATAGTCTGTTTGTATATTTCCTTTTACATCATACTTGACCGCTTTGTTGCTGAAGTTTTCAACCTTTAAAGTAAAGGCGAACTTATTGCCGACCTCCTTCATTGCAACCTTCGCTTCTTTCGTGAATGCCTCGGTCACGACAGCAGGTGTGGACAATGCGGATTGCAGCTGCATGACTCCGGCTCCCTGACTGCGAGGCGAATAAGGGTTTTTCCAGTCAAGGGCCTTATTGACGACACCCTGATCCGTTAATGGTTTTGATGTATTCATCATCAGGTTCTTAGCTAAATTTGCCCGGGCAGCTCCGTCTAATTTAAATTCTTTATCCACTCTTTCAAGAACCAATGCCGAGCCGCCGGAAACATGTGGTGCCGCCATCGAAGTACCGCTCATCATTCCATATTCATCGTTGTTCAGCGTCGAATAAATTTGTCCGCCCGGAGCAGTGATTTCTGGTTTGAAATCCAAGTTCGGTGCCACTCCCCATGAACTGAATGAGCTCATTTTCCCTGCTTCTGGATTTACAGCTTTTGTTTTATCACCATTAAAGGTAATCTTCACCTTTTCTCCATCCGTTAAGGCCGCTTTCAGCTTTGCACCATCCGACTTCAACATGAACAGCTGTGGAATAGTGATGCTTGGATCTGTGGCCATGGAAATATATCCGTCAGCATTATTGTAAATAATGACTCCTGTCGCTCCTGCTGCCTGGGCATTTTGCGCTTTTTCTATAAAAGAAAGCGTGCCGCGTTCGATGAGGGCGAACTTGCCTTTAACATCCACTTTGGAAAGCTCCTCTGGCGTCCCAAGACCTGCAGCCACCAAGTCATGTGTTTTATCCGTTAATACATTGGGATGTACGCTTGAAGCCGACATGAACGGAGCTTTTCCTGCTTGTCCGTTTATATCATAAGTCGCTGCATCCAAATCCATATAGTTATTCTCTACCGATGCCACTTGTACCGAATCATAGGCAAGTCCAGGTGAACCTGAAACGCCAATATCCGGGTTCGAGGCTGATGGGTTTGCAAATCCATTTCCAAAGTGTGCCGAGTTTCCTGCCGAAATCGACATGAGTATCCCATTATCAACAGCTCTGGATACCGCCTGCTGCTCCGGATCTTCTGCCGATACAAAACCTGCAGTGGAGCCAAGGCTCATATTCAGCACATCCGCCCCAAGGATGATGGCATCGTCAATCGCCTTAATATATATATCGCCCCATGTTGTCTGCATGTCGGGATCATTCCCGAAGACCTTTAAAGCAAGCAGCTGGGCTTCAGGAGCAACCCCTTTAATGCCGCCATTCTCTTCATCTCCATTGGCACCAGCCGTACCTGCTACATGCATTCCATGCATGGAAGCCCCTTCACCAAGGTCAAGGATTTCTTCATTTTCATCCATGTAATTGTATCCATAAGGAACCTTCGCCGTATAATAATTGCCTAATAGATGGCTAGATTCCTTCATCCCACTAATTTCACTTTCAGTCAGTTCAGCCTTATTCTCGTCGTTCAGGACCATATCACGGTGAGATGGGTCGATCCCAGTATCAATAATCCCGACGACCATCCCTTCCCCTTTATATCCATATTCCCTCCAAGCTTCCTGGGCTTGGACAAGTTCTTTACTATAAAGCATCTCGGGTTTTTCTACAGGACGTTCATATTCATTCACAATATGTACTTCTGCAACTTCAGGCATGGCTTCCACCTTTTTGATTTCACCATACTGAAGTTCACCACTGAACCCATTGACGACTGTCGTAAAACTTTCAAGTTCCTTGAAAGCTATTCTTTTCTCTTTCACCTTTTTTTTCAATTTCTTCTGATTAGCTAGCTTTTCGGACTTTAATTGTTGTTTCTTATTTTTCGATAGCTGTTTAAAAAGTTTCCCTTCTTTCGAAGCTGTTTCTATTGCCGGGGCTTCCTTCATCTCTACGATGACCCTGACCTTCTCGTTGCTTTTGTATTTCTTCCCCAAATCATTTTTCTTCAGCTTTATAATACTTTCTTGATTCTTCTTCCCAGCTCCATCCGAACCGGTCGGGGGAGCTGGGAGCTTGGTTGCGGAAACGCTTGCAGTAAATACTAATAGAAAGATTGCTAGAATGGACAAGCTACGTTTGATCAATGAACTTTCCTCCTCTAAAATAATCAATTTTTGGAATATTCTTACTGAGTATAAAAGTATCACAACTTTTGGGGTGATTTTAAGAGGTAATAGTCACTATTTTCCTATTTCGAACTAGGATTTTGTTATTATTTTTCATATTTTAATAGTTTTGCAAGCTAAACGACAAAAAGATGGTGATGTTAAACTAACATCACCCCTTTACTTCTAGTTTTTCATTCTTGGATCCAAGGCATCGCGCAGCCCATCCCCCATAAGGTTAAAGCCGAGTACCGTAAGCATGATCGCAAGACCAGGGAAGAGGACCGTCCATGGTGCTTGAATGATGAACGCCCTGGAATCGGCAAGCATTTTTCCCCACTCTGGTGCCGGCGGCTGTGCACCGAGGCCGAGAAAGCCGAGTGCTGCACACTCAATTATGGCAGTTGCAATCGCCAGGGTACCTTGAACGATAATTGGTGCAAGGCTATTCGGAAGGACGTGGTGAAGGAGAATGCGGCCATCCCCCATTCCAATTGCCTTCGCAGCCGTTACATATTCCTCTTCTTTTACCGTTAAGACCCGTGAACGTAAAAGCCGGCCGAATATCGGGACATTGACGATGGCGATGGCAATAAGTGCGTTGCGAAGGGAGGGTCCCAAAACGGCTACTACTGCAATGGCAAGCAAGATACTTGGAAAGGCCAGAATGACGTCAAAGACCCTCGATATGATCGTATCTATCCACCTGCCGTAATAACCGGCAATGATTCCCAAAAACGATCCAACCACGACAGACCCTGCTACAGATAAGAAGCCGACCCCTATTGATATGCGCGAGCCATAAATGACCCGGCTTAAAATATCACGGCCAAATTCATCCGTTCCAAACCAATGCTCCGCAGATGGGGCCAAATGCTTATCACTTAGCTTTTGCCCCTCAAATGAATAGGGTGCTATAAGGGGCGCGAAGATGGCGATTAAGATGAAAAATGTAACAATTCCCAGACCGACAATAGCTACCTTATTTTTCCTGAAGCTTTTCCATCCTTCCTTCCAGGGAGAGATGACTATTTCCTCTGCCTCTTTGGGAGGAAGGTTTGGCGATGTATTCGTTGCTAATCCAGGCATGAGTTTCCCTCCCTATTTATACTTAATCCTAGGATCGATCGCTGCATACAACAAGTCCACAACCAGATTAATCATGACAAACAAAAAGGCGATGACGAGAATTCCGGATTGTATCACCGGATAATCCCGAGATAGTATTGCATCATAAATATATGTACCGATACCCGGCCATCCAAAAATGTTTTCCGTTAAAATGGCTCCGCCTAAAAGTAATCCCGTCTGCAGGCCGATAACCGTAACCACTGGAATCAGGGCATTCTTAAAGGAGTGCTTATAAACAACCCAAAACATTCTCATCCCTTTAGCACGAGCCGTACGAATGAAATCCGATCTCATAACTTCCAGCATGGACGAACGTGTCATCCTTGCAATAATGGCCATCGGAATTGTCGCAAGCGCAATCCCCGGCAAAATGAGATGTTTGATCACTTCGAAAAATTGATCGACCCTGCCCTGCATGAGTGTATCTATCAAATACAGACCGGTTATGGCCTCAACGGGATCCCTGATATTGTCCCGCCCTGTCGTCGGAAGTAAATCCCACTGAATGGAAATGATATATTGCTCCATTAATCCCAGCCAGAATATAGGCATGGACAAACCAATCAAAGCAATCACCATGGCGACATAATCAAACCATGAGTTTTGGAACCAAGCTGATATTATCCCTGCATTCACACCTATGACAACTGCGATGATCATGGCGATCAATGCCAGCTCTATCGTTGCCATTAAGTATGGCCCAATTTCTTCCGAAACCGGACTATTCGTTTTTAACGATACACCCAGATCACCCTTTAACAGGCCTGATAAGTAATCCCAAAATTGAATGAACCAAGGTTTATCCAGACCAAGTTCCTTTGTCATTGCAGCGACTGCCTCTTCTGTTGCTTGCTGCCCTAGAATCACCTGTGCTGGGTTTCCGGGTATCGCCCGAATCATCATGAATACAATAAACGCCATTCCGAGTAACACTGGAATGAGAGATCCTAAACGTCGTACGGTATAGGAAAACAAAACAATCACCCGCCTTTTAAATATGGGTCCTTAGAAGCGCCCTCGATCATTTTGAAATGCATTCCATAACAAAACCGGGAAGCATGCAAGACTCCATACTACCCGGTTCGTACGGTTAATTTTCTAGAGAAACATTAACAAGGGATTGTGAACCAGTTGGATGTGGAACAAACCCTTTGACCGTCTTAGATCCGGCTAGCTGCGGTAAAGAGTGGACAAGAGGTACCCATGGTGCTTCATCATGGATGATTTCCTGGGCTTTTCCATATAACTCATTACGCTTGGCTTCATCTGCCGTTGACTGAGCTTCGATCAATAGGTCATGGACTTCATCGTTTGCATAGCGGGCATAGTTGTTGGAGCCGATATTATCTTTATCCAATAACGTATAAAGGAAGTTATCCGCATCTCCATTATCGCCTGTCCAGCCCATCATGAAGGATTGGGCTTCACCAGCCTGCACTTTCTCTAAATATGCAGCCCATTCGTACGAAACGATATTCGCTTCGATGCCGACTTGCTTTAGGCTTGCTTGAATGGCTTCAGCCACTTTTTGACCATCTGGCATGTATGGGCGCGGTACCGGCATTGCCCATAGGTCCATTTTAAATCCGTCTTCAAGTCCAGCTTTTTTCAGCAGTTCTTTCGCTTTTTCTACATCGTAATCATAGTCTTCGACTTTGTCATTGTAACCAGAAACTGATGGCGGCATAGGATTCTTGGCAGGCTCTGCTGTGCCTTCATAAAAATTATCAATGATTTCCTTTTTGTTGATCAAATGCGAGATGGCTTGACGCACTTCTTTCTTGTCGAAAGGTGCTTTCTCAACATTGAAAGCAAAGTACCCGACATTCATGGATGCACGTTCGAATATTTGCAATTTTTCATCTCCTGTAACTTTACTGATATCACTTGGGTTCAACCCGTCCATCAGGTCGATTTCACCCTTGATTGCAGCATTTAAACGCGCAGAGTTATCTTTAATGACCTTAAACGTGATTCCATCAAGTTTTGGCAGTCCATCTTGCCAATAGTCATCGTTTTTCACCACTTCAATCGTATCGCCAGGTTTCCATGATTTGAATTTGAAAGGACCTGTACCAGATGGATTTTTAGTGAAGCCGTCACCCTCTTTTTCAATTGCAGCCGGACTGGCTATTGCAAATGTAGGCATGGCAAGGTTTTTCAGGAACGGCGCCTGCGGACGGTTCAACGTGAATTCCACCGTGCTGGCATCGATTGCTTTAACTTCTTTAATCACATGGCCTTCATCACCTTCAAATCCTCCGAACATGGACGCATAGTAAGCGAATTTACCCTCATCCTTACTTTGTGCCCAACGTTGAAAGTTTTTTACGACCGCATCTGCATTGAAATCCGTACCATCATGGAACTTGATGCCGGTTTTCAATTTGAATGTGTATGTTTTTGCATCATCGGACACTTCCCATGATTCTGCAAGACCTGGATTGATTTCCGTATTATCTTCCCCATATTTCACGAGCGTTTCAAAGATCTGCTGTGTGACGATGAATGATTCCCCATCGGTTACGATAGCTGGGTCAAGACCGACAGCATCTCCGCCTTTACCGTATATCAATACGCCGCCCTTCGCTTCACTCGAACCCCCTTTACCCTCATCTTTCTCTTTTGATGTAGACGAGGAGCATCCCGCAAGCGCTAGCGAAAGAGCCAGGATACCAGTTAGCAATAATGCCAATGTTTTCTTCATATTCTTCCCCCTTATTATTTGCGAATTTATGTATACGTCGTGTCAATTGTATAAATGACAAGCAACGTAGTGACCAGGTTTATGTTCATTCAGGATTGGCTTTTCCGTTTGGCATTCCGCCATCGCCTTCGGACACCTCGTATGGAATGGACAGCCAGCAGGCGGGTTTGATGGGCTTGGAACATCTCCTTGCAGGATTACCCTATCACCCTTGTATTCCACATCCGGGATCGGCACGGCTGATAATAAAGCCTGCGTATATGGATGAAGCGGCTCTTCATAAAGTCCTTCACTTTCCGTCAATTCAACTATATGCCCAAGATACATGACACCGACACGGTCGGAGATATGCCTTACCACTCCAAGATCATGGGCAATGAATAGGTAGGTCAAATCAAAATCTTCCTGTAAATCCTGCAACAGATTCAAGACCTGGGCCTGAATCGACACATCCAGCGCAGATACCGGCTCATCGGCAATGATCAGTTTCGGGTTGACTGCAAGTGCCCTCGCGATGCCAATACGCTGCCGCTGGCCCCCGCTGAATTGATGCGGATACCTTTTAGCATGGTAACTGCTTAATCCAACAACCTTAAGGAGTTCCTGTACACGGGCCTTTCGCGCCTTTTTATCTTTAACCCCATGAACGATGAGTGGTTCTTCCAATATTTTTTCAATAGTATGCCTGGGATTGAGGGAAGCGAATGGGTCCTGGAAGACCATCTGCATTTCACGGCGCATCTTTCTCATTTCACTGGAAGATAAAGCTGTCAGGTCCTTTCCTTCGAAATAAACATTACCCTCACTCGGCTCAAGCAATCGAAGCAATAATCTTCCCGTCGTCGACTTTCCGCAACCGCTTTCACCGACAAGTCCTAAGGTTTCCCCTTTATAAATGGAAAAAGACAAACCATCCACTGCCTTGACCTCTCCAATGGTCTTTCCTAGAACTCCTCCTTTAATCGGAAAATGCTTCTTTAGGTTTTCTACCTTAACCAATGTTTGATTCATGCAAGGCAACTCCTTTCCCATCCTCATACAGCCAGCAGCGTACATGCTGTCCCTCATCGAATTTCAAAAGAGACGGGGTCTCATTTATACATTGCTCCATGGCATGGGAGCACCGAGGGGCAAACTGGCACCCGAGATTGCTTGTCCCAGGTTTGGGCACATTACCCGGTATCGAGTAAAGACGCTCTTTCTTCATTCGCATATCAGGAATCGACTGAAGTAAACCGACGGTATACGGATGCTTAGGGTTTTGGAAAATCGTTTGCACATTTCCTTCCTCTATTACCTTGCCGGCATACATGACAATGACACGTTCACACATTTGCGCCACTACCCCAAGATCATGGGTAATCATCATGATTGCCGTGTCAGTTTCTTTATTTAAATTCTTCATTAACTCTAGGATTTGTGCCTGGATCGTCACATCCAAGGCCGTTGTCGGTTCATCGGCTATAAGGAGTTTCGGCTCACAAATCATGGCCATTGCTATCATGACCCTTTGTCGCATTCCGCCTGAAAGCTGATGCGGATATTCTTTGAGCAATTCCTCGGCACGGCCAAGTCCAACCAGCTTCAACATTTCCACCGCTCTGTGGCGGGCCTGTTTTTTGTTCCATTTTTTATGTATCCGAAGCGTCTCGACCAACTGCTCGCCAATAGTGAACACAGGATTCAAGCTTGTCATCGGTTCCTGAAATATCATCGCTATATCATTCCCGCGAATTTTTCTCATTTTCGCTTCAGAGGCATTTGCGATGTTCTCTCCTTTAAAAAGGATTTCCCCCTCCACCTTACCAGCCGGTGAAGAAACCAGACCCATGATGGACAGAGAAGTTACGCTTTTTCCGCATCCCGATTCTCCTACAATCCCTAAAACCTCACCAGGATTGACGTGAAAATCGATTGAATTCACGACAGGGATCACCCCATCGTCAGTACGAAAACTGGTTCGCAGCCCATTAACCTTAATAATTGGTTCGTCCATCAAATCACTTCCTATATATAACTTTTTTTCCAATTATATTATTGGGTTTATTATTGCATCAAAATTAAAATATTACAATATATTTTCTAAAAATTCTAATTTAACAGAATTATTTTTTTATTTTTTCTATTTACACACATTTTGGCACAAAAAAAGACTGCTTATTTGCAGTCTTTACAAGGGGGAAATTAGATAACTCGATTTTATTGAGGGTAAATCGGGGTTTCCAGCGGGGAAGAAGCTATATTAGTTTTGGGGAATGAATGGCTGAAAATGAATTATATATACTACTTTAAAGTTTTACTAAATAGTGTTGAAACTCTGTTCATTTATTTTCATTATGGTCATATAAATACTTTTTTTTGTGTTTCCAATTGAGTAAGCATCATTGAATCCGTCCTTATATTCATTATTAGAAGTTTTCACATGGGTCTTCACCACGAATAAATCACTAAGTTTTTTCCACTCTTACATATTCTTAAAAACAATCTTGCTTCCGTCTTTAGGCAAGCTATCATACCCAACCTCCACGTAACACTATAAACCAATATGTTCAAAATCCTTGGGCTTAACATCAGTTTGTTTAGACCCAATGAATTGAACTCTCTCGGCGACCACTTCAGTTACATATACATATTTACCCTCCTGATTTTCGTATCTCCTCGTTTGCATTCTGCCAGTTATGCCGATTATGGCACCTTTTTTACAATATTGAGCAGTATTTTCAGCCGACTTTTTCCATATGATACACTGTACAAAGTCTGCCTCATAGTTACCGACAGTATTACGGAAGTTCCGGTTGACCGCTAACGTGATATTGGAAACAGCCTTGCCATCGGGTGTGTATCTTAATTCGGGATCCTTCGTAAGCCTGCCGACGAGGGTAACTTGGTTAATCATTTTTTCACTCCTTCCTCTTTAATATGCTTTAATCATACTCTTTCTTCCATCGATAAAAAAATGAAGGAAATGGCCTTATTACACCCTTTTTCTTCATAAAAAACCGTTTGAATGGATGCAAAATCATTTTTTATCGATTAAGATCAGTTGAAAAACGAATAGTTAACAAAATTAAATATTTTGCAAATTTTTATTCCATCCTTCATAATTTAGACAAATGTTGGGTTTTCATTTCATTAAGGGACTTTTTTTTAGTATGATATAATTACCTTTAAAAGGATTAATCGATATGTACATTTCAAAAATTACAATTAAGAGAGGTAATTACCGCTCTTCTGGGAAGAAACGGAGGAATTAGATGAAATCATTTAAATTGATCACGTTGCAAATTGTTACTGAGAATTTAAACTTGATTGATATTGCATTAACAGATGGACTGATTATAAATAAAGAAAACGATGCTAGAACATGGTTATTGGAAGCCTTTGTAGAAGAAAGCCATTTCAAGGAGCTTGAACCCTCACTTCCCAATATTGACGGAGAGGTGTATATCCAGGCCGTCATTACCAAAAAGGACAATGAACCGGCTTTGTTTCACACTGTTTTACGCACTATAAGAAAAGTGGGCAACCATTATAGCCTTTTATTCGTTGGTCATATCCAAAAAACACGGAGTAAATATGCAGAACTCCTTCTTGAAGATTTGGTTCAAAAAGGTCTATCCGGCGATGAATTATTAAAAGAGTTCAAGCAAAAAATCCGCTCAAAGCCTAAATTGGCAACTAATAAATAAAAACCCTTCCCTTAATTCCCATTCCCTAATCGAATGCACAGAAAAAAGACTGACTTAGACGAATAAGGATATTAATCCTCTTCTTGCCTAGGCCAGTCTTTCTCATTCTGTGCTAATTACTTATTTTTGTCATCATTTTTATCATCGTCTTTAATCAAGTCATCGGCATCATTATCGATGTTATCATCAACGTCATTGTCGTCGTTATCAAGCACTCCATCATCGTTATCATTCAAGTCGTTATCATCCTTGCCGTTGTTATCATTTACATCATTGTTATCATCATCAATGATGTTGTTATCATCTTCTGGTGCGGGATTGTTGTCATTATCATTAGTTCCACATCCAGCAAGGAACATAATAGATAATAAAGATCCCCCAATTAGTGCAAAAATTTTCTTCATCATTTTTGGCAACCTCCCTTCTTTCTTTATCATTAGCTATTTTGCCCGAATGTGAAAATAACTTGCGCCAAATTTTAAATTTAAAAAAGAAAATCCGCTTAGCTCATATTTATTGGAACTTATTCATTAAAAAATGCCGGACATTTTAAAATGTCCGGCATTCAAAGGGAGAATAGAAAGTTCTAAAAACCGCTCTTGCTTTAAAAAGGAAATGCAGTGCTTTTTATATACACCGCTTCACGCTTCCTTAAACCATTTTTCGAGAAATATAATTAAAATATTCCAATTCCCTTTCGTGGAAAATGAATGCACTTCTTATTTGTCACCAAAAGCAAACATGATATCGGCTTCACATGCTGTTTCTCCATCTACCGTTGCCACTGCTTTCCCTTTACCCATTGACCCTCTCATACGCACTATTTCCACTTCCAAACGCAGCTGATCACCTGGTTTAACTTGCTTTTTAAAGCGGCAATTATCAATCCCTGCGAAAAATGCAAGCCGTCCTTTGTATTCTTCTTGTTTCAAAACGGCTACAGCACCAACTTGCGCTAATGCCTCTACAATTAAAACACCAGGCATAACTGGATAATCGGGGAAATGACCATTAAAGAATTCTTCATTTGCAGAGACATTCTTCAATCCAACCGCTCTTTTCCCTTCATCTATTTCTATGATCCGGTCGACTAATAAGAATGGGTAACGATGTGGGATAATTTCCTTTATTTGTGTGATATCAAGCATACTTGTTCCTCCTATGACTTAAATATTTCAAACATAACGTAAACTCGCCCCTGCTATGAAGACAGAGGCGTAGTTGCCATGTAATATAAATCCGATAACGACAGCAACTACCTCGAAAAACATGGAACTAAGCGCCCTTGTTCACTATATCAATAATATGGGTCCATGTGGATTTTTGGAAAACATCCATTGCATTTCCTCCACCAATCACACTGTATCCTAATAGTGCCCCGGATAATACAGCAATGAAAATCAATCCGATAACAATGAGTAAACGAAGCCAAATTGGCAAAAGACGGACCTTGATTCTGCGATTCGGTTTCGTCTCAACTTCCTTTATCTCTTCTTCAATTTGTTGTCTCATTACACGATTTTGTTCCATATAGAATGTGAAAGCTCCTTTTAAGAAAACTCGCCGACTGATTTTCCCTATAGACCAGAAATTCAGCAGCTATGCAAAATGATCGGCACGGATGATTCTCTTTGTTATGAATTCATTATAACCGATTTGCTCTAATTCCGCAGGGAGACATTTTATTTACCAGATACTTTAACGGATTCCATTGACTAATCCGCTCATTTGATCAGCCATCGTTACCGTCCGGGATTGAAATTGATAAGACCGCTGAACATTGATTAGATCCGTCATTTCTTTGGAAAGATCGACATTCGAGGCCTCCAGAGTGCCTTGACGGACTGCTGCCTGGTTGCGGGAATCTCCTGTTAATGAAGTCATGATATCGTCTTCAGTGACACCCAAGGCATTGAAGTTTTTGGGAAGGCCAGGTAAATTTCCGCCTAGCCGCTCAAGGAACTGCGGTTTCTTTACCGAGACGATTCCGAGCCCAAAACTCTTTTCTCCATATTCTTCCGTATCCACTATCAATAAGCCATTTTCCGAAATCTTAATGTCTTTAATATTTCCCTCAATGAGGATCGGTTCACCATTTCATCAAGGACTTTATTTCCGGCAGAGGTAACGAGCATCATTTGGTCGTTAGCATTAGAAGATAAATAAAAGGCCCCATCCCTTGTAAACCTTGTATTGACCCCATTATCGTCCTGAACGCTTACGGTGAAGAATTGGTCCTCACGGATGAATGCAGCATCAAGGTTGCGGTCCGTCGTCTTTAAGGCTCCCTGAGAAAGCACCAATTGAGATTGGCTTATCATAGCACCGTTCCCTGCCGGATGCCAGATGTGGTCAACCTTCCTTTTTCCTTGGTCTCACTCGGTTGATTATTGAAACTCGTTTGGGTCTTTTTGTAGGCAGTCATGTCCACATTCGCAATTATTACTTAGTTGATCGATTTTACTTTGAAGTTGGTTCAGCGTATTCGTCGCCGTCATCATGGTCCGATTCATGGATTTTCCCCTTCCATGTTCAAATTTCCAAAATCATTTTTCCCCTGCCGTTCAATTAAAGCCTGCCAACTTCATTGACCGCTTTATCCAAACTTTTATCATAGGCTTGAAGAACCTTCTGACTCGATTCAAAAGCATCATTTCCGTCATCGTTCTCGATTGGTCAACATTGGAGCCTTCAAGAAAGCCTTGCTTAGTAGCAAAACCGACATCCTCAGCCGCGTATGCGCTAGGTAAATCCCTATCATTCACAGCCTTATATAGGCCTTCCCCATCCTTCATGAGCTGTAATGATGGATCATCCGAATAACCGATGCCCATACGTGCGGTTTGAACATTTCCTTCCAAAATAACACCGTTTTCCGCTACTGTGAACTGATCGCTATCAAGCTTGATCCTTTCATTATTTTCGTTCAATACATAATGACCGGAAGACGTAGTCAGATAACCTTGCCCATCCAAAGTGAAACTGCCGTTACGCGTATAACGGATAGCACCATCACCATCTTGGACAGTAAAAAACACCGACCCTTGCCGACCCGTTTCTTCATTGATCGGAAGATTTTCATCAACCAAGGAAATATCCGTATTAAGCTGGGTTTCCTCCAATAAAGGATTCGCGTCCTGTACATAAACGCCCGTACTGAGCCCCCCAACCTGGGATAAGTTAGACATGCTCAATTTGTTCTCCGTAGGAACCGTTTTACCACCTATGTTGCTGATAAGCATTTCCGGAAAAGACCTTACACTCATTTGATCCGCTTTTATAACCTGTTGTATTCGCATTGGACATATTGTTTGTGAGCAATTCTGTGCGCCTTTGTTGTGTAAGCATCCCGGAAGCAGCCGTATAAAAACCTCTTAACATCTTCTTCACTCCTCAATCTACATAACTTACCCCGTTCAAGTTCTCATATTTATCTTATCAGTCATGAACATCAGTATCTTAAGGAAAAGGAAAAGCATTAGGCAGAAGAATTTGTCTGTATCGTAGGCTAGGTCAGATTTAAAGGAATGGTGTTAAATTCTCGACAAAAGAAGAGGGCCTATTGCTCATTGTACTAGAACTGCACGCACTTTCACTATGCCTCACGTTTGCCTGAACCTTAGACCCCTATCTTATGATGCGGATTTCCATCCGCTTTTTAGTTGAATTTGTGCCGTGGCAATTTATCCATATTATCAAGCATGATGCCAGTTCCGATTGCTACACAATCCATTGGCTGCTCGGCAACGAGTACTGGGACCTTAAGTTCTTCGGCAAGGAGTAAATCAATCCCGTGAAGCAATGCTCCCCCACCTGTTAAAATGACGCCGCGGTCGATTATATCAGCAGAAAGTTCTGGAGGCGTCCGCTCAAGTACGCTTTTTGCAGCTTGTACAATGATGGAAACCTGCTCGCGAAGAGCTTCCTCAATTTCTTGCGAATTGACCGAAATGGTTCTAGGCAATCCCGATACCATATCGCGTCCACGGATATCGATGACTTCATTACGAGATCCAGGGAAGACGGTTGCAACCTGGATTTTAATGTTTTCCGCTGTACGTTCACCAATCAGGAGCTTATACTTCCGCTTGATATAATGTAAAATTTCATTATCGAATTTGTCACCGGCCATTTTAATGGAAGAAGATGTAACGATATCCCCCATTGAAAGAACGGCAATATCCGTTGTACCCCCGCCAATGTCTACGACCATATTGCCGCTTGGTTGAAAAATATCCATACCGGCACCGATTGCAGCCACTTTTGGTTCTTCTTCAAGAAATACTTTCTTTCCGCCGCTTTTTTCAGCAGCTTCTTTAATCGCCTTTTGTTCGACACTTGTTATGTTGGTCGGGCAGCAGATTAAAATTCTAGGCTTTGAAAGGAAGCCTTTCACATTCAATGTATTGATAAAATGCTTCAGCATCGATTCTGTTACATCAAAATCCGCAATGACACCGTCTTTTAAAGGACGGATTGCGATGATGTTTCCTGGAGTACGGCCTACCATTTTACGAGCTTCTTCCCCGACGGCAAGAACACGGTTCGTATTCTTATCAATCGCAACTACCGAAGGCTCATTTAACACAATTCCTTTACCTTTGACATGTATAAGAACATTGGCTGTTCCAAGATCTATCCCAATATCTCTAGCAAACATTTCTTAAATCCTCCTTGAATATCCTCACATATAACCTACTTCTGTCCTAATTGTTTATTTTACCATATTGCATTGACACAAGTAAGTATGAATTATAAATAAACACTAATATAGACTATTTTTTCCTATTTTGCCAATTTGTAAAAAAAATCGATGCCTTATGTACTATCTTGCCGTATTTTCCCATAAAAAAACCCGGCATGGAACCGCAATCAAGGTTAAGAAAAAAGCTGACACTCACTTTCATGTCCCTTTATTCATTCCCCGATTGCCCGATTCACTTCCAATTGCCGGGATGATTCAAGTATCATTTAACGATTTCTTCTTCTCTTTCAGAACGTTTATATTTTAATTTTGTCGCTTCTCCACCTCTAAGGTGACGAATGGATTTATGATAATCCAATATATCCTTCACTTCGTTAGCCAAATCAGGATTAATTTCTGGCAGCCTCTCAGTTAAGTCTTTATGCACTGTGCTTTTAGAGACTCCGAACTCTTTTGCAATGACGCGGACTGTTTTTCTAGTTTCCACGATATACTTTCCTATCTTGATAGTTCTTTCTTTGATGTAATCGTGCACACCACTCGACCTCCCCAAATTGGATGTGAGAAGTGTGAAATGAGATTCGTATTTTTCGAATCGAATACCGCTGCCCTATAAACAATGAAAGATAGAATTATTCACCTATTAGATAATTTGTAATAAACGATTCCTCACCTCAAACACTCTCTTTGCATGGTTTATAACATCTTATTAGCTTGGTTAAGAATATATGCCTAATGGGACAGGAGGTTTGGATTTATTTCTGATTTTCATCTGTTTATTTTCATAAAGCGCAAATTATTTCCCGAGAAATTTGTCAGAAATTCAAAGATTTCAGCATATTGGCCAATATTTCCCCGAAAGAAAAAAAGGAAGCCGCTCAAAGTGAACGGCTTCCTTTTACCAAATTTTCAGTTGTTGTCATTCGTAACGCTCTAGGTTTTTGTTTTGATTTTATTAAAAATCTTAATCTTAATTAGATTGATTTAACGAATCTTTTAAGGAATCGCTTTCTTCAGTTGTATCTTCACCAGGGATAGAGCCTTCCTCATCAGTGCCACTTTCTAAATCAGTGCTCTCGTCAGTTTCGTCAACTGCAGGCGCTTCTTCCGTGCCAGTTTCAGATTCTTCGACTGCAGGTGTTTCTTCTTTATCAGCTTCAGATCCTTCGACTGCAGGTGTTTCTTCTTTATTAGCTGAATCTTCAAGTTCGCTGCCTTCGGCTTCAGTTGCCGATTGAATCGCAGAAGCTTGTTTATCAACAAAATCAAGTGGGTTTAACGCTATGTTATCTTTTCTGATTTCGAAGTGGACATGTACGCCAGCCTCTTCATTGATTTGGCTTTTTCCAGCAGTAGCAATTGCTTGTCCTTGTTTCACTTTGTCACCAACTGCAACCTTAATGTCTTTAACAGATTGATAACGAGTAACCACGCCATCTTCATGCTCTACTTCAACTAAATTTCCAAGTAATGCATCGTCTTGAACTTTCGTTACATTTCCACTTAGGGAAGCTTTTACATCGAAAGACTTTCCATCTTCCATTGCAATGTCTATACCTTTGTTTTGCTCATATCTATTGTTGTAGAAAACCAATGCTTCTTCTTGTGCCTTTTCATCCGCATTCACATCATAAAACTGTTTCTTGATAACCGATTTGTCTGCATCGGCTACAGGCATCTTGATTGTCTCAAGATTACTATTAACCTCTACAGAAGGCTGATCATAGTTTTTTCCTGTTTCAGCTGATTCCTCTTTGCCATCTTTAGCTGAATCATCAAAACTATTTTGTAATAAGAAGGCCGCGGCTAAGATTATGGCTGCACTTGCGATATAGATTGCTGATAATGCCCAACGTTGTTTTAGTATACGTCGGATTGTGGAAGTTGGTTTCTTTTCTTCCTCTCTCATATTAATCACCTCAGCAATCATTCTGAACATTTTGTTAAGATTATATACATTCAGGAAAAAAAATTTTTAGATTTATTTTGTGGAAATGAAACCGATTTTATTCGTAGAATGGTAAAATGTTTGGTATCTTACTGTTGAAGGATGTTTAAATCATGAAAAAAGCTTTTAAACTTGTGTTAACGTTATTGCCTTTTCTATATATGATTGCCATTTGGATAATGTCGAGCAACCCCGATGATATGATTCTTGATCTTCCCTCATCCTCAATTGACCGATTTATCAAAGAGGCACTTCATCTGGTCGAATTTGCCCTTTTGTATATATTATTAGTTTCAGCCCTTGCTGCAAACCAAAAACTGAAACCTGGTTTAAGCCTGTTGGCGGCCCTTGTAGCTTGCCTTTACGGAGTGATTGATGAATACCACCAATCTTTCGTCCCATACCGATCCTCTACATTAATAGATGTCATTAAAGATATCATTGGGGTAGCTGCAGTCTATTTTCATGTCCAATATCATTATTTCAAGCGTGAACGAGGCTTTTTGACCATTATAGAAAAATTAAACGAAATAAAATGAGAGATGGGAATCCCCATCTCTCATTTTTTTGCCGTCATCGTATTCAGCCACTTACTTGAAGACTGAACTTTGACGCCTTTATAATAATATTTCACGATGTCTTCATAGGTTTTCCCTTCCCTGGCCATGCCATTAGCACCGTATTGACTCATTCCAACTCCGTGTCCGGATCCTTTTGTCGTGATGACAATCTGGTTGCCTTGACGCTCCCAGTCAAAATCGGATGATGTCAGCCCGAGCTTCTCACGAATCTGTTTTCCTGTCATTTTCTTTCCTCCGATTTCCACTACACCTACGCGATTACCTGATGTTCTTTCAATGACAGTTCCTATCGAGGTTCCCGAAGAAAGACTTACACCCAGTTTTTTTTCAAAATCTGCAGTATCGACTACAACTTTATTATAAAATTTTGGTGATTCTTCTTTATCCCACGGACTGGATACACTTTTTAAATAGGGGAAATCAGCTTGCCAATAGTCCTCGGAATTCTCCGTATAGCCATTGCTGGTAGAAAAAAAAGTGGCTGTAATCGGTTTTCCTTCATAGGTTAATATTTGACCCGCCGTTTCTTTTATGGCCTTGTCAATTTTTTGTATCTTCGATTTATAATCAGAGCCCCACTCTTTTTTCAGCTCATCATCATTCTTATAAACTTGATGCATGACCGTATCGCTTACATCGGCACCATCCGGCAAGCCTAATCGACTTTCGCTTATGAGCTGATTGACAATGTAGGTCCTCGCTGTCAATGCTTGTGCCTTCAGCGCTTCTTCTTCAAAATCCGCTGGCATTTCAGCTGCAACCACACCAGTCAGGTACGATTCAATCGGCAGTTTTTCAATCTTTTTTGCAGATGTGCGGTAAACGGCAACTTCTACGGAACTCATATCATTTGCAGCTACTTCTTTACCTTCATTCTTCACTTTCTTTTCTAATTGTTCGGTCAACTGCCCACTTGTCTTATCATTTGAAAATGGAAGCACAAGCACTGCTGGAATCATGATAATTACGAATGCTACTGCTATGAATAGTACGATCATCGGTTTGATTGCTTTCAAATTCCTGAGCCTCCCTACACTTGTTTTCTCTGCCGTATAATCGTATCCAGCAGGTATCTTTACATAACAAATGTATGTCGAAGGACAAGCTTTTATGAATAGAAAAACGACAACTAATTAACTGCAGGCGATGAAACCGGAACAAGACAAAAAAACCATTCACGGTTCAATGACTCGAACGTGAATGGTTTTATAAGCCTTCTTATGCGTTTAAATCTGCAATTTTTTTTGTTTCAGCAGGTACATCTTCGTTAATACGTTCCACATCAGCACCTAGAGATGCCAATTTACCATGGAAATTCACGTATCCTCTGTCAAGATGCTTCAATTCTGTAACACGTGTAATGCCATCTGCAACCAATCCAGTCAGGATGAGCGCTGCCGCGGCACGTAAATCTGTTGCAGCTACTTCAGCACCTTGAATATTAGTTGGTCCATTAACGATAACGGAACGACCTTCTATTTTAATATTGGCATTCATGCGACGGAATTCCTCAACATGCATAAAACGGTTTTCGAAAACGGTCTCCGTAATCATACTTGTTCCTTCAGCACGCAGTAATAATGCCATCATTTGCGATTGCATATCAGTCGGGAAACCAGGATGCGGCATTGTTTTGATATCAATGGCCTTCAAGGTTTTTGGACCGATAACGCGTAATCCATCTTCTTCTTCAAGAATTTCAACGCCCATTTCCTCCATTTTAGCAATAAGGGAAGTAAGGTGTTCAGGTACAGCTCCTTGAACAAGAACATTACCGCCAGTAAGAGCGGCCGCAGTCATGAATGTACCAGCTTCGATACGGTCAGGTATAATCGTATGTTCAGTGCCATATAATTTATCGACACCTTCGATTCTCATCGTACCAGTACCGGCACCTCTGACTTTGGCACCCATTTTATTAAGGAGATTCGCAAGATCTACAATTTCAGGCTCTTTGGCCACATTTTCAAGAATAGTTATACCTTCAGCAAGTGTCGCTGCCATCATGATGTTTTCAGTGGCACCCACACTCGGGAAGTCAAGATACACTCTTGCACCCTTAAGTCTGCCTTCTACTTCGGCATCAATGAAACCATTGCCGACCTTCACTTTTGCTCCCATCGCTTCAAAGCCCTTTAAATGCTGGTCGATAGGACGTGATCCGATGGCACAGCCACCAGGAAGAGCAACGCGGGCCCGGCCATTCCTTGCTAATAATGAGCCCATCACCAAAACGGAAGCTCTCATTTTACGTACATATTCAAATGGTGCTTCTTCTAATAACTCTCTTGATGCATCTACAGTTACTTGATTGTCATGAAAGGCAACATCTGCATTTAAGTTGCGCAATACTTCATTGATTGTATATACATCGGAGAGCGTAGGAACATCTTTAATGATACTTTTCCCATCACTTGCTAATAATGTTGCAGCGATAACTGGCAAAACGGCGTTTTTAGCACCTTCTACTTTAACTGTCCCGCTAAGCCTTTTTCCGCCGCGGACGATGATTTTTTCCAAAAGTATTCCCCTCCGCGTCCATTTTCTCTATATTAATATTCAAACGTTATGATTGGTGTGCCAACTACAAAGTTCGTTCGGTCACCCAATCCTTCTGTCCGTAGCCCAAACTGCAAATTTAATTTTTCTTTTGTCAAAGGTTGTTTAAACAATGTTGAATGTGCAGATATAGATGTAAAGTTTGTTTCATGCACACTCTCAATTTCCCTTGCTTGGAACATATCTAACAGGTCTTCAGCTTTAGAGTTTAAAACCGAATCCATATTATCATTGATAGACCCTTTAATACAAGAAAAAATTGAAGGAGTCCCTATAAATAGGTCATTCACCCTGTTTTGGAACGTAGCAGTAAAAAATGCCGCATTGGCTTTCTTCCACTTTTCCCCCTTCACTTCGTAAATGACATAGGTAACTTTATCAAATTTCTCTTCCGTTGTCATTATTTTGATAGACTCGGTCAGACCTGAATCGACATTGTAAGTTAACGCCTCAGCCTTCCAGCCGGAAGCATCATCTTTCCGGTGCCATTGAAATTGAGGGTATTTTCGTTTTAAAGCTGTAACTTTGCTTTCAAACTCTTGTTTAGTTGTAATCTCTTTATTTATTTCTCTAGCGAGTACAGACCAATCCCCTATGTCTAAATCTTTATCATCTTGTAACAGTCCCACCAATTTAACTATATCTGGTTTACTTTCTGCCACAATCGTACTATTCCCAATTAAAATCACCATCAAACCAAGAAATACTATGTATGTTAACATTTTTTTATTTAAAAAATACATGTTAAATCCCTCCCCTTTTACACATTCTTTCCATAAGGAGAGAGATCATACTTCGAGTTTTCCGACAATTGGTGACACCTTCCCCTTAAACTGGCAGGAAGCAAAAGCGAATACAAGAGTAGAATCATATTTTGCTATAAGAAAAGTCTTACAGCTTATCAGTCATTACTAAACATATACGGGAGTTGGTTTGCAAATCCCAGGTAGTCAAGGAAGAAATTACTTACAGCTGAACCGATGGCAACCGTTAATAAAATATATAAAACCCTGGCCTTGATGACGGAATTGGATCTTAACATTTTATCAAAATGTAATGCCTGTAAAGCCCACCAGGTAACTGCGATGAAAAACAAGTGTGCAATTATTCCCGTTAAAGCCTGCTGTCCCATTGCTGAAAACATGTACATACCTCCTAAAAGACACCCAAATTCTATTCTAACACAAAACCCCTACATATTTGGAATTTAAAAGGAAGAATTACAAAATATCTTTTTAAAACTGTAAATAGAGGCTTGATCCAATGGAACAAGCCTCTGATACAGGCATTATATCATTTACTCGAAATAAAGTCTGTAAATTCGCCAAATTGATCATGAATAAAATCAAAGGCAATATTTGGCGCCACCCCGAAAAGTATGGTGCCTATTACGCAAAAGATCAACACGATGTAAAGACCCGGACGAATTTTAATGACCTTCTCTGAATGAATGGGCCGGAAAAAGACCTGCACCAATAATCCGAAATAATACACATAGGACACAATGGTACCTGCAATCATGATTCCCGCAAGGACAAAATGCCCAGGCTCCGTTATGAATGTTCCAAGAAAAATATTGAGTTTGCCAATGAAACCTGTCGTCCCGGGAATTCCAGCAAGCGACAGAATGAATACGGTCAATACAATGGCAAGATACGGTGATTTCCTCCCCAGTCCTGCAAGAATGCTAATATCTTCTGACCCACTTTGACTGGAGAGCAGCTGAATGACTGTAAATACACCGATATTCATTAATACATAAGCCATTAGGTAAAACCAGACAGTATCCAGCAGGAAATATCCCCCGCCCAATGTTGCCACCGCCACAAGCAGGTAACCCGCATGAGCGATGCTTGAATAGGCGAACAATCGTTTTAAATTTTGCTGCCTTAACGCAACCACATTTCCAATGATGATCGTAAGCCCCGCCAATGAAGCTATATAGATATTATTTTTTTCCAAAAAGTCGAGCGCTCCGAAGGTATCACCGGAAGCTGTTAGGAACAACGAAAGAAAAATGCGCAGGATGATGACGAAACCCGCCATTTTCGAAATTACACTCAAGAAGGCTGCGACCGGTGTCGGTGCCCCCTCATAGACATCCGGCGCCCACATATGAAATGGAGCGGCAGCTATCTTGAAGGATACACCGATAAATACCATGAAGAAAGCGAGGCCCATAATGTATTGCAGCTGGCCGTCCGTCATCCCGGCCATCGTACGGCTCATTTCGCCCAGATTGACGGAACCGGTCACTCCATATAAATAGCTCAGCCCGAATAAAGTGATGGCTGTGGAAATGCCTCCGTTTATCACATACTTCATGGACGCTTCGTTGGACTTCCGATCATGCTTACGTATTCCGACTAATATATAAGATGAAAGTGAAAGAAGTTCCAGTCCAACGAACAGGGTAATCAAATCACCGCTTGAGGACATGACCATCGCTCCCAGCAAAGCGGTCAGGAACAGATAATAAAATTCCCCCCGGTGCTCCCGCAGCCCCTCTTGCGGTTCATATCCTTCAGCCAGAAGGATGATTAGGGCCGCTCCGAATAATAGTAGCAGCTTAAAAGCTTTTGCAAATGAATCTAAACGAAACGTATCGGACAAGATACTGACTGTCTCAAAGGATAGCAGGCTAACCAGTGACAAACATGCCAAAATGATTCCGGTTAGCGCGAGCCATGCCAGTTTTCTCCGATTAAAGTGCTTCGGCCAGAATAAATCCAATAACGAAAGAATCATGGCCGTTCCAAGGATGATGAATTCCGGCATCATCGCTCCCCAATCATAAGAAAGCATCGTGTTCCAATCCATCCTTCATCGCCCCCCTAGAGCAAGTATCATGGCTTCAATCGTTCCTTGAAGAGGACCGCCTAACAAATTTGGGTATACCCCAACAGATATTATCAAACCGAGAAGTACCAATGCCGGCAAGAACTCCCAGCTTCCAAGTTCCCGTTTCTCTTTTTCTATCAAGCTATCATTTTTCCCGAAAGTCATCAGCATGACCGCCCTCAGTACATAGACAGCGGTTAATACCAGCCCGATCACCCCTATTGCCGCAAGCAACGGCTGACTCTTGAATATGCCAAGAAATACCATGAATTCACTGATGAAGCCGGACATTCCAGGCAAACCAAGTGAAGCCATCCCGCAAGCTAACATGAACCCTGAAAAAATCGGCATCGACCTGGCCAATCCCCCAAGCTTAGGAAGCATGGTGGTTCCCGTCCGCTCGTACAACACACCCACCAAGAAAAACAACAAAGCAGCAATTAGCCCATGTGAGATGACTTGAAAAATAGCTCCCTGAATGCCTGCTTCATTCAATGCTCCCAGCCCCATCATGACGATACCCATATGTGAGATTGATGAGTAGGCTAAAACGAGCTTGAAATCCGTTTGTACCAATGCTAGAAATGCACCATATAAAAAACTGAGCACCCCAAACAGGACAACGGTAAAGGCCAAGCTTTTGTATTGTTCAGGAAATATCCCCATTCCAAACCGGATGATTCCGTATGCCCCTATTTTCAATAGTACACCCGCATGTATCATGACTATGGATGGAGGTGCTTCTGCATGGACCCGCACCATCCAGCTGTGAAAGGGAAAGACGGGCAGCTTTATCGCAAATGCAACGAGAAAGGCGAGACATAAACCATATTTCATCGAACCGGATATGGGTGCAAAAAGCGAAACACCGCCCATTGTCATCATCTGTGTCAATGCCGCAATGTTGGTCGTCCCTGTCCTGGCAAACAAAATCAAAATGGCCACCAATAAAACAGCCGAACCAATGCCGTTATAAATCAGAAAGCTATAAGAAGCTTTCTCCCTCTCCAGAAAGCCCCACCTACCAATTAAAAAGAAAGCAGGAATTAAAGTCATTTCAAAAAAGATGAAAAAAAGGATCAAATTTTCTGCCGTGAAGACACCGAGCATTCCAATCTCCAAGATCAAAAATAACAAATAATACCCTTTCCACTCTTTTTTTATATAAATGGATGCGACGGCGGCCAGTGATGAAATGATTGTTGTCAGTAATATGAAGATGAGACTTAATCCATCCAGCCCCAACTCAAAGTCAACCGTGAAAAGCTTGGGATCATACATCTCCAAATTCCCAAACCTGATCCAATTCAACTTAATGTCAAATAAGGACAGGGCCACACCCGAATAATATTGGCTGCATAGAAAGAACGATAGGAAAAGGGGAGGCAGTGTTCCGAAAAAGCCAAATTGTTTAATCGTCCTTTCCTCTTTTTTCGGCATAAGGGCAACCATGATTATGCCCAGCAGCGGTGAAAACACTAAAAGCGAGAGCAAATAGACATTCATCTTAGATACCCCCCAGTTACTGCAAAAATCACCAACAGTACCGCAAGTCCCAGAAAGGCTATCATGCCATATTGCTGTACCTGTCCCGTTTGCAGTTTAGACCCTATTTTCCCCAATCCTTCTATTGAACTTATTACAGTGGAAACCAGACCACCGACAATGAACCTTTCAATATAAGATAGGAATATACTAAAGCCTTTGATTGCATAGCCTGCAGTAAAATGGTAAATCTCATCAATATAATACTTATTTTCCAAAACCCTATATACCTCGGAGTTTTCTTTGACAAGCCATTCCCGAGGTAACTTCTTTTTTGCGTATATCATATAAGCAAGGTATATCCCGGCCAGCGATACAAGCACGGCCAACAACATTATCCAAACGGGCCCCTCACTATGGCTGGCGCCTAGAAGAGTTTCATTTCCCTCCACAAGCCACTCCCCAAGGAAAGTTCCAAACCACGGTGTTTGGATATATCCAACGATTACAGCAAGCAAAGCCAATGTAAGCATGGGAATTAACATGTTGGAAGGTGATTCCTTGACCTGTTTTACTCGACTGCGAGAATCGCCTGCAAAGATCATGAAAAACAGCCTGAACATATAAAACGCAGTTAAGAAGGAGGTAACCACAGCTAGACCAAACAATATATAACTACCATTCTCCCAGGCTGCCATTAGAATTTCATCTTTACTGAAAAAACCCGAGAGCAACGGAAACCCCGATATCGCTAAAGTGCCAGTCAAGAACAGCGGCCCAGTCCAATTCAACTTACCCCATAGGCCGCCCATCTTTTCCATATCCTGTGTATGTATAGCGTGAATAACACTGCCTGCTGCCAAAAACAGCAATGCTTTAAAAAAGGCATGGGTCATTAAATGAAACACCCCGGCCACATATCCCGAAGTACCCAAAGCAAGCATCATAAAACCAAGCTGAGAGATTGTCGAATAGGCCAATACACGCTTAACATCCTTTTGCACGATGGCAATGCTTGCGGCAAATATGGCTGTAATTCCACCTGTTATTGCTACGACCTGCATCGCTGCTTCACTAGCCATGAATAACGGGAACATGGCCGCCACCAGGTAAACCCCTGCAGCAACCATGGTTGCTGCGTGTATCAATGCGGAAACCGGAGTCGGGCCTTCCATTGCATCCGGAAGCCATGTGTGAAGAGGAAATTGTCCAGACTTCCCAACCGCACCGATAAAAATCAATATAGCAATTAAAGTGAGTTTTTCACTTGATATCATGCCCGATTGAACGGCTTGAAAGATCTCTCCATATTCAAAGCTGCCTGTTTCCCAGAATAGAAGAATGATGCCGATTAAGAGCCCTACATCCCCAATCCTGGTCATGATGAATGCCTTCTTCGCTGCAGCCTTAGCTTCCAGTTTATAAAAGTAAAACCCAATGAGCAGGAAAGAACCCACCCCGACCAATTCCCAGAAGATATAAAGTTGTAATAAATTGGGTGCCATGACAAGTCCAAGCATGGCAAAGGTGAAGAAGCCCAGATAAGCATAAAAAATGGAGAATCGCACTTCACCCTTCATATACCCCTTCGAATATATCTGGACAAGCAGGCTGACAAGGGAAACGACCACAAGCATCAAGGCATTAAGCTGATTGATTTCGAATCCAGCTGTAAGTTGCGTCCCTCCGAAGGAAAGCCAATCTATCGATATATTATAAGTAGGTTCTTTAAATCGTTCTATCAGGACAAGCAACGATAAAACACACGAAGCCAATATACATATTATTCCTATAAAAGCCCCTCGTTCCCGCAACCGCCCGCCTGATAGAAGCAGAACCAGAAACGTGACGAGTGGAAAGATCGGTATGAGCCATGCGTGCTCCATCATCGTATCAAATCCCCTTCTTCATTTATATAAACCTTCAATGCTTCATAATTTCCATTTCATCGACATTGACCGTCTTCCGATTGCGATAAAGGGACATTAGTATAGCCAACCCTACAGCTGCCTCAGCCGCAGCGATCGTAATCGTGAATAAGGAAAAAACTTGACCCGTAATGGATGGCGTTACCCCGAATTTACTGAAGGCAACTAAATTGATATTTGCAGCGTTCAGCATCAGCTCGATTGAAATCAAAACAATGACCGCATTTCTTTTCGTCAAGGCCCCATACAGCCCTATACAAAATAAAACGAGTGCCAATACAAGGTAAGCCGACAAGGGAACTCCCGTCATGACCGATCCTCCTCCTCCTCATCATCTTTTTTAGCCAATACGATGGCACCGACTAAAGCAACAAGCAGGAGTACCGACATCACTTCAAATGGAATCACATATTTTGAAAAAAGTTCGATTCCTATTTGCTTCGTATTTTCCTCATGCAAGGCAGTTGGCTGTACAGGTATATCCAGATTATAAATCCCCAGATAAACCGCCACGGCAAACCCAGCAATCGCTGCCAGCAAGGAGAAATTCCCCCAGCCCCCTTTAGCGGGTGCATCATTTTCTTGGTGTTTTGTCAGCATAATCCCGAATAGCATCACGATCGTAATTGCCCCTGAATAAATAAGGATTTGGACAATGGCGACAAACTCGGCCGAAAGCAACATATAAATGCCTGCAATGCCCAAGAAAGTAAAAACAAGTGCAATTACCATGTGCACCACTTTTGTTAAGGTAATCAGCAGCACCCCGCCTACTATCGCGACGAGTGCCAAACCAATAAAGGCAATTAATTCACCCGACAAACTCATACTTTATTCACCTTCCGGATATTTTCATCATTTTCATCCAACCACTCCAGATTTTTAAATAGATGATCACGGCTATACTCGGCCAGCTCGAATTGATTCGTCATCACGATTGCTTCTGTAGGGCAGACCTCCGTACATAAATCACATAAAATGCAAATCTCGAAATTGATGTCATACGTATCGATGATTTTCCCTTTTTTCGACGGGTCCGGATGTTTCTTACCAGTTAATTGAATACAATCCGTTGGACAAATCGTCACGCATTGATTGCATACAATACACTTTTCAGGATAGAATTTTTGGATTCCGCGGAATCGGTCAGGGAGTGGAAGCGGCTCATTCGGGTAGTCATAGGTCACTTTTTTCCTCGTCAAGTTCTTTAAGGTATAGGATAAACCTTTTGCTAAACCAAGCATATAAATCCCTCGCTTTCCGACCAGCTTAAGTTTCTAAAAAAGGTTAATCAATTCTTTTATTAGTGCCGTCAAAAATATATTTGCTAATGCAACAGGAAGCAGCACTTTCCATCCGAATTCCATCAATTGATCGGCCCTTATACGAGGGAAGGTTACACGAATCCAGACCAATACATAGAATACGGCACTGAACTTCAGACCGAACCAGACGGCTGCCGGAATAAAATCCAAAAACGGAATAGAATTCCATCCCCCTAAAAATAATACAGTGGTTAGCGTTGCCATTGCAAACATATACACATATTCGGATAACATAAAGAAGGCCCAGCGAAATCCAGAGTATTCAACATGATAGCCTGCAACAAGTTCGGATTCCGCTTCCGGAAGGTCAAAAGGAACCCTGTTCAACTCGGCAACCGATGCAATAAAAAATACGATAAACGCAATCGGCTGAAGAAAAATGAACCAAACCTTTTCCTGGGCTGCAACTATATCATTCAAGTTTAAACTGCCTGTAATGAGGACGATTCCCACTAGCGACATCACCAAAGGGATCTCATAAGATATCATTTGCGCGGCTGCCCTCATTCCGCCAATCAAAGAATATTTATTATTGGATGCCCAACCCGCAGTGACGATGCCGATGGTCGATATGCCGGAAATCGCAATATAATAAAGCAGTCCGACACCTATATCAGCAAATTGGAAGGCATCGGTGAACGGCAAGGTGGCAAGGACCATGAAAGCCGGAGCAAAAGCAATTACCGGAGCTAAAATATATAACGGCTTATCAGCTTTTTTGGGTATCGTGTCCTCCTTGATCAGGAGTTTCAAAACATCAGCAACGGTCTGCAAGAGACCCCATTTCCCACCAATTTGGTTTGGGCCGACTCGCATCTGCATGAATCCCATGATTTTCCGCTCTGAAAGGATTCCATAGGTCACAAACCCTAATACGACGAACAGGAGCAGGACTGCCAAACCAAAAAAAATGCCAAAATTCAGTAGACTTGGAGCGGAGTGGAGAAGATCCTTGATCATTTATCCATCCACCTCCCCTAAAACGATATCGATTGCACCTAATATCGTTATCAAGTTCGCCATATTTTCCCCTTCCAATAATTTCGGAAGAATTTGCAGATTATAAAACGACGGTCTTCGAAATTTCAAACGGTATGGCTCCTTTTTCCCTTCACTCGCGATATAACAGCCGATTTCCCCTCTTGGTGATTCAATTCGGACAAATGCTTCACCCTTAGGAACCTTTATTATTTTAGGAACCTTAGCAAGGATCGGCCCTTCTGGAAATTGCTCAACAGCCTGCTCGATGATTTTCAGTGATTCTTCGATTTCTTCCATTCTGCAGTGATAGCGTGAAAAGGCATCACCCTCTTCTCTTATAGGAACATCAAATGTGAACCTGTCGTAAATGGAATATGGTTCATTTTTTCGTAAATCCCATTTCACACCTGTACACCTTAAGTTGGCACCGCTAAGCGAATACTGCAAGGCTTCTTCCTTCGTATAGATGCCCACCCCTTTTACCCGATTAACAAAGATTTCATTCCCTGTCACAAGCTCATGGTAACCGACAAGCTGCTCCCTCATATAAGGGACAAACTCGGCGACCTTCGCAATCCAGTCTTCAGGAGCATCCCATTTCACACCTCCGACACGCATATAATTGAATGTAAGGCGTGCCCCTGACAATTCAGTCAATAAATTAACGATCATTTCACGTTCTCGAAAGGCATATAAGAAAGGGCTGGTCGCACCTATATCCAGCAAGTATGTACCCCACCAGACAAGGTGGCTTGCAACTCTGCCCAATTCCATTGCGATAACCCGCAAATATTCTGCCCTATCGGGAATCTCCACCCCCATCATTGTCTCAACAGCATGGCAAAGCACATAATTATTTGTCATTGCCGCTAGATAATCGAGCCGATCGGTATATGGGATTATTTGTGTATATTGCAGATTTTCCGCTAGTTTTTCCGTACCGCGATGCAGATACCCAATGACAGGTGTAGCCTCTTTTATAATTTCACCGTCAATCTTGATGACAAGCCGAAAAACACCATGTGTACTCGGATGCTGCGGCCCGACATTGAGAAGCATTTCTTCCGTCCTTAACATTGGGCTTACACCTCCACATCATAAGGCTGATAATCTTTTCTAAGGGGATACCCTTTCCAATCTTCACCAAGTAAAATCCGCTTTAAATCAGGGTGTTCATAAAAGTTAATACCTAATAAATCATACGCCTCACATTCTGGCCAATTTGCTCCTGACCATAATGGGACCAATGATGGAATAACGGGAGAATCCCTATCAAGCTTCACCTTTAAGGCAACTGATTGGTTCATTTTGAATGAATGTAAGTGTACATAGATTTCCATATGGGATTCAAAATCCGTACCATGAAGTTCCGATAAATACGAAAAGTTAAGCTGTTCATCGTAACGCAGAAATTTTGCTATTGAGAAATATGTATCCGGATTAGCCACTAAAGTGGGTACATCTTTTGATAATCTATTAATATAGTGCTCTAATAATGCCCCTTGTCCTACATGGCTTTCAATAGCAGAAACAATTTGATCGAGTTTCGACTGATTTGGTGAAAGTTCGCTGGGGGTGTTAACTTCCTTGCTTTCCTTTACAGCAGTCCTGTTCTTCGCAGCCGCCGCCGCTTTCGCTTTGGCGGCGGCTGCCGCTGCCTTTTGCTTCGCTGCATCCATTTCGACTTCCGGTTTAACAGTCGCTTCCTCTTTCGACCGTTTTCGGGCCAGTGCGGCTGCTTTTGCCTTGGCCGCTGCCGCCGCCTTTTGTTTCGCTATATCCATTTCGACTTCCGGTTTTTCCTCACTTTTAGCTTTCGACCGTTTTCGGGCCAGTGCCGCTGCTTTCGCCTTGGCCGCTGCCGCCGCCTTTTGTTTCGCTATATCCAATTCGACTTCCGGCTTTTCCGCATCATCTTCTTTAGCCTGTTTTCGGGCCAATGCGGCTGCTTTTGCCTTGGCCGCTGCCGCCGCCTTTTGTTTCGCTATATCCATTTCGACTTCCGGCTTTTCCTCACTTTTAGCTTTCGCCTGTTTTCGGGCCAGTGCCGCTGCTTTTGCCTTGGCCGCTGCCGCCGCCTTTTGTTTCGCTATATCCATTTCGACTTCCGGCTTTTCCGCATCATCTTCTTTAGCCTGTTTTCGGGCCAATGCTACAGCCTTAGCCTTGGCCGCTGCCTCTGCCTTTTGCTTTGCTATATCCGTTTCGACTTCCGGCTTTTCCGCATCATCTTCTTTAGCCTGTTTTCGGGCCAGTGCTACAGCCTTCGCCTTGGCCGCTGCCTTTTGTTTCGCTAAGTCTTCCTTTTCACTCATCTATATCACCCGCTTTCCGGTTTTCGCCTCGTAACGGATTTTTTCTTTTAATTTATTGATCCCATAAATAAGTGCAGCTGGGTTTGGGGGACAACCCGGTATATATACATCGACAGGTACAATTTGATCTACCCCCTTGACCACTGAGTAAGAGTGAACATAAGGCCCACCAGCAGTTGCACAGGATCCCATTGCAATAACCCATTTCGGTTCTGGCATTTGTTCGTATAATCTGCTTATTATTGGAGCCATTTTTTTCGTTACAGTTCCTGAAACAATCATCACATCCGATTGTCTGGGTGATGTCCGAAAAAATGAACCAAATCGGTCCAAATCATAATGAGAGGAGCCGACACCCATCATTTCAATTGCACAACATGCCAAACCGAAAGTCATTGGCCAGAGTGAGTTACTTCTAGCCCATCCTTTTATTTGTTCAAGTGTGGATAAAAAAATACTATGGCGCATTTCTTCCATTTCTTTAGGGGTAAGTTCATCCAACTTCAATTCCACTTTAACACCTTCTTTTTCCAAGCGTAGATTAGCCCTAGCATAAGGATCAGGACAAAAAACAGCATTTCAATCAGTGCAAACAGTCCGAGTTCATCATAGGCTACCGCCCATGGGTAAAGAAAAACCGTTTCTACGTCAAATATGACGAACATCAATCCAAATAGATAATACCTGACATTGAATTGAACCCTTGAATCCTGAAAAGGCTCGATTCCACTTTCATAAGTCGTATATTTCATATCTGTCGGTTTATAAGGCCTTAGCAGTCTACCTAGAAATAAAGCGATCACAGGTAATAAAATGCCGAGACAAAGGAAAACAAATACAATTAAATAATTATTTTGGTAAATATGCAGCTGTCCCATGTTCATCTCCCTTTATGGATAAATCATGTTAAATGGGTACAATTTAAATTTGCTTGTCTTCTTTTTGGATACCGTCTTAAATATTATGCAGGGTAACATTCTTTTAGAAGCAACGTGAAAGGAGGCGGGTATGAAGAAATAATTGTAAGCGTATACATTATAACATTAGGATAAAAGCATGTCGACGAGTTAAGGTTTAAAATGGAAAATACTTTACTCTATAATTCGACGTTTTTTTCCTAATTCCGATATTCAATGTCAATAATCCTCAAAAACCTTTTGGATAAAAAAACACCTGATCTTACCACGAATGGCTTGATCAGGTGTTTTCATCAATTAAAGTTATCGCATTTCTGCAATTTGGATACGGTTGATTGCACGTTTAAGCGCTAAATCAGCCCTTTTGGCATCATTTGATCCATCATTGTTCTGCAATCTTTGTTCAGCACGGGCTTTTGCTGCTTGAGCACGTGCAAGATCGATAGTTTCAGCTCTTTCAGCAGATTGAGCCAAAATGGTTACCACATCAGGGCGGACTTCCAAGAAGCCACCATTTACAGCTACATAGTCTGTGTTGCTTCCATTTTTAAGACGGACAGCACCGATGGTAAGAGGAGCTACAGTTGGAACGTGTCCAGCCATAATTCCCAGCTCACCACTTTTAGCTTTAGTGCTTACCATTTCAACTTCTGCATCATATACTGGGCCATCGGGAGTAACAACATTGACTTTAATGGTCTTCATTTCATTCCCTCCTAGGTCCCTTTAATTAAGCCATTTCTTTTGCTTTAGCAACAACTTCTTCGATGCGGCCAACTAGACGGAAAGCATCTTCAGGAAGTTCGTCATATTTTCCAGCTAGGATATCTTTGAATCCTTGGACTGTTTCTTTAACTGGTACATAAGATCCTTTTTGACCAGTAAATTGTTCAGCCACGTGGAAGTTTTGTGACAAGAAGTTTTGAATTCTACGAGCACGGGCAACGATTACTTTTTCGTCTTCGCTTAACTCGTCCATACCCAAAATCGCAATAATATCTTGAAGTTCTTTATATTTCTGTAAAGTTGATTGAACTTGACGGGCTACTTTATAGTGCTCAGCTCCAACGATTTCTGGGCTAAGAGCACGGGAAGAAGAAGCCAATGGATCAACTGCTGGGTAGATACCCATTTCAGAAAGCTTACGCTCAAGGTTAGTTGTTGCATCTAAGTGGGCGAAAGTTGTAGCTGGAGCCGGATCCGTATAGTCATCGGCAGGTACATAGATCGCTTGAATGGATGTAACAGAACCTTTATTAGTTGAAGTGATACGTTCTTGTAATTGACCCATTTCTGTAGCAAGCGTTGGTTGGTAACCTACCGCTGAAGGCATACGGCCTAGAAGGGCAGAAACCTCTGAACCTGCTTGAGTGAAACGGAAGATGTTATCGATGAAGAAAAGAACGTCTTGTCCTTGTTCGTCACGGAAATATTCAGCCATTGTCAAACCACTTAGAGCTACACGCATACGTGCACCTGGTGGCTCGTTCATTTGTCCGAATACCATCGCTGTTTTCTTAATAACACCAGAATCAGTCATCTCGTAGAAAAGGTCATTTCCTTCACGAGTACGCTCACCTACACCAGCGAATACAGAGATACCGCCGTGCTCTTGTGCGATGTTATTAATAAGTTCTTGGATAAGTACAGTTTTACCAACACCAGCACCACCGAAGAGACCGATTTTACCACCTTTGATGTAAGGTGCAAGTAAATCTACTACTTTAATACCCGTTTCAAGAATTTCAACTGTTGTTGATAAGTCCTCAAAAGTTGGTGCTTGTCTGTGAATTGGATCACGACGCACTTCTGCTGTAAGTGGTTCAAATAGGTCAATGTTTTCCCCTAATACGTTGAAAACGCGGCCTAGAGTTACTTCACCTACAGGAACGGAGATTGGAGCTCCTGTATCAACAGTCTCTGCACCACGAGTCAAACCATCCGTGGAAGACATTGCTACAGTACGAACTGTATTATCACCTAGTTGAAGGGCTACTTCAAGAGTTAGTCCTGTACCAGACGCTGTATTTTCGATTCTTAACGCATTATAGATCTTAGGAAGTTGTCCGTCTTCGAATTTCACGTCAACAACCGGACCCATAACTTGAGTAACGCGTCCTATATTCATCGTTTTCCCTCCTAACGTTGCTTATAACGACAATCAAGTTTATGGAACGGCCAGCATATCGTCCGGGCCGACCGTCCCTTTAATAATTTTATTCTAAAGCTGCTGCGCCGCCAACAATCTCAGTAATTTCTTGAGTAATTGCGGCCTGACGTGCACGGTTATATTGCAATGAAAGTGAATCAATCAATTCTTTCGCATTATCGGTTGCATTTTTCATTGCAGTCATACGTGCAGAGTGCTCACTTGCTTTACCATCTAACAAAGCACCATAAATTAAACTTTCTGCGTACTGAGGTAGTAATACCTCAAGAATTTCTTCTGCATTCGGTTCAAATTCATAAGAAGTCAATGCTGCATTGGAAGTATTAAAGTCAGCTAAAGGAAGGACTTGCGTTTCCGTAACATCCTGCTGGATTGGGCTGACATAATGGTTATAGTACATATAAAGCTCATCACACAGTTCATTTAGATACAAATTCACTGTTGATTTAGCAAAGGAGCTAATGTCAGCGAAAGATGGCTGATCAGGAACACCAATTACTTCAAGCTCTACGTGCATATTACGGCTGACAAAGAAATCACGGCCAACCCTTCCGATTGCGATAATGACGAACTCATCATTGGATTTATGGCGTTCAAGAATAGTTTTATGAACGTGGCGAAGGATACTACTGTTGTATGCTCCTGCCAATCCGCGGTCCGATGTGATTACCAGGTAACCGGTTTTCTTCACTGGACGTGAGACAAGCATTGGATGAGATGCACCCGTACTTCCGTTCGCAATACTTGATACTACTTCTTGAATTTTTTCCATATATGGAACATATGCTTTAGCATTAGCTTCAGCACGGTTCATTTTAGAAGCAGATACCATCTGCATCGCTTTTGTAATTTGACTCGTCTTTTTCGTTGAAGTAATCCGAGACTTAATATCGCGTAAAGAGGCCATTCATTCTCACCACCCTTTATAAATTAGTTAGACCTTATTATTCAGAAATAACGAAGTTCTTTTTGAACTCGTTAATTGCAGCAACGATAGCAGCGTCTTCAGGAAGACCTTTAGTTGTGCGAATGTGATCTAATAATTCTGGATGAGAACGATCTAGGAACACATAGTACTCTTCTTCAAAACGAAGGATATCCGATACTGGAATATCATCTAAATGACCTTTAGTTAATGCATAGAAAATCATGACTTGTTTTTCAACTTTAATTGGTTTATTTAGATCTTGCTTAAGAACTTCAACTGTACGAGCACCACGGTTAAGTTTTGCTTGAGTAGCAGCATCAAGATCAGAACCGAATTGAGAGAATGCTTCCAATTCACGATATGAAGCTAAGTCTAGACGTAATGTACCAGCAACTTTTTTCATCGCTTTAATTTGTGCAGATCCACCAACACGGGATACGGAAAGACCAGCGTTAATCGCAGGACGTACACCTGAGAAGAACAAATCAGATTGTAAGAAGATTTGTCCATCTGTGATGGAAATAACGTTTGTTGGAATGTAAGCAGAGATATCGCCTGCTTGTGTTTCAACAAATGGCAGCGCAGTAATTGAACCGGCACCTAAAGTGTCATTCAATTTAGCTGCACGCTCAAGTAAGCGAGAGTGCAAGTAGAATACATCCCCAGGGAATGCTTCACGACCTGGAGGACGGCGAAGAAGCAAGGAAAGTTCACGGTATGCTGATGCTTGTTTAGAAAGATCATCATATACCACTAAAACGTGCTTGCCAGAGAACATAAACTCTTCACCCATAGTCACACCAGCATATGGAGCTAGGTATAAAAGTGGTGCTGGTTGAGAAGCTGATGCAGATACAACAATTGTGTAATCTAGTGCACCATTTTTACGTAGTGTCTCAACTGTTCCACGAACTGTTGATTCTTTTTGACCAATAGCAACATAAATACAGATCATGTCTTGGTCAGCTTGGTTAAGGATTGTATCGATCGCAACTGATGTTTTACCAGTTTGACGGTCACCAATGATTAACTCACGTTGTCCACGTCCGATTGGCACTAGAGCATCGATTGCTTTAATCCCTGTTTGTAATGGCTCATGAACAGATTTACGGTCCATAACACCTGTAGCAGGGCTTTCGATTGGACGAGTTTTTGTTGTAGCGATCGGACCAAGACCATCCAAAGGTTGTCCTAGCGGATTCACGACACGTCCGATTAATTCTTCTCCAACTGGCACTTCCATGATTCTTCCTGTACGGCGTACTTCACTGCCTTCTTGAATGTCTCTGAATGGTCCAAGAATAACAACACCTACGTTATTTTGCTCAAGGTTTTGTGCCAATCCCATTGAACCATTAGAAAATTCTAAGAGCTCCCCAGCCATTGCATTATCTAAACCATGAACGCGAGCGATACCATCACCAACAGTGATTACTGTACCTACATCGCTTACTTTAATTTCCGACTGATAGTTTTCAATCTGCTTTTTAATCAGCGCACTGATTTCTTCAGCTTTGATGCTCATGAATTTCACCCCTATCTGTGAATATTAACCTAATAGTTGTTTGCTAAGGCGATCAAGCTTCCCTCTTATCGTTCCGTCATAAATACGGTTACCGATTTGAAGTTTGATGCCGCCAAGAATATTGCTATCCGTAACATTAGTGATACGCAAATTTCGTTTGCCGATTTTTGCAGCAAAAGCTGAAGACACAGCTTCCGCTTCAGCTTCAGTTAAAGGATTAACTGTATAAACAGTCGCATCCGCAACTGAATTTTCTTCATTCGCAAGTTCAATGAACTCTTGTGCCATAGCAGTCACTTCATCTGTACGGTGACGCTCTACCATTAACATTACAGTGTTTTGAACGGAAGACGAAAGACTTGCAAATGCATTTGCAAGCAATGTGTTTTTTGCACTGCTAGTCATTTTAGGATGAGCCAAGAAGTTTAATAGCTCTTTATCATTTGTGAAAACTTCATTCACTATGCGAAGCTCTTCTTCAAGTTGGTTAATGAGATTTTGCTCTTTCGCAATTTGGAAAAGAGCTACAGCATAACGTCCTGCTACAGTTATATCGCTCATTTACCTTCTCCTGCCTCTTGAATATATTCATTGATTAGTTTTTCTTGATCAGCTGATGAAAGTTCTTTCTCAATCACCTTAGATGCGATCATAACAGATAAAGAAGCAACTTGCTCACGTAAGGCGGCAACTGCTTTTTCTCTCTCTTGAACGATTTCACGTTTTGCTGATTCTTTAACACGTTCAGCCTCTGCACGCGCTTGATTAATAATATCTTCGCGTTGTGCTTCGCCTTGTTGCTTAGCATTCTCTATAAGTTGTCCCGCTTCAGTGCGAGATTGCTTTACGATTTCACGCTGTTCTTCTAAATACTTCAGTGCTTCTTTTCTACTAACTTCAGCTGCTTCTATTTCATTTGCAACATGCTCTTCACGTTCTTTCATGATGCCCATTAACGGACCCCATGCAAACTTCTTAAGCAACGCTAACAAAATAATAAAGATTACAAGCTGGTATATGATATCCCCACCATTAAAGTGGCCTGCTTGACCAAGAACAAAATTGCTTGTTAACACGCTCGATTCACTCCCTTCATGAGATTCACTATTGAAGTTCTGTATTTTCAATTGACAGTATCACTGTCATAAATGTTCACTTTAACACAGAGCAATGGCGAAGGGTCTCCTTGGATCATCTTCGCCATTATTGAACTTTTTCAAGTTACCTTATTTACCCATAACAATAAACGCGATAACTACAGCGATGATTGGAAGTGCCTCAACTAACGCAATACCAACGAACATTGTAGTTTGAAGCATACCACGAGCTTCTGGCTGACGAGCCATCCCTTCAATTGTACGCCCAACGATAAGACCATTACCAATACCCGCACCTAGTGCACCTAATCCAACTGCGATAGCAGCAGCTATAAGACCTAAAGAACCTGTCATGATAAATTTCCTCCTTGAAATGTTGTTTTATTTTTTCATCAATATAATGTTCAAAATGAACAATATTTATAATTAATGGTCGTCACTTACTTTATGGGAAAGATAAACCATCGTTAACATAGTAAAGATAAAAGCTTGAATGGAGCCGACAAAGATACTAAATCCTTCCCAAGCTAACATTGGTAATGCAGCAGTAGCTGCACCCAAAACACTACTTGTTCCTAGTCCAGCAAGTAAAGTTAATAGTAACTCACCCGCATAAATGTTCCCGTAAAGCCGCAATCCTAGAGTTAACGTATTAGCGAACTCTTCAATGATCTTTAACGGAAACAAGAAACCCATTGGTTGGACATAAGTTTTGGCATAATTTTTCATACCTCTCATCTTGATACCATAATAATGAGATAAACCCATTACCATAACTGCCAAGGTTAAAGTTATTGCCGGATCAGATGTAGGTGATTTCCACCAAAGCTGTTCTCCTATTACAATCGAGAACGGCAATCCTAACATATTTGAAACAAATACGTACAATATTAACGTCATTCCCAACATAAGGAACTGACCACCCGTACGCCAATCCATATTGCTGTTGATGATGTTTTTCACAAAATCCATAACCCATTCGATAAAGTTTTGGATTCCTGTTGGCTTCATCGCAAGTTTACGAGTTGCTGTAACAGCAATTATGAAGACAATGAGACTTGCGATAGTCATCATAAGAACATTAGCCAAGTTGAAATGTATTCCGGTATCCATAAATTCCCACATAGGAGCTTCATGATTCAACAGTATTCACCTCTCTTCTTTACTACCTACGTATGTTTTGCATAAAATAATCTATCATAATGACAAAGTAAACTGTCATTAATCCCACAACCACGCAGACCACTTGAAACTCATCAGGATATCTCAATGCAATAATTGCAGCTAAACCCGCTACAGACATTCTAGTTAAACTACCAAGGGAGCGCGTTTTCTTACCTTCGGCAACCTCTTGAGCGAACTTTTTGTTTTTTTTGACCATTGACCAGAATATAAATAGGCTGAAGGCAGTTCCAAGCAATAATCCTTGGAAGACTGAATCATGTGAAGTGAAGCCCACCCCAAGTACATAAATACCCATTAAATACAACATGTATTTTAGCTGCCTATTGAACATTTTTTCCAATTCTAGCATTTTGTCATGTAATCTCCCTAGAAATATTGTAGTATCTGTGTTTAGCTAGGAGAATTTGCCCGTAACAAGTCCAAATAGAAAGTCAAAAACTCACTTCTATTTGACACGTTATTAACGTATGAAACCCCTCTCATTTTACATCCTTAGTTAGCATACAATAGGCAAGAATCAATGTCAATGAGTGGTTAGTGAAATTTGTCACAGGTTTGTAATTATTAACGAATTGTTCACAAATTATCTTTTTTATACTATTGACATCCTTTTTATTTTACATATTGTCCTCTGTTCACTCAATAAGTAACGTCTTTTCTATCCGATCTTCCCTTCCGCCCCTTCTCGCAAAGATTATCGCTTTATACACTCCTTTGGGCGGCAAGTTCTTTTTCAATACATCTTTTTTGATCAAACCGGCAGGTGCCGATCTCGACCAATCCAAATATCCAGCGAATTTCAAGCTATCTTCCTCATAAAGGGCAATACCGAATTCTTCAGCCCCACGCGGAAGGTACATCTCGTACCGATATGTGCCTTCCTTGTCCCCTTGACCAAAATCAAATCCCATTATCCTTGGATAATCAGGCTCTTCTTTTACATATAAATAAGGAAGGGATATTCTTTTGGTTCCTTCCATTATAATGAGGTATCCATCAAAGACTCCCTTTTTAAGCACGGATGGGTTGACCTGCAGTCCCACTTTTATCCGTTTCTTTTCCTTTGGATTCAAAGTAAGGGATTTTGGTAATTCCCAAGTCAGTCCCGTCTCTTTTAATGGAACCATGAAAGAATACTTCCTCCTTTTCGTTCCGGTATTTTCTATGACTATCGTTTCATGATGCTCTTCAATTCCTTCTTTTTTTGTATACATCCCAAAGGACAATGAGCTTGGATTCAAGAGGGTGTCCGCCTTTAGGGCTTCATCGACCTGGATGCGTCCAGCCCCCTGCTCATATGTGTGGTACAATTGGTTTGCAGATTTCCTCAATGGCTTGGAAGTGCTCATCAATGCAGATTTCACTTGATCAGGAGTCCATTCCGGGTGTTTTTGCAAGATTAAGGCGCATGCTCCTGCAACATGCGGTGCGGACATACTTGTTCCATCCAGGGACATATATCCTTTAGGAATGGTGCTTTCAATTTCCACTCCCGGCGCCAATATGTCAGGCTTTATTCCCCATGATACGGTTACCGGTCCCCTGGAGCTAAAATCTGCGAGCCTATCCTGCTCGTTCTTATAAACAAATTGAACGGTTTTGCTCTGCCCTTGCTCCATGATTTGCTTAAGCTGCAATCCATCTCTTCTATTAATAGAAGCAGCTGGGATGCTCATTTCTTTTTCCAGGCTTCCAGTAAAGGTCCCGCTCGTATTATTATAAACAATTACCCCTTTAGCACCGGCCTTTTCTGCATTGGATACTTTCTGCTGAAAGGTAAGAGTGCCACGTTCCATCAAAACAATCTTATCCCGAACATGTTTCAGTTCCTTTTCATTACCCAGTCCCCCATATATGACATCCTCGGAAAACGTCAGGTTCCATTTTTTAGAGCCTTGAAATAAGGTTAAATGCGATCGGTATTTTTTCGATCCAAGGCCGTACATCATATACGGAACCCTTAAGGGAGGAGTCGATGCCCCAACGGAAATCGCTTTTTCCGCTGTTCCGGGTGAGCCGACAGTCCATACAGCCGGACCGGAATTCCCGTTGGATGTCACGGCAACTATGCCGCTTTCCACAGCCTTATTCAACGCAAGGGAGATAGGTAAATCAGGGCCATTGACGTTATTACCAAGAGAGAGGTTCAATACATCCACCTTGTCCTTCATGGCTGACTCAATAGCTGTCAAGACTTGATCTGTATCTCCTGCACCACCTGGTCCCAAAGCTCTATATGCGTAAATCTCCGCTTCTGGTGCAACGCCTTTCATTTTTCCATTGGCTGCAATGATGCCTGCCACATGAGTACCATGTAATGTATCAAGTTCGCCTTGATTTTTGGTTTCCATCGGATCTTCATCACCATCAACAAGATCCTTCCCTCCTTTATAAGCACGTTGCAAATCTGGATGTGTATAATCGATGCCCGTATCGATTATTCCTACTTTTACCCCTTTCCCGGTGATCCGGTGATTCTCTTTATCAAAGAAACCCCTGACCCTGCCTCCTCCTATGTATGGGACACTTTTATCCAACACGGCTTGATAAACGGATACTTCCGTTACAGCCTGAATTTCATCCTCCTTTTTAAGTTGTTCTATCTCATTCATTTTCCCATGAAGGGAAAATCCATTCAGGGCAACTGAATAAACATTCCGTAATTGAAGGGATGGATACTTTTCAAGCAGTTTTTCGATCCTTTTCCGTTGAAACGCCTTATCCATCGTAACAACAACCGTTACTTCCTTAGATTCAGATAGTTTTGGTAAAGGCGGCAGAATGACGGATGCCAATCCCTTTTCATTTTGATAAATAAATATAAAAATGAAAACAAACACCATGAACGTTTTCTTTCCCAACATAATCATCCCCTTAGCAGTTATCTTTTCTCAACAACCTTGGAGTATGCAAATAAAAAAAGGAAAAGCGCGTGGCTTTTCCCTTTTTATGAGTCAAATCTAGTTGGTGGCATGTTCACTTGCTTAAAATAGTAACGGATGGCTTCAGCTATGCGGACCGAAGCATTTCCGTCCCCATATGGATTTGAAGCTTTGGACATTTTTTCGTGCACCTCTTGATCGGTGAGCAATTCATGTGCCAAATTATATATGGTTTGTTCATCGGTACCAGCCAATCTTAAGGTTCCAGCAGCAATCCCCTCAGGACGTTCGGTCGTATCCCTTAAAACTAGGACAGGTACACCAAGTGACGGTGCTTCTTCCTGGATTCCTCCAGAATCAGTCAAAATCAGAAAGGCTCTTGAAGCGAAGTTATGGAAATCCAATACATCAAGCGGTTCGATCAAATGAACCCGAGGATCGTCCCCGAGAATTTCGTTTGCCAATTCCTGAACAAGCGGATTTAAATGGACTGGATATACCACCTGAACGTCATCATGTTCAGCAATGATTCTCTTTACGGCCCTGAAGATATTCCTCATGGGTTCCCCTAGATTTTCCCTGCGATGGGCGGTAAGCAGAATGAGCCTGTCTTCTCCAAGTCCATTTAATACCGGATGGGAATACGTGGACCGTACAGTCGTTTTTAAAGCATCGGTTGCCGTATTTCCCGTTACGAATATATTATCCTTCTTGTTTTCGTTTAGCAGATTCTCCTCCGCTTTTGATGTCGGCGCAAAATGCAAATCCGCCATCGTACCGGTAAGCTGTCGATTCATCTCTTCCGGATAGGGGGAATACTTATTCCATGTGCGCAGCCCCGCTTCTACATGCCCAATGACAATTTGATTATAAAAAGCTGCCAGACTTGCGACAAACGTTGTGGTTGTATCACCGTGTACAAGAACAATATCAGGTTTAGCTTCCTTCATTACGGAATCAAGACCATTTAATGCTCTTGTTGTAATGTCAGCAAGCGTTTGCCTTTCCTTCATTATGTCCAAGTCATAGTCCGGCTGTATGGAAAATAGTTCGAGAACTTGATCTAACATTTGGCGATGCTGAGCCGTAACAGCAACGATTGGCTTGAAATATTCTGGGTGTTTTTGAAATTCGAGTACTAAGGGAGCCATTTTGACAGCTTCTGGTCTCGTCCCGAAAATGGTCATGACTTTTATCGGTTTGTTCATTCGTGACACCTCAGTTTCTTTCTTATTTTGTGCCGAATAAACGATCTCCTGCGTCTCCAAGGCCTGGAACGATATAACCGTGTTCATTCAGTTTTTCGTCAAGACCTGCAATATAAATATCAACATCAGGATGGGCTTCTTTTAATGCTTCCACACCCTCTGGAGCTGCAATCAAACACATGAATTTAATATTGACTGCACCGCGCTTTTTAATGGAATGGATCGCTTCGATGGCTGAACCGCCAGTGGCTAACATCGGGTCAACGACAATACATTCCCTTTCTGCCAAATCACTTGGCATTTTCGCATAATATTCAACCGGTTTCAATGTTTCAGGATCACGGTAAAGACCAACATGTCCGACCTTTGCGGCAGGAATCAGCTTAATGATTCCGTCCACCATCCCTATGCCTGCACGTAAAATCGGAACGATCCCCACTTTTTTACCAGAAAGCATTTTCACTTTCGCTGTGCTTACAGGCGTTTGGATTTCCACCTCTTCCAACGGCATATCCCTCGTGATTTCAAATGCCATCAATGATGCAACTTCATCCACTAGCTCCCGGAATTCTTTTGTTCCTGTATTTATATCACGTATATAGGCTAATTTGTGTTGAATTAACGGGTGGTCAAAAACATAAACTTTTCCCATTTAGCATCTCTCCAATTCCATTGCTTAGTTTTGCGCTCTTTTATGATTTCCCTAATCGAATAGAAAAATTTTCGTGTCTTTTAAAATTCACTTCAACCTATTTTACAGAAAAATGTTTCAATCTTCAATAAAGGTTTAGATTTCAGACCTATTTTCACTATTCGGATTCTTCTAACACGATGACCTTCATAAGGCACAAAAAAAACCGCTCCCTTTAAAAGGGAGCGGCTCCGATATTACAATGAAGGATATAATTCAAATTTGTTCGCTAATGATTCAACACGCTGTTTTGCTTCTTCAAGTTTAGCTGCATCTTCATTATTTTTCAAAACAAGTCCGATGATTGCAGCTATTTCATCCATGTCTTCCAATCCGAAGCCACGTGAAGTCACTGCCGCAGTCCCAATACGAATACCGCTGGTAACGAATGGTTTTTCCGGGTCATAAGGAATCGCATTTTTGTTCACGGTAATACCGATTTCATCCAAAACATGCTCTGCGATTTTTCCCGTTAATCCAGTAGAGCGCACATCAAGAAGAATCAAGTGATTGTCCGTTCCATCAGAAACAAGGGTGAACCCTTCTTTCTTCAAACCTTCGCCCAAACGTTTAGCATTGTCGATGATTTGTTGTGCATACACTTTAAAGTCAGCTTGAAGCGCTTCGCCGAATGCAACAGCCTTAGCGGATATAACATGCATCAATGGACCGCCTTGAATTCCAGGGAAGATGGATTTATCGATCTTCTTACCGAATTCTTCTTTACAGATGATCATCCCGCCGCGTGGTCCGCGAAGTGTTTTATGAGTAGTAGTCGTTACAAAGTCAGCATAAGGAATTGGACTTTGATGTAATCCAGCCGCAACTAAACCTGCAATATGCGCCATATCGACCATTAAATAAGCCCCGACTTCATCTGCAATTTCACGGAATCGCTTGAAGTCAATTTCCCGTGGATATGCACTTGCACCCGCTACGATCAATTTCGGTTTGTGCTGACGCGCTTTTTCCAATACATCATTGTAATCGATACGGTGATCTTTTTCGTCTACACCATATTCAACAAAATTGTAGTTAACGCCACTGAAGTTAACTGGACTTCCATGTGTTAAGTGACCACCATGCGAAAGGTTCATCCCAAGCACTGTGTCACCAGTTTGAAGCACTGTAAAGTAAACGGCCATATTGGCTTGAGCTCCAGAGTGAGGCTGTACGTTCACATACTCCCCTCCAAAAATTTCTTTCGCACGCTCACGTGCTAGATCTTCAACGATGTCTACATACTCACATCCGCCATAGTAACGTTTTCCAGGGTATCCTTCTGCATACTTATTAGTCAAGACCGACCCTTGCGCTTCCATGACAGCTTCACTCACGAAGTTTTCAGAAGCAATAAGCTCAATTTTACTTCTTTGACGCCCTAATTCCAGTTGAATTGCGTTAAACACTTGCTCATCTTGCTTTGCTAAACGATTCATTCCGTAATTCCTCCTCAAATTGTGCGTGATTCGCTTTTTAGTATTTATGTGCAACATGCTTTCAAAAAAGCATGAAAAAGCCTTACCAATAATTATTACAAAATTCTACTCCATTTTAACATGTCTAATTTAGAAGTGATAGTCTAATTTTATCGAACATTAAATGTTTTTTCATTTAAAAACGTTCGTATTTAACATTGAAATTATGATAAACAGCTCTTTCACCCTATATTTCATGAGCGAAATCACCATTCCATTAGCACTACAAAGTAAAGATTTTTCTTGTGAACCTTATCTTAAGCTTTACGATTTTGCTCGCATTTAATCAAAAAACAGCATTCCCCATCCGAGAAATGCTGTATCACTTACCCATTAAGTACAACCCTTGTTTTCAGAGATGTCCTGATAAACGGCCCGCTCCCCGCCAATCAGTTTCGGGCGGGTCTTTGCCATGGTCACATGTGCATGTCCTATTTCTTTAATGGCAGAGCGAATTGGAACCGCCACATGCTTCAGGTGCATGCCAATGAAGGTGTCCCCAATGTCCATCCCCGCATCCGCTTTGATATGTTCAACGACGACAGCATCTTTCCATTGCCGATAGGCGTAAGTCGCCATCGATCCCCCAGCTGTTCTTACAGGTACAACCGAAACTTCTTCATAATCATATCGAACCGCGGTTTCCCTTTGCAAAACCAGGGCCCTGTTTAGATGCTCACAACATTGATATGCAACCTGAACACCCGTTTTTTCTTGAAAATCCCTAACTACGGAAAAAATCATCCCCGCAACATCGAGCGTCCCTTCAGTACCGATCCTTTTCCCGATCACTTCACTTGTACTGCAGCCGATTACCAGTAGCTGTTTCTCTTTTAAAGCTGTCTGTTCTTGAAACTCATGTAATAGTTCCCGAAACTGGTTTTCCCATATCTCAAGCTCATTTGAAAATGTAGCATCACTTGTCATGAAAACGCATCCTTTCAATAAGAAAACTTGTTATCGGAAAAAAAGAGGGGTCTCTCTAGATCCTTTTCAAAAACCATAAGAATTAGCTGTGCTTACCTTCATACTCCGCGATCTTACCGATCCTGTTCTGATGACGCCCGCCTTCAAATTCCGAAGTCAGCCATGTTTGTGCAATTTCCCTGGCAAGACCCGGGCCAATGACTCGTTCCCCCATCGCTAACATATTGGTATCATTATGCTGGCGGGTCAATTTCGCACTATAGACATCATGAACCAATGCACATCGTATTCCTTTGACCTTATTAGCAGCAATGCTCATTCCGATTCCAGTTCCACAGATTAAGATTCCCCGATCGAACTCACCCCTTGCCACTTTTTCAGCAACCGGCAAGGCATAATCAGGATAATCCACCGATGTACTGCATTCACAGCCAAAGTCCTCAAATGGAATCTGTAACTCATTCAATAAATTCTTTATTTCTTCACGGATATGTATACCACCATGATCCGAAGCAATCGCAACTTTCATCATAATCCTCCTCTAGCTTTTTCATTTGATTTTATTGTGTCACAAAATTATGAAAAGATAAAGGATGTCCACCCTTTTTCCCCGCAAAGAAGCAGGAAACCAACTCGGGTTTCCTGCTGTAAAAATGTCAAATGTGAAAGCGGGTACTGGTCCCGTTCAACTTTTCCGCTTTCACTTTAAGTTCCATTGCCGATTTTTCGACATTTTCCATGACTATGCTTGTTCACTTATCGTAGCCGTCACTTCTTCCGCTCCAGCAGATGTTTTTTCTGCGATAGCAGCCACTTCTTGGGACTGCCTTGATCCTAACACTTTGCATTTGACGGTCAACAAGCTTAGTAATATCTTTTACTGCAGCGACCACATTATGTACCCTGTTTATTCTTTAAGCCTTTTGACTAATTCTTCTATTAATTCCTGCAGCTCCCTGAACGTTTCCCGATAAATGCCTTCAGAACCGCCAAACGGATCTATTATGTCTCTATCATATTTATCGTCAATAATGAATTCTTTTAAAGTAAAAGTCTTATCGATCATTTGAGGGTATGCACGGGTAATGACCGATTTATGCCCTTCCGTCATGGTGAAAATATGAGTCGCCCACTCCATTTCCTTTTCGGATAAAGGCGTTGAATGATGATTATGCACTATGTCATTTTCAACCAATACATTTTTGGCATGCATCGAAGCATCCTGGCCTGATGAAGCATACACGCCTGCGGACTTCACTTCAACACCCGCAATATTTTTATTTTTCAATATCGCTTCTGCCATCGGGCTTCTGCATGTGTTACCTGTACATACAAATAATACTCGGATCATTTTTAACGCCTCCTTTTTTATTCATTATAAGCTATCGCCCGTTTATTATAGATAAAAAAAATCACTCTCATTATATCCGAAGAAAAATAAAAAACCGCCCCGTTAATCGGAACAGTTGAGGAAGGAATATGTATTCAAGTTGATCAAAAATTGAACAATAATTTCAATCCAAACGCACACAGGATGCTTCCGCCAAGAATCTCACTATACACGCCAAGCAAACCCTGCATTTTTCGACCCAGCAAAAGCCCTGCCCACGTTAATAGAGTGGCAGCAAACCCAAAACAAAGAACGGTTAATATCGTTTTTGCACCGTAAATCCCCAATGTTAACCCTACCGAGAAGCTATCCAGGCTTACCCCTAAAGCAAAAATGAATAGACCTTTCCCGACAGGAGCCAGCATCTTATTTTCCATGGCACCAACTCCATCCTTTTTACCAGGGATAAACATCTGTATACCAAGAATGATCAACAATAGACCGCCGGCATATGTAGCAAAGGTCCCGAATTTTTCTGAAATGAAACGGCCTGCCCCCATTCCAAGCAAGGGCATCCAAATATGAAAAATTCCTACTGTCAGCCCTATAAAAAGTATTTGCCTCAACCTTAGCCTAAACATTCCCATTCCAAGGCCGACTGAAAAGGCATCCATTCCCAAAGCGAATGCCATTAGCAATAAGGTGATGATTTCTCCAGCAAATGTATTCATTCCAATCCCCCTCGGACGTGCCTACTACATGTTATGCATGTCCGAAAAGAAATAGAAGGATAAATCAGTCCTTATTACACATGTTCCTTGATGATTTGATGACCTGCAGCCTTCTCAAGCCGGTTCATGACCGCAGCTCCTATTCCATTGTCAGGAAACATTTCACTAAAAATGACATCGACCTTCAGCTCGTCAAACTGTCTTAAAGCATCATATAAGCCTGTCGCAACAGTATGTAAATCCGCTAATGAACCCGGGACAACCACATAATCCGCCTTATAATCCTGTTGATGTTCATAAGCCGTTATGATGCCCACCTTTAACCCGTCACTTCTTTTTTCATCCACAAGCTTCTGAAGGAAAGCTTGATTACCCTTGACTAAATATAGAGGGGCCTTCGGAGCATAGTGGGTATATTTCATGCCCGGGGCTTTTGGCGCCGTTTCCTGATTCTTCAAAGCGACATCTTGTCTGACTTCCCCTATTACCGCTTCCAGCTGTTCCAGGGTCACCCCGCCAGGCCTTAAAATAACAGGGACTTCCACAGTGCAATCAAGTACCGTGGATTCTACGCCCACACCCGTAGTCCCGCCATCGACTATGCCTGCAATCCGGCCCATCAAGTCATCTTCAACATGTTTTGCTGAAGTGGGGCTTGGTTTCCCAGAAGTATTTGCACTTGGAGCCGCAATGGGTAAATCACTTGCACGAATAAGGCCGAGGGCAACCTGATGATCTGGCATCCTGACAGCGACCGTGTCCAATCCAGCTGTCACAAGATTTGATAGTTGGCCCGGTTTTCGTTTCATGATCAAAGTCAAAGGACCCGGCCAAAATTCTGCCATCAACAACCGGGCCTGTTCAGGAATCTCTTCTACTATATCTGACAACTGGTCATCGGAGGCTATATGAACGATTAAAGGATTATCACTCGGACGCCCCTTTGCTTCGAACACTTTTTTGACCGCCTCGTCATTTTTGGCATTCGCACCTAGTCCATAAACGGTCTCTGTAGGAAAAGCAACCACTTGATTAGCCTTTAATAATTCAGCTGATTGTGTAATTTGGGGATAACTTTGTAAATTATCCACATTTTCATCCACTGACCAAATTTTCGTTTTCATCTTGAACACCATCGCCTTTTAACATTTCTTATTTTATATAATCGCTTTATATGAACGATATTTTCAACTTATCGTACTAATTTCACTTAAAAGATACTTTGAAAGTATAAAAGAAGTATACACATAATTCAAGTGTTATCCACAAATTGGGGATAACTATATCGAATCCGTGGATAAGTTTGTGGATATTAATGATTAATGACAGACTTTTTTGATTTTTTGTTAATAACCCTGTGGATATGTTTTCAAAATTGTCTGATTTTAAAAAAAGAGGGCAGCTGCCCCCTTTTTAAAATAGATCATTGAAGATTTCTGCAAACAAGGACTTCACTTCCACCTCAGGCTCCTTTTCCCCTTCATATAATTGTTGACCTTGTTCATTGGATGCCGCAAGTTCAACCTTGTTTTCTTCAACATTCCCTTCAATGACTTCCTCTGTCACTTGTTCCTTATCTTTTACTTCTGTCACTTCTTCTTTTGCCTCTGGCTCTACAACCTCTTCTTTTACCGTTTCTTCCGGTACTTCCTCTTTTACGCTCTCCTCGATTACCTCTTCTTCAACTACTTCCTCTGCAACAGGTTCACTCTCTTCATTCGTTGCAGCATACGCCGTCCTTTCCGAAGTCAAAGATCCTTCACCTTCATCCTCAACAATCGGACTTTGACTTACAGCAGTCCCATTTGAAAAATCCAAGAAACACAATGGGGGAAATAACACACACCACCAATTAGCGCCTTCCCCTTCACCAAGTGTGATAATCACGGCTTCATAATCCCCTGCCGGATATAAATACTGCCCGTAGAGTTTTGTCGGAAATTCCGCTTGTCCAAAATCCACTTTTACTGACTGCTCCAAACCCTGTTCCTTAATAACTGCCTCAGCCGTCGCCTGGATATCCGGTAGATGGGAAGTGATCACATCCCTCGCTTCATCCAAAGAAGTAAGCTCCTCGACCCACTTTGTGATATCTTTATTTACCTCATCCCTAATCAGCCGTTTAACCGCTTGATCCTCTTCTGCATCACTATTAGCGAGTATCCGCAGACGAATCGCCTCATCCGGGATTACCTTCGTATCTTCTGCACCAACCATCTCCGCTTTAGGCATATATATACTTACGATCGTTCCTATAGTTAAGATTAATAGATAAATAATGGCTAAATGTTTAGTTTTCATCGCCTTCGCCCCCTCACATGAATTAGTCTCACCATTTTCCAGCTATCTTAAACTAGTAAAAATAAAAAAAGTTGATAGCTGGAAAAATAGATTTCAGAGAATAATGAGGGTTGTATCCCTTAAAAAATCCGTCTCACATAAGGGAGACGGATCATTTTAATACAGCAAAGACCATTCGATCTTTCTCATTAATGTCATTCACAATGGATACTTCCGCGGCAGGAAAGGTTCGCTTCAATAAATCGGCAACCGCCTTACCCTGTCCAGCGCCCACTTCAAAACCGATCAGCCCAGGCACCTTTATGATCAGAGGTAACTGCTCCATAAAGCGGCGGTAAAAATCCAGCCCATCGATACCGGCAAATAATGCACGATGTGGTTCATGACCCGTTACGACTACTGACATGGATTTATGATCAGCATCTGGTATATATGGCGGATTCGATAAAAGGATGTCCACCTGCTGGTTTATCTTTATGAAAGGCTGAAGCAAGTCACCTTGCATGAACTGCACTTCGGCACCGAGTGATTCGGCATTTTTCCTCGCCACCTCAAGCGAAGGTTCCGCTATATCCGTGGCCGTCACCAACAAGTTTGATTTTTCAAGTTTCATCGTTATGGCGATTGCACCGCTGCCTGTCCCTATATCAGCTAAACGGAGCTTCTGTCCCTCCATAAAGATGGCCGGGAGTTTACGTAATGTATAATAAATCAATTCTTCTGTTTCAGGTCTCGGTATAAGCACTTCTTCATTCACAAAGAAGGTCCGTCCATAAAAATCTTCACTGCCGATTATATATTGGATGGGCGTTCCATCAGCATGCATCTCAATAGCCGCCTTAAATTTCCCAAAATCGGCTTCACTAAGCTCCTCATGAAGGTTGGCCAGCATTTGCGAGCGAGTTTGTTTTAAAAAATGCTGTAACAGGATTTCCCCAGCATTGGCATCACGATCATTTTCCTTTAAAAAAGAAGAAGCCCATTTAAGGGCTTCAAACACTTTCACGGCAGAATTACTCATCGGCATTTTCCAGCCTTGAAGATTGGTCTTCCATGATTAATGCATCAACGACTTCATCCAGTTTACCTTCCATGATTTGATCCAGCTTTTGAATCGTTAAACCAATACGGTGGTCGGTAACGCGGTTTTGCGGGAAGTTATAAGTTCGAATCCTTTCGGATCGATCGCCCGTTCCAACAGCAAGCTTCCTATTTTGATCATATTCCGCCTGTACTTCACGATGGATTTTATCGTACACCCTGGCACGCAAAACCTTCATTGCTTTTTCTTTGTTCTTGATTTGTGATTTTTCATCTTGACAAGATACAACCGTATTAGTCGGGATATGAGTCAAGCGCACCGCTGACATTGTCGTATTGACACTTTGCCCTCCAGGACCGCTTGATGCAAAGGTATCGACACGAACATCCTTATCATGGATTTCAACTTCCACTTCCTCAGCTTCGGGTAAAACGGCAACCGTCGCTGTAGATGTATGAATCCGTCCGCCTGATTCAGTTTCAGGTACTCGTTGAACGCGGTGTGCTCCATTTTCGAACTTCAATTTTGAATATGCGCCATTGCCATTAATCATAAATATGATTTCCTTGTAGCCACCCAGCCCTGTAGGACTTGCTTCAATGACTTCAGTCCGCCAACCCTGCACCTCAGCAAAACGGCTATACATTCGGTATAGACTACCTGCAAATAAGGCCGCCTCATCTCCGCCTGCCGCTCCGCGGATCTCCATGATTACGTTTTTATCATCGTTAGGGTCTTTCGGAATAAGCAATATTTTCAGTTTATCCTCAAGGCCTTGTATGGTCTCATCAAGTTCATTGATCTCTTCTTTTACCATTTCACGCATATCCGCATCAAGTTTCTCCTCCAGCATCGCCTTCGCTTCCTGGAGTTGCTCACGAACCGCTTTATATTCTTTATAAGTCGATGCGGTCTCTTGAATGCTGGATTGCTCCTTAGAATATTCCCTTAGCTTCTTAGAGTCATTAATGATCTCCGGGTCACTTAATAGTTCATTCAATCTTTCATATCTATCTTCTACTGCTTGCAATCGATCAAACAAATTATTCACCTCATAAATTTTCCAAAACATCTGAAACGAATTGGAAGTAATCCATCTTTTCTAACTATAAATAAGTAGTTCAGTGCCCCAGCTCAGTTCACTTCTAGGTTAATTATAGTATAGGTGAATAATCAACGTCAAAGAGGATTCAAAAATGTCGTTATTTCTTTAATTTTACATCTATATTATATTGAGGAACAGCCCTGTTTATAATGCCTTGTATTCGCTGCATTTCCTCATTTCTTTCTTTTTCCGTCTTGATTTTGCCTTTATCATGGACCGTAACATGTATGGTATTTCCATTAAACCAAACGGAGCCCGCCTCATAATCGGTTTCCGATTCTATGGCTCCTCGGATATCATCAATTTGCTGCCCCATGGATGGTGAATTATTGGATGTATGATGCGGTGTATTGAGGATTTGATCCGATGGACGTTCCGCTTCATTGTCCCAATCATTATTGGATACACGTTTTAAACCATTGCCAACAAAATCCCTGCCATCCCGGGATTGATCCCCATATTCCGAATCATTATTTATTGCATTGTCATTTTGACCGCATGCAGTTAGTGCAGCAAGCAAAACGGCCGTCATAATAAGCAGTTTCGATTTCATATTTTTTCCCTCCATTTTGACTGGTTAAGAAGAACATTTCCTCGTTAGCCTACCCAAAATGGGGCGATATTTATCTTTTATTTCCCTTCCATGTATTGGTCATACCACCTGAATAACTCCAGCAGTTTTTCCACCCTTATTATAATTCCCAGCATTTCTTCATAAAAAAGCACCCTACGATCTCATTGGATCATAGGGCACCATCATTCAAATATGTTCTTTAATCCCAACAGCCAGCTTACCCGGAACTTCGTGATGATGGCGACAGCGGGGCTCGTATGATTCCGATGCACCCACAAGGATGATCGGCTCATCATAGGAGGCAGGCTCCCCATCTATCAAGCGCTGTGTCCTGCTCGCAGGTGATCCGCACACTTCACACACAGCCTGCAGCTTGGTCACCGATTCTGCAAGCGATAATAGAACAGGCATAGGACCGAATGGTTCACCTCTGAAATCTTGATCGAGTCCAGCCATAATCACTCGATAACCGCTGTCCGCAAGATGCTGGGCAACCCCGATAATTTCATGATCAAAAAATTGCACCTCATCTATTGCAACGATATCCAGGGGCTTGTCCAAATACTTAAAAATATCCGTTGAATGGGTAATCGGTTTTGCCATCACAGAAGAGCCATTGTGTGATACGACAGCCTCTTCCGCATAGCGATTATCAATAGCTGGTTTAAATACAGCTATTTGCTCTTTAGCAAATTGAGCACGGCTGACTCGTTTAATCAATTCCTCAGATTTACCTGAAAACATGCTTCCGCAAATAAGCTCGATCCAGCCTGTTTGTTTCATTACATACATGGAAACAGCTACTCCCTTCCACCTGTCGATCCCTTGGCCATAATTGAAGTCGACCCGGCTTTATATAAATTCTTACTTGTTTATGGAAAAGAAAAAACAGGCAAGAAGAATACTTGCCTGTTTTTTAAAAAGTCCGGCTTATTTAATACCGTATTTTTTGTTGAAACGATCAACACGTCCGCCAGCTTCAGCGAATTTTTGACGACCAGTATAGAATGGATGGCACTCTGAACAAGTCTCAACTTTGATCTCTTCTTTAACTGAACCAGTTTCAAAAGTGTTTCCGCAAGAGCAAATTACTTTTGAAAGCTTATAATTTGGATGAATTCCAGTTTTCATTCTTTTCAGCTCCTTATGCCCTGAATCATTCGAAACAGAGTTATATACTTCAAGTTGAGGGAAAAACCCTCACATTTATTGTAAAAACACATGAACTCATTATAACAACTTAAGACTAGTTGTGCAACTGTTTGTTTCTTACAGGGTTTAAGAACGTTTTACGCCCGCTGGCCCCTTTTTCATTTCTGACATTTCTTCATCCAGTTTACTGAAAAATTCTTCATTACCTTTTGTCTGTTTTAGACGGCGAAGGAATTTCTCCGAGAAATCAGGTGAATCTGACATCGTTTTCCTAATGGCCCATAGTTTATCCAGGCGATCTTTCGGAATTAACAATTCTTCTTTACGAGTGCCTGAGCGACGAATATCAATTGCCGGGAAGATGCGTCTTTCGGCAAGGGCACGATCTAAATGCAGCTCCATATTGCCCGTACCTTTAAATTCTTCATAAATGACATCGTCCATTCTCGAACCCGTATCTACCAAAGCTGTAGCAAGGATCGTCAGGCTGCCGCCTTCCTCGATATTCCTCGCCGCACCGAAAAAGCGTTTTGGACGGTGGAATGCAGCAGGGTCAATACCCCCTGATAGTGTACGCCCGCTCGGCGGAATGACAAGGTTATAAGCACGGGCAAGTCGAGTGATGCTGTCCATTAAAATGATGACATCCCGTTTATGCTCCACAAGGCGCATGGCTCGTTCTAACACCAGCTCAGCCACCTTGATATGGTTTTCCGGCACTTCATCGAAAGTTGAACTTACCACGTCTCCTGCAACGGAACGTTCAATGTCTGTCACTTCTTCCGGGCGTTCATCGATCAACAGCACAATCAATTCCGATTCGGGATGGTTTGTGGTTATCGCATTGGCAATTTCTTTGATGAGCATCGTTTTACCGGCTTTTGGCGGTGCGACAATCAGACCACGCTGTCCAAAACCGACCGGTGCCAGAACATCCATAATCCTGGTTGATAAGTTCTTCGGTGTCGTTTCCAGTTTAATTTGCCTGTTTGGATACAGCGGTGTTAAACCTGGAAAGTGGACACGTTCTTTAGCTGATTCCGGATTATCGCCATTGACTGCTTCAACATGCAGCAATCCATAATAGCGCTCATTTTCTTTTGGAGGCCTTACCTTACCGGACACTTTATCTCCATTTCGCAAATCGAATCTGCGGATCTGTGAAGCAGAAATATAAATATCCTCCGAGCTTGGAGAATAATTAATTGGACGCAGGAAACCGAAGCCCTCTGAAGGGATGATCTCTAAAACGCCCTCCATGAATAGGAGACCATCCTGCTCAGCTTGTGCTTTCAGGATAGCGAAAATAAGTTCCTTTTTTGAAAGTTTGCTGTAATAGGAAACTTTATATTCACGCGCGTGCTCATAGAGATCCTTTAGTTTCATGTTTTCTAAATTAGAAATAGTTAAATTCATTATGACACCACACTTTTATTAATTAAACGTTTTCACCCATACTGAAAAAGAAATGGTTTGTTAGATGGAAGAAAAACCGCAATCCATGTACCCGACCAGAGTTTTCTTAGAAAGGATGATACATTTTTACATGTAAAGAAGAAAATTATTTGAAGGCTTCTTGAAGTTTGGAGTGAAAGGGCAGATTTTAAATTATTAATAGTAGACCAAGCTTTATTTTACTTTTTTTATTTTAATTATTCAACTTAAATTTTTTAAAAGAGAAAGCGAGCGATGAAACCGCTCGCTTTTTAAAAGTGATTTTTCTAAAAAACGCTATCAGTCGATCAAACCATTCGGTTTAATTTTAAGACTGTGACGCCCATCAATGAATCGAACGGTACCAGATTTAGCACGCATGACTACGGATTGTGTTTCGCCGTAATGCCCTTTAAATTGTACACCGCGTAAAAGTTCTCCATCAGTCACACCTGTTGCAGCAAAAATTGCGTCATCTCCGCGAACAAGATCTTCCATTCTGAGGACTTTTCCTAATTCAAGGCCCATTTTCCCACAGCGTTCCACTTCTTCATCACTATGAGGCACCAGCTTACCTTGAATTTCCCCTCCAAGGCATTTCAAGGCAACGGCTGCAATAACTCCCTCTGGAGCTCCGCCAGATCCGAATAAGATATCAACCCCGGTAAGATCGAAGGCCGTATTTATGGCTCCTGCTACGTCTCCATCGTTGATCAACTTGATACGTGCCCCTGCCTCACGAAGTTCATGAATGATCTTCGAATGACGATCACGGTTCAATACTGTTGCAACCACGTCTTGGATATCTTTATTTTTTGCCTTGGCTACCGCTTTCAGGTTGTCCAACACGGAAGCATTGATATCAATCTGACCAACAGCCTCGGGTCCAACGGCTATTTTATCCATATACATATCCGGGGCATGAAGCAAGTTCCCCTTATCGGCTATCGCCAATACAGCCAATGCATTCCAGCCGCCAGATGCCACAATGTTCGTTCCTTCTAGAGGATCAACCGCAACATCCACTAGTGGCCCAAGACCAGTACCAAGTTTTTCGCCAATATAAAGCATTGGCGCTTCATCCATTTCCCCTTCACCGATTACAACCGTTCCTTGCATGGGAATAGTATTGAAAACATCACGCATTGCAGTTGTTGCTGCATCATCTGCTTCGTCTTTCTTTCCTCTTCCCATCCAACGAGCTGAATTCAGTGCCGCCGCCTCTGTTACGCGGACAAGCTCCATCGATAAACTTCTTTCCATTTCCGGTTCCCCCTCATGTACACTAGCATGATTTATTTATATATTAGTATAACACATTATATCATATATAGTAACACAATGAGGTAACAAGAAAAGGGATCAGCTTTTAAGCTGCTCCACTTCTTCTTGCGTCATTTCTTCACGCCAAATCGTCGCTCCCAAACCTGAAAGTTTTTCAACAAGATGGCTATAACCGCGGTCTATATGTTCAAGCCCGGTCACTTCTGTAATCCCTTCAGCCATTAAACCGGCAATTACCAAAGCTGCTCCGGCACGTAAATCGCTTGCCTTCACTTTTGCCCCATGAAGTTGGACAGGACCATCGACGATGCCTGCTCTGCCCTCGACTTTGATCTTCGCATTCATGCGTCGCAGTTCATCAATATGCTTAAATCGTGCCCCGTATATCGTATCGGTCACCATGCTAGAACCGCTTGCTTTTGTTAAAAGGGAAGTGAAAGGTTGCTGAAGATCTGTTGGGAATCCAGGGTAAACCAACGTCTTGATATCAACGGATTTATATTTTTCTCCCGGTGAGACAAATATCTGGTCATCACCCGTTTCAATATTAATCCCCATTTCCCTTAATTTGGCAGTCAACGACTCCAAATGCTGGGGAATGACATTATCGATCAGAATTCCTTCACCGACAGCAGCGGCTAAAATCATGAAAGTACCGGCTTCAATCCGATCCGGTATGATCGTATGCTTGCACCCATGCAAACTTTCCACACCATCAATACGAATGATATCCGTTCCAGCACCCTTTATTTTCGCTCCCATATTGGTCAACAATGTGGCAACATCGATGATTTCCGGTTCTTTCGCAGCGTTTTCAATCACAGTGCGGCCTTTGGCCAAAACAGCGGCAAGCATGATGTTGATCGTTGCCCCTACACTAACGACATCCAAATATATGCGTGCTCCCCGTAGCTCGTCCGCCCTAAGGTAAATGGCTCCTTGTTCATTCGTCACTTGTGCGCCTAGTGCTTCGAAGCCCTTAATATGCTGATCTATCGGACGGGGCCCTAAATGGCAGCCTCCAGGCAAGCCGATCACTGCCTTTTTGAATTTACCAAGCATTGCCCCCATTAAATAATAAGAGGCACGTAACTTCTTGACCCTTCCATTGGGAAGAGGCATTGAAATCATCCTGCTAGGGTTGACTGTCATTTCTCCTTCATCAAAGGATACCTCACCGCCAATTTCCTCCATTAACTCTTTAAGCATCTGTACATCCGAGATATCAGGCAGGCCTTCAATCGTTACGGGAGAGTCCGCTAAAATTGTTGCTGGAATAAGGGCAACCGCACTATTTTTTGCTCCGCTGACACGAATGCTTCCCTTTAGAGGGTAGCCACCGGCAATTTTAAGTTTTTCCATAATAAACTCCCTTCCACGCTAAGCACTTAGAAGCTACTTTCAAAAAGTAATATTTTACCACAAAGGAAATTGCATAATCCGACAACATTTACTATCTAGTTCTTTAGTTTACACAGAAGTGGAAAATTCATGTAAAAAAAGATGAAAATTTCTAATTTATGTTAATTTTATTAAAAAGGTGCAATCTATAGCGACTTAGCGGCAAGGCATTATGCTTCAGTGCGTGAATTCCAATCGTTCAAGAAAGCTTCAATCCCTTTATCCGTTAATGGGTGGTGGAATAATTGGATTAAAACTTTATAAGGGATCGTTGCAATATGTGCCCCTTTAAGAGCCGCCTCTGTAATATGCATAGGATGGCGGATGGAAGCTGCAATGATCTCAGCGTTGATATCATGGATCGCAAATATGTCAGCAATATCCGAAATTAAATCCAAACCATTTTGGCCGATGTCATCCAAGCGTCCTAAAAATGGAGATACATAAGTTGCTCCTGCCCTAGCTGCCAATAATGCTTGGTTGGCACTGAAAATAAGCGTGACATTTGTTTTGACACCTTGTTTTGTAAGTGCTGATACAGCCTTCAAGCCGTCCGGAGTCATTGGCACTTTAATCGTGATATTAGGTGCAATCGCAACGAGTTCCTTGGCTTCAGCCATCATTCCTTCAAAATCAAGCGCAATGACTTCAGCAGAAACGGATTCCTTAACAAGGCTTGTGATTTCTTTTAGCCGGTCATGGAAAGAAACTCCCTTTTCTCTTGCAACAAGGGACGGGTTAGTCGTAACACCTGCTAAAACGCCAAGTTCGTGCGCTTGTTTGATTTCTTCCATGTTTGCTGTATCTATAAAGAATTTCATAAAATATCCTCCGTATGTAATCGATTTTTTATTTCTCTATATGCCTCTGAATTCTAATTTTTCGAAATATAGATCCTGGATTCAGCCCTGCATCTAAAAGAAACCATTAGGGGGGAACCCCCCAATGGGAATATTGCCTTTATCATTATACGTTTGAAATTATGCTTTGCCGTTTGAACCGAATTCACGTATTTTGCCGATGACAGTTTCTTTAATAGCTTCACGGCCAGGAACCATGTATTTACGAGGATCGTACACTTCAGAATCGTTATTCAGAATTTCACGAACCGCTTTTGTGAACACAATTTGATTTTCCGTATTCACATTGATTTTTGATGTTCCAAGAGAAATCGCTTTTTGGATATCTTTCGTAGGGATGCCTGTACCGCCATGAAGAACAAGAGGTTTGTTCGTTAAGTCCCGTACTTCTTCCATTTCTTTATAGCCTAGGTTAGGTTCACCTTTGTATGGCCCGTGAACGGATCCCAAAGCTGGAGCAAAACAGTCGACATTCGTTTCTTTAACTAACTGTTCACATTCTTGAGGGTCAGCATATACGACTCCATCAGCGATTACATCATCTTCTTGTCCGCCAACCGTGCCCACTTCCGCTTCAACCGAAACATTCCGTGAGTGAGCGAATTCGACAACCTTCTTGGTTGTTTCGATATTTTCTTCGATCGGATGATGTGAAGCATCGATCATTACTGAAGTGAATCCGGCTTCGATAGCTTCCTTACATTTATCAAAACTTGAACCATGGTCAAGGTGAATGGCCACAGGAACAGTGATTTTCATGTCTTCCAACAATCCTTGAACCATCATGACAGTCGTTTTAAAACCACCCATATGACGGGCAGCACCTTCGGAAACACCAAGGATGACTGGAGATTTTTCTTGTTCTGCAGCAGCTAGAATAGCTTGAGTCCATTCAAGGTTATTGATATTGAATTGACCTACCGCATATTTTTCATCAAGGGCTTTATTCAGCATATCTTTCATAGAAACTAAAGGCATTTGATTTCCTCCTACTAGTGGATGTTATAATTTTTTAAGTTATTTCTTTCTAGATATTCCCTAAAACCAACGTAGCATACGCTTATAAATCAGAATATCTCTCCTCTTTTAGCATATCAATACATCAAAAAAACAGCAACAATTACACTATACCAAGCCTCAAATTTAATTCCAAAAAAACACGGCCCATCTAAAAAAAGATAGCCGCGGCAAGTTCTCCGTCAATAATATTAAATTTTCAAGACCGTTAACTTGATTGAATCGGCAAGTATTCACGAACGGCTTTTCTAATATCATCAATATCAAACGGCTTTGCAAAATGTGTCATTGCCCCTAAATCCTTTGCTTCTTGAATCATATCAAGTTCACCATATGCCGTCATGATTATGACCCGGATGTCCGGATCGACGACTTTCATCCTTTTCAAGATCTCAATGCCATCCATTCCCGGAATCTTCATATCCAGCAATACAAGATCAGGTGAATGATTATTTAGCACTTCCAAGGCTTGAATGCCATTAGCGGCTTGAAATGTTTCATACCCTTCTTTATGTAAAACCTCGTTCAATAAAATACGAATCCCGAATTGATCATCAACAATCAATATTTTCCCTGGCATTTTATCACCTCTCCCCTTCCCGATTCATCTATTAAATATATTAGCCTATTCGGCCATAGTACCCGAAAAAGGGTAGTTACATAGAAATTGCGTTAAATTACTTGGGTCTAACGCATTTATACCATTCATGATTTCTATGTTCATATTCGATAATTGTAACAAAATTCCTGCTGTATGGCTAAAAGGAATTTTAATTTTTTTGTTTTTTCGACCGATTTAGTAAATTCAGCCCTTCCGGATCAAAAGCCCTGAAACCTGTCAATGCAAAGGAAAGTCCTTTATAATAAGTATATTATTTTTAAAGGAGTCCCTAATCATGTTAAAAATTTTCTCGACACAGATCAGCGGTTTATTTAAAAAAATGATTGAAAATGAAGCCTTTGAAATGGAAGATGCCGGACGCTTGCTGGCTCAGGCTGCGGTTGGGGATGGTTCCGTTTTCATTCACGGTTTTAGTGAAATGCAAGGCGTCACTGCCGAGGCTTTGGATGGGGCAGAACCCTTTCCTAAGGCAAAAAGATATGAATTAGGAGAAACTATTTCCAGGGAAGATCGATTTCTTATATTCAGCCGCCATTCGGATGATTCAGAAGCAGTGTTGCTGGCAAAACAACTAAAGGAAAAAGATATCCCATTTGTTGCGGTTTCTACCTCCGTCGCTTCTGAGGAAGACTCTCTTTTGGAGTTGGCTGACGTTCATATTGATTTACGCATACAACGGGGATTGATTCCCGATGAAACCGGAAATCGATATGGGTTCCCTACCCTCATTGCCGCACTTTTCGCTTATCATGGGATTAAGTTCACTCTTGAAGAAATCATAAAAGAATATGAAGATGAAGAATGATAAATTCATCTAAAAAAAGGGTTCGGAAAACATCAAATGATGTTCCCGAACCAACTGACCCAACGAAACGCCTTCAACTCCTCAGGTATGATTACTATCTAAATGTCATAACAAAGTTGATTGGAGAGGAAGGTGCGAGACCCCTACGGGAAAAGCACGTCTAAGGGAGACCCTCGCAGGCGCAGGCCGAGGAGGCTCCAAGACCGCCCGCGGAAAGCGAGTGCCTGAAATGGAAATCAACGTCTAAATTGTACAAGTAATAAAAAAACTGTAGGCAAATTCGATTTCATCGAGTTTGCCTACAGTCTGAAACAGCCCATGGGCTGTTTTTTTGTTTATTAAAGATTTTTGCTGCGCTTTAATGACATACCGACAAAGTCACGGAATAGCGGCTGTGGACGGTTTGGACGTGACGTGAATTCCGGATGGAATTGAGACGCCACAAACCAAGGATGATCTTTCAATTCAACGATTTCAACTAGACGACCATCTGGACTTGTACCGGAGAACACGAATCCTGCCTCTTCCATAGCCTGACGGTAGTGGTTATTGAATTCATAACGGTGACGGTGACGTTCATAAACAACCTCGTCATTATACGCTTCGTATGCTTTAGTTCCTTCGATAAGCTTGCATGGATACAGACCCAGACGCAGTGTACCGCCCAAATCTTCTACATCCTTCTGCTCAGGAAGAAGATCGATGATTGGATCTGGAGTATTTTCATTAATTTCAGCTGAATGTGCTTTTGGCAATCCTAGGACGTTGCGTGCATACTCAATGGACGCCAACTGCATGCCTAAGCAGATTCCGAAGAACGGTGTTTTTGTCGTGCGGGCAAATTCGGTCGCTACAATTTTCCCTTCGATTCCACGATCTCCAAAACCGCCAGGGACAAGGATTCCATCTGCATCTTGAAGAAGTTCAGCAACATTTTCCTTTGTTACATCTTCGGAATTCACCCATTCGATTTCAACATCTGCATCAAATGCATAACCTGCATGCTTAAGTGCTTCCACTACGGAAAGATAAGCATCTTGCAATTCAACATATTTTCCGACTAAGGCGATTTTCGTTTTCTTTGATAAAGATGTAACCTTTTTAACTAGTTCCTTCCAATCTTCCATATCCGCATCGCCACAGTCCAATTGCAAGTGATCACAAACGATTTGGTCCATATTTTGTGCTTGAAGCGCAAGAGGGATGGAGTAAAGTGTATCCGCATCAAGACATTCGATAACAGAATTTTTATCGATATCGCAGAATAAAGCGATTTTATCCTTCATATCTTGTGAAATCGGACTTTCTGTACGTGCAACGATTATATTTGGCTGAATTCCAAGACTGCGTAATTCTTTTACACTATGCTGTGTCGGTTTTGTTTTCATTTCACCAGCAGCTTTGATGTAAGGAACCAGTGTACAGTGGATATACATAACATTATTGATGCCGATATCACTCTTGATTTGGCGAATCGCTTCTAGGAATGGTAGAGACTCGATATCCCCTACAGTACCGCCAATTTCAGTGATGACTATATCGGCATTCGTTTCATTACCTGAACGGAAAACCCGTTCTTTAATTTCATTCGTGATATGGGGAATGACTTGAACCGTTCCACCTAGATAATCGCCACGGCGTTCTTTTCTCAGGACGGTTGAATAAATTCTGCCTGTAGTCACATTGCTGTGTTTACCAAGGTTGATATCAATGAAACGCTCATAGTGCCCCAAATCCAAATCCGTTTCCGCACCATCATCCGTTACAAACACTTCACCATGTTGATATGGACTCATCGTACCAGGATCCAAGTTGATATAAGGGTCAAACTTCTGGATCGTAACATTCAATCCCCTATTTTTTAATAATCTACCTAAAGAAGCGGCCGTTATCCCTTTTCCCAAGGAAGAAACTACTCCACCTGTCACAAAAATATATTTTGTCATCTTATATCCTCCTATAGAATGTTTTCTTCCAATTCTGTTCATCACATCATTAAATCGGAACCTGAATCAAATCTTCCGCCACATGAGCGGTTAAAAGCTAAAAACCGTAAACCAGTACAAACCATTAATCACTTAAAGGTCTTTAGTGAGAGTCATGCAGGATACATGAACAAGAATAAATTTCCTTAAATGACAGTAAACATAAATAGGTTCTCTATAGTTTTTACAATTCTACGAGAAATCATTTTTAAAAAATAAAAAAATGATGTCATTTATTCATTCCATCATTAAAAACAAAAACGCTCCGCTTACAATAAAAGTAAGGGAGCGATATAATTTAATCATTGTGTCCTTTTTTAAGGAGCCCAAAAATGATTCTACAAATTTCGCCTCAAAAAGTCAAGGGCGATTATTTATTTCTCATCCTCTTTATCCAAGTCATCCAAGTCATCTGCGTCTTCGTCCTCATCATCTTCCAGGACAAATGCATCATCTTCGATTATTTCTTCTTCCAAATCGTCGTCATCATCCACGTCATCATCCAAAAGCACTTCGTCGATGACTGGAGAACCTAGAATATCATCATCGTCATCATCTTCATCCTCATCCAGATCATCGATATCTTCTTCGAAGTCAAGGTCTTCGTCTTCAAGTTCATCGAAATCGTCGATAACGACAGCAGCCTTTTTAGCTTTCTTTTTCTTTTTAGGTTTTACAACATGTACGACTTCTTCTTCGATTTGGTCAACCGGGTACCATGTTTTCAATCCCCAGCGGTTGTCCCCAAGTGAAGTGAAGCGGCCATCCACATTTAAATCCGTATAGAATTGTGCAATTTTCTTTTCCACTTCCGCTTTAGATAAATGGTGCAGCGAAGCTAATTCACTTATTAAGTCTTTAAATGGAATCGGTTCATTTCTTTCCACCAACAAATCATATGCCATCTCTATTAAGGACATTTCCAATAATTGCTCTTTTGAGTATTGTTTTAAACTCAAATTCCGCACTTCCCTTCTCTATTCAAACACTGAATTCCGTGTTTTTTCACATAAAAAAAATAATCTAAAACAGTAGTTCGGTAAAATAACGACAATTCCTGCTAGACATATACTCCATTATAAACAATCTAAATGGGTTTATGCTAGTTCTATATGATACTTTCACAGATTTACCTCATTGTCTATCATTCACAGGAAACCAAAGGCTAAAGATCATTCCTTTTTCTTTTTGGATTTCTGACGATAGGCTGCCGTAAAAAAGACAACAGTCAGGATAAAAAAAGAAATGGCACCCAATTGATGTTCATACAGCTCAAATAAAAAAATGATGGCAAGAATGTAACCTATGATTAAACCAATCATTTTCAGGTTCATTTTCTCAACTCCAATAGGGCTGATTCTTCATTTTTGCCCCTTTTCCAAATAATTATAAGGTAAAATCTTCACTTTGTTAAAAAAAGACGGAATTTATTAAAAAAGAGGCCCCTAAACGTTCGGAGCCCCCTTCTTGGTTTACATATTTCTTCGATATTGACCGCCTACATCATATAGCGCCCTCGTTATCTGACCCAGACTGGCCACTCTCACGCAGTTCATGAGTTCAGCAAAAATATTTTCCCCATTCATGGCTGCCAATTTCAGTTTAGTCAGCGCCTCATCCGTGAACTCCTTATTTCTTTCCTGGAATGCCCGGAGATTTATGATTTGCCCTTCCTTTTCTTCCTTTGTAGCACGGGCAATTTCCATGCTGTTCACAGCTTCTTCGGAAGGAGGATTTGGGTTCAAATACGTATTGACACCAATGATCGGCAATTCTCCCGTATGCTTTTTCATTTCGTAATGCATCGATTCATCCTGGATTTTCCCGCGCTGATACTGCGTCTCCATTGCACCCAGCACACCGCCCCGATCATTGATGCGATCGAACTCTTGCAATACGGCCTCTTCAACCAGATCCGTCAATTCCTCTACGATGAAGGCACCTTGCATCGGGTTTTCATTTTTTGAGAGACCATGCTCCTTTGTAATGATCATTTGTATGGCCATTGCCCGGCGCACGGATTCTTCAGTAGGCGTCGTGATGGCTTCATCGTACGCATTAGTATGCAAGGAGTTACAGTTATCCTGCAGTGCCATTAAAGCCTGAAGTGTCGTTCTTATATCATTGAAATCAATTTCTTGCGCATGAAGCGAGCGCCCGGAAGTCTGTATATGGTATTTGAGCTTCTGACTACGGTCATTCGCACCATATTTATCCCGCATGACCGTCGCCCAAATCCTTCTTGCCACCCTCCCGATAACCGTATATTCCGGATCGAGCCCATTTGAGAAGAAGAACGACAAATTCGGGGCAAAGTCATCAATATTCATTCCGCGACTTAAATAATATTCGATGTAAGTAAAGCCATTCGCTAATGTAAAAGCCAGCTGTGAAATGGGATTGGCACCCGCTTCTGCAATGTGATAGCCAGAAATGGATACAGAGTAGTAGTTCCTGACTTTCCGATCGATGAAATATGCTTGAATGTCCCCCATTAACCTTAAAGCAAATTCCGTAGAGAAGATGCATGTATTCTGGCCTTGGTCCTCTTTCAGAATATCCGCTTGAACAGTTCCGCGTACCGTTTGAAGGGTATAAGCCTGCACTTCTTCCGCTTCGGCATCCGTAAGGGGACGGCCTAACTCTTCTTCTTTCCGTTGAATCTGCTGATCGACTGCCGTATTCATATACATGGCCAAAATGATTGGCGCCGGTCCATTGATGGTCATGGATACAGAGGTTGAGGGGTGGCAAAGATCAAAGCCTGCATACAGCTTTTTCATGTCATCCAACGTACAGATGCTGACTCCGCTTTCCCCTACCTTTCCATAGATATCAGGCCGGTGATCAGGGTCCTCGCCATATAAAGTTACAGAATCGAAAGCAGTACTTAGCCGTTTAGCAGTATCATCCTTTGACAAATAATGAAAACGCCTGTTGGTTCGGTCGGGCGATCCTTCACCGGCAAATTGCCGCTTCGGGTCTTCCCCTTCACGCTTGAATGGAAAGACTCCCGCTGTGTAAGGAAAGAAGCCCGGAACGTTCTCACGGAATACCCATCCTAAGATCTCTCCATAATCCACATATTTAGGCAGTGATACTCTCGGAATCATTAAACCTGATAAACTTTTAGTTTTCAGCTTTGTGACGATTTCTTTATCCCTGACTTTCGTTACAAACTGCTCCCCTGCATACTTTTCTTTTAAATCCATCCATCCAGTAAGGATTTTTTTAGATTCAGGTGATAAATTCGAAGCGGTTTCCTTTTTCAGTTTTTCTAAAGAAGCCACCATATCGCCGTTGTTGTCATTTTCCTTAATTGCATCAATTGCTCCTTCAAGCTGGAAAAGCCTCCGGGCAATACGTACTTGTTCAGCCGCACGCTTATGATACGATCTGACCGTATCACTGATTTCACGTAAATAATACCGACGGTCAGTAGGAATGATGACATTTTGCTTGTAAACATCCGCTTCTTTTAAAAAGGACGTACTCCAACCCGTCCCTGATTTTTCATTGAGCTTCTCAATCAGTGCAGCGAATAATGCATTGGTGCCTGGGTCATTGAATTGGGAAGCGATTGTACCGTATACTGGCATTTCAGATGGATCTTGGTCAAAAAGTGTACGGCTTCTTTGGTATTGCTTTTGAACTTGGTTTTTTGCATCCTCGGAGCCTTTGCGCTCGTATTTGTTAATGACTATCAAGTCTGCATAATCAATCATATCGATTTTTTCAAGTTGCGAAGGAGCACCGAATTCACTCGTCATTACATACATGGATACATCGCATATCTCGGCAATTTCTGCATCTCCCTGACCAATTCCGCTCGTTTCAACGATGATTAAATCGAAGCCAGCTGCCTTCACGACTGAAATGGCATCTTTTATTGCCAAAGATAACTCACTTTTTGAATGGCGCGTGGCTAGGCTCCGCATATAAACACGCTCAGAAAAGATCGAGTTCATTCGGATCCTGTCACCAAGCAGGGCACCGCCCGTTTTCTGTTTGGTCGGGTCTACAGATAGAATGGCGACTCTTTCGTCTGGAATTTCGTTAATGAACCTTCGTATCAATTCATCAGTCAATGAACTTTTTCCAGCGCCGCCAGTCCCTGTTATTCCCAGAACAGGAACCTTCTTTTCGGAAGTCTTGATCTGCTCAAAGAGACTCTCCACCGCGGCCGCTGATTCCTGTGAAGCATCCAGTCTATTTTCGGCAAAGGTAATAAATTGGGCAATGGCATTTGTTCCCCCAGCAATCAATTCATCAAAACGTTCCTGTAAAGATGGTTTGACTGTCGAGAAATCACACTCTTCCATCAAAACGTTTATCATTCCTTGCAGCCCATATTCCCGCCCTTCATCAGGCGAAAAGATACGGGCAATCCCATAATCATGGAGTTCTTTAATTTCCCTTGGGATGATGACCCCACCACCGCCGGCAAAAATCCGAATGTGCTCGGCTCCCTTTTCCTTCAACAGGTCATACATATATTTGAAATATTCCACATGTCCGCCTTGATAGGATGACATCGCTATCCCTTGGACATCTTCCTGGATGGCCGCATTCACGATTTCTTCCACCGAGCGATTATGTCCCAGGTGAATAACTTCCGCGCCGCTGGACTGAAGGATCCTCCTCATGATGTTGATAGATGCATCATGTCCATCAAATAAACTCGAAGCTGTCACGAATCTGATATGGTTTTTCGGTTTATACACCTCAACTGTACCCATTGAGCTCCTCCTTATTGAAACGAATTTATTTCAGTGTTTTTCTGAAGCGATATATTTTGAATCAATAATTGCGTCTGCAATTCAACATATTCTTGAAGCGTATACTCTTTATGCAATGCCCATCTTCTAAAACTCCACATCTGTCCCTGAACGAAAATGTTATGGGAAACAAGACTTATTTGTTTTGCCGTCAACAGGAGCTCCCCATTCTCAACACATTTCGTTATGACCTTTTCAAACATGCCGACCATCCGAAGTTCTTTATTCAATACATAAGGTAAAGCATCTTTCGTCAGTGCTTTCACCTCTTGATACATGACCAGCACTTCGTCTTGCATATCATCCATCACTTTATAAAAATAGGCGATCGTCAGCTTCAAGCTTTCAAGTGTCCCATCGCTCTGGTCTATTTCTTTCTGAAGCTTTTCCTGGACTTCATCGTAGATAAAGTCACAGACGAGGTATAATATATCTTCCTTGGTTCGGATATACTCGTATAGCGTGCCAATACTAAAGCCAGCCGCTTTGGCTATTTCCCGGGTTGTCGTACGGTGAAATCCCTTTTCCTTAAAAAGGGTCACCGCCCCTTTAATCATTTGTGTACGCCTTTTTTCTACCAACCGCTCATCCTTCACCGACGCAAGAACTTCTCTTTTTTCCATTTTCAAACTCCTTTTTGAATCCCATCATTTCATTTCCAAAGAAATTGAAAAGGGTATTCCGGCAAGGGTGGGTGCCTCATCGGAAAACCTCAATTTCAATCCTATTTAGTAATCATCCGTGAGATGACCAGCTTTTGAATTTCCTGTGTACCTTCGTAGATTTGAGTGATTTTCGCATCACGCATATACCGTTCTACAGGATAATCCTTTGTATATCCATAACCTCCAAAGACCTGCACGGCTTCTGTCGTCACTTTCATGGCTGTATCTCCAGCAAAAAGTTTGGACATGGCCGACTCTTTTCCATATGGAAGGCCCACAGATTCCAACCATGCAGCCTGATAGGTTAATAGTCTAGATGCTTCGACACCGGTTGCCATATCCGCCAATTTAAAACCGATTCCTTGCTGTGCAGAAATTGGCTTGCCGAATTGGACGCGCTCTTTTGCATAATCCACCGCGGCATCCAATGCACCTTGGGCAATCCCAACGGCCTGGGCTGCAATTCCGTTACGTCCGCCATCAAGTGTCATCATCGCTATTTTAAAGCCCTCTCCTTCTTTACCAAGGAGATTTTCTTTAGGCACTCGGCATTCATCAAAAATGATTTCCGTGGTCGGTGATGAACGGATCCCTAGCTTCTTCTCTTTTTTGCCGACACTAAAACCCGGGAAATCTTTTTCAATGATAAAGGCACTCGTTCCTTTTTGTTTCGATTCAGGGTCAGTCAAAGCAAAGACAACATAGGTATCAGCAATCCCGCCGTTCGTAATGAAAATTTTTGAACCGCTGATGATATATTCATCACCTACTAGCTTTGCAGTCGTTCTCATACCGCCTGCGTCAGAGCCTGAGCTGGGTTCAGTCAGGCCGTATGCACCGATTTTTTCACCCTGTGCCATCGGGCGAAGGTATTTTTGTTTTTGTTCTTCAGACCCAAATTTATATATCGGCCATCCTGCAAGGGAAGTATGGGCTGATAAAGTCACTCCAGTAGAAGCGCAAACGCGGGAAAGTTCCTCAATCGCTATGCAATACGCTAAGTAATCACTTCCAATTCCGCCGTATTCCTCTGGCCACGGAATCCCAGTCAATCCAAGTTCAGCCATTTTATCGAAGATCTCACGGTCAAATCGTTCTTCTTCATCCCTCTCGGCAGCAGTCGGAGCCACTTCATTCTGAGCAAAGTCCCGCACCATTTTTCTGATCATTTCATGTTCTTCCGTTAGTTTAAATTGCATGACTATGCCCCCCAAAATTTTTCGTAATTATAGATTCTTACTGATGACCATTCTCTGTATTTCACTGGTACCCTCATAAATTTCAGTTACCTTTGCATCCCTGAAATAGCGTTCGACCGGATATTCCGTCGTATATCCATAGCCTCCGAACACTTGGACTGCTTCTATTGCCACCTCGACAGCCGTCCTCGAAGCGAATAGCTTAGCCATTGCCGCCTCTTTACCACATTTCAATCCCTGCGAGCGTAAATAAGCCGCCTGATAGACCAGTAATCTTGAAGCTTCTATATTCGTTGCCATTTCGGCCAGTTTGAAACCAATCCCTTGCTGTTCCGCAATAGGTTTGCCGAATTGCACCCTGCCTTTTGCATATTGGACAGCATGTTCCATGGCACCCTCAGCAATTCCCAGCGCTTGAGCAGCAATCCCGATCCTTCCAGCATCCAAGTTGGCCATTGCAATCTTAAAGCCTTCACCTTCCTTGCCAAGGAGATTGGCTGCAGGGACTTTCATATCCTCGAACGTTACCTGCACGGTGCTCGAGCCATGAAGGCCCATTTTACGTTCATCTTTACCGATGATTAAGCCTGGGATTCCTTTTTCCACGATAAAAGCGGAAATTCCCTTGCTACCCTTCTGAGGGTCGGTTGAAGCAAAAACAATAAACACATCCGCTTCCCCACCATTGGTGATAAAAACCTTGGACCCATTTATTCGATATTCTCCGTCTTCCTTTACTGCCACTGCCTTCGATTTCAAACTTGCAGCATCGGAGCCTGAGCTTTGCTCAGTCAAGCAAAATGCGCCTAAATATTTACCAGCGGCTAACTTAGGCACATACTTCCGCTTCTGCTCTTCCGTTCCAAAATAAACGATTGGATTTGTTCCAACAGAAGTATGAACGGACAGTATGACACCGAGAGTTGGACTAACTTTGGAAATCTCATTGATGGCGATGATATAAGACATGAAGTCCATACCCGCGCCACCATATTGTTCTGAAATCGGTATTCCCATCAAACCAAGCTCACCCATTTTTTGCAGAATCGTTTTTGGAAACACGCCTGTTTCCATTGCCTCGATATGAGGGGTAATCTCATTCTCCGCAAAAGCGCTTACCATTTTCCGCATCATTTCCTGTTCTTCTGTAAACTTTAAATCCATCCTTCATTCCTCCCTAGCTGCACATCTTTCTATGATTGGTTATATTCGTAAAAGCCCCGTCCTGACTTCTTGCCTAGCCATCCAGCTTTTACATATTTCCTTAACAGGGGACACGGTCGGTATTTATCGTCTCCGAACCCTTGGTGAAGGGTTTCCATTATGTATAAGCATGTGTCGAGCCCAATGAAGTCAGCTAGCGTAAGCGGGCCCATCGGATGGTTCATTCCTAGCTTCATCACATCATCAATCGCCTCTTTAGTGGCAACGCCCTCATAAAGGGTATAAATGGCCTCATTGATCATCGGCATCAAAATCCGATTCGCTACAAAACCCGGGAAATCATTGACTTCCACCGGTACCTTGTTTAAGGTTTCGGCCATATTTTCAACTTTTTTATACACTTCATCCGCTGTAGCAAGTCCGCGGATGATCTCAACAAGCTTCATGACTGGCACTGGGTTCATAAAATGCATGCCAATTACCTTATCCGGTCTTTTCGTGGCAGCTGCTATCTCTGTAATCGGAAGTGAAGAAGTATTGGATGCAAGAATTACATGTTGTGGCGTGATTTCATCCAACTCCGCGAAAATTTTTGTTTTTATCTCCATATTTTCCACAGCTGCTTCAATCACTAAATCAACCTCAGCTGCATTTTTTAAATCCGTCGACGAAGTCAGCCGAGAAAGTGTTGCATCTTTATCCGTTGCTTCCATTTTCCCTTTTTCAACTTGCCGGGATAGGTTCTTGGTAATTGTCCCTAAGCCTTTTTCTACGTATTCATCTTTTAAATCATGTAAAAGAACCTCATAACCGCTCATTGCGCAAACCTGGGCAATGCCAGAACCCATCTGTCCCGCGCCAATGACCATCACTTTTTGAATGCTCATGAAAATCCCTCCTCATTATCTATGAAACTATCATCCTTGCTTTGGCACTTCGATTAGTATGGCATCTCCCTGTCCGCCGCCACTGCAGATCGCTGCGATGCCTAATCCTCCTCCACGGCGTTTCAATTCATGCATCAGTGTGATGATGATGCGTGCCCCGCTAGCCCCGATTGGATGACCTAATGCAACAGCCCCTCCGTTAACATTCACTTTTCCCGGCTCAATGGTGGCAATTTTCCCACTGGCGAGTGCCACAGCTGCAAATGCTTCGTTCACCTCAAATAGATCAATATCCTCTATCGATTTACCTGTCTTCTTCAGGAGTTCATTTATAACCAAACCTGGAGTCTTAGGGAAGTCCTTCGCCTCTACAGCCACTTCAGCATGAGCTAATATATAAGCAAAAGGCGTTTTCCCTTCTTTTTCCGCACGTTCCTCACTCATCAGTACAAGTGCTCCTGCCCCATCATTGACGCCTGGTGCATTTCCTGCCGTTATGGTGCCCTCGTTATTAAAAGCTGGGCCTAATTTAGCTAACTTCCCAGCAGATGTATCTTTTCTTGGGGCTTCATCATGTTCAATGGTGATTGGTTCGCCTTTTCTAACCGGGACGTGTACGGCAACGATTTCTTCTGCAAGAATGCCGCCATCGATGGCTTTTATCGCTTTTTGATGACTTTCATAAGCCCAGCTATCCTGTTCCTCCCGGGAGATTTCAAGATCCTCGGCCGTGCTGTTTCCGTAAGTGCCCATATGAACGCCTGTAAAGCTACAGCTAAGTCCATCCGAAATCATGGTATCCTTCAGCTGTGCATCACCCATCCTTAAGCCCCATCTCGCTTTTGGAAGAATATATGGTGCATTGCTCATCGATTCCATCCCGCCTGCAACAATGATTTCTTCTTCACCTAAGCGGATGATCTGATCAGCCAATGTGACACTACGAAGTCCTGATGCACACACTTTATTGATCGTTTCCGTTTTCACTTCCCAAGGCATGCCGGCATGACGGGCCGCCTGCCGTGACGGTATTTGTCCTTGGCCCGCTTGAAGTACATTTCCCATGATGACCTCGTCTACCTGGCTGCCTTCAATCCCTGCCCGCTCAAGTGCCTCTTTGATTGCTATTCCGCCAAGCTGTGATGCCGTCAAACTGCTAAGACCTCCGCCAAATTTGCCAAAAGGTGTTCTCACACCGCTAATAATCACTGTTTTTGCCATCATTATTTCCCCCTTTAAGTAACATTGATTGAACGCTCGCTCAATATGGAGTTAAAAAAATACTTTTGTAAGCGCTTAATATTATCTTACATAATTTTTACATAAATGAAAATATTTTGTTTGTGAATAATGAAAATATTGCCTGCTTCCATTTGATCCATTCCATTTAGGAGAAGCAGGCAATTCCATTTAAAATTAAGAGGCAATCGATTTGTTTTCACCAATGACCGCTTTTTCGAGTAGTTCGGCTACATCATACGTTTTAACATTTTCCTCAACTTCTTTTGCTTTCGTCCCATCAGAAAAGCATGGTCAGGCAATACGGACATCCTGAACTGATCACTGTTGGGCTGACTGCCAGCGCTTGTTCGGTACGGGCCACATTAATGCGGTTTCCTGTTTCCTCTTCCATCCACATCAAACCGCCCCCAGCTCCACAGCACATACCCTTTTCACGGTTACGCTCCATCTCAATAAGTTTCACACCATCAATGGATTGTAAGATTTCACGCGGCGGGCTGTAAACTTCATTGTACCTTCCCAAGTAACAGGAATCGTGGAATGTAATCGTCTCATTCACCGGATGCTGAGGTACCAACCTGCCTTCACTGACAAGTTTGGCTAACAGTTCAGTATGATGATACACTTCCGCTTCCAAGCCAAAATCCGGATACTCATTCTTGAAGATATTGTATGCATGCGGATCGATCGTTACGATTTTCCTTATATCATTCTTCTGGAATTCTTCTATATTTTTCATTGCAAGTTCCTGGAAAACAAACTCATTACCCAATCGACGGGGGGTATCCCCTGAGTTTTTCTCCTTATTTCCGAGAATTGCAAATTTGACGCCCGCTTCATTTAATAATTTAGCAAAGGAAAGGGCAATCTTCTGGCTACGGTTATCGTACGATCCCATTGAACCTACCCAGAATAAATACTCGAATTCTTCGTCTGCCTTTTGTAATTCCTTCACGGTAGGGACGCTGACATCTTCCCGAAGGGTTCGCCAGTCTTCCCTCTCTTTACGGTTCAGTCCCCACGGGTTTCCTTGACGCTCAATATTCGTCATGGCACGTTGCGCATCAGGATCAAGTCTGCCCTCTGTCAACACTAGATAACGGCGCATATCGATGATTTTGTCGACATGTTCATTCATTACCGGGCATTGATCTTCACAGTTCCGGCATGTGGTACAAGCCCAAAGTTCTTCTTCCGTAATGACTTCACCAATCAGGCTCGGACTGTAGGCTTCGGTTGCTGCAGCAGATTCCTGCGCCCCCTGCGCAGCACCAGCCAAAGCTATCTTATTTCCCTTCGTATTTCCAAAAACAAAAGATGGCACCCATGGCTGCTTCGTTGTAACGGCAGCGCCTGTATTTGTTAAATGGTCACGCATCTTGATTATGATATCCATCGGTGACAGCATTTTACCGGTACCTGTAGCCGGGCACATATTCGTACAGCGCCCGCACTCCACACAGGCATAGAGGTCCACCATTTGATACTGCGTCAAATCTTCGATATATTTGGCACCGTAATATTGATTGCCTTCTTTGTCGAAAACCTCTTCTTCCAAATCAACCGGTTTCAATTTCCCCGGATTGTCCAGGCGATTCAGGAATACATTTATCGGACCGGCAATCAAGTGAGCATGCTTAGATTGCGGGATATAAACAAGGAAAGATAATATGATCAGTAAATGCAGCCACCAAGCTACATAAAAAACGACTGTTGCCGCTGTTGTCCCCATCCAGCCGAATAGGAAAGCGATGCTTGATGCGACTGGCTCTGACCAAGTTGCATCGTGTCCATGCCAGATCATCCCCATTCCATTCCCCAGTAATACGGTAATCATGATACCGGTTATGAAAATGACAACCAAACCTGCTTTGAAATCCCTTTTCAAGCGAACGAGCTTTTCGACATAACGGCGGTATGCCGCCCATAGGATTGCAACAAGAACGGTAAGCGTCACAATTTCCTGGAAGAAAGTAAAGGCCGGATAAACAGGGCCAAATGGTAAATGCCACCCCGGTCTTAAGCCTTTAACGAAAAAGTCAAGTGCACCAAATTGCACTAAGATGAAACCATAAAATAACATGGCATGAATGATCCCGCTCTTTTTATCTTTAAAGAGCTTCTTCTGTCCAAATACATAAACCCCTATTTTAACAAGACGATCTTTCACACGGTTATCGAATTCCACTTTTTTGCCAAGCTTTATATAAGCTATTCGAGTCTTTATCAAATAGACAAACAAACCGGCGGCGTAAGCGGTTACAAGCAGGAACGCAACTAAGTTGATCCACAGTAAACCATTCATTTCCATGCAGTCTTTCCCCCTCTTTGGTAAATTGTAAAATTGGCATTTTTCTGAAATTTGATTAATTCCATTATATAATGAATGAGCATTCAGTCAACTTTTTTCTTTCTAAAACTATTTAATTTTTCTGGACCTTAATTATTAATTCGACAATTCCGTCTATTACCCTTCTGCATTCTAAAAAAATGAGGCCCCTTTCCCCGCTTTTTAATGGTTACTAACAGGGAATTAGAGCAAAACTAAATATAATCATTTAGGGGGGATTTTTTTTGAAGATAATCACTACGATTGCCTCTATAATTTTATTGATCTTCTCTTGGTGCTGGGTTGATCTTAAGGTAGGGCATAAGCGATATTTGAAGCACGCAACCAACATTAAATTTCCGCCTCGGAACAGCGACATGACTGTATTCACATCAGGGAAAATCCTGTTTGATGATTATATGAAGGAAGTCAAGCAAGCTCGGGATTCCATCCATATCCTTTTTTATATTGTAAAAAATGATAAATTCAGCAAGGACTTTTTGAAGTTACTGCAGTCAAAAGCGGAAGAGGGCGTGGAAGTGCGGCTTTTAGTCGATTGGGTAGGAGGTAAAAAGATGTCCCGCCAAACCATTGAGGAGCTAACTAAATGCGGAGTTCATTTTTCTTTCAGCTTTAAACCGAAACTCCCCTTCCTTTTCTATACCATACAAAAAAGAAATCACCGTAAGATCACGGTGATAGACGGAAAAACCGGCTATCTTGGCGGCTTTAATATCGGTAAGGAGTATATAAACCAAGGGGAGAAGCTGAACCCTTGGAGAGATTACCATTTAAAAATGACCGGTGAAGGTGTAAAGGACCTTCAGGAAGTCTTCCTCTCGGATTGGTTCTATGATACAAACGAGGATTACAGGGGAACACCTGCCTATTTCCCGACATTAACTCCCGGGACGCAGGCACATCAGTTTGTCGTCACGAATGGCAGTGATCTTGAACAGTCACTGACACACATGATTAAACAAGCCAATAAAAAAATCATCATCGGGACTCCATACTTCATTCCCAGTGAAACTTTATTTCAGGAATTAAGGGATGCCCTTGCACGCAATGTTTCCGTTACGGTCATCGTACCTGAAATTTCTGACCATGCCCTTGTCAAGGAAGCTTCTTTTCCCTACTTCCGGGTACTATTGAAAGAAGGGGCTGAAATCATGCAATTTCAAAGAGGGTTCTACCATTCTAAAGTGATCCTGATTGATGATATAATGTGTGATATCGGTACGGCTAATTTTGATAAACGCAGTTGTTTTTTAAATAGTGAAATCAATTGCATCGTATATGACCGGACTTTTATAGAAGATGTAGAGAAGGAATTGGCAGTGGACCTGGCCGAATCGAAGCCGCTAAACGATGACGCGCTTTCCAACATGAATGTAGTCCGTTCAGCAAAAGAATCGCTGGCTTCCATCCTTTCACCTTTTCTTTGACATCCCGTGCTCAAGGAGAAAAATATAATGAAAATAAGATTTGGATTTGTATCCAATGCCACCTGTTTATGGGAGGCTTCTCCGGCTAAGACACTTACTTTCAAGCGACATAGCACGCTTGGCACAGAAAAAGGAATGGAAAAACTCCTGGATGTGACAAGGCAGAACATTGAAAATACCCTAAGGGTCCTTCAATATAACACGGCACACCAAATAGAAATATACCGGATGTCCAGTTCCATTGTTCCTTTAGCCACACATCCCGAAATAGAATGGGATTTCGTCACTCCTTTTAAAAAAGAATGGAAACAGCTTGGCGATTGGGCCACTGCACACAAGATGAGGATCAGCTTTCATCCCAATCAGTTTACACTGTTTACCAGCCCTAAGCCCGAGATTACACAAAATGCCGTAAAAGATATGGAATTCCATTATAAAATGCTGGATGCAATGGGCATTGCGAACACCTCTTTCATCAATATCCATGTCGGTGGGGCCTATGGTGATAAAGAGTCCGCCCTTGTAAGGGTTCATGACAACCTTAAATCGCTGCCTATGCACGTCAAGGAAAGAATGACTTTGGAGAATGATGATAAAACCTATACAGCATCTGAAACCTTGAGCGTATGTAAGAGGGAAGGCATCCCACTTGTATTCGATTACCACCATCATCTCGCAAACCCTTCAGATGAGCCGCTTAACGAGCTGCTCACCGAGGTGTTCACCACTTGGAGTCTGGCAGGGGCGGTACCAAAGATTCATATTTCATCCCCAAAATCGGCAGGTGAATTTCGCTCGCATGCAGATTATATCGATTCGGACTTCATCATGCCCCTTTTTAAAGTGCTTAAGGATCTTGGACAGGACGTGGATTTCATGATCGAGGCCAAGATGAAGGACCGGGCAATGTTGCAGCTGATTGAAGATATAGCTAAGGTTCGTGGTGTAAAAAGGGTGAGCGGTGGTGCCGTCAAGTGCTGATTAACCTAAAAAAAAGCGGCTGTTTTGCTAGAAACAACCGCTTTTTCCATTACATTTTTTCCGGTGCAGAAACCCCGATTATAGCTAGTGCATTCTTTAAAGTAATTTGGACGGATTTGACCAGTCCTAGACGTGCCTTGCTTCTTTCCATCTCTTCAACATCCAAAACCTTATCTGCATTGTAGAAACTGTGGAATGTAGAGGCCAGGTCGAATATATAATTCGTCATGCGGTGAGGCATCCGTTTTTCGGCTGCTTCCGCTATTGCCTGCGGGAACTCTCCTACTTTCTTCAAAAGCTCCACTTCTTTTTCAGTAGATAGGGCAGAGAAATCAGTGACTCCTTCATAGCTGATCCCTTGTTCCACACCTTGTCGTAAAATGCTGGAAATACGGGCGTGGGCATACTGTGCATAATAAACCGGGTTTTCATTGGACTGTGATACCGCAAGATCCAAATCGAAGTCCATATGAGTATCCGCACTTCTCATCGCAAAGAAATAACGTGTTGCATCCAGTCCTACTTCATCAATAAGGTCACGCATCGTAACTGCTTTACCTGTACGCTTACTCATCTTCATTTTCTCGCCATCCTTGTACAGATGAACAAGCTGGATGATTTCCACTTCAAGCTGCTCGCGTTTGTACCCTAATGCTTCGATCGCTGCTTTCATACGCGGTATATAGCCGTGGTGGTCTGCACCCCAGATATTGATCAGCGTTTCAAAGCCGCGCTCCAATTTATTACGGTGATAGGCAATATCCGGAGTCAGATATGTGTAAGACCCATCCTGCTTAATGAGCACCCGGTCTTTATCATCGCCTAATTCCGTAGAGCGGAACCATGTTGCCCCATCTTCCTCATAAACATGGCCCCTTTCCCTCAACACTTTGAGTGCTTCATCAATTTTACCGTCTTGATATAGAGAGGTTTCGGAGTACCATACATCAAATCCGACACGGAAATTTTCCAAGTCCGTTTTCAGTTTTTCCATTTCATATTTCAAGCCGTACTCACGGAAAAATTCAAAACGTTCCTTTTCATCGGCATTTACAAATTTATCACCAAATTCACTTGCGAGCGTCTTACCGATGCCAATGATATCTTCGCCATGATAACCGCCCTCCGGCATATCCTTTTCGAGGCCGAGTGCCTGGAAATAGCGGGCTTCTATGGAAATGGCCAAATTATTAATTTGGTTTCCTGCATCATTGATGTAGTATTCACGTGAAACATCATAACCTGCTTTAGAGAGGATATTGCATAACGTATCACCTACTGCTGCACCGCGGGCATGACCAAGATGGAGATCACCGGTCGGGTTCGCGGAAACGAACTCCACTTGGATTTTTCCGCCTTTCCCAAAGTCACTTTCCCCATATGCTCCATCCACTTCCAAAATGACAGGAACCAATTCTGTCAAATAGGAATTATTCATGTAGAAGTTGATGAAACCAGGTCCTGCAATTTCAATTTTTTCGATGGATGCTTTTGAGTTGTCAAAGTTTTCGATGATTGCCTCTGCTATCATCTTTGGCGCTTTCTTTGCAATCTTGGTCAATTGCATGGCCATATTCGTGGAATAATCTCCGTGTGTCTTATCTCTTGGCAGTTCCAATACAACATTTGGAATCTGCTCTTCCGTTGCTAAACCCGCTTTAATGACTGCCGCTTTAATCTCTTCTTTCAGTTTTTCCTGTACCTCTTTTACTATATTCATGCGCTATGCTTCCTCCTTGTAGGAAATCGTCATCTCATATTGACCGGGTTCGCTTCCCTGCATATGTAACGTATATTTAAGGACAAGTTTCCCTTGTTTGGTCTGCTCATCCCATTGATGATGTATTTTCTTCGCTGTCGTCCGTAATGCTAACCTGCCATATATACTTTCATAATGTCCATTTGTCGCTTCCTGCAGGCGGAAAAGCTGCCTCATTTTAATGGCACCATTTCTAAGCAGGATCGTTTCATCCGGTTTGTGCTTGATGGTCGTTTGTGTTTGACCGACTTCATTTTCCTCTTTATATTGCAAATATAAATCTGCACCTTTATACATTTTTGTACCAAATGTGACCAGCTCATACGTTTCCGTTTCTGATCCGTGTTTGATTTTTGTCTGTAAAGTTACTTTAATGGCCTGCTTATCTATATCATGAAGAGTCAAAGCTACACTTCCTTCATCATGTCGTTCTTAACTTTATAAGTATAAATATTCTTCAAGGAAGTTTCAACTTGGAGCGGAAAATAAAGTGTAAATCCAAAATAGTGAGGATAAAATGTCGACATCATGTTGTTGCAATTCATTTGATTTTAACGCAATAATGACTCATTGGGGCGGAATTATTCAAAAAGAGTCTCTCAGATGTAAAATTCTTTTCGGAATGGATAAAAAAAGACCATTCCCGCTAAAAAACAGGAACAGTCAAGTCTTCCATCCATTAACCTTTTTGAACCCAACCTAAAATCATTTCGCGAATCAGCTTGCTCGCCGTGTTCGCAGTTTGCTCGGATGGATCATAAATCGGTGCGACTTCAACTAGATCGCAGCCGACTACATTAATTTCAGACCGTGCTATCTCATGAATCGAAGCTAAAAGCTCTTTGGAAGTGATGCCTCCACAATCTACGGTGCCTGTTCCCGGCGCGTGCGCAGGATCAAGAACATCGATGTCGATCGTCACATATACAGGACGACCAGCTAACTGCGGCAATATTTCTTTCAGAGGTTCAAGAACTTCAAATTTAGAGATGTGCATGCCATTTTCTTTTGCCCATTGGAATTCTTCCTTCAAACCGGAACGAATGCCGAAAGAGTATACATTTTTCGGGCCGATAAGCTCTGCGGATTTACGAATGATGGACGCATGGGAAAGCGGCTCCCCCTCATAGTCCTCACGTAAATCTGTATGGGCATCCATATGGATGATGGCCATATCCGGATACTTTTTGTACATGGCTTTAATGACAGGCCATGTGACAAGGTGTTCCCCTCCCATACCCATTGGGAACTTACCTGCATCCAACACGCTGTCGACAAATTTTTCAATCATATCGATACTGCGCTGCGGATTGCCGAATGGTAATGGAATATCCCCGGCATCAAAGAATTTAACTTCCTCTAATTCACGATCTAAATACGGGCTATACTCTTCCAAACCAATCGAAACTTCACGAATCCGGGTAGGGCCGAAGCGGGAACCAGGACGGAAACTTACCGTCCAGTCCATCGGCATGCCGTATAGCACAGCTTCCGATTCCTCAAAAACAGGGTGGCTTTTAATGAATACATTGCCTGAATAGGCTTCATCGAATTTCATGGTCCATGCCTCCCTTATTTCACTAAATCTTGAACGAATTTAGGCAGAACGAAAGCTGCTTTATGAAGTTCTTTTGTATAATATTTCGTTTCCATTTCATGGAAACGGTCTTCTGTCACTTCTAATGGATTATATTTCTTCGATCCGATCGTGAACGCCCAAAGGCCGCTTGGATACGTCGGGATATTCGCTAAATACAGGCTGGTGATTGGGAATATTTCTTTCACATCACGTTGTACATCGCGAATTAAGTCCGCTTTAAACCAAGGATTGTCGGATTGTGCCACAAAAATCCCGTCTTCTTTCAAAGCTTTGGAAATCCCGGCATAAAAACCTTTTGTGAATAAATTGACAGCAGGTCCGACAGGTTCAGTTGAGTCAACCATGATCACGTCATATTCATTTTCACTTTTGGCGATGTGCATGAAGCCATCCCCAACTTGTACGTCTACACGCGGATCTTCAAGCATACCTGCAATTTCCGGCAGGTATTTCTTTGAGTATTCGATGACTTTCCCATCGATATCCACCAATGTAGCTTTTTTTACGCTTGGGTGTTTAAGGATTTCACGGATAACTCCTCCGTCCCCTCCACCTACAACCAAAACGTTTTCCGGATTAGGATGGGTAAATAAAGGAACATGGGCTACCATTTCATGGTAAACGAATTCATCGCGCTGTGAAGTCATTACCATGTCATCCAGCAATAGCATATTGCCCCACTCTTCCGTTTCAATCATATCAAGCTTTTGAAACTCAGTTTGCTCCGTATGTAAAGTACGATTCACTTTCATCGTAATACCAAAGTTCTCTGTTTGTTTTTCAGTAAACCAAATGCTCATTTATTAACGCTCCTTTTCCATTTCATATTGTCAGTCACCTTATAGGTTCCCCAAAATCGGTATAGTCATTAGCTAGAAAAATTATAGACGAATCTAGCAGAATTGCAAGATAAATTTCTTAAATGCAGTTCTTATGTTTAAAATTTTCTTTTTTTTCCATAATAGTAATAGATGATAGATTCTTACGTGATAAGAGAGGTGAAAGCAATGGAATTGATTCCAAGCGAACGATTTAAAAGGACAACTAAATATGTACGGGCCTTCATTATCCTTGCCACAATCGGGCTCACGATACTCTTTGTATTGCTTCTCTCTTTACTGATTTATGCAAAAATATTAGGTCCTCCTCCTTTGGTCGTGCCGCAGTCCACTCTCTATTATAGTGATGATGGAAATGTGATCGGTGAAACGGATAATGGCCAGAAACGCTATTGGGCCGGAATGGAGTCGATTTCACCACAGCTCATCAAAGCGACTGTCGCCGTTGAGGACCGTCAATTTTACACTCATTATGGATTTGATATAAAGCGGATCGGCGGTGCCATCCTTGCCGATATTAAGGCAATGTCCAAGGTCCAGGGTGCAAGCACCATTACCCAGCAGTATGCCCGGAACCTGTTTCTTGGGCATGACAAAACGTGGTCGCGTAAACTTAATGAGGCCTTTTATACGATACGTTTAGAAATGAACTACTCCAAAAAGGAAATTCTAGAAGGCTATTTAAATACGATTTACTACGGCCATGGTGCATATGGAGCCCAAGCTGCAAGCCAATATTACTTTGGCAAGGATGCCAAGGATTTGACTCTTCCTGAAGCGAGCATGCTGGCCGGAATACCAAAAGGGCCGTCAAACTATTCTCCATTGGATAACTTTGAAAAAGCGAAATCAAGGCAGAAAGTTGTCCTGCAATCCATGAAAAGCAAAAACTACGTTTCAGAAAAGGATATCGCGGAAGCGCTGCGAACATCCCTTACATTAAAAGGGGAACACGGAACGGTCACCAAGAAGACCGCTCCCTATTTCCAGGATGCCGTCAAGCAAGCTTTAAAATCTCAGCTTCATTTAGATGACCGGACGATCGAGCTCGGCGGCCTTAAGGTGTATACGACACTGGACGAAACCCAGCAGGATGCTGCCGAAGAGGTCCTTTCCAATACCATACCCAAGTCTTCAGGCATTCAAGCCTCGATAGTGGCAATGGATCCTGATACCGGGGAGGTCCGTGCGCTGGTCGGCGGTAAAGATTATTCCGAGTCTCCATTCAATCGGGCCACACAGGCCGTTCGCCAGCCTGGTTCAACCATGAAGCCATTGCTATACTATTCAGCGCTGGAGAATGGTTTCACACCATCCACCACCTTGAAAAGCGAGACAACTACATTTTCTTTCGATGATGGTCACTCATCTTACACACCGCATAATTACAACCAACAGTATGCGGAAGGCGAAATCACGATGGCTCAGGCCATTGCTCTTTCCGATAATATCTTCGCCGTAAAAACGCACTTGTTCCTTGGGGAACAGTCATTGGTCGATACGGCGCGTCGATTCGGAATCACGGCAAAGATGGATGCGGTCCCTTCCCTGGCACTCGGTACGTCAGGTGTTAGGGCGATTGAAATGGTGAACGCATACAGCATTCTAGCTAACGGCGGCAAGAAGGTGGAACCCGTGTTTATCAAAAAGGTGGAAAATCAAAAAGGTGAAGTGATTTTTGATGAAAAGGAGAAACCGGAACAGATTCTGGATAAGGACAAGGCATTTGTCATGACCCAGATGCTTACAGGGGTTTTCGATGAAACGTTAAATGGCTATACGAAAGTGACCGGCAGCACCATCAGTTCCCAGCTGACCCGCCCATATGCCGGCAAATCAGGCTCCACCCCGACGGATAGCTGGATGATCGGTTACACACCGGAGCTTGTAGCAGGAGTATGGACTGGATATGATCAAGGCAAAAAGATCGAGAACCCTGCTGAAAAAGGCTATGCAAAGAAAATCTGGGCTTCCTATATGGAAAAGGGCCTACAAGGGAAACCGGCAAAATCGTTTAAGGAAACGGAAAACGTAATCGGGGTAAACGTGAATCCCGTAAGCGGAAAATTGGCCACAAAGGATTGTCCTGTCTCAAGGTTGACTTATTATGTTAAAGGAACCGAACCTGTCGAATACTGTGCCGAGCACTTTAAGGGTGAGAATCCGAAACATGCCCCAAAAGAAGAAAAACATAAAAAGGCCCCGTGGTACAAAAAAGTCTTAAAACCTTGGGGATAACGAAAAACCCCCGAAGCCGGCAGCGGCTTCGGGGGTTTTTCTGTCCTAGTTCCACAGTGACTAAACTGCTGTCTTTAAGTTTACTGATTTTATCGCTTTCCTACAAGTGCATTTTTCACTAAACTTAACATTTCATCCATTAAACGAGATTCAAACCGTCAATGACTCCTTCAGCTGATCTGAAGAACGCTCCCACATTCCCGCATCATGGTTTTTCAGGAAGTCTGCAAGCACACGTTTTGATTTATCGTCCATGTCCTCAACGATGATCTTTCGTTTTAGCGATTTATCCATCCGGTTAACATGCTCCGGGAGCGATTTGTAACCGCGTCTAATTGACCTGTCGACCGTCATTTCACATGCTGTCACACCTGCATAGTGCGGACCATTTTGAGTGGCTTCAATGGTCACCCAAACAAGCCAGTAGGGTTTGGCATTCGGGACTTCCTCTTTAGTCTTTAAAAACTTGATCCCTTTTTCCACTGCACTCCTTGCATGCATCGCACCGATATCGACCTCTGCTTCACCCGCATCCACATCGATGATGACCGGAGAAATATTATCGAGCGTTAATACCCCTGCCCCATATCCGCCATGACCTTCTGTTGGGTCGTTTTTTATAATATTGAAGCCTACCTTTTTCTTTGGTTGTTCTTCCATGTTCATATCCCCCTTTATCGTTTGTCATTCCTTATTATTGGTTAAAAAAACAAAAGTGAAAAAAATTGACTCAAGGTGTCTCCTACAAACTTAGTACCAGTATCCAAAACCGGTCTAATTGTATATTGACTCAGCGGTGTGATGATCAGAATCAAAAAAATAAGGGAACCATATTGTTCATACTGGGTCATTTTTGCCCGCAAGTCTGCGGAAACAAGATCCTGAACGATCCTATAACCATCGAGAGGCGGCAGCGGTAACAGATTAAATACAAATAAAAGGACATTTAAATTTATGAGTATACTTAAGAAAGGCTCGACGAAAAACGGTAAATCAGGTCCAACGCCTGCGGCAAGCAATCCGTAAAAAATTAAAAACCCCAAAATTGCAACAATCAAATTGCTGAACGGACCGGCAAAAGAGACGAGCACTCCTGCCAATTTTGGATTCTTGAAATGGAAACGATTGACCGGTACAGGTCTCGCCCAACCAAATCCGGCTATTAATATCAACAATGTTCCGATCGGATCCAAATGAGAAATCGGATTCAATGTGACTCTTCCTTCATTCTTAGCAGTCGGGTCACCGAACTTATAGGCCACATAAGCATGGGAAAATTCATGAACCGTAAATGCGATCAACAGTGACACAATGACATATGGAAGCTTTTCCAAAGGATAAACCAAAAACCGTTCTATTTGATCAATGAATTCCATCGATAGCTTCTCCCCCAATGTTTATTACCGTTAGTATACATCAAAAGCTCAAGAAGTGAAAAAACTCTGACTTCCATGTCTTGCAATTATTTTTCCATTGTGAAACACTACAAGATAAGAGAGGAAGGGGGGAAAAGAGATGCCATATGTAACAGTCAAAATGCTTGAAGGCCGTACAGACGAACAAAAAAAGGCTTTAGTCGAAAAGGTGACTGCAGCCGTGACGGAAACAACTGGAGCACCAGCTGAAGCCGTGACGATTTTCATTGAAGAAATGTCAAAAAATCATTTAGCAGTAGCCGGTGTCCGTAAAAGCGATCTATAAGATTTACATAATGAGGAAAAGCTAAGCCATCAATTCGGCTTAGCTTTTGTTTTTAACTGCTCAATATATTCATATGCCTCATCAATTTCTTCAAGCGTATATTTTTGTTTGCTTTTCAGCGTGAAAATTTTCTCGGTTACTTCCTCTTTTCCAAGCGTGTCGAAGTATAATACCGTTGAAACCAGCTCCAAAAATCTGGCATTCTGTCCGTTCATATCCTGTAAGCATGCCTCAAGTGCCGGCATCTCCACTTCCTGTATGGATAGGAAATCCTGGCCGGCATCCGTTATCGAATAACAATATTGATAATAACCTGCTTTTTTTTCCCTTACTTCATTCAAGTAACCCATTTCGCAGAGCTCCTCAATCCGTAAGGTCAACTCCTCCGAATACGGTCCATAAAAGTGAAACTGAAACTTTTCATGAAATGGGAAGGACAGCTTCTTTGCGATATAAACGATTTTTTGTAATTTTTTCCGACCCGAGATTTCACCGGCAGTAGAAATTGCATTGATAATGTTTGCATGATCCTTAAACAAGGCTCGTCACTCCTCACCAAAAATGTACCACTTTAATCCGATAGCTCCAAAAGCTTACGAATCTGTTTTTTTATATTTTTCTTCGTAGATTCATCACGCAATACATCCGCTGGATAATACAACTTATGATCCGTTCTTCTTTTCCCGGAAATTGCATCGACAATTTCGGATTCACGTGATAATTCACGAATTTCGCCATTATTTTTAAGCAAGTGAATCGGCAGTCTCTCCTCTTCCTCACCTGGCCGGTAAAAATCATACGGCAGATCTGATGAAGAATCGACGACAAGATAATAATCCGGATCGATGCCTGCCTTCTTGAATAGCGTCCTTAATTCCATCAATCTGTTCATTTGACTGTTCGATGGATGGAATTCCACATATTTAAATAGTTTACGGTTAACGAAGCGAGTGCATAAATCTTTTAAAATCACATCGTTTTCCTCTTCCCATGCTTCGAAATAATAGAGGATCACCGCTTCATCCATTTTCAAATAGTCCGTTAAAGTCACTTCTCCCTTGAACAATGAATAAAAATGGTGCGGTTCTTGAGCAAACTCATAACCGGATTCATATAAATGTTTCGCTCTATGTAGAATCTTGGTAAGTATGACCTCCGCACTTCTCGTAACTGGATGGAAATAAACCTGCCAATACATTTGGTAGCGACTCATGATATAATCCTCAACCGCATGCATCCCGCTTTGCTTTATGACGGCATGTTCTTCCCTTGGCCTCATTACACGCAAAAGCCTTTCCATATCGAAATGTCCATAACTCACGCCAGTGAAATAAGCATCTCGCTGTAAATAGTCCATTCTATCAGCATCGATCTGGCTTGAAATCAGGCTGACTACTAATTTGCCTTTATAGGTTTTCGCAATGACTTCTGCCACTTTTTTAGGAAAATCACGCCCAACTCTAAGGAGGATCTTATTCACTTCCGTATCGCCGACGATTATCTGCTGCGTGAATTGCTCATGATCCAGGTCAAACACTTTTTCAAAAGAATGAGAGAAAGGACCATGACCCAAATCATGCAGAAGGGCTGCGCACAAGGATAGTAACCGTTCCTCAGGTTTCCATTCCGGTCTGCCCTCGAAAACATCATCCACGATTCTCCGGACAATCTCATATACTCCAAGCGAATGGCTAAGCCGACTATGTTCCGCACCATGAAAGGTTAAATAAGTCGTTCCCAGCTGTTTGATCCTTCTAAGACGCTGGAATTCCTTCGTCCCAATTAAATCCCATATAACCCGGTCACGAACATGTATATATCGGTGAACCGGGTCCTTGAATACTTTTTCTTCTTGTAATTTTTCGCCGGAATATTCCATGAACTACCCTCTTTTTCATAATCTCGATGCACTCATTATAGCGTGTTTTGACAAAAAACCCTAACATCCACCTTGCTAGTAAGAGAGGTCATTTTGTAAGAAAACGGAAGTTTCAGTTTGATTTTGTCTCGAAAATAAGGAAATAAAAAATCACCGCAGTGTGTCGAATCTGGGTGATATTACTTGTTCCATTTATCAAAAGCAAACAATCCACTCTAACTATATCTCATGGATCCTACTTTAATTTTTTATTGATTTTATCTAGTAACTCGTCTTCTGTCGGTGCAGCAACTGGACGGTTATTGACAAAGGCAAAAGACTTCTTTCTGCCAGGACCGCAATAGGATTGACAGCCCACTTCAATTTTCGCGTCGGGATCAAGCTTTTCAAGACGCGGGATCAATGTTTTAATGTTTACCGCCAAGCAGTCATCGCACACCCTGAATTCATTGGACATCCTCCGGTCACCATCCTTTCCATGACAAACTATTTTTCATCCATTTATATGACTAAAGGGTATTTTACCGTTTCTAATTATGAATATCAAGAGGGCTGAATGATGTGAAAGGGGAAGGGCAGCCGCTGGAAAAGGATATAATTAGTCAAAAAACTAGTATCCTTTTAACCTTTTTGTATAAAAAATCCAGATTTTGTCCAAAATGCTAGTAGAACACTCCATAAATCACTGCCACACGATATTTTATATAGTTATTTATTTTAAAAGTTACCAGAAAGGGAGTATGTAGAAATGAAGGTTCGTCAAGACGCCTGGACAGAAGAAGATGATTTGCTTTTGGCAGAAACGGTATTGCGCCATGTGCGGGAAGGCAGCACTCAGCTTAATGCTTTTGAAGAGGTAGGAGATAAGTTGAATCGCACCTCTGCGGCATGCGGATTCCGCTGGAATGCTGTTGTCCGCCATAATTATGACAAAGCGCTTTCCCTTGCCAAAAAACAGCGTAAGCAGCGGCAAAGGATCCTTGGAAAAGATCAAGGAGGGAAAAAACGGCTTCTTTATACACCGCCGTCCCCAACGATTTCCGACATAATGGTTCCCCATGTACAAGAAGAGGAACTAGAGTTGAAATCCGAAGTCGATACTACCAATTATGAAGCAGCAGAGGAATTTGTCGTGGCCGAAGCCCTCGCTCCTAAGACACAGCACACACCAGTACCTTTGGAAACGGCCATGAACCTTGACCTTGATACCGTCATCGCCTATTTGGAATCCATGAACGGCCGCATGCTTCAAGGCGAAGTATTAAAAACCGAAAATGAAAGATTGAAGCTCGAAATTAAAGGGCTGAAAAAGCGAAACGAAGAATTGGAAAATAAAATCAGCCACCTAGAACAAAATAGCGGCTTGATGCAGGAAGATTATGAAACTTTGATGAATATCATGAATCGAGCAAGAAAGCTGGTATTGTTAGAGGAAGAAGAACGTCCGGCAACTAAGTTCAAGATGGACCGGAATGGCAATTTGGAAAAAATGGCCGAGTAATAAGATAATGTGGGGTTCAGTTATATGGATCCGCCACATGCCAAAGGCCCTTTCACCCATGTTTATCCGAAAAATGGAGCCGCTAGGCTCTTTTTTTCATTATTTCAAGAAAGAAGGAATAATATCTCCCAGGACGTCGCTGTCTATCATACAGGCCTTTTACAGTTTCAGTGAATGCTAAAGTCGTATTAAATGAAAGAAGCCGTTCCTGAATTACTGGAACAGCTTCTTCTTTCATATCAATCCTTTAATGCATCGAATACTTTATCATTGCGTTCCACCACTCTTGTCAAGTATGCCTCATACATCGGCCATTCCTCAGCGGAAAGAGTATCAGAGAATATCCTTTCGCTATGTTCCTTCAATACATGTAGGAATCTGAGCATAACGTCCTGAACACTCAATTGCACGCCCAACAATTCCGTTAGGGACGCCATTACCGAAGGGACGATATCAGGATAAGCGAATTTGGTTTCTGCATTTCCTTTAGCTGCATCATAAAAACCCTTCACGAGACTGGCACGTTCAGCCCCGCTTCCATTGACACACAAATAGATTTGCACAGCTACACCATTGCGGATCCTGCGTTGGGATATACCAGCGAACTTTTGCCCATTTATACTTAAATCATAACTACCAGGACAATAGGAACCGACGATTTCCCTTGCCTCCATCGTGACCGGGAAATCGGAAAACATCAATTGGACAAGCTCCCACATCGCATCATATCCACGATTGATTTCAATCTTCTGCTCGTTTTCAGGAAAAATGAGCGAAAAATTAAGGACCCCTTCATCCAGCACGACCGCCAGCCCTCCTGAATTCCTCACGATGGCCTGAAAATCATGTTCTTTTAAATGTTCCAAACCTTTTTTAAGAAAAGGCAACTTCGTATCCTGTATACCCATGACGATGGTTCGATGGTGTACCCACGCCCTGGCTACTGCCGCTGATTTACCTGACCCAACGGAAGCGCAAAATGTATCATCCATCGCAAAGGACTCCAGAGCAGGAAACTGAGGTCCAACGGAAGATTGGTCAATAATCCTCCACTCTTGCTGCATTAATAATGAATCTGTCTCACCCATACGAATCTCCCTCTACATTTAATCCTCAAGCTGCCTATTGATACTGCGCCACAAATCCCTGTGCCGCTGTAATGACAGCCAGTTTATATACATCCTCTTCACTGCATCCCCTCGAAAGGTCATTCACCGGACGATTCAGCCCCTGAAGGATCGGACCGACCGCTTCGAAGCCACCCAAGCGCTGTACCATCTTATAGCTAATGTTCCCTGCTTCGAGACTTGGGAAAATAAAAACATTCGCATCCCCCTGAATAAGGGAATCCGGTGCTTTTTTCCTTGCCACAGAAGGAACGAAGGCCGCGTCAAACTGAAATTCCCCATCAAGAATGACTTCAGGGTCCATTTCTTTTGCCAAATCGACGGCATCAACCACTTTTAAGGTCTCGGGGGATGTTGCCGATCCCTTTGTGGAAAAGCTCAGCATCGCCACACGCGGTTCGATATCGAACATTAATGCAGTCTTCGCACTTTCTATAGCAATTTCAGCCAGGTCCTGGGAACTGGGGTTTATATTGATCGCACAATCTGCGAATACATATTTTTCTTCATCCCGGACCATGATGAATACTCCCGATGTTTTTTGGACGCCTGGCTTTGTTTTGATGATCCTTAAGGCGGGACGAACCGTATCGGCAGTCGAATGCGTTGCGCCACTCACCATTCCATGTGCCAGTTTCATATGGACGAGCATGGTTCCAAAATAGTTCTCATCCAATAATATTTCACGAGCTTGTTCATCTGTCGCTTTACCATCACGGACCTTCACGAACGCTTCAACCATTTCATCCATCATGATATAATTCTTCGGATCATATATTTCGATTGCCTCAAGGGAGATTTTCAAATCTTTTGCCCTCTCTTGAATCATCCCGATGTCCCCGATCAATACCGGTGTCACCAGTTTAGCTTCGGCAAGCCTGCCTGCCGCTCCCAAAATCCGTTCATCCAACCCTTCTGGAAAAACGATCTTTAAATTATGCCCCATAACTTTTGATTCCAATATTTCGAATAAATCACTCACTGGCTCATCCTCCTTTTTAGATACGTTTCCCCCATGTTTTCTATGTTTAACCATCCGGTGCTAATCCATTGTCGTCTTCTTTTAAGAATACTCTAGCAGCCAGGTAAATTCCAGCCACTTTGGTCCCCTGCCAATCCGCAAATTTGAAATTTGCAGAAACATTGAAAAACAGTGGTGGTGTTTGCGGGTTGATATAAATTTCCTTATACTGAAACTATGTTATATTAAAGCTATAATAAGACTTAGGAGTGATCGTAATGAGTGAAGCAGCACAAACACTGGACGGCTGGTATTGTTTACATGATTTCCGTCTGATCGACTGGGCTTCTTGGAAAACGTTATCAAGTGACGAACGCCAATTGGCCATCTCAGAATTCCAAGGTTTACTGGATAAATGGAATATGACACAAAGCGACAATGAAGGCAGCCATGCCCTATATTCCATCGTTGGTCAGAAAGCGGACTTCATGCTTATGTTTGCCCGCCCAACCATGGAAGAATTGAATGCAATTGAAAACGAATTCAACAAAACGAAGCTTGCCGAATATACTATTCCCGCTTATTCATACGTTTCCGTCGTGGAATTAAGCAATTACTTAGCTGGTGGAGATGGTGAGGACCCTTACCAGAATCCTCATGTTCGTTCCAGACTTTATCCGATACTTCCAAAAGCGAAACATGTTTGTTTCTATCCAATGGACAAGCGTCGTGATGGTGATGATAACTGGTATATGCTTTCCATGGAAGAGCGCAAAGGCTTAATGCGTTCCCACGGTTTGATTGGCCGCAGTTATGCCGGTAAAGTAAAACAAATCATTTCCGGTTCTGTCGGTTTTGACGATTATGAATGGGGTGTAACTCTATTCGCAGACGATGTCCTTCAATTTAAAAAATTAATCTATGAAATGCGTTTTGATGAAGTGAGTGCACGTTACGCTGCATTTGGTTCTTTCTTTGTAGGCAATATCCTGCCGGAAGAAAACGTACCTTCATTCCTATATGTATAAGACAATGAGCTTCCGGCTTCCGGAAGCCTTTTTTGCGTCCACTCATTTTTATTTTTCCCCGGCTGTGGAATAAATCCAATCCACATCCCATACATTTTCAATAGTGATGAATTTATTTTTTCACAGTCCCATTCAGCTTCAGGAAAATTGATCAAGGCAATTTCTGACTCCAGCGAGGTGAAGGAACGTTACTTCTATTCATTAGCCGGCAAGAGGATATGACTTATCATGAACGGCAGCCGTTATGTATCGCGTAACATTCATTGTGGTTTTTTAAGCCACCCGGGGATTGTCCAGAAAACATATACAATACTACCGGTCGCTATAAATCGCACTGCTTCTCCCAGTCCACACTCTCGGATTGTCCAAATTCCACAGTATCAAATAAACCTTGAATTCAGGAGGGAATGCAATGTCACAAAATAATCCTTATGGTAATTACCCGTACGGAGGAAGCCCTTATTACCCCTATGAGAATAATGAGGCTGACCTGCGGCAGCAGAATCCTAACCAGCAACAAGGTTACCAGCAGCAAGGATACCAACAGCCATCATACCAGCCGCAACAGCCCACTATGGCAGGCACGCCACAACAAGTGCCGATGACGATGGGTCAACCCCCTTCCGGACCACAGGTACCTGGCATGCTTCCGGTCGAAGCGTCGTACATCGAGAACATATTGCGTTTGAATAAAGGGAAATTAGTCACTGTTTACACCACCTTTGAAAACAACAAGGAATGGAATGCAAAGATCTTCAAAGGAATCATTGAGGCTGCAGGACGCGATCATTTAATCATAAGCGACCCTCAAACGGGGAAACGATACTTAATCCCGATGGTATACTTAGATTATATTACGTTTGATGAAGAAATCGAATATGAATATCCATTTGGAGGTGCTGGGCTTACCACCTATTCGCCAAGATAAAAAAAGCCAATAAAGAAGAGCCTCAGAATCTATTTGATTTTGAGGCTCTTCTTATATTGGGATGACTTTTTTCTAAATAAAGCTGACCCAAGAGATCAGCTCCTTCATTACAAGTATTTATATGCAGCAATGATCATTAAGACCCAAGCAACCAAGAAAGAAACTCCGCCAAGCGGTGTGATGGCTCCCAAGACTTTGATTTGCGTAACGCTTAGGACGAATAGACTTCCGGAAAACAGGATAATTCCTATTAGCATAAGCCAGCCGGACCAGTTGATCAGCGGACTTGAAATTTTCCCAGCCAATAAACCGAGAACCAATAAACCCACCGCATGGAACATTTGATATTGAACAGCCGTTTGCCAGGTTTCTAAATATTTATCAGGAATTTTCCCTTCCAGTCCGTGTGCACCGAACGCACCAAGTGCCACAGCAATAAACCCATTCAATGCACCTAAAATGATGAACAGTTTCAATTATTTTGCTCCCCTTCCCTAATTTAAAAATCGAACAAGGACTCCCCATTGGCCTCATCCATTTTAACCGGTTCTACATTCGGTGTAGCCGACATAACGGGCTGGGTCAATGTGATTGGCTTCGATATGCTGATGTTCGCAGCTTTTTCATCAACCATCACTTCACAAAGGGATTTAATGGCAATTACATACCCCTGCACCTTATCCTCTGAATTTGCCTGTTTCGCTTTCAAAACAAGCTCTTCGATTTTATCTAACATTTGTCTTGATGAAATATCCAACTTTACCACCTCGTCTATATACAGGTCAAAACCATCATATCTAGCATAGCAAAAATCAGGGAAGAAAACACCTTGCATATTTCCTACCTTTTAATTGGCTTGGCTTGAAATTTCAAGGATGGCTGTCCTGAAGAATGAAAGACATCATGAGAAGGCTGATTTGATGATTTGAATTGAAAAGCACGGCAGCCCTTTGGAAAACTGGGATCCCAAGTTAAATAGAAATGACGGCAAGCCATACAATTCACCCGGTTCGTTTTCTTGCCCATATCATCGGTTCGAGATTTTCCAATCAATTGGGGATTCCCCCATTTCCATCAGCAATTGATTTGTTTTGGAAAAAGGTTTGGTGCCAAAGAAACCACGGGAAGCCGAAAGCGGACTCGGATGTACGGACTTAATGACTTTATGGCGGGTTTCATCAATCAAAGGGATTTTGGTTTGAGCAGGTTTCCCCCACAGTATGAATACAACCGGCATCGGACGGTCATTCAATAGGCGAATAACTTGATTCGTAAAGATTTCCCATCCTTTTCCGCGGTGTGAGTGTGCCTCTCCCTCACGTACAGTCAAGACGGTATTCAATAGAAGCACTCCCTGTTTTGCCCATTCGACTAGGTAACCATTATCAGGAACCTCATAGCCTAGATCGGTGTGTAACTCTTTAAAGATATTTCTTAAAGAAGGTGGGATGCGAACCTCCGGCTTAACCGAAAAACTAAGGCCATGCGCTTGACCCTGGCCATGGTAAGGGTCCTGTCCAAGGATGACAACCTTTACTTCTTCATAAGGAGTATAGTGAAGCGCATTGAAAATATCGGCCTGATCCGGATGAATGACTTGCTGACCGTACTCTTGCTTTATAAATTCCCATAGCTCCTGGTAATATTCTTTTTTGAATTCCTCTTTCAATAGAGGCCACCAATCATTTGTTAATAACTGCTTTGTCATGTGCCACAAGCCCCTTTCCACTTTTTGAAACTATATTATATCAAACTTAATCGCCTTGCCTTTTTCCATAGATTACGATTTATGTTTCTATATACCCCAAAAGTGGGAAAATAGAAAGTTAGCAAGCAATTTAACCATGTTGGAGGATTCCCTATGAAAAAATGGTACAAAAGAAAACGATTTTATCTGCTTGTCAGCATTTTGATCGTCATTGCAGCCGTAATCGTCTATAACAGCTACAAGCCTCTCCCCGATGGTATTTCCTATGAAGGGAAGGTTCATCATGTCGAGGATATCGATTTCATCTATGACCTTTCCTATCACGATGAACAGGGGAATCTGCAACATGAGCAGCGAATTTTCCAAACCATAAATCAAGCCATAGAAGAGGCTGATTCTTATATCGTAATCGATATGTTTTTGTTTAATGCTTTTTATGATGAAAAGATAAACTTCCCGAAGTTAACCGAGACTCTGAAGGATAATCTGATTGAACAGAAGAAAAGGAAACCTGACCTCCAGATTACATTCATTACTGATGAAGTGAATACTTCCTATAATGCCTACCAGTTAGAGGCATTGGAAACGATGAAGAAAAATGGAATTGAAGTCATTGTTACCAACTTGGACCGCCTCCGGGATCCGAATCCTCTCTATTCAGGTGTGTATCGGACCTTTTTCCAATGGTTCGGTGAAAGCGGGAAAGGCTGGATTGTGAATCCAATGGCTAAAAGCGCACCAAAGGTCACCTTGCGTTCTTATCTTAGACTGATGAATATCAAAGCCAATCACAGAAAAGTGGTCGCCACTGAAAAAACGGCCATTATCTCATCGGCCAATCCTCATGACGCAAGTGGATTCCATTCCAATATTGCGTTCCAGACGGATGGGAATATCATCGGCGATTTTGTTAAAGCCGAAGAAGCCGCTTCGAAATTCTCGGGAGGACCAAAGTCATTTCCTGAGTTCAAAGGGACATCAGCAGATAAAGGACCGATATCGGTACAACTGCTCACGGAAGGAAAAATCAATAAACATGTCCTTAAGGCAATTAAGGGTGCAGAAAAGGGGGACAAGATCCATCTTGCCATGTTCTACATTGCCGACCGCGAGGTTGTCGAGGCATTAACGGATGCCGCTAAACGGGGTGTGAAGATTCAAATGATATTGGATCCGAATCAAAACGCTTTCGGAAGTGAGAAAATCGGAATTCCCAATCTTCCGGTTGCCGCCGAATTCGAAAAACTGGGGGATGAAAACATCTCGATCCGCTGGTACAAAACAGATAAAGAACAGTTCCATACAAAGTTGATGCTGATCCAAAAGGCAAATGAGACGATTATCCTTGGAGGATCGGCTAATTATACCTCACGCAATCTAGATGACTATAATCTTGAAGCGAATGTTGAAATCCATGCTCCAAATGATGCGGACGTTTCCAAGGATGTCGATAGCTATTTTCAAAGACTCTGGACAAATCAAAATGGGACATACACGGTGGATTACAGTGAATATCAGAAGAAACTGCCTGTCTTTAAATACTTGACCTACCGCATCCAGAAGGTGTTCCGCTTCACCACTTACTAAAATTCCCTTCTATATAAATGTTTATCAGTGCCCAAATAAGGTTATATACTACCATAACCAATCAGCAGCTGTAATGAGCAAGATTCCATTTGCCTATATTCAAGAGAATCTTACTATAATTCAAGGAGGAGTTTATATGTATCAAGTACATGTAGTAGAAAACGGTTTACAAGCAAAGGAAAAAATCGATGAATTAGTTACATCAGGTTATACGAAAGACGATGTTTATTTGTTTGCCCATGATAAAACCCGCTCAAAACACCTTACCGAGAATACAAATACAGAAGATGTAGGCATGAAGGAACAAGGTTTCCTTGATACCGTCGGAAACCTCTTCAAATCACGCGGAGATGAACTTCGTAACCGAATGAGCAACCTTGGCCTCAGTGATATGGAGGCAGAACGTTACGAGGAAGTGCTTGACAAAGGAAAAGTTGTCATCGTTGCTTCCAAACAAGATAATAAAGACGGGATTACACACTAATACCCGATAACCATTACCCTATATGAATATAAAAAACGAGGCTCCTTAACCGGCAGCCTCGTTTTTTATATTCATTATCCAAGGATTCTTTGGTATGTGGCCTTTGCATGGACCATGTCCTTCGTACCGTGAATCAACGCCCGGCCATCCTTGAAAATGACTATACGGTCCCCAGCCTTTTCACAAGAGAGAAGAAATGGATTGAATTTCACCAAATAGCCGCTGCCGTCCAGATCTTTGGCTAATTTCTCGAGTTGCAGTTCCAAAGGTTTTGGCGGTCTTACCTGTACAGTATCCCTCCCGCAAAGGACAGCCGTTTTCGTTGCATTTTCCATTGTTAAAAAGGGATATGTCCTTTGCTCTCCACATGAAAGACAATCTTTCTTTTTCGCTTTTGTTAATTTAACGGTTTGGTATTGATTTCTCCACAGATCAAAAGTAACAAGTGCAGGTCGTACCGATTCCCAATCTTCAACAAGGATTTTCAAAGCTTCGGCAGTTTGGTGTGCCACTACCATCGTTACAGCTGGTGATATGATTCCTCCTGTGTCACAGGTCATTCCTTGAATCGGGATTGCTTTAAGCAAACAGTGCAAACATGGAGTCTGTCCGGGAAGGATTGTCAAAGTCATGCCCACACTCCCCACACATGCCCCATAAATCCAGGGTATATGAAGCTTTTGTGATATATCATTAATAATCATCCGTGTCTCAAAGTTATCGGTTGCATCCAATATCAAATCAACATCACCAAGCAGCTGTTCGAGGTTCTGGGCAGTTGCGTCCATGATGATGGCATTCACTTCAACTTCATGATTGATATCAAATAAATGGCGCTTTGCCGCTTCTGCTTTTGGCAGCTTCTCATCGACATCCCATTCCGTATACATTTGTTGGCGCTGTAAATTACTGGTCTCGACATAATCCCTGTCGACAATGGTAAGCTTCCCTACTCCTGCACGAGTTAGGGCCTCGGCATTGGCAGATCCCAAAGCCCCTGCCCCAAGAAGCAAGACATGCTTCTTCATAATTTTCAATTGGCCCCCTTCACCAATGGGGGCGAATAAAGTCTGCCTTGAAAATCGCTCTTTCACCGTGAACCCTCCCTTCCGAACACTTTAGCCTCCACTGACTGGTGGAATGAAAGCAACTGTATCTCCATCAGATAGAACCGTGTCATCATCGGCAAATTCTTCATTGACCGCTGTCATCACGGTTTCAAGACCGTCCAATTGAAAATCCACCTTCATTTTTCCTTTTAGCTGGGCTACACTCATTCCATTTCCTTCTATAGAAAGAGTCTCTTTGCCTAGCTCATCTTTCAATTGGGCAAATAAAAGTACATTAATCATCAATATCCCCCTCTTCCGGTTTCCCCGTTGGATATGAAACGGTTTCCAACTGGTTTCCGACCCATGTCTCCCCATCTTCCCAGTGTTCTTTTTTCCAGATCGGGACGATTTCCTTAATTCTTTCAATCGCATACCTGTTTGCCTCATATGCATCATTTCGATGTGGCGTACTAACGGCAATAACCACTGCGATATCCGTGATTTCAAGTTTACCTACACGATGAGTGATCGCCGTTTCTGCATCAGGCCATCTCTCCTTGATCTCAAATCCGATTTGCTCCAATTTCTTGATGGCCATCGGTTCATACGCTTCGTAAATTAAGAAGAGAGTCTTTTTTCCTTTCGTCATTTCCCTCACTGTACCAATGAAGGTCGTGACGGCACCTGCATTTCGCTTGACTACTTTATCAATCACTTCCTGGATGACAATCGGCTCTTTTGAAATATTATAATTCATGTCTACCATCCTTTATATATAATTCGGTTTGATCAATATAACCTGCCTCTTGATAATCTTCCCTCGTATTCATATTGAAAAAAAGGTATTGAAAATGTTCAGGATTCTCGCAATATAACTTAAAGTCGGTTTCTTTCATGATTTTCACCGAAATCTTTTCCAAAAAAAGACTCATTTTTAATTCTTGTTTTAATAAGCACTCCGTCAGTACAGGAAGACACCTTTTATGGTAAACAGCAAAAAGCGGCTGGAGCCTGCCATTTATTTCTGGAATGACAGCATCGAATTCAGGTTCATAATGGGAAATGATATCCTTGATGGCATCTGCACTCACAAACGGCATATCACAGGCTGCAAGGAACTGAAGCTCCGTTTTCGATGAGGTCAACCCTGCATGCAATCCGCCAAGAGGGCCTTGATCCTTATGTAAATCCGGAATTAGCGGAAGTTGCAGAAAATGATATTCTTCAAATGTATTCGTAATGACCATAATGTTTTCTGACACCTTTTTCAATTCGGATGCCACTCTTGAAACGTTCACAACGCCACCTATGGTCAAGAGGGCCTTATTGACTCCCATCCGGCTTGATTTCCCACCAGCTAAAAGCAACATTGTCCAATCCATAAGAATCACCCTCCCTTTTTTGGGTTTAATCCAGCATCGATCGGTAAAGCTATACTTAAATGTGTCCACTATATTTAAATATTTTAAATCAACTTTGAAAATAATGACACTTTCACAAACTTTGCTTTGTATATCAAAAGATGGAAAATAGGATGCAAAGCTAAAAAACAGGACACCCATCCATCCTATTTCCTGAATTCCAGGTCCGAAAAATGACTTATGCGAGGCCATTCCATTACCTTCTCTAAGGCATTCATATTAGGGTGAAAACTAAGTTTTACATAAAAGAAATTTTGGTATATTCTAAAAATAGCATATTATCTGGTATGCTGATAATATCGATATCTAATTCTCCTGAGGAGGTCACATAATGACTATGAAAAGAGCTATGACAGTTGCCGGGTCGGATTCAAGCGGCGGCGCGGGTCTACAAGCAGATTTAAAGACATTCCAAGAATTCGGCGTTTACGGCATGTCCGCTTTAACGACAATCGTGACGATGGATCCGAAGAATGGCTGGTCCCATAATGTATTCCCTACACCGGTCGAAGTTTTGGAAGCCCAAATCGAAACGATCCTGTCAATCGGCATTGATGCCATGAAAACGGGAATGCTTGGATCAGTGGAAATCATTGAACTTGTCGCCCGTAAAATAGACGAGTTGAAACTGGACAAAGTCGTTATCGATCCAGTTATGGTATGTAAAGGTGAAGATGAAGTATTGCACCCTGAAACGGCTGTAGCTCTGCGTGAATTGCTTGTTCCACGTGCAACTGTAGTCACTCCAAACCTGTTCGAGGCCGCTCAGTTAGCGGGAACTTCGCCTATCAAGACAATTGATGACATGAGGGCTGCAGCTGAAAAGATTCATGCACTTGGTGCAAAATATGTCTTGATCAAAGGCGGTAATAAGCTGGATCATGATAAAGCCATCGACCTTTTATATGATGGAAAAGAATTTGAAATCCTTGAATCAGAGAAAATCGAAACGACCAATACACATGGTGCCGGCTGTTCATCTTCTGCAGCTATTGCAGCTCAATTGGCTGAAGGGAAAAGCCCGCGTGAGGCTATCCTCATTTCTAAAGACTTCATTACCGAGGCGGTTCGCCACTCTTGGAAGATGAATGACTATGTTGGACCTGTCAATCATGGTGCATACCATAAATATGGAATTGCTGAAAAAACTCAAAAATAAAACATCAAGTTTAATGGCCGCTCAAATTCATCGAGCGGCCTTTTTCGCTTTTTTTGTTTTTATTTAGTAAAATAGAAAGAAGGAAAAGCTTATCTAGCCGCCCAGTTAAGGAGGAAATTATAGAATGAAACCTATAGACCGTACAGAGGTGCAAAATGCCATTGATTCTTTCGCCGGACAAGATGTATATCTTCACCTTGAAACGACAAATGGTGCCTATGCCACTCATGTAGATGAAGCTTTCTTTTCGGCAGGTGCTTATATCCGTAATGCATATATAAAGTATGAACATGGGAAGATAGTTGGCGATGGACCCTACCGCATTGGCTTGAAGCTCAATATCGGCTGGGTATATGCAGAAGGCGTTAACCACTTCGAAATGGATGAACAAGGGAGATTGCTATTGGCAGGCCTTGATTTTTCCGGAAAGCTTGCCGTCTCCATGCAGCTCAGTCCTACTCCCTTTGAATGATGACAACTTGCTTGATATATTTCCGATGAAAACTCCCATTCACCGATAACCATACTCACTGTAAGTAGAACGGAAGGAGAAATATACCTTGGAAAAAGAACGCCATGTATTAGTTATATTCCCACATCCCGATGATGAAGCCTTCTCGGTCTCCGGAACGCTTGCCCTTCATAGAGAAGCGGGCACTCCTGTCACCTATTTATGCTTAACTTTAGGAGAAATGGGACGTAATTTAGGAAACCCTCCATTTGCAACAAGGGAATCACTCCCCAAAATTCGTAAAAAGGAATTAATCGATGCAGCAAATGCGATTGGCATCCAAGATTTACGCATGCTTGGATTGCGTGATAAGACAATTGAATTTGAAGATGATGAAAAGCTGACTTCATTATTTACCGATGCCATCAATGAATTGAATCCTTCATTGATCATTACGTTTTACCCAGGATACAGTGTCCATCCAGACCATGAAGCGACAGCACGGGCTGTGGTTCGGGCCGTGGAAAGAATGGAAGAGAAAGAGAGACCTAAACTTCATTGTGTCGCCTTCTCGAATAACTGCATTGACGAATTGGGACAGCCTGACATCATCCATGATATCTCTGCCGTCGAAGAAAAAAAGGTGGCAACATTCACTGCCCACCGTTCGCAAACGCAGGCAATGGTGATCGATTGGAAAGAGAAATTCGAAAATCAGGATGCTGATTTTCTAGACTGGATCCGCAAAGAACGATTATGGACCTATAAATTTTAAAGAAACCGCCAATAAGGCGGTTTTCTTTGTTTATGGCATAAAAAAAACGCCTGTGGATGACAGGCGGAGAAAAGGGGGATACTTTGGAAAATCAATCATAATATAAGCATCCCCAAAATTCTTCATTTTATACAATCATATTCGAAAAATTAGGCAGACAAGCGTTCCTTATGCTGCATTTTCGTTCTTGCCGAGGCTTTTTTTCCATGTGCCAAGTAATAAATGCCAATAAGAACGAATGCAAGGATCGACATTCCTATGAATAACCCTTTGAACCCTGTAAATGGAATAAGGAATCCCAATAGGAATGGGCCAACACCAATACCGAAGTCATACATTGTAAAAAACGTGGATGTGGCTAATCCCATTCGATTTGATGGAGCTTCCTTAATGGAAATCGCTTGACAGCTTGATTGAAACGTACCATACCCCACTCCGATAAAGGCACCGGCAATCAGAAGCGTGATACCATGATGGGATTGGCTGAGGATGACCATACCTACGGCAAATAGGAAGAGCGATGGGTAAATAACTGCATTTTCCCCCTTCACATCAAACATCGATCCTGTAAACGGACGGGACGCCAAAAGGAATACAGCAAATACGACAAAGAAAAAGCTCGCCGCATCCATTAAATCCATTTCCTTTGCAAAAGACGTTAAATAGGACAAGATGCTCGAATAGGTAAATCCGGCAAATCCGATAAAAATGGAAATGGGCAGGGCCCTTTTTTCAAAGTAATCACTGATCTTAAATCCTTTTTGTGGTGAAGCTCCGCCCTTTTCCCCTTCAGGCACATTCATGAATAATGATGCAACTAAAGAAAATCCGGCAAATAAGGAGGCTGCATAGAAAATGATGGAATAACTGAAATGCTGTGTTATCAGCAATCCAATAAACGGACCGAATGCCATTGCCAAGTTTGTACTCATGGCAAAGTAACCTGTACCTTCCCCGCGTCTTTCATTCGGAATGATATCTGCAGCAATCGTTCCAGTTGCCGTAGTGGCAAGGCCAAAAGCAAAACCGTGAATAAGCCGATCGATCAATAAGAGGGATAAACTATCCACCAGGAAATAGCCAATGGATGCAATCAGGAATATAACCAACGAGCCAAGCAACATTTTTCTACGGCCGATCTTGTCGATTTTTTTCCCTGCAATCGGTCTGACAAGCACAGCCCCGAGAACAAAGATACTTGAAGCAAGTCCTGCTAGTGCTTGCGACGCATGAAAGTTATCCATCGTATAAATGGTCAATGTCACCATCAAAACATAGAAAGTTAAAAATAAAAAAAAGTTCGCAGACGAGACAATCAGAAAGTCTTTCGTCCACAATTTCGGTTTGTGATTCATTTCAATCCTTCTTCCTAACTATTGTTTTAATTTTTCTTTCAAGAAAATCAACGTTCGTAACGTTGCCTCTCGATCCTCTTCAGCCAAACCGCTCATTAATTGAAGTTCAAATTCTTCAACTACCTTTTTGGCCTCTTGATAAGTCCTTAAACCTGACTCCGTTAACTGTATTCTCCGTTCCCGCCTATCTTTTCCTGGGATTTGTTCAATCAAATCAAGTTCTTCCAACCGGTTTACCGTCCTGGTTACCGTCGGTTTCTCCACATCTAGATAAGTGCTTATTTCAACAAGCGTAGAACAGCCAAACTGATACAGATAATATACAATCGACCATTGGGAATGAAAAAGATCAACCTTGGCCAATTGTTCATTTAACTTTTTGGTAAATGACCTTGAAAATTGTAAGTTATGATGAAAAAAACCATTTTGAAAGGACAAAGGTATTCCTCCTGTAAAGTAGTTACCTAGGTAACTATACACCTATTCATTAGAAATGTCTAGCCGAAAATGATCGTATTCACTCTGTTTCCTCAGCTTCTCCATTGCTCCCGAGACAAAAAAAATACCCTTTTCAGGAGATTCGGGATTTTACTTGGGAGTGGGGAGGAAATACTGTGTATTTGGAGCAAATACTCGTGAAAATTTGGGCGTTACTCGTGAATTTCACGTTTTTACTCGTGAGTTTAGAGCAAATACTCGTGAATTTCATGCTTTTACTCGTGAATTTGGAGCAAATACTCGTGAGTTTGACCAAATGGTATGGGGCAAATCGGGGCCATGCCATGCTCTTTGTGGTCGATACTTCGAGGCCATATACAAAAGGGAAACCCCGCTATTAAAAACGAGGCTTCCGATATTTGATCTTTGCGTTGCGGAATGATTTCATTCGAAAACTATTTTGAACCACACAAATACCACATTTCCGAACTTCTCCTTAATAACCTCAGGGCATATTTAACCGAGAAAGTGGCAAACGATAAAGTTTATCATCTTTTTCATCAGGATTTCCTCGGCCGTCCGTATTATTGCTTATGAAATAAAGGAATTCTTCATCAACGAATATATCACGTATCCTTCCTGAGCCCGTAATGATATTAGTCAGTTTTCCGCTCTTTACATCATAACTCTTAAGCGCTTCACCCCTTAAGGCTGCAAAATAGAGCTTTCCGTCAAAATAGGCCATGCCAGAAGGAGCCCATGTATTTTCACCGGAATGAATCAATGGCTTTACCATATCAGGTTTTTGCTCATCGCCCTCTACCTCTGGCCAGCCGTAGTTCTTACCTGGATTGATTTTATTTAATTCATCGTGAGCCGAATCTCCGTGCTCACTTTCATACAACTGTCCTGCTTCATCCCAGGCCAGACCTTGTGGATTGCGGTGACCGTATGAATAGACGTACGAATTCCCGAAAGGATTATCTTTCGGAATGGTGCCATCCAGGTTCATGCGCAGAATCTTCCCGCCTAAAGAATCTATGTCCTGTGCGATCTCAGGCTTTCTTGCATCACCTGTTGTTGCGTATAGCTTATCATCCGGTCCAATCTTGATCCTGCCGCCATGGTGGTAGTCCCCGCTTGGTATTCCGTCGATTAAGGTCTCCATCTCCTGCCATTTCTCATCATTTTTTTCTAAAATGACGATTCGATTGATGGAATCCCCGCCTTCTTCATAGGTGTAATAGGCGAAAGCTTGCCCGCTCTTAGAGAAATCGGGAGCTAGCAAAAATCCAAGCAACCCAGCCTCCGCTTTAGCTGACAATGTCTTTTTAAGGTTGACCTTTTGCCGTGTCATCTTATCCTTGTCCCATTCAACGATGGTTCCGGTCCGCTCTGACACATACATTGTGGCCCCATTCTTCTGAATCGACCATGGGGCCTGAAGGTTCGTTACCAGCACATCCGGATCTTCCCCTAAAGTGCCCGTCACTTCTTTGTCAGGATTCGGCTGGGTTTTGCTGTCGTCATCATTCATGTTACAACCAGTTAAAACCAATGTAGCCATAAGGAAAAACACGAGAGATCTTTTCAAAAGCCTTTCCCCCTTCGATTCATGAGTTTAATAGGCTGACTGTTTAAGTACCTTTAAAATGGCCTCCGCTACACCGGATTCATCATTCTTGCCTGTTACTTCATCACACAGTTTTTTAATTTCGAGCGGGGCATTTCCCATTGCGACTGACAAACCTACCCGTTCAAACATGGATACATCATTATAATTATCCCCAATAGCCATCGTTTCCTGCATCGAGCCGGATTTTCCATTCACATATGTTTCAAGTGCCGTTCCTTTTTGAGCTGTTTCACTCATGATTTCCACATTTTCACGTCCCGATGAAGTGACTGTAACTCCCTGTCCTTGCAATTTCGAAGCAATTTGATTCAATAAAGTCAAATCCTTTGAGAAGCTGAGAATTTTATAATATTCCTCATTCGAACGGCTGAATAACTCAGAATAATCGGAAATGGAAGTTACCTGTCCAAGCCGTAAACGCTCCTCCGCATATTTCCGCATGCTCTCAGGGTCAATGTCCGGATTGGCTGTAACGAATACATCAACCAAAACAGATATTGCGTTTTCATAGTCTTTAGAAAAAATTCCCTGACTCGTATATATTTCAAAATAAATCCCTTGTTCTTCGAGGAATCCAGCTACCATTTTAGCAGTGGCAGCTGACATTGGATTGGAAGCGGCAATCTTTCCTTCCTCCGTAAAGAGGGCAGCACCATTTACACAGATGACAGGGCAAACGATGCCTGCTTCATCTAAGGCGAACCTTGCTTCCGAATAAGATCTTCCAGTAGCAATGATCACTTCCACTCCCTCACTTTGCGCCCTCTGGATTGCATGTTTATTTTCCTCACTGACCTTTTGCATTTTGTTTAGCAATGTTCCGTCCATATCAATCGCAATCGTCTTAATCAATTCAACCGGCCCCTTTTTTTCAATATAATTCCTATTTTAACCGAAAGAGCGTGGATAAACACGTTTAACAAACCCATATATATCGGTCATTAAAAAATCCTATTATGTATATAAATAAACTGCACCTAATTAAGATAGGTGCAGTTTGCTTTTTCAATGTAGAATCGTTTTACTATCGACATCTTGTGCCCGTTCAATAATCTGTTCGTGGATGTCTCTGTGAATGTCATCGATGGCTGTAAAGTCCATTGCTTCTACATAAATCTTTTCGAGTTCGTCATGCAGCTCTTTTGCCTTAGCCAGATTTGCTGTCGCTTCATTCATTTTCGTCCGGTACCTGGTTGAAACATCCTTTAACTGATCGGCATATATTTCATCTGTTCCTGGCAGGATGGCCGTTTTATATATATCAATGATTTCATCCCCTCCACAACTCGGGAAATATTCATGCGGTGATGTGCTGTCAAAAATGGCGAACCCTGCCTCCCGGACGATTACCATGTCCAAGCTATGCGGATCGAAACCACAATGATATACTTCCACATCAAAGCCTCTTTGCTCCGCAGCCTTTGCAATCTTCTTCAGCATCGTTGATTTCCCAGAACCTGGACGTCCCTTCAAAAAGTACCGTTTTTGTAATCCCTCAGTAATATTGGGGATGAAATCAACTGCCCCCTTTGGTGTAGCTGCACCTAAGAATCGGTGACGAACATCCGACTTCTTATTAAGGACGATATCTCTATAAAAACCTTCTATCAATTTATTGGTCAACCCATTCAATTTAGCGAAATCAATATTTGCCTTATAAATGTCTTCCCATTCATCATGTATCCTCAATGCTTCAGCGAATAGGGCATATGCCTTCTCGAAACTCTTGCTTCTCGCATTCGTCAATCTTATGATGGCAGCTCTCTCAGAAGCCAGTTGCTGGGAATTCCAGGCAGCCCCTAGATTGACATATTCCTCAATGGCCCCTGGCGCCTTCGGCTCAATCACATGCGGCGCGGTCCCATCCACGATTCCGATTTTCAAAGCCGGTATGATTACTCCATCAATGGAATCATTATCGGATGAACAATGTAAATACTCGATGTCATAGTCTTTATCCAGCCATTCTTGGCCGATTTTTTTCATAATGGTCGATTTACCGGAACCGGGTCCGCCTTTTAATATGAATAGTCTTTCCAGACCTGTTAAATTGGAATCATATAAACTATAAAACCCTTTAGCCGTATTGCCTCCAGCGAAATAATTCATCACTCTTCCTGTCACTTCCACACTCTCCCTCACAATAAAGATGTGATCTTCAAGACAGCGTATGAAGAAAAGACCCAATAGGTGAATACCTAAAGGTAAACGGTTTATTTTATTAGGGCTACAGATTCCGCTTGTGTGACCTCCAGGAATTCTGACGGTTTTAAAACGATCTGTGTACCGATTTTCCCTCCACTTACGATGATTTCAGGCAGGTTTGTTGCACTTTCATCGATAAAGGTCGGGTATTGCCTTTTCATTCCGATAGGGGAACAGCCTCCCCGAATGTACCCTGTGTATTTTTGCAGGTCTTTAACCGCAAGCATTTCAATTTTTTTTGCACCTGCGGCCTTCGCTGCTTTTTTCAGATCCAGTTCAGTTGCTACAGGAATGACAAATACATGAAGCTGCTGTGGTCCGCTATGGGTAACAAGCGTTTTAAAAACGGTTTCTGGCGCTTTTCCAATCTTGTCCGCAACAGTGATCCCGTCGATTTTTCCATCGTGTGCATCATAACTCATCATGCCATACTCTATACTTTTGTTATCAAGAATTCGCATTGCATTCGTTTTACTGGCTCCCATAAGAAAATTCCCCTTATCGTTTTCTACCATTTTACCATTTTAAATACTAGGCAAAAAGAAAAGCACAGTGCTTATGCATCTGTGCTTTCCCTAAAAATCATTCTAAATGACGTCTTTGGAAATCAGCGATTCTCTTGTAGTCGCCTTCCAATTGCCTGCTCACGGATAAATAAATCGACATTAATTCTTCATACACTTTAACGTTCTCTTCGATCGGGACAAGTTCATTCGTTTCACCAACCATACCCTCAACCTCATCAAGGCTTTCAATTTCGCCTAAAGCGTATAATCCAAGAACGGCTGCACCTAAGCTCGAACTCTCAAAGCTTTCAGGAATTGTCACGTTTTGATTGAATATATCAGCCATGATTTGGCGCCAGAGCTTTGAGCGGACAAATCCGCCGCTTGCATGGATCTTCTCGGGAGCACCCGTCAACTCCTTTACAGCAAGAAGGACACTGTACAAGTTATACATCACACCCTCCAGCACTGCCCGGACCATATGGTCACGAGTATGATGAAGCGCCAGTCCGAAGAAGGAGCCCCTTGCATCGGCACTCCATAATGGGGCCCGTTCCCCAGCCATATACGGGTGGAATATCAACCCATCAGAACCAGGTGCAATATTAGAAGCCATATCCGTCAGAATCTCATAGGAGTCCTGTCCTGAAGCCTTCGCTTTTTCGATTTCCACGCGGCCTAATTGATCGCGTGCCCATCGGAAGGTGATTCCCCCATTGTTGACCGGTCCGCCGATTATCCAATGATTCTCAGTAAGGGCATAGCAGAATGTCCTGCCTTTGGGATCGGTAAGCGGCCGGTCACTGACGGTTCTTACCGCACCGCTCGTTCCGATTGTCACTGCCAGAACGCCTGGCTTGATTGCGTTTTGCCCTAAGTTGGCAAGCACACCATCACTCGCTCCAATCACAAACGGGGTACCAGCATGAATGTTCATTTTTGCAGCTAATTCCTCACTTAAGCCTGAAAGGATATGCGTTGTAGGGACAAGCGTCGGCAGCTTGTCAGCCCCAATTCCAGCAATGGTGAGTGCCTTTTCATCCCACTTCAGGTCATTCAAGTTGAACATGCCCGTTGCAGAAGCGAGCGAATAATCCATCACATACTCATTGAAAAACTTATAGATGATGTATTCTTTAATTCCTATAAATTTGTCCGTTTCGTTAAAAATACCGGGATGCTCATTTCTTAACCACATTACTTTCGTGATTGGGGACATTGGGTGAATGGGTGTTCCCGTCCTGTGATACAATTGCCTCCCCTGTTCCGAAGCCTTCAATTTCTCCGCATAGGCAACACTTCGATTATCCGCCCATGTAATGCTATTCGTCAGCGGGTTGCCGTCCTTACCCATGGCGATCAAGCTATGCATCGCCGAACTGAACGATATGAAGCCCAGTTCTTGCTTTTCTATTCCGCTTGCAATCATAACCTCGGCTATTGCAATGATGACCGCTTTATAAATTTCTTCGGGATTTTGTTCCGCTACGGAAGGAGTTGGACTGTGAAGAGGATATCCTTTCGAACAAGATTGGACAACCTCCCCCCCTTTTGAAAAAAGAACAACCTTCGTACTCGTCGTACCAATATCAATCCCCATCATATAACCTGAATGTCCCATATTTAAATCAATCTCCTTTCTCTTAAACAATTGAATTCAATAGTAAGATTAGGATAAGTGAAACGAGTGATATAATCGTTTCCATGACCGTCCAAGACTTTAACGTTTGTGCGACTGTTAAATTAAAGAACTCTTTGATCATCCAAAATCCTGCATCATTCACGTGTGATAGAATTAATGAACCTGAACCGATTGCAAGGACCGGCAATTCAATATTAACACCTGGTACAGAAGAGATGATCTTGCAGCACAATACCTACTGCAGTTGTCATACGACATTTGCACCGAATTCCTGAACGCAATCATCCCTGCTGGATGTGGAGGCATTAAACCATGTACAGTCGATAATCAGCTAACATGGGAATCCCGATTTTCAAAAAGAATAAACCCGTTCTTTTTGCAATCGTATAAACGATTGGAATAGTAAAACGAGCCAACTTCGAAGAATAGGGGACTTCCCTACCATGAAGGCAACAATCAACATCATCGCCCAATGGACTTTCTTTTCACCGAACTTATCCAATAGGGTATTCGCAATCCTGTCTGCACCGCCCGACTCTGCCATCATCTTTCCAAGCATGGTACCTAAACCGACAATGAGTGCTATTTAACCAAGAGTATTACCTACCCCTATCTGAACAGCATCTGCAACATCCTGATTATCCATACCTGCGATAATCCCTAAAATGACGGAAGCAAGAAGTAACGCAATAAATGGGTGCCATTTTGCTTTGGCTTTGATATCCATCAAGAAAATGACGGAAACAAGCGCATAAACCAACAAACTATCGGTATGGCTCAATCCAAATAAATTAGACTACTGCTGCAACTCCTTGTGATGTTGATTAAAAAGATTCATGGACCGTTATGATTGTTTGTCTCTATATCATCCCAACCTTTGGAATCTCTTTAATCTATCTATCTATATAAACTAACTCAGAATAATATTTTACAGTAATAACATAACAATACATTGAAAGGGGTATTCAATAATTCACTCTACATCAGGATAAGGCATCCATAAAGGTAAGATCTCAATGAAAAAAGCATCGAACCAGTTCATTTTGAACTAAACTCGATACCTGATTCAGTCATGACCAATAAAAAGAGGACCGGATCGGTGCTTGATTTCTTCCTCTAATTGTTCAGGATAAGCAATGAGGAAGCAAGTGGATGGTCCTGATGATTTTTCAATATCGACTTTATTACTTATATGCACAGAAACACCTTCACCACTTTGATCCAGATGCTCCCATTCATATGCTATCCCTTTTGAGCCCACTGGAAGTGCCTGAACGCCTTCCATTTCACATAGGCTTTTATATAAAGATAATGGCGCGACCCAATCTTGCTGTTCCATTACTTCTTCTCCAACGAGCGGTCTGCCGATCAGAGCGATTTTCCGTAAAGGATGCTGCTTTTTAACGCATTCATTCACTCGTTTACCAATCACCATAAGACCAATTGCTGATTGAAGAAGCGGCATGTTACTTTCTGTGCTGCCAGTAATGGGAAGGTCCTCCATTCCCAATTCTTTCAGCCCCTTCCTGACACCCCTGGTCAAGTCCTCCCAAGCTTCATCACCGCAGAAATTATTTAGAACGACGGATACTGGACTTCCGCCAACGCCCAAACATTCCATGACCGCAACCCGAAAGGAATAATATCCAACAACCTCATAAGGGACATGGACAAGATCCTTTTCCTTCAGGCCGATTCCGCCGCTATTATCACTTGAAACAATCAATGAATCTGATTCGGAAAATGGTAAAATCAATGAATCACTCATTCTACGAGTCCATCTTTAAAAATCATTTTTTTCAAAACAGGCTCCAAGCGTGGCAGTAAAAGAGCTGCCAATACTACATTTACCGCCGTCGCCACCGTTAATCCCGGGACCAGAAACATGTAAAAACCAGGGCTGACCAGAAATACGAAAGGCAGGGCTAAAATGAAGGCATTACCGATAAAGAAGAGAAAAAATGCGCCTACTTTTTTCCCATGTATATATATAATGCCAAACATCCATGCGAGGACCGCCATTTCGACCATGATCAAAAAGTGGAATGGCCCAAGTGGCATGCCGCCGATGAGTGCCGAAATGATATGACCAAGCCCAGCTACAATAGCCCCCGATACCGGGCCAAATATAATGGCCGCCAAAAGGGCCGGAAAACTATCCAAAGCGATACTCCCGATCGGGGAAGGGATTTTAATCATTGCCCCTACTGCCGATAAGGCAATGAATATGGCAATTGCACTAATTTTTCTTACGTCCATGTTTACTCTTTTTCCTTTCTTTTCCCTCCACGGAACACATTTGCGCTACGGATATATTCAACATCTTTCACACCAAGACGGAAATTGATCACACGTGCAACAGCAAAGAAGTAATCCGACAAACGATTTAAATATTGAAGTGATAATGGTGAAACGGCCGCACCCGACTTGATCAATGAAACGACCAATCGTTCTGCCCTTCTTGTAACGGTACGGGCAATGTGAATGGTTGCAGCCGCTTTTGAGCCGCCAGGCAGGATGAATTTTTCCAGTTCCGGCGCTTCAAGTATGAAGGCATCTATCCGTTCTTCCAAATAGGTAATGGCCTCATCCATCAGCTTTTGTGGGGCCTTCTCGGAAACGGTTGCCAAATCACCGCCGCAGTCAAACAACTCATGCTGGATTTTCTCTAGATCGGCCAGTACATCCGTAAATATCGCAGGATCCAATTCTGTCACCGCAAGACCGATATAGCTATTCACTTCATCCACCGTTCCATAAGATTCAACACGGATGTCATCCTTGTCAAGCCGACCTCCGATTACGCTTGTTTGTCCCTTATCCCCTGTACGTGTATAAATTTTCATCCCAATTACCCCCTCTACTTTATTCGCTGGTTAATTCCATACCAGATGATATCAACGCGCCTTGATATGGATGCTACATCTTGAAAGACCCATCCGCAGGCATCGCGCCATCTGCGGTCTCTTGCTTCCATCGGGACAATGCCCTTGGAAATATCAGAACCGATCACAATGCAGTTGTGTCCATCCCTTTCTTTCTCCCATATTCGCCAATCAGCCATGATTTCCTTCCATCTTTTTCGAATCGAATCTGAATCCATCTTTTCTGCATCTTGTTGAATCCATGCATCCAACCCTTGCAATACAACAGTCTTGCCTTGAAAATCAATCAATTCCGGCTGTTCTTTTAGATAACCGGATAGCCAAAGGACATCATTTTCCAAACCATACAATTGCTTTACCCATTTAGTTTTCCCATTATAGGCGCCTCCTGTAACAAAGTGCAGCGTTCTCCCCTCCTTAAGCTGTTCCGGTCTTCCCATATAAGTTCATATCCCCTGCCATGGGAAATCCCCCAATCAAAAAAATTCTTTTCCTTCGGGGCATAGCGGACCAATAAATCACGAATTACCCCTCCATGCGTCATTAGGGCAAATCGGTTCTCCTTACAGGCAATCAATTGGTTCCAGCCATTATTAACACGCTCGGAAAATGCCGGATAGCTTTCACCCCCAGGCACCAGTGCCTCCATGGGATGTTCCAGCCAATTAAGATAATCTCCATCTGTCTTCAACTCATGATACGTCCGCCCTTCCCAACTGCCGAAGTTCATCTCACGGAACAAAGAGTTTTTGACCGGAACTTCATTTGGAAACAGCAGTTTTGCAGTTTCCACACAGCGGGGCAAATCACTGCTGTGAATTTTTTCATACTTTGGGTAAGAGCCCCTCAAGTCCAGTATTTCCTTTTCTCCTTCGATACTTAATGGAGAATCCGTCCAGCCTAAATAGGCCTTTCGCTCATTTGCTACTGTCCGCCCATGGCGAAGTAGTGTAATAGCCACAATATCAGCCATAACCAAAGCTCAACCCCTTCCACGGATGCCCCCAGTACATCCCCCGTTATCCCACCGAACCAACTGACGATTTTACGTTTTATATAAACCACGAAAAACATCGCAGCCAGACACATGATGAAAAATAAGGTGACAAGCCTAAAATCGATGATCCAGGCAAACACCAGACTTACAAGGAGGTACAGCCAATAAATGGGCAAACTGCTTTTCATTACTGCACTTTGAAAAAAAGCACCGAGCCCCTCTTTTTTAGCCAGCGGCATCCGGATGAGTAAATAACCCATCACACATTTGCTTAAGAGTGGAAGGGCAATGATCAAGAAGTATGTCCATTCATTTACCCTTTCGACAATTTCATAGATAAATATGAAACGGGCGGCCAAAAGGACTATGACGGAGATGACACCGAATGCACCTGTCCTGGAATCCTTCATGATTTCCAATCGCCGCTCTTTATCCTGATAGGAAAAAAAAGCATCACTTGCATCAATCCAGCCATCAAGATGCAAACCTCCCGTTAATGCCATCGTCAAAAACCAAAGGAAAAAGGCAATCGCAAGCGATGACAAGGGGGTCCATTCCACTAGTGCATACAAAACACCGCCCAATATCAAGCCTAGCAAAAGACCTACTAATGGAAAGGTTTGAATGGCACGGTGAATATATTTCTTCTCCATCGGAAGCTGCTTCTTTATTGGAAAAACCGTAAAGAACTGCAGGTTAATTAAAAATCCGATCACTCCGCTCATTCCTGCATGCACCCTTTCTTCCGCAATGGAATTCCCGCTTCTACAAGATAGGCTTCATCCGCCTGCCCGACGATCGTTTGATGAAGCCGGCCCAGTGTTTTTCCGTATATATGGAGGAAATCATCCTGGAAAATCGGTTCCTGCACCAATTCATTGCTCACGACTATTAAACAGCTGGATTGTTTTCTTATCTCATTGATCCCGGTTATTATTTTTGAAAAAATGCTATCTAAAAATTCTTCTTCAAGCGGAATACCAGGGCCAAATAGTTCGTTATCAAGCAGGGTTGTCAGACAATCGAGCAGAATTATAGAATCCTGATCAATATCCTCCCCTATTCTTGTAATATCCGTTGCGTATTCGGAAGTTTTCCAAGCAATCGGGCTGATTTCTCTATCTTTCCGGTGCCTAAGGATGCGTTCACCCATTTCAGCATCACTTACACGGCCACAGGCGAGGTAATGCAAGTTCCCATCCATTTGGAGTGCATACTCCAGGGCTTTTCTTTCTGCGAAGCTGCTTTTTCCGGAACGGACACCCCCGGTTATAAAACAGAGCCTTGCTTTCTCCACTGTCTTACCCCCTCCATCAGCGCTTCGTTATCATGTTCACTCTTCACTGCAAACCGAAGCCATCGTCCATCCAGACCAGGGAAATTATGGGTATGGCGCGGTACAATTCCTTTTTTCAGCAAAAAGGGGAAAAGGGATAAGGATTCATCTTTAACCAAATAAAAATTAACTGTGCTATCGGAGACATTCAAGCCTTGCTCCTCATAAAACCGGAATAGTTTTTGCTTTTGCAATGCAATGTAGTCTCTTGTTTTTTTCATATAGGCTTCTTCTGCAAGACAGATTTTCCCTACTTCAAGTGCCACATGGTTGACGCTCCAATGCGGTTTATAATTTCTTACCCGTTTTATGATGTCAGGTGCCGCAAGCAAATAGCCTAGTCTCAAACCCGGAATTGCAAAGATTTTGGTCATTGATCTTAGAATGAGTATATGTGGAAATACATTGATTAAAGAAGCATAACTAAAGGCATCTTCCGTAAAATCATAAAAAGCCTCATCCAGGACAACCAGGCAATTCGCTTTTTGGCATTCCATGATCAATTCCCTAACTGCATCCCGCTTAAAAGAAACACCCGTCGGATTATTAGGCGTACATAAGAAAATTGCATCATATTCGGGTAATCGGGGAATCAATCGATCCAAGTCCAATTGCCACTCAGGAGCATCAAGCTGGTGAAAATCGACCTTACATCCTGCTGCCAAACAAGCTTCAGCATATTCCGCAAATGCCGGCTGAATGATTAGCACCCTTTGATTGGCTAATCCGTTCGCTACCAACATGATTATTTCAGCACCACCGTTCCCCATCAAAACGGATTGCTCAGGAAGAGCTTCTTTTTTTGCAATTGATTTTGTCAGTTCAATGGCATGCGGATCTGGGTATTGAAGGATTCCTTCGAAAAACCCAGACCACTGTTCCTTTATGCGTAAAGGCGGACCCAATGGGTTGATGTTGGCACTGAAGTCGAGAACCGATTCAGGCATTTTGATTTCCAGTGCTTCGTAAAGATAATGAGGATTAGAGCCATGAGAAGGTAATGTCAAGAATAAGTCCCCCTAGCCATAGCATCAGTAGAAATAGAAAAGATGACCGATGCATGATGGTAATCGTTTGTGGTATATGTTTTGCTTCCAATCGAACAAGTGGAACTCCCATCCTCGCACGGTCGGAAACAATTCCTTTGTACATATTCCGGCCTCCAAGCTGTATACCCAAAATGGCAGCAACGCCTGCTTCGCACCACCCGCTATTCGGGCTTGGATGTTTTTTTGCGTCATTGAATAATATCTTCCATCTGGCACCAAATCCATGATAGCCGGATTTCGAGCTCAGCAACATCAGGAACCCGGTGAGGCGGCTGGGAATCCAGTTGACGATATCATCGAGCTTGGCTGAAGCCCAGCCGAATTGCCCATATTTATCATTTTTGTACCCTACCATGGAATCGCAGGTATTAATCGCCCTGTATACCATCGCGAGCGGCGCACCGCCAATGGCTGCCCAAAACAATGGGGCTGTAATCCCATCACTGGTATTTTCCGCTACGGTTTCCACGGTGCCCCTGACTATTTCGGATTCGTCAAGATCAGCAGTATCGCGACCCACGATATAGGAAAGCTTTAGCCTCGCTTCAGGAAAATCCCTTTCACTCAACGGAAGGCAAACGTCCATCCCAGCTTGCTTCAAGCCCTTCTGAGCAATCGTGGTAGAAATGACAACAGCTTCCCAAAGGATACCTGAAAGCGGATGGATTCGATAAGCTAAATAGACGGTAAGACCAGTAATCAATAACACCACCAATAAGACGATGATCAACATGAAAAGTCCATTCCGTTTCTTATATGTTCCTCTATTGAATGCCAGATCCAACTTGCTTATCATCGTTCCTATCCATTTGACTGGATGCGGCCAATTTGGCGGGTCACCAATTAATAGATCAAGGAAAAACGCCAGCGTAACTGCTAAAAGATGATGGTAAATCATAAATCCTCAATCCGTTTCCGATTATTCTTTAATGCTTCCACCGTACAATCATATACACCTCGGCTGATCAGCTTCCCTAACGGAGTGATGGTGCCTGCATATTGAAGCTTTGCCCCTCTTTGAGTTGCCGCAATCAAAATGCTGTCTGTCGATGTTCCTGTTGCACATGTATTTGTCACCTTATCCAAGACATGCAGATCATGAAGCGCTTTTACTTTTGCCTCGGTCGCAGTAACTATGCTGTGGATGAATGCCTCTTCTGCCAAATGCCCATTTACGAATATCCATGTATTTATCGTTCCTGGAGCGGAACTCCAAGAATGCCGGTCAGCTAAAGAAGCATCGATGGCATTCCCTACTCCAGCAGTCACGATAATAAAAACAGAGAAATCTTCAGCTCTTAATAGTTTGAAGGCAACCGTATCGAGAAAGACAGCTGTCATCATCCCTACCGTTTCCTGAGGTTCAAAACCATGTTTTTTTAAATAGCCGGCCATTTCAACATGATGATCCTCGCAATCATAGCCATGATGGACGTGCCTATTCACAAAATATTTATGCCAGCCCGTCCCCGAACCAGTCACTCCAGAAGACATCGTTCTAAGCGGGATCGGAGAATCCAATTGAATCATCTCGGATCCAACTGTCAGATAAGATTCATCAATTTCCAATGGGATAGTGTCATGGCCATGCTTTTCCGGAACGATGAACATCTGCGGTTTCGGAAGGGCGGGATGTGGATATTTTTCGATCGTCGTATGATAGACACCCTGAATCCGATCCTGTTGGAGCACTTCATTCGGCACATCAACAACCTGAATCTCCCCTTTTTCAAGCAACATAAGCCGATCACAATATAATCCAGCCAAATTCAAATCATGAAAAATTGAAATAACGGTCAACTTCTGCTCTTCTGCCATTTTCCTCATTAGATCAAGAAGGTCTTTTTGATAGGAAAGATCCAAGTGGTTCGTAGGTTCATCCAAAAAAAGGATTTCCGGCTCTTGGGCAAGTGCCTGTGCCAGCAGGACCCGCTGTCTCTCCCCTCCTGATAATCGTTCAAAATGAAGATCCTGAAAATCAGCTACTCCCGTTTGTTCCATAACCCGTTGGACAATCGTTTCATCTTCTGCGGACCAACTATGGAACCAACCTGATTGATGGGCATATCGCCCAAGTGATACCGTCTCTTTTACTGAATAGGAGAAAGCTAATGAGGAATGTTGAGGGAGCACAGCAATGACCTGTGCAAGTTGTTTAGACGAATAATCCTTCAAATCCTTACCTCTTATCCGTATGCTTCCGCCCTTATAATCGAGTACCCCGCTAAGCATATTTAAAAGCGTCGTTTTTCCGCTGCCATTAGGACCAAGAATCCCGAATAATTCCCCTTTATGTACATCAAAAGAGACAGAGTCCAAAACAGCTTTGTTGTCATACCCACCTGTTAACCCTTTAACTTCAAGCATCCGTTTTTACCCTTCTCTCCGTCTCTTTAATAAAATCAGAGCAAATGCAGGTGCCCCGATAAGTGAGGTGATCACCCCGATCGGCAGTTCCGATGGGGCAATGATCGACCGTGCTACAAAATCCGCCAATATTAAGAATCCGCTTCCTACCAGCAAGGACAACGGAAGCAAATGTTTATGGTCAGGTCCCCAAATCTTTCGGACAAAATGAGGAATGACCAAACCCACAAAGCCAATCGTCCCCGAAACGGCAACGGCTGCCCCTGTCAATGTCGAACCGGCTATCAAGATCCACATTTTCCGCCGCTTAACATTCACACCTAAGTGTTTTGCCCGGTCTTCCCCGAAAGTCATCGCATTCAATTCACTTGTATTCATGATCAAGATCAACGAACCAATAATAAAAAATGGCAAAATGATTGCAATATAGTTCCATCCGCGCATTGAAACGCTTCCCATCAGCCAGCCGATGATTTGTCTTAATTCATCACCCGTCAGCGCAATCATCAATGAAATGAAGGCACTTAAAAACGAGCTGATAATGATTCCTGTTAAAATGATCGTTTCCACTTTCATCGATCGATCCATTTTTTTTGCAAAAGTCAGTACGCAGAGCATCGTGAGCACTGAGCATAAGATGCTCAATGCCGGAAGAGTATATAAACCGATGAATGGCAGTGATATATTCAAGAATATTGTCAATACGGCGCCGACTGATGCTCCTGATGAAATACCTAATGTGTAAGGATCAGCGAGCGGGTTCCGGAGCAGTCCCTGAAATGCCGCACCCGCAATCGCAAGGGATGCCCCAACCAAACCCGCAAGCAACACACGCGGCAAGCGGATGTTCATCACGATATTCGTAAGCATGACATCCGGATCAGCAGCAATCGGTAAATGGAAAATCTCCTTGCCGATTATTTGTATAAGTACGGGAATCGGTACTGGCACCGAACCAAAGGAAATGCCTATCGTCATTGCGAATAACAAAAATAACAACGCAAACAAATAAGCAAACGTCCATTTAGTTGTCAAATAGGTTCGGATAGACTGATTTGGCAAGTTCCTCTACTCCCTCTATTAAGCGTGGACCGGAACGGGTCACCAAGTCAGAATGGACATCAAAGACTTGGCCATTCTTAACAGCATTTACGTCTTGCCATCCTTTTCGGCCCGTAACTTCACTTACTGAATCCTTCGTATAATAACCATACGTTGTAATGATGACATCAGGATTTGCAGCAATCATCGATTCTTCATCAATTTTTGCCCAACCGTCCAATTCAGCAGCAGCATTATCAGCTGAAATAATAGTAAGCATTTCATTCATGAAAGTATTTTTTCCAGGTGTGTATATTTCCGGTGATGGCGAAACTTCCACTAAAACGGTCTTCCTATCCTCTTCCTTTTACGGATTTGGCTTTTTCCTGGATATCCTTGAGCTTCGTTTTCATATCCGCAACGATTTCTTTTGCCTTATCATGTTCTCCCGTTGCCTGTCCAATCATTTCAATAGACTCATAGACTTGGTCAAAGCTTTGTGCATCATTGACTACGAGGACATCTATTCCAGCATCCTTAAGCTGCTGTAAACCCTCATTTGAATTATGGGCACTTGATGCATGCGCAATAACAAGGTCAGGTTTCATGGAGACAATCAGCTCCGTGTTCATTTCCATTCCGCCAACTTTTTCAATTTCTTTCGTTTCTTCCGGGTAATTATCATTGTCGGAAACACCAATGACTTTTTCTCCCAAACCAAGTGCAAAGACCACTTCCGTATTACTTGGTATCAACGAAACGATTTTCTTCGGTTTTTGTTCTATCGTTACTTTTTCCCCTGTTGCATCTTTAATCGTAATCGGGAAAGCTTCATGTCGAGCATGATTCGTTTGCTGTTTTTCTTTTCCTTCATCAGTAGCGTCACTGCAGCCGACCATCATGCCTGCAGTAAGCAACATCAACAGTATCAGACCAAAAATTTTCTTCATTTTCATTCCCCACAATCTTTTCATTTAATTTCTTCCCACGGAAGATGCCCCAAAACAAAAAGCACCTCCCGTTAAACGGAAGATGCTTGCATGGCAACAATATCATTACGGACTCTTAGGGTCTGCCACACACCTTCCCATCCGCGCAGGTTACAGGTGTACGAATTCTGGCAGGTCTCCTGGCTCATGGTCATCGTCAACGGCACCTTCCCATATCTCATACAGTGGTACACAGCCGTCAGCTCCCATATACAGTGGCGGGACCGCGCTGGCATTTCACCAACTTCCCTTTTAAGTCATTAAGACACCAAATCGTTCATATGTATATAATTTTCACTGCCTTCATTATACACCATGTAAGAATCGATTATTATATGATTTTTCTGAACAAGTTAGAAATGACCCGTCCACCTTCAATGGATTTGAAGCATTTTCAATCAGTGAAGCAAACCCCTCGACTGATGACCCGGGTGAAATCCGAACTCGATGCATGCATCCCTAGGTCCCTTAAAGCCCCCTCTGCCATCTTGTATCCAGCTTCTTCTGACATGAGACTCTCTTCGTTATACTGGCCAACCGGAGCTCGACCGCGGACTCGGCCGTTATCCAGTCTCCCGTATCGATTTGGCCTTCCAAATCCTGCCCGGTCATATTTTCAGCTGCTTCGACCACTTCAATGTCATCTTCCGCAATCTGTACAGCCGTCTTTGTGCCTATACTCTCTAAAATCCCTTGTGAGCATCCAGGTAGAATCAAAATCCCCAGCAATCCCACCATCCTTAAAACTCTATACACTTTTTCACTATTATTATCCTAATTTTTTTCAGTATAATAGTACCGGAAAATTAGTTAATAGCAAAGCATTCCACTTAATGGATAATGGAGGAATACGAGACCTTAGTGGCCTGCTAAATATTTATGGGGATTTTTTTTCATAAGTATAAGCTATTAGCTTGAAAAGTTTGCCTATAAGAAATATAATAAATAAGTCGTCGACTTTTATATATGTCCCAGTAGCTCAGCAGGATAGAGCGACAGCCTCCTAAGCTGTAGGTCGTAGGTTCGATTCCTATCTGGGACGCTAAAGTTTATAAACCCTGTTATAATGCGGTTCCTCCGTGTTGTAGCAGGGGTTTTTTCTGTTGGTATAAGAACAAGTGATTTATGGGATCGAGGAAAATGCAGGTCTCAAAGCTAAATTAGACAAAGTAACCACTACTTCATCAAGACATTTGGATATCAAAAAATCTGAGCCCTGTAAAACACAGAACTCAGATTTTTCATATCACAAGATAACCAATATTTATACTTACAAATTTCCCTTTAGCTATACTTACTTTTCACTCTAAGCCTATCTCGTTGATTTTTTCTTCAAAAATGGGTCCGAAACTTTCAGAATAAGTATTCGTTAAATGTCTATTGTCCCGGTAAATTATAACATTACCAATAATAGGCTGAAATTTACCGTTTACCTTGAAGTAATCTGTTAAGTCAATTTTATGCAATGATTTATTTTCTTTTTCAAATTGTCTCCAAAAGCTTTCGTCTTTTTGATTATCTGCTGAATTCATTTTTTTTGTAGTTTCTTCTAGTCCATTCGTTTCTAATGATTCCAGTACATTAAAACTATATCTTGGATCATCACGTACCGCTAACACTTCAATACCATATTCATCTTTAACATACTGCAGCTGATCAACCATTTGTTGCTGTATTTTATTATTAGGCGTATCTGAAGCGGTGGCGTGAGAAACGATAAGATCTACATCTGCGTCCTTTAGATAATCCAGAACATTATTGACCCAGATACCTTTCAAATCATCATCCGAATAACCTGTTGAAAAACGTGTACCTGAACGGGTCATATTCAGTACACGATAATTATCATCTTTTGTTGCTTCTAATATGGCACCTAACCAATGTTCTGAATGGGAACTGCCAATCAGAGCAATAGTAGCATCGTAATTTTCAGTTTCGCCATATTCCCCAATTTTTAAGTCACTTTCCTTTAACCCTTGGTTGCTGCCGTCCAAATGCGCTTGTGGTAAATCATCAAAGACTTCAGAATATGATGGTATTGGTTCTTGATCAGGTATATCGTCAGGTTTTTTTACAGCTAACGCCCCTGGATAATTTTTTTCGGTTATATTATTTTCCAGCTTATTTTGATCTATATATACTCCAATCAAAAGAGATCCGATCAAGAGTACATTTACACTGCCCATAATCCCGATTCTCTTGAATGAGAATTTATTTTCCTTTGAGCTTCGGATTGGTTCTTCTATATATTTTGTCATTAAAAAAGAAAGGGCAATTGATGAAATAATAATAAGAGTTCCAACAATGAATCCTGGAGTTTCTTGGACATTATAACGATAGAATTCCAATAATACCCAATGCCACAAGTAGATTCCAAAAGCAATTCCACCTAGCTTCACCATTACAGGTGAACCTAAAAAGCGTTTGACACCATATTTTGTATCGCGTGTACCAGACAAAACAATGAATAATGCGCAGGTCATTGGCCATAAGGCAATATAGCCCGGAAACATTTCAGATACATTGAAGACTATTCCAGTTAAAATTAAACCGATTAATCCAAGCCAACCTATCACTGTAGCAATATATTTATTTACCTTAATGGATGATAAATTGATACAGAGCAAACTGCCTAAAGCAAATTCCCACACACGTGTCATCGTAATGAAATAAGCCCATGGCTGATTGACAGAGGTTAAATATATTGAGTATATAAAAGAAGAAACAAATAATATTCCTAAAACAGTATTGATTAATGCTTTAACTTTAGCTAATTTATATTTTTTTATTAACATTAAAATTAAAGTGAATACTAAAAACCAGATTATATAAAATTGTCCTTGTATAGACAAAGCCCAAAAGTGTTCAACCGGTGTTTTCATTTGGCTGGAATCTAAATAATCCGTGCTCGAAAAAGCCAGTTGCCAGTTTTGATAAAAAAACATTGAGGCAAATACTTCATGTATAGTTTTATCCAAAATTGATTTAGGTAATAAAAACCAACTTAAAGCCAGAACAATTGCAAGAATAAAAAATACAGAAGGAAGTAATCTTTTCATTAACTTTGTGACATATGGCCGAAAACGATATTCCCCTGTTCGATTAATTGTGGAAACAATTGAAGTGGTAATTAGAAATCCTGAAATTACAAAGAATACATCAACCCCACCAGAAACACGATTTAACCATATATGATATACCGCTACCAGCAGTGCGGCAACAACGCGTAACCCCTCGATTTCGGGTCTGAATTTACTCTCAATATTAATTAATGGTTGATTCATTTGATCCTATCTCCTACTTTTAGTCATGCATACAATTTAAAATTATATCACTTTACAATAATGATTTGTCAATATAGTAGAAAAGGTTCTTTAATTTTCATGAGTACGGATTTTTTTCCAACTTATCAACCAGGCCCGCTTACAGAAAATGTACGATACCTGGGTACGATGCCTACTCACTGTTGATCCATTAGAACGTTATTTTATGAAAAAACGTCAGTCACTATGGGACACTTTAGAATTTAGATGGTGAATATAGACAATGATGCTCCAATTGGCCGAGCTTGTTACATCAGAATGTCCTAATTTCGATGAAATTGGATCAGCTGTTGTACATAAGAACATCGCGTGATATTAAAAAAGTTTGATTCATTACTTTTTTCGATTTATATCTACAGGAAAATATTGGGTTTTTGGATATAATCATGTCTTTTTTGAAATATATGTTTTAACCTGTCCCATCCGGGTATACAAATACTGTAAGACATTCTCACCAAAGGAGATGATGTGCATGATGAGTACAATCAGAAGCCAATGGAACAAAGAGAATGACGCAGCGGTGTTTAGTCCCGGTGATCAGCGTTAGAGTCAATTGAAGAGTTAGATGATAATCAAGAAGGAAGTTACTAGTCTTCTCACCCAAAGGAGGAGGATACTGAACATGAGTATTTACAGCCTATGGAATCCAGAGAATGATGAAGCAATTTTCAGTCCGGGTGATCAGAAGCCATTTAGTACGCTCACACGAGTAGATTCGGATAAACACACACACACTGACAAAACACTTGAATATGAATTACATGACACCGTACTGAATGAAGTTTAACAGAAGCATCGATATATGGGGAAAGGGATGGAGCGCTCGCTCCATCCCTTTCTGCCGTCTTTTTCTTTAATATGACTTTTACCTTCATCAAGCGGCAACCCTGTTGTCTGGAAAGATGGGCTCGCCGACAAGGAAATTTGCCCCCGAAAAAAGAGCCCTTTCACCATGGGGCTAAAGTGAAGGACCCTTTTCTTTTATTTATCGAATTTCAGTTTTGCCAAGGCATCCGCCAATGTAGTATTGATCGGCTCCTCTTTATTTTGCTTCTTCATATAATTGGAGACCTCATTTTTGGATACTTTTTGATTTTTATTTTGCCCTCTTCGTTTATTGTAAGAAGAAAGTTTTTCATGAAAACCGCATTTACAGGTGAATGTCTGTGCTTCTCCTTGACCGCGCATTTCCATCTTTTTGTGACATTGTGGGCATCTGGCATTTGTTACACGTGAAACACTTTTTTTGTGGCCACATTCACGATCTTGGCAGACAAGCATTTTTCCCTTCTTACTATTCACTTCAAGCATCAGCTTGCCGCAATCAGGACATTTCGTTCCTGATACGTTATCATGCTTGAATTTTTGGTCACTATTTTTGATTTCATGGACGATATTTTTGGCGTACGCGCGCATATCGCCGATGAAAGCCTGTTTTGGCAGCTTTCCTTTTGCAATCGCAGTTAACTTTTGCTCCCATTGAGCTGTCAAAGCAGGAGATCGCAAGTCTTCAGGTGCCAATTGAAGAAGTTGTTTTCCTTTCGAAGTAACGTGAAGGCCCTTTCCCCTCTTCTCGATCAGGAAGCTATTGAACAGTTTTTCAATAACGTCAGCACGCGTTGCAACAGTACCGATCCCGCCTGTTTCACCCAGAGTCTTGATGAGTTCTTTGCTTTCCCCTGCCATGAAGCGAGCGGGATTCTCCATTGCCGAAAGAAGCGACCCTTCATTGAATGGTTCCGGCGGTTTCGTTTCACCCTCTGTTTGTTTAACAGTCGAAATGGTTAAACTGTCACCTTTTTGAACATTCGGAAGCAGTTGCTCAGCAAGGCCATCTTTAGCTTCTTCCTCATCGAATTGGTGATCATAGACTTCCTTCCATCCTGATTTCAGGACGACCTTCCCTTTTGCCATGAACGTCTCCTGACCCATTTTTACATTGATGGTCGTTTGTTCATATTCAAAAGGCGGCATCAATACAGCAAGGAACCTTTTAACGACCAAATCATAGATTTTTGATTCTTTGTCGCTCAGTTTTCCCGGCAGCGGCGTTTGTTCAGTGGGGATGATTGCATGGTGATCAGAAACCTTGCTATCGTCCACGAACGATTTATTGGTTTTAATCGGGCTGCGCAGAATCCTTGATGCATACTGGGCATATGGTTTAATGCTTACAGCCTGTAATCTTTCTTTTAGCGTATCAACCAAATCCGTTGATAAAAAGCGTGAATCCGTCCTTGGATAAGTCAAGACTTTATGGCTTTCATATAAGCGCTGCATGATCGATAACGTCTCTTTCGCCGAATAGCCGAATTTCTTATTGGCGTCCCGTTGAAGTTCTGTTAAGTCATATAAGGAAGGGGCAAAACTTTTCTTATGGGACTTGTTCACTTCAACCACTTCTGCACTTTTCCCCTTAACGGCTGCAAGAACCTTTTCTGCCTTGTTTTTATCAAATGTGCGGATATCTTTTGTTTGGGCATCTTGCCAGATCAGGCGCAAATTGGATTCTGCAATTGCCGAAACGCCATAATATTTCTTAGGCTGGAATTGTTTTATTTCTTCTTCTTTTTTTGCAATCATCGCGAGTGTCGGCGTTTGAACCCTCCCGCAGGATAACTGGGCATTGTGCTTGGTTGTTAGGGCACGTGTCGCGTTCATCCCAACGATCCAGTCCGCTTCCGCCCTTGCTACAGCAGAGGCAAATAGGTTTTCATACTCCTTGCCATCCTTCAGATTTTTAAATCCATCTTTGATCGCTTTATCCGTTACAGAGGAAATCCAAAGCCGTTTGACTGGCTTCTTCACATTCGCTTTTTCGAGAATCCAGCGTGCAACAAGTTCCCCTTCACGGCCTGCATCCGTTGCAATGATGACATCCTTGACATCATTGCGATTCAATTGTGTTTTAACCGATTGAAATTGTTTGCCTGATTGCTTGATCACGACCAATTTCAAAGTAGGCGGCAACATGGGCAGGTCCTCAAGGCGCCAAGTTTTATATTTTTCATCATAAGATTCCGGATCTGCATGGGTGACCAAATGACCTAGTGCCCAAGTGACGATATACTGTTCGCCTTCAAAAAAGCCATTACCCTTTTTCCCGCAATTCAGGACTTTTGCTATATCTCTGCCGACCGAAGGTTTCTCGGCCAGTACGACTGTTTTACTCATAATAACATCCTTTCGCTTTTAAACTGGTTCCTCTATTATCTCATATAATTTATGACAGGGCGATAATGCACAGCATGGCATTGGATCCATTTGTTCACATTAAGGGTTTCCCTTCGAGGGGCTCCCCGTACCCACATATATGTAAATTAATAGATTAGATAGCAATCCCGTGCAGATTTTAGTATGATGAAACGTAGGGATTTTTTCAAATTAATTGGGAGGTTCAATATAAAATGAGCTTACTTTCTATAGATAAATTAGCACACAGCTTTGGAGACCGTACCTTATTCAAGGATGTATCATTCCGCCTGATGGCCGGTGAACATGTAGGCCTGGTAGGGGCAAATGGTGTCGGGAAGTCAACGATGATGAATATCATTACAGGACAACTCATCCATGATGAAGGCCGGGTCGAATGGACACCTGGTGTCGAATATGGCTATCTTGATCAACATACGATACTATCTAATGGTAAATCGATTCGCGACGTCTTAAGGGATGCATACTTACCTTTATTCGAGCAAGAAAAAGCACTGAATGAAGTTACAGAAAAAATGGGGACGGCCACTCCGGAAGAACTTGAAGAACTCTTGGAACAAATGGGTGAAATCCAGGACAAGCTGGAAGCCGGCGGCTTTTACAATCTGGATATTAAAATTGAAGAAGCGGCACGCGGTTTAGGGTTGGATGCAATCGGATTGGACCGTGATGTCTCTGCCCTAAGCGGCGGACAACGGACAAAGGTTTTATTAGCGAAATTACTATTAGAACAACCGCAAGTCCTGCTGCTCGACGAGCCTACCAACTACTTGGATGTGGAGCATATCCGCTGGCTGAGCAGCTACTTAAAGGAATACCCACATGCATTTCTATTGATTTCGCATGATACCGAGTTCATGAACGGCGTCGTCGACGTCATCTTCCATCTTGAATTTTCCAAACTGACCCGTTACACGGCAACTTATGAAAAATTCCTTGAGCTGGCTGAATTGAATAAAAACCAACATATTAACGCATATGAAAAACAGCGCGAATTCATTAAAAAGCAGGAAGATTTCATTGCAAAAAATAAAGCCCGCTATTCAACGACCGGCCGCGCAAAGAGCCGTCAAAAGCAATTGAATCGCATGGAACGTATAGATCGTCCAGAAACTTCAATGAAACCTACATTCGACTTTAAAGAATCACGTGCGAGCAGCCGTTATGTCTTTGAAGGTGAAGATCTGGAAATCGGATATGACCGCCCATTGCTTCCGAAGCTATCCATGAACATCGAACGAGGAGAAAAAATTGCTGTGGTTGGCTGTAATGGAGTTGGTAAATCCACTCTTTTAAAAACGATTTTAGGTAAAATCGATCCTCTTGGCGGTAAAAGATCACTTGGGGACTTCCTTTTTTCTTCTTATTTTGAACAGGAAGTGAAGGCAGGCAATACAACCCCGATCGATGAAGTATGGAATGCATTTCCGCATCTGGACCAACCGCAGGTACGTGCGATCCTTGCCCGTGTCGGTTTGAAAAACGAGCACATTACACGTCCGATGAGCCATTTAAGCGGTGGAGAACAAGCAAAAGTGCGCCTGTGTAAACTCATGCTTACCGAAAGCAATTGGCTGTTATTCGATGAACCGACCAACCATTTGGATGTAGTTGCAAAAGAAGAACTGAAACGTGCATTGAAAGAGTATAAAGGAACGATTGTCCTCGTATGCCATGAACCTGATTTCTATGAAGATTGGGTAACCAAAGTATGGGATGTAGAAGAATGGTCGGCCCAGAATTAATTTTTTTAGGGGATGTCGCAGAACGCGGCATCCCCTTTATTATGAAATAAATAAAAAGCTGACTGAAAAGGCTCCTTCAGTCAGCTTTCATTTCCTCCACATGCAGCTTAAACTCGTTCCGCCACCAAGGTATATGTTTTCGGAAGCCCAATATCATGGATTTTATGATTCGGTTCTTCCTCGAGTACTTTAATAACAAGCCCTGATTGACCTATTGACGTTATAAGCTCCCCGATTGTCCATTTACGCTGTACAACTCTTGAAAGGCTCCCTTTTTCCTCATCCGGCATATGCTTTGAAAAAGCGACCTCATTGTTTTCGATTGCCGGGGCGAAATAGTTACCTGTGATTTTATGTTTTTTACCATTTGAAGTAATGAGCTTTGTTGAAATCGGGTGAAATTCATGCAGTACGAATCGGCCTCCAGGTTTCAGCATCTTTTTAATTTTTTCAAATAACGGCTGCAGATCTATTAAGTAGTGAAGCACACCGAGCTCCATTAAAACCAAATCCTGATTCCCTGATTCATGCTCGGATGATAGTGAAAGGACATCCGAAACGATATACTCGATGGAGACATTGGCACCACTGGCCAGCTCATTTGCAAACATTGCGTTTTCCTGGGAAAAATCAACAACTTTCACTTCAGCTCCCAATATGGCGAGGGCAACTGCTTTAACACCATTCGATCCCATCAAATGAGTAATTTTTTTACCGGATATATCCCCCATGTATTTATAAAAAGGGTGCAGTCTCCATTTTGGATTTTGCGTGATTTTTGATGCCAATTCCACGGGATTTCCATAACGATTGACAAGCGCTAAATAATTATTCTGGTTCCATGCCTGTTCATTTTCCGCTGTGAACCCCTGCTGCTCGGCAGATAAATAAGCATGAATCTCGGTACTGTACTTTCTCATTTCTTCGTCATATAAATAACTGTATAACGACCTGCACCAAACCTCCATATCCCCCATCTTTATGGACAAACGATAAGGGTCGGTTTTAATGGTCGTGTTAAACCGGCAGTGAACAGTGGCAGAAACCCCCTCGACATCCATTAGAAAGAAGGCAGTCTCAGGACTTCTTTCAGGCTTTGTTGGGGAGTAGTCAGAAAAAAGATTTAATGCCTCATTAAAGACATCCCATTGTACATCAATATCAATGTTCTTATACTGATCAATATTCACTCCTTGCACGAACAAAGCAGAGCGACCTGTATATTGGTATGGAATATTAGCTTGATCCAACATGTTCGCCATTAATGTGATTGAATGATAATAACTTGCCTTCATATGAACCTCCTAAACATCAAAAGAACATGACAATTATTCTTCTATAGCAAATTTCAAACCGGTACTCGTAATGGCAATCAGCTCTTCATCATGGCGGTCTATGCCATAAACGAGTAATGTAACAAGCATATATATGGCTCTGAAACGGGCTAAGCTCTCTGTTTCCTTTTCGATTTCACCATAGATTTCATAAAAGCCTCGGCGCGCCTCTTTTGGGAAATAACTGTATAAAAAGGAGAAATCAATGGCGCGATTCCCGACATGAACATCTCCCCAATCAATGATACCTGCAAGGACGCCTTCGTCATCAAGTAAAACATTCCGGATATGAATGTCTCCGTGAACGAGTGAAATCGGATTCTGAACAACCAATTCTCCTAGCTCTTCAACAAATTCCTTAACCGCATACGCCTGTTCAAAGTATCCTAGCTTTAATAGATTTGAGACATTTTCCATTAGCGATTTCTTTCGATAGGATACATCAAGCCTCATCATCCCATCAGGCTGCACACCTAAACGCATAGCCCTTTCCACAGGGAAACTGTGAAGGACTTTCAAAAAATGGGCAAACCTTTTTGCCGATTCGGCCTTATTTGCCAAAGACCCTTCTACAGGTAAGTGTCCCTTTACCATTTTATAACCGGTAAAATGATAAGGATACAGGGTACTTGGTTTCCCAAAAAAGACAGGTTCAGGTATAGCAAGCGGAAAAGTGCCTGCAATGGATGGTAAAAGCTGATTTTCCACCTGAATCAACGTAACTGCAATAGGGCGGCGGGGAAAACGGAATACAAATTCCCCATTGATTTGTATGACCGTGTTATCGAAGCCCTCCCCAAGTTGCTTGATCCCTTTCAACTCAATTTCCGGAAACTGCAGCATGATCAATTCCCCTGCTAGCTCCAGCGAAACTGGATATTCTGCCAACCAAGGCTTTTCCACTCCCGTTTCCCCCTTTTACCGGTTTCTCCCTCTATTGGGGCTGCTGCCAGATCCACCCCTGCGATTACTTGGCCCTTGTGTACTAGCAGATCTACGGCTATCTCTTTGATCTCCCCGTGGATTGTCACGCTTTGGTCCACGGCTGTCTTCCGAGCGGCCACCCCGTGAATCCTCCCTTTTGGGTCCGCGGCCGTTTTCCATCCGGCCTCCCCGTGGTTTCTCCCTCTCGGCTTCACGATTGTCAGCTTGATTTACAGAACGGTGACTGCCGCGATTCGGTCCTCTCGTATCTATCCGTTCCCGATGTTTCCTTCCCCCCCCCGAACGCGGACGGCGGGTACCCTCATCGGAAGAGTCATCATAACGCTTCCTTTTTTGCCTCACCTCATCGGGTTGGAACATTTTCACTCCTTCAATCGTCCTTCTTTCGATTTTCATGGAGATTCCTTTTTCTATATCGCTTAAAAGCTGAAGATCCTTCGTTGCAATGAAGGTTACAGCCAAGCCATTCTCACCCGCTCGGCCCGTCCGGCCAATTCGGTGGATGTAACTTTCTGCATCCTCTGGAACATCATAATTAAACACATGGGTCACGCCTTCTACATCGAGCCCTCGTGCAGCAACGTCCGTTGCAACTAAATATTGAAGCTTTGCGTCTCTGAAGTTTTTCATGACACGTTCCCGCTTTGCCTGTGAAAGGTCACCATGAAGCTCTTCGGAATTGAATCCGGCTGCCTTCAGAGCATCATTCAAAACCGAAACGCGACGTTTTGTACGGCAAAATATGATCGCAAGGTATGGCTGTTCTTCTTTGATCATGTTGATTAATGAAGACTGTTTGGCACGATCGGTCGTCTCGATGACAACCTGCCTGATTTTCTCGACTGTTACTTGCTCAGCCTTCACAGCGGCAGTTAATGGTTTAGTCATGTAACGTTTAGCCAATTGATGCACCTGTTCAGGCATCGTCGCTGAAAAGAGCAACGTTTGGCGCTCCTCTGGAAGCTGTCCCATGATCTCTTCCACTTCTGGCAAAAATCCAATATGAAGCATTTGATCAGCTTCATCAAGCACGAGTGTTTGAGTTTGTGATAGATCTATGGTGCCTCTTCGTAAATGATCTAATAACCTGCCTGGCGTGGCGACCACCACGGAGATATTTCTTGTCAGCTTTTTCATTTGCTGCTCGACATCCTGTCCTCCATAAACTGCAAGCACTTGAAGTCCTTCGATTTCATTAGCGAATTTTTTCAATTCCGCAGTGATTTGCAAAGCCAATTCCCTGGTTGGCGTGACGATCAGTGATTGTATGTGGGATGCGGCGGGATCGACTTTTTCCAGGATTGGCAGCAAAAATGCCAAAGTCTTCCCCGTCCCAGTCTGCGCCTTCGCGATGACATCCCTTCCAGCAAGGATATCTGGTATCGATTTCTCCTGAATTGGGGTAGGGGCGGATATTCCTATTTGCTTTAATATCATGTTAATCGCCGGGCTGACGCCAAGGTCGATGAATTCTGTCATGTATGGGCCTACTTTCTGAATTTCTTCATTTAATTGACTGGTGAATCCACTTTAATGGTAACAGCTTCCTTCACCTTATGTCATTTTCCTTAGTCTAAGCTATTTGTTAGTATATCATTATCTATTTTCGAGAAAACCTGCACCTTAAAATTTTTCATCCTAATTGTACTTTAGTTATTTTTCTAATATAATTTATAAGCTTTATTATCCATATATCGAGCTACTTACATGAAAAAGGGGAAGCATCTCCTCCTTGTAGATTTTTACAAGGATTTTTTGTATATAAAAAGGGAGTGACCGCATGTTTAAACTAAAAGAACGGAATTCAAATATTAAGACGGAAGTACTTGCGGGGCTTACAACCTTTTTAACACTCGCTTATATCATCGTTGTAAACCCCATGATCCTTTCTGATGCCGGTGTTCCATTCGACCAGGCATTCACAGCAACCATAATCGCAATAATAATCGGTACCCTATGCATGGCCTTTTTAGCCAATTACCCAATTGTCATAGCACCGGCAATGGGATTGAATGCTTATTTTGCATACTCGGTACTGGGAACCCATGATATTACATACACAGTTGCCTTCTCTGCAGTCTTTGTTACCGGTATCATCTTTATCCTTTTATCCCTTACCTCTTTCCGCTCAAAATTGATCGAGGCCATCCCGAAAACTTGAAGCATGCAATCAGTGCCGGAATCGGACTTTTCATAACCTTCATCGGACTTCGTTTGTCAGGTGTCGTAACGCAGCATGAATCCAACCTGGTTACCCTTGGAAGCTTCAGGGACCCTAGTGTGGCACTTACATTGGTTGGTTTGATCATAACGATCGTGCTGATCGTTCGCAATGTGCAAGGAGCGATATTCATCGGAATGATCGTGACTGCCATAATCGCTTTCTTTACAGGCCAATTGGAAATTAACGGTCTAGTTTCCACCCCTTCATTACCTGAAGGGATAATAGTCGCCAATCCAATGACATCTATCGCCGATGTCATTAACTACGGCCTTTATGGCGTCGTCTTCTCCATTTTGCTTGTGATGCTTTTCGATACGACCGGTGCTTTGTTAGGCATTGTCCGCCAAGCTGGTTTGCTGAAGGATAATAAGCTTGAAAGATCTGGCAGTGCCTTTTTCGCAGATTCCATAGGCACTACTATTGGTGCCATGTTCGGTACAAGCCCAACCGCTGCTTCAGTTGAATCATCAGCTGGTGTAGGAGCTGGCGGCAAGACAGGTTTAACACCGCGTTGATCGTGGCCATCCTTTTCTTAATAACCGCCTTCTTCAGCCCACTGATAGGTGCTGTCTCAAATGTAGCGGCAATCACGGCACCTAGCTTGATAATCGTGGGAAGTATGATGATTAAAAGCATTAATGAAATTGACTGGACACACTTTGATGAATCATTCCCAGCCTTTTTGGTCATTGTCGCCATGCCGTTAACATCAAGCATCGCCAACGGGATAGCACTCGGATTCATCGCCTATCCCATTTTAAAAATGGCAAGAGGCAAATTCCGTGAAGTTCATCCGTTCGTGTACATGTTTGCTGTTCTATTTCTTTATCAACTGATTTTCCTAGCTTGATCATTTTAAGATGGACCCCCTGTGGTTCCTCTTTTTTTATAACCTCTCGCCAATAAAAAGAAGGATATCCAACTTGTCGTCAGATATCCTCCTACTATTCACTGGTTCATTTGATCAAGAAAATCACCCAGGAGATTGTCAAGATTTTCCTCTTCCGGTTCGGTTTCTTCCTCTTGTTGTGAGGGTTCATCCAAATTCCAATCAAAGTCATCCAGATCTTTCTTAGGTAAGTCTTCCTTGACCTTCTCCACTTCCTTTTCTTCAAGCTCAACCTGCATATATTCCTCATTCGATCCATTACTGTTCAAAGAGGCAAGCAAGGCGGTAGCACGTAAAGGATCGGATAAAAGGTTGTACATAATCGTTCCGAGCATAGCTTCTGAGTGGGAATGCTTGAGCCAATCACGCTGAGATTTGCTTAGCTTGTTCGGCATGGGCAGGGCAATCATTTCCCGATCCTGATGGGTGGATTGCCCGACTCCATCGAGAACATACTCGGCAATTTTACTGGAAAAATTCCTTCTTTCCGTTTCCTTCAATTTCTGCAGCTGTCTTAACGTATAATCTGATACATCCGAAGGGATACGAAAAGTGATGGCTTGCCCTCTTTTAATTTCAGAAGAAGCTGTTTTTTTCATTCTCTCACCTATTTAATAGAACCCGTTCTTTGTTCTTTCTTCTTTTGCTGGGACTGATTCTGTTCCTTTGAATTCCGGCGGTTAAAATCCGAAATCAATTTATAATAGGCGTTTGCCATCATCCAAACGCTTTCTCGTTCATCTTCGAAAAAGTCTATATTGTAGCCATCGAAATTTTGATTCAATGTTTTCAAGTAATCTTTCAGGACGATCGATCCCCCGCCTACAAAATAGCAGATTTCCGTTTGGGAATTTTTTTGCCATACGTTGCGCAGGTGACGATATTGCTTTTTGGCCAGTTCACCTAAAATGCGGTCGACGATATCATGGACGCTTGTCCTGCTTCCGCGAACCATAATATGATTGCGATCATTTTTCTTCGTGATGATTTCAACGACGTCGCGCCTGCTATCCAGCTCGACACCATGTTTCTTCCTGATTTCTTCACGAATCGATTCAAGAGCTTCAGCTACTCCTAAGTTGAATCCTTGCGCTTTGTCATCGTCAACTTTACGATTTTTAATGACCGCGATATCCGTCGATAATCCACCGATATCCTGAATGAGTATTCTTCTATCTATTAATTCACGGTTAATGATATTCAAATCTTTATCCATGACCAAATTTATGTATGCAGCGAAGCCCTCTGGATAGACTTTCACTTCATCGAATTTGATATTAACCTTCATGCCTTGGTATTTAGGAGTAATTAAGAATTCCACCTGGTGGACTGAACCAAGTAATTTCGAGCGGTATCCGACGTCTTTCCCTTCTTTAACCTCCCGAAGTGGCAACCCTGTTCCAAGCGTATAGTTGGCTTCCACAACGTTATTCACTTTTTTGAATGTATCGTTGTCCCCCAACTTGGCAGCGTCTAATGCAAGAGCCGCAAAAAGCATGACTAATGTTTGATCTTCTTCCGATTTACTGCTTCCTAAATCCAGTTCTGTAGGATTATCACTTTTTGTCGCCAAGTTCCCAACGCGATAAATCGCATTATTGTCTTGAAGGGCCGGTGAATGGACCCTGATATGAATCCCTTCCAATGGGTTTTTTTCATTAAGTTCCTCAATCCCAATGACCGGACGGTCCTCTATGTCTTTTGCAATGACATTTGGTATATATAGTTCAGACTCTAGCTTTCCAAAAATAGCTTTGATAGCATCATTTCCTACGTCTACTGCTGCGATTCTAGAACTCATCTAAAAACATCCCCTTTTTTATAGAAAAAAAATTTAGTGAAGCATTCCCTTTAAGGATAGAAAAAGTTTCCACGATAGTCAATGCTTCATTAGTAATAGCTATATTTGTCGAATTGTTTTCAAATTGTTTACAATAGGAACAAATATGTATACACCTTATATATAGCTATGTGTACGTGTTTGTACACATGTATACGCATTTGTGCACAATGCGACTTTTTTCGTTTACACGTATACGTATTTGTACACAAACCATATATTGTATTTTTAATTGATCTTTCCCCCTACAAAAATAAGCGTTTAAATAGTGAATTGAGTTATGGTAATAAATGGACGATTCACTAATGAACTGTATAGAGGGTATTCAATTGACTGAGAAACTTCTATGGCGGCGATCCTCGCCGCCACCATCTAACACGAAACCCTGCTCATTACCCCAAAATAATGTCTAACCCATTAAACCGTTGACAATAATGGTGATAACAATACAACCAGGGTGAACCTTTTTTGGTGGATCTTAAGGAAGAACCAGTTAGTGTACAAAAATTTTTGTAACAAATCTCCTGTCCCCTTATCGTAAGGAAGTAGAATTATTGGATGGTATACCTAATGTGAACAAAGCTGCCGCAGCTACTTTTGCGGAGATGGGTGTTGATATGTCCGTATTTAAGTCTGCTAAACATCTTGCCTCTTGGGCTGGTGCTGGTGTGAGTCCTGGAAATTACGAAAGTGCTGGTAAAAAAACGAGTAAAACCACACAAGGAAATAAAGCTTTAAAAACGATGGCAGTAGAATGTGTATTAGCGACATCAAGGCAAAATAATCGAATTGCTTCACATCGAAAAAGGATTACCAAACGGCAAGGAAAAATGAAGGGACGAATCGCTTCTGCCCATTTACTATTACCGATTACTTACAACATCTTAAAAACAGGAGAACCTTATCATGAACTAGGCTCAAATTACCTTGAAGGAAAACAAAATAACAAAGAATTAAAAATGGTCGAATACCTAAAAAAGAAAGGCTATACAATCGCTCCATCTGAACAACAAACTGCATAACCAGTTAAATAACGGCATAGTACATTTACCCCCATCAAAAAAAATGAAAATATGGAGGGTTTATTTTAGCATGGCTTTTTTACTGTTGTGTTTTCATACAAAAAATACAGAAACTTCCCAAATTCGTGAACCCTATTGGCGCAGTGCGTTAAATTCCCCCTTCATTTTCTAAACTAGATACAGATATAACCACTCGGAATTACAGGGATTACTCAGCTAAACAAGGTATTAAAGTTACACAAATAGAGGCTTGGCTAAATCCTTTACGGAACAACGGGACACACCACAGCATGGCCTGATTTACGATTTGTTTGTTCACTAAAACATGGTGAAGAGAAAGCCAAACTATATTATGTAGCGCAGAAGGAATGAGCTTATCAAAGACTTGGTAGAAGAACATTCCATTGAATGAAATTTGACTGCAATGGATACCTATATTCACGCGAATACTGATGAATATAAAAGTAAAATTCCAAAAGAACTAAAAGCCTATCGAAAATGCCATTCGCAGGGATTATGCATAAGAAATCCCTTTCTCCTTTCCTTGTAAATATTCCATGATCCAAGCAAAGTTTTACCCCTTTAAAATATTTAACGGCCTTCCTCTCACGATTCTGGAAGCCGAAAAAGTTTCCACGATAGTCAATGCTTCATTAACAGTAGCTATAATTTTCGAATTGTTTACAATAGGAACAAATATGTATACACCTTATATATAGCCATGTGTACGTGATTGTAAACATGCATACGTTTTTGTGTACAATACATCTACTTTTGTTTACATGTATACGTTTTTGTAAACAAACCGGATAATGTATTTTTTAAATGTTTCTTCTTACAAAAATTAGCGTATAAATAGCGGATTTGGGTATGGTAATAAATGGACAATTCACTAACTGAACTGTATGGAGGTATTCAAATGACTGGAAAAAATACAGACCTTCCCCGATTTCCGGAACCCTATTGGCGCAGTGCGTTAACTTTCCCTTCTTTTTCTAAACTAGATACAGATATAACCACTGATGTCTTAATAGTAGGCGGAGGAATTACTGGAATCACATCTGCTTATCTACTAGCTAAACAAGGTGTTAAAGTCACACTGATTGAAGCAGGCAAAATCCTTACTGGAACGACAGGACACACTACAGCAAAAATCACGGCTCAGCATGGCTTGATTTATGACCAGTTGATCACTGACCATGGTGAGGAGAAGGCCAGACTTTATTATGAAGCCAATGCAGATGGAATGAAGCTAATCAAAGAATTGGTGGGAGAACATTCCATTCAATGTAATTTGACTGCACAGGATGCTTATGTCTACGCAAATACGGATGAATATAAAAGCAAAATCCAAAATGAACTGAAAGCCTACCAAAAACTCGGCATTCGGGGGGATTATGCCGAGAATATCCCTTTCTCCATCCCTTGTAAAGCTGCTGTGATAATGAAAGACCAAGCACAGTTTCACCCGTTAAAATACTTAACTGCCCTCATTTCGACAATTCTCGAGAGTGGAGGCACAATTTATGAACGGACAACGGCAATGAAGATTGAGGACGGCGATCCACCGACCGTTCTGACGGATACTGGACATTCAATCAAAAGCAATCAGGTAATCGTTGCCTCCCACTTCCCTTTTAATGATGAAATGGGCTTATACTTTGCCCGTGTTCATGTAAATAGGTCCTATGTGCTTGGTATCAAGACTGAACAGGAATATCCAGGCGGGATGTATTACAGTGCAGACAGCCCTACCCGCTCCCTTCGCTATACGGAATTGGACAATGGGGAAAAACTTATACTTGTTAGCGGAGATGGCCATAAAACAGGCCAGGGAATCTCGATGATCGAGCATTATGAAGCACTGAAGGACTTCAGTTCCCAATATTTCGATGTGAAGGACATTCCCTATCGCTGGTCGGCACAGGATATCGTGACACCGGATAATATCCCCTTCGTCGGTCCAGTGACAGCCAACCATCAAAACGTCCTGATAGCTACCGGCTATGCTAAATGGGGAATGACGAATGGATCGATTGCCGCCAAGATCTTAACTGACCGGATTTTGCAAAGAGATAACCGGTATGCGGAATTATATGACCCTGCCCGTTTAAAAGGCGTGAAAAATATCGTCCAGGATAATGCTGATGTGGCGAAGCATCTGATCAAAGGCAAATTGGCCGTCATTCATAAAACGCCGGAAGACTTAGGAATTGATGAAGGAGCAATCGTGAAGGTGGATGGAGACAAAGCTGGTTGTTACCGTGATCATGATGGCCAGCTTCATATTGTCGACTCCACATGTACACACATGGGATGCGAGGTTGCCTGGAATAGCGGCGACCGTACCTGGGACTGCCCATGCCATGGCTCCCGCTACTCTATCGCTGGTGAAGTTATAAATGGCCCTGCTGTCGAACCATTGAAAAAAATACGCTAATGGTCAATTTTTGATTTTATCTAATAGTCGACTGGGTCCGTTGTTTTCCTTATACTGAAGTTACTGCATGATTGAATGGTTGCAAATAACTCTAAAAGGATTGAATTGAACATGAACGGTAAAAATCGGAAAGATATTATCCCAGGTACCTCTGTGGACATTGTACTTAAAGCAGATCAACGCAGCGGAAAACTGACAAGCGGCACTGTAAAGGATATTTTGACCAACTCCAGCACTCACCCTCATGGAATTAAAGTAAGATTGACTGATGGCCAGGTTGGCAGGGTTCAAGTCATTCATAAGTAATGTGCACTCGGTCCAGGCCGAGTGTTTTTTTGTGATTATTCGATCGAATTAATGAGAATGGGGATATTTCAATCATGTTTCCCGTTCATAACTCGTACAATAGGGTTGAGATTATCTCTTTAAAAAGGCTGGTGTCAAAATGAATCAAGAATACAATGCCCCCAATAAGGATTATTACCGCAACGATGAACATACATTGAAAGTTTCCGGCTCAGAGACGCTTCAGGCTGCTCCGGATCAAGCCACAATCACCCTTGGAGTCATAACAGAGGATGAGGATCCGCAAAAGGCCCAGCAAACCAATTCCCAAGCAATCGCAAATGTCATCGCATCACTTAAATCCGCAGGCATTCCCGAAGAGCAATTGAAAACGAGTGATTATAGAATCGATCCACAATATGATTATATTGACGGAAAGGAATTGTTCAAGAACTATAAAGTCCAGCACATCATCCAGGCCCAAACGGCCGACATCGAGAAAATAGGCAGCATAATCGACACGGCCGTCAGAAGCGGCGCCAATTCAATCACCAGCATCCGCTTCTCGTTATCCAATCCAGATGCATACTATAATCAGGCACTTTCTCTCGCTTTAAAAAAGGCATACGAAAAAGCACTCTCCATGGCTCGAACGCTAGGAATCTCATTGAACCCAGTCCCTAATAAGGTTGAAGAGCTATCTGAAACGGCAACACCGATGCTTTACCAAACAAGTACCTTTTCAAAAATGGCAACTACCCCGATTCAGCCTGGTGAATTGAACATCACCGCCTCAGTAAGAGTGGAATACACGTACTAGCACTCACTCATTTCATCCTAAAAACCCCCCCTTGGCAACCAAAAGGGGGGGTTTTCACTTTAAAAGACTACCGTTTTATTTTCATGAACCAGGACGCGGTCCTCCAAATGCCATTTGACGGCACGTGCCAGCACCCTGCGTTCAGCTGAACGACCGATTTTCTTCATATCCCCAGCAGAATCGCGATGGTCCACACGTTCAATATCCTGCTCGATGATCGGACCTTCATCCAAATCATTCGTCACATAATGGGAAGTCGCCCCAATCAGCTTAACACCTCTGTCATAAGCTCTTTCATAAGGCCGTGCTCCAATGAAGGCAGGTAAAAATGAATGATGTATATTGATGATTTTGTTTGGATGGGCCGCTACGAAATCCGGCGTCAATATCTGCATATACCTAGCTAATACAATAAGGTCCACTTTGAATTCTTCCAGAAGTCCAAGCTGTTTTGTCTCCACTTCCTTACGTATATCCTTATTCGCAGGAATATAATAAAACGGGATGCCCATCGATTCGACAATTTGCCTGGTATCTTCATGATTGCTGATGACTAGTGCAATATCAGCTAATAAATCTCCGCTTTGCCACTCCCATAGCAATTCCAGAAGGCAATGCGGTTCCTTGGAAACGAAGATTGCCGTCCTCTTCAGATCACTCACATGGTTAAATGTCCATTGCATCGAGAATGCTGTCGAAACTTCCTGGAATGCCAGTTGCATACCCGTTGCCTTATCCTTCAATCCTGGACAATCGAATTCGATCCTGGTGAAAAAGGTACCGCCCTCAGGATTCATCGAATACTGACTCAATTCAACAATATTTGCATCATACTCTTTAAGAAAGGCTGTAACTGTCGAAACAATTCCGGGCTGGTCCGGACATTTTATAATTAAACGGCCCCTATCTTGATTCTTTTCGCGAAACTCCTGTAACTGTTCTTGCACAAAGTTGCTTACCATTTTCCCAACTGCCCTTCTTCTATTTTGCTATATTATACTTCAATTCATAGGCAAAATTAAAGTCAGTCAATCAATTCGGGATTTTGTTGGCAGCCACCATGGTCCTTTTTTGAAACCCTCCATAGTTTTATTCCATCCCATTCATTAGATAAGGTTTTCATCAGTTTTTCTCTTTCGATAAATCTAAATCATCACCCTGAAGTGTTTCAAATTCATCTCTAGCGTTGAATCTTGCCGAAATTTCTTACTCAATTAAATAATTATTGTCATTATTTCAGGAAATTACAGGTAATTTGGAGGAAATGAAGGCAAAGGCAGAGAACCTTTTATGAAATGCATAGTGAAGGGGATTCTTGAATGAAATGTCGGCATGATCCGGACCCCCTTTTTTATTTCAGTTTTATTTTCCCTGTTAATGAGGTTATTCACTGCCTCAAAAGGGTATAGACCATTCTATTAGTTTTTTTAAAAGGGGGAAATGAAATTATCATGAAATCATCAGTTACATTCATTCTATCCATTCTGGCTGTTCTTGGTCTTCTATCCGGCTGTGCTGAAAAGGACCAGCTAGAGGATGGGAGTAAGCTGATCAATAAGGACCAGTTTGTATTCGCTGCCTCAGGCGAATTCAAGCCATTCAGTTATGTCAATGATGACATGACCGTAACCGGATTCGATATTGAGGTTGGCGATGCAATTGCAAAGGAACTGGGCCTGGAGCCAGTACCTAAACGGATAAAATTCAAAGGTATCGTGGAAGGTGTCAAAACAGGTCGGGCAGACGCCGCGGTTGCCAGTCATACAATTAATGATCAACGAAGTAAACATGTTGCCTTCTCCACCCCTTATTACTACTCAGGTCCTCAAATTTTCGTCCGCACAGATAGTGATATTAAAACGGTTGAAGATTTAAAGGGAAAGGAAGTTGCAGCTTCTAAAGGCTCCACGTACGCGACCACAGCAGAAAAATATACAACCAATGTAAAAACCTATGACAGTGATATCACCGCCCTGAAAGCATTGAGCGGAGGACGTCATGATGCCGTCATCACAGACTTTGTAACCGGCAAGGAAGCGACCAAGGAAGGTTTCGACATCGAAGGCCGGCAATTGATCGAACGAAGCGAGCAGGCCATCGTACTGCCTAACGACAACCCTCAGCTGCTTGCACGCATCAACGAAGCACTTGAAAACCTCCGGGAAGATGGAACACTTGCGGAAATCAGCAAAAAATACTTTGGTGAGGATATCACAACCAAGCCTGAATAAAGATTGATAGAAAGGGAGTCATTACATTGCCAAGTTTTTCACATTTTTTTGATACATTATTTAGCTCCTCGGACGTATTCATCCGAGCCATGCTCCTCACATTGGAACTGACGGTAGTCTCCATATTGGTAGGAATCGTCATCGGGTTGCTATTTGCACTTTTAAAAATATCCAATATAAAAATCCTTGCATGGATTTCGGATACATATGTATTCCTTGTGCGGGGAACACCGCTAATCGTACAGATATTCATACTCTATTTCGGTATCAGCAATCTCTTCTTACTGCCGGACTTCTGGGCGGCGTCACTTGCCCTGGCCTTCCATAATGGAGCTTATATCTCTGAAATTTTACGTGGTACGATCCAATCCATCGACAAAGGCCAAATGGAAGCCGGACGCTCCCTTGGCATGAGCAATTCGCTCGCATTAAGAAGGATCATCCTACCTCAAGCCTTCCGTCGCGCATTGCCGCCGCTAGGCAACCAATTCATCATCGGGCTGAAGGATTCATCACTTGCCGCTTTCATATCCATGAATGAGCTGTTTAACGTGGCGACTACATTAGGCTCGAATAATTTTGATGAAATGACTTATTTATTGATTGTAGCGGTCTATTACTTGATTCTAGTGGCATTCCTGACCATTATCGTCAATTTATTCGAAAAGAAACTTTCCATTAGTGATCGATAGGGGGAATTGAAATGGAACAAAAAGAAATGATTCGCATTAGGAATTTAAATAAATCGTATGGAGACCTGCATGTACTCAAAGATATTGATATGAAGGTACTGGATAGCGATGTAGTCTGTCTGATCGGACCAAGCGGTTCCGGAAAAAGCACCCTGCTCCGCTGTTTGAATTATTTAGAGAAGAAAGACAGCGGGCAAATCCTCATTGAAGGAACGGAAGTCAATCCGGGTACCCATGATATTAATAAAATCCGTGAGAAAGTCGGAATGGTTTTTCAGCATTTCTACCTCTTCCCGCATATGACCGTACTGGAAAATGTCATCGAAGCACCGACTCACGTCAAAAAGGTCCCTAAGGCCCAGGCGATTGAAGAAGCAAATGCATTGCTTGCCAAAGTCGGCTTATCAGATAAAGCGGATGTCTATCCAAGCAAGCTCTCAGGTGGGCAGAAACAGCGTGTCGCCATAGCCCGTGCCCTTGCCATGAAGCCAGATATCCTACTCTTTGATGAGCCTACCTCGGCTCTGGATCCCGAACTTGTCGGGGAGGTACTTGCCACGATGAAGGAACTTGCCTTGGAAGGGATGACAATGGTAGTCGTTACACATGAGATGAGCTTTGCACGTGAAGTTGGGGATTGGATTGTCTTCATGCATAATGGGAGGGTTGTCGAAAGCGGCCCGCCAAAAGAATTCTTCACCAATCCAAAAGAAGAGCGGACAAAAGAATTTTTGCAAACGACAGTCTTTTGAATTGAATCCTAAATCTGCCTAATCGCGAGAATAATTCGACTGATTCCGGCCTAGAGCCTAATTCATCATTATAAGCAATACAGGCGTGAATTCCTGTATTGCTTATTTGCATGTAAAACGATTTCTTGGTTTCTTTTATCTCCAGTTAGGTAGTTCCCTAATTTACATGATTAAAGTTTCAGGGATATTTTCGCTCTGATTGTACAAACTAAATACTTGATGAATTGTTTCAGATAAACCCTGATTCCGGCTCGAACATGGAAAAATATCTGTATTTATGGTATATATACAGGTAAAATTAAAAGAAGTATATAAATGAAAGAGGTCGAATTCAGTTGGAAAATAACTCTTCGAATTTTATTAAAAATATTATAAAAGATGATCTAGAGTCCGGAAAACATGATCATGTCATCACACGCTTCCCTCCTGAGCCGAACGGATATTTACATATCGGGCATGCCAAATCAATCATTTTGAATTTTGGGGTGGCTGATGATTTCAATGGGAAAACTAACCTTCGTTTCGATGATACGAATCCATTGAAAGAGGATATTGAATTTGTAAACTCCATTAAGGAAGATGTAAAATGGCTCGGTTACGACTGGGATAACCTTTTCTTCGCTTCCGACTATTTTGATGAAATGTATAAAAGAGCTGTGCTGCTCATCAATAAAGGACTGGCATATGTGGACGACCTTAATGCCGACCAAATCCGTGAATATCGCGGAACGCTGACTGAGCCGGGGAAAGATAGCCCCTACCGCAATAGAACCGTCGAGGAAAATCTTGAACTATTTGAAAAGATGCGCAGCGGCGAATTCGGGAACGGCGCAAAAGTATTGCGTGCAAAAATCGATATGAGCTCACCTAACATTAATTTGCGTGATCCCGTCATGTACCGTATCTCCCATACTGAACACCATAATACCGGCAACAAATGGTGCATCTACCCAATGTATGCATTTGCCCATCCAATTGAAGATGCCATCGAGGGAGTCACACACTCCATTTGTACGCTTGAGTTCGAAGATCAACGCCCTCTTTATGACTGGATCGTTGAAAATTGTGAAATGGAAAGCAAACCAAAACAATATGAATTTGGCCGTCTTAACCTGACAAATACAGTAATGAGCAAGCGAAAACTGAAGCAGCTTGTCGATGAGGGCTTCGTGGACGGCTGGGACGACCCACGGATGCCTACTGTTTCAGGCTTGCGGAGACGCGGGTATACACCCGAAGCGATCCGTGCATTCTGCCAAGAGATAGGTGTCGCAAAAACAAGCGGTGTCGTAGACTCTCAAATGCTTGATCATTTCGTGCGGGAAGACTTAAAGCTGAAGGCTCCACGGACTATGGCTATCCTGAACCCGCTTAAAGTGGTCATCACCAACTATCCGGAAGGCGAGATAGAATGGCTGGATGCTGAGGTCAATCCGGAAGTTCCGGAAATGGGCACACGCCAAATCCCGTTTTCACGTGAAATATATATCGAACAGGACGATTTCATGGAAAACCCGCCGAAAAAGTATTTCCGACTTTTCCCGGGCAATGAAGTCCGTTTGAAACATGCTTATTTCATTAAATGTGAAGAAGTGATAAAAGACGAAGCCGGTAACGTCATTGAACTTCGCTGCACATACGACATTGAAACGAAAAGCGGATCGGGCTTCACTGGCCGTAAGGTAAAAGGTACCTTGCACTGGGTCGAAGCTTCACAAGCCGTTTCAGCAGAATTCCGTAACTACCAGCCTTTAATCTTGGATAAGGAAAATGATGAAGAGGAAGAAAAATCATTCTTGGACCTGGTAAACCCTGATTCTGTAGAAATTTTACAAGGATTTGTCGAGCCTAACATGAAAGATGTTAAGCCTCAGGATAAATTCCAATTCTTCAGGCATGGCTATTACAATGTTGATTCAAAACTCACTGCAGCCGATCACTTGGTCTTCAACCAAATCGTTGGGTTGAAAAGTTCATTCAAGTTATAGAATCACGAAAAAGAACCAGATTCCTAGCGGGATCTGGTTCTTTTTCATTCTCTGCACCCTTATATCATTTTTTCTCGTAAAGTTTGATTCCTTGCTTGGAAAGGGCCTGTTTAAGAGTACTATGTGTCGAAACCTGACTAAAATCAAGACCTAACTGAATCGATGTCTGGGCCACTTCAGGACGAATCCCGGAAATGGTCGATTGAATGCCTAACAGGTTCAGGGTACTTATCAATTGATAGATCTGTTGGACTACCATCGTATCTAAAAGGGAGACTCCCGATAAATCGATGAATAAGTGAGTGACATTTTTGCTAATGCATTTGCTTGGAGTCGCATTCAAAATTTCCTTTGCCCGGTAGGTATCGATTTCACCGATTAACGGCAATACCGCAATGGCATCAACAATGGGAATGACAGGTGCGCCCAGTTCATTAATCAGGTCCTGTTGAGCTAGTAAACGTTCTTTTGTCAAAAGGTAATACTGCTCAGTGAACTCACGGTTCAATTGATCGAATGCACGATTAATAAGCCGGCTCCACCGGATGATTGTATCCTTCGTTATCCCCGTATCCTTTAGCATATAATCAGTGATGAAGGCCCAATATGTTTCCCGAACCTTACTAAGCGCTTCCAGCACTTCGTAAATGGGGGTGTCCGATTCAACCCTGCTCTTCGCGACAAGTGTGGCCCACTGCTCCATCGTTTCAATAAAAGCCGTTTTATCTTCAAGTAAAGCACTGGTCACTGTCTTGATGGTCAATGTATTCTGTTCTCTGAGAAGCTTTTCGATTTCCTCATTAGAATCTATTGAATAGATGGATCCAGACTGCTTTTCCCTTAAAGCCAGCCAGTTTTCCGTAATCTTGGATGAATTATCAAGGATATATCGATATAAATTTTCATCTATTTTATCCATTTGTGTTCCCCTATCTCACTAGTTATTTCATTTTAAAAAGTAATAATAAGTCTCCATATCCCTCTCTCCCCATTTCATTTCTAGGAATGAATCGAAGGGCAGAAGAGTTTATGCAATATCTCGTGCCTTTAGGACTTGGGCCATCGGGAAAAACATGTCCAAGATGTGAATCGGCGTCCCTGCTGCGCACCTCGGTCCGGGTCATTCGGTGGCTGAGATCCATTTTCTCACTGACACTTGCCGACATGATGGGCTTCGTGAAGCTTGGCCACCCACAACCGCTATCATACTTATCCCGCGAACTGAATAGAGGCTCCCCAGAAACGACATCCACATAGATGCCTTCTTCAAAGTGATCCCAATAAACATTATCGAAAGGCGGCTCCGTGCCATTTTCCTGGGTGACATGAAACTGACTCTCCGTTAAGGTTTTTCTAAGGTGTGCATTATCCTTAGGCCAATTTTCTTTAATGAATGCATCCCGTCCTGAGCCTTTACGATACAATGCATAGCGAAATTGATTCTTCCGATGGAATTCTTGATGATATTCCTCTGCCTCGTAAAATTTCCCCGAGGGTAGAATACCCGTAACAATAGGTTTCTTAAACCGCCCGCTCATCATTAAATCTTCCTTCGATTGTTCCGCCTCCCGTTTCTGACATTCATTAAGATAGAAAATGGCTGCCTTGTATTGCTTTCCCCTATCCGAGAACTGTCCATCGTCATCCGTAGGATCGATTTGGCGCCAGAATATCTCTAATAACTTTTTATAGGAAATGATTGATCGATCGAATACCACTTGCACCGCTTCAACATGACCGGTCGACCCGGTAATCACTTGTTTATAACTAGGTGCGGCAAAATTACCGCCTGTATAACCTGATGTCACTGAAATAATACCATCCATTTCATCAAAGGGAGCAACCATGCACCAAAAACAGCCTCCTGCAAAGATAGCCGTTTCTTTTCCAGCCATCGTCATCCTAAAACTCCCCTTTCACGCTTGTCATTTTATGTATTATATACCAGCAAGCCAAACACCTTCAAATTCAAAAACAATTGTTTTCTATCTTTGCAGCACAAATATAAAAGAGGCACTTAGGAGTATGCCCAAGTGCCTTTTTGTATTAGATCCATTAATTAAAGTATCACACTAACGATGATCGCTGATAGGATGCTGACAAGAGTCGCACCATATAGCAGCTTCAAGCCGAAACGGGCCACAACATTTCCCTGTTTTTCATGAAGTCCTTTGACTGCACCGGCAATGATTCCAATAGATGAGAAATTCGCGAATGAAACCAAGAAAACCGAAACGATTCCTATCGTCCTATCGCTCAAGGCTGCTGATGCGTCCCCTAAGCTCAGCATGGCAACGAATTCATTGGTTACTAGCTTCGTCGCCATGATTCCGCCTGCAGTCACGGTTTCTGAAATCGGTATCCCCATGATAAAGGCAAACGGGGCAAAAATATACCCCAAGATGTCTTGGAAACTGATGCCGATGATCATGTCGAATAAGCTGTTGATTCCTGCAATTAGTGCAACGAAACCAATTAACATCGCGGCTACAGTGATAGCAACCTTAAATCCATCCATGATATATTCCCCAAGCATTTCGAAAAACGACTGCTTCTCTGCCCCTTCTTCAACAGGGAGAATATCATCTTCATCCGTTACCGTATAAGGGTTAATAATGGATGCAATGATAAATCCACCGAACATGTTAATAACAATAGCCGTCACAACATACTTTGGTTCAATCATCGTCATATAAGCACCGACGATCGACATCGATACGGTTGACATGGCTGACGCACAAAGCGTATACATGCGAGATGGCGGAATGGCACCGAGTTGTTTTTTCAAGGTTATGAAAACCTCGGATTGGCCCACTATTGCTGATGCTACCGCATTGTAAGATTCCAATTTACCCATCCCATTCACCTTACTTAGCAGGAATCCAATCCACTTCATGATGAACGGAAGGATCTTGAAGTGCTGTAAAATCCCGATTAATGCCGAGATGAAGACAATGGGAAGAAGGACATTTAAAAAGAAGGGCGATGCTCCTTCGTTTACAATCCCGCCAAATACAAAGGTGATCCCTTCATTTGCCCATTCTAAAAGTTTTCCGAACCCCTCGGCAATCGAATTGATGATCACTAAACCGAACTTCGTATTTAATAATAAATAAGTTAAAATAAGCTGCATGACCACCATGAGGATGATCGGTTTAATTTTAACTTTCTTCCGGTCACTGCTGACTAATAAAGCTAGTCCAAAAACAATAAGCAGTCCTAAAATTGCAATCAGAAATTTCATATATTCTGCCTCCACTAAGGGTGAATTTAATGATCGTGCATTAATAGTAGGTTACCCTCAAAAAAATTTATGCAAACGTTTTCTCTTTCATCCAAAATACATGTACGTACCTCTCCAGAAGTCTATATTAAACTAATATTTTTTTAAGTGCAATTATTATTTCCCTTTTTAAAATAACAATTAGTGACAATAATGGGTTTCGTAAATTAAAAAAGAAGGTTCCCCTTCGAAAGGAACCTTCTTTTCAGTTTGTAGACAAAAGGGGTTCGGAATTAAAAAATTCTGAACCCCTTTTGAAATTCCCTTTGAATTTTCGCCTAAAGTTAAGAGATTGGGGCTCTACGAGCCCACTATGTTAGGCCATTTTTGGACCTCGCCATGTCCAATTGGCCATCTTCTTTAAATTAATGGCAGCGAAAGTAAGCATCGCCTGCATCGACAATTTTTTAAGTCCCCTTAAAGTAGTCCAACGCATACCATGCTTTTCTTTTGCATCTGCGAATACACGCTCAATCGTTTCTTTACGTTTTGCATATATAGGTTTTACATCTTGATGATGACGCAGATGATCTGCTTCTTCCACATGTGTTTGCCAGATATGCCGTGTCACCACTTTTTGACAGTCTTTGCTTTCTGTACACCGAGATAAAAATGAGCATGTTGTACAAATTTGTTTTGGCGATTTGTACTCGCGATAGCCCTCTTTATTTGTTGTTGAGTACTTTAAAGTTTCGCCCGAAGGGCAAAGGTAACAATCAAAATGTTCATCGTATACATAGTCCTGTTTGCGGAAAAATCCTTCTTTGGTGCGAGGACGTGTATAAGGTAAAGCCGGTATGATTTCTTTGTTAAATAGGTAGCTTGTAATCGCTGGTGTTTTATAAGCTGCATCTGCGGCAACGGCTTCCGGTTTTCCAACTTTCTCAATCACTTGTTCAACTAGTGGCTCTAAGATCTGACTGTCATGTGTATTTCCAGGTGTTACAATCGTTCCCAATACAAAACCGTTGCGGTCTGCGGCCGCGTGGAATGAATAGGCAAACTGTTTTGTTCGTTCATCTTTCACATAGTAGCCACTCTCAGAATCCGTTGTACTTTCTTTAATCTCTTTGGTCTCTTCTTTATCAAATTTATCTGGTGGAAAAGGCTTTTTTCCATGGTTTTCACGATCTTGATTGATTTCTTCTTGAAGACGTCCTTGATACGCTCGTGTTTCTTTACGAACGATTTTCTTTTCAAATTTCCGTTTATTCGCACTGGCTTTCACATGTGTGGAATCCACGAAAACGTGTTCAGCACTTATTAACTTTTTATTAGCAGCTGTCATTAAAATGCGATAGAAAATCTGTTCAAACAGGTCTGTATCTTTAAAGCGTCGCTCATAATTTTTCCCCGAACGTAGAGAAATGAGGTACTTTATCATGGAAACCATAGCCTAAGAACCAACGGTAAGCCATATTGGTTTCAACTTCTTCAATCGTTTTACGCATGGAACGAATACCGAAGGTATATTGAATGAAAGTCAGTTTAACTAAAATAACTGGATCAATACTTGGGCGTCCTACCTCTGAATACATATCTTTCACCAAGTCATAAATGAAAGTGAAGTCAATGGCAGCCTCCATTTTACGAACCAAATGGTTCGGTGGCACCAGTTGATCTAAAGTTATCATTTCAAGTTGATCTCGCTGAATAGAATCATGTTTAGAAAGCATCCTCATCACCTCAAGTTTTAATACTTCTATTTTAAAACAAAAATGACTCCAGGCAAAAGTGTTCTATCTAAAAGGTAAGACAAAGTTGATTGGAACGGAAGGTACGAGACTCCTGCGGGAAAAGCGCGTCTAGGGGAGACCCCGCAGGCGAAAGCCGAGGAGGCTCCCCGACCGCCCGCGGAAAGCGAGTGCCTAGAGTGGAAATCAACGTCCAAATTGTACAAGCCATAAAAATAGACAAACTCGATTTTCATCGAGTTTGTCTACAGTCTGAAAAGAAGGTTCCCCTTCGAAAGGAACCTTCTTTTTCCTCAAATAGTATCGATTTTTTAGGCTGCTGTTTTTCTGGTTATCACCGATGTCACTAATCCAACGCCTCCGATTACAAAGATGATGATGGATGCAGCCAAGCCACCTGCCCCTTGATAAAAGCCGATAAATTTCCCTGCAAAAGAGTCTCTGCCTCGGAAAGCGCCACCGCTTGGCATCTCCCCTGGAGTTTCAGAACCATTAGGCCCGATCCCCATATTGCCCAGCGTATCATTAGATGCCGTTTCCGTAGTTGAATCATTGGTCGCCGTACTGCTATTAGCCGATTCTTCCGTATCATCCGATTCTGTTGTGTTACGGTCGGCAGGCTGCCCCATCATCGCCTGTCCATTCATGGGTTCATTGCCGCTGCCGTCCACATACATCATGATCCCGATGACTGCTTGAGCCATTAAAAGGACCGAAGCCAATATTCCAACCAAAAAGTGTAACTTACCAAGTCTTTTCATCATTGATTCTCCTCCGAAAATAAAATGCATTTATAAGATGATTATCTAAAAAGACCCTTAATTTTTCCTTAAGCAACAAGGATAAAAATAAGGGTCTTTTTACTATTGGACGGTATCTTAAGGTGGATTATTTTTTCCTTTGATTTCTCGGAAAAGTGATTTCAAAACGGGTGCGTTCATTCTGTTCACTCGTAACCTTGATGTTCCCTTGATGTGTGTTTACAATCCATTTGGCAATGGATAAACCTAAACCGGAGCCTTCATTTGCTGAACGGGATTGCTCCACTTGATAAAAACGGTTAAAAATCAAGGGGAGATCTTCCTGCGGAATGCCTTTTCCATTATCTTCCACTGTAAGAATGATGGATGAAGCATTTTTGATGCAGGATAGCGAAATCTCCCCGCCTTCCTCAGTAAATTTCATGGCATTATCCACCAAGATCACCAATAGCTGATGAATTCTCTCTTTATCCCCATGAAACACCACCTGTTCGGGGGCATGGCTAATGATTGATTTCTCTTGAAACGAAGCTATATCCGTATACTGTTCTACGATATCCATAAGTAAGTCATCAAGGAAAAAGTTCGATTTCTTGACCTCCATTTGATTCGAATCCGTTCTGGTCAAGGTCAAAAGTCCGTTAACAAGCTTATTCAATCTGCGGACCTCTTTCGAAATGATGGATATATCAACGGCTTTTTCCTCGATTGTCGCGGACGGTGATTGAAATAGCAAATCAGTTCGCGATTGAATGACAGCAAGCGGCGTTCGAATTTCATGCGAAGCATCCGAGACAAACTGCTGCTGCTGATCCCAGGATTTCTTGACCGGAATCAGGGCCCGTCCTGCCAGAAGATAGCCTGCGCCTACCGCCACCAAACTTCCAATTCCTCCACCTACAAATAATATGAGCAGCAAGCGATCGAGCATATCTTTTTCTGTATCCACATTCCTGATGAATTGTACGGCCATCTCTCCATACCCCGTACCGACCTTAGTGGAAAGGGCCCGATACGTGTATCCATTCACCGATATTTCTTCAATCTCATCAAAAGTTTTAGGGAAAAATTTTTGTTCATTGATCTTAAAAAAATGGTCTACACTCAATCTTGGCTCAATGATCGTATCATCCGGTCCCCAAACGATGACACTCGGTCCCGGTCCTAAAAGAAACTCACCTTGCGGACGTCCGCCTGGCATGCCCCCATTATTGAAATCCCTGTAATCCTTTTTAAGTGAATCATTGACATCCATATAGATCTGATTTTCCGTATAGAAATAAATCGTTCTGCTTAATATGGCTATTAAGACAATAAAGACGATAGAATTCAATAATGTTAGTTGAAGCCGTGTTTTTTGGAACATAATGATCCCCTTATGGTCGTTTTAGCATATAACCAATACCCCGAACGGTTTGAATATCTTTATGATAATTGAAAGGTTCCAATTTTTTTCTAAGGTGATGGATGAACACTTCCACAATGGCAATCGTCGTATCTGAATCAAACCCCCAAATGCGGTCGAAAATCTGCTCACGGGTCAATATTTTTCCATTATTTCGAATTAAATACTCCAGTAACTCAAACTGTTTCAAGGTCATTTTAATGACCTTTCCATCAACCAAAATATCCTTTTCTTTTTCCAACAGTTCAATATCACGGTATTTCACATGCTGCTCAAGCGATATAATGCCACTCCTTCGAAGCAGGGCACGAATCCTGGCCTTAAGTTCCGGTGCCTGAAACGGCTTGACCAAATAATCATCTCCACCCATTTCCAATCCTCTGACACGATCCTCAAGCGCATCTTTTGCCGTCAAAAACAAGACACTTGTGTCGATTTTTGCTTCCCTGATTTTCCGTACGATTTCAAATCCATCGATTCCCGGAAGCATTACATCCAAAATGATGATATCGTATATACTTTGCTGAGCCATGAATAGCCCATCTTCCCCATTATCTGCTGTATCGACTACATATTCATCCGTCAGAATTTGTCGGATCGATTCTAATAATGAAACATTATCTTCTACCACCAAAACCTTCATGCAGGGCACCTCCCAACAGCCTCAATTGTGATATATGTTGATTTTATCCTTTTTCATATGCAAAAGAAAGCGGGCTTTTAATCGCCTGCTTTCTCTCAAATTGAATGTTCATTCGTGACGAAGTGCTTGGATTGGATTTAACCTGGATGCCTTATTGGCAGGAAATACGCCAAAGATTATCCCGATTAAAATGGAGAATATGAAGGCAAACAATGTAACCGACCATGAATAACTAATCGTTAAACTTGAAAAAGCTGCAATCAATTTTGCGATTCCCAATCCAATTCCAACTCCCAACAATCCCCCAAAGCAGCTCAAGACCATCGCTTCAATTAAAAACTGGAGAAGAATCGATTTCCGATTGGCCCCAATTGCTTTTCTAATGCCGATTTCCTTCGTCCTCTCTGTTACGGAAACCAACATGATATTCATGATTCCAATTCCGCCTACCAGTAACGAAATACTGGCAATACCGCCAAGCATAAGTGTGAACGTATCCGACACAGAGCCCATTGTATCCATCAGATCTTCTTGATTGGACACCGAATAGTTATCACTCTGTTCTGGGAATGATGTGGTCATCATACCTTGTACTTGGTACATCGCCCTATCTATGATATTCTCGTTCTCCGCTTTTAAATATACGGTTCCGATTGTCGTGCTGCCTGTAGCCCTTTCGGCAGTGGTGATCGGTGCAATGATTACATCATCCCCGCTCGATCCCATTGAGGTGCCTACTGATTTCAGGACACCGATCACTCTATAGGAAACACCGCCGATAAGAACGTTCTGGTCCACCGCTTTTTGATTTTCAAAAAGCGTGTTGGCTGTATCTGACCCCAGGACAACGACCTTAGAGCGTAATTCTGTTTCCATATCCGTCAAAAACCGGCCCTGACTGAGCTCTAGATCCCTAACTGATAAGTAGGATGAAGTTGCACCGGTCATTGAAACCTGTGCCGAAGCTTCCCCATTTTTTACATAAACGCGTCCAGTGACCACTGGCGCCACTTCCGATATCCCGTTCAGGTCTTTAAACTGTTCAATTGTATCATCCGTCAGCTCCACGGAATCGGTATCCGTGACACTAACCGTTATCAGGTTCGTTCCCAGGCTATTGATCTCATCCTGAACGGACTGTGAGGAACCCTGTCCAATCGAAACCAGAACGATTACGGAAGCAACTCCAATAATGATCCCGAGCATGGTTAAAAATGCCCTGACTTTATTGGTTTTGATACTGCGTATAGCCATTTTCATTGATTCGTTCAGGTTCAATCCAATCACCTCCGTTTTCAAATAGCTGACCATCCTGTATCCGAACGACACGAGTTGCTTCTTTTGCCACTTCCAAGTCATGGGTTATAAGAATGATTGTTTGTCCCTTTTCGTTCAATTCTTTCAGCATCTGCAGCACTTCTTTACTCGTTTTACTATCCAGAGCCCCCGTCGGCTCATCAGCCAATAAAACGGGAGGATTACCTGCAAGTGCCCTTGCAATCGCAACTCTTTGCTGCTGTCCACCCGACAGTTGGGTCGGCAGATGATTTTTCCGGTCACTCAGGCCTACCATATCTAGGCACGCATTGGCCACTTCTCTTCTTTCCTTCACGCTTGCCCCTCTATAAACAAGGGGAAGTTCGACATTCTCCAACGCTGTCAGTTTTGCCAACAGGTTGAAATTTTGAAAGATAAATCCTATTTTAATATTACGAATTGCGGCTAACTCATTATCCTTCATCTTTTCCACTTCTTTTCCATCAAGAAGATATTCACCTATGTCAGGCTTGTCTAGGCAGCCAATCATATTCATGAACGTCGATTTCCCTGATCCAGAAGGTCCGATGATGGAAATGAAATCGCCTTTATCGATTGTAAGACAGACATCCTGAAGTGCCTTAACCGTTTCACCGCCTAATTCATATGATTTAGACATGTTCTTAATTTTTATGATGGGTTTCGCCATTTTATTGACCTCCCTTGCCGCTTGGCATCCCGCCACTGTTTGGCATCCCGCCGCTCGGCATTCCGCTGCCACTCTGCATTCTTATTTCGCCTACTTGGCCTCCCTTCATTCCATCGCCGCCACTGCCAGTGGAGCTTTCATTGATGGTAATAGGCAAGGAAACAAACTGGCCCTCTTCAAGACCCGAAGTTATTTCAATATATTTATCGTTGCTGATCCCAGTCTCAACCGGCGTCTTTGTACTAGCAGTTCCTTCAGTTGTACCGGATTGTTGTATATTCACATATTTCTCTTCACCGTCAATTTGGACTGCTTCAATCGGAACATATAAAGCATCTTTTACACTATTCGTCAAAATGCTCACTTCAGTCGACATCCCAATTTTTATATCGCCGGGTTTGTCAATTTTGATTGTGACATCGAACGAAGAAACGCCATTCTCATATGTACCTTCCTTTGCTACACTAGTCACTTTCCCCGTAAACGTTTCATCTTCAAAAGCACTGGCTTTAATTTCAACTGTTTGTCCTTTTTTAACACTTGGAACATCCAATTCATCAACACTGATCGTGGTTTTCAATTTTTTATAATCGGTAACATGTGCCACCACTTCACTGCTTGATACACGATCCCCTTCTTCTACATCCAATGTTGTCACGGTACCATCGAATGGGGCCGTTATCGGATCACTTCCATCCGTGAAGGTAATGAGTTCATCACCTTTCTCAACCAATTCATTCTTCGCTACAAGGACTTCATCCACTTCATCCGTTACAGAGGAAGTGACGTCCTCACTATTGATTGCGGCGACCGATCCGGAACCGCTTATTTGAACTTCAAGGTCTCCCTTTTCAACTGTAGCCGTCACCGACTTTGCAATTACAGGCTCAGCATTGTCCTTCATGAAAAACCAAACGCATCCCCCAATCGCCAGCACTAAAACCGTACCTATCATTATCAACTTTTTCATCATTTTTCTCCTTTCAGATTTCCTTCGTTGAAACCAGTATCGTGAAAGAAGCTTAACTTTTCCTTAATGGTCGTCGGTTTTGATTTCATAGTCGTTCGTTGATGTCTCCCTTTACTTTTGCTTTTCACCCATTTCTCTCTTAAATAATTAACACTATATCGAGCGAAAAAAGTTTTATTTTAGGTTTTTGAATTTACAATATATTCTGAAAAATATATACTGATACTGTTATCAGAAAAATTGGTAATGAAAACCAAACCAATAGTAATGAAGGGGGAACCAACTTGGCATCAAACGATTCAATCGCTAAGGAAACCAAGGTAAGCGCTTCCACGGACTACACCAAGATCGTCCAATCACAATCATTTCAAGAACTCCTAAGGAAAAAACGCAATTTCATCGTCCCGCTTTCCATCTTTTTCATGGTCTTTTATTTCACCTTACCCATACTAACTTCCTATTCTAAAGTTCTTAACTCCTATGCTTTCGGGGCAATCAGCTGGGCCTGGGTTTTTGCCTTCGCTCAATTTATCATGACCTGGACATTATGCATCCTCTATTCCAAAAAAGCTGCAAAATTTGACCGGTTAGTTGAAAAAATCGTTAAAGAAGCGAAAGGATAAAGGTGAATTTACCATGAATATACTTGCTTTTATATTATTTCTAATCATTGTCGGGCTAACTTTGGTCATTACCTACTTTGCTTCACGGCGCACCAAAACGACCGCGGACTTTTATACCGCGGACAGCAGCCTGACCGGCTGGCAGAATGGCTGGGCCATTGCGGGTGATTATATGTCTGCCGCCTCTTTTTTGGGGATTGCCGGCATGGTCGCACTCTCTGGATTTGATGGTTTTTTCTATAGCATAGGTTTTCTGGTTGCTTATCTGGTCGTTCTTTATATCGTGGCCGAACCGCTCCGTAACCTTGGCAAGTATACATTGGCGGACATGATCGCTGCCCGTTTTAATGAAAAGAAAGTACGCGGGGTCGCTGCCCTTAACACCATTTCCATTTCAACCTTTTACATGATTGCCCAATTAGTCGGTGCAGGTGCCCTTATAAAACTCTTACTTGGAATTGATTATCTATACTCCGTCATCATTGTAGGTATTTTAATGACCGTCTACGTCGTATTCGGCGGTATGACGGCCACCAGTTGGGTCCAAATCGTAAAAGCCATTTTATTGATGGCAGGTACATTCATCATCTCCATCATCGTATTGTCGAAATTCGACTTTAGCGTGATCGAGATGTTCAAGCAGATGAAAACAGCCACTCCTTTGGGCGGGGATTTCCTGAACCCAGGTAACAAATTCAAGGATCCTTTGGATACTTTATCCCTTAATTTAGCGCTTGTACTCGGTACAGCTGGACTTCCTCACATTCTCATCCGTTTCTTTACGGTGAAAGACGCCATCACGGCCCGAAAGTCCGTTGTATATGCCACTTGGATCATTGGCATCTTTTATATAATGACCATTTTCCTCGGATTTGGAGCGGCAGCCTTTGTTGGATACGACAAAATCATAGCCGCGAATGCGGCCGGCAATATGGCTGCTCCGCTGCTTGCCGAAGCCATTGGCGGTGACTTCCTGTTCGCCTTTGTCTCTGCAGTTGCTTTCGCTACCATTTTAGCGGTTGTAGCAGGTCTCGTTCTATCGGCAGCATCTGCTTTTGCCCATGACTTCTATGGCCACATCATCCGGAAAGGTCAAGCCACTGACAAGGAACAAGTCGTCGCTGCTCGTTGGGCATCCATCGGAGTATCCGTCCTCTCCATCATCCTTGCCTTATTTGCCCAAAACATGAATGTCGCCTTCCTTGTTTCACTTGCCTTTGCCGTCGCTGCCAGTGCCAATCTGCCCATCATTGTCTTCACGGTATTCTGGAAACGCTTTAACACGGCTGGGGCTGTCACGGGCATGATAGTTGGACTGGTCAGTTCTTTATTGCTTGTGTTCCTAAGTCCCAATGTCTGGTCACCGGTAGAGGGAGCGGCAATATTCGTTGGGGAGCCATTATTCCCGCTTGCCAATCCAGGCATCATCTCCATCCCGATTGGTTTTATCGCAGCCATCGTCGGAACACTTCTATCAAGCAAGAAAGCTGATGCCAAAAAATTCGACGAAATTTTGGTTACTGCTAACACTGGAATGAAAGATCCCATATAAGCTGGATTCATTATCATTTTAAAATATAAAAAGAGAAAGGAGATTGCACATAACCCTGTCAAGTAGACAATAAAAAAAGAGTATTTTAAGCTGCGGCCTTTTCTCGATATTCAATCGGGGAAAGGCCGTTAAATTTTTCTTGGAAGCGATCAGTATTATAGAATTCTATATACTCCTGATTAACTACATAAGCTTCCTCTGCTGTTTTTGGGCGTTCCAAATATAACTTCTCTGTTTTTATATGCGAGAAGAAACTTTCTATACACGCGTTATCATGACAATTGCCACGACGAGAGTGGCTTCCTTGAATACCGAGTTCTTTTACCTGCTTTTCGTATGATTTCGTCGTATATTGGAATCCTTGATCAGAGTGAAGAAGGGCACCCTTTTCAAATGACTTGTCCCTTAACTGATTTAACGTATTATGAACCAATTCAAGATCGTTTCGCGTAGAAACTTCCCATGCCACAATTTCATTATTATACAAATCTAAAACGGCAGATAGGTAGAAAAACGTGTCTCCAATCCGTACATAGGTTATATCTGTTACTAACTTTTGTAACATGGACTCTGCATAGAACTCACGGTTTAAAACATTTTTAAATACAACGGATCCTCTTCGACCATAGAAAGGGCGTTTCTTTCGAATAATAGATGTAACCCCCAATTCTCTCATCAATCGGCGAACACGCTTATGATTGACAACGATTCCCTCTCTGAATAAAGCTCGGGTCATCCGTTTATATCCGTAGTATGGATGTATCTTATGGATGGCTAATATATGTTCTTTTATCCATAGGTTTTTCTCAAGTCTCAGAGAACGTCTAGACTGAGTCTTTCCTCCATTTGTAGTAACCAGCTCTTGAAACTTCACCGATTTTTAATAGCCACGCGAGTGGGTGTGTTTTCCTCAATCCATCAATCACTTTTAACCTTTCGGCTTTCAGGACCATTCCTTCCCATGTAGATTTGGATTGCGCTTTTTTAAATAGTCCACCTGCGCTTTCAGATAAGCATTTTCTTCTTCTACACTAGAAAAATTCTTACGGTTCCATACACCACGTTGGTCTTCAAAAGGCTCATTATTTTGCACTTTCTTTACCCAATTCGCTATTTGCGCATCACTTTTGATATCAAATCGCTCACGAAGCTGACGATATGACCAGCCTTCCTCCAACTTCAAACGAACAACTTCTCGCTTTAATTCTTCTGTATATGTTTGAAAGGTTTGCCCCTTTTTTGCCATAGAAAAATCCCCTCCAAGATAGACTGTTTAAGAGCATTTTATCATGCTCTCTTTTTACTCTGTCTACCTGTAGGGGATAATACCAGATCAGGGTTCGGCCTGCTCTCCTTTCTCTTTATTTAGAAACATAGATATCAGGAAGATTGAAAATAATCCCGCTAACTTCTCAATCTTAACTTCCTTCTATTGTATTTATTTACTAACTGGTTCATGACTTCTGCAAAGATCAGCCCCATCGCAATGGCACCAGCCAGCATGAAGACCTTGGCGGCCAATTGAACGGCGACATAAAAATCATTTCCGACAAAATGCTTCATCGCATCATACGACAAACCTCCAGGCACGAGAGGGATGATTCCCGATACATTGAAAATCGTGATCGGCGTTTTATACCTTTTGGCAAAATACTGGCTGATAACCGCTACGATAAATGCAGCCGCTAATGTTGCAATGATGCTGTTTACCTCATTTTCAACCAGAAAAAAGTATAAGATCCACCCCAACATCCCTACGAAACCACATTGAAATAATGAATTTTTTGGTATATTGAAGATGACTCCAAAGGCGGCTGAGGCAATGAAACTTGTAATAAGATGTGCAATCATCATTCTTCCTCCCCTAAAATCATAAGAAAACAAACGCAGCCGATATTCCTGCCCCAATGGCTAAAGCAGTCAAACCTGCATCCGCACCCTTGGATAGACCCGAAACCAAATGTCCTGCAATTAAATCCCTGGCAGCATTCGTAATTAACAGCCCTGGCACAAGCGGCATCACCGCTCCAATGATTATCGTGTCCAAATGACTTCCAACTCCAATCTGGACAAAGAACATAGCTACTAAACCTACGACTAAAGAGGCGATGAATTCAGCAAAAAAACGAACTTCCAGTAACCAGTGCAAATAAAGAAGGCAAGTGAATCCCATTCCTCCAGCTATACAGGACCAGATGAAATCATTCCACTGTCCTTGGAACATGATTAAAAAGCAGCCGCCTTGCTATAAAAGCAGCAAAGACCTGTACCCACATGGGATACCCCATCCCGGCCTTTTCGATTTGTTTTAACCGTAAATATGCTTCCTCCGGTGTCATTTCCTTGCTGGAAATGCTTCGGGATATACTGTTAACCAGCGTCACCTTATGTAAATCTGTAGATCGTTGGGAAACTCGAATCAATTTTGAAGCTGGGTGCATACCATCCAGCGAAAAAATAATTCCTGTAGGGGTCGAAAAACTGTGTGATTCACCGCACCCAAACGCTGCAGCGATTCTACCCATCGTATCTTCCACCCGCGAAGTTTCCGCTCCGTTCTGAAGCATGATTTTTCCCGCAAGTAAACATACATCTATAATTTCATTGTATGGTAACTGATCATCCATTTTATCCTCTCCATCACTTTCTGCATGAGTTTCTCTCAATAACAGATAACGATCCTACCAATTTAAATCCACCTCATAATAGCCCAATTCCCGTGAAAAGGATATAAAAATATTACCTATTTAATTTATCGATTCCATTAACCTGCACGACTGACTTCCATAGTACCAGTATTCCCTTTATTTCTTGCCGAAACCGTTTAGTTAGTAGAAAAATTCATTTATAACCATAAAGAAAAGGAGTGCGGGCACGAACCCTGCATCCCCTTTTTCATATCCTGTACGGCTATACTCCCTTTTGAATAAAGCCATCCACTGTTTCATTAAACAAATCGCTTTCTTCCATAAATGGACAATGGCAACTATCTTCAAAGATTACTAGTTTGGAATTCGGAATGTTTTTATGCAAATGTTCCCCTGCAGCTACAGGAATGACTTTTTCATGCCTTCCAAAACAGAGAAGTGTCGGGATATTGATTTCTGGCAAGAATTCACGATAGTCCACAATCGATTGGTCAAATAGAATACTGCTAGCAATGGATTCCGGCATTTTGGTCACTTCCCCAAACATCCAGCTTGCATCCTCTGCAGACAATTCATTGTTGAACATGGAAGCAAGGAAGCTTTCCAAAAATGGGGCTCGATTCGTTTGAATTTCAGTCATGAAGTCAATCAAGGTGTCCATATCAAATGCACCGATATTAAAATCGGGCCACTTAAAATCAGAGGCCAATTCATCCACAATCACAGTTGAATGAATATTTCCCTCACCGAATTGCTTAAGATAATCCCAGACGACAAATGCCCCCATCGACCAACCTACAAGTATGACATCCCTTAATCCCAGTTCACCTATGAATGCATGAAGATCTTTTGCATAAACGGAGACCGTGTTTCCGTAATGTACATGATTTGACTGGCCATGGCTTCTTAAATCAAGTAAGATCGTTCTATATTTTTCTGAAAAGTATGGAAGCTGCCTTCTAAAGAACCGGCTGCTCATCCACACACCATGGATAAAAATAATCGGTCTCCCCTGGCCCTTTTCTTCATAAAACAACCGAACGCCTTCTTCCACCTCAACAAATGCCATTCTACCCCTCCTTCACGATATCTTCACAACCCATTCCCTATTATTATTTATTGCATTTCTTCTTCTAACATTCCTTACTATAAATAAATATTGTCAAACCTCATTTTAGAGTTGATAATGAAGTATATTTTCTTCATCCTGAAAGGACGGAATTTTAATGAAGAGCTTTATCAAAAACTATCGATCCTCTTTAATACTGCTCACTGCCATTATTATCGGTGGGATAGCGGGCGTGGTTTTCGGGGAGAAAACCTCGGTCATACAGCCGCTAGGGGACTTATTCTTAAATCTGATGTTTATGATCATCGTGCCATTGGTATTTTTCAGCATTGCTTCAGCGATTGCCAATATGAGCGGAATGAAGCGTTTCGGAAAAATCATGGGAAGTATCGTTCTCGTTTTCCTGATAACAGCCGCTTTAGCTGCCGTCATTGGATTTATTGGGACAACCATCGTCAATCCCTTGGAAGGCACAGATACGACAGCCATTAAAGAACTGATGGAAAACAGTTCCTCTGAAGAGACCATCGAAGAAGTTTCTTTCTTCAGTCAACTGGTCAACACAGTAACCGTGTCCGACTTTCCAGAACTGTTCTCCAAAAGCAATATGCTTCAGCTTATCGTTTTCTCAGTATTAATCGGACTTTCCACTGCGCTGGTCGGTGATAAAGCAAGACCGATTACTGAGTTTTTGACAGCGGGTACAGCTGTCATGATGAAGGTCATCAAAATCGTCATGTACTATGCCCCAATTGGACTTGGTGCTTATTTCGCGGCGATTATCGGGCAGCTTGGGCCACAGATTTTAGAAGGCTATGCTCGCACTTTCATCCTTTATCTAATCTTGGCATTGATTTATTATTTCGGCTTCTTCACTTTGTATGCCTTTATCGCAGGCGGGAAAGATGGAGTTAAAGTATTTTGGAAAAATGCCCTGACACCATCCATTACAGCCATCGCAACTTGTTCCAGTGCCGCATCCATTCCGGTCAATCTGGAATCAGTCAAGAAAATGGGCGTGCCTAAAGATATAGCGGAGACTGTCATCCCACTCGGAGCCAACACTCATAAAGATGGTTCGGTATTCGGCGGGGTATTGAAAATCGTTTTCCTATTCAGTTTATTTGGAAAGGATATGACAAGCATTTCAAGCATTTTAAGTATACTTGCTGTTGCCTTTTTGGTTGGAGCTGTTATGGGTGCCATTCCTGGAGGCGGCATGATTGGGGAAATGTTGATTCTTAGTGTATTCGGCTTCCCTGTTGAAGTCCTGCCGATCATTGCCGTTATATCCACGATCATCGATGCTCCCGCTACACTGCTTAACTCAACAGGAAACACGGTTTGTGCCATGCTTGTCACAAGGCTTGTTGAGGGAAAAAACTGGTTAAAACAAGTATTCGTTAAAGAAGATTCGGCCGTATGATTCTATAACATGAACTGGCTCCTGGTTAAAACAGGAGCCAGTTCAGTTTGTAGACAAAAGGAGTTCTATCTAAATTTTAAACAAAGTTGATTGGAACGGAAGGTGCGAGACTCCTGCGGGAAAAGCGCGTCCAAGGGAGACCCCGCAGGCGCATGGGCGCCGAGGAGGCTCCCGGACCGCCCGCGGAAAGCGAGTGCCTGGAGTGGAAATCAACGTTCAAATCGTATAAACGCTAAAAAAAATGTAGTAAAACAAGAGTCAGTTTTTTCATTTTCGCGACTTTCTTTCAAACAGTTCTTTAATTGACAAGGGGTTCCTTCCCCTTACATAGAATTAAAGATTGAAGGAGGGAATTGAATGTTAATGAAATGCTTACCTGCTGCGATCCTTTATGGCCGGTCTGTTTCACATAGTTGATGACTTGCTGCGTTTTTTCAGTGTTCGGGTGCGAGTTTAAAAATACTTCTGGAAACACGATTACTTTCAGTTCCAGAAAATTCTCAGTTACTTTTGGAGCTTTTGGCTCTTTTCTTTGGCTTTTCTGCTGCTTGGATCTTCACAGGCTTGGATGTATCCTCTTTTTCAGATTTTTCAGGGAGAATCGACACTTGAAAACAGATTAATCCGATTTCCCCTGGACAATCTTCCACACAAAAGCACCTATAACTACCTCATAATTTAATTCTATTTTAAAATCACATTTCAACAGACTCGATTTAAAAAAAAGAGTGTGTCAATCTCATTATTAGATTAACAACACCCTGTTACTCATAAATAATATATTTTTAACCAATTACAAAAATGCTAAATCTTTAACACTTATCTATCAGGAATATATGTTGTGACAACACCAGTACTATGAGTCGCTCCATAACTTGCATGAAGTGAATGACTAGTTTTAATTGCTAAATTTCCTGATGTATTAGTTACACGCAAACCTGGCTTTGTTACGAATGGATTCTGCATATAACTCGAAGTATGTGTCCATGTCCATTTACCATACTTATTAGCAATAGATGATACATTATTTGTAATTACTGCACCTACTGAAAATGTCCAAGCATTACCTGAAACTAGTCCAGAAAGATCTACTCCTACAGTATAGCCTGCATCATCATAAGGTCCATAAGATATAATCTTTTGAGCAGCATAATTAACATCATTACGTGTTATTAATTGATTAATTCTGTAATATTTTACTTCGAATTGATTAAATGAAGCGATATCCCATACAGAAGCTTTCTTTCCATCAACATTTGCTGAAGAAGATTTTCTATCAAAATGTAATGTAGAGGTATATGTACCTGCTTGAAGACCAGTAACTGGGTGATAGAATTTCCAAGAATATGTTCTGTAATATCCTCCAGATGGTTCAGCTACTACTGCCATTGTTTCAATGAATCATAGGGATCTGCTGACTGTGCTGTATTATCTTCTACTAATTTCTTAATAAAACCTTTAGAATCAGCTTTAATTTTCTTTGTGTTTTCTAACACATCTTCTTTTATATCAGCAAGTTCCTCATTGTTGAGAATATGATCTCCACCAATATCTGTAAAATAGTATTTTTCATAAACTTTCCCATCTAACTCAGTTTGATAGACAGCATACAAGTGATTATTACCTGCATCTTCTAATAAGTTATTGTTAAGTGGCTTTCCATTATTATGAATAAGTTTTGACTGAACTTTTGTGTGACCTTCTGTCTGAGCTTTTAATTTAGAATTTGCATTTTGATTATTTTTATCATTTTGTTGTACCCATTCTGTCTTAACCTCTGAATTAACAGCTTCATTAGATAATTCTTGATCTAAAACAACTAGATCATTTACTTCTCCATAGGCTTTCGATAAATCTAAAAAGCCAAACAAAGCTAAGGTAACTACAATAACAATTAACCTTTTATAAATTGTACTGTTAAACTTCATAAAATTCATTTCCCCTTTAATTTCTAATAAAATCCAAAAATAACCTTTACTACCATAATAATGTAAAATAATACATAGTTCCACATATTTCTTTATTCTTATAGAAATACTAACAATAAAATACATATAAAAAAGTTAGCCAATGTTTGGCTAACTAAAAGAGTAAATCAAGTCTTTATTTATTTACTAATAATACTAATATATCGATAATATCATCAATTCTGTACGCTATTATTGCCGTACTTACTGCCATAATTAATAAAGACAATAATTTTATAGTCTCCACTAAATCTTTAGATTTCATAAAGTCCACTCCTTTTTAAAATAGTTCTACTTTATAAGTATTTTTCCTTTTCTTCCTCTTTTTATTATTTTTATAAACTTATAATATAACAAATTATCCCACATATTACACGTTTGTTTTTACTCTTTGAAGTTTTCAATTCTTCAATGCAAAACCCAATTTTTCTTGTTCTAATTAATGTAATAAAACAAAAAGTAATAACGATCATGCTTTTTCATTCTATCACGAAGCAAATTTTTACTTTTTAACTTATCGGGTAATTCGGTCAAAGAATTAAGCAATGAATATGGTGTATCAGAAGTTACCATTTATAAATGGGTTAATGAATTTACTCCTATCGGTTTAGAGGAAGATTCCATGACTTCAAAGGAATTAGCAGCCATACAGTCTTAAAAAAGGCTATGGCCATATTCGCGTAAAAGTAACCGAGACAGATCTTACCGAATTTATTGAGGAACACAAGAAACAATATCCCGTACAGAAGATGTGTGAAATATTAGAAATCCCAAGAAGCAGCCATTATCAGTCCCTTCAAATAGTGGTATCAAATCGCGAACAGGAAAATAAAGAACTAACGAAGGAAATTCATCTCATTTACTTGGAAAGCAAGGGACGGTATGGGGCTCCAAAGATTCATGAAAGCTTATTAACCAAAGGTTTCCCCAAAGTCTAAGCGTGTTCAACGTTTAATGAGCAAGGCAAGAATTCGTTCCATTACTAAGTTAAAATTTATTTTTAGTATAATTTTCAGGGGGAATAGAAATTTTTGGAAAATCACTACTATATTTTCCACAAGTTTTGAAAAGCAGGATTAGACTGGTCTATAGCCTTTGAGGCTATTTTATAGTCAGGAAATATGTATTAGTTTTATTATGGTTATGATGTAGGTTTTTAAATTGTTATAATAATACTTCTTTAATGGGGAAAGATTTGATTTTTGTAGAATATTTCTTATTTAATTCTTACGGGCTTCGTTGGTCGTCGTTTTAAGGGAGGAAATTCAAAGTTCAAACCTATAGAAAAAGAACGAACCTTTTGGTATTAAAGAGTTCGTTCTTTTTTACATATATTCTAAGGTGAGAACTTATATCTTACGTTTAGAAAGGGTTACATGTCCTATAGTAGCTAGAATGATACCTATCACAATATTTTGTATAGATAAGCTAGTTATTTGGGAAGATACTTTCAAATTAAAGGAGAAAGACATGACATTATATACTGGGAATAGATTACTTCCCATTGTCCAATACTTCATTGCTATATACCCTACTATAAGTAGTAAAGGGAAAATGATATTTCTAGACAACACCATAAGAGTGAAACCTAAGTAACTATATAATATAGTTTGGGGTATATATATAATGGATATATCCATTATAGAAATATCTGGATGCTTTAATGTAATAGTAACGAGAAGTATAAAGAACCCTATTAGAAAGAAAATAAAAAAGCTTGTTACTCTTATGATCCCGTGAAAGAACGATGATAGTGGATAGCTAAAGAGTACCTCAGATGCTCGATCTTCATAATAATCGAAGAATAAATACATAGACCACCATGCTGCAAAGGGACAAATAACAAATTCAATTATATTTGACGTGTGTCTAATCACATCTACACTTGAAGAGAAGTTAACGTAGATAATCCCCAATAAGATAACAAATAAAGGCGCATAAAAAGATACACCCATAGATTTAATTTCAAACTGCAAATCTAACTTTTTAGCAGAGTTCACTGTTATTCCCCTCTCCTAGTGAGATACAAGTAAGCATCTTCAATAGTAGGGGAAACTTCCATTTGTTCCTCCTGTTCTTCTATAAAGTAGCGTACAAGGCACTTATCCTCTTGTTGCTTAAGAGAAATTACTTGATTCTGAATAGAATCTGCCTCTTCCATAGTTAGAAGATCTTCCCTAATTTTTCCTTTAACTATTGCCTTTAAGTCTTCTTTTTTTCCTGTAAAGATGATTTCTCCCTGTTTTAAGATTCCGATATAGTCACATGTCATTTCTACATCTTCAACTATATGAGTAGAGATTAATATAGTTCGATTTCTCCCTAATTTTCTTAATAAATTTCGAAAACGCACACGTTCTTCGATGTCTAGTCCTACAGTAGGCTCATCAACAATTAATAGGCGAGGATTTCCAAGTAAAGCTTGAGCAATTCCGACACGTCTAAGCATTCCTCCGGAGAGTTGCTTAATTTTCTTTTTCTTATGCTCTTGTAGATTCACTTCTTTAAGGAGTGAATCTATCTCTTTTTTTGCTTTTGATTTTTCAATACCCTTTAGGACAGCTAAGTGGAGTAAGCACTCCACTACTGTTACATTTTTATATAAAGAGAAATGTTGAGGTAAATAACCGATATAAGAACGAACTACATTTTGATCATTCCACGAAAGTTCGTCATTCATCTTAATTTCTCCACCATCAGCTGGCACTAAAGTTGTCAAAATTCTCATTAATGTAGTTTTACCGGCACCATTTGGTCCTAGTAGTCCAAATGAACCTTGGATATCAAATGTTAGGTTTTTCAGAATCTGTTTATTTTGATAAGATTTATTGACTTCTTTTAAGCAAATGCGTTCCATAATGTTCTCCTCAGTTTGAATTTTCTTCTAGAATGTCGTATAATTCATTCCATTTTTGAGTAGTTGGATGTTGAATTAAAGAATACCATTCTTTATATACTGAGCTTTCAGGATTTAATGAATCCTTGTTTTTTAGCCATACGTTGACTTGCTCTTTTACTTTTTGTTTAGTTTGATTTCCTACTATTGCATTACTAATATGATCTAAATAAGACTCTACGCCCTCATTAGGAAGTTGAAGGGTATTATTTAGAGCTCTCCCATATACATTTGAGAATAAAATATTAAATTCAAAATCTTCTTTATGAGATGATACTTTAGTTTTTGCTAATACTAACTGAGGAGTAAAGTCTCCTAAATGATTCACTGTAAAGAATGGATCAAAAGGATATTCTATATGACTGAATCCCCAAATTAAATGGTCATTATTCCACCAAGTTCCTTCTCCTGGCATACCATCACTTATGTTTTGATTTGGAACAAAATAAATGGTGCGAGGAACAGTGAGATGATCATCCTTTAATGTAGTTTTCATCACCTTTGTAACATCGTTTAGATAGTTGTAAATGCTATCTGTATGCTCAAATTGTGATTCCCAAGTATTAGGGAAGATATATGTCACATTATTATCAATCTTAGATGATAATTGCCCAGATAATAAAGAGATACCATCGGTGGAAGTTCCCTCCCAAGTTCCTTCTTCTGTTTTTGTTAAATTTGTATATAATTCTTTTGCACCTTTTACCTTAAGATGATATTCTTTCTTGTCGTTAGGTTGATGAGGTACTCGGTGTATGAAATGGTATTTCGTTATAATCTCAAAAGCTGGAAGGGAATTTTCGCTTGGTAACCAAGGCATATAATTTGGTAGATAAACAGCTTGAGAATTTCCAAAGTAGAGATTAGATCGTAATCCTTCATAGTTAAATTCTAGTATTCTATTGTCATTAGGTTTCCAAGTATTGTCTTCAAAATATAAAGTGACCGAGTCATTTTTTTGTTTAAATTTAATCTCTTTCCCATCCATCTTTACTTGATGAATATGTAACTCATGGAATAAGCCAAGTTTAATTTGTTTAATATCTTTTGTAGCTGTGCTAATTGCTTGTATTTTAACTGAAACATTGAGATTAGCTTTAGTACTTAACTCAATATCGTATTTTTTTAAACTAATAGGATTCCCAAATGAATCATTTACTGATATCTTATGTTCTCTATAATATCGATTTGTTGCATCGTCATCATCGGAAAGAACCTGAAGTGGCTGTAGTACATACGCAACGGAACCTACTAAGATAACTAGCATAGGTATTATAGAATATTTCAATTGTGATTTAGATATTATCTTTCTCTTCTTCCATGTTAATAAGAATAGAATTGCTAACAATGAAATGATTAACAGCTTCTTATCCCAATGAATGGTATCTAATGAGAAACCGTATAAACTGTTATATCCTCTTGTTATGTTAGGTTCTCCTAAGTTTAGAATTTTATCAATTCTAAATTTGGAAGGGACCTCTCCTTCTGTATTAAACACAACGTAATTCAAAGGCATCGTGAAAACGTAGATAGTAAGTGCTACCAAATAAACGAACTTTCCTCTTATCCAAAGAGATAATAAATTTCCTAACAAGAACATTATGAAAGAGGACAATCCCCAATATAACCAAATATATTTTAACACCGATAAGAAATACGTTTTATTGTTAAAATCTTTTGTGAAAAATAAGTACAGATAAACACCAAAGAACAATACCGTAATTAACACTACTGAACTAAGAATGAGTAACCATTTTGCAAGTGTCTTATATAAGACTGCATTCTTTATAATGCTAAAAGTTTCATAAATTTCTTCTTTTTCATCAATTTTAGCTAAATATATACCAATAAATAAATAGCAAATCATGAGAGCTAAAATGAGAGGATTAGCACTTAATATGTAAGGATCATTTAATGAGCTATAAACGAAAAATGTAAATGATCCGTAAATAAGAATACCTAAGAATAATATAGGAACAACCCCTGTACGGGCTAATATTCTAAGATAAAATGTATAACAATTTATAAGTTTCAATGTCTTTCACCCTTTCAAACTAGTTAAACAAAGAGACAATGTACAATTAAAACATATATTGAAAAATAAGTAAATGAAATGTATATATTTGGTACTTTTTTTGATATAAAGTATAGTTTGGAGGTGTGACGCCCAAGTATTGATCCAGTTATTTTAGTTAAACTGACTTTCATTCAATATACCTTCGGTATTCGTTCCATGCGTAAAACGATTGAAGAAGTTGAAACCAATATGGCTTACCGTTGGTTCTTAGGCTATGGTTTCCATGATAAAGTACCTCATTTCTCTACGTTCGGGAAAAATTATGAGCGACGCTTTAAAGATACAGACCTGTTTGAACAGATTTTCTATCGCATTTTAATGACAGCTGCTAATAAAAAGTTAATAAGTGCTGAACACGTTTTCGTGGATTCCACACATGTGAAAGCCAGTGCGAATAAACGGAAATTTGAAAAGAAAATCGTTCGTAAAGAAACACGAGCGTATCAAGGACGTCTTCAAGAAGAAATCAATCAAGATCGTGAAAACCATGGAAAAAAGCCTTTTCCACCAGATAAATTTGATAAAGAAGAGACCAAAGAGATTAAAGAAAGTACAACGGATTCTGAGAGTGGCTACTATGTGAAAGATGAACGAACAAAACAGTTTGCCTATTCATTCCACGCGGCCGCAGACCGCAACGGTTTTGTATTGGGAACGATTGTAACACCTGGAAATACACATGACAGTCAGATCTTAGAGCCACTAGTTGAACAAGTGATTGAGAAAGTTGGAAAACCGGAAGCCGTTGCCGCAGATGCAGCTTATAAAACACCAGCGATTACAAGCTACCTATTTAACAAAGAAATCATACCGGCTTTACCTTATACACGTCCTCGCACCAAAGAAGGATTTTTCCGCAAAGAGGACTATGTATACGATGAACATTTTGATTGTTACCTTTGCCCTTCGGGCGAAACTTTAAAGTACTCAACAACAAATAAAGAGGGCTATCGCGAGTACAAATCGCCAAAACAAATTTGTACAACATGCTCATTTTTATCTCGGTGTACAGAAAGCAAAGACTGTCAAAAAGTGGTGACACGGCATATCTGGCAAACACATGTGGAAGAAGCAGATCATCTGCGTCATCATCAAGATGTAAAACCTATATATGCAAAACGTAAAGAAACGATTGAGCGTGTATTCGCAGATGCAAAAGAAAAGCATGGTATGCGTTGGACTACTTTAAGGGGACTTAAAAAATTGTCGATGCAGGCGATGCTTACTTTCGCTGCCATTAATTTAAAGAAGATGGCCAATTGGACATGGCGAGGTCCAAAAATGGCCTAACATAGTGGGCTCGTAGAGCCCCAATCTCTTAACTTTAGGCGAAAATTCAAAGGGAATTTCAAAAGGGGTTCAGAATTTTTTAATTCCGAACCCCTTTTGTCTACAAACTGAAATGAAAGCTACCATTCTAGGTAGCTTTCATTTTTTTATTAACATGACCTTGGTATTTGGGTTAAATTTTTTTTGAAAAATTCTACTGCAAAATTCACTTCGCGGTACAAAATTTATATTCAAGGTAAAATAGCCATAAAAAAAGATATATGTTCCTCTCTACTTGTAGCATGGCTTTTCCTATTCGTTCTGATGTAATGACACCATTCCATAGGAATGGTGCCACCTGATTGAAACATAGTGTAGAGTTAGCCTTCTGCCTTGAGAAGCTCTCCCTATTTTTTCTTATCTTAAATTATAAAAATTTGAACAGCATTATTTTCTTCTTCTCCAACTGATCCACTTACTACAACTACATCTTCACGCTATCTTTCTAATTCCTATTGTTATTTTCTTCTTTTGGGTTTCTGTTGCTGACGATTTTGACATTGTTGGTCCATCTGCATGTTCCCTTCTGCCTGTTCAATGTCCTTCATAATGGCCTCTAATAGGACGAGACCTTTTTCTTGGGATTGAATCTTGTCTTTAAATTCAGGAACTCCGGCTTCCATTTTTAAAAAACTAAAGTATTGAACTGTTTTTCAAGGTCTGTTCTTCTGGAAACGCCTTTATTTTTCTTCGAATCTTGGTAGTTTTCATGTTTAGAAATAGCCTGTTCATACTCTTGTTAGCCGATTTTGAAACAAGCATTTTTCCTTTCAAGAAAGGATTATTCTCGATTTTTTCAAACCGTGATCGGTGCTGATATACACGATCCAAATTCACAATGGAGCCTTTTGAATTTCTTCTTTACAGTTATTCAGCGTTATCTGGATTGTTTCAAGAGGGGACCACTTTATTTCCGTTCTCTTTATTAATTCACACAAGTCTTATAGCTGTTGGGAAGCTTACGTCGCGCATTTCAGGTTGCGCTGGATAGAAAGAAGGCCGCTTGACGTACAAAAGCGTTTTAATGGTCGATTTCAGATTTCCACAATTTCTGATGGATTTGCCCACGTGCCTCTGATTTTTCTCCAGGATTTCTGGATATGTGGAGTGATGTCGATACTGCATTTATTGAAACTCTTTTCCGTATGGAAACCAAGTATTTCCCGGTAGCCATGGAGCGTTTTTTCTCGTGCAGTGATTTGTTCGTTTCTTAGCCCTCGACATTTCAAGCTCGGCTTTTTCCTTTAAAATTCGATTCCCCTTAAGTTTAAAGGGGTTCGTGATTTCCGACTCCATTTTATCTTGGAACAAATTTATCGATGATGTTGCCTTTTCCGGTCCACTGATCATGCTTACCTACTATGCAGCCCAGTTTTGCATCGCTAACAGCATTGGCATGAAACCTTCTTTTCATTTATCGAAAGGTTTGAAAAGTGAACGGCCTATCCAGTGAATCTGAATGTCCAATCGTTTCACATGAAACATGTTCATTATAAAAAAGGCATTCACAGCTCTGCTTGAACTGTGAACGCCTTTATTTATCCTTTAATTTTCTTAATGAAGACTACTTTTAAATAATTCCCTTCCTTATATTCAGGAATTGTTTTAAAATCAGCCGGCAATGAGAATTGTTCCATGATCTCATATTTTCCATTCATTTCCTTGAAGGCAACATCAATGAAGTTTTTGAATTTTTTCATGTCAAACGTACTGCAATTAGTCGAGGCGATAATGATCCCATTGTCTTCCGTAATGGAAATGGTATCCTTCAATAGATTCGTATAGTCTTTTCCGGCACTGAAAGTAAACTTCTTCGATTTGGCAAAGCTGGGCGGATCAAGGATGACCATTTCAAATTTCAAAGCCTTCTTCACTGCATATTTAAAATACTTAAAAACATCCATCACTACGATATTGTGAGCTTCAGGATCTATTCCATTCACACTGAACTGCTCGATCGTCTTTGGTAAACTGCGATTCGCCAAGTCGACACTCGTTGTTTTAACAGCACCGCCTAAAGCGGCAAATACCGAGAATGCCCCCGTATAGGAGAACATATTCAACACCGTTTTCCCTTTTGCGTATTCATCCCGGATTTTCCTTCTGACATCGCGTTGATCAAGGAAGACACCGACCATTGCCCCATCATTCAGATAAACAGCGAAATGGACTCCATTCTCCTTGACAAGAAGCGGAAATGCCGGCTGTTCACCCATGACAAAATCGTCTTCATCCACGTACTGCCCCTTTGTATCAAAGCGTTTCTTCTGATAAATCGATTTGACCTCAACCGTTTCCTGTAATGCCTTAATGATGTAGTCTTTAAAGGAATATATCCCTTTGCTATACCAGCTAATGACATAGTGGCCATCATAATGATCAATGATTAAACCGCCAATTCCATCACCTTCCCCATTAAACAAGCGGAAAGCTGTAGTCTCCCCATCTTCAAAAAAAGACTTTCGGGATTCATATGCTGCCTGGATTTTGCCGTTAAAGAAGGATTGATCGATCTTTTCATTTTCTCTTCGGGTCAATATCCAGCCATAGCCCTTGTTCTGTTTACCATAATATCCTTTTGCCAGAAAGCGGTTGTTTTCATCCACCAAACGCACCAAGGACCCCTCTTCCTTAAGGTCTTTAAGGTTGGCTATCGATTCTTTAACAATCAAGGGGAAACCCTTGCCGATTTTACTTACGAACTTAGCTTTCACTTTTATATCTATTTCTTTTCCCATATATATCATCCCATCTATGCAAATGCTTTCCTCCCCATTTTACCCTAATCCCTTTATAAATAAAAACCAGCCCGGTTCCTTAACCAGGCTGGTTTCCGAAAACTTTGATTATGAAACTTCCAAATGAAGATCGCCTGGCTTAACTTTACCCATCATCTTCAATACCCGATGTAAGGCAAGTGTGATCACAGCTGGCAATACCATACCCACTGCCACATAAACCAAGAACGTGTACAACCCCTGACCAGTTATGATGGCAATCGGGGCAATCATTGAACTCAACCCCATACCTCCAAGCTCATACGGCACTTGAAAATCGAATGCCAAGGTAGCGATAGGCGCACAGATGATTGCCGCCACAAAAGGCGGAATTACATATAATGGTTTTTTGATTAAGTTAGGAAATTGCACTTTTGGCGTAACGACCATCTGTGCCAGGAACCCGCCCATATCATTATCTTTATAAGACATGACAGTGAACCCCACAAACTGAACGGTACATCCGATTAGAGCTGCAGCACTGGAAACGGGATCTAATTGCAGGGCGATCGCCAGTGCAGCGGAAGACGCCGGTGTCATCAATAAAATGCTCCATACCAAGGCTATGACCATGGAACCGATTAAGGGAGAACCCTCGACCGCAGCGGTGGTTTGACTGCTTATCCATGTTAGGAGCGGAGTGGTGACAAGAGCCAGGCCATATCCCGAAACTCCACCGACAAGAACTGCTCCCATTGGGATGGCCATGATGTCCAACTTCGTTTTGCCGATTAGGCGCTTACCTATATATGTTGCAATTACCGCTGCCAAAACAGCACTTAGTGGCTGACCCGTAACAATCGTGAAGGCACCCTCAGCAGTTCTGTGAATGGCAGCACCTCCAACAGCACTTGAAGCCATGGCGCTAAAGATAATTAATGAATTTCCTCCTAGCTGATATGCGATACCTGCTCCTAAAGCTGGTGCTAGCAAGACCTTTGCGGCACCGCCTATTGCCAGGAAGACCTCCCAACCTAAATATCCCCCTATGGATTCAAACAATAACCCGATCCCTAACGTAACCAAGACAGCGTTTGCTATCCCTGTTGATGCCTTGTACATTCGATCGCTGATGTATTCTTTCCTGCTCACTTTATCTCCACTCCTTGTTAATTATCAGAATATTCAATTTCAAAAATCCAAAAAAAATATAGGTCTTCATTTTAAAAGCCTATTAAGTATATGGCACCTCTACCTATAATGTCTGCCCGTATAATAACATGAATTTTCTGATAATGTAAGTATTATTTTTATTCTAATAAAATAAAAGCGTTTTCAAAAAATAAAGGTTTAACACATTCTTATACAAGAAAAACAAATATAGTATTATTTCAAAATAAATTATCCCTTTTGAGGATGTGCTAAATGGAGATATTTCGATACATTTGCGACAAAAAAAAGAACCCGATTCAAGGATTCTCTCACTAGCTGGATTTATGACTTTTCTAATAGATACCCATCTCATTTCTATTGAAAACCTTCCAATTTTGCAAAAGTGTCCCTCAAAAATTGGTAAAATAATTTCTCCGTTGGCATCAGTTCCCTATCAGTCGGAACGATGACCCCTACAGCCCTGGTTACAGATGGATCGTCCAGCGGCAATTTAACCGTAAAACGAGGCAAGCTATCAATCAAGGAAATCTCAGGTATCAGGGTTATACCCAAACCTGCTGCCACCAGGCCTTTTATAGCATCTGTATCCTTTCCTTCGAATGCCACTTCCGGTTCAAAGCCATGCAGTTTGCAAGCTTTCATTACGAGATCCCTTAAAACATATCCCTTTGGATATACGATGAACGGGTTTCCTTGAAGCTCATTTAAGGATAATGATTTCTTCAATGACAAAGGATGGCTTTCTGGTAAAAGGGCAACTAAGTTTTCAATAAATAGCGTTTCACCTTTGACTTTCTTTTCATTCACCGGCAGAGGACCAATCAAGGCCATGTTTATGTTACCTTTCATTACAGAATCTATCAGGTAGCGATATGAACCTTGTTTCAATGTGAATTTTGCCTGCGGATAACTTTCCCTGAAGTCGGAAATGACCCTTGGCAATATATAAGAAGCTAAACTGCTGGGAAAGCCAATGCGGATTGTCCCTTTTTCTGGATCCAGGCTTTCAGCCATCTCACGCTTGGCACGATCGATTATATTCATGGCTTGTTCCATATGAGATAAAAATGTATGTCCTATAGGTGTCAATCTAATCTTTCGGCCTTCCCTGATAAATAAGGGCACGCCCAGCTCTTCTTCTAAATTGTAAATTTGGCGACTGACAGCAGACTGGGCAACATGCAAGTCCACTGCCGCTTCCGTCATATGTTCACGCTTTGCCACTTCAATGAAATATTCGATTTGCCTTAATTCCAATCTAAGCTCCCTCTTTCATATCAAAACAACATGTTATTTATCTAATATTCAGATTGTTCGTTTCACTTTTAAATTATATCATGAAAGTATCATATAAAAACCGATAGACTTACCCTATTTAAGATTTTATGACTTTATCTAAAGGAGAGAGAACAATGACAACTTCACAGGAAGTCGAGCATGAGGAATTACAAGATGCCAGAGAGTTCGTGAGTCAAGTATACGCACAGGTAAAGGAGCGTAATCCCCACGAAAGTGAATTCCACCAAGCCGTAAAGGAGATATTCCTTTCATTGGTCCCCGTTTTTGCGAAACATCCTGAATATATGAAAAGCGGGATATTGGAAAGGCTGGTTGAACCCGAAAGAATGATCACCTTCCGTGTCTCTTGGGTTGATGACCTGGGAAATGTTCGCGTCAACCGTGGTTTCCGTGTACAATTCAACAGTGCAATCGGGCCATTCAAAGGCGGTCTTCGATTCCATCCCACTGTAAATTCCAGCATCATAAAGTTTCTTGGTTTCGAGCAAATCTTTAAAAATTCTCTTACAGGCCAGCCGATTGGTGGGGGAAAAGGCGGATCGGACTTCGATCCAAAAGGAAAATCGGACGCGGAAATCATGCGTTTTTGCCAAAGTTTCATGGCAGAACTAGCTCGCTATATCGGACCTGATACAGATGTGCCGGCTGGTGATATCGGAGTCGGTGCAAGGGAGATCGGTTACCTGTTCGGTCAGTATAAAAAGATGCAGGGCAGCTACCAAGCCGGTGTTCTAACTGGTAAAGGCATAAGTTACGGCGGAAGCTTGGCCCGTACGGAAGCGACTGGATATGGAACCGTTTACTTTGTCGAAGAAATGCTAAAAGACAAAGGGTTACAATTCCATGGCAGCACTGTCGTTATCTCCGGATCTGGCAATGTATCCATTTATGCCATTGAAAAAGCTACACAGCTAGGCGCAAAAGTTGTTGCATGCAGCGACTCCAATGGCTACATATACGATGAAAATGGCCTGAACCTTGATACAGTACGACGTCTAAAAGAAGTGGAACGAAAACGATTGAGCGAGTATATCGATGCGCACCCGGAAGCTGTATACCATGAAGGAAGCTACGGCATTTGGTCTGTACCATGTGACATCGCACTTCCTTGTGCCACGCAAAATGAAATCGATGAAGAAGCGGCAAAATTACTGGTCAAAAATAATGTGAAGGCAGTCGGTGAGGGTGCTAATATGCCTTCAACCCTTGAGGCCATTGATGTATTCCTTAATAACGGCATCCTTTTTGGACCAGCAAAAGCGGCCAATGCAGGCGGCGTAGCCGTGTCTGCACTCGAAATGGCCCAAAACAGTGCCAGAATGCCTTGGACTTTTGAAGATGTCGATGCAAAGCTGCATGAGATCATGAAAAACATCTATAAAAACAGTGTAGAGGCTGCAGAAGCATATGGTGCGCCTGGCAACTTAGTTGTTGGGGCCAATATTGCCGGATTCCTTAAAGTGGCGGATGCTATGCTGACTCAAGGTATACTCTAGCAATCAGTTGATTTAAGAGGCGGTTCCGACACGGGCCGCCTTACTTTTGTAAAAGAGTGATTTCACTTCTTATACCCTCTTATTCATATCAATTCAAGTTGAATATCCACATTCAGATAGCATCAATGGGATTAAAAACATTTCTTTCTTACTACAAAAAAAGAGTACCGGAACTATTCCGGCACTCTCATTGTTTGGAAGACAATCATTCTTTGGTGACCAATTTCAATGGAACGGATATTGTGTCATCCACTTTGTCGCCTTTTAAGACTTTTTCAGCCGCATTAACCGCCTTTTCACCGATAAGTGCCGGTTGTTGGGCGATTGTAGCTTTTAGTTCACCTTTTTCAACTGCTTTCAATGCATCATCATTTCCGTCAAAACCAATCACGATGATGTCTTTTCCTGCCGCCTTGATTGCTTCAATGGCCCCAAGTGCCATTTCATCATTATGGGCGAATACCGCTTGGACGTCATTATTGCCCTGCAGGATATTTTCCATGACGTTAAGCCCTTTTGTCCGGTCGAATTCCGCCGTTTGGCTTGTCAGGACATCTAACTGCTTGTCCGCAATATTGTGGAAACCTTTCCCGCGTTCACGAGTTGCGGATGCTCCGGATACCCCTTCAAGTTCCACTACTTTCGCTTTTTCGCCAAGCTCTTTAACTAGATATTCTGCAGCCATTTCACCACCAGCCACATTGTCGGAAGCTATGAACGTTTCAATGTCACCTTCGTCTGAAGAGCGGTCAATCGTGATAACGGGAATGCCCGCATCATTTGCATCTTTAACGGCTGAAGTTATTGCCGCAGAGTCAGTTGGATTCACAAGAAGGACATCAACCTCTTGAAGGATTAAATCTTCAATTCCGCTAATTTGTTTTGCTGTATCATCCTGGGCGTCAACAACTGTAACTTTCATGCCTTTTTCTTTTGCTTCTTTTTCAATACCATCTTTTAAGGAAACGAAGAATGGATTGTTTAAAGTTGAGATGCTGACTCCGACTTTCACGTCTTTCATGGAGTCTTTCTTTTCTTTTTTATCATCTTTTAGACCAGAATCCATTGAACAGGCAGCTAAGACCATTAAAGAAAGAACCATGATGATCGATACTATTTTTTTCATTGATTACACCTCTTCTTATGATTTTTTACGGTCAAGAAGGACCGCGATTAATATAACTGCACCTTTTACCACTTGCTGGTAAAAAGAGGATACACCAAGTAAATTCATGCCGTTATTCAAGGTACCGATGATCAGGACACCCACCAGCGTTCCGAACAACCGCCCTTTACCGCCTGAAAGGCTCGTTCCACCCAGCACTACAGCTGCGATGGCATCCATTTCATAGGATTGACCTGCTGTCGGCTGAGCCGAATTCAGACGGGATGTTAAAATGGCACCGGCAATTGCCGCCATCGTACCGGCCAGACCATATATGGCCACCTTGACTCGGTCAACTTTAATCCCCGAAATGCGGGAAGCCCTTTCATTTCCGCCAATGGCATATGTTTTACGGCCAAAGGATGTTTTATGAAGCAGGAACCATAGGATTAAGAAAGCGATGACCATCACAACGGCCGGTACTGGCACTCCCAGGAAGTAACCTCTCCCCAGCATCTGGAACATTACAGAATCGCCAATTCCAGTAATCGGCTTTCCATCCGTATACACAAGCGTTAATCCCCGGAAAATCGTCATGGTGGCCAGTGTCACGATGAAAGGGGCCATTTTTCCTTTTGAAACGAGAATCCCATTGATTACACCCATTATTGCACCTAGTAGAATGCCTACTAATATTGCTAAAATCGGATCTAATCCCGAGACCATCATACCAGCCATAAGTGCGCTGGATAGGGCTAAAATGGAACCAACGGACAAGTCGATGCCGCCTGTCAATATGATAAAGGTCATTCCAAATGCAATAAGTGCATTGATGGAGGTTTGACGCAATAAATTCAAAATATTATTCGGTTCCATGAATGATGGATTTAAAACGGTTATTACGATAAATAAAAGTACCAGGGCCAGTAAAGGACCAAATTTCTGCCAAATCCCGCTTTTCCCTGTAGCCTCAAGTTTCATCCTAGTTCCCTCCTGTCGCCAATGCCATAATTTTTTCTTGCGTCGCTTCCTGCTTTAACAATTCCCCAGCAATCTCACCTTCGTGAACCACAAGGATTCTATCACTCATTCCAATGATTTCCGGAAGTTCTGACGAAACCATGATGATGGCGATGCCTCGCTCCGTCAATTCATTCATCAGCTCATAAATTTCACGTTTTGCACCAACATCTATGCCCCGGGTCGGTTCATCCATAATTAAAACTTTAGGGGAAGTGCCGATCCATTTGGCTATTACCACCTTTTGTTGATTTCCTCCGGATAGATTGCCGATGACCGTTTCAGCAGAAGAAGTCTTTACGTGAAGTCGCTTAATCATCATTTCGGCAAAGTTCATCTCATCTTCCATTTTTACGATTCCGTTAGGAGCAAAACTCTTGAGATTCGGCAAACCGATATTTTCCCTTACAGAAAAGTCTAGGATCAACCCTTCTTCTTTACGATTTTCCGTAATGAAAGCCAGACCGTGCCGAACTGCATCCGTTGGTTTTCGTATGGAAACTTTCTTCCCTTCAATGGTAATTTCACCGCTGTCTATTTGGTCGACACCAAAAAGGGTGCGCATTATTTCTGTTCTGCCTGCTCCCATCAATCCGGCCACACCGACAATCTCACCTTGCCGAACCGCGAAATGGATATCCTCAAAAAGCCCCTTTTTAGTTAAACCTTTTACATCAAGGACTATGTCGCCAGGATTCGCTTCACGATGAGGAAAACGATCCTCCAGCTCCCGTCCGACCATTTTTTGAACGACTTCATCGAAATTTGTATCTGCAATTCTTTTCGTATCGACTGTTTTTCCGTCACGCATTACGGTGATCCTGTCACAAATGGCGAATATTTCTTCCATTCGGTGAGAAATATAAACAAGCGATACACCCTTTTTGGTAAGTCCCTTCATCACTTCAAAGAGCTTCTCTATTTCCCTATCAGTTAAAGCGGCTGTGGGCTCGTCCATGATGATGACTTCGGCATCCGTCATGAGCGCCTTGGCAATTTCAATCATTTGCTGTTCCCCGACAGAACAAGATCCGGCTTCCTTATCAAAAGGAAGGGAAATATTAAGTGTTTTAAAAATCTCGTTTGCACGCGCTTTCATTTGTTTCGTCTTCAGGACACCGAAGGCATTCACCATTTCCCTGCCGATAAATAGATTCTCCAGCACGGTCATTTCTGGCCAAATATTCAATTCCTGGCGGATAAAGGCCATTCCCGCCTCTTCCGCTTCCTTTGAATCCTTGAATGAGGTTTCTTTACCGTTAATCTCAATCGTTCCTTGATCTTGTTTATGCAGCCCGGTTAAAATGTTCATCAAGGTTGATTTCCCCGCACCATTTTCCCCCATTAGTGCATGTACTTCCCCAGCCTCTAAAGAAAAATGAACACCTTCCAATACCTTGTTTTGACCAAATGCTTTATAAATATTGTGCATTTCGATATGCATGCTCATCATCTCATTTCTTTAAAAGAATACTCCAGACTGCAATATGCAATTTGAATATGGCGTCGTCTCCCCGGTCCGGATTATTGCTTTCGCGTTACTTGTCAGCCTTTTAAAATCCTCATGGGAAACATATTCAATCGCTGCTCCGAATTGTTGCTCCATATATTGATGCTGTTCCGGGTTTTTAACCTTCACTTCTGTGGCAGCGATAACTTTTTCAACAACCATATCTTCGTGAACCGCCCGAACGACATCTTGAAATGATGGTGTTCCAGGTGTCAATGCTAAATCAATCTTGCAAACTCCCGGTGGCACCGGCAGCCCGGCATCACCTACGACAATATAATCTGTATGACCAAGGTCAACCAGGACCTTGGCTATTGAACTATTGATGATTCCTTGACGTTTCATGCTTCAAAGCCCCTCTCGACCTCTAACCTTTGCGGCATGCCGCCTTGGGCTCCTAACTTCGTCACGGAAATGGAGGCTGCCCGGTTCGCGAATAACAAACATTCGTCAAAACTTTTTCCTTCTGCAACAGCCACGGCAAAGGCAGCATTGAATGTATCCCCTGCGCCTGTTGTATCAACCGCTTCCACTTCAAAGCTTGGAACAACCTTTTCTTCATGTCCGTCAAAAAAACGGACGCCATTTTTTCCTTCGGTGATGAATAATTTATTTGGATACTCAGTCAAGACTTCCGTTCTATCTCTCCCATTGAATAGTATCTCGAATTCATGTTCATTCGGAGTAAGGAATGATGCCTGTTGAATGACAGCCTCGCTTAGCTTGCGGGCGGGAGCTGGGTTCAAAAGTAATCTCTTTTGAAGCGTGTTGCACAATTCAGCCAGATATTCCACTGTTTCCTCAGGTATTTCCTGCTGAACCATCACGATATCCGATTCCTCTATCACCTTTTTGGCCTTTTGTACATATTCAGGAGTAATGAAATCATTTGCACCTTTTACGACAATAATGCTGTTATCACCTTCCGAAAGGGTAATGTGTGCTGTTCCGGAAGCGGAACCTGTAACCGGTTCCACACACTCCGTGTTTACATGATTTTTTTTCAGGTTTTCTAAGATGATCTCTCCATAGACATCATCTCCTACACATCCAACCATCGACACTTGTGCACCAAGACGTGCCGCTGCAACTGCCTGATTAGCTCCCTTTCCTCCAGGAACCGTGATAAAGGACTCTCCTAAAACCGTTTCACCAGCCATTGGCCGCTTGGCTGATGTCACCACTAAGTCCATTGAAGAACTTCCCACTACTGCAATTCTAATCATGTCTTCTCCGCCTTCCTTCTCGTTGTTTGTCTCTCCACAAAAGAAACAGGGAGCTTTTTATGTGTTACATCCAATTTTTCTTGATTGATCCTTTTAATTAGCATTTCCGCCGCTTGTGCCCCCATCTCATAGGCTGGCTGCCGAATTGTCGATAAGGGCGGGTGCAATAACGCTGTGAAGGCAATATCATCATAGCCGATCAATTGTATGTCTTCCGGTATCCGTATTCCCCGTTTTAAGATCTCTTGAAGTGCGGCGGCTGCAACAATATCATTACAAGCGATGATTCCATCCGTTTCCGGATATTGCTCGAACAGCTGCTTCACGCAAGTTTGGCCGCCCTGAAGAGTCAGGGATGAATCCATGACTTGCACGTTCACTTTTGCTTGTTTCAATTCTTCCAATGCTGCCATGTACCGTTCATATACAGGCTTTATTTCGACTGGCCCCCTAATGAGGACGATATTCGTACTGCCTCTATCCAGTAATACGCGTGCTGCCAGCTTACCCCCTGTCTTTTGATCGGAATAAACAGCTGGTAATTTCTCCGCTGTACGGTCGAGAAGGACAACTGGAATATCCAGATTATCGAAATTTTCATTGGCTTCTTCACTAGTTGAAGCAATCATGCCCACTACATTATTTTGCAGAAAAGTGTCAATATATTCTATTTCTTTATCTCTCTTTTCATCACTATTTCCAAAAATTAACCGATATCCAAATTGCTGCAGATAATCCTCGACACCTCTTGCCATTTCTGGGAAGAAGGGATTCGTAATGTCCGGCAAGATCAAACCAACCAATTTGGATTTACGTTTGTAGAGGGACCTTGCCACTTCATTCGGTTTATAATTTAATTTTTCAACAGCTGCCATGACCACCTTTTTTGTATCCTCATGTGCATAACCACTGCCATTCATAACTCTGGAAACCGTTGCCACAGAAACCCCAGCTTCCTTTGCCACATCCCGAATAGTTGCCAATATATCACCCTCAATAATTTTGTGTAACCGTTTACACAATAGCTTATCACCAATTTATATGAACGGCAAGCCCCATTCCAAAGAATATTTTTTGGGAATTTGAACCAAAGAGGATAACATAATCCTTTTTATGCGTACATTTAATAATTATCGCACTCTATCGTCTCTTTGGTTTCGCATATATAGGTTTTACATCCTCATTACCTCAAGATTCAATCTTCTATTTAAAACAAAAAAGGCTATAGGCAACAGGAGTTCTGCCTAACTGTTAAAAAAACAAAGTTGATTGAAGCGGGTGTTTCGAGACTCCTGCGGGAATACGCGTCCAAGGAGACCCCGCAGGCGCAAAGTGCAGGCGCAAAGTGCACCGAGGGCGGACCGCCCGCGGAAAGCGAGTGCCTGGAGCGGAAATCAGCGGTCAAATTTTAAAAATCCAAAAAAACTGTAGATGAACTTAATTCTTATCGAGTTTGTCTACAGTCTGAAACTGGCTCAAAAGTCTGAGCCAGTTCAACTTTATAGAGTTTTTGCAGGTAACTTTTCATAAAGGGCATTATTCACATACCCAAACTCGGATGCATGCGGACGGTCTTCACCATCGCTATAACCGTATTGAAGCATGCGATTTCTATTCAGGCAGAGTTTTGTCAATTTTGGCGCAAAGAAATTGAATGTATCGAAACGATCCTGTAATACAGGGAATTTTTTCTGATGCGTTAGGATAGTTTGAGCGACGCCTTCCCAAAAAGCATCCTCATCCAAAAGGGACCTCTTCATCAGAAGTGTTGACAAGTATCGGAAATGACAGATGAATAGTCCTGTGAAAATGAATTGAACCAGTCCCTCGGGAGTCTCACTTCTTAGTACTTTCCTTAAATCATCAGGAAGGCTACTTAATTCAGGAAGCGGCTGATCACTGACGTTTACATCATCTACAAAATCCTTGATGGCCAAACGGTGAGGCCTGTAATCCTTCAAAACTAAAATGGTATTTTGACCATGCGGCGAGAAGACCAATCCATATTGATAGATAAAATGTAGTAATGGTGATAGAATGACGTCGAATAATTGAGCTGTCCAGGCTTCTGCAGTCAATCCCGATTTTTCAATAAGGCTTTCCACATATGGTTTCCCTTTGCTGTCCACATGTAAAAGGGACGCAAGCGTAATGGGCTTTTCACCTTCTTCCATATAACTGTAAATACTTTCTCTCCAAATGCCACCCAGCATCTCTAAATATTGATAGGGTACATTCTCTAGCTTGGAATAATACGGGTGATCAACATTTAAACTGGCCACTTCACCAGGAAGCACTACTTTGCATTGTTCTTTCAAGAATGAATCTTTTTCATAAATGTTCTTTATATACGTTGTGATTTTTGGGGCAATGACCGTGCGCTCCGCTGGTAATCCACGGTAGACTAGCGTATTTAAAATGCTCATCGGCAGCTTGACGTGGTGTTTATCCTTATTCGATACATTAACAAATGTACGAATGGATTGTTGCGGCAAATACTCATCAGGACCATTTCCCAAAGCCACGATCAGCCCTTTGGCCAAGTCATCGGTAAAGTTCTGGATGATTACATTCTTCCACTGCCATTCATGGACCGGGAGGTAGTAATAGTTTTCTGCGTTCAGCCCTTTTTCCGTCAATCTTTTTGCAAATGATTTTTGGGTTTCCCCATCCAGTTCATTCTCCATCAATTGCTTATAGGATAACGTTTCGATTGAATTGAACTCACCCCTCGTTTTATGGACGGCAATCCAAGATAACTGAACTTCCTTCTGGTTTTCTGGAGCGAATTTCAAATAATCATCATAACCGAATCCGATTCTTCCCTTGTTATAAGCAATCCAAGGGTGACCGCTCATTTCTCCTTCAAGTAATGCATAATCCAGTTCGACTAAATCATCCGCATCTTGTTCAGGTTTGGATAGCAATTGGAGATCCGCAAGCAGCGTATGATGGAATTCTTTGATTAAATGTCCTGTTGTTTCTGCAGTCATCCCAATTAACGGCTGGATGTCTAGAATGAATTGAATGGCATCATTGGCTTGTGTAAAACCTTCCATTTCACATACCTGGATCGACTCGGGTTGTACTTCATAGCTGTCAAAAAGACGGGGCGACGCCAAAAATCGATAAGATTTCCCCTCATTTATCTTTAACTCATATAGGTTTCCCGCTGCATTTTCGTTCAGAACAGCTGGATGGATCATATCTTCATACATATACTCAGAAATCATCTTGGCCAGCAGGTTTTGGTTTACTATCGACCAATTTTTTTCTGAAACCGCCTGTTCCACTTCATTTATGAACTGCATATAATTCTCCCTTTCCCTTCTCTTAGTAAGCCATGACGGGTGATTTTACACGGAATGACTGAAATGCACCCTTTGGCTCGGATGGATAAACTTCTTTACCTGCCAATTGATTGATGATAATCGAATTTCGGAATGCCCCTAAGCCTAGATCCGGAGCACCCACACCATGCGTATGCATCTCTCCATTTTGAATAAAAAGGTGATTCGGTGTAGAGATGGCCGTTCCTACCCGATAGTCTTTCGTTATTGCAAGACGCCCCAAGTCATCGCGGACTAAATGGTCTTCCATGGTTTCAAGGAATGCCGGAAGGGTTGATTTATACCCCGTTCCAAAAACAATCGCCTCTGTGTCCACATCAAATTCGCTATCTTCTACCCACTGTCGGCATTTCAATCTCCAGCCATTTTCAGCGGGGGTAACTGCCGCAACTTCCGTCATGGCCCGAAGTTCAATGGAAAGTTCGGCATTTCCAATCGTTTTTTCATACATCTTGTCAAAAATTGCAGCAATTGTCGTAGCGCTGATCCCTTTATACAATAAATCCTGTTTCGGCAAAATTTCATCCTTCTTTTCCTGTGGCAGCCGATAAAAGAAATCAAGGTAATCTGGAGTGAAGTATTCTAACCCGAGTTTTGAATATTCCATAGGGAAAAATCCCTTGGATCTTGTATACCAGTTTAGCTGGTAGCCATACTCCTCCTGCTCATTAAGCAAATCCAGAAAGACCTCGGCTGCACTTTGTCCAGATCCGACAACCGTTACAGATTTTTTCTTTAAGACATTTTCTTTATTCCGTAAATAATCGGCGGAATGCAGGATGCTCTCTCCCATATATGGATGAAAGGCCGATGGAACGGTCGGGGCGCTGCCAATTCCCATGACTACATGACGGCTATAATAGACATCGATCTTTTGTGTTTGAGCATCCCTTACACTGATTTGATAACAGGGTTCACCTTGATCCCCTATATATTCAACCGCCTCCACCGCTTTTCCAAAACGGCAGCTATCAAGTTGATGGGCAGCCCAGCGGCAATAGTCGTTATATTCTTTTCGTGGAATCAAGAATTTTTCAAGGAAGTAGAAATGATAAAGCCGATCATGCTGCTGTAAATAATTCAGGTAACTATATGGGCTTGTCACATCTGCCATGCTAACCAGATCGGCAAAGAACGGCACCTGCAGAGTTGTCCCTTCCAACAGCATCCCTTCATGCCAATTAAATTCCCGCTTTTTCTCAAAAAAGACGGCATTCAACTCCGGGGTTTTCTCCAAAAGGGCCGCAAGTCCAAGGTTGAAGGGACCTATCCCTATCCCTACCAGGTCATAGATAGATTGTTGCTTCTCCATACTTCCACTTCCTCTCGAAATTCTCCCGTGTACATGACATTAGCAATGCAGCTTTATCAGGGAGCTCAATTTCTTTAATTGGGGTAAACCCGCACTTTTCAAATAAGTAAATCATCTTTGCAATTTCGAATATCCGGTTCAGCCATCACTTTTTTTGTTTTTGCAGAAAGTAGTTGGTATTTCACCATTGCACGTAAAAATGGCAAAGCCAGTCCTTTTCCTAGATAATCCGGATCACCAATGAGTAAATGAATGCCTTGGTCCCCCTCTTCGGATTCATAATAATCTTCGATGATATCGCCTTTTACCCAATACGATTCCCAATAGCTCATGGGAATTGAGTCCAGGCAGCCTAAATAGAGTGTTTGGTGTGTATCAGCCAATGCCTTTTTTAAATGAACAGCGAATTTTTCTTTTGTGAAATTCAAATTCCAGTAGGGTATCACATGATCTTCATGCATCCATTTATGCAGTGTATCTATATCCCTCTCAAATTCAACTTTGACAAATGAAAGCAGTTGATTACAGTCCTTCAGCAATTCTTCATAACTATTTTTCATGGACGGCCATAACCCCCTGCGCGAACGGATTATCAATCGTTGCATAAACGGACTGTGTCTCAAGTGAACCAACAAGCTCATCCATATCATGAAATCTCGTCAGTAAATTAGCCTTACAAGATAATTCCCGGGCATGAAGCAACCTTGAAACAACTCGATTCAACCCTTCATCTTCGCTTTCCCTGCTGCTTGTTTCAAGTTGTTCCTGAACGAGCTGCAACAGTGCTTTTTCTGATACTAATCCTTCCGTACCGAAATTATTGATTAAGCCTAATAAGTGATTAAAAAAGAAATAGTATTGCAGTCTTTCTTCAGCGACTTCATCAGAACAAATCGTGAAGCTTTTTTCACTTAGTTCAGGCAAGATCTTCAGCAGCCTGTCCACTTTGGACTCACAATAGTAATACCCTTGATTATCACGATAATAAAAAGTGGCTGGATACCCATCTTGAAGTTGAATGATGGAATTTTGTTGATGGGCTTCTAACACAATTCCATACTCTTCAAATAGCCAGAGCATCGGTTTCAATGTCATTGACAGATAAGTTTTGAACCAATCCTTACTTACTTCTTCGGTACTGCGGTTTTCATCAGCTGATAATTTACGGATGATCGCTCCAAGTCTTGATGGTGCACCATAGGCATTATCCTGACATAAGCCGGCAATCAGGCTCGCTTGTTTATCGTTTTCATAAAAAGGGTTTTCCCGAATATCAACATCGAATCCTGATTCTTGCTCGGTTGTTTTGATCGTTAAGTAAGCAGGGTCCTTGATGATACGGAAGGAGGGGTGCCGTTCTTTTAGGTCGTCGCCCACTTTAGAATCTATTAATTTTGCAATTTCCACACCACGATCTAGTTCTTTTTGCAGATTTGCACGTAAAGAATTCGTGATTTTAACCGGAACGGAAAATTTGTACATATATCTCGATGTGGCACTATATACCGTTCTAAATGAAGAGGTAGCCGTGAATTTTTTCCCAAGCGCTCCTGCATAAACTAGTGTCCCTTGCTCGATTAGCCTCTTGACCTCTTCTTTTTCGATAAGCACTTTTGCCTGGAGCGGATGTGCCGGGATGATGAAATATCGGCTTTCCTTTTGGCAATACGTTCCTCTGAATTCACTGGAAATCTCCAAGTCGCCGGCTAATTCCTGTTTAATGATCTCACTTGCCGATCGGACTTCACTGGAATCCTGGATGACAATCGAAGGTTCTGCCAGGAAGTAGTGCAGCTGAAACTCCCCTTTTAATTCGGGTGAATAGATCCATTCATCTTTTTCTGAAATGCCCTGCTTGCTTTTCGGTGTCGGGTGGAACAGGTGCCCGAATAAAAGCGACTGCTCCGCTTCGATGTAGGTGAAATCAGGACTTTGAAGTGCATCAATGTCTTCCGTCCTGGCTTCAACATACCGTTGAATATTTTGGCTGCTTAGAATGACACGCAGCATCAATTCATCTTCACTATCCGTCCGGCCCTGCTCATTCAATAATTCTTTAGAAACAATCGAGACCATTGTCACGTAATCTAATTCATGCACTTGTTTGGATGCCGTTTGATAGTAAATCGGGAAGTTGAAAATATGACGCCCCGTTTCCGACCAATATTTAAGCGGAACAAGCAATGCAATATCTTGGGATATGAGATTACTGACTAATAATGAACCCGGAATGGAACCCTCCAAATCAGGCCAGTTCTTCGTTTCTTCCAAACTGCAATTCCCGGTTTCCCGGAAATAACAATTCAGAAAGCTTTGCATCGTCGCCCTTTCAGCTATCTGCTTACCATTCATCTTCATTCCTCCATCATCTTGAACATTTCACCCAATACTTGAATTTCGTCTAAAATTCCCTCTATATGTTCAAGCTTTGTCATTGGATTCAATAGTGTCATTTTTAAATACACCTGTCCGTCAAAACGCGTTTTCGCTAAAAATGCCCGTCCGCTTTTCAGTAATTCTTGCTGAATCTGTTTATTTAATAGATTTATTAGCTGATCACTTTCTCCCTCGGGATTATAACGGAATACAACCGCATTCAATTCAGGATCTTTATTTAATACAGTGAACCCTTCCTCTTTATCGATCTTCATAGCCACTTCACGTGCAAGATGACAAGTATAGTCGATCATTTCAGCAAAGGTATCCAGTCCAACGACCTTCAATGACATCCAGAGTTTCAGTGCGTCGAACCTTCTCGTCGTTTGAACCGATTTATTGACTAAATGAACCATGCCCTCCGCTTCATCTTCCTGTGGATTCAAGTAATCGGCATGATGCTGGATATATTGAAATGAGTTGCTGTCAGAGACAAGAAAAGCACCACAACTGATGGGTTGATAGAATAATTTGTGAAAATCAACCGTAATCGAGTCGGCCCGTTCAATTCCGCTGATTAACTCTTTGTAATCCTTGCTTAGAATCATTGCGCCGCCATATGCAGCGTCCACATGGAGCCATATCCCATTCTTCCTTGCAGCTTCGGACAATTCATATAATGGATCGATTGAACCAAAATCCGTCGTTCCACAAGTTGCAACGATAGCAAATGGATGTAAATCCTGTTCCTCCAAAAGCAGCAACTGATGATTTAATTCATCCATGGACAGACGATGGTTTGCATCCGTTTTAATCGTGATAACCGCCTGTTCACCAAGCCCTAGCTGTGCCGCTGATTTACGAACCGTAAAGTGGGCAGCCTCGGAGCATAAGATCCGCAATTTTTTCGCCTCGACTGGCAAGCCATGCTGTTGAACGTCCACATCCCAGAAACGCTTACAATAAGCGTCCCTCGCCAATAGAAGTCCCATATAATTAGATTGGGTACCACCGCTCGTGAAAATCCCATCCGCTTGTTCCGGTAATCCAACCTGACTGCACAGCCAATCTATTAAACGCTCTTCAACGAAGGTCGCCGTCGAGCTTTGGTCCCATGAATCCATGGATTGATTCAGCGTACCGATAATCATTTCGGCAGCAACGGCAGGAATTAGTGTAGGGCAATGCAAATGCCCGATACAAGCTGGGCTGTGTACATTGATGCTGTCATTAATAACAAACTCCGCCAGCTCAGCCGCTACTGCTTCCATTGCCTCCCCTTTTAGAGAAGCGAGGGTCAACTCGTTTAATCTTGCTTCTATTTCATGCGGATTTTTCCCAGAGTATGGTGAATCGTTCCCTTTTAAAAAGGCCGTCAGCTTCTTTTCAATGATTTTTAATGACTGGCTATAGTTATTGAAGCCTTCTTCGTTATTCAAGAACAATTGAGAATAAGCAAAATCAGTTTTATTTATCATTTCGATCATTGATCATTCACCCTCTTGCAACAGCTGCACGAACAGCTTGTTCAAAAATTGCAGTGGCTTCGCGAAGCTGGGATTCCGTTACGATCAATGGAGGCAAGAACCTCACTACACTTCCATGTCTGCCGCCAACTTCCAGTATCAACCCTCTTTGAAAACACTCCTGTTGAATGGCACTGGCAAGTTGCGAATCAGCAGGATGGCTTCCATTCGCATTTTGCGGTTCTTCATGATTGATCATTTCTACACCGACCATCAATCCCCGGCCTCTGACATCACCGATCTGCTTAATATCTTTTTGCAAATCTTTAAGAATATCCTTTAAGATTTCACCCATTTTAGCGGCATGCTCCACAAGATTCGTCTCTTTCATGTATTTTAAAGTTGCTGTTCCTGCTGCCATCGCCATTTGATTTCCGCGGAACGTACCGATATGTGCACCCGGTGACCATAGGTCCAGCTCTTTGTTATAAATCACCACCGATAATGGAAGACTTCCGCCTATTGCTTTGGATAGTACAAGAACATCCGGAACGATTCCTGCATGTTCAAAGGCAAACATTTTCCCTGTACGGCCGATACCTGATTGAACTTCGTCGATAATTAGCGGAATGCCCTTCTCTTTTGTTATTCTTCTGATTTCCTTAAGCCATGGAATTGGAGCTGGAATGGAACCTCCCTCGCCTTGTACTGCCTCCAAAATCATTCCTGCAGGTGCCAATAATCCTGATTCGGGATCATTCAATAGATTTTCGATATACTGGCTGCTGATTTTATGGCTTTCTTCTCCGCCTATTCCAAAGGGACAGCGATATTGATAGGGATACGGCAGGAATTGTACATCTGGCATTAACCCTTGTATTTTTTCCTTTGGTTTTGTATTGCCGCTGATTGACATGGTTGCATGCGTTGCCCCGTGGTAAGCTCCTTGGAAGGATAAAATGCTTCTATTGCCTGTCGCTGTCTTAACCAGTTTAAGTGCTGCCTCAATGGCATCTCCGCCAGTAGGACCACAGAATTGAATTTTTGCATTTTTCCTGAATTCCTCTGGCAGGCATTCAAAAATTTCATCAACGAACTGCTCCTTGATCGGCGTCGTAAAGTCCAATGTATGTAAAGGACGTTTATCCTTAAGAACTTTTTCCATTGCTTCAAGCACTGCCGGATGATTGTGTCCGAGCGCTAATGTTCCAGCCCCGGCAAGAAAATCAATATATCGTTTTCCATCCATGTCTGTTAGGTAAATTCCCTCCGCTTGATCGATCGCCATGGGTAATCTTCTAGGATAAGATCGGGCATTTGATTCCCTTGTATTTTGTTGTTCCAGTAGTTGATCATTTTTTGTAAGCATGTTCGTTACCATAGTGAACCTCCATGTATTGAATTAATTGAGAATAATTATCATTGTCATGAATCTCATTTTACTGATAATGATAATTATTCTCAATGAGTAAATCCGCTCATTTTTCTTCTAGTAAATTCCAATAAAATTAAGAAAAGGTTAAAACTGGGGCCTATTCTCTATTTATCTATTGAATATAAAAATGTTTGTGGAAGCCGAGACAGAAAGCGGTATGGGCGGCGGCGAGAATGGGGCTGCCATGGACCGTGGCGGGAATAGTGCACCTCCTGGTATAAACGGGAACATGGGCCAAAAGGGGGCAGGTAACAGCAGCTCCTCCAAAGATATGATCATTCTATCTTCCGTGCTCCTAATCTTATTATTAGGTGCAATGGCTTTCTCCCACTTCTTTAAACGAAGAGGTAAAAAAGGATATTAGACTATCCCCCTCCAATAGGTTAGGAATGGTCCCATTCCGAAACATGATTAAGATTAGGGTATACTAATGGTTTTTACTGTTTTTTGAAACCCTCACTGGATTTGAAGAAATTTGCGGCACTCCTGCCGAATAACTGGCTAGCCATGACACCAAAGGCGCTTGCGGCGAGGAGGCTTGGCAGACAGTCGGCGGAAAAGGAGCGAATTTCTGAAAACACCTGGAACGTTTTTTAAAGAAACTGTAGGCAAACTGCTTTCCTCGAATCATCTACATTCTGAGGTATCCCAAAATATTCGGGATACCTTTTTTATTGAATTGGTGTATAGCCTTTTCCGGGCTACTCCTCAACATTTGAATAATTTTTAGCTGCCAATCAATATAAAATACCCTTTTTTGGTATAAAATAGTAAAATAGAGAGGTGAATGAACCTCAATCAAGAGGGTTGTTCACTTGTTTATCATTTGAATTTTCGGGGTAAAGATTTCCATTATTACTTCATCCGATCGTACGGTTTCACTTTTGTTAAAAACGGGTCGGTGTCAGGGGGGGAACGGATGAAAAGAAATCATACGATGATGCAATTTTTTGAGTGGCATCTAGAGGCAGATGGTTCTCATTGGGACAGATTGAAAAATGCAGCCTCCAAGTTGAAGGATATAGGTATTGACTGCGTTTGGCTTCCGCCAGTTACCAAAGGGCAATCCGTTGGGGATAATGGATATGGAATATATGACGGTTACGATTTGGGGGAATTTGACCAAAAAGGAACAGTTCGTACCAAATACGGGACCAAAGATGAACTGCTGCAAGCAATAGCCACCTGTCATAACTACGGACTTTGTGTTTATATCGATTTAGTCATGAACCATAAAGCGGGAGCTGACGGAACCGAAAAATTTGAAGTCATTGAAGTCAATCCAGACAACCGTATGGAAGATATCTCAGAACCATTTGAAATGGAAGGCTGGACAAAATTCGATTTTCCAGGCCGTAAAAATAAATACTCGGATTTTAAGTGGAACCATACTCATTTTAATGGTACGGACTATGATGCCGAAAACGACAAAATGGGTGTATATCGAATCACAGGCGAAAATAAGCACTGGAATCAGCATGTCATCGATGAATTCGGAAACTATGATTATTTGATGTTTGCCAACATCGATTACAGCCTGCCAGAAGTTCGTCAGGAAATGATTAGTTGGGGAAAATGGATGGTTGATACGTTAAAGTGTGATGGTTTTCGTTTGGACGCCGTTAAACATATCGATTATGAATTCATCAATGAATTTCTCCAAGAACTCATTCCTTATACAAAGGAACATTTCTTCATGGTCGGCGAATTTTGGAAGGCGGATGTTAAAGCTTGTCAAACTTACTTAGAGCAAACCAATCATGACCTCAACTTGTTCGATGTTTCCCTGCATTATAAATTTCATGAGGCCTCAAAAGCAGGAACAGACTTCGACCTCTCAACCATCTTTGATGATACCCTCGTCAAAACCAATCCGGCACAGGCCGTCACCTTTGTCGACAACCATGACTCCCAGCCTCATGAATCACTGGAATCTTGGGTAAAGGACTGGTTTAAACCATCGGCATATGCCCTTACCTTGCTGAGACTTTGCGGTTATCCGTGTGTCTTTTACGGGGACTATTATGGAATCGGTGGACCTTCTCCGGTGCCTGGGAAAAAGGATATTCTAGATCGCCTATTATATGCTAGGTATGAAAAAGCTTACGGAGAACAGACGGACTACTTTGATGATCCAAATACGATAGGCTGGGTCCGGCACGGAGTTGAAGAGCTAGAAGGCTCGGGGTGTGCCGTCATTATCTCGAATGGAGATCACAACAGTGAAAAAAAGATGTTCGTCGGTGAACATCGGGCTGGTGAAATCTGGAGTGATTTAACTTGTCATAGAGATGACCACATTACCATTGAAGAAGATGGTTTCGCGACCTTTCCCGTTCATGGGAAAAGCGTATCCGTATGGGCCTTGAATAAGCCACTCTAAAAAGAGATAGCAAAGAACGCCATGTCTTTTGCAGATATGCTGTTCTTTGCTGATGACACCTCCCTTGAAAATTTGGAGGTATATCTGTACGTCGCCTAGAGCAAGATAATTTTTCCATTTCAATCAATCATGGTAAGATAAGGGAATAAGGAGTTGAAGGAAGAGTGAAAAATGAAATCATTGAAAGATTCACTTCTTATGTGAAAGTGGATACCCAATCGAATGAGGAAAATCCCTCATGCCCCTCTACGCCCGGACAGTTGACCTTGGCAAATGCATTGGTCCAGGAACTTCAATCCATTGGGATGAAGGAAGTGACAATTGATCGGAACGGCTATGTCATGGCAACCTTGCCAGCCAATTCAAATAAGGATGTCCCGACAATCGGTTTCTTGGCCCATGTCGATACAGCAACGGATTTCACTGGAAAAGATGTAAAACCGAAAATCGTTGACAACTATGATGGCAAAGATCTTACTTTACATGAAAAATTGGAGATCATTCTTTCACCTGATGATTTTCCTTCGCTTAAGGACTATAAAGGGCATACCTTGATTACAACGGATGGTACAACCCTTTTGGGAGCAGATAATAAGGCTGGAATTGCCGAAATCATGACTGCGATGGATTATTTGATCCAGCATCCGGAAATCAAGCATGGAAAAATCCGTGTTGCTTTTACTCCCGATGAGGAAATCGGCAGGGGACCCCATAAGTTTGATGTAGTTGCTTTTGATGCCCAATTTGCCTACACCGTGGACGGTGGCCCACTGGGAGAACTTGAATATGAGAGCTTCAATGCGGCATCGGCCAAAATCCTGATCAAAGGGACGAATATTCACCCTGGTACGGCTAAAGGAAAAATGGTGAACTCGGCGAAAATCGCCATGGAATTCCATGATACGCTCCCAGTGGCAGAAGCACCGGAATATACGGAGGGTTACGAAGGATTTTATCATCTGCTTTCATTTCACGGTGATGTGGAAGAGACCAAGCTTTCATACATCATCAGGGATTTCGACCGCCAGAAATTTAATGAGCGCAAGGGATATATAACAAAAGTGATCGAAGATTTAAAAGAAAAATATGGGCGCAACCGTATCCAGCTTGAATTACAGGACCAATACTTCAACATGAAGGAAAAAATTGAGCCCGTGAAGGAAATCGTGGATATTGCCCATGAAGTAATGGAGAAACTCGATATAAAACCGAAAATCTCGCCAATACGCGGTGGTACGGACGGTTCTCAATTATCGTATATGGGCCTGCCAACACCCAACATCTTTACGGGCGGGGAGAACTTTCATGGCAAATATGAATTTATTTCCGTCGATAACATGATCCTGGCCACTAAGGTGATCGTTGGCATTGCATCGCTTTTTGAAGAAAAAGCAAAGTAGCTTGATACGAAATGTCTTTATTGACCCCCCCCCCCGAATCCAAGTCTGGGGGGTTTTCATCCAATATTAAGTGCGCTTCCAGTGACGGTGCTTGGCAATTGCCTCGATAAAGGCAGAACCACTATTTTTATCCGTAACAGCTACAATGCCTGCGGCTGGATCATTGGAAACGAATCCTGCCTTCGATAAGATCTCGGCTCCTTCTTTTCCCGCACCAATCGCTTTGAAATGATTGTAGGCTTCATCAATAAAGTAAATTGGTTCCTTGGATGCCTTTAGGGCATCGACACTATCCTGGCCTCCTGCCACATATACAGCATCGAAAAGTACCGAATCAGCTGTCAGGAATGTCTGATCCGCCTCAACCTGCTGTCCTTCGGAACTTGTAATCACTCCACGATTTTTACTGATGATTTCAGCCGTTATACCAGCCGATTTAAATGATCCCAAAATTTGATTAACCTCTGACCCGTTGAAACCATCTGCAGCCAAGATTGCCACTTTTCTTGTTGCCGCCGTTTTCACTTTCATTCGTTCCTGGCTTAAGGCCGGAGAAGCCAAATCCATTTTGACCTCACTCTTGTTGGCTGGGGGATTCACGCCCACTCCAATAGCGATTGTTTTAGCCAGTTCGACATCTACATGGCTGAACATCTCGACAATTTGCTGCTGAACGTCCTTACTTTTCACTTTTCCCACTTCAAAGTGGAAAGCCTGAATAATATGCTCCTTCTCCACTTCCGTCATGCTATTCCAAAATAGTTTAGCTTGGCTATAATGGGGAAAAAACATATAAAAAAGAAGCGAAAAGACCACTTTTCGGTCTTCCCGCTTCTTTTTATTCAACACCTTTAGTTCTTAAAGGCCTCTGAAACCTTCAAAAGTTTGCCTTTTACCTTCGTATTTTTCATCACTTTCAAGACAAGCGGTCCTTTTTCATTCAATATTTCCACATAAGAAACATTATCCTGGATCGTAATGATCCCGATGTCCTCTGCATTCACTCCATCAATCTTTGCGATGGTTCCGACAAAATCCACAGCCCTGATTTTCTTTTTCTTGCCGCCATTAAAATACAGCTTCATGATTTGTTTATTCAATTGTTCACTTTTATCTTTTTTGATCTTTGGACGAGCTCCCAGTTTCTCTTCGAACTCCATTTTTTTATTGGAGACTTCCTCTTTTGAAGGAACAGTCATCTTAGGGATTTCAAAACCGATATAGCCTTGAATCTCATTAAGGAATTTGTCTTCGTACGGCGTCACAAAAGTAATGGCTTTTCCTTTTTTGCCGGCACGGCCCGTTCTTCCAGTCCGATGTACATAACTTTCCTTTTCCAATGGCAGGTCATAGTTAATCACATGGGTTATATTGTCGATGTCAATTCCACGTGCAGCAACATCTGTCGCAACCAAATAACGGAATTCACCTCTTCTGAATTCATTCATCACTGCAAGGCGATCTTCCTGAAGCATGCCGCCGTGAATCATATCACACGGATATTCCAGTTCCAGCAGCTGTTCGCATACTTGGTCTACCCTATCTTTCGTTCGGCAGAAAATGATGCAGCTATCGGGGTTTTCCGTGATGGTGACGTCTCTAAGCAGGGAAAACTTATCATCTTCTTTCACTTCAATAAGAGCGTGTTCAATTTTCTCCGTCGTTAAACCCTTTGCTTTTATTTCAATATCCAAAGGATCTTTCATATATTGCTTGCATAGCTTTTTTATACTCTCAGGTAACGTAGCAGAGAACAGCATGGTTACTCTATCTTTCGGAAGCTCTTTAATAATGGCTTCCACTTGTTCAATGAAGCCCATATTCAGCATTTCATCCGCTTCATCAATAACTAAATGAGTCAAGCGTTCCAAGGCGAATGTCCCTTTCTCGATATGATCCAGAACACGCCCCGGAGTTCCAACGACTACATGGCTTTTTTGTTTCAATTCCGCTTTTTGCAGTGCGAATGGATGTTTTCCATAAACCGCAGTAGCCTTAATCCTTTTAAATCTGCCTATATTCGTAATATCCTCTTTTACCTGTACAGCAAGCTCACGTGTCGGTGTTAAAATAAGCGCCTGTGGCTTATTCTCCTCCCAATCGACCATTTCGCATATCGGTATGCCGAATGAAGCGGTCTTGCCACTTCCTGTTTGGGATTTAACGACAAGATCCCTCTTTTTTAGCGCCACTGGAATCACTTCACGCTGTACTTCGGTCGGACGTTGATATCCCAAGCTTTCTAATGCCCTTACAATTTCATCGCTTAATGTATAATCAGTAAAACTTAATTCATTCATATAACAGCCTCTTTTGTTGTTTAGTATGTTGCTTTATTGTTTCCATAATCGTAATTTCCTTATACAAGGTTCTATTATACGCGATATGCATCGATAAACCTTGTAATAACCAAATTCAATTGTCTTATTTCAATATAATGAAACTTCTGTCTTCATTAAAACAACGGTCATCAGGATATCATGATCTGAGTTAATCAAAATGGACCCTGATTCTTTCAATATGCTAAAATATGTATGATATAAAAGCCGAAATAGGGTGTAGCTTCTAAACGATGTCCAAAAGGAGTGCTGATTTATGATAATCGTAACGAATAGAATCAGAGTCAAAAAAGGGATGGGTGCAGTCATGGCCCCAGGATTTACTGCACCAGGTCCACTTGATACCACGGAGGGCTTCGTAAAAGTTGAAGTATTATTAACGCAGAATTTGTCGGATCACGATGAACTGAGCGTTAATATGTACTGGGAAAACCTTGATAACTTTACTGCTTGGAGAAATAGCGATGCATTCAAAGCTGCACATAAACGGCCTGAACCAGGTTCCGGTGAAGCAAAAAAAGAATCTCCAATTCTAGGCAGCGAGCTTACAACGTATGAAGTCGCCTCGGTAAAGGAAATAGCTAAATAATAAAATCACGCCAAAAGAGGCCGCGAAATATGCGACCTCTTTTTGTTGGTTTCTCTTAGTGAATTACTGGGCTTCAGCTTTCTTGATTTGTTTGCTTCTAAGCTGGCCGCAAGCCGCATCAATATCCGTTCCATGTTTCTTGGCGGATTTTACAATTTACGCCTCTCTTTTTCAGCGTATCATAAAACGAGAGAACGGACTCTTTTTCACTTCTTTGGTATTGACTATGCTCATCTACAGGATTATATGGAATCAGGTTGACATAGAGCCGATGTTTTTTGTCATCAAGAAGGTTGGCGAGTTGCTCGGCTTCTTCTTGATGGTCATTGACATCTTTCAATAGGATATATTCAATCGTAATTCTCCTATTCGTTTTCTCTAAATAATAATCAAGAGATTTCATCAATTTTTCTATCGGAATACCTCGGTTTATTTTCATGATTCGTGTCCTGAGTTCATTATTCGGCGCATGTAATGAGATGGCCAGATTCACCTGTAATTGGGTATCGGTGAATTCATAAATCTTATTGGCAAGACCGCTCGTCGAAACAGTAATCCGCCTAGCAGCGATAGCAAGACCCTTATGGTCCATGAGCACCTTCAAAAAGTCTATCATATTTTCAAAGTTATCGAACGGCTCACCAATACCCATTACTACAACATGGCTTACAACATCCTCTTGTTCCAATTTATCCAGATGCAGTTGAACGTTCATGATTTGTTCCACTATTTCCCCGCTGGATAAATCACGGCTTTTGGCCAATAATCCACTGGCACAGAAACTGCAGCCAATATTGCAGCCCACTTGGGTGGTGACACAAACCGAAATTCCGTATTTATGTCTCATCATAACCGTTTCGATAAGATTTCCATCCTGTAATTTAAACAAGAATTTGATCGTACCATCTGCTGATTCCTGCTTAACGTGCTCAGTCAAAGTCTGGATGACAAAGTGCTCTTCAAGTAATTTTATGCACTCTTTATTAACATCTGTCATTTCAGAGAAATTCGTCACACGTGTTCTATAAAGCCACTCCCAGACTTGGGAAGCCCTGAATTTTTTATGGCCATGGTCCAAAAGCCATGCTGTCAATTGTTCGAATGTTAAACCATAAATGGACTCTTTATTCATTCGTTACCCTCTTTTCATTACATTAAGATTTAATATTTTAATCCATTAACCTTACGGGGAATTCCCCCTGGAATTAGTTCATTCATTTATGATATGGTTCATTTCTATTTATCCGAAAAGCCCGATATATTTGCTCCACTAGAACCAGTTTCATTAATTGATGCGGAAAGGTCATTTTCGAGAAGGAAAGGGCATAATCACTTCTTGATAACACTTCAGTGCCAAGCCCAAGCGACCCGCCAATAATAAAGGCAATTTTGCTCTTTCCATAAGTGGCGAGCTGATCCATATGACTGGCCAGCTGCTCTGAAGTAAGCTGTTTTCCATTGATCTCAAGCGTTATTACGTAGGTGTCCGGGCTGACTTTCGCCAGGATTCGTTCACCCTCCTTTTGCTTTACAATGTCCATGTCCGCTGCACTCAGGTTCTCCGGAGCTTTTTCATCCGGTACTTCGACAAGTTCTATATTAGCATAGGCGCTTAACCTTTTTGTATATTCAGCAATTCCTTGCTTTAAGTATTTTTCCTTTAGCTTGCCAACAGTAATAATCGTTATTTTCATATATATCCTCTAGCTTTCTTTATGTTTTTACTATCAATTGTTGGATTTGCCTACCTATTATCATACCTTACAGTGACCTATAAGCAAAACAAGCATATCCTTTCCAATTTTTAATGCTTATAAAATGAAAACCGCTGCCCCTGAAAGCGGCAACGGTAACTTTCATTATTTTTTAATGTTTATTGAAGAAATTAGGCTGGACATAGTTCAGATCCGATAAAAAAACATGATTGATTATTCGTACATCCAAAAGCTTGAATCTAAACCATTCCAACCTCCGCTTTATTCTTCTGAAAATGTTAAGAACAGGTTACGAACATGTTATCCACAAAAGTTATCCACATATCCACAAAAACTATCCACATCTTGTATGGGAATATTAGTTCCCTACTAGATATATTGCCACGTTTCGACAATATTCACAGGTTGTTGATAACTGATTTTCTTCGGGAACCAGCGTTAAAACCGGATAGGTTTCACATTCGTATACCACTTCATCCAGCGCCATGTCCACGTGTTCCTGACAGCAATATAATTTCATCTTTCATATCTCCTTTCCCTCATTATTCCCAGTACTTCTATTCCCAATTATCCACAAGTCACTTGAAATCTTAATTTCTGTATATATCCACAGGTAATCGTAACAAAAAATAAGAAAATCGCAAGGAAATAGAAAGGACAGGAAGCATTTTCTGCCCCCTGTCCTTTTGTGTTTTAAATTTCGCTGCTTGAAAGTGTGACTTCCGTAGTTTCCTTCTTACCGTCACGGTAATAAATGATTTTTACTTTATCACCGATTTTCTTTTCATTGTAAAGGTATTTTCGTAATTCCACGACGTCATGGATTTTTTCATTATCCATTCCAACAACGACGTCAAATTCCTTCAATCCTGCTTTGGATGCTGGAGAGTTGCTTTGAACGCCTGTTATTGCAACCCCAGAAGTAACTTTCCTTGGCAACTTTAATGTATTTTTTTGATGATATTGGGAAATTTCTTCTACAGATGCCAAGTTCACACCCAAGAAAGCACGTTTCACTTCACCAAATTCTTCTATATCATTAATAATCGGTATAACTGAATCGATTGGGATGGAAAGACCGATTCCTTCCACTGCATTTTCTGCAATCTTCATCGAATTTATTCCGATGACCTGCCCTGACATATTAACGAGTGCCCCCCCGCTGTTACCTGGGTTAATCGCCGCATCGGTCTGGATGACCTCCGCATTCCAATCCACTTGCCCGTCCTCATTGATATCCACCTCTATCGTACGCTCCAAACCAGAGATGATCCCTTGTGTAATCGATCCAGAGAATTGAAGTCCTAATGGATTACCTATGGCAATTACGGGCTCCCCAGGTTTCAATTTGCCGGATTTTCCGAATTCAGCAATGGTTTTGATTTTATCACCATTAACGACAATGACGGCTAAATCTGTCCATGGGTCACTACCTTGCAGTTCAGCTGGCAATTTAGTGCCATCACTTAATGTCACTTCCAGTTCATTAGCGCCTTCAATGACGTGATTATTCGTGACGATATAGGCCTTGCCGCCATCTTTTTTGTAGACGACTCCAGAGCCAGTGCCGGCTTCTGCCGAACTGTCCTCTGCGTTGCTCCCTTGACCCCAGAAGTTCGTTTCCTGAATGTTAGTGATGCCGACCACTGCGTCGCTGGCTTTATCGACGGCATTGGTGACGGCACTTGTTACATCAACTGTAAGGTTTTGCTGGGCATGCTCCGTGGACTCACTCCCCGTTGATTTTTCCGTTGTAGTTTCGTTATCATCGTTATTTAACAGCCCGCTTCCCGGTAACATAAGTAAGGCCCCGATGATGACGCCCCCCAAGCCTGCTAGAAAATAGCTCGTATGGCTTTTTTTCCGTTTATTTTGGTTCTCATCATTTTGATCATAATAACCCAAGACCGCCCCATCCTCTCATTTTAGGAATGAATTATAGCAATTCTATTGTTTGGTATCCTCCCTCAATTATACTCAATTACCGGATTTTTTCTAAAAAAATGCATGTTTTTATTTAAGGGAAAACTTAAAATTGACTGGTATACAGCCATTTTCCTTTTACCTATACAGTTCTAACCAAACGATACCCCTTTTAATCCGATTCGTAACTTACGAATCGAAATTTTAAAAAATAAAAAGGAATGAACAAGGTATCCCTCATCCATTCCTTTTATTTATAACGTAACAAGTTCCGTTGGTCTTTTCGGGTCGGTATCATATAAGGAAAATTGTTCACCAACGATGATCCCCTTTGTCTTTAACGTCTGCTCCACCGACATTCTTGCTAGATCCTTCATATTATTATCAAGGCTTAAGTGGGCCAAGTAAATCCGCTTGGTCTTATCACCGGCCACTTCACTCATTGCAAGGGCAGCGTCTTCATTACAAACATGTCCGACATCACTTAAAATCCGGCGCTTGATGCTCCATGGATATTTTCCCATCCTCAGCATGGACACATCATGGTTACTTTCAAATACATAAGCATCGGCATTCGAGATGATTCCTTTCATCCGATCACTTACGTACCCTGTATCGGTAATGACCACAAGTTTCTTATCTTCATGATGAAAGACGTAAAACATCGGCTCTGCCGCATCATGTGAAACGCCAAAAGATTCTATATCAAGACTGCCGAACGTTTTGACCTGTTCCATTTCAAATGTGAATTTTTGTTCGCTTGCAATTTCACCGATTGATCGATCCATGGCATTCCATGTTTTTGCATTCGCATATATCGGGAGCTTATGTTTTCTGGCAACCACGCCAAGACCTTTAATATGGTCGCTGTGTTCATGGGTAACAAGGATACCGGATAGCTTCGACATATCACGGCCTATATCCTGAAACAATGCTTCCAGGGCTTTACCGCTTAAGCCGGCATCGACAAGGAATGATTGATCCTCCGTTTCCACGAAAAAGGCATTTCCTGTACTCCCGCTTGCGAGAACACTAAAATGCATTGTCATCTATACTCACTCCAATATTTTTTCTTCTGTATTCAATTCAATGACCACTCCATCAAAAGCATTCACGAAGAGATCCGTTTCGTCATCAATGACCACCCACCATGTTGGCACAAGTAAATGTGACACAGATGTCGTCTGCAGCGAATTATAAAAACCCAGTTTTACATTCGTGACCTTGCTTTTGGGATCAATATCACCATTCTGATATAATGCTCCAATAGCCTTTAAGGCAGATTTCAATTCTTTAGGTTTATTGAATTTTTCGATCCCCTCTAAATACATCTGTTCATAGGAAACGATTTCACCCTTCTTGTTCAGATATAAAGTGACCTTCCCCTTACTATTATTATAAAACATCTTTTTATCTGCCACTTGATAGCAGATGATGGTCTGGCTGATTTCATCATAGCTCCAAAAACCATACTCATTTCCATTTAATATATACTCCTTCAGGAATATATCAACATCTGCTGCATGAATTTCCGCTTTCATGCCAACCGGTGTTTTAAATGTACCCACAAGCTTCTTATCATCGATGATTTTCGCTTTTTGATTTTTCAGGTACTGTATATCTTCCTTCTCGAAAGTCTTGCTGTTGGCAATCAGGAATTGATCCTTCTTTTGTTTCGGAAGTGGGATTTCTATTGAAATCTCATCTTCCTTCAACAGTTCTTCCGTTGTCGACTCTGTGAAATTTTCAATTTGGTAGTCATTTACCTTTTCCAGGAATTGATAAAGAAGGAAAATATTCAAAACGAAGAAAACCATGATGAATATTGACTTTGTATTATTCCAATCCACTTTGATCGCCTCCCGTATCTTCTTCAAAAGGCACAATAAACCATTTATCGCCGATACGATAATACCAAGTGGGTTCAAGTGTAACAAGTGTGACAAGTTTGGAATCAAGGGATTTATGCAGTTTATAGCCAATCGAGATGTCCTCTACGCTCTTGAAGTCGATATTTACTTTCGATTTCAGCGTATTCAAGACTTCCCTGCCACTTTTTAAAGTGGTTTCCGACCCTTCAGACGGAAGGACTGAGGCAAGTGAAAAGTATGGGCGCTCGTAGCTATAAATTTCTTCTTTTCCCCAAATTTGCTCGATTTCCGTCATTCCGGATTCATTGAAGGCCGGATAACCATTTACGAATAAGCGGAATACCACTCGCTGCTCATTCTCCGACATATAGGCAAAGCGGTAATTGTTATCTTCCCAACCAGCATGATCATTGATGAACTCTATGCCCTTTTGGAGAAGATCACTGGAACTGCCAAATAACTTGCTCTTTTGTGCCGGATTGATATAAGAAATTAGGTAATTCTCTTTATTGACCGTCATCAGTCTTGTTCCATCCGTGTATTCCTCACCGACCGAAACGGGGTCCTGCCGTACATACTTCGGATTAATAAATAGAGCGTTTTTAAGGTCTCCAATATCCACATAGTCGATATAATATTGAAATTTGTTGATCGTCACTGATTTTTCAGGAACGAACAACGTCCTTTTGCCGTTTATGGTTTCTGCCGTGTATTCAGGGTGCTTATCGTAAGAACCTGTATAAAACAAATCCATAAAGCGCCTTAGTCTTTTAGAGTCGACCATACCTTGATAGATCTTCCCTTGATCGTAGGAAACAAAATAAACGGCAGATTCATTACCACTGATATCCTTTTGTTTAATGATGATTCGATCGAATGAAAATCCAGGCACTTCCGTATCCGTAAAACCCAATACCGTTTTATAAAGGGAGATGGGAACATCATCGGAAAATTCGATTTCAATCGACCCATCTTCGTGGACAAAATCATCAAATTTCCTTTGCAGCCTTTTTACGGATATCTCTTTTACGCCGGTAAAACGCCATTGCGAAAATTCTTTTTCCATTTCATTTATCTCTACCGGATCGGAAGTCTGGAAATGCTGCCCATTTCCATGAAAAAGGATACTGACAGGTTTAATGACATCACTGACAATCTGGACATCGCTTTTAATCCTTATATAATTCGATTGGTCAAATTGATCATATTCAGGCTCATACGTCCAAATGCTCCAAGTCAAAAAAATGCTTGTCCCAACCAAAATAATCAGTATGATGCTTTTTGCACGTTCAAAATTCATGACCAATCATCCTCTTCTTCCTGTTCGTAAGGAAGTGTAAAGAACACGGTAGTTCCTTTTCCATCCACACTTTCCGCCCATATTTTCCCTCCATGCGCCACGACCATTTCTTTTGCGATCGCTAAACCAAGACCGGTCCCGCCTAAGTTACGGGCCCTTGCTTTATCCACACGGTAGAAGCGGTCGAATATTTTATCAATGACGTTTTTCGGGATACCCACTCCTTGATCTGTAATGCTCACAATGATAAAGCCATCAGATGCCCTGACACGGAAAGTCACTTGACCCCCTTCAGGTGAGTACTTTAATGAATTGGAGATTACATTATAGAGAACCTGGGTGATTTTATCCTCATCAATATCCACAAAATAAGCTTCCTTCGGCAAATCACGCTTAAACGTGATATCATCATTTTTCGTCATTTCAAAACGATCGATGATATGGTCATAGAATTTATTGAAATTCACCCAGCCTGTTTTAAGCCTGTAATCTTTACTGTCCATTTTCGAAAGCTGTAACAGATCATTAACAAGCCTGATCATTCGCTCCGTTTCATTTTGGGTCACGCTTAAAAAGGATGGAGCGATTTCCTCGTCCTTCCATGCCCCTTCAGCCAATGCCTCCAGGTAACTTCTCATCGTAGTAAGCGGCGTTCGCAGTTCATGCGATACATTGGCAACAAACTCCCTGCGTTCGCTCTCGATCTTTTCCTGCTCTGTTATATCATGCAAAACAGTAATCAAACCATTGACGAATCCCGTTTCCTTTTGAATGACCGAAAAGTTCCCCCTCAAAATGAATGGCCGACTTTTTTTGCTGTAATCAAGGATCACGGACTCTCGCTCTTCCAGTAAATCCTCGAATTTATATTCTTCTTCAAGACCCAAAACCTCGATGATCGGTTGATTCATGACGGTTTCACGCGAGACATTCAATAATTGTGCCGCTGGTTCATTAATCAAGTTCACCCGACCGCGCCTGTCCGTTGAAATGACGCCATCCGTCATATTGGCAAGGACAGATGAAAGCTTACGCCGCTCTCCTTCTGTGCTTGATTGCGATTCTTGAAGCTTTTTGGTCAAATTATTGAAAGTGACGGCTAGCTGACCAATTTCATCATCGCCATATACCCTAACTTTTCTGGAGAAATTCCCTTTCGCCATCACCAGGGCCTGTTTTCTCATATCAGACATGGGTCTGGTGATCGTCCGTGCGAGCAGGATCCCCAAGATGGCCGTAATCACTAGGGCAATGGCCGTACCCGTCATGAAGATACTATTGATTTCATCCATCTGCTCAAAGACATTTTCCATCTCTGCTATTACATAGACGGCGCCAATGACCTCCCCATTTGCTTCAATGGGTGTCGAAAGGACCCAGAGCCGCCTGCCTGTTTTCTCATCCCGAAATACATCACTATCTTCTTTTCCAAAAGTGAGCGTATTCTTAATAAGGACCTCTGTTGCCTTCTTTCCTACGATACCTTGGTTGCTTTGGGCTGAAGTTCCGATCACGCGTCTGCTGCGGGTGTCGATGACACGCACTTCCGAAATATCATTCGATGAATTATCCCGGTCTTTCAATATCGAATCAATCGCTTCTTCGAGGGTTGGATCTTCCTCTCCCCTCTCTTTTTCCATTTCTTCACCAATACTGTAGGTAAGCAGGTTAACGTGACCTTTTATTGATTTCGTGAAGTTCCCGACAAGATTTTCTTCCAATTCCCCAACAAAATATACCCCGATTATTTGCATCGCTACGAAAATGAGCAAGACATAAATCAGAACAAATTTAAAATGAATTGAGCGAAAAAAACCAACCTTTTTTCATAGAAACTACTCCTGTTCAGGGTTACGCAGGTAATAACCGACCCCTCTTCTAGTTACAATCCAGCCAGGATGGCTTGGATTGTCTTCAATCTTCTCACGAAGACGTCTGACCGTTACATCGACCGTCCGCACATCACCGAAATAATCATAGCCCCACACGGTTTGTAATAAGTGCTCCCTTGTCATGACCTGACCGATGTGCTTCGCTAGGTAATGAAGCAACTCAAATTCACGATGCGTCAATTCAATCGTATCGCCGCGCTTGGATACCACATAGGCATCCGGATGGATAGTGAGCGTTCCTATCGTAATTTCCTTCGGTTCATTTTCTTGATCGGGAACCGGAACAGCTTGCTGACGTCTTAGGTTCGCCTTAACGCGGGCAATTATTTCCCGGGTACTAAATGGCTTTGTCACATAGTCGTCTGCACCAAGCTCCAATCCTAAGACCTTATCTATCTCTGAATCTTTTGCCGTTAACATGATGATTGGCGTTTCATACTTCTTCCTTACTTCCCTGCAAACTTCCATCCCATCGCGCTGCGGCAGCATGATATCAAGTAAAATCAAATCAGGTTGCCGTTCTTCTACCATTTTGAGAGCTTCATTGCCATCATAAGCACAAAAAACTTCGTAGCCTTCTTTTTTTAGATTGAATTGCAATATATCAGCAATTGGCTTTTCGTCATCCACTACCAGAATCTTTTTATCCATGTACTTATCTCCTTTTTAATAACTGAACTGAATCTATTAAAAACCGTGTCCTTATCCGGGACCTCATTCACTTTTCCTTCTGCTTGCACCAAGCTGGCAACCTAATTCAGCAAAGGTATATATATATACCCAATAAAAGGGGCTGAACACCGGGATGAAAGCAAATTGTCTCTATTCTACTTTATCATTTTATAGGCATTAAATCACCTTTTTCCTATTATTCTCATCTATGTATGAAGCAGAAGAAGTCTTCGAATATTTTTCGAAGACTTCCAGCGATTACTGACTTATATAGTTTAGCGGATTGACGAGAGACTCGTTTTTATATATTTCAAAATGGAGGTGGACACCGGTCGAGTGCCCTGTTGAACCCATCATGCCAATTTTCGTGCCTTTTTCAATCTTTTGTCCTGCTTTTACATCTATTGAATCCAAATGGGCATACACGGTCTTGTACCCATTATTATGATTGATCGTTATCTTATTTCCATATCCTCCGGAGTTTCCGGCAGTTTCGATTATCCCATGATCTGCTGCCGTTATTGTCCTGGTGGTTGGCCGGGCAATATCAATGCCTTTATGAAGTTTCCCCCAGCGCTGGCCCTGCTTGCTGGAAATATAGCCCCCATCTGCAGGCCATGAATATATACCGCTGCCCTGTGAAGGAATGACCTTGGTGCCTTTTCTGGTGATTTCTGTTTTTGCTTCCGTGACCTCTTTTTTTACAATCGTTTCACTGATTTTCTTCCCGTTTGTTTCAGTTACATTATAGGTGAACGCCTGAATCCCCTCATTCCCTATTTGTTCAGTAATGAGTTCGCCCTTAGGAAGTTCGTCATCCTCCTTCACTTTCTTTTCAAAAGGAATCCTCTCTTCCTTAAACACTTCTCTTTCTACCATTACGTTCACATAGGGGGTACGCTGGGTCACATAGAGACGCTCGCCCTCTTTAATACCTTTGTTCTCATCCTGTCCCGGATTTAGCTCCAGCAGTTGGTCCAGGTCCATATCATGCCTAGTGGCAATGGCTTCAAGATCCTCTTCTTCCTTGGCCTCATAAATCGTCTTTTCTTCCTTTCCTTCTTCTATCATGGAAAGGGTTTTATCGACGCTCTTGATTTCGCGTGGATATACCATTGTCTCTTTAAACGTAATGGGAAGTGAAAATACGATGTCCAGAATTCTACTTCCTGGCTCATTTAACGAATCCGCATCTTTATCACTTTCCTTTTTACCTGATTCGTATTCAGCGTATTCCTCTTCATCTACATATAATAAAGTGATTTTCTCCATAACGTCCTCGGCATTTTCCTTTGACGCAACATAAGCGACCGCCTGATTATCTATGTCGATTTCATACGCCTTTGCCTTCACATTCAACCGATCTTGAATATCCTTAACAGCCTGGTCCTCTTTTACCTCTTCAACGAATACCTCTTCAGGTACAAATGTCAGCTGTGTCTCCTTATCGAATGTAAAGTCAGGATAATCTTCCTGTGCTTCTTCTACCTTATCGGCTACGATCTTTTCGATTTCCGTTTCATCCGTCACACTTCCGATGAACTCATCGTTAAGATAAACATGCTGTATGGTTGTAGTTTCCGATAGCCCAGCAGCAGTTGCCCGATTTCCTGCAAGCACTAAAATGACGGAAACCATCAACAGGATGATCCCCTTACCTTTTGAGCTAAACATATATTGTCCTCCTTAACGGCTCAGTCACCAATTAAGAAACTAATCAAATTTATTTTGAGTTTTATTAGTCCGATTTAAATATCCACATGCTTATGACTGATTTCTATAATGATTTTTATCACTCATAACTCTACCATATTAAGAAAAAAAACAAGAAACAGACTTCATAATGTAATAGAACTGTATAAATGGTGACAACATGTACCAATAAATATGGTATTGGGAAAGGTTCAATAAACTGCGGAAAAAGGAGTGGAACTAAGCCCAGTAAGGTTAATAGCGAGTCATATGCCGAATTGGCCGAAATTGGTATGTTACAAATCGTTAACAATCTATTAACAAAATTTCATTTAAAATACATTGGATGCAAAACAAAAAAACGCCCTAAAGGAAAGGCGTTATTAAAAGGATGGCTCAGGACGGAATCGAACCGCCGACACAAGGATTTTCAGTCCTTTGCTCTACCGACTGAGCTACTGAGCCAAATATTCTATTTTTAAAAAATAAAATGGCGGTCCCGACGGGAATCGAACCCGCGATCTCCTGCGTGACAGGCAGGCATGTTAACCGCTACACCACGGGACCAGTAAAGCATTTATATAAAGAAGTGACCCATACGGGATTCGAACCCGTGTTACCGCCGTGAAAGGGCGGTGTCTTAACCGCTTGACCAATGGGCCGGAAAAAATGGTGAGCCATGAAGGATTCGAACCTTCGACCCTCTGATTAAAAGTCAGATGCTCTACCAACTGAGCTAATGGCTCGTTCTAATGAAATGTTTCTTTGCAGGATGTCTTCACATCTCCATGCAGCTTGTTAATGGCTCGTTCTATTGTGACGACGCTTTTGATAATATCATGGTTAATACAGTTTAGGCAATAGTTTTTTGAAATAAAATTATTTTTTTCTTATCTTTTTCATTTTCCCTACTGTTTCAATCCATTCATTCGGTATCCCGGACCTCCCTAACGTGACATATAGTGCATGGATCTTAATAATGAAAAAAGAGCCGGCAAAAAAAGCCAGCTCCCTTTTCATGAATTACGCTAGACGCCAAGGGCTTCTCACGACATTAGTTTGGTTACGGTCAGGACCGACAGAGAAAGTCGTCAAAGGAATGCCTACCAATTGAGATACGCGCTCTACATAGTGGCGAGCGTTCTCTGGAAGCTCATCCAATGATTTGCAACCTGTGATGTCTTCTGGCCAGCCTGGAAGCTCTTCATAGACTGGTTTACATTCGCCAATCGCTTTCAAAGTCGCTGGAACCTCATGAATGATCTCGCCTTTGTAATCATAAGCCACACAAATTTTGACCGTATCAAGACCTGATAATACGTCAATCGAGTTCAATGATAAATCGGTAATCCCGCTGACACGGCGAGCATGGCGAACGACAACAGCGTCAAACCAGCCTACACGGCGCGGTCTGCCTGTAGTTGTACCATATTCACGGCCAATTTCCCGGATTTGGTTGCCGACTTCATCATGTAATTCTGTTGGGAAAGGACCATCGCCCACACGGCTTGTATATGCTTTACATACTCCAACCACATGGTTGATTTTCGTAGGACCTACACCAGAACCGATTGTAACTCCACCTGCAACTGGGTTAGATGAAGTGACGAATGGGTATGTTCCTTGATCGATATCAAGCATAACACCTTGTGCCCCTTCGAATAATACCCGTTTTCCTTCATCAAGTGCGTCATTCAATACAACGGATGTATCACAAACATATTTCTGCACTTGTTGTCCGTACTCATAGTACTCTTCCAGGATATCTTCGATTTTGAAACCTTCCGTTTCATAGAAACGTTCAAACATACGGTTTTTTTCGACAAGATTTTGAGACAATTTTTCCTCGAAAATTTCACGGTCCAAAAGGTCTGCCATGCGGATTCCGTTACGAGCAGCTTTGTCCATATATGCAGGGCCGATTCCCTTTTTAGTCGTTCCAATTTTGTTGGCGCCTTTACGGTCTTCTTCGACTTCATCCAATTTGATATGGTAAGGAAGAATGACATGTGCACGGTTCGAGATACGAAGATTATCCGTACTCACTCCGTGGCTATGTAAATAAGCAAGCTCCTCTACAAGAGCTTTTGGATCAACCACCATACCATTTCCAATGACACAAATCTTATCACTATAAAAAATCCCTGACGGAATTAAATGCAGCTTATAGGTAACACCGTTAAATTTTATTGTATGCCCTGCATTATTCCCACCTTGATAACGAGCGATGGCTTCCGCATTTTGGGATAGAAAATCTGTTATTTTACCTTTACCTTCGTCTCCCCATTGTGTACCGACTACTACAACTGATGACATCTGAATAAAGCACCTCCAAAGGTTCACGTAATACCGATCATTAACCGGTTCTTATCAAACAAACCTATTTTATCAATAATCCAAACTGGAAGTCAATACAAAATCCGAACAATACACATTTCAATAAATACTTCGTTCGTAAATATAAGAAAATTCTTTCCGGTTTTACATTGGTTTTTTGGATTGTCAATCATTATTGTACCCTTTGATTTCTTTTTCTATTATCACAAGGTCCTTTCTTTTCCCCAAAACAAAGAAAGCCCGCCATTGCATGAATGACAGGCAGTTCCCTAGGCGCCGGGAGACATCGAATCATCATCGAAGCGACGTTCAAGGTTAACGAATTTATTATATTCTTTTACGAATGCAAGCGAAACCGTGCCTACTGGACCATTACGCTGTTTCGCTATAATGATTTCGATGATATTTTTATTCTCGGATTCTTTATCATAATAATCATCACGGTATAAGAATGCGACGATATCAGCATCTTGCTCGATACTCCCGGATTCCCGGATATCAGACATCATCGGGCGCTTATCCTGACGCTGTTCCACTCCCCGCGATAGCTGGGAAAGGGCGATGACGGGCACTTGAAGTTCACGAGCGAGCGCTTTGAGTGAACGTGAAATCTCGGATACCTCTTGCTGGCGATTGTCGCCTGAACGACCATCGCCTTGAATCAACTGCAGGTAATCGATCAATATCATGCCAAGGCCATGTTCCTGCTTCAAACGACGGCATTTTGAACGGATTTCACCAATCCTCACACCTGGTGTATCATCGATATAAATGCCTGCATTCGACAAGCTTCCCATCGCCATCGTCAGTTTACGCCAATCCTCATCAGTTAAGGAACCTGTCCGTAAATTCTGAGCGTTGATGTTTCCTTCAGCACAGAGCATACGCATAACGAGCTGCTCTGCACCCATTTCAAGACTGAAAATCGCTACATTCTCCTCCGTTTTGGTCGCAACGTTTTGAGCGATATTCAATGCAAAAGCGGTTTTACCAACAGAAGGACGGGCGCCGACTATGATGAGGTCATTACGTTGGAACCCTGCTGTCATTCGATCCAGTTCAGCAAATCCTGTCGGTATTCCCGTGACATCCCCTTTACGGGTAGTCAAAATTTCTATGTTATCGTACGTCCGCACCAATACATCCTTAATATTTTGAAAAGCCCCGGAATTCTTACGCTGGGCCACTTCCATGATCGTTTTTTCTGCTTCCCCGAGCAGCTCCTCGACCTCGTCCTCGCGACTGTAGCCTTCCTGAGCGATGTTGGTCGCTGTCCTGATCAAACGACGAAGCAATGACTTCTCCTCGACGATGCGGGCATAATATTCAATATTGGCCGCGGTAGGCACCGATCCGGCCAATTCACTTAAATAAGAAACGCCGCCAACTTCTTCAAGGTTTTTTGTCGCAGCCAGTTCCTCTGTCACCGTGATCAAGTCGACAGCTTTTCCTTCGTCATTCAACTTAAGCATCACATTAAAGATTTTTTGATGAGAACTTCTGTAAAAATCCTCTGGAATCAAAACTTCCGATGTAACGGTCAATGAAGATGGCTCAAGAAAAATGGCTCCTAGTACAGCCTGTTCGGCTTCTATATTTTGAGGGGGAATCCTATCCTGAAATTGTTCTATCATATCTTAAAACCTCCCATTCTAAGAGGATACCTTTTATATGTTTCTAGTAAAAAAGAAAAAAGTGAAAGGACAACATGCCCAATCACATTTTTCGTCTATCTCTATTTTATCAATTTTTCACAGATATGAAACAACTAAAATTAGTTAATTTCTTTCACATGCACAGTCAGTGTCGCCGTGACTTCAGGATGAAGCTTGACTGGAAGCTTTGTATGCCCTAAAGAACGGATGCCGTCAGCAAGCTCCATTTTACGTTTATCAACCTTGATACCGTGTTTTTTCTGAAGCTCTGATGCAATTTGTTTAGTCGTGATGGAACCGAATAAACGCCCGCCCTCACCGGCTTTGGCAGATATTTCAACCGTTAATTTCTCCAGCTGCACTTTCAATTCCTCAGCATGCTGCAGTTCTTCTGCTGCAAGTGATTCTTCTTTATTTTTCTGAGCTTCCAATGTTTTTACATTTGTATTATTTGCTTCAACGGCCAATCCTTGTTTAAGCAGGAAATTATGTGCATAACCATCTGCAACATTTTTAACTTCCCCTTTTTTCCCTTTACCTTTAACGTCTTTAAGAAATATTACTTTCATTCTTTTTGTCCCCCTTCTAAATATTCATCAATAGCTGTTTTTAATCGACTTTCGGCTTCATCAATGGAGCATACCTGCTGAGTGGCTGCATTTGTTAGATGGCCGCCTCCATTCAACATTTCCATGATCACCTGTACATTGATATCACCAAGAGAACGCGCACTTATGCCAACTGTATCATCAGATCGCTTAGCCATTACAAAGGAAGCGACAACGCCATCCATGGTCAATAGGGTGTCCGCAGCCTGAGCAATGAGCACCTGATTATGAACCTGATCGGTCTTTGCCGCGGCAATGGCAATTCCCTTTTTATAAAAGATGACTTCTTCAATGAGCTTCGAACGTTTGATATAGGTGTCCACGTCTTCTTTTAAGAATTTCTGGACAAGTACCGTATCAGCTCCATGCGCCCTTAGATAAGAGGCTGCATCGAAAGTACGTGAACCTGTTCTTAAGGTGAAGCTTTTCGTATCGACGATGATACCTGCAAGAAGCGCCGTCGACTCCAGCATATCAATCTTTGAGCGTTTCGGCTGATATTCAAGCAGTTCGGTTACAAGTTCTGCTGTTGAAGATGCATATGGCTCCATATAGACGAGCAATGAGTTCTTGATGAACTCCTCGCCCCGGCGATGATGGTCGATGACTACAACCTTATCGATCCTATTCAATAACCGCTCTTCAATTACCATCGAAGGTTTATGTGTATCGACCACAACCAGCAAGGTCTCATCCGTAATCATTTCAAATGCATCATCAGGTGTTATGAATCGGGCATACAGCTCTTCTTTATTTTTGATCTCATCCATTAAACGAAGGACACTGCTATCGAGCTGTTGGGTGTTAATGACAATATAGCCTTCACGTTCATTCATTTGGGCAACTTTCAAGATGCCGATCGCTGAACCGATTGCGTCCATATCCGGGTTTTTATGGCCCATGACAATGACTTTATCGCTATCAAGGACTATATCCTTCAATGCATGGGAAATCACACGGGCACGGACCCTCGTGCGTTTTTCCATCGGATTCGTTTTGCCGCCATAGAATTTCACTTTTCCATTCGCTTGCTTTATGGCTACTTGGTCACCGCCACGTCCTAAAGCGAGATCCAAGCTGGACTGCGCAAGCGTACCTAGTTCCGGCAAGGATGACACGGCCGAGCCGACACCGATGCTCAGGGTCAATGGTACATTTTGCTTGGCCGTCGTTTCCCTGATTTCATCCAAAATCGAGAATTTCCCCTTTTCAAGCTGCTGAAGGATATGCTCATTAAAGACAGCAATGAATCGTTCCGAGGAAACCCGTTTAAAGAAAACGCCATTATCCCTTGCCCATTTATCAAGAAGGGAGGTAACCAAGCTATTAATGCTGCTTTTACGCTGATCATCCATACCCTGTGTCAAATCATCATAGTTATCAAGAAGAATGATCGCAATTGCCGTTCGCTCATCTTCATATAATTTCTCAATTTCCACTTGCTCCGTCACATCAAAAAAGTAAAGAAGCCTTTCCTCACGCTTATGGACCACCTTGAATTTCCGATCATGGAGCGTAAGCGTCTCTGTCTCGATCTCTTGCTTGATCAACGGTACTATCGAGTCCGCAACATCGTATAGCGATCTTCCTGCCAAGGAGTCTTCACTAAAACAAGATGCCAGGAATGGGTTGGTCCATTCAATGTAATAATCCTCATTGAAGAGCATGATCCCAATCGGCATTTCCAACAAGGCTTCCTCGCCTACCTTCTTTAAACGGTAGGATAAAGTCGTTATATACTCTTCTGTCTTTCGTTGCTTTTTTTCTACCATTCTTAATGTTAAATAAAATAAACCAGCAAGAATCAATAGTCCAACAAGTGCAATAACCCAATTATAATAAGCCAATACGCCCAAAAGCAAAACGACCGCGGCCAGCACCCCATACAAGGGGGACTTAATCGAGTATTCTTTCAAATAAGATGGCATAGTTTCAGCTCCTAAAAGCATCTGTTTTACAAAAAAGTCTTCTATTCCTTTTTCTTGATCGTCTCCCTAAAAGGAAAGCCTAAATCTATTATACCTAAAAATCGGACGGCCGTCGTAATAATCGGAATCGGCAGCAGCAAAGAAAAAACCACGATTAAAACAGGCATGGCCTTAGCCCATGACTTAACATGAGCGATATAGAATATCAGCGAATATCCTTGTAATAAAATGAAGAACTGCAGGATGAAAAAAAGGTTCGTTATGGCCATATATACAAAACTGTTCTTGTCCGTATTCACAAAAAGAGCAAGAAGCATCGTAATTAAATAATACCATAAAAGGCTTTTCGGGAGTTGCAGATCTCGAAAATGGGGCCATTTTAACGCCTTATCACTGAATCTCTTCACAATGGGATGTGCCGCAAAGAAAATCAATAAAACCATGATGACGGACATCAAGACGAATAAACTTGGCATCAGCGTGTTCATCATATCGATTGATTCATACATCCGCTTTTTGACTTGTTCCGTCGGTGCCTGTCCAAACGAATCCATGATGCCGATTGTATTTTCGAGCGACCCCTCAGCCATGTTCATCGATTCTTCTATGTAATTAACATCCGTTATCAATACTGAAGCTGCATATATTAATAAAATGCCTCCCAGGAAGACAAGGACTGCGCTTATGAACATATGTGCCATCGGTTTGTCCTTTTTCAAAAAATAGCCGATCGCAATTCCCGTTGCCCCCATGAGCAAGGTCAGCGGAACAGATAATATCGTCCCGATGAGGATTGACAATAACGAAGCTACAAATAAGTAACCAAGGCTCCACGATAACTTTTGCTTGATTGTGACCAGTATGAATGGAATGGGTAAAAAGAAAGTAGTGAAGATACCCAATAGTGGGACTTGGATGGTGATGAACAATAAAATGCAATATAGTGCCAGAAGGGCTCCTCCCTCGGCAATTCGTCTCCCGCTATTCATCCTTTTTCACCCCCTGTTATTTATAATGTCTTTTCTCCATCTTTATATTGTATCCGTTACGGCCAGGATATTTCAAACTTCACAGTCTTTTTTAGGATATGATTATTTTTTCTAAGGCAAACGCCCGGAAAACTTCCTTTTGAAATTAAAAAAACCGCAATTCCGCGGTTTTCATGCATAAGGGACAAGTTATAAAAAAGGCACATTAAGGATAACTCCTCAATGTGCCAATTTATTATTCACCAGATACGTATGGTAGTAATGCCATAGTACGTGAGCGTTTGATAGCAATCGTTAATTTACGTTGATATTTAGCACTTGTGCCAGTTACACGACGTGGTAAAATTTTACCGCGTTCTGAGACGAATTTTTTAAGAAGATCTACATCTTTGTAATCAATTTTAGTGATTCCGTTAGATGTGAAATAACAAACCTTTTTACGCTTACCGCGTCCTTTACGTCCACCCATTGCCATAATAAATTTCCCTCCCTGCATTTTAAATTTTCATTTTAAACGGCTGTTTAAAATGGAAGATCGTCATCTGAAATGTCGATTGTTTTACCGTCATTTGCAAATGGATCATCATCTACACGAGTGTAGTTGTTATTGCTCCGTTGATTCTGATTAGGATTTTGTCCATACGAATTGTTGTCATTTCCGTTATTATTGCCATAACTTCTTTGACCCCCACCGTAAGAACCGCCTTCATTTCTTTCACCCGCTGAACTGCTTCGTGGTTCAAGGAATTGAACACTCTCAGCCAGAATCTCCGTCACATATACGCGTTTGCCGTCTTGTCCTTCATAATTACGTGTTTGGACACGTCCATCCACGCCAGCTAAACTGCCCTTTTTCAAGAAGTTAGCTACATTTTCTGCCGGTTTACGCCAAACTACACAGTTAATGAAATCCGCTTCACGTTCACCCTGCTGATTCGTAAAACTACGGTTCACAGCTAAAGTAAAGGTAGCTACGGGAACTCCATTAGGTGTATATCGTAATTCAGGATCTTTAGTTAAGCGTCCTACCAAAACTACGCGATTCATCATCAGAATCAACCCCTAGGTTTCAAGCTTGTTTCATATGAAACAAGATTAGAATTTATATTAAATATCGAATTATACTTCTTCTCTAGTAGCCATGTGGCGAATAATGTCTTCACTGATTTTAGCAAGACGATCGAATTCTTGAATCGCAGCACTTTCAGCGTTAACTTTAAGAAGCATGTAGTAACCATCACGGAAATCATTGATTTCGTATGCAAGACGGCGTTTACCCCATTCTTTTGCTTCTACTTCCGCACCATTATCAGAAAGGATTGTGTTGAAACGTTCAACTAAAGCTTTTTTAGCTTCTTCCTCAATGTTTGGACGGATGATATACATAATTTCGTATTTTCTCATCACTGTCACCTCCTTTTGGTCTAAGCGGCCCAATTGGGCAAGGAGCAATTATTTATAATTACTCACAAGATGAAATTATAGCATAGTTAAAGAGGCTTTGCAACGAACTGATTGACTTATTACAAATAATTGTAATCTAATGATTTAAGTCTCAAAAAAAGACCCTACATGGAATGGTAGGGTCTTTGAATCTTAAACGTTAAAACGGAAATGGATAACATCGCCATCGTTAACGATGTATTCTTTTCCTTCCAAACGGACTTTACCCGCTTCTTTTGCAGCACCATGACTGCCCGCTTCAAGTAAATCGGTATAAGAAACCGTTTCGGCACGGATGAAACCACGTTCGAAATCCGTGTGAATGACGCCGGCACATTGAGGGGCTTTCATTCCTTTGCGGAATGTCCAAGCACGCACTTCCTGTACACCAGCTGTAAAGTATGTTGCCAATCCAAGCAGATTATAAGAAGCACGGATCAACTGATCAAGACCTGACTCCTCGATGCCAAGTTCAGATAGGAACATTTCCTTTTCTTCACCTTCAAGCTCTGCAATTTCTTCTTCGATTTTGGCACAAATCACGATTACTTCGGCATTTTCCTTAGCAGCATATTCACGAACTTGCTGTACATATTCATTATCATCAGCATTCGCCACTTCATCTTCGCTCACGTTCGCCACGTAAAGCGTCGGCTTCGCTGTAAGTAAATGCATGCCCTTCACGATTTTTTGCTGCTCTTCAGTAAACTCGACGGAACGTGCAGGCTTTTCATCTTCCAATGCTTCTTTTAAAGCCACAAGGATTTCATGTTCTGCCAAAGCGGCTTTATCTTTTTGCTTGGCCATTTTTCCGACACGGTCGATGCGTTTTACAACAGATTCCAAATCGGCAAGGATCAATTCTAGGTTGATGACTTCGATATCATCGATTGGATTTACTTTTCCGGAAACATGGGTGATGTTATCGTCTGCAAAACAACGGACGACTTGACAAATTGCATCCACTTGACGGATATGGGAAAGGAATTTATTACCCAATCCTTCTCCTTTACTTGCTCCTTTTACAATCCCGGCGATATCCGTGAACTCAAATGCTGTCGGAACCGTCTTTTTCGGTTTTACCAATTCAGTCAATTTTTGCAGACGGTGATCCGGCACTTCCACAATCCCGACATTTGGGTCGATCGTACAGAAAGGATAGTTGGCAGATTCCGCACCTGCCTGAGTAATTGCATTAAATAAAGTGGATTTACCTACGTTAGGCAAACCGACTATACCAGCTGTTAAAGCCATTTATATTTCACTCCTTCAAGATGATTCGTACATATGGAAAAGAACTGATCTTCTATAAAGACCCTCCAATTACCTAAACCTTTCCCAATTATAGATTTCGCTTCCTAAAAAGACAAGTAAATCATTGAGATGACAGGACCACTTTCACTCCAAAAAAAAGCATGATCATTCCTCATGCTTTTGCAGAACTTTTTTCATTTTCTTCGCGAATTCACGTCGGGGCAGCATCACGCTATGACCGCACCCTTCACATTTTATCCGGATATCCATACCGAGCCGTATAATTCTCCACTTATTCACTCCACAGGGATGTGGTTTCTTCATTTCCACAATATCCTTAAGTGCAAATTCCTTTTCTTCCATAACCATGAGCCCCCTAATTCCTATGACTCGCTGCCATTGTACGTAGATTTAATCCCACTTGAATCAAGCGCAGCACTTATTTCATTTCTTAATATCCTGCTGATTTCGATGTGATGCATCGGCTTTGTTTCCGCTTTAATCCGAAAGACGATTTCTTCAGGACTGATTTTTTCAATTCCCAAAAATTCAGGTGCTTTGACCAAGGCTTCGTATTTACCTTCCATACTGTTTAAAAGATCAATCAGCACCTTCTCAGCAAGCTCGACCGATCCATCGTTAGGGATGGTCACGTCAACCACAGCCACACTGTTTAAAATGGAATAATTTGTAACCTGAATGATACTGCCGTTGGGTATGAAGTGCAATTCCCCTGCACCGCTTTTAATTTTCGTTGTACGAAGCCCGATTTCAATGACTTCCCCTTCAAAATTATTGATTTTAATATAATCCCCAACCGAGAAATGATCTTCAAAAATAACGAAAAACCCTGTAATTATATCCTTGACCAAACTTTGAGCACCAAACCCAATGGCCAAACCGAGAACACCAGCACCGGCGAGTAACGGCATTACTTCGAGTCCAAAAATCTCCAGAATCATCATCAAGGCAATGAAATTGATGACATAGGTAATGATATTTTCCAGCAATTTAATGAGAGTCGCTTCCCTGCGCTCCGATACCCGAATGGGACTTCTTAAACGTGCTTTGAAAAATTTATTCAGAATAGTCTTTCCTATTGTAATAATAATACGCGATAACAACAGAACAAGGAAGATTTTAATAATGCCCTCGCCCATCAGCAGCCATATCTTTTCGTCCAATATCTCTTTTGTAACGTTATCATAAATGCGATCCATATTTTCCTCCTGCCCAATGCAAATAACTGCAAAACTTCTATGATCTTCTATATGATTTTTTCCCATATAGACGTATTCCTCTACCCTTCATGCATTGAGATAACCATGAATTAGAGAGATTTTCTCTATTTTATCAATAAATAATGGTTTCTGTACAAAAAAATTATGGGTATATAGGTAAAAGAATTAGAAGTTTTTTCCCAAATATTCAAGTAATTATTTACTAGAAAGTATAAATGAAAGCAATTGGTAGAGGAAGAACGTCGATTCATATCCCCTTCACCTGTTTGCATGTTCTACAAAAAAATCCCTCATCCATAATGTTAAATACCGTATATTTTTCCCTTTTTATCCGTATACTGTAATACCAAATAAAGTAAAGGAGTTGAGCCGATGAATCTGAATTCTAGTCTATTTAATAATAATAAAAATAGATTGAGCCGCATCCTGCATGAAGATACGGATGCATCCAAACAAATTTCCCAGGAATTAATCAACCTCCTACCAACCGGAAAGCTTCAACCAATCGTCATCGTCTGTATAGGCACAGACCGTTCCACAGGCGATTCACTCGGACCACTTGTCGGCACTCTGCTTAGTGAAAAAGCTGAAAACAGTTCTTCTTCATTCCATGTTTATGGCACTCTGGATGACCCTATACATGCGATGAATTTACAGGAGAAATTAAATGAAATTAAAAAGATTCATGCCAATCCCTTTATAGTCGGAATCGATGCTTGCTTAGGGAAAATGAAAAGTGTCGGCATCGTTCAAATCGGCCAGGGACCAGTAAAGCCGGGTGCTGGGGTCAATAAAGATCTTCCTTCCGTTGGAAATGCCCATATTACAGGAATCGTGAATGTAAGTGGATTCATGGAGTTCATGGTCTTGCAGAACACACGTCTTAATCTTGTGCTAAAAATGGCCAAAACCATCGCCGAAGGAATTTATGAAGCACAAAATCATTATCCAATAAAACCTTCCATCACTCCTTTCACATGGTCATTCAAGCAAGAAAAAACCCCTTGATCGGTTTTGCTTATCATAAAAAAGAAGGAAGGAGCCATCCCCTTCCTTTTTTTTTATACATAATACATGAAAGTAACCAGAATGGCAGTGATCATTATGCCTGGAAGCAGATTCGCCACCCTAATTTTGGTGACACCGATAATATTCAAACCAATTGCCAAAATCATGACTCCCCCAGTTGCCGTCATTTCCAATATGAAGGAATCCATTAAAGCAGTTGGGATCATCGTATTGATCTGCCTTGAAAAAATCGCTATGAATCCCTCATAAAGAATGATCGGAAATGCTGAAAAAAGTACACCTATGCCAAGTGTGCTGGCGAGGACCAGTGCTGTAAATCCATCGATGATCGCTTTTGTTATCAAAACGTCATGATCATTCCGGATACCGCTATCCAGGGCACCGATGATGGCCATTGCCCCAATGCCAAATATGAGCGTAGCCGTTACAAACCCTTGAGATATCGAAGTTCCTTCCTTCGCTTTCATCCTGCGTTCAATCCAATTGCCTAAAGAAATAAGCCTGCCTTCAAGATTCATCCATTCACCCAGGACAGCCCCTCCGACAATACTTAAAATGACAACAAGGAAATTATCGCTTTTAAAGCCCATCTGCAAACCTAAGACCATGACGGCTAAACCGATACCGCTCATGACCGTTTCTTTTATCTTTTCAGGTATATGCTGTAAAAACCTTCCTAAAATCGAACCGATTAAAATACAGGCACCATTCACCAAAGCCCCTAATAATACCATCTCATCCACCTAATTTTCTGCATATGTCGTGACGTTCTTTTCATAAAGGGGATCTAAGAGGAAAGGTTCTCTTGATCGATCAAGTTCAAAATTCTCTCTAAATCTTCTTTTGAAAAGAATTCTATTTCTATTTTTCCTTTTTTCTTGCTTTGTTTTATCGTTACGCTCGTTCCTAGTCTTTCACGCAGACTTGTCTCCCGTTGCTTTATGAAGATATCTTTTTTCTCTTGTTTCTTAGTTTTGGTTTCACGTGAAACGGTATCATTCAATTGATGTATATATTGCTCTAGCTGTCTGACATTCATACCTTCTTTGAGGATTTTATCCACTACCGGCTTAAGCATCTCTTTTTTCTTTAAACCTAGCAATGCCCGGCCATGCCCCATGGAAATTTCCCCGTCGGAGATATATCTCCTAATCCCTTCAGGCAAAGATAGTAATCTAACATGGTTTGCTATATGGGGTCGGCTTTTACCCAGCCGATTGGCCAACTGCTCCTGGGTAAATTCCAATTTTTCAAGAAGCGTTTGATAAGCGGCAGCCTCCTCGATCGGATTCAAATCTTCCCGTTGCAGGTTTTCCAATATCGCCAGTTCCATCATCTGCTGTTCACTCAATTCCCTCACAACGACAGGAACTGTCTTCAAACCAGCTTCCTTGGCAGCACGATAACGCCTTTCCCCAGCCACGATTTCATATCCCTTAATACTTTTCCGGGCAATAATCGGCTGTAAAATCCCGTGTTCCATGATAGATTGCTTTAATTCCTCTATAGCTTCAAGCCGAAAGCTCTTTCGGGGCTGATAAGGATTTGGCCTTAATTCCCTTAATTTGATTTCGTGCACGATTTCATCTTTACTGATCTCCCCACTGTTGAAAAGTGCGTTAAGTCCTTTGCCAAGCCCTTTAGCCATTTGATACCACTTCCTTTGCCAGTTCTAGATAGACCTCCGCTCCTCGTGACTTTGGATCATATATAATTATCGGTTCTCCATGGCTCGGTGCTTCACTCAAACGGACATTGCGGGGAATGATGGTTTGATAGACTTTATCCTGAAAGTATTTTTTGACTTCTTCTATGACCTGGAGACCTAAATTTGTTCTTGCATCCAACATCGTCAATAACACACCCTCGATTTTCAAATCATGGTTCAAATGCTTTTGGACGAGGCGGACCGTATTCAATAGTTGACTCAAACCCTCCAATGCATAATATTCACATTGCACTGGAATCAAAACAGCATCAGCGGCCGTTAAGGCATTAAGCGTAAGCAAACCCAATGATGGAGGACAGTCAATCACAATGTAATCATATTGGCCTTGCACCTCTTCTAACGCCCTTTTTAATCGGACTTCCCTTGAGATGGTTGGAACAAGTTCAATTTCTGCACCTGCAAGTTGAATAGTCGCAGGTATAGCATATAGGTTTTCTACCTTTGTTTCCATGATAACGGTACTGGCCTCGACATCATCGACCAATACATCATAAATACATTGTTCCACATCTGCTTTGTCAATACCTGCACCGCTTGTGGCATTTCCCTGAGGGTCAATGTCGACCATTAAGACTTTCTGTCCAATGTATGCAAGACAGGCACTTAGACTGACAGAAGTTGTCGTTTTTCCAACACCGCCCTTTTGATTGGCAATGGCGAGAATCTTACCCACGAATTCACCTGCTTTCAACTATCTTCATCACACTATATCTATTGATTTTTACCGTAAATCCATTTATTTCTTTCTATTTTATCATGAATGTTACGGGAAGAAATCGTTTTCTGAAATTCCTCTTAAAATTTGAAATTTATCTAAAAACAGTAAAATTTCGGGAAAAGTTGAATGTTTTTAAGGTGAAATACCAGTTTTGGAGAGAAAATAAAAAAAGCTTGGTAATCAAAGACTACCAAGCGGGCTAAGGATAGGGAATCAAGTTTTTTTCTTGGGTATTTTAATCGTGAACTGATAATACTCCTCGAATTCTTCTTCCTCTGCATCCAAATTTATTCCATTGTCTGTAACCATACTGAGTGATTGGCGTATGGTATTCACGGCAATCCTCATGTCTTTACTAAACGCTTTTCGTTTAGGTTTCGGCTTTTGCACAGTACCCGTTAAGAGCTTGACGACCTGCTCTTCGGTCTGCTTGACGTTTAACCCTTTTTCGATGATTTCCAAAAGCAGTTTTAGCTGCTTTTCAGGACTCTTCAACGGTATCAACGAGCGGGCATGGCGTTCCGTAATTTGCTTTTGAAGAAGTGCATCCTGGACCTCCTGGGGCAGCTTAAGCAGCCGAAGCTTATTCGCCACGGTAGATTGACCTATTCCCAGTCTTTGTGCCAAAGCTTCTTGGGTTAAACTATGCAGCTCCAATAGTTTTCCGTAAGCCAAAGCTTCTTCAATCGGTGTCAGCTCTTCACGCTGAAGGTTCTCTATCAGCGCAACGGAAGCCGTTTCTGTATCGGTGAAATCTTTGATTATAGCAGGTGCCAATTCCCAGCCAAGCTTTTGCATGGCCCGGAAACGACGCTCACCTGCAATGATTTCATATTTCCCCTGACCATAAGCCCTTACTACAATTGGTTGAATGATCCCATGTGTATGGATCGTTTGAGCCAATTCGGCAATTTTATCGTCATTAAAAACGGTCCTTGGTTGAAATCGATTAGGCACAATATCAGAAATGGAAATTTTTCTTATCTCTTCATTATTATTGCTAGGTGTCTCCATCTCTAGTTGCTCTTCTTCTTTTTCGCCAAACCCAAAGAACCGCGAAAAAGGATGCTTCATCTTCCTACACCACCTTTTAAAACTCCCAAATAACATATTCTCTATTTAAAGGACAAGTCCTGCATACATTTCCCGACATGGTTATACATATGGCCCTTCACTGTAAAAAACATGTCGACTGGCGCCATCAAGGCAATAAATGAGGAATGGCCGGCCAGTTATTATAAATATCGGCCGGATTGCCGTAGATTATTTCCCTGAATCAGCCAGCACAGGGCACACGTTTTAACATGTACCGAAAATGCCTTCTTGTTGGCAAATGCAGTATTGAGTGAAAAGAATAAGGCCATACATTTATAGTAAAAGAAAATAAGGGCCAGTACCAGCCATATATCTGAATCATCTACGCTTACTATGAAAACATACTCATCGTGCAGAGGTCATTCTATAGGCTGCTTATTCGGTGTCCCTGGTTTTCTCGGGTACTTTTTAGGAGTTTTCCTCACTTTTTTTACAGTAATGATGTTTCTTTCACTATTTTCCTCTGGCAATGTGAAAGGATGAATTTCTTCGATTTCTCCGCCTAACGTAAAAACAGCCTTCTTCCCTGTGTCCATTTCATCTTGTGCACTAGCCGCTTTCATGGCAATGAACGTCCCATCCAGTTTAACGAGCGGCAAACATAGTTCACTTAAAACCGACATCCTGGCTACGGCCCTTGCCATGACAATATCATAGGATTCGCGATGCTCCTGTTTTTGGGCGAAGGTTTCTGCCCGGTCATGATAGAAGGAAACTCCCTTTAATTGCAAGGAATCCGCAAGGTGATTCAAAAAGGAAATTCGCTTATTCAAGGAATCCACAATCGAGACGTGGATATCAGGGAAACAAATCTTCAATGGAATACTCGGAAATCCAGCTCCAGCCCCAACATCGCAAATTCGATACGATTTGTTAAAGTCAAAATAGAAGGCTGCACTGATTGAATCATAAAAATGCTTAAGATAAACTTCTTCTTTATCAGTGATGGCTGTTAAGTTCATCTTTTCGTTCCATTCCACCAATAATCGATAATAAGTGTCAAACTGATCAAGCTGTTGAGGAGAAAGCTTGATCCCTTTCTCCAGCAGTGCTTGTTGGAACTGTTCAATATTCATGTTTTCTTCAATCCTTTTCGGGTATTTCCATTACTGAGATACTCTGGCAATCTTACCTTGTTCCAAATAAACAAGCAAAATGGAAACATCAGCGGGATTCACACCGGAAATTCTTGAAGCCTGAGCTACTGATAGCGGGTGGACCTGCTTTAATTTTTGACGTGCTTCCGTTGCAAGACCAGAAATTGCATCATAATCGATATTCTCTGGAATCTTTTTATTCTCCATTTTTTTCAGGCGATCGACTTGCTGCAAGGATTTTTCGATATATCCTTCATACTTGATCTGGATTTCGACCTGTTCCGTCACTTCATCGCTCAGCTCGACATCACTTGGCGCCAACTTCTGAATATGGGAATAATCCATTTCAGGCCGTTTCAATAAATCGGAGGCACGGATTCCATCCTTTAACTCACTGCCGCCACTTGCAGTAATGAGTTCTTGTACCTCTTTGGTCGGTTTGATGAAGTTTGATTTCAGTCGTTCCTTTTCCATTTCAACCGCTTCTTTTTTCATAAGGAAACGATTGTAGCGTTCTTCTTTGATCATTCCTATATTGAATCCAATTTCCGTTAAGCGTAAATCAGCATTATCATGACGCAATAATAAACGGTATTCTGCACGTGAAGTCAGCAAACGGTATGGTTCATTCGTGCCTTTCGTTACAAGGTCATCAATGAGAACACCAATATAGGCATCCGAACGGCTTAAAATCAGTTCTTCTTTACCCATTGCATTCAATCCTGCATTAATACCGGCCATCAATCCTTGTCCTGCTGCTTCCTCGTAACCGGATGTCCCGTTAATTTGGCCAGCAGTATAAAGATTTTTGATTTTTTTCGTTTCAAGTGTAGGCCATAGCTGTGTAGGAACGATAGCATCATATTCAATTGCATATCCAGCACGCATCATTTCCGCCTTTTCAAGTCCTGGAATTGTTTGCAGGATTTTCACTTGTACATCTTCAGGCAGACTGGTGGATAAACCTTGCACATAAACTTCCTTTGTATTGCGACCTTCAGGTTCCAGGAAGATTTGATGCCGTGGTTTATCATTAAAACGTACGACTTTATCTTCTATCGATGGACAATAACGCGGCCCAGTTCCTTTAATCATTCCGGAATACATTGGTGAACGGTGTAGATTCTCGTCAATGAGCTGATGTGTCCCCTCATTCGTGTACGTTAACCAGCATGGCAATTGATCCGTTATGAATTTCGTCGTTTCATAAGAAAATGCACGTGGCACTTCATCGCCAGGCTGAATTTCCGTTTTGCTGTAATCTATGGAAGAACTATTCACACGTGGCGGCGTTCCTGTTTTAAAACGGACCAAATCAAATCCTAACTGCTCTAAATGTTCAGAAAGCCTGATGGAAGGCTGCTGATTATTAGGGCCGCTTGAATATTTCAGTTCCCCTAAAATGATTTCACCGCGTAAATATGTTCCCGTCGTGATTACGACAGTTTTCGCACGGTACACCGCGCCTGTTTTAGTGATGACACCCGTACATACGTCGTTTTCAACTATTAATTCTTCTACCATTCCTTGAATCAATGTCAAATTTTCTTGGTCTTCTATCGTCTTTTTCATTTCTTGTTGATAGAGAAGTTTATCTGCCTGCGCCCGCAACGCACGAACAGCCGGACCTTTAGCCGTATTGAGCATTCTCATTTGTATATGGGTCTTGTCGATATTTTTTCCCATTTCACCGCCTAAAGCGTCAATTTCCCTAACGACTATGCCTTTTGCCGGCCCGCCAACGGAGGGATTGCATGGCATAAAGGCGACCATATCCAAGTTAATGGTGATCATCAACGTTTTAGCTCCGACTCTTGCAGCTGCAAGGCCTGCCTCACTGCCAGCATGACCGGCACCAATAACAATGACATCATAGCTACCTGCTTCGTATTGCATATCCTTTTCCTCCTTTTACGCTTATTTTCCTAAACAAAATTGAGAGAACAATTGATTGATTAAATTATCCTGAACACTTTCGCCAATGATTTCTCCAAGAAGCTCCCATGCTTTCGTGAAATCGATTTGAACCAAATCAACCGGCGTACCCATTTCAATAGCTTCGATTGCGTCTTCGATAGACTGTAATGCCTGCCCCAGCAAAGCTATATGCCTGGCATTGGAAACATAGGTCAGGTCTCCCGTTTCTAAAGAACCCTCGAAAAATAAAGAAGAGATGGCTTCTTCCAATTCATCGACCCCTCGATCCTCCAACAATGAAGTGGAAACAATTTTATGGGATGCTGCCCTTTCCTTAACCCTTACCATATCGATTTTTTGTGGAAGGTCGGTTTTATTGATGATAACGATAACATCCATTCCCTCAACAGCTTGAAATAGTTTCTCATCTTCAGTAGTGAAATCATCGGAATAGTTCAATACAAGCAATATTAAATCAGCCTCTTTTAATACTGCACGAGACCGTTCAACTCCAATTCGTTCAACTATATCTTCCGTTTCGCGAATTCCTGCTGTATCGACAAGTTTTAGCGGTACACCGCGAACATTGACATACTCTTCTATTACGTCACGTGTTGTACCTGGAATATCAGTGACGATTGCTTTATTTTCATGAACTAAGCTGTTAAGCAAAGAAGATTTTCCGACATTAGGGCGCCCTATGATAACGGTCGCAAGCCCATCCCGAAGGATTTTCCCCTGTTGGGCCGTGTGAAGCAGTTTCTCTATTTCATTCTTCACATAACTGCCCTTTTCCAAAAATAAACGATGCGTCATTTCTTCGACATCATCATATTCCGGATAATCTATATTTACCTCGACTTGAGCGAGGGTCTGTAAAATTTCCTGACGCAGATTTTGGATTAATTTCGAAAGCCGGCCTTCCATTTGACCTAATGCAACATTCATGGCTTTATCCGTTTTAGCACGGATTAAATCCATAACGGCCTCAGCTTGAGAAAGATCGATCCTGCCGTTCAAAAAAGCCCGTTTCGTAAATTCACCAGGTTCCGCTAAACGAGCACCTTGTGAGAGAATAAGCTGCAATACCCGATTGACCGAAACGATTCCACCGTGACAATTTATTTCAACTACATCTTCTCTTGTAAATGTCTTTGGACCCATCATGACCGAAACCATGACTTCCTCTATGATTTCTCCTGTTTTAGGCTGGATAAGGTGGCCATAATGAATCGTATGTGATTTCACTTCAAGCAACCCTTTTCCACCTGGTCCCTTAAAGATCCTATCGGCTATTTCTATGGCCTCATCACCGCTGATTCTAACGATGGCGATTGCCCCTTCCCCTAAGGGAGTAGAGATAGCGGTGATTGTATCGAATTCCATGCTTTCACCTCTTATATATTGATGGTTCTATTTTTTTTGGTAATAAAATCGTCGAATCCCTAAATTACTACAATACCACAGTATATTCATGAAAAAAAGTAGATACTCCTTCCTTCCAAGGGTTATCCACATGCAATTCATCCATATTCTGCAACATCCATTTTAACTTATCCACATGTGAATAACAAATATCACCCGCTTCCTTTTCTTCCATTCCCTTTACGAATCAAGAGAATATAAAAAAGAAATATGTCACTTTTTGTTGAATTGATACTTTGTAAACAAATATTCGACACACAACGATATCATGGCCTAAAAAAAAGAACCCCTGCTTAAAAGCAGAAGGTTCATTTAAGTGGAGTAATGACCAAGTGGCGATATGGCTCCGTCCCACTTGAAGTTGTTTTTATTTTTGGATAATCCAAGAGAGCATTATGGATGACCTTACGTTCATAGGATGGCATCGGCTCCAGTGAAACAGATTTACCTGTTTTCATGGCTTTATTCGCCATTCTTTCAGCCAATTGGATTAAAGTGTCATTGCGGCGATTTCGATAATCTTCTGCATCTACAGTAATATTCAAAAACTGCTTCGAATATCGATTTGCTACCAGCTGTGCTAAATACTGAAGTGAATTTAGTGTTTGACCCCTTTTTCCAATCAATAATGCAATTTTATCACCTGATAAATGGAATGTTACGTTCTTACCTTTACGGGTGACATTAATTTGTGCATTGACTCCCATTTCCACGCTGACAGCCTTCAAAAATACAAGAGTCTCTTCAATGGGATCGGCAGGCAATGTCACATGGACAATTGCCTTCCTTGCCCCAAATAAACCAAAAAATCCTTTTTTGCCTTCATCTTCTATTTCAATCTCCACGCGATCCTTAGTGCTGTTCAGTTGAGCTAAAGCTAAATTTACTGCTTCTTCGACAGATTGTCCTGTAGCAGTTACTTTTTTCACTTTTTCTTTGCCCCTCCCGCGTTTTCCGCAGCTGCTTTTCTAAGATCCGGACCTTTGATGAAATATGTTTGAACGATACCAAAAAGGTTACCAACTACCCAGTAAAGAGAAAGAGCAGCGGGGAAATTAATAGCAAAAACAACAATCATGATTGGCATGATGTAAAGCATCATCGTCATTTGTGCCGCCATTTGTGGATTGGAGTTCATTCCAGCCATGGACATCTTTTGCTGGATGAAAGTCGTGATACCTGCAACGACCGGTAAAATATAATAAGGATCCGGGGAACCTAAATCAAACCAAAGAAAACTATGTAAAGCAATTTCTTCCGTACGGCTGATTGCATGGTAAAATCCGATCAAAATCGGCATTTGTACCAATATCGGCAAACATCCCGCCAATGGATTCACATTATATTTTGAAAATAGAGCCATTGTTTCTTGCTGTAGTTTTTGTTGTGTGGCAGCATCTTTTGAGCTGTATTTTGCTTGAAGTTCTTTCATTTCAGGCTGAATGGCCTGCATTGCTTTCGAGCTTTTCACTTGTTTGATCATTAATGGAAGTAATGCTAAGCGAATGATTAGTGTAACACCGATGATTCCCAAACCATAGTTCTCGCCAAATGCTTCAGAAAACCAAATGATCAGGGCTGATAATGGATAGACAATGTATGAATTTCCAAAAACCTTCACTTTCCGCAGTAATAGGTTCTTTAATTTCCGTACACCCTGCTAACAACATCATTATCGAGGCTAGTCCAATAATGAGTAATATTCGTTTTTTCAACCGTAATTTCCTCCTAACTGCAATCAATCTTTTTTGAAACAATTGTGAACTGTTTATTAGAAGATTTCAAGGAAAGGTAATCCAATTTTTCCACAGTTACAATCGGGATTTTCTATGTCATCTGTCTCAAGTAACCACATGATCCGAGGAGTGCTTATTCGATATTAAGGGGACTTTATTGTTTTTTCATTTTAAAGTTTAGTGATTTAGAACGTTTCAGGACATGGATCAAGCTGCTTTTCACCTGGAAAAAGTCCATCTCCGACGCTGGTTTTCGAGCAATCACAATATAATCTTTACCCTCTTCTATATCTTCTTTCAATTCCAAAAACGCTTGCCGTATGTATCTTTTAATTTGGTTCCTTACAACGGCGTTCCCGATTTTTTTACTGACTGAAAGGCCGATCCGAAAATAATCCTGACCCGGCTTTTCAAGGACATAGACAACGAATTGCCGATTAGCAGAAGATTCACCTTTTTTAAATACAAGCTGAAATTCGTCCTCTTTCTTAATCCTTAACTTTTTTTTCATTTTTACACCTTCATTACATGAATTGAGTCTCAGTAAATCCCTTATTTTGCGAAAAAAGACCACTGAGACTTTTCAGTGGTCTATGCAGATAATACTTTTCTGCCCTTACGGCGACGTGCAGCGATTACTCTACGTCCGTTTTTCGTGCTCATACGTGCACGGAAACCGTGAACTTTACTATGTTTGCGGTTATTCGGTTGATAAGTTCTTTTCATTATATGACACCTCCCTGAGGAATAACAGTTAAAGACAGTCTTTACAATTATATAGATGGAGGTTTCTACTTGTCAACCTCATCCATAAAAATATTTCTTTTTAATGCTCAATGTCCAGTAGGCCTTTTTTTACTACCTAGCCTATTGTAAATGATTTTGCTCCGAACTGATATAGAAATTTTTGGGGAAAGGGAAATTTCCATCATTTTATCCATGAGCCCGAATATGAGATTCGCAATGAATCCTCCCTTGATCGACACAACATTCGACAAATAATAAGAATGAACCTGAATCATCTTTCGATCTGTATCATGCAGCCTTCAGGCTTGAACAACTTGGTTCAAATTAAATTAATTCGAGCCTATAATCATGGGTTGTGGATAAAATTCGACATGTTTTTTTCTATCCACAACCCATTTTATAGACTTTTGCACATAACAATAGCTTGTGGAAAAGTTTTTCCCACAAGCTCGGTAAGTTGTGGATAAAGTTTTCTAACCCATTGCAAGACGCCTGAATTTCTGATATTATATTTGTGTTTTCACTCTGAATAACTTTATCAACAGGGAACGTTTATCCACAGACTGTGAATAACTTGTGGATAGTTTATTCGACCTGTGTATATTAATCTGTCCACAGATGGTGGATATTGTCGAAAACCCTTTTTTCTTCTTTATTATATATTTCTTAAAATACCTGTTGATGAATAAACATTCAAATCTACGCTGGCTCACCAGATGTAGTCTGTACAAAGGTTGTACAGCGCAAGATATAGTTTTTAGGCACTTCACATTACACAACACAAAAATCCCTTATACAGCTCACCGAACCTTTGCTGTCAAAATTAATATAAAGACGGCAATCGATGAGTTTATTTGTGCCTATACATTTAGATACAATTATTAAAAATATTTTGCAAAGGAGGGATAAGTTTGGATAACATCGATAGCCTCTGGAACCAGGCGCTCGGAAAAATCGAAAAAAAAATCAGTAAACCAAGCTTTGAAACTTGGCTTAAATCAACCAAGGCTTATTTACTGCAAGGTGATACATTAACAGTCACCGCTCCCAATGAATTTGCCAGGGATTGGCTTGAAGAACGCTATTCCCATCTTATTTCGGATGTATTGTTTGAACTTACCGGTGAGGAATTGGAAGCAAAATTCATCATTCCCCCCAATCAAGAAGATGATGATTTTACCGTTCCTGTTCAGCCTAAAAAGATTAAAAAACAGGATAAAGAACATGCTGCATTTCCACAGCATATGCTGAATGCGAAAAATACCTTCGATACATTTGTCATCGGCTCCGGCAATCGTTTTGCCCATGCCGCGTCTCTCGCTGTCGCAGAAGCTCCGGCCAAAGCCTATAATCCCTTATTCATATACGGGGGCGTAGGTCTTGGAAAAACTCATTTAATGCATGCAATCGGACATTATGTTCTTGAGCATAATCCAAATGCAAAGGTCGTTTATTTATCGTCTGAAAAGTTCACGAATGAATTCATCAACTCGATCCGGGACAATAAAGCAGGGGAATTCCGTGATAGATATCGAAGCGTTGATGTTTTATTAATTGATGATATTCAATTTCTTGCGGGAAAAGAACAAACTCAAGAAGAGTTTTTCCATACATTCAATGCGTTGCATGAAGAAAGCAAACAGATCGTCATCTCTAGTGACCGCCCGCCAAAAGAGATACCTACACTCGAGGATCGCCTCCGTTCAAGGTTTGAGTGGGGCTTGATCACGGATATCACACCTCCTGATCTAGAAACGCGGATTGCCATATTGCGTAAAAAGGCAAAAGCTGAGGGTCTTGATATCCCGAATGAAGTCATGCTCTATATTGCCAACCAAATCGATTCCAATATTCGTGAGCTTGAGGGTGCACTTATTCGTGTCGTCGCTTATTCTTCATTGATTAATAAAGATATAAATGCCGATTTGGCAGCTGAAGCATTAAAAGACATCATACCTAGCTCAAAACCTAAAATAATCACCATCTTAGAAATCCAGAAGACGGTCGGTGAACATTATAGTGTCAAACTTGAGGATTTCAAGGCGAAAAAACGGACTAAATCCGTAGCCTTTCCAAGACAGATTGCCATGTATCTTTCCAGGGAGTTAACGGACTCATCCCTGCCCAAGATAGGTGATGAATTTGGAGGTCGCGATCATACGACCGTTATCCATGCGCATGAAAAAATCTCTAAACTCATGCAAACGGACACTCAGCTTCAACGTCAGGTTAAAGAAATCCAGGACCAGCTGAGGGTATAATAGATTCTGGATAATGTGCATAACTGACGACTACTTACACACAGTCTGTCCACATGTGGATAGACTGTTTTTCCTTAGGTTGAGTGGACTTATCCACATATCAACAGGCCCTACTACTATTACTACTATCTTTTTTAATAAAAATTATTAATAAATATGCCTATTCGGCAATAAAAAATTGGAGGATGAAACATGAGATTTATAATCCAAAGAGATCGATTAGTTCATAGTGTCCAAGAAGTAATGAAAGCAGTCACATCGAGGACGACGATTCCGATTCTAACGGGGATAAAAATAAGCGTTACTAGTGAGGGTGTCACTCTAACAGGAAGTGATTCAGATATCTCCATCCAATCATTCATTCCGGCTGAGGTTGACGGAGATGAGATTGTTGAAGTTAAAAGTAGCGGCGGTATTGTCCTGAATGCTCGTTTTTTCAGTGAGATTGTCAAAAAGCTGCCGATGGATACTGTAGAAATTGAAGTGGAGAACAACTTTCAAACGATTATTCGGTCAGGTAAAGCTGAATTTAATCTAAATGGCCTGGATCCTGAGGAATATCCACATCTTCCGATCATAGAAGAAGAAAATATTTTCAAACTGCCAACAGACCTTTTAAAGACCCTTATCCGCCAAACTGGCTTTGCAGTGTCCACGTCAGAAACACGCCCCATCTTAACAGGTGTAAACTTAAAGGTTCAAGATGACGAATTGACCTGTATTGCAACAGATAGTCATAGGCTTGCAATGAGAACAGCCAAAATAGAAAATAAAATTACCGGGACTTATAGCGTTGTCATCCCAGGTAAAAGTCTGAATGAGTTGAGTAAAATCCTTGATGATACAAACGAACTCATTGAAATCGTCATTACCGAAAACCAAGTGCTTTTCAAAGCTGAAAATTTATTATTCTTCTCAAGACTGCTTGAAGGGAATTATCCTGATACATCACGCTTGATTCCATCAGACAGCAAAACGGATGTGATTGTTCACACTAAAGATTTTCTTCAAGCGATCGACAGGGCTTCTTTATTGGCGAGAGAAGGAAGAAATAATGTCGTCAAATTGACAACCCTTGAAGGCCGTATAATCGAAGTCTCTTCCAATACTCCTGAAATTGGTAAAGTAATTGAAGAGGTTCAGGCAGAAGCCATTGAAGGTGAAGACCTGAAAATCTCATTCAGTGCCAAATTTGTAATGGATGCTCTAAAAGCATTGGAAGGTTCCGATATAAAAATTAATTTCACAGGTGCAATGCGTCCGTTTGTCATTCGTCCGCTACATGATGATTCCATGCTGCAATTAATTCTCCCGGTAAGGACTTATTAAGCTAAAATAATATTTCAAAAAAATTAAAGGCTGTATAGCAGGCCTTTAATTTTTTTATATTTAAACATAGGTTTCCAAAGGGTTTTTAGTGTTTTTTAATGCTGTACGGATCGCTGAATCGCTAAAAACAAGAACTGAAAAAGCTATACTTTGTCTTAATGGGATTAATTTAGTAAAATGAAATATTAAAGACTACTTAGAAATGAGTGAGGCATGAAATGGACTCCATAAAAATCAGTACCGAATATATTACGCTTGGACAATTCTTGAAATTGGCCGATTTGATCCAAAGCGGCGGAATGGCAAAATGGTTCTTAAGTGAATACGAGGTTTACATTAATGGCGAATTAGACGTGAGAAGAGGCAGAAAATTAAGATCAGGTGATAAAATAGAGATTCCTGGATTTGGCACCTACACAATTACAAGCTAAAACATAAGGGAAGAGCGGAATATGTATATTGAAAATATAAGTTTGAAAAATTACCGCAACTATACCGAATTGAATCTGACTTTTGAGAATAAAGTCAATGTAATCCTCGGCGAAAATGCTCAAGGAAAAACAAATGTCATGGAATCTATTTTTGTTTTAGCAATGGCAAAATCTCATCGGACCTCAAATGATAAAGAACTTATTCGCTGGGATGAAGAGTATGCTAAAATAGAAGGAAGAGTTAGAAAGAGAAATACCTCAATACCACTTGAGCTGACCATTTCAAAAAAAGGGAAAAAGGCGAAATGCAACCATATTGAACAAAGAAAGTTGAGTCAATATGTCGGAAATATGAATGTGGTCATGTTTGCGCCTGAGGATCTTAACCTCGTAAAGGGAAGTCCTCTAGTCAGACGCCGTTTTATAGATATGGAAATTGGCCAGGTTTCTCCCGTATACCTTCATGATATGAGCCAATATCATAAAATACTTCAACAAAGAAATCATTACTTAAAGCTTCTGCAGACCCGGAAACAAACGGATACGACGATGCTTGATGTGCTGACTGATCAATTTATTCAGTATGCAGCGAAAATTGTCGAAAGAAGATACGAGTTTCTTTTAAAGCTCCAGCAATGGGCAGAGCCGATTCATTCGGGGATCTCCAGAAATCTAGAAGTATTGAAAATCCAATATAAACCGTCGCTTGATGTATCAGAATCTATGGATTTGACGAAAATGATAGAAGTATACACAGAAAAATTTGATAAAATAAAAACAAGGGAAATTGAACGGGGTGTAACACTGGTAGGTCCCCATCGTGACGACCTGGTTTTTTTTGTGAATGACCGTGATGTCCAGACATATGGTTCACAAGGACAACAGCGTACGACTGCACTGTCTTTGAAACTTGCCGAAATTGAGCTGATCCATGAAGAAATCGGCGAGTATCCCATTTTATTATTGGATGATGTGTTATCGGAACTTGATGATTTCCGTCAATCCCATTTACTGAATACGATACAAGGGAAAGTTCAAACATTCGTGACGACACCCTCCGTTGATGGAATCGATCATCAAACCCTAAGAGAAGCGTCCACCTTTTATGTTAGTCAAGGAAGTATAAAAAAGGTTAAATGATGAGGTGAAAGTATGTATCTCCATATTGGTGAAGACATTCTTGTGAAAACGGACGATGTCATAGCCATTTTAGATAAGAAGCTGCTTCAGGCCTCTCCAATCATGAGTGAATTTTTGGAGAAAAAGTCTGATGTAACTTCCCATTTAGCAAAAAACTCGGTTAAATCGATTGTAGTGACGGACAAACAGGTATATTATTCACCGCTTGCGTCGTCCACTTTGAAAAAGCGTTCACTGCAGCCATCGCTCTTAATCGATGATATAGATATTCTTTGAATTGTAGCTAAACGTTATAATTACTCCTGAAAATTGATAAATGCCAAAAGAAAAGTGTAGGTGATACGTATGACAATGGAACAAAAAGAAGTACAAGCTCAGGCATACGATGAGAATCAGATACAGGTTTTAGAAGGCTTAGAAGCAGTTCGTAAACGTCCGGGAATGTATATCGGCACTACCTCTGCAAAAGGACTTCACCATCTTGTTTGGGAAATTGTCGATAATAGTATTGATGAGGCACTGGCTGGTTTCTGTACGGAAATCAAAGTGACGATCGAAGAAGACAATAGCATAACCGTAGTCGATAATGGTCGGGGAATCCCAGTAGGCATCCATGAAAAAATGGGACGCCCAGCTGTAGAAGTAATCATGACGGTCCTTCATGCGGGCGGAAAATTTGGCGGCGGAGGTTATAAGGTCTCCGGTGGTCTGCATGGTGTGGGGGCTTCGGTAGTTAATGCCTTATCCACTGTATTGGAAGTTTACGTTCATCGTGAAGGTAAAATCCATTATCAGCAATTTAACCGCGGTGTCCCTAAAGAAGATTTGAAAATTATCGGGGAAACCGATCATACCGGAACGACTGTACACTTCATTCCTGATGGTGAAATCTTCACGGATACCCTGGAATATGATTTCGATACATTAGCCACACGAATCCGTGAGCTTGCATTCCTGAATAAAGGCTTGAAGCTGATCATTGAAGATAAACGTGAAGAAGAAGAGAAAATCAGGGATTACCACTATGAGGGCGGTATCAAATCTTACGTTGAGCATTTGAACCGTTCTAAAGAGGTATTGCATGAAGAACCGATTTTCATGGAAGGCGAGAAAGATGGAATTTCCGTTGAATTGGCATTGCAATATAATGACAGCTATATCAGTAATGTCTTTTCTTTTGCCAATAATATTCATACTTATGAAGGCGGTACACATGAATCAGGATTTAAGACTGCTTTGACCCGTGTCATCAATGATTATGCACGGAAAAATGGTCTTTTAAAAGAAGCTGATGCCAATTTCTCAGGTGAAGATGTCCGGGAAGGTTTAACGGCAATCATTTCGATTAAGCATCCTGATCCACAATTTGAAGGTCAGACGAAAACCAAACTCGGGAACTCTGAGGTAAGAACGGTTACTGATTCCATTCTTTCGGAACGACTTGATGCCTTCTTATACGAAAATCCTGCCGTGGCCCGAAAAATTGTAGATAAAGGGCAAATGGCAGCGAGGGCCCGTATGGCAGCGAAGAAAGCACGTGAATTGACCCGGAGGAAAAGTGCTTTGGAAGTATCCAATCTACCGGGTAAATTGGCAGATTGTTCTTCTAAGGACCCGGGTATCAGCGAATTGTACATCGTTGAAGGAAACTCGGCGGGAGGCTCGGCAAAACAAGGGCGGGACCGCCATTTCCAAGCTATTTTGCCGCTAAGGGGTAAAATCCTGAATGTTGAAAAAGCGCGATTGGACAGAATCCTGCATAATGAAGAAATAGGTACGATCATCACGGCACTTGGAACAGGCATTGGTGATGAATTCAATACTGAAAAAGCTAGATACCATAAAATTGTTATCATGACCGATGCGGATGTCGATGGTGCCCATATCAGAACGCTGATGTTGACCTTCTTCTACCGTTATATGAGAAAAATTATCGAGTATGGATATATATATATTGCTCAGCCGCCACTTTTCAAGATTCAGCAAGGGAAAAAAGTGGATTATGCTTATAATGACCGCGAGCTTGAAGAAATCATGGCGAGTTTGCCAAGTACTCCTAAGCCTAACCTGCAGCGTTATAAAGGGCTGGGGGAAATGAATCCAGAGCAATTGTGGGAAACGACCATGAACCCTGAAACGAGAACACTGCTTCAAGTCAGTTTGAAAGATGCTGCCGAGGCAGATGAGACTTTCGAGATGTTGATGGGCGACAAGGTCGAACCGCGACGTAACTTCATTGAAGAAAATGCAATTTATGTAAAAAATCTTGATATCTGATTTTTTGACAGGATGCTTTTTACATCCTGTTCTTTACATAGTGCACGAACAGTTAAATTTAAATGAGAGTATAAGCTTTTAATAGGAGGTTGGCTCCATGTCAGAAAATGAAAGATCAGGTGTAAAAGAAATAAATATAAGTACCGAGATGCGGACATCGTTTTTGGATTATGCGATGAGCGTTATCGTGTCGCGGGCTTTGCCTGATGTAAGGGACGGTTTAAAACCGGTACACCGAAGAATTCTTTATGCAATGAACGATCTTGGAATGACTTCGGATAAACCATTTAAGAAATCAGCCCGTATTGTCGGGGAAGTCATCGGTAAATATCACCCGCATGGTGATTCGGCTGTATATGAAACGATGGTACGGATGGCGCAACCTTTTAACTATCGCTATATGCTTGTAGATGGTCATGGGAATTTCGGTTCAGTCGATGGTGACCAAGCTGCCGCAATGAGGTACACAGAAGCGAGAATGTCGAAAATCTCGATGGAGTTACTTCGCGATTTAAATAAAGATACGGTCAATTTCCAGGATAACTACGATGGTTCAGAAAGAGAGCCAGCCGTTATGCCTGCCCGTTTCCCGAACTTGTTAGTGAATGGTTCATCAGGAATAGCAGTAGGGATGGCAACCAATATTCCACCCCATCAATTAGGTGAGGTAATTGACGGCGTATTGGCTTTAAGTAAGAATCCTGAAATTACAATTCCAGAGTTGATGGAATATATCCCTGGTCCGGACTTTCCGACAGCCGGTTTGATTTTAGGACGAAGTGGAATCAGAAAGGCCTATGAAACCGGAAAAGGATCAATCATTCAACGGGCGAAAGTCGAGATTGAAGAGAAGCCCAATGGTAAACAGGTGATCCTTGTTAAGGAAATCCCTTATCAAGTGAATAAAGCAAGATTGATTGAAAAAATTGCAGAACTTGCTCGAGATAAGAAAATAGAAGGCATTACCGACTTACGGGATGAATCGGATCGCAATGGCATGCGTATTGTCATGGAGCTTCGAAAGGATATTAACGCGAATGTCCTTTTAAACAACCTGTATAAGCATACCGCGATGCAGACCACCTTCGGAATCAATCTGCTTGCTTTGGTGGACGGTCAGCCTAAAGTGCTGAATTTAAAACAATGCCTGCACTACTACTTGGAGCATCAGCAGGTAGTCATACGGCGCAGGACTGAATTTGAATTACGGAAAGCGGAAGCCCGCGCCCATATTTTAGAAGGTTTGCGCATTGCACTTGATAATTTGGACGCAGTCATTTCGTTAATCCGCGGTTCCCAAACGACAGAAATTGCCCGTGAAGGCTTAATGACACAATTCTCACTTTCCGAAAAACAAGCGCAAGCTATCCTGGATATGCGTTTACAGCGCTTGACAGGTCTGGAACGTGAAAAAATTGAAGATGAATATCAGGCATTAATGGCTATAATTGCAGAATATAAAGCGATTCTTGCTGATGAGGAAAAGGTTCTTGAAATTATTCGTGAAGAGCTTCTTGAAATTAAAGAACGTTTTGATGATAAACGGAGAACTGAAATCACTTTAGCCGGCTTTGAAAGCCTGGAAGATGAGGATTTAATCCCAGAGGAAAATATAATCGTGACACTTACGCATAACGGTTATATAAAACGCTTGCCTGCAACCACGTACCGCAGTCAAAAACGCGGAGGTCGAGGAATACAGGGTATGGGCACGAATACAGATGACTTTGTCGGTCACTTGTTAACCACTTCGACTCATGACACTCTATTATTCTTCACTAACAAAGGTAAAGTCTATCGTTCCAAAGGATATGAAATACCTGAATATGGTAGAACGGCAAAGGGATTGCCGCTTATCAATTTGTTGGAAGTCGATAAAGGCGAGTGGGTCAATGCAATCATACCGGTGAAGGAATTTGCTGACGATTGGTATTTATTCTTCACGACCAGACATGGGATATCGAAGCGTACACCTTTGTCATCTTTTGCAAACATCCGTAATAATGGTTTAATTGCCCTAGGTTTACGTGAAGATGATGAATTGATTTCCGTCCGTCTTACGAATGGAGAGAAACAGATCATAATTGGAACGAAAGCCGGGATGATGATTCGTTTCCCTGAGACGGATGTACGGACAATGGGACGTACTGCAGCGGGAGTCAAAGGGATTTCCTTAGGGACGAATGATGAAGTGGTCGGAATGGAAATTCTTGAAGATGATGAAGAAGTCTTGATCGTTACGAAAAACGGCTATGGAAAACGAACCTCTGCGGAAGAATACCGTATTCAAAGCCGTGGAGGCAAAGGAATAAAAACATGTAACGTCACTGAGAAAAATGGTGAACTTATAGCCGTGAAAACAGTTACGGGTGAAGATGAGGATTTGATGCTGATTACAGCAGCTGGTGTATTGATCCGAATGGAAGTCGAAGGCATTTCTAAAACGGGCCGTAATACACAGGGTGTTAAGCTCATCCGACTCGAATCCGCAGATAATGAATATGTTTCGACGGTAGCCATCGTAGGAAGAGAAGAAGAAGAAGAAAAAGACATGGATATAGAAACGGTCACGACTCTAGATTCTGATTCTGATCCTACTGTAATTGAAGAAAATGAAGAAACTGAAAAAGATACGGAAGAATAATCTTCCACAAAAAAAAGACCCAGGCAATTAAGCGAGGCTGCTGAAAAACTCACGTTTTTCTAACTAGTACGGTAAACCAAACTAAAAAAAGACGATTCTCATTCGATACTTGAATGGAAATCGTCTTTTTTTGCTTCTGTGTGTCACTTTTTTAGGCCATTAATTTCAATATTCTTTTCAAGTTAACGGTGAAAATAACCATTGCTCCTTGTAATTCCATGCCAAGTAGACCCGAGGATTTTGCAACATCATACCCGTGCCTGTGTTTCAATTCACTGTTTTTCGCTCCTTCTTTATAACAGCCCTCTTTAAAGGGACAAATCTTACACTTTTCTACATCGAAGTAATAGGTATCTGTTTGATTCGTCGCTACATCTTTTTTGCCCTGGCGAGCTTTCCTGATACCAAATGCCCAGCCTTACAAACGTACATTCCTGCTCTTCCTTCTTCCGGAATCCCAGTGTAACATTATGAAGCTTCACCACTATTGCAATAAAGAAGACTATGTATATCATCATGCTATTTCAATTGGGTTAATAGGAGGATATATTGCATATATGATGAAATGCAATAGGGGCGATGTCTACAATTGGCGGGTGTCTGGCAGATTGTGGGATGGCAAAGCTGCTGAAATAGGACGAGCATGTATCTCTTCATAATCATCTGCTATTCGGCTTTCCGTTTTATTTAATAACCTTGTATAGAAGAAATACTATAAGGTTTAAAGAAAAAGTTTACTTAAAAAGGTAAGCTTTTTCTTCTTAATTAGGGGTGCAGTCAAAGAACTTGAAATCTATGTTATTTATTTTAAAATAACTATTGCTTTTATTCCTGATACTAGATATAATAACTAAGTCGACAGCGAAAGAATAAAGTTGTTGACAAAAAATAATATAATTGATATATTATTAAAGTCGTTTCCAAACGAACGACAACAAATTGCTCTTTGAAAACTGAACAAAACAAAGCGCCAACGTTAAATTTTAAGTGAGCACACACTATAAAAAAAGCAAATGAGCAAGTCAAACATTTCTTCGGAGAGTTTGATCCTGGCTCAGGACGAACGCTGGCGGCGTGCCTAATACATGCAAGTCGAGCGAATCGATGGGAGCTTGCTCCCTGAGATTAGCGGCGGACGGGTGAGTAACACGTGGGCAACCTGCCTATAAGACTGGGATAACTTCGGGAAACCGGAGCTAATACCGGATACGTTCTTTTCTCGCATGAGAGAAGATGGAAAGACGGTTTACGCTGTCACTTATAGATGGGCCCGCGGCGCATTAGCTAGTTGGTGAGGTAATGGCTCACCAAGGCGACGATGCGTAGCCGACCTGAGAGGGTGATCGGCCACACTGGGACTGAGACACGGCCCAGACTCCTACGGGAGGCAGCAGTAGGGAATCTTCCGCAATGGACGAAAGTCTGACGGAGCAACGCCGCGTGAACGAAGAAGGCCTTCGGGTCGTAAAGTTCTGTTGTTAGGGAAGAACAAGTACCAGAGTAACTGCTGGTACCTTGACGGTACCTAACCAGAAAGCCACGGCTAACTACGTGCCAGCAGCCGCGGTAATACGTAGGTGGCAAGCGTTGTCCGGAATTATTGGGCGTAAAGCGCGCGCAGGTGGTTCCTTAAGTCTGATGTGAAAGCCCACGGCTCAACCGTGGAGGGTCATTGGAAACTGGGGAACTTGAGTGCAGAAGAGGAAAGTGGAATTCCAAGTGTAGCGGTGAAATGCGTAGAGATTTGGAGGAACACCAGTGGCGAAGGCGACTTTCTGGTCTGTAACTGACACTGAGGCGCGAAAGCGTGGGGAGCAAACAGGATTAGATACCCTGGTAGTCCACGCCGTAAACGATGAGTGCTAAGTGTTAGAGGGTTTCCGCCCTTTAGTGCTGCAGCTAACGCATTAAGCACTCCGCCTGGGGAGTACGGCCGCAAGGCTGAAACTCAAAGGAATTGACGGGGGCCCGCACAAGCGGTGGAGCATGTGGTTTAATTCGAAGCAACGCGAAGAACCTTACCAGGTCTTGACATCCTCTGACAACCCTAGAGATAGGGCTTTCCCCTTCGGGGGACAGAGTGACAGGTGGTGCATGGTTGTCGTCAGCTCGTGTCGTGAGATGTTGGGTTAAGTCCCGCAACGAGCGCAACCCTTGATCTTAGTTGCCAGCATTCAGTTGGGCACTCTAAGGTGACTGCCGGTGACAAACCGGAGGAAGGTGGGGATGACGTCAAATCATCATGCCCCTTATGACCTGGGCTACACACGTGCTACAATGGATGGTACAAAGGGCTGCAAACCTGCGAAGGTAAGCGAATCCCATAAAGCCATTCTCAGTTCGGATTGTAGGCTGCAACTCGCCTACATGAAGCCGGAATCGCTAGTAATCGCGGATCAGCATGCCGCGGTGAATACGTTCCCGGGCCTTGTACACACCGCCCGTCACACCACGAGAGTTTGTAACACCCGAAGTCGGTGAGGTAACCTTCATGGAGCCAGCCGCCTAAGGTGGGACAGATGATTGGGGTGAAGTCGTAACAAGGTAGCCGTATCGGAAGGTGCGGCTGGATCACCTCCTTTCTAAGGATAATTACGAGAGCGCTTTTGTTTTGTTCAGTTTTGAATGAGTGATTCATTCAATTAAATAGCAATCCCGCGATAAGCTTGGGAAGCAGAAGCTTATTATTTATGTGAATGGGCCTATAGCTCAGCTGGTTAGAGCGCACGCCTGATAAGCGTGAGGTCGATGGTTCGAGTCCATTTAGGCCCACCATTCCATTTCCCGAAACGGGGCCTTAGCTCAGCTGGGAGAGCGCCTGCCTTGCACGCAGGAGGTCAGCGGTTCGATCCCGCTAGGCTCCACCAATGAAACAATCACGTTGTGATTGGGACAGCTTGTTCCTTGAAAACTAGATAATAGATAGAAGGCAATTAATTTTTTTCAAAGCATCTGTAAGATCTTTTTAACGGTTAAGTTAGAAAGGGCGCACGGTGGATGCCTTGGCACTAGGAGCCGATGAAGGACGGGACTAACACCGATATGCTTCGGGGAGCTGTAAGTAAGCTTTGATCCGGAGATTTCCGAATGGGGAAACCCACTGTTCGTAATGGAACAGTATCTTTACCTGAATACATAGGGTACTGAAGGCAGACCCGGGGAACTGAAACATCTAAGTACCCGGAGGAAGAGAAAGCAAATGCGATTTCCTGAGTAGCGGCGAGCGAAACGGAATTAGCCCAAACCAAGAGGCTTGCCTCTTGGGGTTGTAGGACACTCAACATGGAGTTACAAAGGAACGGGGTAAATGAAGCGATCTGGAAAGGTCCGTCAAAGAAGGTAAAAACCCTGTAGTTGAAACTTCGTTCCCTCCTGAGTGGATCCTGAGTACGGCGGGACACGAGAAATCCCGTCGGAAGCAGGGAGGACCATCTCCCAAGGCTAAATACTCCCTAGTGACCGATAGTGAACCAGTACCGTGAGGGAAAGGTGAAAAGCACCCCGGAAGGGGAGTGAAATAGATCCTGAAACCGTGTGCCTACAAGTAGTCAAAGCCCGTTAATGGGTAATGGCGTGCCTTTTGTAGAATGAACCGGCGAGTTACGATTTCATGCGAGGTTAAGTTGATGAGACGGAGCCGCAGCGAAAGCGAGTCTGAATAGGGCGAATGAGTATGAGGTCGTAGACCCGAAACCAGGTGATCTACCCATGTCCAGGGTGAAGTTCAGGTAACACTGAATGGAGGCCCGAACCCACGCACGTTGAAAAGTGCGGGGATGAGGTGTGGGTAGCGGAGAAATTCCAATCGAACCTGGAGATAGCTGGTTCTCTCCGAAATAGCTTTAGGGCTAGCCTCAAGATGAGAGTATTGGAGGTAGAGCACTGATTGGACTAGGGGCCCCCAACGGGTTACCGAATTCAGTCAAACTCCGAATGCCAAATACTTATTCTTGGGAGTCAGACTGCGAGTGATAAGATCCGTAGTCGAAAGGGAAACAGCCCAGACCACCAGCTAAGGTCCCAAAGTATACGTTAAGTGGAAAAGGATGTGGAGTTGCTTAGACAACCAGGATGTTGGCTTAGAAGCAGCCACCATTTAAAGAGTGCGTAATAGCTCACTGGTCGAGTGACTCCGCGCCGAAAATGTACCGGGGCTAAACGTATCACCGAAGCTGTGGATTGACACCATTAGGTGTCGATGGTAGGAGAGCGTTCTAAGGGCGTTGAAGTCAGACCGGAAGGACTGGTGGAGCGCTTAGAAGTGAGAATGCCGGTATGAGTAGCGAAAGAAGGGTGAGAATCCCTTCCACCGAATGCCTAAGGTTTCCTGAGGAAGGCTCGTCCGCTCAGGGTTAGTCGGGACCTAAGCCGAGGCCGAAAGGCGTAGGCGATGGACAACAGGTTGATATTCCTGTACCACCTATACATCGTTTGAACGATGGGGGGACGCAGAAGGATAGGGTAAGCGCGCTGTTGGATATGCGCGTCCAAGCAGTTAGGCCGGAAACGAGGCAAATCCCGTTTCCATTAAGGCGGAGCTGTGATGGCGAGGGAAATATAGTACCGAAGTTCCTGATTCCACGCTGCCAAGAAAAGCCTCTAGTGAGATGTAAGGTGCCCGTACCGCAAACCGACACAGGTAGGCGAGGAGAGAATCCTAAGGTGTGCGAGAGAACTCTCGTTAAGGAACTCGGCAAAATGACCCCGTAACTTCGGGAGAAGGGGTGCTTTTTAGGGTGAATAGCCCAGAAAAGCCGCAGTGAATAGGCCCAGGCGACTGTTTAGCAAAAACACAGGTCTCTGCGAAGCCGCAAGGCGAAGTATAGGGGCTGACACCTGCCCGGTGCTGGAAGGTTAAGGGGAGAGGTTAGCGCAAGCGAAGCTTTGAACCGAAGCCCCAGTAAACGGCGGCCGTAACTATAACGGTCCTAAGGTAGCGAAATTCCTTGTCGGGTAAGTTCCGACCCGCACGAAAGGTGTAACGATCTGGGCACTGTCTCAACGAGAGACTCGGTGAAATTATAGTACCTGTGAAGATGCAGGTTACCCGCGACAGGACGGAAAGACCCCGTGGAGCTTTACTGCAGCCTGATATTGAATTTTGGTACAGCTTGTACAGGATAGGTAGGAGCCTGAGAAGCCGGAGCGCTAGCTTCGGTGGAGGCGTTGGTGGGATACTACCCTGGCTGTATTGAAATTCTAACCCGCGCCCCTTATCGGGGTGGGAGACAGTGTCAGGTGGGCAGTTTGACTGGGGCGGTCGCCTCCTAAAGAGTAACGGAGGCGCCCAAAGGTTCCCTCAGAATGGTTGGAAATCATTCGTAGAGTGTAAAGGCACAAGGGAGCTTGACTGCGAGACCTACAAGTCGAGCAGGGACGAAAGTCGGGCTTAGTGATCCGGTGGTTCCGCATGGAAGGGCCATCGCTCAACGGATAAAAGCTACCCCGGGGATAACAGGCTTATCTCCCCCAAGAGTCCACATCGACGGGGAGGTTTGGCACCTCGATGTCGGCTCATCGCATCCTGGGGCTGTAGTCGGTCCCAAGGGTTGGGCTGTTCGCCCATTAAAGCGGTACGCGAGCTGGGTTCAGAACGTCGTGAGACAGTTCGGTCCCTATCCGTCGCGGGCGCAGGAAATTTGAGAGGAGCTGTCCTTAGTACGAGAGGACCGGGATGGACGCACCGCTGGTGTACCAGTTGTCTTGCCAAAGGCATAGCTGGGTAGCTACGTGCGGACGGGATAAGTGCTGAAAGCATCTAAGCATGAAGCCCCCCTCAAGATGAGATTTCCCATGGCGCAAGCTAGTAAGATCCCTGAAAGATGATCAGGTTGATAGGTCAGAGGTGGAAGCGTGGCGACATGTGGAGCTGACTGATACTAATAGATCGAGGACTTAACCAACGCTTTTAAAAAAATGAAATACCTTCTTATTATCTAGTTTTGAAGGAACAATGTTCCTGATATGTTTGGTGGCGATAGCGAAGAGGTCACACCCGTTCCCATTCCGAACACGGCAGTTAAGCTCTTCAGCGCCGATGGTAGTTGGGGGTTTCCCCCTGTGAGAGTAGGACGCCGCCAAGCCATTTAAAAGATCAGCCATCCGGCTGGTCTTTTTTCGTCGTTTTGGAACAGACCAATTCACCAATTGGATGTTGGAAGGATCAAAAGTGGAACCTCTTGGACTTAATCCATTCAAATATTAAGAATGGCACCTTAGCTTGGCTTATTTTAAGGAATTGTACAATGCAAGGGTAATCGTCATTAGGCATGGTTTTCATCAGCTCTGCCCACCATTCTGTCTCATAACGGGCTATTATGCTAAGGTTATAAGAAATTAAATAATGGATCAAAAGTTCAGGTAATGAAAAAGCTGACGAATCTTTATTTAGTGATAGCATGAACTGTCCTTCTGCCAAATTATACCTTATTGGGGAAGTGGCATTATGAATGGGAATTCCATCTGTTTTTAAAAGCAGTGTCCCAGAAGCTTCTGAAATACTGTTAACTTGATTCGTTTTAGCTTTCAAAAATTCTGCCAATCGACTGCTGGACATTTGATAGCTATCCAATACAGCTGAGGGTAATTGAAAACCATTCGAAGAGGGTAACATGACGACGAAATTTTTCTTGGAAATCGGCCATGTAAAGTTTTGCATATCTGGGATTTCCCTCAATAGCGTCCCCATGGAAAATTTTTCGCCTTCCAGATGCCTGATATGAAATAACTTTTCGGCAATGCAGGTGAAAAGTCCATTCTTTTGCGTTTTCACTTCGTCCTTTAAAAATTCATATTGTTGTTTTTTCTTTTTTCTCGTAGTTACCCCATGGGCAAGCATCGAAGTTGATTCCGGATAGTTAGGATCAATCGTGAGCAGACAAGCCTTTAACAATTGGGCGAATCCATAAAATGTTAGGATTGGTTGTATGGAAAGTGGTGCAATGGCAGCCTGATTATAATAAGTTTTAGCATGTTCAAGATGGTAAATAAATGGATAACAATTATCGTAACTTTTTATTTCCGCTTCTGCTATTTTTTCATGCGTGTAACATTTTTGTAAAAAAAGTTGTGAGGAAGATGCGGAAAAAAAAGGTGTATATTTATCGAAATTATCATTGTTTTCAGGCATTGCAGCTATCCTCCGAATTAATAGAATAATCAAACATTTATTTCTCTTCTTGACAGTAGTATGTCCTATTGATAACCTACAAATAATATTTTTAAGCAGGAGGGGAAAATAATGTGGGAAAATAAATTTGCAAAAGAAGGTTTAACCTTTGATGATGTCCTATTAATTCCAGCGAAATCAGAGGTTTTGCCGAAAGATGTTAACCTTCAAGTCAACTTAGCTGAAAACTTAAAGCTCAACCTTCCTATCATCAGCGCAGGAATGGATACCGTGACAGAAGCTGAGATGGCAATTGCCATGGCTCGTCAAGGTGGATTGGGTATCATTCATAAAAATATGTCTATTGAAGCACAAGCTGAACTGGTGGATAAAGTAAAACGTTCAGAAAGCGGTGTAATTACCGATCCGTTTTTCTTAACGCCGGATCACCAGGTATTTGATGCAGAGCATTTAATGGGTAAATATCGCATTTCGGGTGTTCCTGTAGTCAATAATATAGAGGATCAAAAACTTGTGGGTATCATTACAAACCGTGATTTGCGATTTATTTCCGATTTTTCCTTGAAGATTTCCAGTGTCATGACTGTAGAGAATCTGGTCACAGCACCAGTGGGAACTAACTTGGAACAAGCAGAGAAGATTCTTCAAAAATACAAAATTGAAAAGCTTCCCCTTGTAGACGATAATGGAGTTCTTAAAGGACTTATTACGATCAAGGATATCGAGAAAGTCATTGAGTTCCCGAATTCGGCGAAAGATAAGCAAGGAAGATTACTTGCAGGTGCTGCAGTCGGCGTGACTAAGGATACGATGAAGCGTGTAGAAATGCTAGTTAAGTCCCATGTCGATGCAATTGTACTTGATACTGCTCACGGTCATTCAGAAGGCGTCCTTGAAATGGTAAAGGAAATCCGCGGGACATATCCTGAATTGACAATAATTGCTGGTAATGTGGCAACAGCTGAAGGCACGAAAGCATTGATTGAAGCGGGTGCTGATGTAGTGAAAGTTGGAATCGGACCAGGGTCAATCTGTACGACAAGGGTTGTAGCTGGTGTAGGTGTTCCACAAATCACGGCAGTCTTCGATTGTGCGACAGAAGCAAGAAAACATGGTAAAACGATTATCGCCGATGGCGGAATTAAATACTCTGGTGATATCGTCAAAGCCCTAGCTGCAGGCGGACATGCAGTAATGCTTGGCAGTATGTTGGCTGGTGTAACTGAAAGCCCAGGCGAAACGGAAATTTTCCAAGGTCGCCGTTTTAAAGTATATCGGGGTATGGGCTCTGTTGCTGCAATGGAAAAGGGATCTAAAGATCGTTACTTCCAAGAAGATAACAAGAAATTCGTACCGGAAGGCATCGAAGGGCGCCTTCCATACAAAGGACCTCTTTCAGATACCATTTTCCAACTGATTGGCGGCATTCGTTCAGGTATGGGATATTGCGGTACAGCCACACTGGAAGAGTTGAGAGAAAACTCTCAATTTGTCAAAATGACCGGTGCCGGATTAAGGGAGAGCCATCCTCATGATGTCCAAATTACCAAAGAAGCACCGAACTACTCAATGTAATGAATTTAACATATAATCGTCATTAAAATTTATTGTTAAAATAGACAGAGTCTACGATTACTCTGTCTATTTTTTTTATTTTTTCTGTGATAAACTAGACAAGGTGTCAAGGGAATTACATAAAGTTTCTTCTTTGTTATAGAGATTAGCTTAAAAGTTGGAGGTATTGGAAATTGAAAAAAATCAGCAAGATGACCCTCATTTTCACTTTTGTTTTAGTTCTTGTTATGTCGCAATTTGCCTATCAACCGGGGGAAGCTGTTGCTGAATCTGATAATTTAGGTTTAAAAGCAGAGGCAGCCATCATCATTGATGGTGAAACAGGACAAATCGTGTATGAAAAAAATGCCGATAAAGTATTAGGGATTGCATCCATGTCTAAAATGATGACCGAGTACATCATAATGGAGTCAATTGAAAATGGGAAAATCAGTTGGGATCAGAAAGTTAAAATAAATAAATACGTACATGACCTTTCAAAAGCACCTAATTTGTCGAATGTTGGGTTAACAGAAGGTGAAGATTATACAGTTAAGGAACTATATCAAGCTATGGCCGTCTATTCTGGAAATGCGGCAACAGTAGCTTTAGCACAGCTAGTTTCCGGAAGTGAAAAGAGCTTCGTTAAGTTAATGAACGAAAAAGCAAAGGAATTAGGCTTGAAACACCATAAATTCGTTAACGCCAGCGGTTTGAATAACGGCGATTTATTAGGGCAGTATCCTTCAGGTGATGAAGATGATGAAAATATCATGACAGCAAAAGATACTGCACTTCTTGCTTATCGTTTAATAAATGATTATCCGGAAGTGTTGAAAATTGCCAGCATCCCTAAATTGAAATTCCGTGATGGAAAAGAATATCCGAACTTCAACTGGATGTTGCCTGGCCTGATATTTGAATATAAAGGCGTAGATGGACTAAAAACGGGATCTACTGACTTTGCCGGATATGGCCACACAGGGACGGTTATCCGGGACGGTCAGCGCTATATCACGGTGGTGATGAAGTCCACTAATAAAAATGAACGTTTTGCGGATAGCACTAAGCTTATGAACTATGCTTATGCAACCTTTAAAAAGGAAAAAATCCTTCCAGCTAATTACCAGGTGAAAGGGGAAGAAACACTTTCAGTAGTGAAAGGCAAGGAAAAAAACGTTAAGATTCAATCTGAAAAAGCAATCGAGCTACTTGTTGAAAATGGTGAGAAAGACAACTATAAAACCGATTTAGTGATCGATAAAAACAAATTGAATGATGATGGTAAGCTGACTGCACCAATTAAAAAAGGTGAAAAGCTTGGTTACATCACAGTCACTCCTAAAAAAGGAGAAGATTACGGGTACATTAACGGCGATCCAGTGAAGGTTAACGTCGTAGCTGCTGAATCTGTTGAAAAGGCAAACTGGTTCGTATTATCAATGCGAGCTGTTGGCGGATTCTTTGGTGACGTATGGAGCAGTGTAGCTTCTACTGTTAAAGGCTGGTTTTAAGTTTCGCGTATAAAACGGTTGCGTAATGTATAAAATTATAGTACATTATGGAAAACAATCTGATTATATAAGAAAGCAATGACAGGAAATAGTAACAAGTATTTCTTTCTATAGAGAGCCGATGGCTGGTGGAAATCGGTGTGAGAGTTTTGTGAATCCCTCCTGGAGCAAAGTATGGAAAGCCTTTTGGGTCAGTAAATACTTTCGGTTAAAAGCCGTTATCGTGATAAGTGGTAGGCGCTTTTCGTAGGCCTTCAACTAGGGTGGCAACGCGGGTTAACTCTCGTCCCTTCAGGGGACGGGAGTTTTTTGCGTTCTTTGATAAATCATCAAAATATTAAGGAGGAATTGGAAATGTTGGATTTGAAATATGTAAGAAATAATTTTGAAGAAGTGAAGCGTGTATTGCAATTTAGAGGAGAAGATTTAACCGATTTAGGTAAATTCGAGGAACTGGATGTAAAGCGTCGGACTTTGATTGCTGATACGGAAAAGTTGAAAAGCAAAAGAAATGAAGTTTCACAGCAAGTGGCCGTATTGAAACGGGAGAAAAAAGATGCAGATCAGTTGATTGCTGAAATGCGTGAAGTTGGTGACCGTATCAAAGGATTCGATGATGAACTTCGTGAAGTGGAAGCTCAGTTAGAAACATTACTTCTTTCCATTCCGAATATTCCGCATGAAAGTGTGCCTGTTGGTGAGACGGAAGACGATAATGTCGAAATCCGTAAATGGGGAGAGTTACCGGAATTCAAGTTCGAACCGAAACCGCACTGGGATGTAGCTGGGGATTTAGGCATCCTGGATTTTGAACGGGCAGCAAAAGTGACCGGAAGCCGATTTGTATTTTATAGGGGGCTTGGTGCTCGGTTAGAGCGTGCTTTAATTAGCTTTATGTTAGACCTTCATGTTGAGGAACACGGATATGAAGAAATGCTGCCACCATATATGGTGAACCGTGCAAGCATGACCGGCACAGGTCAATTGCCAAAATTCGAGGAGGATGCTTTCCGTATTGAAAGTGACGATTACTTCTTGATTCCTACAGCTGAAGTCCCGGTGACAAACTTCCACCGTGATGAAATCATGAGCACGGACGATCTGCCGATAAGCTATGCGGCATACAGCGCTTCATTCCGTTCAGAGGCAGGATCTGCTGGTCGTGATACACGCGGGTTAATTCGTCAGCACCAGTTCAATAAAGTTGAATTAGTGAAGTTCGTGAAGCCGGAAGATTCTTATGCAGAATTGGAAAATCTTACGGGTCATGCGGAAAGGGTCCTTCAATTGCTAGGTCTTCCATACCGAGTGCTGAGCATGTGTACGGGAGATCTTGGTTTCACAGCTGCTAAAAAGTATGATATCGAAGTTTGGATCCCGAGTTATGGAACGTACCGCGAAATTTCTTCTTGCAGTAACTTTGAAGCATTCCAGGCTAGACGGGCCAATATCCGCTTCAGACGTGATGCAAAAGGTAAACCGGAACACGTCCATACTCTAAATGGATCAGGGTTGGCAATCGGCCGTACAGTCGCAGCCCTTTTGGAAAATTATCAGCAGGAAGATGGCAGTGTTATCATTCCTGAAGTATTACGTCCATATATGCGCGGTGCGGAAGTCATTAAGCCGTAAGTCAAAAGGGATCAGCTTCTGATTAAAGAGGCTGATTCTCCTTTTTATCTACGTTTGAAAATTATTTTAAAAAACTTTATAGAGGGCTTGACTTTAATTTTAAATCCATGTAATATAATAAATGTTGATACGGAGGTATACCCAAGTCCGGCTGAAGGGATCGGTCTTGAAAACCGACAGGGGAGTCAAATCCCGCGGGGGTTCGAATCCCTCTACCTCCTCCATAACTTATTAATAACCACAGCGCATAAATTGGATATCGATGAATTCCGTTACAGATATGTAACGGAATTTTTGTTTTCTAATATATTAAAAAACCACCGGATAACCGGTGGTTTTTCTGTTTTACACATTTCGCAACAACTTGGTTTGCTCCATATATTCGGCAATCCGTTTGATAAGCGGTTCGATGCTTGCCTCATTCTGCATAAGGTCATATTCGTTTATATTTAATCGAAGGACAGGGCAGGCGTTGAATTGATCAATCCATTCTTCGTAACGGCCGTGCATTTCCTGCCAATATTCAATTGGGGTATGCTGTTCCATTGGACGGCCACGCTCTTGGATCCGGTCCAGGATATCATCCAGTGAACCTTCGAGATAGATAAGTAAATCAGGGTGCGGGAAGTATGGCGTCATTACCATGGCGTTGAAAAGGCTTGTATAAGTTTCGTAGTCCACATCATTCATCGTGCCTTTTTCATAATGCATTTTTGCAAATATCCCGGTGTCTTCATAAATGGAACGGTCTTGGATAAAACCGCCGCCATATTCGAAGATTTTTTTTTGCTCTTTAAACCGTTCAGCGAGGAAGTAGATTTGCAGGTGGAAACTCCAACGATTAAAATCATAGTAAAACTTATCCAGGTAGGGGTTCGTATCGACCTTTTCAAAGGATGTCCTGAATTGAAGGGCATCGGCTAACGCATTGGTCATGGTCGATTTTCCTACGCCAACCGTCCCTGCTATCGTAATGACGGCGTTGTTTGGAATATTATATTTCTTTCGTAAGTTCATTTGACTTTACTCCTTTGTGCAGGGCATTCTCTATTTGGCTGATTATCGTTTTCAAATCATCCTTGTTCCCGACGAAATCCAGCTCATCTCCATTGAAAGTTAGAACAGGTATGTCAGGGTGCTGTTTCTCAAATGCTTCCATGAATGTTCGATAATCCGCGGATAATTGCTCTAAATAAATGGAAGATATATTTTTTTCGAATTCACGACCTCTTTTACCGATCCGGGAGAGAAGCGTATCAAGACTTGCGTTTAAATAAATCACCATATTAGGTTTAGGCATATCCCTTGTTAAAATATTGAATATTTCAAGGTATTTATTGTATTGGGCGTTCTTTAACGTTCGTTCAGTAAATATCAAGTTCTTGAATATATGGTAATCAGCCACCACGGCTTGGTCATTAGCAAGATACTTTTTTTCGATATCTTCCAATTGTTTATAACGGTTACACAGAAAAAACATTTCTGTTTGAAAGCTCCACTCATCAATATCTTTATAGAATTTCCCGAGAAATGGATTTTCATCTACAATTTCCTTCAATAATGAAATTTGAAAATGATCTGCAATAACTTTTGCAAGTGATGTTTTTCCCACGCCGATTGGACCCTCGACAGTGATAAATGGGGTGGATTTCATCCATTTGTCCTCCTTCATGAGGTATCAAGCTGAAATTCCCGGTTTATTAGGTTTTTCGCCAAGAGATATTGTATCACAGACTTGGGACTTAAGTGACATTTTTGTCAGGTTGCTAAAGAAAGAGAATGAAAGAGTGTTTAATGGGGAGGGATGTAGGTTGTGCCTTGGTTGATTGAGAGATTAAATGTCTTCGCCTTTATTAATGGATATTAATGGACGCCTTGAGAACATGGTTCATCATCTTTAATGCATAATGATTATCTTCCTTGGATGCAGAAGCGATGCAATCCTTCGGAATCCATAATTTATATTCCCGCATATAGGCATCATTGGCCGTGAATAGCACGCAGATGTTTCCGGCTATGCCAGTAATGATCAGGGTTTCCACCTTTAATCGTTTAAGTAGTGTATTGAGTGCCGTCCCATAAAATGCGGAATGCTTCGGCTTGATGAGAAAGAAATCATCCTGTTGCGGTTTTATCCTTTCGGTTAATGAGGCATTTCCTTCATTTTTACATCTATCAATAATTTTATCGAAGTCAGCCTGCCATAAATCATAATGATCATTGATATAAATGATGGGAAAACCTTTTTCTTTCATTTGCTTTTTTAATTTCAAAATCGGATCGACGATAAGCTTCGTATGTTCAAGGAGCATATTCCCGTGGATGAAATCAAAATCATTGATCATATCAATGATAAGCAATGCAAAAGAGGTCGATTCAGGTCGATTCATGGTATAACCTCCTGTAATGTGAGAATTTACTTGCAGCACGTATGCCGCATGCGTTACTATTCATTAGAATAAGTAGTATGACCTTTATTTTGTCTTATATTTGTCTGTTTACTCCTACTTAATATGAGGGGGTTTATTTATGAAGGATGATGTTTATTACATGAATTTAGCCTTAAAGGAAGCAAAAAAGGCGCAGATGTTGAATGAAGTGCCGATTGGCGCTTTAATCGTAATAGATGATCAAGTTATTTCGACGGGTCATAACCTGAGGGAAACGGAACAGAATGCAACGGCACATGCGGAGCTGCTTGCAATCAATGAGGCTTGCAATGTTCTGGGCAGTTGGCGTCTTGAAGATGCGACATTATATGTAACGCTGGAACCCTGTCCCATGTGTGCCGGTGCCATTTTGCAATCGAGGGTGAGAAGGGTTGTTTTTGGAGCGCATGATCCAAAGGCTGGCTGTGCCGGGACATTCATGGATTTACTTCGAGATGAACGCTTCAACCATCAATGTGATGTAACAAGCGGTGTATTAGGGGAAGAGTGCGGCTGGATATTGACTTCTTTTTTTAAAGAGCTAAGGAATAGAAAGAAAACCTTGAAAAGAGAGCAAGCACTCAAGATTGCCGAAGAAAATAAATAGGTGAAAAACGAATGTTGAAGATGAGGCTTTACTTCATTTGATAAATTTGGAATCAAACTGTCCATGAACAACACTTGCGTTTTTTTTGTTACCTTAGTATAATGAATTATGCGTCGTCATGACGCTGTGAAATTGGTATTACTTTTGCCGTGCTAGACGGGGAGGTAGCGGTGCCCTGTACTCGCAATCCGCTCTAGCGAGGTTGAATCCCTTCTCGAGGTTAGCATTCTGTAGGGCCTGCCTTAAGTAAGTGGTGTTGACGCCCGGGTCCTGCGCAATGGGACTCCATGAACCATGTCAGGTCCGGAAGGAAGCAGCATTAAGTGGAAGTTCTCATGTGCCGCAGGGTTGCCTGGGCCGAGCTAACTGCTTAAGTAACGCTTATGGTTGCTAATCGACAGAAGGTGCACGGCAGTTATTTTACATAAACAAAAAACTCATTCGTATCGGGTGGGTTTTTTTTTATGCCAATAAGGCAAAGTGTTGAAAAAAATGAGGCAATGATGAAATTTCTTTTTAGCTTTGATATTAAGGAAATCAGTAATGTATAATAAATAGGATGGAGAAAAAAAGGAGGGATTTCCGTGGGGTATCAAGCATTATACCGGGTATGGCGGCCACAACAATTCATTGATGTAGTCGGGCAGGAACATGTAACGAAGACGTTGCAGAATGCCTTGGTCGGGCAGAAGGTTTCGCATGCCTATTTATTTTCCGGTCCACGTGGAACAGGGAAAACAAGTGCTGCAAAAATTCTAGCAAAAGCAGTGAATTGTGAGCATGCTCCGACAAGTGAGCCCTGTAACGAATGTGCTACCTGCCGCGGAATCACCGATGGCTCCATATCAGATGTTATAGAAATTGATGCAGCATCCAATAATGGTGTCGAGGAAATCCGTGACATTCGTGATAAGGTCAAATATGCACCGAACGCGGTTACATATAAAGTTTATATCATTGATGAGGTACATATGCTTTCACAAGGGGCTTTCAATGCGCTTTTAAAGACTTTGGAAGAACCTCCGAAGCACGTAATTTTCATATTGGCGACGACTGAACCTCATAAGATTCCACTAACGATCATCTCCCGTTGCCAAAGGTTTGATTTTAAAAGGATCCAGCCTCAAGATATAGTTGGCAGGATGTCACAGATCATTGCAGAAACAGGTGTTTCATGTGATGAACAAGCCCTGCATATCATTGCCAGGGCAGCCGAAGGCGGGATGCGGGATGCACTAAGCCTTCTTGATCAAGCGATATCCTTCAGTTCGGAGACGGTTTCTGTGGAAGATGCATTGACTGTCACCGGTTCTGTTTCGCAGGCGTTTTTAAGCCGACTGGCAAAAGCTATATATGATAAAGAAGTAGCGGTGGCACTTGAAGTCCTTGAAGAATTGCTGGCAATGGGAAAAGACCCGGCTAGGTTCATAGAAGACATGATTTATTATTTCCGTGACATGCTTTTGTATCAAACGGCACCGGCACTGGCAGAATCCTTCGAGCGTGTTTTGATAGATCCCCAATTTAAGGAATTGGCAGAAGTAATCTCTTCTGAATCGATTTACTCCATTATTGAAAGCTTCAATCAAACACAGCAGGATATGAAATGGACAAATCATCCAAGGATTTTCCTTGAAGTGGCACTTGTGAAGTTATGTAATGAGCAAAGGCCAAATCAAAGTGATAACGGGCAGCTTCAACAGCTGCAGCAGAAAATAGAAGATTTAGAGAACAAATTACTCGAAATGCAGAAAAACGGCATTCCGGCAGCCATGACAGAAAAACCTGCAGAGCAGGCTAAGGCGCAAAGGGCCGTTAAAAAGGCGTATAAAGCACCTGCAGGAAAGATCAATCAAGTTTTGAAACAAGCTACAAAGCCAAATCTTAATGCCGTGAAAAGTAAGTGGGGGGAAGTGCTTGAACAGTTAGGTCAGCAAAACCAAAAGTCATTGGCAGCTTTATTAACGGAGGCAGAACCTGTTGCTGCGTCAAATGAAGCTTTTGTGGTAAAATTCAAATATGATATTCATTGTCAAATGGCAATGGAAAATAACCGTTTCGTGGAAGTGATAGCCTCGATCATGCAGCAATTGACCGGACACCGAATGGAGATAGCCGGTGTTCCGGAGAGCCAGTGGCAAAGGTTGCGGGAGGACTTCATCTCAACACAGCAGTTCGACGGTCCAGAAGAAACGGAATCAAAAGAAGAAGACCCCTTTATAGCAGAGGCTAGAAAATTAGTCGGTGATGATTTACTTGAAATTAAAGAATAATTGGAGGTAAGGAAAATGGGTATGCGCGGCGGTAATATGCAAAACATGATGAAGCAAATGCAAAAGATGCAAAAGAAGATGGCAGAGGCACAAGAAGAATTAGGTGAAAAAAAGATTGAAGGAACTGCTGGCGGCGGAATGGTAACGGTCATCGTGACTGGACATAAAGAAATAGTCGATGTAATCATCAAACCGGAAGTTGTCGATCCGGATGATATCGATATGCTTCAGGATTTAGTGCTGGCTGCGACTAACGATGCTTTGAAAAAGGCGGAAGAACTGACAAACCAAACGATGGGACAATTCACTAAGGGAATGAACCTTCCGGGTATGTTTTAAGCAAGTTCAAAAGAAACTTCCTTCCAGGGGGTTTCTTTTGAAATTTTTAGGAGGAATTCGATGCATTATCCAGAACCCATTTCCAAGCTCATTGACAGTTTTATGAAATTGCCGGGGATTGGTCCTAAAACGGCTGCTCGATTAGCCTTTCATGTACTAAGCATGAAGGAAGATACTGTTTTGGATTTTGCAAAAGCACTTGTTAATGCTAAGCGGAATCTTATGTATTGTTCAGTCTGTGGTCATATTACAGATCAAGATCCCTGTTATATCTGCGAAGATCAAAAGAGGGACAGAAGTTTGATTTGTGTGGTTCAGGACCCGAAAGATGTAATAGCCATGGAAAAGATGAGAGAGTTCAATGGTTTATACCATGTACTGCATGGCAGTATTTCCCCGATGGACGGAATCGGTCCGGAAGATATAAATATTCCTGATTTATTAAAGCGCCTGCAAGATGAAACAGTACTGGAGGTCATTTTGGCTACTAATCCTAACATTGAAGGTGAAGCGACAGCCATGTATATTTCGAGGTTGCTTAGACCATCAGGAATCAAAGTGACCCGAATTGCCCACGGACTTCCTGTTGGCGGAGATTTGGAATATGCGGATGAAGTGACGCTATCAAAAGCAATTGAAGGAAGAAGAGAAATATAAGATAGCTGGGAGGACTTCACTTGTTCTTTCGTAAAAAAAAGAAACTTCGGAATGAATTCAATGATTCATTAATCGAAGAGCTTGAACATTTGAAATGGAATTGGCATAATCAAAAATCATTACTTGAAAAAAGCGTTGATCCATCTGAGGAAGTAATCGCCCAAACGAGGCTGGCGGAAGTGAAATATTTCTACTTATTCAGGGAAGTTAAAAGAAGGAATGTCCGCTTAAAAAGATGATAAGGAAATGGCTGTGAAGGATTGCGTGTTCCTCATGGCCATTTTTTTTCAGTTCTTAATCCAACGATTTCTTCATATAAGTGTAGTACAAGCTTGCGGGGAGGAATGAGTTTGGAACCAGTTGTCTTTGTTGCCGTAGTTGG